>NZ_CP146614.1:0-2400000 GCF_037094685.1 Massilia sp. METH4 | reverse complement strand
AGCGGTCGTCTTCCTCGTCGTACTCGAACATCGGGAAGTCGATCACCCACAGCGGTGCCCACACGTCGTCGAACAGGCCGTTCTTCTTGCCGAATTCGCTGTGGCCGATCTTCACGCGCAGCGCGCCGATCGCGTCATTGACCACCTTGGCCTTGTCCGCGCCGAAGAAGATCAGGTCGCCGTCTTGCGCGCCCGTCAGTTCCAGGATTTGCGCCAGCGCTTCGTCGTTGATGTTCTTCACGATCGGCGATTGCAGGCCGTCGCGGCCCTTGGCCTTTTCATTGACCTTGATGTAGGCCAGGCCCTTGGCGCCGTAGATGGCAACGAACTGGGTGTACGCGTCGATTTCCGAACGCGGCATCTCGGCACCCTTCGGCACGCGCATGCCGACCACGCGGCCGTTCGGCAGGTTGGCGGCAGCGGAGAACACCTTGAAGTCGACGTTCTTCATCACGTCGGTCAGCTCGGTGAACTGAAGCTTCACGCGCATGTCCGGCTTGTCCGAGCCGTACAGGCCCATCGCGGTGGCGAAGTCCATCACCGGGAACGGGTTCGGCAGGTCGATCGACAGGGTGTTCTTGAACACCTTGCGGATCATGTCTTCGAACAGGTCGCGGATTTCCTGCTCGTTCAGGAACGAGGTTTCGCAGTCGATCTGCGTGAATTCCGGCTGGCGGTCGGCGCGCAGGTCTTCGTCGCGGAAGCACTTGGTGATCTGGTAGTAGCGGTCGAAGTTGGCGACCATCAGCAGCTGCTTGAACAGCTGCGGCGACTGCGGCAGCGCGAAGAACTGGCCGGCGTTCACGCGCGACGGTACCAGGTAGTCGCGCGCGCCTTCCGGCGTGGACTTGGTCAGGGTCGGCGTCTCGATGTCGATGAAGCCCAGCTCGTCGAGGTACTTGCGCACTTCCATCGTGACCTTGTAGCGCAGGCGCAGGTTGTTCTGCATCTGCGGGCGGCGCAGGTCCAGCACGCGGTGCGTCAGGCGGGTGGTTTCGGACAGGTTGTCGTCGTCCAGCTGGAACGGCACGGCCACGGACGGGTTCAGCACTTCCAGCTGCGAGCAGATCACTTCGATCTTGCCGGACTTCAGGTTGTTGTTGACGGTACCGGCCAGGCGGTCCTTCACCACGCCGGTCACGCGCAGGCAGTACTCGTTACGCACGGACTCGGCCGTCTTGAACACCTCGGCCTGCTCGGGATTGCAGACGATCTGCACCAGGCCTTCACGGTCGCGCAGGTCGATGAAGATCACGCCGCCGTGGTCGCGGCGACGGTGCACCCAGCCGCACAGGCTGACGGTTTGGCCCAGCAGGGCTTCGGTGGTGAGCCCGCAGTAATGAGTACGCATAGACATGGTTATTTCTCTTCAGGGTTGATTGTTTACTCGGGCGAGTGATGGGGGCGCATCATTCCGGCGCCACCACGCCCATCGATACGATGTACTTCAGGGCGGCATCGACCGTCATGTCGAGCTCCACCACGTTTTCACGCGCCATCATGAGGAAGAAGCCGGAGGTCGGGTTCGGCGTCGTCGGCACATACACGGACACGTAGTCTCCCACCAGGTGGTTTTTCACGTCGCCACCCGGGGCGCCCGTCAGGAACCCGATCGTGTACGAGTTCGCGTGCGGATAAGGAATCAGCACGGCCTTGCGGAAGGCATTGCCGGAGGACGAGAACAGCGTGTCCGACACCTGCTTCACGCTGCCGTACAGCGAACTCACGACAGGAATACGGTGCAGCAACTTTTCCCACAACCGCAGGATGTAGTTGCCGATCAGGTTGTTGGCCAGCAAGCCAACGACGAACACGATGACGATGGTGAGGATCGCCCCGAAGCCGGGGATGTCGAACCCCACCAGGTTGCTCGGCTGCCAGCGCTGCGGGACGAACAGCAGCGACTGGTCCAGGGTGCTGATGATGATATTCAGCACCCAGACCGTGATGGCCAGAGGCACCAGGACCAGGAGGCCCGTCAGGAAGCACTTGCGTATCAGGTTCATCGGCGCCTTATGGCTTGTCGCCGGCAGGGGCCGGCGCCGGGGCGGGCGATGTGTCGGATTTCGCCGTGTCGCTCTTGGCCGAACCTCCGGCCACGCCGGTGGCTGGCGCATTGCCGCCACGGAAATCGGTCACATACCAGCCGGTGCCTTTCAACTGAAAGCCGGCCGCGGTCAATTGCTTCTTGAAGGTGGACTTGCCGCAGGAAGGGCATTCCGTGAGCTGCGGATCGGAGATCTTTTGCAGCACATCCTTGGTAAAGCCACATTCCTCGCAGCGGTAAGCGTAGATAGGCATCTTTTACTCCGCAAAAAACATCAAAAACCCTGAATTATAGAGTGTTTTTGCGGACACAACGTTGCCGGCGGGCGCAGAAAACCGGTGACAGGCTCCGATTTTCGAGAAATGTTTCCAAAAACCCGGTGCCTGTCACCGCTTCTGAAGAAATATTTCCAAAACCCCGGTGCCTGTCACCGGTTCTGGAGAAATGTTTCTGGAAAATCGGTGCCTGTCACGGGTTTTCAGCGCCGCCGCCACTCCATCCACCGCTCCTTGCCTTCGAACACGGGCAGCGAGTCGGGAACGGGCTCGTCTTCCACGAGCGTGAAGTGCGGCGCCAGCAGCGCGTCGAGCTCGGCGCGGGCGATGGCGAAGGGGGGACCCTTGCCGGCGTCGCCGAAGAAGAAGTAGCCGGCCAGCAGGCCGTCGTGCGGCAGCAGCGCGGCCCAGCGCTGCACCACGCGGGCGTGATGCTCGGGCGGCATGGCGCACAGGAAGGCGCGCTCATAGATCACGTCGAGCTTCTTTTCCGGCTGGTAGCTGAAGAAATCGGCTTGCACGACCCGCTCCGGCCAGCGGCGCACGACCTTGCGCGCCCGCGCCACGGCATTCGGCGAAAAGTCGATCGCCGTCGCGTCCCAGCCCGCCTCGCACATCAGGTCGAGCTCGTAGGCGGAGCCGGCGCCGGGGATCAGCGCCACCGGCGGCACGATGTCGGCATCGGCGGCCGCGTCGCGCGAGGCCACCAGCGTGCGCAACTGTTCCGGAATGCCGCCGGCATCCCACGGCATGAATTGCCGGGCAAAGCGTTCATCCCAGAAGCTGGGATCGAGAGGGTCGCGCGTGTCGAATTCGGGCATTCACAGTACTCCATGCCAGCGCAGCCAGGCCTGGAAACCGATGGCCCCGGCCACGAAGGCGCCGACGAAATAAACGAAAAAGCTCAGCAAACGGTTGGTGCGGCGTTGTTCTTCCGTGAGCCGCCGCAGCAGCTCGTTGGTGGTGTCGTCGCGCTCGCTCATCGCCGTGAGCGCCTGGTGGGTGAGCCGCGGCAGCTGGGGCAGGATATGCGAGTAACGGGGCGCTTCCGCCTTCAGCTTGTCCACCAGGCCGCGCCAGCCCACCTGCTCCGACACCCAGCGCTCCAGGTGGGGCCTGGCGGTCTTCCACAGGTCCAGGTCCGGGTCCAGCACGCGGCCCATGCCCTCGATGTTCAGGAGCGTCTTCTGCAACAGCACGAGCTGGGGCTGCACCTCGACATTGAAGCGGCGCGACGTCTGGAACAAGCGTAGCAAAATCTGGCCGAACGAGATGTCCTTCAAGGGCCGGTCGAAGATCGGTTCGCAACAGGCGCGCACGGCCGCTTCCAGCTCGTCGACACGGGTGTTCTTCGGCGCCCAGCCCGATTCGATGTGCGCCTCGGCCACCCGCTTGTAGTCGCGGCGGAAGAAGGCCAGGAAGTTCTGCGACAGGTAATCCTTGTCGTAATCGTTCAGCGTGCCCACGATGCCGAAGTCCAGCGCGATGTAGCGGCCGAACGTGGCCGGGTCGATCGACACGAGGATATTGCCCGGATGCATGTCGGCATGAAAAAAGCCGTCGCGGAACACCTGCGTGAAGAAGATTTCCACGCCATCGCTGCCCAGCTTCTTCAGGTCGACGCCCGCCTCCACCAGCCGGTCGATCTGCGAGACGGGAATGCCGCTCATCCGCTCCATCGTGATGACGTCGCTCGAGCAATAGTCCCAGTACATCTCGGGCACCATCAGCAGGTTCGAATCGGCGAAGTTGCGGCGCAGCTGGGCGGCGTTCGCGGCTTCGCGCATCAGGTCCAGTTCGTCGTGCAGGTATTTGTCGAATTCGGCCACCACCTCCTTCATCTTCAGCCGGTGAGCATCCTTCCACAGCCGGTTGATGACGTCGGCGGCCAGGTTCATCAGCGCCACGTCCTCGTCGATGAGTTTTTTCATGCCCGGCCGCAGCACCTTGACGGCGACAGGCGTGCCGTCGGGCAGCGCGGCAAAGTGCACCTGGGCGATCGAGGCGGAGGCGACCGGCACCCGCTCGAAGCGCGCGAACAGCTGGTCGGGAGGGGCGCCCAGCGAGCGCTCGATCTGCAGCATGGCCAGTTCGCTGTCGAACGGCGGCACGCGGTCCTGCAGCTTGGACAGCTCGGCCACGATGTCCGGCGGGATCAGGTCGCTGCGGGTGGACAGCACCTGCCCCAGCTTGACGAAGATGGGCCCCAACTCCTCCAGCGCCAGGCGCAGGCGGATCGCGCGCGCCGTCGAGATATTGCGCCAGAAAAAAGCCGTGTCGAAGAAGCGGTTGATGCCGGGTTTATCGAAACCGGAGATAGCGATCTCGTCCAGGCCATACTTGACGATCACACGCAGGATTTTGAACAGGCGAACGAATTTCAGGATCATCGAGGGGCTGCGCCTTGGTTGACGCCTTGGTTGACGCCTTGATTGGACTTATTGTTGAACTTCTGTTCCAGCTTTTCCAGCCGCTTGGCGAAACGCTCGACATCGTCACGCAAGCGCGTCACGTCGGCGGCGAACGCCTGGGCCGTCACGGGGCGCACCAGCACCGGGTCTTCTTCGAGGAAATACTCGGCGACGTTTTCCGTCACCTTGCGCTGCCCATTTTTCAGGGAGGCAAGCGCCGCTTTCGCGCCCTCGACGAGACGCACCGCCGCCACGGCACCGACCAGCTTTTCCAGGTCGTGCTCTGCTTCCCAGCGCAGCGATTGCGACAGCCGGGAAATCGCGTTGGCGAACTCGGCATCGCCTTCGATCTGCACATAAGAGAACGCGCGCTCGCGGTTTTGCGCGATCAGCGGCAGGTCCGACAATTTCAGGCGGATCGTGACGGAGGCAGCCGGATGCTCGGCGCCGGCCGCTTCGACCATGCCGTCGGCGGCGACGCGCAACCGTAATTCGACCGGCGAAGCGTCGATGCGGGCCACCTTGCCGGCATACTGCTTCAACTCGGCTCTGGCCCAGGCTTCCTGTGCCAGCAGGTGGTTGATCGTGGCGGCGGCCGGCATCGACAGGGCCGGCAACGCATTAGAGAATGGGAACATGTGAATTTTTTGGGGCGCAAAAAAACAAAACCGCCCAGGAAATCCGGGCGGTTTCGATCTTACCAGTTTGCAGGGGATTAACCCTGCACGATGGTTACGGACGGCTTAAGCGACCTGCTGAATGCCCGCGAGCAACCAGCCGGCATTGCCATTGACGGGCTTGACCAGGTTCCACACTTCGTTGAACGGCTCGGGCAGCGCATCCGGCGCGGGCTTGATGCGGCCGGTGAATTGCACGGAAGCGAGGTAATCGCCGCCATTGTTTTCGATGCCCAGCAGTTCCGCTTCGATCTCGACCACGTCCGTGTAGTCATCCTTGCCGCCGCGTTCCTGGATCTGCATGCGCAGTTCGGCGAACACTTCCGGCGTGGTGAATTCGCGGATATCGTTGATATCGCTCTTGTCCCAAGCCGCTTGCAGGCGGATGAAATTACCCTTGGCATGGCGCAGGAACGCGGCCTGGTCGAAGTCGGCCGGCACGCCCCACTGCTGGTGCGGTGCCTGGGCGGTCGGCTTGTTCAGGTCGATACCCGAGGAAGCCGGCTGGAAGGCCGAAGGCTGCAGGCGCGAACCGATTTCCGGGGTAGCCGAGCCACCCTGCGGCGTGGCATTACCAAAGCCGCCGCCGCCGAAGCTGCCGTTACCGCCATTATTGCCGCCGAAACCACCGGCATACGCGGCCGCGGGCTGGGCACGGTTACCCTTGCCCTTGATCAGGCGCCAGATGAAGAAGATGGCCGCGGCGATCAGGGCAAACGTGAGGATCGTGCCGATCGCGCTGGCCAGCGCACCGCCGATGCCCAGGTGCGACAGCAGCGCGCCCAGGCCGAGGCCCAGCAGTGCGCCGCCAAGGATACCCTTCCACATGCTCGGCTTCTTGGCCGGCATGGCCGGCGCCGGCGTCGGCTGGGTGGCCGGACGGGCCGCCTGCTGCTGTTGCGGCGTGGCCGGTTGTGCCTGGCGCGGCGCCATGTTCTTCACGTTTTGCGACTGGCGGCCGAACGACTTGCCACCGCCCATCGGGCGGGCGGCCAGCTCCGCCGTCATCGAAATGGCGGCCAGCGCCAGGGTGGCGCCGACCAGGAGTTTTTTCAGTTTCATGGCTGTGTCCTAGCTTTACAGTTTGATACCGGTGTGTAACGCGGCCACACCCGCCGTCAGGTTGTAATACTGGACCCGCTCCAGTCCTGCCGCCTGCATCATCGTCTTCAGCGTTTCCTGGTCCGGATGCATGCGGATCGATTCGGCCAGGTAACGGTAGCTTTCCGAGTCGTTGGCGATCCGCTTGCCCAGCCACGGTAACACCGAGAACGAATACACGTCGTACGGCTTCTGCAGGGGCTCGGCCACCTTCGAGAATTCCAGCACAAGCAGCTTGCCGCCCGGCTTCAGTACGCGACGCATTTCCGACAGCGCCTGGTCCTTGTGCGTCATGTTGCGCAGGCCGAACGCCACGCTGACCCGGTCGAAATAATTGTCCGGGAAAGGCAGTTTTTCGGCATCACACAGCAAGGTGGGGGTGACGAGACCCTTGTTCAAGAGACGGTCGCGGCCCACCCGCAGCATCGATTCGTTGATGTCCGTGAGCCACACTTCGCCCGTCGGCCCCGCCTGCTTCGCGAACGCCTTCGCCAGGTCGCCGGTGCCGCCGGCAATGTCCAGCACCTTCATGCCGGGGCGCACGGCCGCATTGGCGATCGTGAACGTCTTCCAGAGGCGGTGCAGGCCGCCGGACATCAGATCGTTCATCACGTCGTACTTGGCGGCGACGGAATGGAAGACCTTGGCGACTTCCTTGACTTTCTCGTCCTCGTTGACGGTCTTGTAACCGAAGTGGGTGGTGTTGGTCATTAGCGATGGTAGGGCGGGTTGATCTCCCGGCATTATACAGAGGGCCTACCGGCGCCTGTCGCAGGGATTGCTGACCGGGAGGCATCATTGCCGAATTTGCAATTTCCAACATTTTTCCGAAGTCGTGTCAACCACCCTCCACAAGGCCGCGTTAAGCGAGCAAGCCGGTCTCTTCGACACGGCATCTGTCTACTGATTACGGAGGAAGACAATGGAGCTTCAACATCAACTCCCCAAGGATATTTACTTTCCGGAGATCGATGAGGCGACCCGCCAGATGATCGACGCAACGGATGCGCAGGCGCGCCGCGCCCAGGGTGGCAAGCCGCCCGCACCGATGCCGTTCAATGCTGAAGCGATTCGCACGCTGCCGCCTGCCGCCCGTGCCGCCTTCCGCTACATCTGGGAACGCGAACAGCGCCGCTACGAAGAATACGTGCGGCGCCGCCGCACCAACGCCGTCAACTAGGCGCCCCCGACATAACCTATCGACGTATCTCCATCAGATACGTGATCAAGCAAGCGAAAGACAGGCCTGATCGATATCGCCTCGCTGCTCATCACGGATACGCAGCTGCGAAAACGGTGCAACCACCCAGGCGTGCGTTCAACCATTGAACGCCATCGGCCAGGCCTTTCACGGGATTCGACGCCAAGGCGTGCATTCGTGCTGCGATTCGTCGCCAGCGCTGCCAGGGTGGCGGGCTGGAAATTCGTTGATCATAAAGCTGACGAAATCGTCTCAAGAGGCGAGGCACTGCGTCGGCGCTGGAAATGTACGGCAAGGCCGGGGCCTGTCCGTGCATTTTCGACGCAGTATCGGGGCGATTCTCGTCGGATTTATTCAACGAATTCCTGATTCGCCACACTAGGCCCGCTGTACGCTCGAGGCGTATGCTCGATCAGCACGGGGCGCCGAGCTTACCGCGATCGGCCGGCTTCCCAGTATGCTCACCACCAGCAGTGCGGTACGCTCGCTGCATCGATGCAGCTCGATCGCGCATGATCTGGTCATCCTCCCGAAGGCGCCGCAGGACTGCCTCGGGGACGCCCTGCCAGACACCGCCTTGCATCATTTGTGACGGCGACGCCAGCACGTCATGCCCCTGCCGCACCCAGGTCCCCACCGCAAGTACTCCAAGGCATTCCGGTTCCAGGGACAAACAGGATCCCAGTCACGGCCTGCACGATGCTGATTTTCCGGATACCACCGTCAGGTGCCCGGTGGTTCCTCGCACTGTAACCGGGGCCGTGCGGGTCAGGCGATGGCGAGGCGCACTGCCGCGATGGACCTCTGTACGCCAAGTCCGACGAAAGCACGTCCTTCTTTCTGGCATCATATTGCGCAGCTGGTGGATAGCATGGCCGTATAGGAATCTGGAGAAGACCAATGACCGGTACCCATCGAAGAGCTGCGGACTCGGCCAATGATAATTCGGCACAATCGAGAGCGGACCGCCTTTGTGCAGAGTATGTCGAGGTTGGATTAGTCATGCAGGAGATGCTCGGCACGCGGGCTGCGGCTGACTATCTCTGCGAGAAGAATATTTCGATCGACATTGCGACAAGAGTACTGACGCGACCACGGCAGCGCAGATGGCGCCCGTTTGTTAACGACGGATCGTTCGAAGCCGCGCCTGCAATGGTCCAGCTCTCGAATTGAAACGCTGTCGAGCGGACACACTGGTATCGCCCCAATACGCGCGTCGATACGTCATGGCGTCAACGATTTCGCGGACTGGCAAGGGAAAGCCATGCCGTGCTCGATCATGTGCGCTATACGCACCATTTCCGTGGTACTGCGGATTTCGCAGGCGCATGGCAACCCGGTTGCGTTCGTGACGCTACGGCTGCATCCGGTGGCACAGTTCCTGTTGTCGAGATGAGCATGGATGTGAAGCACAGACATGTTCCTCCAGCGCAGCCACATGCGCAGAAGAATCATCGCTTTGTGCTCAATATAAGCATACACTGCAACTCTATCCGACGCCATTTGTCAGCGTCTGGAGGTGCCCTGCTCATCACCAGCGGCGCTTATTGTAGAGGCAGTGCCTAGAGGTTTATATGCAATCGAGCGATTTCAGCAGTGGGGCCATACCGACCAGCGATCTAGTCTCATTATTCAGCGCCTGTCGGGACGAAGTTCTTGAAAGTTGGCGGAAGCGCGTGGTTGTCGAGGTCAAAAGCGCGGCGGCGCTCGGAAACCCGGTTTTGGTCGATACTCTACCTATCTTGTATGACAATATCGCCCGAGCCCTTGCGTCCGGAGATACGCGTAGCATAGCCACTTCGGCCACGAACCTCGCCCAGGTTCATGGCCGCGAGCGCGCGATCATGACTGAGTATGGCCCGCAGGATTTGATCCGGGAACTGCAGATTTTTCGCGAAGTGCTATTTGCGGTGGCGAAAACGAGAGGTTTATACCTACGTAAGCAGGATGCGGATGTCATCGGCAACTCGATCGAATACGCTACGCGCGAGTCGATTGTGGGCTATAACGCGGCCGGTAAGGAGGAAACCGAATCCTTTATCGCCAACTTGTCTCATGACATGAGGAATCCCCTTCACGTCGCGAGTGCTTCTGCCCAGTTCATTCAAATGGCCACGCCTGACCCGCAGACCAGTGCTCTGGCGAAACGCGTTGTCGAGAAAATTCGCGAGGCAGATGCCATGCTTCAGACGCTACTTGACGCCGCAGTGTTGAAGGGGCGCATGAGATTAAAGCTGCACTTAGGGCAGTTTGAAATGTTGCAGTTGGCAAAAGAAGTAGGCGCCGACGCTTCTTTAAACGGGCAGCCTGTTCAAGTCGCCGGTGAAGAATTAATCGGCCACTGGTGCGAAGTTTCAATGAAACGTGTCCTCGAGAATCTGATTGCCAACGCGCAGAAATATGGGGATACGTCGAAAGCGATCACGGTAGCTGTGCAAAGAGTCGATAGCCGCATGCTGTTGTCCGTACATAACGAAGGGACGCCTATTTCTCCATCCGATATGCCACGCCTCTTTAACAAGTTTCAACGCATGGAAGATGTCGTTATTAAAGGCTGGGGTTTGGGTCTACCATTTGTCCAGAACGTCGTGGAAAGCCATGGGGGCAGTGTTATTGTTGAAAGTGCGGAAGGCAGGGGCACGACCTTTACTGTATCGGTTCCCATCGATGCGCGTCCGTATGTTACTCATTGACCGGGCAATCCATCGTAAAGGTCGGCATTACAAGTCATCAGGCGCTGTCCGGGCGCCACGCGCGCCCTTCCCCCGCTGTCAGCGCAGCCCCAGATGGCTGCGCAGCGTGGTGCCTTCGTAACGGGTGCGGAACAAGCCGCGTCGTTGCAATTCAGGCACCACCAGCCGCAGCACGTCGTCGAGCCCGCCCGGCAGGGTCGGCGGCATCAGGTTGAAGCCGTCCGCCCCGCCCTGCTCGAACCATAGCTGCATCTGGTCCGCGACCTGCTTCGCCGTGCCGATCACGGTAAAGTGGCCGCGGCCGCCGGCAATGCGCTCGTACAGCTGCCGGATCGTCAGGTTCTCGCCCTGCGCAATTGCCGTCAGCAGTTGCTGGCGGCTGCGCTGGCCATCCTGCGTGACCGGCAGTTCCGGCAGCGGACCGTCGAGCGGATAGCCGGACAGGTCGAAATTGCCGATCATCCTGCCCAGCAAGGCCAGGCCAGCCTGCGGTTCGATGAGGCTTTGCAGCAGACCGAACTTGTCCTGCGCCTCCCCTTCCGACTCGCCGACGATGGCGAAGATGCCGGGCGTCACACGCAGGCTATCCGGCGCGCGGCCATGCCGTTCCACCCTGCCCTTCATGTCGCGATAGAACGCCTGCGCGTCTTCCAGCTTCGCTTGCGCGGTGAATACCACGTCCGCCGTGGCCGCGGCCAGCTCGCGCCCCGTTTCCGAGCTGCCCGCCTGCACGACGACGGGTTTGCCCTGCGGGCTCGGTGGCACGTTCAGCGGGCCGGCGACGGAAAAGTGCTGGCCACGGTAATTCAGGCGGCGCACCTTCGCCGCGTCGAGCAGCCGCCCGGCGGCCTTGTCGTTGACGAAGGCCCCCTCCTCGAAGCCCTGCCAGAGTCCATTGACCACTTCATGGAATTCGCACGCCCGCGCATAGCGCTCGCCGTGCTCCACATGCCGCGCGCGGCCGAAGTTCGCCGCTTCGGCCGCGTTGTCGGAGGTGACGAGGTTCCAGCCCGCGCGGCCGTTCGAAATACTGTCGAGCGAGGCGAACTGCCGCGCCACCGTGTACGGCTCGTTGTAGGTGGTGGTGGCGGTGGCGATCAGGCCGATGCGCTCCGTCACCGCGGCCAGCGCCGACAGCAGCGTGACCGGCTCGAGCGACGGCGCGCCCGTCAGCGCCACGCTGTCGGCCAGGAACACCGCGTCCAGGCAGGCGCGTTCCGCGCTCTGTACCACCTTGCGATACACCTCGAAGGGTGGCGAGACCAGGTCGGTATCGGGATGCCGCCATGCGGCCACGTGGTGGCCGTGGCGCATCAGGAAGGCCGTCAGGCTCAGTTGCTTGTTTGCGTGCGCCATCAGAACTCCTTGCGTGCGGTGATGCCGAAATAGCGGCTGTCGTCGCGCGGCACGCCGCGGTGCACGTAGCCGGTGCCGGTAACGAGGTTCGTCGCATACGACTCGTTGGCCAGGTTCTTGCCCACCAGCGCCACGCGCCAGCCTGCGGCCGGTTGCGCCAGTTCGACGGCGGCATTGACGATGCCGTAGCCTGGCTGGATCGCGTCGGGCGACTGGAACAGGTCGAACTGCGTGCGGCTCTGGTAGGTGTAGTCCAGGCTCAGGTTGACTTCCTGGCCGCTCGCCAGCGGCACGTTGTAGGCACCACGGAGGAAACCCTTGAAGCGCGGCGCGAACGGCAACGTCTTGCCATCCAGGTTGCACGACGCGGCCGCCGCGGGCGGGCAGTTGAATGCATCGACTTGCGCATCGGTCCACGCGAAGGCGCCTGTGAAAGTCAATTGCGCAGTCGGCCGCGCCGTCACGTCCAGTTCGACACCGCGGGTGGAGACGTCGCCCGCATTGACCAGGCGCGTGACGACGGCACCGGCCACCGTGTCGTAGAAGTTCGCCTGATAGTTCGCGTAATCCGTGTGGAACAGCGCCACGTTGGCCGTCAGCCTGCGATGGAACGCCGATGCCTTCAGGCCAAGCTCGAAGGAACTCGAGGTTTCCGGCGCCAGCGCGAGCGTATCGCGCAGCAGCATATTGAAGAACACATTGTAGGCCGGGCCCTTGTAGCCTCGCGACCAGGTCGCATAGGCCGTAGCCGCCGGCGAGAAATCGTGCTGCAGGCCGAGCCGGCCGGACCAGCCATCCGTGTCCGTGCTGCCCTGGTTCCGCGTGCCCGGCTGGACGCCGGCGAAGGCCGTGCTCTGCGTGGACGTGCGCACATGGTCGTAGGACAGTTCGTCGCGCGTCCAGCGCGCGCCGGCGATGACGCGCCATGCGGGACCGAGATGGAACGTGCCTTCGCCGAACGCCGAGTAGCTGTCGCTCTCCACGCCATAGTCTGCCCGGCCGCTGTTCGTTGCCGCCGTCGTCACGATACGCCGGTAGGTCTCGCGGTCCTTGCCGTGCAGGTAGAACAGGCCGGCCACGTAGTCGACAGCGCCGGCAGAGGACAATGCAATGCGCGGCGAAGCGATGCGCAGCTCCTGCGACGCCTGCCTGAACTCCAGCGTGCCGATGTCACGCGTGGCCGGATACGCGCTCGTGATGCGCGCCAGCTCGGCGCTGTTGCCGATCGGCGAGGTGGTCGTGTGCTGGGTGTTGTCCCAAGAACGCCAGGCGGTGATGGACGTCAGCGTATAACCATTGCGGCGCCAGTTCACCTGCGCCGAGATCCCCTTGTTGATGTCGTCGATCGCGTTCGGCAGGTCGAAGTTCACCTGGCGGTTTTCGGCCCCCGCGACGACAGGCAGGATGGCCTGCGCGAACGGCGCGCTGGTTTGCCTGGAAGCGGCCAGCGTGGGCGAGCTTTCCGACTTCAGGTAGTCCGCGATCAGCGCGATGTCGGTATCGGCATTCGGCGTGATCTCCAGCCGGCCCCGCACGCCGCGCCGCTCGTAGCCGTTCACCTTGCCGCCGCCGGCGTGCACGTTCGTCACATTGCCGTCGTAGTCCGCGTACGCCGCGTTGATGGACGCGCGCAGCACGCCGGGCCGCAGCGCGCCGCCGATCCCGGCGCGTACGCGCTTTTCATGGCCCGTGTAGGCCGAAGCGTCGACATAGCCCGAGAGCTGTTCGGTCGGCGTGCGGCTCACGATATTGAGCACGCCGGACGATGCGTTCTTGCCGAACAGCGTGCCCTGAGGGCCGCGCAGCACTTCGATGCGGTCGATGTCCAGCAGGTCGATCGTGGCCTGCCCGGGGCGCGCATACACCACGCCATCCACCACCGTCGACACGGTGGGCTCGACGCCCGGCGACGTCGATATGGTACCGATACCGCGAACGAACAGGGTCGAGTCCTTGTTGCCGCCCTGCTGGCGGAACGCCGCGCTCGGAATCTCCTGCACCACCGTGTCGATGCTGGTGCGGTTGGCCAACTCCAGCTGCTCGCCGCTCACCACCGAGACCGCGAGCGGCACCGATTGCAGCGACGCCGAGCGGCGCGTGGCCGTGACGGTGACGGAGGCGACGACCGCTTCGCCTGGAGCGCCCGCCGCCGCTGCCGCCGCTGCTCCCGTTGCCTGCGCTTCCGGAGCGTCCACCGTCACCGGCTCCGCCCCGTGCGCGAAGTGAGCGCCGAGCAGCACGCCGAGCGCCACGCCCGCGTGGATATTCCGATGCTTGTTGTTCTTGTGCTGCCTTTTCATGAAATCCCCAATATGCGAAAAACCGTTCTGCACCTGCATAAAACCAGCTTGGTGCCCGATGCGCTGACTGTTAAACTTTTTTCCATGGTACCGATACCGTCGCAGTGTCTGCGAACGCAAAAATGAAGTCAAAGAATCAAATCACGCATCGATATGTCGTTTGAGAATATGTGCACACCATCGAAGAAACGCCGCGGTTCCGGGCGCGCCACCATTCACGACGTGGCGAAACTGGCTGGCGTCGGTTCCATCACGGTCTCGCGCTACCTGAAGAAGAACGGCTTCGTTTCGGAAGAACTGGGGGCGCGGATCGACGCGGCGATCGCGCAGTTGAACTACGTGCCGAACCTCGCCGCCGGCGGGCTCTCGTCGGCGCACAACAAGGTGGTGGGCATGGTCGTGCCGAATATCTCGGGGCCGATCTTCGCCAGCACGATCCAGAGCTTCAACGACACGCTGAACCGCCACGGCTACCAGGTGCTGCTGGCATCGAGCTACTTCTCGGCCGAGCAGGAAGAAAACGCCGTGCGGGCCTTCCTGGGCTGGTCGCCCGCCGCACTGGCCGTGGTCGGCCGTTTCCACACGCGTGGCACCGAGGCGATGCTGGCGGCGGCCGGCATTCCTGTCGTCGAGACCTGGGATTACGCACCGCGCCGCAAGCCCATCCAGGTGGGCTACTCGAACCGCGAAGTCGGGGCGCAGGCGGCGCGCCACCTGCTCGCGAAAGGCTACCGGCGCATCGCCTTCGTGCAGAACAGCCTGGCCGGCGACCTGTCGGCACTGGATCGCCGGGACGGCTACGCGGCCGTGCTGGAAGAGCACGGGCTGGATCCGTGGACGTATGCCCCGACCGAAGCGGCGCCGTTCGACGCGGGCCGGGAGGCGCTGGAGAAACTGACCCGCGGCAAGCGCAAGGCCGATGCAATCATCTTCGCCAACGACAACCTGGCGGCCGGCGCCCTGCTCGCCTCGCAGCGCGCCGGACTGGAGGTGCCGCGGCGTTGCGCGCTGATGGGCTTTGGCGACTATGCGTTCTCGCCGCTGCTGCTGCCCAGCCTCACCACGATCCGCCCGCCGGGGCGGGAGATCGGCGAGATCGCCGCGCAACGCATCCTGCAGGCGCTGGGCGCATTGCCGGCCGATCCCAGGCCGGCCCGATTGAACCTGCTCGACTGCGAACTGATCGAGCGGGAAAGCACTTGAAAACAGGAGAGATGATGAAGAAGTTTTTCACGGCCGTGCTGGCCATGGCGCTGCTGACGGCACTGCCGGGCCGTGCCGAGACGATACGGATCGGCTTCCAGAAGGGCGGCGGCCTGCTGACGGCGCTCAAGCGCCAGGGCGCCGTCGAAAAGGCGTTCGCGCCATCCGGCACCACCGTGAGATGGATCGAGTTCCCTGCCGGACCGCAGATGCTCGAAGCGCTCAATGCCGGCAGCATCGATTTCGGCACCACGGGCGCGCCGCCGCCCATCTTCGCGCAGGCGGCCGGCATCGACGTCGTATACGTGGGGGCCGAACCGCCGCCGGTCGCCAGCGAGGCGATCATCGTCAAGCCCGACTCGCCGATCCGCACGGTGGCGCAGCTGAAGGGCAAGCGCATCGCCTTTGCCAAGGGTTCCGGCTCGCACCTGCTGCTGGTGGCGGCGCTGAACAAGGCCGGGCTGACGCTGCGCGACGTGAAGCCGATCTTCCTCGGCCCTTCCGAAGCGCGCGCCGCGTTCGATGGCGGCAGCGTCGATGCATGGGTGGTGTGGGACCCTTACCTGGCCGCCGCCCAGAAGTCATACAACGCCCGCGTGGTCGCCGACTACACCGGGCTGTTGCAGGCCAACGGCTTCTATCTCGCTTCGCGCGCATTCGTGCAGCGCTCGCCGCGCGCCGTGGCCACGTTGCTGGAACAGATCGCACAGGCCGGCAAATGGGCCAATGCGCATCGGGAGGAAATGGTGGCGATGATGGCGCCGCAGGTGGGCGTGCCGCCGGACGTGATCACCACCTGGCTGGGGCGCCAGACGGCGGGCGTGATGCCGATGGACGCGGCGATCGTGGCCAACCAGCAGAAGGTGGCGGACCTGTTCTACCGCGAGAAGCTGATTCCGCGCCCGGTGACGATCGCCACGCAGGCGTGGACCTGGCGGCGCCAGTGAGAGGCGCCGCCGGGGAGGCTTAGAACTCTTCCCACTCGTCCGCTGCGGCCGCCTTGGCAGGGGCAGGCTTTTGCGTGCGCGGTGGCGTTGCCTTGGCTGCCGGCGCCTTGGGTGCCGGCGCTGTCGTCACGCGCGGCAGTGCCGGTTTTACAGTAACGGGCTTGGCCGGTGCGGATGCCGCTGCCTGCGCGGGCGCGGCAAAGGCATCGTTCGACAGCTTGAATGCGCTCACGGCGTTCAGCAGGTTCTGCGTCTCGTGCTGCATTGCCTGCGTGGCGGCCGCCGCCTCTTCCACCAGCGCGGCATTGCGCTGCGTGACTTCGTCCATCTGCGTGATCGACTGGTTCACCTGGGCGATCCCGTTGCTTTGCTCGCGGCTCGCTTCGGCGATGTCCACCACGATGCCGGTCACGCGCCCGACGCTCGTCACCATCTCGTTCATCGCCTGCGCGGCCTGAGTGGCCAGCATGCTGCCGGAGCCGACCTTGTCGACGGAGTCGTCGATCAGTGCCTTGATCTCCTTGGCAGCCGACGCGCTGCGCTGCGCCAGCGTCCGCACCTCGGAGGCCACCACGGCGAAGCCGCGGCCCTGCTCGCCGGCACGCGCCGCTTCCACGGCGGCGTTCAGCGCCAGGATGTTGGTCTGGAACGCGATGCTGTCGATCACGCCGATGATGTCGACGACCTTGCGCGACGATGCGTCGATCGCCGCCATCGTCTCGGACATCTGGCCCATCACGGCGCCGCCGGCGACTGCCTTGGTGGACGCCTGCTCCACCAGCTCGCGCGCCTGCATGGTGTTGTCGGCGGTGCTTTGCACGGTGCTGGTCAGCTCTTCCATCGTGGCCGCCGTTTCCTCCAGTGCGCTGGCCTGGCTTTCGGTGCGCGACGACAGGTCCTGGTTGCCGAGAGCCACCTCGTTCGCGGCCGAGCCGATCGCCTGGGCGCCGGTGCGCACATTGCCCACCATCTCGATGAGGCTTTGCTGCATCTTCGCGATGCCGCGCATCAGGCGCCCGATTTCATTGTCGCCCTGTACGTCGACGCGGGCGGTCAGGTCGCCATGCGCGACGCCATCGAGCAAGTCGACAGCACGCTCGAGCGGAGCAATGACCAGGTTGCGCAGGAAGACGTGCATGCCGATCACCATGGCCAGCGCGACGCCCAGGCCGAGCGCCACGAGCCACAGCACCATGCGGTATTCGCCGTCGCGCTCGGCAATCAGCTTCTCGCCGCGCTCGGTGTTCTGCTTCTGGAACTTCTGCAGCAAGGTGGTGAACTTCGCACCGGCCGGCGCCAGCTGCTTGCTGCTGATCGCCGCGAACGTAGCGGAATCGCCCTTGCGCAGCGCGGCGGCGGCTTCGTCGATGGCAGCGGTCATCGGCTCGACAGACTCGATCAGTTCCTTGCGCAACGCCAGGTCGGTGCCCGACGACGGCGCGCTGGCCGCGAACTCGTCGCGGCCCTTGCGGATCTGGTCCTGGTACTTGACGACATTTTCCATCGCATTGCCGGTGGACGGGCCCTGGGCGCCTTCCTTCGACTCGGAATAGGCGCGATTGAGGCTCGTGCGGGCGCGGGTCGTGTCCTTGTACACCTCGTTGATCGCCTGGGTTTCCGTGGCGATGTCCTGCACCAGCGACAGGGCGTGGTTGGAACGGTTGATCATGAAGACGCCGAGCGCCGCGCCGATCGCGATCATCGCGGTGAACAGGCACAGCGCCGCCATCAGGCTGAAACGGACGGTAAGTTTGGGCATGGACTCTTCCTGGAAAGACGGACTTCGAACGATCATTATTCTCGTCCGCCCCACTGCTCCATACAATGCCGCACTGCTACGTTTCGGCAAAAAAGTAGCCCGGCAGCAACAGAATCTTGCCTGAATGTTCTCGTTCCAGCGGCCTTGGATGCCCCTTTACCCCTACCGCTGAGCTGGTCGCAAAACAACAGGGGACTGTCCCCGGAGGGACAAAACAACAGGGGACAGTCCCCGGGGGACTGTCCCCCGCAGCGTATCCGCAACGAAAAACGGCTGCGCCGGGGTCCGGGCAGCCGTTCTACATGACTGTATTTCCTGGAAACGGGTTAGACCCCGGTTCATGGAAACTTAGTGCCGGTGGCCGCAGCCGCCGTGGTGGGTGTGGGTGCTGGTGCCGTGCAGCACGGCGCCCGGTTCGCGGCCGGTGTCGCCGAAGAAGCCGGCGGCGTGCAGGCGGCCGATGTAGTCGTGCCAGCGGGCGTTCATGTTCGCGCCCAGGTCGTACAGGTATTCCCATGTGTACAGGCCGGACTGGTGGCCGTCCGTGAAGATCGGCTTGAGCGCGTACTGGCCGACGGGCTCCAGGTCGGTGATGCCCACGTCGCGCTTGCCGACCTGCAGCGTTTCCTGGCCCGGGCCGTGGCCCTGCACTTCGGCCGAAGGCGAGTACACGCGCAGCAGCTCGTACGGGATGTTGAACGATGCGCCGTCATCGAAGGTGATTTCGAGATAGCGCGACTTGTTATGCAGGGTCAGGGAAGTGCAGGTAGGCATGGGGTTCAGCTCGATTCGTCAGCTAGGTTCATTCAACGCGGTTCGTTCAACCCGGTTCGTTCAGGCGTTCGCGGATCGTGGCGTGCAGCTCGGGCAGCAGCGCGGTGCGCACGGCGACGGCGCCGGCGTCGGGGTCGCGTTGCCGCGCGCCCCACGTGGGATTCGGGAAGTGCGCATCGTCGGCATAGCGCGGGATCACGTGCCAGTGCACGTGCGGGGTCATGTTGCCGAAGCTGGCCACGTTGACCTTGTGCGGCGCGAGCACGTCGCGCTGGGCCGCTTCCACGGCCCACACGGCGCGCATGACGCGATCGCGCTCGCCTGGTGCCAGGTCCGTCATTTCCTTCACGTGCGCGTTCCATACGACGCGCGTGAAGCCGGGGTAGCCCGGCTCGTCGACGGCGACGATGCTCAAGGCATCGTCGCGCCAGATGATGGTGCCGGCAGCGGCGCCTTCGGGGGGCGCCGCCAGCAGCTTGCAGAGATCGCAGCCCATGTTCATCCGCGCGTCACACCAGCACGCGTTCGATGCCGCCGTCGTTGGCGCGCTTCACGTAGTCCGGCATCCAGTTCTCGCCCAGCAGGTTCTTGGCGATTTCCACGACGATGTAGTCGGCCGTGGTACCCGAATCCTCGTTGTAGCGCGACAGGCCCTGCAGGCACGACGGGCAGCTCGTGAGAATCTTCACGTTGCCGTCGAAGCCGTCGGCGCGCAGCTTGTCCGAACCCTTGACCATCTCCTCTTCCTTGCGGAAGCGCACCTGCGTGGAGATGTCCGGCCGCGTCACGGCCAGCGTGCCCGACTCGCCGCAGCAGCGGTCGTTCTTCTCGATCTTCACCTGGTCATGCGTCTGCACCAGCGCGTTCACGGTCTTCAACGGGTCCTGCTGCTTCATCGGCGTGTGGCAGGGATCGTGGTACATGTAGCGGGTACCCGTCACGCCTTCCAGCTTCACGCCCTTCTCCAGCAGGTATTCATGGATGTCCATGATGCGGCAGCCGGGGAAGATCTTCTCGAATTCGTACGTCGACAGCTGGTCGTAGCACGTGCCGCACGACACGAGGACGGTCTTGATGTCCAGGTAGTTCAGCGTGTTCGCCATGCGGTGGAAGAGCACGCGGTTATCCGTCATCATCTTCTCGGCCTTGTCGTAGTCGCCGGCGCCGCGCTGCGGATAGCCGCAGCACAGGTAGCCCGGCGGCAGCACGGTCTGCACGCCCACTTCCCACAGCATCGCCTGGGTGGCCAGGCCCACCTGCGAGAACAGCCGCTCCGAACCGCAGCCCGGGAAGTAGAACACCGCCTCGGTGTTGGCGTTGGTCTTCTTCGGGTCGCGGATGATCGGGATCATCTTGTCGTCCTCGATGTCCAGCAGCGCGCGCGCCGTCTTCTTCGGCAGGTTGCCCGGCATCTTCTTGTTGACGAAGTGGATCACCTGCTCGCGCACGGTCGGCTTGCCGGTCGTGGGCGGCGGCGCCTTCGTCTGTGCGCGCGCCACGGTCTTGAACACCTCGTTGCCGAGGCGCTGCGCCTTGCCGCCCACGCCCACCAGCGCCGTACGCGCCGCCGCGATGGTGCCGGGGTCGGTCGCGTTCAGGAAGAACATCGTGGCCGCCTTGGCCGGACGGAACGAGCGCTTGTCCATCTTGCGCAGCAGGTTACGCATGTTCATCGACACGTCGCCGAAGTCGATGTTCACCGGGCACGGCGTCACGCACTTGTGGCACACGGTGCAGTGGTCGGCCACGTCCTCGAATTCTTCCCAGTGGCGGATCGAGATGCCGCGGCGGGTCTGTTCCTCGTACAGGAACGCCTCGATCAGCGACGACGTCGCCAGGATCTTGTCGCGCGGCGAGTACAGCATGTTCGCGCGCGGGATGTGCGTATTGCACACCGGCTTGCACTTGCCGCAGCGCAGGCAATCCTTGATGCTGTTGGCGATGTCGCCGATATCGCTTTGCTGCATGATCAGCGATTCGTGGCCCATCAGGCCGAAGGATGGCGTGTAGGCATTGCGCAGGTCCGCATTCATACCCGGCAGGTTCAGCAGCTTGCCCTTGTTGAAGCGGCCTTCCGGGTCCACGCGCAGCTTGTAGTCGCGGAAGTCGCCGATCTCGTCCTCGGTGAGGAATTCCAGCTTCGTGATGCCGATGCCGTGCTCGCCCGAGATCACGCCGTTCAGCGAACGCGCGAGCTTCATGATGCGGGCCACGGCCTGGTGCGCGTCCTGCAGCATCTCGTAGTGGTCCGAGTTCACCGGCAGGTTGGTGTGCACGTTGCCGTCGCCGGCGTGCATGTGCAGCGCCACGAACACGCGGCCGCGCAGGATCTTCTTGTGGATCTCCTGCGCTTGCTCGAGGATCGCGCGGTAGGCGCCACCATTGAAGATCTGGCGCAGCACGGCGCGGATCTCGTTTTTCCAGCTGATGCGCACCGTGCGGTCCTGCACCACGTCGAACAGCGTGGCGTGCGGCTGGCGGCCCAGGCGCTCGGCGAAAGCGGGATCGAGTTCGCCCAGGCCCAGGCCCATCAGGTCCACGCGCACGTCGGCCAGCGGCTTGTCCAGGTTCGCCAGGATGAAGCTCCAGCGGTCCTGCACCCCGTCCAGCAAGGCGATGGCCTGCTGCGGGCGATCGCCCAGCATTTCAGCGTCGCCCACGTGGTCGTCGCTGGCGTCGTCGCTCTTGCCGACTGGGAGATTGCCGGCCTCGAAGTATTCACGCAGCGCCTGCGCCAGTTGCAGCTTGTTCTTGATCGACAGCTCGACGTTGATGCGCTCGATGCCGTCCGTGTACTCGCCCATCCGGTTCAGCGGAATGACGACGTCCTCGTTGATCTTGAACGCATTGGTGTGCTTGGCGATCGCCGCCGTGCGGGCACGGTCGAGCCAGAACTTCTTGCGCGCTTCGGGGCTGACGGCCACGAAGCCTTCGCCCACGCGGGTATTCGCCAGGCGCACGACTTCCGACGCGGCCAGCGCCACGGCATTCTCGTTGTCGCCCACGATGTCGCCGAACAGCGCCATCTTCGGCAGCACGCCGCGCTTGGACTTGGTGGCATAGCCCACGGCGCGCAGGTAGCGCTCGTCCAGGTGTTCCAGGCCGGCGAGGCGCAACGTGGCGAACTGCTCGCCCTTGGCCGGCAGGCCGTCCAGGTAATCCTTGATTTCCACGATCGAAGGGATCGCATCGCGCGCCTGGCCGAAGAACTCCAGGCAGACGGTGCGCGTAAACTTCGGCATCTTGTGCAGGATCCAGCGGGCGGACGTGATCAGGCCATCGCAGCCCTCCTTCTGCACGCCCGGCAGGCCGGCCAGGAATTTGTCGGTCACGTCCTTGCCCAGGCCTTCCTTGCGAAACTTGCGGCCTTCGATCTCCAGGATCTCGGTCTTGAACGGTGCGCCCTTCACTTCGCCTTTCGCGTTCGGGTGCGTCCATTCCAGCTTGAAGCGGGCCAGCGGCGTATCGTGGATCTTCGACAGGTTGTGGTCGAGGCGCGTGACTTCCAGCCAGTCGCCGTTCGGGTCGACCATGCGCCACGATGCCAGGTTGTCCAGCGCCGTGCCCCACAGCACGGCCTTCTTGCCGCCCGCGTTCATGGCGATATTGCCGCCGATGCACGAGGCGTGCGCCGACGTGGGGTCGACCGCGAACACGAAGCCGGCCTTTTCGGCGGCGCCGGACACCTGGTTCGTGATCACGCCCGCTTCCGTGAAGATGGTTGCGTAATCGCGCTCCAGGCCCGGCAGGACCTTCATCTCCACCGGGTCGATGCGCAGCAGTTTTTCCGTGTTGATCACGGCCGACAGGGGCGTCAGCGGAATCGCGCCGCCCGTGTAGCCGGTGCCGCCGCCGCGCGGGATGATCGTCAGCCCGAGCTCGATGCAGCCCTTCACCAGGCCGGCCATTTCATCCTCGGCGTCCGGCGTCAGCACCACGAACGGGTATTCGACGCGCCAGTCGGTGGCGTCGGTCACGTGCGTGATGCGCTTCATGCCGTCGAAGCGGATATTGTGCTTGGCCGTATAGCGGCCCAGCACCTTGACCGCGCGCTTGCGCAGGTCGTACATCTGGCGGAATTCCTCGCCGAAGTCTGCCACGGCCTTGTTGGCGGCGGCCAGCAGCTTCTCGACATTGGCGGCGCGGCGCGCGGCGGACTCACCCGATTCGCCCGCGTCCACCGTCATGCGGCGCTTGTCCACCTCGGAGAGGCGGTGATGCAGCGCGTCGATCAACGCCTGGCGGCGCTTCGGGTTGTCCAGCAGGTCGTCCTGCAGGTAGGGGTTGCGGCGCACCACCCAGATATCGCCCAGCACTTCGTACAGCATGCGGGCGGAGCGGCCGGTCTGGCGCGCGCCGCGCAGCTCGTCCAGCAGCTGCCACGATTCCTCGCCCAACAGGCGGATGACGATCTCGCGGTCGGAGAACGAAGTGTAGTTGTACGGGATTTCGCGCAGGCGGGTCGGCGCGTGGCCGTCCGGCGATTCGGCGAGCAGGGCCTGGATTTGTGCTGGGGCGTTCATTCTATGGGGGGAAGACAAGGACGCTTGATGGGATCACTAAGGGGTCCATTTTAGCTTATTGCGGCGCACCACGCCCCAACAGCCCTATTTCTTGCCGGGTTAACCGAGCGTCAAGTGACAAGATATTATTTGGTTGACAGCAGGAAATGACGAAATCGATGCGGTCCGAGCATGTCTAAACGTCAAAAAAATGCGCTGATTCCGGTGGGGGAAAATAAAGTGTAGTGTTTCAACCACCCAGCGCCTGCGCCAGGGAGCGCCAAAAACCGTCCGGAATGTACAGCAGCGCGGCCGTCATCGTCAGGTAACGGGCGAACTTGCCGATTGCCATATAGCCGACAGCGGGCCAGAACGGCAGCTTCAGCCAGCCACCCAGGGTGCACAGCGGATCGCCGATGGCGGGCACCCAGGACAGCAGCATCGTCTTCGCGCCGTAGTGCGACAGCCAGCCGAACCAGCGGCTTGCGCGCTCCTTCGCGAACGCTTCCTTTGCGTAATAGCCCATCCAGTAATCGACGATGCCGCCCAGCGTATTGCCGCACGTGGCCACCAGGATGGCGGGCCAGAACATGTCGGGATTGGCCTTGCAAACGGCAAAGACGGCCGGTTCGGAACCGAGCGGAACGAGGGTCGCGGAAACGAAGGCGATGATGAAGACGGACGTCAACCCCACTTCCGGCGCCGCCAGGAACGCCAGCAGCCAGGCAATGGCATTTTCGATCATGCGGTTTCGATCATGCGGAGTCGATGATGGGGAAGCGAATCGTTCGGGGTCAATTTGCGTAATGACATGAAGTTTTGCCGAAGCGCTCAGGCTTGCCATTATAATGTTTCGACCCCTGTCAATACCGCACGAATGAACAGGCGCGTCCACCCATGCGATCCTGTTTCTATTCGCGCAGCTTTCGGCAACCCTTCCGGTCACCCGTCGCCAAGGCCACGCATCCGCCATCCGCCAGGATTCACTCCGTTCGAAGACCATGACTACCGACTACCTGAAGAAGATCCTTACCGCGCGCGTCTACGACGTTGCCCATGAAACGCCGCTGGAGCTGGCGCCGACCCTGTCGCAGCGCTACCAGAACCGAATTTACTTCAAGCGCGAGGATATTCAGGACGTTTTCAGCTTCAAGATCCGCGGCGCCTACAACAAGATGGCCCACCTGTCGGATGCGCAGTTGAAGCGCGGCGTGATCTGCGCCTCGGCCGGCAACCATGCGCAGGGCGTGGCCCTGTCCGCCGCACGCATGGGTTGCCGCGCCGTCATCGTGATGCCGACCACTACCCCGCTCGTGAAGATCCAGGCGGCGAAGGCGCGCGGCGGCGACAACGTGGAAGTGGTGCTGCACGGCGAGTCGTACACCGATGCATACCACCATGCCCTCACGCTGGAACAGGAACAGAAGCTCACGTTCGTGCACCCGTTCGACGATCCGGACGTGATCGCCGGCCAGGGCACGATCGGCCTGGAGATCCTGCGCCAGCATTCCGGCCCCATCCATGCCGTGTTCGTGGCGATCGGCGGCGGCGGCCTGATCTCCGGCGTGGCCGCCTACATCAAGCAGATCCGCCCCGACATCAAGATCATCGGCGTCGAAACGTTCGATGCCGACGCGATGGCCCGCAGCCTGAAGGCCGGCGAGCGCGTCACCTTGCCGGACGTGGGCCTGTTCGCCGACGGCACCGCTGTGCGCCTGGTTGGCGAGGAAACCTTCCGCCTCGCGCAGCAGTACGTGGATGATGTGATCATCGTGGACACCGACGCGATCTGCGCGGCCATCAAGGACGTGTTCACCGATACGCGCTCGATCCTCGAGCCTTCCGGCGCCCTGGCCGTGGCCGGTGCCAAGGCCTACGTCGAGCGCGCCGCGCTCACCAAGAACCCGATCCAGAACGCGACGCTGATCACGATCACGTCCGGCGCGAACATGAACTTCGACCGGCTGCGCTTCGTGGCCGAGCGCGCCGAGCTGGGCGAATTCCGCGAAGCCGTGTTCGCCGTGACGATGGCCGAACAGCGCGGCAGCTTCAAGCGCTTCTGCTCGCTGATCGGCCCGCGCAACGTGACCGAGTTCAACTACCGCATCAGCGACCAGGAACAGGCCCATGTGTTCGTCGGCGTGCAGATCGCCGACCGCGGCGAATCGAGCGCGCTGGCGCGCCGTTTCGAGGAACACGATTTCAAGACGCTGGACCTGACGCATGACGAACTGGCCAAGTCGCACCTGCGCCACCTGGTCGGCGGCAAGAGCGCACTGGCGCGCGACGAACTGCTGTACCGCTTCGAGTTCCCCGAGCGCCCGGGCGCGCTGATGCGCTTCCTGGACAGCATGGCGCCGAACTGGAACATCTCGCTGTGCCACTACCGCTCGCAAGGCGGCGACGTGGGCCGCATCCTGATCGGGCTGCAAGTCCCGCCGGAAGAGATGGAAGAGTTCGGCAAGTTCCTCGCCACGCTGGGCTACCGGTACTGGGACGAGACGCACAATCCGGTCTACAAGCTGTTCCTGTAATCGCCGAGCATCCCCCAGGGACCAGGTTTCTGTAAATGTTTCAAAAAAACCGGGTGCCTGTCACCGGGTTTCGGGAATATTTCAAAAAAGCCGGTGCCTGTCACCGGTTGTCGTTTTCCGCTACCATGGCAGGCTGTCCCGTTTTGAAGGCCTGCCATGTCGAACTCTCCCGAACAATCTCCACTCGGCAAGAACTCCGCTTACCGCACCGACTACGCGCCGGAGCTGCTGTTTCCGATTCCCCGCGTCGGCAAGCGCGACGAGCTCGGCCTTTCGGGCACGCTGCCCTTCTTCGGCGTCGATATCTGGAATGCCTACGAACTGTCGTGGCTGAACATGCGCGGCAAGCCGCAGGTGGCCGTGGCGCGCTTCACGGTGCCGGCCGACTCGCCGAACATCATCGAGTCCAAGTCCTTCAAGCTGTACCTGAATTCGTTTAACCAGACGCGGCTGGGTGGACCGGAAGCGCTGCGCGACCTGCTGCAACAGGACCTGTCGGCCGCCACCGGCGCGAACGTGCACGTGGTGCTGACGATGCAGGAAGATTTCGGCAAGCTGGAGATGGGCGAGCTGGAAGGCCTGCTGCTGGACCGCCTCGATATCGAAGTCGACAATTACTCGCCGCAGCCCACGATCCTGAAGGCCAATTTCGAGGAAGCGCCCGTCGAGGAAACGCTCGTGTCGCACCTCCTGAAATCGAACTGCCTCGTCACGGGCCAGCCGGACTGGGGCAGCGTGCAGATCAGCTATGCCGGACCGCAGATCGACCAGGAAAGCCTGCTGAAATACCTGATCGGCTTTCGCGAGCACAACGAGTTCCACGAGCAGTGCGTGGAGCGGATCTTCGTGGACATCATGCGCGAATGCAAACCTTCGCACCTGACGGTCTATGCCCGGTATACCCGCCGTGGCGGCCTCGACATCAATCCCTGGCGCAGCAACTTCACGAAGGCTGGAAGGCCGTCGAATTTACGCAACGCACGACAATAATTGAGCCATCACAAAGTATCCATTGTGAAAGTATGCTCAGCTTCAGCTTCCCCGCAGCGCGTTCGGCCGAAACGCGCAATAATTGGCTAAACAGGGTTTGCACGAGCGAATAAGCGGCGCTCCCATTTGTTTGAACGTGGAAATAGCGCCTGGAGCATCGCTTGCCATGTCGGCTACATTCCAGCGCGTGCAAGGTGGGTCGACCGGCGGCGCGGCGCCGTTCCCGGTCCGAGCAATTTCGGGTTACACGGCACGGAAAGAGGCCTATAATTCTGCTCGCCAGCCATCTTTGTGCGCCGCACCAATTACGTCGCGTTATGAACAACCTGAGTAAAATCCTTTCGCCCGAGAACGTTCAACTGGACCTGGAAGTCTCCAGCAAGAAGCGCGCTTTCGAGCAAGCAGGCCTGATCTTCGAGAACAATTGCGGTATCGCCCGCTCGACCGTTTCGGACAATCTGTTTGCCCGTGAACGGCTGGGTTCGACGGGGTTGGGCCATGGTGTCGCCGTGCCGCACGGCCGGGTCAAGGGGGCGAAAAGCCTGAAATCGCCGCTGGCAGCGTTCGTGCGGCTGGCCGAACCGATTCCGTTCGAATCGCCGGACGGCAAGCCGGTGAACCTGCTGTTCTTCCTGCTGATCCCCGATCACGTGACGCAGCAGCACCTGGAAATCCTTTCCGAGATCGCGGAAATGTTCTCGGACGATGCATTCCGCCAGGCGCTGTCCACCGATCCCGATCCCCGTTCCGTGCATCGCCGCATCGTCAACTGGCAGCCCAGCCTGCAGGCCGCCGGCTGAACGGGCTCCGCGTTTCCATCCAATAAGAACAGCCCATGCTGCAAAGCCCCCTGACGATCCAGCGCCTGTACGACGACAATCGGGAATCTCTGCAACTGGGCTGGTTCGCGGGCTTTCCCGGCGGCGAGCGCACGATCTCCGGTGACGCCGCTTCGGCCGCCGACCAGGTGGGCCACCTGAACACGATCCACCCGGGCCGCATCCAGGTGTTCGGCCACCAGGAAATCAATTATTACCACCGGCTGAAGGCGCTCACCCGGGCCCATGTGATCGGCGAGCTGATCGCCGGTGGCCCGCCGGCGCTGATCGTGGCGCAGGGACTGGAAACGCCGCCGGACATCCTTGCGATCTGCGATGAAAAGAACATCCCCCTGTTCTCCACGCCGCTGCCCGCCGCGCAGGTGATCGACTTCCTGCGCGTGTACCTGTCGAAGAAGCTGGCGCAGCGCATCATCATGCACGGCGTGTTCATGGACGTGCTCGGGGTCGGCGTGCTGATCACCGGCGATTCCGGGCTCGGCAAGAGCGAGCTGGGGCTGGAACTGATTTCGCGCAGCCACGGCCTGGTGGCGGACGACGCGGTCGAATTTTCCCGCATCGCGCCGAACATGATCGAGGGCCGTTGCCCGCCCCTGCTGCAGAACCTGCTCGAAGTGCGCGGCCTGGGCCTGCTGGACATCAAGGCAATCTTCGGCGAAACGGCCGTGCGCCGCAAGATGCGCCTGAAGTTGATCGTCCACCTCGTGCGCCGCTCGGCGCTCGAGGAAGAAGTGGAGCGCCTGCCCTTCCAGTTCCCGACGGAAGACGTGCTGGGCCTGCCGATCCGCAAGGTCGTGATCCCCGTCGCGGCCGGCCGCAACATCGCCGTGCTGCTGGAGGCGGCCGTGCGCAATACCATCCTGCAGCTGCGCGGTATCGATACCTTGCAGGAGTTCATGGAGCGGCAACGGCAGGCAATGAGCGGGGACTGAAGTCCCCTTCATCGCAACGTTGCCAAGGAGTGCCCGCTTACAAGCGGGCACCGTTCCCCAGCGCCGAGCAGGCTCGGCGAATTCCTGCTCCACCAACGGCAGGCAATGAGCGGGGACTGAAGTCCCCTTCATCGCAACGTCGGGCTTGGTGTCGTACACCATTTCCGCAGGAAATGGTGTACGACACCGGTTCTCCCTTGATGCATCGTCGGACAACCGGTGTCGTACACCTTTTTCCGGATAATGCCCGGAAAAACGTGTCCGACACCACGGCCTGACACCACGGCCTGGTCCGAGCCTGGCGCCTGACCTGCTGCCAAGACGATCTGCCTTGCGAGGCTCGTGTGCAGCGTCGCAAGGCAGATGCCTCGCTGGCGCCACGCCGGGGTGACACCCGCTAACATCGGGCCTTCGGCTTCCGGTTCCCCCCATGGCGACTTACCAGTGGTTCCTGCTGATCGGCCTCCTGATGCTGGCACGCGGACTGTGGGGAACGCCGATCGCCCACCTCCCCTTCACCTCCGCGATGATCTACCTGGCCGTCGGCCTGGTGCTGGGGCCGCTCGGCTTGCATATTTTTTCCTACGACCCCATCGCGGAAGCACCGCTGCTCGAGGTGCTGACCGAGGTGGCCGTGCTGATTTCGCTGTTCTCGGCGGGCATCAAGATGCCTGTGCCGGTCACGCGGCGGCGCTGGATGCCACCGATCCGCCTGGCGTGGCTGGCGATGGCGATCTCGGTCCTCCTCATCACCCTGTTCTGCTACTACGTGCTGGGCTTGCCGCTCGGGGTTGGCGTCCTGCTGGGGGCGACTCTGGCCCCCACCGACCCGGTGCTCGCCAGCGACGTCCAGCTGCGCCACGCCGGCGACAAGGACCCGCTGCGCTTCGCACTGAGCTGCGAGGCGGGCATGAATGACGGCAGCGCTTTCCCGTTCGTGATGCTCGGCCTGGGCTTGCTCGGCCTGCACGACCTGGGGCCATACGGCCTGCACTGGCTGGGCCTGGAGGTGCTGTGGGGAACGGTCGGCGGCATCGCGATCGGCGGTGCCTGCGGCGCAGGTCTTGCGCGGCTCAGCCACAGGCTGCGCCTCTACCGGCCCGGCCACGAAGTCCTTGACGACTTGATGGGACTGGGCCTCATCGCCGTCTCGTATGGTTTGGCGGTCGCGGCCGGCGCCTGGGGCTTCCTTGCCGTGTTCGCGGCCGGCGTCGCGCTGCGCCAGGCGGAGCTGACCCTGGCGGCACGCATCGGCAAGACGGTGCAGACCGGGAACGGCATCGCACCGGCGCAGGACACCATTTCGGCGAACTCGCTGCTGTTCAAGGAACACCTGGAGCGCCTGTCCGAGCTGACGCTCGTGCTGCTGCTCGGGGGCGCTGCCGTGGACTGGTACGCCGACTGGCGCGGCTGGGCCACCGCGCTGTTCCTGTTCCTCGTGGCCCGGCCGCTCAGCGTGCTGCTCGTGCTCCGTCCCGGCAATACGGAGGGCCGGGCGATCATTGCCTGGTTCGGCGTGCGCGGCATCGGCTCGCTGTACTACCTGATGTATGCGATCAACCATGGCTTGCCGGAACCGCTGGCGCGCAGCCTGACGAGCATCACCATCGCCGTCATCATGCTGTCGATCGTGGTGCATGGCACCAGCGTGACACCTTTGCTCGACCGTTTCTGGCGGCGTTGAAGCGCCCATCGTGCCAGCCGCGTTTTCAGGTATCATGCGCGCATGCGTATCGTTCTCATTACCGGCATTTCCGGCTCGGGCAAATCGGTGGCCCTGAACGTTCTCGAAGACACCGGCTACTACTGCGTGGATAACCTGCCGCCAGCCCTGCTGGCCAACCTCGTCGCCACACTGGCCGAGGAAGGCACGGCCGCGCTGGCCGTGGCGGTGGATGCGCGCAGTGCCGCGTCGCTGGCGAGCCTGCCGGGAGACGTGCGCAAGCTGCGCGAACTGGGGCATGACGTGAAGATCATGTTCCTCACCGCGAATACCCATTCGCTCGTTGCCCGTTTCTCGGAAACGCGCCGCAGCCACCCCCTGTCGCATGAACTCCGCCCCGGCCAGAATCCGGCCGCGCGGCGCACGCTGATCGAGTGCATCGGCGAGGAACGGGAACGCCTCTCCGCGATCGAGCAGCTGGGGCATGTGATCGACACGTCGGAAATCTCGGCTAACAAGCTGCGCGCGTGGATCAAGGAACTCGTCGAAAGCGAGAACGCCCCGCTGACGCTGTTCTTCGAATCGTTCGCGTTCAAGGTGGGCGTGCCGCAGGATGCCGACTTCGTCTTCGACGTGCGCGCGATCCCGAATCCCTACTACGACCTGGCCCTGCGTCCCTTGAACGGCCGGGACGCCCCCGTGATCGCCTTCCTCGACGCCCAGCCGAGTGCCGAGGAAATGTTCGCCGACATCCGCGCATTCATCGAGAAATGGCTGCCCGCATTCAAGAGCGACAATCGCAGTTACCTGACGGTAGCCATCGGGTGCACGGGCGGGCAGCATCGCTCCGTCTACATGGCGGAGCGGCTGGCGCGGCATTTCAATCCGACGGAGCGGGTGGTGCTAAGGCATAGGGAACAAAGTTAGTTGGCGTAGGAAAACCGGTGTCAGGCACCTTTTTCTGGAAGAAAAAGGTGCCTGACACCAAGTGGTCCCCTCGCCGCAGCGTTCACCCTCAAGCCGCTACCTCATGTACGGCGCCACATTCCCCGCAATTCGCTTGAACTCCGCCTCCGTCAACGGCAGCTGCCGGAAGGCGGCCCAGCTCTCGCGCGGCCGCAGGTTCTTGCCGGCCGCCGCGTCAGAGCCGAACAGCACCCGGTCCGCACCGATCTGGCGGATGCGCCGGGCCAGCTTTTCCCGCTGCGGCGGCGTGATCTCAGGATTGGCCATGGTGGCCACGTCGAACCACAACCGTTTCGTACGCGCATCATGCGCGGCCACGGCTTCGGCCAGTACCCCCACCGCCTCGTCGGACGGTGGATCGTCATAGCCGGGGCCGGTGCCGGCGAGGTGGGCCACCTGTACCGTCACGTCCGGCGCGGCGGGTAGCAGCTCATCCAGGAAGATGCGTGCCTGCGCGGCGCCGTACGGGCGCCGCTTCGACACCGACGCGCGCATGTGCACGACGATCGCCATCTTCTTCGCATTGGCCGCGGCGAACACCTGCCGCAGGCGCGCCACATGCTCGGGCACGTCCAGCTGCACGTCTGAATTGCCGAAGTGTAGTTTGATGCCATGCTTCAGGTCGGGCAGCGCCGCGCACCGTTCCAGTTCTTCCAGCGCGTAATTCTTCAGCGGATTGAAGCTGCAGAACGCGCGCAGCCGGTCCGGGTACAGCGCCGCCTGCGCGCCGTTGAAGTCGTTCTCGGCGCGCACCTTGGTGTACTCGTCGTCGATCTTGCGCGCCGGGCTGCCCCACACATAGGCCACGGACAGCAGCGCGGCGCGCCGGATGCCGGCGGTGTCGAGCAGCGCGATCACGTCCTTCCCCGCGATCGCGGGCGGTCCGCCCGCGCCCGTGTCGAGCAGCCGCGCCATTGCCGGGCTGAACAGGTGCTGGTGGTGGTCTACCAGCAGCACCGGCTCGGCGGCCTCGTCGGCGCGAGCCGGCAGCGCCAGCGCAGCGGCGGTCCATGTCAGGAATGCGCGGCGGTCCAAGACGGCCTCACAGGTGCCGCAACGGATGGGCCCACGAAGGCCAGGCCGGCTCAAAGAAGCGCGCCACCATCTCGTCCGTCACCGCTTCCAGCGTGGGTGGATTCCAGCGCGGCGCATGGTCCTTATCGATGACGAGCGCGCGCGCGCCTTCGATCACCTCGCCGTGCTCGAAGGTGCGTCGCACCAGGTTGCGTTCCATGCGCAGGCAGTCGGCAATGCCCATCGTGGCGCCGCGCCGGATCATCTCGAGCGTGACGCGCATCATCAGCGGCGAGCGGCGTTCCATCGCGGCCAGTGTCTTCTGCGCGAACGGGTGATCGTCGCGGCGCAGCGAGGCGACGATGTCCAGCACGGAATGCTGCGAGAAATGGTCGTCGATCAGTGCGCGGTGCGCCTGCAATTCCGACGGGCCCGCTTCCTCGCGCAGCGGGCGGGCGAACATGGCGACCGCCTCGCGCAGGCCGGCGCCGGCCGTGGAACCGACCAGGTCGGCCAGCAGTGGCAGCTCGGGCGCGGGCACGTAATGGTCCGCCAGCTTGCAATACAGCGCATCGGCCGCGCCGATCGTGACGGCGGTCAACGCCAGGTAAATGCCGAGCTTGCCGGGCGCGCGCGACAGGAAGTAGCTGCCGCCCACGTCGGGGAACAGGCCGATGTTTACCTCGGGCATCGCCAGGCGCGTGCGGTCCGTCACCACGCGCACGCCGCATTGCGGGCCGCCCTGCGCAATGCCCATGCCGCCGCCCATCACCACGCCATCCATCACGGCGACATACGGTTTGGGGAAGCAGTGCACGACATAGTTCAGCGCATATTCCTCGGTGAAGAAATCCTCGATCTGGGCACTGCCGCCCTGCGGCGTGGCGCTGCCGGCGGCATGGAAGAAGCGGATATCGCCGCCCGCGCACAAGGCCTTCTCGGTAGTGCTGCGGATGACGACGGCGGCAATGTCATCGTCGTCGCGCCAGGACAGCAGCGTGCCCGTGATCGTCCGGATCATGTCGAGCGACAGCGAGTTCAATGCCTTGGGACGGTCGAGTGTGATGAAGCCGGTGCCGTTGCGCACCTTCGTATGGACGTGGTCGGTCATGGTGTCTCGCATCGTTGTCGTTATTGGCCTCATTCTAGCCATGGATGCGAAGGGTGTGGCATAAATCCTTCAGTGCTGACATAACAAAGGGCGCATCGCGCGCCCTTTTGTTGCAGCAGACCTGCGCCCGTCGTTATGCGGGCGACGCGGGGATCTCGCTCTCGCTCAGGTGCTTGATGGTTTCGTGATTGTGGTTCTGCACTTTATCCTTGTGCTTCATGACCTGGCGGTCCAGCTTGTCGATCAGCGTGTCGATGGCCGCATACAAGTCTTGCGCGACGCTTTCGACGAATACCGTTTTGCCCGACATGCGCAGATTGATTTCCGCCTTCTGCCTTTTTTCTTTCTCGGTGAGATTATCTACACTCAGGATCACACTTACATCGATCAGCTGATCGAAATGGCGTCTAACGCGTTCCAGCTTGTTCTGCACATACTCGCGAATGGCAGGGGTAACGTCGATATGGTGTCCACTGATAGTCAGATTCATACACACACTCCTAAAGAAATATTTACAGGTTCGTGCGGTCTCCACCAATCAAGACGGCGGCGCAGAGGAACCCATGCACTGCATGAAAAGCAAAGAGTGACTACAAAGACTTGCGGAGGCTGACTGGAGGGATTTTCAATGCTTCGCGATACTTGGCGACGGTGCGCCGTGCAATCACCATGCCTTGTTCACCCAGCATGTCCGCAATCTTACTGTCGGATAAAGGGTTCTTCGGGTCTTCGGCTCCTGTGAATTGCACAATCAGCGCCCTGATCGCAGTCGAGGAAGCTTCCCCACCAGCTTCGGTTGCGACATGGCTGCCAAAAAAGTACTTCAACTCAAACATGCCGTGAGGGGTCAGCATGTATTTTTGAGTTGTTACCCGAGAGATAGTGCTCTCGTGCAGGCCCAGTGTATCAGCAATCTCGCGCAACACAAGGGGCCTCATTGCCACAGCGCCATGCGAGAAAAAGTTCTTCTGCCGCTCGACGATGGCCTGGGCCACGCGGAGGATGGTGTCGAAGCGCTGGCGCATGTTCTTGATGAGCCACTTGGCTTCCTGCAACTGGGCGCTCATCTGCGATTCGCCCTTGCCCTGCTTGAGCAGGCTGGCATACAGCGCATTGACACGCAGGCGCGGCATCACGTCGTTGTTCAGTGTGACGACCCAGCCGTTGCGTCCTTTCTTCACCACCACGTCCGGTACCACATAGTCTGACACGTCGGGTGCGAAGGCGGCGCCCGGATGCGGATTGCATTGGCGAATCACGGCCTGCGCCTCTCGCAAGTCTTCGTCATCGCAATCGAGCGCCTTCTTGAGCTTGTTGAAGTCGCGCTGGGCGAACCATTGCAGGTGTTTTTCGACGATGCACAGCGCCATGCGGCGGGTCACCAGCGGCACGTTCGGCATGCGCCGGATCTGCAGCGCCAGGCATTCGGAGGCGTTGCGGGCGCCGATGCCGGGCGGGTCGAAGCTCTGCAGCAGTTTCAGGGCCGTGCGCAACTCGTCGATCTCGATTTCCAGCTCTTCCGGCAAGCGTTCATGGATCTCTTCCAGGCTCTCTTCGAGATAGCCGTTGTCGTCCAGCGCGTCGATGATCAGTTCCACCAGGGCGCGATCGCGGGATTCGAGGACCGTGACGCGCATCTGCTCCATCAGGTGCTCGCGCAGGCTGCGGTGGCTCGCTTCCAGCTGCGGGCGGGCATCGTCGTCGTCCGGGCCCTTGCCGCTGCCGGCGCTGCCCCAGTCGAGGTCGCCGGTGGCCAGCCCTTCGCCATCGCCGCCGTCATACGCCTCCGGTTCCGGCGCGGCCGGCGCGTCGTGCGCCGGGCCGCCCTCCGGCGGCGCCTCGGTGCCGCCCTGCGAGGTATTGATCGCGCCATCGGCCAGCAGGCGCACCGAGCGGTCGAGCGGATCGTCGAGCCGCTCGAGCAGGGGGTTATCGGTCAGCAGCTGTTCCAGTTCCTGGTGCAGCTCCAGCGTGGACAATTGCAGCAGCCGGATCGACTGCTGCAGTTGCGGCGTCAGCGCGAGATGCTGGGAAGTGCGCAGTTGCAAAGACTGTTTCATGGCTGATCAATAACGTTCAAGGGCTGCGTTCAAGGGCTGGAAATGGTGGATCACATGCGGAAATGTTCACCCAGATAAACGCGGCGCACGGATTCGTCGGCAATGATGTCGTCCGGCCGGCCGGAAGCCAGTACGCTGCCCTGATTGATGATATACGCCCGGTCGCAGATGCCCAGCGTTTCGCGCACGTTGTGATCCGTGATCAATACGCCGATGCCACGCTCCTTCAGGAAGCGCACGATGCGCTGGATTTCGATCACCGCGATCGGGTCCACGCCGGCGAACGGCTCGTCGAGCAGCACGAAACGCGGGTTGGTGGCCAGCGCGCGGGCGATTTCCACGCGGCGCCGCTCGCCGCCGGACAGCGACAGCGCCGTGTTCTCGCGCAGCTTCTCGATCTGCAGGTCGGCCAGCAGCGCGTTCAGCCGCGCATCGATGTCGGCCTTCGGCAAGGCCTTGCCATTGACCTTCTGGATCTCCAGCACGGCACGGATATTGTCCTCCACCGTCAGCTTGCGGAACACGGAGGCTTCCTGCGGCAGGTAGGACAGGCCGAGCGTGGCGCGCTTGTGGATCGGCAGCGTCGAGATGTCGGTACCGTCGAGGTCGATGGTGCCGGCGTCCGAGGCGACGAGGCCCACGATCATGTAGAACGACGTGGTCTTGCCCGCGCCGTTCGGACCCAGCAGGCCCACCACTTCGCCGCACGCCAGCTGCAAAGACACGTCGTGCACCACCTGCCGCTTGCCATAGCTCTTTTGCAAGCCACGCACGATCAGCGTGCTGCAATTCTGTTGCGCTCCGTCCATCAGTCCCCCGCTGCCGGCGCGGCCGGCGGTTGGGTGGTGCCGGCCGGCGGCGGCGCCGTGCGTTTCGGCTGGATCACCATCGTGCCGCGGCCCGCGCCCGGCTTGTCGTTACCCGTGCTGGTATTGCGCACGCTGAAGAATTCGCGGCGGCTGTCGTAGGAGATGAATTCGCCCTCGACCTCGTCGCTCGGCTTGCTGCCTTCGAGGCGGCGGATTTTCGCCTTCGAATACATCTTCACCAGCTCGCCCTTTTCATCGTATTCGATGCGGTCGGCCTCGCCTTCCATCCACTGGTCGCCCTCGCCGTCGCGCTTCTGGCGGAAGGTCACCTTCTTGCCGCCGCCGGTCAGGGTGGCCAGCTGGTAGCCGTCCGGCGTGTAGGTCACCACCGCCTTGTCGGCCTTCATGCGCAGCGTGCCGCGGGTGAGCGTCACGTCGCCGGTGAAGGTGTACACCTGCTTGACGTCGTCCGCGTCCAGGCGGCCGTAGTTGATTTCCGTGGGCTTGTACGAGTCGGCCTTCTCGGCCGCCGCGAACCCCGCCGCTCCCAGCAGCAGTAACGCCGACAGTATGAGTTTCTTCATCTTCGATTCCTATTTGTCTATTGCCGCGCCCGGGGTGGATACACGATCGTGCCGCGCCCCAGCTGCAACTGGCGGGTGGCATTGTTGGCCTGCATGCCCACGCCGGTGGCGGTGGCGCCGCCGCTCTGCATCCGCACCGGCTGGTCCGTTTCCATGCGGTCCTCGTCGGGATAAATCGTCAGCTTTTCCGTCGTCAGCGTCATGTCCCGTGCGTTCGGCGCGGCGGCGCGGTGGATGTTCACGTTCTTCGTCAACGTCACGCGCGCATTGTCCTGGTCAACGCGGGCACGCTCGGCGCGGATGTCCATCGGCGGCTTGTCGCCCGACAGGCTGCGCACCACCGGCTTCTCGACCTCCGACGAATCGTCGGACGGCCGGTGCGTCAGCTTGTCGCCTGAAATGATGTAGCTGGGCTGGCCGGTCTTCGTCATGCGCACGAACGAGAAGCGCTCCACGATGTAATCCGGCTCGTCGACCTTGATGCCCGCCTCCATTTCTCCGCCGGCCCGATCCATCATCTGGACGAGCCAGAACGAGCCCAGCGCGCCGAACAGCGCGAGCATCATGCCGATCGACAGCCGGTAGCGGTGGGCGGTTCGCTGGTTGCGCATGGCTTCTCCTTGAAACGTCAGCCCAGGAACTGGGCCATCACGCGCTCGTAACTGCCTTGCGCACGCATCACGAATTCGCACACTTCGCGCACGGCGCCATGGCCGCCACGGTTTTCCGTCACGTGATGCACGCGCGTGAGCACTTCCGGGCGCGCGTTCGGCACCGCCACGGCGAAACCGACGCGCGACAGGATGGGTAGATCGACCACGTCGTCGCCGATGAACCCCACCTGCTCCTCGGAAAGGTTCAGCTGGGCCAGCAGCGCCTTGAACGGCGTGAGCTTGTCATGCCCGCCCTGGTGCACGAATTCGATCGCCAGGTCCTTGGCGCGCGCCGTCACCTGCGGCGAACGGCGCGCGCTGATGATGCCGGTGAGGATGCCCGCTTCCTGCAACAGCTTGATGCCCAGGCCGTCCTGCACGTTGAACGTCTTGAACGCCTCGCCTTCGGCGCCGTAGTGCAGGCCGCCGTCGGTCAGCACGCCGTCGACGTCGAAAATGAACAGCCTGACCTTCGCGGCCCGTTCGACGACGGCCGCGTCATATTGAATACTCATGTCAGATCACCTTTGCGCGCGTCAGGTCATGGATGTGCAGCGCGCCGACCAGCTTGCCGTCTTCATCCACCACCAGCATCTGGTTGATGCGGTACTCTTCCATCACGGCCACCGCATCGACGGCCAGCTTGTCCGGCCCGATGGTGCGGGGATTGGCATGCATCACGTCGCCGATCACGACTTTCGAAAAGTCCTGCACCTTGTCGATCATGCGGCGCAGGTCGCCGTCGGTGAACACGCCCACCGGCCGGTATTGTGCATCGACCACGGCCGTCATGCCCATGCCTTTTTGCGTGATCTGCATCAGCGCGTCCGGCAGCCGCGTGTCGGCCGTGACGGCCGGGATCGCGTCGCCCTGGCGCATGATGTCGCGCACATGCGTCAGCAGGCGGCGGCCCAGCGCGCCGCCGGGGTGCGAGCGGGCGAAATCCTCTTCCTTGAAACCGCGCAGGTCCAGGAGCGCGACGGCGATCGCGTCGCCCAGCGCCAGCGTAACCGTGGTCGATGCGGTGGGCGCCAGGTTCATCGGGCACGCCTCCTTGGCCACCGACACGTCCAGGTGCACGTCCGCCAGCTTCGCCAGGCTCGATTCGGGCTTGCCCGTCATGGAGATCACCACGCCACCCATGCGCTTGACCACGGGCAGGATCGCCATCAGCTCGGTGCTCTCGCCGGAATACGAGATCGCGATGAAAGCGTCCTCCGGGGTCACCATGCCCAGGTCGCCGTGCGCCGCTTCGGCCGGGTGCACGAACAGCGCCGGGGTGCCGGTCGATGCCAGCGTGGCGGCGATCTTGCGGCCAATATGGCCGGACTTGCCGATGCCGGACACGACAACGCGGCCCTTGCAGTTCAGCAGCAGCGACACGGCCTTGCCAACGCTTTCGTCCGTGGCCAGGCGGTCATGCAGGGCGGTCAGCGCGTCCGCCTCGATTTGCAGGGTCTCGCGCGCCAGCTTCAGCGCGCGGCTTGCGGTTGTTGCATCAAAAGCTTTCAGCATTGTTTTTTCATGGGTTACACTCATGCCGAAAGTATAGCCGAATTGGGAAAGCAAAAAACTTGCCAGATGTTACAAACTCCGCAACCGCGCAGCATCCACTCGATTCCATCGGCTTCCCAGGGACACTCCCGTGTTCTCCCCCCTTGAACTGACCCTGCTCCTGCTGGGCAGCGCGGTGCTGGGCGTCGTCGCCTTCCGCATGCTGCACCTGCCGCCCATGCTCGGCTACCTGGCCGTGGGCATCCTGATCGGCCCGCACGCGCTGGGGCTCGCCGAAGAAAGCCATGCCACCCACGCACTGGCCGAATTCGGCGTGGTGTTCCTGATGTTTTCGATCGGCCTCGAATTCTCGCTGCCGAAATTGAGGTCGATGCGCAGCGACGTGTTCGGCCTGGGCATGGCCCAGGTGGTGCTCACGATCGTCGCCACGATGGCTTTCGGCTGGCTGGTCGCCAGCGCGCTGCCGCCGTGGATCAACATCTCCTGGCAGGCGGCGTTCGCGCTGGGCGGCGCGCTGGCGATGTCCTCGACGGCGATCGTGGTCAAGATGCTCACGGAGCGGCTGGAGCTGGAATCGGAACACGGCCGCAAGATCATCGGCATCCTGCTGTTCCAGGATATCGCCGTGGTACCCCTGCTGATCCTGATCCCCGCGCTGGCGAAGAACCCGGACAACCTGCTGGTCACGCTGGGCTGGGCCGCAGTCAAGGCCGTGCTGGTGCTGGTGCTGCTGCTGGTGTTCGGCCAGAAGCTGATGCGCGCCTGGTTCACCGTGGTGGTCAAGCGCCGCTCGCAGGAACTGTTCATGCTGAACCTGCTGCTGGTGACGCTGGCGGCGGCCTGGCTCACCGAGCGCGCCGGCCTGTCGCTGGCGCTGGGTGCCTTCGTGGCCGGGATGCTGATCTCAGAAACGGAATACAAGCACCAGGTCGAGGAAGACATCAAGCCGTTCCGCGACGTGCTGCTCGGCCTGTTCTTCATCACCATCGGCATGCTGCTGAACGTGCGCGTGGTGCTGGAAAACTGGTGGCTGGTGCTGGCGCTGCTGGTCTTCCCGGTGCTGATGAAGTTCGCGCTGATCGCCGGCCTGGCCAAGCTGTTCGGCGCCTCGGACGGCGTATCGATGCGCACCGGCCTGGCGCTGGCACAGGCGGGTGAGTTCGGCTTCGTGCTGCTCAACGTCGTGGGCGGCATGGAGCTGGTCGACCCGTTCGTGATCCAGGTGGTACTGGCGTCGATGGTGCTGTCGATGCTGGCCGCCCCGTTCCTGATCGAGCATTCGGACAAGCTGGTGCTGAAATTCGCCAGCAACGAATGGATGATGCAGTCGCTGAACCTCACGCAGCTGGCGGCCCGCACCATGGCCACGCAACAGCACGTGATCGTGGCCGGCTTCGGCCGCAGCGGCCAGAGCCTGGCCACCCTGCTGGCGGAAGAAGGCATCGCCTACCATGCGCTGGACCTCGACCCGACCCGCGTGCAGGAAGCCCGCTCGGCCGGCGCCAACGTGAGCTACGGCGACGCGGCGCGCCGCGAAAGCCTGGTGGCGGCCGGCATCTACCGCGCCAGCGCGCTGGTGATCACATATGCCAGCACCCCGTCGGCGCTGAAGGTGCTGCACCTGGTGCACGAGCTGGCGCCCACGCTGCCGGTGATCGTGCGCAGCCACGACGACTCCGACCTGGACCGCCTGAAGGCGGCCGGCGCCGCCGAGGTGGTACCGGAACTGATGGAGGGCAGCCTGATGCTCGCCTCGCACGCGCTGGTGATGCTGGGCGTGCCGCTGCGCAAGGTCGTGCACCGCGTGCAGGCCGCCCGGGAAGAGCGCTACGCCTCGCTGCGCGGCTACTTCCACGGCATCAGCGACGTGGGCGACGATACCGAAACGACGCGCCTGCACACGGTGCGGCTGACCGATGCGGCCCAGTGCGTGGGCCGCGCCGTGGGCGAGATCGACGTGGACGGCGCGGAGCTCATGGCGATCCGGCGCGGTCGCGAGAGACTCGATGCCTCGGCCGACATGGTGCTGGAAGCGGGCGACGTGGTCGTCCTGCGCGGCAATGCGCAGGCCGTCGCGCGCGCCGAACAGATGCTGCTGGGCTGACGGTGGAGACGCTGCGCCTGTCGCTCCTGTTCGCGGTCACCGCGCTGGCCGAGATCGTGGGCTGCTACCTGCCCTGGCTGGTGCTCAAGGATGGCCGTTCTCCCTGGCTGCTGGTGCCGGCCGCCGCCTCGCTGGCGCTCTTTGCCTGGCTGTTGACGCTGCATCCTACCGCCGCTGGACGGACCTACGCTGCCTATGGCGGCATGTACATCGCCGTGGCTTTGCTGTGGCTGCGCTTCGTAGATGGCATCGCGCTGACGCGCTGGGACGTGGCCGGCGCCGCGCTGGCGCTCGGTGGCATGGCGGTCATTGCCCTGCAGCCGCGGGGCTGACACGATAGTGCGATACGTGCAGTGCCTTCGTTTGCCGCAGCAGCATCAGCCCGTAGACCGCTGGGCGGCGACGCGTTTGCCCTCGGCCATTTAACGATCCAGGAGCACCACGCACATGCCTGGGCTGTCGCTGGGCGCCGTGCGAGACGCGGACGCGCCGGCGCCAGAGCGGCCAGGAGAAGTCAGGCTCCCGCGTAGCGCACCACCCGGTCGCGCCCACCCGCCTTGGCCTGGTACAGCGCCTCGTCGGCCTGGGCGATCAGTTCGCGCGCCGCCGTTTCCGCGCTGCCGTCGGCGGCCGTGCCGGACAGGCTGGCCACGCCGATCGAGCCCGTGATCGACACCTTCAGGCTGCCCGGCAGGTCGATCATGGCGCTCGAGATGCCGGCGCGGATACGCTCGGCCACGAAGGCGGCGCTGTCCAGGTCCGCGTCGATCAGCAGCACCACGAATTCCTCGCCGCCGAAGCGGGCCAGCGCGTCGGACAGGCGCAGCTCGGCCTTGATGCGGGCGGCCACTTCGCGCAGCACCTCATCGCCGCCCTGGTGGCCCAGCGTGTCGTTGATGCGCTTGAAGTGGTCGATGTCGATGTACATGAACGACAGGTCGTAGCGCTGGCGACGCGCGCGCGCGATTTCCTCGAGCAGGCGCCGGTCCAGGTAGCGGCGGTTGTATACGCCGGTGAGGGAATCGGTCAGCCCGATGTACTTGAGCATCTCGTTGCTGATCACGTTTTCCAGGCAGATCGCAATGATCGAAGCCATGTGCTCGACGAAATCGGTGCCCAGGCTGGGCGTGAAGCGCGCAGGATCGGCGCTGCCCAGGTTCAGCGTGCCGATCACGCGCTTGTTGCGCAGCAGCGGCACGACGGCCACGCTCTGCAACGCAGTCGCGCCCGGAAAGTGCCGGCTGTCGCGCGCGGCATCGAAGCTGCCGAGGCGCGGCCGCGGCGCCGGCTCCAGCCCGAGCTGGCCGCTGCCCGCCACGAACAGCAGGTCGGGGAAGGCGGCGAAATCGACGCCCAGCCTTTCCATCACCGTGCGGATATCCGCTCCCTCGTCGACGAGGGACAGGGTGACGCTTTCCAGTTCCGAGATCGCCGGCAGCGTGCGGAAGATGCTGCCGATTAGTTCGGGGAAGCTGGTGGCGCCCACGATCTCCAGGTCGAATGCCTGGTGGCGCATCATGATGGCGTGGTTGCGCTCGGCCTGTTCCAGCATCCAGGCCATGCGCTCGCGCAGCGCGCGGTTTTCGGCCGCCAGGTCGTCGGGCAAATCGGTCATCGGCTGCCTGTTCAGAAAGCCAGTTCGGCTTCCACTTCCTGGCCCAGGCGGACTGTCTCGCCATCGCCTTCGAGCAGGATATTGTTCATGCCGAAGCAGATGCCGCCCTCCACTTCCGGCTTGGCACGGTAGGCTTGCAGGATGTCGAGCGGGTCGGGGCCGAACTCGCCGGTGGCCTGGTCGATCGAGGGCATGGGGCAGCGCGGGCACGGTTTTACGGGCTTGAGCACCGCGCCGCCGGCACGGAACGCGGCCACGTAATCTTCCTCGTAGGCGCCGATGCCTTCGAAGACGAGGTTGGGTCGAAAACGGTTCATCGGCAGCGGCGAGCGGCCGGCCTTCTCCAGCCGCCCGTTCAGGTCGCGCAGGGATTCGGCGCCGATGACGAGCACCGGGTAGCCGTCGGAAAACAGCGTGGGTGCTTCCACGCCGCCCGTCCATTTCATGTTCGACAGGCGCAGCGCGTTCGGGTGGAAGCGCACCAGCCGGCACGGCACGCCCAGGTAGTTGCTGAACCAGGCGGCGGTCAGCTCGTCGCAGTCATAGGCTTGCAGCGTGTGGTCCCACACCTGCACCGTGAGGGTGGGCGCGGTGTCGGGATCGGGCAGGCCAAGCGGGATCTCGAGGCGCAACATGCCCGGTGCGCGCAACTCCAGCGTATCGAGCTTGATGCGCGGCGCGATCAGCGCCATTTTCGGGTGCTCGCGCTGGGTCAGGCAATGGCCGCCCGCATCCACGACCATCCATTCACGGTCATAGATGCGCTCGGACATCAGGCCGGCACGCGTGAGCGTGGCCGAGCGCAGCGCAATGCCGCCGCAGGACTTGATCGGGTACAGGGTGATTTCGGACAGGATCGCCATCGACAGCCGCCATGAGTTTCGCTTGAGGCGCAGTATGGCAGCAAAGCGGGCGCAGGTAAATCGCGCCCGCCGGGGTGTTCGCCCCTCAGCCCTCGGCCTTGCCTTTCGGCTTGCGCGGCAACCGGCTGCGCGCGGGCGCCTTGTGCGCGCCCGGCTTCTTGCCGCGCTTCGGCCCGCCGGCGTCGCCGCCTGGCGCCGGCTCGGCCGGCTCCAGCGGAGCGGCGCCTTCGGCCGCTTCCGGCACCGGGGCGTCGGTGATGGTGTCGATGACGGCTTCGGCCACCGGCGTATCCGCCAGCAGCGTATCCATCACGGCGGCCGGGGTGTCGTCGGCCGCGGCCTTGGCCTTGCTGGTCCGCGGCTTTTTCGCAGCCGGCTTGCGCGGGGCACGGGCACGCTTGGCCGGCGCCGGCTCGCCCTCCGCCGGCGCTTCGGCGTCTGCATCGGCGCCTTCGGTCACTTCGGCCGCTGCCTCGGCAACCGTGCCGGCCTGGGCACCGGCGGCGGCGCGGGCCCGCCGCGTTTCATTCGCTTCGCGCGCCATTTCCTCGAGCGCCTTTTCGGCGGACGCCAATTCGGTCGCGTAATCGGCGGCAGCCGACTCGAGCGCCACTGCTACCTCGTCCGCATCCAGCTCGGCACCGGCCTCGATTTCCTCGGCAACGTCCTCCGCCACCTGTTCGCCGCCGTCCTGCTCCAGGGCAGGCGCCACCGGTTCCGGTGCACCGCCGCGGCGGTTACGGCCGCCACGGTTGCCGCGGCCGCGCCGGCCTTCGCGCTTGTCCTGCGCTTCGCCGGCATCCGGCGTGGCCACCACGGCTTCCGTTGCCGCTTCGGCATCGGGCACGTCCGCCACCGGCGCGGGCAGCGGTGGTGCCGTCAGGCTGCTGCGGTAGACATAGGCGCCGGATTTTTCGTCGCGGCCGAATTCGAGCAGGCCGCGCGCCTTCATTTCCTCCAGCAGGTTGCCGAAGGTGCGGAAGCCGTAATAGGCTTCGTTGAAGTCCGGCTTGCGGCGCTTGATCGCTTCCTTCAGCACGGAAGCCCAGATCTTGCCGCTGTCGCCGCGCTCGGCGATCAGTGCATCGAAGGTTTCGTAGGCGATGTCCACCGCCTCGGCGCGGCGGCGGTCGGTTTCCTCGCGCTTCTTGCGCTCCTCTTCCGGCGAGCGCTTCGGCTGCTGCTGGTCGCGCGCATCGCGGCGCTGGCGGCGGCTCTCGCGCACCAGGTCGTCGTAGAAGATGAATTCGTCGCAGTTCGCCACCAGCAGGTCGGAGGTGGAATCCTTCACGCCCACGCCGATCACCTTCTTGTTGTTCTCGCGCAGCTTGGAAACGAGCGGCGAGAAGTCGGAGTCGCCCGAGATGATGACGAAGGTGTTCACGTGGGCCTTCGTATAGCACAGGTCGAGCGCGTCGACGACCATGCGGATGTCGGCCGAGTTCTTGCCGGACATGCGCACGTGCGGAATCTCGATCAGTTCGAAGTTCGCCTCGTGCATGGGGCTCTTGAAGCCCTTGTAGCGGTCCCAGTCGCAGTAAGCCTTCTTGACCACGATGCTACCCTTGAGCAGCAGGCGTTCCAGTACGGGCTTGATATCGAATTTCTCGTAGTTCGCGTCGCGCACGCCCAGTGCCACGTTCTCGAAGTCGCAGAACAGCGCCATGCTGACGTTATCGTTGGATGAAGCCATGAGTCTCTTGGGTAGCAGTGAAGCCGCCGATTATACAGGCAGCCCCGCCGCGGCCCGCGCGCCGCTCGCGCGCGTGGTTGCGCTCCCTGCTTGACCTCCCTGCTTGCGCTCCCGGCCTGCCGCTGAGGTATGCTCGCGATTTTGACCGTTCTGCCCGAAGGAGCATGTCGATGAGGTCCATGGCTACCCGTTTGGCCCCGGCCGCGCTGGTTTGCGCGATGCTGGCCCCGCCCGCCGTCCGGGCGCAATTGCCCGATGCCGCCGAGTTCACGCGGCAGGTGAACGCTTTCGTCGATGGCTGGCATGACGATGCCGCCAACACCCGGCCGGCCTACTTCGACAAGATCGCCCCGAATGGCGTGTATATCGGCACCGACAAGACGGAAGTGTGGACGCGCGACCAGTTCAAGGCGTGGGCCAAGCCCTATTTCGATGCGAAGAAGGCGTGGAACTTCACGGCCCGGAAACGCAATGTGTATTTCTCGTCGGACCGCCGCTACGTCTGGTTCGACGAGCAGCTGGACACGCAGATGGGCACCTGCCAGGCCAGCGGCGTGCTGCGCAACACGGGCAAGGGGTTCCTGGTCGAGCATTACCAGTTGTCGCTGGCCGTGCCGAACGCCCTCATGAACGGCTTTACCAAGGCCATCGCCGAATTCGAAAACAAGAGCCAGGGCAAGGCCGACTGATGGCACGCATTCTCTTCATCCACCAGAACTTCCCCGGCCAGTTCCGCCACCTGGCGCCCGCGCTGGCGGCCGACGGCCACGAGGTGGTGGCGCTCGGCATGGCCGAACAGGCCGAGCGCCTGCCCGGCGTGCGCTACTTCGTCCACCAGGCGCGCATGCCGGCGGACGTGCGGCAGCAGGCCCCACAGCTGAAGGACCTGTACACCAAGGTGCTGCGCGGAGAATCGGCGGCCGCCACCCTGCATCGCCTGAAGACGGAGGGTTTCACGCCGGATATCGTATTCGCCCACCCGGGCTGGGGCGAGGCGTTGTTCGTGAAGGACGTGTTCCCGCGCGCCCGCCTGCTGGTGTACGCCGAATACTATTACGGCGCCGAAGGGGGCGACTCGCACTTCGACCCGGAGTTTTCGGGCGCGGCCGACCTGGCGAGCCTGCAAAGGCTCAGGCTGCGCAACACGCACCTGCTGCATGCGCTGGCCGAGGCGGACGCGGGCCTGGCGCCGACACGCTTCCAGGCAGGCCGCCACCCAGCCTGGTTCCGCGACCGCATCAGCGTGATCCACGACGGCATCGACACCGACCGCTTCAAGCCCGACGCGAATGCGCGCGTGACGCTGACGGGCGCGGGCCTGACCCTGAAGCCGGGCGACGAAGTCGTTACGTTCGTCTCGCGCCAGCTGGAACCCTATCGGGGCTACCACATCTTCATGCGCGCGCTGCCCACGCTGCAGCGGCTGCGGCCGAACGCGCGGGTGATCCTCGTCGGCGGCGACGGCGTCAGCTACGGCGCCGCGCCGCCGGAAGGCAAGACATGGAAGGGCATCTTCCGCGACGAGGTGGCGGCGCGGCTGGACATGGGCCGCGTGCACTTCGTCGGCCGCCTGCCACACGGCCTGCTGACGCAGCTGATGCAGGTGTCGGCGGTCTACACCTATCTCACGTATCCATTCGTGCTGTCCTGGTCGCTGATGGAAGCGATGAGTACCGGCTGCCTGATCGTCGGTTCGCGCACCGCCCCGCTGGAAGAGATGATCGAGCACGGCCGCAACGGCGTGCTGGCCGACTTCTTCGACCACGAGGCGCTGGCCGCCACGATCGCCGACACGCTGGCGCACCGCGACAGCCTGGCGCACCTGCGCGCGGCGGCGCGGCAGACGATCGTCGACGGGTACGACCTGCGCCGGCATTGTTTGCCGGCGCAGAAGCGCTTCGTGCTGGGATAAGCCGGCGTTACGCCGCATCCGCCGGCTTGCCCGTCTTTCGCCGCGCCAGCATGCGTGCTCCCGACCGCACGCCGCGGCACGCCATGCCGGCAACGGCCGCGGTCACTGCCAGCATGGCCGCCATGTGCACCAGCACGGCGGCAAGTGCCATCGCCAGTGCTCGCCAGGATGAAGCCGCTGCATCGCCCGCGCCGGTAAAACACAGGGGCATCAGCGCGGGGAACGCCACCAAGCCGGCGCCATGCGCGGTGGCGACAACGAACGACCACAGCGCCAGGCCGGCCTGCCCTGCCCTGGCTCGCGCCAGCGCGGGCAGGGAGCCCGAACAGTGCCCGAGCATGCCCGCCACGAGCATGCCGGCGGCAAGGGCCAGCATCGCTTGCCGGTCGAGCGGCACGGCGAACGCGACGGCGGCGCCCACCAGCACGACCGACACCGCGTGGCCGGCGGCAAGGGGCGCCAGGGCACGCAGGATCGCGGTCCGCTGTCCCGCGCGCAGCGCCCACGCCGCCGCGAACAGCCAGCCGCCGGCAGGGTTCAGCCCATGCAGGGCGCCGCCGCCCGCAATGGCCAGCCATGGCCACAGGCCATCCATGTCGATCCCCGCGATGGGCCGCGCCGCTCAGGCCTGGCCATGGCAGCAGGCGGCGGCCGCCGGCGTGCCGGGCGCCGGTTCGTAGCGGTCGTGGTGCCGCACCCACTCCATCGGGTATTGGGCGCCGTCTTCGTCGCGGCCCCTGGGCACCAGGTCCAGCAGGCGGTAGGTGCCCATCATGGCTTCCACGCCTCGCCCATAGGTCGAATAGGTGTGGAATACTTCGCCGGTGGCGGACTGGTGGAACACGCTGATGCCTGGTGCCTCCTCCTGCGGGAAGGGCTGCGTGGCATAGTTGTACGGAACCGCGCCGCGCGCCATCGCTTCCGGCGTGAAGCTCACGCCGAAGTCCTGGTTGAAGTCGCTCCCGTGCGACGATACCCAGGTGAAGCGCCACCCCATGCGCTGGCGGAAACGCTCGATTTCGGCCAGGGGTGCACGCGAAACGACCAACACCGTCACATCGCGATGGGCCAGGTGCACATTCATGCCGTCGATATGGTCCGCCATGAAGGAACAGCTCTTGCACCCTTGCTCCCAGCCGGGACCGAACATGAAATGCTGCACCAGCAGCTGGCTGCGCCCATCGAACAGGCCGGCGAGGGTGCGCGGCCCGGTCGGGGTGTCGAAAACATATTCCTTGCCGACGCGTTCCCACGGCAGCGCGCGGCGTTCGCGGGCAAGCTGGTCCTGCAAACGGGTCAGTTCCTTTTCGCGCGCCAGCAGGGCCTTGCGAGCGGCGAGCCACTCGCTGGCGGAGACGACGGCATGGTCTTCCAGGGCGTCGCCGCGCAGTTGAGAAATTGCGATATCCATGAGTTCCTCCGTGAGCCGACCTTGTGGAATCAGGCAGGCGTCCCGGCATCGGCGGCATCCTTCCTGGCTGCCTTCGGCCGCCGCACGGCGCGCACCTTGCCACTCTCTCCGCCGCCGCAGTAGAACAGCTCGCCGCCGTCGGATTCTAGGCCGCTCACGCCGGCGCCGGCCGGCATGTCGAGCCGTTCCAGGACGGCTCCGCTGCCCGGATCGATGCGGCGGATGTCGCTGGCGTCGCCCTCCCAGGTGCCATGCCATAGTTCACCGTCGACCCAGGTAACACCCGTAACGAAACGGCTGCTCTCGATGGTGCGCCGGATCGCGCCGGTGTCGGGATCGATCTGGTGGATCTTGCGGTCGCGGTACTGGCCGACCCACAAGCTTCCTTCCGCCCATGCCATCCCCGAGTCGCCGCCATGGCCCGGCGCCGGGATCGAGGCCACGACCTCGCCGCTCGCCGGGTCGATCTTGTCGATCCGGGACTCGACAATCTGGTAGAGATAGGTGCCGTCGAATGCCGTGCCGGCATCGCCCGGCCGCTCGATCACGCGTGTGACCACGCCGCTCTGCGGATCGAAGGCGAGCAGCCGCGCGCCTGTGGCGGCCCACACCTGCCGGCCGTCGTGCGTCACGCCACTGATCGCGGGATTGCCGTCGAATGGACCGTATTCGCGCACGATCTCGGCGCTGCGCTTGCCGGCATCGACTGCGTTACTGCTCATCATGTCGTTCATTGTCCTGCCCCCATGCGGATTTTCCAGCGTTGAGCGCCTCGAGGGGCGCCGTGCATCCACTCTAGCGAACCGGCAGCGCGGCGGGGAGTAACAAGATCGTCGTGAATCCGGTCAGTGGCGGCGCCAGCCAGCGGCGCGTTCGCCCATTGCCGACCGCGCGTACTTCGCCGGCGGCTTCGAGGCCGGCCAGCGCACGCTGGACAGTCCGCTGGCTCGCCCCTAGTGCCAGCGCCAGCGCCGAAGTGGACCAGGCCGCGCCGTCGGATAGCAAGGCCACGAGCGATGCCTGTCCGCCATCGATGGGTGGCTCGAGCAACGCGAGGTCGCGCCCGTCGCGCGGCCGGATCGCGAACCCGTGCGAGGTGGCGGCGATGTCCGCCAGCGGTGCGGCCAGCGCGCGCAGGCGGCCGATCTCGACCCGCAGGCGGGCCCGGTGCGTTTCGTCCGGCCGCCGGATGCGGAAGGCGCGCGCGATCAGGTCTTCGCGGCCGGCGGCACCGGGCCAGGCTTCGGCAAGCGAGCGCGCCAGCGCGAACAGGATCGGCCGCCCCGCCAGCGGCAGCCACGTGTCGCCGGCACCGAGACCGCGCCGGCAGGCATCGACCACCAGCGTGTCGGCTGCCAGCAGCGCGGCCACTTCGCCCAGCCTCAGCACCCGCGTGCCGTCCGCTGCAATGCACCGCGCCGCTGGGCGCACGAGCGCCGTGCGCGCTTCCTCCACCTCGGCCTGAAGGGCCGGTATGCCGGCATGGGCAGCGACCGCGTGGGCACGTTCCAGCGCCGTGTGCGCCGCATCGATGCGCAGCGCGCGCAGCGCCAGCTCGCCTGTGCTCAGCGCGGCGATGGCGGCGAGCGCCGGCGGCAGGGGATGGCCAGCGAGCCGCGCCAGCGCACCTTCCGCCTCGGCGAGCCGGCCCAGCAAAAGCAAGCGGCGGGCCGCGATCAGCCACGCCTGCGCGGCATTGGCATGATCGGCGTGCGCTTCGAGCGTGGCGGCGGCCTGGGCCAGCGGTCGCGCAGAACCGCCGAGGTCGCGCATGGCCAGCGCCACTTCCGCCTCCGCCACCAGGCAGCGGGCACGCGGCAGCGCTTCGTGCCCGCCGAACCCGCGGGCGGCGGCACGCAGCAGTTCGCGCGCCCGCGCATACTCGCCCAGCTGGGCCATGGCAATGCCGCGCAGGGCCAGGGCGGGCGGGTCGCCCCGCAGCGCTATCCGGTTCAATGCGCCCAGCGGGTCGCCGGCGGCCAGCGCGCGCGCCGAAGCGGAGATCAGGGAATCCATGACGAGAGGCTACACCAGCCGGCGGCGCAGATTGGAAAACGCCGGCAAGCGGCCCGGTTTCCCGGGCCCCCTCTCACCCTGCGCACCGGTGAGGCTACGCGACAGATAGCCCCAGGTCCCCGGCCACCACCGACGCCACGCCTGTCAGCGTCGCGACTTGCGTCAGTTCACTCGCGCTGACGAGCGCGTCGTCGCCGCCGCTGGTGAACAGGTACACGGCCGTGGTGCTGCCGCTGTGCAGCGCGAACAGCGCCGTCTCGCCCGCCACGTACGCCTCGGTGGCGCTGCCGATCGTCTTCGCCGCATCGGCGAGCCTCAGGCTCTTCGCGTCCTGCGTGAAGATCACCAGCTCGGCGTCGGCCGAGTAGCCGCCGGCGCTGCTGACGGTGCGGGCGCCGTCGATTACCGCGTCCCCATTGCCGATCGTGCGCGCGACCACGAGCTTGTCGATGCCGCTGATGAAGTCGGTGACCGTGTCGTTGCCGGCACCGACCACGAGCGTGTCCCTGCCCGCGCCGCCGGTCAGCTTGTCGTTGCCCGTGCCGCCGGCGATGAGGTTGTCCTGCTCGTTGCCGATGCCCGTGAAGGTCGCCTTGCCGAGGTAGCGCAGTTGCTCCACGTGCGCCGCCAGCGTGTATTTCGTCGCCGTCGTCTCGACAATGTCGTAGCCGCCGCCCGCCGCTTCCACGATGCGGTCGCCGCTTGCGTCCACGCTGTACACGTCGTTGCCGGCGCCGCCATCCATCGTGTCGCTGCCCTTGCCGCCGATGAGGATGTCGTTGCCGTCGCCGCCCGCCAGCATGTTCGCAGCGTTATTGCCGGTCAGCTTGTTGTCCGACGCATTGCCGATCACGTTCACCGCCGCGGTCGAGGTGATCGCCGCATGCTCCACGTGCACGCCGAGGGTGTAGGTCGCCTTCGACTTGATGGCGATATGGACGGTATCGATACCCTGCCCCGCCAGTTCGATGGCGATATCGCCAACGTTGTCGACGATATACGTATCGTCGCCCTTGTAGCCGCTCATCGCGTCGGCGCCAGCCAGGCCGTCGATCGTGTCGTTGCCGTCGGTGCCGGCCAGCGTGTCGTTGGCCAGCGACGCCACGTTGAAGAAGATCTGCCCCATCGTCTTCACGCCATCGCTGAACTGCACCTGCTCGATGTTCTTCAGCGTGATCTTCTGCGCGCCCTTGACCAGCACGACATCGGTAGCATTGGGCCGCTGGGCCGTGTAGTCGGCGAAGGCGCCGGCCAGCACGAAGGTGTCGGTGCCGCCCCCGCCATCGGCGGTATTGTTGGCGCTGCCGCCGGCGATGACGTTGTCGAGCGCGTTGCCGGTGGCGCTGAAGGCCCCCGTACCCAGGTAGCGCACGTTCTCCACGCCGTCCGCCAGCGTGATCCTCCCGAGCGTGGTGAAGACCGAGTCCGTGCCCTCGCCCACGCCCTCGGTAACCGTGTCGCCCGTGGCGTCGATGTAATAGACGTCGTCGCCGCTGCCGCCCGCCAGCACATCGCTGCCCTTGCCGCCGTCGAGGGTGTCGTTGCCCGCGCCACCCGTCAGCACGTTGGCGCCGGCGTTGCCGGTCAAGACATTGTTCAACGCATTGCCGTCGATGGAGACCCCGAGCTTGCCCGCGATGGCGATGCCGTTCTCGACGAAATCGGGCAGTTGCCAGGCCTTGCCCGCGTAGGCCACTTCCGCCGTATCGATGCCGCCGCCGGCCCGCTCGACGACCGCGGTCCCGGCATTGCGGATCACATACGTGTCGTCGCCGAGACCGCCCGCCAGCGTATCGGCGCCGTCGAAGCCGTCGAGCCGGTCGTTGCCGCTGGTTCCCTGGATGCTGTCGTTGCCGTCGGGCGGCAGGCCAGAGAGCAATTCGGCCAGGGAATAGTATTGGCCGGCCATGGCAAAGTACTCGACATTGCGCACCGTCAGCGTCTGGCCTTCGCTGTCGGCGCCCGCGCCGATCCTCGTGAACACCAGGCCGTCGGGGCCCGCCCGGCGGATCGTGTAGCTGTCGCGGGAAGCCATCGCATACACGGTGTCGATCCCCGTGCCGCCGTCGAACACGTCGTTGCCGGCCATGGCGGTGATCCCGTCGTTCCCCGCGCCGCCGAGCATCGTGTCGTCCCCCGCGCCGGCCGCCAGGTGATCGTCGCCACCCCCTCCTTCCAGCCGGTCGTCACCCGCGCCGCTGGTGAGCACATTGTCCTGCGCGTTGCCGATGCCGGTGAACGACCCCGTGCCCACATAGGTCAGCGCTTCCACGTGCGCCGAGAGCTTGTACCGGTTCCCGGCCGCGAACACCCTGTCGATGCCGCCACCCGCCGTTTCCTCGATCACGTCACCGGGGCCATCGACGCGATATTCGTCGTCCCCCAGGCCGCCGCGCAGCGTATCGTTGCCCGCCCCGCCATCGATCGTGTCGCTGCCGTTGCTGCCGTCCAGCACGTCATCATGCGCCGTGCCGGTCAGGCGCAACAGGCTGTTCAGTTTTGCCATGTCCATCTCCTTTCAGATCACCCGGATCGGGTGTCGAAAGGTTAGTGACTGGCGCGGAACCGGTCATGGCGGGGAGCAAGGTTTTGGGCTGAACTATTTGCGATCACCACGAAAAACCTCCGATAGTGACATGATACCTATCGAAAGTGTCCGTCGACACGGGGAAGCCCAGTGAGTTGCAGTGCTCTTATGTGGTTCAACGTTGTAAATCGTCGAGTTTAATGGCTTCCACGGCTTCGCCCATCTCCGCATCCGACAAGAAAGGCGCTTGCGCATACACCAGACCTTGCTCGCCACTTAAGCGTGCGGCGAGGTGTCCACGGCCCAGTAATTGTTCAGCGCCAGGGCGGTCTAGAACGATTTTCGACGTCGCTTCGCTGGCGACTTTCAAAATCAACCGATTTCCTAAGTTGTCGCGCAACTGCATCGGCATCACGTCCTTGTCAGGGCGCTGGGCGCCAAAGAACAAGTGGATGCCGGCTGCGCGCGCCTTCACACCGAGACGCTGGACCGCAGCACTCACCGCGGCCTTATAGGCATCATCCAACATCCAGTCCGCAAACTCATCGTGTACCAAGAACATCATCGGCAAACGTTCGCTTGCCTCGACGCTCGCGTTGTAGGTAGTCAGGTCGCGCACCCGGGCGGCAGCAAACTTCCGATACCGTCCTTCCATCTCGTCCACCAAGCTCGCCAATACCTGGGCTGCGCGCTCTTTTTCGGTCACGACCGGCTCTTGCAAGTGCGGTAGGGAGTCTAGGACTGCGTAATCGACGCCCATCTTTGGATCGATCAAAACGATCTTCGCAAGCACCGATGAATTGGTAGCAGCGATATCGAGCAGCAAGGCCTGGATGAGCACCGATTTGCCGCTACCGGTGGCGCCCGCCACTAGGGAATGCGGTTCGTGTTGAGTCATTCCACCGAAGTCGCCCGTCAGATTCAAATACAGCACCGAACCATTCAATTCTTGAAATCCTAGAATCAGCGAGCCATTGATGCCAGCGACGTTGCGATTGATTCGGCGCGTATGCCAAACATTCCACAATGACACCGCTTGACGGCGTTCCCCGGCAAGTGTGACGACGATCTCGCCCGGTTTCGGTTGAATCGTGACCAAACGGATCCCATGCGTCGTCAGCAACTGCGTACGGCGCGCTTCGATGTCATCCACGCGCAGCTTATCGGAGCCGGCAAAGCGCACCAAACAACCATTTGGGGTCAGTCGGGTTCCCAAGACTTGCGCTTGCAAGCCATAACCGTTGAGCGCGGACTTGAGCTGGCGGGTGGCCTCCTGGGCCCACGCGTTACGTTCTTCGTCATCGGTCGTCGCTGCGGCTTTCGCTGCCACCAAGGCGCTCAGAGCGGGACCATATTTGGAGACGCTGGCACCCATGCTTGACGCTGGCGGCGTGCTGGCATTGGGCAGTGTGGCCAAGGTGGACTCCGAGGTGGTCGTTGGCGCGGGGTGCGGCATTGCCGCGGCTTGTGGCACAACTACCGCGCTGTGTTCTGCCGTTACCGGCATGGATACGCTGGGCGTCGCCTCAGTCGCCACGACCACATCATTGGGCGTTTTTGGCGCCGGGATCAGCTGTCCCACCATCTCGGTCCAGGTCGTGCGCCGGGCGGGTGACCGTATGTCGACTACACTCCACGGTGCATCTGTGGCAAGCGATTGCCGCACCGCGATGGAGTCCCCTTGCGCGACATATGCATCCAACAGCTGTCGCAGTTTTTTCCTGTCGTAGACCTCTTGTGAGGCGGGCGATGTACCTTTGACGGCCACGACATGCCGCCCAGCACTGATGCCTGCGCCATCGTCTTCCTGCGAATGCACGAACACTTGCGAATAACCGCGCATTGAAATCGCGACGTTGCCGTCACGGATTGCTGAGCGCGCACGTTCAAGCAAGCCGGTCAATCCAGGTGGGACCACCGCGTCGAGCAGCAAATCGGCTATACGCGAGAGCCACAAATCGCGGTCGAGTCGGCCGGGATCACCAAACAGGGCCTCATCCAAGGTCGACAAGGTTGCGCCTAATTGTGCAACCGAAGAGCGTTTTGCGTCGGCTGCGCCTTGCGCAGACACATACTTTGCCTCAACCACGCAGATATGGCATTGGATGCCGTCTTCATCTTCATGAACACATAAGCCCAACAGGTCCGCGAGCCGGCTTTCTTGTTGCGCCAGCCAAGACGCATAATCGTCAAGCAGGAAAAATACTTGAAGCTGTGCCTGCGTCCCGCGGCTGATGACCGCAAATTCTTGGGTCATCAGCCAGCGACTCAACACCAGTCCGATCAATTCACCAGCGGACACGCCGCGCTTAGCGGCACGCATGACGATATCGCCCGACACCAACAACGCGTCGTCGACCAAGCGCCTGGCCACCGTGTCGAGTTGCTCGTCGTTTGGCGCGAAGCCGATTTCGACCAGACGACGTTTGACGAGGACCGACAACAAACGCAGTTCACTTGTCGAACTCACGATGACGTTCCGACCATTCGTTTGGTGGCGACGATAACGTACGACGGTCACACCGTTGGCGCGCAGTTGGCGCTTATCGAGCAACTCGTCATAGGTCGCAACCCACTCCGCCAAGCCGTGCGCTTCGTCGAGCATCGAGCTAAGCTTCTCGTCTTGCAGCGAAATACGCCGTGCTGGGACAAATGACTTGCCCTCAACGTGGTCAATTTGGCGCTCGGCCGCGTGAATCGCGTCAACCCATGCGCGGCCCGACCGCGTTTGTCTCGGACACGTTAGGAAGGTAGCGGCTTTCAATTCGTCTTCACCGGAGACGGCGCGATACGACCAGCGTGACGGCGCGTGCTCGAGGTCGTCAGTATGGTCGGTGTAGCCAACGGGGAGCCATTCAACGGTCGCGGTACGCGCAACGACATCGTGCAAGAAGGCCACGTCGAACGGTTTGAAGCCGTGCGGGCTCTTGGCGGCATTGGCGCCTGGCGGCGACACCGAGACCCGCAGCTTCGACATGAAATTGTCTGAGATCTCGCTTGTGACCGGCATGTCGCCTTCGGCGTCGCCTTTCGCTACCAACTCCGAATAGATACCGCGTAGCTTGGCTGGCGTGCGATGACGGACGGCGATATTGCAGTGCATCGCGCGGTCCGTTTGCATGGCTTCGAGCTCACGAATGGCGGCAACCGGCAAGGCCGCCGCATCCGCGTCGTACAACAGCACACTCAGGTTGTTGGCTTCGTGCGGTTGCAGGCTGACGAAACGTTCGAGCAAATCACGCACCTGTTTGGCGGCCGGACCGGGCAGCACATCGGTCATGCCAGCCGTTTCATCACGCGCGGGCGGCTCAAACAAACTGTAGCCATTGACTGTGGCCGTTTCCGCCACCAAGGTCAAGCCCTTGTCTTGCGTCGCCAAGGCGATCTCAGGGTAGAACGGATGCTCGAGCTCCTCCGTGAAATCACGGAAGAAGATCTTCGAATCGCCAAAGCTCACATTTTGGCCAATGAGCAGGTGTGCGATCAATCCGGCCGTGCGTCGTGTTTTGATGGACAGGGCTTTTAAGCGCTCCGGGTGCCAAGGCGGGATAATCAATGCCTGCGGACTACCGGATAGCCTCACGGTACCAATCGACAGCACGGGTGCTAGGATGTGCAACCGACACACGTCTCCCCGCGCGTGGACCAACAGCGTACGTAGCAATTCGCCATACGCGTCCGCTTGCGTCAGCATGGACTCGGCATGCAGGCCGTCGTTGAAAAAATCGTTCAGTGCACGCTCGTAATCGTGTTCGAACGTGTTCCACGCCTGGCGAATGGTGTTGCGCTGATCGGCGCGATAGCGGCCATTCTTCGCTTCTTCCTCGATCCGCCTCTTGATCTCCTTTCGCATGTCCACCATACGGCTCGACGGCGGCACCAAGGATCCAGCGTCGCGACCAAAGACGGCCTCAAGGGTACTCACGTCCAACAACGAGACACTTTGCGCGGCGCCTTTGCTGCTAACGAGCTTACGCGACACATCAGTACACGCAATGCCACCCTTGGACAGCAAACGTTGTACATCTTCCCTGAGCGCCAAGCCAATGGCACGCGCGTTGCAGGACCACAGCAATTGGGTCTTTTGCAACGCGAACTCGTCCTGGCCGCGCCGTTCAACCAACGAGACGTCGAATTTCAGTTGTGTCGCTGCCCGGCTTTCGGAGACGTTGACCTTGTACTTGTTGTTGCGATTCGCGTGTGCAAAATATTCTGGGAAGGAGAACAAAGGGTCGTGTGGATTGTGCCCCTTACCATCGACTTGCCACTCGACGCGTTCACCAAGACTCTCGCGCAGACCACGGTACATCATCGAGAAGAACGCACCTACGTCGTGGTTAAAGTTGGTACGCCAATCCTTGCTCGTGCGGCGCACCCGAATACGCAAGAAGCGATCGCCCTGCACGCTGTCCACACTTTGCGTCAAGCGATGTGTGGCCGTTACCAACCCGTCGAGTAAGTCAATGCACTCGACGGGCTTACCGAAGATAATCTTTTCCCAGCGCTTACGCAGGTCACTGTTCTCTTCAATAAACTGCCGATGGCGGTCAAAGAATTCCTCGTCCTCTGGCTTTTGCCAATCCGAACGGCGTTCCCTGGCCCTAAGTTCTTCAAGGTACTGTGTCCACCGCTCATCGAGGACGTCAGGATGGTCGTCGTCGAAGAACTCGCGGGTGGCAGCCGCAAGGCCCAACTGGCGCTCTTTCGGGCGGTCAAAGATCAGGTTGACGCCATCGGCTTCCCATTCCAGTTCAGCCAACGCGGCAGCAGCGTGCTTGTCCCCGGCATCGGCTTGGATAAACGCCCGCACGATAGGACGGGCGTGCTCCGCGATCAATGATTCGTTCGCGTCATACCGCTCTTTCAATTCAGCCGCGTCGATCGGCTGTCCGTTTTTACGCGACTTCCCAAGGAGCTCCCTCCGATCAAGGGCGGTCTTGTCGAATTGCTTGCGCCATGGGCTCATGGCGGTACCAAAGGTGCGTTCGTTGGCAAATAACGAGCGATCACGGGGTAAACCAAGAATAGGCAATGCATAGCCAAGCGCCAGGCGAATCGGGAAGCCTTCGACGTGGATCGCACTAGCGACGGCTGCACAATATTCCCCGGCTTGGCGCAACGGCAGATCGAGCTCAGCGGCGGCAAACAAACCCGCCAACGCAGCGCGGAAAATCCGCATGTCGTCGGCGGTCGGCGTAACACCGACGATGCGCGTGGCGGCCTCGGCCCAAGCCTCGCTGTGACTCTTGAATTCGCGCGCGCCCAACGCGGCCACATACGCAACGGTATCCGCAATGCCGGGCTCATCACCGTTGGCCGTCAACAGGACCGGCTTGTCGGTATTGAAATTGCGCCCATCCCCCGCATTGCCGGAGATCGTCGCCCCATCCGGCATTTCCTCGCCGTGCACTAAAAAGACTGGCACTTTGACGTCAATCTGTCCCGCCAATATTGGGTCGCTCGTCACCTCGCGCACGACCGACGCGATCTGTGCGGAAGACAGCCGATCAAGCCGGAAACGCGCAGTGGTGTCTTGCGCGGTCTGCTCCATATCGGCAATACGTTTTTTTAGGACTGTGGCACCCACCCGTCCTACGATACGGTTTGCCTGCATCAGCCAGCCTCATTAGTAAAAGGATTCTCGACAAAGGCACATGCATCGGACAAGCGACGCAGAAGCCCGAGACTCAACAAGCGCGACTGCAGCTTGGCCGCGTTATCACTCAAAGCCTCTTGGTCAACCAGATTGTCTTTGACAAAGCGCACCCCTTCGACCTCGCCACAAATCAAGCCGTAGCGCTTTTTCGCCATTTGTAGGAACTCCGTGAATTCCATCGGTCCCTTGACGAGGGTAACGACGAGTGTCTTGAGGAATCGATCGTCGGGCGCATACCGGGTCCGGCGACTCAAGCGCCGCGAGCTCAAGCCGATCGCACGCGACCAGGCCGAATGCACTTTGCCTAGGTGTTTCGAATGACGCGACGTGGCATCTTCGATCAGTTCATCGACCAAGCCCTGTGGTGTTTTATTGGCATAACTGCTGTCCTGCGGCGGCCATTGGAACATCCCGGACAGCACCTCCGCGCATGCTTCCGAGGGGTTCGCCGACGCGAGCGCCTGGTGCCATTCGGGCAGCCCAGATACGCCCTGGATCGAGGTGCGCACGGCGCGTGTCGACAGCGTTTGATAGTGCTGCCAGGCGTCGCCCGACAGCGTGCGTACCTTACTGCGGTCCTGGGACACGATTTCGCACAACAGCTCAAGCGGATCGGTGTCGCCAACCACCGCCTTACCCTGCTCGATGAAATACAGCAGCAAATTTAAACCCGCCGAACGCACGAGATGTTCGATCGCATCTTCGATCGGCATTTGGCACGATAGGATTGTGATCCAGTCTTCGCACATGCGGTCAAAGCGCGCCAGTCGACCTGCTGGTAGATAGCCGGTCTTTTTCGGCGAATTCGCCAATTGTGGCGCGCCTTGAACGGCTTGCGCCAAGCGGTTCAGCTGCGTCGAATGGTCGAACAATCGCGCGTTCAACAGCTGCCCCAATTCGCTTGCACGCTGGGCGCGTGCCAACATCAAATACAGCAGCTCGCCAGTACGGCCGAAAAAATTGCGGTCGTTCGTGCCATTGCCGTTGCTATCGACTTTCAGATCTTCGTATAAGGTTGCTTTCCCGTACGGGAAGACAAACTTGGAACTCCAGCGCTTGTTACTGTTGGCTTCAAAGGCGGACGAGCGTAATACGTCGACGGCACGCGCAAAATCGTCGAAGCAATCGAAGACGTCACGTAGATGGTCGAGGTCATGCTCCCCGAGGCCGACCGCGCCGTCCAAAAATAGTCTGGTCCACTCCGACCATTTATCGTCGTCGGCCACACGGCGACGGGCAACGGTATCGATGTGCGGGTTATTGAACAAGATATGGCGCAAGCGGAGTTGGCGCTGCGGGGTGTACTCCGCATAGCCATCGGCGCCGACCTGAAACGGCTGGGCGACGTTCGACGCGTACACCGTTAAAAACTCGAGGAAGGTCAGATGCGGTAGTTGGGCATCGTGTAATCTGTGCCCCCAGATATGCTCATCAACCGCAAAACTGATGTTGTCGTGAATACGTGGCCTGATCATGTCGGCACCCTTACCGTGATACGCTCAAGTGAGCCGTTGCCGTTGCGATCATTGATCTCGATGAACGATAGATCGAGCTCACCGTCGTCACTACTGCCATACTCAGCAGCCAGCCCACGACGTTCGGCTTCGGATTGCCGCAGCAAGCGCGCCTTGAACGCTTGCACATCCTCTAAGCACTCATTCGAGAAACTACCCGGCAGGGCGCCTTCGGCAACGTGACACAGGAACTCGAACCGGATCGGAGTGAGATCGAAAGCCACCTTGGCTTGATCAGCCCCGAGCGCGACCTCGACACTCGGTACGCCAGTCGTCTCATTCCGCCGGAACGCAAGCCCGGTCCCGCCGGCCCCCCTGCGTACTGCAATTTCGGTCTGGCATAACACACTGGTGCGTGACCGCGTCGAGGCACCGGCCTCGGCCACGAACACTTTGTCGACGTTCTCCAACAGCAATCCGGTAAAGACGCGATTCAAGCCCTTGATTACCATGGCCTTGGCGCGCTCGGACACCGTATTTTTAAGGCCGTCGAACGAGGTCAACAGGGACAAGTAAGCGCCAGCGTGACGGAACGCCGTCAGCTCCCAGAACGAGTACGGCGTCGTCGCGACATCGGGCAAAGTGAAAAACAAGCGCCGCCGTTGATCCGCCAAGCGTTTCAGGAATTCGTTGGCGTTGCCGTCGCCGTGGTCTCGCTCATCCCCTTCGAGATAGGCGCGCTGCGCTGTGATAAACGTGTCCGAAGCCCCAAATAAAGGATCGTTGGCGACGAGGTCGTTGAAGTCGGTTTTCAGACGCGTGTCATCCGACCCATACACGAGTAAACCGTCCACGCCGTTTCCGGTCTCAGCGCCGACGCCAAACACGGCGAGCGTGCGACTGACGGGCTGCGCCGCGGCGCGTTTCGGCTTGAGGTTCGCGAAGAAGGTGTTACGGTAAAGACTCGCCTGATCCACAGTGCCTTCGGACTGGATCTTCGGCACGTCGGCGCAAGTCATCAGGCCTTCTTTCGCATCAGGATGGCCAAGCACCACATTCGTTACCAAGGTCAGCATGTCGCGAACCGGCAGATGGGTGCCATTCAAACGCGACAGCTCCACCAAGTCACCTAGCCGCCTTGCAAACGAACGATCATCGTGCTGGCCGAGAATGCGCGTACGGTTTTCGTAAATCGGACACACTTGGCTTGCTGGGTTGAATGCGCAATTATTGCAGCGCGACCATTCGGGATGCTTCGCGACTGCATTGAGAACGTCATCGAGTGACCCACGGTTCGACGCTTTACTCAGGTCTACGACCTTCAGCCTAGGGTGGCACGCGTCAGGATCAAGAAATGCGCACTGCACGGATTCGCGCAATGGGCTAATCGGTCCGCCATGTTCGCGCGCACGCAAGTGCTCCAAAATCTTGCCATGGTTCGTCGCGATCACATACGAGACGCGGTCGTCGCCATCGACCGATGCTTGCAGACCATCACAGATATGCTGACTGTCAATGCTGCCGAGTGTCACGGCGCTCAAGTCTTTAACGAAAACGATCATGCGCTCCGCAACTTGCAGCGTCTTGATATTGCCGGACGAGTTCCATTCGGCTTCTGCACCGCCTAGCCGGTCCCACAGATTGCGGCAATGGTAGGTTTTACCGTCACCGGCCGTACCGGCAACGAGCAACGAGCCTTGGCCCGTCTGAAGCGCTGCGAACATTTCGTCGAGACGTGGCGTGGGTAGGGTGATTGGCTGCACACTTGCACGCTTCAGCGCTTTATTGACGTGTTCGTCGAAGAGATTGCCATTGGTCGGAAGTGGTCCGTAGTTTCTTAAAAATCGGACCCAGGTGGAAGCTGGAGGGCTGATCGGTTCAGTCTTCTCGGACATGGTCGAGCTTTCGAAGAGATTCGCTGTAATATTAGCGAAGTGATTTCGCCATCTTAACCTTTCTTGGAATCAGGAAAAAGCCGTTATTGTCAAAAATAAACTGCGGCGTGTGGAGTGTTGCTGTGCTGTCACGCTTTGAAGTGGGTAAACTAAGGGCACTCTGCCATAAGTACAGCGTGGAAACTCATGTCTCCCAAGCGGGCCCGCTGCATCGATGACACAACAATTACCGATCTGTCTCCAATGGCAGCTTCAGAACTGCTCGGACGCGCGTTGGTTTTGCCGTAGTACCAAAGCATTTCTGGATCTAGACGACGATGTCCAGGTCAGCCTTGAACGGCTCATCGGCACGCGTCTTGGCGGGACGCGCACGCGTTAGCGGTCGTCGATCCGAGCTTGATCCGACGTCGTGGCCCACGCCTCATGCGCGAGCAGAGAGGCACGATTGACTGGCTCTCGAATACAGGTGTCTATAAGCACGTCGAGCTCCACAGTTATGCTCGGTACCGCGAGCTATTGCGCCGTGTCCCCAGCTTCGTCGCCAGTCTGTACCAAGATGGTTGTGATGGACGGACGGGCGCCGGTTGAGGGATTAAGTGAAAGCAAGCAACCGGCCTCTGTGTCTTAATCGTGCGATTTTCGCAGCACCCGGGGCACCCGCCGGCCAGAGAGGTTCGGTAGCATGGCTACGAGCTGTCGCGCAGGGGTTTGCGAATAGCTGACGTGAATAGGCCGGTCTTTGCCATAGAAATACACGCGGTCTACAAGCGTGTTTTCAAACACCCAGTTCGCAACTTCTTCCATATCTTCGTCCTCGACCAGAAAGTCGCAGGCGGCACCGAGCCGTTCGCAAACCGGTTTGCCATTTCTCTTCCGTTCGTGCCCCGCGTGCTGATCGAGTTCGACCGCGATCCGCCCGCTAATTTCCTTCGCCAGTTCCTGAGAACAGAAGCCATAGGTAAGCTTGACCATGCCGAAGTAGTCGATCACCGGATCCAGCACGCGTGTTGCCAGCTCGTACAGAGCGGTGTACGTGTCCGCTTCGCGCGGGCGGTTCGCCAGGTCCAGCCGTGCTTGGGTCTCGCCGCACTCGATCAGGTCGCGATAGGTCAGATGCGTGCCGCACCGATCGTCGATAGCGGGAGCGCGCGTACAACGCCGCAGCGCGAAACCATCGACCTCCCAGCGAGCGCGAGTGAGCGTCAAATGAAACTCGGCCTCCGAAGGACCATACCCGGACAAGTCATGCAGACCGAGCTGGTCAAGGGCGTCCTCGAACGCCAGTTGCTCCGCAAAATGTGGGAACTCTTCATTGATGAAGCGCGACTTGTGATACAGCAGCGTGGGCGGATAGTCAACGCTGTAGTTAAACACGTCGAGATCCTGGTCGCGCAGGTTCACCTTCACTCGCTGCTGTAGACGCGGTAATGGCTGGGCCGCGAAATCCTCGAATTTCAGCAGCGTGACCTTGCCAGATCGGATATGAATTTTGACTAGGTCGAATTCCGAAACATCCCCACACAACAGGGTTGCGCAGGCGACGTAGACACGCAGCAGGGTTGGCAAGCGCTCCAGCAAACTGATGTGCAATTGCAGCGAGTGCCCTTGCGTTAGCCACCCGTAACCCTTAGCCGCCGCCTCTTGGGACGCGGCTTCGATTCGCGCGCGATTGCCAACGTCGAATAGCATCGCCCGGGCATGCGCTTGCCAAATCGTGTAGTCGCCAAAGAAGTAGCGCACGTCGGCGCGCAAACCAGGCTCGAGCTCACGGTAGGCAGCGCGCTGTTCGAATTGCTGCTGCGCGCCAAATACCAAAAGATCGGAGATACGGGCGACGCGTGAGGCGTCAAGTTCGCTTGTCGGAAACCGGTCGAGAGTGATGCGTTTGGTCTTTGCCCAAGAGCTGATCGATTGTTCGAGCCGAGCGCGCAACGCCTCGTCGACCTCATGCTTGTCGGCAGGCCTGCCGAGCTCAAGAAAGCGCTGCCACAGTCGTCCGAAGTCTTCCTGATGGGCCTCGAACAGCAGCGTGGTCCGGTCAACCGTCGGACGCGGCCCTTTTGGCTCGCGCGGGATCCGCGCTGGCCTGGAGGGCTGGACTTGGCGCGCATAAGTCCATCCCTGGGCAGTCGCTTGGCGCTGTCGTCCGTAGCGCGCCGTCAGGAATCTCTGCTCGAGCTCCTTGTCCCGGAACACGAAAAACACCCCGGGTACGACCGCGATAGCATTTTCATCCAGCGTGTGCTCGATGAAGTCGCGTAGCTGTGCTTGCGAGTAGTATTTCTGAAAGGTGTCACGCGAGGACAGATAGCCATCCCGATAAGGTCGGCCGTCGACCGGACACTGGCTCGTTAGCATCGCAGCGACGGAGAGAACTCCTTGCGTCAGGGCGTAGGCGCCGCGCAAGGCCGCTACGCGCTCCTCGATATCTTCGATCACGTTGATAACGAAGCCGAGATTAACTGTGCGGGCCGGGGACTTCGGCGCATCACTCGCATAGTAGGGATCCCAACCAGCCGCAGCCACGCCGTTCGCTGCGAGGTTGCGAACGTCGTCGCCCTTGCCACAGCCGTAGTCGAAAAAGTTTGTATCGAAATCGATCAGCCCATGGCGCAGTAAAGCCTGCACAGGCGCAGAGTAATTCGAGCGCGACAGCGCAGTCAGGTGACGGCGCACACCACCGGCTTCGATTGACACGGATGGCGTATCGGGAGGAGCAATGGCGTTAGCGAGCGGCCGCAGCTGCCCGTCGATCAGTACGTAACCGCGCTCTTGAATCAACGCATGCCATTGCTCTCGAAAGCCAATGCGATTGGTTTCGGCAAAGAGCCCCAGTGCTTCCGCTGTCTGCGTCATCGTTCGGTATTCCTCGATTCGCATGTGTGAGGCTGGCAGCAACAATTCCTTGCGGTGCAAGATAGGCGGGTTGCGCGATTCTTCATAGTTACGATATACCACCGAACCGCGCTCGAGCGAGACGCGCCAGCTCCTGCCCAGCGCAGGGAAAGGGTCGTCGAAGAAGTCACGATAGTCCAGCAGAGACAGTTCGTCGCCGCGCGGGTTGAGTTTAACGACGTTAAAGTCTTGGTCTGGGCAAACACGCGCCAACTCGACCGCTTGCGCGGTGGCTTGGCGCCACGCTTCCGGCAGTCGCGGTAAGGCGGTCGTGTGGAGGTACAAGAAGCCGCCGACGAACTTGCCGACGTCAAAACCGCTAAACTGCTCTTTGCTCATGTCGATGGCTCAGGTTCAGGCCGCCTTACCGGCCGGTTGTCGATGCGCATGTCGAAGCGACGGATAGCGATCGCAGGTCACGTCAGCGGCTGAGTATATGACAACGCTCCCCCGATGAGTAGACCGAGGAGTAAAAGCGTGGGTTTGAGGGGGCAGATGGGGGACAGCCGCGGGCACGACGAATCATGCAAGAAGGCCTCCTTTTTGTCGGGCTAAAGCGGCCCATTCCCTATGTTCACTTATGGCAGATGTTGCACGATCCGCCACCTTCGTCTTCCCCGTACAGGTCGTCGATATCGATTGGCTCGTCCCACTGGCGCAAGGGATTGACGGGGCGACGCGCCGTTTCGCGTTCAAGGCGAAACTCGTAGTCCTTCTTGATCTGGATGACGCGTTCGGGCTTTTCGAGCTCGGTCAGCGGCTCGCCCTGTGTCCACGTAAACGGCGAGCCACTGTCCAAGGCGGTCTTTTCATAGCTTTTCGCCTCCTCGTACGCCTCCGGGTGCCGCTCACGCAGGCGCACCCACTCGATCTTCTGTTGGAAGAAGCAGAACGTGCAACCGGAGCGGCTACGCCAGTCGTAATACTTGGGCATGCCCACGCCTGACGACTCGAGGATCTCGATGACCCCCACTTTGTCGATCCCGGCCTCGCGGAACGGCAGCACGATTTTCAGGTTAGCCTGCGACGAGGAGTATCCTTGACGGTATTCCTCGTCGCCGCGGATTGCGACGTACGAGAACACCTTATCACCTGCAGCGAGCATGGGCCGCACATACTGCTCGAACGGCGCGAGTTTAAGTTGGCGCGTGCACCAGCGAGTCTGGGCGGAAGGCAGGAAGTTGCCATACTCGCGCAGCCAGAAATCGAAGTCACGACGTGGATTCAGCCTGAGAATGGGTTTGCCGAGAAAACCCTCCAAGCGTCCCAGAAACTCGTACACCTCCGGCAACTCCTTGCCGGTATCAGTAAAAAAGTATTCGAAGTCGACTTCCGGCATGGTTTGGCGCACATACACAGCCAGCGCCGCGCTGTCACGGCCACCTGACAAACCCAACACGTGTCTTTCAGCCATTCTTCATTTCCTTTTCGTAGAGGGTCGAACTGGCCTTTGCCAGGGCGGCGAACAGCAGGTCGCCTTTCAAACCTAGGCTCTCGAGGCGGCTCAGCACGTCGCGCGCGGCGGCGTCGACCGCTTGCTTGTCCCGACTCGCAAGCTCAAAGGTTTTGGTGATGACCTCGGACGCGCCGCCAGCGCCGACCACGACGGCAATGGCTTCACGGCCGAGTCCTCTGCCGTGCACGTTGACCAGGGCCTCGGCCCTGCGGAATGCGAGCGACAGATCCGCCACCGCCAGCAGCGCCCCGTCGATGTCGAGGTCGGTCCAGTCACGCGGCGGCTTGTTGGCTGCCAGACTAAGGATACCTTCGATTGCTCCGAGCGAGCCGTCGCGCTTGACCAAGCGCGCGGCGAAGCCTTGCAGACGCAGGTCGGCGCCGAATTTCGAAATCGGCTCGGCCCGCGCACGCAGTTCCGCGTCCCCACCCTCGCCTGCGTCGAGTGACTCGGCCATTTTTTGGTCGACCTTGCGCAGCATGAGCGGGTACGCATCGATCAGCTCTTTGAGCAAAGGTTGCAGCTGTGCGCCTACTTCCCGCATCGGCACTGCCAACGTCGCCGGCAAATCGACCATCAACAGCCGGTTCGGGTCGTTTGCACGCAGCAGGATGTCGCGCACCGCACGCGCCTGTTTAGAGACGCGCTGCGTGCGTTTGGCCCACGACGGCAGCGAGAACGCCAACTTCACCAGGCTACGCGACACCTCGAGCGGGGAACCACCCGTCGGCGCGAACTCGCATTCACGCACGGCCTGTGCGATCGCTTCCAGTGCGGCGGCGTGGTCACTGTCCTTGTCGACCCAACGCAGCTTGAAACGCCGCGGGTCTTGCAGGAGCTCGTCAGCATCGACGTCGGTTAGCTTCGGCTCAAACATGCCGTCGCGGTACACGGCGACGTGTTCGGCGTGGGACAAGGCGAAGGCAAGCAGAAACACGGGCATCAATCCAGACTTCACGCCGAACGGCGGCTGAGCCCAGAGGTTGTACAGCTCGGCAGCGCCGAGGCCCTTGCCGGCAGCGTCGAGGACTGCTTGTTCGGTCGCCTTCCATAAGCTGTGCAAGCCCGGCTTGAGGTCCGCCACGGGTGCCTGAAAGCCCCACGCGTTGTCGCCGATGGCGCCATGCAGTCCGGTCTCGGCGAGCACGGTCTCGTACAGTCCACGTTCGGCTGGGAAGCCCTCCATGCCGAGGCACTGCCGCTCGCCGTTGTTGACCATCCGATGCATCAGGTCACGCCGTGCCTTGACGCTGTTGGTCGAGAGCACGTCGCGGTTGATTATCTCGCTCCAGACGCTCGGGCTCGCGTGGAAGCGCGCATCTGCCATATCCGAGGCGATGGTCGACAGGCGTTGTGCCTTGCCGACGCCATCCTCGAACACCCAGCGCGCCTTGGCCACCGCTTCACGCAGCGATTCTTCGAGCGCGCCCTTCACCGCTAACAGGCGCGCTGCGACCTCGCGCCGCGCAACCGAATCGCCCTCAAGTTCGGGGCTCGTGTCCTGCACGATGCGTAACGAGACCAATTCAGCACCGAGGTCAGCGATCAGCGGATAGTTCGGGGGGACACCGAATACCAGCGCGCGCGTGGGATCCGGTCGCAACGTCGCCAATTTGTTAAGCACGTCGCGGTCAACAGCTTGGCGGTCGGGCAACACCAGCGCAAAGCGTCCGAATTCGCCACCCTCGGCCTTGTAGGCCTCGGTTAAGCGTTCGGCCTCTTGCAGGGTGTGCAGCGACACGCCCATCCAGCGGAAGGTCCCGGTCTCATGATAGTGACGCTTGGCGACGATCGGGGTGAGGCTGGCCATGCTCGTGAGGGTCGTGGTGTCCACACCGACGAAGGTTGCGCGTGCCTGGCCCAAGGCCTGGTCGATGTCGAAGTCGCTGCCCTCGAACACGGTCCACGACGGGACGTGTTTCCGGTACACGGCAACGCGCCAATGACTTAGTTTTTCAAGCGCCGTCGTGAGCTTTTGCTCGGATACAGTCGCTAGTGCCGTGCGCAGCACCTCGTCGGAGGCCATCAGGCCGGAGGTGCCACGGAAGATGTCGATCAAGGCGAGCACTTTCGCTAGCGCCAGTTCGACCTCGTCGGCACCTTTGGACTCGGCGCGCTCCACGGCTTCTACGGCCTGCGCCCAGCGGTGCCCATCCGGCGAAGCCAGAATCGCCTGCTCGAGGTTGGCGCGTAGATAGTCCCAATAGCGGTCCGGACCGTAGACACTGCTACCATCCCAGCTTTGCAGGAAATCCTGGAAGCCATGCGGCTCGAGCGAGGATAGGAAGCCGAACACGCTGCGTTCGTTTTGTCCGAACTGGCGACGCGACGCCGGTCCAAGTAGCGATGCTGTTACCGGATGCAACGGCCAGCATTTATCCAACAACCCTGCCATGCTTTCGCCAACGCTCGGACGACGGCTGGCGATCGCGGCCGCGATGACTCGCGCGGCCGGCGCGCTCTGTGGGTGCTTGACCCGGCATTCGATTGCGTTGCCGATCAGTTGAACGACTTCGTCGCCGGTAGCGACAAATGAGATATCCCCGTAGCGGCCCTGAATCTTTGCCCACTCTTCTCTTGCCTCGATGCCAAGGCGCGACGCGTACTGGCGGAACGACTGATGCAAAAGACCAATGACGACCAATCGACCTTTGGACCGCCCTGCCTGCTCTGCGAGATCCTGGAAAAAGTGGACATCCTCACCACCGGCAGCGGCTGCCTCAAGGAATTTTCCCATCTCGTCGACGAGCAACAGTACGCCGTCGAAACGCCCGCCTTCAGCCAAGGCGATGAGATCGTTAACGACTTGACTTGGTACATGCGGCGCGGCCGACTCAAAGTTGGCATCCAAGACCTTGGCGGTCTCGGCGGCAACACTGGCCCGTTTGCCCACAACGGGCAGCACCAACCAGCCTTTCGACGAGACGCGGAACGCGTCTTGGAAACCAGGCACGCGGTCGCCAAGGATGGTACGCGCGCGTAAGCGTACGGCGGCATTCGCCGATAGGGCGGACGCTAACACCACCGCAAGCGAAGATTTGCCACCGCCGTAGGGCCCGGTCCAAGTAAAGGCGCGATCCGACGTTTCGTTGATTTGCCGGCTCATGATCGTAAGTGCTTCACGCGCGGTGTCGGTCAGCACATAGCCGTCGAGCGCTTCCGGACGGCCGACGTCAGCGTCGATGCGGACAGAACGGCGATAATGGCGCGCAATTTGCACGGCTTGGGTCAAAGGCATCTCGGCCGCCTTATTCATACCACTTCTCCATCATGACGCGCTTAAAATTGCTGACGTCGAAGTCGCCGCGATAGACTTGCCGCAGTCCCGAGGTATCGGACCATTTCAGCCGACCGTCCGTTAAACTCGATAGCGAGAATAAGCGCTCTGCGGCCGACTCTTCGTCGAGCTTAAACACCCGCCCCGGCGATCCAACGCCGTAGGCAATCGACTCAAACGTCAACGAGGTCTCTCCAGCGTGATGGGTGTCCCAAAAATCGACCAAGGCCCAGGCGAAAAAGGCATCGCACAAGGACGACTTCGGCCCGCGGCGGAACGAGTACACGCCCTTACGTTCCTCTTGTATAAGGCCGAGCTCAGCCAACATAGGCTCGGCTGCTTCCTCCACTGAGCTCGATGCGGAGCGCGGCGCGTAGCCGCGCAGGCAGGTTTCCAAATCGCGCGCCAAGGTCGCTTGCGACAGTTTTTTGCCTGCCGAAATCGATTGCGCGAACTTTGCTAGTGTTGGCATCACTTCGTCGCGCGTAAACGTTTGCGCGTTCAGGATGTTGAACAGCCAGAACCACGTCGTCGAGCGTCGCCCTCGGCCCGCCAGACACCAATGGGCGTACCATGCGGTTGTCGGGTGCTCCGAATACGGATCATGCCCAGAATCGCCGAAAATTTCCTTCGCGATCTCGCTGATCACGAAGTGCCGTTTCGACGCGTCTTCACGCATCACTTCGCAGGCAAGCGCCCAATGCTTGATTGAAGACACCATATTGCGCCCAACACCAAATGTCGCGATCGCGTTGTCATCAGAAAAGGTTTCTTTTGAAACTACCCAATGCTTGTCGGCGCTGTTGACAGCCTTCTTTAGCCACATTTGTCGCAGAGGAAAGGTCTCATGTCCTGAGAAATGTGCGTCGATGTGCAGTTCTTGATTAGCCATAGTCTGTTTCCGAGGTCCTGGAGACGTCGTCCAGCCGAAGATCCGGCGGACTGGTAAACGACGCCAGTTCGCATAATAGCAATTGTACCTCTTCCATGACCCGCTGTGTTTATCTGTAGGAAATTTTAATAACGCTCTACAATCTCGCATTGGCTTAGCTACTCAACATACCTTGCGCGAAGATTGTCGGGCGATTGGGGGTCCGTGTTGTATTTTACCGACAATTTGTTGACCTACTCAGAGCGATCGCCGCACATAAGGGAGTTTGTTTCGTAGCATAACTGTGGAACATAGCTAAAAGGTCTATTGAAGAGTTGTAGTTTGGGCTTAACCGCTGAGTGATCGTGAAGTGATTTATTGTGCGAAATGCGCACTGTCGGCAGGTCATTGCTACCTATTTTCTTCAAAAAATCTATTAAGACCGCCGCAGTAGCAATATGGGACCAAGTCGCTTCGGCAATAGAATCGAATTCACGTTTCTCAATGCGAAAGGATGCCTTCAAAATGTTCGGCTAGTTTTTCGTACTCGTAACACTCATCCCTCGGCGATAGCCTTGACGGCATGGCAGATCTGCTCTCATGCGATGCGTTTTGTTCTGTCGGTGTTAGATGGGTTCAACGCCTTCCCTGACCAGCATACACATAAGGTCACACTTCTTTAAAGTTTTCGCTATGAATCTCGGAACTCGTACATGAGGCTTTGTCGTTGAACTAAACCTATAATGTCATGCTTGGATACCATTCGGCTTGATACAGGCACAACCCCTACAGCAATTAATGCGACAAATACCTTTTTTGAGTTTTGCACCGCGACAGTGAACATCAGTAAGCACGAGAGTCAACTTGCAACAGGCTCATCAATATTTCCAACCAACTTGGCCTGCTACGTTGCCCCACACCGCCGCTCCCACTTGCGCAATAAATGCGCAAGTTGTGCATACAACAAGCAGTAACAAGAAAGCCCCGATGTACGGGGCTTTCTCAGATTTCATACATTTTTTGCTAGCTCTTGAGACTGCCTGAGCTAGCTCGCTCGAATCAGACATTGAACAGGAAGTTCAACACATCCCCATCCTTCACCACATATTCCTTGCCTTCAGCGCGCATCTTGCCCGCTTCCTTGGCACCGGCCTCGCCCTTGTAGGCGATGTAGTCATCGAACGAAATGGTCTGCGCACGAATGAAGCCGCGCTCGAAGTCGGTGTGAATGACGCCGGCGGCCTGCGGCGCGGTGTCGCCGACGTGGATCGTCCAGGCGCGCACTTCCTTCACGCCCGCCGTGAAGTAGGTTTGCAGGCCCAGCAGCTTGAAGCCGGCGCGGATCAGGCGGTCCAGGCCCGGCTCGTCCATGCCCATGTCGGCCAGGAAGGCGGCCTTGTCTTCTTCTTCCAGGTCGGCGATTTCCGCTTCGATGGCGGCGCAGATCGCCACGATCGGCGCGTTCTGGGAAGCGGCGTATTCCGTCAGCTGGTCCAGCAGCGGGTTATTCGTGAAGCCCGTGTCGGACACATTGGCCACGTACATGGCCGGCTTGGCGGTGATCAGGCACAGCGGCTTGATCAGTTCCATCTCTTCCGCCGACAGGCCCAGCGCGCGCACCGGCTTGGCGTCGTTCAGCGCCGGCATCACTTTTTCCAGCAGCGCGACCAGCTTGGCCGCTTCCTTGTCGCCGGAGCGCGCCTTCTTGTTTTCGCGGTGGATCGCTTTCTCGACCGTGCCCATGTCGGCCAGCGCCAGTTCGGTCTGGATCACGGCGATGTCGTCCAGCGGGCTGACCTTGCCGGCCACGTGGATCACGTTCTCGTCCTCGAAGCAGCGCACCACGTTGACGATCGCGTCCGTTTCACGGATGTGGGCCAGGAACTGGTTGCCCAGGCCTTCGCCCTGCGACGCGCCCGCCACCAGGCCGGCGATGTCGACGAATTCCACGATCGCGTTGACGATGCGCTCGGGCTTCACGATCTCGGCCAGCTGTTTCAGGCGCGGGTCCGGCACCTCGACCACGCCCACGTTCGGCTCGATCGTGCAGAACGGGTAATTCTCGGCCGGGATGCCCGCCTTGGTCAGCGCATTGAAAAGGGTGGACTTGCCGACGTTGGGCAGGCCGACGATGCCGCATTTGAGACTCATGGAATTCCTTGTGAAATATGTAATGCCGTCGCGGTGTGCGGTGCGGAAAATAGTCGCATTATAGCGCCCGCCTGCGGGCCGCGGCGCGGCGCCGGGGCTGCCGGGGAAGCCGTCAGGCGGCCGTTACAGCGCGGTCGCGGCCGCCCCGCTTCGCCTCGTACAGGGCCGCGTCGGCGCGCCCGATGAGCTCGGCCGCGCCCTCGCCGGGCCGCGCGGCCGCCATGCCGATCGATACCGTCACCGTCAGCGCGGCACCCTCGACGGGAATGCGGGTGCCGCGCATGCGCTCGAGCACCCGCTCAGCCACGCCCAGCGCGGCGGCGGTGTCGGTGCGCGGCAGCGCCACGATGAATTCCTCCCCGCCATAGCGGGCGGCCACGTCGCCATCGCGTGTTTCTTCGCGCAGCATGGCACCCAGCCGGCGCAGCACCTCGTCGCCGACAGGGTGGCCATGCTCGTCGTTGACGCGCTTGAAGTGGTCGGCATCGACCAGCAGCAGCGCCAGCGGTTCGCGGTGGCGCTGCGCCGTGCCCAGCAGGCGTGCCAGGCTGTCCATGAAGTGGCGACGGTTGAACAGGCCCGTAAGACTGTCGGTGATGGTTTGCACGCGCAATTCCTCGGACAGGGCTTGCAGGGCGTCGTGCTGCCGTGCCAGCGCCGCATGCGCTTCTTCCAGCGCCGCGCGCGAGCGCTCGCGCTCGGCCTGCCGCAGGCGCGACTGCCACAGGTAGAGCAGCGACAGCGCCACCAGCGCGACGGCGCCGGCCGCCAGCATGGCCATGTGCGCCGCCGCGCTCTCGACCTCTTCCAGCGGCAGCAACAGGTTCACGTGCCAGTCCGTCTCGGGCACCGGGCGCCACACCATGAAGTACCGGCCGTGGCCGGCGATGTCGACGATCGTCGCGCCGCTTTGAAATGTACGTTCGGTATGCATGCGCAGCGGCGGGCGCAGCACGCCATCGTACTGGCGCGTGCGGGCCACGCTGGCGCCGTCGCTGGCCGAGAGCGCCGTGAGGGGCCGGTATTGCCAATCCTTGCGCGAGCTGAGAAAGGCTACCCCGCCGGCATCGGTCACGAGCACTTCGCCGCCGTAGTCGCGCACGTCCGGCATCGTCAGGTCGGCCTTCACCACGGCCACGCCCAGCACGCCGCCGTCATCGCGCTCGACCAGTTGCGACATGAAATAGCCCGGCCGCTTCGAGGTCGTTCCCATCGCGTAAAAATGCGCGCCACCGTCGGCCAGGGCGCGCGTGTAATAGGGCCGGTACGCATAGTTGACACCCACGAAGCTGATCTTGTCGCGCCAGTTCGATGCGGCGACCCCGGTGCCCTGCGGGTCGAGAATATACAGGTCGGTGGCGCCGGTACTCGCGCGCATACCGGCCAGGTGCATATTCGCCAGGCGTACGAGCTCGGGCGTGTGCGGCTGTTCCAGCGCGCTGCGCAGCAAGCGGTCATTGGCCAGCAGATGCGGCAGGTAGGTGTAGCGCCGCGGCGGCGCGAACAGCTGTATCGCGAAGCGTTCCAGGCGCGGCACGGCCGACAGTTCCAGCCGGGCCACCTGCTGCTGCCAGGTCATCGAATAGGCCAGCAACGCAGCCAGCCCCGCCGCGAGGGCCAGCACCGGAACGAGCACCAGGGGCGCCAATCCGATGCGGGCAAGGCGCTGGCGCCAGGGAGGCGCGGTCGGGCGGTTGGGGGCGGTCATCAGGACTTACTTGCCGGCGAGAAATTGAAGGCCGAGTATAAGTCAATGCCGCGCGCTTCGCATGGAAAGCCGGCCATTCTGCCCGGAATTTAACTTCCTGGCATCGATCAGTTGCAGGTTTGCGTCACCACTGCTCCGCCAGGGCCCGCCTGGCGGAGCTGCCCGCACGCCCGCGCGGCCGGTAGCTGCCGGTACCGAGGCGCACCTGGGGCGCCGGCTGCACGCCGCCGTCGGCCTGCAATTGCCAGGTCGTGGGCAATTGCAAATCATCCGTCACGCGCGCCCAGGCACAGACGAGATCGGGCGCCAGCTCGGCCTGGCCGAAGACGAACGGGCGCCCGGCCAGTGCCGCCGGCACCGTCAGCGGCACGATCGCCTCGTCGTCGAGCAGCGCGGCGAACGCATCGAGCGGCAGCGCCAGCCCGCTGCCCTCGGCCTTGAGCACCGCTTCCTTCAGGGTCCAGAACCGCATGAACAGGCGCTCGTAGCCGCTCCTCGGGCTGGCCAGCAGTTGCACCTGCTCGGCGCGGTGGAACAGCCGCTGCGCCACCAGCGGGTCGGCGCGGCCGCACTGCACGCGCTCGATGTCGACGCCCGCCGGCGCGCCCGCGCCCACCAGCAGCACGGCGCCGCCGCGGCAGTGCGACAGGTTGAAGGTCAGGTCCGGCCGGCCGCGCAGCGCCGGCTTGCCCCAGCGATTCGTGGCGAACGCCAGGCGAGCGGGGTCCACGCCGCCCAGTTCGGCCAGCACGCGGCGCAACAGGAACCGGCTGGCGAGGAAGTCGGCGCGGTCGCCGTCGAACACGAAGCGGCGGGCGCGCTCCCGTTCGCCGGCCGCCAGCCAGCCATCCACCAGCGGGAGCGCGGCCGCCACGTCGGCGCTGCGCACCCACACGAGCAGCGGCTCATTCCCAGGCAATTGCAAGTTCTTCATTGATGACCTCCGCCAGCGTGTTCAGCACGGCGTCGCGGCTGTCGTGGATGAAGAAATGGGCGCCGTCGAACTGGTGCAGCGTGAAGCCGGCCTCGGTCTGCTTCGCCCAGCCGGCCATCTGGCTCGCCGGCACCGCATCGTCGGCACGGCCCGCCAGTGCCGTGATCGGTACCGGCAGGGCGGGCGCGGCGTGGTAGCGGTATGTCTCGTGCAGGCGGAAGTCGGCGCGCAGCATCGGCAACAGCACTTCCATCGTTTCGCGGTGGCGCAGCACCGCGTCCGGCGTGCCGCCGTATTCGCGCAGCGCCTCGATGAATTCATGATCCGGCAACGCATGCAGGTCGCGCTTCGGATTCGGCAAGTCCGGCGCGCGGAAGGCGGAGACGAACAGGCGCTGCGGCGGAGTGACACCGCGGGCCAGCAGCGTGCGCGTCAGCTCGAAGGCGACCAGCGCGCCCATGCTGTGGCCGAACAGGAAATACGGCCTGTCGGCCAGCGCGGCCACGGCCGGCACCAGGCCGTCGACCATCGCGTCCATCGTCGTCACCGGCGCCTCGAGCATGCGACGTTCGCGCCCAGGCAGCAGCGCCGCGTGCAGCTCGATGTCGTCCAGCCCGCCCAGCCAGGGGCGGTACAGCGTGGAGCCGCCGCCGGAACTGGGCAGGCAGAGCAGGCGGGCACCCGCGCCGGGATTGGGACGGGAAAAGTGGGTAAACCAGGGATTCACGATGCTCTCCTCAAGCTGCGCGGCGCAGCGGTTCAAAGACACCGACGCGCTCGGTCGGCATGAAGGTCGGCGTGTCCAGGCGCAGCACCGAGGTATTGACGATGAAGTCGTGCTCGAAACGGGTGATGCCGCGCGCGTTGGTCGTGCTGGGCAGCAGCCGCGCGATCAGCGGCTTGCGCCACTTCTGCGCGATCGTCGAAATTGCCCGCACCAACGTGGCCAGCCGGGCCGGGTCGCTGTCGGCCGACACGGGAATCATGTCCAGCCCGCAGCCGCACACGGTCGACAGCAGTAACAGGTCCTTCACGCCCACGTCGCCGCTGGCGGTGGCCTCCGCCAGCCGCGTGTCTTCCAGTACCGACAGCATGGTGCCGTTGAACCCCACCATGGGCAGGTTCGGCAGCGCGTGCTGCAGCATGTCGTTGACGGCGTACAGCGCGAACATGAAATCGAGCTGGCCGATGCGGCTGCCGTTCAGGCTTTCCACCACCGCCACGGCGCTCGTCTCGTCGCCGGGGAACGGCGCCAGCGACAGGTCGTAGCCCAGGAAGCGCACGCCCTGCTCGCGCGCCAGCCGCACCAGCACGGGCAAGGTGAGCGCCACGCGGTGCGTGAGTTCCTCCCGGCAGGCGTCGAGCCGGTCGGCGAAGTTGTCGTGCCGCCGGCACGCTTCCATGAAGGGGCCGGCCAGTTCCAGCGCCACCGAGAAGCCCGGCGCGCCATCGTGCCAGGCGGCGGGGAAATACGGCGTGGCCGGCTTGATCCACGCCATGGCGGCGAAGCGGAAATTGTCCTGCTGGCGGGCCACCGTGGTCCCCAGCCGCGCCATCGTTTCGGCGGCGGCGCTCACGGCCTCGTTGTGCAGGCCCTGTTCGCCGGCCACGCGCATATTGGTGAACACGTGGCGCGTTTCACCCACGATCGCGTCGATCAGGTCCACGCGCCGGGCCACGCTGGCCTGCGTATCGCAGGCCGGGCCCGGCAGGCAGCACCAGATCTGCTCGCCCAGCGCCCGCTCCAGCCGCACGGCCACGCGGCCGGCGGTGGCGGGATCGCAGTCGGGCAGCCATTGCTCGACCGGCGGCGCCACGTAGCGGAAGCAGCGCGCCGCCAGCCCTGCCTCGTCGAGCAGGCGCCAGGCATGGGCGAAGAAGGTGCGCGTGGTTTGCGCGGTGTCCTCGGGGGCGGCGCCGTCGAGCGGGCAGCCGAAGGTGATGGTGCGAAGGGTGGGCATGATCACTGCTCCTTGGCGGTGCGCAGGCTGCGCGGCCGCATGTCGGTCCATAACTCCTCGATGCGTTCGAGGCAGGTTTCGCGGTCGGCGAGGTCGCCGATGGTCGTCCAGCCGGCCGGTACCGGGCGGTAGGCGGGCCAGACCGAGTATTGATCTTCTTCGTTACGGACTACATTGTAGGCAGTTGCATTCATGATTCTCTCCAGGATATGTAATGGTTTGTGGGGATTGTTCATCCGAACAGGCTGCGTTTTCTCGGCTTCGCGCTCCGGCCTTCGGCGGCGAAGATCGCGCCGACATAGCGTTGCCACGCCTCGCCGTCGATGCGCGGCTCGCGCAGGCCCTGCCCCGCCAGCTTGCGCGCCGTCTTCGCCTGCTTCACCTTCAGGCGCTTTTCTTCCGGTGCCGCCGCGTCGGTGTCCCACCAGAACAGGTAGGGAGCGAACGGCAGCGGCTCGGTTGCACTTCTTTCCTTCACGGTATCGACCCAGTCACGGATGGGCAGCCGCTTCAGGCCCGCGTCGCCGCAATCGACGAAGTCCGGCAGCAGCCGGCTCCAGTCGCGCTTGTCGTCGCCGACCAGGTGGTGCACCCCGGTATTCGTGTAGTCGGCGGCCAGCGCCGTGACGGCGCGTGCCACGTGGTCCACCGGCACGATCTGTTCGAGGAACGGCCGGTCGGGCCAGGCGCCTACCTTCAGGCAGGTGCGCACGAACAGCGCCACGAAGTCGTCCATGCGGCCGGCGCCGCTGCGGCTGTCGACGGCCACCCGGCCCAGCCGCACGATCTGCGCGGGAATGCCGGCGCGGGCGGCGCGGCGCACCATCAGCTCGGCCACCCACTTGCTGGCGTTGTAGCCTGAGCGCGCGCTCTGGCCGATCGCCTCGATGGCGGCATCCTCGTCATAGGTGCCGCCGGCTTCGCCCTGCAATACGCCGGCCGTGGAAACGTGCACGAAGCCCTTGCGCTTGGCCGTGGCGGCCAGTTCCAGCAGGCGGCGCGTGGGTTCCACGTTGTCGTGGCGCAGCGCCTGGTAAGGCAGCACGTGGTTCAGGCGCGAGGCGTTGTGCACCACCAGGTCCACGTCGCGGGCCAGCGCGGCATAGCGTTCATCGTCCAGCCCCAGTCGCGGCTCGGCCAGGTCGCCCGTCAGCACGCGGATGCGGGCGGCGAAACCGTCGCGCCACAGGCCGTATTGCTCGAGGTTGGCGCGCAGCCGCCGCAGGCCGGCGGCGGCGTGGGACGCCCGCACGTGGCAATGCAGCGTCACGCGCGGCCACTGGGTCAGCATCTCGGCCGCCAGGTAGGCGCCCACGAAGCCGGTGCCCCCCGTCAGCAGCACGTGTTCCAGGCTGGAGGCGAGCGGCGGCAGCGGATCCGGCAACGCCAGTGCCGATTCGGCCTCGCCGTCGAGCCGGCTTTCCGCCGCATCCAGTTCCCGTGCGGCGCCGGCGTGCTCGATGCGGAATGCCATCGCGCGCACCGTGGGCTCGCTGAAGAATTCGGGCAGCGTGACGGCGCGGCCGAGGGCATTGCGCACGCGCGCCAGCAATTGCGTGGCCGTCAGCGAGTTGCCGCCCAGCGCGAAGAAATCGGCCGTCACGCTGACGCGCTCCAGTTGCAGCACCTGGGCCCACACGGCGGCGATCGATTGCTCGAGCGCCGTCTCCGGCGCCACGTACTCGCCGGCCCCCAGCGCGTCGGCATCGGGCAGCGGCAGCGCGCGGCGGTCGACCTTGCCGTTGGCGTTCACGGGCCAGCGGTCCAGGATCACATAGGCGCCCGGCACCATGAATGCCGGCAGCCGCTGCGCCAGGAATTCGCGCAGCACGGCCGGGGTCACGCTGCCGTCGATGACGGTCACATAGGCCACCAGCCGTTTCTCGGCGCCCTCGCCCAGCGGCAGCACCAGCGCGCCCGTCACGCCGTCGTGGACGGCCAGTTGCGCCTCGATCTCGGCCGGCTCGATGCGGTAGCCGCGGATCTTCACCTGCTCGTCCATGCGGCCCAGGAATTCCAGCGTGCCGTCGGCCCTCCACCGCACCTTGTCGCCGCTGCGATACATGCGCGAGCCGTCGGCGGCAAAGGGATCGGTGAGGAAGCGCTCGGCGGTCTGTTGCGGGGCGTTCAGGTAGCCGCGCGCCACGCCGGCACCGCCGATGTACAGCTCGCCCGGCACGCCCGTGGGCACCGGCTCCATCGCGTCGTCGAGCACATAGGTGTCCGTATGCGGGATCGGGCGGCCGATCGGCACCGTGCCTTGCGCCGTGTCGGCCAGCGTCACCCGCCCCGTGGTGGCATAGGTGGTGCATTCGGTCGGGCCGTAGGCATGGATCAGCGAGCCTTCCGCCATCGCCGCGATGGCCCGCGCCGCGTGCGAGGCCGACATGACTTCCCCGCCGGTGATCAGCTGGCGCACGCCGCGCAGTCCCTCGGGATGCTGGTCGACGAGCTGATTGAACAGCGCCGCAGTCACGAACGCCGTGTCGACGCGCTGTTCGGCGAGCAGGGCCGCCAGCCGGTCAAGGCCCACCACGCCGGCGGGCGCCTGCACCAGTCGCGCACCGTTCAGCAAGGCACCCCAGATCTCGAACGTGGAGGCGTCGAAGCCCACCGGCGCATACTGGAGGAAAATGCGCTGGGCCGACAGGTCGGCATAGTCCACCTCGCGCACCAGGCGCACGATGCCGCGGTGCTCGACCATCACGCCCTTCGGCTTGCCCGTGGTGCCGGAGGTGTACAGCACGTAGGCCAGCGATCGCGGGTCGTGCGGCACGTCCGGACTGGTGTCGCGCTGGCCGGCAACCTGCGGCGCATCGACGCGCACCAAGCTGCCGCCGAATTCCGGCAACAGGCCGGCGCCATCGCCATCGGTCAGCACGGCGGCGGCATGGGCATTGGCCAGCATGTAGGCGGTGCGCTCGCGCGGATATTCGGTGTCCAGCGGCAGGTAGGCGCAGCCGGCCTTCAGCACGGCCAGCAGCGCCACGATCAGCTGCGGGCTGCGCGGCAGGGCCACGCCGACGATGGCGCCCGGCGCCACGCCCTGCGCCATCAGGTGGTGGGCCAGGCGGTTGGCGCGGCGGTTCAATTCGTCGTAGGAGAGCTGCACGTCGCCCTGCACCAGCGCGATCTTCGCGGGCGCCAGCAGCGCCTGTTGCGCGAACAGGGCATGCACGGTCGTCGCCGGCAGTGCCGGCCGGCTGCCGCGCGCCAGCGCCAGCATGCGCTCGCGCCCCATGCCATCGATCAGCGCATGCTCGCGCAGCGGCGCTTCGGGTGACTGCGCCACCTGGCGTGCCAGCAGCGCGAACGAGTCGGCCAGGCGGGCGACGGTCTCGGGCAGGAACAGGTCGCGCGCATATTCCCAGTGCGCGCGCAAGCCTCCGTCAGCGCTCTCGTACAGCGCCAGTTGCAGGTCGAAGCGGGAGATCCACTCGCCGCTGTCGATCAGCGACGTATCCTCGTAGGCGCGCTGCAGCGCGAAGCCGACCTGGAAGAACGGCAGCGTATTGGCGCTGCGCGGCGGGTTCAACTCGTCCACCAGCAGCTCGAACGGCAGCTCGGCATGGTCGTAGGCGCCGCGCGCGGTGCGCTGCACGTCGCCCAGCAGCGCGCCGAACGTCTGGCCGCCGTCGACCCGGGCGCGCAGCACCAGGGTGTTGACGAAGAAGCCGATCACGCCCTCCGTCTCTTCCAGGTTGCGGTTGGCGATCGGGCTGCCCACGTTGAAGTCCGCCTGCCCGCTCCAGCGGTACAGCAGCAGGTCGTACACGGCCAGCCAGGCCATGAATGCGGTGGCGCCGGATTGCGAGGCAACATTGCGCAGCGCGGCGCACACGTCGGCCGGCAGGTGCGACACGTGCAGGCCGCCGCGGGACGAGCGCGTGGTAGGGCGCGGCAGATCGTACGGCAGCGTGATCTGCGGCTGGCTGCCGTCCAGTTCCTCGCGCCAGTAGTCGACCAGTTTCGCAAGCTTGGCACCGGCCAGGTCGGTGCGCTGCCACAGCGCATAGTCGGCATACTGGATCGGCAGCGGCGCCGCCCGCGGCGTGGCGCCGGCGGAAAACGCGCCATACGCGGCGAGGAGCTCGCGCATCATCACGTCCATCGACCAGCCATCGGTCGCGATATGGTGCAGCGAGACGAGCAGGATGCCCCGTCCGTCCGTCTGCACTAGGCGGTAGCGTGCCACCGGGCCGGCTTGCAGGTCGAACGGCTGAGCTGCCTCGGCGGTGGCGATGGCCGACAGGCGTTCGGCGGCACCGGCCATATTGTCCATTTCGCGCAGGTCGTCATAGCCCAGCGTGACCGGGCCGGCGGGCTGCACTTCCTGCCACGGCGTGCCGTCGATCTCGGGGTAGCGCGTGCGCAGCGATTCGTGGCGCGCATGCAGCCAGTCCAGCGCCTGCTGCAGGGCGGCGCGGTCGACGACACCGGCCAGCGGCAGCGCATTCGGCACGTGGTAGGCCATGCTGGCCGGATCGTACTGGTGCAGGAACCACAGCCGCGATTGCGAGAACGACAGCGGCACTTGCGCCGGCCGCTGCGCCGGCAGGATAGTGGGCTGGCGTGGCATATCCTGCCCATCGCCGGCGGCGCCAGCGGCACGCAGGGCCGCTGCCTGGCCGGCGATGGTCGGCTGCTCGAACAGTACGGACAGCGGGATGCGCACGCCGAACGTCTTCTGCAGCCGCGCATACGCCTGCGTGATCGACAGCGAATGGCCGCCCAGGTCGAAGAAGTTGTCGGTGACGCCCACGGCTTCCACGCCCAGCACGGCGGCCCAGATGCCGGCCAGCTTCGCCTCGATCCCATCGCGCGGCGCGATGCGCTCAAGCGCCGCGCCGCACAGGTCGGGCACCGGCAGCGCGGAACGATCGAGCTTGCCGTTCGCGTTCAGCGGCAGCGCGTCCAGCCCCATGAAGCGGGCGGGCACCATGTACTCGGGCAGGCGCGCGGCCAGCCACGCCCGGCACGCCTCCTGCAAGGCGGCGGACCAGGCGGCTCCCTCGGCCGGCACCACATAGGCGACCAGCCGCTGGCCATCCGGGGTGACGGTGGCCACGGCGTCCAGCACGGCCGGGTGGCCGCGCAGCTCGTGGCCGATCGCGTCGAGCTCGATGCGGTAGCCGCGCAGCTTGACCTGGAAGTCCACGCGGCCGTGCACGACCAGCGTGCCGTCGGCGCGGAAGTAGCCCAGGTCGCCCGTCAGGTACAGCCGCTCCCCCGGCCCGGCCGGATCGGGCAGGAATTTGGCCGCGCTCATGCGCGCATTGTTCAGGTAGCCGGCGCCGACGGAACCGCCGGCGATCGCCACCTCGCCCGTCACGCCCGGCGGCAGGCGGTTGCCGAAGCGGTCCAGCACGTGCACGGCCAGGCCGGGCAGTACCTTGCCCACCGTGACCGGCCGGTCCAGGTCGACGAATTCATCGCGGCCGAAGCGGTGCGTGGTGCACAGGTCGGTGCATTCGGTGGGGCCATAGGTGTTGACCAGCTCCGTGGTGCAGCCCTCGGCCAGCAGCCAGGGCGCCAGGCGTCGCTTGTCAACCGGCTCGCCGCCCACGAACAGCAGCCGCAGCGGTGCCAGTGCCGCGTGGCCGCCCTCGCCCTCCACCATCGCGTACGCCATGCTGGGCGTGCAGTTGATCCAGCCGATGCCGTGATGCTGCACGAGCTCGCGGGCATGCAGCGGATCGAAGTGGCGCGTGGGCGCCAGGTGCAGGATGCCACCCGTCGTCAGCGCGCCCCACACGCATTTCTGCGCCAGGTCGAAGGTGATCTTGTTGACCAATAAACAGCGCTCGCCGGCGCCGAAGGCGAATTCACGGTTCCACCACTGGATGAAGCGGGTGAAGCTGTCGTGGTACACGCCGGCCGCCTTCGGCTTGCCGGTCGAGCCGGATGTGTGGATCACGTACAGGATGCGGCCCCGAGCCGCTTGCGGCCAGCGCGCCAGCGGCACGTCGTGCTCGTCGCGGCCGCTCAGCAGCACCGTCACGCCGGCGATGTCGAACAGCGCCGCGTGGGCATCGTCCGTCACCACGTGGCCAATGCGCAGGTCGGTCACCATCTGGGCCAGGCGCGCGGCCGGCAATTTCGTGTCCAGCGGCGCATAGGCGCACCCCAGGCGCGTGATGGCAACGAGGGCGGCGATCATCGGCACGCCCGGCTCGAACGCGAACGCCACCGTGTCGCCGGTGCGTACGCCGGCCGCCAGCAGGCGCGCGCCGAGGCGGCGTGCCTGCAGGTCCAGCTCCGCGTAGGTGGCGTGCTCGTCGCCCGCCACCAGCGCCGTCGCCTCGGGCCGTTCGGCGACCTGGCGGGCAAACAGCTCGCCCAGCTCGGCATCGGCGTCCCCCACGGCGGGCCGGTGATTCCAGCCATCCGGCAAGGCCAGGTCGACGCCTGGCGCGATCGAGAGCGTGCCGAGCGGCGCGGCGGTGTCGGCCACCATGCGCTCCAGCAGCTCGCGGTAGTGGGCCAGCAGCCCGGCCACCGCGGCGCCCTCGAACTGGCGCGCGTCGTACAGGGCCTTGATGCGCATGCGGCCCACCGGATCGATCACGAGCGCCAGCGGGAAGTTGGTGTGCTGCCAGACGCTGACATCGGCCAGGCTGACGCCTTCCGCATACGGGAACGATTCGATGGCCAACATCGCATCGAACAGCGGGCGGCCGCGCGGCACCTCGCTCCAGCCGGCGATGTCGGTCAGCGAGGCATGCTCGTGTTCGCGTTGCGCCACCAGCATGGCGCCCAGCCGCGTGGCGAAAGCGCGCACGCTTTCCGCAGGATCGATGCGCACCCGGACCGGCACGGTGTTGATGAACAAGCCCACCATCGCGTCCGATCCCGCCAGCTCGGGCGGGCGGCCGGCGACGGTGGCGCCGAACACCACGTCGTCCTCCCCGCTGTAGATGGCCAGCAGGTGCGCCCATGCCGCCTGCAGCAGCGTGCCTGGCGTGACGCGCAGCGAACGGGCCGTGTCGCGCAGCCGTGCGCCCAGCGCGTCGCCCAATTCCGCCGTGGCGGTGGCGCCGGCATCGGCACTGTCGTCCGGCAGCGGGCGCTTGACGAGGCCCAGCGGCGTGGGCGCATGGAAGCCTGCGAGCTGCCCGCGCCAATAGCGTTCCGCGGCCGGCTTGTCGCGGCCCTGCAGCCAGGCCAGGTAATCGCGATAGGCCGGCGCCGGGCGCGGCTGCCAGGAACTGCCCTCTTCGAGCGCCGCGTAGGCCGACAGCAGTGCGCCCAGCACCACGAAGGCCGACCAGCCGTCCAGCAGCACATGGTGATAGGTCCAGAACACCACGCTGTGGCCGGCGCGGTGCAGCAGCGCCTGCCGCAGCAGCGGCGGGCGGCGCAGGTCGAAGCCGCGCGCCGCCTCCTCGCGGCGCAGCGCGTCCATGCGGGCGGCGAATGCGGCATCGTCGTCGCCGGTGGCGTCGATCTCGCGCACGTCGAGAGCCGCCTGCTTCATCAGCACCAGCAGCGGGTGATCCAGTCCTTCCCAGGCCACGGCGGCGCGCAGCACCGGGTAGGCGGCCAGCGCCATGTTCCATGCCTGCTGCCAGCGCGCGCCGTCGATCCGGCCCTGCGTGGGGCAGGCGAACTGCTCCACGTAAACGCCGCTGCCCGGCGCTTCCAGCGTATGGAACAGCATGCCCTGCTGGAGCGGCGTGAGCCGGTGTATCTCGAATATATCCTGCTTGTTCATGTGTCTCTCTCGAATCTCTAGTCTTGATCTCATGTCCTGGTCAGTCGGCCAGTGCGTGCAGCACGGCATCCAGGTTGTCGGTGGCCGGCTCGGGCGTCGATGGTGCGGGTGCCGGAGCCGTCGCGGGGGCGGCATCGTTCGCGGCACCGGCCACGGCCGCCAGCTCGGCCACGGTCTGGTGTTCGAACAGCTGGTTCGGCTTGAGCAGCACGCCGTGCTTGCGGGCGTGCGATACCACCTGGATGCCGATCACGGAATCGATGCCCAGGTCGAAGAAGTTGTCGTGGATGCCCACCGGGGTAATGCCCAGCGCGCCCTCGATGATCGCGACCAGCACTTCCTCGGTCGGGTTGGTGGGCGGCGCCGCGACCACATCCTCGCGCACCACTTTCTTTTTCTCCGCCGGCGCGGCGGCCGGCGCGATGCGGTCGGCGCGCAGCTTGCGCAGCAGCGCATCGACCGGGTGCGGATTGAGTATCCAGTGGCCGCCATGCCTGAGCGCCAGTGCGCGGGCGAACAGCGCGCGTCCTTCCTGCGGCGAGATCGAGCCGTCGTCCACCGCCGGCGCGGCAGCCGGTTTGGCGGCGAACGATCCGGCCGGCACGCGGCGCAGCCGGAAGTCCTTCACTTCGGCCAGCACGTTGCCGTCCGGCGCGGCCAGCGCGATGTCGAAGCGGATTACGTCGCGGTCGTCGGAGATGCCGCCGAACGTCACGTGGCTGTACAGCTGCGTGCCGAGGCGGCCGTGCACCTCCAGCGCACCGTACGTGAACGGCAGGTATTCGTCTTCCAGCCCCAGGTCCAGCCGCGCCAGCAGGTGGCCGGTGATCGGGCCCGTGGCCATGTCCAGCAAAGCCGGGTGCAGGCCCAGCGCGGCATCGTCGTCCACGCCTTCCGGCAACGCGAGCTCGCCCAGCAGTTGCCGCCCGCCCAGGCGGATGCGGCGCACCACCTGCCAGTGGCGGCCCAGGTCGAGGAAGCCCTGCTCGCCCACCATCGCGGCGGCGCCGCCGGGGAACTCCAGCACATCGGCACGGCATTGCTCGGCGATCGATGCCAGGTCGATGTGGCGCGCCGCGGCAGCACCGGCAGCGACCGTCGCCGTCAACACCGGCGACTCGCCTTCCTTCACTTCGACGGCATAGCCATCCGCCACGGGTTGGAGCAGCACGTCCACCGTCACCATCCGGTCGGCCGGCACGAACAGCGGCCGGTAGAAGAACACGTCCGACAGCGTGCAGGCGCCATCGCTGCCCGTGGCCTCCTGGAAGGCGGCGCGCACCGTCTCGATCAGCGCCGTGCCCGGCATCACGGGCGTGCCCTGGATGCGGTGGTCCTGCAATGCCCAATGATCCTGGGCGCGCAGGTGAGTGGTGAAGCGCAGCGCACCCGCCTCGTCGGCACGGCTGAACAGGTATGGGTGGGCCAGCGTGCGCCCGGCAGGCAATACCGGGGCGGACGCGGTATGGCCCATCGCGACCGCCATGCCCACCTCGCGCCAGCCGCCATACGCCAGCGACAGCGTGCGGCGGCCGCGCGCGCTGCGGCTGCGTGCGAACGCATCGAGGAAGGCGTTGGCGGCCGCGTAGTCGGCCTGGCCGATGCCGCCGATCGTGCCGAACAGCGACGACACCGCCACGAAGAAGTCGAGCGGCTGACCGGCCAGCGCCGCTTCCAGCGCCAGCGCACCCTTCACCTTCGGCGCCAGCACGGCGTCGGCCTGGGCGCGGGTCTTCAGCGCCATCACGCCGGCACCGGCGATACCGGCCGCGTGCACCACGCCGCGCACCGGCGGCATGTCGGCCTGCACGCGCTCGACCATGGCCTGCACGGCAGCCGGGTCGGTGATGTCGCAACGCTCGGTGACGACCTGCACGCCGCGCCCGGCCATCCTTTGCAGGCGACGGATCCGGTCGCGGCCTGCCGTATCGTCCGGATTGGCCGCCAGCCACGCATGCCATTCGGCCTGCGGCGGCAGCACGTTGCGGCCCACCAGCACCAGGTGGCGCGCGCCCCGTTCGACCAGCACGTCGGCAAATTCCAGGCCCAGGCCGCCCAGGCCGCCGGTCACGATGTACGTGCCATCGGCCGCCAGCGCGGCGGGCACGGCCGGTTCCGGCACGGCCATCGTCTCCACGTGGGCCAGCCAGCGCGCGCCCGCCCGCTCGGCCACGAACTGGTCGGCGGGGCCGGCCGGGGCGTGCGGTTCCGCGTCGAGGCGGGCCAGTTCATCGAGCACCAGCGTGGCGGCGTCGCGGCAGGCGGCCGGCACGTCCAGCACGCGGCTGGCGATGCCGCGGTGCTCGTAGCCGATCGCCAGGTGCGCCCCCAGCATGGTGGTCTTCACCGCATCGACCGTTTCCCCCGGCTGCACGTCGAACACTTCGCTGGCCACCGACAGCAGCGGCAGCCGCGCCGCGGTATCGTCGCCGAACGCCTGGGTGAGCGCCAGCAGCGCGTGGAAGCCCAGTTCCAGCGTGGCCCCGCTGTTGGTCACGGTATCGCCGCCGCTGGCCGGCAGCAGCCAGGCATGCACGATCGCGTCCGGCTTGCCGGCATGGCGCGCCAGCGCCTCCCAGTCGGCCGCCTGGTCGGGGCGCACCCAGTAGGCATCCTCGTCCACCACGCCGAATGCCGGGCCGGGCTCCGCGCAGGCGACGGCGGCACCGGCCTTGCGCAATGCGGCCGCCAGCGCGTTACCCTGTTCATCGTCGTGCGCCAGCAGCAGGACCTTGCGACCGGCCAGCGCGGGCACCGCTTCCAGCCACGGCTGCCGGCGCCACGAGGCGGCATGGAACCATTCGCCCAGGTCTTCGCTGCGGCGCAGGGTGGCTTCAACCAGCGCGCTCGGTGCCGGCGGCGGCTCGACCCAGTGGCGCTCGCGGGCGAACGGATAGGTAGGCAGCGAGATGCGGCGGCCCAGGTTGTCGGCATCCACGTCGGCATAATCCAGCGCATGGCCGGCGGCCCACAGGTTGCCCAGCGCGGCCAGCAGGAAGCGGTCGCCCGCCATGGCGTCCTGGGGATGGCGCATCAGCGGTACCGCCACGGCGACGGGCTTGCCCGCCGCCGTGCCGACGGTGTGGCGCACGAAGGTGCTCAGCACGCCGGACGGCCCGGCTTCGACGAAGAAGCCGCAACCGTCGGCGACCAGCGTTTCCACGCCGGCCTGGAACAGCACGGGCGACAGCAGGTGGCGCACCCAGTAGTCGGGATCGGTGGCCTCGGCCGCCGTCAGCCACGTGCCGGTCACGTTCGACACCACGGGCAGCGCGGGCGAGCGCGGCGCGGCGGCAGCCACGGCGGCGCGGAACTCGGCGGCCAACGGGCGCATCATCGCCGAGTGGAAGGCATGCGACGTCTGCAGCTTGCGGCAGCCGATGCCGGCCGCGTCCAGGTCGGCTTCCAGCGTGGCGATCGCCTCCAGCGGACCGGAGACGACGCTGGCGCGCGGGCTGTTGACGGCGGCCAGTTCGATCTCGCCGCCCAGGAAACGGCGCGCCTCGGCGGCGCCGCCGCCGATCGACAGCATACCGCCCGGCGGCATCGCCTGCATCAGGCGGCCGCGCAGCGCGACGAGGCGCAAGGCATCGTCCTGCGTGAAGACGCCGGCCACCGTGGCGGCCACGTACTCACCCAGGCTGTGGCCCAGCAGCGCGGCCGGCTCGATCTTCCAGGCCAGCAGTTGCATGGCCAGCGCGTATTCGACGGTAAACAGCGCCGGCTGGGCGTGGCGCGTTTCGCGCAACAGTGCATGGTCCGCCTCGACCGGGGCATCGGTCAGCAGCAAGCGCGCGAGATCGGTGTCCACGTGCCGCGCCAGCGTGGCGCAGCAGGCGTCGAAGGTGTCGCGGAACACGGGGAACTGCGCGTGCAGCTCGCGCGCCATGCCCGCGAACTGCGAACCCTGCCCCGTGAACAGCAGCGCCAGCTTCTTCGTAGCTGGCAGCGCGGCGGTCTTGTTGGGCTCCTTGGCCACCTTGTCCAGTGCCGCGATCAGCTCCGGCGTATTGCCGGCCACGACGGCGGTGCGCAGATCGAAGGCGCGGCGGCCTTCCTGCAAGGTGAATGCCACGTCGTCCAGGTCGGTTGCCGGGTGCCGCTCGAGGAAGCGGGCCAGCTGGCCGGCCATGCGGCCCAGCGCGCCGGGGCTCTTGGCCGACAGCGGGAAGATGCGCGGCTTCTCGCCCGACCGCGTGGGCTTGGTGACGGGCGGCTCTTCCAGGATCAGGTGGGCATTGGTGCCGCCGATGCCGAACGAGCTCACGGCGGCTACGCGCTTGGCCAGCGGCGCGGTCTGCCAATCGTTCAGCCGGTCGTTGACGAAGAACGGGCTGCCGGGAAAATCGATGCGCGGGTTCGGCGTGTCGAAGTGCAGGCTGGGCGGAAGCACACCCGTACGGGCGGCCAGCGCGGCCTTGATCACGCCCGCCACGCCGGCGGCCGGCGCCAGGTGGCCCACATTGGTTTTCACGGAACCGATCGCGCAGTACCCGGTGCGGCCGGTGTGGGCGCGGAAAGCGCGCGTCAACGCCGTGATCTCGATCGGGTCGCCCAGCGACGTGCCGGTGCCGTGCGCCTCGATGTAGCCGATCTCCTCGGGATTGGTGCGCGCGGCCTTCAGGGCGCGCGTGATCGCGTCGACCTGGCCATCGATGCCTGGTGCCGTGTAGCCGGCCTTGTGCGAACCGTCGTTCGTCACTGCCGAGCCGCGGATCACGGCGTAGATATTGTCGTCGTCGGCCTGTGCGTCTTCCAGGCGCTTCAACACGATCACGCCGACGCCGCCTTCCGAGAACACGGTGCCCTTGGCGCCTGCGTCGAAGGCGCGGATGCGGCCATCGTCGGAATTGAGGCTGCCCTCCGTGTAGTTGTAGCCAAGACCGGCGGGCACGGTGGCCATCGAGCCGCCAGCCAGCGACAGGTCGCATTCGCCGGCGCGCAACGCCTGGCAAGCCATGTGGATCGCCACCAGCGATGTCGAGCAGGCCGTCTGCACGGTCACCGACGGGCCGGTGAGGTTCAGCTTATAGGCGACCCGGTTGCTGAGGTAGTCGGGCTCGTTGCCGATGCCGGCGATCAGGTCGCGGTCCGACGCGCACATGATCTCGCGGTTGGCGTACACATTGTTCAGGAAGTAGCGCGACAGGCCCGTACCGGCATATACCGCGGCCACGCCGTGGTAGCCGTCCGGCGGGTAGCCCGCATCTTCCATCGCCGCCCACGATGCTTCCAGGAACAGCCGCTGCTGCGGGTCGATCAGTTCCGCCTCGCTGGGCGAATAGCCGAAGAAACCGGCATCGAACTTGTCCACGTCCGGCAGGTGGTAGCCGGCGCCGACCCAGCCGCCGGCGGCGACCTGGCGCTCCACGAACGGCGCCGTCAGGTAGTCGTGCGCATCGATGCCGGCGCGGATTTCCTCCGGCGTGAAGTGGCGCAGCGCGCTGCGGCTTTCGCACAGCATGTTCCAGAAGCTTTCCACGTCGGGCGCGCCCGGGAACCGGCCGCTGATGCCGATGATCGCGATCTTGCCCGAGTACTCTTTCTCTTTCATGTCATTCCCCAAAATATGTCGTGATTCATTGAGCCCGGCGGCGGCGGCCGCGCGGCGTGGTGTCACTGGTGCTGGCGTTGCCGGTGCCTGCCGCGCTGCCTTCCATGTGCCGCACCAGGTCGGCGATGGTCGGGTGGCCGAAGAACATGTCGACCAGGCTCACTTCCCGCGGCAGGCGCGGTTGCAGCCGCGTGTGGATGCGGATCATGTCCACCGAGGTGCCGCCCAGGTCGAAGAAGTTGTCCTCGGGCCCTACCTGCGGCACGCCGAGCACCTCGGCCCACAAGGCGCAGATCTCGGCCGCCAGCGGGCTGGCGGCGCCGGCGCGGGAGGCGCCCTGGACGCGTCGCGTTTCGGGCTCGGGAAGCGCCTTGCGGTCCACCTTGCCGTTGGCGGACAGCGGCAGCTTGTCCAGCCGCACGAACTGGCGCGGCACCATGTATTCGGGCAGGCGGCGGGCCAGGTGGGCGCGCAGGCCTTCCTCGAAAGCTGCCCGGGATACCGGCGCGTCCGTCTCGGCTGTTTCACGGCCCGGCAAGCCGCCGGCCAGCATGTGCAGGTACATCGCGTCGGCACCCAGCGCGAACGGGTCGCCCGCGCGCTCGGCGTCGAAGCCGCCCAGCTGCACGAGCCCCAGGCCGGCCGCCGCGGCGGCGTCTTCCAGCAGGTGGCTCATGGCGCCGGCCTCCAGCAGGCACAGTGGCTGGGCGGATGCGCCGTACTGCGGCTCAATCGCCTGGCGCGAGCCGACCAGGAACAGGCGGAACGCGGCGGCAGCCGCGATCGGCTGGTTGCGGCGCGGGTACAGGCCCATGTCCAGCTCCACGTGCGCGGCCACCTGCTGCAGCGCGTTGCGCACCGGGTGGTAGTAGTAGATGCCCGGCTCGATGCCCTCGACACGCGTGATGTGCAGATACAGCTGCACCGGGTACAGGCCGCCGGCCGAGGCGTAGCGGTAGCGCGGCATGCCGTCCTCGCCGCCCTGGCGCAGCGGCTCCAGCAGCCGTGCCAGGGCCGCCGGCGGCACCACGTCGGCCGCGAACACGCGGGTCGAGCGGCGCGCAATGCCTTGCGGCGCGGCACCGCCCAGCACCGTCTCGACACCGTGCAGGCGGCGCAGGCCCGGTTGCGACAGCACGCTTTTCAGCTTGCCCGCGCCGGCGTCATCGTCGCGTACGTAATAGCCGAGCAGCTGGCCGGCCTTGCCGGTGCCGGCGCTTACGTTGGCGACGGCCGTCTGCACCCCCGGATACGCATTCATCGCGCTTTCGATCTCGCCCAGCTCCACGCGGTAGCCGTTCACCTTCACCTGGAAATCGATGCGGCCCAGGATTTCCAGCGTGCCGTCCGGCAGCCAGCGCCCCAGGTCGCCCGTGCGGTACAGCCGATCGCCGCTGTGCGGGCAGCGCACGAACGCCTGCGCCGTGCGCGCCGGGTCGTTCCAGTAGCCGACCGCCACGCCGATGCCGCCGATGCACAGTTCGCCGGGCACGCCGACCGGGCAATGGTCGAGGTTCGCGTCGCGCACGTGGAAGGTCTGGTTCAGCATCGGCCGGCCGTAGGGGATGCTGCGCCATGCCGGGTCCACCTGCTCGACCGGATGGATGATCGACCAGATCGACGCTTCGGTCGCGCCGCCCAGGCTGTAGATGGCCGCGTTCGGGCACCACCTGCGGATCTGGGCCGGCAGTGCCAGCGAGATCCAGTCGCCGCTCATCATCGCCACGCGCAGCCGCAGGTCGGGCCGCTCGGCCACGTCGCGCAGGTAGCCCACGTACAGGTCCAGCAGCGCCGGCACGGTGTTCCACAGCGTGACGTGGTGGCGCGCCATGATCTCGGCCCAGTGCGCCGGCTCGCGCGCATGTTCCGGGGCCGGCAGCACCAGCGCGCCGCCGGCACCCAGCACGCCGAAGATGTCCCACACCGACAGGTCGAAGTTCAGCGCCGACAGGCCCAGCACGCGGTCGTCCTCGTTCACCTGCATGCGTGCGTTCACGTCGACGCAGGTGTTCAGCGCGCCGCGGTGGTCGATGGCCACGCCCTTCGGCGTGCCGGTCGAGCCGGACGTGTAGATCACGTAGGCCAGGTCGGTGGGTGCGCGCAGCGGCGGCAGCGGACGCGGCGCGCCGGGCTTCAGGCTGTCGAGCTCGATGACGACGCCGGCGGCGGAGCGCTGGCCCAGCGTGGCCGTGTCGGTGACGACGGCGGCGGCCCCCGAGAGGCGCAGCACCTCGTCGATGCGCTCCTGCGGCAGGCTGGGCTCGATCGGCAGGTAGGCGGCGCCCGCCTCCAGAATGCCCAGCACGGCCACCACCTGGGCGGCCGATTTCGGCAGCATCACGGCCACCAGCGCGCCGGTCGGCACTTCGCGGGCGCACAGCGCGTGGGCCAGCGCGTTCGCCTCGCGATACAGCGCGCCGAAGGTGAGCGTGCGGCTGCCATCGGCCACGGCCAGGCTGTCGGGGCGGGCCCGGCACTGCGCCAGCAGCGGCTCGTGCAGCAGGCCGGCCGGCACCGGTGCCGCCGTCGCATTGGCGCGCGCCATCAGCGTTTCCTGCCCGGCCGGCAGCAGGTCCTGGCGCGGATGCTGCCATGCCGTGCCGTCGCGGGCAAGGCGTTGCAGCAGGCCCGTGAAGGCATCGAACATGGCGTCGACGAAGCCGTGCTGGAACAGCTCGTCCACGCTATCCCAATCGATCGCCAGGTCGCCGCCGTATTCGCCGGCCTGGCAGTCGAGCCACACCTGCGGCGTCTGCGTCACCGAGTAAGCGGTATGGCCCACCCAGTCGAGCGGAGCCTCGGCGGTGCCGTCGTTGGCGTTGTTCAGCGCGCCGGTGAACACCACCGGCATCATCACCGAGCCGGCGCCGCGCTTCTTCTCGGTCAGCTCGCGCAGCACGCGCACGCCGCTGACGGCGCGGTGGTCCAGGTCCTGCCACAGCTGCTTCTGCACGCCCAGCGCGATGTCGGCGAAGGCGCGCGGCGCCGACAGGTCGAAGGCCAGCAGCGTGACGGTGGTGAAGTCGCCCACCAGCCGGTCCACGTCCGGATGGAACGGCAGCCGGTTGAACAGCGTGAGATTGAGCGTGAAGCGGGGCGACTGCGACCAGCGCCGCACCACGCAGGCATAGATCGACAGCAGCAGCGCGGCCGGCGTGATGCGCAGCGCTCCGGCGCGCTTTTTCAATGCATCCCAGTCCGCCCGCGGCAGGCGCAGGCTGCGGTGCGTGAACTTCGGCGCGGCGATCGACTCCGGGCTGCGCGCCAGCGGGAATTCCGGCGGCGGCGGCAGGTCGTCCATGCGCTTGCGCCAGTACTGCAGCGATTCCTGGAAGGTGGGCGTCGCCTCCATCTGGCGCAGCCCGGCCTCGTAGTCGGCGAACGAGAAGGCCAGCGGCGGCAGTTCGTGGTCCGGATGGTCGTGGTAATGCTGCCAGTCGGCGCTGATCAGGTCGAAGCTGTGGGCGTCGAGGATCAGCACGTCGAGCGACAGGTGCAGGCGCAGCACGCGGTCCGGCAGCCGCGTGGCGCGGATTTCGAACAGTGGCCACACATCGGCCGGCAGCACCTGGTGCGACAGTTCGTTGCGCAGCGCGGCCAGGCGCTCGGCGCGCTGCGGCGCCGGCACGGCCGACAGGTCTTCCACCTTGAAGCGGTAGTACGGCACATCGGCCAGGATGCGCTGGTTGCCGTCCTGCTGCACCACCGCGCGCAGCATGTCGTGCCGGGCGATCACGCGGTTGAAGGCACGCTCCAGCCGTTCCAGGTCGGCGCCGTGCGCTTCCACTTCCAGGTAGCCGTGCGCGGACACGTTGCCCATCGCGAAACTGCCCTGGCGCCCGACCCAGTAGGCTTGCTGGATCTCGGTCAGCGGGAATGGCTTGCGGCGGCGCGCGCCATCCGGCTCCAGGCGGGGCACGCCCTGCCCGCGCGCCACCGCCTCGCGCCGCTCGCGCATGCGCGCCAGCAGCGTATCCGTTTGCGCACGGGACAGCCCGGCGATCTTTTCGATGATATCCATGTGCTTCTCCTTACCGCGCCGGATCGTCGGCCACTTCGGTCACTTCGGCCACTTCGGCCACCAGTTCATGCAGGTCGTCCATGCCGTCGGCCAGCGCGGCCAGGGTGGCCAACAACGCCTGCGCCAGTTCGGCGACCGTGGGGCGGGTCATCAGGTCGGACAGGCGCAGCGCCGCGTGCCAGTGCTCGTTGATGTCGAAGAGCAGCCGCGTGGCCAGCAGCGAGTGGCCGCCCAGGGCAAAGAAATCGCCGTCGATGCCCACCGCCTCCGTGGCCAGGCCCAGGTGGGCGGCGAAGCGCTGCACCAGGTCTTCCTCGACGGCGTTGCGGGGTGCCTGCCGGGATTCCGTGGCAACCTGCCCAGGCGCGGCGGCGGCCAGCGCGGCGAGCGCGCGGCGGTCGGTCTTGCCGTTCGGCGTGAGCGGCAGCCGCGCCAGCCGGTGCAGCGACGAGGGCACCATCCAGCGCGGCAGCCTGGCGGCCAGCGCGGCGCGGATGGCGTCGTCCTGGTCCTCGCCGGCGCTGTAGAACGCGGCGAGGCGCAGCGGGTCGCCATAGGCCACCACGGCGCCGGCCTCCACGCCCGGCACGGCGCGCAGCGCCGAGTCGATCGCGCCCAGTTCCACGCGGTGGCCGCGGATCTTCAACTGGTCGTCGCGGCGGCCCAGGTACTCCACGGTGCCGTCGGGCAGCAGGCGCCCCAGGTCGCCGGTGCGGTACATGCGGCTGCCGGCAATGCCGGACAGCGGGTCGGGAATGAAGCGCTCCGCGGTCATGCCGGGGCGGCCGAGGTAGCCGCGCGCCAGGCCGTTACCGGCCAGGCAGATTTCGCCCTGCGCGCCTGCCGGCACGGGCTGCAACGCGCTGTCCAGCAGGTAGAGCCGGGTGCCCGGCAGCGGGTGGCCGATGGTGACGGCACCGCCCTCGCCCGGCGCCAGGCGCAGCCAGGTGGAATACGTGGTGTCCTCGGTCGGGCCGTACAGGTTGCACACGGTGAGCTGCGGCCACAGCGCGCGCAGCTGGTCGACCAGCACTTGCGGCAAGGCTTCGCCGGCCAGGTTCATCACACGCACCGCCGGCGGCAGGCAGTGCTGGCGCGCCAGCTCGGCGGCGGCGCTCGGCACGGTGTTCACCAGCGTCACGTCGTCGAAGTCGCCGCCCTGCGTCAGCGCAAGCACGTTATCGACCAGGATCACCTTGCCGCCATGCGCCAGCGGCAGGAACAGCTCGAACACGGAGAGGTCGAAGCACACCGACGTGGAGGCCAGCATGCCGGCCCGCTCCTCCAGGGGGAACTCGGCGGCGGCCCAGTCGAGGAAGGTGCACACCGTGCGGTGCTCGATCGCCACGCCCTTCGGTTCGCCGGTGGAGCCCGACGTGAAGATCACGTAGGCCAGCTGGTGCGGCGCCACGTCGACGCGGGGCGCATGCGCGGGCACTGCCAGCGCGGCATCGCTCAGCCGCAGTTGCGGACAGGTTCCCAGCGCCACGTCGCCGATGCCGTCGGCCGTGATCACGAGCACCGCGCCGGACAGGCGCAGCACCGTCTCGATGTACGCGGCCGGATAGGCCGGATCGACCGGCACGTAGGCCGCGCCGGCCTTCAGCACGGCCAGCAGCGCAGCCGGCAGGTCCATCGTGCGGGGCAGGCAGACGGCCACGCGGTCTTCGGGCCGCACGCCGCGGGCGAGCAGCGCATGGGCCAGCGCGTTGGCGCGTGCGTCCAGCTCGCCGTACGTCATCGACGCGCCACCGCAGCGCAGTGCCACCACGTCGGGCACGCGCGCGGCCTGTGCCTCGAACAGGCGGTGCAGGCTGCCTTCGTTCATCGCCACGGCCGGCTGTTGCGCAATCGCGGTCCGTTCTTCCGGCAGCAGCGCGTCGAACGCGGCCAGCGGCTGATCGGGGGCGGCGGTGACGCGCTCCAGCAGGTCTGCATAGCGGCGCAACATCCGCTGCGCCGTCGCCTCGTCGAACAGGGCCGACGAATAGGTGAGCACCAGTTCGATGCCTTCCGTGCCCAGCAGTGCGTCGAGCGTCAGCTCGTACTTCGTGTGCGTGGCCGGCGGCACCAGGGTGCGGGTGGCCACGCCGGCGCCCTGCCAGGCGTCGTGCGGCTCGCAGTTGAACAGCACCTGCACGAGCGCCGGGCGCGTGGGGTCGCGTTCCAGGCCGGCCGTGCGCACCATGTCGGCAAACGGGAAGGCGCGGTGCGCCAGCGCGTCGGCCACTTCCCCGCGCACCGTGCGCAGCCAGCCGGTGAACGGCTGCCCTGGTACGACCCTGGTGAACAGCGGCAGCACGTTCACGCCGAAGCCCACGTACGATTCGGCCGCCGCTGCCGGGTGCACGGAAACCGGCACCCCGATGACGAAGCGGTCGGCGCCGCTCAGGCGGGCCAGCAGCAGGCGCCACGCCGCGTTCAGCGTCATGAAGGGCGTGGCCTGCGCAGCGGCGCCCAGGCGCCGCACGGCGTCGAGCATGGCCGCCGGCAATTGCAGCGTCACGCGGCCCGCCTCGAAGTGCTGCACGGCGGGCAGCGGGCGGTCGGTCGGCAGCTCGGGGGCCGGCGGCAATTGCGCCAGCCGGTCGCGCCAGTACGCGGCGGCGGCCGGATCGATCTCGTCCAGCTTGCGGCAAGCCGCCTCCGTCGACAGCACGGGCTTGAGCCGGGCCATGGTCCCCGCGCGCCGCGCGCCGTACAGTTCCCACAGCTCGCCGGCCAGGCGGCCGAACGACATGCCGTCGATGACCAGGTGGTGGGCCAGCAGGTACAGCCATGCCTCGCCACACGGCAGGTGCAGCAGCCAGGCGCCGGCCAGCGGGCCCCGTTGCGGGTCGAGCGGCGTGCGCTGGCGCACGGCGATCCAGTCGCGTGCCCTCGCCTTGGCGCCCTCGCCCAGCATCGAGAAATCGACCTGTTGCAAGTCGGCGGCCGCATCGGCCGGCACCACGAAGCGGCCGCCTTGCGGCGCCACCCGGGCGCGCAGCAGCGGATGGCGCGCCACGGCGGCGGTCCAGGCCAGCCCCAGCGCCTGCGTGTCGAGATCGCCCGTCACGGCGAACAGCGCGCCTTCGTTGTAGGCCGGCGCGATGGCGTCGCCCAGTTCCAGGTGCACGAGGATCTGGCGCTGCGCTTCGGACATGGGCAGCGTGAGCTCGTGCGCCGGTTGCGCACGCCCTGCTTCGTCGTGCGCCGGTTGCGCACGCCCTGCTTCGTTTTGCACCGACTGCGCGCGCAGCACGGCCTGGCCGGCCGCCAGCACCAGCGTGCGCGGCTGCGCGAAGCCGGCGGCAGCCAGGCGCTCGTGCCAGCGCTCCGGCGCCATCAGCGCATGGGCGGGGCGCATATCGGTATCCTGCCGCTGCCACCAGCCCTCGGTGATGCCGAACACCAGGTCGAGCCAGGCGTGCGGCTGGGTGCATTCCTGCAGCAGCAGCGTGCCGCCTTCGCCGAGCAGGGCGTTCAGGTTGGCCAGCGTGGCCTGCACGTCCGGCGTGGCATGGACGACATTGGCGGCCACGACCACGTCGAACGGACCTTCGATCCCCTGCTCGGCCGCGGTGCGCGTGACGTCAAAGCGCTGGTACGTCACGCGGCGGTCGGCCAGCTCTTGCTCGGCACGCGCCAGGAAGGCGGGCGACACATCGGTGTACCGGTAATCGGTGCCTGCGCCGAGCCTGGCCAGCAGCAGGCGTGCCACGGTTCCGGTGCCGGCGCCCACCTCCAGGATACGCAGCGGCCGGCCAGCGGTCCGTTCGCACTCCAGTACGGCCTGTACCAGCTGCTCGCTGGCGGCGCCGGCGCCCGGCGCTTCGGCGTACAGGCGCGTCAGCCAGTCGAACGCTTCGCCTCGGAACAGCACGTCCACCGGCTCGCGGCGGCCGCCCAGCACCTCGGGCAGCGCCTCGCCGCAGCGGTCCACCAGTGCGGCGATGGCGGCCGGCATGCGCTCCCGCAGCACGGCGCGGCGCTGGGGCAGCGTGGCGGCCAGCCGGCGCAGCGCATCGCCGCGCGCGGTGCCAAGGTGCTCCAGCATGCGGTTGAGCAGCCGTCCGTGGGCCGGCACCACGGGTTCCGTCGCGTTGTCGCGCCAGCCCAGCTTCACGAGCGCCTCGGCAAAGGCGGCGCGGGCGAAATCGTCGAGCGCCAGCGTGGCTTCGTCGGCCGAGGCTTCGCCCTGGCGCGGCGCGATGCCGTTGCCCCCTTCGGTCGGGAAGAAGCCGCCGGCGCGCATGGCGTTGGCGCTGTCGATGGCGGCGGCGACGATGCGCTCGATGTCGGCATCGTCGTGCGCGGTGGTGAGGAAGCAGGTATGGCCTTCCCAGATGTACACGCCGCGCAAGGTCATGTGATAGAAGAACAGGTTCGCCTCGATCGGCTGGAACTCCACGCTGAAATTGTTGAGGAACACGAAGCGCAGCAGCGAACCGGCATGGTCGACGCGGATCGGGAATTGCGCGGCGGCGTAGTGCGCGTTCAGCCTTGCCGCCAGCTGCGCGGTACGGCCATTCAGCGTGCGGTACAGCGCCTCGCCTTCCGCCTCGATGCGCTCCAGCACGGCGATGCACGAGGCCATCGTCAGCGGGTGCGCCGAGAACGTGCCGGCAAAGAAGGTGTGCGGCTGGCGCGGCGCCGAGTCGTCGCCATAGCGCCAGGCGCCGCCGTCGATCGCATCCATGAAGCGCGCACGGCCGGCGATGATGCCGATCGGCATGCCGCCGCCCGCCACCTTGCCGTACGTGGCGATGTCGGCCCGCACGCCGTACCAGGCCTGGGCGCCGCCGGCGTGCAGGCGGAAGCCGGTGATGATTTCATCGAACATCAGCGCGCAGCCGGCTTCGTCGGCGATGCCGCGCAGCGCCTGCAGGAATTGCTTCGGCTGCAGGCCCGGACGGCGGCTCTGTACCGGCTCGGCGATGATCGCCGCCACTTCCGGCGCCAGTTCGCGGATCTTTTGCAGCGAAGCCTCGGTGCCCCACTCCAGCATGATGACTTCGCGGGCACTCGACGCCGGCACGCCCGGCGCGCCCGGCTGGCCTTCCACGCCGCCGCGGCCGGCGCTGGCCAGCGTGGCATCGGAATGGCCGTGGTAGGAGCCGGTGAAGCGCACGATGCGGCTGCGGCCCGTGACGGCGCGCGCCAGGCGGATCGCCGTCATGACGGCCTCCGTGCCGGAATTGGCGAAGGCCACGCGCTCGGCGCCCGTCAGGCGCGCCACCAGTTCGGCGGCCCGGCCGGACAGGGGCGATTTCGGCCCGACCTGGATGCCATCGGCCAGTTGCCCGCGCAGCGCTTCGACGACCATCGGCGGATTGTGGCCGAACAGGCAGGAGCCGAACGCCATGGTGAGGTCGACGTAGTCGTTGCCGTCGATGTCGGTGACGTGGCTGCCGGCACCGCGGTCGACCACCAGCGGATAGATCATTTCCTTGGTGGCGCGCTTGAAGCCCAGCGAGCTGCGGTAATCGGCGAACACGCCGCGGTACTGCTCGGCATAGGCGCGCGAACCGGCCGTTTTCGCCATATAGGCGCGCGCCAGTTCATCGATGTGCGCCTGCTTGCGGCTGTCGAGGGCCGGCGCGGCGGTGGCGGCGGGGGCGGGGGCGGGGGCGCTGGCGAAAACCGCCGCCGGCATCACGGCCGGCACCACCGCCGCCTGGGGCGCCACGGCGGGAGCATTGCCCTTTGCCTGGCCCAGCTGCATGGCCATCACGTCGCGCAGGGTGGCCAGCTGCTGCTCGAACAGGCGGGCCAGCTGATCGATGTGGCCCGAGGGTGCGGGCGCGGCGGCGGCCATGGGTGTGCCGGCAGCGGCCGGCGCGGCCGGTTCGGGCACTGCCACCGGTTCCGCGACCGCATGCGGCGCCAGGTGCCCCGCCAGCCGGTCGATGGTATCGAGCCCTTCGAACAGCGCGGGGAGTTCGATGCGCACGCCGAAGCGCGCTTCGATGCGGCCGCCGAACTCGGTCAGCACCAGCGAATCGGCGCCGGATTCCAGGAAGCTGCGGCGGGTGTCCACCGCGTCCGGCGGGCAGCGCAGCAGTTCGGCCAGCGTGGCGTGCAACCACTGCGCCGCATCGGCGCCGCTGCTGTTGTTGGCGGAGGTGGCCGGGGCGAGTACCACCGGCGAGTGGGGAGCATTCATGACAGGTGCCTCGGAACGGGAAATCCAATGGGATGCGAGATCGAACGGGTAGGCCGGCAAGGCGATGGCCGGGTCGGCCTCGTCACCGAGCAGCGCCGCCCAGTCGGGTCGGGCGCCGATGCAGTACAGCCGGCCCAGCGCCCCCAGCAGGCTGCGCAGTGCTTCGCCGCGCAGTCCTTCCCCAGTTACGCAGGACACCACGTCGGTGCCGGGCGAGGCGCCGCGGCGCAGCAGGCCGGCCAGTACCGCCTGCGGGGCGATTTCCAGCAGCACGTCGTTGCCCTCTTCCTGGGCCGCGGCCACGCAGTCGGCGAAGCGCACCGTGCGGCGCAGGTGCTCGACCCAGTAGGCGCCGTCGACCTGCGGCAGGCGCTTGCCGTGCACGTTGCCGTATAGCGCGATAACGGGGGTGCGGTAGCCGATGCCGCCTGCCACGCGGCCGAACTCCTTCAGTACCGGGTCCATCAGCGCGGAGTGGAACGCCGTTTCCACCTGCAGCGGCTGCGCCGAAAAGCCGGCGGCCAGCGCGGCGGCGCGCGCGGCGTCGAGCGCGGCCGAGGGGCCGGTCAGCGTCACCACGCCCGGCGCGTTGAGCGCCGCCACTTCCACTTCGGCCGGCAATTGCGGCAACCAGCCGTCGAGCAGGTCGACGCGGCCGGTCACGGCGAGCATCGATCCGCCGGTGCAGCGCCCCATCAGCCGGGCGCGCGTGGCGATCAGCAGTGCCGCCTCGTCCAGGTCGATCACGCCCGCCACGCAAGCGGCCACGTACTCGCCCAGGCTGTGGCCGAGGGCGGCGGCGGGCTGGATGCCGGCGGCCATCAGCGTCCACGCCAGCGCGTATTCGCAGGCGAACAGCGCCGGCTGGGCATGGGCCGTTTGCGACAGCGCCGCGCCATCGAGCGGTGCGCTGCCATACAGGTGATCGCCGACCGGCAAGCCATGCCGCGCGAACGCGGCGGCCGCGGCATCGAAGGCCTCGCGGTAGGCCGGCAGGTGGCGGTACAGGTCCGCCCCCATGGCGGCCTGCTGCGCGCCCTGCCCGCCGAACACGAAGGCGATGCGCGGCGCCGGGCGGCCCGTCACGTCGCCCTGCGCCAGGTGCGCGGTGCCGTCGAGCTGGGCGGCGACGTCGGCCGCATCGCTACCGATGGCCACCGCGCGCCGCGACATTGCCGAGCCCGCGGCCGCGGCTGCGCGGGCGAGCTGGTGCAGCGCCGCCGGCTCCTGCCGCAACTGTCGCGCATAAGCCCGGCACAGGGCGCCCAGCGCGGTGTTCGACTCCGCGCCCACCGGCAGCACGGCCACCGGCAGCGGCGCCGCGGCCGGCGCCACGTAGTGCTCGGCGGCGAGGATCACGTGGGCATTGCTGCCGCCGAAGCCCATCGACGTGACGCCGACATGGCGCAGCGGCGCGGCCGGCGGGGCGCCATCGGCCAGGCGCAGCCGGCCTTCGGCGCGCTCGAGCTTCGCATTCGGCTGCGCCAGGCCGGCCACGGGCGGCACCTGCTGGTGCCGCAGGCACAGCACGGCCTTGGCGAAGCCCGCCAGGCCCGCGGCTGCCTCCAGGTGGCCGATATTGGCCTTGACGGTGCCGACCAGGCACGGCCCGGCATCGTGGCGTTCGGCGCCGACCACGGCGTTCAACGCGCTCCACTCGATCGGATCGCCCAGCGCGGTGCCGGTGCCGTGCGCTTCCACGTACTGCACGGCGGCGCCGGAGATGCCGGCCGCCTCCAGCGCGGCGCGCACCAGCTGCTGCTGGGCGTTGCCGTTCGGCGCCGTGAGCCCGAAGCTGCGGCCATCCTGGTTGATCGCGCTGCCGGCGATGCGCGCCAGCACCGGGTTGCCGCCCGCCTCGGCCATGTCGCGCCGGCGCAGCACGACGGTGACGACGCCTTCGCCGCGCACATAGCCGTCGGCCGCCGCGTCGAAGCTGTGGCAGGCGCCGGTCGGCGACAGCATGCCGGCGCGGCGCAGCGTGGCCGACAGCCGCTCGTCGAGCAGCAGGTTGACGCCGGCCACGATGGCGGTATCGCATTCGCCATCCTTCAGGCTGCGCCACGCCATGTGCAGCGCCACCAGCGACGAGGAGCACGCCGTGTCGATGGCCAGGCTGGGGCCGCGCAGGTCGAGGAAGTACGACAGCCGGTTGGCGACGATGCTGTTGGCGCCGCCCGTGGCGGCATGGCCGCCATCCGTGTCCTCCAGCACGCGGTGGCCGTATTCCTGGCCGCTGATGCCGACGAACACGCCGGTGCGGCTGCCGGCCAGCTGTTCGCGCGGAATGCGCGCCGCTTCCAGCGCATGCCAGGCGCTCATCAGCAGCAGGCGCTGGCGCGGGTCCATGCGCTCGGCTTCGTGCGCGGCCAGATGGAAGAACGGGGCGTCGAAGCCGGCGATGTCATCGAGCCAGCCGGCGTGGCCCTCGGCGCCGAGCGCACGGCGCGCCGCCGACGGCAGGCCGACCGCGCGGCGCCCGTCGCGCAGCAGTTGCCAGAACGATGCCAGGTCCGGCGCGCCGGGGAAGCGGCCGTGCATGCCGACGACCACGATATCGTCCCGCGCGGCGCCCCCATCGGTCGCCCCAGTTGCGGGCTGCTCCGCCGCGGCGGGCGCCGCCAGGCTGGCCAGGTGCCGCGCCACGGCGGCCGGGGTCGGGTGATCGAACAGCAGCGTCGTCGGCAGGGTCAAGCCCAGCTCCCGTTCCAGTTCGCCGGACAGCCGCACGGCGTCGTTCGAATCGAGGCCCCAGTCGGCAAACGCCCGCTCGGGGCGGATCGCCTCGACCGGCACCCCGGCCAGCTCGGCGACACGTCCACGTACCCAGGCTTCGATGCGGGCGGCGTCGGCCGGCAGCGCTTCCTCCGTGATGGCGGCCTGTCGGGCCGCCAGCAGTGCCGGGCTGCGCCAGCCCGCCTTTTCTTCCAGGGTGCAGTCCAGGAACATCGCGCTGGTGGCGCGGCGCTGCACCTTGCCGCTGGTCGTCTTGGGAATCGTGCCCTGGCGGATCAGCGCGATACCGGCCACCTTCAGCTCGTGGCTGTCGGCGATGCCGCGGCGGATGGCCGCCAGCACGTCCTCGGTATCCCGCTCGGGGTTGAAACGGCGGTCGGTTTCCGCCACCACGCACAACTGCTCCTCGCCGCCCACCGGCACCGCGAACGCGGCCGCGCCGGCCGGCCGCAGCAGCGGATGCGCGCCGTCGACCGTGTGCTCGATATCCTGCGGATAGTGGTTGCGGCCGCGGATGATGATCACGTCCTTCATGCGGCCGGCGATGACCACCTGGCCCTCGTGCAGGAAGCCCAGGTCGCCGGTGCGCATCCAGCGATGCCCATCATCGGACGACTGCGCCGCCAGCCGGCCGCCGAACGTTTCCTCGCTACGTTCCGGGTTCTGCCAGTAGCCGGCGCCCACGGCCGCATTGCGCACCCAGATCTCGCCCACGCGATCCGGCGCGCAGCGGGTGCGGGTGGCCGGATCGACGATCGCCAGTGCCGTGTCGGCGATCAGGTAGCCGCTGCAGGCGAGCCACGTGGCGCCCGGTCCGCCGGGGCGCACCTCGACCTTGTGCATCTCCAGCGCCCGCGCATCCACGTAGAGGCCGTTGGGGCTCGTGGTGCCCTTCAGGTGGCTGCCGGTGACGATGCAGCTCGCTTCCGCCAGGCCCCAGCTGGGGTTGAACACGCTGGCGCGAAAGCCCACCGGCGCGAACTTCTCGGTGAAGGCGCGCATCGTTTCCATGCGCACCGGTTCCGCGCCGTTCAACGCGCCCTGCCAGCACGACAGATCCAGTTCCGCCAGCTCGCCAGCCGTCACGCTCTTCATGGCCAGGTCGAACGCGAAATTCGGCCCCATCGTGTGGGTGATGCGGTAGCGGCTGATCGCGCGCACCCACCGCGAAGGCTGCTGCACGAACGAGGCATTCGGCATGATGTAGCCGCGGATGCCCAGCCGCACGGGCGTGAGCAGGCCGTAGATCAGGCCCAGGTCGTGAAACGGCGGCAGCCAGTTCAGCAAGCTCGAATGCGGGCCGTGCGCGCAGCCGAGGGCGAAGTACTCGGTATTGGCCAGCAGGTTGGCATGCGTGAGCATGACGCCCTTCGGCAGGGCCGTGGAGCCGGATGTGTACTGCAGGAAGGCCACGCCCTGCGGGTCGATCACGGGGCGCTGCCAGTCGGCGGCACGGGCCATGTCCACTTCCTCGCTGGCGATCCAGGCCATCTCGCGCAGGGCCGGCATCGCGTCGAACCATTCGGCGGCCTTGTCGGCCAGGAGGCGCGTGGTGAGCACGGCGCGCGGCGCGGCCGAGGCGGCGATGGCCAGCAGCTTTTCCAGCGTCTGCTGCAGGCGGGCCGGCCGCGGCGGCGGCAGCGGCACGGCGATGCGGCCCGCATACAGGCAGCCGAAGTACGCGCTGGTGAATTCCATGCCCGGCAGGTACAGCAACATCACGCGGTCGCCGGGCTCGGTGGTGGCGGCCAGCGCCTGGGCAATGGCGCGCGCTTCCCTGTCCAGCTCGGCGAAAGTGGCGGTGGCGGCGGCTTCCTCGCCGTCCCGCAGGTAAGTCAGTACCGGGAAGTCGGGCAACCGGGCGGCCTGGCTTTGCAGCAGGTCCACCAGGTCGCGCGGCGCGCGGTCGTCAAGCATGTTCATCTTCGTCTACCCCTGTCGTTTTGGAGCACCTGGCAAAACCCTCGTTGCTGCGTTGCAGCGTCTCGCAGTACAGCCGTACTGTCGTCGACGCCGCGCCTTGCCCCGAGGGCCTTGCCAGGCGCTCCTGTTGTCAAAAACTTGCCGTCATGCCGAAGAACAGCACGCTGTCCAGGTAGCGGCGGGTGTCGCCGGCGCGGGAGCCGAACGGCACGGTGAGGTTGGCGGCCAGCTTGATGCGGTCGCTCAGGTCGTGCGAGATCACCGCGGTGGTACTGCCGTCGTGGGAATTCAATCCGTAGCTCACCTGCACGACGAGGCTGGTGCCCGGGGCAATGCTGCGGTTGACGTACTGCGCATACACGGTGTCGCGCCCGTAGGTGCGGGCGTACGGCTGCACGACCGCGCCCAGCTGCCCGGCCGCGACGCCGGCCGCGAGGGGATCGCTGCCGCGGAACCGGTCCGCCTGGGCGACGGCGAAGGCATTGAGCCCTTCCCGCTCCGCCGCCGTGTAGCCTTCCGTGTTGCGGCGGTATTCCAGGTTCACCGAGCTGCCGCCGGCGAAGGTGTAGGACCCGCCCACCAGCACGTCGTAGTGGCGCTTGCGGTCGTCGCCGCGGGTGGCCAGCTGCCAGTCCCCGGCGATTTCCGGCGCGAGGGCCACGAGGCGGCGCGAACCCCGGAAGGTGGCGGCATCGAAGTACAGCAGCACGGCATCGTTGACGGTCCACTGGCCGTACGCGCCGTACTGCTTCCGGCCGGCGCGCCAGGAGGCCACGGCGCCGACGGCGAACGCGTCGGCCACGTGGTCGGCGCGCAGCGCCGTCTCCTGCCTGAACGGCCGCAGCACTTCGCGGTCGCGCCCTTCGTCGACATTGCGCACCAGCGCCACGGTATTGCGGTCGTCGATGCGCCAGCGGGCACCCACGAAATCGCGCGACGGCAGTTCCGTGAACGGGTTCACCTGGTTGGTCTCGATGAAGAACGGGTTCGACGGCGAGGCGAATTGCGACGGCCCCCACAACATCAGTTCGCGGCTGTAGAACACATCGACGTTCCCCAGGCGCCCTTCCACCAGCCAGTTCTGCAGGTAGGCTTTCGTGTCGCGCGTGTCGCCGGCGGCCGCATTGGTGCCGGTCGCCTTGCTGAACGTCACGCGCGGGCCGATGGCCAGCACACCGTACTCGCCTTCCATGCGCCAGCGCATCCTGGCCTGGGCACCGTGCTCCATGCGCGGCAGGCCTGCCAGCAGGTTGCCAGGGTTGAAGCTGCTGTCTCCCCGCACGTCGTACAGGGAGCTGAACAGCACCAGGTCGGCACCATATTCAGGATCGCGGGCGTACACGTCCCCCGTACTGGCCGCCAGGGTGGCCAGCACTATCAGAGCAAACCGCATGTGAACCTCGTTGGTGGTGGGTTAAGCCTGAATGCGTGCAGTCGTCAATTGCGCGTCAGGTTTGCCAGGCTGAGCGTGGACGATGAAACGTCGTTCACTTTCACGTCCCAGTATTTGAGGACGGTACGCCGGGAAGGTTCGAGCGCGTCGGCGATTTCCATCTTGCTGACGAAGCGCACGGTCTGGCCGTTGTGGCGCACGTGGTTGTCGTACTCGATGCGCGCCGTCTTCAGCACGTTGCCGGACACGGCGAAGTATTCGGCCTTGATGCCGAGCGCGCTTTCCTTGTCGACGAAGTAGCGGATGCGGTCGTAGGCCACGGAGCTCGACTTCGCCTTCAGGTCCAGCACCCACACCGGCCGGCCGTCGACGGTGCCCTCGCCCACCAGCGCCGCATCGTAGTCGCGGCTGTAGTTGGTGGTGGCGATGTCGCCGTTCGACGCTTCGCCCAGCATGCGCTGGCGCGGCGAGATGGCGACGGGCTTGCGCACGTCCGGCGAGGCGAACCACATGTTCCGGCCCTGCATCAGCATGCGGTTGCCGCGCACGCGGGGCGGTTCCGTGAAGCTGATCAGGCTGTCGGTGGCGGCGGCCTGGATCTGCAGCTTCAGTTCCGAGCCGGCCTGGCCGTCGCGGATCTCGGTGACGCTGCTGGACAGTTGCACGCCCTTCAGGCCGCCGCCGCGCGCCATGTCGCTCTGTTCGAGCAGCTTGTTGGGATCGGGCACGCCTTCGGTACCGGCATGCGCTTCCAGGGTAACGGCGGCTGCCAGCAACAGCCGCACCAGGTGCTTGACTTTAGACATGGGACAGTGCTCCTACGATGTTGCGGCGCGAAGCGCGCCGTGCCGGCAGGTACGAGGCCACCGCGGCCAGCACCACCAGCGTAAACAGGGATCCAACCAGGTTGCCGGCCACCAGCTTGACGACCAGCGGTACTTCGGCGGCAGCGTCCGGCGGCATGTAGGTGATGCCGGCGCCGTTGATCAGGGCGCCCAGGGCCAGCGTGACGGCCATGCCGGCGGCGCAGCCGATCGCCACGATCAGCATGCCTTCCAGCACGAACAAGCCATCCAGCGTGCGCACCTGCATGCCCAGCGCGCGCAGTGTGCCGATCTCGCGGGTGCGCTCGGTGATCGTCATGCCCATCGTGTTGAACACGCTGGCCAGCACGACGATGGCGACGACGATGCTGATGAACAGGTACATCATGTCGAACAGGTTCTTCACCTGGTTGTAGTAGACCGACAGCGTGCGCCAGTCGCGCACCTCGACCTGGATGCCCTCGCCGGCCAGCGCGGCCGTCACGGCGTCGGTGGTGGCGGCCAGGTCGGTGCCCTGCTCCAGCAGCAGCACGATGCGCTCGGCGCCGTCGTAGGCCATCAGGCGGCGCGCCGTGTCGAGCGAGGTCAGCACGAACTTGTCGTCGGTGCCCAGGCTGCCCGTTGCCGATGCTTCGAGCACCTGGATGCCCACGGCGTTGACCATGCCGTCCAGCGTGGCGCCCAGCAGCGTGGCGTCACCGCCCGGTTTCAAGCCCAGCGATTCGGCCAGCCGCTTGCCGAACACGGCGCCCTGCGGCTTCTGCGGATCGAGCTTGCCCGGCTGGTCGGCGTATTTTTCACCGCGCAGCACGAGCATGTCCTCGGCGCGCATGCCTTCGCCGATATAGATGCGCGAGGTATCACCGTTGCTGACCAGGCCCGACATCGCGATGCGCGGGCTGACCAGCTTCACGCCCGGGATTGCCTTCAGCTTGGCCGTGGCCTTGGCCAGTTCGCTTTCCGTGAAGGCGTAGCGGCGCGGGTCCTGTGCGCCCTTGTCGAACAGGCCCGGTTTGGCGATGGTGAGGTGGCCGAGGCGTTCGCCGACGATGACTTCGTCCTCCAGCGAGCTGTACACGGAGACGAAATAGCCCTCGAACAACGACAGCGCGACAAAGCCGATGACGACCGAAGCCAGGGTGGCCACGCTGCGCCGGCGGTTGCGGGCCGCGTTGCGGGCGGCGAGCTTGAAGCGGGTGATCATGTCCATCATGCGGCCCTTTCGTTGGCGTTGCGGGTGTCCGTGGCGATGCGGCCATCGGACAATTCCAGGCGCCGGCTGGCATAGCCGAGCAGCCGCGCGTCGTGCGTAGAGAACACGAAGGTGACGCCCTTCTCGCGGTTCAGCTTGCGCATCAGGCCGATCACGGATTCGGACGTGACGGAGTCGAGGTTGGCGGTGGGCTCGTCGGCCAGCACCAGCTTCGGTTCGTTGACGAGGGCCCGGGCGATCGCCACGCGCTGGCGCTGGCCGCCGCTCATCTCGTCGGGCCGCTTGTGGGCCTGCTGTTCCAGGCCCACGTCGGCCAGCATGCGCAGTGCGCGCGCCTTGCCTTCCGCGGCCGGGATGCCGGCGATCTGCAACGGCAGCATCACGTTCTCCAGTGCGCTCAGCACCGGCACCAGGTTGAAGCCCTGGAACACGAAGCCGATCGTGGCGTTGCGAAATTGCGCGGCCTCGCCATCGTCGAGAATCGCGCAGTCGGTGCCGTCGATATGCACGGCGCCGATGTCGGCACGGTCCAGCAGGCCGATGATGTTGAGCAGCGTGGACTTGCCGCTGCCCGAGGCGCCCCAGACGCAGGCAAATTCGCCGGGTTGCACGTGCAGGCTGAGTTTGTGCAGTGCAACAACCCGGCCCTGGTCCTTGCCGTACGCCTTTTCGACGTGGGTGAGTTCAACGATGTTCAAAGGAAGCTCCTTGAAGTTCAGGCAAAACGGTCCCCGCGGCGATGCGGCATCGCCGGACTGGTGGCATCGCGCCGTGGCGGGATGCGGTTTCGGGGTTTGCTGCCGGCGCTGGCCGGCGGTACTGACTTATCGCCCTGGACGTGAATCGGTCTGCTCGCGCGGGCAGGCCGGGGCCGGGGCTGGAGGGAGGCAGGCGCCGTGCGGCTGGCACGGCATGGGGCGCGATGGATGGAAATTCATGGACGCCTCCCGTTCGAGTGAAGGCATGTTAGCCATGCTGCGCCGCGCAATCCATCGCTGGTGTGTACCCATTTTGTGGCAAATGTGTACAGGTAATAACCTTATGTTTTTTTTGCCAAGCTGGGCTCGCTCAGGCGCTGTGCAATTCCATCATGGCCTGCGGCATCCTGCCGGCCACCGCGAGCGGGATCACGGCCAGGCTCTTGCGGATGGCTTCGTCGATCAGCAGTTGTTCCTCGCGGCGCGGCCGATGCAGCACGAAGTCGGCCACGTTCTGCGTGAGGTTCAGCGTGCGCGGATGGCCGATGCCGATGCGCAGGCGCCAGTAGTCCTGCGTACCGAGCGCGGCGGTAATGTCCTTCAGCCCGTTGTGTCCGCCGGACGAGCCCCCCTTCTTCAGCTTGGCCACGCCGGGCAGCAGGTCGAGCTCGTCGTGCACGACGAGGATTTCATCGGGATTGATCTTGAAGAAGCGCGCCAGGCCGCCGACCGACTGGCCGGAGCGGTTCATATACGTCTGCGGCTCCAGCAGCCACACCTCGTTGCCGCCGATGGACGTCTTCTGCGCCAGCGCATTGAAGCGGCTCTCGCGCTGCAGCGGGCCGGTGGCGAGATGGTCCACCAGCCAGAAGCCGGCATTGTGGCGGGTTTGCTCGTAGTCGGGGCCGGGATTGCCGAGGCCGACGATCAGGCGGATGGTCATGGCGCGGATGGGAAAGGAAAAGGCGGATTATCGCGGAGAAGCCGGCGAAACGAAAGGAGTGACGACGCGAAACGTTTCCCAGAAAATGGGGACGTACCCCGTTTTTCAGGAAATATTGCTCAAAAAATGGGGACGTACCCCATTTTCCGGGAAATATTGCTCAAAAAATGGGGTACGTCCCCATTTTTCGGGAAATATTGGCGAAAAAAAACCCGCCGAGGCGGGTTTTTCATCGCGAAGCGAAGATTACTTCTTCTCTTCGGCAGCGGCTTCGGCGGACACCTGGCCGGCCGGTACCGAGGCGGTAGCGACCGTGATGTCGGCACCGTGGGTGACGATGGTCACGCCTTCCGGCAGCTTCAGGTCCGAAGCGTGCAGGGTGGTACCCACGTCCATGTTCGTCAGGTCGACGGCGATGAACTCCGGCAGGTTGGCCGGCAGGCAGGACACTTCGATTTCATTGGCCACGTGGCTGATCGTTGCGCCGTGCAATTTCACTGCCGGGGAGACTTCGGCGTTTTCGAAGTGCAGGGCCACTTTCACGTGCACCGGCTGGTTTGCATCGACGCGCTGGAAGTCAGCGTGCAGCACCAGTTGCTTGTATGCGTGCATCTGGAAGTCGCGCAGCAGCACTTTCTGTACTTTGCCGTCGATTTCCAGGTCCAGCACGGAACCGTGGAAAGCTTCTTTCTTCAGCGCGTGGTACAGCGCGTTGTGGTCCAGGGCGATCGTCACCGGGGCTTCGGTGCCGCCGTAGATGATGCCAGGGGTCTGGCCGGAATTACGCAGGCGGCGGCTCGCACCCGTGCCCTGCAGTTCGCGTTTGAATGCAACAACTTTCATTTGATACTCCAAAAAGAGCCGGGATTGTTCACCCCGTTGTTATGAAGCTTCCCGCGACCAGGAAGCTCCGAGAAACCGGCTTCGCAATTGCGCGGCGCCGGATAAAACTTTGGCGGCGCGGCCGAGAAATCAGCCGCGCCGCCTGGAATGCTGTCGTTCGCCGAAAATCAGTCGACGAACAGGGAGATCACGGAATCGCCCTTGATGATGCGCTTGAACGTCTCGGCCAGCAGCGGGGCGCAGGTCAGTTGACGGATCTTGCCGCATGCCTTGGCCGCTTCGGACAGGGGAATCGTGTCCGTCACCACCAGTTCGTCCAGCGACGAATTCGTGATGCGGTCGATCGCCGGGCCGGACAGCACCGGGTGCGTGCAATACGCGATGACTTTCTTGGCGCCGCGTTCCTTCAGCACTTCGGCGGCTTTCACCAGCGTGCCGGCGGTGTCGACCATGTCATCCATGATCACGCAGTTGCGGCCTTCCACGTCGCCGATGATGTTCATCACTTCGGAAACGTTGGCTTTGGGACGGCGCTTGTCGATGATCGCCAGGTCGCAGTTCAGGCGCTTGGCCAGCGCGCGGGCGCGCACCACGCCGCCCACGTCCGGGGACACCACCAGCAGGTCCTGGTGATCCTTCTTCTGCAGGTCGCCCAGCAGGATCGGAGAAGCGTAGATGTTGTCGACCGGGATATCGAAGAAGCCCTGGATCTGGTCGGCGTGCAGGTCCATGATCAGGACGCGCTCGACGCCGGCTTCTTCCAGCATGTTGGCAACGACTTTGGCCGAGATGGCGACGCGCGCGGAACGCGGGCGGCGGTCTTGGCGGGCATAGCCGAAGTAAGGGATGGCGGCAGTGATGCGGCCGGCGGATGCGCGTTTCAGGGCATCGACCATCAGGATCAGTTCCATCAGGTTGTCGTTGGTCGGCGCGCAGGTCGATTGCAGCACGAAGACGTCTTTACCGCGGACGTTCTCGTTGATTTCGACCATTACTTCGCCGTCCGAGAATTTCGAAACGACCGCTTTGCCGAGGGGGATGCCGAGATTTTTCGCGACCCCTTCTGCCAACGCAGGATTAGCGTTGCCGGTAAAAACCATCAGGTTTTCGTAAGCCATGGGAGTCCCAGGAAGGTAAGCTTTGACTTGAAATACCACCGGAAAATCCGGTGTCGGAATAAAAACGCCCCGGCTGAGCAGGGGCGTTTTCTTTTTCTTCGGTCTGGAGCTTCCCGCATCGACAGACCCGAGGAATTGGTGGCAGGGGAACAAGGATTCGAACCTTGGTATGCCGGAATCAAAATCCGGTGCCTTAACCAGCTTGGCGATTCCCCTACACTTGACTGACTGCGTTCCGTCAGATGGCGAGCATTATACTAGCAAAACGACGTAACGCCAAATCTTTTTACGCTTCGCAACTTTCAGCGTGGATTACGCCGCCAGCGGGTGCTTGCGCAGCGCCTTTGCTTTCCACCCCTTCCAGGTGGCTGGTACTTGCCGGTTCAACTCGGCCAGTACCGCATCGGCTTGTTCTTCGCTGTGAAACGCGCAGAACACGCATGCACCGGAGCCAGTCATCCTGGCATCGCCGTAAGCCCCCAGCCATTCGACCGCCTGTGCTACCGGCGGGAACAAGCGGGTGGCCACTTGTTGCAAATCGTTTTTCCCGAACTGCCGCAATTCACTGCTCTGAACCGCGTAGTGCCTGGAAAAGTCCGAGATTATGACTGCGGCTGTGTTCCTTGTCAAATGTTCCGATGTAAAAATGTGCGCAGTCGGCACCCGCACGCCCGGTTCGATGACGACGTACCAGCAATCGGGCGCGTCCACGGCTTGCAGCGCCTCGCCCACGCCTTCGGCGAAGGCGGTCTCGCCGAAGATGAAGAACGGGATGTCCGCGCCCAGCGGCAGGCCCAGGTCCATCAGCTCCTGCTTCGACAGCCCGGCATGCCACAGGCGGTTCAAGGCGATGAGCGTGGTGGCCGCATCGGACGAGCCGCCGCCCAGCCCGCCGCCCATGGGCAGCACCTTGTGCAGGGCGATGTCCACGCCCGGCGGCAGCGTGCCCTGGCGGCGCGCCACTTCCTGCTGGAGCAGGCGGGCGGCGCGGATGACGAGGTCCTGCTCTTCCGGCACGCCGGGCACGTCCGTCACGCGGACGATGCGCTCGTCGGCGCGCAGCGTGAAGTCCAGCGTATCGCAGCGGTCGACCAGCACGAAGGCCGTCTGCAGCAGGTGGTAGCCATCGGGGCGCCGCCCCGTCACGTGCAGGAACAGGTTCAGCTTCGCGGGCGCCGGGCAGTTCATCAGGCTGTTCATTGCGCGGCCGCCTCGTCGATCGCGATGCGCAGGTCGATGTTCTCGATATCGCCGCCGGGACCGCGGCTGGCGTTGATGCGGCGCGGCTTCGGCGGCGTGACGCCGTCCTGCCACGCCACGAATTCCAGCGCCCAGCCATCGCGCGTGGTCACTTTCGGCTGCGCCGGGCTGGCGGCGAAACGCTTGCCATCAGCCCCCACGGCATAACCCTGCAGCCAGTCGCGCAGGCCGGACACGGGCAGCGGCCAGCCCAGCACCTGCGCGGACAGCGTGTCGACATCGGCCGCGCTGCGCGGCGGGTTCGTGCCCTCCTTCAGCGTGGCTTCGCCCGGCGTGACGGCGATCGTGGCGATCGTCTGGCCCAGCGGCGAGATCAGCGCCACGTCGGTACGCCCGGCGAGCTGGCGCCAGGTGAACTTGCCGGAGATTGATTCCTGCTTGCCGGAGCGCAGGTAGTTGACGGACAGGCGGCCGGCGAATTCCGCCGTGTCGGCATAGGGCGCGACGGTGGCGGTGGAGCCCGGCGTCGGGGAAGTGGTGGCGCAGCCGGCCAGCAGCGCGGCACACGCGGTGGCCACGAGCGTGGCGATCAGGTTTTTTACGGTCATGCGAGCCTTGGATGATACGAGCCTTATGGATTGATAGACGAGCCTTGCAGGTTTATACGAGCCTTGCAGGTTTATACGAGCCTTGCAGGTTTATACGAGCCTTGCAGGTCGATACGAGCTTTAGGCCGATACGAACCTTACAGACTGGCGTTCAGGCGTGCCAGCGTATCGCGCAGCACGTCGCTTTTCGGGTCCTTGGCGCGCGCTTCGCGCCACAGCGTCAAGGCCTCGTCGCGCTTGCCGCGCTGCCACAGCACCTCGCCCAGGTGCACGGCGATCTCGGCATCGTTACGTAGCCCATAGGCCTTGCGAAGCGTCGCTTCCGCTTCGTCGAGGCGCCCCAGGCGGAACTGTACCCAACCCATCGAATCCATGATGTACGGATCATTCGGCGCCATCTTCAGCGCCTTGTCGATCAACGCATAGGCTTCGTCGAGGCGCACGCCGCGCTCGGCCAGCGAGTAGCCGAGCGCATTGTAGGCGTGGTGATTGTCCGGCACCGCCGCCATCACCTTGCGCAGCGCCGCCTCCATTTCCTCCGGCTTGTTCTGCTTTTCCGCGGCCAGCGCGAAGTCGTACAGCAGGTCGGGGCTGTCCGGGAAGCGTTGCACGGCATCGGCCAGCAGCGTGTAGGCTTCGGCACCGCGGCCGGCGTCGCGCAGCAGCTGGCCTTCGGTCTGTACCACCTCGGCCTGTTCGGCGGGGTCGACGGCGGCGATCTCGTGCAGCATCGTACGCGCCCGTTCCAGGTCGCCCTTCTTCGCCACCAGGTGGGCGCGCTTCAGGCGCGAGGTCATGTACAACCGCGGCTCGTCGGCGCTCACCTTGTCCAGCCAGGCCAGCGCGCCGTCGAAATCGCCCCGCTCCTCGGCGATCTGGGCCAGCAGCATCAAGCCTTTCGACGGGTCGCGCTCGGGGTCGTCGGACTCGCCCAGAACGGCCACGAAGCGGCGCAGGTAGGTTTCCGCGCCGTTCTGGTCGCCGGCCTGGATCGACATGATGCCCAGCGCGTACAGGGTGCCGGGATTGTCCGGCTCATCCTTGAGCATCTGTTCGAACTGGGCGCGCGCCACGTCGTAGCGCTTCTGCTCGACCGACAGGCGCGCATACGCGGAACGCACTTCGCGCGCGCCGGGGTTCTTCTTCAGGAAGCCGGCGAACAGCTGGCTGGCCGCGTCGCCATCGCCCAGCACCTGTGCCAGGGTGAGCACGGCCAGCTCGGAATCGGGTTTCAGTTCCAGCGCACGGCGCGCCTCGGCCAGCGCGCGGTCGCGGTTGTCGGCCGCGTAGGCCGCCTGCGCCAGCACCAAGTGGCTTTCCATCATGGTGTTATAGGGTTTGAGCACCCGCTCCATCAGCGCGAACGCCGCGGCCTTGTCCTTCGCCCGCAGCAGGTACTGCTGCATCTGGAACATCACCAGGCCGCGCGCCTCGGCCGGCGCGCCGTTCAGGCGCTGGGCAAACACCTGCTCGGACTCGGTCAGGTCGTCGCCCAGCACGGAAAAGCCCAGGAAGTACTGCACCGCCTCGTCGGAATCGGGCGCCAGCTCGCGCCACAGGCGGATCGCCGCCAGCGCCTCGTTGCCCTGCTTGGCCGCCAGGGCCATCTCGGCCGACCGGCGCGCCAGGCGCGGGTCGCGCGTCTGCTGCGCCAGCACCATCATCGACACGTAGGCGCTTTGCCACTGGCCGCGCTTGAAATCCAGCTCGGCCTTCGTGATCTTGTAGAACAGGTCGCTCGTCAGTTCGACGGCGGGCAGCTTTTCCTCGTGCTGCAAGGTGGCCGCGATGGCGTCGGCACCGGGCTCGCCGGCCGCTTCCGCATCGGTGGAGGGCGCTGCGAACGGCGCAGCCGTATCACCCTCCCCCTGTTTTGGTGGCGCAACAGCGCACGCGGACAGCAGGGCCGAGAGGGTTACAATGGCGAGTGCGTATTTCAAGGCGTGCATCCAGGTTGGGTCAAACCCTGATTCTACGCCCAAGCCATGGCCTGCGCAGGTCGCCGTCCGAAGCGCAGGTGTAACGGAGCATCACTCAATCAGCATCACCCCATTCGCACCCTATGCCAGAATTACCGGAAGTCGAAGTCACCCGGCGCGGTGTCGCGCCCCATCTCGAAGGCCGCGCCGTGCGCGATGTCGTGCTGCGCCGCGCCGGCCTGCGCTGGCCCTTCCCTGCCGCCCTGCCGCAGATCCTGGCCGACCGCACGGTGGCGGCCACGGGCCGGCGCGGCAAGTACCTGCTGGTGGAATTCGACCATGGCACGCTGATCATCCACCTGGGCATGAGCGGGCACCTGCGCGTGCTGCCGCCCGGGGTGCCGGCACAGAAGCACGATCACATCGATATCGTGGTGGAAGGCCCGCAAGGGCAGCAGGTCTTGCGCATGACCGACCCGCGCCGCTTCGGCGCCGTGCTGTGGCACCCGAAGGAGGAAGGCGAGCTCGATTCGCACATGCTGCTGCGCGGCCTGGGCGTGGAACCGCTCGGCCCGGAATTCACGGGCGAACTGCTGTACCGGAAGACGCGCGGGCGCAGCGTGGCCGTGAAGGCGGCGCTATTGGCGGGCGATATCGTGGTCGGCGTGGGCAATATCTATTGTTCCGAAAGCCTGTTCCGCGCCGGGATCAATCCCAAGACGCCGGCCGGCCGCATCGGCCGCGCGCGCTACGACAAGCTGGCGCAGGCGATCCGCGACGTGCTGGCCGAGGCCATCGTGCAGGGCGGCAGCACGCTGCGCGACTTCATTGCCGTGAACGGGCAGTCGGGCTACTTCCAGCAATCGTATTTCGTGTACGACCGCGCCGGCCTGCCGTGCCGCGTGTGCGGGGCGCCCATCCGGCAGATCAAGCAGGGGCAGCGTTCCACCTTCTACTGTGTGAATTGTCAAAAGTGAAGCCATGAAGCGCGACCTCGAACAGTACAGTGCCTGGCGCCAGGGCGTGGCCGCGGCGCTGCGCGCCTACCGCGACGGCGCCCAGGCGGCCGAATTGCTGGACGGCGCCACGGCCCAGCGCATCGAACGCACGCTGGCGCGGCTGGCCAGCGACAAGCTGTCGGTTGCCTTCGTGGCCGAGTTCTCGCGCGGCAAATCCGAGCTGATCAACGCGATCTTCTTTGCCGACTACGGCCAGCGCATCCTGCCGTCGGCGGCGGGCCGTACGACCATGTGCCCCACCGAGCTGCTGTACGACCCGGCCCTGCCGCCGTCGATCCGGCTGCTGCCGATCGAAACGCGGGCCGCCAACCTGTCCACCAGCGACTACCGCGATGACCCGCGCGCCTGGACCGTGCTGCCTCTGAACGTGGACGTGGCAGCGGACATGCACGAGGCCTTCCGCCAGGTAAGCCAGACGCGCGCCGTGCCGGTGGAGGAGGCGCGCCGCTACGGGCTGTACGATCCGGCCGATCCGAACCTGGCCGCCACGGTGACCGACGAGGGCATGGTGGAAATCTCGCGCTGGCGCCATGCGATCATCAATTTCCCCCACCCGCTGCTGAAGCAGGGCCTCGTGATCCTGGATACGCCCGGCCTGAACGCGATCGGCACCGAGCCGGAGCTGACGCTGAACCTGATCCCGAGCGCGCAGGCGGTGCTGTTCATCCTGGCCGCGGACACCGGCGTCACGAAAAGCGATATCGAAGTCTGGCGCGAGCACATCGGCGCGGGCGCCGGGCGCATGGTGGTGCTGAACAAGATCGACGGCATGTGGGACCCGCTGCGCGCCGAAACCGAAGTGGACGACGAGATCGCCCGCCAGTGCGCGCATGCGGCGCAGCTGCTGGCCGTGGATGCGCGGCAGGTGTTTCCGGTGTCCGCCCACAAGGCGCTGGTGGCCAAGATCACCGGCGATGCGGCGCTGGCCGAACGCAGCCGCATCGCGCGCCTGGAACAGGCGCTGTTCGACGAGCTGATTCCCGCCAAGATGGATATCGTGCGGCGCCGCCTGGCCGAGGACCTCGGCGCCCTGAACGGCGCGCAGGGCGCCATGCTGGCGGCCAGGCAGCGCGGCATCGCCGAGCAGTTGCACGAGCTGAACAGCCTGCGCGGCAAGAACCAGAACGTGATCGCCCACATGGCCCGCCGCGTGGAAGCCGAGAAGAAGGAATTCGACGCCAGCCTGTTCCGCATGCAGGCGGCGCGTACCGCGTTCACCCGGCTGTCGACGGAGCTGTACGGCACGCTGGGCATGGACGTGCTGCGCGATCACGTGGTGACGGTGCGCGAATCGATGGCGCGCAGCCACTGGTCCGCCGGGCTGCGCGAAGCCGTGCGCGTGTTCTTCGACAGCGTGCAGGCGGAACTGGAGGAGTCGGACCGCAAGGCCGCCGAGATCCGCGCCATGATGGATGCCGTGTACCGCCAGTTCGCCGCCGAACACGGCGTGGCACTGGCCGCGCCGCCGCTTTTCACGCTGGCCAAGTACCGCGCCCAGATATCGGATATCGAAGCCATCTACCAGAAGCAGTTCGGCGCCACCGCGCTGCTGACCACCACCCGGACCGTGCTGATGGAGCGCTTCTTCGATACCATTGCCTCGCAGATCAAGCGCTGCTTCAAGGCGGCCAACGCGGAATGCGAGGGCTGGCTGAAGGTGATCATGGCGCCGCTGGAGGCGCAGATCCGCCAGCACCGCGAACAGCTGAAGGGGCGGCAGGCATCGATCCAGCGCATCCACGACGCGGCCGACACGCTGGAACACAAGATCGCCGCCTTCGAGCGCATGCAGGCGGAGCTCGAACGGCGCAAGGAAACCCTGGCCGCGCTGGCCGGCGCCATCGCCGCCGCGATCGATACGGACCCGGCCGCAACCGCATGACAGAAAGCGCATTGTGCAGTACGAAGACCCTACTTTTTCCGCCGCGCTGATCGCGTGGCAGCAGCAGCACGGCCGCCACACGCTGCCGTGGCAAAACACCCGCGATGCCTACCGCATCTGGCTTTCCGAAATCATGTTGCAGCAGACCCAGGTGGCGGCAGTGCTCGGCTATTACGCGCGCTTCCTGGAGCGTTTTCCCACGGTGCACGACCTGGCCGGGGCCCCCGTCGAGGACGTGATGGCGCAATGGAGCGGCCTCGGTTATTACACGCGGGCGCGCAATCTGCACAAGTGCGCACAGCACGTGGTCGCCGAATATGGCGGCGTGTTCCCCAGCGACCCGGCACTGCTGGCCGAGCTGCCCGGCATCGGGCGCTCGACGGCCGCGGCGATCGCCGCCTTTTCCGGCGGCGCGCGAGCCGCGATCATGGACGGCAACGTCAAGCGCGTGTTCGCCCGCGTGTTCGGCATCGACACGTATCCGGGCGAGCGCAGGACCGAGGAAGCGATGTGGCGCCGCGCCGAGGCCCTGCTGCCCGCCCAGGGCATCGAGTCGTACACGCAGGGCCTGATGGACATGGGGGCCACGCTGTGCACGCGCAGCAGCCCGGATTGCGCGCGCTGCCCCATGCAGGCGCGCTGCGTGGCTTACGCGACCGGCCGCACGAAGGAACTGCCGGTGCGCAAGCCGAAGAAGGCCACGCCGGAAAAGCACGCCACCATGCTGCTGGTGGCGCACGGCGGGCAAGTGCTGCTGGAGCAGCGCCCCGGCGCGGGCATCTGGGGCGGGTTGCTGTCGCTGCCGGAGGTGAACGGGCATGTGGCGATGGACGATGAAGACCATCCGCAGGTGGATGGCGATATGGTGGCGGCTGCCCTGCTGCCGTTCGGCGTGCCCGAATCGCAGGAACGCCTGAACAGGGTCACACACGTGTTCACGCATTACCGCCTGCAGATCGTTCCGGTACTCGTGACCCTGGCGCAGCGCGCGCCGCTGGCGGCGGACGGCCGCTACGTGTGGCTGGACAGGGAGAAGATCGCGGACGCGGCGCTGCCGGCGCCGGTGAAGAAACTGCTGGTGGAATTGCTGGGAGGAGACATGCCGGGAACAAGCGCGCAGGCAAGGCTGTTCTGACGGGGAGGATGTGCCGATGGTGCACCGCGACGGCGGCACCGGCGGAGTTGCGCGATATCACACGAGCTTGCGGAGCAAGGATGTTCCGACGTCGAAGATGCTGATGGTTTAAGGCGACGGCGCCACCGGCGGGGCTGCGCGACATTACATGAGCTTGCCGAGCATGGATGTCCCAACGGCGACGATGCGCTGATGGCGCGCGGCGGCGGCGCCACCGGCGGGGCCACGCGATATCACATGAGCTTGCCGATCGAGAACACCAGTGCGACGAGGGCGACCGACGTGCCGAAATACCAGCGGATCAAACGGTTCTCGATGAGCGACATGGTATTTTCGATGCGCGACAGGCGATCCTGCACGCGCGATTCCAGCTTGACGAGATCTTCCTTCGTGGCGTAGTTCGACCCGATTACCGCCACCTCGCGCTCGACCGCAGCGAAGCGGCGTTCGGTGCCGTTGGCGCTGCCGCAGTAAGAAGCGCTGGAACTTTCTTCCATGACAGTTTCCTCGTTCATGATCGTCTCCGTGTGCGTCTCTCAGCGTTGTCCATCCGGGCCGAAAGGTCAAGCGAATCGGCGCATGAGCCCGATCTCTGTCAGAGTTCCTCCAAGGAATACAGTTTCCGGTGCACATGGATCGCATACCGGTCCGTCATGCCGGCAATGTAGTCGGCAATGCGCCGCGCCTGCTTCGTCGCATCGCCCGAAGGCTCGCGGTAATCCGGCGGCAGCAGTTGCGGGTCGGCCGTGAACGCGTCGTACAGTTCGCGCACCATGCGGCTGGCCTTCAAGCGCATGCGGTTTACCTTGTAGTGGCGGTACAGGTTCTCGCGCAGGAAGCGCTTCAGTTCGGTGGCATCCTTGCGCATCGGGTCCGAAAAGCGGATCAGGGGAGGCGCGGCGCGCACGTCGTCGATGCTTTGCGGGTGCGCGTCGGCGATGCGTTCGAGCGAGGTGACGATCAGGTCGTCGGCCAGCGCCGTGATCAGGCGGCGCAAGGTTTCATAGATGGCGCGCCGGCCCGTCAGGCCCGGGTACTTGTCCTGCACCTCGCGCCACAGCCGGCCGAAGAAATCGACCTGCTCCAGTTGCGGGATCGTGATCAGGCCGGAGCGCAGGCCGTCGTCGATGTCGTGGCTGTTGTAGGCGATCTCGTCGGCGAGGTTCGTCAGCTGGGCTTCCAGCGAAGGCTGCGTCTTGTCGAGGAAGCGCTGCGCCACCTCGCCCAGCTGGCGGGCATTGGTGACGGAACAGTGCTTGAGGATGCCTTCGCGCGTCTCGAACATCAGGTTCAGGCCGTCGAAGGCGCCGTACTGCTCCTCCAGGTGGTCGACCACGCGCAGGCTTTGCAGGTTGTGCTCGAAGCCGCCGTGGTCCTTCATGCATTCGTTCAGCACGTCCTGCCCCACGTGGCCGAAGGGCGTGTGGCCCAGGTCGTGCGCCAGCGCGATCGCTTCCACCAGGTCTTCGTTCAGGCGCAGGTTGCGCGCCAGCGAGCGGCCCACCTGGGCCACTTCCAGGCTGTGCGTCAGGCGCGTGCGGAACAGGTCGCCCTCGTGGTTCAGGAACACCTGGGTCTTGTATTCGAGCCGGCGGAACGCGGTCGAGTGGATGATGCGGTCGCGGTCGCGCTGGAACTGGCTGCGCGACGCATGCGCCGTCTCGGCATAGCGGCGCCCGCGCCCCTTGTCCGAGTGTGCGGCATAGGGAGCAAGCGCTTCTTCCATGCTTACTCCACGCAAGCGGCCAGGGTGGCCAGCAGCGCCTCGTGCGGCGCCGTCGTCACGATGGCCGTGCCCAGCGGCTTGATCAGGATGAACTTGATGGCGCCGCCCTCGTTCTTCTTGTCGACTTCCATCAGTTCGAGCCAGCGCTCGGTGCCCAGGTCGGGCGCCTTGACCGGCAGGCCGGCGGCGGCGACCACGTTGCGGATGCGCTCCACGGTGGCGGTGTCGATGTAGCCGAGGCGCTGCGACAGGTCCGCCGCCATCACCATGCCGCAGCCGACCGCTTCGCCGTGCAGCCAGGCGCCGTAGCCCATGCCGGCCTCGATCGCGTGGCCGAACGTGTGGCCGAAGTTCAGGATGGCGCGCAGGCCGCCTTCGCGCTCGTCCTGGCGCACCACGTCGGCCTTGATCTCGCAGGAGCGGGCGATCGCGTAGGCCAGCGCGGCGCGGTCGCGCGCGACCAGCTTGCCGATGTTCGCTTCGGTCCAGTCGAAGAACGCTTCATCGATGATCGGGCCGTACTTGATCACCTCGGCCAGGCCGGCGGCCAGCTCGCGCTGCGGCAGCGTCTCCAGCGTGGAGGTATCGGCCAGCACCACCTTCGGCTGGTAGAAGGCGCCGATCATGTTCTTGCCCAGCGGATGGTTGATGCCGGTCTTGCCGCCCACCGAGGAGTCGACTTGCGACAGCAAGGTGGTGGGCACCTGGATGAAATCGACGCCGCGCATGTAGGATGCGGCGGCAAACCCCGTCAGGTCGCCGATCACGCCGCCGCCCAGCGCGATCAGCGTGGTCTTGCGGTCGCACTTGTTGGCCAGCAGCGCATCGAAGATCTGCATCAGGCTGGCCCAGTTCTTGTGTTCCTCGCCGTCTTCCAGCACCACGGAAATGACTTCCTTGCCGGCGGCCGCCAGCGGCGCCGACAGGCGCTCCAGGTACAGCGGCGCGACGGTGCTGTTGGTGACGATGGCCACCTTGCGACCGCCGACGTGGCGCGCCAGCATGCCGGCATCGTCGAGCACGGCCGGGCCGATCGAGATCGGGTAGCTGCGCTCGCCGAGGTCCACGTTCAGGAGGATATTGGTCTGTTCGTTCATGGTCGGTTGTGCCTGCGTCGTACAGTTCGGGGCGTCCTGGCAAGCCAGGGCGTCCAGCTGGTTGATGATGATCTGGACCATCGATTGTACGTTAGGTCGGCCGGTGTCGACGACGAGGCGCGCCATCTCCAGGTACAGCGGCTCGCGCTGGGCCAGCAATTCCTCGAGCTTCTTGCGCGGGTCGGCCGTCTGCAGCAGCGGCCGGTTCTTGTCGTGGCCGGTGCGGGCGAGAATGCTGCTGATGCCGGCGCGCAGGTAGATGACGGTGCCGCGTTCCTGGAGCAGCGCGCGCGATTCGGGATTGAGGATGGCGCCGCCGCCGGTGGCCAGCACGATGCCTTCCTGGCCGCACAGATCGCGGATCACCTCGGCCTCGCGGCGCCGGAAGCTGGCTTCGCCCTCGATCTCGAAGATCCATGGAATCGTGGCGCCCGTGCGCTCCTCGATCTCGTGGTCGGAATCGACGAAGCGCATGCCCAGCTTGCGGGCGAGCAGGCGGCCGATCGTCGTCTTGCCCGCCCCCATCAGTCCTACCAAAAATACATTTTGCATCGCGGATCAGATAAGTACATTTCGTACCATTGTAATCCGAGTGGCAAGACTCGCCGCCGCGCGGCTGGGAAACACCGGTGACAGGCACCGGTTTTCCCACCGGTGCTCAACGGCATCAGCGTGCGGAGACCCGGTCGGCGACGATCTTCGGGGTGATGAAGACCAGCAGTTCGGTCTTTTCGTTGGTGCGGCTGGTGCTCTTGAACAGGTGGCCGAGCACCGGCACGTCGCCCAGCAGCGGCACTTTCGAGACCGTGTTGCGTTCGGTTTGCTGGTAGATGCCGCCCAGCACCACGGTGCCGCCGTTTTCCACCATTACCTGCGTCTTCACGTGCTTGGTATCGATCGCGAAGCCGGCGCGGGTTTCGGCGCCCACGCTGTCCTTGTTGACGTCCACGTCGATGACCACGTTGCCGTCCGGCGTGATTTGCGGGGTCACTTCCAGGCGCAGGTTCGCCTTGCGGAACACGATGGACGTGGCGCCGCTGCTGGTCGCCACCTGGTATGGCAATTCTAGGCCCTGTTCGATGGTGGCCACCGACTTGTCGGCCGTGACCACGCGCGGGCTGGAAATGATCTTGCCCGTGCCGTCCGCCTCCAGCGCCGACAGTTCCAGGTTCAGGAAGCGGTTGGCGGCCGAGTTGAACAGGCTCACGGCCAGGCTGCCCGCCGCCACGCCGTTGATCGGCGCGGCCGGCAGGTTGATGAACTGGGTGTTGCCGAAGTCGTCCCCCGTGGAAGTCGATCCCACCTGCCCCGTCAGCCGGCCGGCACCGGTCATGTTGCCGGAAACGAGGGCATGGTTGCCGCCGGCCGTGCCCTTGAAGTCGGCGAAGCCCAGCTTGGCGCCCAGGTTGCGCGTGAAGCCGTCGTTCGCCTCGACGATGCGCGCCTCGATCAGCACCTGCTTGGTGGCGATATCGGTCTTGGCGATCAGCTTGCGCACTTCCTCCAGGCGCGACGGGATATCCGTCACGAACAGCTGGTTGGTGCGCGGCTCGATGACCGCGCTGCCGCGGCGCGACAGGATACGGTTCTTCGCGTCGGCCGCGCCATCCAGGCCGAACACCATCTTGAACGATTCGGCCTTCTGGTAATTGAGCTGGAAGATCTCGGACTTGAGCGGTTCCAGGTCGGCGATCTGGGCGCGCTGCTCCAGCTCCAGCTTCTCCTTGGTCAGCAATTCCTCCTTCGGCGCGATCCAGATCACGTTGCCGTTCTTGCGCATGTCCAGGCCCTTCGCTTGCAGGATCACGTCCAGTGCCTGGTCCCACGGCACTTCCTTCAGGTGCAGCGTGAGGCTGCCCGTCACGCTGTCGGACGAGACGACGTTCAGGCCGGAGATGTCGGCCACCGCCTGCAGCGCGGCGCGCACCTCGATGTTCTGGAAGTTGAACGACACCTTCTCGCCCCGGTAGCCCTGGGTGCCCTGCACCAGCTTGTTCGGATCTTCCTTGATCGGCCTGACTTCCACCACCAGCTGGGTGGCGCTCTGGTACACGTTGTGTTCCCAAAGGCCGGCCGCTTCCACCTGCAGCCGCACGTTCTCCCCCTGGGGCGCCGTGGTCACGCGGGTGACCGGCGTGCCGAAATCGGTCACGTCCAGCCGGCGCCGCAGCGTTTCCGGCAGGGCCGCCTTCAGGAAGTCGACGGTCACGCCCGTCAAGCCCTGCTTCACGTCGACCGCCACGCCGTTGTCCGGCAGGTCGACGACGATGCGGCCTTCGCCACCCGTGCCGCGACGGAAATCGACGGCGCGCAGCATCGGCCTGGCCGGTGCCTTGGCGACCGGCGCCGCGGCCGCCGCCTTCGCGGCCGCAGTCATCGGCATGCCGCGCGCATCGAGCGCCGTGGCGGCGCCGCCTGAACCCCCGATCGTCAGGATCACGTTCTTGCCATCGACGGCCGTGGCATAGTTGAGTGCGCGCTTCAGGTTGAAAACGAGCCGCGAGCGCTCGCCCGCCTGCACCGCGTTCACGCTGCGCAGGTCGCCCACTTCGAGCTCCTGCGCCGTCTTGCCGGTGGCATTGCCGGTATTGGCGAAATCGAGCGCGATACGCGGCGGGTTCGTGGTAGCGAAGCCCACGGGCACGGCGCTGGGTGCCTGCTCCAGCGCGATCTTCACGATCACGTTGGCGCCCTGCCGGCTGGCCGTCACGGATTCGATCGCATTGCCGGCCTGGGCCAGCGCGCTGGCGCAGGCGGTGGTCAGTGCCAGCGCCAGCGCGGCGCCCAGTCGGCGCACGGTATCCATCGCGATCATCGGGTGTTCTCCTTGCTTTCCTGCAATTCCAGCGTGGCGATGCGCTCGACCCATTCGCCGCTCGCATCCTGTACCGTTTCCTTCACGTTGACGGAAGCCTCCGTCACCGAGGTGACCAGGCCGTAGTTCTGGCCCAGGTGCTGCCCGGCCTGCACCTGGTACACGGCGCGGTCGATCTGCAGCAGAGCGAACACGGTGCGCCCCTTCTTCAGCATCCCCACCATGCGCATCGTATCGAGGGGGAAGCCCTCGAGGAATTCCTTGCGCCGGCTCGTGTCCGGCGCCTTGCCGCCGCCGGGGCGTGCGATGTCGCGCCCCGTCAGCAGCTTGTTCGGATTGAACGGGTCGGCCGCGCCGGCCGACGCATAGGCGAACGGCACGAACGTCTTCGGCTCGGGCAGAGGCTTGACGGAGACGCGCGTGGTGGCGTCCACTTCCTTCATCCACTGGCGCACTTCCTGTTCGTCGCGGTCGCCGCAGGCGGTCAATGCCATGGCGAGGAACGCGGCCAGCAGCGGCGCGGAAACGATCGGCGTCTTCATTTCTTCGCGCCCCTCTTCTTCTCGGCCGCCGCCTTCTTCTGCGCGGCCACCTCGTCCTGGTCGAGGTAACGGAAAGTCTTGGCCACCGCGTTCAGCGTCAGCGCGCCATCCTTGTTCGTCACCAGTTCCATATTGTTCAGTGTCACGATGCGCGGCAGGTTCGCCATGTCGCCGGCGAAGGCGCCCAGGTCGTGGTAGTTGCCGGTTACCTTGATGTCGATCGGCAGCTCGGCGTAGTAATCCTTGACCAGCACCTGGCCCGGCTTGAACAGCTCGAACTGCAGGCCGCGGCCCACCCCGGCCTGGTTGATGTCCGACAGTAGCGCCGCCATCTCCGCCTTGCTGGGCAGCTGCTTTTCCAGCAGCACCACGTAGCGGTCCACCTGGGCCTTCTGCGCCGTCAGCGCGTCGAGGTTGATCGCCTGCGCCGTCTTCAGGCGGTACTGGTCGCGCAACTGCTGCTCCTGCGCGGCCAGCGCCTCCTGCTCCTCGAACTGGCCGCTCCAGTAGCCGAAGTAACCCAGCACCAGCATGGCCAGTGCCACGCCGATGCCGCACAGGATGCGCGGCGCCAGCGGCCATTGGCCGGGGTGCAGGCCGTTCAGGCCGTGGAATTGCGCGCCGAGCGAGCCGGCCAGCTTCCGGATGTCGATGTCGGTCGCCATGTCACCCTGCCTTCGCGCCGGTCAGGCCGGCGGCGCTACGTTGATCCTTCTGGTCCTTTTCTTCTTCCCTGCCCTGGTCGCGCGGCCGCTTGATGCCGACCACCAGCGAGAATTCCACGACCTTGCGCAGGTTCTGCGCCTGGCCGATCGTGCCCGCCTTCACCTCGATCAGGTCGGGGCGCTCCAGCCACGGCGAGGCACCGGACAGGTTGCGCAGCAGTTCGGACACGCGTTCCTGCGATTGCGCATAGCCGTCGACGGCCACGCGCTGGCCATCCTGCCGGAAGCCCTTCAGGTAGACGCCCTCGGGCGTCTGCCGCACCAGTTCGTCGAGCAGGTAGACCGGCTGGTTGCGGTCGCCCTGCAGGTCTTCCACGGCCTGCCGGCGCGCCTTCAGCGCCTCGATTTCCTGCTTCAGCGTGGCGATGCGGGCGATCTTCACATCCAGTGCGGCGTTCGCCGCCTGCAGCACGGCGTTGCGCTGCTCCTGGACGGCGATGGCGCGCGCGTTGTACGCGCCCACCAGCAACACGATGGCCGCGCCGGTCAGGGCCGCCAGCACCATCAGCGCGGCGAACGCCTTCTTGCGCTGCCGGCGCTTTTCCTCGCGGTGTGGCAGCAGGTTGATGCGCACCATCAGTCGAACCTCCTCAGCGCGAGACCGCAGGCGACCAGGAAGGCCGGGCCGTCGGCACGCAACTGCTGTTCGCGCACGCCGGGCGCCACGGCCATGCCCTGGAACGGCGCGATCACGGCCGTCGCGATGCGGGTGCGGCCGCCGATCAGCTCCGGCAAGCCGGGCAGCATGGCGCAGCCGCCCGCCAGGTAGATCCGGTCGATCTTCGTGTACGGCGTGGACGTGAAGAAGAACTGCATGGCCCGCGTGACCTCGAGCGCCGCCGAGTCCAGGAATGGCTGCAGCACGTCGGCCCCATAGCCGGCCGGCATGTCGCCGGCGGACGCGGTGGCGGCGTGCGGGTTCCACGCTTTCTTTCTCGCCTCGGCTTCCTCGAATGCCAGCCCGTAGGCGCGCACGATGTCCTGCGTGAGCGAATTGCCGCCGAAGGGTTGCTCGCGCTCCCACACGGTCACGCCATCGGCCAGCACGGACACGTGCGTGGCCGAGGCGCCAACCTGGAACAGCGCGATCACCTGGCCGGCGCCGCCGGGCAGCGAGTCGGTCAGCCGGGCCACGGCCGCGCGCGCCGCATACGATTCGATATCCATCACCGCCGCCTTGAGGCCGGACGCCTCGGCCACGGCCACGCGGTCCTCGATCTTTTCCCGGCGCGCGGCCGCCAGCATTACCTCGATATCGTCCTCCGAGCCGGCCAGGGGACCGATCACGTCGAAATCCAGGCTCACGTCGTCCAGCGCGAATGGAATGTACTGGCTGGCCTCGGATTCGACTTGCACCTCGAGCTGCTCCTCGGAGAGGCCGGCGGGCAGCACGATCTTTTTCGTGATCACGGCCGCCGGCGGCAGGCCCAGCGCGGCATGCCGCGCCCGGGTGCCGCTCTTTTTCAGCACGCGGCGTACCGCGTCCACCACCTGGTCGAAGTTTTCGATGTTGCCGTCGACGACGGCGCCGCGCGGCAGCGGCTCGGCCGCGTAGCGCTCGACGCGCAGGCCGTCCTTGCCGCCGTGGGCCAGTTCGACCACGCGCACACCGGAGCTGCTGATATCGAGCCCGACGAGCGGCGGCGTGGCGCTGCCGATCAGGGTCTTCCAGTCTGGCATCATCGAAGCGTTTCCCCGCCCCGGGCCACGGTGGGGAACCGCTCCGGGATCGTTATCAAAAATAGAAAAAACCGTTTTAAAACCGTCACTTAGGTGAATAATTCCAGACGGCAATGTCGATGCTAGCAATAGCGCGGGCTAACTGTAAAGCCATTTCCGCAAAGCATGATCACTTTCATGTGAATAGGAAACCACACTCGGCTCGCGCGAGGTGGCCGGTCCGATAAGACACTTGCCGGCATGTCCATGCGGCATCGGGGAAGCGTGCCGACGCTACCGGCTCGCTTATAATGCAAGCACGAAATTTCAAAGGTTTACCCCGCATGACTCCTCCGAACAACGCTTCCGGCAAGGCGAAATCGAAGTCTCCCAAGAATCTGCTGCTGATGGCACTCGGCTCCCTGGTCGGGCTGGTGCTGGTCGCGGTACTGCTCGTCGTATTCGGGCTGGCGCTGGCTTATCCAAGCCTGCCGTCGCTCGATACGCTTACCGATTACCGGCCCAAGATGCCGCTGCGGATCTATTCGGCCGACAATGTGCTGATCGGCGAATTCGGCGAGGAACGCCGCAACCTGGTGCGCTTCAAGGACATTCCGGACGTGATGAAGAAAGCCGTGCTCGCGATCGAGGACGACCGCTTCTACGAGCACGGCGGCGTGGACTACTGGGGCATCCTGCGCGCGGCCGTGCACAACGCCACGGGCGGTGCGCGCCAGGGCGCTTCGACGATCACCCAGCAGGTGGCGCGCAACTTCTTCCTCTCTTCCGAGCAGACCTTGAAGCGCAAGGCTTACGAGGCGCTGCTGGCCTGGAAGATCGAGCAGAACCTCACGAAGGACCAGATCCTCGAGGTCTACATGAACCAGATCTACCTGGGCCAGCGTGCCTACGGCTTCGCCTCGGCCGCCCAGATCTATTTCGGCAAGGACCTGCGCAATATTTCGATCGCCGAGGCGGCGATGCTGGCGGGCCTGCCGAAGGCGCCGTCGGCCTATAACCCCGTCGTGAACCCGAAGCGCGCGCGCACGCGCCAGCAATACATCCTGCAGCGGATGGCGCAGCTGGGCTACATCACGCCGGCGCAATTCGAAGAGGCGAAAAACGAGCAGCTGAAGGTGAAGACCGACAGCAGCGAGTTCGGCGTGCATGCCGAATACGTGGCCGAGATGGCGCGCCAGCTGGTCTACGAGCAGTTCAAGGAAGACACTTACACGCGCGGCCTGAACGTGTTCACCACGATCACCAAGGCCGACCAGGATGCCGCCTATCTCGCGCTGCGCCGCGGCGTGATGGACTACGAGCGCCGCCACCCCTACCGCGGTCCGGAAGCCTACGTGGACCTGCCGAAGAACCGCGCCGAGGCGGACGAAGTGATCGAGACCGAGCTGGCCGAGCACCCGGACAGCGACGATATCGTGGCCGCCATGGTGTTGTCGGCATCGCCGACGAAGGTGGTGGCGGTGACCGCCTCCGGCGAGGAGATCACGATCACCGGCGCAGGGCTGGCGATGGGCAAGGCCTGGCTGTCGGAAAAGGCCGCGCCGAACAAGCGCATCCGCCGCGGCGCCGTGATCCGCGTGATGCAGGAAGAGAAGGATTGGCAGATCACCCAGATGCCGGAAATCGAATCGGCCTTCATCGCCGCCAGCACGGAAGACGGTGCGATCAAGGCAATGGTGGGCGGCTTCGACTATAACCGCAACAAGTTCAACCACGTGACGCAGGCCTGGCGCCAGCCGGGTTCCTCGTTCAAGCCGTTCATCTACTCGGCCTCGCTGGAGCGCGGCCTGAGCCCCGCGACGATCATCAACGACGCGCCGATCTCGTTCGACGCCGGCCAGACGGGCGGCCAGGCGTGGGAGCCGAAGAACTACGACGGCCGCTACGAAGGCCCGATGACGATGCGCCGCGGCCTGACGAAGTCGAAGAACATGGTGTCGATTCGCATCCTGCACAAGATCGGCGCGAAATATGGCCAGGAATTCACCACGCGCTTCGGCTTCGAGGCGGACAAGAACCCGCCCTACCTGACGCTGGCGCTGGGCGCCGGCGCCGTGACGCCGCTGCAGATGGCCGGCGCCTACGCCGTGTTCGCGAATGGCGGCTACAAGGTCACGCCTTACCTGATATCGAAGGTCACCGACGCGAACGGCCGCATCCTGTCGCAGGCGGCGCCGGACCGCGCCGGCGTGGAGGGCAACCGCGTGATCGACGAGCGCAACGCCTTCCTGATGGATTCCATGCTGCGCGACGTGGCCCGCTACGGCACCGCGGCCAAGGCCCAGCAGATGCTGAAGCGCCCGGACCTGGCTGGCAAGACGGGTACCACGAACGACTCGATCGATGCCTGGTTCGCCGGCTACCAGTCGAAGCTGGTGGGCATCGCCTGGATCGGCTACGACCAGCCGAAGAACCTGGGCAACCGGGAAACCGGCGGCGGCCTGGCGCTGCCGATCTGGATCGGCTACATGCAGAAGGCGCTGAAGACGATCCCTGTCGAGGAGCGGCCGGTACCGGAGGGCATCGTGATGGCAAATGGCGATTATTACTATGCGGAGAACCCGCCCGGCGTGGGCGTGGAAAGCCTGGAAGGCCAGGCGCGCGGCACGCCGGAAGAAGAAAAGGCGCGCGACGCCGTCAAGAACGAGCTGTTCTAAACAGTACCGCAGCACCGGGGACGCCGTCCCGGCCGGGAGAAACATCTCCCGGGCCGGGCCGGCGTCCCTGATTTTATGAGCACTCCCATGTCTGGATTAAAAAACGCGCAGCTGCGCACCGATGTCCTGTCCGGCATCACCGTTTCCCTCGCGCTCGTGCCGGAGGCGATCGCGTTCGCGCTGCTGGCCCACGTCAGCCCGCTGACGGGCCTGTATGCCGCGTTCATCGTCTGCCTCGTCACCTCGGCCCTGGGCGGCCGGCCCGGCATGATCTGCGGCGCGGCAGGCGCGCTGGCGGTGGTGATGACGAGCCTCGTCGTCACGCACGGGCCCGAATACCTGTTTGCCGCAGTAGTGCTGATGGGCGTGTTCCAGCTGCTGTTCGCCGCCCTTCGGCTGGGCAAGTTCATCCGCATGGTGCCGCACCCGGTGATGCTCGGCTTCGTCAACGGCCTGGCGATCGTCGTCTTCATCGCCCAGTTCGGCCACTTCAAGATGAACGGGCAATGGCTGCACGGCGAGGCGCTGTGGACGATGCTGGCGCTCGTCGTCCTGACGATGGCGGTCATCTACCTGCTGCCGCGGCTGACGAAGGCGGTGCCGGCGTCGCTGGCGGCGATCCTGATCGTCTCGGGTCTGGTGGCGGCCCTCGGCATCGACACGAAGACGGTCGGCGACATGGGTTCGATCGCCGGCGGCCTGCCCGCGTTCCACGTACCGGAGGTGCCGCTGACGCTGGAAACGCTGCGCATCGTGCTGCCGTATTCGCTGATCCTGGCCGCCATCGGCCTGATCGAAACGCTGCTGACCTTGAACCTGATCGACGCCATCACCGACACGCGCGGCAGGCCGAACCGCGAAAGCCTGGCGCAGGGACTGGCCAATGTCATCAGCGGCCTGTTCGCTTCGATGGGAGGCTGCGCGCTGGTGGGCCAGAGCATGATCAACATCAACAACGGCGCAAGGCACCGCATTTCCGGCATCACGGCGGCCGTGTTCCTGCTGGGCTTCATCGTGCTGCTGTCGCGCTGGATCGAAATGATTCCGCTGGCCGCGCTGGTGGGGCTGATGTTCGTCGTGTGCGAAAAGACCTTCGCCTGGGGGAGCCTGCAAGCTTTGAGGAAAATCCCGCGGCAGGATGCCGTGATCGTGGTGGGCGTCACCGCGATCACCGTGCTGACGGACCTCGCCGTCGCCGTGCTGGCAGGCGTGGTGTTTGCCGCCCTCGTCTTCGCTTGGCAGCACGCCAAGGAAATCCGCGCCGAGGTGTCGATGGACGCGCGCGGCGGGAAGGTCTATACGCTGAAGGGCTCGCTGTTCTTCGCCTCCGTGGCGAATTTCACCGCGCTGTTCGACCCGAAGAACGATCCGGAACACGTGGTGATCGAATTCCGCGATGCCCGGGTCGTGGACCACTCGGCCGTGGAAGCCATCGACGCCCTCGCCGCGCGCTACCAGCAGGTGGGCAAGACGCTGCACCTGCGGCATTTATCGCCGGATTGCCTGGAAATCCTCACCAATGCCAAGGGCATGGTCGAGGTGGACGCCTTCGAGGACCCGCACTACCGCATCGCCGATGATCGGCTGGCGTGACCGATGAAAGACCGGAGCCTGTCACCGGTTTTTGTGCATCAGGGGTTCTCGCTGACAATTACCGGCGAGCCGCCCGACTGTTCGGTGGCGATCTGCGACAGGGCGTCGAACAGCTCGGTGCCGTCGCGGGTGTCGACCCAGCGGTCGCCGACGCGGCGGTAGTGGAAGCCGCCGGAGCGCGCGGCGACCCATAGTTCCTGCATCGCGGCCTGGCTGTTGACGATGACCTTGGAACCGTTGTGCAGGAATTCGATCTCCAGCACGTTGCCGCTGCGGCTGCATTCGACGTCGAGCCGGTTGTCGTCGTTCAGGCGGTCCAGCGCGGCTTCGATCGCGTTCAGCGTGCTGTCGGCCAGGTCCAGGAATTCGGTTTCGGTCATGCTACACTCCAAGGTTTCGGTAATAACGAGATTCTAATCGTGAAGTCCACTCCAGCGCGTGTCCTTGTTTCCATGCTGATTGCCGTGCTGCTGTCCGCGTGCGGCCAGACCGGTGCCCTGTACATGCCCGAGCGCCCGGTCAAGAAGGACACGACCGCCGGCAAGCCCGGCGTGGCGCCGCCTTCCGCCCCGGTTCCTTCGACTCCTCCCGCATCACAACAGTAAACCAATGTCCCATTTCGACTATCAGAACGGCGTGCTGCATGCCGAGGGCGTCGCGCTGCCCGCCATCGCCGAACAGTTCGGCACCCCGACCTACGTCTACTCCAAGGCCCAGCTGCTGGAAAACTTCGATGCGTATGCGAACGCGTGCGCCGGGCGCGACGCGCTCGTGTGCTATGCGATGAAGGCCAACTCGAACCTGGCGATCCTCGACCTGCTGGCCCGCCGCGGGGCCGGCTTCGACATCGTGTCCGGCGGGGAACTGCTGCGCGTGATCGCCGCTGGCGGCGATCCGCGCAAGGTGATCTTCTCGGGCGTGGGCAAGAGCGTGGAAGAGATGCGCCTGGCGCTCGGGCACGACATCCTGTGCTTCAACGTCGAATCGATCCCCGAACTGCACCGCCTGAACGAGGTGGCGGGGGCGATGGGCAAGAAGGCGCGCGTTTCGCTGCGCGTGAATCCGAACGTCGATCCGAAGACCCACCCGTACATCGCCACCGGCCTGAAGGCCAGCAAGTTCGGCGTGGCCTTCGACGACGCGCTGGCCACCTACCGCACCGCCGCCCAGCTGCCGAACCTGGAACCGGTGGGCATCGATTGCCATATCGGCTCGCAGCTGCTGGACGATACCCCGCTGCTGGAAGCGCTGGACCGCCTGATCGAATTGATCGACATGCTGGCGGCCGAGGGCATCCACCTGCACCACCTCGATATCGGCGGCGGCCTGGGCATCGACTATGGCGTGGCCGGTGAAGACCAGCCCGCCCCGGCCGGCGACTACGTGAACCGCGTGTTCCAGCGCGTGCAGGCATGGCGCGCCGAGAAGCACGGCGGCAAGACGATCAAGGTGATCTTCGAGCCGGGCCGTTCGATCGTCGGCAACACGGGCGTGCTGCTGACCAAGGTGGAGTTCATCAAGCACGGCGAGGAAAAGAACTTCTGTATCGTCGACGCGGCGATGAACGACATGGCCCGCCCCGCCCTGTACCAGGCGTGGATGGACATGCAGCCGGTGGTGAAACGCGAAGCACAGGAAAACGCCGCCGGCGCCGTGTTCGACGTGGTCGGCCCGATCTGCGAATCCGGCGACTGGCTGGCGCGCGAGCGCGAGCTGCCGGTCGAAGCCGGCGACCTGCTGGTGATGAAGACGGCCGGCGCCTACGGCATGACGATGGCTTCCAACTACAACACCCGCGGCCGCGCCGCCGAGGTGATCGTCGATGGCGGCCAGGTGCACCTGGTACGCCGGCGCGAGAAGGCGGAGGAGTTGTTTGCGCTGGAGAGCGTGATCCGCTGATTTGGTCGGGGAAAACCGGTGTCGTACACCTTCCCCGGATGAGGCCCCGGGAAAGGTGTACGACACCAAGACCTCAGGCGCTGGCGCGAGCCGGCGCTTTGCTTTTCTGCCGCGCCCACCACACCCGCATCAGCAGCAGCACGGCCACGATGGCCGTGAACAGCATCGGCTGCGCCAGGTCGTTCTTGCCGGCCTTCATCCACCAGTAGTGCAGCACGCCCAGCGGCACGATCGCGTAGATCAGCCGGTGCAGCCACAGCCAGTTCTTGCCGCCCAGCCGCTTCACCATCGCGTTGGTGCTCGTCGCCGCCAGCGGAACCAGCAGCACGAAGGCGATGAAGCCGACCAGGATGAACGGGCGCTTCGCCACGTCCTTCAGCATGGCGGCCACGTCGAAGAAATGGTCGAACCACAGGAAGGTGGTGAAGTGCAGCAGCCCGTAGAAGAAGGCGTACAAGCCCAGCATGCGCCGCAGCTTCAGCAGCCAGTTCCACGACGACAGCCGGCGCAGCGGCGTGACGGCCAGGGTGATGCACAGAAAGTACAAGGTCCAGTCGCCCGTCGAGTGCGTGATGTATTGCAGCGGCTCGACCAGCGCGTCGGTGAACACGAGGTACACGAGACGGGCGAGCGGCACCAGCGCCAGCACGTGCACCAGCGCCTTGATCGCCGTGACCTGCCGGGCGGAAGGGTGGCTCAGTACCATTTTTTCAAGTCCATGCCGGTGTACAGCGACGCCACGTCGCTGTACCCGTTGAACATCAGCGTCTTGCGCTTGCGGGACAGGAAGGAATCCTCGCCGATGCGCCGCTCGGAAGCCTGCGACCAGCGCGGGTGGTCCACGTCGGGATTCACGTTCGAATAGAAGCCGTACTCGGAGGGCGCGGACCTGTTCCATGCGGTGCGCGGCATGTCGCGCGTGAAGCGGATCTTCACGATCGACTTGGCCGACTTGAAGCCGTACTTCCACGGCACCACGATGCGCACCGGCGCGCCGTTCTGGTTCGGCAGCACGTCGCCATACATGCCCAGCGTGAGCAGCGTGAGCGGGTGGTTCGCCTCGTCGAGGCGCAAGCCCTCCACATAGGGCCAGTCCAGCACCCGGCTGCGCACGCCGGGCATCTGCTGCCGGTCGGCCAGCGTGGTGAACTCCACGAACTTGGCGTTGCCCGTCGGCTCCACGCGCTTGATGATTTCCGAGAACGAATAACCGACCCATGGGATCACCATCGACCATCCTTCCACGCAGCGCAGCCGGTACACGCGCTCTTCCAGCGGCGCCAGCTTCAGCAGGGAGTCGATGTCGAGCGTCATCGGCTTTTTCACCTCGCCCTCGATCGCCACCGTCCACGGCCGGGTGCGCAGGGTATGGGCATTCTCGGCCGGGTCGCTCTTGTCGGTGCCGAATTCGTAGAAATTGTTGTAGCTGATCGCGTCCTTGCGGGGTGTCTGCTTGTCCAGCGCCGACCAGGCGGGATTGAGCTTCGCGGCCAGCTTCTGGCCCGCGCCCTGCGCGAAGGCCTCGCGCGACAGCATCTCCATCAGCGCGCCGCTGGCGATCGTGCCGGCGGCCACCTGCCGGATGAAGCTGCGCCGCGCTTCGAACACGTGGCGCGGCGTGATTTCGAAGGAAAACGGCAGATCGATGCCGTTGGGGGAACGCTTGATCAACATGACGGCTCCGGGTGGGTAACGTGATACGAACCTTACACCAATCCCGGAACCCATTCGTTTAGGACAGAATTAAGTCCGTCCTCAAAGATTGCCGTAGGAGTGCAGCCCCGACAGGAACATGTTCACGCCCAGGAAGGCGAACGTGGTGACCAGCAGGCCGACCAGTGCCCACCAGGCGGCCACGCGGCCGCGCAGGCCGGACATCAGGCGCATGTGCAGCCAGGCCGCATAGTTCAGCCACACGATCAGCGCCCAGGTCTCCTTCGGGTCCCACGACCAGTAGCCGCCCCACGCCTCGGCCGCCCACAGTGCGCCCAGGATCGTGGCGATCGTGAAGAAGGCGAAGCCGGCCGAGATCGACTTGTACATGACATCGTCCAGCAATTCCAGCGACGGCAGGCGGTCGACCAGGTAGCCGTGCGACTTCAGCAGGTAGGCCGTGGCGACCATGGCCGCCAGCGCGAACGTGCCATAGCCGATGAAGTTGGCCGGCACGTGGATCTTCATCCACCAGCTTTGCAGGGCCGGCACCAGCGGCTGGATCTCGTGCGCCTCGCGCGACACCGTGTACCACAGCAGGAAGCCGACGGCGGCCGAGATGATGAGCATCACGAACGGGCCCAGCTGGCGCGTCGCGTAGCGCGCCTCGTAGTACAGGTGGAACATCGCCGTGATCAGGCAGAACAGGATGAACACTTCGTACAGGTTCGAGATGGGGATATGACCCACGTCCGGCCCGATCAGGTAGGACTCGTACCAGCGCACCATCATCGCGACCCAGCCCAGCAGCACGCCGCCCCAGCACAGCCGCGCGCCGATCGCGCCGCCGGCCGCCGATTTCGACACCAGGCCGATCCAGTAGAACAGCGTGGACAGCGCGAAGAACACGCTCATCCACAGGATCGCCGACTGGCTCGACAGCATGTAGCGCAGCCAGAAGCGCTTGTCGGCCGATTCCAGGCTGCCGCCGTACATGCTCAAGGCGCCCAGCGACAGCACGGCGACCGCCAGCATCAACGGGCGCAGCGGCTTCCAGTGCCAGCCCAGCGCCGCGAAGGTGGGCACGGACAGCAGCAGGATCGCTTTCTCGTACACGTCCATGTAGGCGCCGTAGCGGTTCAGCGCGAACAGCGCGCCTGCCAGCAGCGCCAGCCCGTACAGCCAGTCGAAGGCCGACAGCCGGCGGAAGTAGCCCGGCGCGGCCGTGTAGGGTTGTTTGTAGGGTTGCTGTTGGCTGATATCCATGATTGTCTCTCCTGCTTGTTTCCCGCAGCTTACGCCGTTTGCGGCAGTTTTTCCTTCAGTTCGTCGAATTCCCGGTCGAAGTCGAGCGTGCGGCGCTGCGTGCTCATCGCCATCAGTGCATGCGTGGCGCCCTCCTCCGCCTTCACCCACACCCACAGCCGCCGCTCACGGATGTAGAACATGGCGAACACGCCCAGCACCAGCAGCAGGCAGCCGAGGTAGACGACCGACTTGCCCGGCGAACGGGTAATCTGAAATACCGAAGCCTTCACCTGCTCGAACTCGTCCAGTTGCAGGTACACAGGCGCGCCGTAGAAGAAGCTGTCGGACAGGGCATTCATGGCCAGTTGCAGCCAGCGGGCATGCGGTTCGTCCGGCACGATGGCGGCCATGCCGTCGCGCTCGCGCGCCACGTTCCACAGCTCCCACAGCGAGCCGTTGAGGATCTTCATGAAGATGTCGGCCGCCTTTTCCTGCTCGGCCTGCGGCACCTTTTCCAGGAAGCGGCTGACCGACATGTAGCCGCCCGCTTCCTTGTCGCCGGCGAAGATCTCCAGGCTCTTCAAGGCGGACAGGGCGAGCTGCGACTGCACGGTGTCGTTGCGGCCGCTGGCGGGCGACATGCGCGCGGCATAGGCGTTCGCGGCGCGCTCGCGCAGCGCCGGGTCGTGCAGGGCGGCGCGCAGGCGCATCCAGTCGCGCACGCTGTGCTCGTCGTCGGCCGGAATGCGCAGGTAGCTGAACTGGTCGGCCGGGCTGGCCCGCACGCCGGAGAGGAACATCGGCACGCCCTCCAGCGTGACCGGCTGCATGTAGTTCTGGAATTCGCGCGCCTGGCCCGTCTTGTCGCGGATCTTGTACTGCACGCTGGGGCCCACGTTCTTCAAGTCCTTGTTGTTGGCGTTCTTGGCGGCCGAACCCAGGTGCTTGTCCAGGCCCTGCGCGAAGGCGCTGGACAGTTTCTCGCCCTGCTTCACGGCCCGCACATCCTGGTTTGCCGTGTTTTCGACGTTGAACGGACGGAAGTCGGTCCATTCGATCGTGTTGGCATCGTCCAGCTTCGTGGCCGTGCCGACGGTACCGTCGAACGCCAGCTTGCCGTGTTGCGTGCCCTGCATGGGGAAGCCCGTGAGTTTGAGCTTGCTGCCGCCATCCTCGAAGCTGGCCTGGTAGACGGCCAGGCCCTTCCAGATGAAGGGCTTGTTCACTTCGATCGTGGCATCCTTCGTTTCGCCGGTGGCGTTGTCGCGCACCTGCACGTCGCTGGCGAACAGCTTGGGCATGCCGGTGCTGTAGAAATCGATATGGAATTTCTTCAGCTGGATCGTGAACGGCAGGTCCTGGATCAGCACCCCGTCGGGCCGCGACAGCACGGCGGTGCTGCTGGCCTGCCCTTCCGGGATCACGGTATTGCCGCGGAACGTGGGGTTCGACGTGCCGAGGCGGTGCCGCTCGGGAATGGCGGCGATCAGGCCGTCGCCGGTGAACGGCGTCTTGCCCAGTGCCCATTGCTGCACGCGGATCGGAATATCCGAATCGAGCAGGCCGCCCACGCAGATGATGACGATGGCGCTGTGCGCGAAAATGTAGCCGAACTTGTTGGCCGCGCCCCGCTTGGCCGCCACCAGCAGGCCATTCTCCTTTTGCACCACCTTGGCCTGGTAGCCGGCATGCACGAGGCGCTGCGCCAGCTGCCCGGCCAGCGCATCGGCCCCCAGCGGCGACTGCCACTCGGCCTTGTGGTGGAAGTTGCGCAGCGATTGCTCGCGCACGTTCTCGCGCCAGCTGCGCATGTCCTTCACCATCTTCGGCGCATTGCGCACGATGCACAGCGAGGTGGACACCACGAGGATGCCCATCATGACCAGGAACCACCAGGTGGAATAGACCGCATACAGGCCGAGCTTGTCGAACACATCGAACCAGAACGGTCCGAACTGGTTCACGTAGTTCGTCATCGGCTGGTTTTGCTGCATGACCGTGCCGATGATGGCGGAGATGGCGATCATCACCAGCAGGGCGATCGCGAATCGCATCGAGGACAGCAGTTCGAACGCTTCGTTCACCGCGGTGCGGCGGGTATTGAGACGGATGCCCGTCGTGGTCGTGCTCATGTGGTCGTGCTCATGCGGTGGTGCTCATGCTGTGGTGCTCACGCTGTGTGCTCATCAAAAAACGGCTTTTTGTATACAATTTCGACAGGCATGGTAACAAAAAAAATGGCGGCCCCGTCGAGGTGGCCGCCTTTTTTTTCGCTATCCATCCATGGAAACTGCGCGTCAAACCGCGCGTGCCCGCGGGCACGTGCTCATTTCAATCCCGCCACGTAATCGGCCACGGCCTTGATTTCGTCGTCGGACATGCGCTGCGCGATCGTCGTCATCTCGGCGCTGTTCTTGCGGCCATGCCCCTTGAAGGCGGCCAGTTGAGCGATCGTGTAATCCTGGTGCTGGCCGCCGATGCGCGGGTATTTCGACGGATTGCCGGCACCGGCCGGCCCATGGCAGCTGGCGCAGGCGGGCACGCTTTTCTCGGCCAGGCCCCCGCGGTAGATCTTCTTGCCCAATTCGATCGACTCGCGGTTCTTCGCGGCCCCGGGCGTTTGCGATTGCGCGGCGAGGTAGGCGGAGATGTTCCTCTTTTCCTCGGCCGTCAGCATTTTCGCGTAGGTGGTCATGATCGGCTGCGCGCGTTCCGGCCTCGTGAAATCCACCAGCTGCTTGTACAGGTAAGCTTCGGGCTGGCCGGCCAGCTTGGGATTGGCGACGATCGTGGAATTGCCCGCGGCGCCGTGGCAGGACAGGCAGGAAGGCAGGCCGCGCGAGGGGTCGCCGTCGGCATAGAGCGTGGCGCCCTTGGCCGGGTCCACCTTGGGGGCGGCCTGCGGCGTGGCGGCGCTGGCCGCGCCCGCGAGGGCCATCATCGCTAGGAACATCGTGCGTACCACTGGTGAAGACTTACGATTCATTCAGCCACCTTTCAGCTAACTTAGGGAAGCGAGTCGATAAAATGCCGCAATGTCCGAGGCTCCGGCCCGTGCGAATACGGGTCGTAACTCCTTATTGTACAATAGCTTTCCGGCATAACTGCCTGTTCTCGTAGCAATTCTTCATGTCCAAGCTCTGGCAAGCCCGTTTCTTCACGACCGTCAATCATCTGCGCGACCTGCCCCGTACCACGGTGCCGGAAATCGCCTTCGCCGGCCGTTCCAACGCGGGCAAATCGACCGCCATCAACATCCTGTGCAACCAGAAGGGGCTGGCGTTCGCCTCGAAGACGCCGGGCCGCACCCAGCATATCAATTTCTTCAGCGTGGGCGGGGCACACGTGGCGATGCATCGCCACGACCCCACCAACATGGATGAAGTGCGTTGCCTGATCGCCGACCTTCCCGGCTACGGCTATGCGGAAGTCTCCGGCGACGCCAAGCTGCACTGGCAGCGCCTCCTGGGCGACTACGTGCAGCGCCGCGAGCAGCTGGCCGCGCTGGTGCTGATGATGGATGCGCGCCGCCCGTTCACCGACCTGGACATCCAGATGCTCGAGTGGTTCGCCCCCACCGGCAAGCCGATCCACTGCATTTTGACCAAGGCCGACAAGCTGACCCGCAGCGAAGCCGTGAACACCCTGCGCCAGGCGCAGGCAAAGCTGGACAGCTATGTCGACGAAGAAGGCGAAGGTTTCCCGTTCACCGTGCAGCTGTTCTCCGCGTTGAAGCGCGTCGGCATCGACGAGGCGACCGCGAAGATCGAGGAGCTGGTCGGCCTGGACAGGGATCCCGAGCCAGACGGGGCGCCCGACACGGCGCCTGAAACCGATTAAGGAAACTTGATGCACAGCCCTCACTTCTCCGCCCAGTTCCCCGCGATGCGCATGCGCCGCATGCGCCGCGACCCGTTCTCCCGCGCGCTGATGCGCGAGAACGTGGTCACCGCGGCGGACCTGATCTACCCGGTCTTCATCCTCGATGGCACGAACGTGCGCGAGCCGGTGCTGTCCATGCCCGGCGTGGAGCGCGTGTCCGTCGACCTGCTGCTGAAGGTGGCCGAGGAATGCGTTACCCTGGGCATTCCCGTGCTGGCGCTGTTCCCCGTCATCGACGCCGCGCTGAAGACGCCCGACGGCGTGGAAGCCACGAATCCGGAAGGCCTGGTGCCGCGCGCCGTGCGCGAACTGAAGAAGAACTTCCCCGAACTGGGCATCCTCACCGACGTGGCGCTGGACCCGTACACGAGCCACGGCCAGGATGGCCTGATCGACGAGCAGGGCTATGTGATCAACGACATCACCACCGAGATGCTGGTGCGCCAGGCGCTGACGCAGGCCGACGCCGGCGTGGACGTGGTGGCCCCGTCGGACATGATGGACGGCCGCATCGGCGCGATCCGCCAGGCGCTGGAAGGCAGGAGCCACATCCACACGCGCATCATGGCTTACTCGGCCAAGTACGCGTCGGCATTCTACGGCCCGTTCCGCGACGCCGTCGGTTCGGCCAAGAACCTGGGCAAGGGCGACAAGAACCAATACCAGATGGACCCCGCCAACAGCGACGAGGCGCTGCGCGAAGTGGCCGGCGACCTGCAGGAAGGCGCCGACATGGTGATGGTGAAGCCCGGCATGCCCTACCTGGACATCGTGCGCCGCGTGAAGGACGAGTTCAAGGTGCCCACCTTCGCCTACCAGGTCAGCGGCGAATACGCGATGATCAAGGCGGCCGCGCAGAACGGCTGGCTCGATCACGACAAGGTGATGATGGAATCGATGCTGGCCTTCAAGCGGGCCGGCGCCGACGGCGTACTCACCTACTTCGCGCTCGATATCGCGCGCAAGCTGAAGGGGTCGTGAAACACGAAGCGGGCACTGCCCGCTTTTTTCATCCCCCCGCCTTCCCGTAGATCCGCCCATCCCCGCCAGACGTGTACAGCGCCCCCGCCGGCCGTTCGGGCGCCTCGTCGCGCTGCTGGCGCGGCACCTGCAACGGCGCCACGCGGTCGCCCAGCGCGGGCAACGCCTTCTGCACCGCCACGTCGAGCGTGGCGATCACGCCCACCTTCACGTCGCGCCGCGGCGTGGTGGCCGCATCCAGGATGGCATCTGCCACCTGGTGCGGGTCGAGCTTGGGTGAAGGCAACGTCGGTTCCCTATCCATGTAGTTGCGCGCGTGCTGCGGCAGCGGCGTATCGACCGAGGTGGGCTCGACCAGCGTGATCGACACCGGCGCGCCGTCGACCTGCTCGACTTCCACCCGCAGCGTATCCGTGAACCCCTTCACGGCATGCTTCGAAGCCGTGTACATGCCCTGCATGGGAATCGGCACTTCGGAGGCTTCGCTGCCCACGTTGATCAGCGCCCCGCCCTGCCGGCGCAGGTGCGGCAGCGCCGCCAGCGAACCGTTGACCATGCCCCAGAAATTGGTCTCGAACAGCCGGCGGCTGTCGGCCTCGCTCACTTCCTCGATGCGGCCATAGATCGTGCAGCCGGCATTGTTGACCCACGTGTCGATGCGGCCGAAGCGGGCGATCGCCGCGGCGGCCACCTGGTCGACCTGCCCCCGGTCGGCCACGTCGGCCGGCACGCACAGCACTTCGCGGCCGTCGGCGGCGATGGTCGATGCCACCGCTTCCAGCACGTCGTTGCCACGCGCCACGAGGACGATGCTGGCGCCGCGCGCGGCGGCATTCTTGGCGGTTGCCAGGCCGATGCCGCTGCTGGCGCCGGTGATGACGATGACTTGCCGGTCGAGCGGCTTCAGGACGATGGCCACGGGAGTTCCTTTCATGCGAACGATGCAGCCGCCAACTTAGCAGGAAAGGCGGCGACGCAACGCGCGCCTCGCGGCAACCCTGCTCATCCGGCCGCGCGGCACTCGCCGGCCGAGGCGCTGCCGGAAGCGCTGCCGGCAAGGCGCGGCGCGGGCGGAAAGCCGTGGCTGCGTGCCCGCCAGGCGACGAGCCATGCCGGCGCGAGCAGCGCCAGCAGCGCCCAGGGCAATGCGGCCGGGCCGGCTGCTTCGAGCAACAGACCGCCACCTGCCCCGGCAACGGCGATCGCCAGGTTCCAGATCGTCACGATCATCGACTGCGCCACATCGGCGGCGTCGCCGGCCGCCTGGGCGGACGCGGTCTGGAACAGCGTCGGTACGCCGCCGTAGGCGAGCCCCCAGGCCGCGACCGCGGCCCACACCACGGCGGGGACAGTGCCGAAGCAGGCAAGCACGAGGACGGATGCGCCGAACAGCACGGTGCTGCCCAGCACCAGCGCGCGTAGCCAGCGGTCGATCAGCATGCCCGTGAGCCAGATGCTGGCCAGCGAGGCAACACCGAACAGCAGCAGCACCGCATCGAGCCGCGCCGCCAGGCCGGCCGGCGCGATGAAGGGCGCGATGTACGTGTACAGCACGTTATGGGCGAGCACGTAGGCCAGTGTGACGAACAGCACGGCGCGCACGCCGGGCAGCAGCAATACTTCCTTCAAGGTCATGCCGCGCCCGCGCGGCTGGCCCGGGAAGTCGGGCACGGCGGCGGCAATCCACGCGATCGCGGCCAGCGCCAGCACGCTGACGATGCCGAAGGTGGCGCGCCAGCCGAGTTCAGTGCCGGCGAACGCGCCGGCGGGCAAGCCCGCCGACAGCGCCACCGGGATACCGGCCATGGCGACGGCGATCGCCCTGCCCTGCAGGCGCGGCGCGACCATCCTGGCCGCATAGCCGGCGGCCAGTGCCCACAGCAGCCCTGCCGCAACGCCGGCGATGAAACGCGCGGCCAGCGTCAACATATAACTCGTGGACAGCGCCGTGACGGTATTGGCGAGTGCGAAGCCGGTCATGGCGGCAAGCAGCAGGGGCCGGCGCCGCCAGGCCTGCGTAGCGGCCGTGAGCGGCACTGCGGTCAGCAGGGTGCCCAGCGCGTAGGCGGTGATCAGTTGCCCGATCATGGCGTCCGAGGCGGCCAGGCCGGCGCGCATCTGCGGCATCAGGCCGGCGGGCAGCGATTCGGTCACCACCGTGATGAAAGCCGCCATGGTCAGAGCCAGCAGGCGCCCCAGCGGCAGGCGGTCGGAGTGCAATGGGGATGTCATGGATTCTCCTTGTCGTCTGGTCGAGGAACCAGCATAGGCGAGTCCGGTTCGTGAGAGAATCGGGCCGCAGTTCCGGAGATATCGGACAAAGATGTCCGTAATGGGGAATCCATGGACAATATCGGCGCATTGAATGCCTTCGTGCAGGCCGCCGAGGCGCGCAGCTTCACCAAGGCGGGGCAGACCCTCGGGGTGTCATCGTCGGCCGTGGGCAAGGCGGTGGCGCGCCTGGAAGAAAGGCTGGCCGTGCGGCTGTTCCACCGTTCCACGCGCTCGATGACGCTGACGCCGGAAGGCGCCCTGTTCCTGGAACGCTGCCGCCGCATCTTCTGCGAGATCGAGGCGGCGGAGCTGGAACTGGCGCAGCTGCAGGGTGCGCCGCGCGGCAAGCTGCGTATCAGCATGCCGCACGCGGGCACGCTGATGCTGCCAGCGCTGACGGCATTCATGCGGCGCTGGCCGGACATCGAGCTCGATCTCGATTTCAGCGACCGCTTCGTCGACGTCATCGACGAAGGGTTCGATGGCGTGATCCGGGCCGGCAACGTGAGCGACTCGCGCCTGATGAGCCGCAAGCTGGGCGACTTCCACCTGAAGCTCGTCGCCGCGCCCGCCTACCTCGCGGCGCGCGGCACGCCCATCCGCCCCGCCGACCTGGCGAACCACGCCTGCCTGCTGCACCGTTACGCCACCAGCGGCAAGCTGGAACCGTGGCCGCTGCGCCGCCCCGTCGAGTTACCGACGACCGTGATCGCCAACAGCGTCGAACCGCTGATCGGCATGGCCGAACAGCGGTTCGGCATCGCCTGCCTGCCCGATTTCGCGATCCGTACCCAGCTGGCGGCGGGCACGCTGGTGACGGTGCTGGACAGGCACGTGCGCCATACCGGCATGTTCCGGCTGCTGTGGCCATCGTCGCGCCACCTGTCGCCCAAGCTGCGCGTGTTCATCGACTTCATGGCCGAACGCCTGTTCCAGCCGTGATCGCCAGGTCCGGCTCGCGCGCCAGCAGATCCGTGACCCATGCGGCGAACACGCGCAACTTCGGCGCGGCCATGCGCCCGCGCGGATACAGCAGCGATACCGGCATGGGCGCCGGCGGCGTGTCGGCCAGCAGCTCCACCAGTTCGCCCCGTTCGAGGTACCCGCGCACCTGGTAGCGGGCCGCCTGCGTGATGCCGAGGCCCTGCAGGGCGCAGGCCACGTTGGCGTCGGCATTGTTGATGGCGATGCGCCCCGGCACCTGCATCTTCACCACCTCGCCACCCGCCATGAAATCCCAGTCGAAGGGCCGGCCGGTGCGGCCCGAGAAATGCACGATGCCCTGGTGGCGGCGCAAGTCCTCGATCGTGGCGGGCGTGCCGTGGCGGTCGAGGTAGGCCGGCGCCGCGCAGGTAGCGAACCGCATGCTGCCCACCTGCCGCCCCACCAGCGCCGAGTCCTGCAATGCGCCCACCCGCAGCGCGCAATCGATCCCCTCCTGCGTCAGATCGACGAGGCGGTCGGAGAAGCTCAGCGTGAGCGCCAGCTCGGGCCACGCGTCGGTGAAGCTGGACAGTTGGGGCAATACCACGTGGCGGCCGACCGCATCGGGCAAGTCGGCCCGCAGGGTGCCGCGCGGCTTGCCGGCACCGCCCCGGAAGGGCTGCTCGGCCGCCTGGACCGCGGCGAGGATCTGCAGGCACTGGGCGTGGTACTCGGCACCGTCGGGCGTGAGCGCCAGCCGCCGCGTGGTGCGTTGCAGCAGCGTGGTGCCCAGGTACGCTTCGAGGTTCTTGATCGTGGTCGTCAGCGCCGCGCGCGGCAGGGCCAGCGTTTCGGCGGCCTTCGTGAAACTGTTCGCTTCGACGATGCGCACGAAGACCTGCATGGCGCGCAGTTTATCCATGGCCCTTCCATTGTTCACATGATGTGAAAAGTATAGGGCGATTATTGGTGGATTATCTTCTCCCTTTCGCTCCGTACACTTTCTCCATCCATCCTTGCCGGGAAGCGGCGCCACCAATGGCGGAGTACATACCGCCGGGCGGGCCGCACACTGGACCCGGTCCACGTAACTGGAGAACACCATGACATCGCATCAAGAACACATCGCCCCCTCGATGGTGGCATTGCTGGCGGCGGCCGCTGGGCTCATCGTCGCCAACCTGTACTACGCGCAAACGCTGGTGGGGCCGATCGCGACCGCCACCGGGTTGTCGGCCGACGCGGCCGGGCTCGTCGTCACGCTCACGCAGATCGGCTATACGCTGGGCCTGCTGTTCATCGTGCCGCTGGGCGACCTGCTGGAAAACCGGCGGCTGGTCGTGACGGCGCTGGCCGCCACGGCGGTCGCGCTGGTGGCCGCGGCCTTCGCGACCAGCGCGTGGGTCTTCCTGGCCGCCGCGCTGGCGATCGGCCTCGGCTCCGTGGCGGCACAGATCCTGGTGCCGTTCGCCGCCCACCTGTCCCATGAATCGAAGCGGGGGCATACGGTGGGCAAGGTCGTCAGCGGCCTGCTGCTGGGCATCATGCTGGCGCGGCCGGCAGCCAGCCTGGTGGCCGACCGCACGAGCTGGCACGTGGTGTTCGCCGGCGCGGCCGTGCTCATCGCCCTGCTCGCCCTCGTGCTGCGCGCGAAGCTGCCGCAGCGGGTGCCGCACTCGCGCACGACCTACCCGAAACTGATCGGCTCACTGTGGACCCTGTTCAAGACCACACCCGTGCTGCGCCGCCGCGCCGCGTATCATGCCGGCCTGTTCGGTTCGTTCAGCCTGTTCTGGACCGTGGTGCCGCTGGCGCTGGCCAGTCCCATGTTCGGCTTGTCGCAAACAGGCATCGCTGTCTTCGCATTGGTCGGCATGGCGGGCGCCGTGGCCTCGCCGGTCGCCGGCAAGCTGGCGGACGCGGGGCACAGCCTGGCCGCCACCGCGGCCGCGCTGGGCCTGGGCATCGCCGGCTTTGCCCTGCCACTGATTGCGCCGGGCTCGCGCGACGTGGCGCTGGCCATCCTGGGAATCGCATCGATCGTGCTGGACATGGGCGTGGCGGCCAACCTGGTGCTGGGCCAGCGTGCCATCTTCACCCTGGGCGCGGAAGTGCGCAGCCGCCTGAACGGGCTGTATTTCGCCGTCTTCTTCGCGGGCGGCGCTGCGGGTTCCGCGCTGGGCGGCTGGGTGTATGCCCGCCATGGCTGGCATGCCGCGCTGCTGGCCGGCATGGCGATGCCGGCCGCGGCCCTGCTGTACTGGGTCGGCGAGGCCTCGGAGCGGCAAGCCGCGGCGGTTTGACGGCACGTGCGGCAATCAAAGGCCGCGCCGCGCCCGGGGCCTTGCGCACGGGTGTTGCGGCCTTGTCACGGCGACAATTCATTACAGGTCAAGCGGCACGCGGCTGATATGCTGATCGGGGCCGTAGTTCTTTTTGCCGTATCCGAGGATCGAGGAGAAGACATGAAAGCTCTGCTGCGCACGCTTGCCTGCACCGTTTGCCTGCTGCTGTCGAACGCGGCATTGGGCGAGATCAGATTGCATTTCACCGGCGACCTGAGACCCATCGAAGGCCCGGAAAATTACACCTTCGACGTGCCACTGGCCGACTTCCCGTCGACGGACACGCCGCTCTACCTGAGCGAGCCGGAATGCACTGTCTGCTGGGCAGCGCTGCTGGTCCCGGATGCGCGGGCCTCCGGTTATTCGCCGTTCAACAACGCGATGATCCGCATCGAAAGGTGGGAGAACGGAGGCGCACTGATGCTCGGCTACTATTTCCCACCCGGCGCGCTCGGCAGCTTCGGCACCTACGAATCCGTGTCCGGGCCCTCCCTGCTGCCCGCCTTCCTGACTGTCAGCCCGATTCCGGAGCCGGCTGCGGCGCACATGCTGGGCGCGGGCGCGATTGCCCTGGCCGCCCTGCGTTGGCGTGGCAGGAGCGCGAAGCGGAAGACCCGTTGAGAAAGCGCTGTTGCCTGCAAGGCGGAGCCCGGCACTCGGGTGCCGGACGATTCCCCTTGCCGGCCACGTATGCTGGACCGGGCTCTACCCCGACCGCCATGCCCTCATCGCCGTCGGCGGATGACGGCCGTTGTGGTCCGCGTTGTCCTCCGTTGTGCAAGCACGACAGGAGCGGCTCCTGCACAGCTCACCCTACCGGAACCAGCGGGGGATTGCTATGCTGATCCGGTAGCGCATATGTTCCACGCTTATAAAGGAGGTGACATGAAAGCTCTGTTCCGCACCCTCGCGTGCGCGATATCCCTGTTGCTGGTCAATTCCGCGTATGCGACGATCCTGCACGTGCACTTCTACACGCCGTATCCGAACCCGTTCGACCCTGGCGCCGAGTCATTCACCATCGAGGCCACGTTCGATGTCAGGCCCGAGCGGATGCACACCATCCAGCTGGATCCGGCCTGCACGTGGGCCTGCGACGAGGTCTGGTTCAGCCCGGATGCCCGGTTCACCTCGGACGCGCTGGAGCCCTATACGATGGTCAAGACCCTCTTCTGGGATCCGGTCAGCGGAATCGGCATCGGGAGCCCGGCTTATTTCGAGTATGGAGCCCTGTGGACGATCGGCACGCATTACGATATTTTAGAGCCGGGATCGAGCCGGTTGCATTCCGTGCTGACGGTCAGCGCGGTCCCGGAACCGGCGGCCTGGCTCCTGCTTCTTGCCGGCGGCGCGGTCGTCGCCGTGGCGCATCGGCGAACCCGCGCGCGAGGCAATCCGCACCACGCCTGACCACGCTGGCCGTGCCGCGGCAGGCTACCGTGCGTTACCTGCCTGCCGGGCGAATATAGCGGGGGAACATTTCCTTGAGGAGGAAGGCGCGCAGTTCCGGCTCGTCTTCCTTGCGCGCACTCATCTTCACCACGCGGCCGAGCCGGTGGGATTCCCACTCGAAGTCGCCCGGCTTTTCCTTGCGGATCAGCTCGATCATCTTCGTCACGATCGCATTCTCGATATCGATCTCGTTGCCCAGCTCCACCTTCACCTGCGTGAGCCAGCGGCGCTTGAAGTTCGTGTTCCAGCCTCGGAACTTCAGGTCGGCGCTGTTGAAGGTCTGGTTCTGCACGTCGAAGATGCCGCCGGAATCCTCGCGCTCGCCGGCCGCGTTGCGGCCCTGGGCGCCCATGATGTTGGCCATGGCGCGCGCCTTGGCCTTCGCATCCTCGCTCGCGGCGCTGTCCGATGGCTGGCTTTCGACGGCGCCGCGCCGGCGGCGTGCCGCTTCGATCATCTGCGACATGTCGGTCACGTCAGGCGGCGGCGGCGTCAGGTCGGCCTTCACCGGTGGCGGTGGCGGCGTTTCCGCCCGGCGCGGGTCCGTGATCGCATCGTTGTTGGTGCGCTTGATGGGTGGCGCCGCTGGCGGTTTCGGGCGCGTCTGCGCGACTTTCGGTTCCCGTTGCGGCGTGGGCTTTTGCGGCGCCGGCTGCGGTTTCGGCGGGGTTGGCTTGGGTGCTACCGGCGCGACCCACACCATTTCGCCCGCTTTGGACGGGGGCGTGAGCTTGACGTAGGTTTGCGGGTTCCACAAGATCAACGCGATGACGAGCACGTGCAAGCCGATCGCGATAGCGAGGCCGATGCGGTTGGGCTTGTTGTCGTCGCCATACCGGAGCGGAAGTCCGCCGGCCGGAAGGACCTGGCCGCAGGTAGGGCAGATGTCGTCGTCGGGACCGTGGGTGTGGCTGGGCTGGAGCAAGATAAACCGTTTTCTGTGCACGAACCGGCGGCGCCGGACCAAGTCGGGCAAGCTTACGCGAGCTTGCAATTAACGGATGTTACCGTATGTATCCGTTCCATGGGCGACAGTTGGGGGCAGGAAAGCGCGATTTCAGCCAGCCCTAATGGATGCGCTGCATTGAACAAGTTGCTGCAAAGTTGCCTCAAAAATGGGGTCTGTCCCCATTTTTGAGGCAATGTTTCTTTATGACACCGCTTTCAGTTCGACTTTCGGCGGTTCCGGCGGCAACTCGGCCAGTTCGGCGTCGCTCATCGGGCCATTGCCGCTGTACTTGTCGAGGAACAGGTAGATCACCGGGGTGACGTACAGCGTGATCACCTGCGAGAAGATCAGCCCGCCGCACACCGCGAGGCCCAGCGGCTGGCGCAGTTCGGCGCCGGCGCCCAGGCCCAGGGCGATCGGCAGCGCGCCCATGAAGGCTGCCAGGGTCGTCATCATGATCGGACGGAAGCGCAGCAGGCACGCTTCGCGGATCGCCTCGGCCGGCGTCCTGCCCTCCTCGCGCTGCGCCTGCAACGCGAAGTCGATCATCATGATCGCGTTCTTCTTCACGATGCCGATCAGCATGAGGATGCCGATGATGGCGATCATCGTCAGGTCCATGTCGAACAGCCACAGGGTGAGCAGCGCGCCCACGGCGGCCGACGGCAGGCCGGCCAGGATCGTCAGCGGGTGGATGAAGCTTTCGTACAGCACGCCCAGCAACACATAGATGACGGCCAGCGCGGCCACGATCAGGATCACCTGGCTGCCCTGCGAGCTCTGGAACACCGCCGCGTCGCCGCCATAGTTCGTGATGATCGAGGGCGGCAGGCCGAATTCCTGGCCCATCGCGTCGATCTTCGCCGTGGCGCGGCCCAGCGGCACGCCCGGCGCCAGGTTGAACGCCACCGTCACCGCCTGCAGCTGGCCCTGGTGGTTGACGGCCGTGGGGCCGACCGTGCGCCGCACGGTGGCGAAGCTCGACAGCCTGATCAGCTGCCCCGCCGAATTGCGCACCGAGACCTTGGTCAGCGCATCCTCGTAGCGGCGGTCCTCGTCGGCCGCTTCCAGGATCACGTAGTAGCTGGCGGCGGACGAGTAGATCGTCGACACCTGCCGTTCGCCGAACGCCAGGTACAGCGCGGTGCGGATATCGCCGATCGCCACGCCCAGCGTATTGGCCTTGTCGCGGTCGATGTCCAGCGTGGCCTGCAATCCCTTGTTCTGCGAATCGCTCGTCACGTCGCGGAAGTCCGGATCGGCGCGCATGCGCTCCAGGTAGCGCTCGGCCCAGTCGTTCAGCGCGTCCGGGCTAACCGATTGCAGCGTGTACTGGTAGCGGCTCTTGCTCTGGCGGCCGCCCAGCTGCAGGTTCTGCACGGGCGACATGTAGACCGCAATGCCGGCCACGTCGCGCATCTTCTTGCGCAAGCCCTCCAGCACGTGCGGCATCGCCTGGCGCTCGCCACGCGGCACCAGCACCACGAACATGCGGCCGGTGTTGCCGCCGCCGGTGAACGACACCACGCTCTTCACCGCCGGATCGGCCTTGATGATGGCGGCCACGCGATCCTGCAGCGCCAGCATGGCCGTCGGCGAGATATCCTCGGAAGCTTCGGTGTTGACGCGGAACTGGCCGATATCCTCTTCCGGGAAGAAGCCCTTCGGCATCGAGGCATACATGACCACCGTGAGCGCGAAGGTGCCGATCGCCACGCCCAGCACGATGTACTTGTGCTTCATGGCCACGTCCAGCGTGCGGCCATAGCCCTTCAGCACGGCGTTGAAGCCGCGCTCGAAATGCCGGCCGACGAAGGTGTCGTCGCCCGACGTTTCATGCGAGTCGGCCGGCAGGAAGCGCGCCGCCATCATCGGCACCAGGGTCAGCGAGATCACGGCGGAAACCAGCACGGCCAGCGCCACGATCACGGCGAATTCGCGGAACATCAGGCCCATCACGCCGGGCATGAAGAAGATCGGGATGAACACGGCCACCAGCGAGATCGAGATCGACACGATCGTGAAGCCCATTTCGCGCGAGCCGATCAGGGCGGCCTGCAGCGGCTTCTTGCCGTGCTCGATATGCCGCACGATGTTTTCCAGCACCACGATCGCGTCGTCGACCACCAGGCCCACGGCCAGCGTAATGCCCAGCAGCGAGATGTTGTCCAGGCTATAGCCCAGCGCGTACAGCAGGGATAGCGCTCCCAACAGCGAAATCGGCATCGTGACGGCCGGGATCAGCGTGGCCACGGCGCGGCGCAGGAACAGGAAGATCACCAGCACCACCAACACGATCGTCAGCGCGAGGGTGAGGTTGACGTCGTGGATCGCTTCGCGGATCGACACCGAGCGGTCGTTGACGAGGCTGATGTTGATCGATTCCGGCAATTGCGCGCGGAAGCGCGGCAGCAGCGCCTTCACGCCGTCGACCACCTGCACGGTGTTCGCGTCCGGCTGGCGCTGCACCAGCAGCACGATCGAGCGTTCGCCGTTGTAGCTGCCGAACGACTTGGTGGACTGGAAGCTGTCCTCGACCGTGGCCACGTCCTTCAGGCGCACGGGCTCGCCGTTGCGGGTGGCGATGATCAGGTCGCGGTAGTCGGCCGCCTTCATCAGCTGGGCATTGCCCTGGATCGTCAACGTCTGGTCGGGGCCGTCCAGCACGCCCAGCGGCGTGTTGGCATTGGAACTGCGGATGGCCGCCTGCACGTCGGCCAGCGTGAGGTCACGCGCGTTCAGCAGGTCCGACTTGGCGCGCACCCGCACGGCAAAGCGCTTCTGGCCGTTGACAGTCACTTGCGCCACGCCGGGCAAGGTGGACAGGCTGGGCGCGATCAGGTTTTCCGCGTAATCGTTCAGCTCGGAGAGCGACAGCGACGGCGAATTCATCGCCATGAACAGCACGGGGGCATCGGCCGGGTTGATCTTGCGGTACGACGGCAGGTCCGTCATTTCCTGCGGCAGTTGCCGCTGCGCGCGCAGCAGCGCTGCCTGCACGTCGACGGCGGCTTCGTTGACGTCGATGCTCGAATCGAATTCCAGCGTGAGCGAGGTATTGCCCTGCGTGCTCGTCGACGTGATCATCGTCAGGCCGGCGATCGTGGAGAACTGCTTTTCCAGCGGCAGCGCCACGGACGAGGCCATCGTGTCCGGGCTGGCGCCAGCCAGGTCGGCCGACACATTGATGACGGGGGTGTTATAGCTGGGCAGCGCGGCGACCGGGATGTGCAGGTAGGCCAGCACGCCGGCCAGGATCAGCGACAGCGACAGCAGCACCACCATCACGGGGCGCCGGATCGAGAGCTCGGAGAGGTTCATTCCATACCCTTCGGGCTACCCTGCTCGGCCAACCGGGCGTCGGGGTGCCGTCCCTCGGCCACCCGCACCTTGCCGCCGGGGCGCAGGTTCTGCTTGCCTTCGACAATCACGCGTTCATTGCCGGCGAGGCCGCGCACGGCGGCATCCGGCCCGAATGCGTGCACGCGCTCCACATTCGCCACCCTGGCCGTACTGTCCGGCCCGACCGTGTAGACGAAGGTGCCGCGCGAGTTGGTGATGATGGCGTTCTGCGGCACCACCAGTGCATCGCGCAGCGTCTCCACCGTGACTTCCGTGTTCACGTACTGGCCCGGCCATAGCCGCGTGTCCCGGTTGGAAAACTGGGCCTTCACCCGGATCACCCCGGCCTGCGGATCGACGGTGTTGTCGATGAAGGACAGCTGGCCTTCGATCGGTGTCGTCGAGCCCCGGTGGAATACCTGCACGGGCACCTTGCCGGCGCGCTGGGCGTCGAGCAGCGCGGCCAGATTCGTTTCCGGCACGGTGAACGCGACATTGATCGGGTCGAGCTGGGTGATCGTCGTGAGCGACGTGGACAGTTGCACGAGGCTGCCCGGATAGACATTGATGCCGCCCACGCGGCCCGCCATCGGCGCGCGGATCGTCGTGTAGCTCTGGCCGACCTCGATCGCGCGGGCTGCGGCGATGTTGGCCTCCAGCTCGGCGCGCGCGGCGTCGACCTGGCTCTTCAGGGTGTCGACGGCGCCCTGCGCGATGAATTTCTGGCTCAACAGTTCCACGCTGCGCTTGTACTGGCGCTCCAGGTCCGCCAGCGTGGCGCGGTCGCGCGCCACCTCGGCCTGGGCCTTTTGCAGGTTCGCCGATTCGCTGCGGCTGTCCAGCGAGAACATCAGCTGGCCTTCCTTGACGAAATCGCCTTCCTTCACGTGCACCTTGACGATGGTGCTGGTGGTCTGCGGGTGCAGGTCCACCGTGCTGATCGGACTCACGGTGCCGTTCGCCTGGAGGCGGATGGGCACGTCCTGCCGCTTCGGCGCGACGACATTGACGGTGGTCGGGCCCCTGCCCTCGCCAGGTCCCTTGCCCTGGCCGGCGGCCGCATGCTGCTCCGGCTCCGGCGCGCGCGAGAAATGCCAGGCCCCGGCACCTGCGGCGATGGCTGCAGCAACCAGTACTCCCAAAGTGGATTTTTTCATTTTTTTAAGTGGTTGATGTTGGCTACGAATATTTCCTGGAGGAATCGGCCGGGCATTGTCTCACCAAACTGCTACGGGCTTGTTACCTTGCGGTTACTTTCCAACATAGAACTCGGGTAGCGTCAACACGGCTTCCAGCCCGCCGGCGTCGCCGTTGGCGAGGCTCAGCGTGGCGCCGTGTTGCTCGGCGATGTTGCGGGCGATCGTCAAGCCCAGGCCCGTGCCGCCGGATTCGCGCGAGCGCGATGTCTCCACCCGGTAGAACGGCTCGAACACGCGCGCCAGCTGGTCTTGCGGAATGCCGGGGCCTTCGTCGCGGATGCGGATGCGCGCCGCCCCGGCCAGCCGTTCCACCGTCACGTGGGCCTTGTGGCCATACTTCACGGCGTTGTCGATCAGGTTGACGAGGCAGCGCCGCACGTCCAGCGGGCGGCCCAGCAGGGCCATGCCGGACTTGCCTTTCAGTTCGACCGGCTGGCCCGCGTCGAGCGCGTCGGCACACACGCTGTCGAGCAGCGAATCGAGGTCCAGCTTCTGCATCGTGCCGGTGGTGTCCATGCTGCGCGCCAGGTCCAGCCCCTCGCGGATCATCTGCTGCATGGCGGACAGGTCGCCGATCAGCTTTTGCTGCAGGTCGGCGTCGCTCACCTTTTCGAGTCGCAGGCGCAGCCGGGTGAGCGGCGTCTGCAAGTCGTGCGTGATGGCGGCCAGCATCTCGGTGCGCTGCGCGATGTGCTGGCGGATGCGCCCCTGCATGGCGTTGAACGCGGCGCTGGCCTGCCGGATTTCGGACGCGCCGGCCAGTTCGAGCGGCGGCTTGTTGATGTCGTTACCGAGATCCTTGGCGGCCTGGGCCAGCTGCTTCAGCGGGCGCACCGTCATGCGCGTGACCAGGTAGGCCAGCACGGCAATGCACAGCAGGAAAGGCACGAAGACGGCGTATTCGTTGTGGCCGGTAGGGATCGAGCCACGCGGCGGCAGGACCGACAGCTTCAGCACTTGCCCATCGGTCATCACGACCTTGACCGATTCGCACGTGCCGCGCCATTGCCCCGGGCCGAACAGCGTCATCGTGCTCGTGCGCCGTTCGCACTGCGGCGGCCGTTCGGCCATCGCGATCACTTGGAAGTCGCGCGGCAGCCGCTGCGCCAGCGCCGCCGAGAATTCGGTGGGCGGATGCATCGTGAGATCGCTGTCACCGGCGATCTCGAGACGCATGCTGCTCTTGCTGGACACGGCCAGGTACTGCGCGCGCGATTCCGGGCGCACCACGTCAGTCGTTTCGATAATCTGCTCGGCGCGCTCGAGCGCATGGAAATTGCGATAACGTTCCAGCGTGCGCTGGCGTTCGTTGACGGCCAGCCATTGCGTGAGCGCGGCCGATGCGACGATACCGACCATGAGCGCGAGGAAAACGCGCCCGGTCATCGAGTTGATGAAGTTTTTCAGCGTAGCCACGCGCTCACTTGCTTCTTATGCACGGGGTTCGACCGACACGCTGCCGGCCAGCACGTAGCCGCCGTTGCGCACCGTCTTGATAATTTGCGGCACTCGCGCATCTTCGCCCAGCTTCTGCCGCAGCCGGCTGATCTGGATGTCGATCGAACGGTCGAACGGGTCGGCGTCGCGGCCCTGCGTCAGGTTCAGCAACTGGTCGCGGTTCAGCACCCGGTTCGGATGCTCGAGGAAGACTTTCAGCAGCCGGAACTCGGCGCCGGACAGCATGATCACCACGCCGTCGGGATTGAGCAGGTGGCGGGCGGTCAGGTCCAGTGTCCAGTTCGAGAAGCGGATCTGCGACGCCTTGTCGATGCCGCCGGACGGCATGGAATTGCTGCGCCGGAGCACGCTGCGGATGCGGGCCAGCAGCTCGCGCGGTTCGAAGGGCTTGGGCAGGTAATCGTCCGCGCCCATCTCGAGACCGAGGATACGGTCCAGCGGTTCGCTGCGCGCGGTCAGCATGATGACGGGCAGGTTCGAATGCGCCCGCAGCTTGCGGCACAGCGTGAGGCCGTCTTCGCCCGGCATGTTCAGGTCGAGCACGATCAGGTCGGGCTTCGTCTCGTCCAGCTGTTTCCACATGGCGACGCCATCGGCCGCGCCGTAGGTGCGGTAACCGTTGGACTCCAGGTAATCGGCCAGCAAGGTGCGGATATCGCGGTCGTCGTCGACGATCAGAATGCTAGGTATCGGTTCCATCCTCCAATTATCGCCAGATCGGCAGAGGAAGACCAACGGCGGTTTGTATCGTCTTGTATATGCGCGGCACATTTCGCGGGGACACAAACGGATACAAATTGCCGCGTTCGGGAAACGCTCTGGAAACACGGCATTGCGAAACTGTTTTCCGTGCAGTGCTGCAAGCACAACCGAACTTACTCAAGTAAAGGAATCACCATGAATATCCTGCGTAAAAGCATTATCGTTGGCGTCACGCTGCTTGGCATCGGCTCCGCCGCGATGGCGGCACCGGCCGTGGAAACGCCGCGGAACCATGCGTATGCCGAAACGAAATTCGATCCCGCGAAACGTGCGGAGCGGATCGCGCAGCGGCAGCAAAAACTGCATGATGCGCTGGCATTGACACCGAATCAGGAAGCGTCCTGGAAAACCTATATTGCCGCGATCACGCCGCAGCAACCGGTCGGGCGGGTGGATCGCGCGGCATTCAGGGATTTGCCGGCGCCACAGCGTGCGGAAAAAAGGCTGGAGTCCGCCAAAGCGCGCGTCGCGCAGCAGGAAAGCCGCCTGGCGGCATTGAAGACCTTTTATGCGGTCTTGACGCCGGAACAGCAGAAGGTATTCGACCAGCATGGGGCAACTGGCAAGCGAGGCGGCGACGGCAGGCATCATTCACACCGTCGCGGCTGATTGCCTAAGGAGACCGCGGCAGGCCGCTGCGGCTCGTCAGCGGCAATCCATGCCAGTTTTCAGCGTGAACAGGCCGGATTTTGGCACGCGGCGCTTGCACGTGCGGCGAAGGTTCGTTCAGCGGTCGCACGCATGTACTGCGTCGAGGAGCCCCGTCGTCCGGTTTGCGGTGCGCGCCGCTCACTCGTCTGCAAAAACGTTCTGAAGGCCGCGTCAGCCCCCGGTTCCCGAGGTATTTACAGCCGGGAGCATCCCGAAGCGTTATTACGCTGCTCTGGTTTATTCAAAACCGGCCGGGCAAGCCGGTGTCGCTGCTGCAAGAGCTAGACTTTCAAGCGTTACTGTGAAGGGACGTCACGTTTTAGCCGATTGCCCTGCCATTACGGCGAACCATATGGGTCGGCGCTTTTGAAGCGAGGCGAGATGCTTGGGCGGCGGTGACCCATATCCGCGATGCGACTGCATAACGGCCTGGCAGACCGTCGTGCTTTGTTTGCCATTGCAGCCGGCACCGATAATGACGAGCTTTTCTCTTTTATCGCACGCAACGGTCGTGGAATTCCAGCGTGTGCTGATGTTCCGTTAATCAGCCGGCATTGCCGACCATTTTGCTTCGCTTCCAATCGCAACAGTGCGTGTGCACATTCCACCCAAGCACATGATTGCGCCGGCCGGGCCGAGGCCACATACTCGGCTGTCGCGGAGGACTGGACAATACCGGGCACAATGAATGTGGGAGATGGCCTGCGTCTGCCACTTATTGCGGACGTAGCATATTGAGGCAGCCGGCAATACCCGACAGCGCTCACCCGGCCATTAATTCAAGCCCGGCAATGAAGGTGCAATCGGGCGTCTTGGAACACGACGCTGCCAGGCGCCAGGTACAGCACTACCAGGACGCCAATGTCCCGCTTGCCATAGATACGTGGAAGATGCCCCTGAGCGCGCGGTCGGGCCGGAACGGCCATCAACGCATGGTTGGCCGGCTCATCGACGGCACGGCAAAGCCGCCCATCGGCGCCGTCGTCGCCCCGCCCGTGGCGGACAATCGCACCGTGGCGTCCTGTGGCGAATAGCACAGGCCCTTGTCGGCACAGCCTTGCCCGATAGCCGTCAGCGTGAACGCGCCCTTGGCGGTCACGGGAACGCGAATCGTCACCTTGTGGCGGAAGATCTCCACGTTCTTGTTGAACGTTTCGTCGAACTTTATCTTGCCGGGCGGGATACCAGCCGCGCCGAGCTCGGCGCCAGCGGCGCGGAACTTGAACTGCTCGCGATACATGTAATAGCCCTCGGCGATTCGCCAGGTCGCTTCGACCGTGTTCGCATCGGCCATGCGCGACGAGAACTGGAACGCGACGTTGGGCGGAAGGAAGTCTTCCTCGGCGCGGGCAGGTGGCACCAGCGCGAGAACGAGGACAGACAGGCAGGACAGGCGCAACAGGACGGACATACGGCAACTCGGCTGGGTGAACCATGGCATGGTACACCGGAAGAAATCCCCGCGACAGCGGGCCAGGAAGACTTTCGTCGTCGGACGCAAGCCGTTGGGATAGAGCTCCGGCACATTTGCGGGTCACCCGGACAACGGAAGCAGGCGCCGACATCGGACTTGCGCCGGTCGATGGTGTGCTGGACGAATCGGCGCAACGCCGGGCCATCGGCAAGCGGCAGCAATAGACACGCGCCGGTTCAGAAACCCAGGGGCATCCCGGTGCCGGCATCACCCGGCGGGTCTACCGGGCCGACCATCACCCGACGATGATCGCGCTCAGGATGGACACGGCGAGCACCAGGCACAGGAAACCGGCAAATTTACCGAGCGCTTTCCAGCGCGCGCCTGGCGGATTGCTGCGAAAAATATACATTGGAATGACCAGGAAGGGCAGTAGAACGACGCCGACGGTCCAGGGCGCGCAACGCCGGAAGCCCTTCTCGATGCTGTTCCAGTGATACCAGCAGACGATCGCGACCAAGCTGAGCACGGTGCTGACCAGGCCAGCCCAGTGCGACTGCGGCAGGGCGCGCGCTATCACCAGGCCTTCGTAGCCGCTTGCGATGGCGTTCAGGAGCAGCAGAAAAATCAGGGCGTATTTACTCTTCATGATGTCAGGCTGGGGGTAAGCGTCGACCGGCATCGCGCCACGCGATGCACGCGGCCGGCGAGGTCCGAATCAAGGATGGGACTGGAATTCGATGGGATTGTTTTCGTGCACCCGATGGCGGTCGAACAAGTGGATGCATTTTCGTGCCCGGCACTGCCCTGCTCCGGCTGCACACGTTGGCTCGGCGCGGCGTCGTCGAAGGTGGTGCCGATAGCGGAGCAAGGAAAACCGATACGGTCGCCCAGGGGCCGGTCGTCTTGGTATTGTTCACATTATCGCTATACGACAATTCATGCAGATCGGCGCCGCGAAGTTTTGCAGCAAGATACCAATCGCGACAGCGCCAAAGAAAAAAGCCGGGCAAGCCCGGCTTCCTCAATGACTGGCGAAGATCACTCTTCAGCGGTCGGTGCTGCTTCGACGTCGCTCGGTTCCGGACGGTCGACCAGTTCCACGTAGGCCATCGGAGCGTTGTCGCCAACGCGGAAGCCCATCTTCAGGATGCGCAGGTAGCCGCCGTTGCGGGTGGCGTAGCGCGGGCCCAGTTCAGCGAACAGCTTCTGGACGATTTCGCGGTCGCGCAGGCGAGCGAATGCCAGGCGCTTGTTGGCCAGCGTGTCGGTCTTGCCCAGGGTCAGGATCGGCTCGACGACGCGGCGCAGTTCCTTTGCCTTCGGCACGGTGGTCTTGATCGCTTCGTGACGCAGCAGCGAGACGGTCATGTTGCGCAGCATTGCCAGACGGTGGGACGAGGTACGGTTCAGTTTACGAAGGCCGTGACGGTGACGCATGGTACTTCCTTTCAAAGATGTTTAAATCCGAACTCTTCGATCGCAAAATGCGCGGGTCGGTTAGTAGATTAAAAACGTTGAGGCAAATGCCGCAACGGTACAACAACCAGCTTCAAGGGGCCTCGAGAAACCGTAGCGAGCAGGGCTCAGTTCTGGTCGAGAAACGCAGCCGTACTTTCGTACGGCGAGTATCGCAGACCGGAACTGTGCCCGCGCAATAGGTTTATCGAGGCCTCACCACAAATTACTTCTCCAGACCTGCGGGCGGCCAGTTTTCCAGCTTCATGCCCAGGGTCAGGCCGCGGGAAGCGAGCACTTCCTTGATCTCGTTCAGCGACTTGCGGCCCAGGTTCGGCGTCTTCAGCAGTTCGTTTTCCGAACGCTGGATCAGGTCGCCGATGTAGTAGATGTTCTCGGCCTTCAGGCAGTTCGCGGAACGGACGGTCAGTTCCAGGTCGTCCACCGGGCGCAGCAGGATCGGATCGACCAGCGGTGCACGCGACGGTGCTTCGGCGGTCGCTTCCGTGCCTTCCAGCGCGGCGAACACGTTCAGCTGGTCGACCAGCACGCGTGCCGATTGACGGATCGCTTCTTCCGGCGTGATCACGCCGTTCGTTTCGATGTTGATGATCAGCTTGTCCAGGTCGGTCCGCTGTTCCACACGGGCCGATTCCACGGCGTAGGACACGCGGCGGACCGGGGAGAACGATGCGTCCAGGATGATGCGGCCGATCGTCTTGTTCGTGTCTTCGGACAGGCGACGCACGTTACCCGGCACGTAGCCACGGCCCTTCTCGACCTTGATCTGCATGTCCAGCTTGCCACCGGCGGTCAGGTGAGCGATCACGTGATCCGGGTTGATCAGTTCCACGTCGTGCGGCAGGTCGATATCCGATGCCAGCACGGCGCCTTCGCCTTCCTTCTTCAGGGTCAGCGTGACGGAATCGCGGTTGTGGACCTTGAAGACCACGCCCTTCAGATTCAGCAGCAGGTCGACCACGTCTTCCTGCACGCCGTCCAGCGACGAGTATTCGTGCACGACACCAGCGATCGTGACTTCGGTCGGCGCGTAGCCGATCATCGACGACAGCAGCACACGGCGCAGGGCGTTGCCCAGCGTGTGGCCGTAGCCGCGCTCGAACGGCTCCATCACGACTTTCGCGTGACCGGCGCCCAGCGCTTCGACGTCGATGATACGTGGCTTCAACAAACTGTTTTGCATTGAAATGTCCTTTTCATTACCCTCGGCTCGTTACACCGATAAGGCTGATGGCATTAGTGAAAACGCCCGCTGCGGTCGCAGCGGGCGGAGGTGATGCTTTTCCTGCTACGAACTAAGATTAACGCGAGTACAGTTCGACGATCAGCGATTCGTTGACGTCGGCAGCGATCTCGCTACGCTCCGGCAGCGACTTGAAGGTGCCTTCCATCTTCTTGGCGTCGACCGAGACCCATGCCGGCATGCCGACTTGTTCGGCCAGCGACAGCGCTTCCAGGATACGGGTCTGCTTCTTGGCCTTTTCGCGCACGGCGATCACGTCGCCCACTTTCACGTTGTACGAAGCGATGTTCACGACATTGCCGTTCACGGTGAAGGCCTTGTGCGACACCAGCTGGCGTGCTTCAGCGCGGGTGGAGCCGAAGCCCATGCGGTAAGCAACGTTGTCCAGGCGGGTTTCCAGCAGGGTCAGCAGCGTTTCGCCGGTGTTGCCCTTGCGGCGGTCGGCTTCCGCGAAGTAGCGGCGGAACTGACGTTCCAGCACGCCGTAGATACGCTTGACCTTCTGCTTTTCGCGCAGCTGGTTGCCGTAGTCGGAGGTGCGGGCACCCGACTTGACGCCGTGCTGGCCAGGCTTCACGTCCAGCTTGCACTTCGAATCCAGCGAGCGGCGGGCGCTCTTCAGGAACAGGTCGGTGCCTTCACGGCGGGAGAGTTTTGCTTTCGGTCCGATATAACGTGCCACGGTGATTTTCCTTGATAAATTAAATGACGCCCCAGCGCTGCATCGGATGCAGCCAGGCGCTAGTCTGACCCTCTAATCCGCCAGACGGTGGCTCAACAAGCCCGTTCGCCAGAAACGAACAGGCAAAAATAGCCGGACAGTGTAACCGTTTCCGATTAACTGTTCCAGCGATTTTTACTTCAGTGTGACGGTGGCCGGTTCACGAAGAACCGGCCATGGTCTTACCGAACGTTGCCGCTTCTAGAGTTAGATACGACGACGCTTCGGCGGGCGGCAGCCGTTGTGCGGAACCGGCGTCACGTCCTGGATCTCGGTGATCTTGATGCCCAGGTTGTTCAGCGCGCGCACAGCCGATTCACGGCCAGGGCCCGGGCCCTTGATGCGCACTTCCAGGTTCTTCACGCCGCATTCCTGCGCCACTTTGCCAGCCGCTTCGGCAGCAACCTGCGCTGCGAACGGGGTCGACTTACGGGAGCCCTTGAAGCCGGCGCCACCGGAAGTTGCCCACGACAGGGCGTTGCCCTGGCGGTCGGTGATCGTGATGATCGTGTTGTTGAAGGAAGCGTGAACGTGAGCGATGCCTTCAGCGACGTTCTTTTTGACTTTCTTGCGAACGCGCGCTGCTGCTGCGCTACTTTGTTGCTTGGCCATAATGGTTTCCTAGATTATTTCTTCAGCGATTGAGCGGCTTTGCGCGGACCTTTGCGGGTACGTGCATTGGTGCGGGTGCGCTGGCCGCGGACCGGCAGGCCCTTGCGGTGGCGCATGCCACGGTAGCAACCCAGGTCCATCAGACGCTTGATGTTCATGGACAGCTCGCGGCGCAGGTCGCCTTCAACAACGAACTTGCCGATCTCATCACGCAGCTTTTCCAGCTCGCTGTCGTCCAGGTCCTTGATCTTCTTGTTGGTAGCAACACCCGTCTGTGCGCAGATGAACTGCGCGCGCGGACGGCCGATACCGTAAATTGCCGTCAGGCCGATCACGGTGTGCTGGTGATTTGGGATGTTAACCCCTGCAATACGTGCCATTCGTTATTCCTCGATTAACCTTGACGCTGTTTGTGACGCGGTTCGACGCAGATAACACGAACGACGCCCTTGCGCTTGATGATCTTGCAGTTGCGGCAGATCCGCTTGACTGAAGCGTTAACTTTCATTTTGCACTCTCTTCTTGAATTCGATACTTAAAATTACTTGGTCCGGAACACAATACGGGCCCGGGAGAGGTCGTACGGCGTCAACTCCACCGTCACCTTGTCACCGGGGAGAATGCGGATATAGTTCATCCGCATTTTACCCGAAATGTGGCCGAGCACCACGTGGCCGTTTTCCAGCTTTACTCGAAACGTTGCATTCGGGAGATTCTCCAGAATCTCGCCCTGCATCTGTATGACGTCGTCTTTTGCCATGGTGACCTTATCGTCTAGACCTTGCCAATTAGCGGGTCGGAACGCCGCCCTTGAAGTTCGCCTTACGCAGCAGCGAATCGTATTGCTGCGACATCACGTAGTTCTGGACCTGGGCCATGAAGTCCATGGTCACGACCACGATGATCAGCAGGGACGTGCCGCCGAAGACGAAGGACACTTTCCACTGGGCTTGCATAAACTCCGGCAACAGGCACACCAGGGTGATGTAGACGGCGCCAGCCAGGGTCAATCGGGTCAGGATCTTGTCGATGTAGCGGGCAGTCTGCTCACCGGGACGAATCCCTGGCACAAAGGCCCCGCTCTTCTTCAAGTTGTCCGCGGTCTCCTTGCTGTTGAACACCAGTGCGGTGTAGAAGAAGCAGAAGAACACGATCGCCACGGCATACAGCAACGCATGGATCGGCTCACCTGGGCTCAGCGATGCAGCCAGGTCTTTCAGGAAGCGCACAACAGGGTTGCTGTTGTCCGCGCCACGTGCGAACCAGTCCACGATGGTGGCCGGGAACAAGATGATCGACGAAGCGAAGATCGGCGGAATCACGCCTGCCATGTTCAGCTTCAGCGGCAGGTGACTGGTCTGCCCACCGTAGATCTTGTTACCGACCTGACGTTTGGCATAGTTCACCAGGATCTTGCGCTGGCCACGTTCCACGAACACCACGACATAGGTCACTGCTGCAACCAGGATCACGATGATGATGGCGGAGATCGCGCTGATCGCGCCGGTCGACACCTGGGTGAACAGACTACCCATGGCGCTCGGCAAACCTGCGGCGATACCGGCAAAGATGATGATGGAGATGCCGTTACCGAGACCGCGCTCGGTAATCTGCTCCCCCAGCCACATCAGGAACATGGTGCCGGTCAGCAGCGTGACCACGGTGGTGAAGCGGAAGGCCATGCCGGGATCGATCACCAGGCCGGGCTGGGCTTCCAGCGCGACGGAGATGCCGAATGCCTGGAACAATGCCAGACCGACGGTGGCGTAACGGGTGTACTGGGTGATCTTGCGACGGCCAGCTTCCCCTTCCTTCTTCAGCGCTTCCATCTGCGGGGACACGATCGACAGCAACTGCATGATGATCGAGGCCGAGATGTAGGGCATGATGCCCAGCGCAAACACCGTGAAGCGCGACAGGGCGCCGCCGGAGAACATGTTGAACATGCCCAGCAGGCCGCCCTCTTGCGACTTGAACAGTGCGGCCAGCTGTACCGGGTCGATCCCCGGCACCGGGACGTGTGCCCCGATGCGGTAGACTACCAGAGCGCCCAGCAAAAACCACAGACGGTTCCAAGGGAAACCGGCTGCGGCACTTTTAGCAAGCTGCGGATTAGTCGCCAATTTTCGCTCCGTTCAAGCTTAAGCGTCTCAGGCTACCGAGCCGCCAGCCGCTTCGATGGCCGCTTTCGCGCCGGCGGTCACTTTCAGGCCCTTGATGGACACTGCCTTGGTGATTTCGCCGGAAGCGATCACACGCACGTCGCGTGCCAGCACGTTCAGCACGCCGGCCTGCTTCAGCACCAGCAGGTCCACTTCGGACACGGCCAGAGCGTTCAGGTCGGACAGGCGAACTTCAGCCTTGAAGGTTGCGTTCAGCGATTTGAAGCCACGCTTCGGCAGACGGCGCTGCAGGGGCATCTGGCCGCCTTCGAAGCCGACCTTGTGGAAGCCGCCCGAACGCGATTTCTGACCCTTGTGACCACGGCCGGCAGTCTTGCCCAGGCCGGAGCCGATACCGCGGCCAACGCGACGCTTGGCGTGTTTCGCGCCTTCGGCTGGTTGAATGGTATTCAATTCCATTGTTTTCTCCAGATCGTGTGCTTAGGACACGACTTTGACGAGGTAGGCGACCTTATTGATCATGCCGCGTACCGATGGCGTGTCCTGCAGCTCGGAAACCGAGTTGACACGGCGCAGACCCAGGCCACGCACGGTGGCGCGGTGGTCTTGGCGGGTGCCGATCAGGCCCTTCACCAGTTTGACTTTGATAGTGCTCATGGTCATTCCTTAAGCCAGGATGTCTTCTACCGACTTGCCGCGTTTCGCAGCGATCTCGGCAGGAGTGCTCATTTTCGACAGGCCGTCCAGGGTGGCGCGCACCAGGTTGTACGGGTTGTTCGAACCGGTGGATTTCGCCACCACGTCCGTCACGCCCATCACCTCGAAGATAGCGCGCATTGCGCCACCGGCGATCACGCCGGTACCAGGCTTGGCCGGGGACATCATGACGCGCGAGGCGCCGTGCTGGCCGGTCACCGAGTGCTGCAGCGTACCGTTCTTCAGGGGAACCTTGATCAGGTTGCGGCGGGCTTCTTCCATTGCCTTCTGCACACCGACCGGGACTTCCTTCGACTTACCCTTGCCCATGCCGATGCGGCCATCGCCGTCACCGACCACGGTCAGCGCCGCGAAGCCCATGATGCGACCACCCTTGACCACTTTGGTCACGCGGTTGATCGCGATCATTTTTTCGCGCATGCCGTCATCCGGCTTGTCGCTTTGCATTTTTGCTTGCATTTTTGCCATGATCGTACCCTTAGAACTTCAGACCGGCTTCACGCGCGGCATCAGCCAGCGCCTTCACACGGCCGTGGTAACGGAAACCGGAGCGGTCGAACGCTACTTCGGTGATACCTGCCTTGATTGCCTTTTCGGCGACGCGCTTACCAACCAGGGCAGCGGCAGCGGCGTTGCCGCCCTTGCCCGACTTGCCGGCCAGTTCGGCGCGAACTTCTGCTTCCACGGTCGACGCCGAAACCAGAACTTTAGCGTCCGGGCTGATCAGGTTCGCGTAAATGTGCAGGTTGGTGCGGTGGACCGACAGGCGGTTCACTTTCAATTGCGCGATCTTGATGCGGGTTTGACGTCCGCGGCGCAGACGAGATTGCTTTTTATCCATCGTCAGCCCCTAATTACTTCTTCTTGGTTTCTTTGATCTTCACCACTTCGTCCACATAGCGGACGCCCTTGCCCTTGTAAGGCTCAGGGGAGCGGTAAGCACGGATTTCGGCGGCCACCTGGCCCACCTGCTGGCGGTCCACACCCTTGATCACGACTTCAGTCGGGGTCGGGGTTGCGACGGTGACACCAGCCGGCATCGTGTGCACGACAGGGTGGGAGAAGCCCAGCGACAGGTTGACCTTGTCGCCTTGTGCCTGGGCCTTGTAGCCCACGCCCACCAGCGACAGCTTCTTCTCGAAGCCCTTCGTCACGCCGGTCACCATGTTGTTGACCAGTGCGCGCAGCGTGCCCGACATCGCGTTGGACTCGCGGCTGTCGTTGATCACGTCGAACGTCAGCGTGCCGTTGTTGTTTTCCACTTTGACCAGGCCGTTCAGGCTCTGGGTCAGGGTGCCCAGCGGGCCCTTGACGGTGATCGCTTGTGCGGAGATGGCGACTTCGGCGCCAGCCGGCACTGCGATCGGCATTTTAGCTACTCGAGACATGTGTTACTCCTTAAGCCACGAAGCAGATGACTTCGCCACCGACGCCGGTAGCGCGCGCTTTGCGGTCGGTCATGACGCCTTGCGGAGTCGACACGATGGCCACGCCCAGGCCGTTCATCACGGTCGGGATTTCATCCTTGCCCTTGTACACGCGCAGGCCCGGACGGGACACGCGCTCGAGGCGCTCGATGACAGGACGGCCGGTGTAGTACTTCAAACCGATTTGCAGTTCCGCTTTGCCTTCGTTGGAGGACACTGCGAAATCTTCGATGTAGCCCTCGTCCTTCAGGACGGCGGCGATCGCCACTTTGACTTTCGACGACGGCATTGCAACGGTGGTCTTCTTCACACCCTGTGCATTGCGGATACGGGTCAGCATATCGGCGATAGGATCGCTCATACTCATTGCTTATTCTCCTATTACCAGCTGGCTTTGGTCATACCCGGGATTTCACCACGCATGGCGAATTCACGGAGCTTGGTGCGGGCCAGACCGAATTTACGGAAGGTGCCACGTGGACGGCCGGTGATGGCGCAGCGGTTACGCTGGCGGGTCGGTGCGGAGTTACGCGGCAGCGCCTGCAGTTTCAGACGGGCTTCGTAACGCTCTTCTTCCGACTTCGACTGGTCGTCGATGATGGCTTTCAGCGAGGCGCGCTTGGCGGCGAACTTCTCCACCAGGTCGGCGCGCTTCTGTTCACGGTTAATCAGTGCGAGTTTTGCCATGATCGTTTAGTTCCTGAACGGGAATTTGAATGCGGCGAGCAGAGCTTTCGCTTCGTCGTCGGTCTTGGCGGTCGTGGTGATCGAGATGTTCATGCCACGCAGCGCGTCGATCTTGTCGTACTCGATTTCCGGGAAGATGATCTGCTCTTTGACGCCGATGTTGTAGTTACCACGGCCATCGAACGAGCGACCGGACACCCCACGGAAGTCACGCACGCGCGGCAGAGCCACGGTGATGAAGCGGTCCAGGAATTCGTACATACGGGCGCCGCGCAGGGTCACCATCGTACCGATCGGGTAGCCTTCGCGGATCTTGAAACCTGCGATTGCCTTGCGTGCCTTCGTGATCACTGGCTTCTGGCCGGCGATCTTCGTCAGGTCGCCCACGGCGTGCTCGATCACTTTCTTGTCGGCCACGGCTTCGGAGAGACCCATGTTCAGGGTGATCTTCGTCAGGCGCGGCACTTCCATTACCGACTTGTAGCCGAATTTCTCGGTCAGCTCGGTAACGACCTTGTCTTTGTACAGTTGTTGCAGACGGGCCATTTTCAATTACCCTTTCACTACTTCGCCGGAGGACTTGAAGACGCGGACTTTTTTACCGTCCACTTCCTTGAAGCCCACGCGATCGGCCTTGCCGGTCGCAGCGTTGAACAGAGCAACGTTGGACACGTGAATCGGCATGGTCTTGTCGACGATGCCACCAGTTACGCCCGTCATCGGGTTCGGCTTGACGGCCTTCTTGGCCACGTTCACGCCTTCCACCACGACGTGCTCAGCGTCTACACGCTGGGTCACTACGCCGCGCTTGCCCTTGTCCTTACCGGTCAGGACGACGACTTCGTCGTTTTTGCGAATCTTATCCATTGCGACTCCTTACAGGACTTCCGGTGCCAGGGACACGATCTTCATGAACTTCTCGGTGCGCAGTTCGCGCGTCACCGGGCCAAAGATACGGGTACCGATCGGTTCCAGCTTGGAGTTCAGCAGAACGGCGGCGTTGCCGTCGAACTTGACCAGGGAACCGTCCTGGCGACGCACACCCTTAGCGGTGCGCACAACCACGGCGTTATAAATTTCACCTTTTTTGACACGGCCGCGCGGCTGTGCCTGTTTAACCGTGACCTTGATCACGTCGCCGATGCCAGCGTAACGGCGCTTGGAACCGCCCAACACCTTGATGCACATGACTTCTTTCGCACCGGTGTTGTCGGCTACCTCGAGCCGGCTTTCAGTTTGAATCATAGTATTCTCTTTCCCAACTTAAGCCGAAGAATCCACACAATGCGGACCTCTCGGTCAGTCTTGGTCCCGCCAGTCATGCTGCTGCATCACTGTTTGGGTGCTTGACCTTCATACAGTACTGACCGCGAAACCGCGTCTGCGGAGAGACACTTAGCGGCGATACATGAACGAAGCCCGCAAGTATTACATACAACCTGCGGGCCTGCAAGAACTAATTGGAAAACGCGCCGGGACGCAACGGTCCCGGCGCGGTCTTCTTCTTAGACGATTTGTGCAGCTTGCACTACACGGGTCACCGTCCACGCCTTCGTCTTCGAGATCGGACGACCTTCCGCGATCTCGACCGTATCGCCGGTCTTGACCTGGTTGGTTTCGTCATGTGCGTGGTATTTCGCCGAACGCACGATGATCTTGCCGTACAGAGGGTGCTTGACGTGACGCTCGATCAGCACGGTAACGGTCTTGTCCATCTTGTCGGACACCACTTTACCGATCAGCGTGCGCTTGAGCGACTGTTTCACTGGTTCGTTCATTTGGCTTCCTTCGTGTTCATTACCGTTTTCACGCGTGCGATGTCGCGGCGGACCTTCTTCAGCTGCGACGTATTGGTCAGCTGTTGCGTGGCGCTTTGCATACGCAGGCCGAACTGTGCCTTCAGCAGGTCGTTCAGCTCTTTCTGCAGAGCTGCCTGGTCTTTGCCGCGGAGTTCAGATGCTTTCATATTTCACTCCAATTATTGGCCGACTTGGCGCACCACGAAGGTGGTAGCCAGCGGCAGTTTGGCAGCAGCCAGGCGGAACGCTTCGCGTGCCAGTTCTTCGGCCACGCCGTCCATTTCGTACAGCACTTTACCCGGCTGGATTTCAGCCACGTAGTACTCCGGGTTACCCTTACCGTTACCCATACGGACTTCAGCCGGCTTGTTCGAAATCGGCTTGTCCGGGAAGACACGGATCCAGATACGGCCGCCACGCTTGATGTGACGGGTCATGGCACGACGAGCAGCCTCGATCTGGCGCGCGGTGATACGACCACGTGCCACGGCCTTCAGACCGAATTCGCCGAACGACACGGCGGTGCCGCGCGTATGCGAAATACCGGTGTTACGGCCTTTCTGCTCTTTACGATATTTCCTGCGAGATGGTTGCAGCATGCTTGTTCTCCTGCTTATTCAGCTGCAGCCGGCTTCGCAGCGCGGCGAGCGGCTGGGGCGCCTGGTTTGGCACCCGGACCTGGACGCGGGCCGCGGCCCGGCTTGCCGTCGTCACGACGCGGACCACGTGGCTTCTTCTCGTCGGCCGGGGTGTCGATGACTGGTGCTTCGCCGGTGGCGGAGCGGTCACCCTTGTACACCCACACCTTGACGCCGATGATGCCGTAGGTGGTCGATGCTTCGGACGTGCCGTAGTCGATGTCCGCCTTCAGGGTATGCAGAGGCACGCGGCCTTCGCGATACCATTCGGTACGGGCGATCTCGATGCCGTTCAGACGGCCGGACGACATGATCTTGATGCCGACGGCGCCCAGGCGCATTGCATTTTGCATTGCGCGCTTCATGGCGCGGCGGAACATGATCCGCTTTTCCAGCTGCTGGGCGATCGAATCGGCGATCAGCTGCGAATCGATTTCCGGCTTGCGGATTTCCTCGATATTGACGTGCACCGGCACGCCCATGATCTTGGTCAGGTCCGACTTCAGCACTTCGATGTCTTCGCCCTTCTTGCCGATTACAACGCCCGGACGGGAGCTGTACACGGTGAAGCGGGCGTTCTTCGCCGGGCGCTCGATGACGATGCGGCCGACGGAGGCGTTCTTCAGCTTCTTCTTCAGGTACGTACGTGCCTTCAGGTCTTCGTTCAGCATTTGAGCGAAGTTGCCGTTGGTTGCGTACCAACGGGAAGCCCAGTTACGGGTTACGGCCAGACGGAAGCCGGTTGGATGAATTTTCTGTCCCATCTTGGCTCCTTAGTTTCCGACCGTCAGGTAGACGTGGCAGGACTGCTTCGAGATACGGTCGCCACGGCCCTTTGCGCGCGCGGTGAAGCGCTTCAGGATCGGGCCCTTTTCGACGTAGATCGTTTTCACGTACAGCTCGTCGATATCGGCACCATCGTTGTGCTCGGCGTTCGCAATGGCGGACTCCAGCACCTTCTTGATGATGGTGGCGCCTTTTTTCGGGCTGAACTGCAGGATGTTCAGCGCGGCGTCAACCTTCTTGCCGCGGATCAGGTCAGCCACCAGGCGACCCTTTTGATCCGACAGGCGCACGCCTTTGAGGATTGCTTTGGTTTCCATTATTTCTTCGCCTTTTTGTCAGCAGCGTGGCCCTTGAACGTACGGGTCAGCGCGAACTCGCCGAGCTTGTGACCGACCATGTTCTCGGACACGTACACGGGCACGTGCACCTTGCCGTTGTGCACGGCAATCGTCAGGCCGATGAAGTCGGGCATGATCGTCGAACGGCGGGACCAGGTTTTGATTGGCTTCTTGTCTTTGGTCGCTTGCGCGGCTTCGACTTTCTTCACCAGGTGGGCGTCGCAGAACGGCCCTTTTTTCAATGAACGGGTCATGATTTATCCTTATTTCTTGCCGCGGCGCGAGACGATCATCGAAGAAGTGCGCTTGTTCGAACGCGTCTTCTTGCCCTTGGTCTGCTGGCCCCATGGCGACACTGGGTGACGACCAGCGGCGGTACGGCCTTCACCACCACCGTGCGGGTGGTCGATCGGGTTCATGACCACACCACGGACGGTCGGACGCACACCGCGCCAACGCATCGCACCGGCTTTACCGATCTTGCGCAGGCTGTGCTCGGCATTGCCGACTTCGCCCACGGTGGCGCGGCACTCGATGTGCACGCGACGCACTTCGCCGGAGCGCAGGCGCACCTGGGCGTAGGTGCCTTCGCGGGCCATCAGCACGACTGCGGCACCGGCGGTACGTGCCATCTGGGCACCTTTACCTGGCAGCATTTCGACGCAGTGGATCACGGTACCAACCGGGATGTTGCGGATCGGCAGGGTGTTGCCGGCCTTGATCGGCGCTTCGGAACCGTTCATCAGCGTATCGCCGACGGACAGGCCTTTCGAAGCGATCACGTACTTGCGCTCGCCGTCGGCGTAGCACAGCAGGGCGATGTGCGCCGTGCGGTTCGGATCGTATTCGATGCGTTCCACTTTCGCAGGGATACCGTCCTTGTTGCGCTTGAAGTCAACGATACGGTAGTGCTGCTTGTGACCACCACCGATATGACGGGTGGTGATGTGGCCGTTGTTGTTACGGCCGGCGGTCTTCGACTTTTTCTCAACCAGGGCGGCGAGCGGACGGCCTTTGTACAGGTCGGCGTTCACCACCTTCACCATGCCGCGACGGCCTGGGGAGGTTGGCTTCATCTTAACGAGTGCCATTATTTAGCCTCCTCGGAGAAATTGATTTCCTGGCCAGGTTTCAGGCACACGAAAGCACGCTTGGTATTGTTGCGGCGACCGATGAAACGGCCCGAACGCTTGACTTTACCTTCGCGGTTCACGGTCTGCACCGATTCCACTTCGACCTTGAACAGCAGTTCAACGGCGGCCTTGATTTCCGGCTTGGTCGCATCCGGTGCAACGCGGAATACGATCTGTTCGTTCTTTTCCGCGACCAGGGTGGCCTTTTCGGAAATGACCGGCGCCAGCAGCACCTTCATCAGGCGCTCTTCGCTAAATTTGACGGCGCTCATGCCAGCAACTCCTCAATCTTGGCCAGTGCCGCTTTGGTAACCAGGACCTTCTTGTAGAAGACCAGCGACATTGGATCTGCGTGACGCGGTTCCACGACCAGCACGTTCGGCAGGTTGCGGGAAGCCAGCAGCAGGTTTTCTTCGATGTTGTCGGTGATGATCAGGACCGAATCCAGACCCATGCCGGTCAGCTTTTGCGACAGCAGCTTGGTCTTCGGGGCTTCGATCGCCAGATCTTCGATCACGACCAGGCGCTCTTCGCGAGCCAGCTGGGACAGGATCGAGCACAGACCTGCGCGGTACATCTTCTTGTTCACTTTGTGGGTGAAGTTCTCGTCAGGCGAGTTCGGGAAGATGCGACCACCGCCACGCCACAGCGGCGAGGACGACATACCAGCACGGGCGCGGCCGGTGCCTTTCTGGCGCCAAGGCTTCTTGGTCGTGTGGTGAACCTGCTCACGGTCCTTCTGCGCGCGGTTGCCGCTACGGGCGTTCGCTGCATAGGCAACCACGATCTGGTGGATCAGGGCTTCGTTGTAATCACGGCCGAAGACGGTGTCTGCAGCAGCAACGTTGGACGCGGCTTGACCTTCAGCGTTCAAGAGCTTGAGTTCCATGAATTAAGCTCCCTTCTTAGCTTTGACTTTAACGGCTGGCGATACGACCACCTGACCGTTTTTCGCGCCGGGTACAGCACCTTTCACCAGCAGCAGCTGACGCTCTGCGTCGATGCGGGCGATTTCCAGGTTCTGGGTCGTGACGGTGACGTCACCCAGGTGACCGGTCATGCGCTTGCCAGGGAACACGCGGCCCGGATCCTGCGCCATACCGATAGAGCCTGGTACGTTGTGCGAACGGGAGTTACCGTGGGTGGCACGGCCGGATGCGAAGTTGTAACGCTTGATGGTACCGGCGTAGCCTTTACCGATCGAGGTGCCCTGCACGTCGATCTTCTGACCGACTTCGAACAGCGAAACGGCGATGGTGTCGCCAGCTTTCAGTTCGGCAGCTTTGGCTGCATCGATACGGAATTCCTTCAGCAGGGTACCGGCTTCGACACCAGCTTTGGCGTAGTGACCCGCGGCGGCTTTGGTCACGCGGGAAGCGCGACGCTGACCGTACACGACCTGAACAGCGGAGTAACCATCCGTTTCAGGAGTTTTGATTTGCGCAATGCGGTTGTTCGACACGTCCAGCACGGTCACAGGGATCGAATCCCCGTCGTCCGTGAAGATGCGCATCATGCCAACCTTGCGACCGAGGAGGCCAAGGCTCATTTTTTCTCCATTCCCGCCTACGATTGGGCAGGGCTAAGTTGAACTACATGCGGTGAATCGCTTCACCACGAAAATGGTATGGACGAAAAAGGACAATTCCATACCGAAGCCGGCTAGTGTACTTTGCTTTGCCTCTTGACGCAACAAGTAAGTACGAGGTATGTCGCTTGTTGTTGCGCCAACAGTAAACAGCGCTGCCACCCCCTCGCGCAGCAAAATGCACATGCCTCGGCTTATAAATTTGCTACACTTGATGGCATTGCAAAATTGCAACTTTTAGCTTGCTAGCGATGCGCGCCCGCCGGCCGATGCCGGCCTTCCATCCTCACGAGGGAACCGCACATGCATACTGTTTCATCGCTATTCCGTCATGTCATCCTGGCCGCGACACTGTGCGCCGCGCCGGCGTTCGCCGACGACACGTTCACGGCACGACTGACCAATTTCGGCTACACGCTGACCGACCTGAATCCGAACGACGCCTATACGCCGACCCCGCTGGACATTACCCGTGGCAACTCGACCGGCTCGCTGTGGCTGGTGAACTTCGATCCAATGACGGAAATCGACCGCGACCTGGCAGCACTGCCAGGCACCGCCATGAGCGACAGCGGCCAGCTCGGCTCTTATGGGGGAGCATGGTCGACCGGCACCGATCTCAGCCAGAGCGTCTCGCTGGCATCGAGCGGCTATGGCATTGGCTGGTCGGAAGCGGACTGGACGATACAGATCACGATGCAACCCAATACAGCCATCACCCTCACCGGCCACCTGACCATGGATTGGACGCAGACCGGCAGCGAGCTGCCCGGTACTTCGAGCGGCCTGAGCAGCGTTTTTAGTGTCGGCGCGCCCGACTGGGGCACTAGCGAACACGTCTATACCTTCGAAAGCCCCGACAGCATCGATACCGACCTGTCCATCACGTATTCCCACCGCGGCAGCGCGCCGCTTGTTGTCTATATCTCATCATCGCTGACCGCCCACAGCTCCGTTTTCGCGCCTGTACCGGAGCCCTCCACGTACGCGATGCTCGTTGCCGGCCTGGCGATCGCCGGCTGGACCGCACGCCGTCGCCAGTCGCGCCGCTAACGCAGCCCCTAGCCCTTCAACTGTGGAGATCCAATGAAACTTCATCAAGCCACGGCCCTGGCGGCCATTCTTTGCTCCCTCACCGGCGCAGCACATGCCGGCAATTTCGCCTTCGGCACTTCGAACCTTGGCTTCCATGTCGTCGACCTCACGCCGGACGATGGCGCCGCCGCCGGCTTCGCGGTGACCGATACCTGGTCAGACCTGAACGCCGGGCTGACCCGGCCGGAAGGTTATCGTAGTTACGAAACGGAAGTACTTGGCCTGCGCGACTTCACCGCCGGGGCAACGATCCGCGGCGCGCACGCGGGAGTTGGCGTGTCCAGCGTGCTGGGCGATACGACCCTCACGTATTCGGAGCCGGTATCGGCGTACACGTTCGCCTGGGTGCGCGGTCTGCAGGAGATCACGCTGACAGTCAAGGCGAACTCGCAACTCGTGATCGACGGTAATACGTTCACGCAGTTGTCGGGCTGGAATCCCGCCTATGAATTCGAGGGCCGGGTCTCGCTCACGCTGCGGCCGGGCCCTTCCGGCACGTGGACGGATCCGGTGAGTGAGCTGGTGCGGCCGGTCGACTATGCGTCCGGTACGGACGCGGTGCAGTCGTTCCAGCTCACGTATGCGAACTCGACGGCCCAGGATGCCACCATCCGCCTGCAGATCCGCGATTACCTGTATTACTCGGCGGACCGTGCCGCATTGGCGCCGGTACCGGAGCCGGCCACGTATGCGCTGCTCGGGGCCGGCCTGCTCGTCGTCGGCGCCGCGGCCCGGCGCCGCCGCGCCGGCCAGCCGGCATAGTCGCGGCGATCCGGTGGCGGCGTGCCGGCCGGATCGCTGGATCCCCCGCCGGCGGAAGAGCAGCCGCCGCCAGCGACGCGATGCGATGAAAGGGACGAGATGCGGCTTTCATGGCCGGGCGACCAGAAGGCGTACTTTGTGCTGGCGGTAACGTGAAAGCCGCGAACTCTACCCTCATCGCCACGCGGCGGTAAGCAGCCGGCACGGTCACTCGTGCCGGGCCTGGCCGCGGCCGATGCGATAATCGGCCCATGGAACACTACATGCTGCTCAAACTGCTGCACGTGCTCAGCTCGACGGTGCTGTTCGGCACCGGCATGGGCATCGCCTTTTTCAAATGGATCACCGACCGCAGCGGCGACGTGCGGGCAATCCGCGTTGTCACGGAGCGCACGGTACTGGCTGACTACGTCTTCACTACGCCCGCCGTGATCGTGCAACCCGTCACGGGCTTCGCCATGATCTGGCTGGCCGGCTATCCGCTGTTTTCTACCTGGGTCGTGTGGTCCGTCGCGCTGTACCTGCTGGCCGGCGTGTGCTGGCTGCCGGTGGTGTGGCTGCAGATCAGGATGCGGGACATCGCCCGCGTGGCGGATGCCGGCGGCACCGCCCTGCCCCCGTTGTACTGGCGCTATCAGCGGCTGTGGTTCCTGCTGGGCATTCCCGCGTTCAGCGCCCTTGTTGTCATTTTCTGGCTGATGCTGAACAAGCCGGCATGAACGGTTGCCTGGCCGGGTGCGTCGGATCGATCGCATGGCGCGGATGAACGCGCTGCATCGGAAGGTCTGCGAGGAAATGCGCCGCCGGCGGCACGGCTTGCCGGCGGCGGCGCGGGGAAATGGGAGCCGCCGTGGGCGGCCCCATTGTTCAGCCGATCAGAACGCGTACTTCGCGCTCAGGGTGAAGTAACGGCCGTAATTGTTGTGCAGGCCCTGGTTATAGCCCGGCTCCGGCAGGAAGCTGGACGTGATGCCCTGGTCCGGATCGTACGGCGCGCGCTTGTCGAACAGGTTCTGGATGTTCAGGCTCAGCGTCATGTTCTTGAAGCCGGTGTAGGTATAACCCAACCCTACGGTGACCCAGCGCCCGATCTTACAGTCCGGATAATATTCCTCGTACAGCGGCACGGTGGCGTCGCGGTTCGGCTCGGCATCGCCCGGCTGGGCCTTGCCATAGTGGCAGAACGGCTGGTCGTAGACGGTTGTGCCGTTGACGTAACGCTTCAGCGAAACGCTGCCCACGTAGTTCACGGAGGCATTCACGGCATGGTCGCCGCGCGTCCACGTGCTCGCCAGGTTGAACTTCAGCCGCGGCAATTCCATGCCGCTCGACAGGTTCCAGTCGTAGATGCCGGCATTGCCGCCGACCAGGTTGTGCTCCACGTCGCCGGGATGCTGGGCCAGCGAGTAATGCGTCATGTACGTACCGTTCAGCTTCGTGCTGAGGGCACCCCACGCGCCCAGGCGGGTACGATGGCGCACTTCGAAGTCGATGCCGCGCACTTCGGTCGAACCCTGGTTTTCCCAGGGCAGCCTGACCATCAGCAGCGGCCCCGTATTGGCGACTGGATTGCCGTTCGCATCGGTAACGAAGTTGGCCGGATTGGTATCGCGCACCACGTTCTGGGGATAGCGGTCTTCGTTCTTGATCGCTTCAAAAGCCGAACCCTGCACTACCTCGCCTTCCTTGCGGATGCGGAAGTATTCGACCAGGAAGTCCAGGCTGCTGGTCGGCGAATAGATCAGGCCCAGCGAGTAGCTGCGCGATTTTTCCGGCACCAGGTCGGGATTGGCGCCGCCCGTGCCGGCCGCGGTTTTGGCGCAATCGACTTCGGTCGCGCCCGGTTTCGGGGTCAGCTCGTCGGCCTCGCAGCGGCGGCGGTCGAAGATGTCGCGCAGGAACACCTGGGAACCGCCCGGGGTCACCTGCACCAGCGCCGGTGCACGGAAGCCCTTCGCGTACGTGCCGCGGAAGGCCAGGCCTTCCATCGCTGTCCACTTCGCACCCACCTTCGGCACGTAGTTCGTCTTGATGCCCGGGTACTTGTCGGCGCGGCCGGCGAAGTCCATTTCCAGGTTCTTCAGCAACGGCGTGCGCAGCTCGACGAAGGCGGACTTCACGTCACGTTCGCCGTCGATGATCGAGTTGACCAGGCCGAAGATCTCGCCCGACGCCAGGACCGGCGTCGGGTCGAGCTGGATCTTTTCGCGGCGCACTTCCACGCCCAGCGCCAGGCCCATGGCGCCACCCGGCAGCTGGCCGAATTGCGTGCTGGCCTTGGCATCCCATTGCAGGATCGAGGCGCGCCCCAGGTTCGTCACGTCCCGCGCGATGGTCGGGTCGGCCGCCAGCTGGGCCAGCGACGTTCCCGTGTTCAGCTTGCGCAGCGTGGGCAGGTACAGCCGGTCGTAATACGTCTCTTCCTTTTCCGAGCGATTCCACAGCAGGCCGGTATCCCAGGTCCAGCCGCGGAACTCCCCTTCCGCTCCAACCAGCAGGCGGGTGCTTTCGTTGATGACTTCCGTGCCACCCCGCAGGTTGGCGAAGCGGTAGCCGACCGACGCGCGGGCATTCGGGAAGGGATTGTCCGGATGCCCGATCTCGAGGATGGCCTGGAACGGCTCGGCGCCCCCGGTCGCCGTGAAATTGTTGGTGGGCGACTGGCCGAGCGTGATCGGCGTGCCCGTGTATTGACGTTCGGAGCGCGCGTACGCCACTTCGGCGAAAGCGCGTGCGTTATTGCCGAGCTTGAGCACGCCCCGGCTCATCAACACCGCATCCTTGCCTTCGCTTTGCGCCTCGATGAAACGGGTGGCGTCGTAGTTGCAGAAGGTGCGGCCCACCCAGACGCTGGTGGTCGGGAAGCCCATTTGCGTGGTCCCCACCAGCTGTTCGGAAGGATCGCAGCCGAGCGTGGTGCGCAGGCGGTCGCCGGCGTTGGCGCGGTTGACGCCGAAGTTGCGCGACCCCGGCAGGCTTTCGCGATAGAACGTGGGGTACTGCGAAATCTGGCTGCCGTACGGGGTGGCGAAGCGTCCGTTCAACTGCTGGTATTGCGAGAAAGCGATATCGGTGGCGTCACGCAGGGCGGTGCGGTCGCGCTTGGAAACGTCGGCCGTGAAGAAAACGTTGTAGCCGTCCGTATCCAGGTCGCCCTTGCCCCAGGCGGCGCTGACACCGCGGCGGGCGAATTCACCGTCGTCGTTGGCACTGGCGCGCGCACCGAATTCAAAGCCCTGGTAGTTACTCTTCGTGATGAAGTTGATCACGCCGCCGATCGCGTCGGAGCCGTACACGGCGGATGCGCCGTCCTTGAGGATTTCAACACGGTCCAGGGCGCTGACGGGAATGCTGTTCAGGTCGTACAGCGTGGAATTGCCGTCGTTGGGATCCGCGTAGGCCGAAGGCGACATGCGGCGGCCATTCAACAGGATCAAGGTGGAGGTCGACGACAGGCCGCGCAGCGAGGCGGTCGCGACGCCGCGCGAGAAACCGCCGTCCGTGGTGTCGTAATTGCTGTCCGAACCGATGGCTGGCACGAAGCGCATCAGATCCTGGACGGTTTGGGCGCCAGTATCCTTGATGTCCTGAGCGGTAACGACCTGGACTGGAGAGGTGCCTTCCTTATCGGCGCGCTTCAAGTTCGAGCCCGTGATGTACACGGTCTGCGGGGCCGGCGCCGGTGCTGGTTGTGCCAGTACCGCCGGGACGGCAAACGTGGCGGCGACTGCCAGCACGCTCTTCTTTAACGTTAACTGCATGTATTGCTCCCGATTCTTGTAAGAAGTGTCCTCGTTACGTTTAGTAACGATTCTTTGCAATTTCTCACATGGACGGCTGAGTTATCAAAAAATTTTGCGTTTTTTGCACTCCGGGTAGCATATGTGTTGTATCCACGCCAAGTGGCGGCGACATATTTAGCGCTATCGGAACAACTAGGAATTTTATTTGGCGTATATGGCGATTTGTCGGTGCCTGTCTTGCGGCCCGCTGGGCGAAGACCCACTACGCCGGCCGGTGGAGACGAAAAAAAACCGGAGCATATGCTCCGGTTCTTCTTTGCGGGATGGCCGGGCCATCCGGCATGAATCGATTACTGCAGCTTGATCTCGACGTCCACGCCAGCCGGCAGGTCCAGCTTCATCAGGGCGTCAACGGTCTTGTCGGTCGGATCCACGATGTCCATCAGGCGCTGGTGGGTGCGGATTTCGAACTGGTCGCGCGAGGTCTTGTTCACGTGCGGGGAACGCAGCACGTCGTAACGCTGGATGCGGGTCGGCAGGGGAACCGGACCTTTGACCACGGCGCCGGTGCGCTTGGCGGTGTCAACGATTTCCAGTGCGGACTGGTCGATTAGTTTGTAGTCGAAAGCCTTCAGGCGGATGCGGATCTTTTGATTTGGGGTGGACATGCTGATTCCTTGAAAAGAACGAACCGGGCAGCGGCGCAGCGCCACGCTCCGGCAATGTAGAAATATGCAACGCTTAACAACAGTACTACTTCGATGCAACTGCACATAAAAGCAGCGGGACGGGCATGATATCACGCCCTGTCCCGCTGCATCAATGCAAAAGCTTAGCCCAGGATCTTGGCCACAACACCCGCGCCGACGGTACGGCCGCCTTCACGGATGGCGAAACGCAGGCCTTCTTCCATGGCGATCGGGGAGATCAGCTTGACGGTGATCGACACGTTGTCGCCCGGCATGACCATCTCTTTGTCCGCCGGCAGCTCGATCGAGCCGGTCACGTCGGTCGTACGGAAGTAGAACTGAGGACGGTAGTTGTTGAAGAACGGGGTGTGACGGCCGCCTTCATCCTTCGACAGAACATAGATCTCGCCGGTGAAGTGGTTGTGCGGCTTGATCGAGCCCGGCTTGGCCAGAACCTGGCCACGCTGCACGTCTTCACGCTTGGTGCCGCGCAGCAGCAGGCCGACGTTGTCGCCAGCTTGACCCTGGTCCAGCAGCTTGCGGAACATTTCCACGCCGGTGCAGGTCGTCTTCACGGTGTCGATGATGCCGACGATTTCAATTTCTTCGCCGACCTTGATCACGCCACGTTCCACACGGCCGGTCACCACGGTGCCGCGACCCGAGATCGAGAACACGTCTTCCACAGGCATCAGGAAGGCACCGTCCACGGCGCGCTCAGGCGTCGGGATGTACGAATCCAGTGCGTCGGCCAGGCGGATGATGCAGTCTTCGCCCAGCTCGCCCGGCTGGCCTTCCAGGGCCATACGTGCCGAACCCTTGATGATCGGCAGGTCGTCGCCCGGGAACTCGTACTTCGACAGCAGTTCGCGCACTTCCATTTCGACCAGTTCCAGCAGTTCCGCGTCGTCGACCAGGTCGCACTTGTTCAGGAACACGATGATGTAAGGCACGCCAACCTGACGGGCCAGCAGGATGTGTTCGCGGGTCTGCGGCATCGGGCCGTCAGCAGCGGAGCACACCAGGATCGCGCCGTCCATCTGGGCGGCACCGGTGATCATGTTCTTGATGTAGTCGGCGTGGCCCGGGCAGTCGACGTGCGCGTAGTGGCGCGCAGCCGTTTCGTACTCGACGTGGGCGGTGTTGATCGTGATGCCGCGTGCTTTTTCTTCCGGAGCAGCGTCGATCTGATCGTAGGCCTTGGCTTCGCCGCCGAACTTCTTCGACAGCACCGTTGCGATTGCAGCGGTCAGGGTGGTCTTGCCGTGGTCGACGTGACCGATGGTGCCAACGTTGACGTGCGGTTTAGTCCGCTCAAACTTACCTTTTGCCATTTTATTTCTTCCTTAGAACTTTGATTTAAGGTTGTCCGGCCGGGGTTGTGCCCCGGCCGATAAACGCTATTGTCGATTACTTCGCTTTCGCGGTCACGATTGCGTCGATAACGTGCTTCGGCGCTTCGGAGTAGTGCTTGAATTCCATCGTGTAGGTTGCACGGCCTTGCGTTGCGGAACGCAGCGAGGTCGAGTAACCGAACATTTCCGACAGCGGTACCTCGGCCTTGATGATCTTGCCGCCGCCGCCCGGGATTTCGTCCATGCCCTGCACCATGCCGCGACGGGACGACAGGTCGCCCATCACGTTACCGGCGTAGTCTTCCGGCGTTTCCACTTCCACGGACATCATCGGCTCGAGGATGACCGGCGAAGCGCGCTTGCAGCCGTCCTTGAACGCCATCGAGCCCGCCATGCGGAACGCGTTTTCGTTCGAGTCCACGTCGTGGTAGGAACCGAAGGTCACGGTCACTTTCACGTCGACGACCGGGTAGCCGGCCAGGACACCGGTGTTCAGCGTTTCGCGCACGCCTTTTTCCACCGCCGGGATGTATTCGCGAGGAATCACACCGCCCTTGATGGCGTCGACGAACTCGAAGCCCTTGCCCGGTTCCTGCGGTTCGATCGTCAGCACGGCGTGGCCGTACTGGCCGCGACCACCGGACTGCTTGACGAACTTGCCTTCCACGTCGGTGACGGTCTTGCGGATCGTTTCACGGTAGGCCACCTGCGGCTTGCCGACGGTCGCTTCCACGCCGAATTCGCGCTTCATGCGGTCGACGATAATTTCCAGGTGCAGCTCGCCCATGCCGCCGATGATGGTCTGGCCGGATTCTTCGTCGGTCTTCACGCGGAACGACGGGTCTTCCTGTGCCAGGCGGTTCAGGGCCAGGCCCATTTTTTCCTGGTCGGCCTTGGTCTTCGGCTCGACAGCCTGCTGGATCACCGGCTCCGGGAACACCATTTTTTCCAGGATGATCGGTGCCGACGGGTCGCACAGCGTTTCACCGGTGGTGGCTTCCTTCAGGCCCACGGCAGCGGCGATGTCGCCCGCGCGAACTTCCTTGATCTCTTCACGCTGGTTGGCGTGCATCTGCAGGATACGGCCGACGCGTTCCTTCTTGCCCTTGATCGGGTTGAACACGGTATCGCCCGAATTGATGACGCCCGAGTAGACGCGGAAGAAGATCAGCTGGCCCACGAACGGGTCGGTCATGATCTTGAATGCCAGCGCGGCGAACTTTTCGCTGTCGTCGGCCTTGCGGCTGGTCGGCTGGTCGTCTTCGTCGGTACCTGCGACCGGCGGAATGTCGACCGGCGACGGCAGGTATTCGATGACCGCGTCCAGCATGGCCTGCACACCCTTGTTCTTGAAGGCGGTGCCGCACATCATCGGCACGATTTCGCCGTTGATGGTGCGATCACGCAGTGCCTTCTTGATCTCGGCTTCGGTCAGGTCGCCTTCTTCCAGGTACTTGTTCATCAGCTCTTCGCTGGACTCGGCGGCGGCTTCCACCAGCTTCTCGCGCCACTCCTGGCACGTGTCCAGCAGTTCGGCCGGGATTTCGCGGTATTCGAACTTCATGCCCTGGGAAGCTTCGTCCCAGAAGATGGCTTGCATCTTGACCAGGTCGACCACGCCCTTGAAGTTGTCTTCGGCGCCGATCGGCACCTGGATCGGCACCGGGTTGGCCTTCAGGCGGGCACGCATCTGCTCGTACACCTTGAAGAAGTTCGCGCCGGTACGGTCCATCTTGTTGACGAACGCGAGGCGGGGCACCTTGTACTTGTTAGCCTGGCGCCACACGGTTTCCGACTGCGGCTGCACGCCACCCACGGCGCAGTAGACCATGCACGCACCGTCCAGCACGCGCATCGAACGTTCCACTTCGATCGTGAAGTCGACGTGGCCCGGGGTATCGATGATGTTGAAGCGGTGGGCCGGGAAGTTGTTCGCCATGCCTTTCCAGAAGCACGTCGTCGCAGCCGAGGTAATGGTGATACCGCGTTCCTGCTCCTGCTCCATCCAGTCCATGGTGGCGGCACCGTCGTGCACTTCACCGATCTTGTGGTTCACACCCGTATAGAACAGGATACGCTCGGTCGTGGTGGTCTTGCCGGCGTCGATGTGAGCGGAGATACCGATGTTGCGGTAACGCTCAATGGGGGTAGTGCGTGCCATAATTTTTCCTAAATCTTTGAATGGACAAAACCGAGCAGCATTTTGACAACCAAAATGTGCCCGGCCTGAACAAGGGATACTGCATGGCCGCACCCCCAATAGGGCTTGGCCATCTGCTTAGAAGCGGAAGTGCGAGAACGCCTTGTTCGCTTCCGCCATGCGGTGCACTTCGTCACGGCGCTTCATTGCGCCGCCGCGGCCTTCCGCGGCTTCCATCAGCTCGCCACCGAGGCGTTGCGGCATCGACTTTTCGCTGCGCTTGTTCGCAGCTTCGCGCAGCCAACGCATGGACAGGGCCAGGCGGCGCACTGGGCGCACTTCAACTGGCACCTGGTAGTTCGCACCGCCGACACGGCGGGACTTCACTTCAACCATCGGCTTGGCGTTGTTGATTGCTGCGGTGAACACTTCCAGCGGGTCCTTGCCGGACTTTTGCTGGATATGGTCGAATGCACCGTAGATGATGTTTTCTGCAACCGACTTCTTGCCGGACAGCATCAGAACGTTGACGAATTTAGCGACTTCGGTGTTGCCGAACTTTGGATCCGGCAGAATCTCGCGCTTGGGTACTTCACGACGACGTGGCATGTCTATTTCCTTCCTGTCTTCAGTTGAGTGCCTCTTGATCGGCACTCGCGTCAGGCCCTCATGGCCTCACACTTACTCGGCCTCGCGGCCGCCTCAACTCATTATGTATTTGCGACTCGGTTTGCCTGAAGATTACTTCTTGGCAGCCTTGGCGCGCTTCGCACCGTACTTCGAGCGAGCCTGCTTACGATCCTTGACGCCCTGGGTATCCAGCGAGCCGCGAACCATGTGGTAACGCACACCCGGCAAGTCCTTCACACGGCCGCCGCGCAGCAGCACGACCGAGTGTTCCTGCAGGTTGTGGCCTTCACCGCCGATGTACGAAATCACTTCGAAACCGTTGGTCAGGCGTACCTTGGCGACTTTACGCAGTGCCGAGTTAGGCTTCTTCGGAGTGGTGGTGTACACACGGGTGCACACGCCACGCTTTTGCGGGCAGTTTTCAAGTGCCGGCGATTTGCTCTTCACGACCGCTGCGGTACGTGGTTTGCGAATCAATTGATTGATGGTTGGCATCGTTCTAAATCCAACAAAATTTACTGCTGTTGACAACCCGGGCAAGCAATTGCGCCCCCGGGGGCTAAAACGGGTCTCCAGAGTCCGGAAACGCAGGGACGCAAACAGCCACCCTCTGGAAAGGCGGCCCGGAAAAAAGCGTATACGAGGTGCAGACTAAATCGAGAACTCGCGAGTATAGACCGGACGCAAGGACCAGTCAACCGATTTGCGGATCAATTTCGCAAGGCAACAGCCCTGCCCGGCTGGAGGAAAAGCGCCGATAATAGCGGCCGTTTCGGGCCGGCACCGTTGCAATTTCGCCCCTGCCGCGCCCGTGCGTTTGCCCGCGCCACCACCAGCCGCCGAATGTCCCCATTGCCTTCCCTGCCCCGTCCGGCGCACCTGTTCATCCTGCTCAGCTACCTGACGCTGTCGCTCGTGCCGTGGATACGCGTCCTGCTCGGCAACCCGGTCGACGATGGCTGGCGCATCCTCGGCATCGAGATCGCCGCGTGGACCGCCGTCTGGGCCATGTTCAAACGGCCGGCGTATTTCCACTGGCTCCTGATCCCCGCGTTCATGGCGCTGCCCACCGAGATCTACCTGCTGGTCTTCTATGGCCAGGGCATTTCCACGCACCACCTGGGCATCCTGGCCGAGACCAGCCCGGTCGAGGCGCTCGAGTTCCTGGGTAATAAGGTATGGACCATGGTGGCCGTGATGGCGCTTGTGGCGGCCTGGTGGGTGATGACGTTCCGCGCCGCCCGCCTGACCCGCGGGCTGGACTGGGAAGGACCGTCGCGCTGGGTCGCGCTGGCCCTGCTGGGCGGCTTCTCCCTGCTGGCCGCCTACGCCTGGGAAGCCGGCGCCGGCCGGCAAGCGCCCGCTTCGGCTTCCGCGAGCGCCGGGGATGGCCAGCGTGGCGCGCGCGCCACCGGGCTGTCCCTCGCGCCCCTGCCGGCATGGGCCCGCCCGCCCTTGCACTTCGATGCCTTCATCAAATCCTGGCCGTTCGGCCTGGCCGCGCGCGGCATCGATTTCTATCACGAGCGGCGCTACCTCGCCGAACTGAATGAAACGAGCCGCCACTTCAAGTTCGGCGCCGACCAGCCGGCGCCGGACGATGTGCCGGAAACGATCGTATTGGTGATCGGCGAATCGTCGCGCCAGGACCGCTGGCGCCTGTTCGGCTACGGGCGCGACACGAACCCGCTGCTGGCGCAGGAAAAGAACCTGGTGGCGCTGCCGGACGTGATCACGTCCGTGTCGGCCACCCGCCTTTCGGTACCCGTCATCATTTCCCGCAAGCCGGCGCGGCAGAGCCTGAAGGATGGCTTTAACGAGAAATCGTTCATCACCGCCTATAAGGAAGCGGGATTTCGCACATGGTGGCTGTCGAACCAGATCTCGTTCGGCAAGTTCGACACGCCCGTGTCCGTATTCGCCCGCGAGGCGGACGTGGTGCAGTTCACCAACCTGGGCGGCTTCTCGGCGAAATCGAACCTCGATGAAGTGTTGTTCGAACCGCTGCGGCTGGCGATGGCCGATCCCGCGCCGAAGAAGCTGATCGTGCTGCACACGCTGGGCAGCCACTGGAACTACAGCCAGCGCTACCCGCGAGCGTTCGACCGCTGGCAGCCGTCGCTGTTCGGCGTCGACAAGCCGGCCTATACCGACATCGCCATCAAGGAACAACTGAACAACAGCTACGACAACGCGATCCTGTACACCGACTGGTTCCTGGCCGGGGTGCTCGGCCGCCTCAAGGCGGCACCGCACCCGAGCGCCCTGCTCTACGTGGCCGACCACGGCCAGACGCTGTACGACGGCACCTGCCGCCTCGCCTTCCACGGCCACAACACGCAATACGAATTCCGCGTCCCCGCGTTCATGTGGTACTCCGACCAGTACCAGGACCGCTACCCGGCGAAAGTGCGCGAACTGCGGCGGCACCGCAAGGCGAAGCTCGCCACCGAGAACATGTTCCACACGCTGCTGGACATGGCCGACGTGCGCTACCCCGGCGACCGCCTCGAATGGAGCTTCCTGTCCCCCACCTTCCAGCGCCACACCCGCTGGGTCGACAGCTACGGCTGGACCGACTACGACAACGCCACCCTGCGCGGCGACTGCCGCGAAGTGATCGCGAAGAAGCCGAAGAAGCGCTGAGCCAACAGCCGAGCTCGTGTCCCCATGGTGTCTGGCACCATGGGGACACGAGCCCAGCCTTACGTCCTCATGCTGCCCCCTTGGCAATCAAGGGCTTGCGAGCGTTTCGGGACGCTGCAATGCATGAGTTCGGCAGGTCAGTAGCTTGCCGGATAGTGGTCGCCGGCGACCAGCGTGCCGGCGGCGCGGGCGGCGGCCAGTTCAGCCTGGACGTCGGTGCGGGCGACCGGTTTCGCTTGCGGCAACGGCCCCGGGTAGGCTTCTCCGTCGAACTGCGTGCCCGCGGCGCGGGCGGCGGCGAGTTCTGCCCGTACATCGGCGCGGCTGCGCGTGGACGGCGTGAAGATGTCGGCCTGGTAGCCTTCGCCGCCGCTGGTCAGTGTGCCGGCGGCGCGGGCGGCCAGGACTTCGGCGCGTACCTGCTCGCGGGTCAGGCCTTCGGCAGCCGCGCCGCCGGAAGCGATGGCGGAAACGGCGAGCAGCAGGGCGGCAATCGTGTTCGTGGTGTTCATGGTGGACTCCTCATGGTTGGTTGCGATGGGTTCATTAGACGCCCCGCATGTATGGGGGATATGTCCACATCCGCCCCCGGGCGTAACGCCGCGTATCGCGTCCGCGCCCGGATACACGGCGATACACACGGACGCTCGCGGACAGCGCCGGACAGCGGACAAACCTGTCCACTTCGTGCCAAATCAAGCACTTAACAACTGGCACGCTTCATGCTGTAAGCCATGCAACATCGACTTGCCGACACCACCATGATCCGCGACACCTCCCACCAGGACACCATCATCGCCGCCCCGCCGGGCCGGCCGTGGAAGCGCCGGGCGCTGCTGGCCGCCGGCGGCGTGGCGCTCGTGGCGGCCTTCGGGGCGGCATTCACCGGCTGGTCGGCCAGCGAGCATTCGGTCAACGCCGCGCGCCTGCGCATCGCCGAGGTCACGCGCGGCACGCTGATCCGCGACGCCGCCGTGAACGGCCGCATCGTGGCCGCAGTCAGCCCCACGCTGTATTCGACCGCGCCCTCTTCCACCGTCACGCTGAAGGTGCGCGCCGGCGATACCGTAAAGCGGGGCGACGTGCTGGCCGTGCTGGAATCGCCCGACCTGACCGACGAGCTGAAAAAGGAGCAGTCGACGTACCAGGAACTGGCGGCCGAGGTGGCCCGCCAGCAGATCCTGGCACGCAAGCAGAAGCTGCTGGCGCAGCGCGATGCGGACACGGCGGAGATCGACCGCCTGTCCGCCCAGCGCACGCTGGAGCGCTACGACAGCGTGGCGAACGAAGGCGTGGTCGCCAAGATCGATTACCAGAAAGCGAAGGATGCGCTGCGCGCCGCCGAGATCCGCGCGCGGCATGCCACGCAGGCCTCGACGCTGGAGAAGGACGATGTCGACCTGGCGCTGCGCACGAAGAGCGCCCAGCTGGAACGCCAGAAGCTGGTGCTCGCGAATGCCCAGCGCCGCGTGGATGAACTGACGGTGCGCGCGCCGGTCGACGGCTTCATCGGCACCCTGAATGTGGCGAACCGCAGCGTGGTGCAGGCGAATACGCCGCTGATGACGCTCGTCGACCTGTCCGCCCTCGAAGTGGAGCTCGAAGTGCCGGAGACCTATGTGAACGACCTGGGCCTGGGCATGCGCGCCGAGATCACCGTCAATGGCGCCACCTCCATCGGCAAGCTGTCCGCGCTGTCGCCGGAAGTGGTGAAGAACCAGGTGCTGGCGCGTGTGCGCTTCGAGGGCCGGCAGCCGGACGGCCTGCGCCAGAGCCAGCGCGTGCAGGCGCGCCTCCTGATCGACGAAAAGCCGAACGCACTGCTGCTGCCGCGCGGCTCCTTCGTGGAATCGGAGGGCGGCCGCCATGCCTACCTGGTGCAGGACGGCGTCGCGGTGCGCACGCCGATCCGCATGGGCGCCACCAGCATCAACGCCGTCGAGATCCTCGCCGGCCTGAAACAGGGCGACAAGGTCGTTGTCGCCGGTACCGAAACGTTCGAGAACGCCCGGCGCGTCTCGATCAACCATTAATCTTCCCGATACCGACAAGGGGCCACCATGCTGCGCATGCAAAACCTGAGCAAAGTCTACCGCACCCACATGATCGAAACGCACGCGCTGCGCGGCTTCGAGATCCACGTGAAACAGGGCGAATTCGTCACCGTCACGGGCCCTTCGGGCTCGGGCAAGACGAGCTTCCTGAACATCGCCGGCCTGCTCGAAGAATTCACCTCCGGCGAATACATCCTCGACGGCATCAACGTGAAAGGCATGGACGACAACGCCCGCTCGAAGCTGCGCAATGAAAAGCTCGGCTTCATCTTCCAGGGCTTCAACCTGATCCCCGACCTGTCGCTGTTCGACAATGTGGACGTGCCGCTGCGCTACCGCGGCTTCAACGCGGCCGAGCGCCGCGAACGCATCGAGGATGCCCTGGCCAAGGTGGGTCTGGCCGCGCGCATGAAGCACTATCCGGCCGAACTCTCCGGCGGCCAGCAGCAGCGCGTGGCGATCGCCCGCGCGCTTGCCGGCTCGCCCAAGCTGCTGCTGGCCGACGAACCGACCGGCAACCTCGACACGCAGATGGCGCGCGGCGTGATGGAACTGCTGGAAGAGATCAACGCGCAGGGCACGACGATCCTGATGGTCACCCACGACCCGGAACTGGCGACGCGCTCGCAGCGCAACGTGCACATCATCGACGGCCAGGTTTCGGACCTGGTGCGCAAGTCGCCCACGCTGGTGGCCTGAGGAGCAACCATGTTCGGCTATTACTTCAGACTTGGGCTGCGCAACCTGCGCCGCAATCCGGCGCTCACCGCCCTGATGGTGCTCACCCTGGCCATCGGGGTCGCCGCCAGCGTCGCGACGCTGACGATCCTGCACGTCATGTCCGGCAATCCGATGCCGCACAAGAGCGACAGGCTGATCTCGGTCGTCTTCAACAACGGCCCGCTGGAAGGCTATTCGCCGGGCGACAGACCCAACGACGACCAGGTCAGCTATACCGATGCGATGAACCTCCAGGCCAGCGGCCAGGGGGCGCGGCGCACGGCGATGATGGGGCTGGGCGGCACGATCCAGCCGGACCGCAAGGATATAGCGCCGTTCGTCGTGACTGGCGGCGGGCCCTATCGCGATTTCTTCGCGATGTTCGAGATCCCCTTCCTGCATGGGCAGGCGTGGAGCGAGGCCGACGACAAGGCGGGTGCCGACGTGATCGTGCTGACGCGCGCGCTGTCGGAAAAACTGTATGGGAACTACAATCCGGTGGGCCGGCGGCTGCGCTACAACGGTTTCGACTTCCTCATCACTGGCGTCATCGACTCGTGGGATCCGATCCCGCGTTTCCACCGGATCGTGGGCATGGGCGCCTTCGACGAGGAAGATGAGTTCTTCCTGCCCATGGCGTCGGCCGTGCGGCACGAGTGGTACAACAACGGCAGCACGAATTGCACCAGCAGCGCCGGTACCGGCTACCAGGCCTTCATCCGTTCCGAATGCACGTGGATCCAGTTCTGGTTCGAGCTGCATTCCCAGGCCGACAGGGCCGCCTTGCAGGACTGGATCGACGGTTATGCTGCCGAGCAGCGCAAGCTGGGCCGCATGCCGCGCAATGCGCCGAACCACCTGTACAACCTCACCGAATGGCTGGAACACCTGAAGGTGGTGGGCAACGACAACAAGCTGTCGGCCTGGCTCGCCTTCGGCTTCCTGCTGCTGTGCCTCGTGAACACCGTCGGCCTGCTGCTGGCCAAGTTTTCCGTGCGGGCGCCGGAAGTGGGCGTGCGCCGCGCACTGGGCGCCTCGCGCAGGGAGATCTTCCATCAATTCCTGGTCGAGACGGCCGTCGTCGGCCTGGCCGGCGGCGTGCTGGGCCTGCTGCTGGCACTGGGCGCACTCGGCCTGATCTCGCTGCAATCGAAACAGCTGGCGCTGGTGGCGCAAATGGACTGGGCGATGCTGTGCGTGACGTTCGCGATGGCGGTGGCCGCCGCGATCCTGGCCGGGCTGCTGCCGACCTGGCGCGCCTGCCAGGTCACGCCCGCCCTGCAACTGAAATCCCAATAGAGAAATAGGAGAGCGCCATGGAGTTCCGTCCCATCCTGTCATCGCTGATGCGCAACAAGACCGGCCCCATCCTCGTGGCGGTGCAGGTCGCGCTGAGCCTCGCGATCCTCGCCAACGCCCTGCACATCGTCAATGTGCGCCAGGCCGTGATGGAGCGGCCTTCCGGCGTGGAGCGCGAGGCCGACATCTTCCACCTGCAGGTCAGCGAACTCCATTCGGCGAGCACCTTCAACGACATGGTGGCGCAACAGGTCCGCCAGGCCGCGCTGCTGCGCGCCGTGCCGGGCGTGCAGTCGGTGGCGCAGACCAACCAGGTACCGTTGTCCAACTCGGGCAACAACACGGGCATGGCCGCCAGCCGCGACCAGGTGAAGGTGTCGACGGGAACGGCGTACTATGTGTCGCCCGATTCGCTGGTCAAGACCTGGGGCCTGAAACTGGTGGAAGGCCGCGACTTCCTGCCGACCGAGGTGGTGAACCTGGACATGGCGAAGGATGCCTACGAAACCAGCGTGATCGTCATCACGCAGGCGCTGGCGAAGAAAGTGTGGCCCGACGCCGCCAGCTACGTCGGCAAGCAGATCTACTTCGGCACCGGCGGCGACGCCGCGGCGGCCCGCGTGGTCGGCGTGGTGGAACGGCTGCAATCGACCAGCGCCGAAGTGGGCGAACGGGGCGAGATGTCGATCATCCAGCCGATCCGCCGCATCACCTCGCCCCGCGCGATGTACACGGTGCGTGCCGAACCGGGCCAGCGCGACCGCGTGATGAAGGAAGCGGAGGCGGCCTTGCGCAAGGATGCCAACAACCGGATCGTGGTGCGCGCGAAAACGTTCGATGACGATCGCACCGACCGCTATCGGGCCGACCGCGGCTTGGCCTGGATGCTGGTCGCAGTCAGCGTGCTGCTGATGCTGGTCACGGCCAGCGGCATCGTCGGCATGGCCAGCCTGTGGGTCACGCAGCGGCGCAAGCAGATCGGCGTGCGCCGCGCGCTCGGGGCGCGCCGCGTCGACATCCTGCGCTACTTCGTCACGGAGAACGTGATGATCACCAGCGCCGGCATCGCCGCCGGCCTGCTCGGCGCGCTGGGCCTGAATCATTTCCTGGTCGCCAGCCTGGAACTGGCGCGGCTGCCCGGCAGCTACCTGCTGGCCGGAGCCGCCATCTTCCTGGGCCTGGGCATCGCCGCCGTGTACGGGCCCGCATGGCGCGCGGCCAGCATTTCGCCGGCCACGGCCACTCGCGGTGTCGTCTAGGAAGCGCGGAATGTTATGCTGGCGCCATCATGCCGACCGTACTGATCATTGACGACAATGCCGCCATCACGATGGCGCTGGAAGTGCTGTTCTCGCTGCACGATATCGCCACCCTCTGCGCCGCCTCGCCCGACGAGGGGCTGGCGCTGCTGGAGCGGCGTGCCGCGGTGATCGACCTGGTGATACAGGACATGAACTTCACCGCCGACACCACCTCCGGCGAAGAGGGCGTGGCGCTGTTCCGGGCGATCCGCAAGCGCCACCCGGACCTGCCGGTGATCCTGCTCACGGCATGGACGCATCTCGACGCGGCGGTGGACCTGGTGAAGGCCGGCGCCGCCGACTACCTGGCCAAGCCGTGGGATGACAACCGCCTCGTGGCCACGGTCAAGAACCTGCTGGAACTGGGCCAGGCCAACCGTGCGTTGCGCCAGCGCATGCAGGGCGAGTTGCGGCAGCGGCGCGAACTGGAACAGTACGACCTGCGCGGCCTGGTGTGGCAGGACCCAGCCACCGAGCGCGTCATCCACCTCGCCTGCCAGGTCGCGCGGGCCGACGTACCGGTGCTGATCAGCGGCCCGAACGGCACGGGCAAGGAACGCATCGCCGAGATCATCCAGGCCAATTCGCAGGTGGCCGGCGGTCCCTTCGTGGTGCTCAATTGCGGCGCGTTGCCGGGCGAACTGATCGAGGCCGAACTGTTCGGCGCCGATGCGGGTGCCTATACCGGCGCCTCCAGGGCCCGCGAGGGCAAGTTCGAGGCGGCCGACGGCGGCACGCTGTTCCTCGACGAAATCGGCAACCTGCCGCTGGCGGGCCAGATGAAGCTGTTGCGCGTGCTGGAAACGGGCCGCTTCGAGCGCCTGGGCTCGAACCGCGAGCGCACGGTGGCGGTGCGCATCGTCAGCGCCACGAACGCCGACCTGCCGGCCATGATCCGCGCGGGCACTTTCCGCGAAGACCTGTACTACCGCCTCAACGTGATCGAATTGAAGCTGCCCGCGCTGGCCAGCCGCCCCGGCGACATCCTGCCGCTGGCGAGGCACTTCCGCGGCGCCGGCAAGGCATTGCTGCCGGACGCGGAAGCGGCCCTGCTGGGGCACCCGTGGCCGGGCAATGTGCGCGAACTGAAGAACGTGATGGCACGCGCCCGCCTGCTCTCCGCCGGGCCCGCCATCGGCGCCGCCGACCTGGGCCTGCCCGCCCCTGCCGCCGCTGGCGCGCCGGATGCGGAACCCGACCGCGATGCGATCAGCGGCGCGCTGGCCCGGGCCAATGGCGTGGTGGCACAGGCGGCCGCCGAACTGGGCCTGTCGCGCCAGGCCCTGTACCGCCGCATGGAACGGCTCGGCATCGCGCGCCCCTGAGGGCGCCGCGGCGCAAGGCCCCATCGGAAGGCATGCGACTTTCCCTTCTCACGCGCTGGTCGGCACTGGTGGGCACGCTGCTCACCGTCGGCATCGTCATCGCGCTGGCGCTCGACCATTACCTCCCCGGCCGGCCACTGCTGGTGCTGGGCGTCTGCCTGCTGTGCGTGGTACCGCTGTCGGTGATCACGATCCGCGCGCAACTGCGACCGATCGTGTCGCTGTACCGGGCGCTGGCCGGCACCGTCACCAGCTACCGCGATGGCGACTTTTCCTTCAGCCTGCACTGGCCGCATGACGACGAGCTGAGCGAACTCGTGGCCGCCCACAACGCGCTGGGCGAAGTGTTGCGCGAACAGCGGCTCAACCTCGTGCAGCGCGAGCTGCTGCTCGATACGATGGTGCAGAACACGCCGGTGGCGATGCTGCTGGTCGCCGATGCGGGGCCGATCGTGTATGCGAACGTCGCGGCGCGCCACATGCTGGGCGCCGGGCGCAAGCTGGAAGGGCACCGCCTCGACGCCCTGCTGGAATCGGCGAAGGCGCCGCTGCGCGACGCCGTCGCGCGCGGCGGCGACGGCCTGTTCACGATCGGCGAAGGCGACGAGGAAGAGGTGTTCCACCTGGCGCGGCGCCGCTTCCACCTGAACGGGCGCCGCCACGAACTGTTGCTGTTGCGCCAGCTGACGCTCGAGCTGCGGCGGCAGGAAGTGCAGACGTGGAAGAAAGTGATCCGCGTGATCAGCCATGAGCTGAACAATTCGCTGGCCCCGCTGGCATCCCTGGCCCATTCCGGCACCGAACTGGTGCGCCGTGGCCAGACCGAACGGCTGCCCCAGATCCTTGCGACCATCGAGGAACGCACGCGCCACCTGGAGGGATTCATCCTCGGCTATGCGCGCTTCGCGAAACTGCCGGCGCCGCGGTTGACCCCGCATGCCTGGCCCGCCTTCGTTGCCGGGCTGGCCGGGCAGGCCACGTTCCGGCTCGAGGGCACGTTGCCGCCCGAAACTGCCGCATTCGATGCCGCCCAGCTGCAACAGGCGCTGCTGAACCTGCTGAAGAATGCGCATGAATCGGGCTCCCCTGCCGATGCTGTCGCCCTGGAAATCCGGCGCGCGCAGGATACGGTACGGATCGAGGTACGCGACCGCGGTCCGGGCATGAGCGATGCCGTGCTCACGAACGCGCTCGTGCCCTTCTATTCCACCAAGCGCAGCGGTACGGGACTGGGGTTGGCGCTCGCGCGCGAGATTGCCGAGGCGCATGGTGGCCGTATCACGCTGGCCAACCGCGACGGTGGCGGCCTGGCCGTCACGCTGCTATTGCCGGCGGAACGTAGGGCGGACACAACATGACCGCTGTCGGTTTTCTTAACGAATTGAGCCTACTCATAAGGCAACAATAAACCTGTGGCGAGGGAACCCGGCAGTTCTAATGTGGAACCACGCGGCCCGCATTGGGCGGCACTTTTTCCGGGGATTCCATCATGAAATATTCCAACGTCTTGAGTAGCGCGCTGAGCAGCACGGCGGTGGCTGTCGCGCTGGCGTTCGGCAGCGCGGCGTACGCCGACGATACCGTGACGAACGTAAACCTGGGCGGCAACGCCGACGGCACGCTGTCCGCGCATTTCGGTGTCACGCATACCGAAACCGGCGATTTCATCGACATCTTCAACTTCTCGCCGACGAGCGGTTCGTGGTCCGTGGACGCGAGCCTGGTGACGATCGGATTCCAACCGGCAACAAACATCAATTTCTACGCTGCCGAAATCAATGGCTATGCGATGACGTTGACCGGAAACGGCGTGTTCGAATACGGGTGGATGCTGGGCGAACCGATCATGGGCCCGCTGGTTCTGACCGTGTACGGCGACACGGAAGGGATGATGGGCGCGGCCTCGGCCAGCTACGCGGGCACCATCAACATCAGTCCGATACCGGAACCGGCAACCTACGGCATGCTGTTGGGTGGCCTGGGCGTTCTCGCCATGCTCAGCCGCAAAAAGTTGCAAACTTCACTCAAAAGTTCCTAAAAGCATTTAAAAACCGTTGATGAGTGGCAAAAAAGACGCTTCGGCGTCTTTTTTTTTGTAGCTAATTGTAACGCTCTCAATAAAATATTGACAACACCTTAAAGCTGGCTTAACTTGTCGACTCCTATAGTTAATAACCCTTCGACGAGGTAAGCATGAAATTGAAATCTCTCGCACTGGCAGCTGCCCTGCTGCCCGCCTTCGGTTCCGCTCTGGCTGCCGACTACACCATCGACCTGATCGGCGGTCCGAACGTGTACTCGGCTTCCCTGGGTGCTTCGCACCTGGCCGGTTCCTTCACCGACACCTTCACCTTCACCGGTTTCAGCGGCGAAGGCACCGTGTTCGGCAGCCTGATCAACACGGCAACCAGCGTGTCCGACCTGTCGTTCACCAGCATCACGCTGAACGGCGTGAACGTTGACTCGGGCGATATCGGCCCGCTGTCGATCGCTGCAATCCTGGGCCAAGAAGTCTCCGGCCCGCTGACGCTGGTCGTGTCCGGCACCGTCACCGGCAACGCTGCTTCCTACGGCGGCGACTTCAACGTGACGAGCCCGATCCCGGAACCTGCCACCTACGGCATGCTGGCCGGCGGCCTGGGCGTGCTGGCCTTCGCCGCACGTCGTCGCAAGCAGCAGTAATTTCATTTCAGCAGTACCGCATCATGAAAAGGCGCTTCGGCGCCTTTTTTTTCGCGCCCGTTGGTACACTCGCGCGATGCAAAAGAACCGTTTCGACCTGCCCGGCCACCCTCCCGCCACCATCACCGAATTCGAAGGCGTACGCTCGCTCCACCTTGGCACCTCGTGGGTGCAGGGCGCCATGCGCCTGGCGAAGCCGGATGCGATCGAGCTCGAATACGTGCAGATGATGATGATGTGGCTGCTGTTCCTGGACCGCCCACGCCACATCGCCCAGCTCGGGCTGGGCAGCGCCGCGCTGACCAAGTTCTGCCATGCCCGTTTTCCGGATGCCCGGGTCTCGGCCGCGGAACTGAACCCGAATGTGATCGCGATCTGCGAAGCCCTGTTCGGACTGCCGCCGAATGACGGGCGGCTAAACGTGCGGCAGATGGACGCGCTCGATTTCGTCAACGACCCGGCCAATCACGGCAGCATCGACGTCTTGCAGGTCGACCTGTACGACGAGGAAGCGCGCGGCCCCGTGCTCGACACGCCGGAGTTCTACCAGGCATGCAGCGCTTGCCTCACCGAGCGCGGCATCATGACCGCCAATGTCTTCGGCGAGTTCGACAACTACGGCAAGAACCTGCAGCACATGGAACTGGCCTTCGACGCCGTGGCATGGCTGCCCGAGGTGCACGACGCGAACATCGTCGCGATCGCCTTCAAGTCCGCGCCGGTGCTCGACTTTTCCGTGCTGTACGACCGCGCCGCGGCAATCAGGAAGACCTACAACCTGCCGGCGAAGAAGTGGGTGGACGGCTTGAAGGAGTGGATGCTGGACCACGCCTGATGCGGCGCGCCAGCGGCCGCCGCGTATCCTTCTCCTCCCCCTTCGGCGCGGGGCGCCCTGCCCCGTGTCCCCAGGCAGCCTGCTGCCGCACAACCGTGGAACTGTCGTAAAAATGCCGCGCCGGCAGTGCGAAAAGTGCGCTTCTCGCAACGAAGGGCCAACAGCGTACGGCAGTTTCCCGTATTAATCACGCAATATTTTCACTCCGTTCATCTGGCGCAACAGCGCGTTACAACTTTATTACCGGCCAGTTAGACTCAGCGCGGGACACCCCCACCGCGTGCTTCACCCCATCCAACCAAGAGACGATAAAAGACACATGAAGCAGATCATCTTCCGCCGCACCGCCCTGGCCGGCGCCGCGCTGCTGCTGGCAACGCAGGCCTGTGCACAGACCGAAGCATCCGCCGCCCAAGCCGCCCCCGCGGCACAGGCCGAACAACAAACCGTCGTCGTGCTGGGGTCGCGCTCGGCCGCGCGTACCGCCCTCGACACCGCCGCCCCGGTCGGCCTGATCAACGTGAAGGACATGCAGACAGCCGGCCCGCTCGAGCTGGGCAAGCTGCTTCAGACGCTGGACCCGTCGTTCAACTTCTCGTCCACGTTCATCAGCGACGGTACCGACATCATCCGGCCCGCGACCCTGCGTTCGCTGGGCCCCGACCAGTTGCTGGTGCTGGTGAACGGCAAGCGCCGGCACCAGCAGGCGCTCGTCAACGTGCAGCAAACCGTCGGCCGCGGCTCGGCCGGCACCGACATCAATGCGATCCCCCTGTCGGCCATCCATCACATCGAGGTGCTGCGCGACGGCGCGGCCGCCCAATACGGTTCCGACGCGATCGCCGGCGTGATCAACATCGTGCTGAAGTCGAACGTGAACGAGACCCAGGTCTCCGGCCAGGTGGGCACCACCTCCGAAGGCGACGGCGACATGATCTCCGGCAGCGTGAACCGCGGCTGGGCGCTGGGCAGCGACGGCGGCTATATCAACGTTTCCGTCGAAGGCCGCCGCCGCAACGAGACCAACCGCGCCGGCCTCGATACCGCCCGCACCGATCCGCCGCGCGTCACGCAGCGGATCGGCGACAGCGATGCGAAGGATGCCTACCTGTGGGCCAACGCGGCACTGCCCGCGGGCCGTGGCGGCGAGTTCTACGCCTTCGGCGGCGCTTCGAAGCGCAAGGGCGATTCTTCCGGCTTCTTCCGCTCGGCCGGCGACGACCGCACCGTCACGGCGGTGTACCCGAACGGCTACCTGCCGAACATCCGCACCACGGTCAAGGATGCATCGTTGGCCGTCGGTTACCGCCTCGACCTGCCGAACGAATGGAAGGCCGACGTTTCGGTCAATCATGGCCGCAGTGAGCTGGCGTTCCATGAAAAGAACACGATCAACGTCAGCTACTGGTACGAGCCGCGGCCGGGCGGCGGCATCTATGCCGAGTCCCCTCTGGAAGCCGATACCGGCAAGCTGAAGTTCAACCAGACCACCTTCAACGCCGACGTGAAGGGCCCGCTCGCCAAGGGCGTGTTCTTCGCCACCGGCTTCGAATGGCGCCGCGACGGCTACGAGATCGAGGCCGGCGACCCCGTGTCGTACCAGTACGGCCGCACGAACAACCCGGCGATCCAGATTCTTACGCCGGCAGGCACCATTGCCGCGTCGGGCACCCAGGGCTTCCCCGGCTATACGCCGTCGACCGCCGTCGACGAGGGGCGCCACAATATCGCCCTGTACGGCGACGTGGAATGGCGCGCGCTCGACACGCTGCTGCTGACGGGCGCGGTGCGTTACGAAAAATACTCGGACTTCGGCAACACCACCACCGGCAAGGTCACCGCGCGCTGGGATCCGTCGAAACAGGTGGGCGTGCGCGGCAGCTATTCGTCCGGCTTCCGCGCGCCCGGCGTGCAACAGGCGTTCTACAGCTCCGTGTCGACCAACCTGAACGCGGAAGGCGTGCTGACCGAGACGCTGACGGCCCGGCAGGACAGCCCCGTGACCCGCGCGCTGGGCATCGCGCCGCTGAAGGAGGAAACGTCGCGCAATGCCAGCATGGGCCTGGTGCTGCGTCCGTTGCCGAACTTCTCGCTCACGGCCGACGTGTACCAGATCAAGATCAAGGACCGCATCGTGTTTTCCAGCACGATCGCACCGGAAGCGGGCGGCGGGCCGATCGCCAACGTGCTGGTGCCGCTGAAGGTGGGCCAGGCGCAGTTCTTCACCAACGCCGTCGACACCAAGACGAAGGGCCTGGACATCGTGGCCGAGCACACCTCGCGGTGGCCGGGTTCCACGCTGGTGCTGTCCGGCCAGCTGGGCTTCAACAAGACCGAAGTGACGGGCCGCCATTCCACTTCCTCGATCCTGACGGGCGAGCAGCTGTTCGACGCTTCGCAGGTCACGCTGATCGAGCACGGCCAGCCGCGCAAGCACCATGTGCTGTCGGCCGACTACACGGTAGGCAAGTGGAACGGCAACGTGCGGGCCAACTACTACGGCGAGGTAAAGGGCCAGGGCTTCACGCCGGGCTTCATCCAGACCTGGGAAGGCAAGTGGCTAGCGGACATGACGCTGCGCTACAACTTCACGAAGAAGCTCAGCCTGCAACTGGGCGTGAACAACGTGTTCGACACCTACCCGACGGAATGGGACAAGACCGGCGCCGCGCCGTTCCCGCAACTGGGCTTCACGCACTGCTGGGAAACCTGCCCGTTCGGCATCAATGGGCGCAGCATGTACGTGCGGGGTGACTGGGCGTTCTAACGTCCTCCCGGCCGCGCGGGTCGCCTGACCTGCCGCGGCCGGCTTTTGCCGGCTCCATAGCCGGCTCCGTAGGCGGCCAGGTGCACCACGGCCGCCAGCCGCTTCACCAGGCCCTCCATCGCGTCCGCCGGCACCTGGGCATACCCCAGCATCAGGCCATTCCAGGCTCCCCCTTCCCCCACCGCGTGCGTCGACAGCGCATTCACCACGATCCCCTCTTCCCGCGCGCGGGCGCGGATCGCTTCGTCCGGCAGCCAGTCCGGGAGCCGCAGTGACAGGTGCATGCCGGCCGAGGCGCCGTGCACGGTGGCGATGCGGCCCAGGTGCGTTTCCAGCGCGCTCACCAGCGCATCGCGGCGCTCGCGGTACAGCCGCCGCATGCGGCGCAGGTGCAGCAGGAACTGGCCGCTGGCGAGAAACTCCGCCAGCGCGAGCTGCTCGGCCGCCCGCCCCGCCGATGCCGACTGGGCGCGCAGCAGCGCCAGTTGCGGCGCCAGGCCGGGCGGCGCCACCAGGTAGCCGATGCGCAGGCCGGGGAACATCGTCTTGCTGAACGTCCCGCAATAGAGCACCGGCGCGTCGGGCACCAGGCCCTGCATGGCGGCCAGCGGCGGGCCGTCGTGGCGGAACTCGCTGTCGTAGTCGTCCTCGATGATCAGGGCGCCGGCGCGCCGGGCGCCGTCGATGAGCGCCAGCCGCCGCGCCAGCGACAGCACCGTGCCGACCGGGTACTGGTGCGATGGCGTCGTGTAGATCAGCCTCGGCTTGCGTGCCTTCCAGTCCTGCGCCGCCGGCGCCATGCCCTCTTCGTCCACGGCGATGCCTTCGACCGCCAGGCCGGCATGGCGGAACGCGGCCAGCGCGCCGCCGTAGCCGGGGTTTTCGTGCCACACGATGTCGCCTTCGTCCGCGCAGGCGCGGGCGCACAGGTCCAGCGTGGCCTGGCTGCCGTCGGTGATGAATACCTGCTCCGCGGCGCAGACGACGCCGCGCGAGGCACGCAGGTAATCGGCGATCGCGCCGCGCAGCGTCCACTCCCCGGCCGGGTCGCCGTAGTTCAGTTGCCTTGGATCGAGCTTGCGCCAGGCCCGGTCCAGCAGGCGGCGCCACAGGCCCAGCGGAAACGCGTGCAGGTCCGGCACGCCCGGCACGAAGGCCTGGCCTTCGCTGGCGCCGTTCGACAGCGGCCGCAGGTCCAGCGCGCGGCGCGACAGGCCCGCCTGGACCGGTGCCGGCCGGCCGCGGCGCTCGGGTGCGGCACCTCCTCCCGGCGCGGCATCGGGCATCACGCGGGCGACGACGGTGCCGCGCCGATCGGGCATCACGAAACCCTCGCTGGCCAGCTGTTCATAGGCATACAGCACCGTATTGCGGGCCATGCCCAGCTCGGCCGCCAGGGCTCGCGTGGCCACGAGGCGGGTGCCTGCCGCCAGGGTTCCCGCCCGGATCGCGTGGCGCAGGCATTCGTGCAGCAGGCGCTGGCGTGGCCAGCTGTGGTGGCCATGGTCGCGGGAGAAGGTCGACAACAGCAGGGCGTAGTCCATTGTGGTTCCAATCAATAGGCTGGCAGTGGACCTGTTCCAGGAGCCAGCAGCGCCATTATAGTGCGCCCTCAACCCACCGAATGGAGACCATGAACACTTCTTCTTCCTCCCGCACGCAAGGCCGCACGCAAGTGAAACGTTCCGCCAACCGCGCCAGTCACGATGCCGCTGTGCTGCATGCCATCATCGATGCCGCCTGGGTCTGCCACGTGGCCTTCCACGACGGGCACGACGTGCACTGCATTCCCACCGCCTGCTGGCGCATCGGCAACGACCTGTACATCCATGGCTCGAACGGCAGCCGCATGATCAAGTGCCTGCTCGGCGGCGATTGCTGCGTGACGATCACGCACGTCGATGGCCTCGTGCTGGCACGCTCCGCCTTCAACCACTCGATGAACTACCGCAGCGCCGTGATCTACGGCCGCTTCGCGGCGGTCGATGCGCAGGGCAAGCGCACGGCGCTGGAAGCGTTCATGGAACACCTGGTGCCGGGTCGGCAGCGCGAGATCAGGCCCGGCAACGACAAGGAGTACGCGGCCACCACCGTGTTGCGCATTCCCCTGGATGAAGCGGCCTGCAAGGTGCGCGGCGGGCCACCGGAAGACGAAGAGGCCGACCTCGCCATCGCGGCCTGGGCCGGCGTGCTGCCGCTGCGGGAAACGCGCGGCGCCCCCGTGGTCGATACCGGCTGCGATGTCGCGGCGCCGGAGTACGTGCGGCGCTGGCAGGAATAGGCCAACGCGGGGGGCGGCGGGCGCGGCGAGCTTGACCGGCTTGTCTTTATTGCACATCATCGCCGGGACGCGGCCATTCTCGCGCCGCGCATATGCTCATAAGGAGATCGCATGAAACGAATCCTCGCCGCCGCCATGCTGGCAGCCACCTGCAGCGCGCCCGCGCTGGCGGACGACGCGCTGAAGGCCGCCATCGGCGGCAGCCAGCGCAGCCCCGAGAACGTGAAACGGGACGTGTACCGCCATCCGTACGAGACGCTGACCTTCTTCGGCATCCGCCCCGACATGACGGTGGTGGAACTGTCGCCGGGCGCCGGCTGGTATACGGAGATCCTGGCGCCCTACCTGCGCGAGCGCGGCCAGCTGATCGCGGCGGGCGCGACGCCGGAATCGAAGGCCGCGAACGTCGCCCGGGCCGGCGAGCGCTTCAAGCAGAAGCTCGACGGCAATCCCGCCGCGTTCGGGAAGGTACGACTGGGCGCGTTCGAGCCCGCCAATGGGGTGTTCAACTACGCGCCGAAGAACAGCGCCGACATGGTGCTCACCTTCCGCAACGTGCACAACTGGACCGAGGAAGGCGATGGCCGGCTGAAAGCCGTCCTGAAGAGCGTGTACGACGCCCTCAAGCCGGGCGGCGTATTCGGCGTTGTCGATCATCGCCTGCCTGCCGCGAAAACGCAGGATGCAACCACGTCGAGCGGCTATGTGCACGAAGCCTATGTGATCAGGATGGCCGAGGCGGCTGGCTTCAAGCTGGCGGCGAAGTCGGAAGTGAATGCGAATCCCAGGGACACGGCCGACCACAAGGGTGGGGTGTGGGCGCTGCCGCCGACCTACGCGAACAAGGAGGTGGACCGTGAAAGATATGCGGCGATCGGCGAAAGCGATCGCATGACGCTGAAGTTCGTGAAGCCCTGACCAGCACCGGCACCGGGGACGGTGCCGTTACCACGGTGCCGTCCCCGCAGTTCCATTGCTGCGGTGCCGTTATCGCAGTGTCGTTTACCGATGAACCGCTTACCGATGTACCGGTGGTCCGCTTCCGACTCCACAGCCGCCGGTCTTGCCCGCCGGCGGCCGCCGTATCCTATTTGCGCTGGAGCCGGCTCATGAAGCTGCAAAAGGCAATGAAGCCCAGCACCATGGAACCGCAAACGGCAGCTACCGACAACATCAGTTCACTCATGCGAAGAATACTTTCACTTTTATGACAAGGGCGTGATTATGCCGCATTTGCACATGAAACAAACTCACTGAAACTCACTATTGCAATGAATTTTTTCCTGGAGCATCACACGGCGGCACACTGTTACGTGCCGCCAGCTTGCTAGCTTACCCCCGCGCATGGCGCCGCGACAATGCCAAGTGTTGTATATTTTTATAGTATTTAAAATAATTTTATCAGCTCATTCATGGTTGCGGTGCAGCATGCGCCATGAAAACAGCCAGGCGATCGAGGTGAACTCCTGAACAACTCCTGAAACCGGGGCGGTACGACGCTCGGCCCTGCCCCGGCCCCGTGGCGTCACTCCACCTTCCTGGCTTTTACCGGCGTCAGCGCCAGGTCGTGGAAGTCGTAGCTGAAGTCGGTTTCGTCGGAAATGGCCGACATCTTCGCCCGCTCGATCGAGCCGTCCGGGTTCAGGGCGAAGGTGACGTAGGCGTCGGCATTGAAGTTGCGCTCCTTCCAGCGCACGATGAACGTGTCGTGCTGGAAGTGCACCATCTCGCCGACGAGGTCCGGCGTGCGCGTGAAGGCCATGACCTGCCTGTTGCCTTCGTGCCGGATCACCACCTTGCCGTACCACGGGTCGCTGTACTCGCCGTCGTAAGCGGTGCGCGGCAGCGAGGGCTTCGAGCCGGCGGCGCGGCTTGCCGCGGCCTTGCCGACCTTTTCGCGGTCCTGGCGCAGCCGCTCCTGTTCCTCGGCGGCGATGAGGCCGATCCAGTCGGTCGGCGCGGCGCCCAGGTAATGGTCGAGGATGCGCCATTGCAGCGACGTCATCGAGCCCGAATTCTCGGCGTTGGTGAAGATCGCGATACCCAGCTTCTCTTCCGGCACCATCAGCACGCGCGAATAAAAGCCCTGCAGCGCGCCGCCGTGCAACACCAGCTTCTTGCCGCGGTAGTCGCGCACGTTGAAGCCCAGCGCATAGGCATTGAAGTTGGCGCGCGTGGCGGCCAGGGCCGGCTTGGGTTCCGCGATCTTCATCGGCGTGACGGGCGTCCAGAGCTCGCGCGATTGCCTGGCGGAGAACAGTCGCTTGCCGCCCTCGGGCAGTTCGCCGCCGGCCAGCAGCACGTTCATCCACTTGGCGATATCCTCGGCGCTCGTATTGATCCCCACCGCGCCCACCGCGTTCTCGACCGGCAGCGGCTTGACGACGGCTTGCCGGTCGTTGATGCGGCTGTGTGGCGCCGAGTGGTCGGGCGCGCGCAGCATGGCCGCCACGCTGGTCGTGGTATTCGTCATCTCCAGCGGGTCCAGGATCTGGCCCTGCACCGCCTCGCCCCAGCTCTTGCCCGTCTTTTGCGCGATGATGCGGCCGGCCACGATGTACAGCAGGTTGTCGTAGGCGTAGCTGGCGCGGAAGCTGGTGGCCGGCTTCACGTAGCGCAGGTTATGGATGATCTCGTCGGTCGAGAACGTCGTTGTCGGCCACCACAGCAGGTCCCCCGCTCCCAGGCCCAGGCCACTGCGGTGCGTGAGCAGGTCGCGCACCGTCATTTCCTGCGTCACGTACGGGTCGTACATGCGAAAGTCCGGCAGATGCCTGATCACCGGGTCGTCCCAATCGAGCTTGCCCTCGTCGACCAGCCTGGCCAGCGCCACGGCCGTGAAGGCTTTCGAGTTCGACGCGATCTCGAACAGCGTCTTCGCCGTGACCGGCGCCGGATCGCCCAGCTTGCGCACGCCGAAGCCCTGCGCGGCGATCACCTTGCCGTCCTTGACGATGGCGATCGCCATGCCCGGCACGTCGAAGGTCTTCAGGGCGCGGTTGACGTCGCGCGCCAGGTCGAAGGCCGGCGCGGTGGCGGTGGTGGCGGCATCGAACGCCAGCGCCGGCGCGGCCGGCAGGGCGAGCGACGCGCAGGCGCACAGCACCAGCGCGGCGGTGGTTTTCTTCAGGAACATCCTTACTCCATTATTTTTTCAGCAGCTTGTCGACGGACTTCTGCGTTTCCGGGTGATAGCGCGGGCGCGCCTTGGCGAACACGCTCTTCGCCCAGGCGGCATCCTTGGGATTCTTCAGCAGCGCCGTGTACAGCGGCACCACGAACTTCTGCCGGCCCACGCTCATCAGGAAGGCCTGCAGCTGTTCGCGCACGTCGTAGCCGGCATGCACCGAGGCGAGATAGAAGCGGTAGGCGATCTCGTTGTTCTTGCTGGTCTTCAGCGCAAAGGTCTGGTCCAGCTCGCGCAACTGCTCGGCGCTGGCCTTGTTGTCGATGTCGTTCAGGAAGTGCATCCACTCGGGCGCGCTCCAGCCGCGCGCCGTCAGGTCGGCCGTCGCCTGCTCGCCCTTCAGCCAGGCGGCGCGCTGGGCGTCGACTGCCTGGAAGCGCTGCGATACCACGCGCTGCGCGCTGGCCGGGATGCCGGGCCCGTACAGCCATTCATCCAGTTCGGCCGGGCTCATCACGTTGGGATGCTTGTCCAGCAGGTTGCTGCGCAGGTAGGCAAGGAACTGGTCGGTGGTGGCCGACTGGAAGGCATGCGTGTCGAACCAGCCGCGCAGGAACGGGTCGAACACTTCGCGGCCGGCGCGCTGCTCGAGCGTGCGCAGGAACCACGCGCCCTTCGGATACGCGAGGCCTTCGTCGGTGTAGGTCTCCGGATTCACGTCCGGATCGCGCGTGAGCAAGGCCTGCTTGGCGGTCGGGATCTCCTTCAGCGATGCCAGCGCCTCTTCCTGCTCGACCTGCAGGTTCATGTCCGCGAACTCGCGGCCATAGAGGATCTCGATGATACGCGTGGTCACATAGGTGGTGAAGCCTTCGTTGAGCCACCAGTGCTTCCACGAGGCATTGGTGACGAGATTGCCGGACCACGAATGCGCCAGCTCGTGCGCGATCAGGTCGTTCAGGCTGCGGTCGCCGGCGATCATCGTCGGCGTCAGGAAGGTCATGCGCGGGTTTTCCATGCCGCCGATCGGGAACGACGGCGGCAATACGATCATGTCATACCGCCCCCACCGGTATGGCCCGTACAGCGATTCGGCGGCGGCGATCATCTTCTCGGTATCGGCCAGTTCGAACGCGGCGGCCTCGATGCGGCCAGGTTCGGCATACACGGCCGAACGCGGGCCCACATTGCGCACGTCGATCTCCCCGATCGCGATCGCCAGCAGGTAGGAAGGCACGGGCTGCGGCATGCGGAACTTCCAGCCGCCCGCCCCCGTCGATTGCGGATCGTTCTCGGCGCTCATCACCACGCGCATGCCGCTCGGCGCCTGGATGCGCGCGCCGTACGTGAAGCGCACGGCTGGCGTGTCCTGCACCGGCGCCCAGGAGCGCGCTTCGATCGCCTGCGACTGGCTGAACATGAACGGGCGCTTGCCGGACAGCGTCTGCGCCGGCGTCAGCCACTGCAACGCGCCGGCGGTGGGCGCCGTGTGGTAATACACGCGCACCTTCTTCGGCTGGTTGCGCAGCGCGATGCGCAGCGCCTGGCCCTTCTTCGGATCGGGGCGGTCCAGCAGGTAGGAGGCCGGCACCCAGCGCCCGTCGTCGTTCTGCACCTGCACGCGGGCGATCGACAGCTGGCGCGTGTCGAGCACCAGGGTGCGCACGTTCTTGTCCAGCCAGTTCAGCGTCAGCTCGGCGTAACCGGTCAGCGTCTTGCGGGAAAAATCGGCCTTCAGGTCGAGGTACAGGTCGGTCGTGCGCACCTCGTTGTAGCGGGCATAGCTGAGCGGGTCCTGGGCGTGGGCCGCGGTTGCGAGCAGTGCCAGCGCGGCGGATATCGCCAGGCGCAAAGAAGGTTTTCGCATGTGCTTCCTTTATTTGACATGTACTGAGAGTCGGGCTTGCGCCGGGATCGCCGGCGCGGGCGCGGTGCAGAATAGCATACGGAACACCGATTTCATGCTCCGCCGGCCCCGACTCTGCTATCATGGCGCCCGTTCTTTGGGGAGTAGCCTCCTTGCCCGCGCACCGGCAGCGCCGCCGCGGGAAGAACCTGCGTCAACATGATCGGCCCGCAGGCCGTGGCGCAGGTGGCCGGCGCCGGTTCCATACCGGCGCGGGTCTGGCGAGACCAATGATCCACGGGCGGCCGCACAAACTAACAGGGGCCGGGACCGCTCATGGATCCTTGGTTAACATCCGGCCCCCAGCCACCTACATGGAAGCCTTCCTCGTCTCCACGGGCATCGTCGCCCTTGCCGAAATCGGCGACAAGACCCAATTGCTCGCCTTCGTGCTCGCCACCCAGTTCCGCCGCCCGCTGCCGATCGTGGCCGGCATCTTCGTCGCCACCGTCGTCAACCACTTCTGCGCGGCGGCGGTCGGCACCTGGCTGACCGAGCTGCTGGGCCCCGGCGCGCTGCGCTGGATCCTCGGCCTGGGCTTCATCGCCATGGCCGCCTGGATCATGGTGCCCGACGAAATCGACGAGGACGACACGCCCGCCAGTCGCTACGGCGTGTTCACCGCCACGGTCGTGGCGTTCTTCCTGGCCGAGATGGGCGACAAGACCCAGATCGCCACCGTGGCGCTGGCCGCCCGCTTCGATGCGCTGATTCCGGTCGTGGTCGGCACCACGCTGGGCATGATGCTGGCGAACGTTCCCGCCGTCTACCTGGGCAAACGCGCCGCCACGGCCGTCAACCTGAAGCTGGTGCACGGCATCGCCGCCGTGATCTTCGTCGTGCTGGGCGTGGCCACGCTGATGGGGGCAGGCACGGCCGTGGGCCTGTAAAACCGCCAAAACCGGTGGCAAAACCGGTGACAGGCACCTCGATTTTTGAAACAGTCGTTGCAAAATTGCCGGTGCCTGTCACCGGGTTTCGAGCAACATTTTCAGGGGACATGCAGGTCGACGGTGTGCTCGCGCCCGTCGTCGGCCAGCGCGATCTCGTTGCCCTGCTGCGCGACGCCGTCGACCGCCAGCGCCGCCGGGCCGCGCGTGACGCGGATCGCGTAGGTGGCCGAGCCATAGCGGTACGACAGGTCGAAGCCGTCCCACTCGTCCGGCAGGCGCGGCGCCAGCGCGAGGCGGTCGCCCTTGCGCTCCAGTCCCAGCAGCGATTCCAGGATCAGCCGGTACATCCAGCCGGACGATCCCGTGTACCAGCTCCAGCCGCCGCGCCCGACGTGCGGGTGCACCGCGTAGATGTCGGCCGTCACCACGTAAGGTTCCACCTTGTAGACGGCGGCATTTTCCGCGCTGGACGCATGCTGCACCGGATTGATCAGCCGCATCAGCTCCCACGCCTTCGCCGTGTCGCCCATCCTGGCGAATGCCATCACGGTCCAGACGGCGGCGTGCGTGTACTGGCCGCCGTTCTCGCGCACGCCCGGCACATAACCCTGGATGTAGCCGGGGTTCGGGTCGGCCTTGTCGAACGGCGGGTCGAGCAGCTGGATGAAGCCGCCGTCGCGCCGCACCAGCCGGGCATCGACCTGCGCCATCGCGCCCTTTGCGCGGTCGGGATCCGCGGCGCCGGACAGCACGCCCCAGCTCTGCGAGATCGAGTCGATCTGGCATTCGTCGTTCTCGTGGGAGCCGAGCGGCGTGCCATCGTCGAAATAGGCACGGCGGTACCACTGGCCATCCCAGGCATTGCATTCGACGTTCTCGGCCAGCTTTGCCGCCTCGCTGCGGCACTCCTCGGCAAAGCCCATGTCGCCGCGCCGCTCCGCGACCACGGCGAACTGCCGCAGCACGTCGATCAGGAACCACGCCAGCCACACGCTTTCGCCCTTGCCTTCGGCGCCTACCTTGTCCATGCCGTCGTTCCAGTCGCAGGAGCCGATCAGCGGCAAGCCGTGGGCGCCGAAACGCAGGCCATGGCGGATCGCCCGCACGCAGTGCTGGTACAGGTTTTCGGCCAGCGGGGAGCGGCCCGGCATGTCGTAGTAGGAATCCTCGTCCGGCTTCACCGGCCGCCCTTCCAGGTACTGGGCCTCTTCGTCGAGCACCGACAGGTCGCCCGTCACCTGCACGTAGCGGGCGGTGGCCAGCGGCAGCCACAGGTAGTCGTCCGAGCAGTGCGTGCGCACGCCACGGTCGGACGGCGGATGCCACCAGTGCTGCACATCGCCTTCGGCGAACTGGTGCGCCGCGCACAGCACCAGGTGCTCGCGAAGAAGGTGCGGCTCCGTGTGCACCATCGCCATCGCATCCTGCAACTGGTCGCGGTAGCCGAACGCGCCACCGGACTGGTAATAGCCGCTGCGCGCCCACAGGCGGCAGGCGATGGTCTGGTACATGAGCCAGCCGTTGGCGAGCACGTCCAGCGCCGCGTCCGGCGTCTGGATGCGCACCGCGCCGAGCGTCGTTTCCCAGTGCGCCCGCACCGCCTCCAGCGCGGCATGGGCGGCGGCGGCGCCGCCATGCTTCTGCACCATCACCGTGGCGTCGGCATTGCGCCGCCCGCCCATGCCCAGCACGAACACGAATTCGCGTTCTTCGCCCGGCATCAGTTCGAACGGCACCTGCAGGGCGCCGCAGGTATCCAGGCCCGTGCCAACCTTGCCGGACAAGCGCTGGCGCCGCATCGCGGCCGGGCTGCCCAGCGTTCCGTTGCGCCCCAGGAATTCGGTGCGGTCCGCCGTTGCCGTGCGGTTGGGCGCGTCGACGTTGAAGAAGGCCACCCGGCCCGAGAACTCGGTGTTGTAAGGATTGCGCGCGAACAGCGCGCCGCTCACGGCATCGAGCTCCGTCACGATGTGCAGGCCCGATTTCGAACGCATCTCGCCCAGCACCCATTCCACATAGCCGGTCGCCGACAGGCGCCGCGCCACCGGTGAATCGTTGCGCACCTTCAGCAGCGTGTAGCGCACCGGCGCGTCGCTGGCCACGAAGGTGGTCAGCGTGGAGGTGATGCCGGCCTCGGTGTGGTCGAACCGGGAGTAGCCGAAGCCGTGGCGGGTCACGTAGTCGCCGGTGCCCCGTGCCGGCAGGGGCGTGGGCGACCAGAAGTGGCCGCTGGACTCGTCGCGCAGGTAGAACGCTTCGCCGCTGGCGTCGGTGACGGGATCGTTGTGCCATGGCGTGAGGCGGAATTCGTGCGCGTTCTCGTGCCACGTGTAGGCCTGGCCGCTCTCCGAGATCACGCTGCCGAATTGCGGGTTGGCCAGCACGTTCGACCAGGGCGCCGGCGTTACCCGGCCATGGCCGGTGACGATCACGTACTCCCGGCCATCCCTCGTGAAGCCGCCGAAGCCGTTCCACAGGATCAGGTCATGCGGGATATGCGTGGCAGGCCCCGCGTCGTCGTACTCGCCGCGGCTGTCCGCCAGCAGGGGCGGCATGCGCAAGGCCGATTGCCCGGAGCGCTTGGCCTGCTCGGCCAGCGGGCCGCGCGCGTCGTTGATGATCACGCGCGCCACGGTCTGCAACAGGACGCGGTCTTCGCTGGAGATCTGTTCGAGCGGCCGCACGAAGATGCCGCCCGGCCGGTCGATCGCCTGCGCATCGATGCCGGAGGCGATCATGCCGATGATCTGGTCATACAGGGCCTGGCGGTAGCCGGACGTGTCCTCGAACCAGATCACCAGGTCGACGGTCAATCCCTTCAGGCGCCAGTAGGAGTGCGCCTGCACCATCTGCCGCGCCACCTCGATATTGGCCGAATCCTTCACCTGGAGCAGCACGATCGGCAGGTCGCCGGAGATCGCGTAGGGCCACAGGCCCGACTGGCCGCGGTGGTTCTTGATCAGCACGGAAGGGTCGGCGCGCAGCGCCGCGTTCGGGTAGATCACGTGGTTGGCCAGGCGGCTGTACAGCTGCCCGTCGGCCTCGCTGGCATTCAGCTGGCGCAGCACGACCTGGCTGTGCGTCCAGGCCAGCTCGAACACGCGGTCGGCCATGTGCCGGTCCTGGTACTTGTCGATCAGGTGTTGCGCCGCGTCGCGCGTTTCGGTCATGCCGGTGGCGATGTCCACGGTCGCCATCTGGTCCGGTTGCAAGGTGATGCGGTAGCGGATCGCCACCGCCGGGTCCAGCACCGAACCGTGGCCGCCGCCCAGCGGCCCCGGCTCGACCAGCGCGCGCGGCGCCCGCGCCGTGTTGCCCCGGCCGATGAAGTGCGCACGGTCCGTTTCATACGACACCTCGAGCACCTCGGCGTCGTGCACCGTCATCACGTGCAGCATGAACGGCGGCTGTTCGCCCTTGCCGCGCGGGCGCCGGGTACACACGATCGCCTTCTCGTCAGCCAGGATTTCGCTCTGCACGAACAGCTTGGAGAACGCCGGGTGCGCCGCGTCGGCCGCGGCGGGCGCCATCACGACTTCGGCAAAGCTGGTCAGTTCGAGCGTGCGCGGGCGGTTCGAGTTGTTCGTCACGCGCAGCCGGCGCATCTCGATATCGTCTTCCGGCGACACTACGATCTCCGTGTACAGGTGGATGCCCCGGTCGGTGCGGCGAAACTCGGCGCGGCCTTCGGAGAAGATCACTTCATGGTGCTCCGGCTCGGCCAGCGTGGGCTGGTAAGTGTTCGACCAGAAATGGCCATCCTCGTCGCGCACGTAGCAGAACTGGCCCCAGTTGTCGCGCGTGGTGTCCTCGCGCCAGCGCGTCACGGCCAGGTCGCGCCAGCGGCTGTAGCTGCCGCCCGCCGCCGTCACCATCACGTGGTAGCGGCCGTTCGACAGCAGTTGCACCTCGGGCAGCGGCGTGTTCGGCTACGTGAGCACGCGCACGGGCGCGGCCTGGTCGTGCGACGTGGAGCGCACCGCGGCGGCCTGCTCGGAACTGGTGGAGAAGAATGCGCCGATGCGCGGGCTGCGCTCCTGCAGCATCAGCAGGGCCGATTGCAGCATGGGGTCCGATTCGAAGCGCCGCTGCATGGGCCGGTCGTGCAGCAGGTAGTCGAGCGCCAGGAAACCCATGCCCTGGTGGTGCACCATGAACGATTTCACGATGGCGAACTGCTGGCCGCGCGGCAGCCGCGCCGGCGTGTAGTCGATCGCCTCGTAGAAGCCATAGCGGCCCATGAAGCCCAGCCCGGCCATCTTCTGCAGGTTCTGGCATGCGCTTTCCGGCTCGACCATCAGCGCCATCATCGAGGCATAGGGCGCGATCACCAGGTCGTCCGCCAGGCCGCGCTTCATGCCCGTGCCGGGCACCCCGAAGGCGCGGTACTGGTAATTCATCGCCGCGTCGACGGTGGTGTAGCCCGATTCGGATACCCCCCAGGGCACGTTACGCTGGCGGCCGTACTCGATCTGCGCCGTCACTACCGAGTGGTAGGTCTGGTCCAGCAGGGTGTCCGGATAGGTCGGCATCACCAGCAGCGGCATCAGGTACTCGAACATCGAACCGCTCCAGGACATCAGCACGGGCCGGCCGTGCACGATGGCCAGTTGCCGGCCCAGCGCGAACCAGTGCTCCTGCGGCAGCTGGCCCTGGGCCACGGCCACGTAGCTGGCCAGCCGCACCTCGGAAGCCAGCAGGTCGTAATAGCTGGCGTCAAGCCGGCGTTCGGTGACGTTGTAGCCGATGGCCAGCAGCCTGGTGGTGCGGTTGAACAGGAAGCCGTAGTCGACCTGGGCAAAAGCGCATGCCTGCCGCGCCAGCTCGTGCAGGTGCCCGATGCGTTCGCGCGCGACGGCGGCGCCCTGCTCCACCAGCACGCCGATCTGCTGGCGGCGTTCGCGCTCGCCCGGCGCCAGCTCGGACAGCGGCGCGCCGGCCGGCGGATACGACGCCAGCTCGCGCAGCGTGGGAATCTTCAGCAGCACCGTGTCGATGAACGACCCTGTGCCGTCCGCCACCCATGGCGCCAGCAGGTTCAATTCGTCCAGGGCGGCGCGGCATTGCGTCGCCAGCGCGCCGGCCCACATGGTGGCCGCGGCATCGTGCGCCAGCGCAGGTTCGGCTGCGAAGCGCTCCGCGGCCGCCGTGGCACGCTCCAGCCAGGCATGCAGCTCCGGCAGGTTGACCGGATGATTGGCCACATTCGGCGGCTGTCGCGGTGCCACCGCCTCGCCCAGCCTGTCCAGCGCGGCGGGGTCGAGCCCTTCGACACCGGCGGCGGCTTCGCGCAGCACGCGCAGCGTGGTTTCCAGGCCGGTCAGGAGCTGCGGCCCCAGGATCAGGTCGTCCGCCGCGTTCAGCAGCGCCGCCTGCAGCACCAGCAGGTGGCCGGCCAGGTTGCCGCTGTCCACGGTCGACACATACATCGGTTGCAGAGGCTTTTTCGACTGAGTGTCGTACCAGTTGTAGAAGTGACCCTGGTGGCGTTCCAGCTCCGCCATCGAATCGAGCGTATTGCGGCTGCGCTGCAGCAGTTGCGCCAGCGTTACATAGCCGAAGTCGTAGGCGCTCACATTGGCCAGCAGCGCCATGCCGATATTGGTGGGCGACGTGCGGTGCGCGATGACCATGCCGGGGTGTTCCTGCACGTTATCCGGCGGCAGCCAGTTATCGTCCGGCCCCACGAAGGTTTCGAACCATGCCCACGTCTTGCGCGCCAGCGCGTGCAGGAATTCGCGCTGCTCGCCGGAGAGTTGCGCCTCGAGGCGTTCGACCGGGCGGCTGATCCACCACGCCACCACCGGTGCCACCAGCCAGGCGACGAGGAAGATGGCCGCGGCCTCGAACGCCTTCACGCGCCACAGCGCCAGCGCGGCGCCGACCGCCAGGGCCAGGGCCGGCGAGATCCACATCGCACGCCAGCTGGCCGCCAGGCCGCCGTTCGCCTGGGACAGCGCCGATGGCCGCCACTGCAACAGGTGCTTTTTCGATACCAGCATGCGCCATGCCGTGCGCACGATGGCGTCGACGCTGACATACGCCTCGTATGGCAGGAAGACGAGCGACAGCACGCCGTGCGCCACATGCATGGCGCTGCGGCGCAGCGAATTGGGCAGGTGCTGGCGCCACAGTGTGTCCGGCGCCTTGTGCGCCAGGTCGTACAGGGCCGCGGCGATGGCCGGCACGAAGATGATGGCCAACACCATGCTGGTGTAGAACCACGGATGAGGCAGCACGGCGAAGGCGAACAGCAGCGACAGCGTGAGCGCCGGCGCCACCAGGCTGCGGCGCAGGTTGTCGAACAGCTTCCAACGCGACAGGGCCGACAGCGGATTTTTCTCATGCCCGCCGACGGCGGTGCGCACCCGGGGCGACAACCAGCCGGCCAGTTGCCAGTCGCCGCGGATCCAGCGGTGCCGGCGGTTCACGTCGTCGCGGTAGCGCTGCGGATACTGTTCATACAGCTGGGCGTCGGACAGCAGGCCGGCGCGCAGGTAGCAGCCTTCCAGCAGGTCGTGCGACAGGATGCGGTTTTCCGGAAAGCGCTCGCCCAGCACTTTCTCGAACACGTCGAGGTCGTAGATGCCCTTGCCGATGTACGAGCCTTCGGCGAACACGTCCTGGTACACGTCGGACACCGTGCGCGTGTAGGGATCGATGCCCGGCTCGCCGCCGCACAGGCGCTCGTACAGCGAAGCGTTCGGGCTGGGCAGGCTGACGGCCACGCGCGGCTGCAGGATGCCGTAGCCGGCCACGACGCGGTTGATGCGCGCATCGATCCTCGGCTGGTTCAGCGGGTGCTTCATGGTGGCGACGAACTGGCGTGCCGAGTCGCGCGCCAGCTGCGTGTCCGCGTCCAGCGTGATCACGTACTTCACCGTCAGCAACTGGCCGCTTTCGCCGACGACCAGCGAAAAGCGGTCGCGCGCGCCGCCGCGCAGGAAGCGGTTCAGGTCCGCCAGCTTGCCCCGCTTGCGTTCATGGCCGATCCACGCGCGCTCGGCCAGGTTCCATACGCGCGGCCGATGCAGCAGCAGGAACGGGCAGCGGTTCTCCTCGCAGCCGTACTTGCGGTTCAATTCCTCGATATTGCCGCGGGCCCGCTCGAGCAGGACGGCGTCCAGCGGCAGCGTTTCCGATTGCGCATCCGTGAAATCCGACAGCAGGCAGAACTGCAGATTCGGGTCGCGGTTGGCAAGGAAGCGCACTTCGAGCTGCTCGCACAATTCATCCACATTCTCCAGGCTGTAGAGCAGCGCCGGCACCACGACGATGGCGCGCGCGTCGGACGGGATGCCTTCCTTGAAATCCATGCGCGGCAGCGGGCTCGGGCGCGTGACCAGCGTGGCCACCCAGTTCACCAGCGCCAGCGCCAGCTGGCTGCTGCCCATCAGGCCCAGCACGGCCAGCACCACGACCTCCCAGCCGGCCACGCCGTCGCGCACGGCGCGTTCGACCATCAGCGCGGTGGCGATCACCGACAGCGCCGCGATCGCGCCCAGGTAGGACGTGAGGGGCGCGGCGCGCACCGTGGCCCGGAACGATTCGCGCGGCGTGCGGCGCCGCGCTACCTTTTTCTCCAGCAGCAACACACCCTTGTCGACCAGGTAGAAGCCCACGTGGGCGTGGCGTGGATCGTCGCTGGCGCCGTGCGTGCGCGCCAGTTCCACGGCTGCCTGCGCCACTTGCGTCTCGGTGAGCTTGCTGCCGCGCGCGATCTTTTCCACCACGTGGCGGTACTGGTCGCGCGTGGCGAAATCCATCGCGCCATAGACGCCGGACGGGTCTTCGCGCAACGCCCGCTCCACGGCGCTCATCGTTTCGACGAATTCCTGCCAGTCCATCGTGCCCAGGAAGCGCAGGCTGCCGATGGTGTTCGCGATCGACACCTGGTCGGCCGCCTGCTGGCCGATCTCGGCCTGGATCTGCTGTTCGATCGTCTGGCCCGACTCGGCCAGCCGATAGGTCACCCAGGTAAGCGCCAGGGTCAGTGCCGGGCTTTGCCCCTGCAGGCGCCGCGCCAGCTCGGCCACGAAACCGCTCGTGATCGGCGGGTTCGAGCGGGCCATGTCCGCCACCAGCAGGATCAGCCCGGAAGGGTTCTTGTCGGCGATGTCCACCATCTGGTCGGCCCAGCTGTTGGCCAGGTCGCGCTGGTAGCGGTTTTCGGCCACGCGCGCCGCCACGCGGCGCAGGTTTTCCAGCAGCGCCAGGCGCAGCATGATGGGAATGGCCCACAGCTCGCCCAGCTTCAGCGGCGCCGCTTCCTGGTAAGCCTCCACGAAACGGCACAGGCTTTCCGGGTCCACCCGGCCATCGCCATGCGCGATCACTTCCAATGCCAGCTTGTACACGCGCGGGGTACCCGGCGCAGCGCCTGCGGTAGTTGTAACACTGAGCCGCGGCAACTCCTTGCTGTAATCCTTCGGCAGGTGGCGCCGCGCGATGCGGATCTGTTCTTCGATCAGGTAGTAGTTATCGAGCAGCCACTCGGACGCGGGAGTGATCTGGCGCCCCTCCTTCACGGCGGCCGTCAACTCCTCGGCGGTCAGGCGCAGCACGCGGGCATTGTCGGCCAGCCGCGCCAGCAGGCGGTCGGGCCCGCCGCGCCGGCTCAGCACATGCGTCTGGGCCAGCGTGCGGCCGTGGTGGGCCATCTGTTGAGCGCTGTAGAGCTCCGCGCGAAATGGCAGGTCTTCTTCCGTATCGGGTGCGGCGGAACCGGGCGCGGCTTCCTGGAATCCGGCCTTCAGGCCGGGCCACAATTTGAGGTGTTCTTTCAAGGGAGCCTCGCTTCGGGGCGGCGGGCAAGGAGTCCCGCTGCGGCTGGGAGTATGTTCCGGGAAATATTATTCAGGCGCACGCCTGCCTACTGTTCGATAGCGAACGTTTCAATGGTGCGGTGCAAAAAAAAACTTGCCGTTACCTCAGCCGTGCGCGGCAAGAGCGAGGAAAGGCGGCCGGGCGGCCGCCTGGGGATGCAGGATTGTTACCGGAGGTCGCTGAGGGCGATACCGCCGTGCATGTGATACGCCTGGGCATAGCCGACGCTGCGCAGGCAGCTGGCGGCCCGCGCGCTGCGGTTGCCGCTGCGGCAGAAAAACACGAGCGGCACGGGCTCGGCCTGCGCCAGCCAGCGCGGCAGTTCGCCGGCCAGGCGGCTCAGCGGGATGTTGACAGCCTGCGCTCTGGTGGAGGGAAGCGCCGCCGCATGTTCATGGAGCTCGCGTACGTCGACCAGCAGGGCGCCGGGGCTGTTGCGCAGCAAGGCAGCCACCGCGGTGGAGTCCAGGTGCATGTCGGCCGCCGCCGCACAGGGGCGCAGCGTGGTGCACAGTGCGGCCTGCGCTTCCGTTGCCGGGCACAGCAGGATATCCGGCGGAACGAGGCCGGCCAGCCCGGCCGGATCGGCGCTGCCGGTCAAAGCGTGGCGCGGCGTGTCGCCCTCCAAAGCGAGCAGATAGCATACGCCGCCGGTGTCGAGCGCCACGCGGCGCAGGGATCGGCTGCCGAGATGGAGCGTGTCGCCAGAGACGGGCCATGCGCCCCCATCGTGCGTGGACAGGCGCGCGGCCAAGCGGAAACCGTGGGCGCCGAGCAGCGTGCCGATGCGATCGGCGAGGGCCGGCTGCGGATCGATCACGGCGCAGGTTCCGCTGGCGGCGTCGAGCACCAGCCAGGTGTGGCGGCCGTCGGCCGTGAGCTGAAGTAAACCGTCCGGCCGGGCCGCTGCGCCGTCGCCGAGCAGCCCCGACAGGCGCAACGCATCGCCGCAGCGGGCGATGCGCGCGCATGCCTTCGCCACCGTCGCCTCGTCGATCAGCGGGCCGAACGACAGGCGCACGGCACTGCTGCTGCGCCACTCGGGCAAGCCCATGGCGTCCAGCACGTAGGATGGCTGCGCCTTCGCGGCGGAGCAGGCGCTGCCGGCCGAGACGCGCAGGGCGGCGGCGTCGAACAGGTCCAGCAACTCCTTGCTGGACAGGCCGGGCACGGAAAAATTCAGCGTGGTCGGCAGGGTCTTGTCGAACGGGGCGTTGAAGGCGATGCCCGGCAAGGCCTGGCGCAAGGCCTGGGCCAGTCGGTCGCGGAAGCCATGCAACTCGGCGTGGCTGCGGAAGGTGCCACCCTCCTCGAGGGCGGCGAGCACGGCGTCCAACGCGGCGATTCCCGCCATGTTCTCGGTCCCGGAGCGCTCGCCCGCTTCCTGGCCGCCGCCCTTCATCAGCGGCGTGAACGGCGCGCCGGCCCGCACGTACAGCATGCCGATGCCCTTCGGCGCATACAGCTTGTGGCCGGAAAACGGTGCGTAGTCGATGCGCGTATCGGCCAGGTCCAGCGGCAGCTTGCCGAGCGCCTGCACGCAATCGACCATCCACAGCGCCGGGCTGCCTTCGAGCGCGGCGGCGATGCCGGCCAGGTCGGAGATGACGCCGGTCTCGTTGTTGGCGGCCATGGTGCAGACGAATGCCGCTTCCGGCGCGAGCCGGCGCAGCGCTTGCAAGTCATGCCGCCCGTCCGCGCCGACCGGCAGTGCCACCAGCTCCAGTCCCGTGCCCAGCAGCGCATTCCAGTGCGCCAGGCTTTCCGGCACGGCCTTATGCTCGGTGGCCCCATAGACGAGGAGGCTACCGGCCGCCTTGCCCGCGGCCCGCCGCGCCCGCACCGCGCACAGGGCGGACAGCACGGCGGTCTGGATGCCTTCCGTGGCGCCGCTGTTGAACATGATGCGACCCGAGCCGGTGCCCAGCAGTCGGGCGGCGCGGGCGCGCGCGGCATCCAGCATGGCCCTGGCTTGCAGGCCCGTGCCATGTGTACTGCTGGGATTGCCGTAGCGCGCTTCCATCGCGTACACGGCGGCCCGCAGCGCGGCGGGCAGGACGGCGGACGTGGCGTTGCCGTCGAGGTAGATTTCGTTGTCCATCGAAATAGATTAACGGGCAATGCCGGAGCAACCATGCCAAACTTACCCTTCCTTGCGGGCATAATTAGAACAACTGTCCTCAGTTTATGAAGAATGCAGAATGAATGATCTAGACAGATTCGATTACGCCATCCTGGGTGCGTTGCAGGTGGATGGCACGCTCTCGGTCGCCGACCTGGCCGAGAAGGTAGGATTGACCAGCACGCCCTGCTGGAAGCGCCTGAAACGCTTGCAGGACAATGGCTACCTGGACCGCCGCGTGGCACTGGTGAACCGCCGCAAGGCCGGCTTGCCGGTGACGGTCTTCGTCAGCCTGCGTACCAGCCAGCACGACGAGAAATGGCTGGCGAAGTTCGCGGCGGCGGTGGTCGCCCTGCCCGAAGTCATGGAATTCCACCGGATGAGCGGCGATGTCGACTACCTGTTGAAGGTGGTAACGACCGACATCGACGGCTACGACCGCTTCTACAAGAAGCTGATCCGGGTGGCGAACCTGACCGGTGTCTCCTCCGCCTTCTCGATGGAACAGATCAAGTACACGACCGCGCTGCCCCTGGATCTGGTCGCGCATGGGGCCGGCATGGGATAATCGAAAGATGCGTGTAAGATCTTTGTTTAGTGTTTTACTGCCCGCCCCCAGCACGGCGAGCTACACCGAACGCCTGCGTGCCAGCGCCGGCGCCTTGCTGGGGCTCTTCATCACGGGCACCGTGGCCCACCTGATGCTGGGCGACGATGCGATCTGGCTGGTGGCGCCGATGGGCGCTTCGTCCGTGCTGCTGTTCTGCGTGCCCGCCAGCCCGCTGGCGCAACCATGGTCCGTGATCGGCGGCAATGTGATTTCCGCCCTCGTCAGCGCCGCGTGCGTGAAATGGCTCGGCCACCTGATGCCGATGCCCGCCCTGGCCGCGGTCGGCACCGCGGCCGCCATCGCCGTGATGTTCTTCACGCGCTGCCTGCACCCGCCCGGCGGCGCCGCCGCGCTGACGGCCGTGATCGGTGGCCCCGCCGTGCATGCGGCCGGCTTCTCGTTCGCGCTGGGCCCCGTCCTGATCGATTCGGTGCTGCTGGTGACGGCGGCAATCGTCTACAACAACCTCACGGGGCGGCGCTATCCGCACGCGCAGACGCTGTCGCACCCGAATCCCCACGCCACGAAGGACGAGGTGCCGACCGTGCGGCTGGGCTTCAAGCCGGAAGACCTGGACGCCGTGCTGCGCCGCTACGGCCAGGTGCTCGACATCAGCCGCGACGACCTGGAAGCACTGTTCCTGGAAACGGAAATGCGCGCCTACCAGCGCCGCTTTGGCGTGATCAGCTGCGGCGATATCATGTCGCGCGACGTGGTGACGGCGGAGTTCGCCACCCCGCTGACCGAGGCATGGCAAGCAATGCGCGGCCGCCACATCGCCGCGCTGCCGGTACTCAACCCGGCGCGGCGCGTGATCGGCATCGTGACGCAGAGCGACTTCCTGAAGCACAGTGGGCTGGACGACTACCGCGGCATGCGCGAAAAACTGAAGGACTTCCTGACACCGTCCGGCCTGTCCCACACGGAAAAGGCGGAAGTGGTGGGTCAGATCATGACGCCGCGGCCCCACGTGGCCCGCACCGATACTCCGATCGTCGACCTGGTGCCGCTGATGGCCGACGCCGGCCTGCACCACATTCCCGTGGTCGACGGCGAAGAACGCTTCGCCGGCATCGTCACGCAATCGGACGTAGTGGCCGCCCTGTACGAACACCGCCTCGCCGAAGCTTCGCAACCGGCCTGAAGGCAACCCGAACACCGGTGACAGGCACCGGGCTTTCTGAAACATTTCCCGAAAACCGGTGACAGGCACCGTTTTTTTTGGAACATTTCTCGAAAACCGGTGGCACCGGTTTTTTTTTGCAATATTGATCGTTACGCGGGCCGGGTGAACCTGGCGTTCTGGCGGCGGCGTGCCAGCGCGAGCACGAGGCTGCCGGCCGCCAGCATGCCCCATGTGCCAGGTTCCGGCACGGCGCTGACGGCGGCGGCACCGATGGCGGCGCCGTACCAGTTCTCATACACGGGGGTGGTGAAGTACAGGTCCGTGAACGTGCCGTTCAGGCGGATCAGTCCATTGCCTTCCTTGCCGGAGACGACGTTGCCCGCCACAGCCAGTTCGCCGTTGCCCCACGCGTTCGATCCCTTGCTGAGCAATTCGATGCTGGCCACGTCGTGGAAGGTGAATGTGGCGGCTTCGCCCCCCGCGCCTACGCTGAGCAGTGCGATGTAAGGATTTACCACGGCAGACGAGAAGTGGATGTGATGCTGGAGCATCGAGGAGCCGCCGACCAGCTGCAGGAAACCGTTGCCGCCCGGACCATTGCTCACCTCGTCACTGACATAGGTTCCCGGAAAGCCGGAAAAGTAATCCGCATGCGAGATATTGGCGCCACCCGTGTAGGTGACCTCGATCGTGGCGCCATTCTGGACCAGGCTGCCCGCCTTGCCATTCCAGTCGATCCAGCTGACCGGGTCGGCCATTGCCGCCAATGGGGTGAAGAGGACGGCGGCCAGCAGGCCAGGGCCGGACAATTGTTTCTTGCTTGCTCCTGATAGATACGTTATAGAACGGTTCATTGCCAAGGAAGATAGGCGTGCCGTTAGTCTAATGACATTACTATCTGAGCAATACTGATAAGACAAAGCAATACAATTTAGCTGAACGCCTAGACAATTACGCCGTCCAGCCAGCGCCCCCGCACTGGCATGAACGGCGTAACCGGCCCGCTTGAATCCCGGCCGATGGAGCACGCCCGCTTAAGCCGGCCTGCCCTGCTTGCGGCGCCGCCCCACCAGGCCCAGCACGGCTCCGCCCATGGCGAGCATGGCCCAGGTGCCCGGCTCGGGCACCGCCGAGACCGGAATGCCGAACGAGGCGCCGTACCAGTATTCGTTGTCCGGCGTGGTGAAGTACAGGTCGGTGAAGGTGCCGTTCAGGCGCACCACGCCGTGCCCTTCGAAGCCGGTAATGGTGCCGCCGGCAATGCTGAGCTCCCCGTCGCCGTAGTAGCCGTCGCCTTCGCTGACCAGCGTGATGCTGCTGACGTTGGCGAAGTTGAACGACGCGGCAGTGGCTTCGCTCCCCAGGCTGACAATGGCCAGGTACGGATTGACCACGGCCTTGGAGAAATGCACATGGTGCACGACCTCGGTACCGCCCGCGAAGCTGAACATGCCGTCGGTGCCGGGGCCGTTGGTGACTTCGGCGCTGAGGTATGCATCGTCCTCTCCGGTGAAGTAATCGGCATGCGTGAGGCCCAGCGACGTGGCAGTGAAAGTGGCGTCGATGTTGGTGCCGTTCTGGACCGCGGTGCCGGTCAAGCCGGTCCAGTTGAACCAGTCGACGGTGTCTGCGGCGCTGGCGGACAAAGGCGCGGCCACGGCTGCGGCCAGCAGGCCGGAACCAATGAGTTTCTTCATTTTATTTTCCTTAGTTCGAGTACGACGTTGTAGAGTGAATGACAACACGCAATGGAAGAAACCAGCCCGGGTTCTGGCAGAAAGTTATTTTAAATTCATCAGTTCGCTGAAAAAACTGGCAAGACAAATGAATACAGTTTTGCTACCCAGCGCCGACAAATCCGTATCGCCGCCGCCACGGATCGCTTATCCTTGCGCCCGTTCGTTTCCATCATTTACACCTGGACATCACGCATGACATACCGCTTCACCCTGGGCGCGCTCACCGCCGCCCTGCTGCTGGCCTTCGGCCCGGCAGCGCACGCCGCGCCCACGGCAGCCCACAAGGCCGCCGGCAAGGTCGCGGCCGACGTTTCGGCCGCCGAGAGCAAGAAATTCCTTGCGCTGGCGGACGAGTATTACGACGCCATCGCCCGCTACGAGCCGGTCTACGCCACCGACAATGGCGACAACCGCTTCGACGACCAGATCGGCATGGCCATTGCGCCGGCCGAGCGCGCCAGGCAGTTCGACCGCTACCGCGACTACACGCGCCGCCTGGCCGCCATCGACCGCCGCAAGCTGACGCACCGGGACCGCATCAACTACGACGTGCTGGCATTCGAGTTGAAGACGCTGCTGTCCTACGAGCCCTATCCGGGCCACCTGCTGCCGATCAGCCAGATGGACAGCCTGCCGGTCACGCTGGCGAACTATGCGAGCGGCGAAGCGTCACAGCCGCTCACCACGGTGAAGCAGTACCGCGCCTACCTGAACCGGCTGACGCAATTGCCTGCCTGGATCGACCAGGCGATCGCCAACATGCAAGAAGGCATGCGCACCGGTGTCACGCAGCCGAAGGCGATCATGGTGTCGGCACTGCCGCAGTTCAAGAAACTGGTCAGTGCGGCGCCGGAACAGAGCATCTACTACACCCCCGTCAACCGCATGCCGGCCGGCTTCGCACCGGCGGACAAGGCACGGCTGACGGCCGACTACCGCGCCGCGGTCACGCAGCTGCAGCCGGCGCTGGCGCGGCTCGCCGCGTTCATCGAGAACGACTACATCCCGGCTTGCCGCGAGTCGACCGGTTTCTCGGCAGTGCCCAATGGCCGCGCATGGTACGCCGTGCGGGTGGCCGACTCGACCACGACCGACCTGACGCCGGAAGCGATCCACGAGATCGGCTTGAAGGAAGTCGCCCGTATCCAGGCCGAGTTCGCCAAGCTGGGCCCGCAACTGGGCTACGACGGCCCACCGGCCGGCTTGCCGGTCTGGGTCTCGCAGCAGCCGCGCTTCTTCCCATTCAAGACCGAGGATGAAGTACAGGCCGTGTACCGCAAGCTCGACGGCGTCCTCGATGAAAAGTTGCCGGCCATGTTCACGCTGCTGCCGAAGGCGAAGCTGGACTTGCGGCTGGAACCGGAACTGTCGCGCGACACGGCATCGGACCATTACACGGCGCCGGCGGCGGACGGCTCCCGGCCGGGGGTCTTCTGGTCGGTCGTGACCGATCCGAAGAAGTACGGCAGCACGGGCATGACGACGCTGTTCCTGCATGAAGGCAAGCCGGGGCACCACTTCCACATCGCGCTGATGCAGGAGCTGGGCTTGCCGAACTTCCGCAAGTTCGGCGGCAACACGGCCTTCACCGAAGGCTGGGCGCTGTATGCGGAAACGCTGGGTCGCGAGATGCGCCTGTTCGACGATCCGGCGCAGTACTTCGGCCACCTGAACGACGAATTGCTGCGGGCCACGCGGCTGGTGGTCGACACGGGCATGCATGCGAAGGGCTGGACGCGCGAACGGACGATCCAGTACATGAAGGATACGCTGGGCTACGACGCAGTGGCACGCAGCGAGACCGAACGCTACATGGCGTGGCCGGGCCAGGCGCTCGCCTACAAGATCGGCGCGTTGAAGATCATGGAGCTGCGGCAGCGGGCGCAGGAAGCGCTGGGCGGGAAGTTCAGCCTGCCGGCCTTCCACGAACAGGTGCTGGGTGACGGCACTTTGCCGCTGAGTTTGCTGGAAGCGAAGATCGATGCCTGGATCGCGCAACAGCGTGCGCAATAAGGGGGTATTACATACTGCCTGATGCAGGGGCTGGACGAAACGTGGCAACGAGAACGCGGCATTGTTTGGGCGCGCGTATCATGCCCGGGCGGTGGTTGAGCTGTCCGATCGGCTGCACCGGGACGGCGGCCAGTCCCTCATCACTTCTTCAGCGCATAACGGCCGATACGCTTGAGCACGAGTTCCGGCAGCGCCTTGATCTGCTTCGTATGGCTGGCGAACACGAGTTGCTGGCGGCCTGTCGCCACCAGCTCGCCGTTCGCGTAGAAGCGGAATTCCAGCCAGAACGAACAGCGCTTGATGTCGTAGGTGTTGACCTCGCAGGTGATGTCCTGGAAAGGGAACGTCTCCTGCAGGTAATCCTGCTCGGCGTGCTTGGTGATGAACACCCCTTCCTGCTGCAACATGTCGCGTGAAATGCACTCGTAAAACCATTTTTCGCGGCAAATCCCCTGCCATTCAAAATAGCGCGCAAAATACGTGTTGCCATAGGCGTTCGAATCCTTGAGGTAGATCGACAGCTGGTGCTGGAAGGTCAGTTCAGCGTCGATGTTGGCGTCGTTTGCTACGTTGGCATGCATATACATGGGTTGCTCCTGAGAAGTGGTTGCCGCGCCTTTTGGATACTGGGCGTGATTTTCGGAAAGATTCCGAACACCTCTACTTTTTGCCGTAAAGCATGACGCACTTTTGACTAAACGCAACCTTCGTACGATTACGGGGAACTTGACACGCACTTCGCGATTTTCTGTTGCTAAGATCGCTTGCCTGTTCAATGTAATCTCCCATGGGAGCGCGCATGTATTCGATCTTGCCGGGATTGGTGTCGTTGGTATTCCTCAGCTACGGCGCGTACGTGCTGAATTCGCGCGGCACGAACCGCGCCAGCCTGACCTTCTTCCTCATCTGCATCACCACGTTCTTCTGGCAAGCCACGTGGGCACTGCTGTTCCAGGTCGAGAATGAAGAGACGGCGCTGATCCTCGCCCGGCTCGGCTACCTGCCGATCCTGTTCCTGCCCACCACGCTGTACCACTTCATCGCCGAGCTTACGGGGCGCCGCACGGAACGCATGTTCGTGCACGCCAGTTACGGTCTGGCCGCCGTGCTGGCCTTGCTGATCCCTTCCACCGACTGGCTGCTCGCCGGCCTGCACTCGTATTTCTACGGCTTCTATCCGCAAGCCGGCTGGCTGCACCCGCTTTATCTTGCCCAGACCGCGATCGTGATCCTGCGCGGCCTGTACCTGCTGTACCTCCGGCAGCAAGTGGCGCTGTCGACAGAAAAGGCGCGGCTGCGCTACTGCTTCGTGAGCATCCTGATCTACGCGGTGGCATCGGTCGATTACCTGTGCAACTACGGCGTGGAGTTCTATCCTCCGGGCGTACTGTTCATCGCCGCCAGCCTGGGCCTGATCGCCCAGGCCATGGTGCGGCACAACCTGCTGGCCGATCCGCTCGCCACCGCGGCCAGCATCGCCCACGAGGTGCGCACGCCGCTGGCCACGATCCGCAGCCAGTCGCGCGTGCTGGCCCGCAACCTGCCCGAGCTGATCGCCGGCTACCGGCGCTCGCAGGCGCCTGGCCTGAACGAAGAGCAGCTGGAATACCTGAGCGAGATCGCCCGCCATATCGAGGCCGAAGTGTCGCGCTCGAACTTCATCGTCGACATGCTGCTGGCATCTGCCCGCGTGGGCTCGCTGGAGCGGGACAATTTCGCCATGCATTCAGCCAAGCAGGTGGTGGATGAAGCGCTGGCCTGCTACCCGTTCACCGACCGTGAGCGCGAAAAAGTGAGCGTGCGGGTGAGCGAGGACTTCCGCTTCTACGGTTCCGACACCCTGCTCGTCTATGTGCTGTACAACCTGTTGAAGAATGCGTTGCAGGCAGTGAAGTCGAAAGGCAACGGTTCGGTGGTGGTGGAATGCTTCCGGGGCCGGGACCAGAACCTGCTGGTGGTCACCGATACCGGCCATGGCATCGCGGCGGACGTGCTGCCGCACGTGTTCGAGCCGTTCTACACCACCCGCAAGAGCGGCGGCGGCACCGGCATGGGCCTGGCGTTCTGCCACAAGGTGGTGACGGCGTTCGGCGGCACGATCCAGTGCGAATCCGTGGTGGGCGATTTCACGCGCTTCACTCTCGGCTTCCCGCTCGAACGCGCCTTGCCCGCCCAGGCGACGGGCCGCACCCTGGCGGACGACTTGCCGCTCCCCGGCCAGGCCAATTAATGCCGGAAAATCAGGCCTCGGCCTGCGCTTGCTGCACGATACTGTCCAGGTCAGTTTCATCGCCCAGCACGAACAGCTTGCGTTCCTCGAGCATGTTCAGGATGAACGCCTGCTGCTCCCGCACGCGCCGCTTGAAGTCCGGCAGCGAATAGAGGTTCGGATTGATCTTCCGGCGCAGGATGCGCTCCGCCACGGGCAAGCGGGTCAGCAATTCGCCGTACGTGGTGTTCTCCCCAATCAGCAACAGCTCCACCGCATCGCTCGTCGGTTCCTGCTCCTTCGCGGTGCGGCCATAAATGAAGGCCACCGCCAGCTCCTTGCGCAGCGGCCCCAGCGTGGAGTGCAATACGCTCTGCAGGCCGAACGTCTTCCTGACGATGCTCGTCAATTCCTCGTAGACGGGACTGTCCTTGTTCGGCCGAAACTGGCGCACATTGCCGATCCGTTCCGACAGGATCAGACCGGCTTCGTGCAGCCGCCGCAACTCCCGCTGCGCCGAAGCGCTGCCAAGCCCGGTCAGCCGCATGATCTCGTTCAGGTGAAACCCTTCGTTCACGCGCACGAACATCAAGCCCAGCACTTTCTGCTGGGCGGGAGTAAACAGGGCCGATGGGATCATGAGCCAGATATTAGCATGATGAGCATAACGATAATATTGAGGTTCAGGCACGCTACAATGGCCGGATCGACCTCGCCCGGGAGTGCCATGAAACGTACGATTGCCCTCGCGTTCACGCTGGCTTGCGCCAGCGCCGGAATCATGGCCGCGCCGGCCGCACCGAAGAGCGCACCCGAGACGCTGCGCACCGCGCCGTACCAGCGGCAGGCCTACGCCATCCCCCACAAGACATTCGTGCTGCAAAACGGCCTGACCCTGATCGTGCACGAAGACCACAGCGTGCCGGTGGTAGGCGTGAACATCTGGTACCACGTGGGTTCGCGCAACGAAAGGCGCGGCAAGACCGGCTTCGCGCACCTGTTCGAGCACTTCTTCTTCAACGGCTCCGAGAACTATCCGCACGGTTTCCGCGAAGCGATGGACGACCTGGGAGCGAACAACCGCAACGGCACCACGAACACCGACCGCACCAATTTCTTCGAGGACGTGCCCGTCTCCGCGCTGGAGCGCACGCTGTACCTGGAAGCGGACCGCATGGGCTTCCTCGGCAATTACATTTCAAAGGAAATGCTGGAGCGGGAACGGGGCGTGGTGCAGAACGAAAAGCGCCAGGGCGAGAACCAGCCGTATGGCCGCGTGCACCTGGAAAAGTCGGCCAGGATGTACCCGTATTCGCACCCGTATTCCTGGCCCGTGATCGGCAGCATGGAAGACCTGGCGGCCGCCTCGCTGGACGATATCCGCGAGTGGTACCACACGTATTACGGCCCCAACAATGCGGTGATCTCGCTCGCCGGCGACATCACGCCGGAGCGGGCCCTGGCTCTGGTGAAGAAATATTTCGAGTCGATTCCGCCCGGCCCGCCGCTGCCGCGCCTGGATGCCTGGATCCCCCGGCTGGACGCCAATGTGCGCGACGAGATGGAAGACCGCGTGCCGCAGGCGCGCATCTACCGTAGCTGGCACGTGCCCGGCTGGCGCGACCTCGACGTGGTAAAGCTCGGCATGTTTTCCGATGTGCTGGCCAATTCGAAGAACGCGCGGCTGAACCGCCGGCTGATCGATGAAAAGCAGCTGGCGACCGGCGTCTCTGCCGGCGTGGATGTCAATGAACTGTCGAGTACCTTCGATATCGCCGTGACGGTGAAAGCCGGCATCGACCCCGCGCTGGTGGAAAAGGAACTCGATGCCGTGCTCGCCGAATTGCTGGACAAGGGTCCGACAGCACAGGAAGTGACGCGTGTGAAGGCAAGCTCGCTCGCCGGGTTCGCGCGCAATATCGAACGGCTGGGCGGCTTCGGCGGCCGGTCGGACGTGCTGGCCGAGAGCATGACATACGGCGGCGCGCCGGGCGCCTACCTGAAGCAGCTCGACACCATGGCGGCTGCCCAGCCGGCCGCGCTCAAGGCAACGGCCGCGCAATGGCTGCGCGCCCCGCACTACACGATGACGGTCAAGCCGTTCGCGAAACTTTCCGCGGCGGCTGCCACGGTCGACCGCAAGGTGCTGCCCGCGCTGGGCGAGGCACCCGACGTGAAGTTCCCGGCCATGCAGAAAGCCACGCTCTCCAATGGCCTGAAGGTCGTGCTGCTGGAGCGGCACTCCGCGCCCATCGTGAACGTGGCGCTCGCGATCGATGCGGGTACGGCGGCCGACACACCGGAAAAAGCGGGCCTCGCCTCGCTGACCCTGGAATTGCTGGACAAAGGCACGAAGCGACGGGATGCGTACCAGATGTCGGACGCGCTCGAATCGCTGGGCGCGCGCCTGTCCACGGGTACGGGGTCGGACATGTCGCTGGTGCGCCTGCAGGCGACGTCGGCGAACCTTGCGCCGTCGCTGGCGCTGCTGGCTGAAGCGGCACTGTCGCCGGCCTTTCCCACCGACCAGTTCGCGCTGGCGAAACAGCGCCGCCTGGCCGGCATCGCGCAGGAAAAGGCGCAGCCGAACGCACTGGCGCTGCGCACGCTGCCGGCCCTCCTGTACGGCGCGGGCAGCAGCTACGCCCTGCCCGCCTCCGGCTTCGAGAGCTCGGTGGCGAGCCTGGCGCGCGAGGATCTCGTGCGCTGGCACGGCGAGTGGTTCAAGCCGGGCAGCGCGACGATCGTCGTCACTGGCCATACCACGCTGGAGAAGGTGGTGCCGCTGCTGGAAACGTCGTTCGGCAAGTGGCAGGCCGGCCGCGCCCCGGCGAAGGCGCCCGTGGCGGCAACCGCTTCCGCCCCGGCGAAACGCATCTACCTGATCGACAAGCCCGACGCGCTGCAATCGACGATCCTGGCCGGCCACCTGTCGCTGCCGCCGGGCCAGCCGGAAGACCTGGCGATGGAACCGGTGATGCAGAACTTCGGCGGCATGGCCACGTCGCGCCTGAACCGCAACCTGCGGCTGGACAAGCACTGGAGCTACGGCAGCGTGGGCCGCCTGACCAGCGTGCGCGGCCCGCGCCACTTCTTCGTGCTGGCACCGGTGCAGACGGACAAGACGAAGGAAGCGATGGCAGAAGTAGCCAGGGAAGTGCGCGGCATCGCCGGCGCCCGCCCGATCGAAGGCGAGGAATTCACGAGCATCATGCGCAATATGACCACGCGCCTGGCCGGGCGGTTCGAGACGATCAATGCCCTCGAGGCCGCCGCGCTGGAGACGGTCAACCTGGGGCTGCCGGAGGATTACTGGGCGAGCTACGCGGCGAACATGCGCGCGCTGAAAGCGCCGCAACTGGCGGGTGCCGCGGGCAAGTTCATCCGGCCGGAAGAACTGGTGTGGGTCGTGGTGGGCGACCTGCGGAAGATCGAACCGGGCATCCGGTCGCTGGGCTGGGGCGAGGTGACCGTGCTCGACACCGATGGCAAGCACGTGCGATAGGTTCCGTTGCGGAATTGCAATGACTGTAAGCAATGTTTGAGGCAGGTCAAACTGCCGTCATCGCGGCTGAGTAGGATGGCATTTCCGGCTGGCATCAAGACCGCCGTTTGCAAGTCACCCAGCGTCCAACGAGAGGGGTTTCATGAACCGAACATATCTTCAGGCGATTGCCATCCTGATGGGCACTGCGGCGGTCACCTTCATTGCCACCGAATTGCGTTGGGAGCCGGCCAATGCCGGCAACTACCTCGTGATCGTGGAGCCGGGTTCTTCCACACCGAGGGATGAGCTGGGTGGCGCAACCGCCAGGCAGCAGGCACCGGCCTTCCGCAATCAACGGGCACCGCAACTGCCCTGATAAAAAAAAACGGCACCTTTCGGTGCGGTTTTGCTGTGCAGCCCGCAGGCTGCTCATTACGCTTAGATATCGCCAGCGTCGTGCTGGTGCTGCACGCTCTTGGAGGGTCCGATACCTTACGGTTATCGCTTAGACGTCGCGCACTCGCACTTGCCTACCTTTACGATTAGCCTTGTAAGCCTTTATTCTTGAGGCGGCTTAGCACTTTACTCTAGCAAAACGATTAGATCGAGGGGCAATTGCGTCCGAAGTGCTTTCTGAACAATGGACTTCCATAGTAAATATACCCGTGTTGTGTTTGATGCAGGGATATCGCCGCCTTCAACTTCCTTATCAAGCTCGGCTGCTCTTCTACATGCATCGACTACGCTCTTAAACGAAAAGCGCTCACAATCCAATGCAGTTTTGTCATATTCTCCTAGAACCGCCTTGAGAGCTTCGGAGACCGCCTTCGCATTCTTCAAATTTACGACTTCTTTAGGCTCTACAAAATGCAAAAGCAGCCAGACTTCAAAACATGATCGGCTCAGTGCTAATTGAATCCCTTTCTGACGTGCCTCCTGGAGCACACGTGTAAAAGTGCGCAAATGTTCGCGCTTAACGTAGTGATCGGTATCGAGAACTAACCATCGTTCGTCGTCGGGTTCACAATCCACTCTCAGTAATCGTTCGAGTACGTGCTCGGCACCGCACTTACCGTCCTCTGTAGGTATAACATGCACTTGGATCCTAGGGATCTCAAAAGAATCGAAATACTGTTTAGGCGCGTACCGATCATCGCATGCGATAACAAACAGCCGATCGTCACGATAGCCCCTCTGCTCCCGTCTAATTGGACGTTTTCGCCTAGACAATAACGTCATGCACATTCCTCTGTTTCAACTAGCCGATCTAAGTTTGCAAGGTAGGGAATCCCACCAAAGCGACCTTGAAGATAGTGCTTTCTTATCTCCAAGTCCTTCCGAACTTTGAAATCAGCTAAAGAATGCAGGTGTGTAGCACCCGACCCATCCTTCTCAGCAAACCAGATCTCATCACGCCGCAAGAGCTCTAAGTCGAGGAGATTAGACTCATGCGTTGTTACTATAATCTGACGGTGTGCCCCTTCGCACGATTTTAAGAAAAATTCTAAAAATTTCCAGACCAATATTGGATGCATACTGCGATCAATCTCATCGATAAAGTAGACTGCATCGCTTGTTCTTACATGGCGCAATGCTGGAAGCAGATTTAGTAGTCTACGTGTGCCATCCGACTCTTGCGCAAGATGTAAAGAAATTCTTTGATCATGCGAATGTTTGTGGATCGCATTAACAGTAATCTTATAAAAATGGCTTTCGGAGGATCGCTCCAATACTACTTCGTTCCCCTCCCCCAACCTAATAAGAGCCATCCCGCGCTCATCCTCATTTAAATCATCGATAAGTTTAGTCACTTTTTCTTTAGGTAGCAATCGACTGAGTTCATCCCACGAGATTTCCTTTTTTTCCACCTCTAAGCTATCAATTCCGGTAGATGAGGCGCGCAAGTATTCCCCAGCAAATTCCAGGAAGTCGACATCTTCAGAAAAATGATGTCCGAGAGCTTGGTACGACTCTGTAGGCGCAATTAACCTTAGAGAGTTTTTAAACCATCCTAAAACTGCAGCCAAATCGGAACCAAATGAGGCCTCTTCTAAAGTTGCATTTACAGTTGCTAGAAATGTCTGATTTGGAAGCCCCCCAACTGTCGCTAGGGCATGCAGCCGCTTATCCTTTAATCCCGGCGACTCAATAGTCACCGTCCCATCATCTGCGGTGATGCGTTCATATATTACTCTTTCTCTTCCGTTTGAAACCTTTACCAGCCACTCTTCTGCAACCTTTGCATCATCGATTGTTATACCAAAGCGATAGACTTTATCTCTTGCGATGAACTGAAGATCAAAGGAAGATCTGGGATTAGGTGAGTCTGAAAAAAGAAATGGCTCTCGGCCAGTGCCGCTGCCTTTTTTTCTAGTACTTAAAACGGAATTTTTTAAAAACCGCAATGCTTTAAATAAATTAGATTTACCGGCACCGTTCGCTCCATATAGCACAGATGCACTTAGCACTGATTCCTTCGAATTAGGAATTGCTACCGCATGGTTCGGGTGAGCTCCTGAAATGCGTGGGCTAGCTACTAATGAGAAAGTTTGCTCTTCGGAAAAAGAACGGAAATTTTCTACTGAGAACGATATGATCATTTTTTCCTCGCGTTTTTTTCACACTATACGCGGCGCTGAAGGCTCCATGCCAGCGAAATCCATCGAGAAGTGTGATTTTTTCACAGAAGCCCGAGTGTAGCATTGATGCGAGGCAAGCATTTGACGCAAAAAAAACGGTACCTCACGGTGCTGTTTTCATGTGTAGCCCGAAGGCTGCTACTTGCAGGATCAGATCTCGCCAGCGTCGTGCTGATGCTGCACCGGCCAATGCTGCGCGCTCGGCTTGCAGCAGGGCGTTGCGTTCTTCCGCTTCCCACACTTCCTTCTCGCGGCGGGCGCGGTGGAACGCGAGACCCGTACCGCCAGGGATCAGGCGGCCGACGATCACGTTTCCTTCAGGCCACGCAGGCCGTCGCGCTTAGCCCTATCGCGGCTTCGGTCAGCACGCGGGTGGTTTCCTGGAACGACGCGGCCGAGATGAACGAGTCGGTCGACAGCGATGCCTTGGTAATACCGAGCAGCACGCGCGTTTTATTCCAGTACGTTGCCGGCAGCTTGTTCGCCGCTTCCATCTTGTCGTTCTCTCCAGCAATTCCGAACGCTCGACCTGCTCGCCCACGATGTAGTCGGTGTCGCCTGCATTGGTGATCTGGACACGACGCAGCATCTGGCGAACGATCACCTCGATGTGCTTGTCGTTGATCTTCACGCCCTGCAGACGGTACACGTCTGCACTTCGTCGACGATGTAGCGGGCCAGCGCTTCGATACCCAAGAGGCGCAGGATGTCCTGCGGATCGGCCGGGCCGTCCACGATCATCTCGCCCTTGTTCACCACCTGGCCGTCGTGCACCAGCACCTGCTTGTCCTTCGTGATCAGGAACTCGTGCTTGTGGCTGACCATGTCGGTGATTTGCAGGTGCTGGTTGCCCTTCGTCTCCTTGCCGGATGCCACCGTACCGGTGACTTCCGCCAGCATGCCGGCATCCATCGGCGAACGTGCTTCGAACAGCTCGGCAACGCCGGGCAAGCCACGGTAATTTTCCGACGCGAACAGATAAAAAAACGGCACCTTCCGGTGCCGTTTTGCTGTGCAGCCCGAAGGCTGCTCGCTACGCTTAGATCTCGCCAGCGTCGTGCTGATGCTGCACGATCTCCGGAGCATCGGAAACTTCTTCCGCACCGGACAGTGCCGCGCGCTCGGCTTGCAGCAGGGCGTTGCGTTCTTCCGCTTCCCACACTTCCTTCTCGCGGCGGGCGCGGTGGAACGCCAGACCGGTACCGCCAGGGATCAGGCGGCCGACGATCACGTTTTCCTTCAGGCCGCGCAGGCCGTCGCGCTTGCCCATGATCGCGGCTTCGGTCAGCACACGGGTGGTTTCCTGGAACGATGCGGCAGAGATGAACGAGTCGGTCGACAGCGATGCCTTGGTAATACCCAGCAACACGTTTTCGTACGTTGCCGGCAGCTTGTTCGCCGCTTCCATCTTGTCGTTCTCTTCCAGCAATTCCGAACGCTCGACCTGCTCGCCCACGATGTAGTCGGTGTCGCCTGCATTGGTGATCTGGACACGACGCAGCATCTGGCGAACGATCACCTCGATGTGCTTGTCGTTGATCTTCACGCCCTGCAGACGGTACACGTCCTGCACTTCGTCGACGATGTAGCGGGCCAGCGCTTCGATACCCAAGAGGCGCAGGATGTCCTGCGGATCGGCCGGGCCGTCCACGATCATCTCGCCCTTGTTCACCACCTGGCCGTCGTGCACCAGCACCTGCTTGTCCTTCGTGATCAGGAACTCGTGCTTGTTGCCGTCCATGTCGGTGATTTCCAGGCGCTGCTTGCCCTTCGTCTCTTTACCGAACGCCACCGTACCGGTGACTTCCGCCAGCATGCCGGCATCCTTCGGCGAACGGGCTTCGAACAGTTCGGCAACGCGCGGCAGACCACCGGTAATGTCACGGGTCTTCTGCGATTCCGTCGGGATACGTGCCAGCACTTCACCCACGGACACTTGCTGGCCGTCCTTCACCATGATCAGTGCGCCGACCTGGAAGCCGATCGCCACGGCGTGTTCGGTGCCGGCGATCTTCACTTCCTGGCCGTCTTCGTTCAGCAGTTTCACCTGCGGACGCATGGTCTTGGTCAGCGAACCACGGCGTTTCGCGTCGATCACGACCAGCGTGGACAGACCGGTCACCTCGTCCACCTGACGGGCCACGGTCACGCCTTCCTCGACGTTCTCGAAGCGCACCGTACCGGCGTACTCGGTAATGATCGGACGGGTCAGCGGATCCCAGGTCGCCAGCGGCGCGCCGGCCTTGATCGTCATGCCATCCTTGACGATCAGCGTGGCGCCGTACGGCACCTTGTGGCGCTCGCGCTCACGGCCGTGGTCGTCCGTGATCAGCACTTCGCCGGAACGCGAAATGACGATCTGGGCGCCCTTGCCGTTGGTCACGTAACGCATCGTGGCCGTGAAGCGCACGGTGCCGTTCGACTTGGCTTCGACGGACGATGCCACCGCCGCACGCGATGCCGCACCACCGATGTGGAACGTACGCATCGTCAGCTGGGTACCCGGCTCGCCGATCGACTGTGCAGCGACAACGCCGACCGCTTCGCCGGTGTTGACCAGCATGCCGCGGCCCAGGTCGCGGCCGTAGCACTTGGCGCACAGGCCGTAACGCGTGTCGCAGGTCAGCGGCGTGCGGACCTTGACTTCGTCGATGCCCATGCGTTCGATGTCTTCGACCATGTCTTCGTCCAGCAGCGTGCCGGCTTCGTACGCGGTTTCCTGGGTTTCAGGATTGACCACGTCGTTCAGCGCCACGCGGCCCAGGATACGGTCGCGCAGTGCCTCGATGACTTCACCGCCCTCGACCATCGCCTTCATCAGCGTTCCGTTCGAGGTGCCGCAATCGTCTTCGGTCACGACCAGGTCCTGCGTCACGTCGACCAGGCGGCGGGTCAGGTAACCCGAGTTTGCCGTCTTCAGTGCCGTATCCGCCAGACCTTTACGAGCGCCGTGGGTCGAGATGAAGTACTGCAACACGTTCAAGCCTTCGCGGAAGTTCGCGGTAATCGGCGTTTCGATAATGGAACCGTCCGGCTTGGCCATCAGGCCGCGCATACCGGCCAGCTGGCGGATCTGGGCTGCGGAACCACGTGCACCCGAGTCAGCCATCATGTAAATCGCGTTGAACGATTCCTGCGTGGTCTTCGTGCCGTCGCGCTTGACGACGTCTTCGACCTTCAGCTGGTCCATCATCGCCTTGCCGACTTCGTCCGAGGTCTTGCCCCAGATGTCGACGACTTTGTTGTAGCGCTCGCCAGCGGTCACCAGACCGGAAGCGTACTGCTGTTCGATCTGCTTCACTTCCGACTCGGCGGTCGCGATCAGCGTCTTCTTCTCCAGCGGCACCAGCATGTCGTCCACGCAGATCGAGATACCGGCGCGGGTTGCCAGGCGGAAGCCCGACTGCATCAGCTGGTCGGCGAACACCACGGTGGCACGCAGGCCGCACTTGCGGAACGACGTGTTGATCAGCTTGCTGATCTCTTTCTTCTTCAGCGGGCGGTTCAGCACGCTGAACGGCAAGCCTTTCGGCAGGATCTCGGACAGGATGGCGCGGCCGACCGTCGTTTCATAACGCGTGACGGTACGGACGAACTCGCCCGTCGCCGGATCGCGCGGATTCTCGACGATACGCACGGTGATGCGCGTGGCCAGTTCCACTTCCTTGTTGTCGTAGGCACGGATCACTTCGGACACGTCCGGGAACAGCATGCCTTCGCCCTTGGCGTTGATCGCCTCGCGCGTCGCGTAGTACAGGCCCAGCACGATATCCTGGGACGGCACGATCGACGGTTCGCCGTTCGACGGGAACAGGATGTTGTTCGAAGCCAGCATCAGCGTGCGGGCTTCCATCTGCGCCTCGATCGACAGCGGCACGTGGACTGCCATCTGGTCACCGTCGAAGTCGGCGTTGAACGCCGCGCAAACCAGCGGGTGCAGCTGGATGGCCTTGCCTTCGATCAGCACCGGCTCGAACGCCTGGATACCCAGGCGGTGCAGCGTCGGCGCACGGTTCAGCATGATCGGGTGTTCGCGGATCACGTCTTCCAGGATGTCCCAGACGACCGGCTCTTGCTGTTCAACCAGCTTCTTGGCGGCCTTGATGGTCGTTGCGAGACCCATCAGTTCCAGCTTGTTGAAGATGAACGGCTTGAACAGTTCCAGGGCCATCAGCTTCGGCAGGCCGCACTGGTGCAGTTTCAGCTGCGGACCCACCACGATGACCGAACGGCCCGAGTAGTCGACGCGCTTGCCCAGCAGGTTTTGACGGAAACGGCCGCCCTTACCCTTGATCATTTCAGCCAGCGACTTCAGCGGACGCTTGTTGGCGCCGGTCATCGCCTTGCCGCGACGGCCGTTGTCCAGCAGCGAGTCCACTGCTTCCTGCAGCATGCGCTTTTCGTTACGCGTAATGATTTCCGGAGCGCGCAGTTCCATCAGGCGCTTCAGGCGGTTATTACGGTTGATGACGCGGCGGTACAGGTCGTTCAGGTCGGACGTGGCGAAACGGCCGCCATCCAGCGGGACGAGCGGGCGCAGTTCCGGCGGCAGCACCGGCAGCACTTCCATGATCATCCAGTCCGGCTTGATGCCGGAACGCTGGAACGCTTCCAGCACTTTCAGGCGCTTGGCGTATTTCTTGATCTTCGCTTCGGACTTCGATTCCTTCAGTTCCACGCGCAGCGTTTCGGCATCGCGGTGGATGTCGATCGAGCGCAGCAGTTCACGGATACCCTCGGCACCCATGAAGGCGGTGAAGTCGTCGCCGTACTCTTCGTACTTGGCGGCGTAGTCGTCTTCCGACATGATCTGGCACTTCTTCAGCGGCGTCATGCCCGGATCGGTCACGACATATGCCTCGAAGTACAGCACGCGTTCGATATCGCGCAGCGTCATGTCCAGGACCATGCCCAGGCGCGACGGCAGCGACTTCAGGAACCAGATGTGGGCGACCGGCGAAGCCAGTTCGATGTGGCCCATGCGCTCGCGGCGCACCTTGGCCAGCGTGACTTCCACGCCGCACTTCTCGCAGATCACGCCGCGGTGCTTCAGGCGCTTGTACTTGCCGCACAGGCACTCGTAGTCCTTGATCGGGCCAAAGATCTTGGCGCAGAACAGGCCATCCCGCTCGGGTTTGAAGGTACGGTAGTTGATGGTTTCCGGCTTCTTGACTTCGCCGTAGGACCACGAACGGATTTTTTCAGGCGAGGCGAGACCGATCTTGATCGCGTCGAAGGTCTCGTTCGTCTGTACTTGCTTGAATAAATCGAGCAGGGCTTTCATGTATCACTCCAGGTAGTGATGAATTCTGTTTCTAACCGGGTCGGAACCCGCCGGGGACAGACCCCATGCGGGGTCTGTCCCCTCTGCCAGTGACTTAAGTGCGTTCCAGGTCGATATCGATACCCAGGGAACGGATTTCCTTCACCAGCACGTTGAACGATTCCGGCATGCCGGCATCGATCACGTGATCGCCCTTGACGAGGTTCTCGTACACCTTGGTACGGCCATTCACGTCGTCGGACTTCACGGTCAGCATTTCCTGCAGCACGTACGATGCGCCGTACGCTTCCAGTGCCCACACCTCCATCTCACCGAAGCGCTGGCCACCGAACTGGGCTTTACCACCCAGCGGCTGCTGCGTCACCAGCGAGTACGGGCCGGTGGAGCGGGCGTGCATCTTGTCGTCGACCAGGTGGTGCAGCTTCAGCATGTGCATCACGCCCACGGTGACCTTGCGCTCGAACGCTTCGCCGGTGCGGCCGTCGTACATGGTGACCTGGTTCTTCGATTCGGTCATGCCCAGGTTCTTGGCGATCTCGTCCGGGTACGCCAGGTCCAGCATGCGGCGGATTTCGGATTCGTGCGCACCGTCGAACACCGGCGTCGCGAACGGCACACCCTTCTTCAGGTTGTGCGCCAGCTTCATGATCTCTTCGTCGGACAGGCTTGCGATGTCTTCCTTCGCGCCGGACTCGTTGTACACGGTCGTCAGGTACTTGCGCATTTCTTCGACCTTGATCTGCTGCTGCAGCATTTCGCCGATGCGGATGCCCAGGCCCTTCGCCGCCCAGCCCAGGTGGGTCTCGAGGATCTGACCCACGTTCATACGCGACGGAACACCCAGCGGGTTCAGCACCACGTCCGCCGGCGTACCGTCGGCCATGTACGGCATGTCTTCCACCGGCACGATGCGCGAAACCACACCCTTGTTACCGTGGCGGCCTGCCATCTTGTCGCCCGACTGCAGGCGGCGCTTCACGGCCAGGTACACCTTGACCATCTTCTGCACGCCAGGCTGCAGCTCGTCGCCTTGCGTCAGCTTCTTGCGCTTCTCTTCGAAGGCCAGGTCGAACTGGTGGCGCTTCTCGTTGATCGATTCCTTGATCGCTTCGAGGGCAGTTGCCGCGTCGTCGTCCGCCGGGCGGATGTCGAACCAGTGGTACTTGTCCAGATCGTCCAGGTATTCCTTCGTGATCGTCGCGCCCTTGGACAGCTTCTTCGGACCGCCGTTGACGACTTTACCGATCAGCATTTTTTCCAGACGCTGGAAGGCGTCGCCCTCCACGATACGCATCTGGTCGTTCAGGTCCAGGCGGTAGCGCTTGAGCTCGTCGTCGATGATCTGCTGGGCGCGCTTGTCGCGCGGGATGCCTTCGCGGGTGAACACCTGCACGTCGATCACGGTACCGACCATGCCGGACGGCACGCGCAGCGACGTATCCTTCACGTCGGATGCCTTCTCGCCGAAGATCGCGCGCAGCAGCTTTTCTTCCGGCGTCAGTTGCGTTTCGCCCTTCGGCGTCACTTTACCCACCAGCGTGTCGCCGGCCTGCACTTCCGCGCCGATGTACACGATGCCCGATTCGTCCAGGCGGGCCAGCTGGTTCTCCGCCAGGTTCGAGATGTCGCGCGTGATTTCTTCGGCACCCAGCTTGGTGTCGCGAGCCACCACGGACAGTTCTTCGATGTGGATCGAGGTGTAACGGTCGTCTTTCACGACGTTTTCCGAGATCAGGATCGAGTCCTCGAAGTTCAGGCCGTTCCACGGCATGAACGCCACGGTCATGTTCTGGCCCAGTGCCAGTTCGCCCAGGTCGGTCGATGCGCCGTCGGCGATCACGTCGCCCTTGGCCACGCGGTCGCCCACTTGCACGATCGGACGCTGGTTGATGTTGGTGTTCTGGTTCGAACGGGTGTACTTGATCAGATTGTAGATATCCACACCGACTTCGCCAGCCTGTGCTTCTTCATCGTTCACGCGGATCACGACACGGCCCGCGTCGATGTAGTCCACCACGCCGCCGCGCAGTGCCTGCACGGTGGTGCCGGAGTCGACCGCCACGGTGCGCTCGATGCCGGTACCGACCAGCGCCTTTTCCGGGCGCAGGCAAGGCACGGCCTGGCGCTGCATGTTGGCGCCCATCAGTGCACGGTTCGCGTCATCGTGTTCCAGGAACGGAATCAGCGAGGCTGCCACGGAAACGATCTGGCCCGGCGCCACGTCCATGTACTGGATGCGCTCCGGGGAAACCAGGATCGTCTCGCCGGCTTCACGGGCCGACACCAGCTCGTCGACCAGCTTGCCTTCGTCGTTGATCTTGGCGTTTGCCTGGGCGATGATGTAGCGGCCCTCTTCGATCGCGGACAGGTAGTCGATCTTGTCGGTGACCATGCTGTTCTCGACCTTGCGGTACGGCGTTTCCAGGAAGCCGTATTCGTTCAGGCGGGCATACAGTGCCAGCGAGTTGATCAGGCCGATGTTCGGGCCTTCCGGCGTTTCGATCGGGCACACGCGGCCGTAGTGGGTCGGGTGCACGTCGCGCACCTCGAAGCCGGCGCGTTCGCGCGTCAGGCCGCCCGGGCCCAGTGCGGAAACACGGCGCTTGTGGGTGATCTCGGACAGCGGATTGGTCTGGTCCATGAACTGCGACAGCTGCGACGAACCGAAGAATTCGCGGATCGCGGCCGAGATCGGCTTGCTGTTGATCAGGTCATGCGGCATCAGGTTGTCGGCTTCGGCCTGGCCCAGGCGCTCCTTGACGGCGCGCTCCACGCGCACGAGGCCGGCGCGGAACTGGTTTTCGGCCAGTTCGCCCACGCAACGCACGCGGCGGTTGCCCAGGTGGTCGATATCGTCGACTTCGCCGCGGCCATTGCGCAGCTCGACCAGGATCTTGATCACGGCCAGGATGTCGTCGTTCGACAGCGTCATGGTGCCGGTCAGTTCGTCACGGCCGATGCGGCGGTTGAACTTCATGCGGCCCACGGCGGACAGGTCGTAGCGGTCGGCGCTGTAGAACAGGCCGTTGAACAGCGCTTCCACCGATTCTTCGGTCGGCGGTTCGCCAGGACGCATCATGCGGTAGATCGCCACGCGGGCGGCGTTCTGGTCGGCCGTGTCGTCGATGCGCAGCGTCTGCGAGATGTAGGCACCCTGGTCCAGGTCGTTGGTGTACAACGTCTGGATAGCGGTGATGTTCGCTTCGCGCAGGCGGTTCAGCACCTCTTCGGTCAGCTCGTCGTTGGCCGAGGCCACCACTTCGCCCGTTTCCGGATCGACGATGTTCTTGGCCAGCACGCGGCCCAGCAGGTAGTCTTCCGGCACGGAAATGTGGGCGATGCCGGCTGCTTCGATTTCACGCACGTGCTTGGCGTTGATGCGCTTGTCCTTCGTGACGATCGTCTTGCCATCCTTCGGATTGACGATGTCGAAGCGCGCGACTTCACCGCGCAGGCGTTCGGCCACGAACTCGAGTTCGCCGCCTTCCGAGCGCAGGTTGAAGTTGTCGAACACGAAGAAGTTCGCCAGGATCTGTTCCGGCGTCATGCCGATGGCCTTCAGCAGGATCGATACCGGCATCTTGCGGCGACGGTCGACGCGGAAGTACAGGATGTCCTTCGGGTCGAACTCGAAGTCCAGCCAGGAGCCGCGGTAAGGAATGATACGGGCCGAGAACAGCAGCTTGCCGGACGAGTGCGTCTTGCCGCGGTCGTGTTCGAAGAACACGCCCGGGGAACGGTGCAGCTGCGACACGATGACACGCTCGGTACCGTTGATCACGAACGAACCGGTGGTCGTCATCAGGGGCAGTTCGCCCATGTAGACTTCCTGTTCCTTCATTTCCTTCACGACCGGCTTGGTCGGCGATTCCTTGTCCAGGATCACCAGGCGCACCTTGGCGCGCAGCGGGGAAGCGAAGGTCAGGCCACGGAGTTGGCACTCTTTCACGTCGAAGGCGGGGTCGCCCAGCACGTAGGACAGGAATTCCAGGCGTGCGAAGCCATTGTGCGAAACGATCGGGAAGATGGAAGTAAAGGCCGATTGCAGGCCTTCGTTCTTGCGCTGGGCAACGGGAGTATGCTCTTGCAAGAAGTTTTCGTACGACTCGAGCTGGGTCGCCAGCAGGAACGGAACGTTGTGGACGTTGGCGCGCTTCGCGAATGATTTGCGGATGCGCTTCTTCTCAGTAAATGAGTAGTGCATGGACACTCCGTGAGTGACAGGAAAGGGTAGAAAATTCAGGTTTCGGCTTGTATGCTTGCAATCAGGATCACTGATGCGCATTCAGGCGAAACCTCAAGGCACTACCGCCCTCGTGTCGGGGACATCGATATCGGGACAGCAAAGACCAGTTACATCTATTGCGCGGGTACTGCTGAAACAGGGGTACTGCGGAAATACAACAGAGACGACAAAGGAGCCAAAGCCGGCCCTCCCCCTTCAAGAGGGAGGGCCTAGGCTTTGGCTCAGGCGCTAAATGCTACCGGCGCCAATAATAGTAATTACTTCAGGTCGGCCTTGGCGCCAGCATCTTCCAGCTTCTTCTTGCCGGCTTCAGCGTCAGCTTTCGACAGGGCTTCCTTCACGGTCTTCGGTGCGCCGTCGACCAGATCCTTGGCTTCCTTCAGGCCCAGGCCGGTGATTTCACGCACGGCCTTGATGACGCCGACCTTGTTCGCGCCCACTTCGGACAGGACCAGGTTGAATTCGGTCTGCTCTTCCACTGCAGCAGCAGCGGCGCCGCCGCCAGCTGCCGGAGCTGCCATTGCAGCTGCGGACACGCCGAACTTCTCTTCGAAAGCCTTGACCAGTTCGTTCAGGTCCATCACGGACATCTCGGAAACTGCGTTCAGGATATCGTCTTTGCTAATTGCCATTTGAAACTCCTAATTGATTTGTATGCTACAGAATTGATTACTTGACGAGCGCGCCGCAAACTTAGGCAGCAGCGGTTTCTTCGGCTGCCGGAGCAGCGTCGGAGCCTTCGCTCTTCTTGGCTGCCAGGGCAGCCAGACCACGTGCAAAGCCGGAAACCGGAGCCAGCATGACGCCCAACAGCTGCGAGATGAGGACTTCACGGCTCGGGATGCTCGCCAATGCAGTCACGCCAGCTACGTCGAGCTGCTTGCCTGCATAGTTACCTGCCTTGACGACCAGCTTATCGTTGGTCTTGGCGAAGTCAGCGATGACTTTCGCGGCAGCCACGGCGTCGTCCGAGATCGAGTAGATCAGCGGACCGGTCATGGCGTCGGACAGGTTGGCGAACTGCGTGCCTTCGACAGAGCGACGAGCCAGCGTGTTCTTCAGAACACGCAGGTACACGCCCTGGGCACGCGCGGCTGCACGGAGTTTCGTCAAGTGAGCAACCTGGATGCCACGGTACTCAGCCACGACGATCGTTTGCGCAGTTGCTACTTTTGCGGAAACTTCGGCGACAACGGCCTTTTTGTCATTCAGATTGAGACCCACGGTCAATCTCCTTAGAAGATGCAGAAAAATTTCCGCATCGGTTTCGAACAACGGCGTCCGAGGTTAGGAGTCCAATGGACTGCAAAACTTGTTCGGGTACACCATCTGCGCTGGGTACGGGTTGCCCCGACTATTAACCTCCGCCCAACTGCTGCTTCGGCCCAACGGTCTTTGACTGCCTGGTGCGCACTTCCGTACACACCAGCCCAAAGATGCGCCCGGCTGATGTTCCGCCGGGACTTGAATTCTTGCTTAGGCCGCCAGGTTGGCGTGATCGACACGCACGCCTGCGCCCATCGTCGACGACAGCGAGACCTTGCGCAGGTACACGCCTTTCGACGAGGCCGGCTTGGCCTTGTTCAGGGCTTCGATCAGAGCGACCAGGTTGGTCTTCAGATCGGCGTCGCTGAACGACTTGCGGCCGATGGTGGCGTGGATGATGCCAGCCTTGTCGGTACGGTACTGAACCTGACCGGCCTTGGCGTTCTTCACGGCGTTTGCCACGTCCGGGGTCACGGTGCCGACCTTCGGGTTCGGCATCAGGCCGCGCGGGCCCAGGATCTGGCCCAGGGTACCGACGATACGCATGGTGTCCGGCGAGGCGATCACGATGTCGAACGGCATGTCGCCGGCCTTCACGCGTTCTGCCAGGTCTTCCATGCCGACCACGTCCGCACCAGCTGCCTTGGCAGCTTCAGCCTTTTCGCCGGAGGCGAACACGGCCACGCGAACGGTCTTGCCGGTGCCTGCTGGCAGCACGACGGAGCCGCGAACGACCTGGTCCGACTTCTTCGGATCCACGCCCAGCTGGACGGACACGTCGATCGATTCGTTGAACTTGGCGGTGGCCAGTTCCTTGATCAGCGATACGGCGTTGTCGAACGGGTACACTTTCGTGCGGTCTACTTTAGCCTTGATGGCTTGTGCGCGCTTGGACAGTTTTGCCATGATTAGAAGCCCTCAACGGTGATGCCCATGGAACGTGCCGAGCCAGCGATGGTGCGCACAGCGGCTTCCATGTCGGCGGCGGTCAGGTCCGGGGTCTTCAGTTTTGCAATTTCTTCCGCTTGAGCGCGGGTCAGCGTGCCGACCTTGTCGGTATGCGGCTTGGCCGAACCTTTTTGCACGCCCGAGTGCTTCTTGATCAGGAACGTTGCCGGCGGGGTCTTCATCACGAAGGTGAAGGACTTGTCCGCGAAGGCGGTGATCACCACCGGAATCGGCATGCCCGGCTCGAGGCCTTGGGTCTGGGCGTTGAACGCCTTGCAGAATTCCATGATGTTCAGGCCGCGCTGACCCAGGGCCGGGCCGATCGGAGGAGACGGGTTTGCCTTACCAGCTGGCACTTGCAGCTTGATAAAGCCAATGATTTTCTTTGCCATGATGGCTATCCTATCGTTGGATTTGAGTGGTAGCGCCCCGCCGATACTAGCTGGCAGGGCTCCTCGTACGGATACGCTCCGTTAGGCGGGAGGCAGATCAGACCTTCTCGACCTGCCCGAATTCGAGTTCGACGGGGGTGGCGCGACCAAAGATGGTCACGGAGACGCGCACTTTGGACTTCTCGTAGTTGACTTCCTCGACGTTGCCGTTGAAGTCAGTGAACGGGCCATCCTTGATGCGGACTTGCTCGCCCACTTCGTACAGTACTTTCGGCCGCGGCTTCTCGACGCCTTCCTGCATCTGCGTCATGATCTTTTCGATCTCGCGGGCCGGAATCGGCGTCGGCTTGTTCGACTTGCCGCCGATGAAACCGGTGACCTTGGCGGTGTTCTTCACCAGGTGCCAGGTCTCGTCCGTCATTTCCATTTCCACCAGCACATAGCCCGGGAAGAAACGGCGCTCGGTCACGGACTTCTGGCCATTCTTCACTTCCACGACTTCTTCGGTCGGCACCAGGATCTGGCCAAACTGGTCTTGCATGCCGGCGCGCTCGACGCGCTCCATCAGGGCACGCTGCACGCTTTTTTCCATGCCGGAATAAGCATGCACAACGTACCAGCGCTTGTTGCTGACCGGTACGCTGAGCGGAGCGCCAGCATCTTGTGCCGGAGCGTCGCCCGGCACCTGATCGTCTTGCACGTTATCGCTCATTTAGTTTTTCCAACCCAGAATCAAGTCGTACAACAGGAACTCCAACAGCTTATCCGTTCCCCACAGGAAGATCGCCATCACCACCACGAAGGCAAACACGATCAACGTGATTTGCGTGGCTTCTTTACGCGTAGGCCAAACGACTTTCTTGGTTTCGCGAACAGCTTCTTTCGAGAAATTAATGAAGTCACGGCCGGAGGCGGAGGTGTAGGCAATGCCGACGGAAATAAGCAAACCAACCACAAGCGCGGCTGCCCGCACCAGGGTTGGTTGACCTGCCAGGTAGAAGAACCCGACTACGCCTGCAATCGCTGCAACCACCGCCAGCACGACTTTCAGCTTGTCGCCGCTCGTGCCAACGGTTTGCACGGATTGATTAGACATTCGTTTTTACTTTCGGTGCCCTGCACCAGAATTCGGTGGCAGGGGCGGAGGGCATCGAACCCCCAACCTTCGGTTTTGGAGACCGACGCTCTGCCAATTGAGCTACGCCCCTACGTAAAACTTCACAGTGAGTCCGCTATTCTAGCACCCAACTTTGTTGGGCGCTAGCACTACTTTTGGCAGCGGACTTTTACTACTAACTACTTTGCTTAGCCCAGGATCTTGGCCACAACACCCGCGCCGACGGTACGGCCGCCTTCACGGATTGCGAAACGCAGGCCTTCTTCCATGGCGATCGGGGAGATCAGCTTGACGGTGATCGACACGTTGTCGCCCGGCATGACCATCTCTTTGTCCGCCGGCAGCTCGATCGAGCCGGTCACGTCGGTCGTACGGAAGTAGAACTGCGGACGGTAGTTGTTGAAGAACGGGGTGTGACGGCCACCTTCGTCCTTCGACAGAACATAGATCTCGCCGGTGAAGTGGTTGTGCGGCTTGATCGAGCCCGGCTTGGCCAGAACCTGGCCACGCTGCACGTCTTCACGCTTGGTGCCGCGCAGCAGCAGGCCGACGTTGTCGCCAGCTTGACCCTGGTCCAGCAGCTTGCGGAACATTTCCACGCCGGTGCAGGTCGTTTTCACGGTGTCGATGATGCCGACGATTTCGATTTCTTCGCCGACCTTGATCACGCCACGTTCCACACGACCGGTCACCACGGTGCCGCGACCCGAGATCGAGAACACGTCTTCCACAGGCATCAGGAAGGCACCATCCACGGCGCGCTCAGGCGTCGGGATGTACGAATCCAGTGCGTCGGCCAGGCGGATGATGCAGTCTTCGCCCAGTTCGCCCGGCTGGCCTTCCAGGGCCATACGTGCCGAACCCTTGATGATCGGCAGGTCGTCGCCCGGGAACTCGTACTTCGACAGCAGCTCGCGCACTTCCATTTCGACCAGTTCCAGCAGTTCCGCGTCGTCGACCAGGTCGCACTTGTTCAGGAACACGATGATGTAAGGCACGCCAACCTGACGGGCCAGCAGGATGTGTTCGCGGGTCTGCGGCATCGGGCCGTCAGCAGCGGAGCACACCAGGATCGCGCCGTCCATCTGGGCGGCACCGGTGATCATGTTCTTGATGTAGTCGGCGTGGCCCGGGCAGTCGACGTGCGCGTAGTGACGGGCAGCGGTTTCGTACTCGACGTGCGCGGTGTTGATCGTGATGCCGCGTGCTTTTTCTTCCGGAGCAGCGTCGATCTGGTCGTACGCCTTGGCTTCGCCGCCGAACTTCTTCGACAGCACGGTTGCGATTGCAGCGGTCAGGGTGGTCTTGCCATGGTCGACGTGACCGATGGTGCCAACGTTCACGTGCGGTTTAGTCCGCTCAAACTTACCTTTTGCCATTTTAGACTCCTAACAATTTTTAAGATATTGCTGGGCACGCGCCCGACTGTCAGATTTGGTACTTGCAGCAACCCCGGCGGAGCCGGGGCGAATTCTGGTGCCCTTGACGTGGATTGAACACGTGGCCTCTCCCTTACCAAGGGAGTGCTCTACCACTGAGCTACAAGGGCTTTTTTATTGCAGCAATGAAAACTGGAGCGGGTGAAGGGAATCGAACCCTCGTCTTAAGCTTGGAAGGCTTCAGCTCTACCATTGAGCTACACCCGCGAGGTTCCGTTTCACTACATTGTCACTCAGTTTCCTTGCAAAAACTTGGTGGAGGGGACTGGATTCGAACCAGTGTACTCATAAGAGGGCAGATTTACAGTCTGCTGCCTTTAACCACTCGGCCACCCCTCCGCGAGGAACCGCAGAGTATGAAGCATAAAATCAAAACTGTCAACGCTTCGACACAAACATTTCGTATCGAGCAGCTAACTGCCTGCTTCGGGGCGAGATTGTAGCGGGTACCTCGCAAGAAATGCAAGTGTTGTTTTTACGTTGCATGCTTTGCTATAGAATCTGCAAGTCAACCCTTCCCGCCCTACCCCTGGAGCGCCCCTCTTGAATTTTCTTCAGCGCCGCCTGCCGGCCAACCTGCTGCTGGCGCTCGCCTATGTCGCGATCGGCATCGCGGGCCGCGAACTGACCCTCGTGCCGGGCTTTTCCACTCCACTGTTCCTGCCGGCCGGCCTGGCGCTGGCAGCCCTGGTGAGCGGCGGCCCGCGCCTGCTGCCGGGCGTTGCGCTCGGCGTATTGCTGCTCAACCTGTATTCCCTGCCGCGCGTGGCCGCGATGCCGTCCGGCACGCTGGCGGCCGCCGCGCTGGCCGCCGCCGCGGCGGCCGCCTTGCAGGCTTACGTGGGGATGCACGCCTTCAAACGCTGGGTGCACCCGGCCATCGGCAGCGGGCGCGACGTGCTGCGCTTCCTGGCGCTGCCGCCGGCCCTCGCGCTCATCAGCAGTACGCTGTCGCTGTGCACGCTCGCACTGCTGGGCATGCTGCTCGGGCCTCACCAGTTCTCCAGCTGGCTCACGTGGTGGATGGGCGACGCGCTGGGGATATTGCTGGGCGCGCCGCTGGCCTGGACCCTGTTCGGCCATCCACAAGCGCTGTGGCGGCAAAGGCGCTGGACCGTGGCCGTGCCGGTGCTGGTGCTGGTCGCCCTGTTCACCGTGATCTTCCTGCAGGTGCGCCGCTGGGAAGCGCACCAGCAGATGCAGCAGGTGCACCTGAAGGCGCAGCAGGCGTCGGACCTGCTGCAGGCCAAGCTGTCCGAACATGAGCGCTATGTCTTTGCGATCGTCAGCGGCATGACCGGCTACGGCAACCGCATCCGGCCCGACATCTTCCGCAATCTCGCCCACGGCTACCAGTCCCGTCATCCGGAAATCCTGACGATGAGCTGGCTCAAGCCGGTCGCGGGCGCCGATCGGGACGCGTTCGAGGCCTGGGCCAGGGAGGCCGTCGATCCGACCTTCGCGATCCGCGCGCCGGACGCGACGGGCACGCTGCGGCCCGCACCGCAGCGGGACCGGTACGTGGTGACGAGCTATGCCGAGCCGCGCGCCAATCGCCTGTATCTCGGCCTGGACATGCTGTCCGAACCGGCCCGGGCGGCGGCGGTCGAGCGGGCACTGGCTTCCGGCGAACCCACCGCGAGCGCCCCGTTGACACTGCAGCAACCCGAGCCGCACCGCGCCGTGGCGCTGCTGCAAGCGGTGCCGTCCGGCAGCACGGCGCCCGCCGATGCGATCCTGCTGATCGTGCTCGAACCGAGCACCTACCTGGACAGCGTGATGCGCGAAGTGGGCTTCCCGCACCTGCTAGCCAGCCTGCGCGACGAAGCCACGGGCGAGCCGCTGTCGCCGGCCCCGGCCGGTGCCGCGGACCAGCCCGCTTCCGAGCGCACCCTGCACTTCGGCGGCCGCCTCTACCGGCTGACCCTTACTCCGACGGCCGAGTACATCGCCGGCCAGCACGGCTGGCAGAGCCTCGCCGTGCTGGCCGCCGGACTGGTCCTGACGAGCCTGCTCGGCGGCCTGCTGCTGCTCACCAGCGGCGAGCAGGCGTCCGTGCGGGCGCAGGTCGAGGCCAGCACCGCGCAACTGCAGGAGCGCGAGGCGCGCCTGAAGGCAATCCTGGAAAAGGCGGCGGATGCGATCCTGACGATCGCCGCCGATGGCACGCTGACCGGCGCCAACGTGGCTGCCGGCCGGTTGTTCGGCTACGCCCCCGAGCAGATGGCCGGGTTGCCGCTGGCGCGCCTGCTGCCGGTCGGCAACGATACACCGGACGCACTGCTGCGGCGCATCGCCGCCGATCACGTGCACAATCCGCACGACCACGAAGCCACCGGCTGGCGCAGCGATGGCGCCGCCTTCCCGCTCGCCGTCTCGGTCAGCGAAGTGGAATTGCCCGGGGAACACCTGTTCGTGGCCATCCTGCACGACCTGACCGAGCAGCGCCGCGCCCAGGAGCGCATCCACCGGCTGGCCCACCACGATCCGCTGACGGGCCTGGAGAACCGGCTGTCGCTGAACCTCAGCCTGGAACAGGCGCTTGCCCGGGCGCGCCGCCAGCGCCACACGGTGGCGCTGATGTTCCTCGACCTGGATCACTTCAAGAAGATCAACGATACCCACGGCCACCAGACGGGCGACCAGCTGCTGCTGGCCGTGGCCGAACGGCTGCGCGAACTGCTGGTCGACGTGGACACGATTGCCCGCCTGGGCGGCGACGAATTCATCGTCGTGACGGGCCACGTCACGCCGGACGACGCCAGCCACATGGCGGCGCGCATCGTCGACGCGCTGGCCCACCCGTATTCGCTGGAGGAGCAGGCCGTGCACAGCGGCACCAGCGTGGGGATCGCCATGTATCCGGTCGATGGCGAGGATGCCAACACGCTGCTGCGCCACGCCGACACGGCCATGTATGCGGCCAAGAGCCGCGGCCGGGGCAATTTCCAGTTCTTCTCGCCCGACATGAATGCCGCGACCCACGAGCGGCTGCTGCTCGAGAGCCGCCTGTGGCAGGCACTGGAACAGGAGGAATTCGAGCTGTACCTGCAACCGCAGGTCAACCTGTGCAATGGCGCCGTGATCGGCGCCGAGGCGCTGCTGCGCTGGCACCATCCCGAACTCGGCACGGTGGGGCCGGACCGCTTCATCCCGATCGCCGAGGAATCGGGCCTGATCCTGCCGCTGGGCGAGTGGGTGCTGCGCAAGGCGGTCAGCCTGCTCACTCACTGGCGAGGCATCGGCCTTGGCCACCTGCGGCTGGCCGTCAACCTGTCGGCGCGGCAGTGCCAGGGCGACGGCTTGCTCGCGCTGCTCGACGGGATGCTGGCGCAAGCCGGAGTCGATCCCGCGCTGCTGGAACTGGAAATCACGGAATCGGCGGCCATGCAGGACCCGGAACGCAGCCGCACGCTGCTGCAGGGCTTGCGCTCGCGCGGCATCGGCGTGGCGATCGACGATTTCGGCACCGGCTACTCGTCGCTGTCCTACCTGAAGCTGTTCGAGCTGGACCGCATCAAGATCGACCGTGGCTTCGTCAAGGATATCGAGACCGATCCGAACGATGCGGCCATCGTGACCGCCACCATCGGCCTGGCCCACGCGCTGGGGCTGGAAGTCATCGCGGAAGGCGTGGAGACGGCGGCGCAGGCTGCGTTCCTGCGCGCGCACCGCTGCGACGCGGCGCAGGGCTATCTGTTCGCGCGGCCGATGCCGGCGGCGGACTTCACGCGCGAGGCCGGCGCCACGCTGGACGGCCCGGTATCGGCCCGCGCATAGCGGGCGGAGGGCGGGGCCGGCTCAGGCGCGCTGCCGCACGGTGACGGTGCGCCGGCCGGGGCGCACGTTGTACTTCCTCAGCAGTTCTTCCTGCAGGCCGCCCAGCGCGGCCAGCCGCGCGTTGGCCGGGTCGAGGCGCCGCAGGTGCGCCACCAGTTCCATGCCCTTCGTGCCCAGCTTTTCATCCCAGCCCGCACGTTCCAGGTATTTCAGCACGGCGACGGCGGCATTGAACACCACCTGCGGATTGTCCGGCAGCTTCTGCACGGCGTCCAGCATCGTGTCCACGGCGCCGCGCAGATCGCCCGCCTTGGCCTGCGCCGCCCCCTGCGCCACCATTTCGGCCACCGCGTGGCGGCTTTCCCGGGCGAGCCTGTTCGCCATGTCGCCCTTGCCGGACTGCTCCAGCAGGCGCATCGCCTTCGCCATCGGCGTGCCGCCGCCGGCGCTGGCCATCACATTGCGCATCACTTCGGCCGCCTGCTGCTCGCGGCCGGCCGCCAGGCAGGCGCGGGCCAGTTCCAGCTTCATGCCCGCCGACAGGTGCGGCGCCTGCCGCGCGCCGGCCAGCGCCCTGTCGAGGGCCGCGCCGAGGCGCGCCGTGTCGCCGGTGGCTTCGAGCAGCATGGCCGTGGCGATCGCGGCGCACACGGGCGTGTTTTCGCTGTTCGCCAGCGAGCGTTCCATGTCGCGGATTACCAGCTCGGCCTGGGCCACGTCGCCCTTCTTCAGCAGCGACTGTGCCAGCCGGGCGTGGTCTTCCGGGTCGCGGAATTCGGAGTGGCGGGCCCGCTGCAACACCTGCTTGAGCGCCCGCTCGGCCGAATCGGCATCGCCCGCCTCCAGCGCCACTTCGCCCAGCCGTCGCAGCCGGCCCACCGTGTGCGGTGCCAGGGTGGCGGCGTCGGACAGCACCGCCTGCGCTTCGGCCAGTTGGCCCGCTTCCTCGTGCACGCGGGCCAGCCAGTCGTAGGCGGCGAGATAGCGCTCGTTATGGCCCAGCAGCTCGGCGAGCATGTCGCGCGCCTCGTCGATGCGCCCGCGCAGCGCCAGCGTCTTGGCCTGGCCGAGCCGCGCCCATGGCGCGTTGCGCTCCTGCCACACAGCGCCGTAGACATGCTCGGCCTGCTCCGGCTCGCCCAGCAGCAGATGGGTTTCCGCCCGCACCCGCATGAAGTCGGCCTTGTAGCGGGGCTGCGCGGTTTCCTGTTCGGCGCACGCGGCGATGGCCGCGCGGTGCTCGCCCGCTTCCAACAACTGTTGCACGGGCAGCAGCGCCGCGCGCCGGTCCAGCGCCCGTTCGATGCGGGCCAGCAAGGTATCGGCCTTGAAGGGTTTCAGGATGTAATCGTCGGGCATCAGCTCGGCCACGCTCGTGACCTTGCTGCTCTGCCCTTCCGCCGTGACCATGAAGAACAGCGTGGCCGCCGGAATCAGTTCCTGCTGGCGCAGGTCTTCCAGCAATTGCTGACCATCCTGGCCGCCTTCCAGGTCGTATTCGCACAGGATCAGGTCGACCTGCCGCGTGGCCAGCACGCGCAGCGCCTGCTGCGCGTTGGTGGCCACGTCCACGCGGGCCAGGCCCAGCGTGGTGAGCATGTTCTGCAGGTTCGCCCGCATGCCCGAGTGAGGCTCGATGAGCAATGCGGCAAGGCCGTTCAATTCCGCCATGATGGTGTTCGAGGATCAGGGTTTTGGACAACGGGGCGCGCCGGGCGGCAACACCGTGCCTGCACAGCCATTTTCACACCGCCTATGGTATGCGCCAGCCCGGCACGGTGTCGCGCGCGACGTACTGTCGCCCGCCAAGGCCCGCCCGCCGGTCGCGCTCAGCCGCGCCCCTTGCGCGCGCAGCTGTTCTTGCCCGCCAGGTCGATGTTCTGGTAACGGATCTCGTACCGGCCGCTGGCCAGCTGGTCGACGACGAACTTGTCCTGCGCCTGCACGAACACATAGCGCACGTTGGCGCGGCGTTCCAGGTCGTAGACCTTGATGAAGACGGGGAAGGCATTGTCGCTGTTATCCAGGTTCACCTGCATGTCCTGGCCCTTGGCCATGACAGGGAAGCCTTCCACGTAGCCCGACTGGGTGGGCCAGGGTTCGCCGTTGGGCGCCACCAGCGCCGGCGTTTCATTCTCGCAGTCGCTGGAGTAACCCGGCAGGATCACCTGCGACAGGGCCACCACCTTGACCGGGGGCGGCAGCGTGTCGCCGTCCGGCGAATACGGGCGCGGCGCCGTTTCCCAGCCATCGCCGGCGGCCGTCGCCTGCGACGCACGGGGGTAGGTGGTGGTGGCGGTCATCTCGCCCGACGGCTTGCCGCCCCACGCCGCCGCCAGCACGGTGGAGACCTGGCGGGGTTCGGCCACGGTCAGCATGCCGCCGACCCAGCCCAGGCCGAGGCAGCCGATGGCCGTGAGCCACCAGCCCCAGTTGCCCTTCAGCCGGCGCCGGCGCACGCTTGGTATGCCGTCCGGCCAGGCGCTCACCGGCCCGTCGCCGACGCGCTGCGGATCGTCCTGGCGCGTGCTCTCCACCAGTTCGATCTCGTATTCTTCCTGGGCGATCCACTCGTCGTGCTCCTTGCGCCGCTGCGGATCGGACAAGGTGCCGTAGGCCGTGTTGACGATGGCCATGATGCGGGCGGCGCGCTCGTCGCCCGGGTTCTTGTCCGGATGATACTTCTGGCTCAGCGCCTTGTAGGCGGCACGTACGACTTCCTGCGGCGCGCCGCGGGCCACTTTCAGGTTGTCATAGTGAGTATGAATCTTGCCCATCGTTCTAGTATTGTCAGCCGCGCGTCACGACGGGTTTCGCGCCAGGTCAACCATCATAGCCGAACTTATAACAATTTTCGCACAGAAACACGGCACATCTGCCGCGCCGCAACAGCCACGTGCTACAAGCGCCAGGCCCGGTCGCTGGCCATCACGGCCGGCGGCAACGCCACGTTCTTGCCCACCACCAGCACCTTGAACAGCTCGCCCATCTCGGCCGGCGACAGCAGCTTGTGCACGGCGTTCGATTGCGGCAGGTAGGCTTTCGTATCTGCCGGATCGGTGCGCAGCAGCAGGTCGCCGATGCCCGCGGCGAGCAGGAAAGATGCCTGGTTCATATAGGCCAGCACTTCAGCGCCCGCATCCTGGGCGGCCAGGGCCATGGCGGTGAAATCCACGTGCGCGGTGATGTCCTGCAAGCCGGGCAGGTAGAACGGATCGGGATGCGCATGGTGGCGGTAGTGGCACATCAGCGTGCCCGCCGACCGGTCCGGGTGATAGAACTCGGGCGCCGGGAAACCATAGTCGAGCAGGATCGCGGCGCCGCGGCCGCGGGCCAGCAATGCGCCCAGCGTGCCCATGAAGCCGCACGCGGTGCCGTGCAGCTCCGTCACATAGCCTTCCGGCAGGGTGTCCTGGTCGGGGATCTGCCGTGCAATCTGCGCTTGCAGTCCGGGCGACAGGTCGGCGGCCACGTAGTCGAAGCGCCCTTCCGTCACCGTCACGCATTGTTCCCGCCAGCCGGCCGCCGTCTTCGTGACCAGGTGCACGGGCATGGCATCGAGCACTTCGTTGCCCAGCACCACGCCGTCGAACGTTTCCGGGAAACCGTCCAGCCACAGCACCTGCGGGAAGTCGCGCAGCGCCTCCTGCTGCCGGGCGCGCAACTCGCCGGACAGCTCCACGATCGCATAGCGCTCCACCGCGACACCCATGGCGGCCAGCTCGGTCAGCACGTCGCGCGCCAGCTTGCCCGTGCCGGCGCCGAATTCGAGGATGTTCGGAGCGCTTTGGGCGATAATGTCGGCTGCAACACGCGCCACCGCGGCGCCGAACAGCGGCGACATCTCGGGCGCGGTTGTAAAATCGCCATCCTTGCCCAGCTTGGCCGCACCGCCCGTGTAATAGCCGAGGCGCGGTGCGTACAGCGCCGTTTCCATGAAGGTTGCGAAGGACAGCGCGCCGCCATGCCGTGCCACGTCGGCGGCGATCTGCTGCTGCAGGGATTGCGACGCGGCCAGCGCGTCCGGGGAAGGTGCGGGAAGAGACATCCCCGCATTGTAGCGAATCGGGCCAGCCGCCCCAAATGATGCCCAAATGACGATCCGAGAATGACGACAACCGACCAAATGACAACGAAACATCGCGGCGCGCCGGTGGCGCTCGTGACCGGTGCCGGCCGGCGGATCGGCCGCGCCATCGCGCTGGCGCTGGCCGGAGCCGGCTGGGACGTGGCCGTGCATTACCGTGCCTCGCGCGCGGAAGCCGAGGAAGTGGCCCGTGAAATCGCGGCGCTGGGCCGCCGCGCCGCCCTGGTGCATGGCGACCTGGCCGACGAAGCTGCCGTCAAGCGCCTGCTGCCCGCCGCGGTCGACGCGCTCGGCCCGGTGACATGCGTGGTCAATAATGCATCGCTGTTCGACTACGACAGCGCCACCGATTTCGCCACCGCGAAGTTCGATGTGCACATGCGTGCCAACGTCGCCGCGCCGCTCCTGCTGGCGCAGGCCTTGCACGCGCAGATCGCCGACGGTGTCCAGGGCGTGATCGTCAACCTGCTGGACCAGAAGCTGTACAATCTCAACCCCGATTACCTGTCGTACACGCTGTCGAAGGCGGCGCTGCACACGGCGACCACGGTGCTGGCGCAGGCGCTGGCGCCGAAGGTGCGCGTGGTCGGCGTGGCGCCCGGCATCACGATGGTTTCCGGCGACCAGACCGAGGAAGGCTTTGCCAAGGCCCATGCGCAAACGCCGCTGGGCCGTTCCAGCACGCCCGAGGACATCGCCGCGGCCGTGCTGTATGCGGCCACCGCGCGCGCGGTGACGGGCACCACGCTGCTGGTCGACGGCGGCCAGCACCTGCTGCCGCTGCCGCGCGACGTGATGTTCCTCGCCAAATAAAACCCCTTAACTTCATTTTTCCAACATGCTGTCCGCCCTCACCCACCCCCGCCTGCAAGACTGCCGCCGGCTGTTCCTGCGCAATTACGAAGTGCTGATCAATATCGGCGTGCACGAATTCGAGAAGAAGGGCGAACAGCGCGTCCTGTTCAATGTCGACCTGTATATCCCGCTGGCCGTCTCCACGCCGAAGGCGGACGAGCTGCATGAAGTGGTCGACTACGACTTCATGCGCGACACGATTGCTGCCCGCATGGCCCAGGGCCACGTGCACCTGCAGGAGACGCTGTGCGACGACCTGGCCACCGCGCTGCTGGCCCACCCGCGCGTGCGCGCCGTGCGCCTGTCGACGATGAAGCCGGACGTGTACCCCGACTGCGAAGGCGTGGGTGTCGAAGTCTTCCACATCAAGGATGAAGCATGAACGCCGTCGTAGACAAAACCGCGGACAAGGCGGCCGACAAGGTCGCCTACGAGAACAACAAGCTGCATAAACGCCTGTGCCGCCTGGTGGGCCAGGCCATCGGCGACTTCAACATGATCGAGGAAGGCGACAAGGTGATGGTGTGCCTGTCCGGCGGCAAGGACAGCTATGCCCTGCTCGACATCCTGCTGACCCTGCGCGAGCGCGCGCCCATCCACTTCGACATCGTGGCCGTGAACCTCGACCAGAAGCAGCCGAACTTCCCGGCCGATGTGCTGCCCCGCTACCTGACGGAGCTGGGCGTGCCGTTCCACATCGAGAACCAGGACACGTATTCGATCGTCACGCGGCTGATCCCCGAAGGGAAGACCACGTGCTCGCTGTGCTCGCGGCTGCGCCGCGGCATCCTGTACCGCGTGGCCGACGAGCTGGGCTGCAACAAGATCGCGCTGGGGCACCACCGCGACGACATCCTCGAGACCTTCTTCCTGAACATGTTCTTCGGCGGGAAGCTCAAGGGCATGCCGGCCAAGCTGGTGTCCGACGACGGCAAGCACATGGTGATCCGCCCGCTGGCCTATGTGAAGGAAGAGGACACGGAACGCTATGCGCAAGTGAAAGGCTTCCCCATCATTCCATGCGACCTGTGCGGCTCGCAGGAAAACCTGCAGCGCAAGCAGATCAAGGCGATGCTGCGCGACTGGGAAAAGAAGCACCCGGGGCGCGTGGAAAGCGTATTCTCGTCGCTGTCCACCGTGGTGCCGTCGCACCTGATGGACCGCAACCTGTTCGGCTTCGCGGACCTGAAGACCGATGGCGTCGCCAATCCGCTGGGCGATATCGCGTTCGACGAGGAGCCGTGTTCGACGCCGGCCACCGTGCCGGGGATTATTCCGTTGCAGCCGAAATAAGCTCGGCCAGCCGCCCGCTCGCGGCTTGGGGTCGGAAACCTTCAGGTCGGTCCGTCGCAGCGGTGCGACACCGGTTTTCCTTACCGAAGCCGGCAACATCAGGAAAAAACCGGTGTCGCACACTTTTTCGCTGCGCGAAAAAGTGTGCGACACCAAGCCAACCGGTAGCGGACACTGATGCCGGAAAGTTGGGGACTAACGCGGCATTAGCGTCAGCCGCGAGCGGTACGATCAGAATTTCCGGTCCGTCCGATACACCGGATACAGATTGAACCGCTCATCCCACGAGGGGTGTCGTTTCGCGAAGAACTCCAGCCGCTTGTGCGTGCTCTTCGCGAACTCGGCGTCGTTGTCCAGCCGTTCCTTGAAGTCGGCCGCCACGGCCGGGTCCTTCAGCTGTTCGCGCGCCACTTCCTCGGCGACATATTCCTCCATGTACTCCTTGCGCTCGAAGGCGGTATTGAACATGCCCCAGGCCAGCAGCGAGTCCGCGCCCTGCGGTTCCAGCATCGTCATCACCAGGCGCGCCTTCGGCTGGGCGATCGGCACGAACAGCGACCCGGCGCCCACCTCGCGCGCCTCGGCATTCCATGATCCTTCCACCGCCAGCATCTGGTGGCCTTCGAACGATTGCGGCGTCAGCTTCGTCTTCGTGGCGCGGAACGCTTCGACATCGACCTTGCCGGGTGCCGTGGACAGCACCTTGAACGCCACGCCGTGCTGCTTCAGCTTGGCGCCCACGGCGGCGGCCTGCGCGGCAGGCACCAGGTAGCCGGCCGCCGGCGCCTTGATGACGAAGTCGGGCACGATCTCGTCGCGCAGCGGCACCTTCCACAATTGCGGCTTCGTTTCATCGTACTGCGTCCAGATCCCGCCCGACACGTCGGACGGCACGCGCTTGTACTCATAGCCGCGGAAATCGATCGTCTGCGTCTTGTCGGTGGTCTTGTAGCTGAGCGGGAAATCGAAGCCAGGCGCCTGCCCCGCCATCGCTACTGTACGGGCATCGGCCGCCAGCGCCGCCTTGCGCCATTCGCCACCATGCTGCGCTACCTGATTCAGCAGCGACACGATCGTGTTGTAGGTGATCTTCACGCGCGTGGGGTAGTCCTTCCACGAATGCGTCTCGACCAGCATGCCGAAGCGATTGCGCAGGTGAAAATAGCCGGTCGAGTAGCGCGCGCCGGACATTTCATCGACGAAGCCCGACTGCGGCTCATCGGTCTTGGCGAACGAGATATAGAAGTGTTTCGGGTCCGAGCCCTGCTGGCGCAGGTCCGCGATCACATTGTCGCGCAGCGCGGTGCCGGCCACCCTCAACGCTTCGTCGCCGGCGTGCACGGGTTCGACCTGGATCGACACATCGGGTTCGAACTTGGCGCCGTCGGTCACGTGCAGGTCGACGTAGGCCAGCGGGTCCCACGCGTTCACGAGCGCCAGCATCGCCTGCATCTCGGGCGCGTCGGCCTTCACATAGTCGCGGTTCAGGTTGTAGTTCTGCGCGGTGACGCGCCAGCCCATCTCCACGGGGCCGCGCTGGTTCGGGCGGTTGTTCTTGCCAAAGCGCTCGTGGCCATCCACATTGAATACGGGGACGAACAGCAGCACCTGCTTGTCCAGCGTACCCTGGGCGATCTTGCCGTCGAGGGCGTGGCGCAGCGCGAGGAAGCCGGCATCCTTGCCGTCGATCTCGCCGGCGTGGATGCCGCCCTGCACCAGCAGCACGGGGATGTTCTTCTTCTTCGCCGCGTCGGCCGTCAGCGCACCGGACTTCGACACGGCCAGCGCCAGCATCGGCCGCCCTTCCGGCGTGCGCCCGAACTCGAAGCAGCGCACCGCCTTCGGATATGCCTTCTGGAAGTCCGCGCACAGCCGGATCACTTCGTCGTAGCGGCCGGTGGCCTGGAAGCCGGAGCGTTCCGAGACGGTGGCGAGATCGGGGACGGCATGGACGGCGGGAACAACGGCGAGCAAGGCAAGCGACAGGGCGGTGCGAATCATCTACAAGGCTCCGGTGAGGGTCGGGTCGACCGATAAAAAAGGCGGAACGCGGCACGGATCGCGTGCCGGTTCCGCCGCGGCCGAAGCATTATAGACTTACATGTTGTTCATCTGTAATGCCCCGGCTGGTCCTTGTGGGAACCGCATCATACGTACGAGCGTGTCTTTTTCGAACGAAGCCTTTCGTGATTGCTTATGCGTTGCCCGACAATTCCCGGGCGGTTGTCAACGATCCTTGCATAACGATAGCAGCGCAACGGCCGCGGGGGCAAGGCCCGCAGCCGCCGGCTGTCACGCTGCGTGAGACGCGGAGGCCGCCTCGCGCGAACCTGAGCGATAGGTGGCCAGCAGCGACGCCTCCTTCTGCTTCGCCGCCTTCAGGTGCCGCTCCTTCACATGCCCATAACCGCGGATATCTTCCGGAATCCGGGCGATCGCCACGGCCGTGGCCAGGTTTTCCTGCGTGAGCTTCGGCAGCAGGCCCATCACTGTATCGCGGTACTGCCCGATCAATGCGCGCTCCATCCTGCGCTCGGCCGTGTAGCCGAACACGTCGAGCGGCGTACCGCGCAAGCCCTTCAATTTCGCCAGTACGCCGAACGCATGGCGCATCCACGGGCCGAACTGCTGCTTGATCAGGTGGCCGTCCTTGTCCTTCTTCGCCAGCAGCGGCGGCGCCAGGTGGAACTTCACCGCGTACTCGCCTTCGAACATGCCTTCGATCTTCTGGCGGAACGCGGGATCGGTATGCAGCCGAGCCACTTCGTACTCGTCCTTGTACGCCATCAGCTTGTACAGGTAGCGGGCCACGGCTTCGGCGAGCTTCTTCGAACCCAGCTTCTGCTCCGCGGCGCGCACTTGTTCCACGAAGTCGCGGTATTCGTTGGCATAGGCAGTGTTCTGGTAAGCGGTCAGCAGTTCGACGCGGCGGGTGATCAATTCGTCCAGCGATTGCGTACGCTTGAACTCGATGACCTGGGCAGGCGCCGCCATCTTCGTCACCGCGGCCAGGTCGTGCGCCGCATAGCGGCCCCAGTTGAACGCAGCCTTGTTGAATGCCACCGATACGCCGTTCAACTCGATCGCCTTCATCAGCGCGCCTTCCGACAGCGGCACATGGCCCTTCTGGAAGCAGTAGCCCAGCATGAACATATTGGTGGCGATCGCGTCGCCCATCAGCGCCGTGGCGATGCGGCCGGCGTCGATGAAGTCCACGCGGTCGTCGCCGCACGCGCGCAGGATTTCCGCCTGCGAGCTGGTGCCGGGGAATTGCCAGTCCGGGTTCTTCACGAACGCGGCGGTGGTGGCGCCCGTGGAATTGATTGCGGCCCAGGTGCGGCCTTCGCCCATGCGGCTCAACGCGTCGCGGCTGGCGGTCACGATCTGGTCGCAGCCGATCACCAGGTCGGCGCTGCCGGTGCCCACGCGCGTGGAGTGCAGGTCGGCCTGGCGGTCGGCCAGCCGCACGTGCGACATCACCGGCCCGCCCTTTTGTGCCAGGCCGCTCATGTCCAGCACCACGGCGCCCTTGTTTTCCACGTGCGCCGCCACCGCCAGGATCTGGCCGACGGTGACCACACCCGTGCCGCCGATGCCGGTGACGAGGATGCCGAACGGCTGCGCGGTCGACGGCAGCACTGGCGACGGCAGTGCCGGAATCTCGCCGCCGGCTGCTGCCTTCTTCGGCTTCTTCAATGCGCCGCCTTCGACGGTGACGAAGCTTGGGCAGAAGCCGGACACGCACGAGTAATCCTTGTTGCAGCTGGACTGGTTAATCTGGCGCTTGCGGCCCAGTTCCGTTTCCAGCGGTTCCACCGACAGGCAGTTCGATTGCACCGAGCAATCGCCGCAACCCTCGCACACGGCCTCGTTGATGACCACGCGCTTGGCGGGGTCCGGGTATTCGTTGCGCTTGCGGCGGCGCCGCTTCTCGGAAGCGCAGGTCTGGTCGTAGATCATGGCCGACACGCCGGGTTTGTCGCGCAATTCCTTCTGCACGTCCATCAGCTCGGAGCGGTGGCGCACCGTCACGCCGGGCGCCCAGGCGTAATCGTCGGGATATTTGTCCGGGTCGTCGGTGACGACGATGATCGGGTTCACGCCCTCGGCGGCGATCTGCCGCGAGATCATGCCGGGGTCGAGCGGGCCATCGACGTTCTGGCCGCCCGTCATGGCCACTGCGTCGTTGTACAGGATCTTGTAGGTGATGTTCACCTTCGCGGCCACCGCGGCGCGGATCGCCAGGATGCCGGAGTGGAAGTACGTGCCGTCGCCCAGGTTCGTGAATACGTGCTTCTCGTTCGTGAACGGCGCCTGGCCCACCCACGTCACGCCTTCCGCGCCCATGTGCGTGAACGTGGACGTTTCACGGTCCATCCACAGCACCATGTAGTGGCAGCCGATGCCGGCCATGGCGCGCGAGCCTTCCGGTACCTTGGTCGACGTATTGTGCGGGCAGCCGGAGCAGAAGTACGGCGTGCGGTCCGTTTCCGGATTGGCCTTGGCCGGCACGTTCTTCAGCACCAGTTCCTTCGCTTCCAGGAAGGCGATGCGTTCCTGCACGCGCCTGGCCACCGGATGGCCGGCGCAGTAGTGCGTGATGCGGCTGGCGATGGCGCGGGCGATCTGCGCCGGGTTCAGTTCATAGGTGGCGGGCAGCAGCCAGTCGCCGTGGCCGCTGCGGTGCTGGTTCGACCATTCGCCCGTATCGTCGAACTTGCCGACCACGCGGGGACGCTGGCCGTCCGGCAGGTTGTACAGCTCTTCCTTCAGCGCGTATTCGAGGATCTGGCGCTTTTCCTCGATGACGATGATCTCGTCCAGCCCACGCGCGAACGCCTGCACGCCATCCGCTTCCAGCGGCCAGGTCATGCCGATCTTGTACAGGCGGATACCGATGTCGCTTGCGGCCTGCTCGTCGATGCCCAGGTCGGCCAGCGCCTGGCGCGTGTCGAGGTAGGACTTGCCGGCCGTGATGATGCCGATCTTCGGCTTCGGGCTGTCCCAGATGATCTTGTTGAGTTTATTCGCGCGGCAGTACGCCAGCGCGGCGTACCATTTGTAGCTGTTCATCCGCACTTCCTGGTCCAGCACCGCGTCCGGCCAGCGGATGTTCAGGCCGCCCGGCGGCAGCTCGAAGTCGTCCGGCATGGCGATCTGCACGCGGTCCGGATCGAAGTCGATGACGGCGCCCGATTCGATGATGTCGGTCACGCACTTCATCGCCACCCACAGCCCCGTGTAGCGGCTCATCGCCCAGCCGTGCAAGCCGTAGTCGATGTACTCCTGCACGGAGGACGGGTACAGCACGGGAATGCCGCAGGCCGCCAGGATATGGTCGGACTGGTGGGCGGTGGACGACGATTTCGCGGCGTGGTCGTCGCCGGCCAGCACCAGCACGCCACCGTGGGCCGACGTGCCGGCATTGTTGGCGTGCTTGAACACGTCGCCGCAGCGGTCCACGCCGGGACCCTTGCCATACCACATGGAGAACACGCCATCGTATTTCGCATCGGGGAACAGGTTGGCTTGCTGGGTGCCCCAGACCGCGGTGGCGGCGAGGTCTTCGTTCATGCCCGGATGGAACTTGACGTGGTGGGCTTCCAGGTGTTTTTTCGCCTTCATCGCCGTCTGGTCGATCGACGTAACGGGCGAACCCCGGTAGCCGGTGATGTAGCCTGCCGTGTTCAGGCCTTCCTTCAGGTCGCGTTCACGCTGCAGCATCGGCAGGCGGATCAGCGCCTGGGTGCCGGTCAGGAAGGCGCGGCCGCGTTCGAGCGTCCACTTGTCGTCGAGGGTGATGCCGGGGTTGCCTAGCTCCGTACCCTTGTGAGGTGCGTTCATCGCTTGTCTCCATTGTCTTTTGTAAAGCCCAAGGCCGGCGCCCCATCTTGTGCGGAGCTGCCGGCCCGGTGGTGTCCCAACTGGCGCTGCGTCTTACGCGGGCGCTTTTGCCGGGTCCTCGAGTACTCCCCGGCGGATCTGATCGAGCTCGATCGACTCGAACAGCGCGCGGAAATTGCCTTCGCCAAAGCCCTGGTCGCCCTTGCGCTGGATGATCTCGAAGAAGATCGGCCCGATCACGTTCTGCGTGAAGATCTGCAGCAGCAGCTCGCGCTGAGGTTCGGCCGAATGCGCACTGTTCGCCTGGCCGTCGATCAGGATGCGCAGGCGGCGCAGCTCATCGAGGTTCTCGCCGTGGTTCGGCAAGCGCCGGTTGACCAGCTCGTAATACGTTTCGATCGTATCCTGGAATGCGATACCGTTGTCGCGCATTCCCTGGATCGAGCGGTAGATGTCGTCGGTGCCCAGCGCGATGTGCTGGATACCCTCGCCGTGGTATTCGTTCAGGTATTCGGCGATCTGCGACTTGTCGTCCGACGATTCATTGATGGGAATGCGGATCTTGCCGCACGGCGAAGTCATCGCCTTCGATTTCAGGCCCGTCAGGCGGCCTTCGATGTCGAAGTAGCGGATCTCGCGGAAGTTGAACAGCCGCTCGTAGAAGCCGGCCCACTCGGCCATCCGGCCACGGTAGACGTTGTGCGTGAGGTGGTCGATATAGGTGAGGCCGTTGCCGACCGGGTTCGGGTCCACGCCGGGAATGGCCACGAAGTCGGCGTCGTAGATGCTGATGTCGCCGATGCTGCCGGGCGCCTGGCCTTTCGCGGCATTCTTGCCGCGCCAGCGGTCCACCAGGTACAGCAGCGAATCCCCCACGCCCTTGATGGCGGGAATGTTCAATTCCATCGGGCCCGTCTTGTTGTCGAAGCCCCAGGCGCCCATCTCCAGCGCCTTGTTGTAGACGTAGGCGGCATCGTCGACGCGGATCGCGATCGCGCATACGGAAGGGCCGTGCTGGCGCGCGAAGCGCTGCGCGAACGAATGTTGTTCGGCATTGATGATGAAGTTGATCTCGCCCTGGCGGTACAGCGTGACATCCTTGGTGCGGTGCCGGGCGATGGCGGTGAACCCCATGTTCTCGAACAATTGGCCGAGCGCTTTCGGATCGGGGGCGGCAAACTCGACGAATTCGAATCCGTCGGTTCCCATCGGGTTTTCCCAGGGCGTGAATTGCATGTGCGTCTCCTCTTTCGGTATTCATACTTTTGTCGAACAGCGAAAAGTATAGGCTTCGACCCGGAGAATTAAATTGCAAAGATTTCCCGCGCAACCCTTATTTGAGCAATAATATTGCGTCATCAGGCAAGCAAAGAGGAGATTATGACCAAGATCGCGCTGGACAAGACAGACCGTAAAATTCTTTCCATCCTTCAGGAAGATGGCCGCCTGTCGAACCAGGATGTGGCCGAGCAGGTCAGCCTGTCGCCCTCGCCCTGCCTGCGTCGCATCAAGCGGCTGGAAGAGGAAGGCGTGATCCGCCAGTACGTGGCGCTGCTCGACCCGGACAAGATCGGCCTGGGCCTCCTCGCCTATGTGAACGTGCGGCTGGAAAAGCACAGCGACGCCGCCGCCGTGGCGCACAGCACGGCCCGGGCGCTGGGCGCGCTGCCGGGCACCGTCTCGCCGCGCGAGGATTTCGCCGTGGCGGTAGAGCAGTGGCCGGAGGTGGTGGCCTGCTATGCGATGACGGGCGAGATGGATTACCTGCTGCGCGTGCACGTGGAAGACATGGACCACTTCTCGCGCTTCATGATGGCCACCTTGCTGCGGCACCCGGCCGTGCTGGACGTGAAGTCCAGTTTCGCCCTGCAGCGTATCAAGGATACGACGGCGTTGCCGCTGGTGTGACAGCGGGCGGCATTGCCTGCTGAGTTCGTGTCAAGGTGCCTCGTATGATGATCCCGTCGGATCTTTGGCAAAATTACCGCTGAAGGAAACGGCCAGGCAGAGTGATGTCGATGGTGTCTAAGGCCAAGAGCCTGTGGGTCAGATTGGCGCCTCTGCCTGTTTTTCATTGTTAAGTCCGGACGGTATCTTAGGCTTCGAGCCTGCATACGAGGGTGGTCACCAAATGAATTTCGTAGGCACGCCAGTAGTAGGAATTGATGTCAGCAAAAGCAAACTGGATATAGCGTTGCTGAAGAATGGGAAGCTCAAGAGCAAAGTGCTTCCGAACAACAGGGACGGTTACGCAGAGCTGATAAAGTGGTTGAAGAATCAGGATGTTACGCTCGATGCGGTCCATATTTGCATGGAATCGACAGGCGTGTACAGCGAGCCTGTTGCCCTGGCATTGAGCGACATGGGCATGAAGGTCAGCGTCGTCAATCCTGCCAGCATCAAAGGATTTGGCCAGAGTCTAATCATCCGAAACAAAAACGACAAAGCTGATGCAGCTCTCATTGCGCGATACTGCGCAGCGATGAGCCCAGCGCTTTGGCAGGCCCCTTCGCACGAGCAGCGGCAATTGAGGGCTTGGAACGAGCATCTGGCATCGTTGAAAGACATTCGACAGCAACAGGCCAATCGTATCGAAGCACTTGAGTTTGCAAACCAGACCGAGGTGGCAGCTCACGCCAAGACGCACTTGGATTGGCTGGACAAACAAATCAAGCAGCTGGAGAACGATATCGATGATCACATCGATCGGCATCCGGATCTCCGGCACGATGCTGAGCTGATTGAGTCGATCCCAGGCCTTGGCCGCGGGACCGCGGCCAAGGTACTTGGTCGTGTGGGGAACCTGCGGCGCTTCGGCAGCGCCAAGGAACTGGCGGCCTACATTGGGGTGACGCCACGCCAGAGGCAATCAGGCAGCTCGGTGAGGGGTAGGACTACCATTACCAGAATGGGCTGTCGCGACCTGCGGGCAGCCCTATACATGCCAGCACTTACAGCGATCAGAAAGAACCCGCTGTTAAGGGAATTTGCAAACCGGCTGCAGTCAACAGGCATGGCTAAGATGGCTGTCATCGCTGCCGTCATGCGCAAGCTCGTGCACCAGATGTACGGCGTCGTCCGCTCAGGAAAGCCATTTGACCCGAATCACATGGGCAAAAGGCTTGCGGGTGAACACGGTATCTGACCCCTTGACACGAACTGAGCCATTACGACTGAGCCATTACGGCCGAGCCATTACTTCTTCCGCCCCGGCAGCATGTCCCACAGCTTGGTAGCGCGCCGGACATTGGCTTTCAGCGCGTAGTCGAGGGTGGCCAGCTGCTCTTCCATTGCCTCGCGCAGCACGCTCGACGGATCGGCCGGGCCCAGCTTCAGGTAGGCATCCGCCTCGCCATAGTCGCGGTGGATTTCCATGCCCGCCTTCTTGGCGATGTGGATCATGATCTGGTTCGACGACAGGCAATGCATGTACAGCGTGTCGACGTCGTGGTTGCGGCAGACGATGGCGGCGCGCTCGAACAGCTTGGAGCCGATGCCCAGGCCGCGCGCCGACTTCAGCACCGAGACACCGAATTCGGCCACGCGGTCCTTGTCGGTGGCCGCGTCTTTTTCCGGCTCGGCAAACCCCAGGTGCCCGACCGCGACCAGCCGGAACATGCGGTTGTAGACGCCGAACACGATATCGCGCTTGAAGTCGATGCTGTCGACATACTTGGCCACCTGCTCGTCCGTGATGGGCGAGCCGAAGCGCAGCAGGCGGTCGCGCCCTTCGATCTGCAGGAAGTGCCGCAGGATGCGCCGGCGGTCCCGCTCGCGCAATTCCTTGACGGGAATCGTGGGCCGCGGCTCCGGGCGGCCCAGCCATTGATGCAAGGGATTGCGGAACAGGTTCAGGCGCGCCATCAGCCTTCTCCGTCCGACGGGTCTTCATCCGATTCGTCCTGCCGCGCCAGCGCCTCGCGCACCGCGCGCACGCGGGCGGCGCGCACCATCTCGGGAATGCGCTCGGGCCGCTCGGCGCAGGCCTGGGCGATTTCGCCCGCGTTGACGGCGCGGGCGGCGCCCAGCGCCGTCTCCAGGTGCTCGCGTTGCGGGAAAGGCGCGTCGCGGAACGAAACGGTGCGGCCTTCGCGGCCGCGCGCATCGGATTCGGCCACCTGCAGCAGTTGCAGGAAGCGGGCCGGCTTCCTGAACGCGTCGCCGCGCTCGAACAGCTTCACGATCGTGTTGCAACGCAGTTCCAGCGCCCGCGTTACGTTGCCGTGTTCGCGGGCGGCCAGCACCGCCAGGTCGCGGCACTCGGTAGGCACTTTCAGCCGCGCGCAGACCTCCTTGACGAGCGCGGCCCCCAGTCCCTCATGGCCATGATGGGCCGGCCACTTTTCCGCCGGTGTGATGCCCTTGCCCAGGTCGTGCAGCAGCGCCGCGAAGCGCACCGGCAGGTCGTAGCCCTGCCCTGCCGCGTAATCGACCACCTGCTCCAGGTGAATGCCGGTATCGATCTCCGGGTGCCATTGCTCCGGCTGGGGCACGCCCCACAGCCGGTCCAGCTCCGGCACGATGCGCGCCAGCGCACCGCAATCGCGCAGCACCTGCAGCATGCGCGACGGCTGCTTCTCCATCAGCCCGCGCGAGAGCTCCTGCCATACGCGCTCGGGCACCAGGGCATCGACCTCGCCCTCGTCGACCATGCGGCGCATCAGCGCATTGGTCTCGGGCGCCACGGTGAAATCGGTGTAGCGGGCGGCGAAGCGGGCCACGCGCAGGATGCGCACCGGGTCTTCCGCGAACGCATCGGAAACGTGCCGGAACACGCGGCGCTCGATGTCGCCGCGGCCATCGAACGGATCGGTCAGCGTGCCATCCTCGGCGCGCGCGATGGCGTTGATGGTCAGGTCGCGGCGCACCAGGTCCTGTTCCAGCGTCACATCGGGCGCCGTGTGGAACACGAAGCCCTTGTAGCCGGGCGCGGTCTTGCGCTCGGTGCGGGCGAGCGCATATTCCTCGTGCGTGACCGGGTGCAGGAACACGGGAAAATCCTTGCCGACGGCGCGAAAGCCCTGCCGCACCATTTGTTCCGGGGTGGCGCCGACGACGACATGGTCATGGTCCTTGACGGGCAGCCCGAGCAGTTCATCGCGGACGGCACCGCCAACGACATAGGTCTTCATTCCGAACCGCCGCTCCCCGCTGCCTCGGCTTGCGCCGCCTCGATCCAGCGTGCCACGGCCGGGTGGCGCGTCACCCGTTCGCAATAGGCCGACAGCGCCGGCGGCAGCGCCACGCCATAGGTGTTGAAGCGGGTCACGACCGGCGCGTAGAAGGCATCGGCCAGCGAGAAGTCGCCGAACAGGAACTCGTTATGCCCGAAGCGGGACAGGCACTCTTCCCAGATCTCGCTGACGCGGCCGATATCGGCCTGGGTTTCCGGCGTGCGGCCCTGGCCGCGCAGGCTGGCGGCGATATTCATCGGCATCGTGCTGCGCAGGCTCATGAAGCTCGAGTGCATCTCGGCGCAGATCGAACGCGCCATCGCGCGCGCCGCCACGTCCTGCGGCCACAGGTGCTTGTCGGGGAATTGCTCGGCCAGGTATTCGCAGATCGCCAGGCTGTCCCAGATCGTGATGTCGCCGGCCAGCAGCACGGGCACGCGGCCGCTGTGCGTGTAGCGGGCAATCTTGCTGGAGGTATCCGGCTGGTCCAGCTCCACGCGCACCTCGGTGAAGGGAATACCGAACGCGGTCATCGCTACCCATGGCCGCATCGACCAGGAAGAGAGGTTCTTGGTGCCGATGACGAGGGTGAGACCGGGCTCGCGCGCGGCGGCCAGGGTCTGGCTCAGGGTAGGGTCGAGTTCGATCGTTTGCATGAGGGTGGATGGTTGGCGAGCGCTCAGCGGCTCGAGAGACTGTCTTGATGCGCGGTTTGCTGCGTGGCTTGCGGCTCCTGCTCGCGCGGTTCCTGGTCGCGCGGGCCGCCCTGCTCTTTGCCCCGCATTTCGTTGACACCATAGCCGCGCGGGGTGACGACGCCCAGCCGCGCCTTCATCGACTGCGGCCGGCCTTCGAACAGCGCGGCATAGTAGGTGGCATTGGTCATCACGTTCTTCACGTAGCCGCGCGTTTCCGAATAGGGAATCGATTCGATGAACACGGTGGCGTCCATCGGCTTCGTCAGCGCGGAGCGCCAGGAGCGCAGGCGGCCCGGCCCCGCGTTATAGGCGGCGGTCGCCAGCACCTGCGAACCGTCCATGCTGCCCAGCACCATGTTCATGTAGTTCGTGCCCAGCAGGATGTTGGTGCGTACATCCGTCAGCATGTCCTGCACGAAGTTCGTGAGCCCGATCTTGTTCGCGACCCAGCGGCCGGTCGACGGCATCACCTGCATCAGGCCCGACGCCCCCGCGCTGGACTGGGCGTTCATCACGAAGCGCGACTCCTGGCGGATCAGGCCATACACCCAGGCGCGGTCGAGGCCCAGCGTATTCGTGGTGGGGCGCATGATGTCGTCGTGCGGCGCCGGGTAGCGGTGCGTGTAGTCGGCCAGGGCGCGGGTACGCTCGGAGGTGTACACCATGCGGTCGAGGATATGCTTCTGCCGCGCGTATTCGGCGGCGGCGAGCAGCTCGCGGTCGGACAGACGGCGCACCTCCCAGTTCCATTCGCGCAAACCTTCGAAGCGCAGCCGCATGTCGAAGAACTTCAGCGCGCGGGCGATGCCGGGATTGGCGGCGATCGCGGCGATTTCGGCGGGCGTCACCGGTGCGCCGGGCGGCGGGATGGTAACGGTGCGGCCCAGTTCCTCGGCAGCCAGCAGGCCGTAGTAATCCTCGCGGTCGGCAATGCTCTGGTACAGGAACTGCGCCTCGGGCGTCATGTGCCCGCCGGCCAGCGCCACCGAGGCGCGCGCCTGCCAGTACACCCAGGTGGGGTCCTGCCGCAATTGCGGCGGCATCGCCGCGATATAGTCGCGCACCAGTTGCCAGTTACCGTCGCGCAGGGCATACCGCGTGCGCCACTGGTGCTGGTCGATCGACAGCGGCGCGCCATGGGCGCGCCGCCAGTAGTCGGACGTATCCGGGTCCACCACGTACGATGCCGGCAAGGCGATGTTGGCCCAGCCGATCGCCTGCTCCTGGGCATTAAGCCTCGGCAGCGCCTTGCGCAGCGCGAGCACGGAAAGTTTCACGCTGGTGCGGGCGGCGCGGCCCAGCGCGACCAGGAAGACTTCGCGGTCGGCCTTCGAATCGCCCACGCCCTTCGCCAGCACCACGGCCGGCAGGTCGATCGCCTGGGCCATCTTCTTGTCCGACCCGTTCAGCAGGATGATGGTGCGCCGCGCCGGCCCGGTGGCATTCGTTTCGCCAGCCAGGCGCACCTGCGCCCACAGGTCTTCCTGCGTGAACTGGCCGGTCTGGGCCAGCGACGCGATCAGGGCACTGCACCCGTCGCCGTAGTACGGCGGATAGATCAGGAGGGTGCGCGCCTCGGCCGCCACGTTCTCGCCTTTCGACAGCCGCGACAGCAATGCGTAGCACTTGACCTGGGTATCGTCCTTCAGCACGAACAGCGGGTACTGCTGGTCGAACATTGCCCATTCGCGCTTGCGGCCCAGCTCCAGCAGCCAGTCGTTGCGCAGGCGGTCGGCGATCGCGGTACCGTCGTAACGCTGCAGGAACGCCAGGATCTCCTCGGAGGTGGCGTCACGGAAATGGGATTTGAGCCGATAATAGTCGACGTAGGATGGAATGGCGTAGTCCGCCAGCCGCGCCGCGTAGAACTCCGCCTTCGTTGCATCGTTGCGGCGCACGGAGTCGCGCAGCAGCAGGAACGCGTCATCGTCCTTGCGGCTCTCGCCGAGGTCCTGCGGGATCGCAAGCGGCGTCGTGGCGCAAGTGAAGGCAAACAGCGCGCCGGCTATCCATTTCGACGGGGAAATCAAGATACGACTCTCAATAGTGACATGACCAGCGACCAGAGAATAACACGCCTTGCTCAAGGGCTACCAGCCGCGCACGTACAGACAGACCCGGCGGATAAAGCTACGTTGCGCAGGCAATTGCTGGCCGCACGCCGCAACCTGTCGGCCGAGACACGCACCCAGTGGGATGCTGACATCTGCCGGCACATCGTGAAATGGTGGCACACGGCCAGGGTGGATACGCTGGGCGTGTACTGGCCGCTGCGCGACGAACCGGACCTGCATGCCGCCTATGCCGAGCTGGCACGGCTCGGCGTGCGCCTGCTGCTGCCGGTCGTGCTCAAGCGCGACGCGCCGCTCGATTTCGCCGCCTGGCGGATCGGCGAACCGCTGGTGAAGGATGCCATGGGGATTGCCGTGCCGGCCGAGCTGCGCATCGAACCCTATCCGCCGGCACTGCTGGTGCCCTGCCTGGGTTTCAATACGGCCGGCTACCGGCTGGGATACGGCGGCGGTTTCTACGACCGCACGCTGGAAAAGGAACCGCGGCCGGCCACGGTGGGCATCGCTTACTCCTGCCTCGCTGCCGAGTTCGGTAGTGACGGGCATGACATTGCGCTGGACCGGATCATCACCGAGCTGGGATAACGTTGCTCTGAAAATGGGGACAGACCCCATTTTCAGAGCAATATTTCCGGAGAATGGATCTGCCGGATCGCCGGACCGCCCCATTTTTCCGGCGACTGTCTGATTCCCGGCTATTTCACCAGCCGCTGCCACAGCGCCGTCGTGGCCGCCGCCTGGTTCATGCTGTAGAAGTGCAGTCCCGGCACGCCGCCGGCCAGCAGGCGCTCGCACAGGGCTGTTACCACGTCCAGGCCGAAGGCCTTGATGGAGGCCGTGTCGTCGCCGAAGCTGGCCAGCTTGAGCCGTACCCAGCGCGGGATTTCGGCGCCGCACATGTCGGAGAAGCGCATCAGCTGCGTGTAGTTCGTGATCGGCATGATGCCGGCCACCACCGGCACGTCGACACCGGCCTTCCGCGCCGCGTCCACGAACTGGAAATACGCGTCGGCATTGTAGAAGTACTGGGTGATCGCCGAGTTGGCGCCCGCCCTCACCTTGCGCACGAACGCATCCAGGTCGGCCTGCGGCGACTTCGCCTGCGGGTGCACTTCCGGGTAGGCGGCCACTTCGATGTGGAACCAGTCGCCCGTCTCGGCGCGGATGAATTCCACCAGCTCATTGGCATAGCGGAATTCGCCGGCCGCGCCGTAGCCGCTGGGCAGGTCGCCGCGCAGGGCCACCAGCCGGCGGATGCCGTGCGACTTGTATTCCTGCAGGATCGCGCGGATCGATTCGCGCGTGCCGCCCACGCAGGACAGGTGCGGCGCGGCTTCCTCGCCGGCCGCCATGATGTCGAGCACGGTTTCCAGCGTGCCGCGCTGCGTGGTGCCGCCCGCGCCGAACGTGACGGAGAAATACTTGGGGTGCAGCTCGGAGAGCCTGGCGCGCGTGGCGCGCAGCTTTTCCGCTCCTTCCGCCGTCTTGGGCGGGAAGAATTCGATACTAAAATTATGATCAGCCATCGGCGTCTTTCAACAACAGGGAAGAGAGGGCCCAGGAAATCACGCTGTACAGCAGTGCGCCGCCGACCGCCGCCCAGAAGCTCGTCACGTTGAAGCCTTCCACGAATTGCGCCACCAGCCAGAATGTAAAGCCGTTGACGACAAAGATGAACAGGCCCAGCGACAGCACGGTCACGGGTAAGGTCAGGAGCAGCAGCAGCGGCCGGATCAGCGTGTTGACCAGCCCGAGAATGAGCGCCGCGATCAGGGCTGCGCCGACGCTCGTGACGTCGACGGAATGCATCAGGTAAGGCACTGCGAACAGTGCCGCGGCATTGATGAACCAGGTCAGGACCAGACGCATGCTTGGTTAGCCTTCTGTTAAGCCTTTTGTTAAGCCTTCTTGTGAAACAGGATGCGGTGCAAAAAAGGCCGGCTTAACGCCGGCCTTCGCACTGATTAGTAGCGGTAGTGTTCCGGCTTGTACGGACCTTCGACCTTCACGTTGATGTAGGCGGCCTGCTCGGCGGTCAGCTCGGTCAGCTGCGCGTTCAGCTTCTTCAGCTGCAGGCGCGCGACTTTCTCGTCCAGGTGCTTCGGCAGCGTGTACACGCCGACCGGGTACTTGTCCTTGTGCTGGAACAGTTCGATCTGGGCGATCGTCTGGTTCGCGAACGAGGAGCTCATCACGTACGACGGGTGGCCCGTGGCGCAACCCAGGTTCACCAGGCGGCCTTCGGCCAGCAGGATGATGCGGTGGCCGTCCGGGAAGATCACGTGGTCCACCTGCGGCTTGATGTTCTCCCACTGGTACTTCTTCAGCGCGGCGACATCGATCTCGTTGTCGAAGTGGCCGATATTGCAGACGATCGCCTGGTCCTTCATCTTGAGCATGTGCTCTTCGGTCAGGATGTGGTAGTTGCCCGTGCAGGTGACGAAGATGTCGCCGTGCTCGCACGCGTAATCCATCGTCACGACGCGGAAGCCTTCCATGGCGGCCTGCAGCGCGCAGATCGGGTCGATCTCGGTCACCCACACTTGCGCCGACAGCGCGCGCATTGCCTGGGCCGAACCCTTGCCTACGTCGCCATAGCCGGCGATGACGGCGATCTTACCGGCGATCATGACATCCGTGGCGCGCTTGATGCCGTCGACCAGCGATTCGCGGCAGCCGTACAGGTTGTCGAACTTCGACTTGGTCACGGAATCGTTCACGTTGATCGCGGGGAAGGCCAGCTTGCCTTCCTTGTGCATCTGGTACAGACGGTGCACGCCGGTGGTGGTTTCCTCGGTCACGCCCATGATGTGCGGCAGGCGCTTCGAGTACCACTGCGGATCGCTGGCCAGGTGGGCCTTGATCGAGTTGAACAGGCAGATTTCCTCTTCCGACGTCGGATTGTCCAGCACGGAAGCATCCTGCTCGGCGCGCGCACCGAGGTGCAGCAGCAGCGTGGCATCGCCGCCGTCGTCGAGGATCATGTTCGAGTACACGCCCTCGCCCGGCCATTCGAAGATGCGGTGGGTGTATTCCCAGTACTGGTCCAGCGTTTCACCCTTGATGGCGAACACCGGCGTGCCGTTGGCGGCGATCGCGGCGGCGGCGTGGTCCTGCGTGGAGTAGATATTGCACGAAGCCCAGCGCACCTCGGCGCCCAGCGCTTCCAGCGTCTGGATCAGCACGGCGGTCTGGATCGTCATGTGCAGCGAGCCGGTGATGCGGGCGCCCTTGAGCGGCTGGGCTGCGGCGTATTCCTCGCGGATCGCCATCAGGCCCGGCATTTCGGTCTCGGCGATGCGGATTTCCTTGCGGCCCCAGTCGGCCAGGCCGATGTCGGCGATGATGTAGTCTTGGGAGTCTTTGAGAACGGCGTTCATCACGCCTCCTTTCATGTTGAAAAAAGTTGACGTGAGCGCGGTTGCTGAAGTGTCCGAGCCTGGCGGATTCGATTGATCCGTCGCAACGCTCCTCGGAGAACAGGCATTCTATAACAAAAAACCGGACGATTGATCCGGTTTTGTTTCACAAAAAATGGGGACGTACCCCATTTTTTGAGCAATATTGCCAGGAAAATGGGGTACGTCCCCATTTTTTTGGCAACTTCTCAGGCCGGTTACGCCAGCCCGGCGGCGGCGCGCAGGGCGGCCGCTTTGTCCGTGCGCTCCCACGAGAATTCCGGCTCTTCGCGGCCGAAGTGGCCGTAGGCGGCCGTCTTGCGGTAGATCGGGCGCAGCAGGTCCAGCATCTGTACGATGCCTTTCGGGCGCAGGTCGAAGTGCTCCTGCACCAGCGCGGCGATCTTCTCGTCCGGAATCACGCCCGTGCCTTCCGTGTACACCGTGATGTTGATCGGGCGGGCGACGCCGATCGCGTACGACACCTGCACCTGGCACTGGCGTGCCAGGCCGGCGGCAACGATGTTCTTGGCCACGTAGCGGGCGGCGTAGGCGGCCGAGCGGTCGACCTTCGACGGGTCCTTGCCGGAAAACGCGCCGCCACCGTGCGGCGCCGCGCCGCCGTAGGTGTCGACGATGATCTTGCGGCCCGTCAGGCCGCAGTCGCCCTGCGGGCCGCCGATGACGAAGCGGCCGGTCGGGTTGACCAGGTATTTCGTGTCTTGCAGCCATTCCTTCGGCAGCACCGGGCGGATGATCTCCTCGATCACCGCTTCCTCGATCTGCTTGTGCTGCATTTCCGGCGCGTGCTGGGTCGACAGCACCACCGTGTCCACCGCCACCGGGCGGCCGTTCACGTAGCGCAGCGTGACCTGGGATTTTGCGTCCGGGCGCAGCCATGGCAGGCGGCCATCCTTGCGCAGCTGGGACTGGCGCTCGACCAGGCGGTGCGAGTAGTAGATCGCGGCCGGCATCAGCTCCGGCGTCTCGTCGCAGGCGTAGCCGAACATCAGGCCCTGGTCGCCGGCGCCCTGGTCCAGGTCCAGGCCGGCGCCTTCGTCCACGCCCTGGGCGATGTCGGGCGACTGCTTGTCGTAGGCCACCAGAACGGCGCAGCCACGATAGTCGATGCCGTAGTCGGTATTGTCGTAGCCGATGCGCTTGATGGTTTCGCGTGCCACTTGAATATAATCAACGTTGGCGTGCGTGGTGATTTCACCCGCCAGCACCACGAGACCGGTGTTGCACAGCGTTTCGGCGGCAACGCGGGCCTTCGGATCCTGTTCCAGGATGGCGTCGAGGATGGCGTCGGAAATCTGGTCGGCGACCTTGTCGGGGTGGCCTTCGGAAACGGATTCGGACGTGAAGAGATAATCGATGGAAGACATCGCAAGCTCCTGTATAAGTTGATAAAACTGTCGCAACAACCCATACGGCTTGCGACGCTTTAGCGAAATTTGTAGACCGCCTCGCAAGTTGTCTGTTAACTCGGCGGTATGTGCTGACGTGGTATTTTACGCTTCTTCAAAAATTTTTGGGCAGAGCAACGCGAACTGTTGTCCCAACCCCTCAATAACCTGTACATGTTGTTACGAACTTTCCGTTTTTTCTCCATCTTTCCATTGCCGGTCCTGCATGGCCTTGGCGCACTCCTGGGCTGGATCGTTTACGCGTTGTCGCCGTCGTATCGCCGCCGCATGCGCGAGAACATCGGCCGCGCCGGCTACGCGGACCATCTGCGGCAGGCGATCGGCGAAGCCGGCAAGGCCATCGCCGAACTGCCCTTCGTCTGGCTCGCTTCCGAAAAACGGATCGCCCGCCGCGTCTTCCTGAACAATTATGAGCTGGTCGAGGCACACCTGCGCGCCGGCCGCGGCATCGTGTTCCTCACGCCGCACCTGGGCTGCTTCGAGATCACCGCGCAGCGCGTCTCGCACGATACGCCGCTGATGGTGATGTACCGCCCGCCCAAGCAGGCAGCCATGAAGCCGCTGGTCGAGGTGGCGCGTGCGCGCGGCCAGATGGAGCTGGCGCCGGCCAACCTGTCCGGCGTGCGCATGCTGGCCAAGTTCCTCAAGTCCGGCAAGCCGGTCGGCATCCTGCCCGACCAGGTGCCCCAGGAAGGCGAAGGCGTGTGGGCCGATTTCTTCGGCCGCCCCGCCTACACGATGACCTTGCCGGCCAAGATGGCCAAGCTGGGCGGCGACGCGCCCGTGCTGCTCACCTATGCGGAGCGCCTGCCGCGCGGGCGCGGTTTCCTGATCCACTTCGTGCCCTTCCCCGGCTCGCTCGAAGGCGACAATGCCCAGCAGGCACGCGCGATCAACGCCGCCATGGAACAGCTGATCGCCGGCTGCCCGGCCCAGTATTACTGGAGCTACAACCGCTACAAGGTGCCGCCCGGCGTGGCCGCGCCCACGGCGGCCGCGGGCACGGAGGCGGCATGAAGGTGCTTCTCGGTTTCATGTGGCTGCTGCACTGGCTGCCGCTGCCGGTGCTGGGCCGCTTCGGCGATGCCGTGGGCAGCCTGCTGTTCGTGATCATGGGCCCGCGCCGCGAGATCGCGCTGACCAACCTGCGCCTGGCGATGCCGGAACTGACGGAAGCCCAGCGCCGCGACCTTGCCCGCCGCCATTTCCAGGCCTATTCGCGCAGCGTGTTCGAACGGGCGATCCTGTGGTGGGCATCGGAAGCGCGCCTGAAGCGCCTGATCACGGTCGAGACCAGTCCGGGCATGCCGCCCGGCCAGATTCCCGTGGCGGCGATGACGGAAAAGCCGACCATCCTGCTGTGCCCGCATTTCGTCTGCCTGGACGTCGGCGGCGCCGCGATCGCCATGGAGGCTTCCGCCTCGTCGATGTACGTCACGCAAAAGAACGCCACGTTCGACGCCGTGCTGCGCGCCGGCCGCGCCCGGTTCAAGCCCGTCAAGCTCTTCACGCGGCAGGATGGCATCAAGCCGATCCTGCGCGCCCTGCGCGACCGGCTCCCTTACTTCATGTTGCCCGACATGGATTTCGGCGAGAAGGATGCCGAGTTCGTGCCCTTCTTCGGCGTGCCCGCCGCCACGCTGACCGCCACCGCCCGCATCGCCGCCACGACGGGCGCCCAGGTCATGCCGGTGATCGCGACTTTCCTGCCAAATTATCAAGGTTGGCGCGTCAAGTTCTATCCGGTGTGGGACAATTACCCTGGTACCGACATGGTTGCCGCCACGCGCCGCATGAACGAATTCATCGAGGAGCGCGTGCGCGAGGCGCCGGCGGAATATTTCTGGACCCACAAGCGCTACAAGACCCGCCCGAACGGCGAGCCGTCCTTCTACTCGAACAAGCGATGAAACTCAAATTCACCAAGATGCATGGCGCCGGCAACGACTTCGTCGTGATCGACGCCATCAACCAGCAGATCGACTTCACCCCGGCGCAGTGGAAGGCACTGGCCGACCGCCGCTTCGGCGTGGGCGCCGACCAGCTGCTGGTCGTCGAAAAGTCGACCAACCCGAGCTGCGATTTCCGCTACCGCATCTTCAACAGCGACGGCGGCGAAGTGGAACAGTGCGGCAACGGAGCACGCGCCTTCGCCAAGTTCGTGGCCGAGAAGGGCTTGACGGACCGGCACAGCATTGCCGTGGAAACGATGTCCGGCATCATCGCGCCCCGCCTGGAAGAAGACGGCAGCGTGACGGTGGACATGGGAGCCCCCGTGTTCGATCCCGCCCTGGTACCGTTCGATACGGAAGGCCTGGAAGGCCGGCGCGAAGGCGACGACACGCTGTGGCCGCTGGTGCTGGAACTGGCCGGCGAAAAGGAAACCGTGCTGGTATCCGTAGTGTCGATGGGTAATCCGCACGCCGTGCAGGTGGTGGCGGACGTCGACACGGCGCCCGTCGAACTGACCGGCCCGCTGATCGAACACCATGCCCACTTCCCGCGGCGCGTCAACGCCGGCTTCATGCAGATCGTCAACCGCCGGCATATCCGCCTGCGCGTGTTCGAACGGGGCGCGGGCGAGACGCTCGCCTGCGGCACGGGCGCCTGCGCGGCCGCCGTGGCCGGCATCCGCCGCGGCCTGCTCGACTCGCCCGTGCGCGTGGATGCGCGCGGCGGCGAGCTGTCGATCGCCTGGGCCGGCGAGGGTCAACCGGTCTACCTGACCGGCCCTGCCGTCACCGTCTTCGAAGGCGAGATCACGGTCCAGGACTGAGCTGGAGCGCGGTCCTAGGCCGCCAGCCGCGCGCGGCCGCCTGAGGCCGATCCTTCGAGCGCCCTTTCGACCGCGCTTTCGACCGACTCCAGCCACGTCTTGAACCGGTACAGCCGCTGCCGGTAATTGCCTTCCAGGTTCGCGTCGACGTACTCGAAATGCCGCGCGATGCGGTCCAGCGCCTGCCGATGGCGGGCCGTCTCCACCATCACCAGCCGTCGGCGGCCCCGGCCATAACTGGCACGGACATCGACGGCCAGGCAATGCCCTTCGTCCGCCGCCCGCACGTCCAGCAACAGCGCCTCGGCGCGCGTCAAGCCGAACAGCGCCGCCAGTTCGATCCGTGCCGCCAGCAGCGGCTGGTTGCTGGCCAACTCCCGCGTCAGCAAGGGCAACAGGGAAACCGCCCAGTTATTGCGATCGGGCGCGGGCGCGATGCGCGCCAGCATGGCGGCGGCCTGCTCGCAGCCCTGGGCTGCCGCCTTTTGCAGCCAATACACGGCCTTCACGTCGTTCCGGTCGCAACTGCGGCGCATGCGCCATGCCTGCGCGCCGCACTCGAGCTGGGCGCCGGCATGCCCCAGCGCCGCCGCACGTTCCAGGCAAGCCTGCGCCTCGCTGACGCTGCGCTGGGAAAATTCCGCCTTCACATAGATGCGCGACAGCGCGAACCAGGCTTCGGCCATGCCTTGTTCGCCGGCCAGCGTCAGCCACCGCACGGCGCGCTTGAAGCTGGCGGGGCAGCCGTGGGGCAGCCGCATGCCATCCGCGTCGATGCGCGCGAGTTGCAAGCCCAGCGCCAGCTGGGCGTGGCGGTCGCCGGCCGCGGCCGCCAGCTCGCGCATCCGCTGCGCTTCGTCGCCGCCCTCCTCGCCGGCCAGCAGCTCGGCACAGCGCGCGAGCAGGCGCGCCTGCGCCGCGGAACCGGCCCAGGCCGCGGGATCGGCCGATGCCTGGGCGAGCAGTGCGCGCGCCTGCGGCAGGGCGGCGTCCAGGGAAATGGGGGGCTCGGCCAGCGGCCGCGGGGCCTGGTGGCTGGTCTGGATCGGCAGCGCAGGCTCGGGCACGGCGGGCCGCAACCGGGCCAGCAGCGTGCCGGCTTCGGCGCAGCCGGCACGGGCCGCCGCGTCGAGCGCGCGGCGGGCGCGCCGGCACAGGCCGGGCTGCCTGATCGCCGGTTCCTGCAACAGCAGGCGGGCCAGTGTCAGCGCGGCCGGTACGACGCCGGCATCGCTGGCGCGGGCATACCAGTCCAGCAGCGTGGCACGATGGTGGGTAGCGTAATGCCAGGGGATGTCGCGGCCGATCAGCAGCCATGCTTCTTCGATGCCGGCCGCCGCCGCCCGCGACAGCCAGTGCAGGGCGGTGGGTGGGCTGCATGGCAGGCCCGCGCCGCCGGAAATGTACAGTTTGCCTAATTTCAATTGACAGCCAGGGTCTCCCGCCCTTGCACCCCTGATCACTGCCAGCTCTTCACGATTGGCCATGTCGGTCTCCAGGAAGCTGCGCTGGCGCGCGGCGCCCGTCGTGCGGGGCCGTGCCACTGCGCGCTCTTTTCGTTATGTGTAACGGTGCACCGCGTGCAACTCGACAGTTTAGGCACCGCACTGTTGCTTTGTCTCGACAAGCTTCAGCCCGCTTGATCCGGCGCAAACGGGCTGACGCTTGTGTCCGGCTACGCTATGTGTGGACACCTTACCAATGAAAGGATTGCCTGACGCGGCTTAACAAATAACACCGTAAAACTACCGTTTTATAAATACAACAAGATACCGGCGTTTTTCCGCTTTCAACCAAGACACGTGCCGCCAATCGACCAATCGCAGGAGCTCGACGGCAAGGCGCTTTAAGGTGCACCTGTCCAGTTTCATGCGCATTCGCCGCTGGCGTCTTGAACCATCCATTCAGAACAGAGGGAACGAAAAATGAAGAAATCCTTGGTTGCCCTGGCCCTGACCGCCGCTTTCGGCGGCGCCGCCGCCCAGTCCTCCGTGACCATCTACGGCACCATCGACGCGGGCATTCAGCGCACCACGCACGCGCCCAACGATGCGACGCAAGTCACCCGGCGCGACAACAACAAGCTGGGCTTTCGCGGTGTCGAAGATCTCGGCAATGGCCTGAAAGCCTTGTTCCAGCTGGAAATTCGCTACGATCCCGATACGGGCCAGCTGGAAAACAATGTCCGCCCGCTGTTCCAGGGCCAGAGCCGGGTGGGCTTGCAGGGGGCGTTCGGCACCGTGCGGATCGGCCGCGGCCTGACCGCCTACCAGGAAACGTCCACCGCTTTCGAACCGTGGTCCGGCCTGCCGAACGTGGCCGGCTACCAGACCGATATCCACGTGGCCGGCTACACGAGCGACCCACTGAGCGTGGCCGGCAACTCGCTGAACCGCTTCTCGAATGCCGTGTTCTATAACACGCCGGTATGGAACGGGTTCCAGGTCAACGTGACGGTGGCCACCAAGGAAGCCAACAATGGCCCGGCCATCATCGGCAAGGGCACGGCCACCGCGCCGCAGTACACCGCCAATTCGATGGCGTCGGCCAATCCCTGGTCGGTCAGCGCCACCTACACGAATGGTCCGTTCGCCGCCATGCTGGCGGCCGAGCGCAACGGCATCGAAACGGAGCTCTGGGCGGTCGCCGCATCGTTCAAGCCGATCCCCGACCTGAAGCTGATGGCTTCCTACCAGCGCCAGGACCAGAGCCATACGCAATTCATCAACACCGATACGAATGGCTGGGTGCTGGGCCTGAACTACACGATGGGGCCGAACAAGTTTATCGCCGGCTATGGTCAGAAGGACCCGGACGGCGTGGTCAAGACCAAGCAGGCATCGGTCGGCTACGAGTACAGCCTGTCGCCGCGCACCTACCTGTACCTCGACCTGGCGGTGAAGAAGATGCCTTTCACCGTCACCGCCGCGAATACGGACACCCGCAAGCACTACGCGCTGGGCGTGCACCACAACTTCTGAAGCTTACCTCGTTGGAAGCTCGCCCCGGCCGTGTGCCGGGGCGTTTTTTATGTGGCGTGTCGGGTAGAATGTTGCTTGCTTTTTTTAAAGTTACAACAATGACCGCTACCCTGGACTCCACGGCTGTCGCGCAATACCTGACAGACCATCCCCATTTCTTTGAAGAACATGCGAGCCTGCTGGGCGATGTCCGCCTCGCCAGCCCGCTGACGGGCCGCGCCGTGTCGCTGCAGGAGCGGCAAATGGAAGTGATGCGCGAGCGCTACAAGGCGCTGGAACTGCGGCTGGCGGAATTGAACCGCAACGCCGTCGAAAACCAGGCCATCGCCAACCGCTTCCACGGCTGGAACCAGTCGCTGCTGCGCGAGCGCGACGTCGCCGCGATGCCGAGCGCCGTCACCGAAGGGTTGAAGAAGGAATTCAACGTGCCGGCCGCCACGCTGCGCCTGTTCGGCGTGGCGCCGCACTACGCGGAGGAATGGTTTGCTACCGGCGTTTCCGAGGACGCCCGCCTGTTCGCCAACGGCTTGCTAGCGCCGTATTGCGGCAGCAATAACGATTTCGAGGCCGTCCGCTGGCTCGACGATGCGGGAGCCATGCAGTCGGTGGTCATCGTGCCGCTGCGCCAGCCCGGTTCGAAGGGTGCGGCGTTCGGCCTCCTGATCATGGGCTCCCCGGATCCGGAACGCTTCACGTCGCTGATGGCCACCGATTTCCTCGTGCACATCGGCGAAACGGCCAGCGTGGCGCTGGCGCCGCTGCTGGCCGCGCCGTTGCCCTGATCATGGTGGCGCCGGCCGGCAAGGCGGAACTGCGCGACGGCTGGCTGAACCACCTGGCCACGCAGCGCAAGCTCTCCCCCGCCACCGTCAGCGCTTACGGCCGCGACCTGGCGGAGCTGGCGGCACTCTCCGGCGAACAGGACTGGGCGGCGATCACCCACGCGGACATTCGCCGCTATACCGCGAAACTGCACGCCTCGGGCCAGCAGCCACGATCGATTGCCCGCAAGCTGTCCGGCTGGCGCGGCTTCTATGACTGGCTGGCCGGGCGCACGGAGCTCTCCGCCAATCCCGTCGACGGCGTGCGCGCCCCGAAGCGGGCAAAACTGCTGCCGAAGGCGCTGTCAGTCGACAACGCGGTGCAACTGGTGGCGACGCCGGCGCGCAAGGCAGCTGCCGCGCCCACCCCGATGGAACGGTGCAACTGTGCCATGTTCGAACTGCTGTATTCCAGCGGGCTTCGGGTTTCCGAGCTGTGTGGCCTGGACCTGCATTTCCGCAAGGCCGACGATGCCGCGGCGGCCTCGGCGGGCTGGCTCGAGCGCGACAATGCCGAGGTCGTCGTGACCGGCAAGGGCAACAAGATGCGCCGGGTGCCCGTCGGCAAGGCCGCGCTGGCGGCCATCGACGCCTGGCTGCAGGTGCGCCCGGCACCGAGCGACGGGAGCGCCGCGCTGTTTCTCAGCGAACGGGGCAGCCGCATGTCGCCGCGCGTCGTGCAGATGCGCCTGAAGCGGCATGCGATCGCCACCGGCGCGCCGGTACACGTGCACCCGCACATGCTGCGGCACTCGTTCGCCTCCCACCTGCTGCAATCATCCGGCGACCTGCGCGCCGTGCAGGAAATGCTGGGCCATGCCAGCATCACCTCGACCCAGGTCTACACGGCACTGGATTTCCAGCACTTGGCCGAGGTGTATGACAGGGCCCATCCGCGCGCGAAAGGCGGTAAAGGATAGGGAAGCGCCCTGATACACATCAATGGTGCGATTGGACAGCATAATTGGAATTCCGGCATAATCGACCGATTCTGATTTTGGCTATTGACTTTGGCAAGGCGCACATGTCCCTGATTCCGACCACCATCCTGACCGGCTTCCTGGGCGCCGGCAAAACCACGCTGCTGAACCGCATCCTGCGCGAACAGCACGGCATGCGCATTGCCGTGATCGAGAACGAGTTCGGCCAGGAAAACATCGACAATGAAATCCTGGTGCAGGAAAGCCGCGAGCAGATCGTGGAAATGAATAACGGCTGCATTTGCTGCACCGTGCGGGGCGACCTGATCATCGGCCTGTCGGACCTGGCGAAAAAACGCGCGGCCGGCGAGATCGCCTTTGACCGCGTCGTGATCGAAACCACCGGTCTCGCCAATCCCGGCCCCGTCGCGCAAACCTTCTTCATCGACGAGGAAGTGGGCAGCCACTACCTGCTCGATGCGATCGTGACCGTGGTGGACGCGCGCCATGCCATGCAGCAGCTCGATGCCAACGAGGAGGCACAGCGCCAGGTGGGCTTCGCGGACAAGATCCTGCTGTCGAAGACCGACCTGGTCGACCCCGCCGCCATCGAAGCGCTGACGGCGCGCCTGAAACGGATCAACCCGCGCGCGCCGATCGGCCACTCGGACTTCGGCAATGCGCCGATCACCGAGGTGCTCGACCTGAAGGGCTTCAACCTGAACGAGAAGCTGGAAATCGATCCTGACTTCCTGGCCGCCGAGGACCACGACCACGAGCACCACCATGATCATGACCACGAGCATGGTGAACATTGCGATCACCCGAGCCACCATCACGGACACCATCACGCCCACCATACGGACGAGATCGCCGCATTCGCGTTCAAGAGCGATCGTCCCTTCGACCCGGCCAAGCTGGACGAATTCCTGGGCGGGCTTGTCAATGTCTACGGTCCTCGCATGTTGCGCTACAAAGGCGTATTGTGGATGCAGGGCGCCGAACGGAAGGTCGTGTTCCAGGGCGTGCACCAGTTGATGGGAAGCGACCTGGGAGCCAAATGGGGCGAGAACGACGTGCGCGGCAGCAAGATGGTGTTTATCGGCAAAAATCTGCCAAAAGACATCTTTATTCGCGGTTTGGAACAATGTTTGGTATAAACTAACCCCGTTTTTGTGGGGCCGCGCCCGGTCCAGGCCTTGCGGCCTCCCGGCTGGAATTTGAAAACTCTGTCGTATCGAAGGTAAGCGAAGTCATGACCAAAACAAATAAGACCCCCGCGGAAGCGCCTATCCTCACCGAAGAAGAAATCCTCGCGATGAGCGACAAGGACTACATGAATCCGGCGCAACAGGCGTTCTTCAAGGCGAAGCTGCAAGCCCTGGAAAAGGAATTGCTGAAAAACGCCGGCGAGACCACCGAACACCTGCGCGAAACGGTGCTGGTGCCCGACCCGGCGGATCGCGCCACCATCGAGGAAGAGCACGCGCTGGAATTGCGCACGCGCGACCGCGAGCGCAAGCTGCTCAAGAAAGTGCAGCAATCGCTGGTGGCGATCGAGAACGGCGAATACGGCTGGTGCGAAGAAACCGGCGAGCCGATCGGCATTCCCCGCCTGATCGCGCGCCCGACGGCCACGCTGTCGCTGGAAGCCCAGCAGCGCCGCGAATTGAAGCAGAAACTGTACGGCGACTAAGCCGCCTCCACTCCCGAAAAAGCATGCCGCGGCATGCTTTTTTGCTTTCTGCGGGACCAGGCTTCGGCTGGCTCATCGGGTAGACTGGGAGGATGGGTCTCTTTTCCCTATTCCGCAAAGACAAACCCGCCGTCGAGGATGACGAGGCCTACGCCCGGCTGGCCGCGGAGAGCGAGCTCCAGCACGATACATCGCTGCGTGGCCGGTCGCTGGAACGCCAGGGCGAGCAGCGCGACAGCGCGCGTGCCATCGTGCTGAAGATCGATGCGATCGAAGCCGCGATGGCGGCCGATATGTTCGACGAGCCCGCGTTCCGCCGGCCGCCCCGCAAGCCTGTCGCCGCCGCACCGGAGGAAGGCCCCCCAACCGAAGTGCTGGAAGAGGAGCCGGCCGCCGAAAGCGCGCCCGCCGTCGAGGAAGCGGCGATCCTGTATGCCAACGGCCAGGCCGATGAAGCATGCCGCCTGCTGGCCGATGCCGTCGCCGCCCGCCCCACGCCCGATCGTACCGCCTGGTGGATGCTGCTCGACCTCTGCCAGCTGCTGGGCCGGCAAGAGGCGTTCGACAGCCTCGCCATCGATTACGCCAGCACCTTCGACACCGCGCCGCCGCCCTGGAACCCGGCCTTGGCGAACGATGCCGGCGAGGACAGCGGCGTGATCCCGACCGTCACGCTCACCGGAGTATTGGACGCTGCTACCGCGCACAGCGCCGGCACAGCCGCCGGGGCCGCCGATACCGCGCTGCTGCGGCTCGATTTTTCCCGCCTCGGCAGTGTCGAGCCGGAAGGGTGCGCCCTGCTGCATGACACGCTGCGGCATGTGCAGCACGGCCGCAGCCTGGTCCTCGTGGGCACGGAGGAATTGCTGGCCCACCTGCGCGCAAGCATCGATGTCGGCCGCCGCGACGAGGGCGAAGGGCCATGGCTGCTGCTCGAGCTGTTGCGCCTCGGGAACCGCGAGAAGGAATTCAACGAAGCCGCCACGGATTACGGGTTGACGTTCGCGGTGCCGCCCCCGCCGTTCACCGCCCCGGGCAAGATCGCCATCGCGCCGCGCGAAGCGGCGGCACCGGCGGCCGAGCGCTACCTGCTGCCGCGCGCGATCGAAGGCGATGCCGGGGAAGCCTGGGCCGGCATCGCCGCCTACGCGGCGCACTCCCCTGCTCCCGTGTTCGACTGCTCGCACCTGGCACGGATCGATTACGCGGCGGCCGGGCGACTGCTGACGCTGTTGCAGCAATGTCACGCCCAGCGCATCGAATTGCGCGAGCTGAATCATCCGGTGGCGGCCCTGCTGCACCTGCTGGGCGCGGGCGCCGCGGCGCGGCTCGTGCCGCGGCGGTATTGACGCATCGCCCACGGCCTGCTGAAATTTATCCGCCTTGCAATTTTTTAAACCAGCCCCACTTTCGCGGCTGGCGTCATTACTTGAGGCAATTATGGAACAATTTCACGGCACCACCATCCTCTCCGTCCGGCGCGGCAACCAGGTCGCGCTGGGGGGCGACGGTCAGGTCACGCTGGGCAATATCGTCATGAAGGGCTCGGCCCGCAAGGTGCGCAAACTGTATCAGGGCAAGGTCCTGTGCGGCTTCGCCGGCGGCACGGCCGATGCCTTCACGCTGCTGGACCGCTTCGAAGCCAAGCTGGAAAAACACCAGGGCAACCTGCTGCGCGCTTCCGTCGAGATGGCGAAGGACTGGCGCACCGACCGCGTGCTGCGCCGGCTGGAAGCGATGCTGCTCGTCGCCGACGCCCAATCGACCCTGATCATCACCGGCAATGGCGACGTGCTGGAACCGGAAGACGGCATCGGCGCGATCGGCTCCGGCGGCGTGTACGCGCAGTCGGCAGCCAAGGCGCTGTTCGAGAACACCGAACTGGCGCCCGCCGAGATCGTGAAGAAATCGCTGACGATCGCGGGCGAACTGTGCATTTATACGAACCTGTCCCACATCATCGAAACGCTGGACTAACGGACCACATATGAACATGACACCACAGGAAATCGTCGGGGAACTGGACAAGCACGTTGTCGGCCAGGCCAAGGCGAAGAAGGCTGTCGCGATCGCCCTGCGCAACCGCTGGCGCCGCCAGCAGGTCGCCGAACCGCTGCGCCACGAGATCACCCCGAAGAACATCCTGATGATCGGTCCGACCGGCGTGGGCAAGACCGAGATCGCGCGCCGCCTGGCCAAGCTGGCCGACGCCCCCTTCATCAAGGTGGAAGCCACCAAGTTTACCGAGGTGGGCTATGTGGGCCGCGACGTGGACACGATCATCCGCGACCTGATCGACATCGGCGTGAAGCAGACCCGCCAGGCCGAGATGGCCAAGGTGCGCGCACGTGCCGAGGATGCGGCCGAAGACCGCGTGCTCGACATCCTGCTGCCGCCGCCGCGCGATTTCGGCTTCCGCGATGCAAGCGCCGAGGCGCCGGCCGAGAAGGACACCACGCGCCAGACCTTCCGCAAGCGCCTGCGCCAGGGTGACCTGGACGACAAGGAAATCGAGATCGAACTGGCCGAACAGGCGCCGCAGATGGAAATCATGGCGCCGCCCGGCATGGAAGAGATGACCGAGCAGATCAAGTCGATGTTCGCCGGCGTGGGCGGCGGCCGGAAAAAACCCCGCAAGATCAGGATCCGCGAGGCGATGAAGCTGCTCGTCGACGAGGAAGCCGCCAAGCTCGTCAACGAAGACGAGATGAAGCAGAAGGCAATCCAGAACGTGGAACAGAACGGCATCGTGTTCCTGGACGAGATCGACAAGATCGCATCGCGCTCCGAAATGGGCGGGGCCGACGTGTCGCGCGCCGGCGTGCAGCGCGACCTGCTGCCGCTCGTCGAGGGCACCACGGTGAACACGAAGTACGGCATGATCAAGACCGACCACATCCTGTTCATCGCCTCCGGCGCCTTCCACCTGGCCAAGCCCTCGGACCTGATCCCGGAACTGCAGGGGCGCTTCCCGATCCGCGTGGAACTGGAATCGCTGTCGATCGCCGACTTCGAACGCATCCTGACGAGCACCGACGCTTGCCTGACGACGCAATACCAGGCCTTGCTGGCCACCGAAGGCGTGCAGCTGGAATTCGCGCCGGCGGGGGTGACGCGCCTGGCCGAGATCTCCTACCAGGTCAACGAGCGTACCGAGAACATCGGCGCGCGCCGCCTCTACACGGTGATGGAAAAGCTGCTGGAAGAGATTTCGTTCTCGGCCACGGCGGCGGGCGACAACGCGAGCGACAAGCACATCGTCATCGATGCAGACTATGTGAACCAGCGCCTGGAAGCGCTGTCCGTCAACGAAGACCTGTCGCGCTACGTGCTGTAACCACCGACTATGGCAAACAAGGCCCTGGCAACCCGGCAGAAGATGCGCATCCGTGTCGAGCCGTCGCAATCGTTCAGCAAGCCGCGCAATCCTTTCGCCGCGCTGGCGAAGGCGCGCGCGGCCGGCCCGCACGAGCGCAGCAAGTCCGCCGAGCGCCAGGCCGCCAAGCGCGCCATCGCGAAAGCGAAGCTGAAGCCGGAACCAGAGGAATAGTTGCCTTGAAAATGGGGTACGTCCCCATTTTTCAGGAAACATTGCCGGGAAAATGGGGACGTACCCCATTTTCCCGGCAATTTTTTTATCGCGATGTGGTCGGCTGCTGAGCCGGCGCGACCTGCACCGGCGCCGGCTGCCCCGGCGGCCCGACCGGCGTGCCGGCCGGCGGCGCGACCATCGGCGTGGGCGACGGTGCGGGCGGTGGCGGCGCGGCCCGGTTCACGGGCGGCAACGGCGCCGCCGTCGTCGACGACATGCCCGCATCGGGCAACAGGTCCAGCCGCTTCTGCACGCCGCCGTCCAGCAGGATCGCGTGGCGCGGCTGCACGTCGTGCACCGTCACGCCCGGCGCCAGTTCCTTGCCGACCGGATAGGCCTTCGGCGTCTCGCCGTTGGCCGCGATGATGGCGACGCTGCCGCGGCCGTCGCGGGCCGCCACGACGCCGCGCAGCTCGTACACGCTGGGCGTCGCGACGGTCGCCTGGCCGCCGAACAATCCCAGCGCGGCTTCGATCGGCGGCGGCGGGGGTTCCTGCATCGCCACCGCGGCGATCGGCCGCTGCGGCGGCTTGAACAATTGCAGCGCCCAGTAGGCGGTGGAGGCGGTCAGCGCCACCACGGCGGCCAGGGTTGCCAGATAGGGTAATCGGTTCATGTGCATTTTTAGGGAATGAGGGCTCAACGCACCAGCTGGTTGATCTCGATGATCGGCATCAGCACCGCCAACACGATCAGCAGCACCACGACACCCATGGCGAGAATCAGCGCCGGCTCCAGCAACCCGGCGATCGTCAGCGTGCGGCGCTCCAGGTCGGCCTCTTGCGCCGCCGCGGCGCGCTCCAGCATGGCCGGCAGTTCGCCGGTGATCTCGCCGGCGCGGATCATGTGGATCAGCATCGGCGGAAAGTGCTTCTGGGCCGACAGCGCCCGCGCCAGGCTCACGCCCTCGCGAACGGCGTCGCTGGCTTCTTCCACGAGCTGGCGCATGGCCACGTTCGACAACGTATCCCGGCTCGTTTCCAGCGCGCGCAGGATCGGCACGCCGGAACCGGTGGTGATCGCCAGCGTGCTGGCAAAGCGCGACGTGTTCAGGCTGCGCTCGAACTTGCCGTACAGTGGGGCGGTGAGCAGCCACGTATGCCAGCGCGTTTTCAGCGCGATGTTCTGCAAGGCGCGGCGCCAGCCGAACCATGCCCCAACCAGCAGCACCAGCACGACCAGCCCGTAATTGCGCACGAAGTCCGACACGGCCAGCATGATCACCGTGAGCAGCGGCAGCTTCTGCTTGGTGTTCGAAAACACCGAGACGATCTGCGGCACCACATAGGTGAGCAGGAAGATCACGATCGCGAACGCGACCACGGTCACGATGGCAGGATACGTGAACGCCAGGCGCACCTTCTGCACCAGCGCGTTGCGCCGCTCGATGTAGTCCGCCAGCCGTGCCAGCACGCGCGACAGCTGGCCGATCTGTTCGCCCGACGCCACCAGGGCGCGGTAGATCTCGGCGAAATCGCGCGGGTGCCGGCCCAGCACGTCGGACAGCGCGGCGCCGCCGATCACTTCCGAGCGGATCGAGGCGACCAGGTCACGCACATATGGCCGCTCGGCCTGTTCCAGCAGGGCCGTGAAGGCCTGCTCGAGCGGCAGGCCCGCTTCCAGCAGGCTGGCCAGCTGGCGCGTGAACAGTGCCAGCTCGGTGGTCGACAGTTTTTCGCCCAGCCCGCGCCGCAGCGCCGAACCGCCCGCATCCACTTGCGCCGCGATGGTATCGACCTTGATGGGCACGAGACCCTGCGCTCGCAGGTCGGCGCGCGCCGCGCGCGGGCTGTCGGCGTTGACGACACCCTTCCTGGTGGCGCCGCCCGCGTCGACGGCTTCGTATCGGAATGCCGGCACTCAGTTGCTCCCCATGCTAGTCCTTCGCCACGCGCAGCAGCTCGGCCAGCGTGGTGGTGCCATCCGCCAGCCAGCGCTCGCCATCGTCGCGCATCGTCGTCATGCCGTCGGCCAGCGCCGTGTCCTTGATCTCGGCCTCGGAGGCGCGGTCATGGATCTGCGCGCGGATGCGCTCCGTGGTCTGCAGCAGCTCGTAGATGCCCACGCGGCCATGGTAGCCCGTCTGGCCGCAGGCATCGCAGCCGACGGCATGCCACTGCTGCCCGTCGAAGGATTTGCACTCCGCACACAGCTTGCGCACCAGCCGCTGCGCCAGGACGCCCAGCAGCGACGACGACAGCAGGAACGGCTCGATGCCCATGTCCAGCAAACGCGTCACGGCCGATGCCGAATCGTTGGTGTGCAAGGTCGCCAGCACCAGGTGGCCCGTCAGCGACGCCTGCACGGCGATCTGCGCCGTTTCCAGGTCGCGGATCTCGCCGATCATGATCACGTCCGGGTCCTGGCGCAGGATCGCGCGCAGGGCTTTCGCGAACGTCATGTCGATGCGCGCATTGACTTGCGTCTGGCCCACGCCGGCCAGGTCGTATTCGATCGGGTCCTCGACGGTGAGGATGTTCGTGGTCGTCGAGTTCAGCAGCGACAGCGCCGCATACAGCGTGGTGGTCTTGCCGGAACCGGTGGGCCCGGTGACCAGCACGATGCCGTGCGGCTGCGCGATCAGCTCGTTGAACTGCGCCAGCATCGGCTCGCTCATGCCCAGGTGCTGCAAGTCCAGGCGGCCCGCTTCCTTGTCCAGCAATCGCAGCACGGCGCGTTCGCCGTGGCCGGTCGGCAGCGTGGAAACGCGCACGTCCACCGGCTTGCCGCCCACGCGCAGCGTGATGCGGCCATCCTGCGGCAGGCGCTTTTCGGCGATGTCCAGCTGGGCCATGATCTTGATGCGCGAAATCAGCGAGCCATGGATGGCCTTGCGCGGCTTGACGATGTCGCGCAGCGCACCGTCGATGCGAAAACGCACGACGGATATCTGCTCGAACGGTTCCACATGGATGTCCGACGCGCCCTCGCGCAATGCCTGCGTGAGCAGCGCATTGATCATGCGGATCACCGGCGCGTCGTCCGACGATTCCAGCAGGTCCTCGATCGCCGGCACGTCCTGCAAGAGCCGCGTGAGATCGAGGTCGCTGTCGAATTCATCGGCCACCTGGGCTACGTCGCCGCCGGCGCCCGCATAGGCGGCGGCGATCGCCTCCTCGAGCTCGGCCCGCGGCACGGGTTTCAACTGGATGCGGCCGAAACGGCGCGACACCTCGGCCAGCGCCGCGGGCGCGGTGGCGTTCGACACCAGCACCTCGACGGTGCCGTCGCGTTCGCCGCCTTTGGCCAACACGAGGAAATCGCGCGCAAAGGCGTAGGGAAGAAGGTTATCCATGATCGCTTACCGTCATTGCTGCTGCGGCACCGGCTGTGCCGCGCCCGGTACCTGCACCGGCTGTGCCGCGCCCGGTGCCTGCGCCGGCGTCGGGGCCGGTGCCGGCGGCACCGGTGCCGCCACGTTCGGCGAACCGACCGGTACGCCATTGTTCAGCGCCGGCAGCTGCGGCCCGCCCAGCTGGCGCAGCAGGATCGTGTCGCTCGGCTTGAACTCGGCGCCGGAAGCGCGCATGTAGTCGTAGCGGTCCGCGGCCAGGCTCATGCTCTGCTCCTTGTTGCGGATGACGACCGGGCGCAGGAACACCATCAGGTTGGTTTTCTTGCGGGCCCGCGTGTTGTACTTGAACAGGTTGCCCAGCACGGGAATGTCGCCCAGGCCGCGCACCTTTTCCACGCCGTCGGACGCGGTATCCTCGATCAGGCCGCCCAGCACGATGACCTGGCCATCGTCGGCGATCACATTGTTCTCGATGACGCGGGTGTTCAGGATGATGCCCGACGTGGACGAACTCGAGGACTGGTCCACCGACGACGACTCGTTGTAGATCGCCAGCTTGATCGTGCCGCCCTCGGAGATCTGCGGCTTCACCTTCAGGATCAGGCCGACGTCCTTGCGGTCGATGGTCTGGAACGGGTTGGTGGCGGTACCCGAGGTGGTGGTGTACTGGCCGGTCAGGATCGGCACGTTCTGGCCCACGCGGATCGTGGCCACCTCGTTGTCCAGCGTGATCATGTTCGGCGTCGACAGGATGTTGCCGCTGCCGGTCGATTCCAGCGTATGGGCCACGGCGCCCAGGCCGAACTTGCCATCGGCCAGCTGCTTGAAGATACCGATGGTCAGGCCGTTGCTGGGCACCGCGTCGCCGTTGTACACGTTGACGAGGTTGTTGCCGCCGCTGGAGAATGACTGCAGGCCGCCGATGCGGTATTCGCTGTTGCTGTTGCCGGAGGCGCCCACCCACTGCACGCCGAATTCCGACGCCTTGTCGACCGATACCTCGACGATCAGCGCTTCGATGTAGACCTGGGCGCGCCGCACGTCGAGCTGGTCGATCACGGCGCGCAGGTTGCGGTAGACCGTTTCCGGCGCCGTGATGATCAACGTATTGGTCGAGGCATCGGCCTGGATGAAGCCCGCCGAACCGGCCGTCGTGCCCTGCTGCGTGCCGCTGCGGTTGGCCGTCAGCAGCGGGTTGGTCGGCCCGGAATTGTTCTGCGAAGTGCCGGACTGGCCGATCGAATTGTTGGCCCCCGTCTGCATCGTCGCCTGGTTGTTCAGCGCGTTGCCGGACGTGCCGGCGGCCGGCGTCTCGCCCGACATCACGGCGCGCAGCGTTTCCGCCAGCTGCGTGGCATCGGCGTTCTTCAGGTACACCACGTGCACGTTGCCCGACTGCGAAGTCGGCATGTCCAGCTTGGCGATCAGCTGGCGCGCCAGGTTGGCGCGCGCCACCGATGGCGCGCGCAGCACCAGCGAATTGGTGCGCGGGTCGGCCAGCACGGAGACGCGCCCGCCGGCATCGCTGCCGCCACCCGTGCCGGACTCCATCAGCTTGTTGATCATCGACGCGATGTCGCTGGCGATCGCATTGCGCACCGGGATCACGTCCATGTCGGCCGCCGCCGGCGTGTCCATTGCCGAGATGATCTTCGACAGGCGCTTCAGGTTGTCGGCATAGTCGGTGATCACCAGCGTGTTGTTGCCGGGATTCGCGTTGATCGTGTTGTTGGTGGAGATCAGCGGGCGCAGCACGGCGACGAGGTTGGTGGCCGACTCGTGATTGAGCTGGAACACCTGGGTGGCGATCTGGTCTCCCTTCGGCGCGGCCTGGCCCTTCACCACGGTGGGCGTGGCCTGCAGCTTCGCTTCCGCTTCCGGCACCACCTTCGCGTAGCCGTCGCCGCTGACGATCGCATAGCCCTGCAGGCGCAGCGCGGAAGTGAGCAGCGCGAACGCCTGCGACTTGCTGATCGATTTTTCCGACACCAGCGTGATCGTGCCCTTCACGCGCGGGTCGATCAGGAAGGTGATGTTGGTGTAATGCCCGACCGCCTTGATGACGGACTCGATATCGGCACCGACGAAGTTCAGCGCGGCTTCATCCTGCGGCGCGGCCCAGGCGGGTCCGACAGACGTCGACAGGGTGCAGCACAGCAGCGCGGCGGCGGACAGGCGCCGCAGCGCGGGAAGTTGAAATTGGCTTGCAGTTTTCATTATCTGAACTCGAGTGCGATGATGTTTTTGCCGCCCACATTGCGGCGCTGGCCCAGCAGGTTGAGCAGGTTGCCCAGGGTGTCTTCATAGCCGGGGGCCGCAGCGGCCTGGCCGGAGAATTGCAGGCGCCCGTTGCGCAGCTGGCCGGTGCCGGACAGCAGCAGGGGGCCCTTCGTGGAGCTGAGCGCGACGGCGGCCTGCTGGCCCTTCCAGTCCAGCGCCAGCTGGTAGCTGCCCAGAGGCTTGATCGGTGCCAGGCGCGACGACACGTCGTGCATCTGCAGGGTGGTCACGCCGTCCACCAGGATATTCTTGTTTTCCAGCGCGAGCGCCAGCGACGTCCACGCCAGTTGCAGCCGGCCCGACAGCGCCAGCGTGTTCAGGGGCGCGCCCAGGCCCGACAGGCCATCGGCCGGCAGCTTCAGGGCCGCCGGGCTCAGTTGCCAGGCCGTCCAGCTGCCGGTGAAGGTGACCGGCTGCGTCAGCGCTTCCGGATTGTCCAGTTCCATGCGCACGCTGCCCAGCAGGGACAGCGGCGACAGCTTCCAGGCGAACCGCCCCGGCAACAGCGGCGTGACGGGGCTGTTGCCGCTGGCCGCGCCGCCCACGAAGGCGGAGCCGCGCCACAGCGTGCCTTGCGCATCGCCCAGCGTGAGCCGGCCGCCGGTCTGTTTCTCCACCAGCGCGGCGACCCAGGTGGCGGGGAAGAACACGAGCAGCGTGAGGATGACCGTCACGGCGATGGCCAGCAGCCACAGGATGGCGCGCTTCATCGGTTGCCCGCCTCCTGGCGCAACGTCAGGGCCGCGTCGACGAGGCCCGCGCCCTCGCCCTTGCCCTCGGCGGCACCGATCTTCGCCTCCTGCACCGCCAGCCGTTCTTCGCGCCGCGCGGCATCGAGCCAGGTGACGAGGCCGGCGAACTGCACGCCCTTGAATTCGACCTTCACGTAGTCACCCGTCACGGTCAGGTTCTGCGCCGTCAGGCCGCGCGCGGCCAGCGCGGCGTTCAAGGCTTCGCGCGACAGCGGCTGCACCTGCACGGGCGGCCGCGCGCCCAGTTGCGCGGCCTGCGTAGCCAGGGCCTGCATTTGCGCGGCTTCCTGGCGCAGCTGGGGCAATTCCTTGCGCAGCCGTTCGCGGCTCGTCAATGCCGGGTCGATCAGCACCGCATACACCAGCGCCAGGCCGACGACGATGCCGCCCACCGTGAGGAAGCGGCGTTCCTGTTCGGTGCGCGCGCCCCAGAACGCCGCGGCCGAGGCGCGCGCGCCAGCCAGTCCACTCATTGCCTTGCTCACGATTTGCCACTCCCACGCAATTGCCATACTCCGGACCCGGTTTCCGTCACCGCCACGCCACGCGGCGCCAGTTGCGCCTGTATCTGCTGCAGCGCCGTGCCGTCGACGCTGCCCGGCTTCAGGCGCACGACGAGTGCGCGCTCGCGGTACTCGAGGCCGGCCACGATGTCGCGCCGTGGCAGCGCTCCCAGCGCTTCGCCGAACGCGGCGGCCAGCGCCGTGAATTCATCCGGTGCCGTGGCGCCGCTGCCCGCCTTGGCGCGCGCGATATTGGCGCGCATCTGGGCCGCCGGATCGAGCACCACCTTCTCGTTCGGATACGCCCCGCGGAAGATTTGCACCATCGACTGGCGCAGCACATCGGCCTCGCGCTTCATGCGCAGCCATTCCACGTTCAGGGCCACGATATTGACCAGTACCGCCAGCAGCGCGAGGCGCAGCGGCCAGCGCCAGCGCTTCCACGCCTGGGCGCGCGCGCCGCTCGCGGCGGCCAGCCCGGCCGCCAGGTCGAGTTGCACCGCCTTGGCAGCGGCGACCCGGTGCGCCCAATGCTCTTCTTCCAGCGTGACGCCCGCCACGGTGGGCAGCAGCGCGTCATACTGCGCGCGCTGCGCGGCCGGCACGTACAGTGTGACGGGCGCTTCACCGGCCAGCGCGCGCACGGCTTGCAGCGCCGCTTCCGGTTGCGCCGGCAGCGCCAGGCCCATGCCCTCGTACTGGCCTGTGCGCAGGGCCAGCTCCAGGCCGCCCTCGTCGTTGACGAGCGCGGCGGACACGCCACCGGGTGCGAGCGGCAGGCACAGTTGCGCCGGCATGGCGGTCACCGCGCGGGCGCCCTGCTGCACCAGCGCCTTCACCAGCACGTCGAGCCAGGCGCGCTGCACCACGGCCACCGTGCGTTCCGTGCTGCCGGCCTGCGGCGGACCGAGCGCGAACACGCAATCGGCCGGATCGCCCAGCAGATGCTCCTCGACCAGGTTGGGAACGGCTGCCTTCAGCCGGGCACCGGAAAGCGGCGGCACCGCCACGCGCAGCAGGGTCACGTCGGCCGCTGCCAGCAGCAGCACCACCTTGCGGCTCGCGGAGACGAGGTCGCCCAGCTTGCCCAGGGCGCCGGCGCCCTGCTGCATGATGTTGCCGCCATCGCCCACCTGCGCATACGTGCACGTGGAGCCGGCATCGGCCGCCGCCGCGCGGGCCGGATAGCTTATGTAGAGTGTCGTCAAAACGGTTTGCTTTCCTTAGATTTCCCGGATCCACACGAGGCTGGTCCGATATCCGTCCTGCTGGGACTCGCGCTTGATCAGCGCCCATGATTCGAGCGCGGCCCGATCCAGTCGCACCTGGCTCAGCACCAGGAAGTAGTCGCTGCGCGCGGCTGCCAGCCCCAGTACGGCATGGCTGCCCGCGATGTCGGCGGCATTCATGATCGGCGCTCCCTTCCGCCTGGTGACCGCCGACTGCGCTTCGGACAGCGGCATGCCCTCGAAGAGCGCCGCGATCACCTCGGCCGGCGCGGTATTCAGATTCACGCCCTGGCCGCGCGGCAGCACGACCACGTATTCGCGCAAGCGTTCGACGGCGGCCTGCGGGAAGCCCGCCACCAGCAAGTCTTCCAGGCGCTGCACCGGCATCGGCGCACTGCTTCCCTGCTGCGCCTTGGCCTGCGCCGCCTTCGCCACCTGCTGCGCCGCCGCCTGCGCCAGGTTGCCGTCCAGCTGCAACAAGGTCAGCAACTGCTGGAACGCCCTGGTTTCCTTCTGGTCGATCGCGCCGGCCCGGTCGGCCAGATTCGACAGATTGTAACGCGACTGCGCATCGACAATCTGGCCCTGCAATGTCGCGTCGTAGTCCTCGCCTTCGACCCGTTCGCGCTCCACGTATTGATCGAGGCGCGTTTCCGCCAGCGGCGTGGCCCATACCCCATCGGCACGCGTGACGCTCGGGTTGTCCAGGCCATCCTGCCGCAGGATCAGCCGCGCCCAGTCCAGCGCGCCGCGCAGGATCCAGCGCGTCTGCAGGTGCAAGCGCTGGTTTTCCACCGAGCGCACCTGCACCTGCTGCTGCCAGAACAGGCTCGCCACGATCGTCACCGCCAGCGTCGTGAGGAGCAGCGCGGTAACGACGGCGACGCCGCGCTGGCGCTTCAGGCCACGCTTCATGCATCCCCCAGCAGCAGTACCTTCACCATCGGGTTCGGTTCGTTCGTCAATTGCAGCGACATTTCCAGCCCGGTCGGGTCAGCGTTGGTCGTGCTGCCCGTGCTGCCGGTGCTGCTGCCGTTCGATGGCGCGACCCAGGCACCGTTTACCCACAGGCGCACGTTCATGCTCGACACGCCGGCCTGCAGGGCGACGCTTGGCCCGGGGTCGGAGTCGGCCGTGGCAACCTGCCACAGCACGTCGAGCTGCGCCAGGTCGCGCGTGGCTGCCGATTCGCGCCGCGTCAGCACGCCGTCGCGCAGGCGGTAGCTGACCACTACCAGCTGCGTGGGACCATGATCGGGCGACTGCGTGCGCACGAACACGAGCCGCTGGTTGTCCGCCTGCAGGTTCTTGCGCTGCGCGAGATCATCCCGGCTGGCCAGCTGCTCCAGGTCGTTCTGCATTTGCGCGAACGAAAGCTGGATGCCGCGCGTGTGTTCCATTTGCTGCGTCAGCGAAGTGCGCGAGCGCAGGATGCTGTCCAGCCCGCGCCAGCCCAGCACGGCCACGATGGCCAGCACGGTGATGGCCACAAGCAGTTCGATGAGCGTGAATCCGCGCTGCTTCATATCTGCTTGAGCACCAGCTGTACCAGCTTGATGATGCGGCGCTCGGGATGGGCCGTGTCGTAGACCGACACCTCCACGCGCCGCAGCAGCGGGTTGGGCGACAGGATCACTTCCTCCTCGCACTGCAGTTGCAGGTCGCCCTGCGGGCAGGCGAACGAGGTCTTGCCGACCGAGGGGAAGGTCTTGGCGAGGCGGATCTGCACCAGGCGGTTTTCGGCCGACCAGGTGGCCATCATGTTCGTGCGCAGGCCTTCGCTGTTGCGCGTGAGGCTGCCGATCGCCTGCAGCGCCGCGACCAGCGCGGTGCCCACGATGAACAGCGCCACCAGCACTTCGAGCAGCGTGAAGCCTTGTGCCTTGCGGTTCATGTCACTCGACCGTGAAGTGGCCGATGCCGTCGGCCCGGACCGCGCTGCGGATATCGCCATGGGCCAGCGTCAACACGAACGGCCGGTCGACCGGTTCGCGGCCGAACACGATGCGCAGCGGCGCGCCGGGCAGGTTGGTGGGGGGATCGAGCAGCAGGGTCATCGGGGTACGCTTGAATTCGCGTTCGCGCAGCATGTCGTCTTGCGGCAGTGTCTTCCATTCGCGGCCATCGCGCACCAGGAAACGGTAGCCCTGGCCGTTGGCCTCGAAGGCGATCGGCCGGTTGCGCACGATCGCCTCGTCACGCGCCAGCTGCAGCAGCAGGGCCACGCGCTGCGCTTCCTGCTGCATGGCCTGCCGCTGCGATGGCGCGGCGTTCATCGTCACCAGGCCCAGCGTCAGGCCGATGATGACCAGCACGACAAGCAGCTCGATGAGGGTGAAGCCGCGCTGGCGCATGCCGCGATGGACGTCTTAGTTTTCCCAGGAGCCGATGTCGGCATCCTCGCCCGTGCCGCCCACCTGGCCGTCGGCGCCCAGCGAGAACACGTCCACTTCGCCCTTCACGCCCGGCGACAGGTACTGGTACTGGAAGCCCCAGGGATCCTTCGGCATCTTTTCCAGGTAGCCGCCTTCCTTCCAGCCGTTGGCAGCCGGCCCGGTGGTGGGCTTGGTCAGCAGCGCCTGCAGGCCCTGCTCGGTGGTCGGGTAACGGGTGTTGTCGAGCTTATACAGTTTCAACGATTGCATGATCGTCGCGATATCGACCTTGGCCGCGGCCACCTTCGATTCGCCGGTGCGCGCGAGCAGCTTGGGCACCACGAGCGCGGCCAGCACGCCCATGATGACAACGACCACCATGATTTCGATGAGGGTGAAACCACGCGCACGGCGCGGGGATGGGAGACCTTTTTTCATGAAGCTTCAGCGGGACGGTAAAAAAGCGAAAGTGCTGAAGTATACGCCTGAATTGCTACACGACGGTGAAAAAGGAAGTAAAGAGAAGTTTCCGGATGGCCCGGAAAAACCGGTGACAGGCACCGGCCTTTTGGAAATATTTCTCGAACAACGGTGACAGGCACCGGTCATTTTGCAACACATGTTCCAAAAATACCGGTGCCTGTCACCGGGTCGGGTGCGCTTGCGCCGCCGCCGCGGGCCAGGCGGGGCTCAATGGCCGCAGACGGGGCAGCCGGCGGCGCGGCCGACGCCGATGCTGGTCCACTCCATGCGCAAGCCGTCGAGCATCAGCAGCCGGCCTGCCAGCGAGGTGCCGGTGCCCATCACGAGCTTCAGGGCCTCGGCCGCCTGCATGGCGCCAACGACGCCGACGAGGGGGGCGAACACGCCCATGGTGGAGCACGCCACGTCCTCGAACGCCTGGTCCTGCGGGAACAGGCAGGAATAGCACGGCGCCGCCTCGTTGCGCGGGTCGAACACGCTGACCTGCCCGTCGAAGCGGATCACGGCGCCGGAAACGAGCGGCACGCGCGCCGCCACGCAGGCGCGGTTGACGGCATGGCGGGTCTTGAAGTTGTCGGTGCAGTCGAGGACCACGTCGCTGCCGGCCACCAGTTCGGCCAGGCGGGCATCGTCGACGCGCTCGATCAGCGCTTCCACCTGCACGTCCGGGTTGATCGCGGCGATCGATTCCTTGGCCGACAGGGCCTTGGGCTGGCCGACGCGCGCCGTGGTGTGGGCGATCTGGCGCTGCAGGTTGGTGAGGTCGACATCGTCGTCGTCAACGATGGTCAGGCGGCCGACCCCGGCCGAGGCCAGGTACAGCGCGGCCGGGGAGCCCAGGCCGCCGGCGCCGATCACCAGGACCCGCGCCGCGAGGAGCTTCTGTTGCCCCTCGATGCCAATCTCGTCGAGCAGGATGTGGCGGGAGTAGCGCAGCAGCTGTTCGTCGTTCATTTCACTTCCGTGGGCGGCGCCTTCTTGTCTTGCGGCTTCACGCCGCTATCGCTCTTCGTTTCCGGCTTGACCAGGATTTCCGCGGCGCCCTTCTCGGCCGGCGTGTCGGCCTTGGCCAGCTTCACGGGCAAGCCCTTGAAGTGGTTCAGCGCCTGCGCCAGCTGGAAATCGTCCTTGCTGCCGTACTCGATCGGCTTCTGCTTCTTCGCCAGCGCCAGGATGCGCTGCTCTTCCTCCAGCTCGTCGTGCCGCACCGGCCGGCTTTCCTTGTCGTCGCCGGACAGGTGCTTTTCCAGGTCGGCCTCGCGCAGGCGCAGGCTGTTCAAGCCGTCGCCTTCGGCCGTTTCGTCCACGTGCACGTCCGGCTCGATGCCCTTGGCCTGGATTGCCCGGCCCTTCGGCGTGTAGTAGCGCGCGGTGGTCAGCTTCACGGCCGTGTCGGCGGTGAGCTGGCGCAGCGTCTGCACCGAGCCCTTGCCGAACGTGGTGCTGCCCATCACGATGGCGCGCTTGTAGTCCTGCAGGGCGCCGGCCACGATCTCCGAAGCGGAAGCCGAACCGGCATTGACGAGCACCACGAGCGGCACCGTCTTCACGGCCGCCGGCAGCCTGGCCAGCGGGTCGCCCGGGTGACGGCCCGCATAGTATTCCGGCCGCGCATAGAACGTCTGCTTCGAGTCGGCCAGTTGGCCGTTGGTGGAGACGACCACCGAATCCTTCGGCAGGAATGCCGCCGACACGCCGATCGCGCCCGGCACCACGCCGCCCGGGTCGTTGCGCAGGTCGAGCACGATGCCCTTCACGTCCGGCGTCTTCTCGTAGATGGCGGTCAGCTTCTTGACCATCTCCTCGACGGTCGGCTCCTGGAACTGCGAGATGCGCAGCCACACATAGCCCGGTTCCACCACTTTCGCCTTCACGCTCTGCACGCGGATTTCCTCGCGCACGATGGGCACGATCAGCGGCTTGTCCTCGCCCTTGCGGGAAATCGTCAGCACGACCTTGGTGCGCGGCTCGCCACGCATTTTCTTGATCGATTCTTCCAGCGACAGGCCTTTCAGCGGCACGTTGTCGATCCGGGTGATCAGGTCGCCCGAGCGGATGCCGGCCTTGAATGCGGGCGTATCCTCGATCGGCGAGACCACCTTTACATAGCCATCCTCGGTGGAGACCTCGATGCCGATACCGACGAACTTGCCCTGCACGGATTCGCGCATTTCGCGGAAGGCCTTCTCGTCCAGGTACACCGAATGCGGGTCGAGCGAGGACACCATGCCGGCAATGGCTTCCTGCAGCAGCTTCTTGTCGTCCACGTTCTCGACATAGTCGCTCTTGATCAGGCCGAACACGTCCGACAGCTGGCGCAATTCCTCCAGCGGCAGCGGTGCATCGATCCGCTGCGCCAGCGCCGAAAAGTTCATCGAGGCGGCCATGCCGGCCACCATGCCCAGGCCGATCAGGCCGATACTCTTGAGTTTGTTACCCATTGATGTTCCACTGAGGTACTACAGAGGAGCGCATGGCAGCGCCTGGTGTCGGACACCTTTTCCGGACGATCCTTCCGGAAAAGGTGCCCGACACCGGTTTTCCTGGACTCAGAACTTCACCCACCCGGCCGGATCGAACGCCCGGCCCTGATGACGCAGCTCGAAGTATAAACCCGATTCCTCGTTGCCACCGCTGTTGCCGGCCGCCGCGATCACGTCGCCGGCCTTCACCACGTCCCCCACGCGCTTGAGCAGCGACTGGTTGTTGCCATAGATGCTCATGTACTGGCCGCCATGGTCGACGATGATCAGGTTACCGAAGCCGCGCAGCCAGTCGGCGAACACCACGCGGCCCTGAGCCACGCTGCGGATCTCGGTGCCTTCGCTGGCCAGGATGAACATGCCTTTCCAGCCCGGGCCATCGCCGCGCTTGGTGCCGAAGCGTGCCGCGACCCGTCCGGAGACCGGGGCACGCATCTGCCCTTTCAGGCTGGCGAAGGCGCCGGCCGGCGCCGCCGGCGCCAGCGCCACGTCGGACGGCCGGGCCGCGCCTTCGTCGCGCGGTTCCGGTTTCGCCGGCTCACGCTGCGCGATCCGAGTGTCTTGCTTCGACTCTTGCTTCGATTCCTGCTTCGGCTCCAGCTTCGGTTCGGGCCTGGTCTCGGGCTTTTGCGCGATCTTCGGCTCGGCCTTCTGCGCCTTGTCGTGCGCCTTGTCGTGCGCCTTGCTCTCGCGCGCCAGCCGCTCGCGTTCGGCCTTGGCCTTCGCCGCGGCCAGTGCCCGCGCTTCCGCCTCGGCCTTCGCTTTCGCCGCGCGCTCGGCCGCCAGGCGTTCCTGCCTTGCCTTTTCGGCGGCGGCGGCGCGGGCCTGCTCCTCGATCAGCTTGTTCAGCCGGTTCACCAGCGCCCCCATGCGCTGCTCGTCGCGCTCGATGCGGCCCGCTTCCTTGCGCTGCGTATCGAGTTTTTGCGACAGGTTCGCCACCAGCGCGGCGTGTTTGGCCTTCTGCTGTTCCAGCACCGCTTTCTGCTGGCGCTCTTCCTCGGCGATCTCCACCAGCTCGTCGCGGGCATTCTGTGCTTCAGCCTGGTTCGTTTCCACGGCCGCAAGGTTGGTGCGCAGCGCTTCGATCAGCTGCGCCTGTTTCTGCGATACATAGGACATCAATTGCAGGTCGCGATTGATGCGGTTCGGGTTGTCGCCGGAGAGCAGCAGCTTGATGCGGTCCTCGTTGCCGGCCACGTACTGCTCGCGCAGCAGTTTCGCCAACTGCGCCTTCTGGGCGGCGATGGTAGCGGCCAGCCGCTCGCGTTCGGCGGACAGCGCGGCGATCTTTTCATTCGTTGTCGCGGTCTCGGCAGCCAGCTCGCGCAACTGGCGGTTGGCGTTCGAGATCGCTTCTTCGGACTCGGCCAGCGTGTCGGCCGCATCCTCGCGCGCACTCTCGGTCTGGCCGATGTCGCGCTTCAGGGCATTGAGTTTCTGTTGCAGCGCGATGCGTTCCGCCTCGGCGGCGGCCTTCTGCTTGCTGCGGTTGGTTTGTTTGGCGGCGGCGAGGGCATCGCCCCCGCCGAAAGCCAGCGCCGCGGCAATGCCGAGCATGGAAAGCCAGGCGCCGGCGCGCCGCGAACGGTTCACTGACATCGAGCGTTACTTGGCCTTGCCCTGGTTGGCCACGGCTGCCTGCGCGGCGGCGATCGCATCCGCGTCGCCCAGGTAATAGTGACGGATCGGCTTCAGGTCTTCGTCCAGCTCATACACGAGCGGCTGGCCGTTCGGAATGTTCAGGCCGACGATTTCCTCGTCGCTGATATTGTCCAGCATCTTGATCAGCGCGCGCAGGCTGTTGCCGTGGGCAGAGATCAGGATCTGCTTGCCGGCCTTGATCTGCGGCGCGATTTCCTCGTTCCATGCCGGCAGCACGCGGGCCACGGTGTCCTTCAGGCATTCGGTCAGCGGAATCTGTTCCTTCGGCAGGCCGGCGTAGCGCGGGTCATTGAACGACGCGCGGTCATCGCCTTCTTCCAACGCGGGCGGCGGCGTGTCGTAGCTGCGGCGCCAGACCAGCACTTGCGCGTCGCCGAACTTGGCGGCCGTCTCGGCCTTGTCCAGGCCCTGCAGGGCGCCGTAGTGACGCTCGTTCAGGCGCCAGTCGTTCTTGACGGGCAGGTACATCAGGTCCATTTCATCGAGCGTCAGCCACAGCGTGCGGATCGCGCGCTTGAGCACCGAGGTGTAGCACAGGTCGAACGTGTAGCCTTCCTTTTTCAGCACTTCGCCGGCGGCCTTGGCTTCCTTCACGCCTTTCTCGGTCAGGTCGACGTCGGTCCAGCCGGTGAAGCGATTCTCGAGATTCCACGTGGACTCACCATGACGCATGAAAACAATTTTGTACATAGGGCAATCTTTTTTAGAGGTAGGATGGAAAATCTTCAGCCGGAGCCGTTGTTCGTCTTCTATTTTATAATGCGCGGATTGACTTCAACCAATGGAAGCTAAGTGAAATTCATCATCGACCATATTTTTCTCGTCGGCATCGCGGTGCTGTCGGGCGGTGCATTGCTGTGGCCGGCGCTTGCGCAGCGGGGTAAAAAGGCATCCCCGCAGCAGGTCACGCTGTTGATAAACCGAGCCAAAGCCACCATTGTGGACGTACGCGACGCTGCCGCTTTCGGTGAAGGCCACCTGCCGGATGCGAAGAATATCCCGCTGGCCGAGTTGGCCAAGCGCAGCGGCGAGCTGGAAAAATTCAAGAACCGGACGGCCATCGTCGTCTGCCAAAAAGGGACGCGCGCCTACGGCGCCGCGAAGATTCTGGAAAAGGCGGGGTTTGCCGATGTGGTCGTCCTGGACGGCGGCATCGAAGCGTGGAAAGCCCAGGGGCTGCCGATCACCAAATAAAGGAAGGATACTGCCATGACCGCTCAAGTAACGATGTACACCACCGCCGTGTGCCCATATTGCATTCGTGCCGAACGGCTGTTGGAAAGCAAGGGCATCAAGAACATCGACAAGATCCGCGTCGACCTCGACCCGGCCCAGCGCCAGGTGATGATGCAGAAGACCGGCCGCCGCACCGTGCCGCAGATCTACGTGGGCGATACCCACGTGGGCGGCTTCGATGACCTGTACGCGCTGGACCAGGCCGGCCGCCTCGATCCGCTGCTGAACGGCTGAGATTTTCGTCGCCGATTTCCGGCGGTTAATATAATTACAACGCGGGGCAAAAAAAGGCTGGCAGGCATATTTGTTTTGCTACAATTGCCCACGCGTTTGATCCAGGCCCGCACGACAGGCCGGGGCGGACGACGATAATCATCTGTCCAATTCATTGAAAGCGTTCCATGTCTGACGAAAACCTGCAACCCGTATTCCAAATCCAACGCGTCTACCTGAAAGACATGTCGCTGGAACAGCCGAATTCCCCGGCGATCTTCCTGGAACAGCAAGCCCCGTCGATCGAAGTGGCCCTGGACGTGGGCGCCGTGCCCCTGCAGGAAGGCATCTTCGAATCCACGGTGACGATCACCGTGACCGCCAAGGTGGGCGACAAGGTGGCGTTCCTGGTGGAAGGCAAGCAGGCAGGCATTTTCGAAGCGCGCAATATCCCGGCCGAACAGCTGGACCCGCTGCTGGGCATCGGTTGCCCGAACATCGTGTACCCGTACCTGCGTGCCAACATCGCCGACCTGATCACCCGCGCGGGCTTCCCGCCGGTGCACCTGGCCGAGATCAACTTCGAAGTGTTCTACCAGCAGCGCCTGCAGGCACTGGCCGAACAGCAGGCCAAGACCGCCGAAGGCACCAACACCGTTCAGTAATTCCGCAGAACCGCCAGTGGCCGGGTCCTTCCCTGCCGCCGGCTTCTCCCCATATCAAAGGCCCGTCGTGGCCTTTGATCATTTTGGACGAAAGTTTTTTGCAATGAGTATTACCCGCTTGATAATGGGCGCCGCGTTGTCCCTGGCGTGCGCCGCCGGCTGGGCTGCCGATTTCAAGACGGTTGGCGCGGCGCCTGCCGTGCTGTACGACGCTCCCTCCACGAAGGGCGTCAAGCTGTTCGTCGTGCCGCGCGGCGCGCCGCTGGAAGTCGTGCTGACCTATGGCGACTGGGTCAAGGTGCGCGACGTTTCCGGCGACCTGGCCTGGACACCGGCGCGCGGGCTGTCCAGCCGCCGCAATGTCATCGTGCGCGTGCATAACGCGAAGGTTCGCGCGGCCGAGGACGAGGCATCCACCGTGGTCTTCACGGCCGACAAGGGCGTGCTGCTGGAGCTGGGCGAACCCGGCACCAACGGCTGGATCAAGGTGCGGCACCGCGACGGCCTGGCCGGCTATGTGCGCAGCGGCGACATTTGGGGTTTTTGATACCGCACTGGCGGTGATGTGATTTTTGGATATCGCAGCAGCGATATCGGGGTTTCCAATATGCAAGAGAATCAACCGATACGGCGCCGTATCACCGTCCTGGGCGCCGGCGCCTGGGGCACCGCCGTCGCCATCGCGGTGGCCGCGCGCCATGACGTCATGCTGTGGGGGCGTAATGCGGCTGCCATGGCGGACATTGCCGCCGCGCGCGACAACACCCATTACCTGCCGGGGTTTCCCTTCCCCCCCGGTTTGCGCGTTACCGCCGATTTCGACGCGGCCGTGGCCCACACGCAGCGCGATGCCGACGGGCACGACGGCCTGCTGATCGCGGCCACGCCGGTGGCCGGCCTGCGGCCGTTGCTGCACAGCCTGAAAGGCCGGCCGATTCCGAACCTCGTCTGGCTGTGCAAGGGTTTCGAGTACGAGACGGGCTTGCTGCCGCACCAGATCTTCAGCGAAGTGCTGGGCGAGGGCATCGCCGGCGGCGCGCTGTCCGGTCCGTCGTTCGCGCAGGAAGTGGCGCGCGGCCTGCCATGTGCCCTGACGATTGCTTCGACCTCGAGCGCCCTGCGCGATTGCGTGGTGGCAGCGGTACATGGCGGCACGATGCGCGTGTACTCGAGCGACGACCTGATCGGCGTGGAAGTCGGCGGGGCCGTGAAGAACGTGATGGCGATCGCCACCGGCTGTGCCGACGGCATGGGCCTGGGCATGAATGCCCGCGCGGCGCTGATCACCCGTGGCCTGGCGGAGATTACCCGCCTGGGCACGGCGCTGGGCGGCAATATCGAGACCTTCATGGGCCTGACGGGCATGGGCGACCTGATCCTTACCTGCACGGGCGACCTGTCGCGCAACCGGCGCGTGGGCCTGGGCCTGGCACAGGGCAAGGCGCTGGACACGATCGTGGCCGAACTGGGCCATGTGGCCGAAGGCGTGCCCTGCGCCAAGGCCGTGCGCGAACTGGCCGCGCGCATGGGCGTGGACATGCCCCTTACCAATGGCGTGGCATCGATGCTGTTCGACAGTGTGAAACCGGAGACGCTCGTGGCCCGCATGCTGGCGCGCGATCCCCGCGATGAGACACTCACGCCCGCTTCCAAATGACGTTTGATCCAATCGCGATCGTCCCCTGATACGCATGGATAGACTTGACGGGTCTGCTTGCCCGTCCGTCATCCATGCCCACTCTCTTCTCCACCAGGCGTGCCAACTTCTCGGCGCGCAGCCTCGTTGCCTTCCTGTGCGTGGGTGGCGCATCCACGGCCGCGCACTACCCGCATTACCTCGCAATGTTGGCGTTGATGCGCGCCGGCCTGGTGCCCGGTACCGCATCGGGCATCGGCTTCGCCCTCGCCGCACTGCTGAACTACCTGCTGAACGAGCAGCTCACTTTCCATGGCAATGAAGCGCGCCGCGTGACCGCGCCCCGCTTCGCGCTCGTGGCCGCAACCCGCCTGCTGCTGAACCACCTGTTGCTGACCGCGCTGATGCGCGCCGGCATGCCTGCCGTACCAGCCCAACTGCTCACCACCCTGGGAGTAATCGTATGGAATTACATGATCCATGGCGCCTGGACTTTCAGAAGGGACTAGCGCTGTGCCCGGAACTGCGGCCGGCGCCGGTCGTGAGCCTCGTGCTGCCGTGCTTTAACGAGCAGGAAGTCCTTCCCGAAACCACGCGCCGGCTGGTGGCGCTGCTGGCCCGGCTCGAGGCGGAAGGCGGCGCGGCCCCCGGCAGCGCCATCTACTATGTGGACGACGGCAGCACGAATTGCACCTGGCGGCTGATCGCCGACTACGCGGCGGCCTTCCCGTGCGTGTGCGGCATCAAGCTGAGCCGCAACCGAGGGCACCAGAACGCGCTGCTGTGCGGCCTGTTGACGGCGCCCGGCGGCGTGCTGGTGAGCCTCGATGCCGACCTTCAGGACGACCTCGAGGCCATCCCGCGCATGATCGAGGCCTATCGCGCCGGCAGCGAGATCGTCTGCGCGGTGCGGCGCCGCCGCGATGCGGACAGTTTCTTCAAACGCACCTCCGCCGAAGCCTATTACCGGCTGCTGTCCTTCCTCGGCGTGCAGGTGCTGTTCAATCACGCCGATTTCCGCCTGATGAGCCGGCGCGCGATCGAAAGCCTGCGCGGCTACGAGGAAACCCACCTGTTCCTGCGCGGCTTGATTCCGCAGCTGGGCTACCGGACCTCGGTCGTGGAATTCGAGCGTGCGCCCCGCTTCGCGGGCGAATCGAAATACCCGCTGCGCAAGATGCTGTCGCTGGCATGGCAGGGCGTCACCTCGTTTACCGCCTACCCGCTGCGCCTGATCACCGGCGCGGGCGCCCTCGTGTCGCTGGGCAGCCTGCTGCTGGCTGCGTGGGCGCTGGGTATCCGCGTGTTCACGGACCAGGCGGTGCCGGGCTGGGCTTCCGCCGTCATTCCCATGTACCTGCTGGGCGGTGTGCAGTTGCTGAGCCTGGGAATCATCGGCGAATACCTGGCCAAGGTGTACGAATCGACGAAGAAGCGGCCCCGCTTCCATGTCGAGTCGGTATGCGGCAATGGCTTCGACAAGGAGAAACCATGAGCCGGCTTTCGTTGGCGCTGGTGTCGAAAGTGCCCGCCGGCTTGTCGGCCTGTTCCGCCATCGTGTACTTCGCCTGCAGCGAAGGCATCCGCAACCACCTGCTGATGCTGTGGCAGGCGGCGCACGCGGTCGCGGAGCACCTGCGGTGAGCGCCTTCTTCTACCTGCTGCTGTGCGCGTGGACTGCCGTGCTCGTCAGGCGCTGGTTCGCCGCCGGGCGCGGCCTGGTCGTGGTAGCCATGTTCTTCGCCGCATTCCTCCTGCCGTTTCACGTGCTGGGCACGCTCGAACTGGCCACCGGCATCCCCGTCGCCACGACGGCCAATGCGGCGCTGCTCCTGCTTGCCGTGGCACTGACGGTGCGGCTGGTTCCCGTGGCACCCGTGTCCTTCTCGCGCTCGCGCGGCAGCCGGGGCTTCCTGCCGCTGCTGGCACTGGCCGCATTTCTCGTTGCCGGGGCCATGCTGGTCTTTGGCCGCCCGCAGGGCTACGAGGTCATGGCTTACCACCTGCCCCTGTCCGTCCACCTGCTGCAAACGCATTCGCTGACCGCATGGGACGCCAACTTCCCCCACACCTTCCCAGCCAACGCCAGCGTGCTGTGGGCGGTATTGCTCGAGGCGCTGCCGGAGCGGCTGGTGGCCGCCGCCAACCTTCTCCTGCTGGTGCCGCTCATGGTGGCCGTGTACACGCTGTGCCGGCTGGCCGAAGCGGACCGCAAGGCCTCGCTGTACGCCTGCTGCGGCCTGCTGGGCGTGCCGATGATCGCGTTCTCTTCCGTGGAGCTGGGCGCCGATATCGGCGGCATTGCCTTCGCCGCACTGGCGATGTGCTTCGTGCTGTCGCCGCTGCGTCCAGGCGTGGCGATGGCGCTGGCCGGGCTCTGCGCCGGGCTGGCATTCGGCTTCAAGAGCCTGCACCTGCTTAGTGCAATGGCCGTCGGGCTGGTGGCGTGCGCGCGCGGCCGCAATCTGGCCGGCGCATCGCGCAATGCTGCCCTGTTCGGTGGGGTGGCATTGCTGGCCGGGGGCTTCTGGATCTTGCGCAATGCGATCATGCTCGGCAATCCCTTGCACCCGGTCGGCGTACCGCTCATCGGACCATGGTTCGGCTGGCTTCCATCCGCCGATTTCGATCCGGCCTTGCGCCTCGCCACGGAACTGGAATGGGTGGACGAAGCCTGGCAGTGGCTCGTCTACCCCTGGACGGAACCGCAGCGCCATGGCCAGAACTTCAAGCACAGCGCCGGCCTCGGCGCCTTCGTTGCCGCTGCCATTCCGGGCACGGCCGTGGCACTCGGTGCCGGGATCGCACGCGATGGCGTCAAGGTCCACGCCGTACGGGTGGCGCTGCTGTTCGCAACGGGATTCATCGTGGGCGCGTGGTGGCTGCTGGGCGACCGGCAACCGCGCTACGTGCTGGCCGCGCTGCCGCTGGCGGTGCCGCTGCTGGCCTGGGCCGTCACGCAGGCCGCCGGGCCGTGGCGGCGCGCCTTCGATATCGGCCTGGCGATCTGTATCGTGGCGATGCTGGGCGTGTTCCTGTCGCGGCAGGCGTTGGGCTTCGGCGACCGCATCGTGCTGTCGAAGCAGACGGTACGCGCGGCGTTCTACGAATATCCGGCGGCGGTGGACGCCCTGCCGCCCCGCTCGACGATCGTCAATCTTGCCGACCGCAGCTGGCATTACCCGTTGTCTGGTGCGGCACTGTCCAATCGTGTGGTGAGCATGCCCGAGGCCCGGCGCATGTTCCGCTTGCCGCCGAACCTGACCGCGCCGCAGGCGGTCCACCTGCTGGCGGCGCCGCTGCGCGCGGCGGCAGTCACGCACATCTTCACGGCGGGCGCCGTGTTATCGCACGACGCCTGCGTGCAGCTCGATGAGGTGGCGAGGCTGGACCGGAACCCCGTCAACGGCGTGCCGCTCGGCAGCTCCCGCGTGCTGTACGCGGTGCGCTACCTGTGCCGGTGAATCAGCTTTTGAGGACGATCGTCAGCAGCGCCACCGAGTCCGCCGTCGCCTTCAGCGCATGCGGCGTAGCGCCGGCCAGGTAAAGCATTTCCCCGCCATGCAGGGTGGCCGTGCGGCCATGCGCATCGACGGCAATCTCGCCGGACAGGCATTGCAGCGTGACTTCGCCCTTCACCCAATGCTCGGGCATCGTTTTCCCGGCAGGCAGCACCAGCCGGATCAATTCGATGTCGTCGGTCTTGGCCAGCGCGATGGAAGAGAATTGCGACACATCTTCACCGCTGCGCTGCAAGGCGATGACCTGTCCCGATGAGGCGTGTTGTAAGGCCATGAGCACTCCCGTAATTGAACATTGGGCTCATCTTATCAAAGCGGCACGGGATGCCGCGCTGCATTGAAAACGGGCTCAGGTTCCCGGCCGCGCCAATGCCCGCGCATCTTCCTTCAAGGCGCCGCAAGCGATCAGCGCATCGATATCCTTCGCCCGCCCGCGCAGCGACTGCGTCGCTGCCTGTGCCAGCACGCCGCGCCAGTATTCCTCCTCGGCGCCATCGTTGCGCTGCTCGGCGCCCAGTGCGGCATCCCGCGCCAGGGTCTGCTTCATGGAGGACAGCATGAACGGCCAGCGCGGCTGGCCCGGCGTGTATTTCGTGCGTTCCGTCAGCAACTGCTCCATGCGCCCGGCCGCCGCCTGCATTTGCTCCGGCGCCGGCTTGCCGCTGGCATGCAGCTGGAGGATTTCCTTGGCCACCGCCATTTCGGGAATGATGAAATCCCTAAGCAGGTAGTAGTAGCGCACCTCTGCCGCCACGGCCTGGTTGCCGGCGCGCCGCACCGCGGCTTCGTCAGGCTGCGACTTCGCCCCCGCCCCGCAACGATCCTTCATCGCTTGCACGACGTCGTTATCGAATGCATGGGCAGCCGCCGTAACCGCCGCCGCCTCGCGCACGTCCTCGTGGAAGATCACGAGCAGGCGCGACAATTCCGCCTGCGTTTGCTGATCGAAGCCGGAACGCTGCTTGTCGACCTTCTTCGACAGCGCGGCCAGCTGGGCCGCGGCGGGATCGCGACAGGTATCGATCAACTCGCGGCTGAACGTGAAGACATCTTTCCCCAGCAGCGCCAGGCATTGCCGGTACGTGCCGTTCAGTTCGTCCAGGTTGGCGGCGATGCCGCCCACGTTGGCTGCGGGATTTTCCGGCTTGGCCCGCGACGCATCGATGGCGTTCTTGCCCAGGAACAGCGAACCGGCGCCGCCGGCCACGACCAGCAGGGCGGCCGCCAGCAGCGTGAGCTTCTTGCCCAGGGAGGAACCGCCCTCCCGGCCGTAGAACCGGTCGCGCACCTTCGGATGCGCGCTGATCTGCGAACTGATCGTTTGCCAGCCCCAGACGGCTACCGAAGATTTTCCTGTCGCCTGGCGGTTGGCGCTCAGCGTGGCTGCGTAGGCCTGGAGTCCGGCATCGTCCGGGCCGGCCGACAGCAAGATGAATTCAGCCAGCGGATGAGGAAAGCTTGCCACTTCCGACAGTGCTGTGTCGATATCGGCTTTCGCCAGCGGCTGTGCGTAATGGTCGGTGCGGCCTTCGAGGCGCGCGGCGATGATGCGACCATCCGGCAATGTCGCCCACGCATCGACGCCATCCTTCCGCTGGCCCGCACTGCCCCAACGGCGCATGCGGGTACCATGGACATCGGATAACAGGGCGGTCGACACCCGTTCGAAATCCTGCCAGTTCGATGGCCGAGCATAGCCGCTTGCCACGGATTGATTCATTCAACGCTCCGGTGCGCCGGCTTCGGATGTTCCGCGCCACTGCGCGAAAAAGCGATACCGGCTGCTTGATCTGAAAGAGTGCGATGATAGCAGGCATGAAAATGTCTCGTCCCGGACGCGGGCTGGCGCCACCCACCCCGATGAACGAAGCGCTGCCCAGGCTGTCCGTGCCAAGACGCGACAATGCGCCCCTTTGGCAAGCGCTGCCTGAGTGGCGACAGCGGCGAATCGCCGGCATCTGCCGCGCCGGCACTGGATCAGCACTGAATCAGCCCGGTGCGGGTCGGAACGCAAGGCCAGCGCCGTAATCAACCAGTGGCCGGCGGCGAGTCGCTGGCTTCGTATGAAGACCAGGTATTGCGCCCCGCTTCCTTGGATTTGTACAGCGCGATATCGGCGCACTTGTAAAGCCGCTCCGCGCTGTCCTGCTCCTTCGCATAGCCTGCCACGCCAACGCTTGCGCTGATCTGCATCGTGTGCGCGCCGTGGATGATCGGCGTGGCGATGGCCGCCACGATCCGCTCGCAGATATCGCGCACGACCGCGGGTTCGAAGCCCGGCGCCAGCAGGATCGCGAATTCGTCTCCTCCCAGGCGCGCGACGAGGTCGCCTTCCCGCACGACCGACCGGAGACGCTCCGCGGCAGTGACGAGAAGCGCGTCGCCGGCATCGTGCCCCAGCGTATCGTTGATCGACTTGAAATGATCGAGGTCCACCAGCAGCAGGGCGAATGGCTGGCCGCCACGCGCCGCCTGCGCGGTCATCCGGCGCAGCGTATCGTTGAACAGGCGTCGGTTCGGCAGACCCGTGAGCGTGTCGCCATAGGCCATTTCCTCGAGCCGGGCCTGGGTAGCGCGCAACTCGGCTGTACGGTCGGCAACGATCGCTTCCAGTTCGCGTTTTTTCCGGCGCAACAGCGAAGTACGGGCTTGCATCAGCAGCACGAGCAGGAGCAGCACGCACAGGCCGGCCACGACATGTACCCACGTCTTCTGATACCAGGCGGGCAGCGCGACGACAGGTACGTGCAGGATGGCGTCGCCTCCACCGTCTGCCGTGCCACGCAGTTCGAGCGTGTAAATCCCCGGCGGCAGGTTCGTGTAGCTCGCGCGTGGCGGCACGGCAGCGGTTTCGATCCAGCCGCGGTCGAAACCTTCGAGCCGGTAGGCATAGCGGCGGTAGCCGGGAGGCGCGAAATCGAGCGCGGAGAACTCCAGCGCGATGCCGCGCTCGCGCTCGTCCGGCGCGATCTGCAGCGGCATGATGACCCGCCCCTTCGACGGCACCGTGGTCATGGTCCGTCCTCCCAGCGATACCTGCGTGATGGCCATGGAAGTCATGTAACCGGGCCGTTTCAGCCGGTCCGGCCGCAGGACGGTCACGCCCGAGACGCCGCCGAACACGATATCGCCGGCCGGCGTCCGCGCCCCCGCGCCAATCCAGTAGGCCGGCACCTGCAGGCCATCCTCGATGCCGAGTTTTCGTATGGCGAACGTAGCCGTATCGATCCCCGCCAGGCCGTTGTCGGTACTGATCCAGATCCGGCCGCTCGCATCATGCACGAGGGCGTTCACGCCGTTGTCGGGAAGCCCTTCGGCGGTGCCGAAGCGGCGGAACCTGCGCCGCCCCTGCGCGTCGGTGCCTTCCAGCACGGCGATACCCGACGAAAAAGTGGAAATCCAGATGCGTCCCCTCGCATCCTGGATGATCGACGACACATAATTGCCTGGCGTGCCCGTCTGCTCGGCAGGATCGAGCGGCACCCGCTCCACTGCGCCGGTCCTGGTGTCGAGCCTGGCCAGGCCCGCCATGGTACCGATCCAGACGCTGCCGTCCGCCAACGCGCGGATTGCCGTGACACGGGAGTCGCCCAGCGCGCGTTCTTCATGGCGAATCACTTGCGCCGCGCCGTCCGGCGCCACGCTCAGGCCCCAGATACCATCCGGCCCGCCCAGCCACAGCACACCGTCTTGCCAGGCTAGGCTCCAGGTCGGACTGTCGCCCGGCCGCCCGGCGATATCGATGCGCCGGATGTCGCGGCCGTCTGCCGTACTGCGAAACACGCCGTGCTGGGTGGCGATGAATACCGTCTCGTCGGGTCCGTTGACCATCGCCAGGATTCGGCTCTTCGGCAGCCCCTTCTTCGACAGCCCCTTCTTCGACAGTTCCTTCTTCGACAGTTCCTTATCACGCGCGCCTGTCGCCGGCGCCAATTCCCCCGTCACGCCAAGGTTCGGGTCGACGATCTCGATCTTTCCCGAAATGACGCCGAACCATACGGTGCCATCCGGCCGCGCCAGCACGCTCGGCACGTCGAGCTTCATGGGATCCCCCATCGAGCGGATGGTAATGACGCCTTTCGCCCGCGGGTCGTGCTGGCTGAGGCCATCCATCGTGGCGGCAAATACCTGTCCGCTGTGATCGCGCAACAGTGCACTGACATCGTCGTCGATCAGGCTGTCAGAGATTTCCGCATGGTGCTTGATGCGATGCGTGCGCCCGCGTTCGACGTCGACCTCGACGATTCCGCCCCCTTCGGTTCCCAGCCATATCACGCCGGCAGTCTTCTCCACGATGGAAAAAATCCGCTCGTTCTGCAATGTCGACGGTGCCGGCGACTCGCGCAGCGCGACCGGGCCCTGGCGTGCATCGGTCAGCACGAACGCGCCATTGGCCCGCGTGCCGATCCAGAGCCTGCCAGCGCTATCAAGGTAAAGCCTGCTGACCGTGGGCTGGCTGGCGCCTTCGACCGGCAGGTGCACCGGCACGAGCGGCTGGTCATCCGCGCTGCGCCGCCACAAACCTTTTTTCGTGCCGATCCACAGTGCCCCGCTGCGTTCGCGCAGCAGCGACTCGATACCGCTATTGGCGAACGCCGTGCTGTCGAGCTGCGGAGCACCGCTGTGCGCGCCATGCACGGCACCTGCCGCATCGATGCGTTCCAGCCCGGCGCCCGTGCCGACCCACATGCCGCCTTTTCCATCCTCCGCCAGCGAGGTCACCTGGACATGGCTCAGGCCGCCCTTTCCCACGCCCACGGTGATGAAATTGTCATGCGCGGCATCGTAGCGCGCAACCCCGCCGCTATTGGTGCCGATCCACAGGCGTCCCCTGCTGTCGACGTACAAGCTGAGAATATAGCTGTCCGGCAGGGAGCCGGCCTTACCGGGGGCTGCTTGATAGCGCCGGAACTGGAAACCGTCCCAGCGCATGAGCCCGGTCTGCGTACCGAGCCAGATGAATCCCTGGCCGTCCTGTGCGAGGGCGATGCCCAAGCCCAGCGATGGGGCCTTGTGGTGAATAAACGACGTATGGGCAAGTGCGGACCACGGCGCGGGCGCTGCCGCGTGAACGATGCCGGGAAGCGGGAGCAGTGCCAGCAGGGCCAGACAGCTGAGAAATCGGCGCAGGTATAGCATTACGGTATATTTTATTTCCACTAGGAATAACTATATACCGTATTCGGGCCGGAATCCGCGTACTGCATGCGAATGCAACAGTCCGGGACCGCAATGTTCTCCTGTCGGCTCCATCGGCATACTCCACTTCCGGTATGAAACCTGAGCATAGCGCAACTCGGTGCGATGCCGAAGTATGCAGTCGTTTGGGCGGTGACCCGGCGCCTCGCTGGTTTTGCGAGCCCAACCGGCCGTATCACATTACTGTCGAAAGTCCTCGACGCGGTCGGCCAGCTTGTATGACCGTACGTGCCCGGCAGGTGCCTGGCGGGTCGAGAAGGGGCAAGAACGATGCTTGCCGTGCGCCCCTGTAACTGCTGAGCGCACTGGGCGTGCTCCCTCCGCGTTCCAGAAAGACAAATGCCTCAGGTCGGTTAAACCTGAGGCACTGTGTCAACGCCGAAATTCTGGTGCCGGCTGCAGGAATCGAACCCGCGGCCTGATGATTACAAATCAACTGCTCTACCAACTGAGCTAAGCCGGCGTGATCTCAAGAGCAACGATTATACGCTATTTGATCCTGGTAAGGGTCGGCCGGCCGCCCTTCTTCGGGCCGTCGCCGCCATCGTCGGGGCCGTTGTCTTCGGACTTTGCTGGCGCGGGCGCAGCGGAAGGCGACGGTACTGACGACAACGCCGGCGCGGGTGGTTCCGCGGCGGGTGCGGGAGCCGGCGCCTGGCCCAGCACCGGCTCGAACGCCATGCCCTGGCCGTTTTCGTTGGCGTAGATCGCCATCACATTATTGACGGGGATGAAAATCTCGCGCGACACGCCGCCGAAGCGGGCATGGAAGCGGATGCTGTCGTTGTCCATCTTGAGGCCCGACGTGGCGCCGTAGCTGATGTTCAATACGATTTCACCCTTTTTTACGTATTCCATCGGCACCGTGGTTGCGGAATCGACCTTGACGGCCAGGTAGGGCGTGTAGCCGCTGTCCGTGCACCACTCGTAGATGGCGCGCAGCATGTAGGGCTTGGTAGAAATTTCTGCCATGATTTCTTCTTCAAAACCGGCGCCGCGCGGGCGGCGCCGGTACTGCGTGAGCTCGCGTGACACTGAGCGCGAAACTGCCGCGCGGCGGCAATTACCGGCGCATCACCTTCTCGGACGGCGTCAGCGCTTCGATGTAGGCGGGGCGCGAGAAGATGCGTTCAGCGTACTTCATCAGCGGCGCGGCCGTCTTCGACAGTTCGATACCGTAGTGGTCCAGGCGCCACAGCAGCGGGGCCACGGCCACGTCGAGCATCGAGAATTCGTCGCCCAGCATGTACTTGTTCTTCAGGAACAGCGGTGCCAGCGTGGTCAGGCGGTCGCGGATTTCGGCGCGGGCCTTGTCGTGGCTCTTGTCGTTCGTCTTGTTGCGCTCGCTTTCCAGCGTGTGCACGTGCACGAACAGTTCCTTCTCGAAGTTGAACAGCATCAGGCGGGCACGGGCACGCATCAGCGGGTCCGCCGGCATCAGTTGCGGGTGCGGGAAGCGCTCGTCGATGTATTCGTTGATGATGTTCGATTCGTACAGGATCAATTCGCGTTCGACCAGGATCGGCACCTGGCCATACGGATTCATCGTCGAGATGTCTTCTGGCTTGTTGAACAGGTCGACGTCGCGCACTTCGAAGTCCATGCCCTTTTCGAACAGGACCAGGCGGCAGCGCTGCGAGAATGGGCAGGTGGTGCCCGAGTAGAGAACCATCATGTTGGTAGTTCCTTAAGAAAACAAAGGGGGCGAAACCGCGAGCGGTTCACCCCGAATGCCGCAATCGTGCGGAGCAAAATCGTGACCTTACCAAAATCGGCAAGCAGAAATCAAATTTTTATTTGACTTCTTTCCAATACGCGGCGTTCAGGCGCCAGGCCAGGAAGGCAAAGGCCGACAGGAACAGCAGCACGGCCACGCCGAGCCGCTTGCGCGTCTGCTGGGCCGGTTCGGCCATCCATTCCATGTACCCGACCAGGTCGGCCACCGCCGTGTCGAACTCCAGCTGGCTCATGGTGCCGGGCGTCACCTGCTGGAAGCCGGCGAACTTGTGGATCGTCTTGCTCGGATCGTGCGGGTCCTTCTCGTCCACCCACTTGGCCGCTTGCACGCCTTGCAACTGCCACAGCACGTGCGGCATCGCCACGTTCGGGATGACCAGGTTGTTGAAGCCGGTCGGCCGCGTATCGTCCTTGTAGAAGGTGCGCAGGTACGTATACAGGTAGTCGCCGCCGGAACCGGCCGGGCCCGCCTTGGCGCGTGAAATCACGGACAGGTCGGGCGGCACCACGCCGAACCAGGCCTTGGCGTCCTTGGCGGGCATTGCCGTGGTCATCAATTCGCCCACTTTTTCGCCGGTGAACAGCAGGTTGTTGCGGATCTGATCCTCCGACAAGCCGATATCGCGCAGGCGGTTGTACCGCATCGACGAGGCGTTATGGCAGTTCAGGCAGTAATTGACGAACAGCTTGGCGCCGTTCTGCAATGCCGCCATGTTGGTGGACCGGTCCGGCGCCCGGTCCAGCGGGTGGCCGCCTTCGGCCCCGAGGGCCAGCGCCGGCAACAACGTCAGCAGGGCGAGAAACTTCTTGGTGAATTTCATCATTCGTGTCCTTTGCCAGTGTCAGTGTCCGTGGTAGGTGACGCGATCGGGGACCTTCTTGAAGGTGCCCATCGTGCTCCACCACGGCATCAGCAGGAAGAACGCGAAGTAATACAGCGTGGCCACCTGCGACACGATGGTGCCGCCCGGCGACGGCGGTTGCGTGCCCAGGTAGCCCAGCGCCAGGAAGGCGATGGCCAGCAGCGCATAAAGGACCTTGTGCCAGGTCGGGCGGTAGCGGATCGACTTCACCGGCGAGTGGTCCAGCCATGGCAGGAACGCCAGGATCACCACCGAGCTGCCGAAGAAGACGACGCCCCAGAACTTCGCATCGAGCACCTGCGGCAGCATGCCGATGATGGCGACGAGCGCGACGACGGCGATGACGACCTTGGTGCGGTAGGCGAGCCGGGACTTTAGCCACAGGAAGCACACGTAGGCGGCCACGGCGGCCATCAGCACCCACATGAAGTCGGCTGTGGTGGCGCGCAGCACCGAGTAGAACGGCGTGAAGTACCAGGTCGGCGCGATGTGCAACGGCGTCTTGAGCGGGTCGCCCGGCAGGAAGTTGTTGTACTCCAGGAAGTACCCCCCCATTTCCGGCGCAAAGAACACCACGGCCGAGAAGATCAGCAGGAACACGGACACGCCGAACAGGTCATGCACCGTGTAGTAGGGGTGCGACGGGATCGAGTCGACCGGGTGGCCGTCCGGACCCAGGTTTTCCTTCACCTCGATGCCGTCCGGGTTGGACGAACCCACTTCGTGCAGCGCGATCAGGTGCGCGGCGACCAGGCCCAGCAATACCAGCGGAATGGCGATCACGTGGAAGGCAAAGAAGCGGTTCAGCGTGGCGTCGGACACCACGTAGTCGCCGCGGATCCACAGCGACAGGTCCGGCCCGATCAACGGGATGGCGCCGAACAGGTTGACGATCACCTGGGCGCCCCAGTACGACATCTGGCCCCACGGCAGCAGGTAGCCGAAGAAGGCCTCGGCCATCAGGCACAGGAAGATGGCGAAGCCGAACAGCCAGATCAGCTCGCGCGGCTTGCGGTAGGAACCGTACAGCAGCGCGCGCGTCATGTGCAGGTAGACGACGATGAAGAATGCCGAGGCGCCCGTCGAGTGCATGTAGCGCACCAGCCAGCCCCAGGGCACTTCGCGCATGATGTATTCGACCGAGTTGAACGCCAGGTTCGCGTCCGGCTTGTAGTGCATCGTCAGGAAGATGCCGGTGACGATCTGCAGCACCAGCACGAACATCGCCAGCGAGCCGAAGATGTACCAGTAGTTGAAGTTCTTCGGGGCATAGTAGCGGCCCCACTGGTCGTTCCACAGCTTGGTCAGCGGGAAGCGGTCGTCGATCCAGCCCAGCGCCTTTTGCGCCGCCGGCGCGTCGGCCGGCAGTTTCGTCTCCTTGAATGCGCCCATCTTATGCCTCGCCTTTCTCGTCTTTGCCGATCAGGATGCGGGTATCGCTCAGGTACATGTGGCGCGGCACCACGAGGTTGTCCGGCGCCGGCTTGTTCTTGAACACGCGGCCGGCCAGGTCGAACGTGGAGCCGTGGCAGGGGCAGATGAAGCCGCCGGCCCAGTCGTCGGGCAGCGACGGTTGCGGGCCGGGGGTGAACTTGGTGGAGGGGGAACAGCCGAGGTGGGTGCAGATGCCGATGGCGACGAGGTATTCCGGCTTGCGGGAGCGGGCCTCGTTGATGCAGTACTCGGGAGTGAATTCGTCGGGATTGCGCTTCGAACCGGGATCGGCGACCTGCGCGTCGGTCTGCTTCAGCGAGGCGATCATCTGCGGCGTGCGGCGCAGGATCCATACCGGCTTGCCGCGCCATTCGACGGTGACCATTTCGCCGGGGGCCAGGGAGGAAATGTCTACTTCGACCGGCGCGCCCGCGGCCTTTGCGCGCTCGGATGGTTGGAACGTGCTGACGAGAACGCCTGCGGTGCTGAGCCCTACCACGCCCCCGGCGGCGCAGGTGGCTGCTAACAGACCTCGCCGGCTGGGATCGACCTGCTTCTCAATGCTCATACAAACCCCAATCTTATAAAAATTCGAATATTTGTAAAGCGACAACAGACCTCTAGCAACACAAAATTATAAGTGAACATAAACACTCATCAAAGCGAAAGGTTGCAATAGTAAAAATGGTTGCGAATGGTGCGGTGCATGATGAAGTGCTGCCGAACGCTTGGGTTACCTATTGAAAAAACAGTATCATCCGGCAATACCCTTATTACGCAGGAGGAAGCCATGGGCATGATGCAGGAATTCAAGCAGTTTGCAATGCGCGGCAACGTGATCGACCTGGCGGTCGGCGTCATCATCGGCGCGGCCTTTTCCAAGATCGTGGATTCGCTGGTGCAGGACATCATCATGCCGCCCATCGGCAAGCTGATCGGCGGGCTCGATTTCGCCAATTACTACCTTCCGCTCAACAACCAGGACCCGAACCTGCCGCTGGCGGAAGCCAAGAAGCTGGGCGCGGTACTCGCCTACGGGAATTTCCTCACCATCCTGTTAAACTTCCTCATCCTGGCGTTCGTGATTTTCCAGATGGTGCGGCTGGTGCAAAAGGCCCGTCACCGGCTCGAGGAGCCAGCCAAGCCCGCCGAGCCGGCGCCCGCCGCCGAAGAGGTCGTGCTACTGCGCGAGATCCGCGACGCCCTGAAAAAATAACCGAGCGGCGACGAGCCGCCATCCTCACAGGTAAGCCATGCAACGACTCTGGTTATTGTTTGCGCAAGCGGTGACCATCGTTCTGGCACTGTATTTCGTGTATTCCGCCGTGCGGCCCGACTGGGCGCCCGTGCGCCCCGGTACCGTGCAACAGCTCGGCACCCCATCGCAGCCGGCCTCGGCCCTCGTGGCGGCGCCGGCACCCACGCCCAATTCGTTCCGCACGGCTGCCGGCCGGGCTATGCCGGCCGTGGTCAACATCCTCACCTCGAAGGCGATGCCGGACAAGCATCCGCTGTTGCGCGACCCTTATTTCAAGCGTTTCTTCGGCGACCGCGACGGTGAAGAAGAAGAGGACGACCAGAACAGCCTGGGCTCGGGCGTGATCGTCAGCCCGGACGGCTACATCCTGACCAACTACCACGTGGTGGAAGCGGCCGACGAGATCGAGGTCGTGCTCGCGGACGGACGCAAGTCTTCCGCGAAGCTGGTGGGCACGGACCCGGAAACGGACCTGGCCGTCATCAAGATCGAGCTCAAGCAGCTGCCGGCGATCATCCTGGGCAATGTGGACAGTGCCAAGGTGGGCGACGTGGTGCTCGCGATCGGCAACCCGTTCGGCGTGGGCCAGACCGTCACAATGGGTATCATCTCCGCGCTGGGCCGCAACAACCTGCACATCAACCATTTCGAGAACTTTATCCAGACCGATGCCGCGATCAATTTCGGCAACTCGGGCGGTGCGCTGATCGATACCAACGGCAACCTGCTGGGCATCAATTCGGCCATCTATTCGCAGACCGGCGGCTCGGTGGGCATCGGCTTTGCCATCCCCGTGAGCACCGCCAAGACGGTCATGGAATCGATCATCAAGAGCGGCCATGTAGTGCGCGGCTGGATCGGCGTGGAGTCGCAGGAGATCACGCCCGAGCTGGCGGAAAGCTTCGGCCTGCAGCGCGAGAGCGGTGCGATCATCGCGGGCGTCGTGCGCAACGGCCCGGCCGACAAGGCCGGCATGAAACCGGGCGACATCCTGCTCTCCGTGGACGGCAAGCCCGTGCGCGACACCAACGAGATGCTGAACCTCATCGCCCAACTGCAGCCGGGCGGCAAGGCCACGATGCGCGTGCTGCGCAAGAACCGCGAGGCCGACCTGGCAATCACCGTGGGCAAGCGCCCAGTCCCCAAGAAGTAGAAGGAACCGAATGCATTTGCGTGACCTGAACGGCTACCTGCAAGAGTTGGCCGAGAACAATAATCGTCCCTGGTTCGTGATGAACAAGCCGCGCTACGACATCCTGCGCGAGGAATTCCTCGCCCTCGTCACCGAGGTGATCGCGGCAACCGGCAAGTTCGACCCCGAGGTCAAGTTCTGCAATCCGAAGAAGGCGATCTTCCGCATCAACCGCGATGTGCGGTTCGCCCACGACAAGCGGCCCTACAAGGACAATTTCTCCGCCGCGATCGCACCGAACGACCTGCGGCGCCCCAGCCAGTCCGGCGGGCCCACCTACTACTTCCAGCTGAACGGCCATGGCCAGCTGCAGTTTGGCGCGGGCGAGTACATGCCACCGCCGCACCGGCTGCGCGCGCTGCGCCGGCACATGGTTGAAGATGCTGCGGGCTTTCGCAAGGCGTTGAACAGCCGCGGCCTGAAGGCCACCTACGGCACGATCCAGAACGAAGGCAAGCTGCAGCGCCCGCCGAAGGGCTTCGACCCCGACCACGAGCACATCGAGTTCATCAAGCTGAAGAGCTTTTTCGTGTGGACCGATGTCGACCTGGACCTGAACGATCCCGACGCGCTCGTGCCAATGATCGCCGGCGGCTTCAAGGATGCGCTGCCGCTGGTGCAGTGGATGCGCGCCGCGAAGGTCGAGGAAGAGGAAGCGTAAGCCCACGCCACAGCCGCTCTCCGCCAAAATGTTGCAAAAAAAACCGGTGACAGGCTCCGATTACCGGCCCAGCGAGTCCTTCCCGGCAAATATTGGAAAAAACCGGTGCCTGTCACCGGCGCTCAGGAAATGTTTCAAAAGACCCGGTGCCCGTCACCGGAGTTTGGGAAATGTTTCTGAAAAAGCGGTGGCTGTCACCGGTTTTGGCGCAGCCAAGCTTCCAGGAATTCGACGCACACGCGCACCTTGGCCGACGTGGACAGCCGCGATGGGTAGATCGCCCACACGTCGGCGGGCTGTTCGTAAGCGGGCAGCACGCGCACCAGTTCGCCCTGCGCGATCGCCGGTCCCACGTCCCAGACCGAGCGCAGGATGATGCCGTGGCCATCGAGCGCCCAGCCGTGCACCACTTCGCCATTGCTGGCCGATAGCGGCCCGCTCACCTTCACCGATTCGGGCCCGTGCGGGCCGTGCAGCACCCAGCGCCCGAAATCCTCGTTGCGCTCGCGGATCACGATGCAGCGGTGGGTGGCCAGGTCGGCCAGCGTTGCCGGCGTGCCGCATTCCGCCAGGTAGGCGGGCGCCGCGCACAGGACCCGCGCATTGTCGGCGATGCGGCGCGAGATCAGGTGCGGCTCGTGGGCGCGGCCGACGCGGATATCGAGGTGGAAATCCTCGCCGATCAGGTCGACGGAGCGGTCCAGCAACTCGAGCTGGATCTCGAGCGCGGGATAGCGTCTGGCCAGCGCGGACAGGGCAGGCGCCACACGGTTGCGCCCGAAGCCGGAACTGGTACAGATGCGCAACAGCCCGCCGGGCGCCATCTTCTCGGTGGATACCGCCTCGCCCATCTGTTCCACGTCTTCGAGGATGCGCAGCGCCCAGCCGTGCACCACCTGCCCCTGCTCGGTCAGCGCCACGGTCCGGGTGGTGCGGTGCAGCAGGCGTACGCCCAGCGCGTCTTCCAGGAGCCCGATCCGCTTGCTGACGAAGGCGTTCGATACGCCCAGCGTACGGGCAGTGCCGGCAAAACTCTTCAGCCGCACGACGGTGCAGAACAATTGCAGATCGTCCAGCTGGGGCATATTCTTCACGATTCGTGAACAGTCGAGTTACGAAAGACTGGATTATATCCGTGCTGTAAAAACGCTATGCTGGACGCATTCAACGAGAGGAGATCCCATGAAAACTCAACGCATCGCCGTGATCGCCGGCGACGGCATCGGCAAGGAAGTGATGCCGGAAGGCTTGCGCGTGCTGCATGCGGCGGCGCGGCGCTTCGACCTGCCGCTGGAATTCACCACGTTCGAATGGGCCAACTGCGACTATTACCGGCGGCACGGCAAGATGATGCCCGACGACTGGTTTGCCCAGCTGAAGGACTTCGATGCCATCTATTTCGGCGCGGTCGGCTGGCCCGACACGGTGCCCGACCACGTCTCGCTGTGGGGTTCGCTGATCCAGTTCCGCCGCCAGTTCGACCAGTACGTGAACCTGCGCCCGGTGCGGCTGATGCCCGGCGTGCCCTGCCCGCTGGCAAACAAGCAGCCGGGCGACATCGATTTCTACGTGGTGCGCGAGAATACCGAGGGCGAGTACTCGGCCGCCGGCGGCCGCCTGTTCGAGGGGACCGAGCGCGAGACGGTACTGCAGGAATCGGTGTTCACCCGCAAGGGCGTGGACCGCATCCTCAAGTATGCGTTCGAGCTGGCGCAATCGCGGCCGAAGAAGCACCTGACTTCGGCCACGAAATCGAACGGCATCTCGATCAGCATGCCGTACTGGGACGAGCGCGTGAAGGCGATGGCGCCCGCGTATGCCGACGTGAAGTGGGACCAGTACCACATCGACATCCTGTGCGCGCGCTTCGTGCTGAGCCCGGAGCGCTTCGACGTGGTGGTGGCCTCGAACCTGTTCGGCGACATCCTCTCCGACCTCGGCCCTGCCTGCACGGGAACGATCGGCATCGCGCCATCGGCCAATCTCAATCCCGAGCGCACGCTGCCTTCGCTGTTCGAACCGGTGCACGGCTCCGCGCCGGACATCTACGGCAAGAACATCGCCAACCCGGTGGCGATGATCTGGAGCGGCGCGATGATGCTCGATTTCCTCGGCAATGGCGACGCGCGCTTCAGTGAGGCGCACGACGCCATCATGGCCGCAATCGAACAGGTGCTGCGCGACGGACCGCATACGCCCGACATGAAAGGCTCGGCCGACACCACGCAGATGGGCGAGGCCATCGCATCCCTCATCTGAACCGATCCTTCCTCATCCGGCGGGCGCGATCGCCCGCCGTGACAGCAGTTCATCTCGCGAAATCGGCCGTTCGTCGCATGCCCATGGTGGACAGGCCCGGGGCTCCCTATAGTCCAATCAACGGCACGCAGTTCTTGAACACTGGGTGCCAAGGCCAGACCCATCGGACACTCACAGGAGAGCATCATGAACATCGCCAAGCACATGGAAACCATCTTCCTCGCCTCCGTCGTCATCGTCGGCGCGACCGGCATCGCGAGCGCCGCCGTGGAGCGCATCGGCCACGATACCGCCGAGCCCAAGGTGTACGCCGTCGCCACCGACGGCGCGCCGATGGCCGTGGTGAAGGTCACCGCGAAACGGCTGACCGCTGCTGAAAAAGCCGCGCTGTGAGCGCTGGACCAGCCTGACGAGCGGAGATCCTGATGAACAAGTTTGTCAACGCAACGATGATGGCCGTGGCGCTGTACGTGCACGCAGCCGGCACGGTCCAGGCGGCCGACATCATCAGCGAGTCCCGCGCCGTCGACGCGCGCGTCGTGAAGGTGGTGCTCGATGGCGTGATCGACCTGAAGCTCAAGCAGGGCCCGCAGCCGGCACTGGTGATCTCGGGCGAGCGCCGCTACCTGCCGAAGGTGGTGGTGATCCAGCGCGGCGACACGCTGCGCATCGGCACCGACCTGCGCGGCATCCACCTTAGCCGGCCTGCGCTGCACGCGGAACTGACCTTGCCGAACCTGTCGGAAATCGTGTCGGCCGGCGTGGGCTCGGCCGACGTGCGCGGCTTCTCGGGCGAGCGCCTGCGCCTGGCGCTCGACGGTGCCGGCGCCATGCACCTGCGGGCACAATACCGCTCCCTGGACGCCCACCTGAACGGCGCCGGCACCATGACCGTCGATACCGGGCTGGCCGACAGCGTGGCACTGAACCTGCGTGGCGCGGGACAGATGGTCGTGAGCGGCGAAAGCCGCAGCCTGCGCGCGCGCCTGGGCGGCGTCGGCAGCCTCGATGCGCAGCAATTGAAATCGGACAGCGTCGAGGTCGACATGACAGGCCTCGGCGGCGCGGCCGTGTTCGCGAAGAGTTCCGCCAACCTGCGCCTGACCGGCCTGGGCTCGGCGACCGTGTACGGCAAGCCGGCCAGCCGCAGCGCCAGCGCGCGCGGCCTGGGCCACGTGAACTGGCACTGATTTTCCAGGACCGGCAAATCACCCCGCGTCAGGGCGCGCCACCGCGCCCTGCGCGGATTTTTTCTCCGCCTGGGCGGAAGCGGCGCGCTGGTCCCAGCCCAGCACGATGCGCAACTGCGCCGCCCGTGCGCCATCCTCCGGCATGCGGGCCGCCACGACGCGGGGGGCCGGCACGCCGAGCCGTTCCGCCAGCGAGCGCGCCACGATGCCCGCGTCGGCAGCGTCGCCGTGTTCGATGCGCGTTACCAGGACATTGAACGGCTTCGCATTCGTCAGGCGCACGGATTTCCACTGCGGCCCCTGCAGGCGACGTGCCCAGGCGGCCGCCATGCCGCGCATGCCATTGCCGTTGCTGATCTCGAGGCGCATGCCAGCCTGCCCCTCCGCTGGTGCGATGGATGTATCCGGAACGGCGGTCGGCACGGCCGCCTGGTCGGATGACGCAACCGGCGCGGCAACCCGGCGCACTTCGAATACGCCGCCGGATCGATGCACTTCGGTGCGCGGCATGCCGGCGGGCCACGGCGTGACGGCCTGCACCTGCGGCTGCGGCGCGACGGCGGGCGCGCTCCTGCCAACCACCGCGTAATCGCGGCCGATGTCATGGGTACGCAAAGTGCGCGCCTGCTTCATCATTTTCAGCGCCCGTTCGGTCTGGCCCAGCGTTTCCAGCACGGCGGCCAGGTGCTCCCATGTGACCGGCTGCCGGGGATCGAGCACGCAGGCCTGCTCCAGCAGCGCCAGCGCCTCTTCCTGTTCCCCGCGCAGGTACAGGGCATAGCCGAGATTGCCGAGCAGGAAAGCCCGCTCCGCGGCGGGCAGCGCCTTGCCCTCCTCCACGAGCGCGCGCCACAGCGCCGTCGCCTTGCCATAGTCGCCCTGCTCGGCCAGCAACACCGCCATGCCGTTGCGGGCGTCCGCATGCCGGGGGTCGACCCGCAAAGCCTGTTCCCATGCCTGGCGTGCCTGGGCGAATCGCCGCGCCGCGTGCTCCGCCCGGCCGAGCGCATAGTAGGCATCCGCGCTCGCGAACGGTACCGGTGTCTTCGTGGCCTGGCCGCCGCAGGCGAGCAGCAGCATGCCCGCGCACGCCGCACTCGCCAGTTTGCCTGTGTTCTTCATGCCGCCCCCTTTGAGTTCATGTCATTCCTGGCCGCTCATTGCCGGCAGCACCACCGTCACCAACTGGATTCCCGCAGGCCCCACGAGCACCACCATCAGGGTGGGGAACATGCAGAAGATCAGGGGGAACAGCAGCTTCAGGCCGATCTTCGCCGCCGCCTCTTCAGCCATCAGCGAGCGCTTGAGGCGCAGGTTGTCCGCATGGATACGCAGCGAGTCGGCCATGCTGGTGCCAAAGCGCTCGGCCTGGATCAGCATCGCCACCAGCGTGTCCACCTCTTCGACCCCGGTGCGCAGGGCGAAATTGCGCAATGCCTTCTCTTTCGAGAAGCCGGCGCGCATCTCCATCAAGACCAGCTGCAGCTCGTGTGCCAGTACGGTGCTCTTGACGTCGATCTCGGCGGCCACCTTCGTCAACGCCCGATCCAGCGACAACCCCGCTTCCACGCACACGGTCAGCAGATCGAGCGCATCCGGCACGTTCTCGAAGATCTCGCGCTGGCGCCGATCCACGATACGCGTAAGCACCACATTGGGCAGGTAATACCCGACAGCCGCGCAAAGAAACAGCACCCCCAGCCAATTTTTGGAAAGCATGCCGCCCGAGGTACCGATCACCACGATCGCCGCGATCGCGGGTGCGCCCAGCGACAGGACGGTCTTGGCGGCGAAATACAGCGTGGGCACCGAGGCGTCGCGCCAGCCGGCATTCATGAATTTTGTTCGCAGTGGCGAACGCTCCCACCCTTCTTCCGGCAGCGACAGCTTGGTCAGCGGCTTGGCGGCGCGCGCCACGCGTTCCACCCACTGCCCCTGTGTTTGCTCGGATTTCTGCCCGTCGTCGGGCCGGTTCATGCGCAGCCGGTCGCGCAGCGGGACCGGTGAGAAAATCGCCACCGCGGCCAGCGCGACCGCCGCGACCACGACGAAAACGATCAGCAGGAAAGCAATCTGTGCGGCGTTCATACCCGTATCCTCACGACCTTGCGCATCCACATGATGCCCAGCACCATCGCGACAGCGCTGCCCCCCAGCAGCTTGGTGCCGGCCTCGGTCGTCCATAACACAGCGGCGTATTCCGGATTACCGATGGAGAGGATGACCAGCATGATCAGCGGCAGCAGGCCAAGGACCCACGCCGACATGCGTCCTTCCGCCGACAGGACGCGGACCTGCCCCAGCAATTTGAGCCGGGCGCGCGTGAGCCTGCCGATATTGCCCAGCAGTTCGGCCAGGTTGCCGCCCGACTCGCGCTGGATCAGCACGGCCAGCACGAAATAGCGCAGGTCGGTGAGCGGAATGCGGCTTGCCAGGTTGTGCAACGCTTCATTCATCGGCACGCCAAAATTGACTTCCTCATAGGTGGCCTTGAACTCCGCGCCGATCGGATCGGGGATTTCATCGCCAACCAATTTCAGCACGTTGGCGAAGGAATGGCCGGCGCGCAGACCGCGGGCAAGGAAGTCGGCCACCTCGGGCAACTGGTGCTCGATCTTCTTCAATCGCGTGGCACGCAGGTTCAGCAGCAGTCCGCAGGGCGCCGCGATGGCGCCGGCCAGCAGAGCCAATGCCGCCGGCAAGGGAACCGGGACGACGGCAAGCAGCAGCAAGGCCAGCAGCAAGACGGCCGCCGAGCGACCCAGGAATTGCGCAACCTGCCAGCGCACACCGGCCTGTAGCAGCAACCGGTCGACGTCGGCCAGCTGCGGCACCTTGTGCAACCAGGCATCGAGTCCCGGCGAGCTGGCATACTTGCGCTGCTTGAGGATGCTGATGCGCTCGGCACGTTCGGCGTTCCCGGTCATCAGGTTGAGCCGGCGCGCGATCCGGCGCGCACCACCGCCACGGCTGGTGCTCCACCACATCCAGGCCCCCTCCACCATGAAGATCACGGCGGCGAACAGCAGCACCGCGAACGCGGTGAAGAGCATGTCCATGGCGCTCTCCTACTCGAACACGCGGTCCGGGTCGAACACGCTGTCGGCCACCGGTACCCCGAACATCTTCAGCCGCTCGGCGAAGCGGGGCCGCACGCCCGTCGCATAGAAATGGCCCTTGACCTTGCCGGCGGCGTCCACGCCCGTCTGCTCGAAGCGGAAGATTTCCTGCATCGAAATGACGTCGCCCTCCATGCCCGTGACCTCCTGCAGGCTGACGAGCTTGCGCGTGCCGTCCGTCATGCGCGTCACCTGCACCACGACGGTGATGGCGGAGGCGATCTGCTGCCGCGTCGCACGGGGCGTCAGGTTCACCCCGGACATGCCCACCATGTTTTCCAGCCGCGACAACGCGTCGCGCGGCGTGTTCGAGTGGATCGTGGCCAGTGAACCTTCGTGGCCCGTGTTCATCGCGCCGAGCATGTCCAGCGCTTCGGGACCGCGGACCTCGCCCAAAATGATGCGGTCTGGCCGCATGCGCAGCGCATTGCGGACCAGCGCGCGCTGGTTCACCTCGCCCTTGCCCTCGATGTTCGGCGGGCGCGTTTCCAGGCGCACCACGTGTGGCTGCCGCATCGCCAGCTCGGCGGCGTCCTCGATCGTCACGATCCGTTCGGATGGCGGAATATAGCCGGACAACACGTTCAGCAGTGTGGTCTTGCCGCTGCCGGTGCCGCCCGAGATCAGGATATTTACCTTGGCGTGGCCCAGCCCCTGCAGCACTTCCATCATCGGCGGCGTCAGGCTCTTGTTTTCGATCAGGTTCTGGATCGTCAGCGGATTGGCCGAGAAGCGGCGGATCGACAGGATAGGCCCATCCACGGCCAGCGGCGGGATGATCGCGTTCACCCGCGAACCGTCCGGCAGGCGCGCATCGACCATCGGGCTCGATTCGTCCACGCGCCGGCCCACGCGCGAGACGATCTTCTCGATGATCTTCATCAGGTGCGCATTGTCGGTGAACGTCACGTCGGTCAGTTCCAGCCGGCCGCCCCGCTCCACGTAGACCTGCTTGTGCGTATTGACCAGGATGTCGGAGACGCCGTTGTCGGACAGCAGCCGCTCCAGCGGGCCGAAGCCCAGCATCTCGTGCTGGATGTCCAGCACGAGATGATGGCGCTCGGCCTGGTTGAGCACGATCCGTTCATCCTCGATGATGCGCTGCACCAGCAGCGCCAGCTCGTGCTTGAACTGCTCGGCAGTCAGGCGTTTCAGGCGTTCCAGGTCGATGCGATCCAGGATCAGCTGGTGCATGGTGGCCTTCAATTCCTGGTAGGCCAGCTGCGACTGTGCGGGCACCGTGCTGCCGGTGCCGCGGGCTTCCTCGGCCAGGGCCAGGCGTTCGCGCAAACTCATGGTATGACTCCTTTGCTCATTGTTCGGAACCGCTGCGACCGAACAGGCGGTCGAACAGGCCCTTGCTTTCGACGACGCGCCGCTCCGTGACCAGCTCGACCAGCTCGCCCAGGCTGCGCGCGACGGGACTGGTGCGCGAGAGCTGCAGTACGGGAATGCCCTGGTTGACGGAATCGGTGGCCGACAGATAATCGTTCGGCACGGTGTGCACCACGATCGCGCCCAATGCTTGCTCCAGGTCGGAAAGCCGCAGCTTGCCGCCTTTCTCGTAGCGATTGACGATCAGCCGCGTGCGGTCGGCCGGATAGCCCAGCGAACGGAAGATGTCGAGCAGGCGCCGGCCATCGCGGATATCCGGCAGCGCCAGCTGCAGCACTGGGTAGATCGTGTCCGCGCTGTCCAGCGCGCGCAGCGACAGTGCATCGATCTGCCGCCCCACGTCCAGCACGATGAAGTCATAGTGCTGACGCGCCACGCGCAAGATGGTGTCGATGTGCTCGGGCTTCATGTCCACCGTGCGGCTCGGGTCGTCGCCACCTGCCAGCACGCCGAAGTTGCTTGTCACCTGCACCAGGCTCGACTCCAGGAATGCGGCATCCACCCGGCCGATCTGCGCACAGACATCCGACAGCGTCATCGCCGGCTTCTGGTCCGAGACATACAGCGTGGCATCGCCGAACTGGCCGTGCATGTCGATCAGCAGCACCTTCTTCTCGGCCAGCGCGGCGAGGGCGAAGCCGAAGTTAGTGGAAAGGAACGTGGCGCCGCTGCCGCCCTTGCAGGCGATGAAGGCCAGCACCTTGCCGTCGCGCATGCGGGTCACGCCGGTTTCGATCTCGATGCGGTCCATCGCCTCGTGGAAGGCACGGTGTACGAGCGGCAGCTGCAGCACTTCGCGGATACCGGCACGCATGGCGCGGATCAGCAAGTCCTGGTGCGCATTGCGGGCCAGCAGCATGACGGTGGCCTCCGGATACAGGCGCGTGAGGCGCTCCACCAGCGGCCACTCGGAGGGTTCGACGCCGCTGGCATCGAGGATCACGAGGTCCGGCGGCTCGGGCAGCAACCGGTCGGTGGCGTCGCGCAGGTCCTGGCGCGACGCGACCACCTGCACCGCCGGCAGCCGCGCGGAACCCTGCGCGGCAAGCTCGGCGTGCAGCAGGCTGTCGTTGCTGATCATCAGGGCTTTCATGGCTATCATCCTTAGGGTCAATTACAGGGGAAGGTGCACGGCCGGAAGCCAAGCGATTCAGCCTTGACGACCGTGGTTGAGATGGGAATCGGAATAACGGACAGGCCGGGAATCAGCCCCGTAATGGGGTCGAACATCAAGGGATCGCACGTTCCCGCCTCAGTGCGGCAGATGCGCGCTCGAACGGCCCGGACGCATGTACCGCCATATGGATCGTGCGCGCATTCCCTGGCATTGGCTTGCAGAGAGGCAGGTTTCGCCGTCAGGTCCGCTACTGTCCCGTCACCCTTCATCGACAGGTAATCGATGCGCAATTGCGCTGTCGTGAGATTGGGCGCCAGGGGCAACGCGGCATAGCCGAACAGTGCGCGCGTCTTCACCGCGGCCAAGGCATCCGCGTTGGTGAAATCCGTCATCGCGGCATCGCGGGCGGCTTGCCGGGTCACTTCCTGTACTGTGTTAATCACGTACATCAGGCGTGCCAATTCCAGCGTGCCAAATATCATCACGAGAAATACCGTCATGCAGATCGCCAGTTCGACGGTGACGAGACCGCGCTGGCTGCGCCACGGCTGGCGTGGGGAATGGTCAGGGCACATAGATCTGGAAATAGGTGACGTCGAGGTCACTTTCGGGGAACATCTGCCCGGTGAGCTCCGGGCTGAAAATCGTGTCCCTGAAGCGCATATAGGCGCTGATCGATATGTGCGTCACGGAGGTCCTGCCGCATCCGCCAGCGCCGGTAGTGACGCAATCGACCTCGATCTCGCCTGGCTGAATATCCAGGCCTGCCGACCGGGTCGCCGCACGGATATGGTTGGCCGCCAGGCCAGTAATGTCACCATCCACGTTTTCGGTGGTGAGCGTCTCGAACGACAGCGAGCCGACGATCCTCCCGGCGCTGGAGACCGCCTTTTGCATCGCGACCACATGCCAGGTCAGCCGCCCCATCAGGACGACGACCGCCAGGAGGACGACGCCGAGCAACAGCACGATCGACATCTCGACCGCCACCACGCCACGTTCGGCCTGCCACGAGTGTTTCATCGGAATACCTCCACATCGGTCCTGAGGGCAGCCTCGGCGACTTCGACCCCGGCGAATTCGCCGGGCACTTCAGTGGCCGAGGCCGGTGCCGACAGGAAGAAGCGGCCGTAGGCGAGCACGGTCGCTTCCGTTGTCGGCATCGCCGCGCCGCAATTCAACAGGGGTATGCGCATGAGGCGGCGTTCCCTGCGCCCCGGAGCGAACTTGTCTACCGTCGGGGCAATGTAATAATCGCTCCCGGCGCGCCGATACGGAGCTGGGCTGCTCCAGGTTGTCGTGACACCCGGACCATACAGCGTGGGCCAGTCCGTTCCGGCGAATACCGTCCCGTTCTGCTTCCGGGCCGGCGCGAACGCCCAAAGAATGCCGTAATCGCCTGGATTGACCACCTGTCCCGGCGCTGGCGGCTGGTCTGCAATGGTCGACATCGGCAGGTTTTCGCCCTGCACGGTCGCGGCGCTTGCCGCCGTCGGCGCCGCGGCCTGCCATGCATTGCTTCCCCCATAGGTCTTGATATTCGTATCCGGCGGGCCTCCCGGACGCGTGCACTGGCCCCCCGTGTAGACGCCGAGCCGCGAATTGATATGCGCCGCCATGTCGAACGATGCCAGCTGGCGTACCCGCAGCCTGTTGCCCGTACTCGTGCGAGCGATCTTGCCCGCGCACATGAATGGCCCGACAAAGGCAGTGGCGCCCGCATCCATTCCGGCCGAGCCGCTGGTACCTGCCCCAGCGGCCGCAAGTGGATCCACGAGGAAATATGCGCCGTCCGTGGCCCCTGTTCGGGGATTGATCTTCAACAGGTTGTAGGTGACCCCTTCCCGGAAGCCATAGGTCACCAGTTCCTTCAAACCGCCCGCCTCGCGTGTCGCCGTGGCTATCGTGCTCAGCGCACAGATCGCCAGTGGCGTGATGCGCAGCGCGGTCGGTCCCGCCACCGCCACCGGGGCGACGTCGACACTGGTCGTGACGCCGAGGAGGCGCATGAAGACCGGCTCGACCATTCGCATCTGAGCGGGCAGTGCGCTCAGGTCGACCCGTGCATAGAGCGCGGTGCGGGCGTCGACCTCGGCTGCGCTCTGCCATGCGCCCACGGGTGTATCCGGGCTGGCACTGAACTGCAGTGCGGCGGCATTCCAGACGAGGGTTTCGTCGATTCGGAACGCGGTCCCTTCAGCCGTCTTTTTCGCCACATGGCCCGCGGTCGTCAACCCGCCCGTGGTGCCGTTCAGTGCTCTTGCCGCATTGAGCGCAATCGTATCGGCTGCCGCCTGCAACTGCGCCTTGCGGTAGTAAACGAGGCCGAGGTCCAGCGCAAAGCCCGCGAAGCCGAGGATCAGGACCAGCATGAACACATACATGATCAGGAACGCGCCCTGCTGGCGCACCGGCTTGCCGATCGGCTTGCGCGTTGGCGTACGCATTGGGTTGCTGATCGGCCTGCTCATTTGTTGCCGCTGATGCCGATGGTGAACGCGCTGGCCGGCGCCGGCGGTTCGGTGAACGAACTCTGGTAGCGCTGCTGGGCCGCCACGGCACTCTGGCCATCCATTCCGGCGACGGGCCGCTTGTCACGCGCCGCTTCCGGGTTCAGGATCTGCTGCGCAAACGCGGCGCGGGTCGCCTGGCCAAAACGCGCGTCGTAATACGGCGTGGTGCGCCCGACGCCGCCGCAACCCGCGACGGCGCAAGCCAACAGGACAGTGATGAGGCTGTGTTTCATGTGCGCTCCTTACTTGAGCTGGAAGCCGGAAACAGACGTTGAACCCGGCGCGGGAGTTTGCTCCCTTGCGGGCGCCGGCGCGGCGGCCGGTGCCGCCTCCATCTTCCCGTTGAGGAACAGGCGGCCATCGCTGGCCGGTTCGATCGCATCGGTCGGCAGCGTGTAGCCCGCCGGCAGCGGCTTGACCAGGTGCGCGGTGACGACGAACAGCAGTTCGGTTCGGTCTTGCTGGAAATCCGTGCTGCGGAACAGCGAGCCCAGCACTGGCACCTGGCCCAGTGCGGGCAGGGCCTTGATGTTGCTGACTTGCGTATTGCGGATCAGGCCGCCGATGGCAAAGCTTTGGCCGTCGAACAGCTGCACGGTCGTGGTGGCACGGCGGGTCGTGATGACGGGCATGATGGCGCCGCCCGTGATGCCGTTGGCGGTCAGGCCGATGCCGTCGCGCGACAATTCCGACACTTCCGGCGCCACGTGGAGGTTGATGCGCCCCCCCGCCAGCACGGTAGGCGTGAAGCGCAGTCCGACGCCGAATTCCTTCTCTTCGAGCGTGATGCGGTTGTTCTCCTGCGCCACCGGAATGAAGATCTTGCCGCCGGCGAGGAAGCTCCCCTCCTGACCGCTGATGGCCATCACCGTGGGCTCGGCCAGGACCCGCACGAGATTGTCGTTGCGCTCGGCATCGAGCCGCAGCTGGTTTTGCGGCGATTTGCCCACCGCGACACCACCTTTCAGCGTGTTGGTGAGGAAGTTCGACAGCAGCGCCGCTGCCCATTCACTGCTGCGTATCCGTACGGCAGTGCCGGCTTCGAGCTTGTCGAGCAGCGTTTTCGATACCTCGGCAACCTTTACCTCGAGCATGACCTGCTGCGGAGCGCTCACGCTCATCAGGTTCACGATGCGCACGCCGCCGCCGGGCTGACCGCCTTCGGTGCCCTTGTCGCCCATCGCCTTCGCGGGACGGCGCACATACGCCTGTGCCAGCTCCAGCACACGGGCCAGCGTTGCGCCATCCGCAACCGTGCCGCTCAATACCAGTGTATCGGCGGCCGCCTTGACACGGATCTCCTTCTCGTCCGGCAGCACGGCTGCCAGCGTGGCCTGCAGGCCCGCGGTATCCATTGCCACCGATACTTCGATCACGCTGCACGCGCCGCTCTTGCCCTGCACGAGCATATTGGTACTGCCGATATCGACCCCGACGAGATACAGCGTTTCCGGCGCCACCAGCATTGCCTGCAGCACGGCCGGGTTCCCCACGCTGCGGTGCACGACGGTTTCAGGCAGCCGCATCAGGGTCGATTTACCGAGCTGCAGGTCGATATGGCCGGGCGCTGCAGCCGTGCCGCGGCAACGGGGCCCTTCGGCCCGGCCGGCCGGTGCACGCTTTTGCGCGCCGGCTTCCGCCGCCGGTGCGGGCGCGGCGGCGGCTGGTGCGGGCGCGGCCGCCGGCTCGGCGGCAACGGCGGCACGGGCTGCCAGTGACATGGCGAGAATGATTGCTGGACATTGCTTCATCTTGGTTCCCTCACAGGCATTCCTTGTGGCTCTTCAGGCCGTCGATGGCGCCGATGCAGTGACGGGCCGGACCGGCTGCGACGCGCGCCTTCCGTGCTGCCTGACGGGGCACCGGGGCGGCCGGCTGGGATGGGACGGGTTCGGCAATGCCGAGCAGGCTGCTCTTCGTGGCCCCCGCCGTCGTGGCGGGGAGCGGATCGATCTGGTTGCGCAGTACCAGCGAGAGATTGCCCACGCTGCGCGCCAGGTCCAGTTTTTCGGCCTGGTCCGGCGCCACCTCGAGGGTGACGGCGTTGACGACACGCGGCTTGGTATCGTCGCGCCCGACTTCCTGCGCCACGGCCAGCACAAGAATGCGTTCGAGCACGATCTTCGAGATCGCGCGTTGCCTTCCCGCGGCTGTCTCCCCTTCGGCTTCGGTGCTGACGAGGATGTCGACGAAATTGCCGGGCAGCGCGAAACCCGCCACGCCAACGACGTCGTTGACGCGTACCGTGATGGCCCGCTTGCCTTCGCTGATCAGGGCCGACAGGCCGCCCAGGGTGCCGCTGGGTGCCAGCTTGGCTTCGGCCAGCGGTTCGCCCTGCAGTACGCTGACCTTCAGCACACGGCCGACGAGTTTCATCGGGTCGCTCACGGCACCCACCGGGAGACTGTCGGCCGGCCAATCCCACAGCTTCAGCATGTCGGGTGAAAGGCGTTGCCCCAGGTTGATGTCGGCCGTGGCCACGACGATGCGGCTGGATTGGTTCGGGGCCTGGCCCAGCAGCCAGCGGGATGCCAGGGCAACTGCCGCCAGGCCGAGTACGATGGCCAATGCCATCATCGTGTAAGCGCGCCTGTTTTTCATACTATCCTCGCGTACAGATCAGTGTCCGCGGTGTTCGAATGCGGGGACGCGGTAGCGAACATGCTGGACCACGCCTGGTCCAGCGCGGCCACGGAGACGCGCGCCGGCTGGCCGGTGAATGCCGCGAAATCGCCGATGCGCGACAGGAGGTCGCGTGGGAAGCTGGCGAGCAAAGGCTGGCCGCTCTCCCTGTGCAATTCATTGACCAGGTAGGCCAGCGCGGCCTCGTCCGGCTCCATGCCGAAAGCGCGGCACTGCTCGCGGAACAGCGCGCGATAGGCCGCCTCGCCGATCGGCCCGACGTAGACCTTGTAGCCGAGCCGCCGCAACGACGAGAGGTCGAGCATCGCCAGTGGTTCCAGGTTGGTCACGAAAATCATCGACGCATCGAAGGGCACGGCGAACTTGTGACCGCCCTGCAAGGTCAGGTGTTCTGCGCCGGTATCGAGCGGGCGGAGGAGGCGGTGCAGCAACTCGGCCGCCGGCGCGCGCTGGCGGCCCAGGTCATCGACGACCAGCAAGCCGCCGGCCGCCTTGAGCTGCGGCGGCGCATGGTGGCAGCCGGAAAATCGGTCGTGGCGCAGGTCCAGCATCTCCATCGTCAACTCGGCGCCCACGTTCAGCACTGGGCGTCGGCACAGGGCCCACCGGGAATCGGTGCTGCGCCGCTCGCCGATCGGGCGGGCCTGCTGCTGCGGTATCGGTGGCTGGTGGATCGCTTCATCGAAGACCTGCACGATCTCCTGCCCCACGGCGACCGCGTACGGCACACCAACCGTGCCCTGCAGCAGCCGCCCGAGGCGCCGCGCCAGCGTCGTCTTGCCACTGCCCGAGGGACCGTGCAGCAGCAGCGTACGATGCGCATGCAGCGCGGCACCCGCCAGTTCGCACACGTTGGCGGGCAGGCAGTCGTTCGCGAACTCGGCTGCTATATCCTCGGCGGCCAGGGGTGGCAACGTGACCGACTGACGCTGGACCATGGAACGGTAGGTTTCCAGGGGAACCGGCGCCGGGCCCATGTAGGGGGAACGGTCCAGCCAGGCCGCAGCGCGCTGGCGGCCGGCGGAGGTGAGCTGGTATTGCACGTCGATATCGGCTTCGCCCCGCCGGGCCACCTCGGCCAATTGCTCGGACACCATGAAGTCGAGTACTTCGCGCAGCACGTTGATCGACATGCGCAGCCGCGTCGTCAGCACCGGCAGGTGGATCTTGCCCGCACTGAACAGGTTCTTGGCTGCCAGCTCGACGAGCAGCGACAATTCGAGCCCTGTTTCGTGCACTGTTTTCGGCTGCGGCGGCAATACCGGCTGGCCTTCGACCCGCTCGCCTTGCGCCATTGTGGAATGAAGTTCCATGTTGCTCGCTCTCCCCTGTTGAGGAGATCGATTCTAGCGAGACGTTTCCTTACGGATATTGACTTGCGGCAAATGATTAACGGTGTGCATTTACCACCACGGCCAGCGTGCCCAGGGCAATCGCCACGCCATACGGTATGCCGCCGGCGCTGTCGCTGCGCGCCAACGGCACCGCATGCACCGGTATCCCGAGTGCCCGCCAGTACATGGGCCGCAGGATCACATTCAGGTTGCGCCACAAGATGCGCCAGCGCCCGTTCAGTAGGAGCATCAGCAGTGCCAGGGCACCGCCGATCAGGCAAGTCAGCAGTGCCACCTGCAGGGCCAGTTCCGGTCCCAGGAACACCCCGCTCATGGCCATCAGCTTTACATCGCCGGCAGCCATGCCACCCAGCATATAAAGCGGCCAGAACAGGAAGAATCCGGCGGCCAGGCCGGCCAGGCCCGTGTCGAGCCACGCTCCCGGGGCTCCCATATAGAGGTGCAGCGCCATCGCGATCAGCAGTCCGCACAGTACCAGCACGTTGGGGATGCGCCGCAGCGCAATGTCTGTTACCGCTGCCTGCAGCACGAGCCACAGCAGCAGCATTTCAAGTGCGGGAGACATCGTTTGATCCCTTCACTGGAAAAGAAAAAGCCCGCCGGCATGCCGGCGGGCGTACGCCTGGATATCAGGACGCTGGCACTGCGTTCTTGATCTTGTTGCCGATATTCGTGAACGCCGTACTCAAATGGCCGCCAAGGGTGGTGAACGCGGCAATGACGATACCTGCGATGACAGCCGCGATCAGGCCATACTCGATCGCGGTGACACCTTCCTCATCCCGGGCGAAGTCGCGCGCTGCTGCGATTAACGATTTCATGTTTCCCTCCTGTGATACTGTTTGTGGTTGGGCATCTTTCTGGCATCGAAGACAGCATGCCATTGAAGCTACTGTAACTTTTGTGCCTCGCGGAAACTTTGAGAGTGCACAAACTTCCCGCTTGGAACTATTCTGCTTCTGTGTCGTTCTGCATTCGCGCAACCGAAGCTGTTGCATTCCAGATATAGCTGAGCATCATCGCGGTGCAGGGATGTGCGCCCGCAAGCTCACACCGGGTAGAATCGTTGCGTTTTTCAAGAATTTCGACCTGGATAATTGCTCAGCTGGCAAAAAAGATTTATGCTGATCAACTACCCTTGGGAAGGTCTGGTGCTCCGCGTCACTGTGTGCCTAAGAGCGCCTAACAAAACCCGCAGGGCAAGGCGCGGCGTCGAAGACAGTACACCTGTACGGCGAGACGCTGCAACGCAGCCATGGGGGTTTTGTTAGGCGCTCTAAAGGCTTGATGTGCCTACTTTCGGAAACAGTGCCGCAACCCTAGACAACGAGCATGGATTCCCTACTGAAACACATGGTGGACATGACCGGCCACCGCGACCATACGATGCTGGACATCTCGGTGATCTCGGCAGTGCAGGAGCTGGCCAACGCCGGCTGCGCGCGCGTGCTGACGCTCGCCAGCGTGCGTGGTCACACGTACGTGCGCTCGCGCGCGGTCGTGGTGGCAGGCCAGCCGGCACGCATGGAAGAAGGGCCGGACCCGGCCAGCCCGGGCGAGCCGATCGAAAAGTTCCCCGTGCTGGCTGGCTGCATCGCGCGCCATGAGGCATCCGCCGAGCACCTGGATGCGGAGGGCAAGCGCACCCTGTGGCTGCCGATCTGGCTGGGCGACAAGGCCGACACCTGCCTGGAAATCATCGACCCTACCCCATACACGCCGGACACGGTGCATGTGATCCGCGGCATCGTCAGCGTCTACAAGAACTTCCAGAACCTGCTCGACTACAGCGAACGCGATTCGCTGACCGGCCTCCTGAACCGCAAGACGTTCGACGACCAGCTCGCCAAGATGCTGCAGACCTCGAGCGCGGAACAGGATAGTCTGACCCTGCCGCCGGGCGAGCCGGAACGCCGCCAGCACACGGACCAGGAACAGCAATGGCTGGCCGTGGTGGACGTCGACCACTTCAAGCACGTCAACGACCGCTTCGGCCACCTGTACGGCGACGAGGTGCTGATCCTGATCGCCAACCTCCTCACATCGTCATTCCGGGCGCAGGACCGGGTGTTCCGTTTCGGCGGCGAGGAATTCGTGGTGCTGCTGCGCTCGACCACGCTGGAGAACGCGAAGATGATCATCGACCGCTTCCGCATGAACGTCGAGCAGCACGATTTTCCCCAGGTGGGCAAGGTAACCGTCAGCATCGGCTTCGTGGCGATCAGCGCCTACGAGCCCTCCGTGGTGGTGCTGGGCCGCGCCGACCAGGCGCTGTATTTCGCCAAGAGCCATGGCCGCAACATGGCATGTCATTACGACGAACTGGTGAGCGGCGGCCTGCTGCACGCCGTCGAATCGAACGACGAAGCGGAATTCTTCTGAACGGCTCAGGCGGGGACCATGAACCGGTCCGGGTCGACGTTCCAGCGCGCGGGATTTTCGTGGCTGACGATCCTGTCCGCACCGCCCGCGCCGAGATTGCGCGACAGGTCGACCAGTTCGGGGCGGATGTACACATTGCGCTTCGTATGGAAGAACGTGTTCACCTTCGGCGCCAGCAGGTTGCTCTCATGGGGCTCGACGACGACGCCCAGCCGGCCTGACTCCAGCAGCACCAGCGTGCCGACCGGATAGATCCCCACGCAGCGCATGAATGCCTGCACCAGCAGGGGATCGAAGTGGAATTTGCTCCATTCGTGCAGCTTGCGCAGCGCGCTCGCCGCCGGCATGCCCTTGTGGTAGCAGCGATCGGCGGTGATCGCGTCATACACGTCGACGATGGCCGCCATCTTCGCCAGCTCGCTGATATCGTCGCCCGCCAGCTTATCCGGATAACCGCTGCCATCGATCCGCTCGTGGTGATGACGGGTGATGTCGAGCGCGACCTGGCTGATCCCGGGCGCCTGCTGCAGGATGCGCCAGCCATCCTCGGGGTGGCGCCGGATGATCGCGAACTCCGCTTCGGTCAGCGGGCCCGGCTTGTTCAGGATGGCATCCGGCACCAGGGCCTTGCCCGTGTCATGCAGCAGCGCGCCCATGCCCGCTTCCCGCACGATCGCATCGTCCATGCCGCGCGAGTGGCAGAACGCCACCAGCAGCGTGCACACGCTGACCGAATGCAGGAAGGTGTAGTCGTCCTTGCTCTTGATGCGCAGGAGCCCCATCAAGGCGCCCGGGTTGCGCAGGATCGATTCGGTGACGTTCTGCACGACAGGCTGCACCGGCCCGATCTCGATCGCCTTGCCCAGGCGCGCATCCGCCATCACGTTCTTCACGAGGTCAGCGGCCTGCCGCCGCACCCGCGCGGCCCGCTCGAGCTCCTCGCCGATCGCGACCCGGGCGGGACGCACCGCGTGCGCGGCGATCTGCTGCACCTCGGCTTCAGTCGCCGCGGCAGCCTGCTGCACCGTGGGCGCCTCCACATCGATGCCCCGCTCGGTATCGATGACAACGATCCGGATGCCCGCGTCGTGCACCCTGCGCACTTCAGCCTCGGTGGACAGCAGGAAGCGGTTGCGCATGAACGGGTGACTCATCCAGTCGCACGACAGCTCATGGATGTACATGCCCGGCTTTAGCTGCGATGATTCAACTTTCTTCAGCATGGAACGATAGACGGTTGGTTACTCCTCCAGTATATCAACAAGTTTCTCATAAGTATTATTTAAATCCACAAGGAAAACATGGAACTGCGGCAGCTGCGATATTTTGTTGCGATAGTGGAACACGGTTCGCTGTCGCGCGCGGCGGGGGTGCTGCACGTCGCGCAGCCGGCATTGACCCAGCAGCTGCGCCAGCTCGAACAGGAATTGGGGGCCCAGCTGCTGCATCGCAGTGCTCAAGGGGTCCATAGTACCGATGCGGGCAAGGTGTTCTACGAGCACGCCCAGGCGATCCTGAAGCAGGTCGCGGACGCCCGTTCCGCCGTCACGCAGTCGGCCCGGCCTTCCGGCACCGTGACGCTGGGACTGCCGCACAGCATCTCCGCCGCGCTGGCGCTGCCGCTGCTGGCGGCGGCACGCAACCGGTACCCCGACATCACGCTGCAGTTGACGGAAGAATTGACCGGCCACCTGGCCGAGCAGCTCAAGTCGGGCCGGGTCAACCTCGCGGTGCTGTTCGACGACGGCCAACTGACGCCGTTCGCGACCATGCCCTTGGCCGAGGAAGCATTGCGCTTCATCTGCCGTGCCGACGCTCCATGGTTTCCGAAGCGCGCCTCGGTGACCCTGGCCGAGGCGCTGCAAGCCACGCTGATCCTGCCCGGCCTCCAGCATGGCGTGCGGCCGCGCATCGAGGCGGTGGCGCACGCCGCCGGGCTGGCGACCGCGGGCGTCATCGAGATCAATTCCATCGCCATCCTGAAATCAGCCCTGATGGCGGACATGGGCGCCACGATCCTGCCGGTGGCACCCGTGCTGCCGGAAATCGAGCGCGGTCAGATGCGCTGGCTGGACATCCGCGACCCGGCCATTTCCCGTACCGTGGTGCTGTGCGCTTCGCGCAACTTGCCCCCCACGACCGCCGCAAGGGCGATCAGCGAGCTGGCCGTCGACGTGGTGCGCCAACTGTGTGCAAGCGGCGCCTGGCCCGGCGCCACGCTGCTGGCGTAGCCGCGCCCCGGCCATCATTTTTTCTTATATCCCCATCCCCAAACGCTATTTCCGTATACGTCAACCGGGGCGTACACTGACCCGGTGACCGACACGCCGCACGGCGGCGGTTGGCGAACCCGGGCAAAGCGGCACCAGACCGCACGGGTTCTCGTGGCCTGGGCCGGAATGTCTCTACCCGAGATGCGATGGCGCAGGCGCAACCGAAACAAGATTTTGGAGACAAGCCATGCCCGACACCTCGGCAATGGGTTCATCCGCGCCCCTTCCCGGCGCGGAAGGTCCGCAGCCAGTCCGCCTGAACGACGTCAGCCTGGACGACAAGTACACCGCCACTTCCGGCAAGATCTTCCTCTCCGGTATCCAGGCGCTCGTGCGCCTGCCGCTGATGCAGAAGAAACGCGACGAGGCGGCCGGCCTGAATACCGCGGGGTTCATTTCCGGCTATCGCGGCTCACCGCTGGGTGGACTCGACGAAACGTTGTGGAAGACGCAGAAGCACCTTGATGCGAACCACATCCAGTTCGTGCCCGGCGTGAACGAGGACCTGGCCGCGACCGCCGTGTGGGGTTCGCAGCAGGTGGACCTGATCGGCCCGGCCAAATACGATGGCGTGTTCGCGATGTGGTACGGCAAGGGACCGGGCGTGGACCGCTGCGGCGACGTGTTCAAGCACATGAACCATGCGGGCACGTCGCAATACGGCGGCGTGCTGCTGGTGGCCGGCGACGACCACGGCGCGTATTCCTCGACGTTGCCGCACCAGTCCGACCATATCTTCTCGGCCTGCATGATTCCGGTGCTGTATCCGTGCAATGTGCAGGAATACCTCGATCTCGGCGTGCACGGCTGGGCGATGTCGCGCTTCTCCGGCTGCGCGGTGGCGTTCAAGGCGCTGGCCGATACCGTGGAGTCGTCGTCTTCCGTCGATGCCGACCCGTTCCGCGTGCAGGTGAAGCTGCCGCACGACTTCCACATGCCCGAGGGCGGGCTGAACGCGCGGCTGTCGAACGTGCCGCTGGGCCGGCAGGCGCGCAACCAGGAAGCGCTGATGCAGGACTACAAGATCTATGCGGCCCTGGCCTATGCGCGCGAGAACAAGCTCAATCACACGACGATCGACAATCCGGACGCGAAGCTGGGCATCATCGCTTCCGGAAAATCCTATCTCGATGTGCTGGAGGCGCTGGAAGAGCTGGGCATCGACGAGGACATGGCGGCCAGGGTCGGCCTGCGCCTGTTCAAGGTGTCGATGCCGTGGCCGCTGGAACCGGATTCGGTGCGTGAATTCGCCCAGGGCCTCGACGAGATCCTGGTGGTGGAGGAAAAGCGCCAGTTTGTCGAATACCAGCTGAAGGAGCAGCTGTACAACTGGCGCGACGATGTGCGCCCGCGCGTGATCGGCAAGTTCGACGACAAGGGCGAGTGGGTGGCGCCGCGCGGCGAATGGCTGCTGCCCCCGAAGGCCGATTTTTCCGTGTCGCAGGTGGCGCGCGTGATCGCCTCGCGCATCAAGCGCTATGTGACCGATCCACATGTGGCCAACCAGATGGAGGCACGCCTGGTGTTCCTCGATGCCAAGGACGCCGTGCTGCAGAAGGCCATCAGCACGCCGTTCCGGCCGGCGTTCTACTGCTCCGGCTGCCCGCACAACACATCGACCAAGGTGCCGGAAGGCAGCTTCGCGCTGGCCGGCATCGGCTGCCACGTGATGGCCACGTCGATCTACCCGGAAATGAACAAGCTCACGACCCACATGGGCGGCGAAGGCGCGCCATGGATCGGGCAAGCCGCGTTCTCGAAAGTGCCGCACGTTTTTCAGAACCTGGGCGACGGCACGTATTTCCACTCCGGCTACCTGGCGATCCGCGCCGCGGTGGCCGCCAAGGTCAACATCACCTACAAGATCCTGTACAACGATGCCGTGGCGATGACGGGTGGCCAGCCGGTCGACGGCACCGTGTCCGTGCCGATGATCGCGCAGCAGATGGCGGCCGAGGGCGTGAAGCGCATCGCATTGGTCACCGAGGACCTGTCCCGCTACGAGGACCGCTCCAGCCTGCCCGCCTTCGTGACACTGCATGACCGCAAGGAGATCGATGCGGTGCAGCGCGAACTGCGCGAGATTCCCGGCTGCACGGTGCTGATCTATGACCAGACCTGCGCGGCCGAGAAACGGCGCCGCAGGAAAAAGAAAGAGTTCGTGGACCCGGACAAGCGCATGGTGATCAACGAAGCCGTGTGCGAAGGCTGCGGCGACTGCGGTATCCAGTCCAACTGCGTCTCGATCCTGCCGAAGGAGACCGAATTCGGGCGCAAGCGCACGATCGACCAGTCCAGCTGCAACAAGGATTACTCGTGCGTGAAAGGCTTCTGCCCCAGTTTCGTGACCGTCGAAGGCGGCACGCTGAAGAAGTCGAAGGCGGACAAGACCCATACCGAGGAATGGGACGAGTTGCCGCGGCCGGTGCTGCCGGGCTGCGACAAGCCGTACAACATCCTGATCAACGGCATCGGCGGCACGGGCGTGATCACGGTCGGCGCGCTGATGGGCATGGCCGCCCACCTCGAGGGCAAGGGAGCGTCGGTGCTGGACATGACGGGCATGTCGCAGAAGAACGGTTCGGTCACCTCGCACGTGAAGATCGTGCAATCGCCGGCGCACCTGCGCGCCCAACGCATCGCCACCGGCGAAGCCGACCTGGTGCTGGGCTGCGACATGCTGACCACCGGCGCGGCGGATGCGGTATCGAAGATGCGGCCGGGCCGCACGCTGGCCGTCGTCAACCTGCACGAGCAGCCGCCCGGCACGTTCGCCCAGAACCCCGACTGGGAATATCCGGTGGCGGAGGTGCGCGCGCTGATCGAGGAGTCGGTGGGTGGCGCCGATGCCGCCGACTTCGTCGACGCCACGAAGCTGGCGACCGCGCTGATGGGCGACTCCATCGCCACCAACCTGTTCATGCTGGGCTACGCGTGGCAGCGCGGCCGGATCCCGCTCACCGAGGCGGCGCTGCTGCGTGCGATCGAGATGAACGGCGTGGCGGTGGAATCGAACAAGAAGAGCTTCCTGTGGGGACGCCGCGCCGCGGTGGATGTGAAGCGCGTCGCGCGCGTCGCTACGCCCGCGCAGGCAATCGTGGTGCAGATGCCGCAAAGCCTGGAATCCGTCATCCGCAAGCGCGTGGAGTTCCTGACCGGCTACCAGGATGCCGCGTATGCCGGCTTGTACGAGCAATTCGTCGAACAGGTGCGCGACCGCGAGACGGCGCTAGGGCTGCCGAAGAGCGGAACAATGCGGCTGTCGATGGCGGTGGCGAAATCGCTGGCCAAGCTGATGGCCTACAAGGACGAATACGAGGTGGCGCGGCTGTACACGGACGGCCGCTTCGTCGAGCAGTTGCAAAAGCAGTTCGAAGGCGATTTCACGCTCAAATTCAACCTGGCGCCGCCGATCTTCGCGAAGAAGGATGCGCAAGGCCATCTCGTGAAGGCGGAATACGGCTCGTGGACCTGGAAGGCGTTCCAGGTGCTGGCGAAGCTGAAAGGCTTGCGCGGTGGCCCGCTCGACATCTTCGGCCGCACCGCGGAACGGAAGATGGAGCGGGCGCTGATCGGCGAGTACCGGCAAGTGATCGCCGACGTGCTGTCGCGCCTGACCGCCGAGAACTACGACACGGCCGTGGCGCTGGCCGCCCTGCCGGACAAGATCCGCGGCTTCGGGCACGTGAAGGAAAAGGCCGTCGAGGCCTACCACGCCGAGCAAGCCCGGCTGCTAGCCGCCTTCGGCGGCTCGCACCAGCACGCCGCCTGAAAACCGGTGACAGGCTCCGATTTCAAGGAAATATTTCCAAGATTCGGGGTCTGACCCCGGTTTGAGGCAACAGATAACGATATTTACGTTAACGTAAACGTCATATAATCGGATCACCGCGATCCGCCAGAATTTTCAGGGACCTCCATGAACGATCTGACTTCCGCCAAGACTCTTGCCGCAGACGACCAGCCCGCGCGGCCGGCCAACAAGGTGCGCTTCGTGACCGCCGCCTCGCTGTTCGACGGCCACGATGCGTCGATCAACATCATGCGCCGCATCCTGCAATCGCACGGCGTGGAAGTCGTGCACCTGGGGCACAACCGCTCGGTGGACGAGGTGGTGACGGCGGCGCTGGCCGAGGATGTGCAGGGCATCGCCATCTCCAGCTACCAGGGCGGCCACGTCGAGTATTTCAAGTACATGATCGACCTGCTGCGCCAGCGCGGCGGTGCGCACATCAAGGTGTTCGGCGGCGGCGGCGGCGTGATCGTGCCGGCCGAGATCGCCGAGCTGCATGCCTACGGCGTGACGCGCATCTTCAGCCCGGAAGATGGCCAGCGCATGGGCCTGGCGGGCATGATCCAGTGGATGGTGCAGCAGTGCGACGTCGACCTGTCGCAGTATTCGCCCACGTCGCTCGATCCACTGCGCGCGGGTGAAATCGCCGAGCGTCACCGGCCGTTGGCCCAGCTGATTACGGCCCTGGAAAACGACAGGGCCGACCCGGCGCTGCGCCGGCAGCTGCTCGCGGCCGCCGATGAACTGGCCGTGCCGACGCTCGGCATCACAGGCACCGGCGGCGCGGGCAAGTCCTCGCTCACCGATGAACTGATCCGCCGCATCCGCCTCGACCAGGGCGATGCGTTGAACATCGCCGTGATTTCGATCGATCCATCGCGCCGCAAGTCCGGCGGCGCCCTGCTGGGCGACCGCATCCGCATGAACGCCATCAATCCATGGCATGGCCGTCAGCGCGTGTTCATGCGCTCGCTGGCAACGCGCGAGGCGGGCTCGGAAATCTCGCAGGCACTGCCCGACGTGATCGCCGCCTGCAAGGTGGCGGGCTTCGACCTCGTGATCGTCGAGACCTCGGGCATCGGACAGGGCGATGCCGCGATCGTGCCACACGTGGACGTGTCGATGTATGTGATGACGCCCGAATTCGGCGCCGCCTCGCAGCTCGAGAAGATCGACATGCTCGACTTTGCGGACTTCATCGCGATCAACAAGTTCGACCGCAAGGGCGCGCAGGATGCGCTGCGCGACGTAGCGAAGCAATACCAGCGCAATCGCGAGCTGTGGAGCAGCCGGCCGGAGGAGATGCCCGTGTTCGGCACCCAGGCCTCGCGCTTCAACGACGATGGCGTTACGGCGCTGTACCACGGCTTGCTGCCGGCCCTGGCACGGCATGGCCTGCGCGCACAAGCAGGCCAGTTGCCGCGTGTCGATGTACGCTACTCGTCCGGCAAGAACGTGATCGTCCCCCCCGCGCGTGCGCGCTACCTGGCCGAGATTGCCGACACCGTGCGCGGTTACCACCGGACCGTGCGCCGCCAAGCCGTGCTCGCCCGTGAATGCCAGCAATTGACCGAGGCGAAGCGCATGCTGGCGGCGGCGGGCAAGAATGTAGACTTCGACGACGTCATCGCCGAACGCGACGGAGCACTCGACGGCGGCGCCAAGAAACTGCTGGCGATGTGGCCGGACATGCAGGCCGCCTATGCGGGCGACGAGTACGTGGTGAAGATCCGCGACAAGGAAATCCGCACGGGCCTCGTGCAGCACACGCTGTCCGGCACGAAGATCCGCAAGGTTGCGCTGCCGAAGTACGAGGACCACGGCGAGCTGCTGCGCTGGCTGATGCTGGAAAACGTGCCCGGCTCGTTCCCGTACACGGCCGGAGTGTTCGCCTTCAAGCGCGAGGGCGAGGACCCCACGCGCATGTTTGCCGGGGAAGGCGATGCCTTCCGCACCAACCGCCGCTTCAAGCTCGTGTCGGAAGGCCTGGATGCCAAGCGCCTGTCGACGGCCTTCGACTCCGTCACGCTGTACGGCGCCGATCCGGCGCCGCGGCCGGACATCTACGGCAAGGTGGGCAACTCGGGTGTCTCGATCGCCACGCTGGACGACATGAAGGTGCTGTACGACGGTTTCGACCTGTGCAATCCATCGACTTCGGTCTCGATGACGATCAACGGCCCGGCGCCGACGATCCTCGCGATGTTCATGAACACGGCGATCGACCAGCAGCTGGATAAATTCGTGGCGCAGAACGGCCGCCAGCCCACCGACGACGAAGCGGCGAAGATCCGCGCCTGGGTGCTGCAGAACGTGCGGGGCACGGTGCAGGCGGACATCCTGAAGGAAGACCAGGGCCAGAACACCTGCATCTTCAGCACCGAGTTTTCCCTGAAGGTGATGGGCGATATCCAGGAGTATTTCGTGCATCACCAGGTGCGCAACTTCTACTCCGTGTCGATCTCGGGCTACCACATCGCCGAAGCCGGCGCCAATCCGATCTCGCAGCTGGCATTCACGCTGTCGAACGGCTTCACGTTCGTCGAGGCCTACCTCGCGCGCGGCATGCACATCGACGACTTCGCGCCAAACCTGTCGTTCTTCTTCTCCAACGGCATGGACCCGGAATACACGGTGCTGGGCCGCGTGGCGCGGCGCATCTGGGCCGTGACGATGCGCGACAAGTATGGCGCCAACGAGCGCAGCCAGAAGCTGAAGTACCACATCCAGACCTCCGGCCGCTCGCTGCACGCCCAGGAGATCGACTTCAACGATATCCGCACCACGCTGCAGGCGCTGATCGCGATCTACGACAACTGCAATTCCCTGCACACGAATGCCTACGACGAAGCGATCACGACGCCCACCGACGAGTCGGTACGACGGGCCCTGGCGATCCAGCTGATCATCAACCGCGAATGGGGCCTGGCGAAGAACGAGAACCCGAACCAGGGCTCGTTCATCGTCGAGGAGCTGACCGACCTGGTGGAAGAAGCCGTGTTGCAGGAGTTCGAACGCATCGCCGAGCGGGGCGGCGTGCTGGGCGCGATGGAAACGGGTTACCAGCGCGGCAAGATCCAGGAAGAGTCGCTGCTCTACGAGCACAGGAAGCACGATGGCTCGCTGCCGATCATCGGCGTCAATACGTTCCGCAACCCGAAGGGCGTCGAGGTGCCGCAGACCATCGAGCTGGCCCGCTCGACCGACGACGAGAAGCAGTCGCAATTGCGCCGCCTGGCGGACTTCCACGCCCGCCACGCGCATGCTGCCCCCGCCGCGCTGTCGGCGCTGCAGCAGGCCGCGATCGACAACGAGAACGTGTTCGCCAGGCTGATGGACGCCGTGCGGGTCTGCTCGCTCGGGCAGATCACGAACGCCCTGTTCGAAGTCGGCGGGCAGTACCGCCGCAATATGTAACACACGCAGGCATGGCACGGGGATGCCCCTTGCCATGCTTGCAATGACCTGCATCAAAGCACCCGCCTTGCCAGCTATTGTTCCTCCCGCTGCGCCTGCTATGCATCAAAGTGAAAGGCTTCCCCTGCGCTAACTTGTTATCTCGTTGCCCTGGCCTCGACGAGGACCGACATGAGATATGCAAGACTGACGCCGGGACACGGCTTCAAGCCCGCCAACAGTTTTCTTTACTACCTGCAGCGCATCATCGTTTCCCCTCACTTGCGTGGCTTGTGCGTTCGCATGTTCCGGAACTGGGTGCGTGCGCGGCACGGCAAAGCGACGAGCGACGCGGCACCTGCGCACGTGCATTTGCTGGACCGGCTGCATGCCGAAGGCTACGCCGCGCTGGGCAACGTGCTCAGCGCGAACCAGTGCGACGACATTCACGCCTGGTTCGCCGACAAGATCCTCACGGACCGGCAGGACGAAACCTCGATGTTCACGCTGGCGCACGTGCCGTCCGCGGCGCGGCTCGCCGAATACAGCCTGCACGACATCGTGCGCTGCCCGCACATCCTGGCGCTCGCGAACGACAGCCGCCTGCTGGAACTGGCCGAACGCTACATCGGCTGCAAGCCGACGATCTCGCAACTGGGCGTGCGCTGGTCGTTCCCCACGCCGGGCCTGCGTTCTGACTTGCAGACCTTCCACCGCGACTCGGAAGACTGGCGCTATTTCAAGGTGATCGTTTACCTGACGGACGTGGGTCCCGAAGACGGCCCGCACGTCTACGTGCGCGGCACGCACAAGACCCGCGCGCCGATGCGCCTGAAGATCCAGTCCGACGGCGAGATCAGCCGCGAATACGGCGACGACCGCCTGATCACCGCCGTCGGCGAGCGGGGCTTCGGCTTCGCCGTCGATACCGCCGGCGTCCACAAGGGTTCCCCTCCCGTCACCAAGCCCCGCCTGATGCTGCAGATTCAGTATTCGCTGTTTCGCAGTTACGCCTATGTGTACGAACCCGAACCGTACACCGGCAACTTCCCCTTCGACCGCTACATCAACCGCCTGATCCTGGCCTGACCGAAAGACACCCTCACTCATGACGACGATCGAAATCAACCTTCCGCGTGACCTGGCCGAAGAAGCGGCCGAGATGGGCCTGCTGAAATCGCAGGTGGTGGCCGACCTGCTGCGCGACGAGATCCGCCGCCGCACGTTTTCCGACCTGATGCAGCACGGCGGCTATGCCGCCAACAGCCATGCCGCGCCCGACGAACCGGAACGGGCCGCGCCGCCGCGACGGCGAAAGGGTTGAGGACGCGCGCCGGACTCAGTCCGGCGCGGGTCCCACCGTCGCGCCGGGCAGTAATACCGGTTGCCACTCCACCTGCAACTGCGCCGCCGGCACGCCGTTCTGCAGTGCCAGCAGCATTTCCCCCATCTTCTTTCCCGCTCCCGCCGCATCGGGCTGGTCGATCGTCGCCACGTCGAGGCCGGCCAGCGCATCGGCCATGCGTCCCCACACCACCAGGGACATGTCGCGGCCGATCGCCACCCCGGCATCGAGCAGCGCCCGCACGGCACCCACGCCCGACAGGTGGCTGTCGACGATGACGGCGGTGGGGCGCGGCCCCGCCGCCAGCAAGCGTTGCATGGCCTCGTAACCGCCGCGGCGGTCGACGGCCGCCTCGATCACGTGGCGGGGGTCGGGGCGCAATCCCGCGGCCGCCATGCCGGCCACGAAACTGTCGCGGCGCTGGCGCGCGAAGTTGAGGGTGACGGGAGAGCCCAGCAGCGCGATGCGCCGGTGCCCTCGTGCCAGCAGGGCGTCCAGGGCCAGGCGAATGCCCGCCGCATTGTCGTGGTCGAACCACGCATGCGCCGCCGCGTTGGCGGTACGGCCATGAGCCACGAAGGGAAAGCCTGCATCGAGCAGATAGGTGATACGCGGATCGTCGACCTGGGTGCGGCTGACGATCAGGCCATCCACGCGGTGCCCGGCCACCATCTGCTCGTAGGAGCGCAATTCGTTCGCCGTCGATACGGGCACGATGATGAAGTTCATGCCGGCCGCTTCCAGCGCCGCGGACACGCCGCCCACCACTTCCAGGAACATCGGGTCGCCCAGGTCCGCCGGCAACAGCGGGTAGATGATGCCGAACACATTGCTGCGGCCCACGGCCAGGTGGCGCGCGACCGGATTGGCGCGATAGCCGCTTGCCGCGGCGGCCGCCAGCACGCGCTCGCGGGTCGCTTGGGATACTTCGGGATACCCGTTCAGGGCCCGGCTGACGGTGGTCTTGGACATGCCGAGCGCGTCGGCCAGGGCTTTCAGGTTCATGCGCGGGTTGTTACGATCTGGACGGTCAGTGCTGGCCGCCGATTATAGCGGACACCCCCTCGCCCTTCGTCCCCTCGACGGCGCGTCGGAAGAAGAACAGCATCACCAGCACCACGCCGATCGGCACCAGGGTCAGGTAGAACGCGAAATGGCCGCTGAAGGCGCCGAACACATAGCCCGTGATCAGCGAGCCGGTCGTGCCGCCCAGTGCGGAAAAGATCACGAGAAGACCTGTCATCGCCGAATGCTGGTGCGGCGGCAGGGAACTGAGCATCACCGAATTGATGCCCGGGTAGATCGGCGCCATGAACAGGCCGATCAGCGGAAACAGGAAGGCTGCCGGCGGGGCGGTGAGCCAGCTTACTTCCGGGTCGTGCGCCACGCCGTGCGTGAGCGGCAACGCGAGCAGCACCACCGCCGCCATGCCGACCAGGCACGCATTCATGACCGGATACCAGTGCACCCGCCGCAATACGACACCCGCCGACAACCTGCCCAGCGCCAGGCTGGCGGCGAAGATGCTCGTCACCTGCACGCTCATCGCCGCCGGCAGCTTCAGGATCTCGTTGTTGAACGTGGGCAGCCAGGTTCCCACGCTCTGCTCGATCAGCACGTACAGGAAGGCGGTCACCACGAAGATGCAGACGAGCGGCTTGAGGAACAGCCTGAGCATGGCGGCAAAGTCCTGCGCCGGCGTGCGCTCGGCCGGCAGCTCGGCCAGGCGTTCGTCGAACGCGGTGCCAGCCAGCAGCGCGAACGTGACGGCGCACAGCGCCGCCAGCAGCCAGTAGACGCCCAGCCAGCTCTTCGACGCGGGATTGCTTGAATCGATGAAGAAGCTGAACAGCCAGTAGGCGCACAGCACGCCGACCATGAAGAACCCTTCCAGCGTGTTCATCATGCCCGCGTGGTGCTTGCGACCGGTGGCGATCAGGCCCAGCGTGGAGTACACCGACACCTTGGTCAGCGCGAACGCCACGCCCACCGACAGGAACAGCAGCTTGGCGGTGGCGAAGCCGGGCACGAGAGGCATCGCCAGGCAGGCGCAGGTGACGATCGCCAGCCCGATGAGCATGGCCCGCTTGTAGCCCAGCCGCGGCAGGAACGAGGCGACCAGGAAGGATACGATGGCGATCGGCAGGTCCTTGAACCCTTCGAGCACGCTGGCGGCGGACTTGCCGACGCCATAGTTGTTGATGACCTGCAGGATCACGGTCCCCACGCTGTTCAGCAGGATCGCGAACACGAAGTAGATCAGGAACAGGATGAACAGGATACGGCGGCGTTGCATGGTGTCTCCTCCATTTTTTATTGCCGGTCCGGGGTGCGGATGATCAGGGGATGCGGAAGGCCGTCAGGTCCGGTATCACCTCGTCGGCCTCCGCGAGCACGCGGGGATCGCCCACGCCGATGGCATGCATGCCGGCCGCCTTGATCGATGCCACGCCGGCCACCGCGTCTTCCACACCGAAGCAGTCGGCTGGCGGCACACCCAGTTCGTGCGCCGCCTTCAGGAAAATCTCCGGATCGGGCTTGCCCTTCGCGATCGTGGCCGCGTCGACCACGTAATCGAAGCGGTCCGTGATGCCGAGCCGGTCCAGCACGGTGAAGGCGTTGCGGCTGACCGAAGCCAGGCCGATCTTCAAGCCGGCGCCACGCGCCGCCTCGAGCGCCGCCGTGGCGCCGGGCAGCAGGTCGGCCGGCGTCATCGTGGCGATCAGCGTCTTGTAATGCTCGTTCTTCCCGGTGGCCAGCGCCAGCTTTTCGGCGTCCGTGTAGCGGCGCGGCGCGGAGGCCAGGATCAGCTCCAGCGAACCCATGCGGTCGATGCCCTTCAGGTGCTCGTTGAACGCCTCGTCGAAATGCACGCCCTGCGATTCGGCGAGGCGCTTCCAGGCCAGGTAGTGGTAGCGGGCGGTGTCGGTGATCACGCCATCCAGGTCGAAGATCACGGCGCGGTAGCGGCTCATGCGGCCTCCTCGTGTTCGGGTTGCGCGGCGGTGAGCGCGATGGCCTTGCCGCGGTGGGAAAGACTCAGGGCGTTACCCTGCAACAGGCGATACCGGGTGCCGGCCGCGTTGACGCTCACCTGCAGCAGGCAGCCGCGCAGGTGCACGCGGAAGCGGTAGCCGCGCCACTGCGCCGGCAGCGTGGGAGCGAAGCGCAGTGCGCCGCCATCGGTGCGCATGCCGCCGAAACCTTGCGCGACTCCCAGCCACGTGCCGGCCATCGCGGCGGTGTGCACGCCGTGGCACGTGTTGCCGTGCGTGTCGTCCAGGTCCATGCGCGCCGTTTCCATGAAATAGTCGTAGGCCTTGCCGGCATGCCCCACCTCGGCGGCGATGATGGAAAAGATGCAGGACGACAGCGAGGAGTCGTGCGTGGTCACTGCCTCGTAGTAGTCGAAGTCGCGGCGCTTGTCGTCCAGGCCGAAGCGGGAAGACAGCAGCAGCAGGGCCAGCACCACGTCGGCCTGCTTGCACACCTGGTGCCGATAGATGACCATCGGATGGTAATGCAGCAGCAGCGGATAGTTCTCGGCCGGCGTGTTCGCGAAATCCCAGCGCCGCTTCGACAGGAAGCTGTCGTCCTGCGCGTGGATGCCCAGTTCCTCGTCGTACGGCAGGTGCATGTGCCGGGCGGCGTGCCTCCACGCTTCCGGCTCGGCCGGATCGAGCGCCATCGCCGCCGCGATGCGGGCGTGATCCTCGGGGAACTCCCGCGCCAGGCGGTCCGCGATGGCGGCGGCGAACTCCAGGTGCGCCTGCGCCATCGCATTCGTGTAGTAGTTGTTGTTGACGAGGGCCGTGTATTCGTCCGGCCCCGTCACCTCGTTGATCACGAAGCGGCCATGGCGGTCGAAGCTGCCGATCCCCGTCCAGATGCGCGCCGTTTCCATCACGATCTCGGCGCCCTGCGCCCGCAGCCAGTCGTCGTCGCCGGTCGCATCGAGGTACTGGCGGATCGAGTAGGCGATGTCGGCGTTGATGTGGTACTGCGCCGTGCCGGCCGGGAAGTACGCCGAGCACTCTTCGCCCGCGATCGTGCGCCAGGGGTACAGTGCGCCTTTCGGATGCGACATCTGCCGCGCCCGGCGGCGCGCCGCTTCCAGCCCGGCCCAGCGGTACTCCAGCAGCGCGCGGGCGATGTCCGGCTTGTTGTACAGGAAGAAGGGGAAGATGTAGATCTCGGTGTCCCAGAAATAGTGGCCTTCGTAGCCTTCGCCCGTCACGCCCTTCGCCGAGATATTGGTCTTGCCGTCGCGGCCCACCGATTGCAGCAGGTGGTATTCGTTGAAGCGGATGCCTTGCTGGAGCAGGTCGTCGCCGTCGATCTCCACATCGGCCTGGCGCCAGAAGTCGGCCAGGTACGTGGCCTGCCGCGCGGCCAGCGCCTCGAAGCCGCCCTGGCGCGCTTGCTCCAGCACCGCACGGCTGCGCGGCAGCAGCTCGCCCTCCGGATAGTCGCGCGACGTGTGGTACGACACATACTTGGTCACGCGCACCGCCTTGCCCTGCTCGGCCGCCACGTCATACGTTCCTTCCAGGCGCAGTTCCTCGCGGCTGCACTGTGCCGTGCCCGGCGCCTCGGTCAGCGTGGCACTGACCAGCGTGAAGCCGCTGTTGCGGGTGCGCTGCACCAGGGCGCTGAAGTCGCCGTCCTGTTCGGCCGCCAGCAATTCCAGCGAAGCCCCCGACACGCTCGAGCCCACGCGCGGGTCGTCGCCCGCCTCCAGGTTGCGCACGGCGCCATCGAGCGCGGTGACGATGCGGATCGTGCCGCTGAAGTTCAGCGGCGTGACATCGACCTGCAGCGCCAGCAGGTGCTTGTTTTCGAAGCAGACGATGCGCCGGCTGTGCACGGCGATCGACTTGCCGGAAGGCGCCGTCCAGCGCAAGGAGCGCTCCAGCACGCCCCGCCGCAGGTCGAGCGAGCGCTCGTATTGGTCCAGCGTGCCCCACAGCGGGTCGAACCGTTCGTCGCCAAGCCAGATCGCCAAGCCCTTCGCGTTCGGCACGTTCAACATGAACTGGTTGGTCCGGGCCAGCCCGTAGGCCGTCTCGGGATAGTGGATCGGCTCCGATTCGTAGAAGCCGTTCAGGTAAGTGCCGTCCCGGGAGGTGCCGGCAGCCCCGCTCCAGCCCTCTTCCGCCGTGCCGCGCACGCCGATGTAGCCGTTACCGAGGGCGAACAGGGTCTCGTTCAGGAAATGGGTAGCCTCGTCGAGTGCCGTTTCACGCAGGCACCAGGGGTCGGGGGGAAAGCGGTGGTTCGGGGGTTGGCTCACAGGTCTCCTCGCTCATTCAAACCGGTTTGGAAAAATGCCGCCGTCTTGCCTTGCCGCGGCGGCTCTTACTTAGAACGCCTAACAAAACCCCCATGGCCGCGTTGCAGCGTCTCGCCGTACAGGCGTACTGTCTTCGACGCCGCGCCTTGCCCTGGGTGTTTTGTTAGGCGTTCTTAGTGCTGCATCAGGTTTGCCGTACCATCAGGGTCGTGGGCAGCATTTCGGACGTGGCGGGCTGGCCGTTCATCAGGTCCAGCATTTTTTTCGCCAGCAGCACGCCGCCGTCGCGCAGGTACTGGTGCACGGACGTCAGCGGCGGGATGAAACTGGCGGCGGCCGGCGTATCGTCGTAGCCGATCACTGAAACACTCTCGGGCACGCGCAGGTTCTTCTCGGCCAGCGCGCGGATCGCCCCCATGGCGAGCAGGTCGCTGGCGGCGAACACGCCGTCGAACGCCGGCCCTTTCTTCTTCAGGAGCGACGCGATACATGCAAAGCCGGCTTCGAACGTGAAGGCCTTGGGCCGCAGGATGTGCACGGTACCCTGCCCGTTCAGCGCGTCGATGAAGCCGGCACAGCGTTCCTGGACTTCGGCATGGTCGACGTCGCCCAGGAAAACCAGCCGGGTGCGGCCCTGGTCCAGGAAGCGCTGCGCCGCGCTGGCGCCGCCCTTGCGATTGTCGCTGCCAACCACTACCGTTTCCGAACCCTGTTCGGGCGCGCCCCATACCACCAGCGGCCGGCCGGTGCGCTTCAAGGCCGTCACGGCCTCGCCATGCGAACCCTGGCCCAGCAGGATCAGGCCGTCGGCCCCCTGCACCGGTGCCGTGTCGAGCAATTGCTTCGAGGTCAGCACGACGCTGTAGCCGGCCGTCGTCAATTCTTGCGTGATCCCGCCCAGCAGCTCCAGCGGATAGGGATCGGACATCGGCCGCCCCTTGGCGGGTGTCATTTCCACAACAACCGCCACGGAGTACGAGCGCCCCATGCGCAGGTTCCGCGCGCTCACATTGAAGCGGTACCCCTGCTCCTCGGCGATACGACGTACTTTCTCGCGCGTCGCTTCCGTCACGAGCGGGCTGTTGCGCAGCGCGCGCGACACCGTGATGGGCGATACGCCGGCCAGCGCGGCCAGGTCTTCCATCGTCAATCCGGTATCGGTTTTCACGCTTGCCATTGCTCGTCCTGGGTCAAAATTACGGCGCATTATGACAGATCGGCCACGGTTGTCACGCAAAATGACATCGATAGCATTTTTATTGACATCGATGTCATTTTTGCGTTTCAATGTTTGCACGATGGCCAGAAGGCCTTGCGAACAAGCGGCAGCGCCGGTGCTCGGCTCGAGTGCCGGCGCATTGTCCGGAGACGACAATTTTCACAAGAAAGCGAACCGCCATGCACAACAGATTCCTGCTGTCCTCGATATCCCTTGCCGTTCTCGCCCTGGCCAGCCAGGCGCGTGCCCAGGAAGCGGCCCCTCCTCCTCCGACCCAGGATGTTTCCGCCGCATCCGGCACACAGGCCACGGCAGGCGCATCCGGCACGGGCGCGCAGGGTGGCGATGCCGTGCAGACCGAAATCCAGCAAGTGGTGGTGACGGGCGTCGCCACGGGCGGGGTGCGCAAGCTCGACTCGGCATTCTCGATCACCACGGCGACCGAGGAACAGCTGAAGCAGGCTGCCCCCAGCAGTACCGCCGATATCCTGAAGCTGGTGCCGGGCGTGTATGCCGAACCCACCGGCGGCCAATCAGGCGCCAATATCGAGGTGCGCGGCTTCCCGTCCGGCTCCGACTCGCCCTTCGTGTCCGTGCAAATGATGGGTAACCCGATCTACCCTGTTCCCACGCTGTCGTTCTTCGAAGGTTCATCGGCCTTCCGGCTCGACGACACGATCGAGCGCGTCGAGGTGCTGCGTGGCGGTCCCAGCACGATTTTCTCGAATGGGCAGCCGGGGGCGACCATGAACTTCATCCTGAAGAAGGGCACCGACACTCCGGAAGGGTCGATCCGCTTCTCGACGGGAACCGGTGAGCTGCGCCGCATCGACGTGTTCTATGGCGGCAAGATCGCCGAGAACTGGTATGGCACCGTGGGCGGGTTCTATCGCAACACGCATGGGGTGCGCGACGCCGGCTTCCCGTCCGACAAGGGTGGGCAGATCACGGCCACCCTGACGCGCAAGCTCGATGGGGGCGAAGTGACGTTCTATGCTCGCCGTACCGACGACAAGAATGCGTTCTATACCGGCGTGCCGCTGATCTCTTCCAATGAAGGCCGCACCATCACGGAATTCCCCGGCTTCGATCCGTTGACGGGCACGCTGATGAGCGGCGAGATGCGCCGGTTCACGGTCGAGGCGGGGCCCGGCCGGACGCTGGACTACGACCTCGGCGATGGCCGCGGCTTGCAATCCACCGTGTTCGGCATCGACTTCGCGCAAACTGTCGCCGGCTGGACCGTGTCGAACAAGTTCAATTACTTCGACGGCGACTTGAACACGATCGCGATGTTCACTGGGAATAACCCGCTGACGATGGGCGCGTACCGGGCCAACGCCTTGTCCACCTACGGCAACGCCGTGGCGGGGAGCACCGCCACCACGGCCACCGCGACCTACCTCGATGGCACGCCCGTCGCGGATACGCAGCAGGTGATACAGGCAGGCCTGTGGGCCGTCGAGAAAAAGCTGCAGTCGGCCACCGACGAAATCCGCTTCAGCCGCGAATGGATGAAGGACAATACGGTGACGATCGGCGGCTACTTCGCCAATTACTCGTCGGACGATGTCTGGTACCTGGGTAACAGCCACCTGATGACGGCCGTGCCGAACGCCCGGCTGATCGACGTGCGGCTCGATAACGGCGTGATCGTGTCGAACCAGGGCAAGGAAGGCCCCGTGAACTACGCGCCGGTCGCCTCCTACGACGGCAGCAACACGGCCATCTTCATTGCCAACGAATGGAAGATCAACGATCGCATCAAGGTCGACGGCGGCATCCGCCGCGAGCGCCAGAAACTCGATGCGACGATCTCGAACCTGAGGACCGGCGATACGGACAACAATCCGCTGACCGTCTACAACAACGGCACCTCGATGCCGACCGGCGCGAACACGGCGCTCACGCGCACCGACTCCGCCAATTCCTTTACCATCGGCGGCAACTTCAAGCTCGCGCGCGACGCCAGCGTGTTCGCCCGCGCCAACCGCGGCCACACGTTCATCGCTTTCGACGACCTGCGTAATGCCGGTACCCAGGCGCGGGTGGACGACCACAGCCTGTTGCCCACGCCCACGATCGAGCAGTTCGAAGTCGGATTCAAGACGGCGACTCCGCTGTACAGCGCCTACATCAACTACTTCCGAACCGATTTCGAGGGCATTGCGTTCCAGCAGATCCTCGCGGACGGCACGGTGCTCAATTCCGTCAGCGGCTCGAAAGGGCAAGGGGTGGAGTTCGAACTGGGCCTGCGCCCGATCCGCGACCTCACGCTCACGCTCACGGGCAACTGGCAAGACTCCGAATACAAGGACAATCCGGCCACGGCCGGCAAGCGCGTGCAGCGCCAGCCGAAGCTGCAAGGGCGCTTCACGCCTTCGTACCGGATTCCGCTGGGTGACAACGAGCTGCGGCTGTATGGCACTTACACGTACATCGGCGAGCGGTGGGCCGACCAGGCGAACGTGCAATACCTGCCGTCCTATAAAACCTTCGATGCCGGCGCCGTGTTCCGGCTGGGCGAGAAGATCGAGTTCCGCGTCAGCGGCAACAACCTGTCGAACGAACTGGGTCTCACCGAGGGCAACTCCCGCCTGACGACCGGCGGCAGCGGCCCGATCAACGCCCGGCCCCTGTTCGGCCGCACTTGGGAGGCGTCGCTCACGTACCGCTTCTGAGCCGATTGAGATGTGTCCCTGGGGTGGCGGAATCCAAGGCTGCCACCCGATCTCACTTTCGCGGCCCCTCGGGGCCGTTTTTTTGTAGCGTACCCACTACACCCCACCCCAGGGACAGTCCCCGAGTTTTTACAACACCAACCTGTTGTAAAAAATCGGGGACTGTCCCCGATTGGTCGCTGGCGTGTTTCTACAACGGTTGGCGCACTTACCGCGCAGTGGCCGCCTGCCACCAGCGCTTGTCGGCGTGCGGTGCGGCGAGATCGATCGCTTGCCCGATCATCGGAGTAGCCAGGCGCTGGCCTTGCGCGTCCGCCAGCGCGGCGATGCGGTCCAGCGGCTCGTGCCATTGGTGGAAGGCGAGATCGAACGTTCCGTTATGGATCGGCAGCAGCACGTTGCCGCGCAGGTCGACGTGGGCCTGCATCGTTTGTTCCGGCTGCATGTGCACGTCCGGCCATTGCTCGTCGTAGGCGCCCGTCTCGATCATCGTCAGGTCGAAGGGCCCGAAGCGGTCGCCGATCGCCTTGAACCCGCGGAAGTAACCGGAGTCTCCGCTGAAGAACACGCGCCGCGTCGCGCCGGCGATGACCCAGGAGCACCACAGCGTGCTGTTGCCGTCCGACAGGCCGCGGCCGGAGAAATGCTGGGCCGGCGTGCACGTGAGCTCGACATTGCCCAGCTTGATGGAGCGCCACCAGTCCAGTTGCCGCACCCTCCCTGCCGGAACGCCCCATTTGACGAGCAGGTCGCCGACGCCCAGCGGCGTGATGAAGTGCGCCGTTTTCGCTGCCAGCGCGAGCACCGCGGCCCGGTCGAGGTGGTCGTAGTGGTCATGCGACAGGATGACGCCTTCGAGAGGCGGCAAATCCTCGAGCCGCAGCGGGGGCGCATGGAAGCGCGCGGGGCCGAGCCAGCTGAACGGCGAGGCGCGCCGCGTGAACACGGGATCCGTCAGCCACAGCCGTCCTTCCAGCTTCAGCAACACCGTCGAGTGACCGAGCCGCCATACCGTGTGATCGGGGGCTGTCTCGATCGCCGTTCGCGTCATCGCCTGTACCGGGATCGGCCGGACGGGCACCGTGCCGGCGGGCTTGTTGAATGCCGCGCGCCACATAATGCCCAGCATCTTGCCGAAGCCGCTGCGGTGCATGCGAGCCGGGTTGCGGAAGCGGCCATTGTGGATTTGCGGCGAGACGTGCGCGGTGGTCGTTTGCATGGGAGCTCCTGGGAAGGAAGTACACTACACAGTGTAGTTGCAGTGTAGCGCCGCCGAACTCGAAAGTAAACTACCCGGTGTAAAATACGGCCATGACGACATCCCGCCTGACCGACCGCAAGCGCGCCGCCATCGTACAGGCGGCGATTGCCGAATTCCGTGCCAATGGCTTCGAGGCCACCTCGATGGACCGCGTAGCGGCCACGGCCGGTGTATCGAAACGCACCGTCTACAACCACTTCCCGAGCAAGGACGACCTGTTTGCCCAGATCCTGCAAGAGTTGTGGGCGTGCAGCACGGCGGCCGAGGCCGCGTCATACCGGCCAGACCAGCCCCTGCGCGCGCAACTGGTCGCCCTGTTGCGGCAAAAGATGCTCCTGTTGCGCGACCCTTATTTTCTCGATCTGGCACGGGTGGCGATCGCCGAGGCGATCCACACGCCTGAACGGGCGCGCAGCATGGTGGCCAAGCTGTCGGAAAAAGAGGAAGGAGCGGCGTCACTGCTGCGCGCCGCGCAGGAGAATGGCAAGCTGAAACGGGGAGATCCGGCCTTCATGGCCGCCCTGCTGCAGGGTCAGTTGAAGACTTTCGCCTTCTGGCCGCAGGTGGCCATGGGCCAGAGCGGGCTCGACGAGAGGCAGGAAGCGGCCGTCGTGGAGACGGCCGTCGACATGTTCCTCGCTTACTGGAGTACGTGAAGCCGGATCAGGCGTACGGCGTGTAGTCGATGCCGTTGCCGATCGTGCCGATCAGCGCGCTGCGGTTTTCCCCGCTTTCGCTGAACGCCTCCAGCACGCCGGCGCGAGAGTTACCGTCGTTCAATACGTTCACCCAGAAGTCATAACCGCCTTGCTCGGGTGCACGATCGAGGATGTTCTGGTACAGGCGGGTAACGAATGTCGCGTTATCCGTATTGGCACCGAAGTTCGCGATGAATTCCTCGCTGACCAGGAAGGCGGCGGCGACATCGCGCAGGCTGTAGCCCTGGTCGAGTACATTGATCCAGAAGCCGAGGCCACCGGAATCCGGAGCACGGTTCAGCGCCGCTTCGTACAGCCGGTAGGCAGCGCCGCCCGCCCCGTCGATGTCCAGCGCCACATTCTTGTCGCCGAACACGATCCGCTCGGTATTGCGCAGCAGGTCGCTGCCATCGGGGCCAACGACCGTGAAGCCCTGGTCGGTGCGGGTGACCTGGTAATCGGCGCGATTTTCCGCGTACACCGCCTGGTCCAGCCCGGCGCCCCCGTCGAGGATATCGTTGCCTTCCAGGCCCACGAGGATATCCATGCCGCTGCTGCCATTGAGCTGCTCGCCTTCCGCGCTGCCGGCCAGGAGCCGGCCTTGCGCGTCGACGCCAAAGGTGCCGCCCAGCCCGTCACCGCCGTACAGCCACCCCAGTGCGGCCAGGTCGAAGCCGCGGAAGTCCGAATAGGCCTCCCCGGACGAATCGTAGGACATCAGCGTGTTGTAGGTGGTGTCGAGGTAGTCCGGCAGCTGGCTCGTACCCTCGAACGGGTGCTTCAAGCCCAGCATGTGGCCAAGCTCGTGCAGCAGCGTTTCGTAACCTTGGCTTCCCTCGTTGAGCGTGGCGTTGTAGGAAGCGTATTCGTCGTTGTCGAGGTAGATGGTGCCGTCGATATCGTAGCTGTGCACCGTGCCGGCATCGTCTTCCGTATAGCTGGTGCGCCAGTTGAACGAACCTACGACGCGGTCTTGGTTGATGGCGGCATTGGCGAAATGCACGTCGGCCTCCGCCGCGCTCGTTTCCGCGAACTGGATGCCGGTCACCTCGGACAGGTAGGACAGCGCGTTCCGCGTGGCGGCCTGCTGCACGAAGCTGAATTCCGTGGCGGTACCGGGGGTGATATTGCCCGATTGCGGCAGCGTGTAGCCGCCCAGCGAGAAGCTGTAGCGGATCGTATTGAACGGGATGTCGGTCGCGGACGACCAGTTCAATCCCGACTGGTTGAGCAGTGCATCGATATGGATGGCACCGGACAGCGGAATGTTGCGGATATCGTTCAGCGTCGCCACGAAAGCTCCTGTTTTGCAAATATTACAAGTATTGCTGAGCAGCGCCTCGCGGTCAACTTCCATTCACGCTAGTTTGTCGCAAATCGCACCGCATAGACGGGCGGCAGGTGGGCGGTCACGGTGCGCCATTGCGCGCCGGCGTCCTCCGACAACCACAGGCCGCCCGTCGTCGACCCCATCAGCAAGGTGTTACCGTCGCCGGCAACCGCCAGGCCATGCCGGTAAACGAGATCGTAGCAGTCCTTTTGCGGCAAGCCTTTGCGCTGGGTTTCAAACGTGCCGCCGCCATCGCGCGTGCGATTGACCGCCAGCGCGGCGCCGACAGGCACACGCTGCTGGTCCGCGACGGCCGGCACGAACCAGGCAGTGCCGCCGTCGGCCGGGTGCGCCGCCACGGCGAAGCCGAATGACGATGCCGGCGCCTCCACCTCTTCCCATGCGCCGCCGTTGTCGCGTGACACCCAGATGCCGTTATGGTGCTGGCACCACAGCACATCCGGCGCGCCGGCGCAGCGCACGATGCGATGGGGGTCCTGGACCGCGCCTTTTTCCGCCAGCTCCGGCGGCATGTAGCGCGCGGCCATGCCTTTCGTGCGCAGTGCCCAGGTGGCGCCGCCGTCGTTCGTGATCCATGCGCCGCCGCAGGACACGCCAATCAGCACGCTGTTGCTGTCGCGCGGGTCGACGCAGATGCTGTGGATGCCCGGCGTATCGTAGCCGCCGCCGAACCATTCCTTGCGCTCGGGTTCGTGCCACAGCGATTCGACCAGCTGCCACGATTCGCCCCGGTCGTTCGAGCGGAACAACCCGCCCGGCAGCGTACCGGCCCACAACACACCCGGCTGGTCCGGCCCGCCGGCTTCCAGCGACCAGATCTGCTGCAATGCCCAATCCGTCTTGTCGTCACTGCCCTCGGGCTTGGGCGGATAAACGGGAACCGCCACTTCCGTCCATTGCCCGCTGCCGGCGTCGCGCCGGTGCAGCTTGGCGCCGAAGTGGCCGAGGTTGAGCGCCGCGTACGTGGCCCCGTCGCGCGCGTCGTGCAGCACGATCGAGACGGGGTCTCCGGCAAAATGCGGCGCGGACAAGTGCCATGCACCTTCCCTCTTCGCCAGTTCGAACAGCCCCTTGCGGGTTGCAATGAATGCTTGTGCGCTCATGTCAGCCTCCGGAAAGTGCCTGCAGGATGTGGACGGTGGAATCGGGCCGGATGGGAACGTCCAGCTTTGCCCGGTCGTGGCAGCGCCGGCCATCGACGAAGGCGACGACATTGGTCCGCAGCCGGCCCTGGTCGTCGAGCACGTAGGCGGCCAGGCGCGGATTGGCGGCGCAGACTTCGTCCAGCGCGGCGCGCAGCGTCGCAGCCTGCGTCGCCAGTTGCGGGACGGGCAGGAAGCGCGCCAGTTGTTGTGTGAAGATGATGTGCGCCAAGGGGTTCGTCTCCGGGTCCGACGATTCTAGCGCGGTTGCCCGATGCGTTGGCCTACAATGAACCTATGACGGACGGAAAGCAACACGGGAGCTGCCAATGTCGATTACCCAGCAGGAACTGGAAACGCTGATGCAGGAAGTGGAGCAGGAAGACCCGATCGATTTCGCCGACCTGCCCTTCGACGAGAAGGACTTGCGCGGCATCGTCGCGAGCCACCTGTGCGAGATGGCCGGCGCGATGGAATCGTTCAGCGAGGCGGACCGGCAGATGACGCTGCTGGCGGTCTCCGCCAAGCTCGTTCTGGAAAACCTCGTCCTGCACGTGCAGCTGCTGCGCCGCCACGGCCAGCCGCTGAACGAGCAGGCCGAGGCGCTGCTGGCCAGGCTGCGCAAGCCGGGCGCCGCCTGACCTCGGCAATACGCTTGCAAGGCTCACGCAAAACCCGCCTGCCGGGCGGCGCGCGAGCACTGGTGCACTAAGAGCGCCTAACAAAACCCGCAGGGCAAGACGCGGCGTCGAAGACAGTACACCTGTACGGCGAGACGCTGCAACGCAGCCATGGGGGGTTTGTTAGGCGCTCTAAGGCTCGCGCCCCGGCAGCTTGCGCGCCGCCGGCGCGATCAGCGTGATATCCCCTTCCGGCACCGCCACGCACGGCAACACGTCGTGCGCCTGCCGCTCGTCGAACGACAGGCCGGGCCACTCGACCAGGTAGCGTACCGGGCCGCCGTCGCTGCCGCACAGGCAGGTGCGGCAGGTGCCGTTGCGGCAGGAACTCGGCAGGCGGATCCCGGCGCGCTCGGCGGCCTTCATCAGGGTTTCGCCTTCCTGTGCGTCGAACTCGAACTCCTTCGGCAGGATGCGCACGCGGTAAACGGTCATCAGGCCGCCTGGCGCTTGCGCCGCACCATGCCCCAGACTTCGGCGACGGCGGCACGGTTGAGCAGGCAGCTTGCGGCCAGGTAGGCGATGCCGCCCGCGGCGATCTGGATCGCCAGCGCGATGCGGCGATCCGCCATGGGCTCCAGCATGCCATGGATCCCCGTCACGACCGCGCACATCGCCGCTCCGGACAGCATCGCGGGCAGCATGCGCAATGCCACCTCGCCCATCGTCACGCCGATCGCCCCCAGCATCCGGTGCATGTTGATCAGCAGGACGACCGGATACACCAGCGCCCATGCCATCGCCACGCCGAAGATGCCCCAGTGCGTGCCCACGTAGAACGCCAGCGGCATCAGCGTGCAGGTGACGATACCATTCTGCAGGGCGACGCCGGGGCGGCCGACGGCGTCGGTCACGGCGGGCAGGAACTGGACCACCGTGCGGAAAGGCATGATCAACGCCAGCACGCGCAACGGCAGGATCGCCTCTTCCCAATGCTTGCCGAGGAACACCAGCACGATGTCGCTGGCCGTTGCCGCCATGCCCCACAGGACGGGAAAAGCCACCAGCGACACCAGCTCGAACGCCTTGAGCAGCTGGCGGGCGATCGCCGCGGGGTCGTTCTGGTAGCGCGCCAGCGCCGGGAACGCGACCTGGTTCAGGATGCCCGAGACACGCTGCACCGGCAGGCTGGCCAGGTGCAATGCCACCGAATACACGCCCAGGATCTCGCCGCCGAGCGTGCGGCCGATGATCACCGTGTCCGCCTGCGTGAAGACGAACCACAGGAAGCGCGAGGCGGAGATCTTGCCGCCGAACGTGAGCAGCGAGCGCATGCCATGCCACGAGAACAGCGGCAGGTGCGGGAACGGCGCCACGATGTAGACGGCCACCGTGCGGTACACCGCGGCAACCAGGATACCCAGCGCCAGCGCCCACACACCCATGCCCCACCATGCCAGCGCCAGCGTGACGAAGGCGGTCAGCACGGACTGCGACAGGTCCAGCAGCGAGCGGGCGCGGAAGTTCAACCCCCGTTGCAGCAGCACTTCGGAGACCAGGCCGAAGGGCGCCAGCACGAACTGCAGAGACATCAGGCGGATCAGTTCGGCCAGGTGCGGTTCGTCGAAGAAGTGCTCGGCCAGGGGTGCGCAGGTGAACAGCAGCAGGGCCACCGCGAAATTGACCACCATGAACATGCCGTAGGCCTGCCGCAGCTTTTGCGTCGTCACTTCCTTGGCCTGCACCAGCGCGGGCGCCAACCCCATCTCGACGAACATCGCACACCAGGCCAGGAACACCGACGCCATCGCCATCAGGCCGTAATCGGCCGGCACCAGCATCCGCATCACGATGATGGTGATGACCCAGCTGATGATCTGGCTGGCGAACTTCGCGCCGGCCACCCATTTGAGTCCGTGCAGGACGTCCTTCTTCAATGACATGCGGCGAATTTCCTCGTTGCTTCCGTGTACTTACCTGTTACTGCATCGTTACGCCAGCTGCGCGCTCGTCGTCAGGTTGCGCGCCATGCGCAGGACGAAGCGCAGGCGGCTGCGGTCCCACGGCGTGAAACGGGGCAGCTGGAATGGGTCCGGCCGCCGCCGGCTCGCCCCCCACGACGTCGAAACGGCTCCTTCGAAGCGCAGGTCGCGGGCCATCGCGACATGGCGCGCTTCGTAGTCCTCGCCCGGCTTGCCGTTCGGGTAGGCGAACAGGTGCACGGGGGCGCCGATCATGTCTTCCAGCGCCAGCTTGCCTTGCGCGATTTCCTCGCGCGCCTCGGCATCCGGCAGGCGCGCCAGGATCGGATGATTGACGGTATGGGCACCGATGCCCATGCCCGCGGCATGCAGCTTCCTCACCTGCGCGGTCGTCATCATCAGGTCGTCCGGCAGGGCGACGCCGGCCAGCGCCACCAGCCGGTCGACCTGGCGCTGGCGTTCGGCCATCGGCAGGTATTTCAGCTGGCCGATCAGGGCCGGTATGGCCTGCCGGCGCTCGGCCAGCGTTTGCAAGGCATGCCTGCCCAGGCCGAGCGGCGTGGCGTCCAGTACGCCGCCGGGTGCGCGCCGCACCAGTTCATACACGCTGTCGTTCCACATCCTGCCCCCGTTCAGGAAACCCGTGGCCACGAAGAACGTTGCGTGCAGGCCGTGCCGCCGCAGGATCGGCAGCGCCACCTCGGCATTGTCGGCATAGCCATCGTCGAACGTGATGGCGGCCGCGCGCGGGGGCAATGTGCCTTCCTTGGAGCGGCGTACCGCTTCCAGCAGGGGCAACACATTGAAATGCGACTTCAGCATGCCGACCTGGGCGGAGAATTCGGCGGCGTCGACCTCGCTGGGAAACAGCGGATCCTTTTCGGGCAGCACGCGGTGATAGATGAGGATCGACAGTCCGTGCCGCCCGCCTGGCGACAACAGCGACAGCAGGCTTTTCTCCAGCAGGGGTGCGGCATCGGCCGCGTGGTCAGGCTGTTTCATGGCGAAGCTCTTCTTCGGGGGTCTTTTCGTCGGGCGGATCGGGTTCGGGCGCCAGCGGATTGACGGCAGGTTTCGGCACCAGCACCTTGCGTTCGCGTTCCACGATCAACTGGGTCGCGACCATCGCCACCATCAGGTAATAGGGCACGTCGAAATACAACAGGCTGAGGAAGGCGCCGCCGACCGCGAACCCCAGCAGGCTGACCTGGAGCATCCGCGCCAGGTTGCCGGCCCAGGCCAGTTCCGCGTAGGGCGCCGAGGCCCGGATGATGCGGGTACCCGTCAACCAGGTGAGGATACCAAGCGCCAGGTAGATCGCCAGGCCGCCCCAGCCGTGCTCGCCCAGCGCCTGGAAATAGATGCTGTGGGCGGCATGCACGTCCTCGGGGATCGGCGCATACAGCTGGAACACGTAGGAGTCATAGATCTCGAAGCCGCCGCCCAGCAAACGGTCGTTGGCCAGGTTATACGCCATCCACCAGGCGTTGATGCGGCCCATCGCGGACATGTCATCCTCGTATTCGTCGATCGTGTCGATGCGGGCGTGCCACTGCTCGGGCATGAAGACCAGGGCCACCGGCACGCACAGGATCAGGAGGGCGCCGAGCATCGCCTTGTTGCGGCTCTTCAGCCACAGGAAGGCGAGCATGGCCACCATGGCGATCGCGGCGCCGCGCGAGTACGAGGCAATCGAAGCGAGCGCGCACAGCACCATCGACGCGATCATGGCCCGCTTGGCCCATTTGTTCGCGAGCAGCGTATACAGGTACAACATCAGCGGGATCGTCATCACGAGCGCCAGCGCGATTTCGTTGTTGCCGTCGATGAAGGTGCCGATCGGCCCCCACACGCGGTACTGGCCGCCGCTGCGCAGCGTGAAGATGCCGCCCTTGACGCCGTAGAAGCCGATGGAGATCACCACGGTCCAGACCAGCCACTCGACGTGCTTGCGCTTGCGCACCAGCATCATGACGACGATGGTCATGCCCATGATCTTCAGTACCTTGATCAATTGCGGCATGATGTAGTCGATGTGGATCGCGAACGACGCCGTCAGGCACATGTAGGCGATGAACACGAGGAACGTAACGGTGACCGGCGTGAGCGGGTAGCGGTATTTGCGGTACGCGTTCGTGGCCATCGCGGCCACCGTCGTCACCGCGATGATGGCGGCGAACGGCGCTTCGCGCGCGAAGCCCCACCCTTGCGTATGCGGGTTCATCACGCTGATCCAGATCCACATCACCATGCCGAGCGAAGGACGCTTGAAGATATACGGCAGCGAGCCGAACACCAGCAACGTGATGACGACGTCCCTCATGCGGCGACGCTCCCGGTGGCGACCTTGCTGACCACGTAACGGAACTTGCCGGATTTTTCCGGGGCGATCTCGGTCACCTGCTCGACCTCGATCGCCACGGCGGCACCGAGGCGTGCCTTGAACCCCTGTTCGACCCGCTGCCGCAGGCTTGCCAGCGCCTCGGCGTCGAGCGGAACAGCCGGCACGATTTGCACCCGCGTCAGGTCGAGGCTCTCCTGGGTAATCTTGAATGCCTGTACCTGCGGCAGGTCGCGCAGGATGTAGACCAGTGCCAGGCCATGCATCACCGTGCCGTCCTGCGCCACCAGGAAGTCCGTGCTGCGGCCCTGGATCTCCTGCAGCAGCGGCAAGCCGCGCCCGCAGCTGCACTGCTGCGTGCCCAGCACGCCGATGTCGCCGGTGCGGTAGCGGATGAACGGGAAGTCGCCGGTGGCCAGGTGGGTAACGACGATCTCGCCGGCCTGACCCCGTGGCACCGGCTTGCCATCCGCGTCGAGGATTTCGACGACGATGTCCTCGGCGGTGATGTGCATGCCGCCCGCCGGACACTGGTGCGCGATGAAGCCGGCGTCCCGGCCGCCATAGCCGTTGGCGACCGGGCAGCCGAACGTGTCGGAGATCTGGGCGCGCTGTTCGTCGTACAGACGTTCGGAAGTGACGAAGGCCACGCGGATACCCAGGTCATCCATCCGCTGGCCCCGGTCGCGCGCGTGGCGGGCGATATGCGAGAGCGCGGATGGATAACCGAACAGCATGCGCGGCCTGTGGGCGCGGATGCGCGCCACGAAGCCGTCGAGCTTGGCCGCCGACATTTCGAAGGCCGGCAACAAGTGCGTGCGCAGCAGCCGGTCCCGGAACGCGCGCACGCGGTCCTGCGCGCCCAGCTCGATCGGTGAGCCCCACACGACGATCTCCGGGTCGCCGATATCGACATTCCACCACCGCGTGGCGCGCCACTTCGCTGCAACGTCGTGGCTGACGCGCTCCTTGCCGATATAGAAAATCAGCGGCTCGCCACTGGAGCCGCCGGTGTTGAAACGGGCCAGGCCCACGGCATCTTCCGCCTTCAGCCGGTCGACATTGGCGCGGATGATCGCCTTGTCCATCAATGGCAGCCGGGCCAGGTCGTCCAGGCCCTGCACATCGCGCAGCGGATCGAAACCCAGTTGCGCGAACAGGTCGCGGAAATACGGTACCGAAGCGCCGGCACGCACCAGCAGCCGGCGCAGCCGCTGCAGTTGCAGATCGCGCAGGCGCTCTTCCGGCCAGTACTGCGATTCTTCCAACTGTTTGCGCACAGCCACGCTGCGGTGCTGCTTGACGCGTTCGTGCAGCGGGAAGATCAGGTTCGTGACGAGCGCGGTATAGGGCGCCGGTCGATAGCGGGCATTCGGCTGGATACTCATGGCTGGATACTCATGACTGAAGACTCATGACTGACTGAGCGCGCTGGTGCCGGCCCGCGCCGCCAGCACATGTTGATAGACCGCGAGCAGGCGCGGACGCACGCTCGCCCAAGTGTATTGCTGCACCTGCCGCAGGCCCGCTTCCCGCAGCGATGCCGCCAGCGCGGGATCGTCCGCCAGGCGCAGCACGGCCGCTGCCATTGCTTCCGGTGCCTGAGGTGGCACGAGCAGGGCCGTGCGGCCATCTTCCACCAGGTAAGGCACGCCGCCGACGTTCGTGCTGACGACGGGCACGCCGCAGGCCAGCGCCTCGAGCACGGAATTGGGCGTGTTGTCGACCAGGCTGGGATTGAGCATCACGGTCGCCTTACGATACAGCCCCGCCATCGCCGCATTGTCGACGCGGCCGGTGAACGTGACCGCGTTCGCGATCCCCAGGCTTGCCGCCAGCCGCTCCAGCTCGGACCGCAGCGGCCCGGAACCGGCAATGACCAGCGTGGCGCCGGGATGCCGTTCACGCACGAGCACCAGCGCGCGCAAGGCGGCGGCATTGTCGTAGATCGGCTCCAGGTTGCGCGCGACCAGCAGGCGTGGCCCCTCGCCCGGCAGCGGGTCCCGCACCGACGAGAACCGCTCGAGATTGACGATGTTGGGGACCACCTGCGTGGTAAAGCCGTATTTGCCGAAGACGGATTCGAGGAAACCGGAGGGCACGATGACGGCATCGGCGCGCTGCATGCTGGGCGCCACCCAGCGGCGCGCTCGGGCGAAGAAGCCTTCGGCCTCCCCGCCCCGGTAATTCACGACGACCGGCGTGCCGCGCAGCCTGGCGATCCAGATGGCCGGTGCCGCGAACAGATGCCAGGACCAGCCGGAGTTCGCCATGACGTGGAAAACCTGCACGCGGCCCGCGGTGCGCCATAGCCCGGCAAGATAAGGCAGCAGCCGGACAATCGCGCGCACGCCCTTGATGCGGCCCGCCCATGCCGGCTGGTACGGCGCATTGACCTGCACGGTCTCGACCTCGATGCCCTCCCCGCGCAACAGGCCGGCCAGTTGCAGGGTCTGGTTCGCCATGCCGCCGGACGGCGGCGGCAAGGGCCCGACGAGACCGATCGACAGTGTGGTCATGCGCGCTCTCCCGCGACGAGATTGCCGTACACACGGCGGTAGCGCGCCACGCTGGCCGCCCAGTTGCGCTCGTTCTCCACGAAGCGCCGCCCCTGTTCCTTCAGCCGCGGCCACTGCTCGGGCGCCGCCAGCAGCGCCAGCACACGCCGTGCCAACGCCGCCGCGTCGCCCGCCGGGAACAGGACGCCCGTGCGGCCGTCCTCGATCAGCTCGCGGTGCCCGCCGACATCCGAGGCGGCCAGCAAACGGCCCTGCGCCATCGCTTCGAGGGGCTTGAGCGGAGTGACGAGATCGGTCAGCCGCATCTTCAGGCGCGGGTAGCACAGCACATCGACGAGGTTGTAGTAGCGCTGCACCTCCTTGTGCGGCACGCGCCCAGTGAAGATCACCTGCGCCTCGATGCCGAGCGTCCGGGCTTGCTCGCGCAGCGCCGCCTCCTGCGGACCACCGCCGACCAGCAGCACGCGCAGCGCGCTCTGCCGCGCCAGCATTGCCGGCACGGCATCGAGCAGCACGTTCAAGCCCTCGTAGGCGTAGAAGGACCCGATGAAGCCGAGGACCGTCTTGCCCTCCAGGCCCAGTTCCCGTGCCAGCGCCACGTCGCGTTCGCCGCCAACGGAAAAGTCGGCGATATCGACGGCATTCGGAATGACCTCGATCTTTTGCGCCGGGATGCCGCGGCCGACGATCTCGGTGCGCAATCCCTCGCAAATCGTGGTGGCCGCATCGACGCGCTTCAGGGCCCACGTTTCCATGGCACGCGTGAGGCGGTAACGCACGCCCCACTCCTTGCTGGTGCCGTGATCCACCGCCGCATCTTCCCAGAAGGCGCGGATTTCGTATACGACCGGGATACCCAGCTTGCGCCCCACGCGCAGCGCGGCCACCGCGTTGAGCGCGGGCGAGTGGGCATGCAGGATGTCGGGTTGTACTTCCTGCGCGACCTGGAGCAGGCGTGCCGCCAGGCGGTCGATGACGGCCAGCTGGTTCAGCACCGGCATCCTGGCCAGCATGCCTTGCGCCGGCTCCGTGCGGAAGAAGCCCAGTCCGTCGACGGTTTCGTGCGTGTCGCCGCTGGCGCCGCTGTTGCCGCTGTTACTGTTTGCCGCCGCGTGTTTCGGGCTGGTGATGTGATGGGTATCCCAGCCCAGCGCGCGCTGCTGCTGCAGGATCGAGCGGGTGCGGAACGTGTAGCCGCTGTGCAGCGGAATCGAATGATCCAGCACATGCAGGATCCTGAGGGGCCGTGCGGCGATGCCGGACATGTCGGAGGTACCCATCTTACGCCTGCATTTCTTTTTTCAGGAAGGCTTCGAACATCAGCAGCGTCCAGATCGGCGCGCTGTAGTCGCGGCGGCCGGACTGGTGGTGCTCCACCATCTCGGCCAGGAAAGCCTGGTTGAACATGCCGGTGGCCGCCAGGTTCGGCCCCAGCAGCGAGGTGCGCACGCGCTCGCGCAAAGGGCCACGGAACCACGCGGCCAGCGGTACCGCGAAGCCCTGCTTGCGACGGTACAGGATGTCGTGCGGCAGGTATTTCTCCATGCTCTTCTTGAAGATGTACTTGCCTTCGCTGCCCTTCAGCTTCAAGTCGGGCGACAGGCCGGAAATCCATTCCACGAGCTGGTGGTCCAGCAGCGGCACGCGCACTTCCAGCGCATGGGCCATGCTCGCGCGGTCGACCTTGGTCAGGATGTCGCCCGGCAGGTAGGTCTTCATGTCCAGGTACTGGATCATCGACAGCGGATCGTCGGTCGGCGCGTTCTGCGCATGGCCGCGCATCACGTCGATCGCCCGATAGCCCTGCAGGCCGGCGCGGAACGCATCCGAGAAGAGCTGGGCGCGCATGGCGTCGGTCATGATCGACACGCCATGGAAGTAGCCTTCCACCAGGTCGCGCGACAGCGATTCGAACGTGCTCTTGGCACGGAACACGCGCGGCGCCCAGTCGGCCTTCGGATAGTAGCGGCCCAGCGTGCCGAACAGCGGGCGCCGCAGCGCGGACGGAATCCGGCCGCGCACGCGTTCTTCCGCCATCGTGTAGCGGTAACGGCGGTAGCCCGCCAGGTTTTCATCGCCGCCGTCGCCGGACAGGGCCACCGTCACCCGCTGGCGCGCCAGCTGGCAGACGCGGTAGGTAGGGATGGCGGAACTGTCGGCATACGGCTCGTCGTACAGGTCGGACAAGGTGTCGAGCAGCCCGAAGTCGTCGGTGTCGACCGTCTGCACGTGGTGGTCGGTGCGGTACTGCCGGGCCACCTGGGCGGCATACGCGGATTCGTCGTAGGCCTTGTCGCGGAACGCGATCGAGCACGTGTTGACGGCGCCGTCGTTCAGGCCCGCCATCATCGCCACCACGGCGCTGGAATCGACGCCGCCGGACAGGAACGCGCCCAGCGGCACCTCGGCCACCAGCTGGCTCTTCACGGAATCGCGCAGCCGCTCGACAAGTTCGCCTTGCGCATCGCTTTCCGTCATCGCGTGGTGCAGCTTGAACGGCACGTCCCACCAGCGGCGCGGCACGGCCAGCGGCGCGCCGACCTTTTGCAGCAGCCGGTAGCCCGGCGCCAGCTTGAAGGAACCCTTGTAGATCGTCTTCGGTTCGGGCACGTAGCCGTAAGCGAAATAGTCCTCGACGGCACGGGGATCGATCTCGCGCGGCAGGCCCGGCAGCGAGCGCAGCGCCTTCAATTCGGAACTGAAGGCGAACAGTCCGTCCGGCAGCATCGTGTAGAACATGGGCTTGACGCCCATGTGGTCGCGCGCCAGGAACATCACCTGCTGGTTCCGGTCCCACAGGCCGAACGCGAACATGCCGCGGAAACGTTCGACGCAGGCTTCGCCCCACTCTTCCCACGCATGCACGATCACCTCGGTGTCGCTCTTCGTGCGGAACTCGTGGCCCAATGTCTTCAGCTCGGCCGTCAGTTCGCGGTAGTTGTAGATCTCGCCGTTGAAGCACACCATCACGCTGCCATCCTCGTTGCCGAGCGGCTGCTGGCCGAGTGCCAGGTCGATGACGGACAGCCGGCGATGGCCGAACCCCACGCCGGGTTCGCGATAGATGTCGCCCTCGTCGGGGCCGCGGTGGAACTGGGTGTCGTTCATGCGTCGCAGCAGCGCTTCGTCGATGTCGCGCCGGCCCCGCGTATCCAGCATTCCCACTATTCCGCACATGATGTCACCGCCCCTCTCGTCTTGATCTTTCGTTCGCACAGGCTGTCGTACATGCCCTGGTAGGCCGCGACCATCGCCGGCATGCTGTACTTGCGCAGTACGCGTTCGCGGCCGGCGGCACCGTGGCGCGCCGCCAGTTCGGGCGACGCGGCATAGCGAGCCAGCGCGGCCGCCATCGCCACCGGCTCGGATGGCGGCACCAGCGTTCCCGTAACGCCGTCGTCGACCACTTCGGGGATGCCGCCGACGCGCGTGCCGACCACCGGCAAGCCGCTTGCCATCGCCTCCAGCGCGGAACCGGGCGTGCCTTCCGCGATCGACGACATGGCAAATACGTGCAGGCTGCGCAGGATCTGGGCGATGTCGGTCCGTGCCCCCGGCAGCCACACTGCGTCCAGCAGGCCGAGCGCGGCCACCTTTTCCCTCATCGCTTCCAGCAGTGGGCCGTCGCCGACGATCGCGAGCCGGAGCGGCATTTGCGGCAGCTGCCGGCGCAGCAGCGCGAAGGCATCGATCAATGTCGCGTGATCCTTCACCGCCTGCACCCGGCCGACGGTGCCGACGATCACATCGCCGGCAGCGAACGGACACCCCTCGGGTAGCGCCGGTTCGCCCGCCGCCCCCGGGTGGAAACGGTCGGCATCGATGCCGTTGGCCAGCATGCGGCTCTTGTGCGCGGGGACGCCGACCACATCGCGGTTCCACGTTTCCATGGCCGCCGAATTCGCATAGCAGCAGTCATAGAACGGCACCATCAGCCGGCGCAGCGCGTTGTGCTTGCGATTGGTGCCGTGCGGGTCGTCGGCGTCGCGGCCATGCGCGCCGTTGACGCGGACCGGAACCCCGGCCAGCAAGGCGGCCGGGCCGTACTCGACGGCGGACAGGTTATAGGAATGCAGCACGGCGGGCCGCAACTGCCGCAGCAGGCGCCACAATGCCGCGTGCGTGCCCAGGGAGAGACCCGGCTGCTTGTGCAGCGCATGGATCGTCACGCCGGCGCGGGTGATCTTGGTGGCGAATTCGGGGTTGTAGCCCGTCAGGCACACGATCGCATGCCGGTAGGCACTGGCGGGCATGCGGTTGATCCGTTCCACCATCAGCGTTTCCAGCCCGCCAAAATCGAGCCGGTAGATCAGGTGGACGATGAGCGGAGCGTCGTTCATGGTGGTCACGGTCGCGCGTTGGCCGCCAGCACGGCGTCGATCGAGGCGAGATGGGTTTCCAGGAACGCGCGCAGCATGGGCCGTGCGGTCGCGGGGTCCTCATCGTATGGCGAGAATAGCATCAGGGCTGCGCCATCGTCACTGCCAGTCAGAAATTTTTGTTTTGTTTGCAACAATTTCCCCACATAGTTGCTGGCCGTCCGCCTGCCGCCGACGTCATACCATTGCCACACCACGAACCTGGCGCCCGGCCCCGCCAGCGTGGTTTCGCGCAGGACGAGCGGCCGGCCCGCGACGTTTTCCGAGCGAATGGCAACGCCCGTCTCGTGCCAGCCGCTGCGCAGTGCCGTCAGCCGGTTCATGGAACTGATCAGTTTGCCGCCGTTGCCGTCGCGGTAGTACTTCAGGATGAAGCCGAGCTTGTGCCCATCGACTTCGTAGAACCGGCGCAGCGTCGCGCTGGCGGGAGCGAAGTCCGGCTCCCATTCCGTGAACGGTGCCACGGCCGGTGTGCTTGCGGCGAACGTCGCCAGCTCGACCGGCGGCGGCGTGGCATTGCCGCGTTCGATGTACCAGCCATAAGCGGGCCAGACGCCGATGCAGCCGGCCACGCCCAGCACGGCCAATGCCACTTGCGCTGGCGAAGCGGAGCGCGGCCGCAAGTGGCTCTGGGCGTGCGCCACCGCCTGCGGCGCCGGGCCATCCTCGCGCCAGAAGCTGCCGATCCAGAACAGCAGCAGCATCACGAGACCGAAGAACACCCAGCCGTAGATCAGGTGGTCGACGCCGACGGCGAGCGTCATGTTGCTGCTGTGGCCGATCATCACGATCATGTAGGCGCGCAAGCCGTTCGCGAATATCGGCAGTGCCAGTGCGACGATGACGAACAGCACGCGGCGCCAGGTCGTCCGGTACGTGAGATAGGCGTACAGGCAGCCCAATGTGACCGAGGAGATGAGGTAGCGCAGGCCGCTGCACGCCTCGACGACGGACCAGTCGCCGCTGGGGATGCTGAAGCTGTTCCCTTCGCGCAGCACGGGAATGCCGGTCAGGCGCAGCGCGTCGACCGTGAAGTTGGCCGTGATGCCGATCAGCGGCTCGATCAGCCCTTCGCCTACCGGCACGCCGAACAGCAGGAACGCAAGGGGGAATACCAGTGCGCGGGCGATCGCTGTGCCGTACGCGGCCAGCACCGCCAACGGAATCATGATCGCGAATGCATACTGCCGCACCACCAGTACGTCGCCCAGCGTGGCCAGCATCCAGGCCGCGCCGCAGAACAGCAGCGCCGCCAGCGCCGGCCAGCAGGGGCGCACCGGCAGCAGGGCCAGTTCGGCGCGGCGGCGCCACACCAGCCACAGCGCGATCGGCACGATCACGAAGCCGTGCGCGAACGTCTCGGAGCGTTCCCAGATCGCCACGATCGATGCGGCGGTATCGAAATAAGCCAGCAGCGGGACCAGCACCGCGCCGGCGGCGACCCACCATTGCACCTTCGGTGGCGCACCGTTCGCGGAGCGCGCCGCGGCCGGGCGCGCTTCTTCGGAGATCGTGACGGTATTCATGCCCGGTTCCATGACGGTGAAGGAATGCCCGCCGGGATGGCCGGCGCGCCGCCTGGCTGGCGCGGCGCTTCCAGCAGCGCATCGAGCGCTGCCAGCCGGGCATCCCAGCCGTACGAAGCCTCGACACGGAGCCGGGCGGCGCGGCCGATGGCGGCACGGGACGGCTCATCGGCCAGCGCGGCAAGGATCGTCGCCGCCATGTCGGTGTCGCGCTCGGCCAGCAGCACCTCGCTGCCCGCGGCGGCGTCGATGCCTTCCAGCGCCTGCGGGCTGACGACCACGGTTTTGGCCATCGCCATCGCTTCCAGGACCTTGTTCTGGATGCCCCGCGCCACGCGCAGCGGGGCGACCGACAGCGCGGCATGCGCGACATACGGCCTCACGTCCGGCACGGTGCCGGTCACCGTCACGCCGGGCAGTTGCGCCAGTTGCTGTACTTCGGGCGCCGGGCGCGCGCCGACGATCACGAACGATGCCTGCGGCACCCGGGCGCGGACCGCCGGGAACACGTCGCGCGCGAACCACTGGACCGCGTCCACGTTCGGCCAGTAGTCCATCGCGCCGCAGAATACGAGTGCCGGTTTGCCGGGGGCGAAAGGATTCGCGTAGTCGCCGTCCGGCGAGAAAAAGGCAGTGTCGACACCGTTGCCGAACCAGCCGATGCGTTCGGCGCTTTCCGGCGCCAGGGCGCGGAACAGTTCCGCTTCCGGTGCCGAGACGAACAATGCGGCGTCGCTGTCGGCGGCCACCTTGCGCTCATAGCGCAACAGGCGGCTTGCCTCGTAACCGTACAGCAGGCTCGCCGGCCACGGCTTCTTCTCCGCATACGCGCGCCATTTCTCGGAATCCACATCGCACAGGTCGACGATGCGCCGCGCTCCCGGCCAGCCTTGCGCGTACTGCGCCATCGGCGAGGAAAACACGACCACGCGCTCGATGGCCGCGCCGCCCATCGTGCGGCGCACCCAGCCGCGCATGGAACGGTCGCTGTAGTAATCGAGGGAGAGCGCTCGGTTCGCCAGCACGGCGCGCAGGCTGCGCAGCCGGGCGCGGCGGGGATTGAGCGGGGCGAAATGGCTCGATGCGCACAGCTGGCGCACGTGCGGCACGTATTGCCAGTCATCGGCATCGTCGACGAATGTTGCCAGGTGCACGCGGTAGCGTGCCGCCAGGTGCCGCAGCAAATGCCATGAACGGATCTTGTCCCCCTTGTTCGGCGGATAGGGGATGCGATGCACCAGCAGCAGCAGGTCTTCCACGATGTCACCCCAGGTCTTTGACGATGTGCGGACCCAGCGCGTTCGCCAGCGAAAGCGGTAGTTTCTGCCACAACTTGATGAACAGTTGGTACTTCGGGTTCAGCGGGTTCACATCCGGCAGGTCGGTCGATGCGACGAGCCGGTATTCGTACGGCAAGGGCTGGGCGGTGAAGCCCCAGTTCTTCTTGAAGTCGAAGGCGCCGGTACCGCGCTTGCTGCGGCCGAAATCGAAGAGCCGGCAGCCCTTCGCCGCGGAAGCCTGCATGAGGTTCCAGTACATGAAGTCGTTGCCGGCCACGTCGCGCGCGATCGGCATGCCGCCGCCGTAGTACGGCAGCACCTCGTCGCGGAAGAAGAAGCTCAGCACGCCGGCAACGAGCCGCTTCTCCGCTCCCTCGCCCTGGACGATGACGCGCACTTCGCAATCGTCGCCGAATTCCTCCTTCAGCAGACGGAAGTATTTCTTGGAGAATACCGGTGTGCCCAGGCGGTGCACGCTGTTCGCGTAGGCAACGAAGAACCGGTCGACGTGCTGGTCGACCTCGCCCGCCAGGCCCAGCTTGATCCCCTTGCGGACCATGGCGCGCTGCTTGCGCGGGATCGCGTTCATATTGGCTTCGTCGTCGCCGCTGATCTCCTTGCGGAACGTGACGTACAGGTCCTTGCCCAGCCATGCCGGATCGCCCGGATGGGCCGGCGCATAGTTGCGGTATTCGAGGTGCCCCACGTTCAGCGAGGCGGCCAGTTGCAGGGCCTCGGCATCGAGGGCGGCACGGGCCGCATCGCAGAGCGCCGCCACGCCGCCGTACACGCAGAACGGCAAGGCGACCAGCGAGTGGCCGAACAGCCGGCTCCTGATCTGCGCCAGCGGCAGCACGCCTTCGATCGCACCATCGCGTTCGGCCAGGAAGAACCAGGTGCGGTGGCCGAACGCCTCTTCGATCACGCGTCGCCAGCCCGAGCGGTGGAAGAACGTGGCGTCGGGACACGCCGCGACAAAGGCATCCCAGCGGGCGCGGTCGGCGCTCCCGGTATCGAGCAGGCGGACCGACAGGGGCCCCGGTTGCGCAACGGGTTCGGCCACGGCTTCAGGGGCGGTGTCCGGCTGGGCCTGCGCCCGCCGCATGGCCTGTTCGATGATGGCACTCATGCGCGCTCCAGGAAGATGCGGTCCATGCGATCCCACTTGAAGTCGCGGGTCAATGCGCGAATCCGGCTTTCCATCCGGGCCAGGTTCACATAGTGGCGGAAGCGGGTCTTGGCGCCCACGCCGCCGATGCGCGGCTGGCCCGGATCGATTTCCCACGGATGGAAATAGAAGATCGCCGGCTGTCCATCCTCGCGATTGACACGCCGCATCAGGCGGCGCGACAACGCATAGGGCAGCAGCCGGAAGTACCCGCCGCCGCCGGCCGGCAGGTTGCGCTCCATCATGCGCACCGTGGTGATCGGCACCTCGAGCAGGCCGTCGGTGCCATTCGGGTAGAACGCGAAGCGGGGAGCGTCCGGCATGCCGTAGTGGTCGTGCGCGATCGGGTAGATCGACGAGCTGTAGCGGTAGCCGGCATCGTGCAGGACATCGAGCGCCCACAGGTTGGCCGGGCCGATCGAGAAGCTGGGCGCGCGGTAACCCAGCACGGCGTTGCCGCCGATGTCTTCCAGGATCGCCTTGCTGCGGGAGACGTCCTCCAAAAACTGCTCGCGCGTCTGGTCCGATGCGCGCAGGTGCCCGTAGCCATGGCTGGCCAGTTCGTGGCCGCCGGCGACGATGCGCCTGACCATCGCCGGATAGCGTTCGGCGACCCAGCCCAATGTAAAGAACGTGCCGTGCGCTCCGCCTTCTTCGAGGATCGCAAGAATGCGCTCGATGTTCGCCTCGACGCGGCATTCGCGCGTGGGCCAGCTGTCGCGCGCGATGTGGTCCGCGAAGGCGGACACCTGGAAGTAATCCTCCACGTCGATCGTCATCGCATTGCGCAGCGCGGCCGCACCGGCGGCAGGGGAATGCAGTTGGCGTACAGGCGCGTTCATGCCGGCTCCTAGCGGTCCTGCAACCAGCGCACGACGATGTCGGCGATGCGCTCGGCGGCGCGGCCATCCCAGAAATGCGGCACGCGGCCGGCCTTGCCGCCGCCGGCCAGTATGCTGTCGAATGCGGCAAGGATCGCGTCCGGCGCATTGCCGGCGATGGTATTGGTGCCTTCGTCGACGGTGATCGGCCGCTCCGTGTTGTGGCGCAAGGTGATGCATGGGGTGCCGAGCGCGGTCGTCTCTTCCTGGATGCCGCCGGAGTCGGTCAGCACGACTTTCGCATCCTTCATCAGGCCCAGCATTTCCAGGTAACCCATCGGCGGCAGCAGCAGGAGCGTCGGCCGGTCGAGCAGGTGCGCCAGGCCGAAGCGCTCGATCGTGGCGCGCGTGCGCGGGTGGACAGGGAAGATGACCGGCACGCGTTCGCTGATGGCGCCGGCAGTTTCGAGCAGCCCTTTCAGGATGGCGGCGTCATCGACATTCGACGGCCGGTGCAGCGTCAGCACCGCGTAGCCGTTGTCGGCAAAGCCGGTACGGCCGGCATCGGCCGCGATGCGGGCGGCGGGCACCGCGCGGGGCAGGTTCAGCCGCAGCGTATCGATCATTACGTTGCCGACGAAGTGGATACGCTCGTCGGCGATGCCTTCCTTCAGCAGGTTGGCGCGGCCGCTTTCCTCGGTGGTGAACAGCAGGTCGGACAGTTGATCGGTCAATACGCGGTTGATTTCCTCCGGCATGGCGCGATCGTGGCTGCGCAGGCCCGCTTCCACGTGGATCACCGGCACGCCCTTCTTCGCGGCCACCAGCGCGCAGGCGATCGTGGAATTGACGTCGCCCACCACCAGGACCGCCGACGGTGCCACGTCGTCCAGCGCCGGTTCGAAGCGGCGCATCACTTCGGCCGTCTGCTGCGCGTGGCTGCCGCTGCCCACTTCCAGGTTGATATCGGGATCGGGAATGCCCAATGCCTGGAAATACTGGTGGTTCATGGCCACGTCGTAGTGCTGGCCCGTATGCACGAGCTTTGCCTCCACCGCCGGCAGCGCGCCGAAAGCGGCCATGATCGGTGCCATCTTCATGAAGTTCGGGCGGGCGCCGACGACGCACAGGATACGGTGGGTTTTGTCGTTATCACTCATGATCATTCATCCATGGCCTGGTTGACGCCGGCCGGCGTGCTCACGATGCGTTTCAGGATCGACAGGACGGAGCCCATCGACCGTTCCAGCCGCAACATGCGCTCGTCCATCACCGCCGGGTACTGGTTCGCGAACACGGCGCTTTCCGGGTCGGCAGCAGCGGCTTGCGGTGCTCCCGCCGCATTGGCGGGAGCCTCGAATTCCTGCTCGATATCGCGGACCACGATGTCGACCTCCGCGTCCGTGAACGCATGCATCTCTTCCAGGAAACCCATCAGCAGCAGGCGATCGCACAGGTGGTTGGTCTTGCGCGGTATGCCTCCCGTGAATTCGTAGATGGCGGCATGGGCCGCCGGGGTGAACGACGGATCGCCTTTCCAGCCCACGGTGAGCAACCGGTGTTCGATGTAAGCCTGGGTTTCCAGCTCGTCCATCGGACCCAGGTGGTAGGTGGCGATGACGCGCTGGCGCAGCTGCTGCATGGCAGGGTTATGCAAGGTAGCGCGAAACTCGGGTTGGCCCAGCAGGAACGTCTGCAGCAGTGGCTTGTCATCGGACTGAAAATTCGACAGCATGCGCAATTCTTCCACCACGCGGGGGGTGAGGTTCTGCGCTTCGTCAACCACCAGCAGTGCCCGCTTGCCTTGCTGGTCGCAGCTGCGCAGGAACGCTTCCAGGCGCGCCAGCAACGTCGTCTTGCTTGCACTGTCCTCGAACGGCAGGCCGAACGCGGCCACCACGCCGCGCACGATGTCATCGGCGCTCACATGCGTATTGACGATGTGCGCGGCAACGATGCGGTCCGATTCGATCTGCCGGAACAGGTTGCGCACCAGCGTCGTCTTGCCGGCCCCGACTTCACCGGTAATGACGATGAAACCCTCGCCCTGCGCCAGGCCATACTCGAGGTAGGCCATCGCCCGCTTGTGCCCCTTGCTGCCGAAGAAGAAATGGGGGTCCGGGCGCAGGCGGAAGGGCTTGTCGCTGAGCCCGTAATAACTTTCGTACATGATGAAAACGTCTCGCTCGGTCAGAAATTCATCGAAAGGGAAGTCGACACGGCATTCTCGGCATAGGAGCCGTTCTGCAGTCCCAGGCTGCCGGAATTGCGCCGTACTTCCAGGGTGCCGGCCAGGCGCTGCTGGAAGCTGCGCGTCACGTACAGGCGGAATTGCCGGCTGTTGTCGCTCAGGTTGCCGCTGAGCGATTTGCTCCGGCTGGCATTGGCGGAAAGGGCCGCGCTGGTGCGCGCGCTCAGGCGGTAACTGACATTGACCGACATACCGGTCTGGTCTGTATCGTCGTTCAGGTTCTGCTGCCCCGGCCCCAGCAATGCGCTGTCGTACCGCACCAGCGACAACGCTTCGCGGCGCGTCTTGTACAGGTTGGCGACCGCCGTCGTGCGCGAGGAACGCCATGCCATCGACGCATTGAGCTGCCTCTGCAGCGAGTAGCGGTTGCTGAAGTAGTTGATGGCGTTGGGGATCGAACGCGGCAGGTTCAGTGCACGGATGTACGCCTGCACGAACAACGCGCGCTGCACGGGATCGGGAATGGTCGCCTGGTACATCTGGTTCAGCATGCTCGCCGTGTCCACGGCCGACGGCAGCAGGAAGTTGCTCCGGCTCGTGCTGACATCGTCGCTGTAATTGATGCTCCACACCGTGTTGCGGCTGCGATGCGTGGCGGCGAGGAAGTAGCTGTTGCCGTAGTAGCGCCGGCCGGCGGACATGCGCAAGCTCGTGCGGGCGCTGGGCTCGTACGAGAAACCCAGCGACCAGGAGGCGCCCTTGGTTTCCTCCCCCATCCCTTCATAGTCGAACTTGTCGTAGCCGCCGGTGCCGGTCAGGCTGAACTGGCGATTGAGCGCATAGCGCAGCGATGCCAGCGCGGAACTGTTGATCGATTTGGGGGCCAGGCCGTCCTCGACGTTTTCGCGGTTCAGCTGCAATCCCCAGCCGAGCGTCCTGAACGTGGGGCCGCTGTTGATGGCCAGGTCGATCGTATCGGCCTGGCTGCGGGCCAGGCCGGCAAAGTCGCTGTCCACCAGGTCGTGCGAATAGCGCAACTGGGTCGTCGCGAAGTTGCCGAACTGGTGCTGGATATAGGGCGAGATGCGGTAGCTTCGTACTTCGCTGCGGTTGCTCCCGGAATAGGGACTGTCGCTGACCGGGCCGAACGCGGAAACCGCCGCCTGGCTGATCGAGGCCGACGCATCGAAGTAGAGAAAATCGCGCAGCGGGTTGCCCCTGGCGCTGGCGTTGAGCGAACTGTTCAGGCGCTGGTTGTTGGCCCGCTCGTCCGAATAGGCGAACGCGTTCAGCTGGTAGGACGCCGACACCTGCAGCCGCGGGCTTTCGTTCGTGACGGCGATGCCCGGCGACACGGAGGTGATGAACTGGCTGCGCTTGTCATTGTCACTGCGAAGATCCGGGTTGTCCGACCATGTCTCGCGCACTTCCACGCTGGGCTTGACCTGCCAGGCCGCGCGCACCGCCGAGGGCAACAGGGCGAGCAGCAGCACCGAGCCAAGCGCGGCACAGCGGGTACGACGTTCAGCCATAGTGATAGTCGTACTTGCTGGACGTGTTCAGCTCGCGCGACTTGTTGTAGACGAGATTGACGTTGCTGCAGCCTTCGAGCTGGTGCAGCGCTTCCTTGACCGCGTGCTGGGTGGTCTTTTCCGACTCCACGACAACGACGATCTGTCCCATGTGGCTGGCCAGCACGTGCGCTTCGCTCGTCAGCAGCAACGGCGGCGAATCGAAGATCACGATCCGGTCCGGATAGCGCTCGGCGATCTCCCGCACCAGGGAGGTCATCGCCTGGCTGGCCAGGAGCTCGGTGGCGCGCGGGTTCGACGTGCCGGCGGGCAGGATCGACAGCGTGTTGACGTTGGTGCGCAACATCACGTCGGACATATCGAGGTGCTCGTCGAGCAGGATGTCCATCAGGCCGCGCTGCGCCGGCAGGCCAAGCGTGCGCAAGACCGAAGGGCGGGCCACGTCGGCATCGACGAGCAGCACGGTGTGGTCGAGCTCCATCGCGATGCTCATCGCCAGGTTGATCGACGTGAAGGTCTTGCCCTCGCCCGGCAGCGAACTGGTAATCATGATCAGGTTGCCGGGGTTCGCGTTCGGCTTGCGCGGCGCGAAGGCGCGCTTGATCAGCGGCCGCTTGATGATCCGGAAATCCTCGACGAGATTGGTGCGCCCGCCGGCCGCGGTCACGAGGCCGCTCTCGTTCATGCGCGCGAGGTCGAGCTCGATCACGCGCCCCGGGCGGCGGGCCGGTTCCGGCCGTGCCGGCGCCGGCGTGGACAGGTCGCCGGCGGGACCATCGCCTGGTGCCTGTTCCGCCTGGCGCAATCCCGGTGCCCCGGCCTGGGGCCGCTCGGCCACCGCGGTATCCTGGCTGCCGCCGGCCGGCTCATGCGCGCTCGGCTCCACCGCCTGCGTACGGACCTGGGCCAGCGGGGCTGGCGGCGCGACGGACTTGCCGATGCGGTTGGCGGCTTTCTCGATAATGCTCACTTGATAACCTGTGCTTTCCCCGGCCTAGGCTTGCCGGAAAACGGTGAAGGCCAATACCCCGCCATAGGCGGTGAACAGGGAGGCAACCGCCGCGGCGAACGCGTACAGGCGGCGGCGGCGGCGCACCTTCTGCTGGTCGGTCCAGTTCATGCCGATGCTGCCCAGGATGGGCAGGCCCGTGGTCTCGCGCAGGCTGACCTGGCTGAGGAAGGTCGGCCGGATCTGGCTCAGCAGCAGAGCCGTGCCGAGGCCGGCGACCAGTGCGCCGAGGAGCACGAGCGTGTACAGGCGGGGCCGGTTCGGCCCTGCCGGCGTGCTCGGCACGGAAGGTGGATCGACGACGCGGAACGTCAGCATGTCGGTCACCGTGGACAAATCGCCCGACAGTTTCGCGGCCTCGCGGCGCGACACCAGCTTCTCGTAGTTGTCCTTGTTGACCGCGTAGTCGCGGTTCAGCTGGGCCAGCTGCGCTTCCACTTCCGGTGCCTGGGTGCTCATCTCGCGCATCTGCGCCAGGCGCGACGAGTATTCGCCCACCCGCGCCTTCAGCGAGGCGATGCGGGCTTCCTCCACCGACAGCTGGACATTCATCTGTTGCAGCATCGGGCTGTAGCCGGCGCCGGGATCCACGGCGCGAACCTTCTTCGCTTCCTCCTTCTTGCGCTGCTCGAGCTGGGCGATCAGGCGCTTGGCGGCCACGATGTCGGGGTGTTCGTCCGTGTACTGCATCCGCAGCGTGTCGAGATTCTTTTCCAGGGTCGAGATGCGCCCGTCCAGTTCCGGATTGACGATTTCGCGCTCGGCCGTGTCGGTGAGCGGTGCCATGTCATCGCCGGCCATCTGGCGCTTGATCGCATCGCGTGCCTGCTCCGCTTCCAGCAACTCCAGGCGGGCCTGGCTGATCTTTTCGTTCAGGTCGACATAGGAAGAGGCATAGTCGCCGCCCTGGCGCGGCAGCAGGCCCATGTGGCGGATCTTGAACTCCTTCAGCAGGTTCTCGCCGGTAGCGAGCTTTTCCTCGTACATCTTGATCTGGTCGTCGATGAACTGGATCGCCTTTTCCGATTCCTGCTGCTTGCCGCCGAAACTGCCCTCGACAAAGATGGTCAGCAGCGATTGCACCACTTCCTTGCCCAGCTTGGGATTGGGGTTGTTGTAGGAGATCGTATAGATGTCGTCGCGTTCGGTGCCGATCACCTTGATCTGCGTCATCAGCTCGTTGACGAGCTTTTCGTGTTCCTTCGGCGTCTTCGCGGTAATGTCGAGGTCAACCATCCGCAACACGCGCTCGACGTTCGGCCGGCTGATCAGCGTGCGGCGCATGAACATGACTTGCTGCTCCGTATTCGGCAGCGTCGTCATGCTCGCGAGCAAGGGCTTCAAGATACTTTGGGTATCAACGTAGACGCGCGCGGAAGCCTGGTAATCGTTGGGTAATTTGGAAACGACGGTCCAGCCGACAACGGCAACGAGCCACGTGATTGCCACCGCATACCAGCGGTACTTGCCAATTGCTTTGAGGAAGCTCAAAAGCAGGGCCATCATTTCTGCCATCTTGTAAACTCGCTTTCAGCCAAGCCATCCAGGACACTGCGCTCGAAAACTTCCCTACCTTTGACCTTCCTGAATATTGCTTAAATTACATCAATTACCCTATCATACCCCAGAAATGATTGCCTGTTGATATTAATTTTTCTTTCCAACATGACATTGGCGCAAGCGTTGCATTCTCCTCACAAAACGCAAAACTTAACTCTTCTCTAGCAACAAACACAGTGACTTCGAGTCACTGCAATTCTGCTATGCTGATTCGATGAGCCATCCCATCCGTATCGTTCGCTTCCTGTTGTTGGCCTGGACGGTCGCCCTGTGCATCGTTCCCGGCACGGGTCGCGCCGCCCTGAAAGATACGATTCCCGTCGTTAAATCCTCGGTGGTCGGGGTGGGCACGATGCTGCGCACGCGCAGCCCCGCGATCGTTTTCGTGGCTACCGGATTCGCCGTGGGCGATGGCCTGTCGATCATCACCAACGCCCATGCGTTACCCGAGCTGAACACGGAACGAATGGAAACGCTGGGCATCGTGACCAGCACGGAAGGCAAGCTCGATTTCCGTCCTGCCACCGTGACCGCGCTCGACCGTGAACACGACCTTGCCCACTTGCGCCTGGCCGGCGCGCCGTTGCCTGCGATGCGCCTGGACAGCAGCGGTTCCCTTGCCGAAGGCCAGTCCTTCGCATTTACCGGATTCCCGCTCGGCATGAGCCTTGGATTAACGCCTGTCACACACCGGGCCATGTTGTCGGCCATCACTCCGATCCTGCTGCCGTCGCCCAATTCGCGCCGGCTCGACGCGCGCGCGATCAGCCAGCTCAGAAGACCGTTCGAGATCATGCAGCTGGACGGCACCGCCTACCCCGGCAATAGCGGCAGTCCCGTGTATGACCCGGAAAGCGGCGTCGTATTCGGCGTCATCAACATGACGCTCCTGAAAGTCCACAAAGAAAACGGCCTCAGCCAACCCAGCGGAATCGCCTACGCAATTCCGGTGAAATACGTACAGGAACTGTTGCAACAAGGTGCCAACAAGAAGTAAAAAATTACGCGGTTCGACGTTGGGCTCGTATAAAATATGCAACACAAAATTTAGAAAATGAAAGTTACGGTCGCGTAATACACGTCGTGCACACAACCGCGCCTGCGCTCCATGCGGGCCGTCCGTAACAACCAAACTGGAGAGTCCCGTGAAATACCAAACGCTGTTCAAATGGCTGGCGGCAGGCGCGGTCATGGTGGGTGCCCTGGGCGGGTGCGCCAGTTCGGGGAACTTGATGGCCGATGCGGGACCCGCGCCGGCACCGGATTACCTGATCGGTCCGGGCGATAACGTCAATATCATTGTGTGGCGCAACCCCGAGGTGTCGCAGAGCGTGCCGGTACGGCCGGATGGCAAGATCACCACGCCGCTCGTCGAGGATCTCGAAGCGAGCGGCAAGACGCCGACCGCGTTGGCACGCGACATCGAAAAGGCCCTCGCCAAATACATCCAGCAACCGGTCGTCACCGTCATCGTCACCGGCTTTACGGGAACGTATGGCGAGCAAATCCGCGTGATCGGGCAGGCTGCGCGGCCGCAGGCCCTGCCCTACCGGCGCGACATGTCGCTGATGGATGTCCTGATCGCCGTGGGTGGCGTGACCGAATTCGCGGCGGGAAACAAGGCCACCATCGTGCGGAATGTCGATGGCAAGCAGCAGCAATACCGCGTGCGCCTGAACGACCTGATCAAGGAGGGCGATATCTCCGCGAACGTCGCGATGCGTCCGGGGGATATCCTGATCATTCCTGAAAGCTTCTTCTGAGCTGGCTGAGCTGTCGAGAATCTTTACAGCTTTGGACCAGATCAAATCCGATGACTGGTTCCTTTGCTTTAAGTCATTGATTTGCATGGTGCAAGCATATGTGAACGGTATTGGGAACGGTAATTGCTTACCTTTTTCGCAATACTTAACGCATTCGATCCAGAAGGAATACCGACGTGTCCACTGAACAACAGCAAGACGCGCCAGACAATGGCAAGCCGGATTTGTCGCCCGAGGGCGCGGCGCGGCGACGCTTTACCCGCGCCGGGGTCGCCGCTTCGGGCGTACTGCTCACGCTGCATAGCCAACCGGGCATGGCGGTCGAGGTGTGCACCACGCCGTCAGGCTATCTATCGGGCGGCCTGCAAAGCTTTCGCGGTCCGCCGCCCACCTGTGCGGGCCGCTCGCCGGGTTACTGGAAAACGCATAGCTGGCCCCGTGGTACCAACAAGGCCCAGTTATACGCCAAGGTCTTCAGTTGCAATGGGATAAATGGCAAGACCTACGGTACCATCAGCCAGGCCGCCATCCTCGAACCGCAGCAATGGGACAGGAATGGCATCGGCCGCCATCTCATCGCATGCTACCTGAATGTGCAAGCCGGGCTGTCGACCTTCCAGACGGTGCCCATGCTCCAGCGCATCTGGCTGGAATACCAGGCCAAGGGCTACTACACGCCGACCGCTGGCGTGCGCTGGGACGGCGCGAAGATCGTCGAGTACCTGCGCGGCACCATGTACTGATGGCTTCGTCGTGGCGCCTCGTTCCCGGCCAGGCCCTGCTGCACCGCGGCTGGGACGGCGCCTATGTGCTCTACAACGATCTGTCGGGCGATACCCACCTGTTGGCGGAAGAGGCGATGAGCCTGCTGATGGCGCTGCGGGATGGCGACGTGACCCCGGAAGAGCTGGCGGCACCCGAATTGGCCGACATGCTCGCCACACTGCGCCAGCTCGACCTGGTCGAGCCTTGCTGAGCATGCCATGACGCATGTCGGCAGCCTGACCCGCGCCCAGCTCGGCGAATGCCTTGCCGGGCCAGGAATCCACCTGCGCACGGGGCGCTTCACGACCTTGCTGCGTTCGCCCATTGCCAGCGTTGCCGACGGCATCCATCGGCTCTACGGCGACTACCCGTTGTCCAGCGGCTTTGCGGATTTCCATCTGGACCTGGTGCGCCCCGCCACGTTGCGCCGCTGGCTGCGGCCCCAGGTGACGCTGCTCTACGACAGGCGTTCCATGTTCAAGCCCTTGCCCCTGGATCAGGCTTTTCCCATGTTCGAATGGGGGCTGAACTGGTGCGTGTCGAGCCGGGCCAACCGCTACCTGATCATCCACGCGGCCGTCGTCGAAAAGAATGGGCGGGCCGTGATCCTGCCGGCGCCCCCCGGCTCGGGCAAGAGCACGCTCTGTGCCGCGCTCGTCGGCCGCGGCGGCTGGCGCCTGCTCTCGGACGAGCTGGCTTTGCTGCGCCTGGAAGAAGGCGTCCTGCACCCGCTGCCGCGGCCGATCAGCCTGAAGAATGCGTCGATCGCCGTCATCCGCGATTACGTGCCCGGCAGCGTGATGAGCCGTGCCGTCACCGACACGGCCAAGGGCACGGTGGCGCACATGCGTGCGCCGGCCGACAGCGTGGCGCGGGCCGGCGAGAGCGCATTGCCGGCATGGGTCGTCTTTCCGCGCTTCGAGGCAGGCAGCGCAGCGACGGCCGAGCCCGTGGCGCGTGCCGACACATTCATGCAACTGGCGCAGAACTGCTTCAACTACAGCCTGCTGGGCGCGGAAGGATTCACGGCCCTGGCAGGGCTCGTCGAACGCAGCCGGGGATACCGGTTCCGCTACAGCAAGCTGGACGATGCGCTCGCCTTTTTCGACAGCCTGCCGTGAAGCACGCACGTCTCCAGCCATTGCTGGTCGCCGCGTTGCGCGCCTTGACGCACCACCCGGCGCGCCTGCCGGATCTCGATGATGCCGGCTGGGATCTGTTGTTGCGGCAGGCTGGCGCCACGAACTTGCTCGCCACGCTGTCCTGCCTCCTCGACGAGTGCGGTTTGCGGGAACAGGTACCGGCGCCCGCGCGGGAGCAACTGGACTGGGCCGCTGTCCTGGCACGTCGCCATCGCCAGGGCGTGTCGTGGGAGGTACGCCTGATCAGGCAGGCGCTGGCGGACCTGGGCGTACCGCTGATCCTGCTGAAAGGGGCCGCCTATACCTTGGCGGGGCTTCCGCCCGCGCATGGCCGGCTGTTTTCCGATATCGACGTGCTGGTACCGGAAGAACGGCTGGGCGAGGCGGAGGCGGCCCTGATGCTTGCCGGCTGGGCAGGCACCCACCATGATGCGTACGACCAGCGCTACTATCGGGAATGGATGCACGAGCTGCCGCCGATGCGCCACCTGCGCCGCGCCTCGATGATCGACGTCCACCACGCCATCCTGCCCCGGACGGCGCCGATGCGGCCGAACCCCGCGCTATTGCGCGCCGCCGCCGTTCCCCTGCCCGGCATGCCGGGGCTGTACGTGCTGGCACCGGTGGACATGGTATTGCACAGTGCCGTGCACCTGTTCAGCGAAAGCGAATTCAACAGCGGCCTGCGCGACCTGCTGGATATCCACCGCTTGCTCACGCACTTCGGTGCCGACCGCCGTTTCTGGGTCGAGCTGCCCGACCGTGCGCGCGAACTGGAACTCGAGCGCCCCCTGTTCTATGCGCTGCGCTATTGCTCGATGATGCTGGGCACGGAGGTGCCCGCAGCAGTGCAAGCGGATGTCGCCGGTCCATCGCCGGCATGCGTGGGCCTGATGGATGCACTGTTTAGCCGCGTGCTGGTGCCGGACCATGCCAGCTGCCGCGACCGCCTTGATGCCCTGGCCAGGTTCCTGCTCTACCTGCGCGGCAACTGGCTGCGCATGCCGCCGCTCCTGCTGGCACGGCATCTCTTCCATAAGGCGTTCTTGTCCCCGCGCAAATCGACACCGGAAGCTGCGTGACTCAGCAGTCGCAGTCGCTAAACTGAAACGGTCCCCTGGAGGTAGCGATGGCCATCAAACTCTTGTGCGGTATCCGTCGGTCGCGCCACGGCGCGCCGGCCGCCTTCGATCGGCAAGCACTGCCCTGCTCCACTGCCGCGCCGCGCCGCCGTTTCCATGTACGCCTGTTGCAGCTCCTCGCGCTGCTTTTCGCCCCCGGGATGGGCCATGCTTCGAGCGACCGCATTGCCGCGCTGATGGCGGACGCGGCCATGTACGAACACGGCGAAGGTGTCCCGCGCGATGCCGTGCAGGCAGCCGACCTGTATTGCCGGGCAGCGAAATTGGGAGCCGCCCAGGCGCAATATGCATTGGGATGGATGGTGTTGAACGGCCGCGGCGTGCCGCGCGACGAGGCGGCGGCATGGCGGCTGTTCTCCTCTGCGGCCGACCAGGGCCACGAGCAGGCAGCGCGCCTTGCGCAGGCAATGCCGGCAAGGCCGGACACGCCGCTCCCCGCGTGCATGGTCGATGAACCACCGCCCCCGTTGCGGGTCGACCTGGATCCGGACCCGTGGAAGCAGGCCAGCTACCCGGCCGCCAGCGCGCCGGTGCGCAGGATCGTCGAGCGGCTGGCACCGGTCTACGAGGTCGACCCCGAGCTGGCAATGGCCGTCATTGCCGTCGAATCGGGGTTCCGGGCCAACGCCGTCTCACCCAAGAATGCGCAGGGCCTGATGCAACTCATTCCCGCCACCGCGCAGCGGTTTCAGGTCGCCGATCCGCTCGATCCGGAATCGAACGTGCGTGGTGGCCTGGCTTACCTGCGCCAATTGCTGTCGATGTTCGATGGCGATGTACGGCTCGTCGCGGCGGCCTACAACGCGGGCGAAGGTGCCGTACTGCGCCATCGCGGCGTCCCGCCTTACCGCGAAACCCGTGACTACGTCACGCGCATCGCACGCTTGTACAAGCTGCCGACACACCGCTACCGCCAGGCTTCGTCCAGCGCCACGCGCCCGGTGCGATAAACAGCCTGGCGGACAAGCCGCCGCTGCTGTTGTCGCAAGCTGCCGCAATGTCCTTGCTCGTGCCAAATCGCGTGCCTGCGGAGCGCCGCATTGATTCTGTTGGATGGGATGAGCGCCGAACAAAGTGGCGGACAAGGCGTGAATCGTCGCCATACCGAAGCATGGCGACGATTTGTAATGCAGTTGGGCGTTTTCCTGCGGGGCTGGGAGCGCCGCCACGAACGAGCCGGCGTTTCCCTTGCCCCGCCGCAGTGCGGCAAGCCGAATCGCTGTCCGGCTGCGGGAATCAGCCGATTTCCCGTAGCCGGTTGGCGATACCGCGTTCCTCCCGAGGCGAGAAGAAATAAGGATACAAGGACCGTTCTCCCGCAGCGCGCATGCTGGTGCCACCGAGCTTCAGGATCTGCTCGTTGACATAGTCCATGTTAACGTTCAGCAGGTAAGCCGGCGCATTGACACGGGGATTGATCCGCATCTCGCCAACCTGGGTGAACCCCAACATGTTCATGTAATATCTTCGGTGCCGAGGATTCACCTCGATGAAGATATCGGTGCACTCGTGCAGGTAGTATCCGTAAATAAAGATCACGTGAAACAGCGAAGCAAGAGCGCTCTTGGATTTAACGTGCGGCGCAAATGCCAGCTTCGTGATCTCGCACACCTTCGAGCCACGTGCACGGAACTCGTCGATGTAGTCGGAAAATACTTCGTCCGCCAGGATTCCCACCGACGAGTCGATGCCCAGCGTGACAGTGCCAATCACTTCCCCCTTGTCGGAGGCAGCGAGGGTGATGCGGTTAGGATTGCTATCGATACGATGCGTGCCGGTATAGCCTCGCCACGCATACATTTTATCGATGAGCATGCTCACGGAGGCACGCCCAGCCTCCGTATCCGCGACGCGGATCGAAAAATCAGCTTGATTGATAGTCACATGCGTTATGTTTGCAGAGTTATCTTCTTCGACCGCGACTACCAGCGGCTCACCGGAGACGTAATCGTCCGGTGGGTACTGGTCTTCGCTGCCGTCCTTGGTAAACTCTGAGGCCATAGCACACACTCCCCTGTTGAGCGGCTCGCCGTCTGCTGATAACGGAGCAGGTTATCGCTTCGGTCGTGCGCCAACTACTATCTGATTTGTTTATTGTTTATTCTTGTTTTTGTTTATTACCAAATTATGTATTATTAAGATGTAGCGGCATTCTGCATGAATGACGCTCACTCGCGAGTCCGTGGCGTGAGCTCTTCAGTTGGCTTGATCAGCTGACTTCATCAGCTCACTTTATCAACTAAGTTCGACAGCCAAGCAATCAGCTCACTGAACGAAGCGAGTTCGGCCTTACAGCTTGCAGGCCGCATCCTGTCTTATGATTTGCGACACACAGATGGTAATGCATCTGCACGGCTTTGTGGAACCCGAGCCGGTTTTTTTCTTGCCCGTAATGCGGCCAGACTACAGCAGAGCTCGGCTCGGCGAGACGTCGGTTCCTCCGCGTGGGCCTGATCAGTTTGCCTGCCGCGCGGACCGCGCCTCAGCTTGCCGACCACGTTCGCGTCGTCGAAAAACCGCTCAAGCCGCCTGATCGAGCCGACGCAATACGCGCACATGGGGCAGCCATAGCAGGGCGCGCAGCGCGCGCACTCGCAGGCCGGCGCTGCGGCCCAGCATGGGCCGGCCATAGCGGCGCGCCAGGAAGTCCTCGACCCCCAGCAATGCCGCGTTCGCCTGCTCGGGAAAGCCCCGGTAGTGCAAGCGATTGACCTCGTACAAGGCGCGATCGAGCAGCTTCAGGCCGAGCCGCTGCCGGTGTGCCGCGGGCGTGCTGCCATGCCAGAAGATCAGGTAATTGCGCGCCATGAGGTAGAAGTAATAGGGGGGCCGGTCCGTCTCCCGGCGCGGCATCGCATGCAATACCCGCGCGTCGTAGGCGACCGCGCTGTGCCAGCCGTGCGCTGCCAGCCGGGCACACAGTTCGTCGTCCTCGTAGTAGGCGAACATGCGCTCGTCGAGCATGCCCGCTTCCCGCAGCGCCCGGGTACGCAGCAACATCGCCGTCCCGGGCACCCACTGCTGCGCACGGCGTTGCCCGGCCGTCGTCCTGGCATCGTCGACATCGCGGGCACGATGCGTATCGAGCCGCGACCAGTCGTGGAAATTGCCGCAGAAGTAGATTTTGTCCGGCTGCCCGAGAATGGCCAGCAGCGGGGACGCGGCGCCGCAACGCTCGTCCTTCGCCATCAGTGCCAGCAAGTGCGCCAGGACGTCGTGGCTGCCCATCACGGCATCGCTGTTGACCAGCCAGAGGAAATCGTAGCCTTCGTCCAGTGCGCGGGCAACGGCCAGGTTATGGCCTCCGGCAAAGCCGTGATTGACGCTCTCGCGGCGGAGCGTGACCGGCAGATCGCGTAAGCCGCGCCCAAGCGCTTCCGCATCGGCCGACGTCGAGCCATTGTCGATGACGAGAATGTCGGCACTGGCACCATGGGGCAATTGCTGGCGCAGCAGCTCGCCCACGCACTCGATCGTTTGCGGTGCGCTGTTCCAGTTGAGTATGCTGACGAGGACCCGGCTCACGCGTTGCCCTCCCGACGCAGCACCAGCCGGATCGCAAGCGGAACGAAATACAGCACGCTGCGTAAGTCGATGCGCGACTGTTTCCATAAAACGTCCAGGAACGGCTTGCGATGCGCCATGCGATGCAGCACGTCCGCCACGAAGCTGCGCCGCAGTGCCAGCACTGCCTCGCGGTTCTCCTTCACCTGCCGCTCCGTCAGCGGATACAGGCGGGCGATCGCCTTCTTGTATTTCATTTCATAGTGAAGCCGGATCAGGGACTTTTCCGTGCCCCAGCCGGAGCCGGCGAACACATTGACCCCTTCGCCGCACACGACGGCCTGGGCCGACGAGAACGCGATCCGGTCGGTCATGCGCGACAAGTCGAGCCAGAACAGGTAATCCTCGCCGGCGTAGACGAATTCCGGCCGGAAGCGCAGCGTGCGGAACGAGCCGAAGCGGTAAGCGACAGTCGGCGTGCCGATCACATTGCCGCCCAGGATCTGGGACTGCATATCGGCCTGGTACACGTGCAGGTGGCGCTCGCCCGGCAATAGTGCGTGCCGTGCCGGATCGATGCGTCCGGCGCGCTGGAATGCGCTGACGGCCTGGTTGAGCTGGAAGAAGTCGGTGAAGTAGAAGTCGTAGCCGGCGGCAAGTGCGCGCAGCGCATCGGCGAGGTGAAACGGCTGCCACGTGTCGTCCGAATCCAGGAAGGCCACGAATTCGGTATCGGCGGTGACGTGATCGAGCCCCGTGTTGCGGGCCGCCGCCGGGCCGCCGTTCTTTTGCCGCACCACGCGCACTTGGGCGCGGCCGCCATCGGGCAACTGCGCGGACAGCTGCGCCACTTCCTCGCTGGCCGGCACCGGCGACTCGTCATCGACCACGATCACGTCCAGTTGCGCATCGGCGGTCTGGGCTGCCACCGAGCGCAGCGCACGGGCGAGGATGCCGGGCTGCCGCTGGAAATACGGTATGACGACTGCGATCTTCACGCCGCTGCCCCCTTGCTTGCGGCGCGATCGCCTGCCACGGATAGGTGTAGCCTGTGCATCCTCACTCCTTTGTAAAAGTCAGCCGGAACGCCGCAGCACGTGCCACAGGTCGCGCAGGAACGGCATCGGGTCCGACCAGGTGAACAGGTAATAGCGCGTGGACGGGCGCAGGAAGTCGCCCAGGTAGCCCGCCAGCTCGCCGGCCCGGGAGAACGCCAGATTGCGGTCGGCCACGGCGCCGGGCCGGAACAGCAACCGGGCGAGCCGCTTCGTCTCCGGAATCATGAAGCGGCAGCGCAAGCCGGCCCGGTACTCCGGCTGGGGTTGGGCGGCGCCGACGCCCAGCAGGCTGTAGGCCAGCCACGGAAAATCGGCCCCGGCCTGGCAGGCAAGGGGCAGGCTGCCCCAGAAGCGGCCGTTGATCTCCATCAGCGCCGCCTCGTCGCGCTCGGGATCGTAACGGTACTCGACCATCGCGATGCCTTCCCAGTCGAGTTCCCGCAGCAGGGCCATCGATCGCTCGCGCAATGCCGCATGCTGCGTGAGCGGCACCGACTCGCACAGCGTGGAGACACCGCCCTCCGGCGGCCATTCATGCAGCCGCCGGTGCTGGAACATCGCGTGGGCCTGGCCCCCGTGCATGAGGAAGAACTGGCCCAGCCCATAGCCCGCGCAATATTCCTGGATCATCGGATAGCGGCCGACGGGTTCGAACTGGCGCAGGTACTCCAGCAGTTCGTCCGCGCCGTGGCAGTAACGCGTCTTGTCCAGCGTGAGCCCGGCGCGGCGCAGCACGATGCCGGCTTCGTTCGGCTCCGCCCACTTCAATACCACGGGGTAGCGCAGCGCCGGTGCCGCGGCCGCCGCTTCGGGCAGCGTGGCCGGTTGCACGGTGCGCGGCACCGGCACGCCGGCCCGCCCGGCGGCGGCATAGGTCTTCTGCTTGTCGAGCACCGTCTCCATCCGGCGTGCATCCGAGAACATCAGCCGGTAGCCGGCCAGCCGGTCGCGGTGCCGGTTCAACAACGCGATATCGCCTTCGGAAATCGCGAACAGGCACGCGGGGCCGATGCGCCCCACAAGGCTTTCCAGCTGGTCGAGCGTGCCGGCGGCATCCTCCGCACGCAACAGCCCCTGGCGCAGGTAGCGCGACGACAAGCCCGGCGCCGCCCTGCCACGTGCGATGCCATACACGGACACGCCGCGCCGCCCGAGGCTGCGCACGATCGCCAGGCCGATCGGCGTGTCGATGCCGAGCACCACGGCGGGAATCAGCCGTTGCGCCGGCGCTTCACCGGCGACCGGCGCCGCCTCGTGCGCTGCGAGGGGCGCGTTCATCGTGCACCCCGCGCGCCGATCCAGCGCGATCCATGCAGCGCTTGCAGGCGTGCCAGCAGCCAGGCGCGCAACAGGTGCCGGCGCCCCTCGGTGACGGAACCGGCGAGCCAGACGGCGAGGAGGATCGCCCCGAACACCGCGAAGAAATACAGCGGGCCGCGCGGGTCGCCGTCGATCACGGCGCCAAAGAACAGCAGCAGCGGTTGATGCATCAGGTACAGCGAGAACGTATAGCCGGCCAGCCAGCGGATCGGCCGCTCCAGCGGCAGCAGCACGCGGCCCAGCATCGGCGCGATGGCGCGGGCGCCGACGAAATTGGCGGCCACGATCAGGCCCAGCAGGTAATCGGTCAGCGCGAAGCGGGAGAATGTCAGTTGATGATGCAATGCCTCGCCGACCAGGCCGCGCATCCACGCGCTGCCCCGTTCCGTCAGCTCGTAATGCTGGAACAGCCCGAACGCCACGAGCGAGCCGATGAACAGCGCCAGGCCGGCAGCGAACGAGGTGCGCTGCAGGAACTGCCACCGGTGCAATACCACGCCCATTGCCCAGACGGGTGCCAGCAGCAGGATCTTGGGGCCCACGACCAGCGCGCAGCCGGCCAGCAGCAAGACGCGCGTGCGGCCGCGGGTGAAGACCCAGACGGCGAACATGATGTAGTACCACATCTCGTAGCACAGCGACCAGTACGGGGTGTTCGAGAACGACATGATGGAAATGGTCCAGATCTCGTTCAACCACGCGAGGCTCGTGACGATGCGCACCGGTGCCAGGCCATGCGTGGTCCAGCCCTGGTAGATGTCCGGACGCAGCGCCTCGCCCGCCATGTCGAGCAGCGGCGTGGCCAGCACCACGGGGATCGCCAGCGAGTAGAAGCGCGACAGGCGGCTGGCCCAGTATTCCGCGGGCGTGTTCTCGCGCCTGGCGTGGATATAGGAGATCACGTAGCCGGACAGCACGAAGAACACCATCACCGCCGCGTGCCCGTGGCCGGACAGGGGCAGGATGGCGGTGCTGAGCCAGCGCATGTTCATGTGGTAGACCACGACCATCAGCGCGGCCAGGAAACGCACGGCATCCAGGTACAGCGAGAATTCGCGGCTCATCGCTACCCCCTCTTTTGCGCCGGCATGGCGCGCGCGTTCGGAACGTCTCGCGCCAGCCGGCCGACGGCCTGGCGGATGCGGGTGAAGCAGGTGTCGAAATAGGCATCGGACAGCGTGAACGGATCATGCAGGTGCGGCAATGGCGGCGAACACCAGTTGCCGAGCAATGCCACCTGCACGTCGGTGCGGCCGCCCAGCCGGCGCCTCAATTCATGCACCTGCCGCACTTCCATCGCCAGCAGCAGGTCGCCCGGCTGCACGGCGAAGTCTTCCCAGTCGCGTGCGCGGTGCGCGTCCATCGGCAATTGCTGCCGCGCGGCCGCCGCCAGCGCGGGGTCGGGCGAGCCGACGCCGGTCGTGGTCGACAGGCCGAGCGACGCCGCGTTCAGGCCCGCGGCGCGCGCCACCTGTTCGGCATAGGCGCTGCGGCAGATATTGCCGAGGCAGACGAAGACCACGCGGCGAACCGCGTGCGGGTCGTGCAGGTCGAACGGCCGCAGCCGTCCGGTGATCCGCTCGGCCTGGGCGAGCAGCAGCCGCACCAGGCCGCGCCAGGTGCCGAAGCGCGCATTCAACCGCGCGGTCAGACGCGCAGTCAGGCGATTGTGCAGGGTTGCGATCATGCCGGAACTCCTTGCCGGGACAATGCCCAGCTGCCGTAGCGGTCGTAGACTGCCTGCTCGGCGAGCCGGCGGATGCTGCGCCAGCCGCTGCCATGCAACAGCACGTTGCGTTCATCCGGTGCCGCTTGCAGGGCGCTGCCGGCCTCGCCCATGCCGGTCGGGAAAAAGCGCTCGCGGTTGTCGTCCAGGTAGCGGCACAGCCGCGCCAGGCGATTCTGGTGCAGCGCATTGCTGCGTGCCGTGCGCATGCTGTCGTCGCGCCGCTGCACGTATTCGAACGGGTGGGTCAGCAGCACGACCAGCGGAACCTGCTGTTCGTGCGCGCGCTCCAGCAGCAGGCGCGTTTCATCGAAACTGGTGCCGGCGATCGTCAACGTCTTCAAGTGGCGGCGCCCGCCGAGCTGCCAGTCCTGGAACGTCAGCACCGGCATCTCCAGCACGCCGTGGCGCCGATGCACGCCGCTGTACAGGCGGTAGCGCGGGTCCTTGCTGTCGAATACGGCCAGGCCGACGCAGGAGCTGTAGGCAATACCGCAGCGGGCCATGGCGGCGAACAGCGCATCATCATGCTGCATGTTCCCGGGCCGGAACACCGTCGGCGCGGGGATTCCCCACTCCGCGAATGCCTGCTGGCCCTGGCGCAGCAGCCGCACGGAATCTTCCACGGCGCGGCCGAAGAACTCGTCCTGGAACGGTTCGCGCCGTACCCGTTCCCACCAGTCGCCGTGCTGGAACACCGACCAGCAGGGATGCGTGTGCAACTGCACTTCGTGGCCGTGGGCGGCGATGCGCCGGGCGATCGCGCCCATCGGGTCCTGCTCGCGGAAAAAGTAGCGGTGCGCCGCCTCGACGAAGAAGGTGGCGGGAATGCGGTGGCGCTCGAACTGGTCGAGCAGAAAGCCCAGGCCCTGCGAGCGGCCGCCGACCTCGCACCACACCATCGGTTCGGCGACGGGCTGCTTGTCCGGACTCTTGAATGCTCCGCCGATGGAGAACTCCGTGTCGATCGAGATGCAGACCCGGGTACGCATGTCAGGCTCCGGCGCGCTGGCGGTACCACTGTTCCAGCATCATCAGCACCCACACCATGGTGCCGTGGTAGCCGGCATGTTCGAGCAGGTGCTTGCCGGTGAGCTGCCCGATGAAATCGCCGCGCACGATGCCGCGCGCCTTCAGGTCCGTCAGGCTGTCGGACGCCAGCTGCTGTAACGCCTTGTGCTGCTGCAGCCACACGCCGAACGGCAGGCCGAAGCCGTGCTTTTGCTTGGTGATGATCTCGGGCGGCAGGAAGCCCTTCAGGGCCTCCTTGAAGAACCAGCGCAACTGCGTGCCGTTCAGCTTCTGCTGCGGCGTCAGGCCCGCGGAGAACGCCACCATCGCGTCGTTCAGGAACGGGAATGCCACCTCGACGCCGGCCAGCTCGCAAGCCTTCATCACCTTCGGCAGGTCGTTGTCGGCGAGCGTGATCTTCAGGTCCAGCGCCAGCATGCGGTTGATCAGGCTCTTCGCCTCGCTCGCGTCATAGGTTTGCGCCAGCCCGGCAAGCGGCTGGCCGGTATCGACGCTCGCGAGGAAGTCATCGGTAAACACCTGGCGCGCGCCGTAGCGGCCCAGCAGGTTGTAGGTTTCCAGCCGCGCGGGCATCGCCACCGACGCCTGCTCGATGTAGCTGCGCGCCTTGCGCAGCAAGGTCACGCGATCGCCGCCGGGGAAGTTGAAGATGGCCGGCTCCAGCAGCGCCTTGCGGAACAGGGAAGGCACCTGCTCGTAGCGGGCGAACACATGCTGCTTCGCGTAGCGCTCGTTGCCGCCGAACAGTTCGTCGCCGCCGTCGCCGCCCAGCATGCGCGTCACGCCATCCTTCCTTGCCAGCCGCGCGCAGTAGAAGGCGGGAACCGCCGAGGCGTTGCCGAACGGCTGGTCGCACACGGCCGCCACGTCGGGAATGGCGGCCACCACGTCGTCGGGCGTGACGTAGTACTCGTGGTGATGGGTGCCGAAATGGCGCGATGCGATGCGCGCGTATTCCATCTCGTCGTAGCCCTGGGCCGCGAAGCCGATCGAATAGGTTTCGGCGGGCACGCCGCCGACATCGCACAGCATGCCGGCGATCGTCGAACTGTCGGTGCCGCCGGACAGGAAGGCGCCGACCTTCGCCCCGGCCGCCGCCTCGCGCACGCCGTGCTTCAGCTGGGCGAGGAAGTCGGCCTTCAGCTCCTCGAAGGAACGCTTGCCGTCTTCCTGGAACGCCATGCGCCAGTACGGCCGGGTCTCCACCCGTCCCTGGCGATAGTGCAGATAATGGCCGGGAAGCAGCCGCTGCTGGTCCTTGTACACGGTGCCGGGCGCCGGCACCATGTGGAAGTAGACGTAGTTGTAGATGCCCTGTGGGTCGATCGCGGCGCCGGCCAGCGGATGGCGAATCAGCGCGTCCGCCGACGAGGCGAACAGCAGTACTTCCCCGGCCAGTTGCCAGGTCAGGGGATGCACGCCCATGCGGTCGATCGCCAGGATCGCTTCGCCGGCACGCTCGTCGAGGACGCACAGCGCGAAGGAGCCGCCCAGCAGGGCGCACAGCCTGTCAGGGCCGAGGTGGCGCTGCGCGGCCAGCACGGCCGCCGGACCGCGGATGGCGGCCTGCTCGGCCAGCGCCGGATCGCGCAGGACCGGATGGCCCCACAACGCGATCAGCAAGCCCTCCTGGCGATGCACATCGCCCGCCCCGGCCACGGCGGCCGCGCACCGGCTGCCTTCCGCCTCGTGCACGGGGCTGCCGTCGAAACGCGCCAGCGGCGCGGCCATCCTGCCGATCACTCCACGGTCTTGCGCGCCGTGGCCGATCCACCCACAAATACCGCTCATCGTGCACCTCGCCTCTATCAAATCGTGCGCCGCACGCCGTGCGGCGCGGGGAGCAGCTCAGACCAGCACCTCCGGCGCCGCCGGATGGCTGAGGAAGCCCGCCGGGCTGGCCGATACGCCGTATGCGCCCGACTGCAGCACCGCCACCAGGTCGCCTGGCCGGGCGCGCGCCAGGTCCATCCCGTCGGCCAGCACATCCAGCGGGGTGCACAGCGGCCCGACGACGGAGGCCTTCTCGCGTTCCCCGCCATGTACACGGTTGCCGATGACCACCGGATAATTCTTGCGGATCACCTGGCCGAAATTGCCCGAAGCGGACAGGTGATGATGCAAGCCGCCGTCGGTCACCAGGTACACGCTGCCGCGCGATTCCTTGCGGTCGACCACGCGGCAGACATAGACGCCGGCCTCGCCGACCAGGTAACGCCCCAGTTCGATGACGACCTGCGCCCCCTGCAGCTGCGGGCGCACGCCATCCATCACCGCATGCAGGTTGGCGCCGACGGCTGCCAGGTCGAGCCGCTCTTCGCCGGGGAAATACGGGATGCCGAAGCCGCCTCCGATATTCAGGATGCGCGGCGCGCGCGGCGCCTCCTGTGCCAGCCGCAGCGCCAGCGCGAACGTTTTTTCATGCGCCTCGTGCAGCGCCGCCGCCTTCAGGTTCTGCGAGCCGGAGAAGATGTGGAAGCCGTGGAAGTCCAGGCCCAGTTCGCCGATGCGGCGCAGCAGTGCCGGCACGCGCTCGGCATCGACGCCGAACTGCTTCGGCCCGCCGCCCATCTTCATGCCCGACGACTTCAGCTCGAAGTCGGGATTGACGCGCACATTGACGCGCGGCGTGATGCCCAGGCCGTCGCCGATGCGCGCGGCGCGTTCGGTTTCGCCCTCGGACTCCAGGTTCAGCACGATGCCGGCCGCGATCGCGCACGACAGGTCGATGTCGCTCTTGCCCGGCCCCGCGAAGCTGATGTGCGCCGGGTCCATCGGCGTGTCGAGCGCCACGCGCAGCTCGCCGCCCGATGCGACGTCGATGCCATCGACCAGGGCAGCCATGTGCTGCACCACGGCCGGCATCGGATTGGCCTTCATCGCGTAGTGCAGGTGCACGTCGGCCGGCAGGTGATGGCGCAGTTCGGCCACCCTTGCCGTCAGCGCGGCGCGGTCGTACGCATAGAACGGCGTCTGGCCGACGCGTTGCGCGAGCCGGGTGAGCGGCACGCCGCCGACCTGCAGGCAATCGTCGACTACGGGGAACTGCAGCAGCGGTGCGTGCTGCGGGCGTGGCGCGCTCATCGCGGCTCCATGAAGACGTTCTCGTACTGCGTCGACAGCAGCTTGCGGTCGATCTTGCCGTTCGGGTTGCGCGGCAACGGGGCCTGGGCGACGACGACCTTCTGCGGCAGCATGTAGGCCGGCAGGTGCGGCTTGCACGCGGCAAACAGGTCGTTGGGACTCAGGGCCGCTCCCTCGCGCGGGAACGCGATGACGACGATCGCCTGGCCCAGGGCCGGATGCTTGACGCCGATCGCGGCCGCCTCGGCCACGTGCTCGCGCGCATACACCACTTCCTCGACCTCGGTGGGACTGACGCGGTAGCCCGACGTCTTGATCATCTCGTCGTTGCGGCTGATGAAGTACAGGAAGCCTTCCTCGTCGCGGCGCACCGTGTCGCCGGACCAGACGGCCAGTTCGGCCAGGGGCAAGCCATAATGGCGCGGCGCCACGGGCTTGAAGCGCTCGGCGGTCTTGGCCGGGTCGTTCCAGTAGCCCAGCGACACCAGGGCGCCGCGGTGCACCAGTTCGCCCGGCTCATGCGGCGCGCACTCCGTGCCGTCCGGGCGCAGCACCATCACCTCGGCATTCGGGATAGCCTTGCCCATCGAATCGGGGCGGCGGTCCAGTTCATCCGGCGGCAGGTAAGTGGAGCGGAACGCTTCGGTCAGGCCATACATCAGGAACGGCCGCGCGTTCGGCAGCGCCCGCCGCAATGCGTCCAGCGTCGGGCGCTGCATGGCGCCGCCGGAATTGGTCAGGTAGCGCAGCGTGCAGTCTTCCGGCCACGGCAGCGGAGCAAGCTGGATCCACAACGGCGGCACCGCTGCCAGCCCGGTGATGCGTTCGGCGACCACGGCGTTGAGCACGTCGCGCGGCAACAGGTGGTTGATCAGCACGGCGGTGGCGCCGGCATGGAATGCCGTCGTCAGTTGCGACAGGCCGTAATCGAACGACAGCGGCAGTACGGCCAGGAGCCGGTCCTGCGGCGTATTTTCCAGGTAGCTGGCCACGCTCTGCGCGCCGGCCACCATGTTCCGGTGCGACAGCACCACGCCCTTCGGCTTCCCGGTACTGCCGGAAGTGTAGAGAATCGCGGCCATGTCGCCGTCGATGGCACGGTGGGGCGTGCGCTTCTCGTCCACGGCGCGGTGGAGCGCGCCATCCCATGACAACACTTCGATGTTCGGAATCGCCGGCAATGCGTCGCCACCGCCCACCGCCACGACCAGCCGCAGGTCGCGGCACGCGGGCAGCACGTCGGCCAGCAGTTTCAGGCGATCGATCGTGGTGACCAGCACGCGCACATTGCAATCGGCCAGGATGTAGGCAACCTGTTCGGGCTTGAGCAAGGGATTGACCGGCACGAAGACGCCGCCGGCGGCAGCGGCGCCGAACATCGCCCCCACGTTCTCGACGTTTTTCTCCATGTAGACGGCGACCCGTTCCCCGCGCTCCAGGCCGGACGCCAGCAGCGCGGCGGCGCTGCGGCGCACCAGGTCAGCGAGAGCGCCGTAGTTCAGGCGGCGGCTGCCGTGGACGAGGGCTTCGGCGCCGGGCGTACGGGCGGCCGAACGGAAGATGAAGTCGTGGATCAGGTCGCTCATATCATATCCTGCGAAAGGCTGCGCCGAAATGTAACCAAATTGTAACCGTGCGGAAACCTAGGCGGGGATATTAACATTTTACAATCAATTGCTTCCTGTTTTTCGGCAAGCTTTGTCTGAAAATTTCCTCTTGCATTGTTCCAAAAACAACAATTTACGTGAATTTTTGGCAATCTTTTGATGTATGATGGGAAACGCTGTTAGTTTTGTCCGGGAACTGGGCTGCAATCGAGACGACCATGGGAAAGATCAGCATTTCAGATGTGGAGCCGGCTGCCATCGCAGCGGCGGCAATCCAGTCGCCGCCCGCTCCTGCCGACTACCCGCGGTCCCGCCTCCCGGTCTCGCCCGCCCTGTCGCTGGCGTCCTTCCTCCGGATGCGCGGCCCCCAGGCGTCCTCGATCCTCGACGCGAGGGAAGTGCGCTTCGTGACCAGCGGCCGCGTCGCGATCGCGCTGGCATTGAAGCAGATGGGCGTGGGCCCCGGCGATACGGTCCTGGTGCCCTCCTACCACTGCGCGTCGATGATCGAGCCGGTCATCTGGGCCGGCGCCACGCCGCTGTTCTACCGCATCCGCCCCGATACCACCGTCGATCTCGGCGATATCGCCGTGAAGGCCGCCACGTGTAACGTGAAGGCGCTGATGGCAACCAACTATTACGGCTTCCACCAGCCCCTACCAGCACTACGCGCCTTCTGCGACGAGCGCGGCATCTTCCTGCTGGAGGACTGCGCCCACTCCTTCCTGGGCCATCACGGCGGCCGGCCGCTCGGTTCCTGGGGCGACTATGCCATCGCCAGCAGCATGAAATTCTTCCCGGTCTACGAGGGCGGCTGCCTGGCCTCGGCGCGTCACCGGCTCGACGGCGTGGCGCTGCAATCGGCCGGCACCGGCTTCGAAGCGAAGGTGCTGCTGAACTCCATTGAAAACGGCTTCGCCTATGGCCGCCTGCCCTTGCTGCGCGCGCTGATGGCGCTGCCCATGGCGGTCAAGAACAGCCTGTGGGGCGTGATCAAGTCGCGCCGCCACGGCGCGGCGCCGGCGCTGGCGCCCGGATCGTCCGATGGCGGCTTTGGATTCGATCCGGCCTGGCTCACCAAGCGCTCCTCGCTGTATTCGCGGGTCATGCTGCGGCTCGTGTCGCGCCGGCGCATGGGCGAGCTGCGGCGCCGCAATTACCGCCGGCTGTACGATGCGCTGTCCGGCCTGCCCGGCTGCCGGCCCCTGTTCGCCAGCCTGCCGGACGGCGTCTATCCCTGGGTCTTCCCCCTGCTGTGCGACGAGCCGCTGGCGCTGTTCCGCCAGCTGAAAGAGGCGCGGGTTCCCGTGATCCGCTTTGGCGAATACCTGTGGCCGGGCGTCGATGCGACCGTCTGCGAGAACAGTGTCGACCTGTCGCGCCGCGTGCTGCAGTTTCCTTGCCACCAGGAGCTGCGCGACGATGAAATCGCATGGATGATCGGGCAGGTGCGCGGCGCGATCCTGGGAGCGACCCGATGAAATGGCACCTGTACCCGGCCGGCGCATTCGGCCAGCACGCCGATGCCTGGCGCCGGCTCAATGCGCTCACCACCCGCTCGCCACTGCTGGAGCCGGAATTCGTGCAGCCGCTGCTGGCCGAATTCGGCGACCCGCGCGGCCGGCTGGCGGTGTGCGAAGCCGATGGCGACATTGTCGCGATGGGCATCCTCGTGCCGCGCGGCCGGGGGGTGTGGGAAGCGCTGCAGCCGTCGCAGGCACCGATCGGGCTGTGGCTGCACCGCGCCGGCATTCCGCTCGACCGGCTGCTGCCGCCGTTGACGCGCAAGCTGCCGGGCCTGGCGCTGATGGTGGGGCTGAAGCAGCGCGACCCGCAGCTCGAGCCCCGTCCCGCCGACAGCGCCGTCACCGGCACCCTCGACTACATCCGCACCGCCCACGTGCCGATCGCCGGCAGCTTCGAGGACTACTGGAATGCGCGCGGCAAGAACCTGCGCAGCAACCTGAAGAAGCAACGCGCGCGGCTGCAAAAGGATGGGATCGCCCCGCGCATGCAGATCGACCGGCTGCCCGAACAGATGGCGGCCGCGGTGGCGGATTATGGCCGCCTGGAGAGCGCAGGCTGGAAGGCGCAGCTGGGCACGGCGGTGCATCCGGACAATGACCAGGGCCGCTTCTATACGGCGATGCTGGAAGGGTTCGCGCGGCGCGGCCAGGCGGCCGTGTACCGCTACTGGTTCGACGACCGGCTGGTGGCGATGGACCTGTGCATCGAGGGCGACGGCGCCCTGATCGTGTTGAAGACGACCTACGATGAATCGGTGCCGGCGAGCCTGTCGCCGACATTGTTGATGAGGGAGGAATGCTGCCAGCGGCTGTTTGAGGAAAAGCAGTACGCGCGGCTGGAGTTCTACGGCAAAGTGATGGAATGGCATACGCGCTGGACCGACGAAATCCGGACCATGTACCATGTCAACCATTACCGCTGGCCGGTACTTCGCCAGCTGCATGCCGCCGCCGGCGAACGGGCCGCCATGGTGCAGAGATTGCGCGGCAGGTTCGCCGCCCCTGCGCCCGTCGCCACGCGGCAGCAAACCTCAACCACGGAGTAATCATGTATCTCGACGAAGTAAAGCAGATTGTCACCGATGTCCTCGCCCTCGGCCCGGCCGGGCGGTCGCTGGACGAGCACTCGGCCCTGCTGGGCAGCATCCCGGAACTCGATTCGATGGCGGTGGTCCAGCTGATCGGCGCGCTGGAAGAGCAGTTCGGCTTTACCGTGGACGACGATGAAATCAGCGCCGAAACCTTCGCCACGCTGGGCAGCCTGACGGCCTTCGTGAAGCACAAGCTGACCGCCTGAGCGCCCGCGCATGAACACCCCCGCCGCCGCGCCGCCCGCGCAACCGTTTTTCCCGGACGCCGGCGCGGCGGCGCCTTTTTTCCTCGGCAGCGGCGCGGCTGCGCGTTTCTGCCTGTACCACGCGCCCGTCGGTACCTGCCGCGGCGCCTGGCTTTACATCCACCCGTTTGCCGAAGAGATGAACAAGTCACGCCGCATGGCCGCGCTCCAGGCGCGCGCCATGGCGCGGGATGGCTACGCGGTGCTGCAACTGGACCTGCACGGTTGCGGCGACAGCGCCGGCGACTTCGGCGATGCGCGCTGGGAGACCTGGCAGGACGATGTCGCCCGCGGCCTTGCCTGGCTCGAACGCCGCAGCGGCCACGCCGCGGGGCTGTGGGGCTTGCGCCTCGGTTGCCTGCTGGCGCTGGACGTGGCCCAGGCCCGTGCATTGCCGGGCCTGCTGCTGTGGCAGCCCGTCACCCACGGCAGCCAGTTCCTCACGCAATTCCTGCGCCTCAAGGTGGCCAGCCAGATGCTCACGGAGGGCGAGACCGGCGGCGGCACCGCCGCGCTGAAGGAAGCCCTCACGGCTGGCCAGGCATTGGAAATTGCCGGCTACACGCTCGATTCCGCGCTTGCGCTGGCGATCGACGCGCGGGCGGCGGAGAAATTCATCGCGCCGGCATGCCCGGTGCGGTGGTTCGAGGTCGCCCCGGAAAGCGGCCGTCCGCTGTCGCCGGCCGCGGCGCGCGTCGTCGCGGCACTGGGCAAGCATGGCGCAACGGTAGCCACCCATGTCGTCGCGGGCCCCCAGTTCTGGGCGACCCAGGAAATCGAAGAGTGCCCCGCGCTGCTCGATGCCACGTTGCGGTCGCTGAGCGAAGCCTGCCATGCAGCCTGACGAACAAGCGTTGACGTTCCCCTGCGCCGGCGAGTGGCTGACGGCAATCCTCAGCCCCGCCGCTCCCGCCGCAACGCCCGCGCGGCGCGGCGTGCTGATCGTCGTCGGCGGCCCGCAATACCGCGCCGGCAGCCATCGCCAGTTCGCCCTGCTCGCCCGGGCGCTGGCCGCCCGGGGCATTCCAGCCATGCGCTTCGATTACCGCGGCATGGGCGACAGCACCGGGCCCGCGCGCAATTTCGAGGACGTCGACACCGACCTGCGTGCGGCGGTCGACCGCTTCATGTCCGCGGTGCCCGGCATGGCCGAGGTGGTCATCTGGGGCTTGTGCGACGCGGCCAGCGCCGCGCTGTTCTACGCACGCCACGACCGCCGCGTGGCCGGCCTCGTGCTGCTCAATCCGTGGGCGCGCACGCCTGCCGGCCTGGCGCGCGCCACGCTGAAGCACTATTACGTGCAGCGCCTCCTGCAACCGGCGTTGTGGAAAAAGATCGCCAGCGGCCAGTTCGAATTCGGCAAGGCCTTGCGCTCGTTGACCGGCCTCCTGGGCGCTTCGCGCGGCGACAAGCCCAGCGAGCCCAACCACCCCGCCAAGCTCCCGGAGACGCCGGCAAATACGGTGGCGGCCAAGCCGGCCATGCCCGCCGGGCCTGACCTGCACGCGCGCATGCTGGCCGGCTGGCAGGGTTTCGAAGGCCCGATTCTATTGATTACCAGTGGCGCCGACCTGACGGCGCAGGAGTTCCTCGACATGGTGAAGGCATCGCGCCAGTGGCGCAAGCTGCTCGCTGCGCCGCGCGTGCAGCGCCGCACGCTGCAGGCAGCGGATCATACGTTCTCGCGCCGCGAATGGCGCGACCAGGTCGCGGCCTGGACTGCGCAATGGGTCGGCGAGACCAGCCCGCATGGAACGGGAGCACGGGCATGAACCGGGTGTTGATGGTGGCTTATCACTATCCGCCGATGCGCGGCAGCAGCGGCATCCAGCGCACGCTGAAATTCTCGCAATACCTGCCGCAGCATGGCTGGCAACCGCTGGTGCTCTCCGCCAGCCCGCGCGCCTATGCCAACAGCGGCAACGACCAGCTGGCCGAAATTCCAAAGGAAGCGATCGTGCACCGCGCCTTCGCGCTCGACACTTCGCGCCATCTCTCCGTGCGTGGCCGCTACGTCGGCTGGATGGCGCTGCCCGACCGCTGGGTGAGCTGGTGCCTCGGTGCGATTCCGGCCGGGCTGCGCATGATCCGCAAATACAAGCCCCAGGCGATCTGGACCACCTACCCGATCGCCAGCGCGAAGCTGATCGGCCTGGCGCTGCACAAGCTGACCGGCCTGCCGTGGATCGCCGACCTGCGCGACCCGATGACGGACGTCGACTACCCGGCCGACCCGGTGATGCGCCGCTTCTACCGCTGGATCGAGGAAAAAACCGTGCGCAACTGCGCGCTGGCCGTTTGCACGACGCCGGGAGCGATCGTCACGTACACGAAGCGTTTCCCGGACATCCCCGCCAGCCGCTTCGTGGTGATCGAAAACGGCTACGACGAAGAGAACTTCGCCAATGCGGCCGCCATGCAGAAGCCGGTAACGGCGGTTGCCGGCCGCCCGTTCACCCTGATCCACAGCGGCATCATCTATCCGTCCGAGCGCGATCCGGTGCCGTTCTTCGAGGCGCTGTCGGAATTGAAGGCCGAGGGCTTTGTTACGAGCGCGCGCCTGCGCGTTGTATTGCGCGCCACCGCGCATGACGACTTCCTCGTTCCGCTGATCGCCAGATATGACATCGGCGACATCGTCAGCCTGGCGCCGCACATCGCCTACCGCGACGCGCTGGCCGAAATGCTGGGGGCGGACGGCTTGCTGGTACTGCAGGCGACAAATTGCAATCACCAGATCCCGGCCAAGCTGTACGAATACCTGCGCGCGCGCCGACCGGTGCTTGCGCTGACCGACGCCATCGGCGATACCGCGGCGGCGCTGCGCCATGCCGGCATCGACACGATCGGCCCGCTGGACGACAAGGAAGGCATCCGGGCGGCGCTGTTGCGCTTCCTCGAGCTGGCGGAAGCGGGCCGCGCGCCGCTCGCTTCCGACGAGGCGGTCGCCGCCAATTCCCGACGCGCCCGCACGGCCGAACTGGCCCGCCTGCTGCACGAGGTGACGGTGGCCGTGCCCAACGCCCAGGCGAAAGGAACGAGCAAAGCATGCTGAACATGACATCACCCCTCAAAATCGCTGCGCCGGTCGCCCTGCTGTTGCTCGCGGCGGCGGCCGGCGCGAAGCCGTACTGCGGCGAAATAACGAACGCCTTCGGTCCGTACGATTATCGCGATCCTCCCGACAATTCGCTGTACATGGTGGAACACGCCCACTACACGGAAGAAGTGGCGGCCGGCGTGAAAGGCAATACCGGCTCGATCGGCGGCGATCTCGATTACACGCTGCGGGTATTCCCCAACCATGTCAAGGCGCTGACGACGATGGCGGCGGTGGCGGCACGCAGCAAGGTCAACAAGCTGGCAGGCGCCAATTACCCCGTCGAGTGCTACTTCGAACGCGCCGTGCGCTTCAAGCCGGACGACGCTCTGGCCTGGGGGGCCTACGGCAAGTACCTGTATGGGATCGGGCAGGCGGAGCGTGCCATGCCCATGCTGCAGAAGGCCTACGACATGGCGCCGGACAACGCGTCGGTGAACTACAACCTCGGCATCGCCTATTTCCGCGCCAAGCAATACGATCTCGCCGTGAAGCACGCCAAGGCCGCGTACCAGCACGACTTCCCGCTCGACGGCCTGCGCAATATGCTGGTGGGCGCGCGCAAGTGGGATGGCAAGGTGGACCCGCTGCCGGCCAAGGAAGGGGCGGGCGACAATAAGGAAGACGCCGCACCGAAGGAACAGCCGGAGACCGCGGCACGCTGACCCGGCCGCCGCCGGTGCCCCGCGGCCCGACGGTGCGCCGTTGCCCCGCCGTTATTTCCCCCTTACTCCGCCGTTACTCCGCCGTTATCCCTTTACCGCTGGCCCGCCGCCGCGCGCCGGGCCGGCCCGGCAGGCCGGGCACTGCGGTTGCGCACACACCACGGTATGACCCAGCCGATGCAGGCCAGCACCACCTGGGTGATGTCGCCATAGCGTCCCGGCACCGACTGCTGCAACCATTCGAGCACGAACAATCCCAGCGCAAGGATTGCCACCCCCGCGATCGCGCCGGCATCCTGCCGGTGGAACGGCAGCACCTGGCGCAGCAGGCACGCCATCGCCATCGGCGGCCACAGGAACTCGAGGATGTTTTCCAGCCCGGACAGGTCGTTCATCTGGCCCTCGAAAGGAATCCAGTTGAAGGCGCTGCCGTAGGTCGCCGCCTCGCCGGGCATCATTTCGTAGACCGCCAGCCCGGCGGCGAGCAGGGCCACGCCGGATATCGCCAGCGTGCCGGACCGCAGCCCGCGCGTGCCGGCGAGCGCTGGCACCGCCAGTGCCACCGCCGCGACCAGCTCGAGCGACAGCACGCGCCCGACCACCAGAACCTTCCAGCCGCAGACCCAAGCCGCCAGCAGCAGGTAGGGCCGCAGTAATGGACGATCGGGCCGCAGCAGCGTGCGCAGCAGGATTCCCAGTCCGACCTGGTAGCACCACAGCGTGGCGAGCCTGCTCCAGTTGAACCAATAGGGCTCCGTCACCGAGCGATACAGGTAACCAAGCTTGCCGCGCAATTGGGCGATATCGAGCGAGGGCACGAGCGGGCTGGTTTGGGAGAGTACCCACAGGCCGATGACGACCAGGCCGGTGCTGGCCAGCGCGCCCGGGCGAACCCAGTCGTCGCGCAGGCGCAGCAATCTGGCGCCCGGCATGGTACGGCGGCTGAGCAGCGCCGCCAGCAGGCCACCGACGACGCTGCCGCCGAAGTTCAGCGCCACGTCCACCAGCGACGGCACGCGCGACGGCAAGTATTGCTGGACAATCTCGATCCCCAGGCTGAGCGTCGTGCCGGCCACGGCGGCCAGCAGCAGCGCCGCGGCGAACGGCAGGCGCCGGCTGCACCACGCGACGACCAGCAGGCCGAACGGCATGTAGACGAGCAGGTTCTGGATCACATCCCCCTTGTCCAGGTACGTCGGCAGGGTGTGCAGGAACGTGAACGGTGGCGCCAGCGGATCGCCCCAGGCAAACGGATACCAGCTGCCGTAGACCAGCAACGCGGCGTACAGCAGCAGCAGGAACCCCATGGCGGCCCGTCAGGCCGAAGCCACCGTGGGCCGGATCGCGTGGCGGTCCATCAGGTCGTACAGGGTGGGCCGGCTGACGCCGAGCAGTTCGGCAGCCTTCAGGATATTGCCGTCGACCCGGGCCAGCGCCTTGACGATCGCGCCGTATTCGGCTTCGTCGCGTACCTGGCGCAGGTTCAGGGGCTCGTCCTCGACGGGGCCCAGGCCAAGGCCCAGGTCTTCGGCCGTGATGGCCGGACCGTCGGCCATGATCACCGCCCGCTTGATGCAGTTTTCCATTTCACGCACATTGCCGGGCCAGTCGTGGCGGGCGATCTGCGCCAGTGCGTCGGGGGTGAAATGCAGCGCGGGGCGGCCTTCCTGGGCGCAGAAGCGGTTCTTGAAATGCTGGGCCAGCAGGACCGCGTCGCCGTTACGGTCGCGTAGCGGCGGGATCGTCAGCACGATTTCCGACAGGCGGTAATACAGGTCTTCGCGGAACTTGCCGCTGGCGGCCAGCGCCTTCAGGTTCTGGTGCGTGGCGCAGATGATCCGCACATCGACCGGGATCTCCTCGTGGCCGCCCACGCGCTCGATGACGCGTTCCTGCAGGAAGCGCAGCAGCTTGGCCTGCAGCGCCATCGGCAGGTCGCCCACTTCGTCGAGGAAGAAGGTGCCGCCGTTGGCCAGTTCGACCTTGCCCTTGGTCTGCTTGACCGCGCCCGTGAATGCGCCCTTCTCGTAGCCGAACAGCTCCGATTCGAGCAGTGTTTCGGGAATCGCCGCGCAATTGATCGCCATGAAGCGTTCCTTTGCCCGCGGCGACAGCTGATGCAATGCGCGGGCCAGCACTTCCTTGCCGGTGCCGCTCTCGCCCAGCACCATCACGGTGGCGGAACTGGGCGCCACTTTCTCGATATTGCGGCACACCTTCAGCATGCCGGGATCGCGGCTGATGACGCCGGACAGGGGCGAGTCGGCCTGGCCCTGCTGAAGCCGGCGGTGCTCCTGCTGCAAGCCATGCAGCACGAACGCCCGCTGGATCACCAGGCCCAGCAGATCGGGTTCGCACGGTTTCTGGTGAAAGTCATAGGCGCCCATCGCGATTGCCTTCACGGCATGGCCGCGATCCTGGTTGCCGGTCAGGACGATCACCTTGGTGTCCGGTGCCAGCGCCAGGATCTGTTCCAGGGTCGCGAGGCCCTCGGTGGCCCCATCCGGATCGGGCGGCAGGCCCAGGTCCATCGTCACCACGGCCGGCTCGTGGCGGCGCAACTGCGCCAATGCCGCTTCGCGGTCGCCTGCCACCACCACGTCGTAGGCGTCCAGGCTCCAGCGCAGCTGCTTCTGCAGGCCCGGATCGTCCTCGATGATCAACAGCTTCGGTTTGGTTTGCGTCACAACAGTCCTCTTGCCGGAAGCCCGGCTTCATTGCTGCTCAATTGGGTCAGCTTCAGGCGGCGGCACCGATCGCGTCGGCGCGATACAGCGGCAGGCGCACCGTGAAGGTGGTGCCTTGCCCCGGCGCGCTGCGCACGTCGAGCTGGCCGCCCAGCTCGTGAATATATTCCCGGCTTTCGAAGGCGCCGATGCCCATGCCGGCGGACTTCGTGGAATCGAACGGCTTGAACAGCCGCTCGCGCACGAATTCGTCGCTCATGCCTTGCCCCGTGTCGCCGACCTCGATCGTGATCGTGTCCCCGCTGCCGTCGACGCGTACCCATACCCGCCCGTCGCGCGGCGTGGCCTCGATCGCATTCTGTACCAGGTGCCCCAGCACCCGTTCCAGCCGCTCGGCATCGGCCAGCACCATGAGTCCGGTCCGGGCCACGTCCAGCACAGGCTTGGGCTCGAACGCCGCCTTCAGCGCCACGGCGCCCGCCAGCAGCTGGTCGACGGCAAGCGGCCGCGCCCGTTCCGGCGTGGCGGTGCGGCTGAGCTTTTGCAGCATCAGTTTCATCTTTTGCACGGAATAGCTTACCGTATCCTGCATGTCGCGCTGGAATTCCGGATTGTCGCGATGTTTTTCCGCATTGGCCGTCAACAGCGACAGCTGGGCCACCAGGTTCTTCAAGTCGTGCACCACGAATGTGGACAGGCGGTTGAACGAGTCGAACTGGCGCGCCAGCATCAACGCATTGTCGGCCTCCTGCTGAGCCACGTAACTGGCCGCCTGCGTGCCGGCCACTTTCAGCAGGTCCAGCACTTCCCAGTTCAGGGCGACCGGGCTGCGCGGCTGTTGCAGCACTACGAAGCCGAGCAGCCGGCCATGCAGCATCAGCGGCACCGCCAGCCATGCGCGGGGGAAGGTCCGCAGCCACTCGGGCAGCACCGGTTCGCCCGCGATCCGTTCGCCCAGGTCCACCACCCACTGCTTTTGTTCCATGAAGCGGCAGAACGGCGAATCGGCCGGCTCGGCCACCGCGTTCGGTGTCGTCTGCCAGTACGCCACCGGCTCGCACCTGCCATCGCGCCGGATCCAGAGCGCGCCGCCGGGACTCTCCACGAGCGCGGCCAGGGCCTGGATCGTGCGCTCGCCCAGGCCGGGCCCCGGATGCGACAGCGTGCGGGTGAAGCTCAGCCACTCCTCGCGATAGTCGTAGTTGTAGCGGTAAAAATGCTTGCTGATGAAGACCTTCAGCCAGGCCCGGAAGCTCCCGGAAAACAGGATGCCCAGCAAGAGCAGCGACGCGCCGAACAGGAACACCAGCTGCATCAGCGAGCCCCAGCTGCCGCCGACGAAACGCAGGTAATACGCGGCCGAACTCATCGCCAGCAAGTAGATCGCCGAGCCGATCAGTGCGGCGGAGTGGAACAGCATGCGGCGCGAGACGGCCAGGTGCCCGTGCCACGAAGCGCTGCGCAGCAGCGACAGCGCCAGCAGCGGCACGGTCAGGGCGTTGACGATGCCGCGCGCCGTCCATAGCTCCCGGCTCAGTTCACGGAACAGCAGCATGTCGCTGTACATGTAGAAGTCGTACGCGAAGATCCCACCCACCCCGAGGCAGGCGAACTTCATGGCCCAGCGGCTCTGCGTGCCGGCATTGCGGTACAGCTGCTCGACCAGCAGCATGCCGAGCACCGCCATGCCGACGTGGCCGATCGCCATCACGCGGAAGAGCAGGCCCGCGGGCAGCGCCGCGCCCGCGAGAATTACTGCCGCCAACAACAAGTACAGGGCCAGCGCGGCGTTCAGGACCCCGCTGCGCCGCCGCGCCCCGCCTGCCGGACGCAACTGGCCCAGCATCGCGAACAGCACCGCCGTCCAGCCCGCGTTGCGCAACAGTTCGGCCAGCTCGGCGGCGATCGGCGGTACCGCACCGTACGCCAGCCCGACCATCACCGCGCTCCACGGCACCATCGCGCCGCATGCCATGGCGATCAGACGCGTGTGCGGCCGGCCGCGCCAGCGCGTCAGCAACGGCCCGCACAGAATGGCAAACGCCAGCGCGGCGCTGGCGTAACTGAAGGATGCGGTACTGACCGGCATCGGAAACTCTCGCGTACGTTCCAGGGCCGCTCAGCGGCCTCCGCGGAACATCACGACCTTGAACGTGTCGATCAGCACCAGCACGTCGAGGAGCAGGCTGTTGTTCTTCACGTAGTACAGGTCGTACTGCAGCTTCTGCACCGCGTCATCGACCGAGTCGCCATAGCCATAGCGAACCTGGGCCCAGCCGGTGATGCCCGGCTTGATACTGTGCCGCACGTTGTAATACGGTACGCGCTCGGTCAACTGTTCGACGAAGTACGGCCGCTCGGGGCGAGGGCCGACGAAGCTCATCTCGCCTTTCAGCACGTTCAGGATCTGCGGCAGTTCGTCGATCCGCAGCTTGCGGATGATGTTGCCCACGCGCGTGATGCGCGGGTCGTTCTTCGCGGCCCACTGCGGCTTGCCGCCCTGTTCCGCGTTGGTGAACATGCTGCGGAATTTCAGCACGCGGAACACGTGGCCGTCCATGCCCACCCGCTCCTGCGAATAGAAGATCGGTGCCCGGTCCTCGATGTAGATCGCAAGCGCCGTGACCAGCATCACCGGCAGCGACACCAGCAGCAGCAACAGGCTGGCGGCAACGTCGAAGCTGCGCTTCATGAACGCGCGCACCCAGCTCTGGTCGAACCCGCCGCCGAATACCAGCCAGCTCGGCTGCACGGAATCGACGCGGATCTGGCATGTCTCGCGCTCGAAGAACGTGGTGGAATCGGTGACGCTGATGCCGTAGAGCTTGCAGTCGAGCAGTTCCTTGATCGGGAACGTTCCGCCACGCCGGTTCTGCACCGACACCACGATCTCGCTGACGCGATACTGCTGGGCCAGTTGCACGAGGGGCTTGCCCGGCTCCAGCGCCAGCAGCCGGTCGCGCGGCACGGACACATCCTCGCCGGGTACCGGCACATAGCCGGCAATGTGGTACTTGTGATAGTTACCGCTGCGGGTGACCAGTTCACCGCATTCCTTGGCCAGGTTGCCGCAGCCGACGAAGATGATGCGCGACTCGAGGATCGACAGTTCGGCCGTCTTCAGGAACACCATGCGCGCCAGCACGATGCCGGTGCCCGAAATGCAGAACACCAGCACCAGGATGCCGCGGCCGAAATACAGGTCCGGCGCCACGTAGAACACCAGCGTAAGGATGCAGAAGCCCATCGCGAACGATGGCATCAGCTGCATGAAGATCGGATTGCGCAAGCCTTCGCTGACCTTGACCTGGTACATGCCCAGTGCGCTCATCGAGAACACGATCGCGGCGGCGAAGACGCAGGCGGACATGAAGAAATGATCGAGCTTCGGCAGCACGAACTCTTCGCCGTCGAAGATGCGCAGGCCGGCACCCACATAGAAAGAACCGATGAGGATCAGGACTTCCAGGAACAACAGGCTGAACACTACCTTGGATATGTAGTGGTTGGAGATTCTCAACATTTTTACCCCCCAGGGCGTACACCTAGTTTTTATTCCCGTGCCGTCGACCGCGGCTCGTGGAACCACTTTCAGCTGGCGCTTGCCAGGTGCTGCACGTACCAATCCATCGCTTCCCTGAGACCAGCGGCGATGTCGTGCGTCGGCGCATAGCCCAGTGATTCGCGCGCCCGGGTGATATCGGCCTGCGAATGGCGCACGTCGCCGGCCCTGAAGTCCTTGTATTGCGGTTGCGCGCCCTGCAGGTGCGGGAAACGTTCCTGCAGCAATTCGCGCATCATGTGATACAGCTGGTTGAGGCTGGTGCGCTCGTTGAGCGCAACGTTGTAGACCGTGTTGGCCGCGCCCGGCGCCGTCGCCAGCGCCGCCAGCAGATTGGCCTGCACCACGTTGTCGATGAAGCAGAAGTCGCGGCTCGTTTCGCCATCGCCGTTGATGAACACGGGGCGGTTGGCGATCATCGCGGCGACCCACTGCGGGATCACGGCGGCATAGGCGCCCTGCGGGTCCTGGCGCGGGCCGAACACGTTGAAGTAGCGCAGGCCGATCGCCTCGATGCCGTAGCACCGCGCGAACACGTCGGCATACAGTTCGTTCACGTATTTCGTCACCGCATACGGTGACAGCGGCTTGCCGATGCGGTCCTCGACCTTCGGCAGGCCGGGGTGGTCGCCATAGGTGGAACTCGAGGCGGCGTAGACGAAGCGCCTGACCTTCGCATCGCGCGCCGCCACCAGCATGTTGACGAAGCCCGTCACATTGACGTCATGCGTGCGTTGCGGATCCTCGAGCGAGCGGGTGACGGAGCCCAGGGCGGCTTCATGCAGCACGAAGTCGCTGCCTTCGCAGGCACGGGCGCACGTGCCGGCATCGCGGATATCGCCTTCGACGAAGTGGAAAGCCGCCCATGCCCCCTCGCCGACGGCCGCGCGCACCTGGTCGAGATTATGCTGGTGGCCGGTGGCGAAATTGTCCAGGCCCGTCACGCGCTGGCCGAGCTTGAGCAAGGCTTCGACGAGGTTGGAACCGATGAAGCCGGCGGCACCGGTCACCAGCCAGCGGTACTGCCGGCCGCGCAGGTGTTTCGCCAGGTCGTCGAACTTGCTCACGTCGCCCATGCCTTCGCTGCCCCGACGCTTACAGGCGCCAGACGGCGTAACCCGCCTCGCGCAGGCCGGACAACGGGAACTGCGACTTCACGTCGATGAAGCAGCCACCATCGTTCAGCTTGGCTGCGAGGTCGGTCAGCGACAGCGCCAGCAGTTCCTTGTGCGATACCGCCGCCACGACGGCATCGGCGCGGGGCAGCGTTTCCCAGCTGTCCAGCTTGATGCCGTATTCGTGCATGGCTTCGCCGGCGTCGGCCACCGGGTCGTAGACGTGCACGTCCAGCCCATACGATTGCAGTTCGGCCACCACGTCGGCCACCTTCGAGTTGCGCAGGTCCGGGCAGTTTTCCTTGAAGGTCAGCCCCAGCACGTTCACCTTGGCGCCCTTCACGTGGCAGCCGGTGGCGATCATTTCCTTCACCGTTTTTTCGGCAACGAACTTCGCCATGCCGTCGTTGATGCGGCGGCCCGCCAGGATCACCTGCGGGTGATAGCCGATCATCTCGGCCTTGTGCGTCAGGTAATAGGGATCGACGCCGATGCAGTGGCCGCCCACCAGGCCCGGCCGGAACGGCAGGAAGTTCCACTTGGTGCCGGCGGCCTGCAGCACTTCGAGCGTGTCGATGCCAATCTTGTCGAAGATGATGGCCAGTTCATTCATCAGCGCGATGTTCAGGTCGCGCTGGGTATTCTCGATCACTTTCGCCGCCTCGGCCACCTTCACGCTCGAGGCGCGGTATACGCCGGCGGTGATGATCGACTCGTACAGTTGCGCGACCGCTTCGAGCGTGGCCGCGTCGTCGCCGGAGACGACCTTCAGGATGGTGGTCAGTGTGTGCTGCTTGTCGCCCGGGTTAATGCGTTCCGGCGAGAAGCCGACATGGAAATCCTCTTTCCACTTGAGGCCGGATTGCTTCTCCAGGATCGGAATGCAGACTTCCTCGGTGGCGCCGGGATACACGGTCGATTCGTAGACCACGATGGCACCGCGCTTCATGTGCTTGCCGACGCTGGTGGATGCGCCGACCAGGGGGCCGAAATCGGGATTGTGCGCAATGTCGACCGGGGTCGGCACGGCGACCACGATGTAGTCGGCCTGCGCCAGCGCCGCCGGGTCGGTGGTCACCGTCAGGTGGCGCGCCGCTTTCAGGTCATCCGTCGAGACTTCGCCGGTGGGATCGACGAATCGCTTGTAATTCTCGACCTTGGCCTCCGATAGGTCAAAACCGATAGTTGCACGCTTCTTGCCGAACTCCACTGCCAGGGGCAAACCCACATAGCCCAGTCCCACTACTGCAACGATTTGATCGTTTTCCATATCGGGTTCCGTTCGAGAATTACAATTTGTGTTTATGCCAACTATATATCAAAAAGTTAATTACGGCACTAGCAATACCAGAAATTCCGTTGGCGAACGAATTAACCCAGCAGTCGACCGCAACGATCAGCCATCCGTCCGCCGCCCGCGCAAGCGCGGAAGCCGTCCGGCCGTCATTGTCTACCAGAAATTGCAGAAAAGATACGACCTCATTTTACAACGCAACCTCGACCATGCAGCAGCGATAACGCAACCTTTAGGCACTTTGGCCGGCAATTCGATGAAACAAAGCAATGCCAGAAAGCATAACCTTATTGACAACACAAAATGTAAGGAAATTGTCGAACTCGCAGGAAAAAAGTCGAAACGTTGTGCTCGCGCATCGGCGGTTCATGCACAAAGGAAACTTATCAGCGTGACTGCCTGTCAAGCACGATGTCACCGTAACCGCAAGACAACATGTGGCTACGAGTTGCAAAAATTAAATTTAGTTTTGTTAACAGGTTTCGATTTCGCCGGTATATGATCTTTGGTGGCGGCGCATCGACGCAGCGCTCGACAGTGCTTTTGACAGGGATGACCTATGCATTACAGCATGAGAAACAAGCGGATGGCCGCGGCCCTCGCGTTGGTCTTCGCGGCCATCACCGGGTGCTCCAAGGACGAGTCGCCCGAACAGTTGATCGCCCAGGCAAAACAGTATGAGAGCAAGGGCGACAGCAAGGCGGCGATCATCCAGCTGAAGAACGCCCTGCAGGCGGCGCCCGACGATGCCGCCGCCCGCTTCGCCCTGGGGCGCCTGTACCTGAAGACCGGCGACGCCGTCTCCGCGGAGAAGGAATTGCAGCGAGCCATCAAGCTCGGCAGCAACCGGACGGAAGCGTTGCCGCTGCTGGCCAAAGCACTGCTGTTGCAGAACAAGCCGCAAGCCGTATTGGATGAGATCGCTTCCTTGCCGCCTACCGCATCGCTGCTGAGCCTGCGCGGGGACGCCTTGCTCGCGCTGCAGAAGGTGGACGACTCGCGCCAGGCGTTCGAAAGCGCGCTGAAACTGGAGCCGAACAACAGCGAGGCGCTGAGGGGGCTCGCGCGCCACGCCATGTTGAAGAACGACGCTGCCGAGGTGGTGCGTTTGGCGGACCAGGCGGTAGCGCACCATCCGGCCGATGTCGACACGCTGTTGTTCCGTGCCGATCTCGACAAGGCGATGGGGCAACTCGACGCGGCCCGGGCGGTGTACGACAAGGCCTTGAAGGTCGCGCCGGACACCGCGGCAGCCTATCTGCAAAAAGCCTACATCGACATCGGCCAGCGCAAGTACGACGATGCCCGCGCCGACCTCGCGGCATTGAAGAAGCTGGCGCCACAGAACATCCTTGCCTACCATGCGCAGGCACAGCTCGCGTTTGCGGAAGGAAAGTACAAGCAGGCACTGGACAGCGTCCAGGTCGTACTGAAGGTCGCGCCCGAGCACCTTCCCAGCCAATTGCTGGCCGGCGCAACCCACTTCGCCCTGGGCTCGCTCCCGCAGGCCGAACAGCACCTGAAAAAGTATGTCGAGTCGGATCCGCGCAATGTGCAGGCGCGCAAGATGCTAGCCTCGGTCTACCTCGGCTCCAGCCAGCCGCGCGAAGCGCTCGCGCAACTGGCGCCATTCCTCGACACCTCGACCGATCCCGCCCTGATCAACATCGGTGGCCGCGCCTACCTGAACCTGAAGCAATACGACAAGGCCACCGCGACCTATCGTCGTGCCATCGAGCTGCAGCCCACGCACGCCCAGTCCCATATCGGCCTGGGCCTGGCCAGGATGAGCATGGGGGATGCCGACGGCGCAGTGGCCGCCATGCGCAAGGGTGTGGAACTGAGCCCGCCGACGGCGATCGATGCCGGCATCGTGCTGGCCACCACGCACCTGCGCCTGAAGCAGAATGACGCGGCCGTGGCGGTGCTCGACCAGATGCTCAAGCGTGCGCCGGACAACGCCGTGCTGCTCAATCTCGCCGGCGGTGCACAGTTGGGCAAGGGCGACCGCGCGGCGGCCCGCGCGGCATTCCAGAAATCGCTGCAGGCGCAGCCCTCGTTCTTCACCGCCGCGGATAACCTGGCGCGGATGGAGCTGGCGGACAAGAAACTGGAACCGGCGCGCCAGCACTACCAGGCCTTCCTCGACAAGAATCCCGGCAGTGCGCAGGCAATGCTCGCCCTGGCCGACATCGCGATCATCGACAAGAAGCCGGCGGACGCGATCAAGTGGCTCGAACAGGCCCATGCGGCAAGCCCGAAAGTGGCGGGACCGGGCCTTCGGCTGACACAGCAATACCTGGCCGCCGGCGAAAAGCGCAAGGCCCTGGCACTAATCTCCGCGATGCAGGTTGAAAGCCCGGACGATCCGCAGTTGCTCGACATGCTCGGCCGCGTCCAGGCGGCAAACGACAACAAGGCGGCGGCGCTGGAAGCCTACGGGCGCCTCGCGGCCCTGCAACCGCGCACGACGGGCATGACCGCCCGCCTGGCGGCTGCCTACGAGGAACTGGGCGAGCGCGGCCTGGCGGCCGAGATCCTGCGCAAGGCGAGCGCCGAGCGCCCGGACGATGTCTCGCTGGTCCTGGCCCGCGCCGCCGTGGAAACCCGCCGCGGCAATTACGACCAGGCGGTCATGTTCGCCCGTGATGCGCAGGGACGCATGCCCAACCGCATCCCCGCACTGATCGTGGAGGCGGAAATCCGCGAAGCCCAGCGCAAGCCCGAGCTCGCCATCCCGGTCTATCAGCGCGCCCTGGACCTGGACAAGAAGTCTTCCCCCCTGCGGCTCAAGCTGGCCAATGCATACGTGCACGCGGGTGATCCCGAAGAAGCGTTGAAGCTGGTCCAGCGCTGGCGCGCGGAAAGTCCGAAGGACAGGGCGATCGCCGTGTACCTCGGCGAACGGTACTTCGCACACAAGAAGTACCAGGCCGCGATCGACACCTTCACGGGCTTGCTGAAGGAAGTGCCGGACAATGGCATAATCCTCAACAATCTGGCGCTGGCCTACGCGGCCGTGAACGACCCGCGCGCCGTGGAAACGGCGGAGCGGGCCCTGAAGGCACTGCCGCAAAGCGGCGCCGTGATGGATACGCTCGGCTGGATGCTGGTCGAGCAAGGCAACCTCGGCCGGGGCTTGCCCCTGTTGAAACAGGCCATCGCCGCCGAGCCCAACGCGGCCGACATCCGCTATCACCTGGCGGCCGCGCTTGCAAAGAACAACGACAAGGCATCGGCCCGCAAGGAACTGGAAACCCTGCTGTCCCGCAAGGACGATGTGGCGCAGGCCGAGCAGGCGCGCGCCCTGCTGAAACAGCTGTGATCCGCGGCCGGCTGCCGGCGGTCGCGCTCAGGGACTGTAGCGGCCGGGCGCAATGACGCCGTTCGGGTCGAGCGCCCGCTTGATGGCGCCCACCACCTGCCAGTACGGATCGGCCGGGTCGACCACGTCCTTCATCATGTCGGCGCGGGCACGATAAACCTCGAGCCGGTTGGCGCGCAGATGCGCATGCAGCGCATCGGCCTTCGCCCGCGCGGCGGCGGCCTCGGCGGGATTGCTCCGGTCGAACAATAGATTGATGACGGCCACCAGGGACGTGGCCGTTTCGATATTGATCGTCATGTACAGCTCGAATGGCCGTGCCACGTCTTCGAGTTCGCGCACGATTCTCGCGACGAGCCCGCCATCCATCGGCAACGCGGGGTTGATGAAGATCAGTCCGCAGTTCGTCCGGTCCAGCTGCGTGGCCGGCAGGTCGCTGTGGCCAAACCGCCACAACAGGTTGTCGATCGCGGCATCGGTGGGCTGGCCGAGGGCCAGCACGTGCAGGGGCCGGATCGCGGCAATGGCCGCGGCGTTGGCCCGCGCACCGCGCAGGAAGCGCAGCGCATGCATGACCCGGTAGCCGCCCGCCAGCTTTTCTTCCGTCAGTACCCGCACGGTCGCGATCGCGCCGACGCGGGCGCGCACCTCGGCCAGATTCGCGCGCACCTGCGCCTCCGAGCCGGTGATGGCACCCAGGCTCGTCCATTCGCCTTTCGCGATCAGCGCCAGGGCTTGCCTTGCTTCCTCCGCGGCCGCCTCGGGCGTGCGCCCGCATTGTTCTTCGAGATAGGTGGAAATGCCGTACATCAGCGATGCATAGCTGCGCTGGCGATTGGCGATGTGCGTGACCGACTCCATCACCCCTTCCCGCTTCAGCTCGGCGAGCCGGTCGATGAACTGGCCCAGCTGCGCGCCATCGCGCAATCCCAGCGAGACGGCCACGGCCTTGGGCCGCTTGGGCACCAGGCGGAAGCAGGCGCTCGTCACGATGCCGCAGTTTCCCTGGAAAAACAGACCATCGAGGATGGGGCCCAGGCCATAAGGATGGCTGTGCGCCAGTGGCGACGCTTCGCCGAGCCGGCGAAAACCGGTCTGTATCAGTTCGCCGCTGCCGGTGACGACCTCCAAGCCGAACAAGTCTTCCTTGCGCGGGCCGAAATAGCCGACGCCACGGTCCAGCGCATTGCCGATGATGCTGGTTTCCCTGGCCGAGCCCGTAACGTTGAAGGACAGGTCCGGGTGGTGACGCTGCAGCCACGCATGCAGGGCCTGCTGGGTCACGCCCGGCTCGATCACGGCGACCGGATGGCTGCGCGAAATCTCGGCGGCATTGCGGATCGACGTCATCCTGCCCAGGTCGAGCTGGATATCGGTCGCCCGGGCGGGCGACGCCCCGCCGTAGCCGAAGTTGAGCCCCGTCGAGACCGGGTTGATCGTCCAGCCGGCGCGGTTGGCGAGCCGCACGATGCGTTGCACCTGCGCGGTGGTGCGCGGTCGCAACACCCGTCCGCCCGCTTGGGCCAGCCCGGTCACATTTGTTGTATCGGCGGTCTGTCTTGGCATGGCACGTACAAAGGAAAAAGCCCGGGCATGCCCGGGCTTGTCGAGGGAAAGCCCCGGTAATTATTGCAGACGTTTGCGGCGGACGGTCACACCCATGGCCAGCAGGCCCAGGCCGACCAGCAGCAGCGATTCCGGTTCCGGCACGGCGTTCAGCTGGATGGCCGAGTTGGATGCCTGCGAGATGACCAGGCTGTAGGTATTGCCACCGATAACGGTGAACGCGTCGGAGGTGATCGTACCTTCGAAGTCGTGGACGGCGTTCTGGGAGGCGTTTTCGGCCAGCAGACCGCGGTTCAGTTCGTCCGGCGTCCATTGCAGCAAGGTCGTGCCGGTGGTCGTGTTGCGCAGGGTCAGGCTGAAGGTGATGCCGGCCGAGGCCAGGGTATCGTAGCCCGCCGGCAGCAGCGGGTCGACGAACACGCGCACGAAGGCGTCGTAGTCCAGTGCAAAGGCCAGGCTGGCCGTCGCGCCGGCGGTGAAGTTGGTCACGACCGACACGCCGTTCAAAATCGTCGCGTTCGCGCCGCCGATGGCATCGGCAAAGTCCGCCGACGTATCGCCGCGGGTCAAGCCGCTCGCGCCGCCCACCAGTGCATTGCCCTGGATGTTCATGTCGCCCAGCGCGTAGTTGCCCTGGTTCGTCAGGAAGTTGGTCCCGGCATTGTTCTCGGCGCCGCCCGGATAGATGGTATTGATGTTCCCGCACGACGGGCCGGCGCAACGATAGGCAACGTCCACCGCAGCAGGGGTACCATCGGTACGGATGTCCGTGATACTGCCCGCACCGGCACCGGTGCCGACGACACCGTTGTAGTTCGAATCGGCGGTACCGGTCCGCGAGTCACTCGTGATCTGGATCGAGGGCGCGATCGGGCTTGGGTTGCCGGTCACCGGATCAACCACCAGCAACTGGGAAATGGACAGGTCGGCCATGCCCGCCACGCCTGCGAAGGCTGGGGTGACGCCGGCGACGGTCAGGGCGACTGCGGCGAGCAGCGTTTTAATCTTCATGATATCTCCTGGAAATAAGCGGTTGGTCTTGCCTGGACGATAATAAGCATGGACCGTGCCAGTTTCTGATAGTGAAGAAAATCAACCACTTACAGCCAAGGCTTGTCTTGGCGCAAATTGACTGTAAAGTTTTCCGACAGAGCGACCAAGGCCTGAATTGAGAGGAAGTGATCTGGACTAAGCAAGCCGCAAAAAGCAGCATACCCACGCTCGGGGTCCGGCGCGTGCGGAAGAAAGTGCGGAAATCCGGCGACAGATCCAAGGACGTCGCCTTGTGATGTATAGCTGGTCACCGCCGATGGACATACTGACGGCCAATAGGGGAACGGTCGATGAGCAGTCGATGAGCAGTCGATGAGCAGTCGATGAGCAGTCGATGAGCAGTCGATGAGCAGTTGAAGAACTGCGGGGGGACAAGCAATGCAGGTGGTGCGGCTGGCTGGGATCGAACCAGCGACCCTTGGCTTCGGAGGCCAATACTCTATCCACTGAGCTACAGCCGCACGGAGAACCGAAGGATACCGGCTTTCGCGCCCGGCGTCTATCCGAAAGCACAAGTATTTTGCTCTCGGGGATCGAGCCGCTTTCCCGGAATGGCCGAATGCGCCGCATGTTCCCGCACGGCCGGGTTTGTTTCCCGACCCATCATTTAAGGACTATAATCGGCCAGTTTCTCGGCGAGAAGTCTGCCATACCCAAGTACCCTGATGTTGACAACATTAACGCTGGCCCACCAGCCTCTTGTACTAAGGAAATCATGAGCGACGCACACCACGAGCATCAATCCTTCATCCGGACCCCGAAGCAACTCGCTGCAGCGGTCATCGCATTCTTCGTCGTCACCATTTTCGGCATCATCCTGCTGGTCCAGTTCGTCACTCAGCAAAAACTCGCCGGCGCCGGTTCCGACGCCATGTCGCCGGAAGCCATCGCCGCCCGCCTGAAGCCGGTCGCCGACGAAGGCTTTACCTTCAAGGATGCCAACGCGCCGAAGGTGCTGCAGACCGCCGAGGCCGTGTACACGTCCACTTGCCAGGCCTGCCATGGCGCCGGGATCGCCGGTGCGCCGAAGACGGGCGATGCCGGCCAGTGGGCCGCGCGCATCGCGCAGGGCTACGACACGGTCGTGAAGCACGCCATCGAAGGCTTGCGGGCCATGCCGGCCAAGGGCGGCAATCCCGAGCTCGACGATGTGGAAGTCGCACGCGCCGTCGTGTACATGGCCAACCAGTCCGGCGCCAAGTTCAAGGAACCGGAAGCACCGGCGGCAGCCGCGGCACCGGCAGGCGCCGCACCCGCAGCCGATGCGCCGGCCGCCGCAGAAGCGGCGCAACCGCCGAAGGGTTGATCGGCGACGCGCACGCAGCACCAAACGAAAAGGCCGCCCAACCGGGCGGCCTTTTCGTTCATGCGACCACCTTACCAGATGATCACGCGCTCCTTCGGCGGCAGGTACATCTTGTCGCCCTGCTTCACCTTGAAGGCCTCGTAGAAGCCCGGCTGGTTGCGCATGGTGCCGTTGGCGCGGAACTGGCCCGGGGCGTGCGGGTCGGTCTTGATCTGCACGATCTGCGCCGGTTCGCGCATCTTCATGCGCCACACCTGCGCCCAGCCCATGTAGAAGCGCTGGTCGCCCGTCAGGCCGTCGATCACCGGTGCCTTCTTGCCCTTCAGCGACAGCTTGTAGGCCTTGTAGGCCACGGCCAGGCCGGAGTTGTCGCCGATGTTCTCGCCGAGCGTCAGCTCGCCGTTCACGTTATAGCCGGGCAGCGGGCTGTAGGCGCCGTATTGCGCCACCAGCTGGCTCGTCTTGGCCTTGAAGTTCTTGTGGTCGGCCGGGCTCCACCAGTCGCGCAGGTTGCCGTCGCCATCGTACTGGGCGCCCTGGTCGTCGAAGCCGTGGCTGATCTCGTGGCCGATCACGCCGCCGATCGCGCCGTAGTTCACGGCATCGTCGGCTTTCGGATCGAAGAACGGCGGCTGCAGTATCGAGGCCGGGAACACGATCTCGTTCATTTCCGGGTTGTAGTAGGCGTTCACCGTCTGCGGCGTCATCAGCCACTCGTCGCGGTCGATCGGCTTGCCCAGCTTGTTCAACTCCTTGTTGTAGTTGAACTCGTTCCCGCGCATCACGTTACCCAGCAGGTCGTCGCGCTTCACCGTCAGCGCGGAGTAATCGCGCCACTTGTTCGGGTAGCCGATCTTGGTCGTGAACTTGGCCAGCTTGGCCTGCGCTTCCTTCTTGGTCGCCGGCGTCATCCAGTCCAGCGTATTGATGCTCTGCTTGAACGCCGTCAGGAGGTTCTTCACCAGCACTTCCATGCGTGCCTTGTATTCGGCCGGGAAATGCTGCTGCACGTAGACCTTGCCGATCGCCTCGCCCAACGCGGCTTCGGTGGAACTCACGGCGCGCTTCCAGCGCGGCCGGTTCTCGGTCGCGCCGGACAGCGTGGTGCCGTAGAAGGCGAAGTTCTCGTCGACGAAGGCCTTCGACAGGTAGGGCGCCGCGTCATGCACGAGCTGCCACTGCGCATACGCTTTGACCGTCTCCAGCGGGGTGTTCGCCAGCACCTTGTCCAGCGCCTGCAGGTAGGTCGGCTGGCTGACGATCACATACGAAACCTTGCCCTGCACGCCGGTCGCTGCCAGGTAGGCCTGCCAGTCGAAGCCCGGCATCAGTTCGCCGACCTTGGCGATGTCGTACTTGTTGTACGCCTTCACCGGGTCGCGCAATTCCACCTTGCTCCACTGGATATTGGCGATCTCGGTCTCGAAGGCCACGATGGCCTTGGCATTGGCGGCGGCATTCGCATCGCCGGCCAGGGTCAGCATCTTCGCCACGTGGACTTCGTACTTGGCCAGCGCATCGGCCAGCTTGGCATCGTCCTTCTTCAGGTAATAATCGCGGTCGGGCAAACCCAGGCCATCCTGGAAGAAGTCGACCACGTACTTGGTCGAATCCTTGTTGTCCTGGTGGATCGTCAGGTTGATCGGCGCCGTTACGCCGAAGCGGTTGAAGTGCGCGAACAGTTGCGGCAGCGCCTTCTTGTCTGCAATGGCGGCAATCTTGCTCAACTCGCCCTTGATCGGCGTGGCGCCCAGTTGCTCGACGCGGGCTTCATCCATGAAGCTGGCGTAAAAGTCGCCGATGCGCTGCTGGTCGGCATCCTTGGCGCCGGCCGCGGCATCCTCGATGATCTTGCGCAGCTGCGGCTGGGTATCCTCGTGCAGCTTGTGGAACGAGCCCCAGCTCGCTTTGTCGGCCGGGATCTCGGTGGTGGCCAGCCACTTGCCGTTGGTATGGACGAAGAAATCGTCCTGGGCGCGCACGGATGGGTCGATGTATTCGATGGCGATGCCCGATGCCGCCTTGCCGGCCGGGGCCTGGTCGGCCGCGTTTGCGAAGCCGCACACGCCGGCCAGGAGGCTCAGCGTCAATGCACTTAACAGGTGTCGTTTCAAGGTATTTCCCTCTTGTAGAAGACGATGTATTGTCCGGACGGATGCCGGTCGATCGACAATACCATACCGGTTTGCCATGAATGCAAAAAGACCACGGGCATGTGGTCTTTTTGCGGAGTACAGCGTGGACTTACCGGATGCTCATTACCAGATGCTCGTTACCAGATGATCACACGCTCTTCCGGCTTCAGATACAGCTTGTCGCCTTCCTTCACGCCGAACGCCTCGTAGAAGCCAGGCTGGTTGACCACGGTGCCGTTGGCCCGGAAGCGGCCCGGCGAATGCGGGTCGGTCTTCACCTGCACGATCTGCTGCGCCTCGCGCATCTTCGAACGCCAGACCTGGCCGAAGCCCATGTAGAAGCGCTGCTCGCCGGTCAGGCCGTCGATCACCGGCGCGCTCTGGCCGTTCAGCGACAGCTTGTAGGCCTTGTAGGCGATCGCCAGGCCCGAGTTGTCGGCGATATTCTCGCCCAGGGTCAGCTTGCCGTTCACGTTGTAGCCGGGCAGCGGGCTGTAGCCATCGTACTGCGCCACCAGCCGGTCGGTCTTGGCCTTGAAGTTGGCGCGGTCCTGGTCGGTCCACCAGTTGCGCAGGTTGCCGTCGCCGTCGGACTGGCTGCCCGAATCGTCGAAGCCGTGGCTGATCTCGTGGCCGATCACGGCGCCGATTGCGCCGTAGTTCACCGCGTCGTCGGCCTTCGCATCGAAGAACGGCGGTTGCAGGATCGCGGCCGGGAACACGATCTCGTTCGTCGTGGAGCGGTAGTAGGCGTTCACCGTCTGCGGCGTCATGCCCCATTCGGTGCGGTCGATCGGCTGGCCCAGCTTGGCGATATTGCGGTCGTAGTCGAATTCGGCGGCGCGGCGCAGGTTGCCCACCAGGTCGCCCTTCACGGTCTTGAATTTCGCGTAGTCGCGCCACTTGTCCGGGTAACCGATCTTCGGGGTGAACTTGGCCAGCTTGGCTTGCGCTTCTTTCTTGGTCTCCGGGCCCATCCAGTCCAGCGTGTCGATGCTCTGCCGGTATGCCACCAGCAGGTTTGCGACGAGCTTTTCCATCCTTTCCTTGCGCTCCGGCGGGAAGTACTGCGCCACGTACAGCTTGCCCAGCCCTTCGCCGATCGCGCCCTCGACCACGCCCACGCCCCGCTTCCAGCGCGGCGGCTGTTCCGTCACGCCCGTCAGCACCGTGCCGTAGAAGGCGAAGTGCGCGTCCGCGAACGGCTTCGACAGGTATGGCGACGCGTCGCGCAGCAGTTGCCAGGTGAAGTACGACTTCCAGGTGGCCAGGTCGGTATCGTTCAGCGTCTTGGCAAAGCCTTGCAGGTAGCTGGGCTGCATGACGATGACGTAATTGGGAAACTGAGCGGGAGACTGAGCCGTCCTGGTGCCGATGCCGCCGGCGGCGAGCGTGCCCTGCCAGTCGTAGCCGGGTGCGAGCGCGGCCAGCTGGTCGATCGGCACCTTGTTGTGGCGCTTCACGGGATCGCGGTTTTCCACCTTGGTCCACTGCGCCTGCGCCAGCGCCGTTTCCAGCGCCACGATGTGCTTTGCCTGGGCCGCGGCATCCTTGTGTCCAGCCAAGGCCAGCACCTTCGCGATGTGCAGCTCGTACTTGGCGAGCGCGTCGGCCAGCTTGGCGTCGTCCTTCTTCAGGTAGTAGTCGCGGTCCGGCAGGCCCAGGCCGCTTTGCGCCACGTAGACGGCGTAGCGCGACGATTCCCGGGCATCCTGCGAGACGCGCACGGCGTACGGCGTCACCACGCCGAGGCGGTTCAGGTGCGCGACCAGCGCGGGAATGGCGGCCTTGTCCTTCACGGCGGCGATGCGCGCCAGCTCAGCCTGCAGCGGCTTGATCCCCAGCGCATCGAGCTTTTTCTCGTCCATGTAGCTGGCATACAGGTCGGCGATCTTCCGCTCGTCGCCCTGCAAGCCCTTCTGCTTCGCCAGGTCTTCGATGATGCCGCGCAGCTGAGGCAGCGTGTCGTCGCGCAGCTTCATGAACGAGCCCCAGCTCGCCTTGTCGGCCGGGATCTCGGCCGTCTTCAGCCAGCCGCCATTGAGGTGTTCGAAGAAATCGTCTTGCACGCGCACGCCATGGTCGATGTACTGTGTGTCGATGCCGGAGGATGGCACGGCGGTGGCGGCGATGGCCGCGCCGCCGCACAGGGCGAGGATGAGGGTGGAAAGGAGGTGTCGTTTCACGTGGCCGCTTTCGGAAAAGGGAGCGATCCTTCGTGGGGGCCGGTCCCGGGTTGACTCTTGGATTCGGGCCACGCGCGGTGTCGCGTGACCTCATCCGTTAGCGTACACGAGGTTGCCGGCCGGCGCACTCTCGTAGCCGCCGAAGGTCAGCGGCCGATGCTGATCCCGCCGCCTGCACCACCACCCATGCCGCCGGGGCCGCCGCGGTGTCCCCCACCGCCGCCCTCGCCGCGCGGGGGCCCGCCATTGCCGCCGCCCGGCCCTTCCGGCTTGCGCTGCAACTGCTCGGCGAGGAACACGGCCACCGCGCGGCGCTGCGTCTCGTCGAGCGCGTCGTTCACCGTCAGCCACCATTCGCGCAACTGCTTTTCCTCGGCTTGCTGGAGGGCGTTCTCCGCATCGAGCGCGCCCGCCAGGTCGCGCAATTCGACGTCCTTGCCTTGCAGAACCTGCAAGGTGCCGGCCTGCATCCTCTCGGTGCGCGACTGCCGCTCGCGCAACAGCGTGCGCGTCTTGCCTTCGGTCTGCTGCCACAAGGTCTGCTGGTTCGCATTAAGCTTCAGCGACTCCTTCAGCGCGGGCGCCATCATCAGCAGGTCCTGCGCACGCATCTCCATCATCGGCAGCGCGCTTGCCGTGCCCGTCACCAGCAGCGCGGCGGCCAGCGCGGCCGCGCCCTTCTTCCACATATTCATGAATGCTCCGTGCAAAAAAAAGCCTGCGCTTGGAGGCGCAGGCCAAAACCACTTCAGGGTAGAGAGAAATACGGGCCCAGTGTAGGTCGCGATTTCATGGCTTTCCGGCATTCTTACAATTGGTAACTCACATTAACGCGGCCGTACAAGTCCTCGGCGGGCACGACGTTGGCGGCGCGATAACGGTTCCGGCAAGCCGGGCTGAAAATCCCGCAAACGATGCGCGCCCCGCCGTACCCGCCGCCACATTCCGCGGAAATCGGGTTTATACTGGACCGGCAGCCGTCGAGTGACCGCTGCGTGTCAGGAAGGGCGATCACATGGGTAAGAAACTGAAGAGCGCCGGCCTCGTCGGCGTTGGCGTGGTGGCCGGCATTGCCGTCTCGCTGCAATTTTCGGCGATGGCGCAGCGCGCCGCGGAGCCTGCCCTGCCGCTGGAAGAGTTGCGCCAGCTGGCCGACGTGTATGGCCTGATCAAGTCCGATTATGTCGAACAGGTCGAGGACAAGAAGCTGCTCACCGAAGCCATCTCGGGCATGGTCGCCTCGCTCGATCCGCACTCGGCCTACCTCGACAAGAAAGCCTATGCCGAGTTACGCGAAGGCTCGCAAGGCCGCTTCGTGGGCCTGGGCATCGAGATCGCCCAGAGCGATGAAGGCTATATCCGTATCGTGGCCCCCATCGAAGACTCGCCCGCCTACCGCGCCGGCATCAAGGCCGGCGACCTCATCACGCGCCTCGATTCGATGCCGCTGAAGGGTCTGTCGCTGGACGAATCGGTGAAGAAGATGCGCGGCGAACCGCACAGCAAGGTCACGCTGACGGTGCTGCGCGAGGACGAGCCGCAGCCGCTCACGTTCAGCCTCGTGCGCGAGGAAATCTTGCAGAAGAGCGTGAAGGGCAAGATCGTCGAGCCCGGCTATGCATGGCTGCGCGTGGCCCAGTTCCAGGAACCCACGGTCGATGACCTGGCCGCCAAGATCACCGAGCTGTACCGGCAAGAACCGAACCTGAAGGGCATGGTGCTCGACCTGCGCAACGATCCCGGTGGCGTGCTGCAGGGGGCGATCGGCGTGGCCGCGGCCTTCCTCCCGAAGGATACGCCGGTGGTGTCCACCAACGGCCAGCTGCCGGACTCGAAACAGATTTACTATGCCCGCGCCGAGTACTACTCGCTGCGCAGCGACAGCGACCCGCTGGCGCGCCTGCCCGAAGCGGTCCGGCGCGTGCCGCTGGCCGTGCTGGTCAATACCGGGTCTGCCTCCGCCTCGGAGATCGTGGCCGGCGCGCTGCAGGATTACAAGCGCGCCACGATCATCGGCACGCAAACCTTCGGCAAGGGTTCGGTGCAGACGATCCGCCAGCTGACGGCCGACACTGCGCTCAAGCTGACCACGGCGCGCTACTACACGCCGCACGGCCGCGCGATCCAGGCCAAGGGCATCGTGCCCGACCTGCTGGTGAACGAATACCCCGATGGCGACGGGCTGAACGCGCTGCGCATGCGCGAAGCCGACCTGACGCGCCACCTGGCCAACGATCGCGAGGAAGAAGCCGCGAAGGAGCGCCGCGACGAGCTGGAGGAACAGGCGCGCATCCTGGCGCTGGAGAAAAAGCGCAAGCCGCTCGAGTACGGCGGCACGGGGGACTTCCAGCTGGCCCAGGCGCTGAACCACCTGAAAGGCTTGCCGGTGCAGACGGCCAAGCCGGAATCGGCAATCGTGCAGGCGGCCGCGAAGTGACCGCGGCCATGTGCCGGCACCGCAACGACGTCCACGGGCGTCGTTTTTTTGCGTCAATTTTCGATGCGGTTTTCCATGTTATTTCTCAGGTAGAATCTGCGCCTCAGCGGCGCTTGCGCCCTTAACGAATTCGAAAGTTTGCTTATGAAACAAGCCGTTATCAGCGGTACCGGGCTGTTCACGCCGCCGCACGCGATCTCGAACGAAGAACTGGTGCAAGCCTTTAACGCCTACGTGGAGCTGTTCAACGCCGAGCATGCGGCCGCCATCGAGGCCGGCACCGTCACGGCGCTCGAGCCCTCGTCCACCGCCTTCATCGAAAAGGCCTCGGGCATCAAGTCGCGCTATGTAATGGACAAGGAAGGCATCCTCGATCCGACGCGGATGGCGCCGCGCATTCCCGAGCGCGCCAACGAGGAACTGTCGCTGCAGGCGGAAATCTGCGTCGCCGCCGCCAGGGAAGCGCTGGCACGCGCGCAGCGCCAGCCGTCGGACATCGACATGGTGATCGTGGCCTGCTCGAACATGCAGCGCGCCTACCCGGCCATGGCGATCGAGGTGCAGCAGGCGCTGGGCATCGACGGCTTCGGCTTCGACATGAACGTGGCCTGCTCGTCCGCCACCTTCGGCATCCAGACCGGCGCGACGGCCGTGCAGACGGGCCAGGCGCGCGCCGTGCTCGTGCTCAATCCGGAAATCACCAGCGGGCACCTGGACTACCGCGACCGCGACAGCCATTTCATCTTTGGCGATGCCTGCACGGCGATGGTGATCGAGCCGCGCGATACCGCCGTGTCGGAACATCAGTTCGAGATCGTGGACATGAAGCTCAAGACGTCGTTCTCGAACAATATCCGCAACAACTTCGGCTTCATGAACCGCTTCGACGAAGCCGGCGTGGGCCAGCCCGACAAGCTGTTCAAGCAGCAGGGCCGCAAGGTGTTCAAGGACGTGTGCCCGATGGCCGCCGAGATGATCAAGAACTCGATCGCCAGCGCCGGCCTGCAGGTCGAACAGATCGGCCGCTACTGGCTGCACCAGGCCAACCTGAACATGAACCAGCTGATCGCCCGCCTGATCCTCGGCCGCGATGCCACGGCGGAAGAAGCGCCGGTGGTGCTGGACACGTATGCCAATACATCGTCCGCCGGTTCGATCATCGCCTTCCACAAGTACCAGGACGACCTGCCGGCGGGCGCGTATGGCGTGATCTGCTCGTTCGGTGCCGGCTACTCGATCGGCAGCGTGGTCGTGCGCAAGGTGTAAAAGACAAATAGCGGGAAAAACGGCGCGGGCCCGGGGCGGCTCGCGTTTATACTTTCGGCAAGGGGCGGCATGTGCCGCCTCGCACTCCACCGAAAGGAACCCCGCTTGCATGCCCCATGACGTCAGCCTGATCACCACCATCGCCGCCGCCCTCGGCTTCGGCCTCGTTCTCGGCTTCATCGCCGCCCGCCTCAAGCTCCCCGCCCTCGTCGGCTATCTCGCCGCCGGCATCCTCCTCGGTCCCGCCACGCCCGGCTTCGTTGCCGATGCCGCCCTGGCTGGCCAGCTTGCCGAGATCGGCGTGATGCTGATGATGTTCGGCGTGGGGCTGCATTTCTCGCTGGATGACCTGTGGGAAGTGCGCAAGGTGGCGCTGCCCGGCGCCGTGCTGCAGATCGCCGCCGCCACCGCGATGGGCATGGGCCTGGCCCACTGGTGGGGCTGGCCGGTCGGCGGCGGGCTCGTGTTCGGCCTGGCGCTATCCGTCGCCAGCACCGTGGTGCTGCTGCGCGCGCTGGAGGAGCGGGGCATCCTCGACACCTTCAACGGCCGCATCGCCGTCGGCTGGCTCGTCGTCGAAGACCTCGTCACCGTGATCGTGCTGGTGCTGCTGCCGGCGCTGGCGCCCTCGCTGGGCGGCGAGGCCGCCGGCGTCGATCCCGGCGCGAACCTCTGGACGACGCTGGCCCTCACGCTGGGCAAGGTGGCCGTGTTCGTCGCCTTCATGCTGGTGGTGGGGCGCAAGCTGTTTCCATGGATCCTGTGGCAGGTAGCGCGCACCGGCTCGCGTGAGCTGTTTACGCTGTGCGTGATCGCCGCCGCCGTCGGCATCGCGTACGGCGCCACCAAGCTGTTCGGCATCTCCTTCGCGCTGGGCGCCTTCTTTGCCGGCATGGTGCTGCGCGAATCGGCGCTGGCGCACCGCGCGGCGCAGGAATCGCTGCCGCTGCGCGACGCGTTCGCGGTGCTGTTCTTCGTCTCCGTCGGCATGCTGTTCGAACCGGGCATCATCCTGGAGCAGCCGCTGCAACTGCTGGCCGTGGTGGCCATCATCATCTTCGGCAAGTCGCTGGCGGCCTTCCTGCTGGTGGTGCTGCTGCGCTACCCGGCCAAGACGGCGCTGATGGTCTCGGCCAGCCTGGCACAGATCGGCGAATTCTCGTTCATCCTGGCCGCGCTGGGCATTTCGCTGAAGCTCATGCCGCAAGCGGGCCAGAGCCTGCTGCTGGCAGGCGCCATCATCTCGATCGCCCTGAACCCGCTCGTGTTCGCGGCCACCGGCCCGCTGGAGCGCTGGCTCGGCCGCAACGCGCGGCTGGCGGCGAAATTCGACCGGCCGGCCGACCCGCTCGCGGAATTGCCTACCACCACGGCGCGCACCAAGCTGTCCGGCCAGGTAGTGCTAGTGGGCTATGGCCGCGTCGGCCGCCACATTGCCCGCACGCTCAACGAGCATGGCATCCACTACATCGTGGCGGAACAGAACCGCGAGCTCGTCGACGAACTGCGGCGCGACGGCATCCCCGCCGTGGCGGGCAACGCGGGCGAGCCGGCCGTGCTGATCCAGGCCCACATCGCCCATGCGCGCATGCTCGTCATCGCCACGGCGGATACGTTCCACGTCCGCGCGATGATCGAAACGGCGCGCACCCTCAATCCCGATATCCGCACCGTCGTGCGCACCCACAGCGAAGAGGAGGCCGACCTGCTGCGCCAGGAACAGGCCGGCAAGATCTTCATCGGCGAACAGGTGCTGGCCGACAATATGAGCCACTACGTGCTCGACACATTCAAGGAGCCCGCGAACGCCGGGCACTGACCCGCCATGGCCGAGCCCGTGTCATGGGGTCAGATACCGTGTTCACCCGCAAGCCTTTTGCCCATGTGATTCGGGTCAAATGGCTTTCCTGAGCGGACGACGCCGTACATCTGGTGCACGAGCTTGCGCATGACGGCAGCGATGACAGCCATCTTAGCCATGCCTGTTGACTGCAGCCGGTTTGCAAATTCCCTTAACAGCGGGTTCTTTCTGATCGCTGTAAGTGCTGGCATGTATAGGGCTGCCCGCAGGTCGCGACAGCCCATTCTGGTAATGGTAGTCCTACCCCTCACCGAGCTGCCTGATTGCCTCTGGCGTGGCGTCACCCCAATGTAGGCCGCCAGTTCCTTGGCGCTGCCGAAGCGCCGCAGGTTCCCCACACGACCAAGTACCTTGGCCGCGGTCCCGCGGCCAAGGCCTGGGATCGACTCAATCAGCTCAGCATCGTGCCGGAGATCCGGATGCCGATCGATGTGATCATCGATATCGTTCTCCAGCTGCTTGATTTGTTTGTCCAGCCAATCCAAGTGCGTCTTGGCGTGAGCTGCCACCTCGGTCTGGTTTGCAAACTCAAGTGCTTCGATACGATTGGCCTGTTGCTGTCGAATGTCTTTCAACGATGCCAGATGCTCGTTCCAAGCCCTCAATTGCCGCTGCTCGTGCGAAGGGGCCTGCCAAAGCGCTGGGCTCATCGCTGCGCAGTATCGCGCAATGAGAGCTGCATCAGCTTTGTCGTTTTTGTTTCGGATGATTAGACTCTGGCCAAATCCTTTGATGCTGGCAGGATTGACGACGCTGACCTTCATGCCCATGTCGCTCAATGCCAGGGCAACAGGCTCGCTGTACACGCCTGTCGATTCCATGCAAATATGGACCGCATCGAGCGTAACATCCTGATTCTTCAACCACTTTATCAGCTCTGCGTAACCGTCCCTGTTGTTCGGAAGCACTTTGCTCTTGAGCTTCCCATTCTTCAGCAACGCTATATCCAGTTTGCTTTTGCTGACATCAATTCCTACTACTGGCGTGCCTACGAAATTCATTTGTTGACCACCCTCGTATGCAGGCTCGAAGCCTAAGATACCGTCCGGACTTAACAATGAAAAACAGGCAGAGGCGCCAATCTGACCCACAGGCTCTTGGCCTTAGACACCATCGACATCACTCTGCCTGGCCGTTTCCTTCAGCGGTAATTTTGCCAAAGATCCGACGGGATCATCATACGAGGCACCTTGAGACGGGCTCGGCCGTTAGCATGCATCAGCCCGTGTCACGGGGTCAGGCACCTTGGCACGTGCTGGACAGTGCCGCCCGCTCCGTGCGCCAGCTAACGGTACGCCGGCGAGCGCGCTTGTGTTCCCCCGCCGGTTACCGTAGGCTGAGATCATGAGGCAACTATTGCTGTTATTGTTGTTAGGGTGTGCCGTGCCCGCGCTGGTGCTCGCGGAGGGCGCGCGTACCGACACGCCCAAGCTCCAGGTAACGGTCAAGCGCGTCACGCAGGATGCCCTGCACATGTACGAGATCGATGCGACCGGGACCGTGCAGGCGCCATTGCCGGTCGTGTGGCGCATCCTGACCGGCTACGACCGCATGGAGGAATTCGTGCCGGACCTGGTGTCGTGCCGCGTGCTCTCGCGCAACGGCAACGAGGTGATCATCGAGCAGTTCGGCAACGCCCGCTTCCTGTTCATGTCGCGCTCGATCCACCTGATCGTGCGCGCCACCGAACAGCCGATGTCGTCGATCGACATCGACCTCATCTCGGGCGACATGAAGCACTATGAATCGCGCTGGGAACTGGTGCCGGTGCCGGAAACGGGCGGCACGAAGATCGTCTATTCCGGGCGCATGATGCCCGGCTTCTATGTGCCCGGCATCCTCGGCACCAACATCATCCGCGGCGATATCGAACGGATGATGGGCGCAGTGCTGGCGCGCCTGGACAAGGGCATCGCGCCGCGCGCGCTGCCCTCGGCCGGCACGGACATCGCCCGCACCGGCGCGGCCGCCCTGCCGGCGCCGCGCTGACCCACGCCGGGTCAGGCCGGGTACTGGTCGCGCGTGCGCACTTCGGCGAAGTTTTCCAGGCTGCCGATGCGGATCACCACCGGGTTCAGGCTCGATTGCGCGTGCATCGGCCGCCAGGCGAATTTCCATTCCCGTTCCGCCGCATCCTGCGCCGCCATCGTGAAGGCCGAGCCCAGGCGCGCCCGGCTGCCGTATTCCACGGCGCCGTCGATCCCCGCCCAGTTGGGCAAGGTACGCTGCACGGCGCGGTGCACGCGTTCACCGAATTCCTCGGTGTTGTGGATGACGAGGCAGGCGTCGGCCCCGAAATGATCGAACAGGTCGCGGTCCCACGCCTGCGAGAACGAGAGCGTGAGGAAGCCGGCACTGGGCCGCAGCACGAACTGGCCCTGGCGCAGCGCCTGGTCGAGTTCATCTTGAGGGCCGTAGCGGTGCAGGGTCGGGGGGCGTTGGTAATCGTGCATGGCGTTTATTTGGTGACTTGCTCGGGGGTTTTGGGTGCGCGGCGCACATGCCGCATGGCACGCATGGCCGCCGATGCAATGAAGATCTCGCGCAGCAGGGCGCCGAAGCTGGCGATCAGGCTGGCCACCGCCGCGCCGAACAGGCCGGCGATGTACTTGTCGAGCGTGACGTCGGTGGTATCGCCCACGAACAGCAGGGCGATCACGATACCCACGAACAGGCCGCACAAGGTGGACAGCGTGATCGCCATGTTGATGTAATGCGAGCGGCGGTACAGCACGTCCAGCTCGGTGATGTAATTGTCGTTGTAGGCAATGTCGAGGCGGTCTTCGAGCACGCGCGAGCGGTCGATGATGCGTGCCAGGCGGTTGATCAGCACCATCAGGGCGGTGCAGACACCGTTCAGCAGGAATACCGGTGCGATTGCCAATTGAATGATGTGGCCGATATCGCCCAGCTGGATGTTCATTGCCATATTATTATGCTTGCTCCGCGGGACGACGCGCCCGCTCCAGGCGCAAGTGTAGCAGGGCCGCCGCACGGCGGCGACGCCGATGAAGCTGATGGGACTTGCTTATGGAAGGGCTGACCGGTTCATGACGGCAATCCTGGCCCCGGCGCTGCCTCAAAACCTGCCGAAACGCCGGAATGCCTCGGTGGCCGCCACCAGCTCGCGGCTGATGCCCGCTTCCATCGCCCCATGGCCTGCGTCGGGCACCATCTTCACCACCGATCCCGGCCATGCCTGGTGCAGGTGCCAGGCCGTCAGCGGCGGGCAGATCACGTCGTAGCGCCCCTGCACGATCACGGCCGGCAGGTGGGCGATGCGCCCCACGTTCTTCAGCAGCTGCCCGTCCTCGAAAAAGCCCAGGTTCGCCATGTAGTGCGCTTCCAGCCGGCCCAGGCCCAGGTCGAGCGTGTCGCACGATGGTTCTTCCGGCTGCGGCATCAGGAACACGCGCCGCCCCTCGAAACGGCTCCAGGCGCGCACGGCGGGCCAGTACACGTCCGGATCGGCATGCGTGATGCGCCGGTAGTAAGCCTGCAGCAAGTCGCCGCGCTCCGCTTCGGGAATGGCCGCGGCGAATTCGGCGTGGATCTCGGGGTGGAACCACCTGGCGCCGTCGATGAACCAGTCGATCTCCGCTGCCGTGCACAGGAAGATGCCGCGCAGCACGAAGCCCAGGCAGCGTTCGGGGTGGGTTTCGCCGTAGGCCAGCGCCAGCGTGGAGCCCCAGGAGCCGCCGAACACCAGCCATTGGTCGATGCCCATCAGCTCGCGCAACCGTTCCATGTCCTGCACCAGCAGCTGCGTCGTGTTCTCGCGCGTTTCGCCCAGCGGCGTCGACTTGCCGGCGCCGCGCTGGTCGAACAGGATCACGCGGTAGTGGCGCGAGTCGAAGAAGCGCCGGTGCTGCGGCGACAGCCCGGCCCCCGGCCCGCCATGCAGGAAGATCACGGGGATGCCCTGTGGATTGCCCACCTCTTCCCAGTAGATCGTGTGCAGCGCGTCGACCTGCAGCATGCCGGTGCGCAGCGGGCTGACGGGCGGGAACAGGTAGGGGGATGGATCGGGCATGGGCGTTCTTTCTAAAAAAGCGTGTTGATGGCACGCTGCACATTGTAATCGTCGTCGACGAGCAGCAGCACCGGCCACTTGTCGAAGGTGGTGCACGGGTGCGAAATGCCGCAGCCGACCAGGTCGCCCACGCGCACGTCCACGCCCTCCGGCAGCCGCAGGTAGGCGTGCTGGTCGTTCATCTTGTCGATGCCGGCGCCTTCCGGCAACGGCACCGGCCCTGCCGCGCCCGGCCGGTGCGTGACCAGCGCGCGCGGCAGCTCCATGTCGTACGAGGCGTCGCGCTTGCCCATGGACAGGATCGCCAGGCCCGGCTCCGGCCGTGACAGCACGATGCTCCATACCTCGAGCGCCGGGCGCAGGCCCTCGCGCACGCCTTCGCGCGCATCCAGTTCGGCCGTCATGTCCAGGTAATGGCCGTGGTCGCTGGTCAGGTAGCAGCCGCTGCGCAGCACGGGCAATACCGGGCGCGTCAGTCCGTGCACGGCGCCGAAGGCGCGCGCCACCCGGTCGAAGTACGATGAGCCGCCGGCCGAGAGCAGGATCCGCGGCCCGCGGAACAAGCCTTCCGCATCGAGCCGGCGCGCCAGGTCCGTTACCTGGGCAAGGAAGGCATCGACCCGTTCGATGTCGGCGGCCCGGTCTTCGCTGACCAGCAAGCCCTCGTAACCCTCGATGCCCGCCAGTTCCAGCCCGGCCGACGCGGCGATCGTGCGCGCCAGTGCTACGGCCTCGTCCAGGGTCCGGCAACCGGTGCGTTTGCCGGCGATGCCCAGCTCCACCAGCACGGGCAACGGCCGGCCAAGCGCGGCGGCGGCTTCCGAGAGGCGCCGCACGCCCTCGGCGGAGTCGGCCAGCACGAACAGTTCGAAGCCGGGATCGTCCTCCAGCAGTGCGAGCAGTGAGCGGATGTCGGCCGGGGCCACCAGCTCGTTGGCCAGCACCACGCGGCGCACGCCATGGCGTGCCGCGGCCAGCACCTGCGCGGCCGTGGCGAGCGTGATGCCCCAGGCGCCATTGGCCAGCTGGGCGCCGAACAGCTGCGGGCTCATCGTCGTCTTGCCATGCGGCGCCAGCGCCACGTCGTAGCGCGCGCAGAAGCGGCGCATCCAGTCCAGGTTGTGCAGGAGACTCGACGTCTTCAGCACCGCCACGGGAAAGCTCGTGTCGGCGGCAAGCACGTTCCAGTGCTGCACACCCACCATGTGCTGGCGCAGCGGCTCGGTGATCGGCAATCCCTTGGTACCGGGTTGCAGGGCTTGTTCTTCAAGCGCGTCCAGGTGCAGGCCACCGTCGGGCAGGATCATCGTCATCGTCTCCAGACATCGACCCCGAACATCGGGCCGGGAACAAAAGAAAAAGGGACAGGCCCCTTCCGGGCCGCAACCCGGAAGAATACCTGTCCCTGCTTTGCCGTGCAGCTCGGCGACAGCTTATGACATGTGCTGGCCGCCGTTGATGGCGATATTGGCGCCGGTCACGAAGGCGGCTTCATCCGAAGAGAGGTAGGCGACCAGGCCGGCCACTTCGTCCGGCTTGCCCAGGCGGCCCATCGGGATTTGCGGCAGGATCTTCGATTCCAGCACGTCCTGCGGGATCTCGGTGACCATCTTGGTGCCGATATAGCCCGGCGAGATGGTGTTCACGGTCACGCCCTTGCGCGCCACTTCCAGCGCCAGCGCCTTCGTGAAGCCGTGCACGCCGGCCTTGGCGGCCGAATAGTTGGTCTGGCCGAACGCGCCCTTCTGGCCGTTGACGGACGAGATATTGATGATGCGGCCCCAGCCGCGCTCGACCATGCCATCGGCGACCGGTTTCGTCATGTTGAACACGGAATCCAGGTTCGTGCGCAGCACGGCATCCCAGTTCACCTTGTCCATCTTCTTGAAGGTCATGTCGCGGGTGATGCCCGCATTGTTGACCAGCACGTCCACCGGGCCGATGTCGCGGGTGATCGCGGCCACGCATGCCTGGGCCGACTCGTAGTCGGCCACGTCGCAAGGATAGGCGGCGAAGTTGTAACCCTGTTCCTTCATTTCGTCCAGCCAGCCCTGGTACTTCGTATTGTTCGGGGAATACGTGGTTACCACCTTGTAGCCCAGTGCAACCAGCTTGATGCAGATCGCTTCGCCCAGACCACCCATGCCGCCCGTTACCAATGCAACTCGTGCCATATGACATCCCCTCTAGTTAGCGTACTCCACACATAAAACAAGGGCCACTGCGTATGTGGCCCCCTCACTACCCTTATTCGCGTTCGACCGCCAGCGCCACGCCCATGCCGCCGCCGATGCACAGCGAGGCCAGGCCTTTCTTGGCATCGCGGCGCACCATCTCGTGCAGGAGCGTGACCAGGATGCGGCAGCCGGAAGCGCCGATCGGGTGGCCGATCGCGATGGCGCCGCCGTTCACGTTGATCTTGCTGGTATCCCAGCCCATTTCCTGGTTCACGGCGCAGGCTTGCGCGGCGAAGGCTTCGTTAATTTCCAGCAGGTCCAGGTCTTGCGGCGTCCAGCCGGCCTTCTTCAGCGCCAGCTTGCTGGCCGGTACCGGGCCCATGCCCATATAGGCCGGATCCAGGCCGGACGAGGCATAGGCCTTGATGCGCGCCAGCGGCTTCAGGCCCAGTTCCTTCGCCTTCGAGGCCGACATCATGACCACGGCGGCCGCGCCGTCGTTGATGCCCGATGCGTTACCGGCCGTGACGCTGCCTTCCTTGTTGAACGCGGGGCGCAGGCTCTGCAGCCCTTCGATGGTGGAGCCGGCCTTGATGTATTCGTCGCTGTCGAACACGATCGTGCCCTTCTTCTGCGGGATCTCGAGCGGCAGGATCTCGTCCTTGAACTTGCCTTCCTTCTGCGCCGCTTCGGCCTTCAGCTGCGATTGCAGCGCGAATTCGTCCTGTTGGGTACGGGAGATTTCATACTTCTTCGCCACGTTCTCGGCGGTGATGCCCATGTGGTACTGGTTGTAGACGTCCCACAGGCCGTCGACGATCATCGTGTCCGTCAGCTTGGCGTCGCCCATGCGGAAACCGTCGCGCGAGCCGTTCAGCACGTGTGGCGCGGCGCTCATGTTTTCCTGGCCGCCGGCGATGATGATGTCGGCGTCGCCGCACTTGATCGCCTGTGCGGCCAGGTGCGTGGCCTTCAGGCCGCTGCCGCACACCTTGTTGATCGTGTAGCCGGGAATCGCGTTCGGCAGGCCGGACTTGATCACCGCCTGGCGGGCCGGGTTCTGGCCCACGCCGGCGGTGAGCACCTGCCCCAGGATCACTTCGCTGATCAGGTTGGGGTCGATGCCGGTCTGCGCCAGCAGGCCCTTGATCACGTGCGCGCCCAAGTCGGCTGCGGGGATCTTTGCCAGGCTGCCGCCGAATTTGCCGACCGCGGTACGCGCCGCGGCAACGATGACTACATCATCCATTTACTTTCTCCAGTTCACTAGCAGGTTAAAGCCAGCAGGGTTGTCGAAGCGCTACTACTTTTCATTCTATCGGGTTGCGGGGCAAGCTACCAGCGAAGTCGCGGCTGAGCTCGCCTAAGCGATCGTGCGCCGCGCTGGCCACGCCGGCCATCTGCCGGCCATAGCGTTGAGCTCGCTCCAGCGCCTGCTGCGATTGCGAGGCCGTCAGGCACACCAGGTCGCGCACGTCGCGCACGAACAGCAACTGGTTCGAGGCGGTGTTGGCGGCCGCGATCTGGTCGCGAGTGGCATGCACGTTCACGTCGATCAGGCTGGCGCTGCTTTCGAATGCCGCCCGCATCAGGGCGTTGCACCCCGCCCACTGCGATTCGGCCAGGTTGCGCGTGGCGTTGACGAATTCCGCCGGCAGCGCGGCGGGATACAGATTGGGCGGCATGAACATGGGTGTCCTTTCGAAAATCGGCTGAACGGATACGGCTGGCAGGCACGGCCGGACTGCGTGACGGGCACCGCGGGGCCACTGCGGGGCCACTGCGGGGCCACTGCGGTGCACGGCGTGCGGCTGAACTGCATCTGGCTGGGCTCTTTACGACTGAGCAATCGCAAAGGCTTTCATGCTAATTCTCAGCTGTGAACTATTGTTTGATATATATCAAACTCTGTCACGACAGCAATTTGATTCCATCGAGCGACGCCGCGCATTGTTCGCGGATCACCTTCACGAAGTCGGCCACGTAGGCTTTTTGCCGCAATGCTTCCGGCACCGACACGTACAGGTCGCTCCACAGCCCGCTGTCCCCGACCGGCCGCGCGATCACGTAGTCGTAGTCGACGTAGTTCTTGATCGCCCAGTTCGGCAGCGCGGCGATGCCGCGGCGGCTCGCCACGAGCTGCAGGATGGCGACCGTCAGCTCGGCCGTGCGGCGCCCGAACTGCACGCCGGCCGGCCGCAGCACTTCGCGGATCAGGTCGATGCGCTCTTCCGGCACCGGGTAGGTGATCAGCGTCTCGCCTTCGAAGTCGGCGGCGGCCAGCCGGCGCTGGCCGGCCAGCCGGTGCTTTTGCGCCATCACGGTCAGGATCTCGAAGCGGAACAGGGGGAAGGTCGCGTACTGGGCACCGTAGTCGGACCCGATCACGAGATCGGCATTGCCGGAGCGTAGCAACTCGACCGGTTCGCTGTGGAAGCCCGACACCAGGTCGATCTCCACTTCCGGCCAGCGCTTGCGGAACGCATCCATCACGGGCATCAGCCAGTCGAAGCACGTGTGGCACTCGAGCGCCACGCGCAATTGCCCCTGGTCGCCCTGCATCAGCCGCGCCACGTCGCGCTCGGCCTGTTCGATCTCCGGCAGCAGCACGTCGGCCAGGCGCAGCAGGCGCGCGCCGGTGGCGGTGAAGCCGATGGGGACCGACTTGCGCTCGAACAGGGGGCCGCCGTAGCGGTCTTCCAGCAGCTTGATCTGGTGGGACAGCGCCGATTGCGTGAGGTTCAGCAACTGGGCCGCGCGTACGAGACTGCCGGCGGAGCGCAACGCGGCAAGGGTGCGCAGATGACGGATTTCCAGCATGGTTAATGAATGATTTTCATGTTGAACCGCAAAAAGTTTCGTTTGGCTTATGTAAAGCATTGTCGCACACTCTACTTCACCAATATTTAATTCCCGTGACATGAAAAAGATCCATACGCACATTCCCGGCTTCCCGCGCATCGGCGCCCAACGCGAACTGAAAACGGCGCTGGAGCGCCATTGGCGCGGCGAATCCACGGCGGAAGAACTGGCGGAGGTGGGCCGCACGCTGCGCTCGCGCCATTGGGCCGCCCAGCGCGACGCCGGCCTGGACTTCGTCACCGTGGGCGACTTCGCGTTCTACGACCATGTGGCCAACCATATCCAGCTGTTCGGCTGCGAACCGGCCCGCTTCCACTTCCGCGACGAGCCGGCGCTGGCACGGTACTTCACGCTGGCCCGCGGCCGCTCCGGCGGCGAGCGGTGCGGCTGCGGCCAGGAAGGTGCCGCGCTGGAGATGACGAAATGGTTCGACACCAACTACCACTACCTCGTGCCCGAGCTGGACGCGGACACGCGGTTCGCGCTGGCGTCGACCCGCCTGTTCGACGAGGTGGCCGAAGCCCAGGCACTGGGCCATGCCGTGAAGGCCACGCTGATCGGCCCGCTCACCTTCCTGTGGCTGGCCAAGGCCACCGACGGCTCGTGCCGCCTCGACTTGCTGGACCGGCTGCTGCCCGTCTATGGCGAGGTGCTGGCGCGCCTGAAGGAACAGGGCGTGGCCTGGGTACAGATCGAGGAACCGATCCTGGGTCTCGACCTGCCGCAGGCCTGGCGCAGCGCGTTCGAAACGGCGTACTGGCAGCTGAACCAGGCCGGCGCGCAATTGCTGCTGGCCACCTACTTCTCGCCGCTGGAAGAAAACCTGTCGCTGGCCTGCCGCCTGCCCGTGGCGGGCCTGCACGTCGACGGCGTGCGCGCCGCCCACGAACTGGTCAGCGTGGCCGACTGGCTGCCGGTGCACAAGGTGCTGTCGGCCGGCGTCGTCGACGGCCGCAATATCTGGCGCACCGACCTGGACGCGGTGCTGGCCACGCTGGCACCGGTGCTCGACAAGCGCGGCGGCCGGCTGTGGCTGTCCACGTCGTGCTCGCTACTGCACGTGCCGTACAGCCTGGCGGCCGAAACCGCGCTCGACGCCGAGGTGGAGTCGTGGCTCGCCTTTGCCCATGAAAAGCTGGCCGAACTGGCGCTGCTGAAGACGGCCATCGAAGCGCCCGGGTCGGCCGCCCCGGCGCTGGCCGCTACCCGCGCGGCGCTGGCGAGCCGCCGCGCCAGCCCGCGCGTGCGCGACGCCGCCGTGCGGGCCCGCCTCGCCGCCCTCCCCGCCGACGCGGCGCAGCGCAAGTCGCCTTTTGCGGAACGGCGCTTGCTGCAGGGGGCGATGCTCAACCTGCCCCCCTTCCCCACCACCACGATCGGCTCGTTCCCGCAAACGCCGGACATCCGTGCGGCGCGCGCCGCGTTCCGGCGCGGTGCCCTCGACAGCGCGGCCTACGAGGCGGCGATGCGCGCCGAGATCGCGCAGGCGATCCGCCGCCAGGAAGCACTGGGGCTGGACGTGCTGGTGCACGGCGAAGCCGAGCGCAACGACATGGTCGAATACTTCGGCGAGCACCTGGCCGGCTTCGCGTTCACCCGGCACGGCTGGGTGCAGTCCTACGGTTCGCGCTGCGTGAAGCCGCCCGTGATCTGGGGCGATGTCTCGCGCCCGGCGCCGATCACGGTCGACTGGGCCCGCTACGCCCAGGGGCTGACGGAAAAGCCCGTGAAAGGCATGCTGACCGGGCCCGTCACGATCCTGCAATGGTCGTTCGTGCGCGACGACCAGCCGCGCCTCGACACCGCCGACCAGATCGCGCTGGCGATGCGCGACGAGGTGGACGACCTGCAGCGCGCCGGCATCGCCATCGTGCAGATCGACGAGCCGGCCTTGCGCGAGGGCTTGCCGCTGCGCCAATCGCGCCAGGCGGGCTACCTGGACCGGGCGGTGCGCGCATTCCGCCTGACGGCCGCGGTGGCGCGCGACGCCACGCAGGTCCACACCCATATGTGCTACGCCGAGTTCAACGACATCCTGCCGCAGATCGCCGCCCTCGACGCGGACGTGATCACGATCGAGACGAGCCGCTCGGCCATGGCGCTGCTCGACGGCTTCGGCGACTTCCGCTACCCGAACGATATCGGCCCAGGGGTGTACGACATCCACTCGCCGCGCGTGCCGGGCCGCGAGGACATGCTCGCGCTGCTGCGCCGTGCACGGGCCGTGATCCCGGCGGAGCAACTGTGGGTCAACCCCGATTGCGGGCTGAAGACGCGCGGCTGGGACGAAACCGAAAGCGCGCTGCGCAACATGGTCGCGGCGGCGCACCAGATGCGGCGCGAGGCGAACAGCCGCAAACCCCTGGAAGCCGCATGAACGCAGGGCTGGAGGGCTGATCCGTTACGTGAAAATGCCTTACAAATAATTGTTCTTTGACAGTAAAATGCTCGGGCCCGGGCCAGCCCGAACTTTTTACTGTCGTCATGTCCAAAAGCCCGTTCCAGAAGCCCATCGAAATCAAGATTTCCACTGTTGTCGCCGTTTCCGCCATCCTGCACACCTCCGACCGCATCGCCCTCGATGCCGCCCTGCAGGGCATGACGGGCGGCGTGTCCGACTTTTTTGAAGGCGACCTTGCCGTCATCGACGTCGGCAACCTGGCTCCGGGTTGCGAACGCATCGACTGGGCCGCCACCATCGCGCTGCTGAAGAAATACCGCCTCAATCCCGTCGCCGTGCGCAACCCCCGGCCCGACATGGTGGAAGAAATCCAGGCCCTGGGCCTGTCCATCGATACCGGCAAGCGCGACGAAGGCGACTCCGCACCCGCCACCGCCCAGGTGCCCGCACCGGCGCCCGCGCCGGCTGCTGCTCCTGCCGCGCCCGCCAATACGGGCACCATCATCATCGATACGCCGGTCCGCGCCGGCCAGCGCATCTATGCGCGCGGCGGCGACCTGATCGTGATGGCCGTCGTCAACAATGGCGCCGAGATCATCGCGGACGGCAGCATCCACGTCTACAACACCCTGAACGGCCGCGCGCTGGCCGGCGCTTCCGGCGACGCGAGCGCGCGTATCTTCGCTCTGTCGATGTCGCCAGAACTGGTGTCGATCGCAGGGGTTTACCGCACGTTTGAAGACGGTTTCCCCGCCGCGCAGGCCAAGCAGCCCGCACAAATCAGGCTCAGCGGCGACAAACTGGATATACAATCTGTCAATTAAGGCAATTCAACAGGCCGCGCGTCCGCGCCCCCGCGCCTGAGCTTTCACATAAAAGGATTATTCGTGGCAAGAATTATTGTTGTAACGTCCGGCAAGGGCGGTGTCGGCAAGACGACTTCCAGCGCCAGCTTTTCCACCGGCCTCGCCATGCGCGGCCACAAGACCGCGGTGATCGACTTCGACGTGGGCCTGCGCAACCTGGACCTGATCATGGGTTGCGAACGCCGCGTCGTGTATGACCTGATCAATGTGATCAACAAGGAAGCGTCGCTGCCGCAGGCGCTGATCAAGGACAAGCACTGCGACAACCTGTTCATCCTGCCGGCCTCGCAGACGCGCGACAAGGATGCGCTGTCCGAAGACGGCGTGGAGCGCGTGCTGGCCGAGCTGATCGAGATGGGGTTCGAGTACATCGTCTGCGATTCGCCGGCCGGCATCGAGCACGGTGCGCTGATGGCGCTGACGTTCGCCGACGAAGCGATCGTAGTCACCAACCCCGAAGTGTCGTCGGTGCGCGATTCGGACCGCATCCTCGGTATCCTGCAGGCCAAGTCGCGCCGTGCGCAATCCGGCGGCGAGCCGGTCAAGGAACACCTGCTGATCACCCGCTACTCGCCGAAACGCGTGGAAGCGGGCGAAATGCTCTCCTACACGGATGTGCAGGAAATCCTGCGCATTCCGCTGCTGGGCATCGTTCCGGAATCGGAACAGGTGCTGCATGCATCGAACCAGGGCAATCCTGCGATCCACTTCAAGGGCACGGACGTGGCCGAAGCCTATGAAGACGTCATCGCCCGCTTCCTGGGCGAAACACGGCCACTGCGCTTCACAGACTATGAAAAGCCGGGCTTGTTCAAGCGCATTTTTGGAGGAAAGTAAATGGCACTGCTATCCTTCCTGTTCCCCAGCAAGCCCAAGACGGCCAACGCAGCCAAGGAACGGTTGCAGATCATCATCGCGCGCGAACGCAATGGCCGCAGCGGCCCGGATTTCCTGCCCGCGCTGCACAAGGAACTGATCGAGGTGATCTCGAAGTACACGAAAGTGAATGCCGACGACATCAAGATCTCGCTGGACCGCCAGGGCAACCTGGAAGTTCTCGACGTGAACGTGGTGCTGCCGGACGCTTGAAGGCAACCCCGATACAAGGTCAGGCGCCGGAAAGGCGTACCGGCCTGCGGGCCGGTACCGCTGCGCCGGCAAGGAGCATTGCTCCTGAAACCCCGGCTGTGCCGGGTGTTCGCGGAGCATGCTCCGCGCCTGCAAATAGTGCCAGCCTGCAGGCTGGCACTTCTCCCTGACCCTGGCTTGCGCCGTTGGGTTATCACGACAGGCGGCTAGTTCTTACTCTTCGCCGCTAGCAATTCCTCTACCACCTTCGCGCACGCATCGACGTGCTGGTAGCCGATCTGCCGGAAGGCAAAGAACCCGATCGCCGCCGACGCCACCTGCCCTGCCAGAGGCACGATTTTCGACGCCTGCTTGACCACCAGTTTCTTGCCGCTCTTCGCCACCAGTTTCATGACCAGGTCGCGCGTGACGAGCTTGCCCACCAGCATGCCGCCGACCGTTACGGCGGCTTCGTAGGCAATCATCCGGTACTGGGGCTGCAGGCGCTCGATCTGTTCGGGGGTTAGCCCAAAAGCCGCATTGACTTCCTGGATCAGCTCGGTAAACAGCTTCAGGTCCGACACGATATCGACGCCAGGGATCGGTACCGCCGAGACCCCCGCGGCGACCACGGCACGGCGCCGCACGAGGCGGCGGCAGCGCTCGCGCACCTCGGCAATATCCCCGGAAGAAGAAGGCAACAGTTCCCAGCCGCTATCCACGAATCTGTCTCCTAAAAAGTTGCCAAACAAAAAAGTTCATTGAAAAGGGCGGTGAGGCAGTGTACCGTGTACTGGCCGTTCCCCACGATCCGGATGGCATATCCGGCCAGAATTTCTTGGTCAGATTGGTAACTACTCTAGTAATTCCTGTAATATTCGTAGTGACCAAGCCTTACCTCCGCGCTTTAACCACAGATAAGATGAGAATCGTAGTCCTTGATAACGACCGCAGCCAGGGCGACCTGATCTCCCAGGTGCTGACGTCCGCCGGTCACGTCTGCCATGCCTTCCAGACCGGCAAGGAACTGCTCGGCCAGCTGCGCAAGGACACGTACGACATGCTGATCTTCGACTGGCAGGTGACCGATATGGGGGGCGCGGAGCTGATGCGCAAGGCGCGCGAAAGGCTCAACGACAATGCGCCGGTCATGTTCCTGACGACCAGTTCGGGCGAGGACGATATCGTCTCCGGCCTGGATGCCGGGGCCGACGACTACATGATCAAGCCGCTGCGCCGCAGCGAGATGGTGGCCAGGGTACAGGCACTGCTGCGCCGGGCCTTCCCCGCGCAGAACGGTGCGGAACAGCTGACGTTCGGGCAATACGTGTTTGAAACCCGCCCGGGCCGCCTGTTGATGGATGGGCATGTGCTGGACGTGACGCACAAGGAGTTTTACCTGGCTCTGCTGTTTTTCCGCAACATCGGCCGGCCCCTGTCGCGCGCCTATATCCATGAAGCCGTCTGGATACGCGAAACCGATGTTCCGTCGCGCACGATGGATACCCACGTGTCGCGCGTACGCAATAAACTCCAGCTGAAACCGGAAAACGGTTTCCGCCTGGTACCTGTGTACAGCTATGGCTATCGCCTGGAGAAACTCGGCAATTAGAAGGCCCTTGTTTATTGCTGGCGGATAATATCAATCAATGCTTCCGCGACAGCGGCTTCCTTGCCAATAAGGCAGCTGGGACGATTTGTCCCGCTTTGCCTCCACTTCGCCGGCTCGGCAGGGCACAGCCGATTGCCGTACATCAGGCTATAATGATTGCCTACGTCGTTGATTTTTCTGGAAATGCAACTCCTAGCCGTCGGCCTCAACCACACCACAGCTCCGGTCGCCCTGCGCGAACGGCTGGCGTTCGCGCCTGACCAGCTGGGCGCGGCCGTGCGCGCGGCACGGAACTGGTTCCAGCGCACGGGCGGCCGCGGCAGTGATGAGGCGGCGATCCTGTCGACCTGCAACCGCACCGAGCTGTATGCGGCCAGCTGCGCCGCCAATCCGCTCGACGCCGGCGCGCATTTCCTCGCCGATTTCCACCAGCTGAACTATTCCGAGCTGCGCCCGCACCTGTACATGCTGCCGCAGCACGAGGCGGTGCGCCACACCTTCCGCGTCGCCTCCGGCCTCGATTCGATGGTGCTGGGCGAAACGCAGATCCTCGGCCAGATCAAGGATGCCATCCGGACCGCCGACGAGGCGGGCGGCCTGGGAACGTACCTGCACCAGCTGTTCCAGCGCAGCTTCTCGGTGGCCAAGGAAGTGCGCAGCACCACCGAGATCGGCGCGCACAGCGTGTCGATGGCCGCCGCCGCCGTGCGGCTGTCGCAACGCATTTTCGACAAGCTGCCCGAACAGAACGTGCTGTTCATCGGCGCCGGCGAAATGATCGAGCTGTGCGCCACGCACTTCGCGGCGCAGAATCCGAAATCGATCACGGTGGCCAACCGCACGCTCGAGCGCGGCGAACTGCTGGCGCACCGCTTCAACGGCAAGGCGATGCGCCTGGCCGACCTGCAGACGCAGCTGCACCAGTACGACATCCTGATCTCGTCGACCGCCTCGTCGCTGCCCCTGATCGGGCTGGGCATGGTCGAGCGCGCGATCAAGGCGCGGCGCCACAAGCCCATGTTCATGGTCGACCTGGCCGTGCCGCGCGATATCGAACCGGAAGTGGCCCGCCTCAACGACGTGTTCCTGTACACCGTGGACGACCTGGGCAAGGTCGTGCAGGCCGGCATCGAGAACCGCCAGGCCGCCGTGGCGCAGGCCGAGGCGATCATCGAAACGCGCGTGCAATCGTTCATGCACTGGGTGGACGACCGCGCCGTGGTGCCGGTCATCCAGGGCTTGCAGGAAAGCGGCGAGGCGATCCGCCTGGCCGAACTCGAACGCGCCCGCAAGCTGCTGGCCAAGGGCGAGGACGTGGACGTCGTGCTCGAAGCGCTGTCGAAGGGCCTCACCGCCAAGTTCATGCACGGGCCGCAGCAGGCGCTGCACCGCGCCCAGGGCGACGAGCGCGCCCAGCTCGCCGAACTGCTGCCCCAGCTGTTCCGCGGCCGCCGTTAGCGGCCCTCCCGCCCCATCACGCTGCCGCGCCCTGTCGGGCGCGATGACCATCCATACAAGAACGAGACCATGAAACCATCAATGCTGGCCAAGCTGGACCAACTCGCGAACCGCCTCGTGGAGCTGGACGAATTGCTGATGTCCGAAGGCGCCACCGCCAATATGGACAGCTACCGCAAGATGACCCGCGAACATGCGGAACTGGGCCCGCTGGTGGCGCTGTACAGGAATTACCAGCAGGCGCAGGCGGACATCGCCGAGGCGCAGCAGATGCTGGCCGACCCGGACATGAAGGATTTCGCCCAGGAAGAGATCGAATCCGGCAAGGCCCGGCTGGCGGAGCTGGAGCTCGAACTGCAGAAGATGCTGCTGCCGAAGGATGCCAACGACGAGCGCAACATCTTCCTCGAAATCCGCGCCGGCACCGGCGGCGACGAATCGGCCCTGTTCGCCGGCGACCTGCTGCGCATGTACACGCGCTTTGCCGAGCGCAGCCGCTGGCAGGTGGAAATCGTGTCCGCGTCGGAGAGCGACCTGGGCGGCTACCGCGAGGTCATCGCCCGCATCGTCGGCAACGGCGCCTATTCGAAGCTGAAGTTCGAGTCGGGCGGCCATCGCGTGCAGCGCGTTCCGGCTACGGAAACGCAGGGCCGCATCCATACCTCGGCCTGCACGGTGGCCGTGATGCCGGAGGCGGACGAAGTGGAAGACGTGCACATCAACCCCGCCGACCTGCGCATCGACACCTACCGCGCCTCCGGCGCCGGCGGCCAGCACATCAACAAGACCGACTCCGCGGTGCGCATCACGCACCTGCCGACCGGCATCGTCGTCGAATGCCAGGACGACCGCTCGCAGCACAAGAACAAGGCTTCGGCCATGAAGGTGCTGGCCGCGCGCATCAAGGACGTGCAGCTGCGCGAACAGCAATCGAAGGAAGCGGCCACCCGCAAGAGCCTGATCGGCAGCGGCGACCGCAGCGAGCGCATCCGCACCTACAACTTCCCGCAGGGGCGCATGACCGACCACCGCATCAACCTCACGCTGTACAAGCTGGACATGATCATGGACGGCGACCTGACCGAGCTGACCAATGCGCTGTCCGCGGAGCACCAGGCGGAACAGCTGGCGGCGCTGGGCGACTAAGCCCTCTACGGCTGAGCCCGTGTCTCGATGGTGGCATAGCAGGGGTTTCGCAGAGCACTGCTCTGCGCCTGCGTAGCGGCGATGCCTTGCAAGGCATCGCTCCTTCCAGGCACCGAGGGACACGGGCCCAGCAGTTGCTGCCGATCGCCGCGGCAGGTCGCGGCTGCCGGTTTATGCGAGAATTGGCGCCTTCACATTCGAGCAACGTTATCGACAATGAATTCGCCGAGCCCGCGCACCGTTCTCCTCTCCGCCGCCGCCGCCTGCCTGCTGCTGGTCGCCGTGGCGCTGTACCTGCAGCACGTGAAGGACATGCTGCCCTGCCCCCTGTGCGTGATCCAGCGCTACCTGTTCCTGGCCGTGGCGATCGGCTGCCTGATCGGTGCTTTCGGGCGCAAGCCGAAGGTGGGCGCGGCCGTGGGCCTTGCGGCGGCGCTGGGTGGCCTCGGCGTGGCAGGCAAGCATTTATATGTGCTCGCCAATCCCGGCTTCTCGTGCGGCATCGACCCGATGACCACCGCGCTCAACAAGTTCCCTACCGCCACCTACCTGCCGTGGCTGTTCGAGGCCGACGGCCTGTGCGAAAAGGCCGAGATCTTCATGGGCCTGACGGTGCCGCAATGGTCCGCCGTCTGGTTCGCGATCCTCACGGCCACGATGATCTGGCTGCTCGTTCGCCGCCGCGCATGACCATGCTGGTCGCTCCCGGCATCACGCTGATGGCGCTGCAACGCGCGCCGCTGCTCGATCCCGTCGACCAGCGCATCCTGCTGTGCCACGCGCTGGGCATCAGCCGCACTGGCCTCATCACGCAATCGGACCGCGCGCTGACCGAGGATGAAGCGGCCCGCGTGTCCGCCCTGCTGCAGCGCCGGCTGGGCGGCGAACCGGTCGCCTACATCGTGGGCCGGCGCGAGTTCTACGGCCTCGATTTCTCGGTCGGCCCCGGCGTGCTGATTCCCCGGCCGGAAACGGAATTGCTGGTGGAACTGGCGCTAGAGCGCCTGCCGCCGCGCGGCCGCGTGCTGGACATGGGCACCGGCAGCGGCGCGATTGCCGTTGCCATCGCCCATGCACGGCCCGATGCACAGGTTACGGCGCTCGATGTCAGTCCCGATGCCCTGGCAATCGCCCGGCGCAATGCGGAACTGAACGGCGCCAAGGTCCGCTTCCTGCACAGCGACTGGTTCACCGCCATTGCGGGCGAAGGATTCGACCTGATCGTCTCCAACCCGCCGTACATCGCGGCCGGGGACCGCCACCTGGCCGAGGGCGACCTGCGCTTCGAGCCGGCCGGCGCGCTGACCGATCATGCGGACGGCCTGTCCGCGCTGCGCACGATCGTTGCCGGCGCCCCCGCGCACCTGGCGCCGGGCGGCTGGCTGTTGATGGAACATGGCTACGACCAGTCGGCTGCCGTGCAGGCGCTGCTGTCATCCCGAAGTTACACCGAGGTGCAAAGCTGGCACGACCTGGCCGGCATCGCCCGCGTCACCGGCGGCCGCCTGTCCTGAGTTAGCCAGCGCCCCGAACGGGCGGTAGCGCTTTGCTAGAATCCGCCGATCGGGGCGCTTTGGAGCGTCGGCATACGCGACTTTGCAATTTCGGTTACTCTCGCACCAATTTTGGTCTGATGCACAGAAAGGAAAGCCAATTGTCCAATCTACTGACGCGCCGCCTGGCCCTGCTGGCCGACGACCGGCACCGCGACGTGCTGCGGGGCGGCTTGCGAGGCATCGAACGGGAAACCCTGCGGGTGCAGCCGGACGGCCACCTCGCGCGCACGCCCCACCCGGCCGGCTGGGGCTCGGCGCTGACGCATCCGGAGATCACCACCGATTACGCGGAAACCCTCGCCGAGTTCATTACGCCGGCCGAGCATGATATCGCCACCACGCTGGACAAGCTGGACGGCATCCACCGCTTCGCCTACAGCAAGCTGGGCGACGAGCTGCTGTGGAGCGAATCGATGCCCTGCCAGTTGCCGGCCGAAGAGGATATCCAGATCGCCTGGTACGGCAAGTCGAACCTGGGCATGCTCAAGCACGTGTATCGCCGCGGCCTGGCGGTACGCTACGGCAAGGCCATGCAATGCATCGCCGGCATCCACTACAACTACTCGCTGGATGAACAACTCTGGCGCATCCTGGCCGACAACGAGCCGGCCGGGACGGCCCTGTCGCCGACGGCTTACCAGTCCGAAGCCTACCTGTCGCTGATCCGCAATTTCCGCCGCAACAGCTGGCTGCTGATGTACCTGTTCGGCACGTCGCCGGCACTGAACAGCAGCTTCCTGCGCGGCCGCCCGCACAAGCTGGAAACCCTGTCGGCCGACACGCTCTACCTGCCCCATGCCACCAGCCTGCGCATGAGCGACCTGGGCTACCAGAACGATGCGCAATCGGGCCTGCGCCCGCATGAGAACAGCCTGGACAGCTACGTGGCCACCTTGACCCGCGCGGTCAACCAGCCGTACGAGCCGTACCAGAAGATCGGCACGCGCGATGCGAACGGCGAATGGATCCAGCTCTCGACGAACGTGATCCAGATCGAGAACGAGTACTACTCCACGATACGGCCCAAGCGCGTGATCCGCACGGGCGAGCGGCCGATCCAGGCGCTGTGCAACCGCGGCGTGCAATACATCGAGGTGCGCTGCCTGGACGTCGATCCGTTCGAACCGGTCGGCGTCGCCCTCACGACCGGCCGCTTCCTCGACGCCTTCCTGCTGTACTGCGCGCTCGAGGAGAGCCCGCCCATCTCGGAAGAGGAAGGCGAGATCCTTGCCCGCAACTTCGCCCGCACCGTGAAGGAAGGCCGCCGCCCGGGCCTGACGCTGACCCGCGACGGCCAGGAAATCGCCCTGCGTGCGTGGGGCGAGGAACTGCTGGAAAAGATCCGCCCTGCCGCCGAACTGCTCGATGCCCTGCGCGGCGACACCCAGCATGCCGATGCGCTGGCGCAGCAGGCCCCGAAGCTGGCCGATCCGGACCGCACGCCGTCGGCCGCCGTGCTGCGCGAACTGGCGCAACATGGCAATTCGTTCGCCGCCTTCGGCCTGGCGCAAAGCCGGAAGCACGCCGCCTTCTTCCGGGCTCATCCGCCCAGCGCGGAACAGGAAGCGTATTTCAGCGACCTGGCGGAAAAATCCATGACCGAGCAGGCCGAACTGGAGCGCACGCAGACGGGCAGCTTCGACGACTACGTGAAAGCCTACCGCGCCAGCAACCTTTGCCCCAACCACCCCTGACGCGGGCCTGGGCGTGCTGACCTTCTACAACGAACAGCACGGCCAGCTGCGCCCACGGCACGAACTCGTGCAGGGGCATGCCACGCCCACGCGTGATACGCCGGAGCGCGTCGACGGCATCCTCGCCGAGCTGGGGCGCCGCGGGCTGGGGCGGATCGTCACGCCGCACGGCGTGCCGCTGATGTCGCTCGAGCGCGTGCATGCGCCCCGTTACCTGCACTTCCTGCGCAATGCCTGGAACGAATGGGCGGCCCAGTCGCCCGCCCATGCCGGTCGCGATGCCTTCGCATCCCAATGGCCGGTGCGCACGCTGCGCGCCGACATCGAGCCGGACGATCTTGGCGCCCGCCTCGGCCTGTACTCGATCGATACCACCACGCCGCTGACCTCGGGCACGTGGGTGGCCGCGAAAACGGGCGCCGACTGTGCCGTCAACGCGGCGCATGCGCTGCGCGTGGGCGAGCGCGGCAGCTTCGCGCTGACGCGGCCGCCCGGTCACCATGCCGGCACCGACTTCTTCGGCGGCGGCTGCTACCTGAACAATGCGGCGCTCGCCGCCCAGCACCTGCTCGACGACGGCCTGCAACGCGTGGCCGTGCTGGACGTCGACTATTACCACGGCAGCGGCACGCAGGGGATCTTCTACGAGCGGCCCGATGTGCTGTGCCTGTCGATCCACGCCGAACCGCGCAGCGCCTATCCCTTCTTCAGCGGGCATGCCGATGAAACGGGCGCCGGCGCGGGACACGGCTACAACGTCAACCTGCCGTTGCCGGCCGGGACCGCCGCCCAGGCATGGTTCGCGGCGCTGGAAACGGCTTGCGTGCGGCTGTCGATGTACCGGCCGGAGGCGCTGGTGGTTGCCTTGGGCGCCAATACGTTCCAGGGCGAGGCGCATGGGGGCTTCGGCCTGGCGGGCGGCGATTACCTGCGATTGGGCGAGCGGCTGGCGTGGCTGAACCTGCCGACCTGCTTCGTATTCGAGGGCGGCAGTCCGCTGCGCGAGCTTGGAACGAATATCGTCAACGTGCTGGAAGGGTTCGAGACCGCACTATAGCCGTGCTGGTATCGACAAAAAATATCGCTTGCAATTGGATCGCGCGCTATGTATAGTGGGCACATGGACGACGCGAACAGCGTCCCAGGCAGTAAGCAGCAAGTCGATGCGCAAACCAAAACTAGTGCGCTATTGAATCGAACGTTACCTAACTGAAAGGAAAGCATCATGTCGATCGAAAAAGTCCTGTACCGTGCCAATGCCAAATCCACCGGTGGCCGCGAAGGCCGTTCCGTCTCCAGCGATGGCGTGCTGGATGTGAAGCTGACCACGCCGAAGGAACTGGGCGGCAACGGTGCCGAAGGCACCAACCCGGAACAGCTGTTCGCTGCCGGTTACTCGGCCTGCTTCATCGGCGCGCTGAAATTCGTGGGCGGCCGCGACAAGATCGCCGTGCCGGCGGACACCTCGATCGACGCCAGCGTGGGCATCGGCCCGATCCCGACCGGCTTCGGCATCGAAGTGGAACTGAAGATCTCGCTGCCGGGCCTGGACCGTGAAACGGCCGAGAAGCTGGTGCAGGCTGCCCACATCGTCTGCCCGTACTCCAACGCCACCCGCGGCAATATCGACGTCACGCTGACGATCGTTTAAATAGTTGGGCGGCTCCGGCCGCTGCCATACAATGCTCGTTTTATATAGGGTTATATACCGGGCGTCGACATGATCGAATGGCAGTGGCTGGAGTTTGAAAGCATCCCCCGCAGGGACCTGTACGAAGTGCTGCGCCAGCGGCAGGAAGTATTCGTGCTGGAGCAGACCTGCCTGTATCCCGACCTGGACGGCTACGACGAAGCCGCCCACCACCTGATGGCCTGGCAGACGATCGACGGCGAACGCCGCCTGGTCGCCTACCTGCGCTGCCTCGCACCCGGTGCGAAGTACACCGAAATGTCCCTGGGCCGCATCCTCACGCCCGCCATCGCGCGCGGCACCGGCATCGGCCGCCAGCTCGTCGCCGAAGGCATCCGCCGCGCCGAACAGCAGCACCCCGGCCACCGCATCCGCATCGGCGCCCAGCACCGCCTCGAGAAGTTCTACCAAAGCTTCGGCTTCACCACCATCAGCGCGCCGTACGACGAAGACGGCATCCCCCACATCGACATGCTGCACTGACAGCGCGCATATCGTGTGGCATCCCAACAACGGGACAACAACGGGGACTGTCCCCGATTTTTTACAACAACAACAATGGGGACTGTCCCCGTTGTCAGAAACTGACGATGAAGCGGGCGCCGGTGGTGACGGAGCGGGCGTAGCGGACGGTGCCGCCGTTGCCGTGCACGAGTTGGCGCACCATGGCGAGGCCGATGCCGCGGCCCTGTTTTTTCGTGGAGAAGAAGGGCGTGAAGATGTGCGGCGCGAGGTCGGTGGGCACGCCGGGGCCGTTGTCGGCGACTTCGATGCGCAGCCGGCCGCCGCGGCCCAGCCGGGCGGTGACGCTGGCGCGCGGCGCGGCGACTTGCGCGGTCGCCTCGCAGGCGTTCTTCAGCAGGTTGATCAGCGCCTGTTCCAGCTGGCCGGGATCGACCATCACTTCCAGCGAGGCCGGTTCGACGGAGAACTCGGCGCTGCCGCCGCGGGTCTGCCAGTCCGGGCCAACAAGGGCCGCCAGCCGGGCGAACAGCCGCCCCAGGTGGACGCGCTCGGGCTGGGCCTGCGGCAGGGTCGACAGGCTGCGGTAGCTCGACACGAAGTCGACCAGACTGGCCGCCCGCCGCGCGATGGCATCGAGCGCGGTGGCCAGGTCTTCCGATGCATCTGCCGGCAAGTCGGCCGACAATTCGCCCAGCAGGTCGTGCGCGGTGCGGGACAGCGACGCCACCGGCGTCAGCGAATTCATGATCTCGTGCGTGAGCACGTGCACCAGCTGGCGCCAGGCATTGAGCGCTTCGGCTTCGAGCTGGCTTTCCACCGGCATCAGCGCCACCAGCCGCTGGCCCTCGCCCTGCACGGACAGCGTGGAGACGGCCACCATGGCCCGTTCCAGCCCGCGCTCGGTATCGAAGCTGACGAGGCGGCGCTCGTCCGGCGGTTGCGCGGCAAGAAGCGTGTACAGCGCCTCCGGGTCGCTGGCGCGGCCGGGGGCGACGAGCCGCCGCGCGTTCGCATTCACCGGCGTGGTGGTGCCCGCGCCGGACAGGCCATCGATGCGAAACAGGGCGATCGGCGCATGTTCGAGCCGCGCTTCCAGCGCCAGCACGGACGCCGAGGCAGGCCACGGCCCCGGCGAGGCCGGCATTTCGGGCCGCACCGGTGGCAACTGCAGCCTGCCCAGGCAACGCCACAGCATGGCCGCCGCCGCCATGGCACCAAGCCCGCACAGCACCTGCAGGCGCGGCGAATCCGTCACCGACGCGGCGCACGCCGCCAGCGCGGCAAGCGCGCCGCTGGCCACCACCACGCCGAGCCGCAGGCCCCGCTCAGATGCCATGCTTGTCCAGCTTGCGGTACAGCGCGGCGCGCGAAACGCCCAGCATGCGCGCCGCATGGCTGATGTTCCCCTGCGCCTGCGCCAGCGCGGCGGCGATGGCATCGCGCTCGAGCGACGACAGCGTGGCTTCTTCGCGCAACTGCACCGGCAAAGCCGGCGCGGCCGCCGGCGCGCCGATGCTGGCCAGCCCGAAGTCCTCGATGCCGTAATCGGCACGGGCGCCCAGGATCACGGCCCGTTCGCAGGCGTGCCGCAACGCCCGCACATTGCCGGGCCACGGATGCGCGCACAGCGCCTCGAGCGCCGCCGGCGCCACCGCGCGCGCCGGCCGTCCATACTGCTTCTCGTACAGCGCCAGGTAATGCCGCAGCAGCAGCGGCACGTCGCCCGGCCGCTCGCGCAGCGGCGGCACGCGGATCACGATGGTGTTCAACCGGAACAGCAGGTCGGCGCGGAACACGGCGGCATCGAACAGCCGCGCTTCATCCAGGTTCGTGGCGCTGACGATGCGCACGTCCACGCTCTCCGGCCGGTCGGCGCCGATCGGCGTCACCTCGCGCCGCTCCAGCGCCGTCAGCAGCTTGGCCTGCGCGGCCAGCGGCATGTTGCCGATCTCGTCGAGGAACAGCGTGCCGCTGCGCGCGGCCTGGAAGCGGCCGGCCCGGTCGGCCTTCGCATCGGTGAACGAGCCCTTGCGATGCCCGAACAACTCGCTCTCGAACGTGGATTCCGGCAGTGCGCCCATGTCCACCGACAGGAAAGTGCCGCCGGCGCGCCGCGACTGCGCGTGCAGCGCGCGCGCCACCAGTTCCTTGCCCACGCCGTTCTCGCCCAGCACCATCACATTGGCCTCGGTGGGCGCCACGCCGGCGATCATTGCGCGCACCGCCTGCATCGGTGCCGAGTCGCCCATCAGCGCCGAAGCGCCGTGCTCCGCCACCGGCCGGCGCCGCGCCAGGGCCGCATCGACAGCCGCCACGAGCCGGGCGTTATCCCAGGGCTTGGTAATGAAATCGGCGGCGCCGCGCTTCAATGCCTCCACCGCCAGCGGCACGTCGGCATACGCGGTCAACGCGATCACGGCCGGCGGATGCGGCTGGCGGCGCAACACGTCCAGCGCGGCCAGGCCTTCCGCGCCGTCGGTGCGGCCGGGCGTGAAGTTAAAGTCCAGCAGCACCACGTCGGGCACGCCGCGCGCCAGCACGCCTTCGAGCTGCCCCGGATCGTGCAGCACCGCGACCTCGCCGTGGCGGCGGCGCAGCAGCATGCGCGCCGCGCAGGCCACGTCGGCATCGTCGTCGAGGATCAGGATCCGGGCGGCTGAATGGAGCACTGAGTCAAGCATGGAATGGTCAACCCGCAGTTGCGATCGGGGCATTCTAGCAGTGCCATCCGCGCAGCGAATAGCGCTTTCGCGCCGGTGTCCGGAACCGGACACCCCGCCTTGTCCGCTTCTGGACAAACACCCCCCGAAAGCCCCCGAAAACGCCTTGGCACATGGTTTGCAACAGGAAGGCCATGCACATCATGCCTCCCTCTTCCCACCATCGGCCGGCGAGCGGCGCGGCCATGGACACGATCGTTCCGCGCCGCCGCGGCCGCGCCATCGCGCTGGCCGGCGCCGCCCTGCTGGCGCTCTGCGCCGCCGGCTTCGCGATCTGGCACTGGATGCCGCGCGGCCTGCAGGTGGCGGCCGCCGACTTGCGCGTGGCCACCGTGGAACGGGGCATCTTCCGCGACGATATCGCCGTGCGCGCCAACGCCGAACCGCTGACCGCGGTGATGCTCGATTCGGTGGAATCGGGCCGCATCGAAGAGGTGTATGCGCGCGACGGCGACCTGGTTGAAAAGGGGCAGCTGCTGTTCCGTATCTCGAACCCGCAGCGCAACCTGGAACTGCTGGCGCGCCAGTCGGAATACGCACAGCAGATCTCGAACCTGTCCACGCTGCGGGTGGCCGAGCAGAGCAACCGCACCGAGCGCCAGCGCCGGCTGGACGACCTGTCGTTCGCGCTGGAGCAGGCCGAGAAGACCCATGCGCGCACGGCGCGGCTGGCCGCGCAGGGTTTCGTCTCGGCCGTGGCACTGGAAGAGGCGCGGGACAAGCGCGACAAGGCCCGGCGCGCGGTGGCGCTGGAACAGGAAAGCAACGCCGCCGAGGACAAGGTGCGCGGCAACGCGCTGGGCCGCCTGGAGGAAACCATCCTGGGCCTGGCCACCGGGCTGCGGCTCGTCGAGCAGACCGTCGATGCGCTGGCCGTGCGCGCCCCGGTCGCGGGCCGGCTCACGGACTTTCGGCTGCAGGTGGGCGAGTCGATCGTCACAGGCAAGCGCGTGGGCCGCATCGACGATCCGCAACGCTTCAAGCTCGCCGCCCTGGTGGACGAGTACTACCTGAACCGCGTGTCCGTCGGGCGCCTCGGCGTGGTCACGCAGGACGGCCGCCGCTACCCCGTCAAGGTCGGCACCGTCTACCCGCAGATCAAGGAAGGCCGCTTTACCGCCGAGCTGCTGTTCACCGCCGGCCAGCCGGCGCTCAGTCCCGGCCAGAGCCTGGACGCGCAGATCACGCTGGGCGAACCGGCGCCGGCCCTGCTGCTGCCGAACGGCGCGTTCGTGGCCGACTCGGGCGGTGCGTGGGTGTACGTGTTCACCGATGCCACGCACGCACAACGCCGGGCCATCCGCACGGGCCGGCGCAACAACGCGCAGATCGAGGTGCTGTCCGGCCTCGCGCCCGGCGAGCGCGTCATCGTCTCGGGCTATGCCGCTTTCGGCAACTCGACCCGGCTGCAGGTTTCGCCATAAACTTTCCATACTCTCCAAAAGGAACCACCATGCTCAAACTGTCAGGCGTCAGCAAGATCCACGTGGCCGGGGAAGTGCAGACCACCGCCCTCGACCGCATCGACCTCGAGATCGACGCCGGCGAATACGTGGCCATCACCGGCCCTTCCGGCTGCGGCAAGTCCACGCTGCTGTCGGTCCTGGGTTTGCTGGACGTGCCCACCAGCGGCGATTACTGGTTCGAAGGCCGCAACGTCTCGGGCTGGAGCGAATCACGGCTGAACGAATTGCGGCGCGGGCGCATCGGCTTCATCTTCCAGAGCTTCAACCTGATCGAGGAATTGTCCGTATTCGAGAACGTGGAACTGGCGCTCGAATACACCGGCATGCCGGCGCGCGAGCGCAAGACCAAGGTGGCGGCCATGCTGGAAAAGCTGGGCGTGGCGCACCGCGCGAAGCACCGGCCGTCCCAGCTCTCCGGCGGCCAGCAGCAGCGCGTGGCGATCGCCCGCGCGCTCGTGGCAGGCCCGGCGATCCTGCTGGCCGACGAACCGACCGGCAACCTCGATACGGCGCACGGCGACGACGTGATGCGCCTCCTGCGCACCATCAATGCCGAGGGCACCACGGTCGTGATGGTGACGCACTCGCCGGCCCACGCGGCGCAGGCTTCGCGCACGCTGAACCTGCTCGACGGCCGCATCATCGTCGACGCCCTGCGTGCCGCATGAAATCCCTGCGCCTCGCCTGGGGCCAGCTGGCCGATGCGGCGCCGGCATGCACGACCGGCATTTCGATCCCGGGCTGCCCGCGCACCGCGCGGGCAGCGGTCCTGCGAGGATGAGAAGATGACCTTACGCGACTTTCGTATCGGCTGGCGCCTGCTGCTGCGCGAGCCCGGTTTTTCGCTGGTGACCGTGCTCGGGCTGGCACTGGCCTGCGCCGCCTGTTTCCTGCTGCTCGGCTATGTGCGCTACTGCTTCACCTACGACAGCCATGTGCCCGACGCCGCGCGCGTGGCAGTCGTAAAACAGCGCATCAACGTCTTCCCGCGGCCCGAGTGGGATACCCGGTCCCTGCTGCCGCTGGCCCGGGCCGCCCTGGACAGCGGCCTGGCCGAACAGGCCAGCATCGCCGTGCGCATGCGCGAGGCCGTGCGGGCCGGGGCCCACCTGCACGAAATGACCGTGGTGGCGGTGGATCCCGCCTTCGCCGGCATCTTCGGCCTTGTACCGCTGGCGGGCGACTTGCAGGCGGCATTGACGCGGCCGGAGGCGCTGGCCGTCACGCGGGCGGCCGCGCGCCGCCTGTTCGGCAGTGCCGAGGGCATACTGGGCCGCACCGTGCAGGTGAACGGCGAAACGCTGCAGGTGACGGCCCTGCTGCCCGACGTTCCGGCCAATGCCACCACCACCTGGGATGCGCTCACCGGTCCCTTGAGCCGCGCCCGCCCCGCTGCCGACCGCACGGCGGTTCCGGACTGGAAACGCGGCGGGGTCTTCGTGAAGTTGAAAGCCGGCGCCAGCGCCGCGCAGCTCGAAGCCCAGTTGCAGAAGGCCGTCGACGGGTCGCCGATGGAACAGCGCGTGCGCGCCAGCCCCATGGGCAAGACGCTGCAAGGTCCCGCCACCGAGGTGAAGCTGCTGCCGCTGCCGGATGCCTACTTCGACCCGGACCTGGCGGCCAGCCGCGCCGGCGCCGACCACGGCAAGCGCGCAACCGTGCTGGGCCTGGCAGGCATAGCGCTGCTGATCCTGCTGCTGGCCGTGACGAACTACGTGAACCTGGCCACGGTGCGCGCCCAGCAGCGCCAGCGCGAGTCGGGTCTGCGCAAGCTGCTCGGCGCCAGCGCGCCGCGCATGGCCGGGCAGTTCATCGCCGAAGCAGTCCTCGTCGCCCTGCTCGCCGCCGTGCTGGGCGTGGCGCTGGCGTGGCTGCTGCTGCCCACGTTCGCCGGCCTGGTCGACCGCACCCTGGAGGGATTCTTCAGCCCCGCGCGCATCGCCCTCGCCCTGCTGGCCGCGCTGCTGACCGGGGTGGTGGCCGGCGGCTGGCCGGCACTGGTGGCCTTGCGCGTGCGGCCGGCGGCGGCGCTGGCGGGGCGCGACAACAGCGAAACGGCCGGCGGCCTGTGGCTGCGCCGCGCCTTGACGGTGCTGCAATTCGCCACGGCCATCGCACTGGGCGCGATGGCGATCGCCGTCGCCTGGCAAACGCGCTTCGCCACCCATGCCGACCCCGGCTTCGATCCGGAGCAGCTGGTGACGGTGGACTTGCCGGTGGATGCGAAAGCGCCGGCGATGCAGGCCTTCGCGCAAGCCGTGCGGCACCTGCCGATGGCGGGTGGGGTGGCGCTGTCTTCCGAGGCGGTCGGCCGCGACGGCTACAAGATCGTGCAGAGCTTTCGCACGCGCGATGGGCGCGACCTGCGCATGGAAATCAAGCCGGTGTCGCCGGAGTACTTCGAGGTGTATGGCGTGCGGGCCCTGTTCGGCCGGCTGTTCACGGCCGGCACCGACCGGGCCGCCGGCGATGCGCTGGTGCTGAACGCGGCCGCCGCCAGGACCCTGGGCTACGGCAATCCGCAAGGCACGGTCGGGCAGGCGCCATTCGCGCAGAACGGCACCGTGGTTGGCATCGCCCCGGATATCCGCCACAACGACCTGCGCCGGCAGACCGAAGCGGTCGTCTACCTGCTGCGGCCCGATTACGGTGTGCTGACGTTGCGCACCGGGGCGAGCATGGATGAGGTAGAGCGCGCGCTGGCACCGCTGTGGCAGCGCTATTTCCCTGACCGCATCATGACCGTGCAGCCGGCGGCCGGCCTGTTCGCGCAGTCTTACCAGGCAGACGCCCGGCTGGCCGGCATGCTGGGCATGGCCAGCGTGCTGGCGGTAGGCCTGGCCGCGTTCGGCATCTATGTGCTGGCCGCCTACAGCGTGCAGCGCAACCGCCGCCAGATCGTGCTGCGCAAGCTGTATGGCGCCGGCAAGGGGGCGATCGCCCGATTGCTGGGGCGTGAATTCGCCGCGCTGCTGGCGGCGGGGGCACTGGTGGGCTTGCCGCTGGCCTGGCTGGCGATCGAACGCTACCTGGCCGGTTTCGTGGAACGCGCGCCGCTGGGCCAGTGGCCGCTCGTGCTGGCCACGCTGCTGGCCGCCCTGGTGGCACTGCTGGCTACCGCCCGCCATGCAGTGGCGGCGCTGCGGCTGCCGCCGGCGGGCGCGCTGCGAGACTGACACGGCGCATCCAAACGAAAATGGCGGCCCATGGGCCGCCATTCTTGTTCGAGTAATCGACGATCAGCGCTTGATCGCCAGCATTTCGATCTCGAACACCAGCTTGGAATTGGCGGGAATCTTTTCGCTCGCGGTGGCGCCATATCCCAGGCTTGCCGGGACGACCAGGCGGCGCTTGCCGCCCTGGCGCATGCCGACCACGCCCTGGTCCCAGCCAGCAATGACGGCACCCTTGCCGAGAGGGAAAGTGTACGGGCTTTCCGCGGTGCGCTGATCGAATTGCGTACCCTTGTTCTCGGTCTTGGTCTCGTCGTACAGCCAGCCGGTGTAGGTGACGGTCACGTTATCGCCGGTGATCGCCTCGATGCCCGTGCCCACGGCCAAGTCCACTTTCGTCACGACTTCCGGTGCCGGGGTGGTGACGGGCGCGTCGTCGTTGCCGCCGCATGCGGTGAAGGCCAGCGCGCAAGCCAGCGAGGCGAGAATGTTGAAGATCGATTTCATAAGGTCACTCTTGACTGGTTTCTTAAAGGTTGAGAACGGTGGCCATGCTGCCGGTGGAGCGAAAGTTTAACAGAGTGCCATCCCGGCTCTCCACCGACAACATTTCCTTACAAAAAAATGTGCACTAGATTTCGACTTGCGTGCCCAGTTCGATCACCCGGTTCGGCGGGATCTGGTAATAGTCGGCCGCCGCCCGCGCATTGCGCGACATGGCCACGAACAGGTGTTCGCGCCACGGCGCCATGCCCTGGCCCGGCGCCGAGATCACGGTCTGGCGCGCGATGAAGAACGAGGTTTCCATCATCTCGAACGGCAGGCCATGCTCGCCGCACAGGTCGAGGATGCCCGGGATGTCCGGCTCGTCCTTGAAGCCATAATTCACGTTGACCTGGAAGCACTGGTGCCCCAGGTCGGTAATGCGCACCTGTTCCTCGCGCGCCACGTAGGGCTCTTCCAGGATATGCACGGTGAGGAAGACTACGCGTTCGTGCAGCACCTTGTTGTGCGACAGGTTATGCAGCATCGCGTGCGGCACGCCATCGCTTTCGCCGCGCAGGAACACGGCGGTGCCGGGCACCCGCGCCGGCGGTGCCACGAACAGCGAATCGAGGAAGGCATCGAGGGGAATCGCGTGCTTTTGCAGGTTGTTGAACACCAGGTGGCGGCCGGTGCGCCAGGTGAGCATGATCGTAAACAGCGTGGCGCCGAGCAGCAGCGGCATCCAGCCGCCGTGGAACAGCTTCAGCGTGCAGGAAGACAGCAGCAGCACGTCGATCACGAGGAAGAAGCCGGTCGCGGCGACGCAGACCGCCAGCGGCAGGTGCCAGCGGTAGCGGATCACGAAGAACGTGAGGATGGTGGTGCACAGCATGGTGGCCGTCACGGCGATGCCGTAGGCGCCGGCCAGTTCGTCGGACGATCCGAAGCCCACCACCGCGATCAGCACCACGATCAGCTGGAGCCAGTTGACGGCCGGGATATAGATCTGGCCGATCTGGTGTTCGGACGTGTGCATCACGCGCATGCGCGGCAAGAGGCCCAGGGCGATGGCCTGCTTGGTCATCGAGAACGTGCCGGAAATGGTGGCTTGCGATGCGATGACGGCCGCCATGGTGGACAGCACGACGAGCGGATACACGCTCCAGCTGCCCAGCTGCTGGAAGAAGGGATTCGTGATCGCCTCCGGCGAGTGCAGCAGCAGCGCGCCCTGGCCGAAGTAGTTCAATGCCAGCGCGGGAAAGGCGACGGCGAACCAGGCCACGCGGATCGGCTTCTTGCCGAAGTGGCCCATGTCGGCATAGAGGGCCTCCGCACCGGTCATGGCCAGCACCACGGCGCCCAGGGCGACGAAGGCGATGAAGCCGTTGTCGATCATGAAGTGCACGGCGTGCAGGGGGTTCAGCGCGCGCAGGATGTCGGGCCGCTCGACGATGTTGACGATGCCCATCGCCGCCAGTGCAAGAAACCAGAGCACCATCACGGGCCCGAAGAAGCGGCCGATGCCGGCGGTGCCGTGGCGCTGCACGGAATACAGCGTCACGAGGATGACGATGGCCAGCGGCACCACATAGGGCTCCAGGGCGGGAGTGGCCACTTTCAGCCCTTCCACCGCGCCAAGCACGGAGATGGCCGGGGTTACCACGCTGTCGCCGTAGAACATGGTGGCACCCAGCACGCCCAGTGCCAGCAGCGGGAAATGCCAGCCCGAGCGCTTCGAGACCGAATTAAGCGCCAGCGCCATCAGGGCCATGATGCCGCCCTCGCCGCGGTTGTCGGCGCGCAGCACCAGCGTCACGTACTTCAAGGAGACGACGATGGTCAGGCCCCAGAAGATCAGCGACACGACGCCCAGCAGGTTTGCCTCGGAAAGCGCCAGCCCGTGCTCCGGGTCGAAAATGGTTTTCAGGGTATAGAGGGGACTGGTACCGATGTCGCCATAGACGATGCCGACCGCCGCCAGCGTGAGCGCGGCCAGGCTGTTATTCTTGTTTGTCAAAATTGCACCCGAGTTAAAATTTTGCGCACTGCACAATAGGCCAATCGCCTGTGAAAAGCAAGGCCGGGCCCGCCAGCGCCTGCTGCGCCGTTGTGTTAAGGTCGCGGCTCAAGAAAGGATGCAGTAATGATTACCCCCATCGACAAGGCGAACGCCGCCGATGTTCCCCGCCTGTTCGAGGTCTGGGAAGCCGCCGTGCGCGCCACGCACGATTTCCTCGACGTAGCAGCCATTGCCGCCCTGGTACCCGTGGTGCGCGACCTGCTGGGCTCGTTTGCTCCACTGTACTGCCTGCGCGACGCCGCCGGCGCACCCTATGCCTTCATCGGCGTGGCCGACGGCAATATCGAGATGCTGTTCGTGCATCCGGACCACCGCGGACGCCGCGCCGGCCGCGCGCTCACCGCCTTCGCCATCGGCACGCTGGGCGCCACGAAGGTGGACGTCAACGAGCAGAACGCCCAGGCTGCCGGCTTCTATGCGCGCATGGGGTTTGTCCAGGTGGGCCGCTCGGCGCGCGACCCGTTCGGCAATCCCTACCCGATATTGCACCTGGAGCTGGCATGAAGGAACATCACAGCGAGCAACGGCACAGCGCGGGCGTGCTGAACGCCACGTCCGCCTTCCTGCTCTGGGGTCTGTTTCCGCTGTACTTCCATGCGATCGGCGAGGTGCCGCCGGTGGAGATCCTGGCCCACCGCATGGTGTGGTCGCTGCTGTTCCTGTGCATCGTGCTCACCTGGCGCCAGCAATGGAAATGGCTGCCTGCCGTGCTGCGGCAGCCGAAGACCGTGGCCACCTTCGCGGCCAGCGCGCTGCTGTTGTCGGCCAACTGGTTCATCTATATCTGGGCCGTCAACAACGGCCACGTGATCGACGCCAGCCTGGGTTACTTCATCACGCCGCTGCTCAACGTGCTGCTCGGGCTGTTCGTACTGAAGGAACGGCTGCGCGCCGGCCAATGGCTGGCCATCGGCGTGGCGGCCACCGGCGTGGCCTGGCTCACCTGGCAGGCCGGCGCCCTGCCCTGGATTGCGCTGCTGCTGGCCGCCACCTTCGGCGCCTACGGCCTGCTGCGCAAGACCGCCACGCTGGCCGCGCTGGAGGGGCTGTCGTTCGAGACGCTGCTGCTGTTCCCGCTGGCCGGCGGCTATGTGCTGTGGCTGACGGTCCATGGCGCCAACACCTTCGTGAACACGCCGAACGACGTCACGCGCGCGCTGCTGGTCGCCGCCGGGCCGATCACGGCGATCCCGCTGCTGCTGTTCGCCGCCGGGGCACGCAAGATCCCCCTGTCGGTGCTGGGCATGCTGCAATATATCGCCCCCACGATCCAGATGATCCTGGGGCTGCTCGTCTTCCATGAAACGTTCTCGAAGGCACGGCTGGCCGGTTTCATCGTGATCTGGAGCGCGCTGGCGCTGTACATGGCGGAGGGGTTCTGGATGTCGCGCCGAACGGCGGCCGCTGGCTAGCGGCGCGCGTTTGGCGTATCCTTGTTGACCTTCTTTAAAGTCTCATCACTCATTCGAGAATTTCTTAATGGCAAACTACGTCTATACCATGAACCGCGTGGGCAAAATCGTCCCGCCCAAGCGCCAGATCCTGAAAGACATTTCGCTCTCGTTCTTCCCGGGCGCGAAGATCGGCGTGCTGGGCCTGAACGGCTCCGGTAAGTCGACCTTGCTGAAGATCATGGCCGGCATCGATACCGACATCCAGGGCGAAGCCCGCCCGATGCCGGGCCTGTCGATCGGTTACCTGCCGCAGGAACCGCAGCTCGATCCGGAAAAGACGGTGCGCCAGGAAGTGGAATCGGGCCTGGGCGAAGCCTTCGAAGCGCAGGCCAAGCTCGATGCCGTGTACGCCGCCTATGCCGAGCCGGACGCCGACTTCGACGCCCTGGCGGCCGAGCAGCAGCGCCTGGAATCGATCATCGCCGCCGCCGATGGCGGCAACCTGAACCTGCAACTGGAAATGGCCGCCGACGCACTGCGCCTGCCGCCGTGGGATGCCAGGATCGGCGTGCTGTCCGGCGGTGAAAAGCGCCGCGTGGCGCTGTGCAAGCTGCTGCTCTCCAAGCCCGACATGCTGCTGCTCGACGAGCCGACCAACCACCTGGATGCCGAATCCGTCGAATGGCTGGAGCAGTTCCTGCTGCGCTTCCCGGGCACCGTGGTGGGCATCACCCACGACCGCTACTTCCTCGACAATGCCGCCGAATGGATCCTGGAACTGGACCGCGGGCACGGCATCCCGTGGAAAGGCAACTACAGCTCGTGGCTGGACCAGAAGCAGGCCCGCCTGAAGCAGGAAGAAGCCACCGAATCGGCGCGCCAGAAGGCGCTGCAGAAGGAACTGGAATGGTCGCGCCAGAATCCGAAGGCCCGCCAGGCCAAGTCGAAGGCCCGCCTGGCGCGCTTCAATGAACTGTCCGAATACGAATACCAGAAGCGTAACGAGACGCAGGAAATCTTCATCCCCGTGGCGGAGCGCCTGGGCAATGAAGTCATCGAGTTCAAGAACGTGTCGAAAGCGTTCGGCGACCGCCTGCTGATCGACAACCTGTCGTTCACCGTGCCGCCCGGCGCGATCGTGGGCATCATCGGCCCGAACGGTGCCGGTAAATCGACGCTGTTCCGCATGATCGCCGGGATCGAGCAGCCGGACAGCGGCGAAGTCGTGATCGGCAAGACGGCGAAGATCTCCCTGGTCGACCAGAGCCGCGATGCGCTGGCCAACAACAAGACCGTGTTCGAGGACGTGTCGGGCGGGGCGGACATGCTGTCCGTGGGCCGCTTCGAAATGCCGTCGCGCGCGTATCTCGGCCGCTTCAACTTCAAGGGCGGCGACCAGCAGAAGATCGTGGGCAACCTGTCCGGCGGCGAGCGCGGCCGCCTGCACCTGGCCAAGACGCTGCTCAAGGGCGGCAACGTGCTCCTGCTGGACGAACCGTCGAACGACCTGGACGTGGAAACGCTGCGCGCGCTGGAAGACGCGCTGCTGGAATTCGCCGGTTCGGTGATGGTGATCTCGCACGACCGCTGGTTCCTGGACCGCATCGCCACCCACATCCTGGCCTTCGAAGGCAACTCGCAAGTAACCTTCTTCGACGGTAACTACCAGGAATACGAGGCGGACAAGAAGAAGCGCCTCGGCGAGGAAGGCGCAAAGCCGAAGCGTATCCGCTACAAGCCGCTCACGAACTAAGCTGCGTCGGAAACAAAAACGGACTCCACTGGAGTCCGTTTTTTCTTCTCTCACGAAGAACTTTTCCGGTGAGGCGGGCGCAGGGACATTGGGCCGGAATCCCGGCCGGCTGTCGCGCCCGGCCTCGATCGGTGCGCCAGCTCCGTTAGAAGCTGTACTTGGCGTTCAGCGACACGGCGCCCTTGCTGCGGCCGAAGTCCACTTCGTTCTTGCCGTAGTGTTCATACTCCAGCGACAGCGCGACCTGCTCGTTCACCGCGTACTCGGCGCCCAGCGCGGCGTAGGCGGAATTGCGGCTGCTCTCGCCGCTGTACGAGCCGGCCAGGCCGGACAGGTTCACGTCGTTCTTGTTATGCGCGACGCCCAGCTTGCCGAACACATTGACCTTTTCCGCTACCGGGTAGCTGGCCTTGCCGGCCACATAGTAGGACTTGGAATCGGCTTGGGCACGGCCATTGATGCCGGCTTGCGAGTAAGCGTAGTTGGACTTGCCGAAGTCGGTGTACCCGGCTTCAACGGCCCAGGTCGGGTTGATCTGGTAGCCGGCGAAGAACTTGCCGCCATATTCGTGCTTGCTGTGGTCGCCGCCGGTGTCGCCGGTCAGGTTCTCGTAGCGATGTTCGGAAACGACGCCACCGATACCGACGTACGGCCGGCCGTCGGCTGCGTGAGCGGATACCGCGCCAAAGGCAGCAGCGGAAGCAACAAGGGCAAGAATGGTGTTTTTCATGGTTGATCTCTCAGCAAAATGGTTGTCGTTACAGTGCTGCGGGATCGCTGTTCAGTGTGGTTGGAACCGCGATGGAACCAAGATAACACCGGAGCTCATTTATAAAAGGTCCATTTCCGTAATAATTGTTAGCAGATGTAATGGCCATTGAAATGGCGCTGAGGCCCCCAAACTGTCGGCGTTTGCTTAAGAAACCCTAATAAAGTGTTGTCGCGGCAAGTCTTCAGCGAATCCACCGGAAGGTGAGGTTCACGCGGGCGCCGCGTGGCCTGGTTTCCTTGTTGATGCCATGGCGCCAGTGCCGTTGCAGCGTGCCGGCCATCAGCAGCAGGCTGCCATCCGTCAGGTCCAGCTTGATGGTCGTGCCCCGCTTCTTGTGCTTGAGGATGAAGGTGCGCGCGTCGCCGAACGTGACCGAGGCGATGGTCGGCTCGGGGCCCAGCTCGGGCTCGTCGTCGCTGTGGAAACCCATGCTGTCGCGCTCGTTGCGGTAAAGGTTCAGCAATACGCTGTTGAAGCGCGCGCCGGTCGCATCCTCGACGGCGCGCTTGATGTCCAGCAGCAGCGGCGTGAACGGCAGGGGATGGAAGGTGCGGCCGGAATAGGTGTAGCTGGCTTCGCCGTACCAGGCCGAAAGCCGCGGCTGCCGCACTGCCTTGCCGAAGAGGTAGATGGTTTCCTCGCGCCACGCGATCTCGTCGAGCAGGCGGCGCAGCACCACGTCGTTGGGCCCGGGCAGCGGCAACTGGGGAAGGAAGGACAGCCGGCCATCCTCGATCGGAATCGGCTGCAGGGCGGCTTCAAGAGAGAACAGATCCATGGCGCTATGATATGCGCCTCGGAACGACAAGGAAAACCTGATGGAGAAACGTACTTTCCTCGGCGCGCTCGCCGCGACGGGCGCCGCGCCGGCGCTTGCCGCGCCGAAGGCCGGAACACGCGGACCGACGCTGTTGACGGTCACGGGCGCGATCCCGAAGGCCAACCGCGGCCGCTTCGACCCTGTGGCGGACCAGATGATGTTCAAGCAGAAGCTGGCCTTCGAGAAGGCCTGGACATTCGACTACGCGGCGCTGGCCGCGCTGCCGGCCGTGACGATCAAGCCCACGCTGGAATACGACGGCAAGGTGCACACGCTGTCCGGCCCCTTGCTGGCGGACGTGCTGAAGGCGGCCGGGGTCCTTGTCACGGACGCCACCCGCATCACGCTGCGCGCCGTCGACGGCTATGCGGCAGCCATCACCGGCGCGCAAGCGCGCAAGCAGCGTTTCATCGTGGCGACTGAAATGGATGGCGCGCCGATGGCGCTGGGCGGGCTGGGGCCGCTGTGGGCGGTCTACGACGCGGACCGGGTGCCGGAAATGGCTTCAAGACCCGTGGCCGAGCGCTTCGGCTCCTGCCCCTGGGCCCTGTACCACATCGATATTGCCTGAAAAATGGGGACAGACCCCATTTTCCTGGAAAGATTTCTTTGTTGGAAACTCAGGCGTAGGCTTCGGCCAGCGACATGACGCGCGGCGTGAAGGTGATGCCCACGTCGCCGAAGATCTTCGTGATCTGCGCCATGTTGGCTTCGCACTCTTCCGCCTTCCAGCCCTTGAACAGGTCGGTGCCGTCCTTCTGGAAATGCAGGTCGAGCACCTTGCCGCGGTCCTTGTGGGTGTAGCCGGAGCTGTGGGTTTGCTGGAAGCCGGCGGCGGCCAGCGCTTCGATCACGCCGACCGGCGGGTGATCCGGATCGGTGGCGAGGTAGACGCCGTAGGTCTTGCCAGGCGGTTTTGCGGCGATATCGATTTCGTAGATGCCGGGCGCCTTGGTCACGGTCGTGGACTTCAGAAATAACATAAGATCCCCTGTCCGGCGCGACGCCGGTTGATGAGAAGTGAAAAAGAGGACCTAGCTTATTGCCTTCAACCAATTTTGTCGATCACTGTGACAGTATTTTTGCTTGAGCGCAACGTTTTGACGCCAAGCCGACAAGATTGCCGTGCGGTTAATCGGACGTCCCGGCGGCCTTGCGCGCCGCCAGCGCCGCGGTCGGCGGCACCAGCGCGCCATACAGCATCCCCGTGTCACCATCCCACGCGGCCACCGCCGCCTGCTGCCGCTGCACCGTGGCGTAATCGCCCCGCGCGATCGGTCCCGACAGGGCTTGCGCCGCGCCCATGCGGAACACGTTCGACAGCGATTCCTGCGCCAGCGGCCGCGCCAGTTCGCGCGCCACGTCCTCGGGAATGCCGGCGGCCTGGTAGGCGCGCAGCGCCGCGTCCAGCACGGTGACGAGGTAGTTGCTGGCGAATACCGCGGCCGCATGGTAGACCGTCTTGGCCGCCGGATCGATCGTCACGGGGCGGGCTCCGATGGCTTCCAGCGCCGGCGCCAGCACTGCCAGCGCCGCCGCGTCGCCCTCGATGCCGCAGAACGTGCCGTCGAACGCGGCGACGACGGCCGCGGGGTCGGCGAAGCTGCGGATCGGGTGCGCGCTGGCCAGCAGCGCTCCACCCTGCCGCGCCGCCTCGAGCGTGCCCGATGCGAGCGCGCCGCTGCAGTGGAACACGACGGCGCCGTGCAGCGGCCGGCTGGCCGCGAGCGCCGCGCAGGCGGGCACGATCTGGTCGTCCGTGACGGCCAGCATGTAGACGTCCGCCAGCGGCAGGCCGGCCATGTCCCCAGTGGCCAAACCCGCTCCGATGAAGTCGACACCCCGCCGTGCCGATGCCGGCGAGCGGGCCAGCACGCCGGCGATGTCGAACACGCCGGCCGTGTGCCACAGGCGCCCCAGCGCCCGGCCCACGTGGCCCGCACCGACGATGCAAAGCCGCTTCATCAGAACCCGGACCCCGGCGTTTTCAGGAACTCCAGCTCCTCCGGCGTCGACGTGCGGCCCAGGATCTCGTTCCGATGCGGGAAACGGCCGAACTTGCGGATCACGTCGCGATGGCGCTTCGCGTAGTCGAGCATGCTCTCGAAGCCGGTGCTCGATGCGGCCAGCTTGTCGAACAGGATCACGGAGCGGTCCTGCATGGACAGGTTTTCCGCATGCTCGAACGGCATGTACGAAAACGCCCGCTGTACCGGGGGCAGCGTCTGGTTGGCGCCGGAGTTGTCGATGGCGAGCGCCGCCTCCAGTGCCAGCGTGTCGCCGGCGAACGCCTTCGGCGTGCCGCGGTAGATGTTGCGCGTGAACTGGTCGAGCACGATGATGCGTGCCAGAACGCCCTGCGTGCCCTCGTCGTCCCAGTGGCGCAGGCCGCCCGCGAGCGCGTCCTCGACGGCATCGCCGAATTCGGCGAACACCAGGCGATCGAACGCATCATCCTTGCGGAACCATTCCGGCCGCTGCATATTGTGGCCCTTCACGCCGATGGGCAGGAACCAGAAATCCAGTACGTCTTGCGGTGTGACGAGCATAAGTATTTCCCTGTTGCCGGATTTGACAGCCGTTCAGCTGGCAAACCCCAAGTGCGGAACCCGGGGTCGGCCCCGGCGGGTCCGACCCCAGCCTTTGCTGTTGGGGCGAATGCTTGCGTTTCCCAAAACCGGGGTCAGACCCCATAACCAGGAAATATTTCCAAAATTCGGGGTCTGACCCCGGTTTCGAGCAACTCGGCGGGTTCCACCCCAGTCTTTGCTGTTGGGGTGAATGCTCGCGAGATCGGCCCGCCGGCTCAACCCAACTGCATCAATTGCGGGCATGCGTGATCTGGAAACCCTCCACGCCCTCGTAATGCGCCATCTCGGCGGCCAGCTTGGCCAACGGGGTGCCGCTGTGCTTGCCGAGCGCCAGCGCGACGAAGCGCCATTCCATGCGGCCCGCTTCCAGCTTGATCATCAGCGAGCCGCCGGCGATCTCGTAGCCGCGCTCCCTGGCCATCTCGCGCAATTTTTCCCCGGACGGTTCGTAGCCCGGCTTGAAGCGCAGCGTGATCGCGATCGCATGGCGCGACGGCAGCCACGCTTCGATGCGCGACAGGTAGATCATCACCGTGGCCGATGCCAGCGCCAGGCCCATGGCCGCGGCATAGAACCCCACGCCGACGAGGACGCCGATCACGGACGATGCCCAGATCGACGCCGCCGTCGTCAAGCCGCTGATATTGAACCCTTCGCGCATGATGACGCCGGCGCCGAGGAAACCGATGCCGGTGACGATGCCCTGTATCACCCGGGTCGGATCGGTGCCCACCAGCGCCGTCATGTGCCCACCGAACCAGTGTTCGGGGTAGCCGCCGATCACCGTCAGCGCCGCCGAGGCCATGCACACGATCCCATAGGTGCGCATGCCGGCGGCGCGGCCGTGATACGAGCGCTCGTACCCGACCAGCATGCCGAGCAGCAGCGCGCCCAGCAGGTTCAGGATGATGACGCCATTCGTCACCAGCTCCGTGGACGACCAGTAGGCACCCAGCATGTCGCGCGTCATGTCAGGCCTTCGGCGGCTTCTTCGTCAGCTGCTTTTCGAATGCGACATCGAGCTTGCTCACGCGCTTGGGAGTCTGCGGCCCCTGCGCATTGACGAAGGCCACGAACTCGTCGAGCTCCATCGGTGGGCACAGCGGCGGCTTGCCCGGCCCTTCCGTCAGGAAGAAATGACCGCTGCCGGTAATCGACATCGAATACCCCTCGTTGCCGCTGCGCTTCTTCAGGCGGTCGACCGCGTTGGACGCACGGGTGGAACGGCTGCTCATATCGCCTTGGTCCTTTCATTGAGCCAGTCCAGCGCATCGCCCGCCACCAGCGGAGCCAGGCGTTCGCGCACGGTGGCGTGGTAATCGTTGAGCCACGCGATCTCGTCCTCGCGCAGCAGCGCGCGGTCGATGCAGCGCGTGTCGATCGGGCACAGCGTGAGCGTCTCGAAGCGCAGGAATTCGCCGAACTCGGTGGTGCCGTCGGCCCGGTTCATCACCAGGTTCTCGATGCGGATGCCCCATTTTCCGGGCCGGTAGATGCCCGGCTCGATCGACGTGATCATGCCCGGCTCCATCGCCGTGTGCGGCTCCGGCATCATCGATGGGGTGATCGCGTGCGGCCCTTCATGCACATTGAGGAAGAAGCCCACGCCGTGGCCCGTGCCGTGGCCGAAATCGATGCCGGCGGCCCAGATCGGCGCACGCGCGATCGCATCGAGCATGGGCGCCTTCGTCCCGCGCGGGAAGCGCGTGGCGGAAAGCCCCATCATTCCCTTCAGCACCAGCGTGAAGTCGCGCCGGTGCTCGGCCGTGATCTCGCCCACCGGCACCACACGGGTGATATCGGTGGTGCCGCCGATGTACTGGCCGCCGGAATCGATCAGCAGCAACCCGTCGCCTTCGATCACGGCGCGGTTCACCTCGGTGGCGCGGTAATGCATGATCGCGCCGTTCGACTGGTACCCGGCGATGGTGCCGAAGCTGGGGCTGACGAAGCCCGGTCGCCGCGCGCGCGCGGCGGTAATGTGTCGGTCGATATCGACCTCGTTCAGCGGTTCCTCATGGCGGCGCGCCAGCGCGCCCTCCAGCCAGCTGAAGAATTCGCACAGCGCGGCGCCATCCTGTTCCATCGTGGCGCGCACGTGCGCGGCTTCGGCCTCGGTCTTGCGCGACTTGGCGAACGTGGTGGGATTGATTGCTTCCACCACTTTCACATGGCCGGGCACGGCCTGGCGCGTGCCGTGCGTGATGCGGCGCGGGTCGAGCAGCAGCACGGTGCCGGGCGGCAGTTCGGCCAGTGCGGCGGCGGCACGCGCGTAGGGCGCGACGGTGATGCCGTCCGCCGCCAGCTTGGCAGCCAGCGACGGCTTGACCTTGCCTTCGGCAACGAACAGCGTGGCGTGATCCAGGCCCACCAGCGCATGCGAGACGAAGATCGGGTTGAAGTTCACGTCCGATCCGCGCAGGTTGAACAGCCAGGCGATATCGTCGAGCGTGGAGATCAGGTGCCGGTCGGCACCGTGTTCGCGCATGGCCGCATGCAGCGCGGCCAGCTTGTCCGCGCGCGAGGTGGAAGCAAACGGCGCCTCGTGCTCGTACACGGGTTCCGTCGGCAAGCCCGGTCGGTCGCTCCACACTTCGCCCGGCACGTCCAGGTCCGTACGCAGCTCGACGCCCTTCGCCTGCAGGGCGCCTAGCAGCAGCCGGGCAATGGCCAGGCCGAGCACCGCGCCGTCGACGGCCACGACCTGGCCGGGCTGCATCGTCTCGGCCAGCCAGTCCACGTATTGCGTGCTGGCGCCGGAGGAAATCTTCATCAGCGCGATGCCCGTGCCGGCCAGTTCCGATTCGGCCTGGGTCCAGTAGCGGCCATCGGTCCACACGCCGGCGAAGTCCTGCGTGGCGATGAACGTGCCGACCGACCCGGAAAAGCCGGACAGCCATTCGCGGCCCTTCCAGCACGGCGGCAGGTATTCGGACAGGTGCGGGTCGGAAGACGGCACGATGACGGCATCCGCCCCATGGCGGCGCATGGCCTGGCGCAGGGCGGCGAGGCGGTCGGGAATGGTATCGGTCATGGTTGTATCTCTTGCCGGCAGCGGTGGTCGGCGCAATGATACCGCGATTGCAGCTCGTCAGTGGCGCCCCTACAATCGTGCTTCCAACGAACGGAGAGGTATTCGTGATACCGGAAGACGTAAGGCAGGAAATCATGCGGCGCCTGGCGGCCGCCGAGCAGGAACATGGCGTGCGCATCCTGCTCGCCGTCGAATCGGGCAGCCGCGCCTGGGGCTTCGCCTCGCCCAACAGCGACTACGACGTGCGCTTCATCTACGCGCATCCCCCGGCGTGGTACATGGCGGTCGACCTGGAGGAAAAGCGCGACGTGATCGAATATCCGATCGTCGACGATATCGACCTGAACGGCTGGGACGTGCGCAAGGCGCTGCGGCTGTTCTGGAAATCGAATCCGGCATTCGTCGAGTGGATCCAGTCGCCGATCATCTACATCGAGCGGGGCAGCTTCCGGGAACGCGCCAGGGACGCGCTGCCGCAGGTGTACAACGGCGAGCATGGCCTGTACCACTACCGGAGCATGGCGAAGACGAATTACCGCGGCTACCTGAGAGCGGAGCAGGTCCCGCTGAAAAAATACTTCTACGCCCTGCGGCCCCTGCTGTCCGTGCGCTGGATCGAGCGCTACCGGACGGCGGCCCCGATCGAATTCCACAAGCTGCTGCATCTGCTGGACGATCGCCCGGAACTGCTGCGCGATATCGGCGCGCTGCTGGAGAAGAAGCGCGCCGCGCCGGAACTGGGCCTGGCCGATCCCGTGCCGAGCCTGAACGCCTTCATCGAGGAAGAGCTGGTCCGGCTCGACCATCCGGCGATACCGCGGTTCGAACGGGGCAGTGTCACCGCGCGGTTGAATGCGCTGTTCCACGCCGTGCTGGACGAGGAAAAACAGCCTTCGAGCGCCTAACAAAACCTCTCGACATACCGCCAACAGATGAGCGAGCAGGCAAGCGTCAGGAACGCTTGGTGCATGTCTGCTCGCCGCTCATGCCGGATGCGCAATCTGCGGAAGCGGTGTAGCCAACCCAAGGTCGGCTCGACGACCCAACGCCACCGTCCAAGCCGTTCACGCGACTCCACGCCGTAGCGCGCGACACGAGCTGCGATGCCACGACTGCGCAGCCAAGCCCGATGGGCTCTTGAAGCGTACGTTCGATCAGCATGCAGCTTACCTGGACGTTTGCGGGTACGGCCTGCAAGCCCTTTAATTGCGGGGATTGACTCTACTAACGGGATGAGGAAACGCGAATCGTGTACCAGCGCACCTGAGATCTGGGCTACGAAGGGAAGGCCACGCTCATCCACCAGCAAATGGTGTTTGCTGCCGAGTTTGCCGCGATCGGTCGGGTTTCGGCCTGTGTGCTCGCCTCCACCAGGTGCCGGTACGCTTGCAGCGTCAACGCAAGCTCGATCCCACATGATCTGATCGTGCTCGCGGAGCCGTCGAAGAATCGCCTCGTGGATAGGCTGCCAAACGCTGGCTAGAATCCATTCGTGAAGGCGACGCCAGCATGTCATGCCACTGCCGCAGCCGAGTTCGCGCGGCAGGTACTCCCATGGTATTCCAGTCTTGAGAACAAACAGGATTTTAATCAGCGCCGCGCGATCATCGATGCGCGGGCGACCGGCTTTCGGCGATGGGGACAAGGCGGAAGATGAGCTGCTATAAGGGACCAAAGATCTTCGGGAAGCAGTTCGCGGGCCATGGCATCAGTCCGTCGACAAACACGGACACCATGTTAGTGCCCTTACTGAGCCTGCTTACGTCCGCTATTGCCCCATAGCGGACGGTCTGAAGTCTACCGTTTGAAGACACTGCTTCAGGTGACGACCTATTTTGCGCTACGGATGGGAAAAAGAGCCCCTGGATCACGCCCGGTATCGCAGCGCTTCGACAAGTAGTGCAAATGCACTCGTTGGCTGCCTGCGGCTGGGATAGTAAAGGTGATAACCGGATAGTTCGGTGCGCCAATCGCTCAGCACATGTACCAGTTGTCTACTGCTAAGACGCATCTGAACTAGGTCCATCGGCAAATACGCCAAGCCAAACCCTTCGATCGCCGCCTCCAGGATCAGGTCGAGCGTGTTGAAAATCAACGGTCCATCAGTACGAACGTTGAGCTTTCGCCCGTCTTTTTCAAACCCCCAAGTAGTTAGCCCGCCAGAAGTAGGTACTCGAAGGTTGATGCAACGGTGTTGTATGAGGTCCTGTGGCACTGCCGGAGCTGGATGCTTCCCAAGATACACCGGCGCCCCGACTACGGCCATCGGAATGTCCGGCGCGATGCGAACAGCAATCATGTCTTGTGCGACCTGTTCCCCCAAACGTACGCCTGCGTCATAACGCTCGGCCACGATGTCGACGAGACCATAGTCAAGGGAGATCTCAACGTTGATATCGGGGTAGTCGGGCAACAGCTTTTTCAGCGCAGGCCAGATTATCGTTTTTGCTGCATGTTCGACTGAGGTGATACGTATAGTACCGGCTGGCTTGTCGCGTAGCTCGCTCAATGCTGCCAAGCTCGCATCCAAATTTGCCAGTGCTGGAGCAAGGGTTTGCAAAAGCCGCTCGCCCGCATCAGTCGGGGCCACGCTCCGCGTCGTTCGCGTCAGCAAACGCAATCCAAGCCGTTTCTCTAATCGACGCATGAGCTGGCTGAGCGCAGACTGCGTCATCCCGAGCTTTGCGGCAGCCCTTGTAAAGCTACGCTCCTCTGCTACGACAAGGAACGCCGTCAAGTCAGCCATTTCTTCGCGCTGCATTTAGTAGTCCCGCTTATAGGCTCTTGAAGATCTAGGCATCTTATCACTGAGAATGGCCAGGGCTAACATACTCGAGCTGTTGCAAGACTCGCGTGTGCCACCGTTGGTAAGGAAACAAGGCCGAGGCAGCACTCAATCAACCGCTCGTCCTAGCACTCAGTATCCGCACAGTCCAAATTGTGGATGGAACTGCTGAAAGGCGTGGCAGAAAAGGAGAAGATGTATGGATAAGCTGAAGAATCATCTTGATAGCGAAAATGGCCCGGAACAAACGGACCGCCGCAGGCTGCTCGTCGCGGGGTTAGGATTGGCAGCAACTTCATTGCTGACTCCTGGGTCTGTCAGCGCACAAACCCAGCAGCCAGGTCAGTCCGCGACTGCCCAGCAAGGAACACAACAAGGCCGCCGCAAGCTTGGAACGCTAGAAGTCTCGGCCCTCGGCTTTGGCTGCATGAACGTTGCCGGAATGTACAACCGGCCGATCGACAAGCAAGAGGCGATCCGACTGATCCGCGCTGCCTACGATCGCGGCGTTACCCTGTTTGATACCGCCGAAGTTTATGGCCCTTTCCTTAGCGAGGAACTAGTTGGTGAAGCTCTGGCACCAGTGCGTAACCGGGTAGTTATCGCCAGCAAGTTCGGCTTCAATGTCGACCTGAATACGGGTGCAGTTGGTCCCGGACATAACAGCAGGCCTGAGCACATCAAGCGTGCAACGGAGGGCTCGCTACGCCGCTTGAAGACTGATTACATCGATCTCCAGTACCAGCATCGTGTCGATCCATCCGTGCCTATCGAGGACGTTGCGGGGGCAGTACAAGACCTGATCCGCGAGGGAAAAGTGCGTCACTTCGGGCTTTCCGGTGCAGGCGGCGCAACGATTCGCCGTGCACAAAAAGTGCTGCAGGTAACGGCCGTACAGAACGAATACTCCATCTGGACGCGTGATCCCGAGCTTGAAGTGTTGCAGGCTTGCGAAGAGTTAGGCATTGGGCTTGTCGCGTGGAGTCCCTTGGGAATGGGCTACCTGACAGGAACCGTGACCCCGAGAACGGCACTTGGCCAGGAGGATCTGCGGGCATCGATGACCCGCTTCACTCCAGAAGCGCGCCGTGCCAATTGGCAGATCGTCGAACTGCTCCAGCGCGTGGCCAACCGGAAACAAGCGACACCCGGTCAGGTCGCGCTTGCTTGGCTGTTAGCTCGAAAACCATGGATCGTACCGATTCCGGGAACGACGACACGCAAGCATATGGAGCAGAACATGGACGCACTTGCGCTTTCCTTGAGCGCAGCGGACCTGAAGGAGATCAATGACGGCTTTGCTGGTATCCGGGTACAGGGAGCGCGGTTGAACGCGGAACTGCTCGCAGGCATCGATATCGGGGCCAAGCTGGGAACGAGTTCAAAAGGCGGACATGGCATGTCGCCGCTGCCCTGACGAGCCCCCAACTTCATGCATATTGGAAAGGATGCAGTATGACTTTAAAACTCAAGGGCACCGTTGCTCTCGTTACTGGTGCCAGCAGTGGCATCGGCCATGCCACTGCAAGAGCGCTGACTCAGCTGGGTGCTGTCGTCGTCCTCGTCGCTCGCCGTAAGGACCGTCTCGACGCCCTCGTTGGTGAAATCGAGCGCGCAGGAGGCAAAGCTTTCGCAATCGCGCTCGACATCATGGATCGGGCAAACGCAGAAGCCGCCGTTGAACAGACTATCGCTCAGTTCGGTCGCCTAGATATCCTCATCAACAACGCGGGTGTGATGATCATCGGCCCGGTTGTTGACAACGGGATCGAGGGCTGGGAACAGATGATTGACCTGAACCAGCGTGCGCTGCTCTACATGACCAAAGCTGCATTGCCCCATCTGCAGGCTGCAGCGAAGAAGGAGACGCGTGGCGTCGCCGACATCGTGAACATTTCCTCGTATGCCGGTCGTGTTGCTTCACCCAACTTCGCTGTCTACAACATGACGAAGTTCGGCGTGAACGGCTTTACGGAAGCGTTGCGTCAGGAACTGGGCGGCAGCCATGTCCGCGTCGGGGTGCTGGAGCCGGGCGCAGTCCACACCGAGCTCAACGACAATCATCAGGGCGCCATGCGTGCCGAGATCGATTCGTTCTTCGCAAGCATAGAGGCGCTCGATGCCGCAGATATTGCCGATGGAGTCACATACATGGTCACGCGCCCGCGTCATGCCGCCATTGGAGAGTTGTGGATCATGCCGACCAAGCAGGCTCAGAAAACGTAATCGTTTTTGCTTTAAGCCGATGATCTCTTGATCTTGGCACCACCGACACAAAGTCAATCTAAATCTGGAGAACATGATGACCAACAAGAAGGTTTGGTTCATTACTGGCGCAGGCCGCGGCTTGGGGCTTGATATCGCAAAGTCCGCCTTGGCTGCGGGTCATGCAGTCGTGGCCACCGGACGGGATCCAGCCAAGGTTGTCGCGGCAGTCGGTGCCCACGACGCTCTATTAACCGTGAGGCTTGACGTCACGCAGCCCGACGACGCACAAATTGCGGTGGAGGCCGCAATTGCGAAGTTCGGCCGGATCGACGTCCTGGTCAACAACGCGGGCAATTTCTTTGCCGATTTCTTTGAAGAGCTCACCACGGAACAGGTCCGTCAGCAGATCGATACGCTGCTGTTCGGCCCGATGAACGTGACCCGTGCCGTGTTGCCGCTGATGCGTAAACAGCGCTCAGGTTTGTTGTTGACTATCTCATCAACAGCCGGCATCTCGGGCGGCATGTTCTGTTCAGCATACGCTGCTGCCAAATTTGGAATCGAAGGCTGGATGAAGTCGATCACCCCCGAGTTTGCGCCATTCGGGATCCGTACCATGTTGGTCGAGCCTGGCTTCTTCCGCACGGATTTGCTTAATACCGATTCCACCACGTATGCAGCGCTCTCTATCGACGACTATGCTGAGCGCACGAAGGAAACCGTCGCCGCGTGGACCGACATGAATGGCAAGCAGAGCGGAGATCCTGCCAAGCTCGCCGCCGCACTTGTGCAGCTTGCCGAACTCGCAGAGCCCCCTGCACGCTTCGCTGCAGGCGCCGATGCTGTGCAGGCTTTTAAAACGAAGGCCAATGTCTTGCTCAGTCAAGCCAGCGCGCACCTTGATCTTTCTTCGTCGGTAGGATTGTGCCGATCGGAGCTCTGCAGTGCACCTTACGCAATGGTTAATCGAGTTGCCTAAACTTCATCCGTCGCTACCGAGAATTTCGGTGCAGCTCGACGCATACTGATGACCTTCGCACGTCGGCTTCTGGCCGATAGCGGACGGTCGGAACGGCTCAGTGTACTCGGCTGTTGCCTGCTGAGCAACCAGAGGGTTTTGTTAGGCGCTCCTAGTGCAGCACTCGCGGTTCCACGTAACTCGTCGTCTGCTCGAAATCCATGCGCGGCTTGCCTTGCACGATGTCATGCACGGCGCGGACGATCTGGTCCTGCGCCACGTAATGCAGCATGTGCCCCGCATCCTGCACGGTGTGCAGCTGGCTTTGCAGCAGTTCGCGGTGCAGCCGCTCGGCATTGTGCTCGTGCATTACAAGCTTGTCGCCAGCGCCGGAGAAAATCGTGACCGGCAGCGTGACCTCGGCATAGCGCCGCCGCAGTTGCGCGGCAGCCGGAATCATCAGCACCGATTCGGCGCTGGCCGCGCGCAGTTGCGAAGGCCGCAGCGACAGCCACTTGGGCCAGCGCGCGAAGGCCGGTGCCTCGCCGCGCGGGCTGAACGCGCGCTTGACGAAGGCGGGCCACAGCAGCCGGCCGAGCAACGGCGATACGGTGAAGCGCATCACGTCGCCCAGCACGGGGATCGCCGGGCCGGACAGCAACACCGCATCGGCGCGCGGGCTGGGGTAGTAATAGCCGGCCATCAGCACGAGCCCGCGCACGAGACCGGGATGGTCCATCGCCATCGCCAGCGCAACCAGCGTGCCCCAGGAATGGCCAGCCACGACCGCCTGCTCCACATGCAACTCCTTCAGCGCCTTGCCCAGCAGGGCAGCCTGCTCGGCGGGCGTCCACACCGTGCTGCGCGGGCGGTCGCTGTAGCCGAAGCCGGGCCGGTCGAAAGCGATCACCGTGTGCTCGCGCGCCAGCATGTCGATCAGGCCCGACAGCTCGAAGTCCAATGACGTGGCGCCGTTGCCGTGCAGGAGCACGACGACAGGGCCGGCACCGCGCCGCAAGTAATGCAGTTTCACGCCATCGACCGTCACGAATTCGCCGGTGGGCGGATTTTCCGCCTCGGCCCGTTTGGTCTTGGTCCTTACCACCATGAAGGCGGCGGCAAGCGCTCCCGCTCCCGCGGCCGCCCATGCCGTTTGTTTTCTGCTCAGCCGTAACATGTAAAACTCCCGAATTCAACCGTGTCCACGACAGGCTAAAGCAGGAGGGAGCTGCAATTTGTTAAGGCACTAACATACGCAGTGAAGCCGTGACCGCCTGTCGGCGAGCGGCCGGCTTTCATGCCGACTCACACTACTTCCCATATCGCTGACCCAATGAGCCACAGCACGGCCAATGCGAGGACGGACATGATCGTGAACCAGATGAGGTCTGCAAGCCGCGCCAGCAGCCATGCCGTGCCAGCGCCTCCGGCGATGACGATGGCGAAACGCAGCGCTTTCGGCAACTCCGCACCGCCAAACTGTTGAATCAAGACATAGCTCGATACGCCGCCAGCGATCAATCCGATAAACCCGAAGAAGAACGATCGACTGGCGCTGTCTTCCTCCTGCTGTGCCGCCCGCACGGACTCCTTGCTGTCGTGATATTCGTAGCTTCCGCTCGCCGAACGGCGGCTGTAACGCGTCCCCATCCCTTGCTCCCGTGGGTGTTGCAGTTCACCTGCGCGCCGGCAGGGCCAAGTCGGGATGATGCGCCTGCCACGATGGAAGCTGCTGAACATTCACTGAGCTTTGAGCTCAATCAATTCAAAGCTTGACGAAGCGAAACATTTCTCAATGCACTGTTTCAGATTGCTGGCTGCGCCTCGAACTTGCGCAGCCCGTCGAGATCGAGAATGCGGATGCCGCCATAATCCACGCGCAACAAGCCTTCCCGCTCCAGCACCTGCAATGCCTGGTTGGCCCGCTGCCGCGAAGCGCCCGACAGCAAGCCGATCTCTTCCTGCGAGATCTGCACGAGCCGCTCGCTGCCCGGATACAGATGGGTGTTGAACAGGGAGGCGAGGCAGCGCGCCACGCGGGTATCGGGATCGAGCAGCCGTTCGTGCTCGACCATGCCGATGAACTGGCCCAGCCGCTCGTTCAACTGCATCAGCAGGAAGCGGGTGAACGGCAGGCTGCCTTCCAGCAGCCAGTGGAAGGTTTCGGCGGGCATGCGGGCGATGCGGCTGTCGCGCAGGGCCATCGCGTCGTACTTGCGGCACTCGTCCTTGAGCAGCGAGCCTTCGCCGAACCAGCCGCCGGGCGGCACGCCCGTGAACGTCACGCTCTTCCCGGACGGCGAGAAATTGTTCATCTTGACCATGCCGGCGATGATGCCCACCCAGTTGTCGACGACTTCGCCCTTGCGGCACACATAGCCGCCCTTCGGCACGAAGACTTCGTACGTGGTCGCTTCCACGCGCGCCATCTGCTCGGGCGTGAGGGCCTGTGCCCAGAGGGCGCCGCGCAACGCCTCTTTCAGGCTGGGAACCTTGTCATCCATTTTGCATCGCACCATCGAAAGTGGGAGCGATTGTCTTCGAAACGACAACCGACGCGGAGAAGCGCAGTTAATATCATTGCATAAAAAGCGCGCCCCACCCCTTCACCATGGGAGACAAGATGGACGCAATACCGGAGACCTTCCCCCGCCTGCTTCGCGAGCACGGCCGGGTCCGGCCGCACAAGTGCGCGTACCGGGAAAAATACCTGGGCATCTGGCAGACATGGACCTGGGCCCAGGTGAACGACGAAGTGCGCGCACTGGCCTGCGGCCTCGCAGCACTCGGCTTCCAGCGCGGCATGAATCTCGCCATCATCGGCGACAACCGGCCGCGCCTGTACTGGGCCATGCTGGCGGCCCAGTGCCTGGGCGGCGTGCCCGTGCCGCTGTACCAGGATGCGCCGGCGGCCGACATGGCCTATGTGCTGGAGAACGCCGAGATCGCCTACGCGGTCGTGGAAGACCAGGAACAGGTCGACAAGCTGCTCGAGCTGCAAGGCGACCATGGCGGCATCCGGCACATTGCCTACGACGACGAGCGTGGCATGCGCCACTACCGCCAGAGCGAGCTGATCTCGTACAGGCGCCTGCAGGAGGCGGGTCGGGCCTGGGACGCGGCCAATCCCGGTTACTTCGACGCGGCGCTGCAAGCGGGCCGCGGCACGGACAATGCGATCATCCTTTATACCTCGGGCACCACCGGCAAACCGAAAGGCGTCTGCCAGACCCATGCCGCGCTGATCGCGGCCGGTACCGGCGGCACGGGCTTCGAACACCTGACCGACGCGGAAAACGTGCTCTCGTACCTGCCCATGGCATGGGTCGGCGATTGCCTGTTCTCGTTCGCCCAGGCCCTCGTGGCCGGATTTACCGTGAACTGCCCGGAATCGCCGGACACCGTGACGATCGACCTGCGCGAGATCGGACCCACGTATTACTTCGCACCGCCGCGCATCTTCGAGGGCATGCTCACGCAAGTCATGATCCGCATGGAGGATGCCGGCGCACTGAAGCGCCGCATGTTCGACCACTTCATGGACGTAGCGCGGCGCGTGGGCGCGGACATCCTCGACGGCCGCCCCGTGCCGCTCGCCGACCGGCTGCACTACGCCGTCGGCAACCTGCTGGTCTATGGTCCGTTGAAGAACGTGCTCGGCCTGTCGCGCGTGCGGGTAGCCTACACGGCCGGCGCCGCGATCGGCCCCGACCTGTTCCGCTTCTACCGCTCGATCGGCATCAACCTGAAGCAGTTCTACGGGTCCACGGAAACCTGCGCCTACATCTGCCTGCAACCGGATGGGCAGATCAAGTTCGACAGCGTCGGCATGGCCGCGCCGGGCGTGGACGTGAAGCTGGCCGACAATGGCGAAGTGCTCGTGAAGTCGCCCACCCTGATGAGCTGCTACTACAAGCGGCCCGACGCCACGGGCGAGGCGATCGATGCGCAAGGCTGGTTCCATACGGGGGACGCGGGCATCTTCGATGCCGACGGCCACCTGAAAATCATCGACCGCGCGGCGGACGTGGGGCGCCTGAACGGCGGCGCCATCTTCGCGCCGAACTACATCGAGAACAAGCTGAAGTTCTTCCCCTTCATCAAGGAGGCGGTGGCGTTCGGCCACGGCCGCGATACGGTGTGCGCGTTTCTCAACATCGACATGGACGCGGTGGGCAACTGGGCCGAACGGCGCGGCATCGCCTACTCGGGCTACACGGACCTGGCCGCGCACCCGCAGGTGTACGCTTTGATGACGGAATGCGTGGAAAAGGTGAACGCCGACCTGGCCGCCGACGCAGCGATGAGCGCCACGCAGATCCACCGCTTCCTCGTGCTGCACAAGGAACTCGATCCGGACGACGACGAGCTCACGCGCACCCGCAAGGTGCGCCGCAAGTTCATCGCCGAGAAATACCGCGTGCTGATCGACGCGCTGTATGCGGGCCGGCAATCGCAGTACATCGAGACGCAGGTGAAATTCGAGGATGGCCGCACCGGCATCGTGGCGGCCGACCTGCGCATTGCCGACAGCCGCGTATTGCCCGCCGACGTGCGGCGCGCGGCATGATGGGAGAACCAGCGATGCTGATGAACGAACCCGATACCCTGTTCCACGCACGGCGCGAGACTGGCCCCGTCATTCTCGACCTGCGCCGTATCTCGCTGTCGTTCGGCGGCGTGAAGGCGCTCACCGACATTTCCTTCGACGTGCGCGAGCACGAGATCCGCGCCATCATCGGCCCGAACGGCGCCGGCAAGAGTTCGATGCTCAATGTGATCAACGGCGTGTACCGCCCGCAGCAGGGCGAGATCGTGTTCCGCGGCCGGCACCGCCGCAGCATGGATTGCCACGCGGCGGCGAAGTCGGGCATTGCCCGCACGTTCCAGAACATCGCCCTGTTCAAGGGCATGACGGTGCTGGACAACGTGATGACCGGCCGCAACCTCAAGATGACATCGAATTTCCTGCTCCAGGCGCTGTACTGGGGGCCGGCCCGGCGCGAGGAAATCGCGCACCGCCGCAAGGTGGAGGAAATCATCGACTTCCTGGAAATCCAGCACATCCGCAAGACGCCCGTCGGGCGCCTGCCCTACGGTCTGCAGAAACGCGTGGAGCTGGCGCGCGCCCTGGCCGCCGAGCCGGAAATCCTGCTGCTGGACGAACCGATGGCCGGCATGAACGTGGAAGAGAAGCAGGACATGTGCCGCTTCATCCTCGACGTGAACGACCAGTTCGGCACGACGATCGTGCTGATCGAGCACGACATGGGCGTGGTGATGGATATTTCGGACCGGGTGGTGGTGCTCGACTACGGGCGCAAGATCGGCGACGGCACGCCGGACGAGGTGCGCAACAATCCGGAAGTGATCAAGGCTTACTTGGGGCGAGCCGGGGTTTCGGAAGGCATGCCTTCCGCCGGTCGAGCGCCCGGAGCTTTAGCGGAGGGCCGGCATGGACATTAACTTCTTCTTCGAAGTGCTGATCGGAGGCCTCCTCTCCGGCGTGATGTATGCGCTGGTGGCCATCGGCTTCGTGCTGATCTACAAGGCGTCCGGAGTGTTCAATTTCGCCCAGGGCGCCATGGTGTTCTTCGCGGCGCTGACCTGCGTGGGCCTGATGGACAAGTTCGGCATGTCGCTGTGGCTGGCCATCCCGGCCACCATCGTCGCGATGATCATCCTCGGCATCGCCATCGAGCGCGTGGTGCTGCGCCCGCTGGTGAACCAGCCGGAGATCACGCTGTTCATGGCCACCATCGGCCTGGCCTTCTTCCTGGAAGGGCTGGCGCAGCTGATCTGGGGCGCCCAGGTGCGCCAGCTGCCGCTGCCGATCGAGGACGTGCCGCTGCAATCGCTGCTGGACCGTTTCAATATCGTCGTGTCGCAGTTCGACGTGACGGCGGCCGCCATCTGCGGCGTGCTCGTCGCCGTGCTGGCGCTGCTGTTCGCGAAAACGAAGGTCGGGCGTGCATTGCGCGCCGTGGCGGACGATCACCAGGCCGCGCTGGCGGTCGGCATTCCACTCCAGCGCATCTGGGCCATCCTGTGGGCCGTGGCGGGCGTGGTGGCCCTGGTGGCCGGCCTGTTGTGGGGCGCGCGCAATGGCGTGCAGTTCGCGCTCACCTTCATTGCCCTGAAAGCCTTGCCGGTGCTGATCCTCGGCGGCTTCACGTCGGTGCCCGGCGCCATCGTCGGCGGCCTGATCATCGGTGCGTCCGAGAAGCTGGCCGAGGTGTATATCGGCCCCCTCGTCGGCGGCGGCATCGAGGGCTGGTTCCCCTACGTGCTGGCGCTGCTGTTCCTGCTGGTGCGGCCGGAAGGGCTGTTCGGCGAAAAGATCATCCGGAGGATCTGACATGTTCTACCGCGAAGCCGGGCAATTCCGCACCACCTACGAGGCCGACGGCCAGATCCTGCCGATCCGGCAAGACCGCATCTTCCTGCTCGCCACGCTGGCCGTGGCCGTGCTGGCGGTGCCCTTCATCGCCTCGCCCTACCTGCTGTCGGCGATCCTCATCCCCTTCCTGATCTTTTCTCTGGCGGCGCTGGGCTTGAACATCCTCACCGGCTATGCCGGCCAGCTGTCGCTGGGCACGGCCGCGTTCATGGCCGTGGGCGCCTTCGCCTCGTGGAACTTCGTGGCGCGCATCCCCGGCATTCCCATGCTGCTGGCCTTCGTGCTCGGCGGGCTGTGCGCGGCCCTGGTGGGCATCGCGTTCGGCCTGCCCTCGCTGCGCATCAGGGGCTTCTATCTGGCCGCCGCCACGCTGGCCACGCAATTCTTCGTGATCTGGTGCCTGACGAAGATCTCGTGGCTGACCAACTACAGCCCCTCCGGCGTGATCACCGCGCAGCAGATCGAGATCATGGGCTATGCCTTCGACACGCCGCAGCGCAAGTACGTGCTGGTGCTGCTGGTGGTGGCGCTGCTCGCGCTGCTGGCGAAGAATCTGGTGCGCTCGAACGTGGGGCGGTCCTGGATGGCGGTGCGCGACATGGACATGGCCGCCGAGGTGGTCGGCATCCGCCCGCTGCGCACCAAGCTGCTGGCCTTTGCCGTGAGTTCGTTCTACTGCGGCGTGGCTGGCGCACTGTACGCATTCGCCTACCTGGGCACGGTGGAGCCGGAAGCCTACAACCTCGACCTGTCGTTTCGCATCCTGTTCATGATCATCATCGGCGGCGTGGGCTCGATCCTCGGCTCCTTCCTGGGCGCCGCCTTCATCGTGCTGCTGCCGGTGTTCCTGAACATCGTCGCGCACGGCCTCGCGCTGCCCACCAGCGTGGCGTCGAACCTCGAACTGATGGTGTTCGGCGCCCTCATCATCTTCTTCCTGATCGTGGAGCCGCATGGCCTGGCGCGCCTGTGGCAGATCGGCAAGGAAAAACTGCGTTTATGGCCATTCCCGCATTAGAACAATCACATTAGAACAATCACAGGAGACCATCATGAAGCTGCTGCCCTCCCTCGTTTTCGGCGCCGTGCTGGCAGGCGCCATCGCGCCGGCCTTCGCGCAGGAACAGTTCGTTGCCCTGCCCTCCTACCGCGTGGGGCCATATGCCTCCGGCGGTTCCGGCTTCTATGGGGGCATCATCGACTACTTCTCGCTCGTCAACGCGGCCGGCGGCGTCAATGGCGTGAAGATCGCCTGGCAGGAATGCGAGACGGAATACAACCCATCGCGCGGCGTGGAATGCTACGAACGGCTGAAGACTCAGCGCGGCGGCGCCACGCTGGTCGAGCCGCTGTCGACCAGCATCGCCTACGGCATCCTCGACCGCATCCCGAAGGACAAGATCCCGATGACGATGATCGGCTACGGCCGGTCGGACGCCGCCAACGGCAAGGTGTTCCCTTACGTGTTCCCATTGATCTCCAGCTACTGGAGCCAGGCCGCGGCCATGGTGAAATACCTGGCGGACAAGAACGGCGGCTCGCTGAAGGGCAAGAAGATCGTGCACCTGTACCACGATTCCGCGTTCGGCAAGGAACCTTTGCCGGTGCTGGAAGCGCTGGCGACGCAACAGGGCTTCGAGCTCGTGAAGATCCCCGTGGCGCCGCCCGGCAGCGAGCAGCAGGCGCAGTGGCTGCAGATCCGCCAGGCGCGGCCCGACCACGTGATCCTGTGGGGCTGGGGCGTGATGAATTCGGTGGCGATCAAGACGGCGCAGCGCAACGGCTTCCCGCGCGAGAAGATCCTGGGCGTGTGGTGGGCCGGGTCCGAAGAAGACACCGTGCCTTCCGGCGACGCCGCCAAGGGCTATACGGCGATGTCGTTCAACACGCCCGGCAACTACCCGGTGCTGGACGAGATCCGCGCGAAGCTCTACAAGACCGGCAAGGGCAACCTGGCCGACCAGGCCCGCATCGGCTCCGTGTATCACATGCGCGGCGTGACGGCCGGCATCCTGTTCGTGGAAGCGATGCGCACCGCGCAGGACAAGTTCGGCAAGGGCAAGCCGGTGACAGGCGAGCAGCTGCGCTGGGGACTCGAACACCTGAATCTCGACGCGGCGCGGCAAAAGGCGATCGGCGCCGTGAACATGTTCCCCACCGTAAAGACGAGCTGCGAAGACCATGAGGGTTCCGGCGCCGTGAAGGTACAGCAATGGGACGGCAAGAAGTGGAATGCCATCACGCCGAACTGGATCGTGGGCGACCGCGCGCTGGTGAAGAAGCTCGTCGACGACTCGTCGAACAAATACGCGGCCGAGAAGAACATCAAGCCGGCCTGCATGCCATGACCGGCCTTTCCGTCAACAATATCGAGGTGATCTACGATCACGTGATCCTCGTGCTGAAAGGCGTGTCGCTGGAAGTGCCGAAAGGGTCCATCGTGGCCCTGCTGGGCGCCAACGGCGCGGGCAAGTCCACCACCCTGAAGACGATCTCCACGCTGCTGCGCGGCGAGCGGGGCGACGTGACGAAGGGCGAAGTGCGCTTCAACGGCGAGCGCGTGGACCAGCTCACGCCGAACGAACTGGTGACGCGGGGCCTGGCGCAGGTGATGGAGGGCCGCCACTGCTTCGGCCACCTGACGATCGAGGAAAACCTGCTGACCGGTGCCTACACGAGGAAGCTCACCCGCGCGGAACTGCGCGAGGAGCTCGACCGGGTGTACCGCTATTTCCCTCGCCTTCGGGAGCGGCGCGCCAGCCAGGCCGGTTACACGTCCGGCGGCGAGCAGCAAATGTGTGCGATCGGGCGCGCGCTGATGGCGAAGCCGTCGATGATCCTGCTCGATGAGCCTTCGATGGGCATCGCCCCGCAGATCGTGGAAGAGATCTTCGGCATCGTCAAGGACTTGAATACGAACGAGGGCGTGTCCTTCCTGCTGGCCGAGCAGAACACGATGGTGGCGCTGCGCTATGCGGACTTCGGCTACATCCTCGAAAACGGCCGCGTCGTGATGGAAGGCGACGCTGCCGAGCTGGCGGCCAACGAGGATGTGAAGGAGTTCTACCTGGGTGTAGCCGCTGCGGGGCGCAAGAGCTTCCGCGACCAGAAATTCTACAAGCGGCGCAAACGGTGGCTGTCATGAACCTGGCCAAGGCGAAGAAACTGTGCGCAGGGCTGCCCGGTGCCACGCAGGACGTGAAATGGGAATCGAGCCTCGTGTTTTCGGTTGGCGGCAAGATGTTTGCCGCGACCGATGCCGATCCGAAGGCAAGCCGCATCAGCTTCAAGGTCGACGACGACGCCTTCCTCGCGCTGACGGACCGTCCCGGCATCATCCCCGCCCCGTACCTGGCGCGGGCGAAGTGGGTGCAGATCGAGAACTTGAAGGCCGTATCGGACGAGGAAGCGGCCGCGCTGCTCACGCGCGCCCATGAAATCGTGTTCGGCAAACTGACGAAGAAGCTGCAGAGGGACATCCTGGAAGGCTGCGCATGAACTCACTCGACGATCTGGAGACGCGCGATCCGCGCGACCGCGAACGCGACCTGATGCGGCGCCTGCCTGCCCTCGTTGCGCAGGCGCAGACCGCGCCGGGCTGGGCGCGCATCCTGCGCGGCGTGGAAGCCTCGGCCATCGACCACCGCGCGGCGCTGGCGCAGCTGCCCGTGACGCGCAAGGCACAGCTGAAGGATTTGCAGCAACAGGAAAGCCCGCTGGGTGGCCTCACCAGCACGGCGCCGCGCGCGCTGGCGCGCATCTACATGTCGCCCGGCCCCATCTTCGATCCCGAGGGGCGCTCGCGCGACTGGTGGCGCTTTGCGCGGCCCATGTGGGCCGCCGGCGTGCGCGCCGGCGGCCTGCTGCAGAATTGCTTTTCCTACCACTTCACGCCGGCCGCGTTCATGGTCGAAGGCGGTGCTGCGCGCATCGGTTGCACGGTGATCCCGGCCGGCAGCGGGCAGACGGAGTTGCAGGTACAGGCCATGTCCACACTGAAACCGGATACCTATGTGGGCACGCCATCGTTCCTGAAGCTCATCATGGAAAAGGCCGTTGAAACGGGGGCGGACGTGTCGGGCCTGAAGCACGCGCTGGTATCGGCCGAAGCGCTGCCCGACTCGCTGCGCAAGTGGTTCGTCGATCACGGCGTGCCGCACGTATGCCAGGCCTACGCCTCGGCCGACGCCGGCAGCATCGCCTACGAGACCCGCACCGAGGGCAAGCTCAATCCGGGCATGGTGCTGGACGAGGAAATAATCCTGGAGATCGTCAAGCCCGGTACCGGCGAACCCGTGCCGCCGGGCGACGTGGGCGAAGTGGTGCTCACCGTGTTCAACCCGGACTATCCGCTGATCCGCTTCGCCACCGGCGATCTCTCCGCCCTGCTGGCCGACGCGGCGCCATCGCCATGCGGGCGCACGAATGCGCGCATCCGCGGCTGGCTGGGCCGCGCGGACCAGACGACGAAGGTGCGGGCGATGTTCGTCCATCCGTCGCAGGTGCACGAGGTGGCGCGGCGCCATGGCATCGCCAGGGCGCGGCTGGTGGTGACAGGCACGATCGCGGACGAAACGATGACCTTGCAGTGCGAAGTGGACGATCCGGCAACGGCCGGCGACGGCGCCGCCATCGTGGCGACCCTGCGCGATGTGACGAAGCTGCGCGGCGAAGTAATCTTCATGCAACGGGGCAGCCTGCCGAACGATGGCAAGGTGATCGACGACCAGCGCCGCTATGACTGAATGACTGAAGGCAAGGCGGATACTTGCGCTACACATTGCCAGTACGGTTGAATCCGGGCCGGACAACCGCACCGTAATCGCGGATAATTGGCGCATTTTTCAACTGTACTTTCCACGTCATGCAAGAATTTCATCATCAACGGGCCCGTGCGCTGCTGGACAACGCCGAGGAAATCTTTACCGCCCAGCAGGTGTCCGACGCCGTGCGCCAGGTGGCCGGCGACCTGAACGCGCGCTTCAACGCGCTCGAGGAATTCCCGCTCGTGCTCGGCGTGATGGGCGGCGCCGTCGTCTTCACCGGCAACCTGCTGCCGCAGCTGACGTTCCCCCTCGAATTCGACTACATCCACGTGAGCCGCTACGGCGACGAAGACCGCGGCGGCGAAGTGGTGTGGAAGGTGGTGCCCCGCTCGAATGTCGAGGGCCGCACCGTGATCGTCGTGGACGATATCCTCGACGAAGGCGAGACGCTGGCGCACGTGAAGCAGCGCCTGCTGGAAATGGGCGCCAAGGAAGTCGTCATCGTCGTGTTCTGCGACAAGGCGATCGGCAAGACCAAGCCCATCAAGCCCGACCTGGTCGGCCTCGTCATCCCGAACCGTTTCGTGGTGGGTTACGGCATGGATGCCTACAACTACTGGCGCAACCTGCCGGGCCTGTGGGCGCTCGACAACGCGGACCTGTCCAACTAGGCGGTCTCGCGCGGCCGCAGCACCGCGTCCACCAGGCCGTACTCGACGGCCTGCGTGGCCGACATGAAGTTATCCCGGTCCGAATCGCGCGCCACGCGCGCGATATCCTGCCCCGTGCGCTCGGCGAACAGCCGGTTCAGCCGCTCGCGCAGGTGCAGCACCTCCCTTGCCTGTATCTCCACATCTGCCGCCGTGCCCTGCGAACCGCCACTGGGCTGGTGGATCATGATGCGGGCATTCGGCAGCGCATGGCGCTTGCCCTTCTCCCCCGCCGCCAGCAGGAAGGCGCCCATGCTGGCCGCGAAACCCGTGCAGATCGTGGCCACCGCCGGCCGGATGAATTGCATCGTGTCGTAGACCGCCAGGCCCGCGTAGACGGACCCGCCGGGCGAGTTGATGTACAGTGAAATATCCTTGTCGGGGTTCTCCGATTCCAGGAACAGCAGTTGCGCGACGATCAGGTTGGCCGATTCGTCGGTGACGGGGCCGACGAGGAAGACGATGCGTTCGCGCAGCAGGCGCGAGTAGATGTCATAGGCCCGTTCGGTCCGGCCCGTGTTTTCGATGACGGTGGGGATCATGTGCATGGCGGCTCCTTGGTGAGTGTGCCCGCTTGACGCGCCACGCACCGCGGCCGTGACAGGGAAATTTTTTCGGCCGTTGTCACGTTTTCCCGGTCTCATGCGTCATCCACGCAAGGAGGATGAGATGAACGATTCGATTGCGCAATTCGAAGCGTCGCGCCGGCGCCTGTTGTCGATCGCCTACCGCATGCTGGGCAGCGTGGCCGAGGCGGAAGACGTGGTGCAGGACACCTGGCTGCGCTGGCACGCCGCCGACCATGCCAGACTGGAAACGCCGGTCGCCTGGCTGACGACGGTGGCCACGCGGCTGGCGCTCGACCGGCTGCGCCGGGCGAAACGGGAAATCGCGCTGCCGGAACCGTGGCTGGAAGACGAGCCGCCATCCGGCACGGACGAGGTGGAACGCCTGTGCGAGCTGTCGTACGGCATGCTGCTGATGTTGCAGCGCCTCTCGCCCGACGAGCGCGCGGCGCTGCTGTTGCACGAAGTGTTCGACGTGCCGCATGCGGAGATCGCCCGCATCCTCGGATTGAAAACGGACCATTCGCGCCAGCTCGTGCGCCGGGCGAAGGCGCGGGTACAGGCGGGCCCCGCGCGCCGCGGCGCCAGCGCCGACAGCGCGCGGCTGGCCCATGCGTTCGTGGAGGCGATCCGCCGCCACGACGAGGATGCGGTGGTGCGGCTGGTGCGCGGGCTCGACGTCGTCGGCCTGCTCGACCGCGCGGCGCCGCACGCCCTGGCCGCGCCGGGCACGAGCGCCCGCTTGCAATGCGTCAACGGCGCGCCGGGCGTGGCCGTGCTGCGCTACGGACGCATCGATGTGCTGCTCAGCTTTGACGATGGCACGCTGTATGCCGTGCAGCCGCGGGTCATGGCCGTGCCACCCTTGATCGGGGCCCCGCTGCCTACCACCTAAGGCCAATGGGCATGCGAGGTTGCCTGGACTACCATTTTCCGCACAATTCACCCCTTCAGAGGTCCCCATGAGCACGGAAAAACTGGAAGTCCTGACCCCGCACAACAGCCAGATCATCTTCATCGACCACCAGCCGCAGATGGCGTTCGGCGTGCAATCGATCGACCGCCAGGTCTTGAAGAACAATACCGTCGGCCTGGCGAAAGCGGCCAAGGTATTCAACATTCCCACCACGATCACCACGGTGGAAACGCTGAGCTTCTCCGGCCACACCTACCCGGAACTGCTGGACGTATTCCCCGGCCAGGACATCCTGGAACGCACCTCGATGAATTCCTGGGACGACCAGAAAGTGCGCGACGCGCTGGCAAAGAACGGCCGCAAGAAAGTGATCGTGGCCGGCCTGTGGACGGAAGTGTGCAATACCACGTTCGCGCTGTGCGCGATGCTGGAAGGCGGCTACGAGATCTATATGGTGTCCGACGCTTCGGGCGGCACGTCGAAGGAAGCGCACGACATGGCCATGCAGCGCATGATCCAGGCCGGCGTGGTGCCGGTGACGTGGCAGCAGGTGCTGCTGGAATGGCAGCGCGACTGGGCGCACCGCGATACGTATGATGCCGTGATGAAGATCGTCAAGGAACACTCGGGCGCGTACGGCATGGGCGTGGACTACGCGTACACGATGGTGCACAAGGCGCCGCAGCGTACCGCTTCGCAGCATGAGACGCTGGCGCCGGTGGCGGCGAAGTAATCGCATGATGCACCTGGTGTCGTACACCTCGCAGAGGTGTACGACACCGGTTTTCCCTTCCCCCGCCTTACAGCGCGAGCCGCTTGCGCGCCGCCTCGTACTCGGCCTTCAACCGCTCCACCATCTCCGCCGTCGTCGGCACGTCATCCATCAACCCCACCCCCTGGCCGGCGCCCCAGATGTCGCGCCATGCCTTCGCGCTGCCCGAGCCGAAGCTCATCTTGCTCTTGTCCGATTCCGGCAGGGCTTCAGGATCGAGGCCGGCGGCCACGATCGATTTCTTCAGGTAGTTGCCGTGCACGCCGGTGAACAGGTTCGTGTAGATCACGTCCGCCGCGTTCGATTCCACGATCGCTTCGCGGTAGGCGTCCGTCACGTTCGATTCCTTGGTCGCCAGCCAGCGCGAGCCGATGTAGGCGAAGTCGGCGCCCATCGCCTGCGCGGCCAGGATTGCGTCGCCGGTGGCGATCGAGCCGGAGAGCGCGATGGGACCGTCGAAGAACTTGCGCACCTCGCCGACCAGGGCGAAGGGCGACAGCGTGCCCGCATGGCCGCCGGCGCCGGCCGCCACCAGGATCAGGCCATCGACACCCGCTTCCAGCGCCTTCTGCGCGTGGCGGATCGAGATCACGTCGTGCAGCACGATGCCGCCGTAGCTGTGGATCGCGTCCAGCATTTCCTTCGGCGGGGCGCGCAGCGACGAGATGATGATCGGCACCTGGTGTTTCACACACACTTCCACGTCGTGCGCCAGGCGGTCGTTCGACTGGTGCACGATCTGGTTGACGGCAATCGGGCCCACTTTCTTGTCGGGATTGGCCGCCTGGAAGTCCGCCAGTTCCTTCTGCAGGTCGGTCAGCCACGTGTCGAGCAGCTCGGCCGGCCGGGCGTTCAGCGCCGGGAAGGAGCCGACGATGCCGGCCTTGCACTGCGCCGCCACCAGGGCGGGGCCGCTGGCGATGAACATCGGCGAGGCAATCACGGGAAGGGACAGGTTTTGCAGCACGGGAGGCAAGGCCATGGTCGACTCGCAGAAAGTGGAAAAGTTGATCGGGTCGGACGATTATAGACTTATAAAAGTACGATCGTGCGAATTCTAGACGGAACGCTCTACCCGATGGCGCCACACACTACACGTTCACCAGGTCGTCGCCCTCGACCTTGGCGGCCAGGCCCCGCACCAGCTGCTTGATGGCCCAGGCGGCCAGTTCTTCTTCCGATTTATGCAGGTGGCGACGGTTCGTCTCGACAACCAGCGGAATCGACGCGAGCAGTGCCTGCACGCCGGCGACGGGAATGCGCTGGCGTTCCAGCAACAGGAACTTGAGCAGCACCTTCACCGCGTATTCGGCGTTGTTGGCCGGTTTCGACGACAGGAAATCGAGCCGCCGCCGGGCACGCGCCAGCGAGGCTTCCACGTCGTCGAAGATCGCGCCATGGCCGGGGATCACGAGCCGCACGTCCAGCGCGGCGATCAGGTCGAGCGTGGCGCCCGCCTCGGCGAAGCCCTCCTCCCCTTCCAGCTCGGGGAAGATCACGCCAAAGCCGTTCTGCCACAGCGCATCCGCCGATATCAGCACCTTGTGCTCGGGGCAGTACCAGATCAGCGAGTGAGCATGGTGGCCAGGGGCGCCCAGCACCTGCCATTCGAGGCCGCCCACCGTCAGCACGTCGCCCGGCTTCACCACGCCGTCGATCGTGAAACGTGGGCATTGCTGGCCGGTGGCGCGGAACGTCAGCGCGTCTTCATCCCAGTGGCGCACCTTCGCTTCCTCGGCGGCCGGCACGAACGTGTCGCAGCCATAGTGGGCCTGCAAGAGCGCGTTGCCGCCGCAATGGTCGGAATGCAGGTGCGTGGTGAACAGCCGGTCCAGGTGGCGGCCCGGCAGCGCATGGCGCACCAGCTCGAGCGTTTGCGGCGCATGTGTTACGTAGCCGCTATCGATCAGCGCCGTGTCATGGCGGCCGACCAGCAGTACATTGTTGGCGGAAAGCCAACCGCGTTCGAACACGCGGATCGAGTCGGGTAAAGTCATCATATTCAATCGTGAGCCGGCGCGGCGCGCGGCGCGCTCAGTTGACCTTCAGTCGAAGCCCAGCGCCTGCTCGCGCAGGCGGAGCCGGGCCCATACGGCGCGTTTGTATTCGTCGTCGGCGCCCGACCACGCCACGATCTCCTCGATCGTGCGCAGGCAGCCCTCGCAGAAGCCGGTGTCGCGGTTCATCTTGCACAGGCTGACGCAGGGCGATGGAACGGGCGTGGCATGTTCCGGCAAACCAGTTTTCATAATGCGGTGGCAAATGGCAAGCCTGTATTTTAGCCGATACAGTGCGGCCCCCCCGTTTGGAGAATTTGGCTATACTGGCCAAAAATAAAAGGCCCGTGGACCGCACGGAGCGCAGAGGAGACGCAGCATGGCGCCTGGATCTGAAGGGTTTTCAGCCCGTTTCAGTTCCATTTCAGTTCCGTTTTCAGGTGCCCGTCTGACATCCACCAGCCTCCGGGGAACACCATGAATGAAGGTCATCATTGGTTTGCGCAAATGCGAAAGACGGTCAAGCTGCTGTTCGGCGGCGACCTGCCCGATATTCCCGAGTCAGCCTTCACGCTGCCTTCCTTTGAACTGCCAAACGCGGTGTTCGACACACCGCCCGCGCCATCGAAGCCCCCCTCGGGAGCGCACTTCATGAGCGGCGTGTATGCCAACGAGGCCGGCAGCCGCTCCTACAAGCTGTACGTGCCATCGAGCTGGAAGGGCCAGCCCCTGCCGCTGGTGGTCATGCTGCACGGTTGCGCGCAGGATCCCGACGATTTCGCCGCCGGCACGCAAATGAACGCGGTGGCCGAGGAAAGGCGCTGCTTCGTCGTCTACCCCGCGCAGTCGCCCGACGCGAACAACTCGCGCTGCTGGAACTGGTTCAATGCGCTCGACCAGAAGCATGGCCAGGGCGAGCCCTCGATCATCGCCGGCATCACGCGCGACATCATCGATACCTATCCGGTCAAGCCGGGGCAGGTGTACATCGCCGGCATGTCGGCCGGCGGAGCGATGGCCGTCATCGTCGGCACGCTGTATCCGGAACTGTTCGCCGCCGTGGGCGTGCACTCGGGCCTGCCTTTCGCGGCAGCGCGCGACCTGCCGTCGGCGCTGTCGGCGATGAAGCGCGGCGCCAGCGCGCGCGACGTGAAAAGCGCCGGGCTGCCGATCATCGTCTTCCACGGCGACCAGGATACGACGGTCCATCCCGTCAACGGCGAGGAATTGATGGCGCAAGGCTTGCGCAGCCATCCGCTGGGAACGAAGGCACTGCCTTCGCGGCTGGCCGGCCGGGTGCCGGACGGCCACGCGTACACGCGCACCAAGCACTGGCTGAACGATGGTTCGCCGCTGGCCGAGCACTGGGTGATCCACGGAGCCGGCCATGCATGGTCCGGCGGCAGCCCGGCGGGCAGCTACACGGACGGCAGGGGTCCCGACGCGAGCCGCGAGATGATGCGCTTCTTCGCCACGGTAAGGGGCGGCTGACCGTTCATCGCCGGCGCTGCAAGGCGACGATGTGCGCCTTCAGGCAGCCCGGGCACCAGCACCCGACCGTTGTCGATACGTCATCGCCTTCCTGCCGGGGTACCGGGACGGCAGGCGGCAGCAGCGTGCACCAGCACGGCGCATCGGTGGCGCCGTCCTTCATCGCGCAATGGAAAGTGGCGCCGCAGCGCTCGCAGGTGCTCATGCGCCGAGGCTAACGGATAGTCGGCGGAACCACAAGCGATGCGGCGCGGATTTGGTTTTATAATGCGCGTCAAAAAAGCCGCCGGCCCGGCAAGGCCGGTGGCCTGCGGCCCGCACCGCCGCTTCGCTGTAAAATCGCCCCACACTCTTTACCGGACCCGCCATGAGCCAACTGACCAATTTGAACCTGGATGTACCAGCCGATGACCTTGCCGCCGTGTCGCCGGCGATCAAGGCGCAGATTCTTGCGGAAGCGCTGCCGTACATCCGTAATTTTCATGGCAAAACCATCGTCATCAAATACGGCGGCAATGCCATGACCGACGAGCGCCTGAAGCACGGCTTCGCGCGCGACGTGATCCTGTTGAAACTGGTCGGCATGAACCCGGTCGTGGTGCACGGCGGTGGCCCGCAGATCGACAATGCGCTGAAGAAGATCGGCAAGCAGGGCACCTTCGTGCAGGGCATGCGCATCACCGACGAGGAAACGATGGAAGTCGTGGAATGGGTGCTGGGCGGTGAAGTGCAGCAGGACATCGTCATGCTGATCAACCACTACGGCGGCCAGGCCGTGGGCCTGACCGGCAAGGACGGCGGCCTGATCCGCGCCCGCAAGATGGCGATGCCGGACAGGGACAACCCAGGCCAGTACCTCGACATCGGCTTCGTCGGCGAGATCGACGCGATCAACCCGGCCGTGGTGAAGGCGCTGCAGGACGACGCGTTCATCCCGATCATTTCGCCGATCGGTTTCGGCCAGGACGGCCAGGCCTACAACATCAATGCCGACGTGGTGGCCGGCAAGATCGCCGAGATCCTGAAGGCGGAAAAACTGATCATGATGACCAATATCGCCGGCGTGCAGGACAAGAACGGCAACCTGGTCACCGACCTGTCCGCCCGCGAGATCGACGAGATGTTCGCCGACGGTACGATCTCCGGCGGCATGCTGCCGAAGATCTCGTCCGCCCTCGATGCCGCCAAATCGGGCGTCAACACGGTGCACATCATCGATGGCCGCATCGAGCACAGCCTGCTGCTGGAAGTGTTGACCGAACAGGCATTTGGCACTATGATCCGGTCTCACTGAAAAAAACGGGCGGTGCAAGCCGCCCGTTTTTTTCGGAGTCTGCGCGAAGTTTTCCACGCAGTTTTCCGGTTCGATGCCCTTGTAGCTCAGTGGTAGAGCACTCCCTTGGTAAGGGAGAGGCCACGTGTTCAATCCACGTCAAGGGCACCATCCTCCGCGCCCAGTACCCTTCCTCGGTACACCCACCTCAGTACACCCGTTCCACCCGCAGTCCTCTTTGCCGCAGCAGTTCCGGCACGCTGTTCTTCCCCACCAGATGCAATACCCCGATCGCGGCCACGCTCAGTTTTTCGCGCGCCAGCAGTTTCGCGATGCCGTCGGCGAGCAGCGGATTGCGCTCGTCCAGCAGCACGCGGCTGACGAAACGGCCGGAGAACGTCGTGTCGCCGGCCGTCTTGGCGGCGATGCGGTCCAGTGCGGCCTGGTCGGCAGTGGCCCATGCCGAAGCGATGGCACGCGCATCGCTGGCCTGTTCCTTGTCTTCGATCGCGTCGATCGTCTCCTGCAGGAACAGGGCCTGATCGGCGGTTGTCATGCGCCCGAACAGGGACATTTGCGCATGCACCGATTCGAGTTCCACGATCTTCTGCTTGCGCGAGCGCGCCCTTTGCGACAGCCAGCTTTCCACGGCCAGCTCGGTCTGGTAGCCCTGCCGTTCGAATTCGCGCACCGTCAGGAGGCTGGCCAGCATCCATGGCTTCATCGGCGCCACCGAGGCGGGCGGCACGTCGTACTGGCGCAGCAGGCGGTCGAGGCGGGGCCGGTAGGCGGCCGGCAGGTCGGCCGCCGCGGGGCCGCGGCCGGCCGGGTACATGCCGAAATCGCGCACGGCGCGGGCGATCTCTTCCTGGCTGCCGAGCGGATCGACTTCCAGCGCCAGCACGGCGGCGTTGTCCAGCGCGGCGGTGATCTTCGGTTCGAGGGGATAGAAGCTGCTCGCGCCCACGTGGATGGTGCCAAACAGCCAGGCGACGTTGCCCGCGTTTTCCCCGACCGCCTCGATGCGGAACAGGGCGCCACGGTTCGGAGTGTCGCCTGCCGCCATCGCCCGCGATGCCAATGACGCGGTAAACACGAACAGGCAACAAAACATCACTATAATCTGGCGTCGCATGGCTACCTTTGCAGTTCCGAGAGACGTGAATATTAAACCTTTGGCCCCGGTCTGGCTGTTCGACCTCGACAACACGCTGCACAACGCGTCGCACGCGATCTTCCCCGCGATCATGGCGAACATGAACACGTATATCGCGCGCGTGCTGGGCGACGGCACCACACCGGCCGGCATCGACGCCGTCAATGCCGCGCGCACCCTGTACTGGAAGCGCTACGGCGCCACGCTGCTGGGCCTGGTGAAGCACCATGGCGTGCAAGCCGAGCACTTCCTGGCTGAAACCCATACCATGGACGACCTGGTATCGATGATCCGGCACGAAAAAGGGCTCGGCCAGCTGCTCCGGCGCCTGCCCGGCCGCAAGGTGCTGCTGACCAACGCCCCACACCGCTACTCGACGATGGTGCTGCGCCATCTCGGCATCGCCCGGCACTTTTCGCACCATATCGCGGTCGAATCGATGCGCGTGCATGGCCAGCTGCGCCCGAAGCCGTCGAAGCTGTTGCTGCGCAAGGTGATGCGGCGCCAGCAGGTCACGGCGCGCCGCTGCATCCTCGTCGAGGATACGCTGGCCAACCTGCGCAGCGCCCATGCGCTGGGCATGCGCACGGCATGGGTCACGCAGTACGTGAAGGTGGGCGACGCGGTCAGCACCGCACACCCGCCCAAGCGGCTGACCCGCCCAGGCTGGGTGGACGTCAAAGTACAATCCGTCAAACACCTGCCGGCGCGGCTGTCGCGCCTGCGCCGCAGCACCTTGATCGCGAGCTCCATCCGATAATGGCAACCCAACCGCCCGGCCAGCGCAAGCTGCAAATCCTCCAGGCCCTGGCCGCGATGCTCGAGCATCCGAAGGGCGAAAAGATCACCACGGCCGCGCTGGCGCGCCGGCTCGAGGTGTCCGAGGCCGCCCTGTACCGCCACTTCGCCAGCAAGGCCCAGATGTTCGAGGGCTTGATCGAATTCATCGAAACCTCGGTGTTCGGGCTGATCAACCAGATCACCGAGCACCAGGAGGACGGCCTGGCGCAAGCCTGCGACATCCTCTCCATGCTGCTGCATTTCGCCGCCAACAACCCGGGCATGACCCGCGTGCTGATCGGCGATGCGCTGGTGGGCGAGGACGAGCGCCTGCAACAGCGCATGAACGGGTTCCACGACCGCGTGGAACTGGCCCTGAAGGGCGCGCTGCGTCAGGCCGCCGCGGATGCGGGCGTGGATTCGGGCCGTGGCAGCGACCAGGAACGCGACGTGGCGGCACGTGCCAGCCTCATGGTGGCCTTCGTGGTGGGCCGCTGGCACCGCTACGCCAAGAGTGGCTTTGCCCTGTCCCCGGCACAGGATGCGAACACGCAGATCGCCCTGCTGCTGCGCTGACCGCCATGAATCCCGACTGTTTCGCCCTGCTCGATGACGCCGCGGCCGGCGGCCGCTCCCGGCTGCTGACGGACCACGTGCGCACGCTGCGCTGCGCCTCGTTCGACACATGGCCGGCGCTGCTCGCCGACATGGAAGCGGCGCTGGCGCAGGGTTACTACGCGGTGGTGCTGTGCAGTTACGAACTGGGGCACCACATCGTGGGCATTCCGCCACGCGATGCCGGCGTGCCGCTCGCCCGCGTGCTGCTGTTCCGGGACTGCGCGCACCTCGATGGCGAGGCGGTTGCGCGCTGGCTGGCCGAGCGCGCCGGCGACGGCGTGGCCGGCCTGGCCGACATCGGGCCGAACGTCACCGAAACGCAGTTCACGCAAGCCATCGGGCAGATCCGCGAATACATCGCGGCCGGCGACACCTACCAGGTCAACTATACGTACCGCCTGCGCTTCGACGCGTTCGGCGCGCCCTGCGCGCTGTACCAGCGGCTGCGCGCGCGCCAGCCGGTGCCGTATGGCGCCCTGGTGCTGGCCGACGACGGCACGGCGACCCTGTCGCTGTCGCCGGAGCTGTTCGTGCGACGCGATGGCGATATGCTGACGGCCCAGCCCATGAAGGGCACGGCACCGGCGGCGCTGCCCGGCCAGGTGGAAGACATCGACGCCGAAAACGCCAGGCGCGCCGCCGCCCTGGCGGCCGACCCGAAGAACCGGGCGGAAAACCTGATGATCGTCGACCTGCTGCGCAACGACATCGGCCGCGTGGCCGTCACCGGTTCCGTGAAAGTACCTGCCCTGTTCGAGGTGCGCCGCTACAGCGGCGTGTTGCAGATGACGTCGACCGTGCAGGCCCGGGTGCGGCCCGATGCCACGCTCGCCGACCTGTTCACCGCGCTCTACCCGTGCGGCTCGATCACCGGCGCGCCGAAGCGCCGCACGATGGAAATCATCGCCGAGCTGGAACCGGCGCCGCGCGGCCTGTACACGGGTGCGATCGGCTGGTTCGACCCGCCGCGGCCCGGCGCGCCCGGCGACTTCTGCCTGAACGTGCCGATCCGCACCCTGTCGCTGCAAGCGGAGGCGAACGGCGTGCGCCAGGGCGAGATGGGCGTGGGCGCCGGCATCGTGTACGACAGCGTGGCGGCCGACGAATACGCCGAATGCCGCTTGAAGGCGCGCTTCCTCACCGGGCTGTCGAACGATTTCGAGCTGTTCGAAACGATGTACGCCACGCGCGAACAGGGCGCGCGGCACGTGGAACGCCACCTGGCGCGGCTGGCGCGCTCGGCGCGCTATTTCGGCTTTCAGTGGGATGAGGCGGCGGCCAGGGCGTACATCGGCATGGCTTGTGAAGGGCTGCCCGATGGTGAACAGATGAGCACGCCGCACCGCTTGCGGCTGGCGATGAATGCGGCGGGCGGCTTCGCGGTGCAGACCGGCGTGCTGGCCCCGTTGCAGCAACCGGTGCGCGTGCTGCTGGCGGGCACGCCGACCGCCTCGACCGACCTGTTCCTGCGCCACAAGACCACGCTTCGGTCGGACTACGACGCGGCCTGGAAGGCGGCCGAGGCGCAGGGCGCGTTCGACCAGCTCCACTTCAACGAGCGGGGCGAACTCACCGAAGGTGGCCGCAGCAGCGTGTTCGTGCGCATCGGCGGCCGCTGGCTCACGCCCGCGCTGGCCTGCGGCCTGCTGCCGGGCGTGATGCGCGCGGTGGTGCTGGAAGCGTGGGCCGCCGCCGAAGCCGTCATCACGCGCGAGATGCTGGCGGGGGCCGAGGAAATCGTCGTCTGCAATGCACTGCGGGGCGCGCTGCGCGCTACCCTGTAATCCACGCTGCGGCCTCGGACGAAGCGTTGGCGCGCCGGGGCGCCTACAGTGCGGCTTTCACGACGGAGGCGCACGATGCTGCTGACTTATCTCGACACCCATCTGCTGGACGAAACCCGATTGCTGGCGGCGACAGGCCTCGATGCGGCGGCGCTGCACGCGCTGCAGGCGCGGCGCATGGTGCCGCAACCTTCCTACCGGGTACGGCTCGCGGTGCAATGCGAATCGTTCTTCGGGCCCCATGCGGAGGAAGCAACGCCGTGCTATTACGCGGTGGGCACGCCCGCCTGGATCGACGCCGTGCAGGCACTGGGCGGCGAGGACGAGGCTTACGCGCTGTTCGCGCGCCGCTACACGGCAAGGCTGCGCGCGCTCGACCCGGTCGCGCAGGCGGACTTCGCTGCCGAGTGGCGCAGCTTCCTCGATGGCACCTATGGCTTGTGCACGAAGTCCGGCCTGCCGGAAGAGATCGCCGCCAAGGAATGGGCCACCGCGCAAGTCGCGCGGCTGCTTGCGGAGGAAGAGCCCGACCGGGCCGCACTGGCCGGCGCCGTGGACCTGCTCGATGCCGCCAGCAGCCCGTTCGCACCGCACGAACGCGCACGCAGTTCGCGGCACCGGCTGGTGGATGCCGTGCGCGCCCGCTTCCGGCTACAGGGACACGAATGACTTGAATCCGCCCCAGAACATGCGCTTGCCGTCGAAGGGCATCGATTCGGGCGTGAAGGTGTTCGCCAGGCGGGGATCGTTCATCACCTTTTCATTGATCGCATCGCGCTCCTCGCGCGAGTTGTAGACGATCCAGGAGAAGAACACCGTTTCGTCCTCCTTCAATTGCACCGCCTGGGGAAAGGACGTCACTTCGCCCGGCTTCACGTCGTCGGCGATGCATTCGTGGAACTCGAGGGCGCCGTGTTCGCGCCAGACGGCGCCGGCCGTTTCGGCCAGCTTGCGATACGCTTCGATCTTGTCTTTCGGGACGGGTACGACGAAACCATCGACATAGGGCATGGTGGACTCCTCCTTTGAATTTTGGACAAGGAACAAGGGCCGGGGGCCGCCCAAGCAGCTTAGTCCGCGGAAGCGTCCGCAACAAGGAATGCTTTCCGGTAAGCACCCGGTGTCGTCGCGGCCAGCCGGCGGAAGTGGTGCCGCAGCGTTTCCTCGGACCCGAAGCCGGCCCGCTCCGCCACCTGGGCCATCGGCAGGGCCGATTCCAGCAATTCCTTCGCGAGCGCCACGCGTTCGCGCGTGAGCCACTCCACCGGCCCCATGCCGGTCGTCTCGCGGAACTGGCGCTGCAGCGTGCGGGGGCTCATCGCCGCCCGTTCGGCCATCGTGGCCACCGTGTGCGCCCTGGCGGGATGGCGCCGCAGCCACTCCATCAGCTTCGACAGGCGGCCAGCTTCGTCGGCCGGCATGGGCCGCGGCAGGAATTGCGCCTGCCCGCCCTCGCGGTGCGGCGCCACGACCAGGCGCTGGGCCACCATATTGCCGACGCGGGCACCGTAGTCGCGGCGCACCAGGTGCAGCAGCATGTCCAGCCCCGCGGCGGAACCGGCGGACGTGATCACCTGCCCGTTGTCGATGTACAGTGCGTCCGCTTCCACGGCGATGGCCGGGTGGCGCTCGGCCAGCCGCTGCGCGTAGCGCCAGTGCGTGGTGGCACGCTGGCCATCGAGCACGCCGGCCGCGGCCAGCACGAACACGCCGGAGCAGATCGAGCACAGGCGCGCGCCGCGCGCGTGGGCGGCGCGCAGCGCCTTCACCAGCGCGGGCGGCGGCGGCTCGTCGGCATCGCGCCAGCCGGGAATCACGATGGTGTCCGCGCGCCCCAGCAGGCCGGGCGCGTAGCGGGCCTGCACGGTGATGCCGCCCGCCGCGCGGATCGGCCCCCGTTCCACCGCGCACACGGCGAAGTCGTACCACTCCACGCCGAGCTCGGGCCGGTCGAGCGCGAACAGCTCGACCGTGCAGCCGAATTCGAAGGTGCACAGGCCGTCGTACGCGAGGGCGACGACGAGATGACGTTTACGGGAAACAGGGTGCATGGCGCAATCTTAACGCACATTGGCATCCGCGCCACTGCCCCGGCAAGGCCGCCGGGCCGACAATGAAGCCTCGTTCAACGCACTACAGGAGAGAATGATGTCGATCGTGACCGAAGTTGCCGCCGCCCCCGCCGCCGAGGCGCTGGCCCGTTTCGAGGATTCGCTGCGGTTCGAAACGGATTGCTGGGACGTGCACAGCGTGCTCGGCACGCCGCAGCAGGATTTCGTGCTGCTGGACGTGCGCGGCACCGAGAAATACGCCCAGGGCCACTTGCCGGGCGCCGTCGACCTGGCGCACCGCAAGATCATCGGCTCGAAGCTGGCCGAGTACCCGGCCGACACGCTGTTCGTCACCTATTGCGCCGGCCCGCACTGCAACGGCGCCACCCGCGCGGCGATCCGCATCGCCAGGCTGGGGCGGCCCGTGAAGATCATGCCGGGCGGGGTGACGGGGTGGCTGGATGAGGGATTCGAGCTGGTCCGCGCGTGATCAGGACGCCAGCGCCTTCTCGATCGCCCCCACCAGCTGCTTGTCCTGCGGCGTGACCTTGCTGGGGAAGTTCTCGATCACCTTGCCGTCGCGCCCGATCAGGTACTTGTGGAAGTTCCAGCCGGGCGCCTTGCCGGTGGCCTTGATCAGGTCGGCATACAGCGGGTTCGGCGCGCTGCCGGACACCACGGTCTTGGCGAACATGGGGAACTTCACGCCGTAGGTGTTGTAGCAGAGTTCGGCGATTTCCTTCGCGGTGCCCGGTTCCTGCTGGCCGAAGTCGTTCGACGGGAAGCCCAGTATCACCAGGCCCTTGCCGCCGTATTTGGCATGCAGCGCTTCCAGGCCTTCGTATTGCTTCGTGAAGCCGCAGTAGCTGGCCGTGTTCACCACGAGGACGACCTTGCCGGCATATTGGCACAGGTCTTGGGGAGCATCGTCCTGCAAGCGCTTGAAGGTGCGGTGCAGGATGGCGGGGCAGCTGGCGGCGCGTGCCGGCTGCGCCTGCGCCGTGGCGGGGGTCGCCTGGGCGGGCTGCTGCGCGAACGCCGCTGCCGCGCCCAGCAGGCCGAACGCGGAGACGGCCGCGAACCTGATCAGAGTAGTCATGTCGAATCCGGATGCGAAGATGGTGGAAAGGCATTGTATGCTGGTGGACGCCGGCTGTCCCGGCTTTTGGAAAGTCCAACGTATCGCGTACCTGTTTGATAGCGGTCGAGGCAGTACGCGGGTACCACCCGGGCATCGAGTCCATCCACGCTGGGAGTCAGTCATGAAAAGTCCCGCCCCCATCCGTTACGCCTTCATCCTCGCCACACTCGCGGCTGCCGCCAGCGCCGGCGCCCGGGTCGTGCCGCTGCCGGCCATGAAGACGGGCCAGCTGTCGGTCTCCGGCCTGTCCTCCGGCGCCTACATGGCCGTGCAGTTCGGCGTGGCGTATTCGGCCAGCGTGGTCGGCGCCGGCATCATCGCGGGCGGCCCCTACTCCTGCTCGCGCGGCAACCTGAGCAGGGCGATGATGGTCTGCAGCTGCACCACGGGCACGCCGTGGTGTGCCGTGTCGCCCGGCGGTACCAATGTGCCGGCGCTGGTGAGGCTGACGGGCACCCATGCGGAGCGTGGCCGCATCGATGCCACGTCGCACCTGGCCCGGCACCGCGTATGGCTGTTCTCGGGCCTGCTCGACAGCGTAGTGCCGATGGCGGTCATGAACGACCTGGAGGCGTACTACAGGCACTTCATCCCGCCGGAGAACATCAGCTACCGCAAGGATGTGCGGGCCGAGCACGCGATGCCGTCGGATAGCTTCGGCAACCACTGCGACCACCTGGGCGCGCCCTATATCAGCGATTGCGACGTCGACGGCGCCGGCGAACTGCTGCGCTGGATCTACGGGCCGCTGGCGCCGAAGGCAAGTGGCCCGGCTACCGGGCGGTTCGTGGAGTTCGACCAGGCCGAATTCCTGCCCAAGCCGACCGAGCACGGCATGGCGCCCACCGGCTGGCTGTACATCCCGCCGGCATGCGAAGGCGATGGCACCGGGTGCAAGCTGCACGTGGCCTTCCACGGCTGCAAGCAGACGTCGGCCCTCGTCAAGGAAGCCTGGGTGCGGCACGCCGGCTACAACGGCTGGGCGGACGCGAACCGGATCGTGGTGCTGTACCCGCAAGCTGCGCCGCTGGGGTACAAGAACCCGAATTCATGCTGGGATTGGTTCAACTACGATGACCCGGACTTCGCCGTGAAGTCCGGCCGCCAGATGCGGGCGGTAAAGCGCATGACGGAACGCCTGACGGTGGGCGGGAACCGCTGACACCTGCCCGGCGCCAGGCGCCGCCCAAAGGGCACCTCAGGTACTGACCAGTACGCCGCCGCTTACCTGGTTCCTGCCGCCATGCTTGGCGCGGTACAGCTGCGCGTCCGCCACCGCGATGAGCTCGTCCACTGACGGCTTGCCGGGCTGTTGGCGCACGGCGGTCGCCACGCCCAGGCTGGATGTCACGACCCGGCTGGCGGCCATCTGGTGAGGTATGGCGAGCGCTTGCAAGGCCACCCGTATGCGCTCGGCCACCGCCAGCGCGCCATCCCGATCGGTGTTGGGCAGGATGACGGCGAATTCTTCGCCACCGATGCGCGCCGCCAGGTCTCCCGCCCGGGTGACCTGGTCCGACAATACTTTCGCAACGCTCTGCAGGCAGCGGTCTCCCGCCTGGTGGCCATAATGATCGTTGAACTGCTTGAAGTAATCGAGATCCATCAGGATCAGGGAAATGGGCAGGTTCGCGCGGTCGGCGCGCTTCAGTTCCAGCAAGAGCTGCTCGTCGAAGCGGCGCCGGTTGGGCAGCTGGGTCAGCTTGTCCGTATGGGCCAGGGCATGCAAGTCGATATTGTGCTCTTGCAGGCGTTCGGAAAAGATGCGCAGTTTCTGGTCCAGCTGGTCCCTGATGACAATCTGCCTGATCAACCTTGTGGCGAACCAGCCGAAGATCACGCAGATGAGGAACGCGGCACTGCCGATGACGATGCTCGTCCTGGCCCAGTTGCTCAGCAGTTCTTGCCTGGTCTGGCCGACCGCGACGAGGAATGGCGCCGTGTCGAGCCGCCGATAGCTGTAGAGGCGCTCTATGCCATCGACCTTGGCAACGAGGAACGCCGACCCGGCGTTGGCCTTGCGCAGCTCGGCAAAAATATTGCCTTTCGAAAGATCCTGGCCGATCAGCTTCTCGTCGAAGGGCCGGCGGTAGACGACCGTTCCATTCGATTGCATGAGCAGGACAATGCCCGTGCGGCCGATGTTCAATTCGTCGTAGACGCGCTCGAAAAAGTTGATGCGCAGCGTGACCAGGGCCACGCCTGCGAAGCTGCCGTCGGCATGCTGGATGCGCCGGGATACGGGAATGATCCAGACCCCGGTCGACCGGCTTCGCATCGGGGCACCCACGTGCACTTCCCGGCCGGCGTGAGCGCGGTGGTACCTGAAATATTCCCGGTCGGCGTTATTCCCCCCGACAGGCTCGCTCAACGACGAGGCCAGCCAGGCACCGTCGGCGCCATACACGAACAGCCCATGCAGCTCAGGGGTCGCCCTTGCCAGTGCGGCCAGATGCCCATTCAGGCGGGCGAGCGATTTCGCGTCCGTCCGGTCGTTTTCCGCCCGCTCCGTGATATCGGCGAGCACCAGGCCCGCAGCCTTCATCGCCAGTTCGACCTGTATGCCGACCATGCGGGCGACATTCGTGGTAGCCACTTCGGTCTCGCGGATCTGCGTCTGCCGGGACGAGTAGATGAACCAGATGGCGACGGCGATGACGACCGTGCATGCAAACGCGGTGGACAGGAGAAGCAGCCGGATGACCGGCCGTTTCCTGGTACTCAGGCGCCCGACCAGGCTCTCCAGGGAGCCTGCCGTTGTGCTGGAAGATGCGGGCGGCGATTCGGGGTTCAGGCTCGCCATGGGTTTCGCTCACAAGACTGCTGGAGAATGAGTGCGCACGCCGCGCCGGCCGTCGCGCAGTGCGATCGGTTTTGACCGAGTGAGCTCAATCATAGCAGCGCACGGCGAAGAAAGTGTACCGCTCCCGCGGGCGGCCCCGGCCCGTGGCTGACGGCACACGCCCGCTCCCGGCTGCCGGATTGGAAGCCGCCGCGGAGGTACACGGCGCCAGGATCATCGTCAATGCCGTGCCCCGCCTTCGCATGCATGGGGCGATCTACTTCACCCTCACCTTCGCCAGCTTCGGATCCCCCGTTGGAAACGCGAGATTCATTGCCTGCATCGTCTCTGCCAGCAGCGATGCCACGGCCAGGTCTCGGTGCGGCTTCGAGTCGGCCGGCACGATGTACCAGGGGGCATGCGGCGCGTCCGTCTCCGCGATCGCCTTTGCGTAGGCGGCGTGGTAGTCGTCCCACCGTTCGCGGTGCTTCAAGTCTTCCGGATCGAATTTCCAGTGCTTGTCGGGATCGTCGATGCGCGCTTGCAGCCGGCGCCGCTGCTCCTCCTTCGAAATGTGCAGGAACACCTTGACGATGGTGGTGCCCGATTCGGCCAGCATGCGCTCGAAGTCGCGGATCTGCGCATAGCGGCGGCCCGTGTCGGCGCCGTCGATCTTGTCGTAGACGACCGGGTGCAGCACGTCTTCGTAATGGCTGCGGTTGAACACGGCGATCTCGCCCTTGCGCGGTACCGCGATGTGTACGCGCCACAGGAAGTCGCGCGCCGTCTCCGCCACCGTCGGCACGTCGAAGCGCACCGGCCGCAAGCCCATCGGGTTGATCTTGCGGAACAGCCGGTGCACCGTGCCGTCCTTGCCCGCGCAATCGACGCCCTGCAGCACGAGCAGCACCTTGCGCTCGCGTTCGGCGTACAGCTTTTCCTGCAGGAGGGCGATCTCCTTGTGCAGGGCCTTGCCCAGGCGCCGGTCCTGCCGCTCGTCGCCGCTGCACAGCGGCGTGAGCGCCGCGGCTTCGTCCACGAACTCCGGTTGATCCTTGACGCGAAACAGCTTGCAAGCCTTCATGCGTTCTCCCTGATGTGGTGAATCCGGGGCCTTGCCGTGCACTGTCAACGCAGAGTCGGGGCCGCGGTATTCAATCCCTTCGTCGGATCTATTCGACGGATCTCTGATTCGCCACGCCAGGATAACGCTGCGCGGCGACTTCGCGCAGCGTGGCCAGCATCGCTTCCGCGCCGGGCGACAGGCGGTGCTGCCTGCGGGTGACGATACCATACAGGTCCATCGTCATGCCCAGGTCGTACGGGAGAAGCGTGATCAGGCCCATGTCCAGGTAAGGCCGCACCAGTTCGGCCGGCAGCGCCGACACCATGCGGCTGCCGGCAAGCAGGTTGACGATGACCGGCAGCGCCATCGCTTCCACGGTATCGGTTGGCGGTTCCAGGCCGCGGGACAGGAACAGTGCCGTCAGGCGGTCGCGCAGCACCGAGCCGGCCGGGGGCACGATCCACGGTTCGGCGGCCAGGTCGGCCAGCGACAGGTCGGTGCGGCTGGCCAGCGGGTGGCCCGCGCCGGCGATGAGGCTGTGCGGCTCGTCGGTGACCGGTTCGAAATGCAGTTCGCCGGCGGCGTTGGTATCCTGCACGCGGCCGATCACGATATCGAGCTCGCCGGCCCGCAACTTATCGACCAGGAGCTTGCTCGTGTCGACCGTAACGGCGACCCGCACCCGCGCATGGCGCGTCTTCAGCAGCTTGATCGCATCGGGCAGCAGGCCGGCCGAAGGCGTGAGCACGGCGCCCACGTTCACCTTGCCCGACAGTCCCGCCAGCAGCTCCATCACTTCCTGGTGCGCGGCATCCATCTCGGCCAGCGCGGCACCGGCGCGGCGGATCAGCACTTCGCCATACCAGGTGGGCAGTACGCCGCGCGGCAGCCGTTCGAACAGCTGCACGTTCAGCGCGTGTTCCAGTTCGGCCAGCAGCTTGGAGGCGGCCGGCTGCGTGAGGTTGGCTGCCTGCGCGGCGTGCAGGATCGAGCCATGGCGGCCAAGTTCCACGAGCAGCACGAGCTGGCGCATCTTCAGGTGGGAGCGGACGAAGCGGTCGGAAAGGATGTCGTGCATGCAGGGTGACGCGATCGAAACAACTGAAGATCAACTAAGCGGGGACAGTCCCCACGCAGGGGAGGTTCCCGGTGCGTCAGCCATGATAGGCCGCTACCCTGGTCCAGTCAATCGAAGCGGCGTGCGGCAGGGGCCGCACGCCGTCGACCATTACAGGTTCGCCTGCAGGCTCAGGCCGAAGCGGCGGTCGTCCGCATAGCGGCCGAACTGCGTGCCGGTCACGCCGTAGTAGCTGCTGCGCGACTTGCGGGTCAGGTTGCTGACCTCGAACGCCACCTTCAGGTTCTTCGTCAGCTGGTAGCTCGCATACGCATCCACCAGGCCGTAGCCGTTCATCCAGGCCGTCGTCTGCGCCATCGTGGCACCGTTGTTGACGTAGTAGTTCTCGGTGCCGGCCAGGTACTTGCCGCGGTAGTTGTACGCCAGGCGCAGGGCGATGTCGTTCCAGTCATACATGCCGACGATGTTGGCGCTCTGCTTCGACAGGTTTTCCAGCGCCGTTTCCTGGCCGCCGAGGGGGCCCGGCGCCTTGCTGTCCACGTACGTGAAGTTCGCCTGCAGGCCCAGGCCTTTCCACATGCCCGGCAGGCTGGTGAAGAAGCCCTGATAGCCGATTTCCAGGCCCTTGATCGTGCCATCGTTGCCGTTCGACGGGGTGCGCACGGCATACTTGGTGTCGCCGTACTGGATACTGTTCGTCGCGTTCTTGATGAAGCCGTCGACTTTCTTGAAGAACGCAGCGGCAAACACATAGTCGCTCTGGCTCAGGTAGTACTCCAGCGTAGTGTCGAACTGGCGTGCCGACAGCGGCTGCAGATCGGGGTTGCCGACGAAGCCCGTGCGGTTGTTCGCATCCAGCGACAGGCTCGGGGTCAACTGGTCGAAGTTCGGGCGCGTCACCACCTTCGACGCGGCCACGCGGGCGATCAGCTTGTCGGTCAGTTCCATGCGCGCGTTCACGCTCGGCAGGAAATCGTCGTCGGTGGTGGACGCCTGGCGCGCCACGTAGCCACCGCTCTGCAGCTCCTGCCACTGGCGCTCGGTTTTCGTGCGCACATAGCGCACGCCGAAGTTGCCGGTTACCGTCTTGCCCAGCAGTTCCGATTCGAAGTCCGCCATGCCGTACAGTGCTTGCGTCTTTTCCTTGAAGTCGAAGGTCTGCGCCGCGTCGAAGCCCGGGACGGTCAGGCCAAGTGCGGAGCGCACGGTCTGCGGGTCGCGCAGCCAGTCCAGGTTGGCGATGGACAGCCACTGCTTCGGGATCGTGCCGGCGCCCTCGCGGTGCAGCAGGTCGCTATAGGGAATCGTGCCGATCTGGCTTGCCAGGCCCGGCAACGCGCCGCCCACGGCGCCGGTGCCGGCGGCGTTCCAGATGTCATGGATCGTGTTGATTTCGGAGCTGCCGGCCTTGCGGTCGGACAGGCGTACGCCGGCCTTGATGCGCGGGATCAGGTCGCTGTCCAGGCTGCGTTCCACGTCGCCTCGCCATACCGTTTCGCGGCCGTCGTTCTTCTGGCGGAAGTACAGCGCCTTGCTGGCCCAGTACTGCGACGGCGTCACCAGGTCGTTCGGGTTCGCCAATTCCGGATACGCAGATGGCAGGGGCGTCGTCAGGTCGTACGTGAACGCCGGATTGGTGGAGCCCATGCCCAGGCGCACTTCCTGGTACAGGCGCTGGTAATCGCTCTTCGTGTAGCCCAATTCGGATTTCACGGTCCAGCCGTTGGCGCGCCACGAACCGCCCAGCGCGAGCTGGCGCGTCTTCGTGTCGTTGTCGCCGATGAAGCCCGACGTGGTCACTTCCGCGCCGTAGAACGTGCCCTTGGTGACGTTGCCGTTCTCGGTAGCGACGCTGCCGCGCGGCCACATGGCGCCTGCATTCGTCTCGGCCGACCAGTTCGGCCAGTATGGCGTGCCGTAGAGGCCATAGGTGTCGGTGGCCGTTTCCAGCTTCGTGTAGTTCGCGTCCAGGTACAGCTCCACGCCGCGGGTCGGTCGCCATTGCAGCGACGCGTTCACGCCGGTGCGTTCGCGCTCGCCGTGTTCATACGAGTACCAGGCGCCGATCGGGGCATAGACGCCAGAGCCGTCGGCCAGCTGGGCCGGGGGGTCCAGCTCCTGCATGTCCGACCGGTAGTCGCGCTTCTGGTGGGCGATGCTGACGAGGGCGCCGAACTCCTGGCCGTTCACTTTCCAGCGGTTCGAGACGAGGATCGAGCCTTCGCCGTTGCGCTTGTCCGCGTAGTCGGCATCGGTCACCTTGACGGTGCCGGCCACTTTCGAACCGGCGAAATCGAACGGCCGGCGCATGCGCAGGTCGATCACGCCGCCGATACCGCCTTCGACCTGTTCGGCCGTGGGGCTCTTGTACACGTCGGCGCCGGCCAGCAGTTCGGACGGCACATCCTGGAACGACAGGCCGCGTTCCTTGCCGGCCGTGAAGATCGAACGGCCGTTGACCAGGGTTTGCGTCTGCGACAGGCCGCGGATCTGCACCTTGTCGCCTTCGCCGCGGCTGCGCGAGATCTGCACGCCGGTGATGCGCTGCAGCGCCTCGGCCACGTTCGAGTCGGGCAGCTTGCCGATATCGTCGGCCACGATCGAATCGACCACCTGGCCGGCGTTCTTTTTCAGGTCCTGCGCCTTTTGCAGGCTGGCGCGCATGCCGGTCACGACGACCTGCTGCGGCTCGGCCGCGGTAGTTTCAGTGGTCTGGGCCATGGCCGGCATCGCGCAGATGGCCGCGGCGATGGCGATCGCGTGGCGGCGACCGGGTTGCTTGGTGAAGTACATGCTTTCTCCGAGGTTGTGAATTTTTTATGGTGTGACGGTGAGCTTGTACACGGGTACCAGGCTTACCTTGTTCAGGCGCGCGATCTGCGCCTCCTTGCCGAATTCGGGGCGTGCTTCCTTGGGTATATAGACGGGGGCGTCGGCGCGCAGCGGCAACACCGCCAGCGTCAGTTCCTTTTCCACCGCCAGCGCTTTCAGCCCCGCCTGCCAGCCGTAGCCGCTGTAGTACCAGTCGTCCGCCAGCCGGGTGCCGTCGAACAGGCGGCCGATATCGCCGGTGAAGTCGATCTGCAGCAGGACATCGTCGAGATGCTGGAGCGCGTCGACGTTCTTCAGGGCCGCGCGCGGCACGTTGATGCGCCAGGTGGCGGCATTTCGCCAGGCTTCGGGGATCGGCTGGATGGCAGCCTTGGCCAGGCCGCCCTTCACCACCGGCGGGACGGCGCGCGCTTCGCGCAGCGGCGTGGCGGTTGCAGCCCGTCGAACGGCCGGCAGCGTGGCTTCATAGGCCTGGAACACGCCGTCGCTTCCCTGCGCGCGCAGCGCGTGAGACGCTTTCGGTGCCTTGCCCAGCGCCGGGTAGACGGCAAAGCGCATCGCGTTGTTGTCCACGGAACGCAGGTGCAGCCTGCCGCCTTCGAACCAGGCCTGCTGGCCGCTCAGCACCAGGCGGCGCTGGCCGGCCAGCTCGCCGATCGCCAGCTGGCGCGCCTGTTCGGCCGACAGCACCAGCACGTGCACGGGTTTCGCGCCGGCGCGGCGGATCGTCAATGCCCGCGCGGTGCCGGGCACGATGCCGTCGATGACGGTGGCGCCGTTCTCCGTGGCGCGCCGGCCAGTCGTCTCGACCGTAGCGCTACCAGCCTCGACCGCCAGCTCGACGGGGATGCCCTTGGCCGCGGCGAACACATAGGTGATGCCATCGGCGCCGCCATCGAGGCGCGCCACCGGCTGCGCCGTCGCGTAGCGCAGCCGCGCGCCATCGAGGTCGAAATTCACCGGCCAGATCGCGTAGGCACCGTCTGGCACCTCGACCGCGCCGCGCGGGAATTGCACGGTGCCGCCGGCCAGCTTCACGCTCAATTGCAGCGACTGCACGGGCATCGGGTACTGGCGCACGTGGTTGTTGACGAACACGAAGGCACTGTCGCCGCTGCTGCGCACGGCCACGCGGGGCGTGCGCAGGTCCTTGGGGTCCGCCGGGGTCACGTCCGGTTTGCGCACCGTCATCGGCGCGAGGCGGTTGCCGAAATCGGCGATGAAATGGTGGAACGGGCGCAGGTAGCCGAGCACCGGGCGCTCCTGGCCGTCCGGCCCCAGCGGCGCCTGGAAATCGTAGTTGATCGCCGGCGTATCGTTGTAGCCGCCGCTGATGCTGCTCTCTTCCAGCGTGGTGCCGCCCACCGGATTGCGGCCGCCATGGAACATGTAGTAGCCCATCAGGTTCACGCCGGAACCCAGCTGCACGGGAAGCATCGCGGCGATATCGTCCGGCGACACCACCGGGCGGCGGCGGTACATGAACGGCAGGCCGGCGCCGTATTCGGCGCCCAGGAACGGGGTCTTGTCGATGTCCGATTCGGCGGTGCCGGGGCCGTGCGATTTCGTTTGCGCGCCCAGGTCGCCGGAGACGCGGCTGTCGAAGCGGAAGGCGTAGGTTTCCTTCGGCGGCAATTGGGTGGCCGACACGGCCCAGGGTTCATCGACGTAGCCGCCGAACACGGGCGTGACCTGGCCGGATGGATAGACGGCGCCATCCCAGCCGGTGACGGTGTAGTACGGTACGTCCATGCCCGCCTGCAGCGCCAGCTTCTTCAACGTAGCGATGTGCCCAGCGCCCTCGCCCGGGCCGTTCAGGTTGTACTCGTTTTCCAGTTGCAGGCCGATGACCGGGCCGCCATCCTTCCACAGGCTGCCCTTCAACTGGGCGCCGATCTCGCGGTAGAAGCGCGCCACGTGGCGCAGGTATTGCGGATCGTCGCCACGCGTGCGCATGCCATCGACGACCCAGTCGGGAATGCCGCCGTAGCGCACTTCGGCGTGCACCCATGGTCCCACGCGCACCACGGCTTTCAGCCCCAGCTTGCCGCACAACTGGATAAAGCGGCGCAGGTCGCGGTTGCCCCGCCAGTCGAACGCGCCATCCTTCGGTTCGTGGTGGTTCCAGATCACATACGAGGCGACAACGGTGATGCCGGCCGCCTTCATCTTCGCCAGTTCCGCTTCCCAGGTGGATGCAGGGCTGCGCGAGTAGTGGAACTCGCCCATCACGGGCATCCACGGCTGGCCATCTTGCGTGAGATAGCGGTTGTTCGCGCCCAGCACGCTGCCCTTCGGCGTCGTCGCGGCGCCCAGTTGCAGGTGCCCCGTCGCGGGTGCGGTGGCCGGCGCGGCGGCGTCCACGCCGACGACTTGCGCGGCCTGTGCGTTCAGTGCGTTCGTCAGGGCGAATGCGGCTGCCAGCGCCAGGGCGGGCCGCTTCGATTGATTACTCATTCCATCTCCATTATTCGGTCCGGCTGTGATCGCCGGTTGTCTTCGGGGCTGCGAGGCGCTTACTTCCAGGCGTTCACGAAGGCGGCTGCATGGGCGGCGACGGTGGCGGCATCCATGCCGGGCTGGTACAGCGCCGAGCCAAGACCGAAGCCGGCCACGCCGGCGGCGCGAAAGTCTGCCATATTGACGGGCGTGATGCCACCCACGGGCAGCAATTTGACCTCTTTCGGCAGTACCGCGCGCATGGCCCGCACCACCGCGGGGGTGATCAGTTCGGCCGGGAACAGCTTCAATGCATCGGCGCCCGCCTTGAGCGCGGCGAACGCTTCGGTGGGCGTGGCCACGCCCGGCACGCAGTACATGCCGGCCGCCTTCGCGGCGCGGATCACGTCCACGTCCGCATGCGGCATCACGATCAGGCTGCCGCCCGCATCGCGCACGCGCGCCACCGCGCCGGTTTCCAGCACGGTGCCGGCACCCAGCACCGCATCGGCCGGCAACGATCGGGCGAGCCGGGCGATGGAGTCGAACGGCTCGGGAGAGTTCAGCGGCACTTCGATCAGGCGGAAACCGGCGGCATACAGGGCCGCGCCGATGTCCTCGGCTTCTTCAGGCCGCAGGCCGCGCAGGATCGCCACCAGCGGCAGGTGTTCAAAGGCGGTGTCGAGAATGGTCATCGCTTCTCCAAGGGCAGCAGGCCGGCTTCGCGCGCCAGCGCGAAAAGGCCTGCGGGTGCCGTGTTATCCAGGACGAGGTCGGCCGGCCGCCCGAACCTGTGCAGCGCCACCTGGTAACGGGCGCACAGCTGGGGCGCGCCCACCAGCGCCAGTGGCCGCGAGCCCAGGCCCGCCATCGCGCGCCATTGCAGGCCGGCGCGCAATTCATGCCCGATCAGGAGGCCGGACAAGTAATCGGCCAGCATCTCGTGCGGCAGCTTCCCGGTCACGCCCAGGCTGCGCGCGGCGAACATCTGGTGCGGCAAGCCCAGTTCGCCATGGTCGCGTGCCGCGTCGACACCCTGCACGAACGCATCAGGGTCGACGGGCGCATCTTCCGGCATCAGCCGGCCCAGCACCGAATGCTCGCGCAAGACTGCATACAGCTCGCCCGTCATATGGGTTGCGAAGCGCACGATGCGCTCGTCACAGACCTGCGCCCATTTCGAATGGGTGCCGGGCAGCACGATGCAGCTCGAGGTACGCAGCGTCTCGTGCAGGTGCAGCGCGCCGGCGACCTGCGTTTCCTCGCCGCGCATCACGTCCGGCGGCAGGCTGGTGTCGTCGAACAGCACGCCGGGTACGATGTGCGGACCACCATCGGGCCCGCGCAGGCCGGCCGCCAGCGCGGCCGCGCCGGCCGGGCAGCGCAGGTACGGCACGTCGAGCCAGCCGTGCGCGCTGCCCACCATGCCGCAGGCCAGCACGGGAAGATCGGCATGGGCAGTGCGCCACGCGCCGGCGACGTCGTCGAACGCCGCGAGGAAGGCGCCGTGGCCGGACAATGCCGACGCGCCCTTGTCCGCCTTGCGCTCGTCCAATACGATGCCTTCGGGCCCGATCAGCCAGGCGCGCAGGCTGGTACTGCCCCAGTCCAGGCCGATGAGCGAGGGAACGGCGCTCACCATTCGGCCACGCTGCCGTCCGGGTGGCGCCACACGGGGTTGCGCCAGTCCGGCGGATTCTGGCTCGCGGCCAGGATCCGTTCCTCGTCCACGATCACGCCCAGGCCCGGCTTGGGCAGCGGCGGGAAGTAGCCGTCCGTGATCTGGAAGTCTTCGCGGTTGACCACGTAGTCGAACAGTTCGGCGCCCTTGTTGTAGTGGATGCCCATGCTCTGCTCCTGCAGCACGGCGTTGTGGGACACGAAGTCCACCTGCAGGCAGGCGGCCAGCGCCACCGGGCCCAGCGGGCAATGGGGTGCGAGCGCCACGTCATAGGCCTCGGCCATCGCGGCGATCTTCACGCATTCCGTGATGCCGCCCGCATGCGACAGGTCGGGCTGCGCGATGGCGATGCCGCCGCGGTTGAACACGTGCTTGAACTCGAAGCGCGAGTACATGCGCTCGCCGGCCGCCAGCGGGATCGACGTGTGCTCGGCGAGGCGCGGATAGTATTCGGCCTGTTCGGCCAGCACCGGTTCCTCGACGAACAGGGGGCGGAACGGTTCCAGCTCGCGCAGCAGCACCTTCGCCATCGGTGCGGCCACGCGGCCGTGGAAGTCGATGCCGAATTCGATCGTGTTGCCGAACGCTTCGCGGATCTGGGCGATGCGGTTGACGGCCGCGTCGACCGCGGTAGCCGTGTCGACGATCCCCAGCTCCTCGGTACCGTTCATCTTGAACGTGTGGATGCCGATCTCGCGCAGCGTGAGAATGCCTTCGATGACGTCCGCCGGGCGGTCGCCTCCGACCCAGCTGTACATCTTCATCTTGTCGCGCACGCGGCCGCCCAGCAATTCATACACGGGCACGCCGAGTGCCTTGCCCTTGATATCCCACAGCGCCTGGTCGACGCCGGCGATGGCACTCATCATGATCGGCCCGCCGCGGTAGAAGCCGCCGCGATACATCACCTGCCACAGGTCGTTGATGCGCGCAGGATCCTGCCCGACCAGGTACTCGGCCAGCTCGTTGACGGCCGCCTCGACGGTGCGGGCACGCCCTTCGATCACCGGCTCGCCCCAGCCCGTAATGCCTTCATCGGTCTCGATCTTCAGGAACATCCAGCGGGGCGGTACGCGGTACAACGTCAGCTTCGTGATCTTCATGGCGGCCTGTCTCAAGGGAGTCGGGCAAGTGTAGCGTGGGTGGCAAAAGAAGAAATATTGATTATTCAGCGAAACATATATCAAATTCACATATCTTCGCCGTCGCGGGCCCTGCAAAATATCTATAAAAATCGCTTGCTATTTCATAGCGCACTATCTATACTGCGTTTCATGCACTGAAGACAAGGCGCCGGAATGATGAAACGGGGGCGCCAAGGCTTCACGACCAACCCAGATAAGTAGTACGCTATTTAAACGCTCACAATTTACTTAGGAGATCACCATGAAAGCCATCAAGACCATCGCCCTCGCCCTGTCGATCATCGGCACCGCATCCGCCATCGCCGCCCCGGCCGTGGAAACCAAGCCAACCGTGATCCTGGTGCACGGCGCCTTCGCCGATTCGACCAGCTGGAACGGCGTGGCCGCGAAACTGCGCGCCGACGGCTACACCGTGATCGGCGCCGCCAACCCGCTGCGCAGCGTAAAGGCCGATGCCGCCGCCGTGGCCTCGATCGTGAAAAGCGTGAAAGGCCCGGTCGTGCTGGTGGGCCATTCGTATGGCGGCTCGGTGATCTCCACCGCTGCATATGGCCAGTCGAACGTGAAGAGCCTGGTGTACGTAGCGGCCTTCGCCCTCGACCAGGGCGAAACGACGCTGGAACTCTCCGGCCGCTTCCCGGGCGGCACGCTGGGCAGCGCGCTGGCCGAACCGGTGGTCCTGCCCGATGGCGGCAAGGATCTCTATATCCGCCAGGACAAGTTCCACCAGCAATTCGCCGCGGACGTGCCGAAGGCCGAGGCCGAGCTGATGGCCGTGGCGCAGCGCCCGATCGCCGAAGCCGCACTGACCGAAGCGGCCGGCACCCCGGCGTGGAAGCAGTTGCCGTCGTACTTCGTCTACGGCACCGCCGACAAGAACGTTCCGGCCGCTGCTTTGCAATTCATGGCCGACCGTGCCCAGTCGCGCAAGACCGTGGCGATCCCCGGTGCCTCGCACGTGGTGATGACGTCGTACCCGGCCGAGGTGGCGAAGCTGATCGAAACCGCCGCCCAAGCCAAATAACTTAAGTCGCTCACTATCTAATAACTAGCAAAGGAATAATCATGAACACCGCCAGGAACGCCATCGTCACCGCCCTCCTCGCCATCACCGCCGCCAGTGCGGGCGCGGCCGCCCTCCCCGGCGTGGAACACCAGACCGCCGGCTTCTTGAAAGCGATCGAAGGCGGTAAGCCGATGGAACAGATGACGCCGCAGGAAGCGCGGGCCGTGCTGGTAGGTGCGCAAGCGGGATCGAAAGTGATCCTGCCGCCGGCGGAGGTGAGCGAGAAGACCGTCACGCTCGACGGCAAGCCGGTGAAGCTGACGATCGTGCGCCCGGCCGGCGCGAAGGGGCAGACGCCGGCGTTCATGTTCTTCCACGGCGGCGGCTGGGTGCTGGGCGACTACCCGACCCACGAGCGGCTGGTGCGCGACCTGGTGGCCGGTTCGGGCGCGACGGCGGTGTTCGTGAACTACACCCCCTCGCCGGAAGCGGGCTACGGGGTGGCGATCAACGAAGCGTACGCCGCCACCCGCTGGGTGGCCGCGCACGGCGCCGAGATCGGCGTGGACGGCAAGCGCCTGGCCGTGGCCGGCAACAGCGTGGGCGGCAATATGGCGGCCGTCGTCAGCCTGATGGCCAAGGACAGGGGTGGCCCCGCCCTGCGTGCCCAGGTGCTGCTGTGGCCCGTGACGGATGCGAACTTCGACACGCCGTCATACCGGCAGTATGCGGACGGCCACTTCCTGACGCGGAACATGATGCAGTGGTTCTGGGATAACTACACCCGCGATGCCGCGGCCCGCAAGGAGATCTACGCGTCGCCACTGCAGGCGAGTACGCAGCAGCTGAAAGGCTTGCCGCCCACCCTGATCCAGACCGCCGAGTTCGACGTGCTGCGCGATGAAGGCGAAGCGTATGGCCGCAAGCTCGATGCGGCCGGCGTGACCGTGAAATCGGTGCGCTACAACGGCATGATCCACGACTTCGGGCTGCTCAACGCGCTGGCCGACGTGCCGGCCGTGCGCGGGGCGATGGAGCAGGCGGCGGGCGAGTTGAAGTTGCGGCTGAAGTAAGCGCTCCTGCGGAGCCGTTTCGTGGGCGGTTTCACGCGGTAACGTCGGGCACCTCGATGAGGTGCCCGTTCTGTTTTTCGGCGGCCGAGCGCTTGCATCTTGTCCTTGTTCTGCACATGCGACCTCGTCTAGGAAAGCGCTGATTTAGAGCGCCTAACAAAACCCCCATGGCTGCGTTGCAGCGTCTCGCCGTACAGGTGTACTGTCTTCGACGCCGCGCCTTGCCCTGCGGGTTTTGTTAGGCGCTCTTATTGCTGGTGGATGAGATTGGTCCTGAAAACGTGTCCAGCAAGACGCAAATGGTCCGTCATACCGAGGTATGGCGGGCCATTTGTGCCGCAGCTGGGCGCGTTTTCTCAGGGCCAAGTTCGCCGCCATGAATAAATCAGCGCTTCCCTAGAGGGTACTCTCCTTGCCAAACCACCCCGCCATGCCCCAGCATGCCCCTTTTTGCCCGGGATTCCGATGAATCTGTGGTTCCGCCTGCTCTTCCTCCTCGTCTGCGCGCCCTTTCGCCCCAAACTGGCGGCGCCGCATGGCGTATCGCGCCTGAACTTCCGCGTCTGGTTCCATGACCTCGATACGAACGGCCATGTGAACAACGGCCGCTACTGGACGCTGTTCGACCTGGGCCGTACCGACATCATGATCCGCATGGGCCTGTTGGGCGCCGTGTTGAAGAACAAGTGGACGCCGATCGTGGGAGGTGGCGCGATCCGCTTCCGGCGCGAGCTGCGCCTGTTCCAGGCCTTCGTGCTGGAGACCCGGCTGGTGGCGTGGACGGAAAACCGCGTGGTGTTCGAACAGCGCATCCTGGCGGACGGCGATGTGGTGGCGACGCGGGCGCTGGTGCTGGCCGGGCTGTACGATCGCAAGCGCCGCGGCTTCGTGCCCATCGAGACGATCTTCGGCAGCGTGGGCGTGACAGGCGTGCAGTCGCCGCCCATCGATGCCGCCGTGCAGGCGATGCTGGACCTGGATATAGCGATGAAGCTGAACGCGGATTAAGATGCGGGCCTGGCACGCGGCGCGGGGCTCAACCCGATCGTCAGCATGCCGCCGCCATCCTCGCGATACCCGAGCCGCTCGAACATGCGCCGCGCCCGCGCATTCTCCACGACGACATCCGCGAGCAGCCCGTTGAAGCGCAGCACCCCGTCGGCATAGCCCGTCAGCGCGCCGAGCGCGTCTGCCATGTGGCCTTGCCCCCACGCCGAGCGCCGCAGCAGGCACCCCACCTGCGCCGTGCGGGACGCCGCATCGAAGCTGTGCAGGCCACAAGTGCCGATCGGCTCTCCGCCATCGGCCGGCACGATCGCCCACTCCAGCGATTCGCCGCTGGCCAGCAGGCGGCGCACGCTGGCCAGCATGATCCCGACCGTGGACAGGTCGGGGAACGGATCTTCATCGGTGTGGCGCATGACGAGCGGGTCGCCGTAGATCGCGAACAGGGCCGGCGCGTCGTGTTCGTCCATCGGCCTCAGCGTCACGCGCTCGCCGCGCAGGACCGGCAATACGGAAGGAAGCCACAGGTCGGTCATGTCAAGCCAGCGCCGCCCGGGCCGCCTGCCAGCCCCACCACGACGCTTCCTCGAACACGGAAAAGCCGGACAGGTCCGAATGCGCGAACAGCACCGGCCCGTCCGCATCGCGCAGCGCCTGCGCGCCGGGATTGGACAGGAACCCCGGCAACGGCGCGGCCATCGCGTGGGCGCGCAAGGTGATGTCGGCACGCTGCACGCACGCGTCGATGTCGCTGCCATAGGCCGCGCGCAAGTCGACCATCGCCAGCGCCAGCAATTCCTCGGCCGGTGCGGATTCCATCCACTTGCGGGCCTCCAGTGGATCCCGGTCGGCCAGCGCCACGTAGCTGGTGAACACGGTCTGCGCCGGCGGTACCTGCCGGATGTCCTGGTGCGTGGAGACCACGTAGCCGAGTCCTTTTGTGCCATGCACCACGTTGTCCCAGGACAGCGGCGCTTCGGGCAGCTCTTCCGGGAAACGGTCGAGCAGGAAGTTCGTCACCAGCCAGGGCGCATACGTGGGCATGTGCCGTGCCGGATCGAAACCATAGCTGGCGATGTCGTCGACGACGCGGGCCGCGACGAACAGCGGCATCGCGCAGATCGCCTTGCGGGCGCGCACGAGATACGTGCGCGGCTTGCCGCGCGGTTTACCATTTTCGAGCACGAAGCACAGCGCCTCGGCGCGGCCATCGACTTGCCTGACACTGGCGACGGCGCCGCCGATGCGCCGCGCACCCGTGCGTTCGGCCAGCTTCGCCGCCAGCGGTTGCAGCCCGCCGGGCCACGTGAGCCACGCGCCGCCTTCCGCATTGGCCGCTTCACCGCCGCGCGCACAAAAATAATGCAGGCCGGCCCAGGCGGACACGCGGTCGATGCCGGTGCCGTAATCGTCGCGGCAGCAATAGTCGAGGTACCACAGCAGCGTCGGCGCGCGGAAATTGTGCTGCTCCAGCCAGGCCTTGAACGTGATGGTGTCGAGGCGGCGCCAGGCCGGGTCGTTCGACGCCTGTGCGGCAGGCAGCGTAAACACCTTGCGGCGGTCGGCGCCGCGCATGGCATGCAGCTTTTCCATCGCGGCGTTGAAGCGCGCATGCTCGGCCAGTTCGGCCGCCGGCACGCCTTGGCGCGGCACGATCCCTTCATGCCACTTGCCGTTGAAAAGCAGCCGCTCGTGGGGCGCATGCAGGATCAGCTTTTCATCGTAGTAGGGCTTGGGGCCGTAGGGATCGCGCGTGATGATGCCCAGGTCGTACAGCAGGTGCCGCACGTGCAGGCATTCCTGCGGCGGAATCGGTAAATAATGCGCGCCGGTCGGATAGGCCAGCGCCCCGTACGTGCCACCGGCCGCGTTGCCGAATGGCTCCGGCCCGTCGACGATCAGCACATCCTTCACGCCTTCGCGATGCAGCTTCCATGCCGCCGTCAGGCCGGCGATGCCGGAACCCAGTACGGCGACATCGACGTCGATCACCTCGGCGGGTGCGGGCAGCGCCTGGCGGCCTCGCGCCAGGTCACGCAGATAGTGGCCTTCGGCGCGACCGGGGGAATGCAGCACCGGCTGGATCTCGCGCCAGCGGCCGTAGGCGGCGATGCCGGCGGCCGCGGCGGCACCGCCGGCGCCGAGCGCGGCGCTCCAGCGCAGGAAAGAACGGCGTTCCATCGTGTCCTCATCGGATCGTGCGGTGCCAGTCCTGCTCGAACTCGTGCACCAGCGATTGCGTGTTCAGGCGATTGGGCGCCATCCTCAACGGCTGCATATCGGGCGGAAAGCTGAACATCGCGGCGGTGGTCGCGCCGTTCAGGAAGCGCATCGGCAACCGGTATGCGGCCGGTGGCGTGTATTGTGCCTGAGGTGACGCGAGGATGAAGCCCCATTCGCCAAAGGAGGGCACGTAGGCGTGATACGGGTAGGTGCGCAGGCCCACTTCGCGCAGCGTGGCGTCGATGGTCCAGAAGGCGTGCGGTGCGAAGAACGGCGACGTCGATTGCACCACCACCAGGCCGTTGGCCGCCAGGTGGTGCTTCAGCATGCTGTAGAACGGCACCGAGTACAGCTTGCCCAGCGCGAAGCTGGAAGGATCGGGGAAGTCGACGATCACGGCATCGAACATGTCGCGCGTGTCCCGGAGCCACACGGCCGCGTCGGCATTGATCACGGTAACGCGCGGGTCGGACAGCGACTTGTGGTTCAACGCCGCCAGTTCGGCGCGCGTCTTGAAGGCTGCCGTCATCGCCGGATCGAGATCGACCAGCGTCACATGCTCGATGTTCCGGTAGCGCAGCACCTCGCGCAATGCGAGACCGTCGCCGCCGCCCAGCACCAGCACGCGCTTTGCCCATGGCAGCTTCTCCAGCGCGGGGTGCACGAGCGCCTCGTGGTACCGGTATTCGTCGCGCGACGAGAATTGCAGGTTGCCATTGATGTAGAGCCGCGTATCGTCCTTCCAGCGCGTGATCACCAGGCGCTGGTAGGGCGTGCTGGTGGCGTAAACGATTTCGTCGCCGAACAGCGCGTGCTCGCCGAAATGCGTGAGGCGGTCGGCGCTGGCGAAGCCGAAGGTCAGCGCCAGCAGCACGGCGCAGGCGCGCAGCGTGCGGCCGGCCAGGTTCGTGAGCTCGGCGCGGAACACGTAGATCGTCCACAGCGCCACGCCGATATTGAGCATGCCGAACAGGTAGCCGGTGCGCACCAGGCCGAGATACGGCGCCAGCACCAGCGGAAACAGCAGCGACACGGCCAAGGCACCCAGGTAATCGAAGGTGAGCACGCGGCTGACGATTTCCGCGAATTCCGTCTGCCGCGCATTCAGCGCCCGCATCACGAGCGGCACTTCCATGCCCACCATCGCGCCGACCATGAACACCAGCACATACAGCAGCAGGCGGAACGGCGCCTCCGACCACGAAAACGTCAGGAACAACAGCGCGGCCGAGACACCGCCGATCAGGCCGATGGCCAGTTCGATGTCGACGAAGCGCCCGAGCACGTGCTCGTCCTTCACGTATTTCGATACATGGGCGCCCACGCCCATCGCGAACAGGTAGCAGCCGATAATGGTGGAAAACTGCAGCACCGAGTCGCCCAGCAGGTAGCTCGACAGTGCGCCGGCGATCAGTTCATAGGCCAGGCCGCAGGAGGCGACCACGAACACGGACAGGATCAGAATCTTTTTGGTCATTGGCCCGTGGCTGGATTATCATCTTTGTTTATTTGCAAGAACCCTACACTATAAGCCATGTTAGCCGTCGTTAACTACCTGATCCATCTGTGCATCGCGGCCGCGCTGCTGGCGGTGTTCTTCAAGGCTTACACGTGGATGACGCCGTACGACGAGGTGCACCTGATCCGGCAAGGCAACCATGCGGCCGCGCTGTCGCTGGGCGGCGCGCTGCTCGGCTTTTCGCTCACCATCGCCTCGGGCCTGCTGCATACGCGGAACTACCAGGAATTCTTCGCGTGGGCGTTCGGCGCCATGGTCGTGCAGGCGCTGGCCTATGCGATAACGACGCGCGCCCTGAAAATGGCCAAGGACCAGATCGAAGCCGGCAACAGCGCATTCGGCGGCCTGCTCGGCGCCATTTCCCTTTCCATCGGCGGCATCAATGCCGCCTGCATTTCCTGAAGGAGCCAGTGATGGGTATCGGCAGCTTTATCAAGAAGCAGTTCATCGACGTCCTGCAATGGAACGAGGACGAGGAAGGCGTGCTGGCCTGGCGCTACCCGATGCAGGATTTCGAGATCCAGAACGGCGGCGTGCTCGTGGTGCGCGAATCGCAGGTGGCCGTGTTCGTCAACGAGGGCCAGATCGCCGACGTGTTCGGCCCCGGCACGCACAAGCTGACGACGCAGACGCTGCCCGTGCTGACCAACCTGAGGAACTGGGACAAGCTGTTCGACGCACCCTTCAAGTCCGACGTGTACTTCTTCAGCACCCGCGTGCAGACGGGCCGCAAATGGGGCACGCCGCAGCCGATCACGATCCGCGACAAGGATTTCGACATGATCCGCGTGCGCGCCTTCGGCATGTATTCCTACCGCATCAGCGACGCGCGCAAGTTCTTCACCGAGATCAGCGGCACGCGCGACACCTACACGCGCGACGAAGTGGAAGACCAGCTGCGCGGCATCCTGCTGGCCACCATGGCCAGCTCGATCGGCGGCTCGAACGTGGCCTTCCTCGACATGGCGGCGAACCAGGCACTGATGGCGCAGGAGGTCAAGGGCGACCTGGCCGACGCGTTCGCGCGCTACGGCATCGGCCTCGATGAATTCAACGTGGCTTCCGTGAGCCTGCCGGAGGAATTGCAGCAGGCGCTGGATGACCGTATCTCGGCCGGCATGAAGGGCGGCCTGTCGCCCGACAAGATGACCGGCTACACGCGCTACCAGACCGCCACGGCGATCCCGCTGGCGGCGCAGAACGAAGGCGGCATCGCCGGCATCGGCGCCGGCCTGGGTGCCGGCGTGACGATCGGGCAGGCGATGGGCCAGGCCGTCGGCGCTTCGCTGACGCCGGCCGCGCCACAGGCCGTGGCGCCGGTCGCTCCCGCGGCCCCCGCCGCGCCGGCCGTCGCCGCAGCCGCGGACGACTCCATCGAAGCGCGGCTGCAAAAGCTCAAGGGCTTGCTGGACAAGGGCCTGATCTCCGCCGCCGACTACGACAGCACGAAGGCCGAGCTGCTGAAGAAACTGATCGGTTGAAGGTTTGCTGACGCTCTCCTGCCCCAGCTGCGGCGCCGAGGTGCGCTTCCGCTCGCACGCGGCCGTGATGGCCGTGTGCGAGTACTGCCGCACGGGTGTATTGAAAGACCCCGGCAGCGTGGGCGACCTGGGCAAGATTGCCGAGGTGCTGGAAGATTTTTCGCCGATCCAGCTGGGCACCGCCGGTACGTGGAACGGGCGTTCCTTCACCGTGGTCGGGCGCCTGCAGCTGCGTTACGACGCCGGCTTCTGGAATGAGTGGTACCTGCTGTTCGGCGACGGCGAAACGGGCTGGCTGGGCGATGCGTCGGGCCAGTTCACGATCACCGTGGACCGGCCGACTGACGAAAAACCATCGCCCTTCGACACCCTGCGGCCCGGCATGGACGTGACGGCCGCCGGCGAGCGCTGGGTGGTGGCGGACGTGCGCACGGCCCGCTGCACGGGCGGCCAGGGCGAATTGCCGTTCCGCGTGGGCGATGGCTGGGAAGCGAAGGTGGCGGACCTGCGCTCCGCCGGCCGCTTTCTCACGCTCGATTACTCGGATGGCTACCCGCCGAAGGTCTATGACGGCACATCCGTCACGCTGGAGAGCCTGCGGCCGCAACTGCTGCGCGACGACGACGCGATCCGGCAAACCGCTGGCCGCTACCGTGGCAAGGTGCAGGCGCTCGATTGCCCGGCCTGCGGCAGCGGCATCAAGTACCTGCCGGGCATGACGGCGAACCTCGTCTGCCCGTCTTGCCGCGCGCACCTCGATGCGGCCAGCCCGCAGGTCGCCGTGCTCCGCGCCGGCGAAAAGCTGGCGGCCGTGCGCACCACGCTGCCCCTGGGCGCCGAGGCGAAGGTGGGCAACCAGAAGCTGACGGTGATCGGGGTGATGCGCCGTGCCGATGACGAAGGGACTGAGTGGACCGAATACCTGTTGTACGGTCCCCGCTCCGGCTTCACCTGGCTGGTGGAGACGGACGAAGGGTGGCAGCGCTCCAACGCCATGGATTCCTGGCCCGCGCGGCGCGGCGACTCGGTGCTGCTGCATAACGTCGGCTACCGGCGGCTGTATGCCTACCCTGCCCGCGTGACGTTCGCGGCCGGCGCCTTCAATTGGCGCGTGGCGGTGGGCGACACGGTGCAGGTCGAGGAATTCGAGAAGGGACAGGAGCGGCTGACCGCCGAGCGCACCGATCACGAGATCACCTGGTCGCGCTCGAAGCCGCTGGCGCTCGACCAGCTGAAGGCGTGGTTTCCCGGCGTGCTGAAGGACGTCATGCCGCCGTTGCGCAAGCCCGCGGCGCTGACCGACGGCTCGCGCTACCGGGGCGCGGCCAAATTCCTGATCATCGTGGCCGGCGCGCTGAACGCCGTGCCGCTGATGGTGAACTTCGGCGGCACGATCGCCTACACGATACTGGCCGGGCTGGCGCTGTACCTGCCAGCGATTTTCCTGGATAACAACGACAGCCAATGAGGAAATTCTGGATCTACGGGATCGCGGTGGTTTTCATCTCGACCGTGCTCAGCTGGACCAATATGGACGACACGTCCGGCCGCACTGGCTACCGTTCGGGCGGCTCCGCGTGGTCGTCGAGCACGGGTGGCGGCAGCTGGGGCGGCGGCGGAGGCCACAAGTGAGCACATACTTCAAGGCCGAGGGAACCCATCTGCTGGCCGACTTGTCCGGCGTGGCACCGGCCCTGCTGACGAGTTGCAGTCGCATCGAGGCGCTGCTGCGCGCTGCGGCGGAAGCGGCCGGCGCGCGCATCCTGCACAGCCATTTCCACACCTTCGGCCCCGGCCTGGGCGTGACGGGCGTGGTGCTGCTGGCTGAATCGCATATGTCGATCCACACCTGGCCGGAACAGGCGTTCGCGGCGATCGATATCTTCATGTGCGGCAGCACCGCGCCGCAGCGGGCGCTGGACGTACTGCGCGATGCGCTGGCGCCGGCCGACTGCCGCGTGCGCTCCGTGCAACGCTGCGCGGTTGACGAAACGGCCCTGCAGTGACAAACTTGCCATCCCGATAACCCACACAGGAGAAGACCATGAACGCCAAGGATATTGCCCTCCTGTCGGCCGCCTGACGCCCGGGTTCACTTTTCCACGATTTTCCGGTGTTCCCCGGCGCGCCCGCGCCGACCTTCCCGTTTCGACGTTGCCGCCCGAAGTAGACTGACTTCGGGCCGGCTTGTGCTCGCCCGTGCGAGCGTCTCCTTTCCGGGAACACCATCATGTTCGACATCGCATCCGAACCCTTACGCACCATCGGACTGAACAACTTTACCGCCGCGCGCCTCGCGGCACTCGACACCACTGACACCATGCGCCCGATGCGCATTGCCGCCATCTACGGCACGTGGATTGACGTGCACGACGGCCAGGCCGAAGCGCAGGCGCGCGCCCTGCCCCGGCTGCTGGCCGAACTGGCCGGCTTTGATGACATGCTGGCCGTCGGCGACTGGGTCGCCGTCGACAGCGTGGACGGCGAATTCTGTATCGTGCAGCGCGCCGAACCGCTGACGCAGGTCGCCCGCCGTGCCAACGATGGCCGTCGCCAGGTCCTGGCCAGCAATATCGATACGGCGCTGCTGGTCATGGGGCTGGATCTCGACTTCAACCTGCGCCGCCTCGAGCGGTATGTGGCCGTGGTGCAGAGTGCCGGCATCGCGCCAGTGGTGGTGCTGACCAAGGCCGATCTCGTCGCCGAACCCGAGGCCAGGGTGGCGGAAGTACACCGCCGCCTGCCGGCCGCCATTCCCGTCATTGCCGTGAACGGCCTGAGTGCCGATGCGGCGCTGGCCTTGCAACCGTGGCTGGATCCCGGTCAGACGGTGTGCCTGCTCGGCGCTTCCGGCACCGGTAAGTCGACGCTGACGAACATGCTCACCGCCGCGGGGCAGGAGACGGGCGGCGTGCGCAAGAGCGATGGCCGCGGCAGGCACACCACCACCACGCGCTCGCTGCACCGCTGCGCCGGCGGCGCCTGCATCGTCGACACGCCGGGCTTGCGCACGTGGCGGCCCGACGCGGACGAAGCGGCGCTGTCGGCCGCGTTCGACGATATCGCCGCGCTGGCGGAGCAATGCCAGTTCCGCGATTGCCGCCATGGACTGGAACCGGGTTGCGCCGTGCGCGCCGGTGTCGAGCCGGACCGGCTGGCCAACTACCACAAGCTGTTGCGGGATGCGCGGCGCGGCGAGCAAACGCCGCTGGAGCGGATCGCGGCGCGCGCGAAGTGGAAGGTGATCAGCAAGGCGGTGCAGCGGCACATGCGGGAGAAGGGGAAATAACCGAGGGCTGAGTAACGTCGCTTGCCTGTCACTCGGCAGGCAAGCGGGAACGCATGCATCAACCCCGGGGTCGGACCCGACGGGATGGCGCAGGGGTTTCGTGGAGCGCTGCTCCGCGCCTGCGCAACAGTGCAAGCATGCATGCCAGCCCTCCTTCCCGACCCGGCCTTTGCAGTCGGGTGGATGCACGCACCTTCGATACCTCGTATTACTTTTCCTTGATCGTCGCCTCGATATTGTTGCCGTCCAGGTCGAGGATATAGGCGCTGTAGTAATGGCCCGCCCCGACCCGCAAGCCGGGCGGTCCGTTATCCTCGGCGCCGTGTTCGAGCGCCATGGCATGGAAGGCATCCACCGCTTCACGGCTGGGTGCCGCAAAGGCGATGTGCAGGGGCGCATTGCCGGCCTGGTTGCCGGAGCGCCAGTAGGTGGGAATTTCGGACCCGAGCCAGAGGAACGGCTGGCCGCCCTCGGCCGCGTAGATGGCCCAGTCGATATCGGTTTCGGTGCGACGGATGCCCAGCGGTGCGAGACAGGCGTCGTACAACGCCGCGCTCCGGGTGAAGTCTGTCACGACGATACCGAGGTGATGAATCATGCATGGCTCCTGAAGTCGATGATGGAAAGCCTAGCACCGTCATGAGTGCGATGGCGCGCGGCATCAACTTTTGGTATGCCGCAGGTACGCAGGTTGTTGCCCGGCGGAGCGCTCGGTTACACTGTCGGCTGCCTTCATCAACGACATCGATCATGCGCCGACTTGCGCTTCTTGCCGCGCCCCTGCTGCCAGCCCTCGCGGGTTGCGGCAACGACTACCAGCCTGAACAGTTATACATGGCGACCACGCCGGATTGCCGGGAATGGGTCGACGGCTCCATCTTCCAGCTGCCGGAAGGCGTGAGCGCTTCCGCCACCAGCCCGGTGACGCTGGAAAAAGGCAGTGCCGAGTTCGGCATCATCTACCTGGTGCCGCGCGGCGGCAAGGTACAGTTCACCACGCGCGCGTACAACGTCACCCAACCGAAAGGTCCGGTCGTCGCCAAGGCGAAGGTGCTGAGCTACTACCAGCGCGGTACCAATAACCGGGCCGAGATGGTCGAGGTCATCGAGGCGGTGCCCGGCATGCTGATTGCCGTGGCCACGGCGGACGTCACGCAGTGGCGCGTCCGGCTCGGCGTGCACGGCGGCTTGCCGGACCGCTTCGACCTGGTGACGCCCGGCGTGATCATCGATGGCGAGCGCTACCCGGTGCGAACCTTCACCTACCGGTGGTTCCCGGAGCGGAAAGCGTACGGCTTGTGCCGATAACACCGTTTCCCAATTTGGGCACGGTGGCCGCGACCAACTGAGGAAGTGTTGTAAAAATTCGGGGACAGTCCCCAGTGGTTTTTTGGCAACGTACGGGCGTAAAAAAAGCAGCCCGAAGGCTGCTTTGGGGTGCGGCGGCGGCGATTATTTGCCGCGGGCGCGCAGTTTTTGCAGGGCTGCCAGCTGGCCGATGGCCGCTGCCAGTTCCGCCTGGGCTTTCGCGTAGTCGATGCCCGTCTTGTTGTTCGCCAGGCTTTCTTCCGCCAGTTTCTTGGCGGCTTGGGCCTTGGCTTCGTCCAGGTCGCCGCCGCGGATCGCGGTGTCGGCCAGGACCGTCACGGCGTTCGGCTGCACTTCCAGCAGGCCGCCGGCGACGAAGACGAATTCCTCTTCCGCCTTGCCTGGAACCTGGATGCGCACCGCGCCCGGACGGATACGGGTGATCAGGGGGGTGTGCTTCGGGTAGATACCCAGCTCGCCCTGCTCGCCCGGCAACGCGACGAACGTGGCCTGGCCGGAGAAGATCTGCTCTTCCGCGGACACCACATCGACGTGAATAGTGTTAGCCATAATTATCCTATCTGGTGAAGCGACCCTGATAAACCTACTGCGCGTTGCATTTCCGATCTCCGTTGCTCCGCATCGGCGGACCGGCCGTACAAAAGTACGACTTTGCAACTGAAACGGAACTGCCGCCGCTCGCTACGGTTTCTCAGGGCCGCCCAACTACCGTATTAGCCGAGCTTCTTGGCTTTTTCGATGGCTTCTTCGATCGTGCCGACCATGTAGAACGCCTGCTCCGGCAGGTGATCCAGTTCGCCGGAAGCGATCATCTTGAAGCCCTTGATCGTGTCCTTCAGCGAAACGTACTTGCCCGGTGCGCCGGTGAACACTTCGGCGACGTGGAACGGCTGCGACAGGAAACGCTGCATCTTACGGGCGCGGGCCACCAGCAGCTTGTCTTCCGGTGCCAGTTCGTCCATACCCAGAATCGCGATGATGTCGCGCAGTTCCTTGTAGCGCTGCAGCGTGCCCTGCACGGCGCGGGCCGTGTCGTAGTGGTCCTGGCCGACGACCAGCGGGTCCAGCTGGCGCGAGGTCGAGTCCAGCGGGTCCACGGCCGGGTAGATACCCAGCGAGGCGATGTCACGCGACAGAACGACGGTGGAATCGAGGTGACCGAAGGTCGTCGCGGGCGACGGGTCGGTCAAGTCATCCGCAGGGACGTAGACGGCCTGGATCGACGTGATCGAACCGGTCTTGGTCGACGTGATGCGTTCCTGCAGGCGGCCCATCTCTTCGGCCAGCGTCGGCTGGTAGCCCACGGCGGAAGGCATACGGCCCAGCAGTGCGGACACTTCAGTACCGGCCAGCGTGAAGCGGTAGATGTTGTCGACGAAGAACAGCACGTCCTTGCCCTGGTCACGGAACGATTCCGCGATGGTCAGGCCGGTCAGTGCCACGCGCAGGCGGTTGCCCGGCGGTTCGTTCATCTGGCCGTACACCATGGCCACCTTGGAGTTGCCCAGGTTGTCCAGGTCGACGACCTTCGCATCGGCCATTTCGTGGTAGAAGTCGTTACCTTCGCGGGTACGCTCGCCCACGCCGGCGAACACGGACAGACCCGAGTGCGCCTTGGCGATGTTGTTGATCAGTTCCATCATGTTGACGGTCTTGCCCACGCCGGCGCCGCCGAACAGGCCGACTTTACCGCCCTTGGCGAACGGGCACACCAGGTCGATCACCTTGATGCCGGTTTCCAGCAGGTCTTGCGACGGCGACAGCTCGTCGTAGGCCGGCGGGGTGCGGTGGATCGACGCGGTCTGCTCTTGCGAGACAGGGCCACGCTCGTCGATCGGGTTGCCCAGCACGTCCATGATGCGGCCCAGCGTGCCGTTACCAACCGGAACCATGATCGGGTTGCCGGTGTTCTGGATGGTCATGCCGCGACGCAGGCCGTCGGAAGAACCCAGCGCAATGGTACGGACCACGCCGTCGCCCAGCTGCTGTTGAACTTCCAGGGTCAGCTCGGAGCCTTCCATTTTCAGCGCGTCAAAAACCTTAGGCATCGCGTTGCGCGGGAACTCCACGTCCACCACGGCGCCGATACACTGAACGATTTTGCCATCAGCCATTTTCGTTCCTTCAAATATAGTTAAATTCGTTTAAACCGCTGCCGCACCGGCCACGATTTCAGAGAGTTCTTTGGTGATGGCTGCCTGACGGGTCTTGTTGTACACCAGCTTCAGTTCGCCGATCACACTGCCGGCGTTGTCGCTGGCGGCCTTCATCGCCACCATCCGCGCCGACTGCTCGGACGCAAGGTTTTCCGCCACGGACTGGTACACCAGGGCTTCCACATAACGTTCCAGCAGTTCGTCGATGACGGTCCCTGCATCCGGTTCGTAGATGTAATCCCAGGTGATGCCGCCCTTGTCTGCCGCGCGCTTTTCAGCGGTCAGCGGCAGCAGCTGCTCGACCATCGGTTCCTGCTTCATCGTGTTGATGAACTTGGTGTAGCACAGGTAAACCGCGTCGAGCTTGCCTTCCTGGAACTTCTCCAGCATCACTTTCACGGGGCCGATCAGCTTTTCCAGGTGCGGGGTATCGCCGATCTGCGTCGCCTGTGCCACCACGGGCACGCCGATGCGGTTCAGGAAACCGAGACCCTTGTTGCCGATCGCGACCGCTTCCACCTTGTTGCCGGCGGCTTCCAGTTCCTTCGTCTTGTTCGTCACCGCGCGCAGCACGTTGGTGTTCATGCCACCGCACAGACCCTTGTCGGTCGTGATGATGATGAAGCCAACGGCTTTTGCCTGCGTGCCCTGGGCATCGGCCAGGAACGGGTGCGTGTACTCGGGATTGGCGCCAGCCAGGTTCGCGGCGATATTACGAATCTTGTCCGCGTAGGGACGGGCGGCGCGCATGCGATCCTGCGCCTTGCGCATTTTCGATGCGGCGACCATTTCCATCGCCTTCGTGATCTTCTTCGTATTTTCTACGCTCTTGATCTTGCCACGTATCTCTTTGCCTACTGCCATGAGTCCTTACTCCTTCTGCGCGAATGGCGGTTCACCGAGGTGAACCGCCGTGCCGCTTAAAATGCGCCGGATTTCTTGAAATCAGCGATGGCCGCGGACAGCGTTGCTTCGCTATCCTTGTCCAGTTGCTTGCTTTCTTCGATCTTCGACAGCAGGGCAGCGTGCTTCGTCTTCAGGTACGAATGCAGACCCGCTTCGAACGGCAGCACTTGCTTGACGCTGATATCGTCCAGGAAGCCCTTGTTCACGGCGAACAGCGACGCGGCCATCAGCGAGGTCGACAGCGGCGAGTATTGCTGCTGCTTCAGCAGTTCCGTCACGCGGGCACCGCGGTCCAGCTGCTTGCGGGTCGATTCGTCCAGGTCGGAAGCGAACTGCGCGAACGCAGCCAGTTCACGGTACTGCGCCAGGTCGGTACGGATACCACCGGACAGGCCCTTGATGACTTTCGTCTGCGCTGCGCCACCCACGCGGGACACCGAGATACCGGCGTTGATCGCGGGACGCACACCGGCGTTGAACAGCGAGGTTTCCAGGAAGATCTGGCCGTCGGTAATCGAGATCACGTTGGTCGGCACGAAGGCGGACACGTCGCCCGCTTGCGTTTCGATGATCGGCAGTGCCGTCAGCGAACCGGTCTTGCCCGTCACGGCGCCATTGGTGAAGGCGGACACGTAGTCGGCGTTCACGCGAGCGGCACGCTCCAGCAGGCGGCTGTGCAGGTAGAACACGTCGCCCGGGTACGCTTCGCGGCCCGGCGGACGGCGCAGCAGCAGCGAAATCTGACGGTAAGCAACGGCTTGCTTCGACAGGTCGTCGTACACGATCAGCGCGTCTTCGCCGCGATCGCGGAAGTACTCGCCCATCGTGCAGCCCGAGTAGGCCGAGATGTACTGCATGGCGGCCGATTCGGACGCCGTGGCGGCCACGACGATCGTGTATTCCATCGCGCCGTGCTGTTCCAGCGAGCGGACGATGTTCTTGATCGTGGATGCCTTCTGGCCGATGGCGACGTAGATACACGTCATGCCCTGGCCCTTCTGGTTGATGATCGCGTCGACTGCGACAGCCGATTTACCGGTCTGGCGGTCGCCGATGATCAGCTCACGCTGGCCACGGCCGATCGGCACCATCGCGTCGATGGACTTCAGGCCGGTCTGCATCGGCTGCGACACGGATTCACGGGCGATCACGCCCGGGGCGATCTTTTCGATCGGCGAGGTCAGCGTGGTAGTGACCGGACCCTTGCCGTCGATCGGCTGGCCCAGCGCGTTCACGACGCGGCCGCGCAGTTCCGGGCCGACCGGCACTTCCAGGATGCGGCCGGTGGTCTTCACCGTGTCGCCTTCGGAGATGTGCTCGTAGGCACCCAGGATCACGGCGCCGACGGAGTCGCGCTCCAGGTTCATGGCCAGGCCGAACGTGTTGCCAGGGAATTCGAGCATCTCGCCTTGCATCACTTCGGACAGACCGTGGATGCGGCAGATACCGTCGGCAACCGAGATGACGGTGCCTTGATTGCGCACTTCAGCGCCGCTGTCAATGCCTTGGATCCGGCTCTTGATCAGCTCGCTGATTTCAGATGGGTTGAGTTGCATGGTAACTCCTAATTGTGTTCTCTCGGCTTGCGCGAGGGTATAAGGTCTGCCGCAGGTGGACGATGCACTGCCCGATTACGACGTCAGCGCGACGCGCATCTGTTCGAGTCGGGCGCGTACGGAAGTGTCCAGCACTTCGTCACCCACCACCACGCGCACGCCACCGATCAGCGAGGGATCGACGGTAACTTGCGGGTTCAGCTTGCGGCCGAATTTCTTTTCCAGCGTCGCGACCAGGGCGGCGGTTTGCGCGCCATCGAGGTCGAATGCGCTCGTAATCTCGGCATCCGCCGCACCTTCCTTGCCGTTTTTCAGGTCATGGAATTGGGCGCCGATTTCCGGCAGCAATGCGATGCGGCCGTTTTCGATCAAGGTCGAGAGAAAGTTGTTCGCTTCCGCGGTCAGCGGCGACTTCAGCAGGGAGGTGACGGTGGCCAGCACATCGCTGTCCGACACCTTCGGGTTGCGGGCATACGCCAGCACCTCTTCGTGCGAACCGATCTGGGCCAGTTCGGACACCAGATCGGACCACTGCGCGAGGTTGCCAGCCTGGGCTACGCGGAAGAGAGCTTCCGCGTAAGGACGAGCGACGGTTGCGAGTTCAGCCATGATTACAGCTCGGTCGCAAGGCGGTTCAGCAGGTCGGCGTGGGCCGACGCGTTGACTTCGCGCTTCAGGATTTGCTCGGCGCCCTTGACTGCCAGGTCGGCCACTTGCGCACGCAGTTGTTCGCGCGCCTGGGTCACCTGCTGGTCGGCTTCGGCCTTGGCGGTCGCGATGATGCGATCCGCTTCCGCCTTGGCGTTGGCCTTGATTTCTTCAGCTACCAGCTGAGCGCGCTTTTCGGCGTCCGCGACGCGCTGGGCGGCTTCGTCACGGGCGGCGGTCAGGGCTTCGGTAGCGCGCTTTTCGGCAGCCGCCATCGAAGCCTGGCCCTGCTCGGCAGCAGCCAGACCGTCCGCGATACGCTTGGCACGCTCATCCAGCGCATTGTTCAGCGCCGGGAATACGAATTTCATCGAGAACCAGACGAGCACCGCGAAGGTGATCATCTGACCGATGAGAGACATATTGATGTTCATACCTTGCTCCTAAAAAGTTTCCCCTGGTTGGAGCGGTTGATTACTGGCCTACGGCTGCGGTCAGCGGGGTCAGGAACGGGTTAGCGAACGTGAACAGCAGAGCAACACCAACGCCGATCATCGAGATGGCGTCCAGCAGACCGGCGATAACGAACAGCTTGGTTTGCAGTTGCGGCATCAGTTCAGGCTGACGTGCCGACGCTTCCAGGAACTTACCACCCAGGATTGCGAAGCCCAATGCGGTGCCGATGGCAGCCAGGCCGATGATGATAGCCACTGCCAGAACGGTCATGCCTTGTACTTGTGCGATCAGAGCTTGCATTTAGATTTCTCCTAAGATTTAAAAAAACTACAGATACAGATTTAAGAAACTTCGATTTTTTTACAGCGGAACTTCTCGGGACCCTGCCGGGGTGTCCCGGCAGGATTCCATCATTAGTGCTTCTCGACCGCGAGGGCGAGGTACACAACCGTCAGGGCCATGAAGACGAAGGCCTGCAGCGTCACAATCAGGATGTGGAAGATTGCCCATGGACCACCCAGTGCCCACTGTGCCCACCATGGCAGCAGCGCGATCAGGATGAAAATCAGTTCGCCGGCATACATGTTGCCGAACAGTCGCAGCGACAGGGAGATCGGCTTGGCCAGCAACTCAACCATCTGCAGCAGGAAGTTTGCCGGTGCCAACAGGATCATGCCGACCGGGCCGCTGGCGTGGAAAGGAGCCGTGAACAGTTCCTTGACCCAGCCGCCGGCACCCTTGGCGCTGATCGAGAAGCCGATGATGCAGATCAGCACACCGATCGACATGCCCAGCGTGTGGTTTACGTCGGCGGTCGGCACGACGCGCAGGTAGTTCACGCCCACCAGCGACAACAGTTTCGGCAGCAGATCGACCGGCAGGAAGTCCATCGCGTTCAGCAACCAGACCCACACGAAGATCGTGATCGCCAGGGGAGCGATGACACGGCTCTTGGCATGGAAGGCGCCGTTGACGGTGTCGTTGACGATCTCCATCACGAACTCGACGAAGTTCTGCAGCTTGCCCGGCACGCCGGCCGTGGCGCGCTTGGAGGCCAGCCAGAAGACGAACAGGAACAAGGCGCCCAGGATCGCGGAGATCCAGAAGGTATCGAGGTTGAACGTCTTGTCGGCGTTCTGAAGGTGTGCAAGGTGGTGCTGGATGTACTCGGTGGCGTTTGCCGGGCCTGCGTGGCCCCCCGCGTGTTCAGTCGTCATAATGAAGTTGATATTGAATTTAGAAACTTTGACCGCACCATTCATCTCTCGAACGGTGATACGGCGTTAAACCTGCGCGGTGATCAACTCGCGAGCAATGAGAACCAGTATGCCAAGGTCGTCACCGCAAAACCCAAGATCAGCCATAACCAGGCCGCCGATGGAAACAGCACCAGCGTCGTTATGAACAGAACTGCTGTAATGAATACTTTCACCATCTCGGCGCGGAAGTGCCGCCGGAAGATCGCCTTGGCGTCGCCGTTGCCGCGCGCGACGATCAGCGCGTAGACAAGGCTGCCTGCCACCGCGATCGCGCCGCCCGTGGCGGCGGACCAGCCTTTCTCCAGCCCGGCGAAGAGCGCGACAAGAGCGGAGAAGAGGACGGCGATGGTCAGTTGCAGGGCAACGATGCGAAAGACCGGCCGGGCGATACCTGCTGCAGAATCACTCACTTGCCAACCTTCTTAACGTAGCCTTAAGACCCAAAGACACGGGATTATAGGACTGTTACGTGAGCCGCGTCAAACGTGATGCACCTTGTATGAGCAAATGAGGCAATATTGTGACTATTGCGCAATTTGCCCGCACCATGCTGGTGCGTCACACTCCCCGTCCATTTGCTTGCCCCGGCCGCTGCGTCCATCCCGGCGGTAAAACGTATCCTTTCTGCAACATTCCTGCGCAATACTCAACAGGCATCCCGCTTCGTCATGCCATATGGGGTTCCTGAAAAAGCGAACAATGACAATACGTTACGGTACGATGCCGATTTTTAGAGGGTTTACTCGGCCGCTGTTCAGCGGACACTTGCGCTCGCCTGGCGCCGTTTCTGCTGCGGCGCGCGGGGACGATCATCACCCGAAACGTTTCTCAAAAAGCAAACGACTGACGTTATGTGAATAACTCTGCCGTATTGCGATCGGTGCCGCGTGATTTAACAGCGACCGTATTTAATCGAGTCGGGGAGATAATCCCGGAAACGCGATTTGATTCAGCCCGGCGCGATTAGCGCCGCTCCGTGGCCGATAATGATCGTCGCCGGTTTCGGGACGCCCCGGGTATCGATGCCGGGGGATCCCTGTCGGGCTCAGTCGCCGGCGGCCGATTCGCGCAGCCGCGCCAGCACGCCGTCAAGAATGTCGAGGTCGGCAAAGTCGATGATCATCTGGCCCTTGCCCTTGGCGCCCATGCGGAACGTGACCGGCGTGGCCAGCCGGTCCGACAATTCTTCTTCCAGGCGCTTGATGTCGGCGGATTTTTCCCGCACCTTCGCTTCAGGCGGCGCATTTTGCTCTTCCTGCGTGCGCGTCACCAATTTTTCCGTCTCGCGTACCGAGAGCCGCCTGGCGACGACGACGTTCGCCAGCGTGATCTGGGTGGCCGCATCGACGGCCAGCAGCGCGCGCGCATGGCCCATGTCGATGTCGCCGGCCATCAGCATCGTCTGCACCGGTCCAGCGAGATTGAGCAGGCGCAGCAGGTTCGACACGGCGGAGCGCGAGCGGCCGACGGCCGTTGCCGCCTGTTCGTGCGTGAACGCGAAATCGGTGATCAGGCGATGGATGCCCTGCGCTTCCTCCAGCGGGTTCAAGTCTTCGCGCTGGATGTTCTCGATCAGTGCCATCGCCGCCGCGGATGTGTCGTCCACTTCCCGCACGAGCACCGGCACTGTCTCCAGGCCGGCGATCTGCGCGGCACGGTAGCGGCGCTCGCCGGCGATGATTTCATATTTGCTTTCGCCGAAGCCGCCATCGAGGGGCCGCACGAGGATCGGCTGCATGATGCCCTGCGCCTTGATCGATGCCGCCAGCTCGTTCAGGCTGCCTTCATCCATGCGCGTGCGCGGCTGGTATTTGCCGGGCTGCAGTTGCGCCAGCGGCAGTTCGGAGGGCGCGCCCTGTTCCACGGCGGGAGTCTGATCGCTGTCGCCGCCCAGCAGCGCATCGAGGCCGCGACCGAGGCCTTTGAGTTTTCTGGTTGCCATAGTGTGCTCTGGTGACAGGCACCTCTTTCCTGCGGAAAAAGGTGCCTGTCACCAGTTTTCGATAGTTAGCGTGTGGTGTGCGACACCATTTCCCTGGAAATGGTGTCGGACACCGGTTTTCTGTTGAGGTCCCGGGCAATCACATCGTCTTGATCCGCGCCACCATCTCCGCCCCGAAGGCGATATACGCCTGCGCCCCCTTGGAAGACGGGTCGAACGACACCCCGGGCATCCCATAGGATGGCGCTTCGGCGAGCCGCACGTTGCGGGGAATGATCGTCTTGAACACCTTGTCGCCGAAATGCTGCTCGAGCTGGGCCGACACTTGCTGCGACAGGGTCATGCGCGGATCGAACATCACGCGCAAGAGGCCGATGATCTTCAGGTCCTGGTTCAGGTTGGCGTGCACCTTCTTGATCGTGTTGACGAGGTCGGACAAGCCCTCCAGCGCGTAGTACTCGCACTGCATGGGGATGATCACGCCGTGGGCGGCGCACAGGCCGTTCAGCGTGAGCATCGACAGCGCGGGCGGGCAATCGATCAGGATGAAGTCGTAGTCCTTGTCGACCAGTGCCAGTGCATGCTTGAGGCGCTTTTCGCGATTGTCCAGCTCCACCATCTCCACTTCGGCGCCGGCCAGCTCGCGGTTGGCGGGCAGCACGTCGAAGCGGCCGGTTTCCGAGCGCTGGCGCGCCGTGGCCACGTCGGCCGTGCCCAGCATCACCTCATAGGTGGAAGCGGCCAGCCCGGCCTTGTTGATACCGGCACCCATCGTTGCATTGCCCTGCGGGTCCAGGTCGACCAGCAGCACGCGCTGGTTCAGTTTGGCAAGCCCGGCGGAGAGGTTCACCGTGGTGGTAGTCTTGCCCACTCCGCCCTTCTGGTTCGCTACGCAGAATATCTTTGCCATCTGTTGTTCTTTGTCTTTTTCAGTTTATATTGTTTATACGATTTATATCGTTTATATGATTTATACCGTTTATACTATTTATACGGTATAAACTATTTATACTGTTTATACCGTTATCGAACGACCTACGAAAACCAGGTGCCGCTCGGCGTCCAGTCCCGGCACTCGCAGGGGCTGCAATTCGCGCACTGCCCAGTCGCCCGGCAGGCGTTCGCGTTCGTCCTGCGGCGCGGTCCCTTTCAGGGCGATGAAGCGGCCGCCTTCCGCCAGCAGGTGGTGCGACCATTCAACGAAGTCGGACAGGTCGGCAAAGGCGCGCGACGTGATCACGTCGAACGGCTCCTTCACCGCCAGTTCCTGCACCTTCTTCGTGTACACCGTCACATTCGCCAGACCCAATTCGGCCTTGACCTGCGTGAGGAAGGCGGTCTTCTTGTGCACCGTGTCGATCATCGACACCTTCATGTCAGGCCGGGCGATCGCCAGCACGATGCCGGGCAAGCCGCCCCCTGCCCCCACGTCCAGCACGTTGCGCGCGCCGGCGAACGCCGGCACGGCTGAGAGCGAATCGAGCAGGTGCAACGTCATCATCTGCATCGGGTCCCGCACGGAGGTCAGGTTGTACACGTGGTTCCACTTGTTCAGGAGCGCCAGGTAGTCCAGCAGCTGCTCCTGCTGGGTACCCGCCAAGTCGAGACCCAGCTCGGTAACGCCGTTCGCCAGCACCTGCGCCAGGGCAGCGCGATCAAACACCGCCATCAGGCTGCCTCGTCTTTCAAGGTCACGAAACCGCCGTAGCCCGCCTTCTTCAGGTGCACGAGCAACAGCGAAATCGCCGCCGGCGTCACGCCGGAGATACGCGAGGCCTGGCCGAGCGTTTCCGGGCGATGCTTGTTCAGCTTCTGGCGCACTTCGACGGACAGCGCGGCAATGTCCAGGTAGTTGAACCCTTCCGGCAGTTTCAGGTTTTCGTAATGTTCATGCCGCTCCACTTCCTTCAGCTGGCGTTCGATATAGCCGGAATACTTGAGCTGGATCTCGACCTGTTCCTGGACGGCCGGATCCGTCACGCCCGGACCGCCGAGATTGCGGCCGTCCGCGCCCGTCAGCGTCACCAGCTTGTCGTAGTCGACGTTCGGGCGGCGCAGCAGGTCCGCCAGCGAGTATTCGCGCTCGATGGCCTGGCCGATCACGCGTTCGGATTCCGCCGCTTCCAGAATGCGCGGATTGACCCACGTGGACTTCAGGCGTTCCAGCTCGGCGGCAACGGCCTCACGCTTGCGCTCGAACGCTTCCCACTGCGCATCGCCGACGACGCCCAGCTTGCGGCCGATCTCGGTGAGCCGCATGTCGGCGTTGTCCTCCCGCAGCGACAGCCGGTACTCGGCGCGGCTGGTGAACATGCGGTACGGCTCCTGTACGCCTTGCGTCACCAGGTCGTCGACCAGCACGCCCAGATACGCTTCCGAGCGCGCCGGCGTCCACGGTTCCTTGCCTTGCGTTTGCAGCGCGGCATTCAAGCCAGCCAGCAAGCCTTGCGCGGCCGCTTCCTCGTAGCCGGTCGTGCCGTTGATCTGGCCAGCAAAGTACAGGCCGGAAATCGCCTTCGTTTCCAGCGAGGCCTTCAAGCCGCGCGGGTCGAAGTAGTCGTATTCGATCGCATAGCCGGGGCGCAGGATGTGGGCGTTTTCGAGCCCCTTCATCGAACGCACCAGTTCGATCTGCACGTCGAACGGCAGGCTCGTGGAAATACCGTTCGGGTAGAACTCGTTCGTCGTCAAGCCTTCCGGTTCCAGGAAGATCTGGTGCGACTCCTTCGCCGAGAAGCGATGGATCTTGTCCTCGATCGACGGGCAGTAGCGCGGCCCCACGCCTTCGATCACGCCGGTGTACATGGGGCTGCGGTCCAGGCCGCCACGGATGATGTCGTGCGTCTTCTGGTTCGTGTGCGTGACCCAGCACGGCAACTGCTTCGGGTGCATGGCCGCATTGCCCATGTAGGAAAACACGGGAACCGGGTCGAGATCGCCCGGCTGTTCCGTCATCACGGAAAAGTCGATGCTGCGGCCATCGATGCGCGGCGGCGTGCCGGTCTTCAGGCGCCCCTGCGGCAGCTTCAATTCCTTCAGGCGCGCGGACAGCGACAGCGCGGGCGGATCGCCGGCGCGGCCAGCCGAGTAGTTCTGCAAGCCGACGTGGATCTTCCCATCCAGGAAAGTGCCGGCCGTCAGCACGACGGCGCGCGCACGGAACTGCAAGCCGATCTGCGTTACGGCACCGACGACACGGTCGCCCTCCACCATCAGGTCGTCGACCGCCTGCTGGAACAGCCACAGGTTCGGCTGGTTTTCCAGGCGCGAACGAATGGCGGCTTTATAGAGGATGCGGTCGGCCTGCGCGCGCGTGGCGCGCACGGCTGGACCCTTCGACGAATTCAGGATGCGGAACTGGATGCCGGCCTCGTCCGTCGCGATCGCCATCGCACCGCCCAGGGCATCGACCTCCTTGACGAGGTGGCCCTTGCCGATCCCGCCGATCGACGGGTTGCAGGACATTTGTCCAAGGGTTTCGATATTGTGGGTCAACAGCAAGGTCTTCTGACCGGTGCGCGCCGACGCCAGTGCCGCCTCGGTGCCGGCATGGCCGCCGCCAACGACGATGACGTCGAATTCAGTAGGAAATAGCATGGTGGAAAGAAAAGCAGAGGGATGAAGTGAGATTATAGAGTTTTTTGCGCGCTGCGACTTTTTTAGGCAGAAATATTCCGGCGATGTTTCACGTGGAACGTAGGATTGTTGAGCTAGATTGCTGCCGCGCGGGTGTTTCACGTGAAACAAAAGCCCGGCATCGGCCGGGCTTCGATCACACCGTCGACTGTTCCACGTGGAACAATCACCAGCGCTGCCATGCGTCCCACGACGTCTTGACGATCAGGATCGTGACCACGACAAGAAAGACACGACGCACGAACCCGCTACCGTGCCGCATCGCCAACTTGGTACCGATCAGCGACCCCGCCACCTGGCACACCGCCATCATCAGGCCAAGCTGCCACAGCAAATGACCGCTGTAACCGAACCACATCAGCGCCGACAAATTGCACGCAACATTGACGACCTTGGCGACCGCCGAAGCGCCCAGGAAGTCGAAGCCGAACAGGCGGACAAACAGGAAGACAAGGAAGCTGCCGGTGCCGGGACCGAAGAAGCCATCATAGAAACCGATACACGCGCCGATCCCGACGGCCAGCAAACGCTCCTTTAACCCACTGTGCAGCGGCGCATGGATACTGCCCAGGTCCTTGCGCTTGAAGGTGTAGACCGCCACCGCAATCAGCACAAACGGCAGCAGCGTACGCATGAAGTCGGCGGGAATCTTGGTGACCGTATAGGCGCCGAAGAACGCAAAGAGGAAGGCTGCAAAGGCGGCCGGTGCCGCCGTCGTCCAGGCAATCGACACGCGCCGAGCATAATTGACGGCAGCGGCCGCCGTCCCGAAAATGCCGGCCAGCTTGCTCGTACCCAGCAGGGTCGCCGGCGCCGTGCTGCCGAAGGTGGAAAACAGCACGGGAATCTGAATCAGCCCTCCCCCACCGACCACTGCGTCGACCAATCCGGCCGCGAACGCGGCCACCCCAAGAATCGCAACATCCAGCATCGAGCCCCCTTCGGTAAACCCGATATTGTACGGAAGAACATTGCCCATCGTCCGGGTGTATGCTGGAGCGACCACGTTTCACGGAGATGCCATGAACGATTTTTCTTTCAGCACCGTGCCCCACATCGTGTCCGCAGCCGGCGCGTCTGCGCGCCTGGGCGAACACGTCCGCCAATATTTCCCGGATGCCCTCCGTGCTCTCGTCGTGACCGATGCCGGCTTCCTTCGCACCGGCCTCGCCGGCCCGCCGATTACCAGCCTGGAGCGCGCCGGTTTTCACGTGAAAACGTACAGCGACGTGATCGCCGATCCACCCGAACACATTGTGCAGGCAGCCGTGGCGGTCGCCCGCGACCACGACACGGACCTGGTGGTCGGCCTCGGCGGGGGCAGTTCGATGGACGTCGCGAAGCTCATCGCCGTGCTGGCCGCCACCGGCCAGCCACTCGCGGAAGCATACGGCATCGGCAATGTGCAAGGCAGCCGTCTGCCGCTGGTGCAGATCCCCACGACTGCCGGCACCGGCTCCGAGGTAACGAATATCGCCATCGTCACCACCGGGGCCACCACGAAGATGGGAGTGGTGGCCCCGCAGTTGTACGCCGACCTCGCGATCCTCGATGCCGAACTGACGCTTGGCTTGCCGCCCCGCGTGACCGCCGCGACGGGGATCGACGCGATGGTGCATGCGATCGAGGCGTATACGAGCCGACACAAGAAGAATCCCTTGTCGGATGTGCTCGCACGTGAAGCCCTGCGCCTGCTATCGGCCAACCTGCCCCGCGCCTGTGACGGCGGGGACGACCGGGCGGCCAACCTCGCCGCTCGACAGGCCATGCTGCTCGGTGCGCTGCTGGCAGGCCAGGCTTTCGCGAACGCACCTGTCGCCGCCGTGCATGCCCTCGCCTATCCAATCGGCGGCATTTTTCATGTGCCACATGGCCTGTCGAATGCGCTGGTACTGCCCCATGTCCTGCGCTTCAATGCGCCGGCCGCCGCCGGGCATTACGCCGAGCTGGCGGCCATCGTCGCACCACATGCGCAAGGCACGGACGAAGCGCGGTCCGAGGCATTCGTGCTCGCGATGGAACAGCTCGCCGCCCGCGCCGGTATCGAACGCACGCTGCGCGACGTCGGCATTACCGAGGCCGACCTGGATACTCTCGCCGATGCCGCGATGCTGCAAACCCGCCTGTTGGGCAACAACCCACGCGAGGTGACGCGGGACGATGCCAGGGCGATCTACGCGGCAGCGCTGTAAATGCGACGCCGCCGGGCATGAAAAAGCGGACCGCCCGGTCCGCTTCGCCTTGTGCTGGAGGAATCAATCCGGCACGTTCACGGTGGTCCCGGTGACCGTGATGGCATTGTTTCCTGGGGATGCGGAGATCGGCGGCACGTTCGCCACCGTGATCGGTACCGCGTTGCTGGCCCGCGTGACGGTGTGTACGACCTGTGACGGCGGCAGTGCCGTCTGGCTGTTCTTCAGGTTCGCGTACACCGCGTCAAGTGCCCGGAACAGGTAGACGTGCAAGGGCACGATCACGTTCGGCAGCGCGTTGGTGAAATTGTCGAAGTGGTTGGCATTCGTTACTTCAACATAGCGCAGCTTGCTGGCCGCCCCTTCCACCGCCGCGTTCAATCCCACGTAAGCCCGCGAAGCATGGTTCACCGGGATCAGCGCATCGGCCCGTCCGGAAACGATCAGCGCCGGCTTGCCGCGCAGGTTGCCGGTGGCCTGCACTTCCGCCATGCCCGCCCTCACCCGCGCACTCTGCGCGGCAAGGTCTCCCGCCAGCGGCGCGCCGGTCACCGCGTCGATCCCCGTTGCCAGCGAACGCAGGCACAGGAAGCCGTCCAGCGACTGGTCGTCGATTCCGGTCGACGGCGACACGCCCATGCTGTAGACCTTGGCACCACCAGCCGACGCCTCGTAGATCGGCGCGCCGATGATACCGTTCTGCGTGGCAAAGCTCGATGCCAAGGCCGCCGGCGTAAACGGCACCGGCGCCCCGGTCGTCGCGTCGAAGGGGCTCCAGCTGAAGCCGCACACATTGTCCGTGACGGCGAACCTGCCGTACGCGTTCACGTAAGTGACGGCAACGAGGATGTTCGTGAGCGCATGCGCTGCCTGCAGCGGTTCCGCGTCCGGCGTCCAGCCATACGCTTTCATGCGCGCACGCGCGTCGGCCTGCCGGGATGCCAGGTCGTTCCCGGACAGCAGTCCCTTCTGTACCAGCGAGGCGCAACGGCCGGCGCTGCCGGCAATACACGGCTGATACAACGCGGCATAGCTCGAGTAATCGAGCAAAGGCTTGCCCTGCGCTGTCACCACCGCACCGGCTTGCCGCACCGTATAGCCCGTCGTCCTGTTCGGCTGGATCTGCGGTTCCGTGGCCGCCACGGCATCGATGAGGCCGGTCGTATCCTGTTCCGCGGCCAACAGTGCCGAGCCAGCGCCGTTCGAGATCGACGAGGCGATCGTCAGCGTATTGGCGGGCGTGAACCGGACAAGCCGACTGGTGTTATCCCGTGCCACGACACCGTACTTCTCGTTGAGCACGTAAAACGCGAATTCAACGGCCTGCAGCGTGATCCTGCCCCAGTCCTTTTCCGGATTCTGCTGCGAGTGCGCGTGCTTGAACGCGATGCGGCCGGGGTATTGCTGGGCGAACGCCGTGCGTTGCGCATCGGTCAGCTCGGGCGCAAACTGGGCATTCTTGCCGGCGGACGTGCGGGACGCGCGCGTACCGTTCTGCAGATTGACGCTGTCATCCTCGAACGCATACAGGCCGGTACCGCTGCCCTTGTCCGCGTATGCGACCGCGCAATTGTTCTTCAGGCCCCACTCGCCGGAACTGCCGATGGCGCCGTAGATACCGCGCGACCCGCTCGACGTCCCCGTCACGATGCACGGGTTCACAGTGTCGAAGCTGTTCGGTACCTGCACCATCAAGGTGACGTTCTGCCGGCCCGAGCCATCGTCCGCGTACGCCAGGTATTCGGTGCCCGCCACCATGCCGCTGCCGGTCGTCGCCTGTCCGGCCGCGTTGACGTTCGGACCGTACAGGGTACCGTAGCCGCTGTTGGCGGCGATATCGAGCACGGCGCGGTAATTCGAGAAGATGGCATTGCGCCGCAATTCACGCGCCGTCGGGCTGGCGGGATTGGTGTAGGCCGGCGGCGCGGCGGCGGCCAGGCCGGCGGCGCCCAGCCCTGCCGTCAACAGGTCGTCCGTCGTGCCGTCGTAACTCGTCTGCGTGATCGTGCCCAGGTACGCCGGCTTCTGGTTCAACACTTCCGGTTCGTCGTCGTCATCGTCGCCTCCACAGGCGCCGAGCAACAGTGCCACCGCAATGGCGATCGCGGTCTTCGAAGTCCTCATTTGCATGGTCGGTTACCCCTATCAAAGTCAGTCAGGAATGAAGCAGCTTGCTGGGTGAAATCTCCTACGAAAAAAACAACGCCGGAAAATTCCGGCGTCGTCATGGGGTTCAAGCAGGTTTTCGCCTGCCGAGCGCGGCGACGATCTCGCCGATAATGCCGCGCCGGAATGCCAACACGCAGGCAACGAAGATCAGCCCGGTTACCATGCTGACGGCTTCGCCCAGCGTATTGAACCATTCGATGCCGGTGCCGCTGGCCACCATCGTGCCGAAGTCGCCCAGCTTGTTCTCCAGCACGATAATGATGACGGCGCCCAGCAGCGGGCCGGCCAGCGTGCCCATGCCGCCGACCAGGGTCATCAGGATGACGAGGCCGGACATCGTCCAGTGCACATCCGTCAGCGTCTCGAAGCCCAGCACCACGGTCTTGAGCGCACCGGCCAGGCCGGCCAGTGCGGCGGACAGCACGAACGCCATCAGCTTGTACTTGTCCACGTCGTAGCCAAGCGAGATTGCCCGCGGTTCGTTCTCCTTGATCGCCTTCAGTACCTGGCCGAACGGCGAATGCACCGTGCGCACGATCAGGGCGAACGCGGCCACGCACACAGCCAGCACCACGTAGTACAGCGTCAGGTCGCTGGACAGCTCGACCGCGCCCAGCAGCCGGCCCCGCGGAACGCCCTGCAAGCCATCCTCGCCGCCGGTAAAATTGGTAAAGCGCAGCGCGCCGAAGTACACCATCTGCGCCAGCGCCAGCGTGATCATCGAGAAATAGATGCCGGACCGGCGGATCGCCAGCCCGCCGATCACGAAGCCGACCAGGGCGGCCGCGAGCACCCCGAGCACGATGCCAAGCTCGAACGGCATGCCCCAGCTCTTCAGGGCGTTGCCGGCCACGTAGCCGGCGGTGCCGAAGAACGCCGCGTGGCCGAACGACAGCAGGCCGGTAAAGCCGATCAGCAGGTTGAAGGCGCTGGCGAACAGCGCGAAGCACAGCAATTTCATCAGGAAAACCGGGTAGCCGACGAAGGGCGCCACCAGCGCCGCCAGCAACAGGAGTCCGTAGCCGATTTGCTTGTTCATGGATGCCCTTTCACTTTTCTTTGCCGAACAGGCCGGCGGGACGCAGCAGCAGCACGATGACCATCACGAGGAACACCACGGTCGATGAAAATTCCGGGTAGAACACCCGGGTCAGGCCCTCGATGACTCCCAGGCCGAGCCCCGTCACGATCGAGCCGAGGATGGAGCCCATGCCGCCGATCACGACCACGGCGAACACGACGATGATGAGGTTGGAGCCCATCAGGGGGGACACCTGGATGATGGGCGCCGCCAGCACGCCGGCGAAACCGGCCAGTGCAACGCCGAAGCCATAGGTGAGCGTGACCATCAGCGGGACGTTGATGCCGAACGCTTCGACCAGTTTCGGGTTTTCCGTGCCGGCGCGCAGGTACGCGCCGAGCCGCGTTTTCTCGATGACGAACCAGGTGGCGAAGCAGACGATCAGCGAGGCCACGACGACCCAGCCGCGGTAGTTCGGCAGGATCATGAAGCCCAGGTCGGTCGCCCCCTGCAGCTGTTCCGGGGTATCGAACGGCTGGCCGGACACGCCGTAGAACGAACGGAAAATCCCTTCCACCAGCAGCGTGATGCCGAAGGTCAGCAGCAGGCCGTACAGGTGGTCCAGCTTGTACAGCCAGCGCAGCATCGTTTTTTCGATGACGATGCCGAGCAGGCCCACGATGATGGGGGCCGCGATCAGCATCGTCCAGTAGCTCATGCCCAGGTAGGACATGCCCATCCAGGCGAGGAACGCGCCCATCATGTACATCGCGCCGTGCGAGAAATTGATGACGTTCAAGAGGCCGAAGATGATGGCCAGGCCGAGCGACAGCATCGCGTAGAACGAGCCGTTGACGAGCCCCAGCAGCAGCTGGCTCATCATGGCTGGCAGGGGAACGCCGAAAATTTCCATGGCCTTCGTCTCCTCGATAGTGGTAACGGTTGGTGGTACAAATAAGAATTCACTGCGAGAAATCACTGCGGACGCCGTGCCGGACATCGCTGGTCGAACGCCCCGGCCACGGCCCCGCATGCGGGCATGCGGCCGTGACGGGCACGAACGCCCATGCGACGGTTCCTGCGACGGTTCATGTGACAACGCACGAACAACGAACGAGAGAGGCGTCGCGACGCAATGACGGCGGGCATCGGTCGAAGCCCGTGCGGTCGTGGCCCAGCGTCGCCCGCCCTGCTCCCGATGGCCGGTGAAACCGGCCGGCGGCTCAGGAAAACGGACTTATTTCCACAGCGCGCACTTGCTCTCGGCCTTCGTCATATAGGCTTGCTCGCCGGGAATCGTGGCCACGACCTTGTAGTAATCCCACGGATACTTCGACTCGTTTGGCTTTTTCACTTCCATCAGGTACATGTCGTGCACCATGCGGCCGTCCGGACGGATCACGCCGTTCTTGGCGAACATGTCGTTGATCGGGGTCTTCTTCAGGTAGGCCATCACCTTGTCGGAATCGTCGGTGCCCAGCGCTTTCACCGCCTTCAGGTAGTTCGCCGCCGCCGAATAGTCGGCCGCCTGCAACATGGACGGCTCCTTCTTCATCTTGGCGAAGTAGCGCTTGGACCATGCGCGGGTGTCGGCATTCAGGTCCCAGTACCAGCCATCGGTCAGGTACATGCCCTGCGTGGTGTTCAGACCCAGCGAGTGGATATCGTTGATGAAGATCAGCAGGCCGGCCAGCTTCATCTTCTTCGTGATGCCGAATTCGTTGGCCGCCTTGATGGAGTTGATCGCGTCGCCGCCGGCGTTCGCCAGCCCGAGGATCTGCGCCTTCGACGATTGCGCCTGCAACAGGAACGACGAGAAATCCGATGCCGACAGCGGATGCTTCACCGAACCCAGCACGCGCCCGCCACCCGTCTTCACGACGGCCGCCGTGTCCGCTTCGAGCGACTGGCCGAACGCGTAGTCGGCCGTCATGAAATACCAGTCCTTGCCGCCCTGCTTGACGATCGCTCCGCCGGTGCCGCGGGCCAGCGCCACCGTGTCGTAGGCATAATGAATCGTGTACGGCGTGCATTCCTCGTTCGTCAGGCGCGAGGAACCGGCGCCGATCGAGACGAAGATCTTCTTCTTCTCGGCCGCCACTTTCGCCATGGCCAGGTTGGCGCCCGAGTTGGTGCCGCCGATCAGCATGTCCACGCCCTGCTGGTCGAACCATTCGCGCGCCTTCGAGGCGGCGATGTCGGCCTTGTTCTGGTGGTCCGCGGAGATGAATTCCACTTTCTTGCCGGCGATGACGGTGCCTGCATCGGCGATCGCCATCTTGATCGCTTCGGCGCCACCGGCGCCGTCGATGTCCGTGTACAGGCCGGACATGTCGGTGATGAAACCGATCTTGATCGTATCGCCGGAAACCTGGGCGGACGCGGCACTGGACAGGCCGATGGCGCAGATGGCGGTGGCGGCGGTGGCGATGGCTTTGCGCTTCGTAATCGTCTTCATAATCGTCTCCATTCACTCGGTTTTATGGCGCCGCCGGAAGTGGCGGCGGACTTCCCTGCCTGGCTATCTGCCAGGGAAGCGCTGATTGATTCATGGCGGCGATCTTGGCCCTGAGAAAACGCGCCCAGCTGCGCCACAAATGTCCCGCCATACCTTTGTATGGCGGGACATTTGCGTCTTGCTGGACACGTTTTTCAGACCAATCTCATCCACCAGCAATAAATCAGCGCTTCCCTAGACGCCAAGGAGCTCGGTGAGCACCGGCATCTTGGCGTTCAATTCGGACGCCGCGAACGTCTCGACGATCTGGCCGTGTTCCATCACGTAGAACCGGTCCGCCAGCGGCGCCGCGAAGCGGAAGTTCTGCTCCACCATGACAATGGTGTAGCCCTTCGCTTTCAGTGTGCGAATCATGCGCGCGAGGCCCTGGACGATGACGGGCGCCAACCCTTCGGAGATTTCATCGAGCAGCAGCAGGCGCGCGCCCGTGCGCAGGATGCGCGCCACGGCCAGCATCTGCTGCTCGCCGCCGGACAGGCGTGTGCCCTGGCTGTGGCGGCGTTCCTTGAGGTTCGGGAACATCTCGTAGATTTCCTCGACGGTCATGCCTTTTGCATCGGTCTTCAGGGGCGGCGGCAGCAGCAAGTTTTCCTCGGTCGACAGCGAGGAAAAGATGCCCCGCTCTTCCGGGCAATAGCCGACGCCCAGGTGGGCGATCCGGTGCGTGGCGAGGTTGATCGCCTCCTTGCCGTTGATGCGGATCGAGCCCTTGCGCGCACCGGTGAGCCCCATGATCGCGCGCAGCGTGGTGGTGCGGCCGGCTCCGTTGCGGCCCAGCAGCGTGACGACTTCGCCCTGCCCCACCGTGATGTTCACGTTGTGCAGGATGTGCGATTCGCCGTACCAGGCTTGCAGGTCGGCGATTTCCAGCGCCACCCGCGCCGGCTCGCTGGCCGGCAGGTGGACGTTCGAGGTGGCCGGCGCGTTCATCCGTGCGCTCCTACCAGTTCGGTTGCTTCCGTGCCCATGTAAGCCTCCATGACCTGGGGATTCTTCGACACCTCGGCGTACGTGCCCTCGGCCAGCATGGCGCCTCGCTGCAACACCGAGATCCGGTCGCAGATGCCGGACACCACGCTCATATTGTGTTCCACCATCAGGATCGTGCGGCCGTTCGACACCTTCCTGATCAACTCCGTAACGCGGTGCACGTCCTCGTGGCCCATGCCCTGCGTGGGTTCGTCCAGCAGCATCAGTTCCGGTTCCATCGCCAGCGTGGTGGCGATTTCCAGCGCGCGCTTGCGGCCGTATGGCATGTCCGCCGTGATCGTGTCCGCGAATTGGGTGAGATCGACCTCGGCCAGGAGTTCCATGGCGCGGCCGTTCAACCGATCCAATGTGCGTTCGCTGCGCCAGAAGTGGAACGTGTTGCCGAGCTGGCGCTGCAGGCCGATCCGCACGTTCTGCAGCACCGTCAGGTGGGGAAACACGGCGGAAATCTGGAACGACCGGATCACGCCCATTCGGGCGATACCGGCCGGCTTGGCCGATGTGATGTCGCGGCCATTGAACAGGATCTGGCCGGAAGTCGGCACCAGGAACTTGGTCAGCAGGTTGAAGCAGGTCGTCTTGCCGGCCCCGTTCGGGCCGATCAGGGCATGGATATGACCCCGTTGAACCTTCAGGTTCACGTCGTTAACAGCTGTGAAACCCTTGAACTCCTTGGTCAAATTCCTTGTTTCCAAGATGAAGTTTGACATCGCGTCTCCCCGAGGATTCTTTACATACTGCTAAATTTTGCGTCGATCATACCCACATCAAATTTGCCAAACAATACCGTATAACTACCATAAACTTTTGCATAACTGCTATCAGACCGAACGAGATTTGTGCGCTGCGCAACATCAATAACTTCGGTCAATTGCATCCTGCATGTTTCTTCGGTCTTCTTTTTCGCCCATTTATGGTCCTTTTATGCGGCGCCCCAGCCGAATTTTGTGCAGGACGGAATCCCGCAAGCGATGGAAAAGTTTCCTTAAAGAATTACTGCTTTGCTATTTCCTCGACGAGCGTCTGCACCAGGCGCGCCGCACTCATTCGTCGCGTCCGCCCAACACCGGTGCCGCACCACAGCGACATCAGTTCCGTGTCGCCGCGCTTGGCCGCCTCGAACCGGATCGGCCCGGTCAGGGCGTTTTGCACGGGATAAGCCGGCACCTGGTCTTCGACCGCTTCCATCTCGCGCATGAAACGGTTGACGAGACCGCGTGCGTAACGGCCCGAAAAGGCGCGCGTCAGCCGGGTCGGCGAAGAGCCGGCAATCTGCAAGCGTTGCTTGTAGGCGGGATGGATGCCCGCTTCGTCCGTCACCATGAACGCGGTGCCCATCTGGACGCCGGCCGCGCCGAGGTCCATGCGTTCGCGGATGTCCGCCCCGGTCATCACATTGCCGGCCGAAATGACCGGAATCGTTACCTCGGCCACCACCGCTTTCAGCAGGGCGATCGCGTCCAGCGTGGCATCGCGCTGGTCGCCGATGAAGGTTCCGCGATGGCCGCCCGCTTCCGTGCCGGAGGCAATCACCGCATCCGCGCCGACCGCTTGCCAGGCCTGCGCTTCATCGACCCGGGTCGCGGTACCGATCACGAGAATGCCGGCATCGTGCAACTGCCGCACCTGGTCGGCCGAAAGAATGTCGAACGTGAAGCTGGCCGCGGCGGGTTTCAGTTCCAGCAGCGCCGCGAACTGGGCGGAAAAGTCTTCGCACCATTTGAACGGCAGCGCCAGCTCGTTCCACCCGAGCGATGACCAGATCGGCTTGAGCAGTTCCACCGCGTGTGCCACCTCTTCGCCGCTGGGGCGGGGTATTTCCTGGACAAAGAAATTCAGCAGGAAAGGCTTGGCGGTGAGTTGCCGGATCTCGGCCACCTGGCGGCGGATGGTGTCCGGCGGCAGCAACGAACAAGCCAGCGAGCCGAGGGCGCCGGCATTCGACACGGCAGCCACCAGGGCGGGGGTCGTGCACCCACCGGCCATCGGGCCCTGGATGATCGGATGGGAAATGGCACCACTGAACAGGGACCGCAACTCCATGAATGTCTCCTAAAGGCTTGTGGATAAGCTTATGGATATCCACAGGCATCGTTTGTGCGTAAACCGCGGGTATGTGGGAAACGCCATTTTTGTCCAAAATCCGTTCCTCGGCCATACAAGGTTTACGAGTGTGGTTGTGCAAGACGTAAACCGCTGATTTTTCAGGGGCTGAGCAGCTTATCCACAGAAACCCGCATCTGTTAACAACCACTATCAGCTTATATATCTACTTATTCTTGTAAACCCGACGACGTTCGCGCGTCGCCACGGAGCCACAGACGGCATCGAGCAAAACGCCGCCAGAAAAAAAAATCAGGTCGGTCTACCTACGACAATTCCGAAGGCAAACCGTTCCGTGACGTTCGTCGCGTACTGAGCTGGATCACTGCATGCTGGTTTTTGCTCGCAAAAAGGGAGCCGAAGCACCCTGGCCTCGTGTTGAGAGCAGGCTGGAGAGGAGTAAATTGCTGATTTTTTGCAGGTTCTGTGGATAAGCTCTTGCATATCCACAGGATCGGATGTGCGTAAACCGCCTTTGTGCTGGCAGACCGGTTTTTTGTCCAGAACTCGTCCGGCGCGGATACAATCCTTGTCCCACTGGTTGCGAAACCGGTAAACCGCTGATTTTGTGGATGTTAACAGCTTTATCCACAATGCCTGCCTGGTTTACTATCTACTACCAGCTTAAATATTTATTCTTATTCTTGTAAACCAACGGCGCTTCGGCAGCGAAAAAGCGCTGTCCAGTATCCTGGAAATCGATGACCAACAGTCAAACCACGGTCGAAAAACCCCGGCTCGGCATCATCTCCGCCCTGGCGGAAGAGCAGGAAGGCGTGATCCAGGCCATGCAAGACCCTGTCCGGCACACGCATGGCATGCGCGATTACACGGTGGGCAGCCTGTGGAACGTGGAGACGGTTGCCGTGCTGTCGCGGATCGGCAAGGTCGCCGCGGCAATGACTGCCGCAACGCTTGTGGAAAGGTTCGGAGTTACCCACATCCTGTTCACGGGCGTTGCCGGCAGTGCCGACTACGCCGTGCGGGTGGGCGATGTCGTGATCGCGGAATCGCTGGTCCAGCACGATATGGATGCGTCGCCGCTGTTTGCCCGCTTCGAAGTGCCGCTGACGGGGCTGGCCCACCTGCCGAGCGACCTGGAGATGAGTTCCCGGCTCGCCCATGCGGCCACCTGCTTCCTGGAAGGCGAGAACGGCCCCACGCTGCATCGCGGCCTCATCGGTAGTGGCGACCAGTTCATCAACGACGGCGTGCGCCTGGCGGCCCTTAAAAACGCCTTGCCGGGCCTGCTCGCGGTGGAGATGGAAGGCGCCGCGGTGGCGCAGGTGTGTTTCGAGCTGGGCATCCCCTTCGCCGTGATCCGCACGATTTCGGACAATGCCAACGAAAATGCCGCCATCGACTTCATGCATTTCGTGAAAACGGTCGCCTCGCGCTATGCGTTCGGCATCATCGAGCACTTCTGCCGCGCCATGCAGCCTGTGGGAGCCACCAGATGAGCCCCTGCCGGCTCCGGTGCCTGTCACGGGGCTGGACACGAACTCGTCTCTAGAAACGCGCTGGAGGGGCTGTAAACGCTTCCTGGACGTATCCGCATTTCATTCAGGCAAAAAAGATGGCGCCGAAGCGCCATGTTTCATGTCGAGGGCCGGATTACGTCGCCAATGTCATCAGGCTGGCGTTGCCGCCGGCTGCCGTCGTGTTGACACACAATGCCCGCTCCGCGATCAGCCGCCACAGCGGGATCGGGCTTTCCGGCGTCGTGTCGATGACGGACACGATCGCGCCGTCCCGTTCAGCCAGCGGCACCCGTACCGGCGCCGACATCGATGCCTCGACCAGCGCGATCTGGAACGTGTCCTTCAACGCTTCCAGGTTGCCGACCACTTCCAGCCGGTCCTGTACCGCCGCCGGCAGGTCGGCCGGCACGAGGGACGTGGCGTGGGCAACGATCACGGCCCGGTTCCCCGTCGCCAGCACGGCGGCCAGCTGGTTCAGCAGTGCGTCCTGCGTATCGGCGAAACAGGCGATCGTGCCCCGCGCCTCGTAGCGCAGGGTATTGCGTTCACCGGTCGGGCCAGGCAGTTGGATCTCGGTGCCGAGCGGCGTCGCGCGCACGTACTGCTCGGCCAGCGCCGCCGCGCGCTCCTTGCCCTTGGCCTTCGCCCAGACGACGAGCGCATCCACGCTGGGCGACGACTGGCGCGCATGCGCTTCTGCCTGCGCGGCGGCGCGCTGCAAGCGCTTCAGGTACAGCGGGCCACCCGCCTTCGGTCCGGTGCCCGACTTCCCTTCTCCGCCAAACGGTTGCACCCCGACGACGGCGCCGACGATATTGCGGTTCACGTAGATATTGCCCACATGGGCGCGCGACGTGATGTAGGCGATGGTTTCGTCGATGCGGGAATGTACGCCCAGGGTGAGGCCGAAGCCGCTGGCATTGATCTGGTCCACTACCTTCGGCAATTCGCTGCGCTGGTAGCGGATGACGTGCATCACGGGGCCGAACACTTCCTTCGTCAGCTCGGCCAGGGAACGGATTTCCAGGACGGTCGGTGGCACGAAGGTGCCGTCCGCCTCCCCCGGCAAGCCCAGCGAGAAGTGCGCCACGCACGTGCGTTTCGTCTTTTCGATGTGCGCCAGCAGGTTTTGCTGGGCCTCGGCATCGATGACGGGGCCGATATCGGTCACCAGACGGTCCGGGCTGCCGATCTTCAGCTCGCTCATCGCCCCTTTCAGCATCTTGATCGTCTTGTCGGCGATATCGTCCTGCAGGAACAGCACGCGCAGCGCGGAGCAGCGCTGGCCGGCACTGTCGAACGCGGACGAGATCGCATCCTGCACCACCTGCTCCGGCAGCGACGACGAATCGACGATCATGGCGTTCTGCCCGCCCGTCTCGGCGATCAGCGCAATGTCGCAATGTTCCGCCACGGCGCGCCTGGCGAGCACGCGGTTGATCAGCTGCGCCACTTCCGTCGACCCCGTGAAGATCACGCCTTTGACGCGCGCATCGTTGCACAGGCCGGCGCCGACCACTTCGCCGCGGCCCGGCAGGTATTGCAGCGCGGTGCGCGGGATGCCGGCTTCGTGCAGCAACTCGACGGCGCGGTGGGCGATCAGCGGCGTCTGCTCGGCCGGCTTGGCCAGGACCACGTTGCCGGCTGCCAACGCCGCCGCCACCTGCCCCGTAAAGATCGCCAGCGGGAAATTCCACGGGCTGATGCAGGTCACGGGACCCAGCGCCAGCACATTCTTCTCGTGCCGCACCTGCTGGGCGTAGTAGCGCAGGAAATCGACGGCCTCGCGCACCTCGGCAATGGCGTTCGGCAGCGACTTGCCCGCTTCGCGGATCGCCAGCGCCATCAGCTCGAGCTTGTGGTGCTCGTACAGGTCGGCTGCCCGCATCAGCGCATCGGCGCGCGCCGACGGCTCGACCGTCTGCCAGTCCATCGCCGCCGCGCTGGCGCTGGCCAGCGCCCGCTCCACGTCCCCCGCGGTCGCCTCCGTCACATGGCCGACCAGGTCGGCCTTCTGGGCGGGATTGATGACAGGCTGGGCGGGCTGGTCCGCTTCGGGCGGGATGGCCAGCAACGGCGACGCCTGCCACGTGCGCGGCTGCGCCAGCGCGTTCGACACTTCGCGCAGCACGTCCTCGTTCGACAGGTCGAGGCCTTCCGAGTTCTTGCGTTCGGCACCGAACAGGTCGAGCGGCAGTGGAATGGCCGCGTGCGGCGCGCCGCCAAGCTGCCGGGCAACGTCGAGCGGATTCTGGATCAGTGCATCGACGGGAATGCCCTCGTCGACGATCTGGCTGACGAAGGAGGAATTGGCGCCGTTTTCGAGCAGGCGGCGCACCAGGTAGGCCAGCAGCGTTTCATGGGTGCCGACCGGGGCGTAGATGCGGCAGGCCTTGTCCAGCTTGTCCTTGCCCACGACCTGGTCGTACAGCGTCTCCCCCATGCCGTGCAGGCACTGGAATTCGTAGGCGTCGATGCCGTCGCGCTTCGCCCACGTGTAGATCGTCGACAGCGTTTGCGCATTGTGCGTAGCGAACTGCGGGTAGATCACGTCCGTGGCCGCCAACAGGCGCTGCGCGCACGCCAGGTACGATACGTCCGTGTACACCTTGCGGGTATACACGGGATAGCCCGGCATGCCTTCCACCTGGGCGCGCTTGACTTCCGCATCCCAATAGGCGCCTTTCACGAGGCGGATCATGAACTTGCGCCCGCTGCGCCGCGCCAGGTCGACGAGGTAATCGATGACGAACGGGCAACGCTTCTGGTACGCCTGGACGACGAAGCCGATGCCGTCGAAGCCGGCCAGGTCTGGATCATGTGCCAGCGCCTCCATCAGGTCGAGCGACAGTTCCAGGCGGTCGGCCTCTTCCGCGTCGATGTTCAGGCCGATGTCGTAGCCCTTGGCCAGCAACACCAGCGCGCGCAGCCGCGGCAACAGTTCGGCCATCACGCGCTCGCGCTGGGCGCGGCTGTAGCGCGGGTGCAGCGCCGACAGTTTCACGGAAATACCGGGGCCATTACGGATGCCGCGGCCGTTCGACGCCCGGCCGATCGCATGGATCGCCTTTTCGTACGACGCGTAGTAGCTGGCCGCATCCGCCTCCGTCAGCGCCGCCTCGCCCAGCATGTCATAGGAATAACGGTAGCCGCGCGCCTCGTTGTCGCGGCCATTCCTGATGGCTTCCTCGATCGTCTGGCCCGTCACGAACTGGTTGCCCAGCATGCGCATGGCCAGGTCGACGCCCTTGCGGATCAGCGGTTCGCCGCCCTTGGCGATGAGCCGCGTGATCGCCGAGCCCAGTTTTTCCTCGCTGGACGAAGTGACCAGCTTGCCCGTCACCAGCAAGCCCCAGGTGGCGGCGTTGACGAACAGCGAAGGCGACTCGCCCAGGTGCTTGCGCCAGTCGCCCTTGCTGATCTTGTCCGCGATCAGGCGGTCGGCGGTGGCCTGGTCGGGAATGCGCAGCAACGCTTCGGCAAGGCACATCAGCGCCACGCCCTCGTCCGAGGACAGCGAGAACTGGTGCATCAGCGCATCGACGCCGGAGGCGCGGGTGCGCTTTTCGCGCACGGCCGTCACAAGGCGACGCGCCAGGGCTTGCGCCTCCTGCGTGGTCTCCTGGCCGCGGTCGCGAACCTGGGCCAGCAACCACTGCACGGCGGTGCGCTCGTCGCGCCGGTAAGCTGCCGTGACCGCCGCGCGCAGCGGAGATGGGTCGCGCAGGATTTCGGCCTGCAGGGCGCTGAAGGGAACTGGGGCATTCATGGGAAGAATCTCGATCAAGGGTTGAGGCTGCCACCTAGCAAAACACGCTCGGCAAAGCTGGTTTGCGGAGCGTGCTGTGGGCGGTCAAGGTGGCGCTTGCCAATGATTCGATTGTATGCGGGATTCTTCTGGATTAATTCTGGTAATCGCGGGGGCTAGCAATACAACATTTTTGATGAGAGAATTTAACCAAATAAAATTAATAGTGGGGATATCGAATGCTGGACAAGATCAGTAAGAAAATCCTGATGGAGCTGCAGAGCGACGGGCGCATCAGCAATGTGGAACTGGCCGCGCGGGTGAACCTGTCACCGGCGGCCTGCCTGGAACGCGTGCGCAAGCTGCACGATTCAGGCTATATCCTGGGCTACACGGCGCAGCTGAACCCGCAATTGCTGGACGTCTCGCTGCTGGTCTTCATCGAAGTCGTGCTGGACCGGACCACGCCGGAAGTCTTCGACGCGTTCAAGCATAGCGTACAACTGATCCCCGAGGTGCTCGAATGCCATATGGTGGCCGGCGGCTTCGATTACCTGGTGAAGGCGCGCGTGAAGGACATGGCCGCCTATCGTGAGTTCCTGGGGAAAACTTTGTTGCAAAAAGGCGTGCGCGAGACCCATACTTATGCGGTAATGGAAGAAGTGAAGAATACCAGCAAGTTGCCCATCAAATGAGCGCGGCCCGTCTCCCGGCGCCGCGCCGGAGGAGACGAGATGCAGCGCGCAGCAGTGCAACAGGCGGCCTGGGCCGCGGGTGCCATGGCGGCCGGCATTGTGCCCGCCTGGCTGAGCTTCGGTAACGCGGCCTTGTGGCCGGCCGTGCTGGCGGTGGCCATCGCGGTGCCGGTCGCCCGCTTCGCCGGTCGCGGCAGGGCCGACGACGGTCCGCGCCGCTTCGCCGCCACGGTCGGCAATGAAATCGACGCGATCATGATCGGCGCGGCCGAGACGTCGTATTTCGTCGATTCGATCAAGAAAAAGATCGGCGAGGATGTCTATACCTCCGGCAGCATCGCCACCGCCACCCGCCAGAACACCGCCACCACGGGCCAGATCGCCGCCAATGCCGAGCGCGCGTCCGCTGTCGCGCACCGCGTGCGCGAAGAAACGGTCGCCGGCCGCGCCGAGGCGGACGACGGCCTGTCGCGCATCTCCGGCGCCAGTACGCAGGCGCGGACAGCGGCGGACACGATGGCCGCGCTGCGCGAGAAGGCAAGCCGCATCGCCGGTTTCACGGACGCGATTTCGGAGATTTCCGCCCGCACCAACCTGCTGGCGCTGAACGCCGCCATCGAGGCGGCCCGTGCCGGCGAACAGGGGCGTGGCTTTGCGGTGGTGGCCGGCGAGGTGCGCCAGCTGGCGCAGCGCACGAAGGCCGCCACGGACGAGATCAGCCAGATGGTGCGCGAAATCAATGACGAGGCGAACAAGGCCAGCACGGGCATGACGTCGCTGGCGGACGCCGTCAGCCAGGCGGCCGGCAATGTGCGCACCGTGCACGGCCTGCTGGCCAATATCGAGCAATCGTCGGGCGCGGCGGAAAAGGAAATCGACGAGATTGCCCGTGCCTCGCGCGAGCAGGTGGCGACCGCGCAGGTGATCGCCGATGCGATCGCGCGCATCCGCGACAGCATGCTCTCCACCGACCGCGAGCTGCCGCGCGTGGCCGCTTCCGCGATGGCGCTGGCCGACCGCGCCGAGATCATCGCCGGCGCGCTGGCCGAGGCGGACGTGCCCACGTCGCACGACGCCGTCCGCGCGGCGGCCCAGCGCGCGGCCGCGGAAGTGGGCCGCATCTTCGAGGAAGCGATCGCCAGCAGGCAGATCACCCGCGAAGCGCTGTTCGACCGGCGCTACCAGCCGATCGCCGGCACCAACCCGCCCAAGTACACCACGCAGTTCGACAAGTTCACCGACCGGGTGCTGCCGCCCCTGCAGGAAGGCCTGCTGGCCGCGATGCCGCAACTGGCGTACGCCGGCGCCGTCGACGACCAGGGCTACTTCCCCACGCACAACCGGAAATATTCGCAGCCGCTGACGGGCAATTACGACGTCGATATCGTCAACAACCGCACGAAACGCATCTTCACGGACCGCACCGGCAAGCGCTGCGGCAGCAACACGCGGCCCTTCCTGCTGCAGACCTATAAACGGGATACGGGGGAAGTGATGCACGACCTGTCGGCGCCGATCTTTGTGCACGGCAAGCACTGGGGCGGGTTCCGGATCGGCTACCGGTCGGCGGAGAAGTAGAGCTTGCGTCTTGGTGTCGTACACCATTTTTCATCGAAAAATGGTGTACGACACCGGTTCTCTTTTGCAAATTTAGTGCGTATCAGCCTTCGGCAACGTCCCCGGCGCCACGCGCTGCGCCACCTGCTGCATGCTTTCGAGCTGGGCGCGCAGCCATTTGTGGGCGGGGCTGCGGGCATCGCGTTCGTGCCACAGCATGTCCAGGTGCACGGCCGGCAAGGTGAACGGCAATTCCTTGTACACGAGCGCGTCCGTCATACCGGTGGAGGCGATCAGGTGCTTCGGCAGCACCGTGATGAGGTCGGAGTTCGCCACCACGCGGCCCGCGGTGAAGAACTGGTTCACCGTCAGCAGGATGCGGCGTTCGCGCTGCAGTTGCGCCAGCGCCTCGTCCACCAGGCCGTGGGCGCGGCCCGAGAAACTCACCAGCAGGTGGTTGGCGGCGCAGTAGCTGTCCAGCGTCAGTTCTTCCTTCGCCAGCGGGTGGTTGCGGCGCATCACGCACACGTAGATACCCGAATACAGCCGCTCATGGCGGATCGGCGACGCCGTTTCATACGACAGCTGCGCCGCCACGCCGGGGAAGAAGCCGACCGCCAGGTCGATGTCGCCGCGCAGCAGCATCGGGCGCGGTTCGCGGGTAGTGAGCGGTACCATGCGCACGTTGATGCCGGGGGCTTCCGCTTCGATCGAGCGCATCAGCGACGGCAGGAAGAAGGCCGCGGTCGCATCGGCCATCGCCAGGCGGAAGGTGGCGTGGGCTTTCGAGACGTCGAACGAACCGGGCGCCACCGCCGATTCCAGGGAAGCGAGGGCGCTGCGCACCGTCGGCCACAGCGCTTCGGCGCGCGGCGTGGGCTTCACGCCATAGGCGGTACGGATCAGCAATTCATCCCCCAGGCTTTCGCGCAAGCGCTTGATCGCGTTCGACACTGCCGGTTGCGTCATTGCCAGGTGGCCAGCGGCCCGGGTCAGGTTTTGCTCCGTCATCACGGCATCGAAAACACGCAGCAGGTTCAAGTCCAGTGTCAGAAAACTCATGGTTCAGTCATTCAGAGGGGTGATGATTTATATTGGGAAACAGAATTGGATTGATATGTTGCGCTGCACTATAGTTACGTTGATTCTATACGTAAACCGCAAAAGATATGTCCAATTTCCTTTCCGCAGCCCAATTTCTACCGCTGAGTGTCGGCGATGCGCTGCAAGTGCTCGTGGCCTGCGCCGCCGCCGTGGGTTTCCTGGTGCTGTTCAAGCCGCTGCTGCGCGGGCTGGCGCTGGCCGCCGTGCTGCTGGTGAAGCCGAAACTGACGAAGGAACAACGCCTGCAGCGCCGCCAGATGCGCGATGCGGCCATGCTCAAGCGGATGATGAACTCGCACAAGGCGTCGCCGAGCGAAGCGGCCGAACTGCAGGCGCTGGCGTCGCGCGCCTGATCAAGCCAGCTCCCAGGAACATTTCCTGAAACCGGGGTCAGAACCCAATTCCAGGAAATATTACTCAAAAAAAACCCGGGACGTCCCGGGTTTTTTTATGCGTGCTCTGTTCAACCGCCCAGCAGCTTCGGTTTCAGCCCGCTGTCGGCCGGATCGTTGCCGATCCAGATGCGCAGGATCGCGTTGTGGAACGCCACGTCCGGCACCGTTTCGCCGATTTTCTTGCCGTTGAGCGTGCACACGGTGCCCGTGCCGGGGATCCAGTCGACCAGCAGCACGTCGCCCTTCTTCAGGCCGGGAATGGCGGCGAACATGTCGTTGAACGCCTTGATCTGGGGCTGCAGGCGGGTGCGCTCGGCGGCATCCGTGTTCGCGTTCAGGCCTTTCATGAAGGCTTCGCTGAAGTCTTGCGACGACAGGTCGCGTAAGCTGACGATGTGGATGCGGCGTGCGCCCTGCACGGCCTGGATGTCGGCCGCGGACGTTTTCTTTTCCGGCAGGTACAGGCCAAGCGCATACACCTTGAAGACGACCTTCGTGCGCACGCCGGCACCGTTCAGCTTCAGCGGCTGGCCGTTGACGGTGGCCGTGTCGTCGAACTTCACGCCGGCCGCGTCGACGGCGGCAAAGGCTGGCATGGCAGGCAGGGTGGCGGCGAGCAGCAGCGCGCAGGCGCCGTGCATGACTAATCTGCGGGAAGGGTTCATGGTCGTGTCTCCGGATGGGTGTTGTGGAAGTGCCGTTGCACTATACCACCGCCCTGCCCGGTTCACGCACGGTCATGCTTTTTTGTTCACGCAGCCTTGGCCGCTTCCAGGCGCTCGTACTTGGCGCGCAACTGGTCTTCCGTTTCGCGCCATTCGGGATTGAAGGGAATGCACGCGACCGGGCACACCTGCTGGCACTGCGGTTCCGAGAAGTGCCCCACGCATTCGGTGCACTTGTTCGGATCGATTTCGTAAATTTCCGGACCCATGTAGATCGCTTCGTTTGGGCACTCGGGCTCGCAAACGTCGCAATTGATGCAGTCGTCAGTGATCATCAAAGCCATGGCAAACCTCTAGGCGGCGTTGGTTTCCGCGATTTTCTTGCGCAGCCAGCGGTCGACGGAGGGGAAGACGAACTTCGATACGTCGCCGCCCAGCTGGGCGATCTCGCGCACGATGGTGCCCGAGATGAATTGGTACTGGTCCGACGGCGTCAGGAACAGCGTTTCGACATCCGGCAGCAGGTAGCGGTTCATGCCCGCCATCTGGAACTCGTATTCGAAGTCAGAGACGGCGCGCAGGCCGCGCACGATCACGCGCGCATCGTGCTGGCGCACGAAATCCTTCAGCAGGCCGGAAAAACTCTCGACCTTCACGTTCGGGTAATGGCCCAGCACCTCGTTGGCGATTTCCAGGCGCTCCTCGACCGTGAAGAACGGGTGCTTGTTCTTGCTGTCGGCCACGCCGACCACCAGCGTGTCGAACAAGCCCGATGCGCGGCGCACCAGGTCTTCGTGACCACGGGTGAGCGGATCGAACGTTCCTGGATAAACGGCTACAACCATTGTGTCCCTCGACTTTTTGCTCGAATCAGACGCGCATTATGCCTGAAACGGGGGCGGGCTTCACCGCCGGGGGCCGGCGCCAACTTAGAGCGCCTAACAAAACCCGCAGGGCAAGGCGCGGCGTCGAAGACAGTACACCTGTACGGCGAGACGCTGCAACGCAGCCATGGGGGTTTTGTTAGGCGCTCTTATTCTGCGCGACGGCGCAACAGGTGGAAGTGCACCATGCCGGCCTTGTCTTGCCGCACCACTTCCCATGGCGCCATCCAGTCCGGCGCATCACCATCGACCGCCAGCGGCAGGCCGGATTCGGCGTAGACGAGGCCGCCTTCGGCCACCAGCTTCTCGCACAGCGGCAGCGCGCGGGACAGGAAATCCTGCTGGTAAGGCGGATCGAGGAAGATCACGTCGAACTGCTGGCCCCGCTGCGCGAGCGATTGCGCCAGCGCCAGCGCATCCGCACGCTGCACGACGACGTTCGTCGCTTTCAGTTTTTCCTGGATCGCCTGCAACTGGCGCACGATGGCCGCGTTCGCGTCCACCATCGTCACCCCCTTCGCCCCACGGCTGGCGGCTTCGAAGCCGAGCGCGCCACTGCCCGCGAACAGGTCCAGCACGCGCACGTTGCCCCAGTCGCCGCGCAGGTGATTGAGCCAGTTGAACACCGTCTCGCGCACCCGGTCAGGCGTGGGCCGCAAGCCGAGCGCCTCGAGCACCGGCAACGGCGTGCGCTTCCACTCCCCACCGATGATGCGCACCTGCTTGGCGTGCTGCGGACCGTGGACGGGAACTTTGGCGGCGGGCTTCTTCTTTTGCATGGGAACGTCGTGCGGAAATGAGGCGGGCACTATAGCACGCACTTCCCCGGGGACAGTCCCCGAATTTTTACAACACTTTTTGTCTCGCTTACCCAACGATTACCCAACGATTGTGCCGGCGGCGCCACGCATTGTGACTTGCCCGGCACCAAGCGCGGAACTGCGGCGCGGCGCGGCCCTCTGCGCAATCATCGATTGTTAAATGTTGCCAAAAATTGGGGACTGTCCCCGCAAAAAGTGGGGACTGTCCCCCGTACTTCAGTCGCACAGGGTCGGCAAATCCGGGTTCGCGGCGAAGTCGAACAGGCGTTCGAGCTGCGACAGCGTGACGCGGTCGGTGGAGAGGTCCAGCGCGGGCAGTTCGTGGCGCGAGACCCAGCGTACTTCGGTTGTCTCGGCGGTGTCGGCCAGCAGGGCGCCGCCGGTGGGGCGGCACAGGATGAAGGCCTTGTACACGTACCACGCCTGCGGCGGATGCGGGTGCACGCGCTTGTCCCACAGCGCCAGCAGCCGCACCGCTTCCGTGTCCAGGCCCGTTTCCTCGCGCACTTCCTTCACGGCCACCTCGAACGGCGTGCAGCCGACGTCCGCCCAGCCGCCCGGCAGCGACCATTTGCCGCCGTCGTGCTTTTCGCGCGCCATCAGCACCTGGTCGGTGCCGTTGAACAGCACGGCGCGGATGTCCACCTTCGGCGTCGGGTAGCCGCGCTCCAGCGCGATCGCGTCCTGCAACTGCGGCACCGGCTGGCCCGTCAGGTGGCTCAGCATCTGTTGGCTGAGCGCCAGCACTTCCTGGTAGCGCTCGGCGTCGAAGACGTGGGGATCGTATGCCAGCCCGGCCTGCGCCAGTGCCTGCAAGCGCTGGGCGATGCCCAGCCACATGCCGTCCGGCGCCGCGCCCGCATGCAGCCGCGGCCACAGCCAGTCGCGCAGTTCGCCCACCGAGTGCGCCAGCAGGTCCGGGCCCATCGCTTGCAGGGTGGCGGCGTCCGCAGTGTCCGCCCATGCCGCGGACACGATGGGCATTCCCACGGCGCGGGCGGCCGTGATGTCGCTCGGCGCGTCCCCGATGTACACCGCCTCCGCCGCCGCCAGCTGCCATGCGGCGAGCACGTCGCGCAGCGCCTCGGCCTTGCGCGGCCCGAGCGGCGAGCCCGTTTCGACGACTTCGAACACGTCTTCCAGGCCGAACTGCCGCAGCGACAGCCGGGCGCTGGCGACACCCTTGCCCGTCACCATGCCCAGGCGCACGCCGTGCAGGCGCAGGTCGCGCAGCAGTTCGGCCATGCCGTCGAACACGGCAGGGTAGTCGGCATGCTTCGCTTCATAGTGGCGCAGATAGGCGGCCAGGCATTCGTCGTAGCGCGCCGGCGCCAGCGCGCGGATCGTCCCCTCTTCGGACGGGCCAAACGTGGCGATGATTTCCGCATCGGACAGTGCACGGCCCGCCACCGGTTCGATGGCGCCGCGAAAGGCTTCGATACACAGCGGGAGCGTATTGGCCAGCGTGCCGTCCAGGTCGAACAGGATGGCGCGGAACGGTCCGGGGAGCAGCGTAGTCATGGCAGATCCGAAAGAAGTGTCAATAAAAACAAGACTACCATCATCTTGCAGAATGTTGCAACAAGTTGCAAAATGCCGCAAGAATTTCCGAAAACCGGGGGCAGACCCCGGTTCAGGCAACTTTTATCTTGCTTCCAAAGCCAGCCACCATGCTCAAGCACGAACGATTCCGCCGCATCCTCGACGAGTTGCAACGCCACGGCCAGGTGCAGCTGGCCACGCTCAGTACCGCGCTGGACGTTTCCGAAGACACGATCCGCCGTGACATCGATGAACTGGCCCGCAAGGGCGCGCTCACGCGCATCCGCGGCGGCGCCCTGCTGCCCTCGCCGATTCCGAACGCCTACCAGGCGCGCGAGCAGCACGACGCGGCGGCAAAACAGGAAATCGCGCAGAAGGCGCTAGCGCTGGTAAGCGAGGGGCAGTTGATCATCCTCGATGGCGGCACGACGGCGGGCTGGCTGGCGCGCCAACTGCCGGGCACGGGCAAGCTGACCGTGGCCACGCACAGCCTGCCGGCCGCGATGACGCTGCTCGATCATCCGAACATCGAGGTGCGCATGGCCGGCGGCCGGGTGCACGCGCAATACCGCGTCAACCTGGGGCTGGAAACGGTGGATTTCTTCCGCCAGCTGCTGGCCGATGCCTGCTTCATCGGCACCTATGGCCTGCACCCGGAAGCCGGGTTGACGGTGGCCGATCCCGAGGAAGCGGCCGTCAAGCGGGCAATCGTCAACGCGTCGAAGCACGTGGTGGCGCTGGTCACGCCGGAGAAACTGGGCACGGCCGCTTCGTATATCGTGTGCGAGGCCGGCCGCATCGATACGCTGATCACGGCCGGCAGCGTGCCGGAAGCGGACCTGGCGCCATACCGTGCGCTGGGCGTGCGGGTGCTGTAAGCCTTACTTCGCTTCCGCCGCCAGCGTATTGAAATCGTTGATCCAGCCCTGCATGCGCTTTTGTGCGTGGGCCTTCTGTTCCGGCGTGGCGATGCTCACCACGGTGTGCACCAGCCCGATGGTGCTGTTGGTGTACGACTCATAGAAAGCCTTGCGCTCGGAATTATCGAGGCGGCTGAAGCTCTCTCGGATCAGGCTCTGGATCTGCGCGATCGCCTGCTCGCGGCTCGGTTTCTCCTGCATGATGCGGCGCGCCAGCGCCAGCACGTTGCGCTGCCGGCGCATCCGTTCATCGAGCCAGATCTGATTATCGAGCGGGCGCGCGTCGGAAGCCTTGCGGATCGCTTCCTTCTGCTCGCGCGAGAAACTGCCGAACCACAGTTCGAACTGCTCCATCGATTTCTTGTAGCGGTATTCGTTCTGGTCGTCGCGGTCGCCCTTCATGTTCTCGCGGCGGAACTTGTCGTTGTTCTTGGCGAACTTCTTCTCCATCTGCGTCAGTTGCTCGGGTTTGAGCGACAGCGCGAGGTCGGCGATGTCCGGCGCCGCCTTCAGCAGTAGCGCCTGCGTACGGGCGCGGATATCGTCGTAGTCCGCGCGCAGGTCGGCCGGCGTGGGGTTGCCACGCAACTGCTGCTGCGCGCGCTGCAGCACGTGCACGTAGTCCTGCAACTGCGTCTTGCGGTGCCAGCGGAACAGGTCGTCGATGTCCTTCTTGACCTGTCCGCTCTGTTCGTCGTCGAAGTCCACATAGTTATCCAGCCACCAGTACAACAGCGTATCGCCATTGTTATAGGCCAGCTTCAACGAGCTGCAGGCGGTGACGAGCGCCAGGAGCGCGGCCAGGCACCAGATTCGGAAAAATGATGTCTGCATGTTAAACTTTTGCATATTTTTAACTAACACGAATTCAGCCATGAACGTTGTCATCCTCGCTGCCGGCATGGGCAAGCGCATGCAATCGGCCCTGCCCAAGGTGCTGCACCCGCTGGCGGGCAAGCCTTTGCTGTCGCACGTGATCGATACGGCGCGCACGCTCGCGCCGGCCAAATTATGTGTGATTTACGGGCATGGAGGCGCCACGGTGCTGTCCGCTCTCGAAGCGCAGAAGGCTCGGGGCGGCGTGGAAATCTCGGCCGCCCTGCAGGAACCGCAACTCGGTACGGGCCACGCGGTGATGCAGGCCCTGCCCGTGCTGGATGAAGCCGTGCCCACGCTGGTGCTGTATGGCGACGTGCCCTTGACCACGGCCGCTTCGCTGCAGCGCCTGGTCACCGCGGCCGGCCAGGACAAGCTGGGCATCCTCACCGTGGTGCAGGCCGATCCGTTCGGCCTGGGCCGCATCGTCCGCGAGGGTGACCGCATCGTGCGCATCGTCGAGGAAAAGGATGCCACGCCGGAGGAGCGCGCGATCAAGGAAATCAATTCCGGCATCATGTGCATCCCCACCGGCCGCCTGAAAACCTGGCTGGCCTCGCTGCAAAACAATAATGCGCAGGGCGAGTACTACCTGACCGACATCGTGGCGCGCGCCGTCGCCGATGGCGTGGAAGTGGTGTCCGCGCACCCGGCGGCCGAATGGGAAGTGCTGGGCGTGAACAGCAAGGTGCAACTGGCGCAGCTGGAACGCATCCACCAGAACAACCAGTCCCAGGCGCTGCTGGAAAAAGGCGTGACGGTGCTGGACCCGGCCCGCATCGACATTCGCGGCGAACTGGTGTGCGGCCGCGACGTGACGATCGACGTCGGTTGCGTCTTCGAAGGCAAGGTCGTGCTGGCCGACGGCGTGACGGTCGGCGCGCACAGCGTGATCGTCAACGCGTCCATCGAAGCAGGCGCGCAGATCAAGCCGTTCTGCCACATCGAGGAAGCCACGGTCGGCCCGAAATCGATCATCGGCCCGTACGCGCGCCTGCGCCCGGGCACGGTGCTGGACGAGGATGTCCACGTCGGCAATTTCGTCGAAATCAAGAACAGCCACGTGGCCGCGCACAGCAAGGCCAATCACCTGGCCTACGTGGGCGATGCGGACGTGGGCTCGCGCGTGAACATCGGCGCCGGCGTCATCACCTGCAACTACGACGGCGCCAACAAGTACCGCACGGTGATCGAGGACGACGCCTTCATCGGCAGCGACAGCCAGCTGGTCGCGCCGGTGACGGTGGGCGCGGGCGCCACGATCGGTGCCGGCACCACGCTGACGAAGAACGCACCGGCCGGCCGCCTGACGATCTCGCGCCCCAAGCAGATGACGGTCGAAGGCTGGCAGCGCCCGGTCAAGGCGAAGAAGTAAGCAGTCCCGATGTAAGCAAGGCGGTCCTGCGCTCTTCCGAAAACCGCACCAGGTCGGGGAAGAAGCGCTCGAAGCCTTCGGCGATGGCGTCGCGGTGCCGCACCAGGTCCTGCACGCCATCGCGCAGCAAGTCTCCATTGCGGCTCAGGCGGCGCGACACCCGCGCGATGGTGCCTTCCACGCCGGCGAAACTCGCATATCCCCCCAGCCAGTCCTGCCGCACGAGGTAGGGCAGCATTTCCTGCAACCGTGGCGGCAGCATGGGCTCGTGCGCTGCCAGCGCGCGGTAGAAGCGGGCGATCAGCGCCTCGCGCGGCTCTTCGCTCCACCGTTCCCAGTGACGGCTCAATTCGTGGTCGTAAAACACGTCCAGCACGATGCCAGCATAGCGCCGCCGCCCTTCCCCGAACAATTCCTTCGCGGCCAGCACCGCCGGGTGGCTGTCTGTATAGCTGTCGATATGGCGGTGCAGCGTGATCTCGCGCGCGATCTCCGGCGGATAAGCCGCGACATCGTTCGCCTTGACGAAGTCGCCCAGCATCGCGCCGACCATCGCCGCGTCATCGTGCCGGGCCAAATACACGTGGGCAAGGTAGTTCATGCGTCATTCTAGCCGCTGGCAATCGGTGCCGCTGTGGACAAGCGTGTGCACAAGGGAAGGAACAGCCGGTGTGCAACCGGTGTGTAAAGGGTGGGCACGAGCTGGAATGGCTGGTGCGCATGCGGACTAGGCCGTATTGGGGATAAGGCTGTTGGCAAGCATGGGAAGAAGATCGGGATAAGCCGTGAATAGTCGTGTATAGCCAGTTTTCCCCTGGTTTTGAGGCAATTGGCCACCTGAATAACTTTGTGGAAAAGCCATGGTAAAACGTGTTGACAGGGTGCTCGACACGACTTTTCGATATCGCCGTGCTCCATGTTTTGGCAACCTTGCAAGCCGCTAACCCGGCCCAGCCCAGGAAGGGCAGCCGGCAGGGGATGCCGGTGAATAACCTTCCCATTTACGCACAGCGTAAATGGTAGGTGTTCCATTCGCAGAGTAGCAGTGCAAACGTTTTCGGCAGCCTGTGCAGCAGCCTGCCGGACAGCGCGAGGTGCTGCCTCAGTCCTGTGAATAACTTTGTGGGAAAGCTTGTGGTCAATCCGGTATAAGCACGGTATAAGCTGGAGATAAGCCGGCCGCCGGCAGTGGAAAAGCGCGTGGATAACCACGCGCACAAGCGGTGCACAGGCTGTGGATCGCCATGTATAAACAATGCCCGGACAGGCCCGCTCAAACAGCGATGCGCGTATCGAACTTCGCGCGGAACGTCGAGAAATACGCCTTCACATTGCGCACATTTGCATGGCTGGTGAACAAGCGGTGGGCCAGCGCGTGATAGGCCGGCATGTCCGCCACCTGCACTACCAGCACGAAGTCCGGCCCGGGCGATACCCGATAACACTGCAATACCGCGCTTTCCTGGGCTACCAGGGTCTCGAATTCGGCCATCCGCTCGGCAGCCTGCACGTCGAGCGTGATCTCGACGATGGCAGTCAGCCGCGCGCCCACCTTGTCCGGCGCCACGATGGCCACCTGGCGCTCGATGATGCCGCCGTCGCGCAAGGCCTTCACCCGGCGCAGGCAGGTGGGCGCGGACACGTGCACCAGCTGCGCCAGATCCGCGTTCGTGATAGCGGCGTTTTCCTGCAACACATTCAGGATGCGCCGATCCAGCTCATCCAATGGACTATCCATATCGCTTCCATCTTACTTGCCTCATTCAAGGCGAAAGTTAATTTAAATCAACCCTTTTCGGGTCCTTTTCGTTGATTATTTCCCCACGGCATGGGCTGAGCGAAAGGCATTCCATCGGCCGGCCAACGTGAACCTGAACGGAACCCATGAACAAACCGTCGCTGAAAATCGTCCGCAGGTCCGATCGCCTGTTCTGGAGCGGTCGCAGGCTGGTGCGCGACGTGTATTCATCGGCCTGGGGAACCGAGCCCTGCCACCTGTGCGACGACTACGATTTCGCCGTGCTGATCTGCGACGGCGATGAAGTCAGGGGCAACCTCAACATCAAGGTGCGCACGCCGGACAACCTGCTGCCGAGCGAAAAATACTTTCGCCAACGCCACTGGGAGGCACAATACGCAGCCTGCGGCGGCAATGTCGCGGAACTGTGTTCCCTGGCGGTGTCCGCCAGCCTGCCGAACCGCGAACGCATCCTGGTATTCAATGGCCTCATCCTCGGCTCCCACCTGTTGGCCATGCAGCAGGACATCCGCCTGTACGCCACCGTGCAGCGCTCCGCCCTGATCAATACGCTGATCCGCATCATGCGCTACCCCTTTCGCCCGAGCGGAGACCAGACGCTCGACGCGGCCGTCATTCCCGACGATAAATACTGGACCACGAAACCACTGCCGCGCCTGTATTACGTATCGGCCGAGTGGGCTACCGGTGCCGCGTCGTTCAAGCTGCTGCATGCCTTCCTGGACTCGGGCCTGACGATCGAAGGCATCACCCCGCCTGTCCTGGCTGCGGAGCCGCCGCCGCCGGTCGACGCAGAGTTGCCCGCCATTGCTGCCTGAGCATCGGGTGAGAAATAAAATACCACATAGGCAGTCAACATGAAATAAAAATGCATGGCATGTGGAGGGTGAAATTTCGTTTCATAAAACGTTATAACAAGTAAGCATATTTCGCCGACACTGCTCTACGATGCCTGCATATCAACAAATTACTGAAGAGGTCACCATGTGCGGCATCGTCGGCGCAGTAGCGCAACGTAATATCACCCCGATCCTGATCGAAGGCTTGAAGCGCCTGGAATACCGCGGCTATGACTCGTGCGGCGTCGCACTGCATACCGACGGCCGCCTGCAGCGCTCGCGCAGCACGTCGCGCGTGGCGGAGCTGGAAAAACAGACGCAGGAAATCGGCCTGCAGGGCTTCACGGGCATCGCCCACACGCGCTGGGCCACCCACGGCGCGCCGGCTTCGCACAACGCGCACCCGCACTTCTCGCCGAATTCCGACAATGCCCGCATCGCCCTGGTCCACAACGGCATCATCGAAAACCACGACGAGCTGCGCGACGAACTGACGAAACTGGGCTATGTGTTCCAGAGCCAGACCGACACCGAAGTGATCGCCCACCTGGTCGACCACCTGTACACGGGCGACCTGTTCGAAACGGTGCAGCAAGCCGTCAAGCGCCTGCACGGCGCCTACGCGATCGCCGTGTTCGCCCGCGAAGAACCGCACCGCGTGGTGGCCGCCCGCCAGGGCTCGCCGCTGATCGTCGGCCTGGGCAAGGGCGAGAACTTCGTGGCGTCCGACGCGATGGCGCTGGCCGGCACCACCGACCAGATCATCTACCTGGAAGAAGGCGACGTGGTCGACCTGCAACTGGGCCGCGCCTGGATCGTCGACGTCAACGGCAAGCAGGTGGAACGCGAAGTGAAAACCGTGCACGCGCACACCGGCGCCGCCGAGCTGGGCCCGTACCGCCACTACATGCAGAAGGAAATCTTCGAGCAGCCGCGCGTGGTGGGCGATACGCTGGAAGGCGTGACCGGCATCATGCCGGAACTGTTCGGCGACGAAGCCTTTAAGGTCTTCAAGCAGATCGACCGCGTGCTGATCCTGGCCTGCGGCACGAGCTACTACTCGGGCCTGACGGCCAAGTACTGGATCGAATCGATCGCCAAGGTACCCGTCAACGTGGAAATCGCCAGCGAATACCGCTACCGCGACAGCGTGCCGAACCCGAATACGCTGGTGGTCACGATTTCCCAGTCCGGCGAAACGGCCGACACGATCGCCGCCCTGAAGCATGCACGCTCGCTGGGCATGGAAAACACGCTGACGATCTGCAACGTCGCCACCAGCGCGATGGTGCGCGAGTGCAAGCTGGCCTACATCACCCGCGCCGGCGTCGAAGTGGGCGTGGCATCCACGAAAGCGTTCACCACGCAGCTGGCCGCGCTGTTCCTGCTGACGCTGTCGCTGGCCCAGGTGAACGGCCGCCTCACGGACGAGGAAGAAGCATCGCACCTGAAGGACATGCGCCACCTGCCGTCCGCGATCTCCGCCGTGCTGGCGCTGGAACCGCAGATCATCGCCTGGGCCGATGAATTCGCCCGCAAGGAAAACGCGCTGTTCCTGGGCCGCGGCATGCACTACCCGATCGCCCTGGAAGGCGCGCTGAAGCTGAAGGAAATCTCCTACATCCACGCCGAAGCCTACCCGGCCGGCGAATTGAAGCACGGCCCGCTGGCCCTTGTGACGGAAGAAATGCCGGTGGTAACGATCGCCCCGAACGACGCGCTGCTGGAAAAGCTGAAGTCGAACATGCAGGAAGTGCGCGCCCGCGGCGGCCAGCTGTACGTGTTCGCCGACGTCGACTCGCGCATCGCCTCGGGCGAAGGCGTGCACGTGATCCGCATGCCGGAACACTATGGCTGCCTGTCGCCGATCCTGCACGTGGTGGCACTGCAATTGCTGGCGTATCACTCAGCGCTGGCGCGGGGTACCGATGTGGACAAGCCGCGCAATCTGGCGAAGTCGGTGACGGTGGAGTAAAGGCCAAGTGCGGGCTTTGACGTTGATGAGCCTAGATTATGTTTGTCAAACGTAGATTATGTTTGTCAAATTTCGGCGTGTGAACATAATTGGCGTGCATACCTAACGTCTGGCCGATGAACCCATCGTTACTTTCCGGCAACGATGGGCATGCTTTCTTCATCAGCTCGTCAGATCCTCAGGCTGCGGTCGAGCGCTTGAGATTCCATCGGTGAAGGAATTGTCATAATGGTTGATGAACGTAATACACTTGACGCTCCCTGATTCCCAACAGGTGATCCGAGTGAATTGTGGAAAAAGCTGCAGTGTGCCATCGGTGACGTCATCACGCGATGTGGAAGGCAACGTATCTCAGCTAATTAACTGAGTGTCTGGAATCGACTGATGACCCTAATATAGCCGTCGATTCAAAGCATTGATAGGCTCGAACCATGCCCAGCCAGTTCGATGCAGCCACGCCTTGATTTGCTTGGTGAACATACTACGCAATTTGACGGCTAAAAGTCGTTTATTGCATAATCGACATAATACTTTTGGTAACCGATGAAAAATGGGAAAGGCGGGTCGCATGTTCGCATCGGGCTTGCATTTTGTTGTCTCAGCATTTCCAATATGGCCTGCGCCGTAACCTGCCCAGTCTTTATTTAAGCTTTTTGGCGATATAGTCTGCTCTGGCCCTGATTCCCGCCTCTGTCGCATCTTTGAGCGCCATGCGTACCCGCTCAAGATACTTGCGTCCCCGTCCAGTGCGAGCAGCTTCGTCAATTAGGGAAATTGCGAGCGGACCATCGTCGGTCAGGCGACCGAAACTTTGAGGGGCGAGGTCCTGCTCGACAAACCTTCGTGTGACCGTCTCCGTCAACCGGACACACATGTCAGAACTGAACCAAGCGTTCCAATCTAGACGCCAGCTTGCGATGCTTTTCGCCTCATCAGAGAAACCTCCTTCTTCAAATGCCCTGTAAACACGGGTAAAGGAGTAACGCAACAGCTCGGCCTGAGATCTGGATTCCCAGCCTAGCGCCCGTGCCAATAAAAACGCCGAAAGAAAGTCCTCGTCCGACCGGACGAGGACGCCAGTGGCTGTCCGTAGCGCGATGAGCCAAGGGTCCTCGCCACAAGCATTGGGAACATCGTCGGGACGGGATTGCCGGGCTACAGCCAAGATCGTCGCCATCCGCGTCACCCGGCCGGTGGCGAGTACGGCAGCAGTCTTGTTTCGATCGCGGCATAAGACGGCCAGCCACTGCAGCATCGTACTAGGATCGGCCTCAGCAGACTCCAAGGCACTGATTAAATCCACAGGATCTGTTCGGCTGATGATTGCCGTAGCGGGTCCGATGCGGCCTGCGGCCAGCAGGGCTCGGGCAGCACGGCCCACATCCTGGTTTGAAATGCGTTCCGCCAGCCCATCGTCAACTTCGGGGATGCGCCAAAAGGCCGGGTGCATCAGAACGTCCGGGCGTCGCTCGGCTATGGCGCTCGCGATTTGACCGTTGGTCTGCAGCCCTGCCACAATTTGGTCCGATTGCATCTCCGCCAGTGCATGCGACGTGACACCGCCGAGCGGCCCTTCAGAGACGAGTGCAGAGTAGAAGCGACGAGGTGATCGTCGCCACAGTTCGATGCCAACTCGATCGCCGATCTCGGCCTGCTCTGCCGGATCGCTTGACCGTTCCAGCGTTTCGAGGAGGAACTCGAATACCTCGTCTTCGATTTGACCGGCCGCCTTCAGCGCTTGCCGTGCCACGAGCGTACGAACCGACCTGGCCTGCCGCCGTCCGTCGCCATTGAGAGCCGCGAGGGCGGATACTGCCGACGTCAGGTCGGGTGGATGACTGCCCAAGAGACTCGAATAAAGCTCACAAAGCGGCCGCATGGCACGCCGGCCGCCATCGACATCGCCCCCGATGCGCTTGAGAAATTCGCGCAGCGTTGACGATGCGGGCTCGGCGAGATCGGTTAACAGAGGTTGCAGCGTGTCGGAGATGCCGCCCCGGTCTGCCAGTATGGCATCCGGAAATTTCGAGCGCAGTTGACGATCTTTCTCGCGTGCGAACTGGAGATCAAGAGCAATCCCTTTTCCGGATCGATCCATTCCCGAAAGAGTGCAGAACCCGAACGAACGGCGCAGCCTCGGCCACTGCTGCATCCAGATCGCGGTCACGACTTTCTCGTCATCGAACGGCTCTCCTGCTTCTGTCACTACTTGTTTTGTTGGAGATGAATACAGTGCCTCAAGGAGAAGTTCGACTCGCTCCGTTCGTTCGATCCCGTTCGGATAGGGATGCGCCGACACGGAAACGGGAGCACCATAGGCCAACCCTATATTCATACCAGCTGGACGGGTGAAAGCGCCGAGCAGGGTTTGTGCAGAAGTAATCTTGGCGAGATCGGCGTTCTCGATGATCAGCGAGTGCGTCCAAACACAACCGGGACGGGGCATTTCAGGTGCGGCCCAGGTTCGCGCCAGCACATATCTCCCGCTTTTCTCAAGCGGATACCCAGTGAGATAGCCGTTGGGTGACGGCTTCACGCCAGGACCGGAGAGGTCGCTCATTACCAGCATGAAACGGGCATCTATCGCATCCAATGGAAGCGAGCTAGAAATGAGCCTATGACCATCGTTATATCCGTGCAACGCCTGATGGACCAGAATCGACGACATTAGCTAATCAGCCATTGCAGTGGCTTGGTTATATCTGAACTAACGGCAAGCCCGTCCACGACCTTAATTCGGTCGGACGGTCGCTCTAGATCCCGAAGTTTATCGGTCTCAGGGAAGCTCTCGTTCTTCTCAGGATCTTCATACACACCTCCTTGGGCGCTGAGACCCCAGACATGCCAGGTCCACGGGTCACGCCCATATCGCAGATATTGGTGCAGAAGAGGCAGCTTACTTTCGAGGATCTCTGCCGGCGTTAGCCCGTCCCCTTCGACTTTGTCCCATGCGGAGATGAGAAGGGCTAAGCGCCTACCACCAATATCCAGATCTCCCGACATCAGCATTTGCAGCAGGTCAACGATCTTGACCTGCGTTGGCGCAAGATCGGCGCTCCACTCTGTCGGCTCCATCTCTGGTACTCCGATGCCCAGCCTCTTCGACATGGCTATCCGATCAACAACCCAAGCCGGCATCTTAATCGTATCACCGTTGACCAGGAGGACGAGTGCGGGCGCTTTGAGGGTTTCTAGCATGCCTTTGTCAAGCTCACGCCGTTCCCACATGCGGGCAAAGTCCTCTCCCGGCAAATCAGGAAACGACACCTGGACTTTCTGGCCAACGGCGTCCTTGAGCCGCATTGTCACGTCCCTTGCACCACTTACCTGCGTTCGCTGCTGGATATTTCCGGAACGCCACCGCTTGGCCAGTGCGTTGAGGTGCTCGTAATTGCCGTGGCTGAGGCCATCGAACGAGAGGGCCGTAATTGATCCTGGCTCACGTACCATGTGCCACAGGGCCGCGAGAAGAGTCGTTTTTCCAGAAGAGGGCAGCCCTACAATTGACAGATGGATTTCGCTGCTCAATTTTCGGTCCCCTTTTCGATCAATATGTCGATCATGCGTTCGAAGCCACGGTCCGCGCCGTCGCCCAACGCGACTGGAGGCAGGCTCGCGTGTAGCCAGAACAACAGGAGGTCGCCGACGCCCTCTCCCCGGGCGACATTCTCGCAATCCTTCGGAGATGCCGCAACTACGAACGGCTTCACTTCACCGAGATATGCCCCGTGGGATTCGCTGATCGACTTCACAAGCCCGTCAAAGTCCTTTTGCACGCGGTCCGCATATCGCGAGGCGACGACTGAATCCTTTTTCGTCAGGACAATCGCTAGCCGACATCCCTCGCGAATCGAACGTGCCTCGACCAAGGCGTCAACGATCTGTGGCGTTGCTGCCTTGACCTCATGCCTTAGCCCTGAATCAGCCAGTTGAGCGCCGTTGACCAGCAGGGTTATGCAGTCCGCCCGACGAATCTCGAAGAACTGATCGGCTTGTGATATCTGGTCGGTCGCCGCGAGATAGTCCTCCCCTGAACGGTCGCCTATGAACAAAGAGGTAAGACCCAAACCCTCCTGATAGAGATCAAGATGAAAGAACGTCGCGTCCGATCCGCGGCTGGTCCTCTCCGTGTGCGGGACGGCGCTTCTGGAAGCCGCACGGGCGAGATGGCACACCTTCTCGAACCCAATCAGGGTAGATGATCCAGCAAACGCTGCACCTGATACTGCCCCTTCCTGTAGCAGGTCGTACACTCCTGCAATCAAGCTGGTCTTGCCTGAATCGTTCGGGCCTATAAGACCGATCGACCGGGAAACAAGGCGTCGCTGCAGAATCGATGCTGTGTAGCGATCAAGTGCCTCACCCGACGCAAGCGCGATTGTCGGCTCCGGCTGTGTCACCACAGTGTCCGGCTCCTCGGCTTCCGGTATGTCGTCGATAGATATCCTGCCAGCATGCGGGCACTCGTCGATCTCGTAACCTTCGACGCATTTTCTGTCCGACGCCAGGTTGCAATCTGCGTTGCCGCACGTTAGCGCCTTGGTTGCCATCGGATCAGCCATTCACGTGCAAGAACAGGTACTCGCGGTAGAATAGTTCGGCGAGTTTGATCGCAGGAATTGACGTGTCGATTGGCAACCCAGTCATCGAAGCCCATACCGGTAGCCATGCGTCATTCGACCCGATCTCGAGTTTCTTTTCGAGCGCGAAGTGCAAGGGTGTCGTCACGGGAGATACCCTATCGGACGTCGTCACTCCCCTAATCCAGTCCACATCGGCGGCGTTCACAGCGTCCGAAATCTTCAGCGTCTCGCCGCCAATGCCAGCACGGGACAGCAGTGCCTTCATTGATGCCGGCCCAGGGGAAACTTGGGTGAGTTGGCCAAGCTCTTCACCTAACACTAATGGTTTCAACGAGGCGGCGATTTCGTCGAAAGGTGCATCCGCAACGTTGCTTTGGCCTCCGATTAGCCACCACAGCATTTGAAGCTCCTCCTCGCCCAACGATATCCGTCGGGCGAGCAGCTTCGCCACGCGATTCTGGCCATCAACGATCTCACGGGTCGCCATCCGGGCAGCATCACGAAGGCGGTCCAGCTCACTCGTCCACTGGGCCGACGTCATGCTCGCCATTGCCTCTGGCGACACCTCGAACTCTAATTTCGGTGCGACGATTTCGAACGCCTTCGTGTCGGGACGCTCGTGCTTTTTCCGCGCGAACTCAACAAGCGCGATCTTCGCCAAGCCTGGCAGATCCATCGGCAGGTCGTATTTGCGCTTGCCCTCGAAGGAGGCGTTCAGCACCACGATCGCGGCGTCGGGCATGCTGGAGAAGAGTCGTACCAGCACTGCTGCAGAGAGAACCTGCAGCTCACGGCGCGAGGCTGCGGGGACCATAGGTGAGCCATTGCCCGATATCGTAGCTAGTACTGCTTGATGCGTCTCAGCGAGTTTCTCGTTTTTCCAGCCGTCCACTGGTGCCGCCGTGGCAAATGCATATCGGACAAGGACCTCTACCGTATGGAAATTGGCGGTGGCGGCGGTATCGACCACGCCTTTCCATCTTTGCGCTCTGGTTTGACCGTCGTCCATAAAGGCGTCAACATACCAGCGGGCGAAATCGGCGTTCATCACGGGCGTCTTAGCCATCGTCAACTCTCCATCTTGGCCACTTCAGCCGCGACCTTGTTCATGATCTGTAACTCCGCTGCGCGAATCAGAGCCCGTCCATACCGTTCCGGTTCTGGTAACCTCATTTCGCCTTCCTTGAGCAGACCTAGCGAAGCGGCGATATCTCGTCGCTGGCTGCTCGAAAGATTCCAGAATCGGTAGAGCAGGTCCCGAGTATCCTCGTCGCCCATAGTCGCCTCCGCGTCCTGAACGGTCAGCACCCCGCTCGAATGTTCATGCGGCTCACTGACGGTTAGCGGCGCCCTGACGGCTACCCCCGCCGGCGCAGGTATGTCAACTTCCTCTGGTACCAAGATCGTCGAAGTGAATACGTCTTGCCCCTGATTGTTCAGGATCGCGATGAATCGCTCCGGATTGTCCTGCATCCGCCGCTGGCGAACTTCAACCTTCAAGCGGCGTTCGGCTCCAACACCCTCGACTCTGAGCCGTATCAAGTTGTAACCCGGATCGTAGGGTTTCTCATCACGCGAAGGATTCACTGCGGCTGCGGCGAAACGCACGTAGCTTGAGTCCATGACTAGCCGCTGTTTGTGCTTGTGGCCGAACACATGCAAGGCTGCGCGGGCGGTGAGCGCGTCGTCCACCGCGTCGCCGTCGGCCAGCCACTCGATGGGATGGTGGCACAGCACAAGGTTGACCGTATTCGGCGCCGGATCGAGCACAGTCTGTAACGGGCTGAGATATAGATCACGCTCCTTGTCGTCGTTGCCATCGCGGCCGGATAGAAGAGTGGACGTCAGCCCGTACAGTCTTAGGCTTACGCCGTTCTCCAACGAGATGTCCTGGTGCCAGAATGGTTTCCTGGGCCATATCTGACAGCCAAATGGGGCAGCGAACTCGTTGTATGCAGAATGCGATTGGAGAAGGAGTTGTCCAGTCGTCTCGTCACCCAGCTGCTGTTTAAGCTTCCATTCGCGGTTAGCGAGCGGCGTTGACACGATCGCGTGCTGGGCGTTCTGAATCTGAACACTGCCTTTGATGATCGCTCGGTCCACATCATGATTGCCCGGCACCACGAAAATCCGCTCTTTGGGACATCCCGAAATATCGGAAAGCTGCTGGATCCAAATTTTGGCTGCCTGATATTCATCAGGGGCGGCCTTGTACGCGACATCTCCGCCGATCAGAATTGCGCCGACCTTGCCTAGCTTCTGTACCTGCTCGGTTAAATCGCGCATCAAGCGGGTGCGAATCGAGCTATCAGGATCCATCCACTGGTCAAGGCATTCCGGCGATTTGAAGTGAATATCGGATATATGCAGTATCAACATGAACACGTTTCCTTAGCAACTAGTTCGGCCGTGCCACGCGCATTTGCATCGTAGACATCCCTGATGGGTAAGGTTTGCGGCCTTGTCTTAACGGGGTGCTCTCCATGGCTTTACCAGCATCGCGACCCCCAGGCATGTTCGCGTCCTTTCATCGCCTTTCGGATTACTTTCAAAGCTTTTGAGAGTTGAGATCGGCCTGACTTTCCGCCGGTTAGCTGATTGCTACCAACCTCAACCGCCAAAGCAAAAAGAGGCATGAAGGCGATTGTCAGTATGGCCTGAACCAGGGGCGCAGTTTCTTTTCAACTAATGTTACCATAGTCAAAGAAATGCTCAGGCGAGTTGCGAGGGGCAATCCATTTTTGGAATCGAAAACGTGCTAGACGACTGGCCGGACGATGCCGCCACCGGCTGGGAGTACTTCAGCGTGGCGCCGAAGCCCAGCGGCTGCTGTCTGCCGCATCATCGGCGCGCTTCTACCTGAAGAGCAACTGCGATGAGATGAAGGTCCCGTAAATTCATAAATGCGGGATACGGAGCAGCCTCAGCGGCTGCCGTACAATCTGGCCACTGGGGCATTCCCGCGATCGAACGCTACTCATAACATGAAACACTCTTTCGATGGTCTGTGGACGCAAACCAAGCTCGACATGCTGGGGCGCTATCTGGTCGCTTTCAACACCGCCGGCGCAACAATGCTGAACGCGTAGTACAACTAGCCCCACGAGATGATTTGTGTGCAGGCCAGGATGCCAATCACACGCCACTGCGATGCCATGTCTCCTTCCTGCAGATTGCCCTCGACCGGCGAACAGATCAGGCGCAACAAGCCTGTTTCACGTGCGGCTGCACCTGCGCGGCCGGCAGGTCGGAACAGCCACAACCGCTTCCTCCCTCTTCCTTGGCCTTGACCTCGGCCACGCAGCAGCTGCCCGAATCCTTCGGTGCCGGACCACCGCAGCAGGCTGTCGCGCGAGGCTCCGCCGGAACATCGACGAAACGCGTACTGCAGACACCGGTCTCCGGCAGCGCCAGCTGCACGTCGTCGGCGGCAACCAGGTCGCCAGCCAGCGCGGCGACGACCGAGCGCACCTGCTCGTATCCGGTCGCCATGAGGAAATTGGGTGCCCGCCCGTAGCTCTTGGCGCCAACGACGTAGTAGCCTGTCTCCGGGTGCGCCAGTTGCCGATGCCCATGAGGCCGTACCGTCCCGCAGCTGTGCTCGTTCGGGTCGATCAACGGCGCCAGTGCATCGGTGCTCTCGAGCCACGGGTCGTGCCGCACACGCAACTCGCGCGTGAGTTCCAGGTCGGGTCGCGCGCCGGTCGCGGCAATGATGCGCTCGATGCCCTCGATCGCACGCGGCTCGCCTTCAGGCCCATGGCCTTCGACGCGCAGCGTGCCGCCGTGCTCACGCAATGCGGCAATGCGAAAACCGGTATGCACCTCGAGCCGGCCAGAATCCCGCAGCGCCTTCAGGCGCATGCCGAGCTGTCCCCGTGCCGGCAGGCCATCCGCCGCGCCGCCACCGAAAACCCTCGTCAACTGGCTTCCCCGCACCGCCCACACGATCCGCGTTCCTGGTGCCACTTCGGCGAGCTGGGCCAATGTGAGCAGGCTGCCTGCGGCCGAATGCCCGGCGCCTGCCACCAGCACGCGCCGGCCGGCGTAGGTGTCACGCATTGTGCCCAGCACATCCGGCATTCCGTAGGCGATGCGTGCAGCCGCCGCGGCTTCGCCGAGCGCCGGCATGCCGTTCGCGCCCAGCGGGTTCGGATGCGACCAGGTACCCGTGGCGTCGATCACGGCCGCGACGATGCACTCGTGCTCACCGGTATTGCTGCGCGTCCGGATGACGAACGGTGCCGCTTCCCGACCACCCGTCGTGACCTTGTCGAAGTCCACGCGGGCTACCTGCACCACGCGATGCCCCAGATGAATACGCGAGGCCAGCATCGGCAGTTCGGCCAGGGGCCGCAGGTAATTGTCGAGGAGCTCGCCGGCAGTCGGCAATTCATCGGCAGCGGGTGGTTGCCAGCCGGCGCTTTGCAACAGCTGGCTGGCTGCCTTGTCGAGGTCGTACCGCCATGGCGAGAAGAGCCGGACGTGGCGATACGTCTCCAGGTTGGCCCCGACGCTGGCGCCCTGTTCGAAGACGACCGGCGTAAGGCCGCGTGCGATCAGGTGCGCCGCGGCGGCCAGTCCGATCGGGCCTGCGCCCAGCACGGCAATGGGAAGCTGAGGAAGCGATGCAGTCATGGCAATTCTCCTTACATGGTCAGCGCGGCCACCATCATCGTGGCCGACGCAGGGCAGATGCCCTGGAATTCACGGGATGCCTTCAGGGCGGCGGGCGCGGTATTCCGTTCGACGATGACGAAGCCGCGCTGGCCGAAGAAGCCGGCAGCCGTGGTGGTGAGCAGGTACAGCCGGTCGATGCCGTTACCGCGCGCCCTGGCCTTGATCGCGTCCAGCAACCGGTTGCCGATGCCCCGGCCACGCCAATGTCCCGTAACCGCCATCGAACGCAACAAGGCGAGACGGTCGTACCGTTCGTAGCCGCCCACGCAACCCACAACGCCGTCGACTTCGCCGACTAGAAAGTCGTCGAGATGATCGCGGGCACCTTCCAGCGGCAACGCCGCTGCCTCGAGCAATGCTTCGATTGCTGGCAAGTCCGCGGCGGTAGCCGGACGAAATGTCATCATGTGCTCCATCCAATGCTCCTTCGTTATTCGTCGAAATACGAATAAATGAGAAAAAATTCAGAAGGTTCCGATCATTTGCTTCAACTGGGCCAGCCGATCCGGGTTCACGCAGTAGCACACTCGCTGCTCGTCGGAGGATCCAAGAATCAGTCCGGACTGCTTCAGGATGGTAACGTGCTGCGATACCGTCGATGGGGCCAGCGGCAGGAAGTCCGTCAGGTTGCCGAAGTAGCATGCGCCGTATTCGGCAAGGTGTTTCAACAGCTGCACCCGCGCCGGGTGGCCCAGTGCCTTGCACATCACCGCCAGGTCATCCACATCGACCGCCGACTGCGACGCCGGCGCCTTGATCTCGCAACAGGTTGTCATGTCATCTCATTCGTCATTCAACGAATAAAGCTTACGACCCTTGTCACGAAGCTGTCAAGATAGTTCGATATTATTTGAAATGTCGTATGGCATATTGTATGATCGTTCCACGATTGTCGAATCATCAAAGGGAGTGTGGACATGCAGACGAAGGAAGTGTTGGCGGCGCTGGCGGCCCTGGCCCAGGAAAGCCGGCTGGCCGTGTTCCGGCTCCTGGTGCAGGCCGGCCCGGCGGGACTCGCAGCCAGCAAGATCGCCGATAAGCTCGACATCGCGCCATCGTCGCTGTCCTTCCATCTGAAGGAGCTCACGCATGCGAAGCTGCTGTCTTCGAAGCAGGAAGGCCGCTTCGTGATCTATTCCGCGGATATCCAGACGATGAACGGCCTCATTGGCTTCCTCACCGAGAACTGCTGCGGAGGCGTCCCCTGCGGTCCCGATAACGGCAGTTGCGATGCCGTTTCCCCGAACTGATCCGATCAATCACCTCATTCAAATAGATGAACGTCCTGTTTCTCTGCACCGGCAACTCGTGCCGCTCCGTCCTGTCCGAAGGAACCTTCAACCATTTCGCCCCGTCCGGCCTGAAGGCGATCAGCGCGGGCAGCCAGCCGGCTGGCCAGTTGCACCCGCGCGCCGTCGCCCTCCTGCACCGCAAGGGCATCTCGACCGAGGGTTACTTCAGCAAATCGTGGGACGACTTGCCGGTAACGCCTGACATCGTCGTGACCGTGTGCGGCAGCGCGGCGGGCGAAACGTGCCCGGCCTACCTGGGCCCCGTGCTGCGCACGCATTGGGGGCTCGACGATCCGGGCCACGTCGTCGGTAGCGAGGAAGAAATCGAGGGCGCGTTCGAGCGTACCTACGAAATCATCCTGGCCCGTCTCCAGGCATTCCTGGCGCTGCCGCTGGAGGAACTGCGCGGCGACAAGGCACGCTTCAAGGCCGAGCTGGATCGCATCGGCACGCTCGTGCCCTGATCGCACTGCCACGCTGGCGTGGCATCCGAGGGGCGCCTGTCGGCGCCTCGCTGATTTTCTTCTTTCAAGGATGGACCCGTGCTGATCGCGTTCCTGATCTTCGTTGCGACCCTCATTTTCGTCATCTGGCAGCCGCGCGGCCTGGGCATCGGCTGGAGCGCCGCGGCCGGCGCACTGGCGGCCCTGCTTGCCGGCGTCATTCATGTGGCCGATATTCCCGTGGTCTGGAATATCGTGTGGAACGCCACCGGCGCCTTCGTCGCCGTCATCATCATCAGCCTGCTGCTGGACAAGGCCGGCTTCTTCGAATGGGCCGCGCTGCACGTGGCGCGCTGGGGAAAAGGCAACGGCAGGCGCCTGTTCGCGATGCTGGTCCTGCTCGGTGCGGCCGTCGCGGCGGTGTTCGCCAACGATGGCGCGGCCCTGATCCTCACCCCGATCGTGATCGCCATGCTGCGCGCGCTGCGCTTCAATGACCGTTCCACGCTGGCGTTCGTCATGGCGGCCGGCTTCATCGCCGACACGGCCAGCCTGCCCCTGGTGGTATCGAACCTGGTCAACATCGTCTCGGCCGATTATTTCGATATCGGCTTCGCCCGCTACGCCGCCGTCATGGTGCCGGTGAATTTCGTCTCCGTCGCCGCCACGCTCGGTGGGCTGTTGCTGTTCTTCCGGAAGGACATCCCCGGCAACTACGACCTGGCGCAACTGAAGCGCCCCGCCGACGCCATTCATGACCGCGCCACCTTCGTTACCGGCTGGTGGGTACTGGGCCTGCTGCTCGTCGGGTTCTTCTGGCTCGAGGCGCTGGGCGTGCCGATCAGTGCCGTCGCTGCCGCGGGCGCGGTCCTGCTGCTGCTCGTCGCCGGCCGTGGCCACCGCATCTCCACCCGCGCAGTGCTGCGCGGCGCGCCGTGGCAGGTCGTGATCTTCTCGCTCGGTATGTACCTCGTGGTGTACGGGCTGCGCAATGCCGGCCTGACCGATTATCTGACGGCGCTGCTGAACCGCTGTGCCGAACACGGCGTATGGGGCGCCGCGCTCGGCACCGGCTTCATTACCGCCATCCTGTCGTCGATCATGAACAATATGCCGACCGTGCTGATCGGGGCGTTGTCGATCGACGCGACAACCGCGCAAGGCGTGGTACGCGAGGCGATGGTGTACGCCAACGTGATCGGCAGCGACCTGGGGCCGAAGATCACGCCGATCGGCAGCCTTGCCACCTTGCTCTGGCTGCATGTGCTGGACAGCAAAGGCATCCACATTTCGTGGGGCTATTACTTCCGCGTGGGCGTCGTGCTCACCCTGCCCGTGCTGCTCGTTACCCTGGCCGCGCTGGCCATCCGTTTAGCTTGAGGAGACATCATGAGCGTCACCATTTATCACAATCCCGCCTGCGGCACGTCGCGCAATACGCTGGCCCTGATCCGCAATGCGGGCATCGAGCCGGTCGTGATCGAATACCTGCACAACCCACCCGATCGCGCGACGCTGGCCGGCCTGATCGCACGCGCCGGGCTGACTGTCCGCGAAGCGATCCGGCAAAAAGGCACGCCATATGCGGAGCTCGGCCTGGACAACCCGGCCGTCACCGACGACCAGCTGCTCGACGCCATGCTGGCCCATCCGATCCTGATCAACCGCCCGTTCGTCGTCACGCCGGCCGGTGCAAGGCTGTGCCGCCCATCCGAGCTGGTGCTCGACATCCTCACCGAACCGCAGCGGGGCGCGTTCACGAAGGAAGACGGCGAACCGGTCATCGACGAGAAAGGACAACGCATCCATCATGGATAAGATCGCGAACCTGCCCAATATCCAGCCGGAGCAGCTCGACATGCCGGCCGTGCACAAGCTTGCTCCGGTGGGCGACATGGATCACCCGCCGCGCTTCCTGCTGCTGTATGGCTCGCTGCGCGAGCGCTCGTTCAGCCGCTTCCTTACCGAAGAGGCGGCGCGCATCCTTGAACACTTCGGCGGCGACGTAAAAATCTTCGATCCGACCGAGCTGCCGATGGTCGGCAGCGTGCCCGAGGATCACCCGAAAGTGGTGGAGCTGCGCGAACTGTGCCTGTGGTCCGAGGGCCAGGTGTGGTGCAGCCCGGAGCGGCATGGCGCCATCACCGCCGTGATGAAAAACCAGATCGACTGGATCCCGCTGGAACAGGGCGCGCTGCGCCCCAGCCAGGGACGCACGCTGGCCGTGATGCAGGTGTGCGGCGGTTCGCAGTCGTTCAACGTGGTCAACATGCTGCGCCTGCTGGGGCGCTGGATGCGCATGTTCACGATTCCCAACCAGTCCTCGGTGCCGATGGCCTACAAGGAATTCGACGAGGCCGGCCGCATGCGGCCTTCGGCCTACTACGACCGCGTGGTCGACGTGATGGAAGAGCTGTTCAAGATCACGTTGCTGATGCGCGGGCGCACCGATTACCTGACGGACCGCTACAGCGAACGCAGCGAGCGGGCGCTGAAGGCAATCGACCGGCAGATCGCCAGGCTGTGACGGGGCGCGCTATTCCAGCACCTGCCGGAACCCGTCCCGGTTCGGCATCCTGATCGCTCCCAGCGACTTCGCATCGAGCACCGCGTCGGCCGCCACGATGCCGTTCAGGTGCAGCGTGTACGCCGTCACCGCATACACCTCGTCGGCCGTCAGCGATTGCGGCGCATCGAGTGGCATCGCGCGCCGGATATAGTCGAACAAGGTCGGCGCGTAAGGCCAGTAGCTGCCCACCGTGAGCACCGGCGCCTTGCTGGCCAGCGTGCCCTGCCCGCCGGCCAGCCGCGGCGCCGTGCCCTTCTCGCCGTTTTCGCCGTGGCACGCCAGGCAGCGCGCCTGGTAGATCGCCTGTCCCTGCCTCACCGATCCGCGCCCGGCCGGCAAGCCGGCGCCGTCGCCGCGTACGTCGATATCCCAGCCGCGGATTTGCGCGGCGGTGGGCGTCTGGCCCAGGCCCAGCCGTTGGGCGCCAGCCCCCGGGGCAAAGGCGAGCAGCGTGGCGGCGGTGGCGATCTGGGCCAGCTTACACGTGGACATTCGACACCTCGCCATTGGCCGCCACCTTCCAGCTCTGGATGGCGTTGTAGTGGTACACGGAGTTCTGGCCATCCTTGCCGATCAGCGCAAGGCGGGTCGGTTGCACGTTGCCCGCCTCGTCCACCGCGCGGCTTTGCAGGATCGCTTCCTGCCCCGACCATGTCCACGGCAGGCGAAAGCGCGTCAGCGCGCGGGATTGCACCGGCCCGTCCAGCGTCGCCACCTGCCACCGGCGCCCGCCATCGACCGAGACCTCGACCCGCGCGATGCGCCCGTGCCCGCTCCACGCCAGCCCGGTGATCTCGCGGAAGCCATGGCCATCGAGCACCTGTCGTGCCGACGGGGCGGTGATCACCGATTTCACGCCCATGTGGAACGTGAACTGGCGCGCGGTGCCATCGGGCATCAGATCCGTGTACTTGGCCGTTTCCTCGCGCGTGTGGAATGGCGCGTCGCCCACCTTCAGGCGGCGCAGCCACTTGATGCTCATATTGCCCTCGAAGCCGGGCAGCAGCAGGCGCAAGGGGTAGCCCTGCTCGGGGCGCAGCATCTCGCCGTTCTGGCCGTAGGCCAGCAGCGCGTCGTCGAGCGCCTTGGCGAGCGGGATGCTGCGCGTCATGGCCGCCGCGTCGGCGCCTTCCGCCAGGATCCACTTGGCCGACGGCTGCAGGCCCGCCTCGGCCAGCACGTCGGCCAGCCGCACGCCGGTCCATTCGGCGCCGCTCAGCAAGCCGTGGATGTCCTGCACGGTGCCTTTGCCCGGCGCCTTGAACTCGGCCATGCTGTTGCCCGAACACTCGATGAAATGGCTGCGCGAGACGGCGGGAAAGCGCAGCAGGTCCTTCATGCTCAGCAACAGCGGCCGCTCCACCAGCCCATGCAGCATCAGCCGGTGCTGCGCGGGGTCGATGGCCGGCACGCCGCCATGGTGGCGCTCGAAGAACAGGCCGTTCGGCGTCGTGCTGCCGAACAGGCTTTGCAGCGGCGTGCGGGTGGCCGTGGGAAAGGCGGCTGGCTGGTCGGGCAATTTGCGCCGCACCTCGTTCTCGAATGGCGATGGCAAGCCGTAGGGCGGGTTCAGGAAGCCGGCGCCCGGTTCGCGCATCCATTGCGGCACATGCGGTGGCAAATTCTGCGCCACATTCCCGGGCAGACCGTCCGGTGCGCTTGCCAGCGCCGCGCCAGGCAATGCCGCCGCGCCGCCGGCCGCGGCCAGCGAGGCTGCACCTCGGCGGATGAAGCTGCGCCGGCGTGGCGATGCCGGCGCTTCGGTTTTTTCTCGATCGATGCCCATCGTTTTCTCGTCAGCTATTGCATGGCTGGCAATTTACGCTGGCGGCAAAAGACCCGTCAACGAAACCGCTAGAACGGTTTCAGATAAGCTCATGCGGACACCGTTCTGCTTTAAGGGAGACTGCGCCTGCCCTATTCCAGCCGACGTATCCCGGCGGCCGGACGGCTATCCTTACATGTGGGGCGGCCGGCCATCCGCGCACGGCTGCCATGAACCGGGAAAACGACCCATGACCACATCGTCACTGAACAAGCAGACCGCGAACCTGGGCGTCGCCTGGGAAAACCTCTACGGCTACACCCAGGCCGTGAAAGTGAAGGACACGATCTACATCTCCGGCCAGCTGAGCCACGACCGGCAAGGCAATCTCGTCGCGCCGGCCCTGGTGGACGAGTACCGCAAGCCGCGCAATTTCGACATGATGGGCGAGCAGATGCGCCAGACCTATGTCAACGCGGTCGAGTTGCTGGCCCGCTTCGGCGCCACGCTCGACAACGTGGTCGAGGAAACACTGTATGTGCTCGACGTGGACGCCGCGTTCGCGGTGGCTGGCGAAGTGCGCAAGGCCGCGTACGGCAGTGCGCAACCCGCGGTCGCCAGCAATCTGATCGGCGTGTCCCGCCTGGCGTTCCCCGAACAGCTGATCGAGATCACGTTCCGCGCCATCGTGCCGGACTGACGCGCCGCGGACTGCGCCGGGCCGGTCTTTACGCGAACTTACGCGTCTTGACGCCATCTCGCACCCTGCGGCGGCAGAATCGGTGCTCCACAAAGGAGTAAACGATGAAGCGCTGGATACTGGGTGTCATGATCGGCTGGTGCGCGGCGAGCCTGCCGTGCCATGCGGAAGAACCGCTGACCTTGCCGAAGGAAGAGTTCGAGCAAATGCTCGACAGCTATCAGCTCGTGCTGAAGGATTACGTCGGCGAGGCCGACAAGAAGAAACTGTTCACGGAAGCAATCCGCGGCATGATGGCCTCGCTGGACCCGCACTCGCGCTACCTGGACAAGAGCGACCTGGAAGACCTGGAACGCATCAACTCGGGCAAGTATGTCGGCATCGGCGTCGGCGTGGACATGCAGAATGGCCAGATCCTGATCCGCGACGTCTTCGAAGGCGGCCCGGCCGACAAGGCCGGCATCCGCCGCGGCGATTCGATCGTGGCGATCGACGGCTCCCCGCTGTTCGGGCTGCGCGACAACCAGATCGCCAGCCGCATGCACGGCGAACCGGGCACCACGGTGGAACTGACCCTGGCCAAGCGCGGCAGCACGCCACTGCGCACGATCACGGTCACCCGCGCCACCATGCAGGAGCACACGGTCAGCGTGCAGCGCCTGGCCGGCAATATCGCGCGCATCCGCATCACGGAATTCGGCGGTGCCACCGGGGCCGAGCTGATCAAGGCATTGCGGGAACTGGACGGGCAGCGCCCCGTCGAAGGCATCGTGCTCGACCTGCGCAACAATCCGGGCGGCTTGCTGCCCTCGGCGGTTGCCGTGGCGGGCGCCTTCCTGCCGCAGGGCGCGGTGGTATTCACCACGACCGGCAAGGTCCCGGAGAGTAACGGCAAGGTCGTCGTGTCCCCGCGCTTCTACGGCAAGACGGGTTCCGAAGACGCCTATGAGCAGTTGCCGGCATTTGCCCAGACCGTGCCGCTGGCCGTGCTGGTGAACGGCTCGTCGGCTTCCGCGGCGGAACTGGTGGCCGGAGCCATCCAGGACCACGGGCGCGGCAAGGTCATCGGCGCCCGCACCTACGGCAAGGGGTCGATCCAGACCGTGTTCCCGCTGACCGACGATTCGGCCATCAAGCTGACGATCGCGCGCTACTACACACCCAACGGGCACGAAGTGCAGGCACAGGGCATCGAGCCGGACGTGCCGGTCGCGCCCACCGTGGCCAAGGGCGACGACGAAGCGCTGCTGTTCCGCGAAGCCGACATCGCGAACCACCTCCCCGCGACCACGGGCGAACCGCAGGCCAGCACAACACAGCGGCCGCACGCGGAAGACAGCAAGACGTTCGGCTCGGCGAACGACCGCGCGTTGCAGGCGGCGCTGGCGCAGTTGAACCCCGCCCTGCCGCCGGGCCAGGCCCTGGGCTCGGTATGGCGCGGCATCTCCGCCATGTTCAAGCCGGGCAGCTGACTGGCATTCGCAGGGTGCATGAAAGCACCTTCTATTGCACCGCTTGCGCAGCGTCGTTGGCTTTCGTGCCGGAACGGCGGGCTGGGGGAATCTTGTGCGTCCGGCTTCATGCAACTTCCGCGCGCAGAACGATCCAAGCTCAATCCAGGCTGGTCCCTTGCTCACCTGGCAGCGCGAAGATCGCCTGCAGGTCCTCGGCGCCCAGCACCGGCGCCAGGCCGCCTTCGGCATCGAGCAGCGCACTGGCCAGTTCGCCCTTGCGGCGCTGCATGTCCTGGATCTTCTCCTCCAGCGTACCGCGCGCGATCAGCTTGTAGACGAATACCGGCTGCTCCTGGCCGATGCGCCAGGCGCGGTCGGTGGCCTGGTTCTCGCTAGCGGGGTTCCACCATGGGTCGTAGTGGATCACCGTGTCGGCCGCAGTGAGGTTCAGGCCCACGCCGCCCGCTTTCAGGCTGATCAGGAAGACCGCCGCGCTGCCTTGCTGGAAGGCGGCAATCGCGCCGGCACGGTCTTCCGTCTCGCCCGTCAATACCGCGAAGTCGACGTCGCGGGCCTGCAGTGCGTCGGCGATCAGCGCCAGCATGCTGGTGAACTGCGAAAACACCAGCACCTTGCGCCCTTCGCTCAGCAGCGTATCGAGCAGCTCCAGCAGCGCATCGAGCTTCGCCGATCCGGCCGTGGCGGCGCTTTTCTTCAACAGGCGCGGATCGCAGCATACCTGGCGAAGCTTGAGCAGCGCATCGAGGATGACGATCTGGCTGCGCGCCAGCCCCTTGCGGTCGATCTCGTTGCGCACCTTGCGGTCCATCGCCACGCGCACGGTTTCGTACAGGTCGCGCTGCGCGCCGCCCAGTTCCACGGGGAGCATGATTTCCGTCTTCGGCGGCAGTTCGGTGGCCACCTTGTCCTTGGTCCGCCGCAGCATGAACGGTTTCACGCGCCGCGCCAGCAGGTCCTTGCGCAAGTGGTCGCCACCCAACTCGATCGGTTTGCGGAAGACCGCGTTGAAGGCTTTCTCGTCGCCCAGCAAGCCCGGCATCAGGAAATGGAATTGCGACCACAGTTCGCCAAGGTGATTCTGCACCGGCGTGCCGGTCAGGCACAGGCGATGGCGTGCGTCGAGCAGGCAGGCGACCTGGGCGGCGCGCGAGCGGCTGTTCTTGATGTACTGCGCTTCGTCGAGGATCAACAGGTGGAAGCGGTGCCGGCGCAGCGCCAGTTCGTCGCGGCCCAGCAGCGGGTAGGTGGTGAGGACCAGGTCAGCCTGGGCGACGCCGTCGAACAGCGCCGCCCGGTCCTTGCCGTGCAGGAGCAGCACGCGCAAGCCGGGCGCGAAGCGCGCAGCCTCGGCCCGCCAATTGTCCATCAGGCTGGTCGGAGCAACCACCAGCGCCGGCGCGTCGAGCCGGCCCGCTTCCTTTTCGGCCAGCACATGGGCCAGCGTCTGGATGGTCTTGCCGAGCCCCATGTCGTCGGCGAGGATGCCGCCGAAGCCGTACTCGCGCAGGAACTGCATCCAGGCCAGGCCGTCGCGCTGGTAGCAGCGCAGCGTGGCGCGCAGGCCAGCCGGCGCCGCTACCGGCAGTACGCCGCCGAAACCCTCGAGCTTGCGGCCCAGTTCGCGCAGCCGCTCGCCGCCTATCCAGCGCAGTTGCGCGGCCCGTTCCAGTTCCGCCAGGCGTGCCGCATCCGTTGCCGGCAGGCGCAGCGTGTCGCCCAGGCGCTCGGTGAAATACAGCTCGCCCAGCGTCAGCAGGATGGGCTTGATGCGGCCCCACGGCAGGGCAACCCGCTTGCCGTCGGGCAGGGTGACGATGGACGCGGCGTCGTCGTCGTGCGCCGCCAGCGAGGCGGCATCGAAGTGGCCCGGCGTCGAGCGGATCATCTGCACCAGCAGCGGCAGCAGCGCATGGCGCCGGCCATCGATGACGAAGCCCAGTTCCAGCGCGAACCAGGCGTTGACGCCCTCGCCCTCCTCGTCCAGCTCGGCGTACCAGTCTTCCGGGTCGTGGAAGTCGTACAGGAAGCCGGGCTCCATGACGACTCGCCAGCCCATGGCGCGCAGGCGTGGCACTTCGTGGCGCACGAATGCCATCCAGTGCCTGGGGGAGGCCAGCTGCAGGGGATCGGGCGGCACGCCGCCAAAGCCCAGTGAGGCCAGCAAACCCGCTGCCGCCTCTTCGGCAGCGCGGTTGCGCTCGATGAGTTCGATTGCCGCGCCATGCATCCGGCGCAGCTGCGGCGGGCTCGCTGCCGTTGCCGTCTCCCCGTCGTAGTCGAACGACAAGGCAGCATAATGCAACAGTTCGTCCAGGCCGGCGCCGTAGGCGCTCTCGAGCAGCAGGCAAGGCAGCGGCAGGATGTCGCTGCGCTGGCGCGTTTCCAGTGCCCGCGGCAGCGGCAATACGCGGTCGAGCCCCCGCGCCGCCAGCCGCGCGGACAAGCCGGCGACGTGCGCCGGCGCCAGCCGCGGCGCCTTCGCCACCATCGCCAGCAATTGCCTGGGCCGCATCGCGGCGAGCGGCTCCGGCAGCGCCAGGCGACCGAGACGGCCATCCTCCAGGTACAGCACCGGCTCCGTGGGCAGTACGTGGCCGACGGGGCCGCCATCCGGAGACCGCCAGCCCAGCTGCAGCAGTTCGCCGTCTTCCGCGCTCTGCCAGTCCAGTATCGCGTCGCGCCGCGGCCCGGCACTCACCGCGACGATGGTGGCGCGTTTCAGGCCGGACGTGCTGGGCGCGTAAAACAGCCGGCCCTGTGCGCACAGCAATTCCAGCAGGCGGGCACCGATCGTCCCGGTGAGACGGTTGTCGCCGTAGTACAAATTGCCATTCCGCAAGGCCGCCACCAGCCGGAGCGGTTCCTCGTCCTCGGGGCGGACCCAGTCGGGCGGCATGATGAGCAGGCCGCTCAGGTCGCTTTGGATCGTGGCGGAAGCCAGGCCACCATCCTTGTGCGGGCGCGTCTTGCACAGGTGCAGGCGCAGCGTGCCCTCTCGGCGGTCCGGCACCAGCAGGAAGCCGAGTCGGTGCACAGGGCCGGCTCGGCTTCCTGCTGGCGCCGGGCTGTCGGTCCCCAGCGCCAGCGCAAATTCGCCAAGCCAATTCTCGGCCCCCGCCGGCAGCGCGGGCTCTGGCGCGATTGCCGTGCCCGATGGCTCGTCGAGACTGGCCAGCAGCACGGCCACGACGTGCTTGCAGTTGTAATCCATCGGACAACTGCATTCGCCTTCCACTCGCACGCCGCCACGCGCGGTGGGCGACAGGTAGATGGTCTGCTCGTAGACATTGCGGCCGCTGCCTTCCACTTCGCCGAACAGGCAATCATCATCCCGCGTGATACTGAGCACCTTGCGCCGCCGCGCATAATCCGCGCCGCGCGCATAGGTGCCGACATCGAACTGAGCGGTAATATCGTCGAGGGTGAAGTGCATGGTGGGTGCTGAGCGAGACAGGACATGCATTATCGCCGAGGTTACGCCATCGGTACCTGGCATGCCCCAAGCGATGTAACGGAACAAAAAAGGCCGGCAATTGCCGGCCTTTCGCATGCCTGTTCACGGGGCGATCAGGTCCCGATGCGCCCGCCGTCGTTCTTCGTGATGACGATCGTCGCCGAACGCGGGCGCCGGCCCGGGCCGTAGCCGGCATTGCTCGGCCACTTGCTCGTGTACTTGTCCGGGTTGGCGATATCGGCCAGCGCGGTGTTTTCACCGGGGTGCTGGATGTTGACGAACAGCGCCTTGCCGTCCGGCGTTTCCGTGATGCCCGTGATTTCCGCGCCCACCGGGCCGACCAGGAAGCGCTTGAGCGTGTCGGCGCTGGCCTTCTTGCCCACGTAGGTGTCCACGGCCAGCTTGCTGCCGTCGGCCTTGTCGTAGGTCAGCGTGGTTTTCGCGCCGTCGCCCACCTGGCCCGGCAGGGCGGCCAGCATCATGTTGTTCGTCACGTCCGTGTAGGCGCCGTCGTCGGTCTGGATCCAGCAGATGCCGGTGCTCTTCAGGAATGCCAGGCCGTCCGGGCTGGAGAAGTCCTGGTCGGCGGTCAGCGAGGAGAGGTTGATCTTCGTCGCATCCGCGCCGCTCTCGGCACCGAACAGGTACACGTCCCACTGGAAGGTGGTGGCCGCGCCAGCGCCCGCGCCTTCCTTGAAGCGGATAATGTGGCCGTTCGGGTTGCCGTTCTGCGCGCTGGTACCCTTCATGTCCGTGTAGGCGCGCGGGTTGCCCGAGTCCGGGGCCAGCTGCGACGAGCCGCTCGGATTCACGCTGCGGTTCGAGTTGTTCGTCAGCGTGTAGTAGATCTCGCCGTTGGCCGGGTTCACCGAGCACCATTCCGGGCGGTCCATCTTGGTCGCACCCACGGCGTCCGCTGCCAGGCGGGCATTGACCAGCACGTCCGCCTGGTCGGCGAACTTGTAGGCGGCATAGGCGGCGATCTGCGCATTGTTGATCGACAGTTCGATCCACTGGCCGGTGCCGTCCGCATTCAGCTTGGCCACGTACAGCTTGCCCACGTCCAGGTACTTGTCGCCCGTGGCGATGCGGTCGGCCGGGGTCGCGTCCGCGGCACTCCAGACGGCGTTCGACACGAACTTGTAGATGTATTCGTTGCGCGAGTCGTCACCCATGTACACGGCCACCGGCTGGCCGGCGGTGACCAGGCCGAAGGCGGCGCTCTCGTGGGCGAAGCGGCCCAGGGCGCTGCGCTTCTTGGCGACCTTGGTCTTGTCGTACGGGTCCACTTCGATGATGTAGCCCTGGCCGTTCATCTCGTTGCGGTAGTCGGCGCTGGCCGAAGCGCCCTTCACGCTGATGTCCCAGCGCTGGTACTTGTCTTCCGTGCCGCCGGTTTCCCAGCCGTGGCGCGATGCGGAACCCTGCGTGCGGCCGTAGCGGCGCAGCGAGGCCACGCTCTTGTCGTTGCCGCGCGCGGCGTCGTCGGTGGCCGAGCGGAAGAAGTAGCCGGACCAGTTTTCTTCGCCGGACAGGTAGGTGCCCCACGGCGTGCGGCCGTTGCCGCAGTTGTTCAGGGTGCCGCGGGTGCGCGTGCCGTCCGGCGAGAACTTGGTAACCAGCAGCGCATTGCCACGCGCCGGGCCGCCGATTTCCACTTCGGTCAGCGGCGTGATGCGGCGGTTGAACGTGGAATCGGTGACGGTGGCCCAGGTGGTGCCGGTTTTCTTCACTTCGACCACGCTGATGCCGTGCACGGCCACTTCCTTGTCCACTTCGCCGGCCGGGCGCGGCAGCGAGGTGGTGCCGCCGTTGGCGTGCAGGAAGTGCGAGGACAGTTTTTCATCGGTGGTCGCCTCGTGGTTCACGGCGAGCACGCCGCGGTCCGAGGCCGTCGTCGACGGCGTGCCGGTGGCGGACAGCGCGAAGAATTCCATGCCGTCGTGGTGGTCGCCGGCGCGGTTGTCGAAATCGGTGTCGGTGCCGTCGTTCTTGTAGGCGGCCGTCGCGGCGCGCAGCGGGTCGCCCAGCGCGTAGATCACGGTGGCGGTGTAGCCGGCCGGGACCAGGACGGAATCGGCCAGGCTCTTCGGCACGGCCGTGAAGGCCAGCAGCTTTTCCGCCGGCGCCGGTGCCGGTGGCGTCGGATTCGTGGTCGGAGGCGGCGTCACCGGATCGTCGTCGGAACCGCCGCAGCCGGACAGGCCCAGGCCGCCCAGCACGGCGGTGGCCGCCGTCGCGAAGCCGCCGCGCAGCATGTTGCGACGGGACAGGCGTGCGCTCAGCACGGCATTGAAATGGTTCGGCGCATTGCTGCTGTCGAGGTCGTCCGCCGCGGTGGGCGTGAGCGTCAAGTCGTTCGGCTTGTTCATTGCTGGGTCCTATGCCTGGTGGGGTTACAAAACGCCCCGGATTCTAGTAGTCATAAATGACAGCTTGATGACCAGACAATGACTCGCCGAATCTTTTGTTATGTTTGATTAAGCATGACCCATGGCCGGGTCAGCGTGCACCGGCGTCCACGCCTGCACCACGCTGCACGACGGAGACGCGGGCGAACCGGATGCTCTCCAGCGTCCCGATCCGGCTTTTCAACGGCCACCAGTCATAGAGGAAGATCTGCACGGGCCGCCACATGGCCACCCAGCCGATGATCGTCAGGCTTTCCCGCGCCACCTTCGCGGCGTGCCCGGGAAACGCGTTCAGCAGCAGCTCGCCCGCGGTGAGGCAGGCGGCCACGAACACGAGACCGATCACGAGGCTTGCTCTCCCCTGCCTGAGCAACTGGGCCAGTTCGCCGCGCGCCAGCTCGATCTTGTAGCCGTAGTGATTGTGGACCGCATCGGCCAGCAGTTCGCCCGCCTCCCGCGGCTCGACCGGTTCCTCGACGTGGATCACGAGGTGCAGGCGGCTGTCGGCGGGCAGTGGCAGTGCCCAGTTCTCGATATAGACCTCGCAGGAGCGATCCAGGTCGCGGTTGAGGAAGGGCGTCGGGTCGAGGGAATTGAACAGTTGCGACAGTTCGCGCACGCGCAATTCCAGGGTATGGGTGGGAGGCTGGGCGGTATGCATGGGATCAGCGTAGCAAAAATCACCGGAACGTGGCGGTCTTCGCAACGCGTAGCGATCATGTCGATGAGGCCTTCCTTCACGCGGCATTGCCGGTTCTGCATTTCCCCTCTACAGTCGGGGTTTTCAGCCCGATCGCGCCATGCCCCTGTCCTTCTCGGAAATCGATCCCGCGCAAGCCCCATTGGACCTGCTGCTGCTGGCGGACCCCAGCGAAACGAAAGTGCGCTCCTACCTCGCCAGTTCGCGATGCTTCGCGGCATTCGACGGCGGTGCGATCGTTGCCGCCTGCGCCGTGCAGGCGCGCGGCGGCGGCACTCATGAACTCATGAGCATCGCAGTGCGCCCCGGCAGCCAGAAGTCGGGCATCGGCACGGCTTTGCTGGAATGGGTCGTCGGCTTCCACGAAAAGGCTGGCGCGGCGCGGCTGGAGGTCGGCACCGGATCTTTTGGCTACCAGCTGGCGTTCTACCAGCGCCAGGGCTTCCGGGTCACCGCGATCGACAGGGACTTCTTCACCACGAATTACCCCGAGCCGATCTTCGAGCAGGGCATCCGGCTCCTCGACATGCTGAGGCTTACGCGCGAATTCGGCTCGCCCCATCCGTCATGAAGTCGAGTTGCACCGAGCCGACAAGCGCTTGCAGCGCCTCCCTGGCCGCAGCGCCGGCGCAAAGTCATGGAGCGAGTGCCGCGCGCATGAACGATCGACTGGCCCTTCTCGACGAAGGCGTGAGCCGCTGTGGCGGGCCCTTCTCGCCGACCGTGGGGAACAGGGTGGTGGCGCCGGCGTAAAGAAACCGCTGCCAGGCCGAAAAACAGTACTGCTTGTCTGAACATGTGCCGCTCCTTGCATGTGTTGGAGCGCGCATTGTCGGCCCGGCTACCTGTCCAAAGACTGACAGCATGTTCTTCATGTTCCTGGCTGCACGTACGGCACTCTGGCGAAGATGCGCCGCTCGGCCCCCCGCGGATCGTCCTCCATGCGTGGCGGCACGTCGAAGATCATGGTCTGCCGCCGCGCCATGTCGTACGGCTCCCAGTGCGGCAGCAGCCGGTTGTCCGGATTGCCGGTGCGGGCAAAGGCGATGAACGCCTCGCTCATCATGTCGGCCATCGGCTGCGCCTGCGGGCCGATCGCGGTGGCGCCCGGCTTGGCGATATTGTCGAACACGAGCTGGATGTCGGAGGCGTGCGGCGCGCCGAACTTGCCGCCATCCTTTGGCGTGGCCCAGTCGAGCTGGTAGACGAAGGCGGGGCTGCCGGCTTTCGCCCGCTCTTCCGCCTCGATGATGGCGCCGCGCCAGGAGCGCGAGGCGGTAGTGATCTTGAACAGCAGGTCGCTGGCCGACAGTCCCGGATAGAGCTTGCGGTAGGCGGCGATCACGGCCTCGGGCTGGATGTCGACGCGCATGTTCGGCACGAGCTTGCCGGGCAGCTGGTCCCATGCGAGGTTGAAATTGGCCGGGTCGCCGCCGAGGAAGGCGCGCGTTTCATCGTGCGTGTTACCGATCATCATCGGAATGCGGGCCGACTGGGGCGGCGCGTCCGGATAGAACGGGTGGCGCGGCAGGTTGCGCTCGTCCAGCACGGGTGCGAACGACACGCCGCCGAACGGCAGCACCGGGTCGCGCGTGCCCAGCACCTCGACGATCCGTTGATAGGGCAGCGTGCGGATGTCGTCCACGCGGTTCGGCGCCAGCTTCAGCGCATCCAGCACCGCCTGCGCGCGCAACGCGGCGTTGAGCGGGCCGCTGGCCGTCACCTGCTGCCCGCTCATCGTGGCGGCGCGGTGGAACAGGCCGGCCGCCGCGGGCGTTGCCATGAGCGTGGCGATCTTGGCGCCGCCACCGGATTGTCCGAACACGGTCACGTTGTCGGGATCGCCGCCGAACGCGCCGATGTTGTCGCGCACCCAGCGCAGCGCGAGGACGAGGTCGAGCTGGCCGGCGTTGCCGGAATCGGCATAGTGTTCTCCGCCGTGGCGCGCCAGGTACAGGTAGCCGAACGCATTCAGGCGGTGGTTGACGGTCACCACCACCACGTCGCCTCGCCGGCACAGCCGCACGCCGTCGTACAGCGGGCTGGAACCGGAACCGTTGTTGTAGGCGCCCCCGTGGATGTAGAACATGACCGGGCGGCGCGCGCCATCGGCGAGGCCGGGCGTGTACACGTTCAGGAACAGGCAATCCTCGCTCGTCGCGTCTTCCCGGGAAGACTGCGGCGAGGCCGCGCCGTGTTCGAGCGCGTCCCGGATGCCGCCCCAGGGTTGCGGCGGCAGCGGCGCCATGAAGCGGCGCGGCGCCGTATCCGCGCCATAGCGCACGCCCTTGAAGACGTTGATGCTGTTGTCGCGGTAGCCGCGCACCCGGCCGTGCCGCGTGGTGGCGACCGGCGAGTCTCCCGCCGCCTGGGCTTGCAGGCCAGAGAGGCCTGAAAGGGTGGCGGTGGCGGCGAACGATTGCTTCAGGAAGGCGCGGCGTGGCGATACGAACATGGCGGCGGTCGGCGAAGTGGATTCGCCCGCCAGCTTAGCCCAACAGCGATCGGCGTGGCACCGCCGGTGCCTTCAAAAGTAAAAAACGCCACGCGAGGTGGCGGTTTTCATGGCAATCAGAAGATCAGGTAGATCAGCACCAGCACCACGGCCGGCACGCCCAGCAGCCAAGCAATCAGATACTTGCCCATGATTGTTCTCCTCGATGTGGTTACGATATGGCTCCATGGTGCCAGGCCGCGGCGGGCGCGTCGGTACGCTACAGCACGGTACGCGACCTTTATTCGGCCAGCGTATAAAGATCGGCAAAACGATTCGTTCTTATTTTTCAGGCATGTCTTTAATCTGGAGCACACCAGAATTCGCCAGGAAGCAGGAACGATGCCGATGAATCCAGTCCATTCCATGCCGCGACCCCGTCACCGGGCGATTTCTGGCCGTTCGATGCGATGTAACCGCACCCGAATGTAACGCCCTACTTCCACCGTATCCGTGCCCCGCCACCGCGTCGTGGCGCCCGCATGCCATCCCACCCGATGGCGAGGGCCGGCTCATGCCCACACCCGGGCGGCAAGCCATACGCCTGGCGCATCCAGCCGTGATCGCATTCCTAATTTTTATCGCTCGACAGAGGAGAATCCATGAGCATCAAGGCAATCAACGTCCGTAACCAGTTCCGCGGCAAGGTGAAGGAAATCATCGACGGCCCGGTCGTGTCGGAAGTCGATATCGAAACCCCGGCCGGCATCGTCACGTCGGTGATCACCACCCGCTCCGTGCGCGACCTGGGCCTGGCGCCCGGCGTGGAAGTGGTGGCTCTCGTGAAGGCCACCGAAGTCTCGGTCGCCAAGCTGTAAGGCGCGGCCGGCCCGGTGCCGGTCACGGTACCACGACCTTTCATTGCGAGGCACTGTGAACAAGGTACTGACTTTTCCCGATTCGTTCGGGATGGCGCTGTCGATCCGCGCCAAGGCGCTGCTATTCCACGACCCCCGTTCCCTTGCATTGCTCGAGCAGGTGGAAAGAGTGGCGCGCAGCGACGCCACCGTGCTGGTGATCGGCGAGACCGGCACGGGCAAGGAGCTCGTCGCGCGCCATATCCATGCGCAAAGCGAGCGTGCCGGCCCTTTCATCGCCGTCAACTGCGGCGCCTTCAGCGAATCGCTGATCGACGCGGAACTGTTCGGCCATGAGGCGGGCGCTTTTACGGGGGCAAGCCAGGCCCGCGCCGGCTGGTTCGAGGCCGCCAACGGCGGCACGCTGTTCCTCGACGAGATCGGCGACCTGTCGCCCGCGCTGCAAGTGAAGCTGTTGCGCGTGCTGCAGGAGCGGCAGGTGGTGCGCCTGGGCTCGCGCCGCGCGATCCCGCTCGACGTGCGGCTGGTGGCCGCCACCAACGTGGACCTGCACAAGGCGATCGCCGCGGACCGCTTCCGTTCGGACCTGTATTACCGGCTCAGCGTGGCCACCGTCAACCTGCCGCCGCTGTACGAGCGGCCCGGCGACATCCTGCCGCTGGCGCGCCACTTCATCGGCCTGTACGGCGCGAAGATGAAGCTCGATGGCGTGGCGCTGGAAGCCGATGCGGAAAGCGCGCTGCTGGCCTACGACTGGCCCGGCAATATTCGCGAGCTGGAAAACGTGATCCACTATGCCTTGATCGTGTGCCGCCAGCAGCGCATCCTCGCCGAGGACCTGCGTATCGGCGGTCGGGTCCCGGCAGGGCGCCCACCCGCGGTCGCCACCGTGCCGGTCGCCCCGGCTCATCACGACAGCGGTGCGCGGGCGGTGTCGGGGCTGGAGCAGCTGGACGCGCTGCTGAACGATCTCGTCGAGGCGGGCGAGCCGGCACTGTTCGATACCGTCGAGGAGCGGCTGATCCGCGTGGCCTTCGACGCCTGCGAGCAGAACCAGGTGCAGACGGCAAAGGCATTGGGCATCAGCCGCAACGTGCTGCGCACGCACCTCAAGCGTTTCGGCCTGATCGGCGGCGACCCGGCCGATGCGCGCATCGAATCGCGCGACTTCCACGGCGTGCGCGCCGCCATGTAAGGCTCCGGCGCGAGCGCGCCGGATATTCCCCGTTCTTCACCGCGCTGTTGCCCCGCTGTTCGCCAGCCAGCACCCGCTGTGCGGCATCCAACAGTTTTCAAGCCTCTTGCCGCTGTTTTCCCCGTATTCGGCATGGCACGAATGCTGCAATCAGGACGGTAGCTCCGCCCCGACCACACCATCATTGGAGAACCACAGTGAACGACCGTCTCGACCGCATCAAGGCTTCCCCGTCCGTCGCCGTCAAGCAGAAGCTCGACTTCCCCGTCATCGATACCGATGTCCATACCAACGACTACACGCCCGACCTCGAGGACTACGTGGCCAACTACGGCGGCGTGAAGCTCGTCGACGCCTTGCGCAAGGCTTCGGCCTCGCGCATCGGCCGCGGCTTCATCGGCAACGGCAAGAACTGGTACGAGCAGACGCCGGAAGAGCGCCAGTACTACCGCACGATCCGTGCGCCATGGTGGGCACGGGTGACGAAGAACACGCTGGACGTGGCGACGTACCACCTGCCGGAGCTGCTGTACGAACGCCAGGAAGAGCAAGGTTCGGACTATTCGATCCTGTTCCCGAACAATGTGCTGGCACCGCTGGGCGTGCGCGACAAGGATGACCGCACGGCGCTGCAGCGCGCCGTCAACCACTACCACGCCGACCTGTATCGCAAGTACAGCGACCGCCTCACGCCGGTGGCCGGCATCGCGCTGCACACGCCGGAAGAAGGCATCGCCGAGCTGGAATTCGCGATCAAGACGCTGGGCCTGAAGGCCATCAACATCGCCGGCAGCGTGCGCCGCCCCATCCGCGCGCTGGCCGACAAGTACCCGGCCGACCAGCACCCGGAACTGCAGAAGTACATCTCCTACCAGGACTTCTACGGTATCGACAGCGAATACGACTACGACCCGTTCTGGGCCAGGGCCGTGGAACTGGGCGTGCCGATCCTCACGCACTATGGCAGCCAGGGCTGGACGGGCCGCAGCTCGATCAGCAACTACATGAACAACCACATCGGCCACTTCGCCGACGGTTCCGAGGCGTTCGCCAAGGCGCTGTTCTTCGGCGGCGTCACGAAGCGCTTCCCGCAATTGCGCGTCGGCCTGCTCGAGGGCGGCGCCGACTGGGGCGCCCGCGTGTTCACGCACCTCGTCGACCGCTGGGAAAAACGCAGCCTGGAAGGCTTGAAGAACTACGACCCGGCCGCCACCGACCGCGCGCTGCTGACGGACCTGTTCCGCCGCTACGGCGCCGACCTGACCAAGGGGCGTTCCATCGATGGCGAAGACCTGATTCGCGACACCCTCGGCGCGCACTACACGCACGGCTCGCGCCAGCCGCAGGGCGATGAACTCGACGACTTCGCCAAGGCCGGCATCGAGAAGGTGGAAGACATCAAGGCGCGCTGGGTCGACAACTTCTTCTTCGGCTCCGAATCCGACGACCGCACGATCGCCACCGCCTTCAACGACAAGTCCAACCCGCTGGGCACGAAGATCAACGCGATCTACTCGTCCGACGTGGGCCACTGGGACGTGCCCGACCTCACCGACGCCCTGGCCGAAGCCTACGGCCTCGTCGAAGAAGGCGTGATCAGCGAAGCGGACTTCAAGGCGTATGTGTTCACCAACCCGTACAAGCTGTACACGGAAGCGAATCCCGACTTCTTCAAGGGGACGGTGGTGGAAGCGAAGCTGAAGGCGAGTCCCCAACGCTAACAAGGGCTGAGCTCGTGTCTCGTGGGGTCAGACCCCAGTGACACAAGCTCTACAGGTCCTTGATCGTGCCCGCGCCCTCCATAGGTAATGGGCATGAGCGAGTATCGAGTTCATTTAAGGCTGTGCTCGTGTCTCGTGGGGTCTGACCCCACGAGACACGAGCACAGCCGCATCATCATCACGGAGAAATTTCATGTCCCAACGCAAGATGCGTCTCGGCGCCTTCATCATGGCCACCGGCCATCACATCGCCGCGTGGCGTCATCCCGGTTCGCAGGTCGATTCCGGCGTCAATATCGACCATTACATCGCCGTGGCCAAGACCGCCGAGCGGGGATTGTTCGACCAGGTGTTCGTGGCGGACAGCCCCGGCGTGGCCTACCGCGGCAATGACAACGAGGCGTTCAGCCGCCAGGGCCGCGTGTCCTATTTCGAGCCCGTCACGCTGTGGTCGGCCCTGTCGGTCGTCACCAAACACATCGGCTTCGTCGCCACCGCGTCGACCACGTACGAGGATCCCTTCCTGCTGGCGCGCAAGTTCGCGTCGCTGGACCACATCAGCAAGGGCCGCGCGGCGTGGAATGTCGTCACCACGGGCGCCGATTCCGTCTACGGCAACTTCGGCCTTGATGCGCACCCGGACCCGGAGGTGCGCTACGAGAAGGCCCACGAATTCCTCGATGTCGTGAAGGGCCTGTGGGACAGTTTCGAGGACGACGCCTTCCAGCGCGACCCGGAGAGCGGGGTCTACTTCGATCCCGGCAAGCTGCACGCGTTGAACCACCACGGCAAGTACCTGAAGGTGGCCGGCCCGCTGAACCTGGAGCGCTCGCCGCAGGGGCAGCCGGTGATCGTGCAGGCGGGTTCCTCGGAGCCGGGCCGCGAGCTGGCGGCCGCCACGGCCGAGGCGATCTTCACGGCCTGGACGAGCCTCGAGGAAGCGCAGGCGTTCTACAGCGACGTGAAGGGCCGCCTGGCGAAGTACGGCCGCCGCCCGGACCAGCTGCTGATCCTGCCCGGTATCTCGCCTGTCATCGGCCGCACGCAGGAAGAGGCGGAGGCAAAATGGGCCGAGCTGCAAAGCCTCATTCACCCATCCGTCGGCCTCGACACCATCGCGCGCTTCTGGCCGGGCGAGGACCTCACCAAGTGGGACCTCGACGCGCCGCCGCCCTACTACCCCACGCCGCCCTCCGGCAAGAACAGCCGCCACCACGTGGTGATCGAGCTGGCGCGCCGCGAGAAGTTCACCGTGCGCCAGCTGTACGAATACCTGGCCGGCGCGCGCGGCCATTGGGTGGTGGTGGGCACGCCGCAGAAGATCGCCGATGAAATGCAGAAGTGGTTCGAGAACGGTGCGGCGGACGGCTTCAACGTGATGCCGCCCGTGCTGCCGCAATCGCTGGACGAGTTCGTCGACCTGGTGATCCCCGAGCTGCAAAAGCGCGGCCTGTTCCGCACCGAGTACGAAGGCACCACGCTGCGCGAGAACCTGGGCCTGGACAAGCCCGTGAACCGCTTCTCCATCAAGGCCGCGAAAGCCGCCTGACCGCATGCGAGGCCGACGCTGTTGGCTTCGCAGCAGCTCCACCCGCATCTGTTTGGCAAGTGCTGGCGAATCGACAGCGAATCGATGGAAAGCGCGCGAAAACCCCGGAAATGGCGCAAAAAGGATGGCACGGAACCTGCGTAATGAAAGTAAACAGCAGTGAACCGTCCAACCCATCAGGAGCATTGTTTGAAGTACCTACATCGAAGAATCTGCACCACCGCCGGCCTGCTCGCGATCGCCGGCGCGACCCAGGCGGCGGGGCAAAGCAATGAAGACCTGCAACGCCAGATCGAGGAATTGAAGGCAGTCGTGAAGACCTTGCAGCAGCAAATCGGGGGACAGGGTACGGCCGCGCGGACACCGGTGGCGGCACCGGCGGAGGCGGGGCAATCGAGTGCCTCGGCCGAAAAGACTTTCATCGGACCGGAAGCCACGGCCAAGGCAGACCCCGGGGCGCCGTCCGCCAATACCGAAACCACGCCGGCCGCGCCGGAGGTCGCCACCAAGGCCGACATCGACGGCCTGCGCACCGACCTGGAAAACTACAAGTACGAGCAAAAGCGCAACCGCGAAACGAAGACCGCATTGACCACGCGCGGCACCACGATCGGCGGCAGCGTGCAGGCCCGCTACACGGCGCAGGACCCGGCCGTGCGCACGGGCAGCACGGCCACCTCAAGCGACCGCTCGTCGAGTTTCGACATCCCGCAAGCCACGCTGAACTTCGCCGGCAGCCTGTATCGCGACTATTCGGAAGGCCGCAACCTCGACTACCGCCTGGCCTTCGCCTATGCGAAGAACAGCCCGGCCACCGACGGCAGCCAGCTGAACGCCACCGACGCCTACATACGCTACAGTCCCCTGCCCACGCTGACGGGCCTGGAAGACCCGCGCCTGACGATCACGCTGGGCCAGCAGCAAATCCCCTTCGGCCTGGAAGCACAGATCGGCGAGGAGCTGCGGCCCGTGATCAACAACGCGCAATTCCTCGGCGGCCTCGGCGTCGGCACCCGGCAGATCGGCCTGATCGTGCGCGGCGACTACGACCCGTACGTGGACTACGGCTTCAACTACCGCGCCCCGCTGCTCGAGTATGCGTTCGGCGTCGTCAACGGCAGCGGCCCGAACAAGTCGGACGACAACAACCATAAGGATTACATCGCCCGCCTCGCCTTCACGCTGCCGGTCGATTACTACAGCCTGTTCCGCGAGCTGAAGTTCGGCGTGTCGGCCTACAAGGGCAAGAAGAACCTGGTCAATGGCACCAATGTCGTGGGCCTGGGCAAGCGCGACCGCTACGGCTTCGATATCTACTACAACCACGCGCCGTTCGGCATCACCTACGAGTATGCGGAAGGCCGCGACGGCGTGGCCAACAACGGCCCCGAGATCAAGTCGCGCGGCCAGTACCTGACCGCCTTTTACACCTGGGGCGAGCAGTGGGTGGCCAGCTCGCGGGCGCAGGCGAAGTACGACGACTACTGGCCCAAGTCCTACCAGCTGTTCGCCCGATACGACACGTTCGACCCGAACCGGGCGCTGGACAACGACAGGACCAAGGTCGGCGTCCTCGGCTTCAACCTGTTCTTCGCCGAGACCACCAAGTTCCAGGTCAACCTGAACCACTACGACTACCAGAACCCCGCCCAGCGCAGCTCGAACGAGTTGCTGGCCCAGTTCCAGTTCGGCTTCTGATCATCGAAACACAGGATATCGCCATGAAACTAGCAAGCTTCCGCACCGTCGCCGCCCTGCTGGCCGGCATTGCCACCGTCACGCTGGGCTTCACCGCGCCGGCAGCCCACGCACAGGACAAACCAAAGGTCATCCGCATCTCGTACTCCAGCGCCGGCACCGGCGGGCGGCCGCTGACGGGCGGCACGTCGATCGCCACCGCCCACCAGCAGGGTATCCTGGAGAAGGAATTCGCCAAGGATGGCATCAAGATCCAGTGGACCTTCAACCCCGGCGCGGGTCCCGCCACGAACGAACAGCTGGCCAACGGGCTGGCGGACTTCGCGCACCACGGCGACCTGCCCATCATCATCGGCCGCTCGACCGGCCTGCGCACGAAGATCCTGTTCTCGTACACGCGCTTCGGCCCGGCCTACATCACCGGCCCGATCGACTCGCCCGCCAAGTCGCTGGAAGACCTGAAGGGCAAGCGCCTGGCCGTGTTCAAGGGCACGGCCAGCCAGCTGGCGCTGGGCCGCATCCTGAAGAAGCATGGCCTGACCGAGCGTGACTTCAAGACGGTGAGCATGGACGGCGACACCCTGCGCGCGGCGATCGCCACCAAGGATGTCGATGGCGGCTTCATCGCCCCGTTCGACCTGGAGGCGCGCGGCGTCGGCAAGGTGATCTACTCGACCGGCCCCGACCCTGAGCTGACGTCGCAGGGCGTGTTCTGGGTCTCCGAGGAATTCGAGAAAAAATACCCGGACATCGTGCAACGCGTGGTCACCGCCCTGATCAAGGTCACGGCCTGGAGCTCGGAGGAGAAGAACCGCGAGGCGCAGTACAAGCTGTGGTCGAATTCCGGCACCAGCTACTACGAATACCAGAAGACCTTCGCCGACGTGCCGCTGAAATGGCGCCTGTCGCCGCTGCTGGACGAGTACTTCGTCGAGAACCTGAAGAAGTCGATCGTGCAGGCCAGGGAATTCAAGCTGATCCGCCGTGACGTGAGCGTCGACGGCTGGCTGGCGCCGAAGTACCTGAACACGGCGCTGAAGGAATTGAAGCTGGAAGGCTACTGGCCCGAATTCAATGCCGCCGGCAAGCCGAAGACCGCGCAGGTGGCGCAGAACTGACGGCATCATGACCACCGCCACCTCAATTGTCACCTCAGTTGCCACATTGGCCGCGACGCCCCTGCCGCAGCCCACGGTTACGCCAGCCGCCAACGCGAGTGCGGCGGAACCGGGCAGGCATGCCTTCGCGCCGGCCTTCAATGTCGCCGCCGGCCTGATCCTGCCGCTGCTGCTGCTCGGCCTGTGGCAATACGCCGTCGACCAGCGCTGGCTCGCCGAGCAGATCCTGCCCGCGCCGGCCCTCGTGTGGCAGTCGCTGGTCGAGCTGTGGGACAACGGCGACCTGACGTCGAACCTGGCCATCAGCCTCTCGCGGCTCGGCTGGAGCCTGGCCATCGGCGGCGGCGCCGGCTTCCTGCTGGGGATCGCGATGGGCATCTCGAACACGGTGAAGGCCTATGTGTACCCGAGCTTCCAGCTGGTGTCGCAATTCCCGGTGATCGGCTGGGTGCCGCTGCTGATCATCTTCGCCGGCATCGGCGAGGCGCTGAAGATCGCGGCCATCTCGATCGCCGTGGTGGTGCCGGTGGCCGTGAACACCTACCAGGGCATTCGCAACATTCCCCGCGCGCTGCTGGAAGTGGCGGCCGTGCACCGCTTCACGTTCTGGCAAAAAGTGCGGCGGCTGGTGCTGCCCGCGGCGTCCGCCGGAATCTTCCAGGGCTTGCGGCAGGGCGTGATGCAGGCGTGGCTGTCGCTGGTGTTCGTGGAACTGCTGGCATCGAGCGAAGGCATCGGCTACCTGATGGTGTGGGGCCGCCAGCTGCTGCAACTCGATATCGTGGTGGTCGGCATGATCGTCATCGGCGCCGTGGGCATCGTGCTCGATCGCCTGCTGGCCTGGGGCGAGGCGCGCTTGCAGGGCTGGCAGCGCCGGGCATATTGAGGAGAGTGCAATGAAAAACATCGATCCGCGCGGCTTCGTGCTGCCGCTGCTCTTCCTCGTCGCCTGGTATGTGGTGACGGCGCTGCAACTGGTGAACACCAGGTTGATCGTGCCGCCGGCCGCCGTCGTCGAGGCGGCCTGGAAGGTGATCGGCAGCGGCCAGTTGCTCACCGGCTTGCAAGCCAGCCTCTCGCGCGACCTCGCCGGCTTCGCGGCCGGCAGCGTGGGGGGCATCCTGTTCGGCGTCCTGCTCGGCGTATCGCGCTGGGCCGAGCGGCTGGTGGGCCCCACGTTCCACACGCTCAAGCAGATCTCGCTGTTCGCGTGGCTGCCGCTGCTGTCCACGTGGCTCGGTACCGGCGAGGCGGCCAAGATCCTGTTCATCGCGCTCTCCGCCTTCTATCCGGTGGCGCTCAATACCTTCGAGGGCGTGCGCAGTGTCACCCGTGCGCAGGTCGAGGTGGCACGCGTGCTGGGCTTCAACCGCTGGCAGCTGGCATGGCGGCTGATCCTGCCGGCCGCGTCGCCGCAGATCGCCACCGGCCTGCACCTGGCGCTGCTGTACGCCTGGCTGGCCACGATCGGCGCCGAATACCTGCTGGGCTCTTCCGCGCAAGGCATCGGCAACGTGGTCATCCGCGGCAAGGCCGCCTTCCACATCGAACTGATCATCGTCGGCATGCTGTTGATCGGCATCGTCGGCATGGTGCTGAACCGCCTGGCCACCCTGGCCGAAGCCCGCGTGCTGCACTGGCGCGGCCCGCGTCACTGACATAACGGAACCATGTCCACACTGACCATTGCCCTGCCTTCGACCGAGGCGCCGGCGCGCGGCCGGCTGCTGCGCTGGAACGACAGCCTGACGCGCTTCGCGCTGTCCTGGCCCTTTCCCCTCGCCGTGCTGCTGGCCTGGTACCTGGCCGCCGAATACGAGTGGCTGCCGCCGCAGATCCTGCCGCCGCCGGCGATGGTGGCCACCACTTTTGTTGAGCTGATGCAGACGGGCGAGCTGCCCGACAACCTGTGGATCAGCCTGTGGCGCGTGCTGGCCGGCTTCCTGGCCGGCGGCCTGGGCGGGCTCGCGCTGGGCGTGCTGATGGGGCTCTCGCCCACCGCGAAGGATTACCTGTATCCCACGTTCCGCCTGATCGCCCAGGTGCCGTCGATCGGCTGGCTGCCCTTGTTGATGATGCTCGTGGGGATCGGCGAGGCGCTGAAGATCATCCTGATCTCCAAGGCCGCTTTCGTGCCCATCGCGCTGAACACCTACAAGGGCTTGCAGGGCGTGTCGACCCGCTTCATCGAGGTGGCGCGCGTGTACCGCTTCACGCGCTGGCAGTTGCTTGCCAAGGTCGTGTTCCCCGCGGCGCTGCCGCAGATCTGGAACGGCATCCGCTACGGCCTCACGCATGCGTGGCTCGCGCTGGTGGCCGTGGAGCTGCTGGCTTCGTCCGAAGGGCTGGGCTTCATGATCGTCTACGGCCGCCAGCTGTACCAGCTCGACGTGGTGCTGGCCGCGGTGGTGGTCGTGGGCGCCATCGGCTTCACGCTCGACAAGCTGCTGGCGGTGATCGAACAACGCCTGCTGCGCTGGCGCCGCGACGGCTTTTGAAGGAAGACCATGACGACTTCGACCGAAATCGCCGACCTGCGCCGCATTGTGCGCGGCGCGACGCTGCCCGCGTTCCTGTTCGCCATCTGGTGGGCCGCGTTCCACTTCGAATGGACCGACACGGTGATGTTCGTGCCCATCGGGAAGGTGTGGGAGACGGCCGTGCGCCTCTCCGACAACGGCTACCTGTGGCGCTCGCTGGGCGCCTCGCTGGCGCGCGACCTGGCCGGCTTCGCGCTGGGCAGCACGATCGGCTTCGCCGCCGGCATCGCCCTCGGCCTGTCCCGGCTGCTGGAAAACCTGGTCGGTCCCACGCTGCACACGATCAAGCAGATCTCGCTGTTCGCCTGGATTCCGCTGATCTCCGTGTGGTTCGGCCTGGGCGACACGGCCAAGGTGGTGTTCCTGTCGCTGGCGGCGTTCTTCCCGGTGGTGCTGAACACCTTCGAAGGCATCCGCAGCGTGCCGCGCGAATTGATCGAGGTGGGCCGCGTATTCGCGCTCACGCCGCTGCAGATGCTGCGGCGCGTGGTGCTGCCGGCCGCGCTGCCGTCGATCTTCGCCGGCGTGCACCTGGCGCTGATCTACGCCTGGCTGGCCACGCTGGGCGCCGAATACCTGCTCACCTCGGGCATCGGCATCGGCAACCTGCTCACCGACGGCCGCGAACACCTGTGGATGGACCAGGTGTTGCTGGGCATCGTCGTCGTCGGCTTCGTCGGCTTCGCATTGAACCTGGTCGCCACCCGCATCGAAAGCCGGCTGCTGCGCTGGCGCGGCACATCGACCGGGCAGTACTGAACTTTTTGGGAGAACTCATGGCACACGCAGGCACGCTGGAAATCAGCAATCTGAGCAAGCAATACCGCGTCAAGGGCAATACCCTGCCGGTCCTCGACAATATCTCGCTGTCGATCCGGCCGGGGGAATTCATCAGCATCGTCGGCTCCAGCGGCTGCGGCAAGTCCACCTTGCTGCGGCTCGTGATCGGCCTGGAGAACGATTACCAGGGCGAGATCCTGCTGGACGGCAAACGCGTGGTCGGTACCAGCCTGGAGCGGGGCATCGTGTTCCAGGAACACCGGCTGTTCCCGTGGCTGACGGTGGAGCAGAACGTCGCCCTGGGCCTGCTGAACGCCGACCTGCCGGAGGCCGAAAAGCGCGCCTCCGTGCAGGAGCACATCGAACTGGTGGGCCTGAAGGGGTTCGAGACGGCGCACCCGTATCAACTCTCCGGCGGCATGTCGCAGCGCGTGGCGATTGCCCGCGCCCTCGTCAACCGCCCCGAGGTGCTGCTGCTGGACGAACCGTTCGGCGCCCTCGACGCCCTCACCCGCAATCACCTGCAGCAGGAATTGCAGCGCATCTGGGAACAGGAAGGCATCACTGCCATCCTCGTGACGCACGACGTGGACGAAGCCGTGTACCTGGGCGACCGCGTCGTGGTGATGGAACCGAGGCCGGGCCGCATCAAGCGCATCGTCGACGTGCCGCTGCCCCGCCCGCGCGACCGCGGCAGCTACGCCTTCGCCGCGATCAAGGACGATGTGCTGGCCGAGTTCTCCGACAAGCCGCGCCCCGAGCTGCTGGCCGGGCCGGAGCACGATTCCGTCGCCGAATGGCAGTTTTCCTGGTAACCCGAAAAGAAAGAGAGACATGTCCGATCCCTTCGAATTGCTCAAGGCCCGCTACGGCATCCAGCCCACCCCCAGCCTCGGCACGCTGAACCCCGTGCTGGAAACCCTGTTCGCGCACCGCTCGGTGCGCGCGTTCCGGCCCGACCCGCTGCCGGCCGATACGCTCGACGTGCTGGTGGCGGCGGCGCAGTCGGCGCCCAGTTCCTCCAACCTGCAAGTGTGGAGCGCCATCGCCGTGGAAGATGCCGGCCGCCGCGACCGCCTGGCCACGCTGGTCGGCAACCAGAAGCACGTGCGCGAGGCGCCGCTGTTCATCGCCTGGCTGGTCGACCTGTCGCGCCTGCAGCGCCTGGCGCAGGAGCGGGGCCGCCAGCTCGACGGGGCCGAATACCTGGATACGTTCCTGATGGGAGTGATCGATGCCGCGCTGGCGGCGCAGAACGCGGTCACGGCGGCCGAATCGCTGGGCCTGGGCACCGTGTACATCGGCGCGCTGCGCAACGAGCCGGAAGCGGTGGCGGCGGAACTGGGCATCGCACCGGGCAGCGGCGTCTATCCCGTGTTCGGCCTCGTCGTCGGCCAGCCGGACGAGACGCGGCCCGCCTCCGTGAAACCGCGACTGCCGCAATCGTCGGTGCTGTACCGCGAGCGCTATGCGCCGGCGCCGGTGGAGCAGGAAGTGGGCGGCTACGACGAGGCGATGCGCGCCTTCTATGCTTCGCAGGGCTTGCCCGTCACCACCTGGAGCGAGCATTCGCTGGCCCGGCTGAAGACGGCCGAGGACTTGAAGGGACGGCATCGCCTGAAGGAAGCCCTGGCAGGCCTGGGCTTCCCGCTGCGCTAGGCCGTCGATGTCATCGACCGCACTGACCGGAGACGCCCCGCCACGCCACTTTCTCACCGGGTTCATGTTGCTGGGGATACTGGCCGGCACGTCGAATGGCGTCGCCAAGGTGGTATTCCCCCTGTACGCCGCCGCCATGCAAGCCTCGCCCTGGCAGATCGGCCTGGTGGGCGGCCTGCAATTCGCAGGCATGCTGCTGCTGTCGCTGCCGCTCGGCGCATTGATCGACCGGCACGGCAGCCGGCCGCTGTTCCGCTTCGGTTGCATTGCCGGCATCGTGCTGTTCCTCGCCGGCTTCACCTTCGCGGCCACGCCATGGCAGCTGGTCGCGTGCGTGGTGCTGTTCGGCTTGGTGAACCCGTTTCGCATGGTGACCACGCAGACCGAATTCCTGCACCTGCTGCCGCGCATCGGCCCGGCGAAGGCCGGCTGGCAGCGCGCCTCGCACAGCGCCGGCATGTTCTTCCTGGGGCCGATGCTGGGCGCCTGGCTTGTCGGGCTGGCCGGCTATGCCGACACGTTCCGCGTGGTGGCGGCCGGGCTGTTCGTCACGCTGCTGATCGGCGAGCGCGTGATGTCGAGCGCGCCGGCCGGCCAGGGCGCCGACGCCACGCCCTTTATCGGCCGCGTGCTGGACCAGTTCCGTCTCATCGGCAGCCGCCCGGAATTGCGGCGCACGATGCTGGTGGAGTTCATCGGGCAGGTGGCGATGTCGTACTTCACCGTGTTCGTGATCCTCGTGGCGATGCGCCGCTTCGGCATGCCCGCGCAACAGGCCGCCGGACTGGTGACCTTGCAGGGCGCCGCCTTCGTGCTGACCTTGCTGGCGGCAGGCGCCATCGTGATGGGCTGGCGCGAGCGCACGCGCTACTGTATCGGTTTCACCCTGTTGCTGTGCGCCGAGCTGCTGCTGGCCAACCCGCTGCACCAGGGCGCGCTGTGGGCGGGCGCGCTGCTGCTGGGGCTTGGCCTGGGCATACAGCAACTGACGTGCGTGGCGCAGTTCGCCCGCCTGGCGCAGGAGCTGGGGCGCGGCCGCACCGGCGGCATGTTTTCGCTGGCCGGGCCGAGCGGCGCGCTGGCGGGCGCCGTGGCCGGCGGCTTGCTCAACCAGTACTTCGGCATGCTGGCCGGCTTCCACGTGCTGGCGGTGCTGTTCCTCGTGCAGCTGGGCCGCGCGTGGTTCGGCCCTGTGCGGGTTTGAGCACCCCGGCAACAGCGCGAGGGGTTGCCGCTGCTGCTTGCGCAGCAGCGGCGCCGCGATTTCCCGGCCTTGCCGTGGTATGGAACCTGCAATCCATCGGTGACCAACACAGTGAGGGCACCACATGAACCACGCAAGGCGCAACATCGTTACCCGTTCGTTGAAACTGATCGCCGGCGTCGCGCTGGCCGCCACCGCGGCCGGCGCGCTCGCCGCGGCACCGGCCGTGATCCGCGTCGGCGTCGCCACGCCGGCGCACGGCACGCCGCCCGGCTTCGGCGGCTCGTCGATCGCCATTGCCCACGCCACCGGCGCGATCGAGCAGGAATTCAAGCCGGACAACATCAAGGTCGAATGGTATTTCTTCAAGGGCGCCGGCCCGGCCGTCAATGAAGCGCTCAGCAACAGGCAGCTCGATTTCGCCTTCCAGGGCGACCTGCCGTCGATCATCGGCAAGGCGGCCGGCCTGAAGACGCGGCTGGTGCTGGCCACCGGCGTGCGCACGAATCTCTACCTCGCCGTGCCACCGGATTCGCCGATCCGGTCGGTAAAGGACTTGCGCGGCAAGCGCGTGGCGATCTTCAAGGGCACCAACGCGCAGCTGCCCATCAACCGGCTGCTGGCAGCGCATGGCCTGAGCGAAAGGGACCTGCGGGTGGTCAATCTCGACACGGCCACCGCGCAGGCGGCGCTGACGACGAAGGATATCGATGCTGTGTTCGGCAGCTACGACCTGATCAAGCTGCGCGACAAGGGCGTGGCGCGCATCGCCTACACGAGCAAGAACGATTCGGCCGTGTTCACGCGCCAGAGCCACATGCTCGTGACCGACGAATTCGCCGCGAAATATCCGGACGCGACGAAGCGCTTCGTGAAAGCGGTGGTGAAAACGGCGCGCTGGAGTTCCGACGACGCCAACCGCGAGGAAGTGTTCCGCCTGTGGGCGCGCCCCGGCACGGCGAAGATCGAGCACTGGCGCGAGGATTACGAGGGCCAGCCGCTGCGCGTGCGCCTGAGCCCCCTGTTCGACCCGTTCCTGACGGAACGCTACAGGGATGCGGTGGAACATGCGTACCAGTTCCGGCTGATCCGCCGCAAGTTCGACGTGGACCCGTGGATCGACCGCAGCTTCCTGAACGCGGCGCTGAAGGAATTGAAGCTCGAAGGCTACTGGCCGGCCAACCCCGTGGGCACCGTGCGCTCGACCAGCAATCACCCGGCGCCAGCACCGGTGCCGGGCAGTTCCGGGAGATCTTAACGGGCAACATTCAATTCCGCCGATCTACGCCGATCCGCGGTCAATTGTGCCAATTCCGCCACCATGCGGGCAAGCTCGCGAATAAATACCGGCAGTTACTTGTCTTCCGATACCGCCGTGCTAACGTGGAACGACTGTCCCGTCATTCCTTCCGGAGGAGCTTGCCATGAATGCCTTGCGTTGCCTGTTCGGATGTACGTTGCTGGTATCGATCGCCGCGAGCGCGGCGCCGCAGGTCGACGTGGTCGCGAAAGGGCTGGCCAATCCGCGCGGCCTGGCGTTCGCGCCCGATGGCGCGCTGTACGTGGCCGAGGCGGGCAAGGGCGGCGACGGCGCCTGCGCGGTGCTGAGCGACGGGCAAACGGCCTGTTATGGCGAGACGGGAGCCGTCGTGCGCATCGATGTCAGTGGCGGCAAGGACCCGGTGCGGGTGCTGGACGGATTGCCGTCGCTGGCGGCGCAAGGCGGTTTCGGCGCGGCCGGTCCGCAGGCGGTGGCGTTCGCCACCACGGGCGAAGGCAAGGTGGCCCTCGGCCTGGCTTCGCAGCCGGAGACGCGTGAAGGCCTCGGCCCCAAGGCCCATTTGCTGGCGCGGGTGCTGTCGATACCGCGCGTTCGCGGCGGGCAGTTGCCGGTGTCACGCGACAAGGCCGCGGCGAGCGCGCCGGCCGCCGGCGTGACCGGGCAGGCTGCCCAGCGCGCTCAAAAGAAACCCTTCGATCTCGCCTTTTACGAAGCGGCGGAGGATCCAGCCGGCGATGGCGTCGACAGCAATCCGGTCGGCCTGCTGGCGCTGGGCCGGGAGTTCCTGGCCGTGGACGCCGGCGGCAACTCCTTGCTGAAGGTGGACCCGCGGCATGCAATCTCGACCCTGGCCACCTTCGGCCCGCGCGACGTGCCGGCCCCGCCCTTCCTCGGCCTGCCGCCAGGCGCCACGATCCCCATGCAGGCCGTGCCCACGTCGGTGGCGCGCGGCCCCGATGGCGCGCTGTATGTGGGCCAGTTGACGGGGTTCCCGTTCCCGGTCGGCGAGGCAAATGTCTACCGGGTGCCGGCCGACGGCGGCGAACCCGAAGTCTTCGCCAGCGGCTTCACGAACATCATCAGCCTGGCCTTCGATGCGGCCGGCCGGCTGTACGTGCTCCAGATCGGCAACGGTTTTGCCGGCCCTGGCGGCCCGCCGTTGCAATCGCCGGGCCGGCTGATCCGCGTGGAAATGGCCGGCACGCGCACCATCGTCTACGAAAACCTGTTCTACCCGGGTGGCGTGGCGATCGGGCCCGATGGCGCGGCGTATGTGACGAACAACAGCATCGTGCCGGGGCCGATTCCCGAAGCGTTCCCGGATGGCGGGCAGGTGCTGCGCATCAGCCTGGACTGAGGTCAGTCGCGGTCGGGTGCCCCCGGAGGGAAGATGTGCCGGTAAGGCCGCCCGGCATCGACGGCGCGGGCGAACGACGGGCGCGCCAGCAACCTTGCCCGGTAGGCCTTCGCATGCTCGTAGCGTTCGGGGATCGGGTGCACCCAGTCGGCATAGAACAGCGATGGCGCGGCCGCGCAGTCGGCCAGCGTGAACGCCTCCCCGGCGGCCCAGTGCCGCCCGGCCATGTGCCCGTCCAGCCAGGCATAGGAGCGGTCCAGCAGCGAGCGTGCATCGGCCACGCCGCGCGCATCGCGTTCTTCAAGCGGGCGGATGAAGTCGTACACGATGCGATGCATCGGGGTCATCACGTAGTTGTCGAAGAAGCGGTCGAGGAAGCGCACCTCGAGTGCGCGGTCGCCGTCTTCCGGCAGCAGCGGGGGCGCGTCGCCGCGATAGCGTTCCAGGTACTCGATGATGATGCTCGCTTCCACCAGGTCGCGCGGGCCGTCGGTAAGCAGCGGCATGTGGCGGATGGGCCAGCGGCGGGCGAACTCCTCTTCCGCAGCCGCGTCGCCGTCGTTGATCGGGCGCAGCGTGTACGGCAGGCCGTGTTCGTGCAGCGCCACGATCACTTTCTGGCAGTAGGACGAGAACGGGTGGGCATACAGGGTCAGTTCCATGGCCGCCTCACAGGAAGAGCTTGGCCAGCTGGTCCAGGTGGGCGGCGGTGCCGTGCTCGCGCGAGGGCACGCCCCGGTCGGCCGTGGTGCCGTCCAGGAAAGCCACCTGCTCGTGGAAGCGCTGCAAGGTGCCGGCACCGTCGGGCAGGAATTCCACCGAGGCCAGCGAAGCGGAGTGGTGGGCGCCGTCCAGGTGCATGTCGTAGATGTAGACCAGCCGGGCGGCGGGCACGATGTGGTGGAAGCGCGCCGTGAAGCGGGTTTCCATCTCTTTCGCGCCGGTAAAGCGGCCATGCAGGATTTCGATGCCGCCTTCGCGCGCATCCAGTTCACGGTGGTGCAATTGCCAGCCCGGCGGTCCGTCGAACCAGCGCGCCTTCAGCGCGGGATCGGTCCAGGCGGCGAACACGCGGTCGGGCGGCACGGGGTAGCGCCGTTCGATGACGAAGGAACCATGGAAAATCGGTTGCATCAGGTCTTCCTTTCCTTGCTGTGGTTGGAGTTCCAGTGTCCCGAATCAGAGATTCGTTGAATAAATTCGACGAAATCGCCCCGATGCTGCGTTGAAAATGCCCGAAAGGCGCCCAGCCTTACCGGGCATTTCCGCCTTGCCTCGAGACGATTTCGTCAAATTTATTGCTCAACGAACTTCTGATTCAGGACACTGGGCGAGCAGTTCGCCGAGCCGGTCGAAATGCGTTTCCCATTGCTGGCGGCGCTGGCTCAGCCACCCTTCGGCCAGGCCGATCATGGCCGGGTCGAGCGTGCAGGTGCGCACCCTGCCCGTCTTTTGCGTCGTCACGAGGCCGCTCTGTTCCAGCGCCTGCACGTGCTGCACCACGGCCGCCAGCGACATGGCCAGCGGCGCGGCCAGCTCGCTCACGCTGGCGCTGCCGCGCGACAGGCGTAGCACGATCGCGCGGCGCGCGGGTTCGGCCAGGGCGCGGAAGACGGCATCGAGTCTTGGGTCATCGTTAAGCATGGACTTGAGTATCCGCCCGCTCATACAGATAGTCAAGTAAACGCTTTAGTGTTTGGTGTGTGTACCGATACAACGTTGATGGACGAACAAGCGGCTGTTATGCTGAAAGATCCCCTATTGCCGGAGTCCATCATGCATGAAGTTGTCAGCGTTCCCCATATCGTTCCGCTGAACGATATCCTCCCCGACGAACCCCTGCTGATGATGGGCGCGGGCCCGGTACCGATCCCGCAAAGCGTGGCCACGGCAAACTCGATCGTCATCAACCACCTGGGCGAAACGATGAACCGCGTGATCGCCCAGGTGAAGGACATGGGGCGCTACGTGTTCCAGACCAATTCGCGCTACGTGCTCGGCGTGGGCGGGCCCGGCTCGGCCGCGATGGAGATGGCGATCGCCAACCTGGTGCACCCGGGCGACAAGGTGCTGTGCATCTGCAACGGCTATTTCAGCCGCCGCATGGCCGAGATGGCGGCCCGCGTGCGCGGCGAAGTCACGATCCTGGAGGCGGGCAGCAACGAAGGCGCCAGCGTGGAAGCGGTCGAGCGCGAACTGCGGGGCAAGCGCTATGACGCCGTCACGCTGGTGCAGGGGGAAACGTCGAACACGGTGTGCAACGGCAAGCTGGCCGAGATTTCGCGGCTGGCGCGCGAGCATGGCGCGCTGGTGATCGTGGACGCCGTGTGCACGCTCTCCACGATGCCGCTGGAAATGGATAACTGGCAGATCGATGCCGTGATCACGGGCGGGCAGAAAGGCCTGTCGTCGATTCCCGGCGTGTCGCTGCTGGCGTTTTCCGAGCGGGCCTGGGCGAAGAAGATCTTCACCCGCAGCGACCAGCCGTTCCACTGGGTGCTGGACGCGAACCTGGCGGACAAGTTCTGGAACCAGAAGTCCTACCACTACACGGCGCCCGTTTCGGGCATCCTGGCGTTGCACGAGGCGCTGCGCCTCGTGTGCAACGAAACGCTGCCGAAGCGCTTCGAGCGCCACCTGCACTGTTCCGAGGCGCTGCAGGCGGGCATCGAGGGCATGGGCCTGGAGCTGCTGGTGAAAAAGGAGCACCGGCTCAATTCCGTGGTGGGGATCGTGGTGCCGCAGGGTGTGCAGGCGGCCGAAGTGCTGGCGCACATGTCGGGCGTGCACCGCGTGGAGATTTCCGGGGCATTCGGGCTGAACATCGTGCGTATCGGCCAGATGGGCGAGCAAAGCCGCGCGCACAACCTGTTCCGCACGCTGCACGCGCTGGGTTCGAGCATGCAGGCGGCCGGCGCGCAGCTCAACCTGCCGGCCGGCATGGCCGAGCTGGAACGCTCGCTGTCGCGTTGAGCGCCGGCGGATCAGGCGTGCTTAAGAGCGCCTAACAAAACCCCCATGGCTGCGTTGCAGCGTCTCGCCGTACAGGTGTACTGTCTTCGACGCCGCGCCTTGCCCTGCGGGTTTTGTTACGCGCTCCAAGCCTTGAGCGGCATTAGGCTTTATCATTGTCCCGTTGATATGAGCGAGGACGATCGAAAGTGACGTCACTGTACAAGTTCGCGGCGGCGGGTCTGCTGGCCGCCTTCCTGCCACTGGCGCATGGCGCCGGCCCCGTCGTGGTCACCGACCACGTGCGCAGCGAACTGGTGGCGCATGCGCCCGAGGGCATCCAGCCCGGCAAGACGCTGTGGCTGGGCCTGGCCATCGATCACCAGCCGCACTGGCACACGTACTGGAAGAATCCGGGTGATTCCGGGCTGGCCACCACACTGGCGTGGAAACTGCCCGCCGGCTTTACCGCCGGCGAGATCGCCTGGCCGACACCGAAGAAATTGCCGCTCGGCCCGCTGACCAACTACGGTTATGAAAACAGGGTGCTGCTGCCGGTGCCCGTGCAGGTGCCCGCGACGTTTACGGGCGGCGACCTGAAGATCGGCCTGCATGCCGAATGGCTGGTCTGCAAGGAAGTGTGCCTGCCCGAGGCGGGCGACTTCGAACTGACCGTTCCCGCCAACGCGTCCACCTCGGCCCATGGCGCCCTGTTCGATGCGACGCGCGCCGCCACGCCGGTGGCGCAGGAAGGCACTACCGCCACCGCGCGCGTCGATGGCCATGCGCTGGCGATCGAGGTGCACGGCCTGCCTGCGAAGCCGCAGGGCGAGGTGCAGTACTTCGCCGAGGATGTCGGCGTGATCGACTACGCCGCGAAGACCGAGCAGCGCTGGGCGGACGGCGTCCTGCACATCAAAGTACCGCTGTCGCCGCAGCGCAGCGAAAGCCCGTCGGTGATGAAGGCCGTGCTGGTGGCGCCGGGGCAGCCGGCCGGCTGGACGGTGTCGATCCCCGTCGAGGGGGACTGGCCGGCGCTCGGCAGTACACCTTCCGCGCCGGCGCCCGTGCCGGCTGCCCCCGCGGTACCTGCTCCCGCTCCGGATACCTCGTTCGCCCTGACGCTGCTGTTCGCCTTCCTCGGCGGCGCCCTGCTGAACCTGATGCCCTGCGTGTTCCCCGTGCTGTCGCTGAAGGTCTTCCACCTCGTGCAGCACAAGGAAGAGCGCGCCCGCGCCGTGGCCGGCGGCATCGCCTACACGGCCGGCGCCGTGCTGTCGTTCGTCGCGCTGGCCGGACTGCTGCTGGCGCTGCGCGCCGGCGGCGCGGAACTGGGCTGGGGCTTCCAGCTGCAATCGCCCGTCTTCGTCGGCGTGCTGGCCGCGCTGTTCACGCTCATCGGCCTGAACCTGGCTGGCGTGTTCCAATTCGGCGGCGTGCTGCCGGGTTCCCTGGCCGGCTACCGGGCCAGGCATCCGGTCGTCGACGACGCGCTCAGCGGTGTGCTGGCCGTGGCCGTGGCATCGCCCTGCACCGCGCCGTTCATGGGCGCCGCACTGGGCGTGGCGCTCACGGAACCGGCGCCGCAGGCACTGGCCATCTTCGCCGTGCTGGGCCTGGGCATGGCCGCGCCCTACCTTGCCGTGGCACTGGTGCCGGCGCTCGGCCGGCTGCTGCCCCGCCCCGGCGCGTGGATGGCCCGCTTCAAGGTGCTGATGGCCTTCCCCATGTTCGCTACCGTCGTGTGGCTGCTGTGGGTGCTGGGCCAGCAGACGAGCATCGACGCGATGGCCGGCATGGCGGCCTCCCTCGTCGCGCTGGCTTTCGCCTGCTGGACGATCGGCACGCCCGTCGCCTCGCGGGGCACCCGCGCCGCGTTAGCGACGGCCGGGCTGGTGGTGCTGGCCGGCGCGGTGTACTCCGTGTGGCCGCTGCTGAAGGCGGAGCCGGCCCAGGCAAGCGCGCAGGCTTCCGGCGATTGGGCGCCGTGGTCGGCCGAGGCCGTGAGCCAGGCGCGCGCCGCCGGCAAGCCCGTCTTCATCGACTTCACGGCCGCCTGGTGCATCACGTGCCAGTTCAACAAGCGCACGGTGCTGAACGATGCGCAACTGCTGAAGGATTTCGGCGCGAAGGACGTGGTCCTGCTGCGCGCCGACTGGACCCGCCGCGACCCCGCCATTACCCAGCAGCTGGCGCAGCTGGGGCGCAGCGGCGTGCCCGTGTACGTGTTGTACGGACCGAAGGACGGCCAGCCACAAGTGCTGTCCGAGGTGCTGACTGTGGAGCAGGTGCGGACGGCATTGGGCAGGATCTGACCTGCATGGTGATGTGATCGACTGAACGAGGAAACGCGATGAAGAAGATGACGACGGCAGCAATCCTGGTCACCGGCCTGATGGCCACCGGACTCGCGGCGGCGCAAGCCACCGTGGGCCAGCCCGCCCCCGCCTTCACGGGGGTGGACACGAGCGGGAAGCAGGTTTCGCTCGACAGCTACAAAGGCAAGTACGTGGTGCTGGAATGGGTCAACCCCGACTGCCCGTTCGTGAAGAAGCACTACGACAGCGGCAACATGCCGGCCACGCAAAAGCACGCGGCGGCGAAGGACGTGGTGTGGCTGTCCGTCAGCACCAGCGGCAACGCGACCAGGGACCCGAAGTTGGCCGCCTCGCTGAACAGCTGGACGAAGGAAAAGAACGCCGTGCCCACCGCGCTCGTGCTGGACGACGGCAAGATCGGCCGCGCCTACGGCGCCAGGACCACGCCGCACATGTACCTGATCGACCCGGCCGGCAAGATCGTGTACGCCGGCGCCATCGACAGCAAGCCGAGCTCGAACGCCGCCGATATTCCCACCTCCACCAACTACGTGATCCAGGCGATCGACGAAGTCTCGGCCGGCAAGGCCGTCAGCAAGCCGATCACGCAGCCGTATGGCTGCTCCGTCAAGTACGCCAGCTGAACCTACTGCCGAGCCCGTGTCACGGTGCCTCGTATGATGATCCCGTCGGATCTTTGGCAAAATTACCGCTGAAGGAAACGGCCAGGCAGAGTGATGTCGATGGTGTCTAAGGCCAAGAGCCTGTGGGTCAGATTGGCGCCTCTGCCTGTTTTTCATTGTTAAGTCCGGACGGTATCTTAGGCTTCGAGCCTGCATACGAGGGTGGTCAACAAATGAATTTCGTAGGCACGCCAGTAGTAGGAATTGATGTCAGCAAAAGCAAACTGGATATAGCGTTGCTGAAGAATGGGAAGCTCAAGAGCAAAGTGCTTCCGAACAACAGGGACGGTTACGCAGAGCTGATAAAGTGGTTGAAGAATCAGGATGTTACGCTCGATGCGGTCCATATTTGCATGGAATCGACAGGCGTGTACAGCGAGCCTGTTGCCCTGGCATTGAGCGACATGGGCATGAAGGTCAGCGTCGTCAATCCTGCCAGCATCAAAGGATTTGGCCAGAGTCTAATCATCCGAAACAAAAACGACAAAGCTGATGCAGCTCTCATTGCGCGATACTGCGCAGCGATGAGCCCAGCGCTTTGGCAGGCCCCTTCGCACGAGCAGCGGCAATTGAGGGCTTGGAACGAGCATCTGGCATCGTTGAAAGACATTCGACAGCAACAGGCCAATCGTATCGAAGCACTTGAGTTTGCAAACCAGACCGAGGTGGCAGCTCACGCCAAGACGCACTTGGATTGGCTGGACAAACAAATCAAGCAGCTGGAGAACGATATCGATGATCACATCGATCGGCATCCGGATCTCCGGCACGATGCTGAGCTGATTGAGTCGATCCCAGGCCTTGGCCGCGGGACCGCGGCCAAGGTACTTGGTCGTGTGGGGAACCTGCGGCGCTTCGGCAGCGCCAAGGAACTGGCGGCCTACATTGGGGTGACGCCACGCCAGAGGCAATCAGGCAGCTCGGTGAGGGGTAGGACTACCATTACCAGAATGGGCTGTCGCGACCTGCGGGCAGCCCTATACATGCCAGCACTTACAGCGATCAGAAAGAACCCGCTGTTAAGGGAATTTGCAAACCGGCTGCAGTCAACAGGCATGGCTAAGATGGCTGTCATCGCTGCCGTCATGCGCAAGCTCGTGCACCAGATGTACGGCGTCGTCCGCTCAGGAAAGCCATTTGACCCGAATCACATGGGCAAAAGGCTTGCGGGTGAACACGGTATCTGACCCCATGACACGAGCTCATCCATCTATCCATTGCTGTTCGTCCCTTACGCTGCCCCATGATCGGGTCAGGCCGATCGGGCGGGCTTACGATCGAATTGTTGAGGTCGTGTCACGGGGTCAGGCACCGTGACACGGGCTCGGCCATTGCCCCTGCGGCAAAAACTGGCATCCCACCCCAAGCTCGTGCATAATACCGTCCTGTCCTATATCTTATATAAGACTTGATCGGCAAGCAGGCCTGCCCGGCTACCGGTACCCGACTTCGGGCACAGCGAAACAGCGGCGATGCGAGCCCCTGCGATGTGCCGACTGGGTTATGATTTGGCGCTGTCCGTAGCGCCGCCCGGGGAGTGAAGGTGATGGAGGACTGGCGTTGACGCGCCGACCAGGCAGGCGATTTTTCAGTATCAGGAACCCCACGAATTCCGAGGAATAGCGCATGAGCAATGATCCGACCATTATCTACACGTTGACCGACGAGGCGCCCCTGTTGGCGACCCACGCATTCCTGCCGGTCGTCAGGACTTTCACCAAGCCCGCCGGCATCCGCGTCGACGAAGCCGATATTTCCGTGGCCGCGCGTATCCTCGCGAACTTCCCGGAATACCTGACGGAAGAGCAGCGCGTGCCCGACGTGCTGTCCGAGCTGGGCAAGAAGACGCTGGAGCCGGACGCGAACATCATCAAGCTGCCGAACATCAGCGCCTCGGTGGCGCAGCTGCAGGCCGCCATCAAGGAACTGCAGGGCAAGGGCTACAAGATCCCCGACTACCCGTCCGACCCGAAGACCGACGAAGAAAAAGCCATCAAGGCCCGCTACGGCAAGTGCATCGGTTCCGCCGTGAACCCGGTGCTGCGCGAAGGTAACTCCGACCGCCGCGCGCCGCGCGCCGTGAAGGAATACGCACGCAAGAACCCGCACTCGATGGCCGAGTGGTCGCAGGCATCGCGCACCCACGTGTCGCACATGACGCATGGCGACTTCTACCACGGCGAAAAGTCGATGACGCTGGACCGCGCGCGCGACGTGAAGATGGAACTGATCACCAAGTCCGGCCAGACCATCGTGCTGAAACCGAAGGTCTCGCTGCAGGAAGGCGAGATCATCGACTCCATGTTCATGAGCCGCAAGGCCCTGCTGGAGTTCTATGAAAAGCAGATCGAGGATGCCAAGAACACCGGCGTGATGTTCTCGCTGCACGTGAAGGCCACGATGATGAAGGTGTCGCACCCGATCGTGTTCGGCCACTGCGTGCGCATGTTCTACAAGGAAGCGTTCGAGAAGCATGGCGCCCTGTTCGACAGCCTGGGCATCAACGTCAACAACGGCATGGCTGACCTGTACAACAAGATCGCCACGCTGCCGGCCTCCCAGCGCGAAGAAGTCGAGCGCGACCTGCACGCCTGCCAGGAAAACCGTCCGCCGCTGGCGATGGTCGACTCGGCCAAGGGCATCACCAACTTCCACTCGCCGAACGACGTGATCGTCGATGCGTCGATGCCGGCAATGATCCGCGCCGGCGGCAAGATGTACGGCGCCGATGGCCGCCTGAAGGAAGTGAAGGCCGTGATTCCGGAATCCACCTTCGCCCGCATCTACCAGGAGATCATCAACTTCTGCAAATGGCATGGCGCCTTCGATCCGCGCACGATGGGCACCGTGCCCAACGTGGGCCTGATGGCCCAGCAAGCCGAGGAATACGGCTCGCACGACAAGACGTTCGAAGTGCCGGAAGATGGCGTGGCCAACATCACCGACCTGGCAACGGGCGAAGTGCTGCTCACGCAGAACGTGGAACAGGGCGACATCTGGCGCATGTGCCAGGTGAAGGACGCGCCGATCCGCGACTGGGTCAAGCTGGCCGTCACCCGCGCGCGCAACTCCGGCATGCCGGCCGTGTTCTGGCTGGACCCGTACCGCCCGCACGAGAATGAGCTGATCAAGAAGGTCAACACCTACCTGAAGGATCACGACACGACGGGCCTGGACATCCAGATCATGTCGCAGGTGCGCGCGATGCGCTACACGCTGGAGCGCGTGATCCGCGGCCTGGACACGATCTCCGTCACCGGCAATATCCTGCGCGACTACCTGACCGACCTGTTCCCGATCATGGAACTGGGCACGTCGGCGAAGATGCTGTCGATCGTTCCGCTGATGGCCGGCGGCGGCATGTACGAAACGGGCGCCGGCGGTTCGGCACCGAAGCACGTGCAGCAGCTGGTCGAGGAAAACCACCTGCGCTGGGATTCGCTGGGCGAGTTCCTGGCCCTGGCGGTGAGCCTGGAAGACCTGGGCATCAAGACGGGCAGCGCCAAGGCCAAGCTGCTGGCCAAGACGCTGGACGCGGCCACCGGCAAGCTGCTGGACAACCGCAAGTCGCCGTCGCCGAAGACCGGTGAGCTGGACAACCGCGGCTCGCAGTTCTACCTGTCGCTGTACTGGGCGCAGGAACTGGCGAACCAGACGGAAGACGCCGAACTGGCCGCCAAGTTCGCGCCGCTGGCCAAGGCGCTGGGCGAGAACGAGCAGAAGATCGTTGCCGAGCTGCTGGAAATCCAGGGCAAGCCGGTCGACATCGGCGGCTACTACAAGCCGGAAGATGCCAAGGTGAAGGCCGTGATGCGCCCGAGCGCCACGTTCAACCAGGCACTGGAAGTGCTGCAGGGCTGATAGTTGTTTGGCTCCAGATGAAAACGGCCGGTTGCGCGAGCAACCGGCCGTTTTTTCTTTGCCAGTGGTCGACCTTGGCGCAATCGGCAGCGCCAGCGCCTCGGTGCCGGACACCGGCTTCATGGTGTCCGACACCGGTTTTCGCGTGAAGCAGCCGACTCCGGCAAGGAAACCGGTGTCTGACACTATTTCCGCAGGAAATAGTGTCAGACACCGAACGTTCAGCGCCGCGGACTCGAGGCGCGCTTCCCGGAGCGCCAGCGGGCCAGGCCGAGGACCCCCAACCCACCCACCAGCAGCAAGCCCGTCGCCGGTTCCGGCACCGGGGAAACGCCGACGGCGACGTCCGTCATCCCCGCCAGGTGGCCATCGCCCAGCGTGGCGATGCGGAACCCCGTGAAGTACTCGCCGGCGCCGGTCGCCTGGAAGCCCTGGAACGTCAGGCCCGTCACCCCGTCGGCCAGCGTCACGCCGCCGAAGGTGTAGGTGGCCTGGTTGGTCGTGAGGGTGATATCCACCACCCTCGCAGCCCCCGGAACATCGCCTTCGGACACCGCGGCATCGAAGCCGAACAGCGTGTAGCCCGTGGCGATCGTGCCCGCCAGGCCGCTGAAGTAGTTATTGGACATCAGCGTGCGCAGCGTGCCGATGCCGAAGTCCGTGCCCGCGCCCACGGTCAGGTTCTGGTCCGACGCGTACGTGACGCCGCCGCGGGTGAACGGGTCGCCCGGCAGATGGAAGCCGGCGCCGAAGTCGTCGAAGTTGCTGTTGTAGGCAATGGTGCCGAGCGCGTTGAACGCGTCGCGATCGCCGATGACAACGACATCGGCCAATGCGCTGGCGGCAGTGGTGGCGAGCACCGTGGCCGCGGCCAGTTGAATGAGCTTGCTCTTCATGTCATCCCTCTTTTTTATTTACGCACCAGCGACCATTGCTGGCTGGCGCCGCCATGCAGCGGGTATTGCAGGACCGGCGCATTGTCCGCCGTGCTGCCGCCGCTCACCTCGGCCATCAGGCCGTTGATCTTGTTCTGGATCGTGTGCTTGCCGCTGGCGGCATTGGCGAAGCGCCACTTCTGGCCGTCGCCACCCCAGTACGACCACTGCGCCACCTTGGCACCCGGCGACATCGACACTTCCCAGTCATCCATGGCCAACAGGCTGTGCTCGCTGATCACGCTGTAGTCGCCGTTGCCGTGGCCGACCACGTACCAGTACTGGTTCTTCAGGTTGGCGAACGTCTTTTGCTGCACCATGGCGCCCGGCTGGGTGGCGCGCAGCGTCGCGGTGTCCGCCACGGTCATTGCCTTGCCGCTCGCGCCGTTCAGGAAGGTGTAACGGCCGTCGCTGACACCGTCGCAGCCTTCCTCGAAGCTGTCGAAATCGCGCGTGAGCTGCGGCCAGTCGATGTCGGTGCCGCGGTCGGCATACGTCATCTTCATGATCTGCAGCTTCGCGAAGCCGTTGTCCGCGGTGTCGTAGTAATGCGTGGAGACGAAGTTGCAGCCACCCTGCTTCAGCACGCCCACGTGGCCCGGGCCCTTGTGGCGGCCGTCGATATTGGCGAGGATGGTGCGCGGTTCCGAGTATGGGCCGTCCACGCTGGTGGCGCGCTGCACTTCCACGTAGTACGTGCTGTCGCTGCCCTTGCAGCAGGCGCCGCGGTTGGTGAACAGGTAGTAGTAATCGCCATTGCGGGTGATGTACGGCGCCTCGATGTCGCGGCGGGCATTGGTGCCGCCGGCGATCTTGGTCACATAGTTGGCCAGCTTGCCGGTGGACTGGTTGATCTCTGCCACGCCGATGCCGCCGAAGAAGGAGCCGAAGCTCATGTACACGCGGCCGTCGTGGTCGCGGAACAGGGCCGGGTCGATCGCGTTGATCTCGGCATTGCCCTTGTTGAACGATTCCACGACGATGCCCAGGTCCGTCCACACGGGATTCTTCAGCGAGGGGCTGCGCGCCACGCCGATCGCCGAGTTGGTGGTGCCCCATTGCGATACCGAGTAATAGATGTAGTACGCGCCATTCATCTGGATCACGTCCGGCGCCCAGTACGAGGAACCGTTGGCCTTGAAGTTCGGGATCTTCCGTTCCACCCAGGCCGGGTTGGTGGCGAACACGGGAGCGGGGCCGCCCTGCCAGGTCTTCAGGTCCTTCGACGTGGAATACCAGATTCCCGTGCCGGTCGTGAAATTGAAATAGGTGTCGCCATCCTTCGTGATCGTGCCCGGGTCGTGCGCATTCTGCAGCCCGGCCAGTTCGATCGCGCCGCCCGATGCGGCGCCGCATGCCAGCATTACCGCCGCTACCAGTTTTTTCAGCATTGTCTTCCTCCGTGTTGTTGTGACTTCGTAGTGTTGAATCGGTCCGGGTGCGACGGATGTGCGAACGCACCCTGCGCCGCTCGCGAGAGCGGTCGGAAAGGGGTTATTCCGAATGGCTGTAGCCGCGCGCCCTGTTGGGCCGGTGGCGCTACTGGCTATGACGACGAAACGGGAAAACGCGCGGCGGGAACGCGGCGGGCGATGCGGTTCATGGAAGTCTCCGATGGTTTGTCTTATAGGCTGCCGCCATTGCGGCGCTTTGTTGACAGCATCGTACCGAGATCGATTTGGGCGCACCAATGACTAATTTGCAAGGCGCGATACCGGTTTGGTTATCGGCGTCCTCGCGTCACTCGAACGTTTGCAACAGGCCCACCTGAAAGCGTCGGGCGACGAAATGATCGAAGCCTTCCTGGTGGAAGGAGTTCGTGCGCGTGCGGTACGTACGCTTGCTGCCATCGAAGATGTCGCTGGCGTTCACGGTCAGGCTCAGCGTGCGCGTCAGCCGGCGCTTCCACGTCACGTTCACGCTGCTGGTCGCACCATGGCGCGCCAGCGGCGTCATGCCCGCCGACTGCATGTGCGCGTCGAGCGACACGTCGTCGTCCCCCAAGCCGCACGTCACCCTGGCATTCAGGTAGCCCGACAGGCCCGCCTGGCGCACCATGCCCCGGCCATCGGGCGTGAACAGCATCACACGATACGCGCCGCCATCCATGCCCAGGCGCAGCTTGGGCCGGGGCGCCCAGTCGAGCGCGCCGGTCACGCCCGCCGAGCGCGCCCGTCCGCCATTCTGTTTTCCGGTGACGATCGCATTGCCGGCCAGCGTGCGCGCATCGGTCACGGTATCGCGGCTGCCGCGGTAGAAGGCACCCAGGTTGCCGCTCAGCGGCCCCGCCTTCACATCGGCACCGATTTCCCACGACGCGAGGACCTGGGGCTCCAGGCTTGGATTACCGCGGCTCAGGTTCTGCGCATCGACGTAGGTGGTGAACGGGTTCAGGTCGCGGGAATCGGGCCGCTGGAGACTGCGGCGGTAGGCCAGCGTAAGGTCCACCCACTCGCTGGCGGCATACCTCAGGTGCAGGCTGGGGTTGAAGGCCCGCCAATGCGCGGCGTGCGAGGTGCCGCCGGCAGGATGCACACGCCGCGTCATGCGCTCGATGCGCCCGCCCAGCAGCGCTTCCCATTTGCCTCCTCTCGCCAGGTGCGTCAGGTAGGCGGCGGACAGTGTCGTGGCCACGTCGTAGGCATTGGTGGTGCCGGCATCGGGAGTTTCCGCTCCGGTCACGGGATCGACGGCGGCCTGGTAATTGGCCAGTTCGTTGACCTCGTCCTGGAGATCGACGCCCATGCCCCACTGGCCCTGGCCGGATTTCCTGCTCCAGTCCAGCGTGGCCTGGTCGAGGCGGCGCGCCGATCGGGTGGACCCGTGGCTGAAGGCATCGGCGTGCACGGGCTGCACGAACACGTCGCGATACGATTTGTCGACCAGGGTCACCGTCCTGCTGCGCTGGACTATCGTCTTCAGCACGGTCCCGTTGCCCTGGCGGCTGTACGCCAGGCTCGCGCTGCCATCGGTCTGCTCGTTCGGGCCCTCTGAAATGCGATGGTAGATGCGCGCGCCGGCCTCGTCGTGGACGACGTTCAGCGTGTCGAGCAATGGCCGCGACCGGCGCGCATTGTGCCGCGCCGAGAGGCTGAGGGTTTCGGCCGCGCCCAGGTCGTACTCGATGCCCGCTGCCGCGCTTTCCACGGTACGGCGCACAAACACTTCGGAGGCCTGCCGCGCCTGCCCGGTTCGACCGCTCGGCGGATCGGTCCAGTCGACCGCCGAGCGGCGCGTTTTCAGGGTGCCGTCACGACGCACTCCCAGTTCCCCATGCACGCTGAACCGGTTGCCGTTCACGTCGCCGGACAGGCCCGTATTCCACAGCCCGTGGTCGGCCGCGCTGGCCCGCCATTGCGCGCGTGCGCCCGGCTTGCGGTTGCGCTTCAACACGATATTGACGATGGCGCCGCCATTGGCCTGGTGCGCGGCGGACGGGTTCGTGATGATCTCGACGCTGGCGATATCCGCGCCGTTCATGGTCTGCAGCGCCACCGCCCGCTCCTCGCCCGCCATCACGGCCGTCGGCTTGCCATCGACCAGCACGGTCACCTGCGGATTGCCCTGCACGGAGATCCGCCCGTCGGCGCTGACCGCGATCCCGGGCGTCGATTGCAGCACGTCCTGCGCGGTGCCGTTTGCCGCCCTCGGCATGGCCGACACGTCATGCACGGTCTTGTCCAGCTTCCTGGCGACGGGCTCCCTGCCGGCGGTGATCGTCACCGTCGCGATGGCCGGCGGCTCGGCCGCCGCCGGCAGCGCGATGAGCCCGAACAGCACGACTGGCCCGAACAGGATGGCGGAAAGCGGCGTTCTGCGCACGGCGTGTCCTCGATGAGAAGAGACCCGAGTATAGGAAGCGTGCCGGCCACCCGAACGCCGCGTGGGATGGATGGCGGAAGGTGTGGGACAGGCGCCGCAGCGCTACACTATCGGCACGACAAACCAACAATGGTATCCGCCATGCCAGTCCGACTGATCATCGAAGGAACCGTCCAGGGCGTGGGCTTCCGCCACGCGCTGGCAACGCAAGCCGGTGCCCTGGGCCTTGCCGGCTGGGTATGCAACCGCCGCGACGGCACGGTGGAAGCATGCCTCAAGGGCCCGCAGCAGGAAGTGGAAGCACTGGTGACGTGGGCGCACCACGGCCCGCCCGGCGCGCACGTGACCAGGGTCACGCGCACCGAGGCGGACGATGCGGACATTACGGGTACCGGCTTCCACATCGCCAGTACCCGCTAGTTGGCGGCATCAACGGTCCGTCACCGCCCTGTCCTGCCCACCCGCAGCCGCGCGCCGAATCACGATCGGCACCGATTTATACGAAGGCGTGCCGCTGCGTTCATCGTAATTGCCCAGCGCAACGAGGCTGTTCGCCTCCGGGTAGTAGGCGGCCGCCGAGCCGCGGGCGATGTCGAACGCCACGGCCACCAGGTTGCGCAGGATGCGCGGCTCGCCCGGGTGATCGCATTCCGCCACCGCCTCGATATCGACCATGTCGCCGTGTTCCAGTCCCCGCTCGGCCAGGTCGGCCTCGTTCACGAAGAGCACGTCGCGCCGGCCCGTCACGCCCCGGTAGCGGTCGTTCTTGCCGTAGATCGTCGTGTTGTACTGGTCGTGGCTGCGCACGGTGGCCAGCACCAGCGGGTTCCGTTCGCCCGGTCGGGCCAGCGGGCGCTGGCGCTTGCTGTCGAACACGATGAAGTTGGCCTTGCCCGTCGCCGTGCGCCATTCGCGCCGCATGGCCGGGCTCTCCAGGCGGAAGCCGCGCGGCTGTGCCACCCTTTCGTTGTAGTTGTCGAAGTCGGGGAACACGGCCTCGATCTTGTCGCGGATGCGGCGGTAGTCGGCAATCAACCAGTCCCAGTCCACCTTCGATTGCGGCAGCGCGGCCTTGGCGATGCCTGCGACGATCGCCGGCTCCGAGCGCAGGTGTTCCGAGGCCGGCGGCAGCGTGCCGCGCGAGATGTGCACCATCGACATCGAGTCCTCCACCGAGACCGATTGCGGGCCCGTGGCCTGGGTGTCCCGTTCAGTGCGGCCCAGGCAAGGGAGAATGAACGTGTTTTTCCCCACCAGCAGGTGCGAGCGGTTCAGCTTCGTGGCGATGTTCACGGTGAGGTCGAGACCGCGCACGGCGGCGAAGCACGCCTGCGGGTCGGGCATCGCCACCGGCAGGTTGCCGCCCAGGCAGATCAGCGCCCTGGCGCGGCCGTCGCGCATCGCCTCGATCGCCGCCACGGCGCCGTGGCCATGCTCGCGCGGCGCCTTGATGCCGAACACCCGCTCCAGCGAGTCGAGGAAGTCCTGGCTGGGGATTTCCGTGATCCCCACCGTGCGGTCGCCCTGCACGTTCGAATGGCCGCGCAGCGGGCAGATGCCGGCGCCCTCGCGGCCGACGTTGCCGCGCAGGAGCAAGAGGTTCATCAACTGCTGCACGTTCGACGTGCCATGCTTGTGCTGCGTGATGCCCATGCCGTAGCAGATGATCGTGCGCTTTGCCTTCGCATACACATCGGCCGCGGTTTCGATATCGGCGCGGGAGAGGCCCGATACCTCCTCGATCTCGTCCCACGTGGTGTCGTCCAGGTCGGCGGCCAGCGCGTCGAAGCCGCTCGTGTGCTCGCGGATGAATTCACGGTCCAGCAGGCTCGGGCCGCCATCGGCCACCTGCCGCGCGTCGGCGGCCCGCAGCGCCTTCATCATGCCCTTCAATACCGCGCAGTCGCCGCCGATGCGTACCTGGTAGTAGTGGGTGGCGATCGGCACCGCCTTCCCGATCGTCATCTCGACGGGGCTTTGCGGCGACTTGAAGCGCTCCAGGCTGCGCTCCTTCAGCGGATTGAATACCACGATGGGCGCACCGCGCAGCGCCGCGGCCCGCAACGTGGCCAGCATGCGCGGGTGGTTCGTGCCGGGGTTGTGGCCGAACGAGAAGATCGCGTCGCAATGGTCGAAGTCTTCCAGCGACACGGTGCCCTTCCCCACCCCGATCGACTCGGGCAAGCCCACGCTGGTGGCCTCGTGGCACATGTTCGAGCAATCGGGGAAGTTGTTGGTGCCGTACTCGCGTGCGAACAGCTGGTACAGGAAGGCCGCCTCGTTCGATGCGCGGCCGGACGCGTAGAACTCGGCCATGTTCGGGTGCGGCAGGCTGCGCAGCACGGCGCCGATGCGGGCGAACGCGTCGTCCCAGGAAATCGGCACGTAGTGGTCCGTGGCCGGGTCATACACCATGGGATGGGTGAGGCGGCCCTCGAACTCGAGGTTGAAGTCATCCCACTCCCACAGCTCGCCGACACTGTGCCGGGCAAAGAACTCCGGCGTGACCCGCTTGTTCGTCGCTTCCCACGACACGGCCTTCGCGCCGTTCTCGCAGAACTCGAACGACGAGCCGTGGCGCGGATCAGGCCACGCGCAGCCGGGGCAGTCGAAGCCTTCCGGCTGGTTCACCTGCAGCAGGATCGTGGTGCCGTGCACATTCATCTGCCCGCGCAACGCCTTGGCCACCGCCTGCAGCGCGCCCCAGCCGCCGGCCGGTCCGCCATACTCGCCGATCCCTGGAACATCTTTCCTTCCCATACAACCTCCCGGAGCTTTGTGTGGCGGTCGATTGTAGGGGGATCGGCATTCCGGCGAAGTTCAATACTTCTGGGTAACCGCTTCCGGCCGCCTGCGCCACGTGTACAGCGCCGGCAGGATCAGCAAGGTCAACGCCGTCGACGACAGGATGCCGCCGATTACCACGGTCGCGAGCGGCCGCTGCACTTCGGCACCCGTGCTGGTGGCCAATGCCATCGGCAGGAAGCCCAGCGATGCGACCAGGGCCGTCATCAGCACGGCCCGCAAGCGGCCCTGCGCGCCCTCGCGGATCGCCTGCTCCGGTGCGCGGCCCTGCTCGCGCAGCGCGCGCACGAACGACATCATCACGAGCCCGTTCAGCACGGCCACGCCGGACAGCGCGATGAAGCCCACGGCCGCCGAGATCGACAGCGGCATGCCGCGCAGCCACAGTGCCAGCACGCCGCCCGTCATCGCGAATGGAATGCCGGTGAACACGAGCAGGCCGTCGCGCAGGCTGCCGAACATCAGGTACAGCAGCGCGAAGACGATCGCCAGCGCCAGCGGTACCACGATGGCCAGGCGAGCGCTGGCCTTTTCCAGGTTCTCGAATTGCCCGCCCAACGCCAGCCACGAGCCGGCCGGCAGTTTCACGCCCCTCAGCTCATCCTTCAGGTCCGCCACGAAGGAGCCAAGGTCGCGCCCGCGCACATTGGCCGTGACGACCACGCGGCGCTTGCCGTTCTCGCGGCTGACCTGGTTCGCCTCGGGCACGAAGGACAGCGTGGCCACTTCGGAAAGCGGAATGCTCGCCGTCCGGCCATCCTGGGGCGGTAGCGAGATGGGCAACTGCCGCAGCGTGTCCACGTCGTTGCGCAAGCCTTCCGGCAGGCGCACCGTGATCGCGAAGCGCCGGTCGCCTTCGAACACCAGCCCCACGTCGCGCCCGCCGACGAGCGTGCCGAACGCTTCCTGCACGTCCGCCACGTTCAGGCCGTAGCGCGCGGCCTTGATGCGGTCCACCTGCAAGGTCAGCGCCGGCAGGCCCTCGGTCTGCTCGACCTTCACCTCGGCGGCGCCGGGCAGCTCCTGCAGGCGCGCGGCCACCTGCCGGGCCGTCGCCAGCATGGCCTCGGGATCGTCGCCGAACACCTTCACGGCCACGTCGCTGCGCACGCCGGAAATGAGTTCGTTGAAGCGCAGCTGGATCGGTTGCGAGAACTCGTAGTTGTTGCCGGGGATGCGGTTGGCCGCTTCCGTGATCGCCGCCACCAGCTCGGCGTGCGTCTTGCGCGGCCTGGGCCACTCGCTTTCCGGGCGCAGCATGATGTAGCTGTCGGCCGCGTTCGGCGGCATCGGGTCGGTGGCCACTTCCGACGTGCCGATGCGCGCGAACATGCGCTCGATTTCGGGGAATTGCTGCAACAGCGCGTGCTCCAGCCGCTGCTGCATCTGCACCGATTGCTGCAGGCTGGTACCGGGAATGCGCAGCGTGAGCACGGCCAGGTCGCCCTCGTCCAGGTTCGGTGCGAATTCCGTGCCCAGGCGCGTGGCCAGCAAGGCGCACAGCAGCACGGCCAGCGCGGCAAAGGTGAGCGCCACCGGCCGGTTGCGCAGCACCCAGTCGAGCACGGGCCCGTACAGGGCCCTGGCCTTGAGCATCACGCGGCTGTCGCGTTCGGCCACCGGTTGCGTGACGAACAGCGCCACGGCGGCCGGCACGAAGGTAACGGACAGCACCATGGCCGCCACCAGCGCCATCACGACCGTGATCGCCATCGGGTGGAACATCCTGCCCTCGATGCCGGACAGCGCGAAGATCGGCAGGTAGACGGTCATGATGATCAATTGGCCGAACAGCAGCGGTCGGCGCGCCTCGGCCGCCGCTGCCGCGACCTCGGCGAAACGCTCGTCGCGCGTGAGAGGCCGCCCCGCCGCTCCCTGCGCATGGGCGAGCCGCCGGATGCAGTTTTCCACGATGACCACGGCACCATCGACGATGATGCCGAAGTCCAGCGCGCCAAGGCTCATCAGGTTGGCGCTCACGCCCGCCTGCACCATGCCGGAAAACACCATCAGCATCGTCAGGGGAATCACCAATGCCGTGATCAGCGCGGCGCGCAGGTTGCCGAGGAAGACGAACAGGATCGCGATCACGAGCAGCGCGCCTTCGGCCAGGTTCTTGCGTACCGTGTCGATCGCCTTGTTGACGAGGACCGAGCGGTCGTACACGGGCAGGGCTTGCACGCCGGCGGGCAGCGAGCGGTTCACTTCCTCCAGCCGGTGGCGCACCGCGTCGGCCACGCTGCGGCTGTTTTCGCCGATCAGCATGAACACGGCACCCAGCACCACCTCGCGGCCGTTCTCGGTGGCCGCGCCCGTGCGCAGCTCGCGCCCCAGCTCTACATCCGCCACGTCGCGCACGCGGATCGGCGCACCCTGCACCACGTCGAGCACGATGTTGCGGATCTCTTCCAGCGTGCGCACCTGGCCTGGCGTGCGCACCACGAACTGCTCGCCGCCGCGCTCGATGTAGCCGGCGCCCGCGTTGCCGTTGTTGCGGTCGAGCGCCGTCACCAGCTGTTCCAGGCCCAGGCCGTGGGCGGCCAGCCGCTCCATGCTGGGCGCCACCTGGTATTCCTTCTCGTAGCCGCCGATGGTGTTCACTTCCGTCACGCCGGGCACGCCGCGCAATTGCGGCGCCACCACCCAGTCCTGGATCTCGCGCAGGTCGGTCGGCGTGTACGGCGTGCCGTCCGGCTTGCGGGCACCCTCCTTCGCTTCCACGGTCCAGTAGAAGATTTCGCCCAGGCCCGTGGCGATCGGGCCCAGCGAGGGTTCCACGCCGGGCGGCAGTCGCGAACGCGCCTGTTGCAGGCGCTCGCCCACGAGCTGGCGCGCGAAATAGATGTCGGTACCGTCGCGGAAGACGACGGTGACTTGCGACAGCCCGTACTTGGACAGCGAGCGCGTCCCCTCCAGGCCCGGCAAGCCATTCATCACGGTCTCGATGGGAAAGGTGATGCGCTGCTCGACCTCGAGCGGCGAATAGCCGTGCGCCGGCGCGTTGATCTGCACCTGCACATTGGTGATGTCCGGCACGGCGTCGATGGGCAGCCGCTGGTAGCTGTACAGCCCGAGCGCGGCCAGGCACAGCACGATGAACACGACGAGCCAGCGCCGCGCGATCACCGCGGCAATCAATTTTTCGTACATGGCGGCCCCTTTCAGTGATCGTGCTCGGCTTCGGCCTTGCCGAGGTCGGCCTTCAGCAGGTAGCTGCCGGCAAAGGCATAGCGGCTGCCAGCGGCCAGGCCCTTCACGATTTCCGTGCGCCGCCCATCCGAGCGCCCGGTGACGACCGTGCGCGCCTCGAAGCCGCCCGGCGTGCGCACGAAGACCACGCTGCGCTCGTGGATCGTCTGCACCGCCTCGGCGGCCACGGTAACGGGCGCGTCCCCTTTCGGTCCCAGCAGGTCGACCGTCGCCAGCATGCCGGGCCGCAGCCGCAGGCCGGGGTTCGGCAGCGTGACGCGTGCGGTGGCCATGCGCGTGGTTTCGCCCAGCACCGGGCCGACGAAGGACACGGTGCCCTGCACCGCTTCGGGCAGCGCGCTGGCCGTGATGGTGGCCGGCATGCCGGTCTCGACCTGTGCCAGGCTGCCGGACGGCACGGCTGCCTCGATCCATACGCGATCCAGGTCGGCGATGGTGGCCAGCGGCTGCGACACGTCGGCCGCCATGCCCGCCACGGCGGGGCGGTCGATGACCACGCCCGCCAGCGGCGCGTGGATGGTCACCCTGGCACCGCCCGAGACGGCGATACCGAGCGCGGCAAGGCGCTGCCGCGCGGCATCGGCCTGGACCCGCGCTTCGTCGTGGGCCGCCTGGGCGACCTCGAGGTCTTGCCGGGCCGAGATGCCCTCGTTCCACAGCTTGCGCTCGCGTTCGAGCGTGGTGCGCGCCAGTTGCAGGCGCTGCGCGGCGGCCGCGGCATCGGCGCGCCACTGCGCTACCTCCGGGCTTTGCAGCGTGACCAGGCCCTGGCCCTTGCGCACCACGGTGCCGGGCGACACGAGCACCGATTGCACCATGGCGCGCGCCGGTGCCGCGATGGCCACGGTGCGCTCCGCATCGGCCCGCACCTGGGCCGGCAGGTGCAGCATATCGCGGATGCTGGACGGTTGCGCCGCCTCGATGCCGATGCCGTTTGCCCTGACCTGGGCATCGGTCATCGCGATCGCGTCGGCGGCGCCCGGCGCCGGCGCCTCTTCCGCATGCCGGTCGTCATGGCCGTGCGAATCGGCGTGGCCTTCATGTTCGGGGGATTCGGTGCTTGCCGGCGCTCGCCACAGCATGAGGGCAGCCAGCAGGGCGGCGGCCACGCACATCAGCGCGATCGCCAGTTTCTGTTTTTTCGTCATGGTCGTTCTTTCAATCCTGTTTTCAATCCTGTCCTGTGGGGCCTGCCAGGCGCTCGATGTCGGCATGGGCGCGCCATGCCTCGAGCAGTGCCTGCCACTGGCGCGAACGGGCCTGGAACCAGGTGCGTTGGGCATCGAGCACGTCAAGGAACGTGAACTTGCCGTATTCGAAACCCTTCAGCGTGAGTTCGTGGACCGAGCGGGCTTCCGGCACCACGTCCTGCTCCAGGAGCAGCGCTTCGCCGCGGGCCTGGGCGTAGCGCAGGTGGGCGGCCGTGATCCCGGTGGAAGCCGCCAGCTCGGCCTGTTGCAGTTCCGCCCTGGCACCGTCGGCGCGGGCGCGCGCGGCCGCCAGGTTGCCGGTGTTGCGGTCGAACAGGGGTATCGGCACCGCGATGCCGACCACGGCCTGGCGGTGCGCCAGCTGGTCGTCGCGCTGGCTGCCGAGCGTGAGCGTCACGTCGGGAATGCGGGCGGCCCGCTCGGCGTCCGCCTGCGCCTGTCGCAGCGTCACTTGCTGGCGCGCGCGGCGCACGGCCGGCGCGCCGCCAGCCCGTTGCAGCAAGGCGGACAGCGGCTCTACCGGGGGCAGCGCGGCTGCCGTGCCGCCGGCCAGTTCGCGGCCCTCCAGGGGCTCGCCGAGCAGTGCACCGAGGGCATTGCGGGCAATCGCGAGTTCGGCGTTCGCCCGTTCCAGTTCGATACGGGCATCGGCTTGCGCGGCTCTGGCCTTGCTCGCTTCGACCGGCGAGACCTTGCCGGCGGCTACGCGACCGGTGACCGCCCCCAGGCTCTTGCCGGCCACGTCCAGCGTGGCCCGGGCAAGCCGGTACCGCTCCTGGGCGACCAGCGTGGTGTAGAACGCATCGATGACGTCGGCGCGCAGCGCCTGCCGGCGCAGCGCCGCATCGCTGCCGGCGAGCGCGAGCGCGCCTTCGGCGACGGCGATGCGGGCTTGCCGCTTGCCGCCCAGTTCGAGCGGCTGGTTGACCTGCACGGTCGTGGTGCGGCTGCCGGCGCGGTGGCCTTCGCGCACGTAGGCCAGTTCAGGGTTGGGCAGGCGGCCGGCCTGCTCGACGGTGGCCGCGCTGGCGTCGACCTCGTGCGCGGCGGCGCGCAAGGCGGGATGGCGCTCGGCAGCCAGCGCGATCGCGGCCGGCAGGTCGAGTAAAAGGTGGGGCGGAAGGGCCGTGGTTGGCTCGCCCGCCGCGGCAATGCCGCAGGCGAGTGCCAATGCCACGGCCGGGACGAAACGTCGTCCGGGCTGGATGAACATGGTGACTCCTGATGGATGATTCGGATCAGGCGTGCCGAAGGCCTGTGCTTACCGTGGAACGGCGGCGGCAACAGGCTGCCACTGCGGCCGTTCGGGGCGGCCGGGGCTATGGGATGTCAAGGTGGGTGTGGCGGTGGCGAACGTGGGCACGGTATCGTGCACGGCCGGGATTGCCGCGATCGTGGGCGGGAAACTGATCGTGTGGACGAACACGCAGGCGGCGCAATGCGGGTCGCTGGCGCTGCCGTGGTCGTCGCTGGTATCGAGTACCGGCTGGGCCGCCTGCACGTGGTGCGTCACGCCCTGCGGCGTCGTCAGGCAGCAGCGGTCGGCCATCGCCAGGGCAACCTGGAATGGATAGACCAGCAACAGCATGATGAGGATCCAGCGGCGCATGAGCATGATCGTTGGGCGACGGTACCGGATATGATACCCGGCATTACCCGAACAGCAAACAGGAGCCGCGATGATAGCGCCACCCCGTGTTTTCCTGCATTACCTGGACCGCCTCGACAAGCTGCTGGAACGCGTGGCCGCCTTCGATCCGGCCGTGGCCGCCAACCGGCTGCACCCGGACATGGCGCCGCTGCTGCGGCAGGCGCGCACCGCCATCGGCTTCACGCTGCGCGTGAGTTGCCCGCTGGCCGGGCGCGAGATCGTATCCTTCGAGGGCGATGAATTCACGCTCGATGGCGTGCGCGGCGAGCTGGCGCGTACGGCGGCCTATCTTGCCGAGTTGCCGGCCGAAGCGTTTGCCGACGTGGCGAACCGGCAGGTGGACACGGTGGCCGGCTTCGCCGCATTGCACTTCGGCGGGCCCGACTACTTCCTGATGTATGGATTACCGAACTTCTTCTTCCACTACAGCATGGTGTACGCCATCGCGCGCGCGGCCGGCGTGCCGGTCGGGAAGGCCGACTACGACGGGTATCACGCGTATCCGGCAGGGTTCTCGTTCCCCCCTTGAGTGGCTGCCGCCGTCAAGGCATGCGCGCGAAGGCGAGGAACAGCCAGGCCACGGTAATCACGACCATGCCGGTCATGGTCACGCACGACCAGGTGAAGAACCATGCCGACACCAGCGTGGCCTGCACGACTTTTTCGAACAGTACGCCAAGGCAAAAGTCGAATGCCGCCAACACGGACCAGCGGCGCAGGTAGACAGGCAGGTAGCGGCTCATGCGCCGGTTGTGCTGGCGCGCGGCGTGCCGCTCGAACAGGTCGCGCGCCGCGTTGACGTCGCGGAACAGCCAGTCGAAGAACAGGAAGCGGTACAGGAGCTGGCCGAACGACAGCTCCGGCTTGCCCGGTTCCTCCGGCAGTGGCTGTTGTTCGCTTGGCATGATGGCTTGGATGAGTGGATGACGCGGTGCGACCATACTATGTCGAATCCGGTAGCGGCAGCAATTGCCGCGTCAATCGTGCTCCAGGCGCACGCCTGGCGCTCACGCGGGTTGCACGCGCTCCCGGGCCGCGCGCGCATCGCGCGCCGGCGTGGTGCCAAACAGCCGGCCGTACTCGCGCGTGAATTGGGGCACGCTTTCATAGCCGACCGCGAATGCCGCCGTGCTGGACGTGGCGCCCTCGGCCAGCATCAGCCGGCGCGCCTCGATCAACCGCAGCTGTTTCTGGAATTGAAGGGGCGACAGCGATGTGACAGCGCGGAAATGCTGGTGAAACGACGAAGGGCTCATGCCCGCCACTTCCGCCAGCCGTTCGACGGGCAGCGGGCGCGCGAATTCCGCGCGCAGCAGCGCCACCGCCCGGGCAACGCGCTGCGCCGGGCCGTTCGGCCAGCCCAGCCGCCGCAGCGCGGGTCCGTGCCGGCCCACCAGCAGCCAGTAGTGCAGCTCGCGCACCAGCTGTGCGTGCAGCACGGGCACGGCGGCCGGCCGGTCGAGCAGGCGCAGCAATCGCAGCGCCGCGTCCGCCACTTCGACATCGGTCGCGCTCACGCGCACGGGCGCGTGTTCCCCTTCCGGCGCCGCACCCATCTGCACGGCCAATTCGGCGATGAGGGCCTGGTCCAGCTCGAGCACAAGAGACAGGTAGGGCGCCGCGAGGCTCGCCTGCGTGACCTGGCTCACCGTCGGCACGTCAGCGGTGACCAGCAGCGAATCGCCCGCGGAGAAATCAAAGGACTGCGCGCCCATCGTCACGTTCTTGCTGCCCTGGACCACGAGGCAGACGAGCGGCTTCGAGATCGCATGCTGCAACCCGCTGGGTGCGAAGGCGCGCACGGTCGCCAGGCCGGGGATGGGCGAGCGGGCCGTGCCGGCGGAGTCGGCGTGCAAGTCGGCGTAGCGGCGCACCGCTTCGAGGAGATCGGTCATTGGTAACGGGGAGATGTCTTCATGGCTTGCGTGACAGTTTCCCATGCCGGAAGCGAACCGGGGCAGCACTTTGGAGGATCAGGCAAAAAAGCCGTGATATCGCGAAATTTCCCTGTGCCCTTCGGCTGCACCATGACGGCTCCCGACAACATATCGCACAGGAGTCCAGCATGACCACCATCTCTCTCGTTACCGGCGCCAGCCGCGGCCTCGGCCGCAACACCGCCCTTGCCATCGCCCGCCGCGGCGGCGATGTGATCCTCACCTACCAGAGCCGTGCCGCGGAAGCGCAGGCAGTGGTAGCGGAGATCGAGGCATTGGGCCGCAGGGCGCTGGCGTTCCAGCTCGACAGTGGCAATGTGGCCGGTTTCGCCGCCTTCGCCGGCCGGCTGCATGGCGCCCTGCGCGAAACCTGGCAGCGCGACACGATCGACCACCTCGTCCACAACGCCGGCCATGGCGATCATGCGCTGGTGGCGGACACCACGGAGGCGCAATTCGACCGGCTGGTGGACGTGCATTTCAAGGGCGTGTTCTTCCTGACGCAGGCGCTGCTGCCCCTGCTGGCCGATGGCGGCCGCATCGTCAACCTGTCCACGGGGCTGACGCGCACCAGCTATCCGGGCTATGCCGCCTACGCGGCGGTGAAGGGGGCCGTCGAGGTGCTGACACGCTACCTTGCGAAGGAACTGGGCGGGCGCGGCATCACCGTCAATACCGTGGCGCCGGGCGCGATCGAAACGGATTTCGGCGGCGGCGCGGTGCGCGACAATGCGGACCTGAACCGCCAGTTCGCCGCGATGACCGCGCTGGGCCGGGTGGGCGTGCCGGACGATATCGGTCCCATGGTCGCCAGCCTGCTGTCGCCGGAGAACCGCTGGGTGACGGCCCAGCGCATCGAGGTGTCCGGCGGCCAGGCGATCTGAAGGCTTACAGGCTCGCGCGCAGCGACAGCGCCATGTGGCGCCGGCGCTGGTGTCGGACATCTTTTCCGGGGCATCTCCCGGAAAAGTGGCGGACACCGGTGTTCCCCGGAGCTCTCGCCCTACAGGCTCGCGCGCAGCGACAGCGCCACGTAGCGCGGATCGCCGTAGTAGTAGCTGATGCCCGTGGGCGCGAACTTCTTGTAGTAGACCTTGTCGAACAGGTTGTCCACGTTCAGTTGCAGCGCGTAGCGCTCGTTGAACCTGTAGCTGGCCATCGCGTTGAAGAGCGAGTACCCGCCCTGCCGCGTGGTCAGCCCGCCCGCGGTCACGTAGGTGCCATCCTGCGTGCGCACGCCGCCCCCCAGTGTGAAGCCCCGCAGCGCGCCATCGAAGCGGTAGCTGGTGAATACATTGAGCTTGTGGCGCGGGTCGATGCTGCGCAGCGGCAGGCCCGTGTTGGCGCTCACGGTATCGGTGATGTACTTCGTGCGGGTGTTCGTGTAGCCCGCCTGCACCTGCCAGCCCGGCAGGATTTCGCCGGCCAGCTCCAGTTCCCAGCCGCGGCTCTCGGTCTTGCCGCCGGCAACGCGGCAGAAGCCGGCCGTGTACACCGGCACGCACGGATTGATCGACGTGGGGTCCTCCACGGCCTTGCCTTCGTTCGTGATCTGGAACAGGCCCGCGGAAGCCGTCAGCCTGCCGCCGAAGAAATCGCCTTTCACGCCCGCCTCGTAGTCCTCGCCGCGGATCGGTTGCAGAATGTTGCCGTTCGCGTCCTTCGCATTTTGCGGCGTGAAGACTTCCGTATAGCTCAGGTAGGCGTTCACATGCTTGTTGAAGTCATACGTGAGGCCGGCGAATGGCGTGGCTTCGCGATCGATCTTGTAATTGCTGGACGGGGTGCGCGGCACCTCGTATTCCCACCAGGACAGACGCCCGCCGACGAGCAGCGTGAGCGGCTCGGTGACGGACAGGCGGGCCGTGCCGAACACGCCCTTCTGGCGCGTGTAGTTGGGGTTGGCGCCGCCGCTCACGGCCACGTCCCGCTCGGCATAGCTCGTGTACGGGTCCCAGGTGCGGATGTCGACGGTCTGCTGGTACAGGCTGCCCTGGCCCCAGCTGTCGATCGACTCGGTGCGCAGCGCCTCGCCGCCCACGATCAGCTCATGCCTGCGGCCGAACAGCGTGAATGGGCCATTGGCCACCAGGTTCGCCACCTTCTGCGTGCTCTCGGCGCCCGTGTACTGGGCCGTGGTCACGTTCATCAGCCAGGGATTGGTGGCGTTCGCCGGGCGCGCGAAATACGACTGCTTGAAGCCATTGTCCTTCAGCGCCAGGTGTACCCAGGCGGCGCTGGCTTTCACGTTCCAGCCGTTGCCGAAGCGGTGCTCGATCTCGGCGAAGGCCTGGTCGTTGTAGCGGTTCCAGCGGTTCCAGGCCACGCCCAGGTAGGTATCGCGCGGCAGGTACAGCGGGGAACCGTCGAGGTTGCCCGGCATGCCGCCCCAGGCGCCCGTCGCGTCCAGGTCGGTGTGCTGCAGGCTCGCCGTGATCGTGGTGTGCGGGGCCACGTCGTACTCGACCACGCCGTACAGCACCTCGCGCTTTTCCCGCTTGGCTGCCTGGAAGAAGTCCTTCTCGTCCGCCACCACCACGGCGCGGGCGCGCAGCGTGCCGGCCGCGTTCAGGGCACCGGATATATCGCCTTCCACGCGGTGGCGGTCCCAGCGCCCCACGGTGGCCACGCCGGACAGCCGGAATTCCCGCGTCGGGCGCTTGCGCACCATGTTCACGGTGGCCGACGGGTTGCCCGACCCGCGCAGCATGCCCGCCGCGCCGCGCAGCACTTCCACGCGGTCCAGCACGGCCGTATCGGGCTGCACGAACGCCGAGCCGCTCTGGCTGAACGTGATGCCGTCCACCTGCAGCGCATCGATCTGGTAGCCGCGCGAGTGATAGGTGACGCGCTCGCTGTCCGTGTAGTCGACCGACACGCCGGGCGTGTTCTGCAGCACGTCGTGCAGGTCGAGCAGGTTGCGCTCATCGAGCAGCTGGCGGGTGATCACGGTGACCGGTTGCGGGATGTCGCGCACCGTATCGAAACCCTTCATCACGCTGGCCTTGCGGCTGGCGAGCGATCCCGTGTTTTCGGTGTTGTTGTCCGCCGTGCCCATCACGGTCACGGTTTGCATCGTCTCTGCCGTTTCCGCCTCCACGGGGGCCGCTGCCGCGCGGGCTGCCAGCGGATAAGCCAGTGCCAGGCTTGCGTACAGCAGGGTCAGCGGCGCGCCGCGCCCCCTGGACTGCCGGCGAAACGGTTGCGGGGCGGGACTTGCTGCGCGATGGCGAAACATGGACAACTCCTGTATAGGGGTGGAAATGAGAATAAGAATCACTCTCAATTCTATCTGCCGGGTTGCCCCCCTGTCGATGCCCCTTTCTGGTAATTGCCAGCGCGGCGTCCTGCTGCGCCGAGCCGACGCCGGCCCCTTCGCGCTGCCGCGTACAGCTGGGTTCCCGCTTGCCGCCTTCGTCCTTGCTCCCGGCGCCGCGCATCAGGCTGGGATAACCTTCCGGCTGCGGCGGTTTGGCTTGCCTTCCAGCGCCAGCAGCACGATCACGGCGAAGATGCCGGCACGAGCGCCACCGGCAGTGAGGGAAATGGCAACATATGATGTGAAAAACCGTGCGATATCGACGCTTTCTCACTGCCCTTACATTTTTACGGAGGCGCGCAACATGCAATCACATACCGGCGGCTGCCTGTGCGGCAGCGTCCGCATCGTGGCGACAGGCGAACCAAACCGGGTGGGCATCTGCCATTGCCTGGACTGCCGCAAGCACCATGGCGCGCTGTTCCACGCCTCCGCGATCTTTCCGCAGCATGCGGTAACGGTCGAAGGCGAAACGCGCGACTACGCCGGGCGGTTCTTCTGCCCGCGCTGCGGCTCTTCCGTGTTCTCGCGCAGCGGCGACGAGATCGAGGTGAACCTGGGCGCGCTGGATGCGCCGAACCAGTTCCAGCCCACCTACGAACTGTGGACGATCCGCCGCGAGTCCTGGCTGCCGCCCTTCCCGCTCGCGCGAAGCTACGGGCACGATCGCGAGGGCACCGGCCGGGCCGAGGGTTGACCTATACTGGCGGGCATGCCAATCGCGCCGACCAGATGACGAACCGTTCCCTCTCCATCCTGGTGGTCGAAGACCACCCGACGATCGCCGCCCAGGTGGTGGGATTCCTCGATGGCTTGCAATGGCAAACCGACCATGCCGCCACCGGGGCGCTGGCCATCGAACTGGCCACGCGCGAACCCTACGACGTGGTGCTGCTCGACCTGAACCTGCCCGACATCGACGGCCTCGACGTATGCCGTGCGATCAAGGCGCGGGCGCCGCGCAACGTGCCGGTGCTGATGCTGACCGCCCGCGACGCATTCGAGGACAAGGCGCGCGGCTTCCACGGCGGCGCCGACGATTACGTGACCAAACCCTTTGACCTGCGCGAGCTGGCGCTGCGCTGCGAGGCGCTGGCGCGGCGCGGGCAGCTGCACGTGGAGCAGCAATTGCGCGTCGGCCCGCTCACGCTGCTGCCGAGGGAACGGCGCGCCTTCTGCAACGGCGTGCCGGTGACGCTGACGCAGGCCGGGTTCAAGATCCTGCTCATGCTGTGCACCGCCTGGCCACGGGCCGTGTCACGCTCGGCGCTGACGCACGAACTGTGGGGCGCCGACCCACCCGACAGCGATGCGCTCAAGTCGCACGTCTACGCGTTGCGCCGGCAGCTGGAGCGGGCCGGCGCGCCGGACCTCGTCGCGACCGTCCCGCAGCTCGGCTACCGGCTGCGGCCCGATGCGGCGACCGATGAGTAAGTCGATCCGGCACGGCCTGTTCGCCGTGCTTGCCGGCTTCACGGTGCTGATCTGTTTCTGCTACACGGGGCTGGCGCTGGTCATCGCCTACGTGACCGAGGACATGCTGGTCGACCGGCTGCTGGAGCGCGAAGCGGCCGCCATCGCGGCGCACTACCGCGCGCATGGCGAAGTGAAGGCGCCTGGCCTCGACCTCGTGCGCGTGTACCGCGGCATCGACACGCTGCCCGCCATCGTGCGCGAGCAGGCCGCCACCCGGCCGCGTGGTGAGATATTCACCGACACCGGCCAGCACTACCACCTGCGCACGCTCGACCTCGATGGCCGGCAGCGCATCTACCTGCTGGCCGATGCCGGCCCGCTGCTGGTCGTGTCGAAGCTGATCCAGGACGTCGGCGGCGTGGTGATCTTCGTTGCGCTGTCGCTGGTCGCGCTGGCGCTGTTGTTGGCGTGGTTGCTGGCCAGGTGGCTCGTCGCCCCCTTGCTGGTGCTGGCGCGCGAGGTGCGCAGCGCCGCGCCGGATGGCGAAATCCGCTTCAGCGCCCGCGAACGGCCGGACGAAATCGGCTACCTGGCGGACAGGCTCGGCACCACCCTCGCCGACCTGCATGCCGCGCTGCGCCGCGAGCATGCGTTCACGCGCGACGTGAGCCACGAATTGCGCACGCCGCTGACGGTGATGAACAACGTGCTGGGCCAGGCCGGCGACCGCTCCCTCGAGCGCGGCGAGGTGGCGCAGTTGCAGGCGGGCCTGGACGAAATCCGTGCCACCATCGACGTGCTGTTCGCCCTGGCGCGCGCCGAGCACATCGCGGCCGAACCGTTCGACTTGCGCGGCTGTATCGAAGACAGCCTGCTGCGGCTGGCGGAGCGGGGCTGGAACGACGACCGCCTGCGCCTCGACCTGCCCGACCGGCTGGCAGTGACCGGCAACCGCCACCTGGCCAGGCTCCTCATCGATAACTGCCTGGCCAATGCCGCGTTCCATGGCGCGCCCGGCCTGCGCGTTTGCTTCGCGAACGGAGTGCTGGAGATCGTCAACGCGGTCGACCCCGCCCGCAACGCCACGGTGCAGGGCTTCCTGCACGGCCAGAACCTGCTGGCACGCATCGCCACCGCGACAGGCTGGCAAATCGGCTTTCACGCCGGCCCCTCCACCTACCGGGTCGAAATTTTCCCCCAATGACACTAGGGACTGTCCCCGAATTTTTACAACAAACCGTACGGCGTTCTGCGCTGTGGATGAATTCCCGACACTCCTGGCGTTCAGCCGGCAGGGCGCCGTACGTTATTCGATCTGTTGCAAAAAATCGGGGACAGTCCCCACCGGACTTTTTGGCGCCAATACAACAGTAGTGCGGGCAGTGCGTGCGAAGGGGCCGCCGGATTTCACCGGCATTTCACCGGCCGCTGCCTATGCTGGGAGCCCGTCCACTCAAAACAGTGCCCGCACCATGAAGATCCTGACCACCCTCGTCATCCTCGCGTTGTCCATGCCCGCATTCGCGCAAGTGAAGTCGCTCATCCACAAGGAAGAGAAGCGCCGCTACCTCGTCTACACGCCGCCTTCCTACGCCAGCCAGCCCGGCAAATCCTTCCCTCTCGTGCTCAACTTCCACGGCGGGGGCATGACGATGGCCGAGCAGATGCTGTACACGCAGATGAACCGCGCGGCCGACCGGCACGGCTTCATCGTCGTCTACCCGGCCGGCATCAAGCAGGACTGGAACGTGGGCTTCGGCATGTCCTACCTGGAGGGCACCGACGATATCGGTTTCACCACCGCCTTGCTCGAGAAGCTGAAGCAGGATTACCGGGTCGACGGCGCGCGCGTCTATGCCACCGGGCTGTCGCGCGGCGGCTTCTTCGCGCTGCGCATCGCGGCGGAACTGCCGCACCTGTTCGCCGCCGTGGCGCCGGTGGGCGCGCCGATGCCTGAACCCGTCGTGCAGCATCATGCGAAGCCCGGCAAGGTCGGCGTGCTGCTCCTGCACGGTACGGCGGACCAGGTGGTGGCCTATGACGGCAAGGGAACCGGCTACCTGTCGGCGCAGGCGACCTATGACTACTGGGTGAAAACCAACGGGATCGACGCCGCGGCCAGCCGCCGCGCCATCGATACCGACACGGGCGACGGCACCGACGTGAGCTGGGTGGAAGCGGGCAACGGGCAGCAAAGCGTGGCGCTGGCCACGATCCGCGAAGGCGGCCATACCTGGCCCGGCGCCGATCCGTTCAATGTCGGGCTGCCGATCGGGAAGACCACGCGCGATATCGATGCGAATGAAGTGATCTGGCAGTTCTTTGCGAAACACCGCCGCCAGGCGGCCGTCAGAACTTCACTTTCAGGTTTGCCTTGAGTCCGCCGGAGTTGACCAGGCTGCCCCAGTTACCCGATTGCCCAACGGTATTGTGCTGAACGTCGAGCGTGGCCTTGTCGGTGACCTTGTATTGCGCACCCACGCCGAGGAAGGCACCCGTGTCGACCTCCTTCTTCGGCGCCGGCTTTTCTTCACCGAACTCGGTCTGCAGGGCCACGGCATTGCGGTTGGGCGTCATCACGCTGTGCGCGACTCCCACCTTGCCGTAAGCAAGCCACTTGTCGGTCAGCGGCAGCGTGTAATTGACGGCAAAGTAGCTGCTGAAGTTGTTGAAGTCCAGTGCCTTCGCCGCTTCTTCGGATTCGAAGGCGTCGATGCGGTGGAAGCCCCGGTTCAGCAGGCGCATATAGCCTCCCTCGATCGCCAGGTTCGGTGTCAGCTGCCAGCCGCCCACCAGCTTGGGATCGCGCTTGAACAGCCCCTTGAACAGTTTGTCGTTGGGGTGGGCGGCCTCGTTGCCGCCGAACGTGCGGGGATACGGCTGGAACGCCTTGTCGAACGATTCCTGCATGGTGGAGCGCTTCGGCGTCGAGTACAGCTTCGATGCCTGCGCTTCCTGCGATGGCTGCTCCACGACCTGGGCGTGCGCGAAAGCGGTGCACAGGATTGCTGCTGCAAAGGCGAAGCGCTGCGGGTTCATCGTTCCTCCATGTAGTGAATGCCGGTCGGGCGCTATCCTGTCATGGACTTATTGTAATGACAAGCGCGGTAACAAGTCATCACAAAGTGCACATCATGCACGCCACGCCGGCCGTAAGAGATGCCCGGCAAAGGCGCCAGCACCTCTACCCTGGCTGGCCGGGCGCGCGCCGACGGCGTGACGAAATACAGTCCGCCCATCGCCCATCCGGGAAGGCTGGCCACCAGCCGGCCGTCGCGCAGATAGTCGGCGGCGATGAATCCGGCAGCTCGCAGATGCGCGAGGCATTCTGTCCTTGATCCCCCTACGATGCCGCCTTCAGCCAATCGCGTCCCTTCTCGTCCAGTGCCGCATCGATGACATCCGGCGGCAGGCTGTACACGGTGGCCCAGGTGGCGCGGCCGTCGGCGGCGTTGGAAGGGAAGCTCGTCGTTTCGATCGGCCAGTGGTATTTGCGCTTCAGGGCGCGCACGATGGCGGCGAGGGTGACCCGGCCACGCAGCGGTTCGGCGCCGGCCTGGTCGGTGTTGGACAGCAGCACGGCGAGCACGGCGCCACGGGCGGTGCGGGGGCCTGGAAAGATCGGGGTTTTACGGGGCATGGCGTCATTGTAGTGCGGTGGATGGCGGCGCGGCGGCACGGCTGTATACTCCGCCGCATGGATATCAATCAAATCATCGCCCACCGCCTGCGCGAGCTGCGCGGCGCTCGCGCCATGACCCTGGCGGTGCTGGCGGAACAGAGCGGCGTGAGCCGCTCGAACATCTCGCTGATCGAACGTGGCGAGAGCAGCGCGACCGCCACGGTGCTCGACAAGCTGGCCGCCGCCCTCGGCGTGCCGGTCGCTTCGCTGTTCGAAAAGCCGGCCGATGTCTCGTCGCCCATCGCGCGTGCCGGCGAGCAGCCGGTGTGGACCGATCCCGCCTCCGGCTATGTGCGCCGCACCTTGTCGCCCACCGTGCCGTCGTCGATCCAGCTGGTCGAGATCACGTTTCCGGCCGGCTCCCGGGTCGCCTATGAAACGTCGTCGCACGACATCGACCGGCAACTGTGGATGATCGAAGGCCAGATGGAAATCACGGTCGGCGCCAGCCGCTGGGAACTGGTCGCCGGCGACTGCCTCCTCATGCGCCTCGACGAACCGAGCACCTACCACAACCCCGGCACCACTGCTGCCCGTTACCTGATCGCCCAGGTCATGCAGGCACCCATCGTTCCAAGGGCCATCGTCGAACGTTGATCCGCCCGCGGATGGCCGACAAGGCTCGTCCTGCGCCCGTGCCCGTGCCCGTGCCCGCGCCCGCGCCCGCGCCCGCGTGAAGCATGGCGTGTCGCGCACCGCGGCGCATCCGCTTTTCCTGCGCACCACTGCTCCTGTTGAAAAAACGCTACAAAAATCCAGTATACAAGAACGATCTGTCCGGTATACTGGATTTCAAGGATGGCCGCCGCAAGGTGCCCGGTCCGATGGCAGCGCATTGCCTCACGGGAGAGAAAAATGAACGAACACGTCATGGCGCCCCTGCCGGGCGCAGCGGAACCGTTGGAAAAGAGTGAACCACCGGCCCAGCCGCCGGCGCGCGAGACAGGCGAAGAAGCGAACGTTGACAGTGCCGCAGCGCCGGAGCGCCGCACGGTTCCAGGCGAGACGGCGAAGATGTTCTACTGGCTTGCCATGCGCTGACCGGAAGCCCGGCAATGCTCAGCCATTCGGCGGGAACCAGGCCAGCCACCACGGCATCTTCCCGCCGGACCGGTAGGCGCCGCCGTCGTAGCGCAGCGTGTATCGCTCAACCTTCGGCTCAACCTTCGGCTCAACCTTCGGCTCAACCTTCGGCTCGACCTTCGGCTCGACCTTGGGCTCGGTACGTGAGCCCTCGTTCGCTTCCCGGCTGATGCGCGCACTCACGATCAAGTCCGCGAAGCCGTGGGAGCTCGTCTTCGCCAGGCCCACGGAAAGCTTTGCTTCGTCGTAGACCAGTTCCTGCGCGGCGTTGCCGAAGCAGCCCTTGCGGGCCTCGGCGCGCGTCATGGCAAGGCCTTCGAGGACGGGCCGCAGCGTGTGGCCTTCGCGAATGAAGAGCGTCAGCTCGTCGCCCCAGCTGCCGTCGGCACAGCTGGCGCCGCGCGCATCGCTGTTGAAGCGCACGCCAAAAGCCCGCACGGTTCCCGAGAGCTGGTAGGGCGCGGTATCGATGGCCAGGCTGCGCTCGCCGAACGCCACTGCCGCATCCTCGGTGACCGCGCTTTCGTGGCTGGCGACGACTTGCCCGGTCTTCGCGTCCACCATCGCCACCACCAGCAGCTTTTCGTCCTCGCCTGCCGTGCCGAATGCGAAGGCCGACAGCAGCTTGTCGCGATCGTGCGGCCACGATCTGCAGGTGGACGAAGCAACCACGGCACCGCCTTTCAGCGCAATGCCGGCGCTCTTCGCGACGGCGGCGGTGACGTTGGCCGGGCAGGCATCGCTTGCCGCGGCATGGGCTGCCGGCGCCACCGACAGGCAGCCGATCAACAGGGCGGTGGTAGGGGAAAGAGCGGATTTCATGAGTATGGCAGACGGTTCAGCCGCACTGATTCCCGGCGAAAAAGAGGTACCAGTACAGCGCCGTTTCCCGTTGCGGCAACAGCAAGGTGCTGTACAGGTGGCGATCATGCCCGCCGAGCTGGAAACCGTACCGTGCGTACAAGCGGCAGGCCGGAACGTTGTTCGACTGCGTTTCCAGCCGCATGCCGGGAAGGCCCCGGGCCGCCGCCCAGGCCCGCGCGGTATCCAGCAGTTGCACACCCAGCCCGCGACGGCGCATGCCGCAGTCCACGGCCAGGTCGTCGACCTGGCAGAAATGGTTCCACGCGTGCGAGACGATGACATAGCCGCATACCCTTCCCGCGTCACGCGCCGCGAACAGGAACTGGCCGTCCGCCGGTTCCAGCTCGCCGTCGCTGTCGTAGGCCTTGCGGTATGGCGCGACCTGCACCACGTTGACGATATCGTTGCCGTCGAATGGCGGCACGGCTTCCTCGCTCACGTCGAACGAGAAATCGCAAGTTGCCAGCTCGCGTGCCGTGAGCCGTGCTTCCTGTGCGATGTGGAAGCCGTGCGGGCCGCCGCTGCCCACGGTCACGCCGTCTGCGGATCCGCCACCGGCATCCCCTCATCCTTCCAGCGCAGCATGCCGCCCGCCAGGTTCGCCACCTGCCCGAACCCTGCCTTGGCCAGCAGCACGCAAGCCTGCGCCGAGCGCACGCCGGAGCGGCACACCGCCACCACGGGTTTTTCCTTGTCCAGCTCCTGCAAGTGGTCCTTCAGCTGCGACAGCGGCAGCAGCCGCGCGCCGGGCAGGTGGCCCAGCTGGTCGATGAATTCGGGCGCTTCGCGCACGTCCACGATCTGCGCCTGCGCGCCATGCTCGAGCAGCGCCATCGGCTCGATCTCCCACACGCCGGAAAAGCGCAGCGTGAGCGGCGCCCAGCCGGGCGTCTCGTCCGGCACCTGGCCCCCTTCCGGCTGGCCGCAGCGCAGGTTGGCGGGAACGGCCACCGCGATCATCTTCGGATGCGGCAGGTTCAGGTTGTTCATATGGCCGGTGAAATCGCCCACGTCCACCTCACCACCCAGCCGCGGATTGAAACGGCGTTCCTCGGCCACGCTGGTGACGGTAATGCCGCGGTAATCGTGCGCCGGGTACAGCAGGCAATCGCCGGGCAGCGACAGGATCTGCTCGCGCACGGACGCGAACAACTGCTGCGGGCTGCCCTGCTGGAAGTCGGTGCGGCCGCAACCGCGGATCAGCAGGCTGTCGCCCGTGAAGGCCATGCTTTCGTCATCGAGCACGTAGGTCAGGCAGCCGTTCGTGTGGCCCGGTGTCGCCCGCACGGTGAGATGGCGGCTGCCGAAGCCGATGCGGTCGCCATGCCGCAATGGGCGGTCCACCAGCTCGGCGCCTGCCGCCTCGGCCAGGGCAATGCGGCTGCCGCAGCGCTGCCGCAGGCGCCATGCGCCCGTCACGTGGTCGGCATGCACGTGCGTGTCGAGCGTGGCCAGCAGCTCCAGGCCGAGTTCCTGCAGCAGCGCGAGGTCGCGCGGCACCTGTTCGTAGACGGGATCGATCAGCAGCGCTTCGCCGCCGTCGGCGAGCAGGTACGTGTAAGTCGATGAAGTGGGATCGAATAACTGGCGGAAGATCATGGTGGCTCCGTTCGAACGGCCGGCCTCGTGAGCCGGGCGCTGGGGGTGAGGATCCGTCATTCTAGCAAGCGGGCATCACGCCGGTCGCGCCATCTCGCCGTGCATCGTTGCCGGTACGGGAACCGCGCGCCACCGGCCGCTCCACGCCGCCGTACAGGTGAGCAGCGAATTGACGCAGCGCCAGGAGCATCGGCCGCCAGCGCATGCGTACAAGGAATGGCGCGATGTCGTGTGCGCCGCGCCGGGGAGGCTTGCTCCTTATGTGACAGGAACGCAACGCATGCTGCGGTGCGCATTGCGGCCGGAAAGTGGAAACGTTACCATCTAGCGTCATTCATCTTGCATGCGCCCGCCACCACGGCAATGAAGGAACGGCGACCCCGATGGCGAGATGCGCGACGGCATGCCGCCATGGCGAATGGAAGGCGATCACCTGCGCCGTCCAGCGCGCACTGGCACGGCAGTTTCACCACAGCAGCAACAACCAGGAAATGTATTCGGATTGACAACGCAAACAGCCGGCCCTACCATCTTCCAAGCGGAAATGGAAACGTTTCCATATTCTGGGCAAAAACCATAAGAACACAGGAGACCACATGCAATACCCCAAGACCAAAGTGAAACTGATCGCCCTCGCGGTATCCGGCGCGTGCGCCGCCGCGGCCCTGCCGGCGCTCGCGCAGGAGGTGGCGCAGGGGCCGGCGCAAGCCCAGGGCGCCGACCCGTCTTCGTCGCAGCCGATCCAGGCGGTGGTGGTGACGGGCATTCGCGCATCGATGCAATCGTCGCTGAACCTGAAGCGCAATTCCGATGGTATCGTCGACGGCATCGTGGCCGAGGACATCGGCAAGTTCCCCGATACGAACCTGGCCGAATCGCTGCAGCGCATCTCCGGTGTCTCCATCGACCGTTCGATCGGCGAAGGTTCGAAAGTCACCGTGCGCGGCGTGGGGCCCGACTTCAACATGGTGCTGCTCAATGGCCGCCAGATGCCGACCTCGAACCTGGGCGACCTGAATGGCCGCGCATTCGACTTCGCCAACCTTGCTTCGGAAGCCGTGTCGCAGATCCAGGTCTACAAGACCAGCCGCGCGGAGACGCCCACCGGCGGCATCGGTGCCACGCTGAACGTGATGACTGCGCGCCCGCTCGACCGCCCAGGCCTGCAGGCCGGCGTGGGGATCAAGGGCGTGTACGACAAGTCGTCGTCCAACCTGCCTGGCGACGTGAAGTCCGGCGACCGCGTCACGCCCGAGATTTCGGGCATCTACAGCAACACGTGGAACGACAATATGTTCGGCGTGGCGATTACCGGCAGCTACCAGGAGCGCAACCTGGGCTACAACACGGCATCCGTCTCCAGCGGCTGGAAGGGCCCGTACCCGGGCAGTTCGACCGTCTGGGGCACGATCCCGCAGCCGGGCGCGCCGGGCTCGGAGAACATCACGAACCGCCCCGGCCCGAACGATGTCTACTCGGTGCCCCAGAACCTGAACTACGCCTTCTCCGGCGTGCAGCGCGAGCGCACCAACGGCCAGCTCACGTTCCAGTTCGCCCCCCGCAAGGACATCACCACCACGCTTGACTACACGTACTCGCAGAACAAGATCCACACGCGGCGGCAAGACCTGTCGGCCTGGTTCAGCTTCGGTGCCTCCGCTTCGAACTGGACGAACGGCCCCGCCGCCGCGCCACTCGTCTACACGGAATTCCTGCCCGATGCCAGCAGCGACATCGCCATGGGCGGCGCCGACTTCGCCACCGTGAGCGAAAACAATTCCCTGGGCTTCAACGCCCTGTGGAAGGTGAACAGCGGCCTGCGCTTCGAATTCGACATCCACCACTCCACCGCCGAATCGCAGGCCGACAGCCCGTGGGGTTCGGACAACGTGCTGGGTACCGCGTCGTTCAGCCGCGGCGACACCACGGCCGACTTCACGCAGGATTTCCCCGTACTGTCGATCAGGGGTGCCGACTTCAACCGCGCGCGGCAGCAAGTCACCGGCTCGGCGTTCCGCAACGGCTACATGAAGGGGGAAATCGACCAGGCGCAATTGAAGGGCCGCCTGAAGCTGATGGAAAATTCGCAGCTGAACTTCGGTCTCTCGGCCACGGAAGTCAACAATCGCTCCGCGTTCTCCACGATGCAGCGGGACACCTGGACCGGCGCCACCAGCCCGGCCGATTACCCGAGCAGCGTGTGGCATCCGGAAACCGTGCGCGGCTACTTCGACAAGATCGACGGCTCGGGCAACCCGAACCTGTTCAACAACTTCCATACCTTCGACTTCGGGGAAGTACGCGACCTGGCCATCAAGGCATCCGGCCGGCCTGACCTGTACACGGTCAAGCCCACCTGGGATACCGACCAGCGCACGCGGGAAAAGTCGAAGGCGCTGTACCTGCAACTGAACACCGACTGGGACACGGCCCTGCCGATCCACACCGCGATCGGCCTGCGCTACGAGAAGACCGACGTGGTATCGACGGCGCTGGTGCAGACCGCCACCGGCATCGAGTGGATATCGCAGAACGAATTCACGGTGACGAAAGGCCCCCAGGACTTCACCACGCTGACCGGCAAATACCACCACCTGCTGCCGAGCATCGACAGCGATATCGAGCTGCGCCCGGACATGAAGCTGCGCGTCTCCTACGGGGAAACCATCGGCCGGCCGCGCTACGACCAGATCCAGGGCGGAACGGTGCTCGACAACCTGGCGCGCCTGGACGGCGGCACCGGCACCGCGGGCAACCCGGCGCTCAAGCCGGTAAAGTCGAAGAACCTCGACCTGTCCTACGAGTGGTATTACGGCAAGCAGAACTTCTTCGCGCTCGGCTTCTTCAAGAAGAACCTGGAAAACTACGCGGGCCAGTCGAAGATCGATGCCACCCCGTTCAACCTGCACACGCCGGTGGGCGGCGCGCTGTGGAACGAGGCCATTGCCAGCGGCTGCACGACGGCGAACACGACCTGCATCCGCAACTACATCTTCCGCAACCGTCCGACCGCGCCGGGCGTCACGCGCGGGCCGGACGACGGCGCCGGCAACCCCACCGGCACCATCGTCGGCCAGCCGGGCGATCCGGTCGCCAATTTCAGGATCACCACCTTCTCGAACCAGAAGAAGGCCGACCTGAAGGGACTGGAAGTGAACGTGCAGCACATGTTCGGCAATACCGGTTTCGGCATCTCGGCCAACTACACGTATGTCGACTCGGGCCTGGGCTTCGACAATGCCGGCATCGGCGAGCAGTTCGCGCTGGTGGGCCTGTCCGATTCGGCGAACCTCGTCGGCATCTACGAGGATGCAAAGTGGACGATCCGCGCGGCCTACAACTGGCGCGACAAGTTCCTGAACTCCACGTTCGACGCCGCCGGCCCGAACCCGAAGTACACCGAAGACTATGGCCAGTTCGACCTGTCGATCGGCTATGCCATCACGCCGCAGCTGTCGCTGCAGTTCGAAGGCATCAACCTGACCAATGAAACGACGCGCCAGCACGGCCGTCACGAGCGCATGCTGGTCGAAGCCCAGCAGTCCGGCCCGCGCTATATGTTGGGTCTGCGCTACAAGTTTTGACGATCGTTTTCATACTATGAGGGGGGAGTGGCTCCAGCGCCCGCGGAGCCACTCCGATTTTTCTTTTCAGGGTTAGTTTTTCGGTTAGACTAATTGCCTGATTTGCACTCAGGAACCATCTCAGGAAACCTATGTCCCAGCCTGTCCAGCATGTGGTCATCGTCGGCGGCGGATCGGCCGGCTGGCTGACGGCCGGCGTCATCGCGGCCGACCACCCGGCGCTCCAGGTTACGCTGGTCGAGTCGCCGGACGTGCCGCCGATCGGCGTGGGCGAAGGGACCTGGCCGTCCATGCGCGACACGCTGCACCGGATCGGCGTTTCCGAGTCGGCCTTCTTCCGCGAATGCGATGCCTCGTTCAAGCAGGGCTCCCGCTTCAACGGCTGGCGCGCGGGGGGCGGGGCCGAGGATTACTACTTCCACCCGTTCGTGCTGCCGCAGGGGTTCGGCGAGGCCGACCTGGTGGCGCGCTGGCAGCGCGATTTTGCGAACGTGCCGTTTGCCGACCTGGTGAGCTTCCAGCCGCACCTGTGCGTGCACGGCCGGGCGCCGAAGCAGCCGGCCACGCCGGAATTCGCGGCGGTGGCCAACTACGGCTACCACCTCGACGCGGGCAAGTTCGGCATCTTCCTGCGCAAGCACTGCCTGGAAATGCTGGGTGTGCGGCATGTGCCAGACCACGTCACGGCGGTGCACAGCCATGAGAACGGCGATGTCGCTTCCTTGCGGACAAAGGCGCACGGCGACCTGGAGGGCGACCTGTTCATCGATTGCACCGGCATGCAATCGCTGCTGCTGGGGGGCCACTACGGCGTGCCGCTGCTGCACCGCAAGGACGTACTGTTCAACGACAGCGCGCTGGCCGTGCAGGTGCCGTACGAACATGCGGACAGTCCAATCGCCTCGCAGACCACGTCCACCGCGCAGCGCGCCGGCTGGATCTGGGATATCGGCCTGCCGACCCGGCGCGGCATCGGCCACGTGTACTCCAGCGCGCATACGAGCGACGAACAGGCCGAGGCCGACCTGCGCGCCTATGTGGCGACTGTTGGAAATAAGGAGATGCCGGCGCCGCGCAAGCTGACGTTCCAGCCCGGCTACCGCGAGGAATTCTGGCACCGCAATGTGGTGGCGATCGGCCTTTCCGCCGGCTTCATCGAGCCGCTGGAGGCTTCCGCGCTGGCGCTGGTGGAAATGTCCGCGGCGATGGTGAGCGACGACCTGCCCGCCACCCGCGCGGCCATGGATATCGTGGCGCGCCGCTTCAACGATGCGTTCACGTATCGCTGGGAGCGCGTGATCGAATTCCTGAAGCTGCACTACGTATTGAGTACGCGTGCGGACTCCGGGTATTGGCACGACAACCGCCGTGCCGACACGATTCCTCCCCGGTTGCGGGAGTTGCTGACGCTGTGGCGGCACCGGCCGCCCTCGCGCCTGGACTTCAACCGCATCGAGGAGGTGTTCCCGTCCGCCAGCTGGCAGTATGTGCTGTACGGGATGGGTTTTGCACCCGACCGCGAACGCATCACGCGGCGCGATTCCGATGGCAACAGCGCCGACGGCTACTTCCGCGAAGCCGCCGAGCTCACGCGCAAGATGCTGCGCGGCCTGCCGTCGAACCGCGAATTGATCGACCATATCCGCCTTCACGGGCTGCAGAAAATCTAGAACAGACGAGACACCCATGCCGAACCACGTTTTACTGAACAACGTCCAGCACAAGGACCTGAAGATCATCACCCGCCACGGCGCCGGTTTCGGCGACGAAGTGATGTACGTTGCCACCTTCCCCGCCGAATTCCGCACGCTGCAGGCGCACTACCCGATCGTGTTCCGCAAGGCGGAAGATGGCCGCGGCTTCGAACCCATCGTGCTGTTCGGCTTTCAATCGGGCGAAAACCTGTTCCTGAAGGCCGATGGCTGGGATGCGACGGAAATCCCCCTGATGATCGAGCGCCAGCCCTTCCTGATCGGCCGCAACGGCGAGGAGATGCTGGTGCACGTGGATCTCGAGAGCCCACGCGTCTCCCGTACGGAGGGCGAGGCGGTGTTCCTGCCGCACGGCGGCATCACCGACTACCTGGACCGCATCAACTCGATCCTGTTTACGATCCACGAAGGCTTGCAGAGCAATGTGGGCTTCATCGACGCGCTGTTGAAGCACGAGCTGCTCGAATCGTTCGTGTTCGACATCGAGCTGGAGGACGGCTCGCAGAACCGCCTGGGCGGCTTCTACACCATCCACGAGGAGCGCCTGGCCGCGCTGGCGCCGGAAGCCATCGCGGCGCTGCACAAGGCGGGCTATCTGCAGGCGATCTACATGGCGCTGGCTTCGTTGTCGCAGTTCCGCGGATTGATTGACAGAAAAAACGGGAAGAACCGGAAGCATGCTGCCGGTCGCTGAACTGCGTGGCTTGACGCCGCGCGACCTGAACGCGCGCATCCTCACGTCCACGCAGCCGCTGCTGCTGCGCTCCCTTGTGTCGCACTGGCCGATGGTGCAGGCCGCGCTGCAATCGCAGCAGGCCGCGTCGGCCTACCTGATGCGCTTCTACCAGGGTGCGCCGGTGCTGGCGATGCTGGGCGCGCCCGACATCAAGGGCCGCTTCTTCTACAACGACGATATCTCCGGTTTCAACTACCGCCCCGTGCACGCGCCGCTGGGCGGCGTGCTGGCCGAGCTGGAGTCGCACCGCGACGACGTGGAGCCGCCCGCCATCTACGTGGGCTCCACCACGATCGACACGTGCCTGCCCGGCTTTCGCAGCGAGAACGACGTGGACCTGGGCGAGCGCGACCCGCTCGCCTCGATCTGGATCGGCAATCGCACGCGCATCTCGGCGCACTACGACGCACCGGACAACCTGGCCTGCGTGACGGCGGGCCGGCGCCGCTTCACGCTGTTCCCGCCGGAGCAGCTGGCCAACCTGTACGTTGGGCCGCTGGATTTCACGCCGGCGGGGCAGGCCATCAGCCTGGTGGATTTCCAGGCCCCCGATTTCGAGCGCTATCCGAAGTTCCGCGAGGCGCTCGCGCATGCGCAGGTGGCCGAGATGGAGCCGGGCGACGCGCTGTTCATCCCCAGCATGTGGTGGCATCACGTCGAGGCGCTCGATCCCTTCAACGTGCTGGTCAACTACTGGTGGCGGCAAACGCCGCACTACATGGACACGCCGACCAACGCGCTGATGTACGCGATCATGACCATCCGCGACCTGCCGCCCGAGCAGCGCAAGGCGTGGGAAGGGTTGTTCCGGCATTACGTGTTCGAGCAGGACGCGAATACGTCCGCTCATATCCCGCCTGCCGCGCGGCGGATGCTGGCGCCCATGACGGAAGACATGGCGCGCGCCCTGCGCGCCCAGCTGCTCAAGCGGATGAACCGCTGAACGAAGAATGCAAGGAGACAAGATGGAACAACAACGCTTGACGAAGCCGGTGCGCCGCGTGGTGATCGCGGGCGGCGGCACGGCCGGGTGGATGGTGGCCGCGGGCCTGTCCAAATCGCTGGGCAGGCTGCTCGACATCAAGCTGATCGAGTCCGACGAGATCGGCACGGTCGGCGTCGGCGAAGCCACGATTCCCACGCTGATGAATTTCCACCACCTCATGGAAATCAACGAGCAGGAATTCATGGCCGAGACGATGGCCACGTTCAAGCTGGGCATCAGCTTCGAGAACTGGCGCAACGTGAACGAGGATTACATCCACTCGTTCGGCAGCACCGGCACCGACCACTGGACGGCGGGCTTCCAGCACTTCTGGCACAAGGGCCGCGAGCGCGGCCTCGCCGGCGACTATGGCGACTACTGCCTGGAGCTGAAGGCGGGGCGGAAGAACCGCTTCGCGCACCTGCCGAACAACGGCATGAACTACGCCTACCACATGGATGCGGGCCGCTACGCCAGATTCCTGCGCCGCTTCTCGGAGCGATACGGCGTACAGCGCGTGGAGGGCAAGATCGCCGAGGTGCGCAAGAACCTGATCACGGGCGACATCATCGCCCTGCGGCTCGATTCCGGCGTGGAGCTGGAGGGCGACCTGTTCATCGATTGCACGGGCTTCCGCGCCCTCCTGATCGGGCAGACGATGGGTGTGGAATACGAGGACTGGTCGCACTGGCTGTTCAACGACAGCGCGGTGGCCTTGCAGACAACGTCGGTGCGCGATGCCGTGCCGTACACCCGCTCGATCGCCCGCGACGCCGGCTGGCAGTGGCAGATCCCGCTGCAGCATCGCGTGGGCAATGGACTGGTGTACTCGAGCCGCTACACCGACGATGAAACGGCGCTGCGCACGCTGACGGCGGCCGTCGACGGCGAACCGTTGATGACGCCGCGGGTGATCCGCTTCACGCCGGGCCAGCGCAAGCAGACCTGGAAGAACAATTGCATCGCCATCGGCCTGGCCAGCGGCTTCCTGGAGCCGATCGAATCGACCAGCATCCACCTGATCCAGCGCGGCATCATCCGCTTGATGCAGATGTTCCCGCAGGACGGCATCAGCCAGGCCGACATCGACGAATACAACCGGCAGGCCGACTACGAGATCGCCCACATCCGCGATTTCATCATCCTGCACTACACCGTAACGAACCGCCGCGACACGCCGTACTGGCGCGACGCCGCCACGATGAAGCTGCCGCCCTCGCTGCAGCACCGCATCGACCTGTTCCGCGACACGGGCCGCGTGTTCCGCGTCTCCAACGAGCTGTTCGCCGAAAACTCGTGGATCCAGGTGATGCTGGGCCAGGGCATCATCCCCGCTTCCCACCACCCCAGCGCCGACCTGATGGGCGACGAGGAACTGAACCACTTCCTCGGCAGCATCAGCAGCGCCATCGACCGCACCGTGGCCCAGCTGCCGTCGCACCAGAAATACGTGGAACAATACTGCTCCGGCACGGGGTGGTAAATCTACAACAGGGGACAGTCCCCGGTGTTGCGAAAATTCGGGGACAGTCCCCGTTGTTGTTTCGCGACGCGCGTGGCGATGGTGCTGGGGAAATGTTGCAATGTGACAAAGAGTGAGTTTTCGAACGGGAGCGATGCGCTATAACAGCGTTTTCGACCGCGGAGCCCATCTTGCGACTTGCCCCTGCCTTTGGCGCCCTGCTGGCGCTGTCCGCCACTCTCGCCAATGCCCAGGAATACCGGATGAAGGAGGAGGAGCCGCGTACCGGCACACTGCTCAAGCGCGAGAACGCGCGCCTCAGCCTGCCGCCTGACAAGACCTACGCCGAGCTGTCCGAGTCCGACAAGGCGCGCCTGCGCGGCATGTACGAGGGCATGGGCCCCGATGACGAGCCGCCGTATCCCGCACGGGGCTACCGCAGCCTGCTGCGCGCCATGTCGCAAGTGCAGGAAAGGCTGCACGTAACCGGCAATGTCGACATGGGCGTGATCGTCGGCGCCGATGGCCGGGCCAGCGAGGTAAAGGTCTATGGCTCGTCCGACCCGCAGCTCACGACCGTCATTGCCAATGTGCTGGTGCTGGAAAAGTACAAGCCGGCGCTGTGCCACGGCAAGCCGTGCTCGCAGGAATTCCCCTTCCGCATGCAGTTCACGCTACGGCACTAGGCGGCGCAACGTGCGTCTCCCCAGTTCTGATCGCTTGACAAACAGGCTGCCCCTACTTACATTACCAATAGGTTAAATAACCTTTTGGTTTACAGCATGGACGAGCAGTCATCCCACACCGAGCAACTGAGCCTCACGTTCGCGGCGCTTTCCGACCCGACCCGCCGGGCGATCCTGGCGCGGCTGGCCCGGGGCGAGGCTACCGTGTCCGAACTGGCGGCGCCCTTTGCGATGACGCAGCCGGCGATCACCAAGCATCTCAAGGTGCTCGAACGCGCGGGCCTGATTTCGCGCGGGCGCCATGCGCAGTGGCGCCCGTGCCGCCTCGAAGCGGCACCGCTGCGCGAAGCCGGCGGCTGGATCGCCCAGTACCGCCAGTTGTGGGAAGACCGCCTCGACCGACTCGACGATTACCTGGCCGGACTGCAAACAGAGGAGAACGAGCATGGCAAACGCTGACGAAGTTGGACTCACCATCCGCCGCGTGTTCGACGCGCCGCGCGAACTGGTCTTCACCACGATGACCGATCCCGACCACCTGCGTCACTGGTGGGGGCCAAAGGAATGCACGATCACGGTGGCACGCGCCGAGGCGAGGCCCGGCGGCGCTTTCCACTACTGCATGCACCCGCGCGAAGGCATGCCCGGCATGGAGGTGTGGGGCCGCTTCGACTTCCACGAGATCGCCCGTCCGCACCGCTTCGTATTCGTCAACGGTTTCGCGGACGAGCAGGGCAACCGTATCCGCTATCCCCTGCTGCCCGTCTGGCCGCTGGAAGTGCTGAACACCGTCACCCTGGAAGAAGACAATGGCAAGACGATCTTCACGCTGCACTCCGTGCCGGTGAATGCCAGCGATGCCGAGTGCGCGGCGTTCCGCGCCGGCCACGAATCGATGCAGCAGGGCTTCGGCGGCATGTACGACCTCTACGAGCAGTACCTGGCCACCGCCAATACCGCGGATCGCGAGATCGTCATCACGCGTACCCTGCGGGCGCCGCGCGAGCGTGTGTTCGATGCGTTCACCGATCCGCGGCAGATCAGCGTGTGGTGGGGACCGAACGGCTACTCGGTGGCGACGGCATCGATGGACGCGCGTGCCGGCGGCAGCTGGCGTTTCGAGATGACGGGGCCGGACGGCACACTCTGGCCGAACCTGGTCGAGTACCAGGAGGTGACGCGCCCCGAGCGACTGGTGTACCACCACGGCAGCGGCAGCGAGGGTGACCCGGGCTTCGACGTGCGCATCACCTTCGAGGAGGCCGGCGATGCCGAGACGCTGCTGACGATGCGCACGATCTTCGCGAGCCCGGAAGCGCTGGCGGCGGTGAAGAAATTCGGTGCCGAGGAGCTGGGCCGGCAGACTATCGGCAAGCTGGCCGAGTACCTCGAGCACGCGGCGTAGGCATCAGTCGCCGCGCCGGGCCGCGTTCTCGTTTTCGATACGCTCGCGATGCCCGCCATCGACACCCGTCGTGCCGGGCATCGGGCGGTGCACCGCGCCGGAGGTGGCGGGCGCCGGCGGCGCCGTCTCGAACTGGTAGTGATGGGCGACGTTGGCGGAAACGCGCTCCGCCAGATCTGGCGTCAGCCGCGAACCGAGATAGGCGGCCTTTGCCTTCCACCCCACCGCCAGCTCTTCCTGCGGGTGCACGGACACCCACACGATCGCATCGATCACCTTCTGCGGCTCGTCCATCAGCGGCATGCGCGGCGTGCCGCCCGAGTAGTTGGCCGCATGGCTGAAGAACGGTGTGTCGGTGGCCCACGGCAGCACGGTCGCCACCGAAATGTTGTCCGCGCCCGTCAGCCGCAATTCCTCGTTCAGCGAGCGCCCCAGCGACAGCGTGGCGGCCTTGGTCGCCGAATACGTGGCATGGAAGGCCTGCGGGATCACGCTTTCCACGGAACCGATATTGACCAGCGTGCCCGCACCCTGCTTGCGGAACTGTTGCACCGCCACGTGACTGCCGTAGATCAGGCCTTTCAAATTGACGTCGACGATGCGCGCATGATCTTCCAGCGGCACGGTATCGAACACGCCGATGGCGCCCACGGCCGCGTTGTTGATCCACACGTCCACCCGGCCGAAGCGCGCCACCGCCGCGTCGAGCAGGTGCCGCACCTCTTCCTGCCGCGACACGTCGGTCGGCACCACCAGCGCCGTGCCGCCACGTGCGCGCGCCTCGGCGGCCACCGCGTCCAGGGCGTCCGCGCGGCGTGCCGCCAGCACCACGTTGGCGCGCATGGCCGCCAGTTCGAGCGCCACGCCCTTGCCGAAGCCGCTGGAGGCCCCGGTGATCACATAGGTCTTGCCGGCCACCGCACTGCGTTCGTCGGCGGACAGCACGGTCGCGCAGCCGGCCAGCTGCGCGATGAACAACAGCACGATCAGGCACCGCATGCTTTTCTCCCCATTCGAATCGCGCCATGATAGGGAGATCGGCAAGCGCGCTCCGCACGATACCGCCGGGAACGAAGCGGTCGGGCACACCGGTCAGCGGTTCGTCAGCGTCACGCCCGCCGCCACCAGCACGCCGCCGGCCACCATCGATGCCAGCACCTGCTCGCCCAGCAGCAGCGCGGCCAGGCTGATGCCGAACACCGGCACCAGGTTGTTGAACACGGCGGTGCGCGAGGCGCCGATCGCCTTCACGCCCTCGTAGTACCAGACGAAGCCCAGCACCGTGCCGAACGCGCCCAGGTAGCACAGGCTGGCCCACACCTGCCAGCCGATGGCGCTCCATTGCAGCGATACCAGGTCGCGCGCCGCGCCAACGAGCAGGAACAGCAGGCCCCACAGCGCCGCGTAGGTGGTGGCGGCCACCGGCGTCAGGCCCTTCAGCGCGGCGCGGCCCACCAGCGTGTAGGCGGCCCAGCTGCTGATCGCGCAGATCATCAGCAATTCGCCTTTGCCCAGTGACTGCCCGATATCGTGCAGGGCCGCCAGCGGATCGCCGCGCGTGATCACGATGGCAGCGCCGCAGAAGGCGAGCGCGATGCCGATCCACTTCACGGCGTGCAGCCGTTCGCGCAGCAGCGCCGCGGCGGCAAGCGCCGTCACGATGGGATTGAGCGCGATGAACAGCGCCGCGCGGCCGGCCGGCATGGTGCCCAGCGCGCCGAAGAAGCACAGGTTGTACAGGAAGATGCCGGTCAGGCCCAGCGCGGCGGTCGCGGCCATCTGCCTGCCGGACAGGCGCGGCAAGCCGCCCTCCTTCTTCCAGGCCACCAGCAGCAGCAGGGCCGCCGCCACGGCGAATCGCAGCGCCGCCGCCGTCATGGCCGGCAGCGCGTGGGCCACGACGCGCCCCGCGATGAACGTGCCGCCCCAGAACAGGGTGACGCACACGAGTTTGACGTACACGAGATTGTTATTCATATTCGCACTTGCCTTTCGGGTGGAGGAAGCCATACAGTATTGCTTATCCAAACTCATGCGCAAATGAGCGAAAGCTCATGACCCATCGTCGCCATGACCTTCACCCAACTGGAAATTTTCGTGATGGTGGCCGAGATGCGCGGCTTCACGTCCGCCGCGCTGCGCCTCGGCATCAGCCAGTCCGCCGTCTCCCACGCGATCCGCTCGCTGGAGCAGGAGCTGGACGTGCAACTGGTCGAGCGCCAGCAAGCCGCCGTCGAGGTGACTGAGCTGGGCCGCCGCCTGCTGCTGCGCGCCCGTGAAATCCTCGGCCTGCAGGAAGCGATGCGCCAGGACGCCGCCGTGGCGCGCGGCCTGAACCAGGGCCTGATCCGCATCGGCTCGTTCGGCCCCACGTCGTCGCTGAAGCTGCTGCCGGCGATCCTGACGGCATTCCGCGCCCGCTATCCCGGCATCGAGGTGCAGATCGACGAGGGCCCCGATCCGGCGGTGATCAGCTGGGTGGCCGACCGCCGCGTCGATGTCGGCTTCGCCGTGCTGCCGGACGACCGCTTCGACACCGTGCCGCTGGTGGAAGACCAGCTGGTGGCGCTGCTGCCGCGCGACCATCCGCTGGCGGCCAAACGCTCGGTGACGCTGGAGGAACTGGTGGGCCTGCCCTTCATCATGCCGGAACAGGGCTGCTCGGCGCTGGTGGAGCCACTGTTCGCCAACGCGAGCCTGGCGCCGCACGTGCGCTATCGCATGTCGCAGATGGTCACCATCCTCGGCCTGGTCGACACCGGCGACGGCGTGACCGTCATGCCCGAGCTGGCGCTGCCGCACGCGCTGGCCGAAACCCACCCGCGCATCGTGGCACGGCCGCTGCGGCCCATGGTGAAGCGGCGCGTGGGGCTCATCCTGCGCAACCTGTCGCGCGCGGCGCCGGCGGTGCAGGCGTTCTGCGAGATCGCGCGAACGGCGGCGAAGGAGATGCGCCTGCTCAGCAAAGCGTAAACAGCGCGGCGATGGCCAGCACGCTGCCGGGCGCCAGCAGCGCGTCGGTGGCCCAGGCGCATACGGCGCACAGGGCGAGCACCGCCGCGACGAGGCCGAGGGTACCGCGCCGGTCCATCATGCCGCCCGCAGCCGCGCCACGGCGCGGTCGTCGATCGGCCAGTGCAGGGCGGCGGCGGCCAGTCCGATCGCCACCGAGAGCAGCCACATCGCCTCATAAGAGCGGGTCGCGTCGAACACGGCGCCCCCCAGCCACATGCCGAGGAAGCCGCCCAGCTGGTGGCCGACGAACACGAAGCCGAACAGCGTGGCCAGGTACTGCACGCCGAACACCTGCGACACCAGGCCGTTCGTCAGCGGCACGGTGCCCAGCCAGGTCAGCCCCATCACGAACGCGAAGACGTACACGCTTGCCGTGCTGACGGGCAGCAGCGCGAACGCCAGCATCGCGCCGGAACGCACCAGGTACAGCCCCGCCAGCAGGTATTTGCGGCGGTACAGGCCGCCCAACTGGCCGCACGCATAGGTGCCGGCGACGTTGGCCAGCGCGATGATCGCCAGCGCCGCCACGCCCGTTTGCGCTGGAAAACCCTGGTCCACCAGGAAGGCGGGGAAGTGCCCGGCGATGAATGCAAGCTGGAAGCCGCAGGCGAAGAAGCCCAGGTTCAAGAGCCAGAAGCCCTTGTGCGACAAGGCTTCGCGGATCGCGCCGCCCATCGACTGCGGCTGGCGCTCCGGTGTTGCCTGCTGCCGGTCGTCCAGCGGCCAGGCAAGGGGAAGCGCGAATGCCAGCACCAGCGCGAACACGGCCAGCGCTGCCATCCAGCCCAGGCCGCCGATCAATTGCTGCGTGGCGGGCACCATCGCGAATTGCCCGACCCCGCCGACGGCGCCCGCCATGCCGAGCGCCCAGCTGCGCCGCACCGGCGGCACGATGCGGCTAATGGCGCCGTACACGACACTGAAGGTGGTGCCGGAAAGCGCCACGCCGATCAGCAACCCGGCCGACAGCGCCAGCTGCACGCTCGTTACCGAGTACGCCATCAGGTACAAGCCCAGCGCATACAGCAGGCAGCCGCCGATGAGCACCCGCCGTGCGCCCCAGCGGTCGGCAATCATGCCGGTGACGGGCTGGGCCAGTCCCCAGACCAGGTTTTGCAGCGCGATCGCCAGTGCGAACGCTTCGCGGCCCCAGCCGCGGGTGCCGATCATCGGCAGCATGAACAGGCCCTGCACGTGGCGCATGCCCAGCGCCAGGCCGACGATGGCGCCGCCGCACAGCACGGCCGCCAGGGGGGAACGCAAGGTGTTCTTCATGTGACCTCCAGGTGAGGCCACAGCTTAGCGGCGTGCCGGCCGCCCGCGCCAGCGACAATTCGGCATGCGATCCATGCGCCGCGCGCATGCGGGCGATGCGTCCTTCTCGCTTGAGGCTTGCGGCAGCACCGCTGCACAATGCAGGCGGGAGGAATGAACGATGCGACTGATCCTGCACCCGATGGAACAGGCCACCCTGCAAGCCCGCGGCGCGGTACGCGTGCGCTGCCTGGGCGGCACGCTGTGGATCACCGGCGACGATGGCGCCGACCGCCTGCTGGAGAACGGCAACACGGCCGAGCTGCCGGCGCGGCAGGTCCGCTGCCTGTCGAGCGTAGCACGGTACAAGGCGGTCGACTTCGAGCTGGACGTGGTGCCGTCACGCCGCCCGAGCCGTGCTGCTGCCGTCCTGCGCCAGTTGCGCCAGCTCCTGTAACGTGATTGCCACCTGCTGTTGCAACCACTCCCGCACGAGAGTGACTTCGTGCCGCGGCTCCGGCGTGGCCTGCAACAGCCAGTAAGCATGGTCGGCGTGCGTGCGCCGCTCCATCTGCGCCACCAGCCGGCCATCCTTCAACATCGGCAGCACGAGGGCGAGCCGGCCCAGCGCCACGCCATTGCCTTCGATGGCTGCCTGGATCACCTGATCGTACTGGTTGAAGCGCAGCGTGGCCTGCGGGCGGTTGGGCAGGCCATGGCGCTGCAGCCACGGCGCCCAGTGCAGGAAGGCGTGCCCGGCATCGTCCAGGTCCAGCAGCACCTGGCGCGCCAGCGCTTCGGGGCTTGCAAAGGCGGTGGCGGCAAGCGCGGGGCTGGCCACCGGCACCACGTCCTCGTCGAACAGGCGCAGCGCGTCGGCCGGCACGGAGGAGGGCGGTGCATAGCGGATGACAAGGTCCACGCCATCCGTGCGCAAGTCCATCAGGCGGTTGCTGGTGGCCATGCGGATATCGACGTCGGCGTGAGCGGCCTGGAAAGCGCCCAGCCGGGGCAGGATCCACAGGGCGGCCACGCCGATGCTGGCGGAGATCGTCACGGGGCGGGGCACCGCATGCTTCAGGGTGTCGACGAGGTCGGCCAGCTGGTCCATCCAGGGCGAGGCCAGCTCGAATAGTTGCCGGCCCGCGTCCGTCAGGGCGATCGCCCGGTTGCCGCGCACGAACAGCGCCGTGCCGAGCCGTTCTTCCAGCGCCTGGATCTGCCGGCTGACGGCCGATTGCGTCAGGCACAGGTCCTGCGCGGCGGCGGTGATGGAGAGCCGCCGCGCGGCGGCAACGAAGCCGCGCAGCGCGTCGAGCGGCGGCAGGTTCAGCAGCGGGTGGGCCATGCGTCCTCCGGGAATGCGAGCGCCGATCATATCGCATTACAATAACCCGACCGAATGATGAAATGACCATGGATGGATGCGGCATGGACGAATGCGACATCGTGACGACCCGCGTGCTGGAAGCGCCGCGCGAGCGCGTGTTCCGCGCGTTCAGCGATCCGGCGCGGCTGGCGCAATGGTGGGGCCCGGAAGGCTTCACGAGTACCTTCCAGGGTTTCAATTTCGAACCCGGCGGGGTGTGGACGTTCGTCATGCACGGGCCCGACGGCACCACCTACCCGAACGAATCGCACTTCGTCGAGATCGTGCCGCAGGAGCGGATCGTGTTCGACCACGTTTCCGGCCACACCTTCCGCGCCACATTTGTCTTTACCGACCAGGGCGACAAGACGCTGCTGCACTGGACGATGCATTTCGGCGACCCGGCCGAATGCGCGAAGGTGGCCCGCTTCGTCGCGGGCGCCAACGAGCAGAACCTGGATCGCCTCGCGGCACTACTGCGCCGCGACGCTTGAACCAGCGCTACTGCGCCGCGACGCTTGAACCAGTGCTACTGCGCCGCGAAGCTTGAACGGGCCCGGCGCTCCGGGCCCCTTCATCAATGCCCTTCCGAGGCGTTGAACATCGACTTCGCGTAGACGATACCCAGACCGTAGGCACCGCCGTTGGCCACCGCCGTCTTCACCGTCTGGTCGTAGGTCTCGACGCGCGCCCAGTCGCGCTGCAGTTCGAGCAGGTATTGCAGCGAGGTGATCGGACGGGCACCGGCCTGCACCATCCGCTGCACGGCGCGTTCATGCGCTTCCTCGGTGATATCGCCCGAGGCGTCGGTGATCACGTACACCTCGAAGCCCTGGTCCAGCGCCGACAGTGCGGGGCCGACGATGCAGACGGAAGTCCACAGCCCGGCCATCACGATGCGGCCCTTGCCGATCTCGTTCACGCGGTCGGCGATACGCTGGTCTTCCCAGGTGTTCATGCTGGTGCGGTCGATCGGTTTCACATCCGGGAACACGGACTGGATCTCGTCGTAGATCGGGCCGGAGAACGATTCGGCGGCCACGGTGGTCAGGATCGTCGGCACCTTGAACTCGGCGGCCGCCTTCGACACCAGCGCGGCGTTATTGCGCAGCACCGTGGCGTCGATCGACTTCGTCGCGAACGACATCTGCGACTGGTGGTCGATCATGATCAGCGTGTGGTCGGCGCCGTTCAGCAGGGTTTTACCGGGTTGGGCTTTGGCGATTGGCATGTCAGTTCTCCTTGAGGTTTGTCGATATTTTCGAATGGTTGACGCCGCGTTGTTTTGTTTGCGCTGCGTCGATGGAATGAAGTATGAACAAACCAGGGAGAAAACAAAAACGGAAAGATTACCTTTCTATTATCGAAATTTTCGAATGGTTCGGCGGCCGTTACATCGGCTTGGCGACCATCAGCCAGAACACGGCCAGGAAGGCGAAGAAGGCGGGAATGCCCAGCACCACCCAGAACTTGAAGTAGCGCCAGAACTGCGGCGGCAGCGGCGTGTTCTCCGCCACCGCGGCGGCCGACAGGTCGCGCAGCCGCATCTGCAGCCACACCACGGGGAACCAGCAGAGTGCCGCGATCACGAATAGCACCACGGACCAGACGATCCACTTGCTGTGCAGCGGATAGCCGGCGATATGGATCAGGTAGAAGCCGGTGAGCGGCTGCACGATCATCGTCGTGGCCGTGAACAGCCAATCGGCGATGACGACGATGCGCGACACGACGGCGATGGCCGCCACGTTGCGGCTGATGACGGCGAACAGCAGGTACCACGCCGAACCGATGCCGGTACCGAACAGGAAGGTCGCGCTGAGGATGTGCAGCCACTTGACGATGAAGTATTCCATTATTGTTGCCCCTTTTCCAGTTCGTAGAGCAGCCAGATGGCGGCCAGCATCGGCAGGTTCTTGCTGAGCGGGCCGTACGGATGCCAGAGGAATTCCGGCAGGCGCAGCGCGATCACCACGGTGTAGAAGCCGATCAGCGCGATCTGCGCCAGCCACAGCGGCCTGCGCCAGCGCGGCGGCAGCGCCAGCGTCCCAATGCCGAACGCCAGGTCGAGGGCGCTCGCGCCGTACAGCATCAGCGGCGCCAGCATGGCCGGGATGCCGCTGCGTTCGAGCAGCCGGTAGCTGTCTTCCACCGGCCACGCGAAGGCGGAGACATAGGCTGTCCAGATCCACACGATTGCCAGGCTGATGCGCAGCATCGGCAACAGCCAGTCCAGCTGCGCTTCGCGGCGCTCGGCCTGTGGATGAGTGATGAACTTGTCCACAGCGCGCGGCGGGTGGCCCAGCAGGCGGGTCGTGGCCGACGGGTTGCCCGTGTTGCCGCGCGTGAGCATGCTCAGGGTGTCCGGCGTGAGCGGGCTGCCCGGCACGAAGCCGCCGAGCCGGGCCGCAAAGCGCGCGACGCTCGACGGCAGGCGCAGCACGCGCAGCCGGCCGAGCCCGAGCGCGCGGCGCAGGGCGGCAACGTAACCCATGAAAGGCAGCGGCGCCGGGCCCACCAGCGGTACGCGCTCGGTTTTCGGCCCGTGCTTTTCATCGAGCAGCGCCAGGATCGCCTGGCACACGTCTTCCACGTACACCGGCTGCACCGGCTGCGGCTCGCTGCCGAACTTCACCGCGAACGGCATCGTGGCCAGCATGCGGAACATGCGCGCGCTGGCGCCCTCGGGGCCGTAGATCAGCGAAGGTTGCACGATGCGGGAGCGGACCGGCAACGCGGCCAGGAAATCGTCCGCCGCCTTCTTGGACAGGTGGTAGCGGGTCGTTGCCGCTTCGTCGGCACCCAGCGCCGAGACCTGGATCACCAGGCGCACGCGGGCATCCACGCAGGCGGCGAACAGGGCGCGCGGAGTTTCCGTATGCAATCGTGCGAACGTCTGGCCGGGCGTCTCGCGGATGATGCCCACGGTGTTGATCACCACGTCCACGCCGGACAGGCGCGCCACCCACTGCGATTTTTCGCTATCGTGGGCAAAATCGGCTGCCACGAAGTCGCAGCCGGGTTGTTGCCTGCGCCCCGCGCACAGCACGCGGTGGCCCCTGGCGCGCAGCAGGGGCAACAGGCGGGAACCGAGAAAGCCGGTCGAACCGGTGAGCAGGATCAGCATCGAAGGGTCCTCGTCGTTCGGGAGGGCCCAGTATAGGGAAAAAGCCAATTTCGCAAAAAACCGGAGGATGCATGGATAACTGGAAGCAGGTGATCATCAAGGGCATGTTGCCGGGTACGCTGGCCAGCCTCACGTCGACGGGCGCGCTGGCGCTGCGCTCGAAGCAGGAAGCAGGCAGCATGTTCGCGGGCGCGAACGCGATCAGCCACTGGCTGTGGGGCGACAAGGCGTTCCGGCGCGACGCCCCCACCTGGAAATACACGCTGGTGGGCTATGCGATCCACCACGCCAGCGCGCACTTCTGGGCCAGCATCTTCGAACAGGTGGCCGGCAAGGTGCTGGACAAGCGCAGCGTGGCGCCGACCTTGGTGGCCTCGCTCGGCACGGCCGCCATGGCCTGCTTCGTCGACTACAAGCTCACGCCGCAGCGCCTGAAGCCCGGCTACGAGGAGCGCGTGTCGAAAGGGTCGCTGGCGCTGGTGTATGCGGCCTTCGCCGTGGGCCTGGCCGCCGGCGCCATGATCAACCATCGCGAGCGCAACAACACCTGACCCCGCAAAAATGTTTCCCGAAACCGGGGTCATACCCCGGTTTCAGGAAATGTTTCTCCAGATCGGGGTCTGACCCCGGTTCGAGGAAATGTTTCCGCGGCAGGGCTCAGGGCTCGCCCTGGCCCTGGGCCAGCCAGGCGCGGCCCGCTTCGAGCACCAGGGCAAGTTCATGCCGCACGGCGGCGAAGTGCGGGCCCAGCTGGCTGGCGGGCAGTTCCGCGATCGCCATCTCGGCATCCATCGTGGCCTTCGTCAGGCGCTTCGCACCCAGCACGCCGATGGCGCCGCGCAGCGCGTGGAAGGTCCGGGCCGCCGCGTGCACGTCGCCGGCCGCGAGCGCGCGCTCCGCTTCGTCTGCCGGGGCCATGCCGCCTTCCAGCGCACCTTCCACCATCTTGCGCATCAGCGCCCTGCCCTTCGGATCGCGGCCCATCACGCGGGCCAGGCTGTCCATGCTGAACACGGGTTCGTCGCTCTGCGCCGCGGGGAGCGCCTGCCGTTCAGGTTCGGGTAGCCGGCGCCGTGCCGGCAGATGCCGTTCGATCACCGTCATCATCTCGTCGACCACCACGGGCTTGGCGATGAAATCCGTGATGCCGGCGGCCACGCAGCGCTCGCGCTCGGAAGACAGCACACCGGCCGTCATCGCGATCACGGGCAGGGCCAGCTTCAGGTCCGTGCGGATCGCGGCCGTGGCCGAGAAACCGTCCAGCACCGGCATCTGCATGTCCATCAGCACGATATCGTAGCGCTGTGCATCGGCGCGCAGCACGTCGAGCGCCTGCTGGCCGTCGCCCGCCACGTCCAGCGTGGCCCCCGCATGTTCGAGGATGCCGCGCGCCACCGCCTGGTTCAGCGGGTTGTCCTCCACCAGCAGGAAATGTACGCCCTGCAGGCGGCCGGCACAGGTGTCGATCGCGGCCACCAGCTCGCTGCCGCCCGCCTTCACTACCAGCGCCTGGTGCAGCGCGTCGAACAGCGTGGAACTGGTGATGGGCTTGACCAGCACCGCATCGGCATGCGCGCTCCGCGAGATTTCCTCGAGCCGTTCGCGCGCGAAGGCATTGATCATCACCACGATCGGCTGCCGGTTCCCGTTCGACACGCGGCGGATCGCCATGGCTGGCGAATGTCCGTCCGGACCCGACATGTGCCAGTCCGCCAGCACCACGTCGTACTGGTTGCCGGTGCGCGTGCGGAACGTGTACATCGCCAGCGCGGCGCTGCCCGAATCGACGAGCTCGGCCTCCCAGCCCCAGGCGCGGATCAGGCGGCCGATCAGGTCGCGACTGGTGGCGTTGTCGTCCGCCACCAGCACGGAAAGGTGGCCGGCCGCCGGCTTGCGCGGCGCTTCCAGCCGCGGCAGCACACCGAACGGCAGCGTGAACCAGAACCGGCTGCCCTTGCCCGGTTCGCTCTCGACGCGGATCTCGCCGCCCATCAGTTCGACCAGGCGGCGCGAGATCGCCAGTCCCAGGCCCGTGCCGCCGAAGCGGCGCGTGATGCTCTCGTCGGCCTGCGTGAAGGCCTGGAACAGGTGCGACAGCTGCTCGGGATTCATGCCCATGCCGGTATCGCGCACCTCGAAGCGCAGCACGGCGCCGGACCCTTCCTCGCCCATGCGCTCAAGGCCCACCTCGACCACGACTTCGCCCTGCTCGGTGAACTTGATCGCATTGCCGGCCAGGTTCACCAGCACCTGCTGCAGGCGCAGCGCATCGCCGTGCAGCAGCCGGGGCACCTCGGGGTCGACGACGATGGCCAGTTCCAGTTCCTTCTCGCCGGCATTCATCGCCATCGTCGTACCCAGGGTGCTCATCGATTCATCGAGGTCGAACTCGACCGGCGACAATTCCATCCGCTGCGCCTCGATCTTGGAAAAGTCCAGCACGTCGTTCAGGATGCCCAGCAGCGAATCGCCGGCCGTGCGGATCATGTGCAGGTACTTGCGCTGCTGGGGGCTGAGGTCGCTGTTCTGCAGCAGCTGCGCCATGCCCAGCACGGCGTTCATCGGCGTGCGGATCTCGTGGCTCATATTGGCCACGAAGTCGCTCTTGGCGCGGTTGGCCGCCTCGGCCCGGTCGCGCGCCCGTTCCAGCTCGGCCGCGCGCTTTTCCAGCTCATCCATCAGCTCGCGCGCATGGGCGTCCGCCACCGAGCGCTCGCGCATCAGTTCGTTGAAGGCGGCCGTCAGCTCGCCGATCTCGTCGCGCGACGTGACCGGTAGTGCGGCAAAATGATGCGGTTCGCCGCGCAGGCCATGGATCGCGTTACGCAGCCGGACCAGCGGGGACATGAGCCGCAGCGTGATCCAGGTGATGACGCCGGCGGTGACGAGGGAAGCCAGCGTCCCCCACAGGGCCAGCCGCGACAGCAGGTCCTCGAAGGGTTCGAATGCTTCCTCCGCCGGCAGGTTCGCAATCAGGATCCAAGGTACCGTCTTCAGGTGCTTGTAGCTGAGCAGGGCGCGCCGGCCCTGGCCATCGGTACTGACGGTGGTGCCTTCGAAGCGCTGGCGGATCGCCATCAGCGTGGATGGGTAGCCGCCGGGGTTACGCGGCTTCATCAGCCGGGCCGGATCCGGGTGTACCACGTATAGCGACGGCTCATAGCCGGTGACGATGAAGTAATAGCCGGTGCGCCCCACCTTGGCGGTGCGCAGGTGGCCCAGCAGGTTGTCGCGGTACAGCCGCAGCACGCCGATCAGCACGCAGGCCACCTCGCCTTCCTCGCTGAGCACGGGCGCGACCATCTGCACGATCGGCTGGCCCACCGACTTGCCGATGACCGGTTCGGCGATCAGCGGGCTCTTCTCCCGCAGCACGCGCTGGAAATACGCGCGGTCGGCCACGCTGATGCCGGGGCGGCCAGGCAGCGCGGGAATGTCGGCCACGATCGCGCCGGCCGGGCTGACGACCAGGACATCGTCGAACAGGCGCAGCACGGCCCGGTAATCGTAGTACGCGCGCAGGGCCGGCGGATCATTGCAGATGTCACGCGGCTGCCAGCGCGCCGACTCGGCCACGATGTCGCGCAGCAGCACCATCTTCTCATCCAGCTCGAGGGCGGTGCGTGCGATCAGCGCGTCCTGCTGGGCGAACAGCACGCGCGTGAAGTCGTGCTGCATGCGCTGGGCCTGCAGCACGGTGACCAGCGCGATCATCAAGATGGACGTGATGGTCGTGGCCAGTGCGACTTTCGCCTTGATACCGAGCGGGCGCACGTCTCCCCCCTGCTTTGCTTTTATGGGGATACTATGCGCCGCCCGATGAATTGCAAACTGTGCGGAAGGGCACGCTACATGCAAGTTTTTGTCGATCCCGCGCATAGCCGGTACACTGGCGGTCAACCATAACCGGACCATGACGATGATGCACGAGCTCCCTTCCTTGACACTGCCCGGCGTGACCATCGAGAACCTGAAGGCGCGCTGCTCGACGTGCAGCATGCACCAGCTGTGCCTGCCGATGGGCCTGGACATGGGCGATATGGACAAGCTGGACAAGATCATCGGCCGCCGCCGCAAGGTGCAAAAGGGCGAGAACCTGTTCCGCATCGGCGACCCGTTCACGAGCCTGTACGCGATCCGGCTCGGCCATTTCAAGACGTACCAGATCAATGCCAACGGCGAGGAACAGGTAACGGGCTTCCAGATGGGCGGCGAACTGCTGGGCATGGACGCGATCAGCACCGACAAGCATTATTGCAGCGCGATGGCGCTGGAAGACAGCGAGGTGTGCGAGATTCCATTTGTCAGCTTGGAACACTTGCTGGTCGACATGCCCACCCTGCTGCGCCACTTCCACCGCATGATGAGCCAGGAAATCACGCGTGAGCAAAGCGTGATGCTCTTGCTCGGCAATATGCAGGCCACGCAGCGCTTCGCCGCCTTCCTCGTCAACCTGGCCTCGCGCTACGAGGCGCGCGGCTATTCGAGTACCGCGTTCCAGTTGCGCATGTCGCGCGAGGATATCGGCAACTACCTGGGGCTGACGATCGAAAGCATCAGCCGGCTGCTCAACAAGTTCAAGAAGCAGGGTTTGCTGAAAGTGTCGAACCGGGAAATCGAGGTGCTCGACCTGCCGCGGTTGAAGGCGATTACGGCGGGGACCGAAACCTGCGCCTGATGAGTGCCCGCGCATGCCTTGGTGTCTGACACTATTTTTCGCAGGAAAATAGTGTCAGACTCCGGTTTTCGGTGGAGGCAACCGGTGTCCGACCCCAGCGGCGGCACCAGCGCAGCCGGATCACTTCGACGCGATCGACAGCTCGCCTTCCACGGGCCACAGCCACTGCCCCTCCAGCCGCCAGCTCCGCTTCTCATCCTCCACCAGCACGGTCCACCGGCTGCGCTCGAGCGCCGGCAACGGCACGGCGAAGTTGCCGGCGGCATCCGGCCGCACCAGCAGGCGCAGGTCCTTCGCCGGCTGGGTGGCATGCGCCAGGTGCACCTGCAAGGCGCCGCGCACCGGCTCCATCGCCGACAGGCGGCCCTTCAGCACACCGTGGGCGGCGTCGTAGCGCAGTGTGACCCGCGCTTCCAGGGCGGCGGCGGCGCGATCGCGCCGCAGGTCCTGGTTGATCGCCTTGCCCTTCTTGTAATAATCGCCGACGACCAGCGCATCCTGCTGGGCGAAAGCCAGCCAGCCGGTGTAGCAGCCGGCGACCAGCACCGTGGCCGGGCCGGCCATCAGCAGCCAGGGCCACCGTTCGCGGTACCACGGGGTGGCGCTCAACGTCATCGTTTGCATGTTCTTCTCCTCAACGCGGCACGATGAATACCGCGCGCTCTTCCACCGCGAGCGCCGGATCGTCCAGCGCCGTCAGAGTAAATGTGATGTCATTGGAACCGGTCTTGCCGGCGCCATGGGGAGCCTGCACGCGCACCGGCACGGCGCGCGTCTCGGTGCCGGCCAGGTCGACCATGTCGCTCGTCGCCAGCGCCAGTCCGGGCATGCCGGCGGCAGCGATGCGGTAGCGGTGCGGCTGCTCGGAAGTGTTCATGATCTGCAGCCGGTACACGTTCTCGATGGCGCCGCCGTCCACTTCGCGGCCCATCGAACCGCGGTCGCGAATCACGTCCATCTTCAACGGCGTGCGGGTGGCCAATGCGAAGCCGACCGCGACGCAAACGATTGCCAGGGCGGCGCAATAGGCCAGCACGCGCGGCCGCAAGGCCCGCTGCCTCACTTGCACCTGCGCCTGCGCCGGCGACAGCCCGCAGGCCATGGCGCGGTCGGTGCTGTAGCGGATCAGGCCGCGCGGCTGGCCGATCTTGTCCATCACGCCGTTGCAGGCATCCACGCAGGCGGCGCAGCCGATGCATTCGTATTGCAGGCCGTTGCGGATATCGATGCCCGTCGGGCACACCTGCACGCACATCGTGCAATCGATGCAGGCGCCATCCTTTGCCTTCTTGCCGCGCGGCTCGCCCCGTTTCGCGTCATAGGTAATGATCAGCGTGTCGCGGTCGAACATGGAGCTCTGGAAGCGGGCATAGGGGCACATGTACTTGCACACCTGCTCGCGCAGCCAGCCGGCGTTGCCGTAGGTGGCGAAGCCGTAGAACAGCACCCAGAACGTTTGCCAGGGCCCCAGCGACAGCGTGGCGATGCCCGTGCCCAGCTCGCGCACGGGTGTGAAGTAGCCGACGAAGGTGAAGCCGGTCCACAGCGCGACGGCGCCCCAGGCCAGGTGCTTGGCGGTGCGCTTGCCGAGCTTGCGTGCCGACGGGCGTTGCCGGTCGAGCGCAATGCGCGCCGAGCGCGAACCTTCGATCCTTCGCTCGATCCAGAGGAAGATCGAGGTGTACACGGTCTGCGGGCAGGCGAAGCCGCACCACACGCGGCCGGCCATCGCCGTCACCAGGAACAGCCCCCACGCGCAAATGATCAGCAGCGCGGCAAGGTAGATGAAGTCCTGCGGCCACAGCACCAGGCCGAACAGGTAGAACTTGCGCGCGCCCAGGTCGAACAGTACGGCCTGGCGGTCGTTCCACGTGAGCCATGGCAGGCCGTAGTAGACGAGCTGCGTGAGCCACAGGCACAGCCAGCGCAGGCGCGCGTAGCGGCCATCCGTCTCGCGCGGGTGGATCGGCTGGCGCTTTTCATACATCCGGATGACTTGCTCCGGCACGGGGGCGTTCATGATCGGCTCTTTATCGCTTCAATGCTTTGTTTCGTTGGACAGGCCCCACACGTACGCAGCCAGCACGTGCACCTTGCCTTCGCCAAGGAAGTCGCCGAACGCGGGCATCGTGTTGTCGCGGCCGTTGCGGATGGTTTCCATGATCGTCTCGGCGCTGCCGCCGTACAGCCAGACCTTGTCCGACAGGTTGGGTGCGCCAAGCGCCTGGTTGCCGGTGCCGCCGGCGCCGTGGCAGGCCAGGCAGGCGGTGAACTTGCCCTTGCCGAACACGCTCTTGATCGGATCGGCGGCCGTGCTGCCGGAAAGGCTCAGCACATAGTGGGACACGTTCTCGATGTCCTTGTCCGAACCGACGGCAGCACCCATCGCCGGCATCACGCCGTGGCGGCCGTTCATGATGGTCTGCTTGATCACGTCCGGCGCGCCGCCGTGCAGCCAGTCCTTGTCCGTCAGGTTCGGAAAGCCCTTGTTGCCGCGGGCATCGGAGCCGTGGCATTGCGCGCAATAGGTGAGGAACAGGCGCTCGCCCATCGCCCTGGCCTGCGAATCGGCGGCGACCGCCTTCAGGTCCTGCTGGCGGTACTTGTCGAACAGCGGGCCGTACTCGCTGTCGGCCTTGGCCAGTTCGGCCTTGTACTGCCCGGCTGATTGCCAGCCCAGCTTGCCGGCATAGCTGCCCAGGCCGGGGTAGAGGAACAGGTAGGCAGCGCCGAACACGATCGTGAGGTAGAACAGCCACATCCACCAGCGCGGCATCGGTGTGTTCAACTCGGTGAGATCGTCGTCCCAGACGTGGCCTGTAGTTTCAACCACTTTGCCCGCGGCCACCTCGGCGGCGGAAACCCTGTGCACCGATTGCGTGTACAGCAGCACGCCGCAGCCGGCGATGCCCAGCACCGTCAGCACGACGATGTAGAGGTTCCAGAAATCGCTGGTGAAATCAGACATCTTGCTTCTCCTCTTCGCGCGTTTCGTCCATGAACGGCAATTGCGCCGCCTGCGCGAAATCCTGTTGCTTGCGGGCCGACCAGGCCCATGCCCAGATGCCGGCGAAGGTGATGAACGAGACCACCGTCATCACGCTGCTGGCGCTGTCGAAAATATGTTCGATATTCATGACGTCAGTTCCTTGATTTGATCAGCGTGCCCAGGCCCTGCAGGTACGCGATCAGCGCGTCCTCCTCGGTCTTGTCCACGAGGGTGGCCGGGGCGGCCTTGATTTCCTCGTCCGTGTAGCCGTCGCCCAGGCGCTGCAGCGCGCGCAGCTTCGGCACGATGTCCTGCGGTACCAGCCTGGTCTGCGCCAGCCACGGGTAGCCGGGCATGTTCGATTCGGGCACCACGTCGCGCGGGTTGCGCAGGTGCGTGCGGTGCCATTCGTCGCTGTAGCGGGCGCCCACGCGGGCCAGGTCCGGGCCCGTGCGCTTCGAGCCCCACTGGAACGGGCGGTCGAACACGAATTCGCCGGCCACCGAATAGTGGCCATAGCGCTCGGTCTCGGCGCGGAACGGGCGCACCATCTGCGAGTGGCAGGCATAGCAGCCTTCACGTACATAGACGTCGCGGCCCGCCAGGCGCAGCGGGGAGTAGCGTTCCAGGCCGGCCACCGGTTCGGTCGTCGACTTCTGGAAGAACAGGGGCACGATTTCCACGGCGCCGCCCACCGATACCACGAGCGTGACCAGGGCGATCAGCAGCCAGGGATTTTTCTCGATCCATTCATGTGAAAATTTCATTTTTTCCTCACGCTGCTTTCAGTTGCGGGATGGTGGCGACGGGCACTTCTCGGCCGCGCAGCGTCATCCAGGTGTTGTAGGCCATGATCACCATGCCGCCGAGGTACAGCGTGCCGCCGGCGAAGCGCACCACGTAGTACGGGTAGGTGGCCTTCACGCTTTCCACGAAGGTGTAGGTGAGCGTGCCGTCCGGGTTCACCGCGCGCCACATCAGGCCCTGCATCACGCCGGCGATCCACATGGCGGCGATGTAGAGCACCACGCCGATGGTGGCGACCCAGAAGTGCAGGTCCACCAGGCGGGTGCTGTACATCTTCGTCTGGCCGGCGAGGCGCGGCAGCAGGTAGTAGATCGAGCCCATCGTGATGAAGCCCACCCAGCCCAGGGCGCCGCCATGCACGTGGGCGATGCCCCAGTCCGTATAGTGAGACAAGGAGTTGATGGTCTTGATCGACATCATCGGGCCCTCGAAGGTGGCCATGCCGTAGAACGACAGCGAGACGATCATGAACTTCAGGATCGGGTCCGTACGCAGCTTGTGCCAGGCGCCGGAGAGGGTCATGATCCCGTTGATCATGCCGCCCCACGACGGTGCCAGCAGGATCAGCGAGAACACCATGCCCAGCGACTGCGTCCAGTCGGGCAGCGCCGTGTAGTGCAGGTGGTGCGGGCCGGCCCACATATAGGTGAAGATCAGCGCCCAGAAGTGCACGATCGACAGGCGGTACGAGTACACCGGGCGCTCGGCCTGTTTCGGGATGAAGTAGTACACCATGCCCAGGTAGCCGGCCGTGAGGATGAAGCCCACGGCGTTATGGCCGTACCACCACTGGATCATCGCGTCCTGCACGCCGGTGTACATCGAATACGATTTCGTCAGCGTGGCCGGCATGCTCATGCCGTTCACCACGTGCAGCAAGGTGACGGCCAGGATGTAGCCGCCGAAGAACCAGTTGGCCACGTAAATGTGCTTGACCTTGCGCTTGACGATCGTGCCGAAGAAGACGATAGCGTAGGCGATCCATACGACGGCGATCAGGATCGTGATGGGCCATTCCAGCTCGGCGTATTCCTTGCCGCGCGTGAGGCCCATCGGCAGCGTGATCACGGCCGACACGATCACCGCCTGCCAGCCCCAGAAGGTAAAGGCGGCCAGCTTGTCCGAGAACAGCCGGACCTGGCAGGTGCGCTGCACCACGTAGTACGACGTGGCGAACAGGCCCGAGATGCCGAACGCGAAGATCACGCCGTTCGTGTGCAGCGGCCGCAGGCGGCCGTAAGAGAGCCACGGCACGTCGAAATTCAGTGCGGGCCAGGCCAGCTGCGCGGCGATGATCACGCCGACCAGCATGCCGATCACGCCCCACACCACCGTCGCGATCGCGAACTGCTTCACGACCTTGTAGTTGTAGTTCTGTTCCAATTGACACCCCCGGAGTCTTTGCTTTGATATGACTCAAGGTTACGGAGGGGGGTGCTTAAAATCCTTGATGTAAGTCAAAATTGGCCGGATGCATCGACAGGCGTTGCAGCGTCCGCACCCCCCTTTTGTCGACCCACAAACGTTGCAAAAATTCGGGGACAGTCCCCATCCGTTGCGAAGCAACCAGCGCGGCCGTATCGGTGCAGAGTGCAGCGCGCGTGTTGTAAAAAATCGGGGACAGTCCCCGTGTTGTAAAGAGACCAGCGCGACTGTGGAAGCAGCGGTCAGTCGTCGTCTTGCAGGATGCGCAGGGCGGGGCCTTCGAGGTCGTCGAACTGGCCATCGTCCGAGGCCTTGAAGAAGATCCAGATCGCGCCGAACACCAGCGCGATGGACAGGGGGACGAGCAGGTACAGCGATTCCATCATCTATCTCCAGCGCAGCCGCAGCGCATTGAGGATCACCAGCGCGGAACTGGCGGCCATGCCGACGCCGGACAGCCAAGGCCCCAGCAGCCCGAGGGCGGCGGCGGGAATGGCCAGCGTGTTGTAAATGCTGGCCCAGGCGAGGTTCTGGCGAATGACGCGCATCGTGGCGCTCGCGGTGGCGGCGGTGTCGGCCACCAGGCCTAGCTGGCCGTGCAGCAGCACGGTGTCCGCATGCACCTGCGCGAGCGCGGCACCGGTGCCCATCGCGAACGACACGTCGGCGGCGGCCAGCACGGCGGCGTCGTTGATGCCGTCGCCCACCATCGCCACCACGGCGCCCTTGCGTTGCAAGGCTTGCACGTAATCGAGCTTGTGCGCCGGCAGGCAGTCGCCCAGCGCCCTGGCGATGCCCAGCTGCGCGGCCACCGCGTCGGCCAGCACCTGCCGGTCGCCGGACAGCAGAACCACCTGCTTGCCCTGCGCGCGGAAGTGGTCGATGGTGGCCTTCGCATCGGCACGCAAGGGATCGGTGATCGTGAAGCAGGCGAGCCAGCGGCCTTCGGTGCCGAGGTAGACGGCGGTGCGGTCGGGTAGCGCCGGCGGCACCGCACTGCCAGCCAGTTCGGCGACGAAAGTGCCATTGCCGAGCCGATAACGCTTCCCCTGCACCGTGCCTTCCAGCCCCTTGCCGGGCGTTTCCGCCAGGCCGGCCGCATGCCAGCCGTGCATCTGTGCCAGTTCCTCGTTCAGCGCCGCGATCGCCCGCCCGATCGGATGCAGGCTGCCTTCCTCGAGCGCGGCCGCGATGGCGATGCAGGCGTTGCGGTCCGCATCGCCATACACATGCTCCGATTGCACGGCGGGGCGGCCGGTGGTCAGCGTGCCGGTCTTGTCGAACACCACGTGGGTGGCGCGATGCAGTGTTTCCAGCACGTGCGGCTGCATGACGAGCATGCCCTTGCCCAGCAATGCATCCGTGGCGGCGGCCAGCGCCGATGGCGTGGCAAGCGACAGCGCGCACGGGCACGAGACGACCAGCACCGCGATCGCCACGGGCCAGGCCCGGGCTGGATCGATGAATTGCCACGCTACGAACGCCAGTAGAGCGAACAGCAACAGCGCCGCCGTGAAGCGCGAAGCCACGCGGTCGGCCCACTGAGCGATGCGCGGCTTCGCGCCGCCGGCGGCCTCCACCAGTTTCAGGAGGCCGGACAGGGTGCTGTGCTCGGCCGGCTGCATCACCAGCAGCACCACGGCGGGGCCGGCATTGATGGCGCCGCCGGGAACGTGCTCGCCCGGGCCGCGCGCTTGCGGCGCCGATTCACCCGTCAGCAGCGACAGGTCGACGGAAGTCCTGCCTTCGGCGATCACGCCATCGGCCGCGAAGGCTTCGCCGGTGCGGACGAACACATGGTCGCCCGGCACCAGCGCGGCGGCGCTGACCACGTTCGTGGCACCGCATGCGGGCCAGCCGGCGAAGCGCGTTGCCGATGCGGGGAGCGCATGGCGCATCCGCTCCAGGGCACCTGCTGCCTTGCGCCGCGCATGCAGTTCCAGCCAGCGGCTGGCCAGCAGCAGGAACACGAACATGGTGACGGAATCGAAGTACACGTCGCCGCTGCCGCGCACCGTGGCCACCACGCTGCCGCCGAACGCGGCGGCGATGCCCAGCGCCACCGGCACGTCCATGCCCAGCGCGCGGGCGCGCAGGCCGGCCCACGCGCCCTTGAAGAATGGCTGCGCCGAATAGAGGACGGCGGGAATCGTCAGCAGCAGGCTGGCCCAGCGCATCAGCGCGGCCATGTCGGCATCCAGCGTGCCGTCGTCGGCCAGGTAGGCTGGCGCCACGTACATCATCACCTGCATCATCGACAGGCCGGCCACGAACAGTTGCCGCCCCAGCGTGCGGCCGGCCTTGCGCAGGTGTTCCTCGTGGCGCGCCGTGTCGTACGGCCACGCGCTGTAGCCGATCGAGCGCAGCGCTTGCAGGATGGCCGAGATCTGCACGCTGTCCGGATGCCAGCGCACCGTCAGCCTTTCGGTGGACACGTTCAGGCTGGCGACGGAAACACCGGGCAGCGCGAGCAGGCGCCGCTCGATCAGCCACACGCAGGCCGCACAGCGGATGCCCTCGACGAGCAGCACGGCTTCCTTCTCGGCGCCATCGCCACCCGCGATGTATCGGGGATCGGCGTCGTACAGGCGCAGCTCGGGCGGCACGAGGTCCGCTTCCTCCGCGGTGGCCGCAAAACCGGTGCGTTCGCTGTAGTAGCTCTCCTGGCCGATGTCGACGATGGTCTGCGCGACGGCGGCGCAGCCGGGGCAGCACATGTCGCGCCGCTCGCCGCCAATCGTCACGTGCCAATCCGAGGCGGCCGGCACGGGCAAGCCGCAATGGAAACATTGCGGTTTCAGCACGGCGTTCATGCGGGTACCGCCAGGCACAGGACGTCGAGCCAGCCATGGGACAAGCCGGAGGCATGACGCGCGAGGCCGAGCACGCCGAAGCCCAGCACCATTGCTCCGCAGGCCGTGCGCACGGCGGGGTGCTGCATGGCCTGGCGCAGCCGCGCCCCGGCCATGCCAAGCCCCAGCAGCATCGGCAGCGTGCCGAGGCCGAACGCGAACATCACGGCTGCGCCGCGCGCCGCGGAGCCGGACAGCAGCGCCGTCAGCAGCACGCTGTACACCATGCCGCACGGCACCCAGCCCCACAGCACGCCCAGCGCGAAGGCCTTCGGCAAGGTATCGGCGGGCAGCAGGTATTTCATGGCCGGCAGCAGCCGGCGCCACAACCGGTTGCCGGCGGCCTCCACGCGCAGCAGGCCGTGCCAGGCATTCATCAGGTACAGGCCGAGCGCCACCAGCATGGCATTGGCCAGCAGGTAGGCGACCCCTTGCCAGTGCGCCGCCAGCGCCAATGCACCGGCGCCGTTCACGAAGCCGCCGGCCAGCGCGCCAGCCATCATGTAGCTGGCGATGCGGCCGGCGTTATAGGTGAGCACGCGCGCCGTGCCGTCGAACGCGGCGGCCATCGGCAAGGCCGGCGCGGCGGGGACGATGGGGATCGTCCGCCGCGGCGCGGTGGCACTCAGGGCACCGACGATCCCGCCGCACATGCCAACGCAATGCACGCTGCCGGCCAGGCCGACGGCGAGCACGGGCAGGAGGTTGAGCCCCATCATGTCCGTCCTTCAGATGGTGCGCGAGTAGCGCAGCGGTTGGGCGGCCACCGGCGCGGCGGCGGCCTGCTGGCGCGCCTGCCGCAGGTGGCGGTCGAACACCATGCAGATGTTGCGGATCAACAGGCGCCCTTTCGGCGTGACGGAGATCCAGTCGTCCTCGAAGGTCACGAGTCCGTCCGCCACGAAGGCTTGCAGCTCCTTCAGCTCGCTGGCGAAGTAGTCGCGGAACGGCACGGCCATGCCCTGCCCGACCGAGGCCACGGACAATTCGAAATTGCACATCAGCCGCTGGATCACGAGGCGGCGCAGCAGGTCGTCGTTGTCGAGCCGGTAGCCGCGCGCGATCGGCAGCTTGCCGCCATCGAGCCTCGCGTAGTACTCGTCCAGCGTTTTCTCGTTCTGGCTGTAGGTGCCGTTGACGGCCGAGATGGCGGAGACGCCGCAGGCCACCAGGTCCATTTCCGCATGCGTGGAGTAGCCCTGGAAGTTGCGGTGCAGGCGGCCCTGGCGCTGGGCCACGGCCAGGTCGTCTTCCGGCTTGGCGAAATGGTCCATGCCGATGTACACATAGCCGGCGGCCGTCAGGCGGCTGATGCACAGCGCGAGCATGTCCAGCTTCACCGCCGGTGCCGGCAGGTCTGCTTCCAGGATGCGCCGCTGCGGCTTGAACAGGTGCGGCATGTGCGCGTAGTTGTACAGCGCGATGCGATCCGGGTTCGCCACGATGATCTTCGAGAGCGTTTGCTCCATCGTCTGCATCGTCTGCTTGGGCAGGCCGTAGATGAGGTCCACGCTGATCGAGCGGAAGCGCGCGTCGCGGGCGGCGTTCACCACCGCCATGGTTTCCTCATACGGCTGGATGCGGTTCACGGCTTTCTGCACATCCGGATCGAAATCCTGCACGCCCAGGCTCACGCGGTTGAAGCCCTGCGCGCGCAGCGTATGGATGCGCCGCGCGTCCACGGTGCGCGGATCGATCTCGATCGAGTACTCGCCTTCCTGGTCCGGCGCGAACTCGAAGTGGCGGCGCAGGTGGGCCATCAGCTCGTCCATCTGCCGGTCCGAGAAGTAGGTGGGCGTGCCGCCGCCGAAGTGCAGTTGCTCCACGCGGTTCATGCCGGCGAACAGCTTGCCCTGCATGGCCGTTTCCTGCTTCAGGTAGCCCAGGTACGTAGCCGCCTTGGAGCGGTCCTTCGTGATGATCTTGTTACAGGCGCAGTAGTAGCACAGCCGGTCGCAGAACGGCACGTGGATGTACAGCGACAGCGGGCGGCGCCCGCCGCGGTAGGTGAGGCCCGCCACGGCCTCGAGGAAGTTGCCGTAGCCGAAACCGGCCGTGAAGCGGTCGGCGGTCGGGTACGAGGTATAGCGCGGTCCGGACATCGACAGCTTGTTGATGATGTCCGCATCGAATTGGACGGACGGCATGGTGTTCATGATGGTTCCAGTCAGGCGGCCAGTCGTTGCACGGGGTGTTTCCCGTCATGCGAGGGAGCGCGGCCAGGCCGCTCCTTGCGGGGTTGATTGCGTTTGCCGATCTTGAACAGGCTCACGGCGTTCGTCAGGCCGCGCGCCTCGTCGGCGAGGCTGCTGGCGGCCGCCGCCGCTTCCTCGACGAGGGCGGCGTTCTGTTGCGTCACTTCGTCCATGTGGGCGATCGCCTTGTTGACCTGGTCCACGCCGAGGCTCTGCTCGTGCGAGGCGGTCGAGATTTCCTGCATGATCGTCGTCACCTGCCGCACCGAGGACACCACGTGCTCCATCGTGGCGCCGGCGCGGTGCGCACGTTCCATGCCGGTGCCGACCTTGCCCACGGAGGCGTCGATCAGGCCCTTGATGTCCTTCGCGGCGGCGGACGAGCGCTGCGCCAGGTTGCGCACTTCGCTTGCCACCACGGCGAATCCGCGACCCTGTTCGCCCGCGCGGGCTGCTTCGACGGCGGCATTCAGGGCCAGGATGTTGGTCTGGAAGGCGATACCTTCGATAAGGCCGATGATGTCGACGATGCGTTTCGACGATGCGTTGATCTCGTCCATCGTGGCGATCACCTCGGCGACGATCTGGCCGCCCTCCTCGGCCACCTGCGACGCCGCCACGGCCAGCTCGCTGGCCTGGTGCGAATTGTCGGCATTGGCTTTCACGGTGGACGAGAATTCGTCGACGGACGATGCCGTTTCCTCCAGGCTGGCGGCCTGCGCTTCCGTGCGGCCCGACAGGTCCTGGTTGCCGGCGGCGATCTGGCGCGTGGCGACGGCCATCGTTTCGACGTTGACGCGCACGTCGCCGATCGTGGCGATCAGGTTGCTGTTCATTTGCTGCAGGGCGCGCAGCAGCTGGCCCACTTCGTCGGTGCTGTGCGTGTCGAACGAGCCGGACAAATCTCCGGCCGCGATGGCGCGGGCGCCGTCCAGCGCACGGGCCAGCGGTTGCAGCATGCCGGCGCGCAGCGTGTACCACAGGAACACATTGATCAGCAGGCCGACGAAGGTGGCGGCGAAGATGCCGTTGCGGGCGATGGCACTGTTTTCGTCGGCGAACAGGCTCGCCAGGCAAACCCCGAGCAGCAGTACGTTGACCACGCTGGTCGAGAGCCAGATGCGCATGCCGAGCGACACGTGCGACAGGCGCGCCAGCAGGTGCGGCAGGCCGCGGCGGATCACCTGTCCGTGGCGGATCGACAGTTCGCGGCTGCCATCGCGCAGCGCGGCATAGGCAGCGGCCGCTTCGGCGACCTGCTCGCGCGACGGCCGGGTGCGCACCGACATATAGCCGATCGTGCGGCCTTGCTCGCGCACCGGCGTGATATTCGCCTTCACCCAGTAATGGTCGCCGTTCTTGCAGCGGTTCTTGACGATGCCCGTCCACGGCATGCCGGCGCGGATCGACGCCCACAGGTCCGCGAAGGCCTCGGCCGGCATGTCCGGGTGCCGCACGATATTCTGCGGCGCGCCGATCAGTTCTTCTTCCGTGAAACCGCTGACTTCGATGAAATATGGGTTGACATAGACTATGTTGCCGTCGAGGTCGGTTTTAGAGACGATCGCATGCTCGTCGTCGAGCTCTACTTCGCGGTTCGTGACGGGCAAGTTCTTGCGCATCTGGGGTTACTCCTGGGCCTGGGATTCGTTGTAGTTATTTCTATGTGGCAATGCACCACGGTTCCCAGTTTAGGTAGAGCAACCCTCAAAAACCTTGATCCAAGTCAAAAAACCGGGATAGGTGTGGCTTCCGACGTTGTGCGGAAACAGGGCCTACTTCCGGATGCTTTCTGTGGACAGCTGCATTGCACTGCGTGCATGCCGCCAGTCGTTCTGGGCTGTTGAGCGTGATATTATTGTTTTTCTGATAAATATCATGGCTCGACATTGATGGAACGCAGAACGCTTTCATCGTCGGCCAGGCGTGTCGATCGAGGAGCTTGGCTTGTTACAGAACAGTAAAGAGCAAGTGCACTTCTGGCGGGAGTTGGAGCGGGCCGAACGATGGCTGAGTACGGGCGCCGGCGCCGCCGTGGGCCGCATCTACGACACCATGGGCCGTCCCGGCGCCCAGGCATTCGCCGGTTACGGCAGCCAGCTGGCCGCTGCGGGCGCCCGGGTCGACCGGGTGCGCGAGGCACTCGACCAATCCGGGCCCATGGCAAAGCGGCTGGTAATGCAACAGCTGTCAGGCGTCGGTCTCTCCGCGGTCTGGGATATCTTGATCGCCGCGTGCAAGGAAATCGCGCTGTACTATGGCGGCTCGGTGGTGGCCGGGGCAGTAGTGGGCGGTGCCATCGGCAGCCTCGCTTTGGGCGTGGGCGCCGTGCCTGGGGCGGTGGTCGGTACCGCGGCGGGTTCCCAGATCGGCATGTGGGTGCTGGCGCTGCTGGGGCTGAAAGAGCTCGCCGAGGGGCTCGGCAATATGTTCCCGGCCGCGATGCAGCATTACGAGCGCGGCTTCCGGGAAGCGTGGGGCCCGGCGCCGGACCATCGGCGCGATACCTGGAACAGTTCGGCTCAGCCTTCCGGCAATGCTTCCATCGGCGCATGGCATATGGCACAGGGACATGTCATCCTGGTGACGGCGATCCTCACCGCACTGGTGGCTTATCTCACGCGTGGGCGGGGTAACAAGGCGTTACTGATGCAGCAGATCCGGGAGAGCCGGAGGCTGGGGCCGAAGTTTGCAGACTGGGTAGTTGAAAATGAGCGGAGGTTGATCGCTCAGCCGCAGTTGCAGAGCAGGCCGAATAATTCGGTTGTCATGGCAGCGGGGGATTCGTTGCCGAGTGGTGGGCGCACTGAGACTGCGGTGAAGAGCGGTATTGCAACGGGTGCTGTTGGGACAAATAGCTCGGAGTCAAATATAGTGTACCGTGCGCTTACGCCTGCAGACAAAGCTTCGATTGAAGCTGGTACGGGAATTGCGGCAAAAGCACCAGATGGCACGTGGACAGCGGCTGAACATGTTGCGAACGCGGGCCCGGGCGCAGGTGGCGCTGCGTCCAATAGCCCTTGGATTTCCACTACGCGATTGCTTGATGTTGCCAAAGAGTATGAGGGTGGAAATGGCATTGTCGGGATCGATCTCAGCAAGGTTGAATCATTCCACACTGAGGTGTGGCAGACTGCTCCAAGGGTGAATGGAGTTGCAGGTCTTCCTTACCATCGGTCAATTTGGGCACAAGAAGTAACCATCTACCAGGAAATTCCACAGAACGCAATTATTAGGATCCCGGAAACAAAATGAATGATTTAGAGTTGGTTCAAGAGAATTTTCAGGAGAAGATCGGTAACCTTCTCCTGTCGGTCCAGACGACGAAAACCGTCGATTCTCAGGCATTTCAGGAGGTCGATAATAAGGCGAAGCTGTTGGCTCGTCTTCTTAAAGACCGGAAATTAATATCGAAGTCGTTGCTGAACGAATTGCACACCGCAGCAAAGATACTGCGGGCGGAGGCGCCGTACATGAAAGAGCACTCGGCCGCGCTGGTCAAGCTGGCGGAGCAGCTTGAGTTGACTTTTGACCTCATTCTTCGAGGAGAATGTCATGGCGATAGGGTCCCGGGCGTACCTCGGGTAATTTAAAAAACGAACAGTGATTTGATGGAAAATTTAGAGGACAACAGAATGTTCGTTGACTCCCAGCACGTGCCGGAACGGATTGAAGTATTGGGGTTCGAGGCTGCGGATGACAGCGTGCACATGCTTGCATGGCTCAGAAAAGGCAAAGACTTCCGCCAGTTTGTGGTCAACGATATCGAAACCGAGCTGTACGCGCAGGACGCGAATTCTCAGCTCCTGTCGGTGAACTGTAAAGAAAAGCCGACCTTTGATACGAAAGTGAAGACGGATCAACAAGCAAAAACTGGCGTAGTAACTCAATTCCGCGCAGCATTCCCAGTGTCTGTGCGTGTTCGCTCGGGTAACGGTGCCGTGTGGCGATTAGAGGTTGAGCACAGCTATCAAGCAATCAATCTTGACGTGCCTGACAAGTTTCAACTCAGGTTAGACTTTACGATCGTTGGCCATCAAATCGAAGCCTGATCTGGAGAGCTGAGCGGGACTAGGGAAGCGCTGATTTATTGCTGGTGGATGAGATTAGTCCTGAAAAACGTGTCCAAAAAGACGCAAATGCCGCGTCATACCAAGATATGGGCGGCATTTGCGGCGCAGTTGTGCGCGTTTTTCAGGGCTAAGATCGCCGCCCTGAATAAATCAGTGCTTCCCTAGGGTAGTGATGAAGTGTGGTAAGCCTGGTCAATACGCAGGGCGGGATAGTTCAAGGCGGGTAGATCTGGGCTTGCCGAGGCATGAAGATTTGACATGGCATTGCAATACTTGCAGTAGGCTAAGGGGCGAATAATCGAGCGCTCTTTGGGAAGAATTCCTTGAGTTCAACTGGCTGAGAATGGCAGAATGTACAAATTGTGGTTCTGAGCGCTGGCTTGTTATGGATAAAACCGGTCCGCGAGAGACATGGCGTTGCGAATCTTGTGGACAGAAGGAAACTTTCCATGTGTTCGATCCATCTAACCAGCCACGATTACCGGAAAATCTTGAACCGGTGTTTCGGTTTTACGGGCGCTGGGTTATCAAGCCATCAGTGCAACAAGTTTCGTAAATTCAAGCATCATTTTTCCTGCGTTAAGAAATGTGCCGGTTTCAGCGCTATTGCACAAAGCTTTAGAAAATCGGATATCGAACTTGGCCGTTTTACGGAATCTGAGATGCGTGACTTTGCTCCCACATTGCGGCAGCTGGGTATGGAAACTACGGTTTCCAATAAATAGCAGGGAGTAGTCAGGGCAGGCAGCACGGCCGCCATCGAAGCCATTAGCAGGACTGTCTCGGCCCGGAGAATTGCGAAATCAAGAAGCTGTGCGCTGCCATTGGATGCCTAGGCATGTTGCACACTCAAAGAAATCTTAATGGCACGCTTGGCTCGCGAACTCAGCCGGCCGAGCATCGTGAAACTATGTTTGGCTTCGATAATATGCTGGAGTGTTGCGTAAGTCGAAGACTTTGTAAATGAAAAGTGAGAATTTACGGGATGCTAACCTTACGTTGCCATGAAAGATGGCGGTGCGACACCACGAGACGTCTACAAAAAAGCTCTGGATGGATACAGAGAATCTGAATGCATGATGTTGATAGCCGGCGTTTTTGATCTTCCTTTGCATCAAGCACGAGAAATTGGTCATGAGATATATCGGGAGAACTTGGCTGCGCTAAAAGGCTAAGTAGCCGGCGCAGGGGCCGGGGCGCTTTCGTTTATCACAAGTGATTAGTCCGATTTTCCCGATGCTCAGATGGCGCTGAACAAAGCATCCTTTTGCAAGAAATGCCAGTAAAATTCAAAATAAAAAATTTGTTCAAGCTGCCTGAAAATGCCACCGTACTCGCATGTGAGGGAGAAGCGCTTGGTTTATCCACCATTGGTGGGCGCATCGGCAGGATTGAAAAGGATGGCGATTTACGGCAGTCAATTAGCTTCAGTTGTGAAAGAAAAATACTGAACCAAACGCGTCATAAGTCGGTCCACGCTTTTGAAACGTTCGAGAAAGTTCAACTTACGGTCGAGGAAGCGCAGAGTGGTAGGTGGATCTTGGCTATAGATTAACCCAGCAAGGCGGCAGGGCGTTTAGGGCCAATCCGTGCCCACGGCGAAATGGCTGATGAAACAGCTGTCCGGTATTGGTTTTCCCGTTGTCCCGGATATCCTTGTTTCCGCACGCAAAGAATCGCGCAGTACTTCAACGCTTTGATTCATATGAACAATCGTGAACTGGCAAAGGACGTTGAGGACTTCATCCATGGACACGGCGTAGGCTTGGATAGCTATTACATCGAGCAGACTCCATTCTCTGAAGTGCTGCGCTATAAGGATCATGATGGACGGGAGTTCGACTTGCCGATTAAGACCCTGAATTCGCTGATGCGGTTATCGCCAGATTGAAACAGTTAGGTGTCAAGCTCGTGAAGCTCGGGTAATTGTGGTGTGGCTACACGGGAGCAACATCCTTCCAGTCAAAACTCATCATATAGGGACAGGAAGATGGCGGGCGCGATTCTGATAGCGAAGAAGAATGGTGTGTCGCTGAGTACAATAAATTTCGACTACATCATAGAAAAAATCAGGGCCGACTTTTGTGGTAGCGAAGCTGCCATAATGGAGGAAATTCATAGTCCGGTGGATAACGGAGGTTTTTCCTTCATTTCGCTGGGAGAGCAAAACGGCCATGGATTCAACGTGTTCGTCCGCGCAGCGTCGATTGCCCGCGAAACCGACCTCAGGGAGCAGCCACTGTCGTGCCGCAGGCATTGCTGGGATGAGTTGATGATGGCGCTCCGCGCTGATCCGCGCGCGGAGAAATCCTAGGGAATCGCTTCTTTGATCCTGGCAAATGACATCGTCGCATGTCGAAGTATGCCGGCGCCGCCAGGACAATTTCCAATGCTGTTTGCAACTTTGCCTGTTGCTGTAAAACCGGAACTGTTCATGTTCATCGAACAAGAGATCGACGCAGACGCACTTGCTGCAATTTGCTTGTCTCCCGAAGATTTCGAGGAGGCAGCTGAAGCATTGTTGCTATTGGAGAGAAAGAACCGTCCGCTTGCCGGAAAAGTAGCATTGGAAGTCCTGACGGCGCGGATTGGCGACATATACTATCGTGCGCACGCTTTTGACGTCCTGTACAGTGCCGCCCTGGAAGTGGCAATAGAATATATCGAAATGCATGCCAGCACGGAGAGCGTCTACGTCCTGGGAACGATGCTGGAATCCGTCATGGAAGATTCCAGTGTTTTTGAAGGTCGAGATAAAATTCTGAAAGCCGTGTCATTATTGAGAAAGGCCGTAGGTGCCCGGCCGCAAGATGAACTTGATTCAATAGCGGAACAGATAGCGCTGTTCGAAGTGACTTATAAATATGGGTGACTAACGGGAGTTGTGATCATTTGCCGAATTTGCATTGAAAATGGATCTTCCAATCGTCCTCGATCGCTCCTTATTTCCTGCGCAAGCGTTCTTCAATGCGATGTCTGACTGGACTTTCATATCGACACTCGAGGCGTTTTCGAATTCGATAGGTGCAGGATTCAATGACGCAGTGTGCGAATTCCCAAGTGAAATAGAACCGGGCGATGAGTCCTTCGAGGGCGTGAAGTTCTATATTCTCGATGAGGAACTGGTAATCTCGGGCGCGGATTTTCTTTCGATTCTTGAGCAAGCATGCTCTATTTATCTGGCCAGACACCCTGCAGACCGGGATCGGGTGAGCAAGTTGTGCAGGAAGATCAGAGCGGAGCTGCCCGCCGATCATTAATGCCGCAGTTGCTCAGCTGCGGGCCAGACGGGCTGATCTAATCTTCCAGGAAGTCCACCAGACAATTGGTATGCCGTTATCTTGCAGCGCTGCGGTGCGAACATGATATTTATCCTGGACAACGATGTCTATAAAGTAGCACGGGTAACGGGGCCAGCACATAACTTCCTGGGCCTTCGCCTCGCCGATGATGGCCGCGAAATCGATGTCGTACAGCTTCCGATAAAAGTTGGGGAATACAACCGGATCGATCGGGATGCTGTCCTGGCTCAGGTCAAGCAAGGGCTGGTCGACATCAATGCGCAGTTAGGGAAGGCTTACGCGGTGTCGCAGATTTTCTTCGTTCCTTCGGATACACCGTCCACTTCAGTGTACAGGTACTTGACGGTCGAACTGATCAAATGGATCGACAGCCGCGGTGCGTTCTGATCACTAGCCCATCAGGGCATCCAGATCGCAACCGGGCGGCGGGTTCGAACGCGTCTCCTGCTCGAAGTGATGACAAAACTATCGCGGGGTCGCTGTGTCGCGACGGAATGGCGGGGAGGGGTAAGATCAAGGGATGACAGATCTCGAAAAGATCCTGGGACCGGCTTCGCCTGGATTGCTGGACCCGCAATATGTGGTTGCCGTTGCCCGCTATCAGGGAATGGTTCATTGGCTGTTGCTGGAGACCGAGAACCTGATCCTTGACTGGACAAAGTGGCGTAACGAATTCGTCGAGGCAGGCTATCAGGTGCCGGGCGTCGATGTAGCAGCGGCCCAGCGGGCCGGCATCGTGGTGCCGGATCGGGACACAGCGGGCGAGTTCTTCCATGCACCGGAAGTGCATCGGCTGAGCCTCGAATTTCTAAGGAAGGCGCTGCTGGAGCGGTTCGAAAATGCGCAGTCGTGGTGGGATGTTAGTTTCCTGTTCCCGATTGCTTTTGTCGATTTCGATAGCAGCCGTTTGGCCCCTTTCTATCACCAGGGACCGCAGCTGGAGCGATACGTTCCAGACGAGTGGGTCGGCGAGTTTGTCGACTTCGCCAATACCTATCCCGAGGAGGTGTTTCCGGCGGCGGACAAGTTCTGGGTAGTCGATGGCCGGGATTTGCTGGATGAGCTCAACGAGCGCGGTCGCTCCGCTGAAGCGAGCCGTGCGGCGGTTGATGAGCCAGATCAAGGTACGTACACCATCATTTGATCGGCGGTGTTATTTCACGCCTGACGACAAGAGCGTAACCATGCTTTTTCCGACAGATCCAGAAAAACGCCCGGAATTGTGGAGCAAGTTCACCGAAAAGATGGTGTCGGGCCAAATTGAGTTCCTGGCTCATCGTGGCGAAGTGATCAGCAGCGCGTATCGCCTGCCTGTACTGACTGAAGGACCCCATCGATTGATTGGTTCCTTTCGCTTGGCTGATGTCGTGCGGTTTGGAGCGAGTGGCGGACAACCGCTGGGACCTTATTTTGCCCTCGCGCTGCTCGCCAAAACGGCTTACCTCGTCGAATACGCAATAGATCACCGCACCCAATCGAACGAGGGTGCGGCGATGCAGGAGGCGCTACAGTCGATTGCGCTGAACCTTTTCTTCAAGTGCAGGCACATAATACGTATATCGCTTCCCCTTGTGCTTCCCGGATGGGAACTGAAGGAATGGAAAGCGCTGGCGGGCGAGAGCGGAACAACCTTGCTGAGACAGGCAAACACCGAGCCGGCCAAGGTGGATGAGGCCACGAAAAAACCGGTCGGCAAAACGTAAATCGCCGCCATACCGAAGTATGGCGGCGATTCGCAATGCAACGGAGCGCTTTTCTCGGCAGCCTCAATCAACGAAGAGATCGGTACTTCCCGGAGGACAGCGCCGTCGGCATTATTCCAACTTCTCCTGCACGACCTCCACCGGCCCGGCGCTGTCGCGCACATTCTTCTGTACCGCCACGGCCGCGAACAGGCTCAACGCATACGCCATCGCATAAAACCCCTTCTCGCTCAGCGCCAGGTTGGCATTCCACAAGCCCACGCCCAGCAGCGCGAGGGCAGCCAGCACGGAAACCCAGCACAGGTTGAAATACAACGACGTCACGCGGATACCTTCCATCCGATCACGCACGGATTTCTGCAGCGATACGGCTGAAAATAGCCCGTACAGCAGCAAGGTGAAGTAATACCCTTTCTCGTTCAGCTGCATCGTTGCATTCCACAAGCCGATGAGATAGGTGACGACGCCGACCAGCAGCGCCAGCCAGGATGCGCCCACGAAGGCGGAAGTAGGACGTTGACCAGTTGCCATGAATGCTCCTCAGTAAGATGTACGCGAATCAGACCAGAACGTTCAAGCCTTGCCCTTGACGCCGCGCAGCAGCTTGCCGACCAGCGTCACACCCACCAGGACGATGCCACCGGTCACGACGCCGACGACGATGTCGGCCAGGTGCGTCGTGATCGCACCCAGGATCGGGCCAGCCGCCGTCGCCGCGTGCTCGATCGCATGGTGCAGGAACGGCGCGCCGTGCGTGATGATGCTGCCGCCGACCATGAACATGGCCACCGTGCCCAGCACCGACAGCAGCTTCATCAGCCTTGGCGCCGTCGCCAGCAGGCCCTTGCCCAAGCCATGCAGCACGCCGGATGGGTGGCGATCCACCAGGTACTGGCCAGCGTCATCCAGCTTGACGATGCCGGCCACCAGGCCGTACACGCCGACCGTCATGGCCAGCGAGATGGCGACCAGCACCGACACCTGCTGCATGAACGGGGCGTTGGCGATGGTGCCGAGCGCGATCACGATGATCTCGGCAGACAGGATGAAGTCGGTGCGCACGGCGCCCTTGATCTTGTCCTTCTCCAGCGCAACGAGGTCGATTTGCGGATTGGCGACAGCGGACGCGAGTTCGGCATGGTGGGCCTCGTCTTCTTCCTTGCTGTGCAGGAATTTGTGCGCCAGTTTCTCGAAGCCCTCGAAGCACAGGTAGGCGCCGCCGATCATCAGCAGCGGGGTCACGGCCCAGGGGGCGAAGGCGCTGATCGCCAGCGCGGCGGGCACCAGGATCGCCTTGTTCTTCAGCGAACCCACGGCAACCGCCCACACGACCGGCAATTCCCGGTCCGCCTTCACGCCGGCCACCTGCTGCGCGTTCAGCGCCAGGTCGTCGCCCAGCACGCCTGCGGTTTTCTTGGCGGCGACCTTGCTCATGGCGGCAACGTCGTCAAGGATGGAGGCAATATCGTCGATCAGGGCAAGCAGGCTGGTTCCGGCCATCGGGCAATCTCTCTGTAATGAAAATGCGGCAATCTTACCTTACTGGCAGCGGCTGCCAGCGCGCTACAATCGCTTATTTACGCAGGACTTTCCCATGAGCTTCGCCACCTGGTTCGGTTTCGCCATCTCCGCCATCATCATCGCCCTGTCGCCGGGCTCGGGCGCCGTGCTGTCGATGTCGCATGGATTGTCGTATGGCGTGAAAAAAGCGAGCGCTACCGTGATCGGCCTGCAACTGGGCCTGTTGCTGGTGCTGTTCATCGCCGGCGCAGGTGTGGGCTCGCTGCTGCTCGCTTCCGAAGTAGCGTTCAATATCGTCAAGACGGTAGGTGCGCTGTACCTGATCTATCTGGGCCTGGCGCAATGGCGCGCCAGGGTAAACGAAGGCACTGAAGTGGTGGCAGCCCGCTCGGCGGTGCCTTCCGTGAAGCGTCGGCTGCTGACGGGCTTCCTCACGAATGCGACCAATCCGAAAGGCATCATCTTCATGGTGGCCGTGCTGCCGCAGTTCATCACGCAAAGCGAACCCGTGCTGCCGCAACTGCTGATTCTCGCCGCTACCATGGTGACGATCGATCTGACAGTCATGCATGGCTACGCCTTCCTGGCGTCGACCATGCAGGGCTATTTCCGCGACGCCCGGGCAATGCGCATCCAGAACCGCGTCTTCGGCGGCCTGCTGATGGCGGTCGGCACGGCGCTGTTCTTCGTCAAGCGTAACGCCTGAGCCGCGATTCGAAAATATTTGTAACGGACGTCTTCTTCGGCATCGTTCAGCCGTTATATGGTGGATAGCTGAACCACATAACGATTCCGGAGATAACGATGTCCCGCAAATTACTGCATTTCCTATTGCTGGCGGCCCTCGTGGCCGCTTCGTCGTTTGCGCTGGCCGTCGAGCCGCCGACGCTGGTCGGCAGGATCTCCGCGGCCGAGGGCCAGGTCACGGTGCAGACCGATGAAGGCGACGAGACCGGCTCCCTGCTGAACTGGCCCGTCAAGCGCGGCGACCGGATCTCCACGGCGCGCGGCGCGCGTACCGAATTCCGCGTCGGCCCCGTGGCAGTGCGCCTCGATGGCGACAGCGCGCTCGACATCGAGGAACTCGATGAAGACGTGATGCACCTGCGGCTGAACTACGGTTCGGCCAGCGTGCGCGTGCGCGATCCGCAGGCGCTGTCCGGCTTCGAGCTGGCCACGCCGCATGGCCGCGTTGTCCTGACCGAGCCCGGTACCGTGCGCGTCGATACCGACCGCGAGCCGGATACCACGTCCGTCTCCGTGCTGATGGGCGTGGCCCGCCTGGAAGCGGCCGGCACGGCGCTCACGCTGCGCACCGGCAAGCGTGCCGACATCCGCGGCGACGACGTGCGCACCGGCCAGGCCTTGCAGGATGGCTTCGATTCCTGGGCCTTCGCGCGCGACCGCCGCGACGAAGGCGCCATCGCCACCCGTTACATTCCCACGTACGTGACCGGCTACGAAGACCTGGATCATTACGGCAGCTGGACGGTCGACGACATCTACGGCCCCCTGTGGACGCCCCGGTCCATCGCCAGCGGCTGGTCGCCGTACAGCGACGGCCGCTGGGCCTGGGTCGCTCCCTGGGGCTGGACGTGGGTCGACAATGCGCCATGGGGCTACGCGCCCTTCCACTATGGCCGCTGGGTGACGGTACGCAACCGCTGGTACTGGGCGCCGGGCCGGATCGTCGGCCGCCCCGTGTGGGCACCGGCGCTGGTGGGCTGGGTGGGTGGCGCCGGCTGGTCCGTCGCATTCAGCGACCGCCGCCATCGCCCCGGCCTGGGCTGGTATCCGCTCACGCCGCGCGACCGCTACGTGCCGCATTACCACGTGTCGCCGGATCATGAGCGCCGGCTGGGCTGGGACTGGCGGGGCGGGCGCTGGAAATCCGTGCCGACCCGCCGCGAAGGCATTACGATCGTGCCGCGCGAGCAGTTCGAGGACCGCCGCAGCGTGCGCGTGAACAACCTGCCGCGCGCCTCGGTGGCATCGAACCCGTCCAGTCTCCCGCTGGCCGCGCCTGTGGTGCCCGGCTTTGCACGCGCGCCCGACCGCAACCGCGACGGCATTGCCGACCGGCCGCAGGTCAACCGTATCCAGACCGACCGCAACAACGACGGCCTGCCGGACCGGATGCAAGTGGGCCGTGACCGCGAGAGCATTGCCGACCGCCCGCAAGCGGACCGCAACCGCGACGGTACGCCTGATCGCTTGCAGGCCGACCGCAACCGCGACGGCACGCCCGACAGCGTGCAGGTCGACCGTAACCGCGATGGCACGCCCGACCGCCTGCAGATCGACCGCAGCCGCGATAACGTCATTTCCACGGACCGCGTGCAAGCCGACCGCATCATCGCTCCCGCCGAGCGCAGCCAGGTCGACCGCAACCGCGACGGCATAACCGACCGCTTCCGTGCCGAGCGCAATATCGACAGCGTGGCCGAGCGCATGCAGCGCGAACGCGACATGGCGCCGCGCCCGATCGTGACCGAGCGGCCGCGTATCGAGCGGCCGCAGGTGGACCGCCCGCGCGTGGAAGCGCCGCAGATCCAGCGCCCCCAGGTGGACCGGCCGGTGAGCCAGCCCGCGTTCAGCGCACCCCCGCCGGTGACGACCGTGCCGCCGCCCGCTCCGGTGCCGCAACCGGCACCGCGACCGCAGATGGAACAGGCGCCGTCGCGCTCCTTCATTGCCAACGAGCGGTTGGAGCGCCAGCGCGAGATGATGCAGGAGCGTGCCGAGGCGCGCCGCGAGATGGAAATCCGTCGCGAGCAACGCATGTCCATCCAGCAACCGCCGCCTGCGGCACCGGCACCCCAGCCACGCCCCGAGCCCATCGCCCGCCCCGCCCCGGTAGCCCAGCCGGCACCGCCCGCGCCCGCTCCGAGCGTGCAGCCGCGCGGCGAGCGCCCCGGCCGCGACCGCGGTGACGGCGCTCGCGAGCGCTAACAGCGAAATATTCCACGGCTGGGCCACATTTTTGCGGCCCAGCCCGGAATTTTGTTCATTCATCCGCGTTTTCGCGCAGCCTGTCACAAAGCAGTAGCAACCTGTCCTTACACTGACTACAGTGTCCATATGCCGGGAAAGCACGCACGACAGGGCCCTTGATGGTCCGCAGCGAGGCAATTTCCGTGACCGTTCAGGTGTCCCAACTATTCCGTGCGCAGTTTTTCTCAGCCCAGAATAGTTTTTCGGCCAGCCTTCAGGGCTGGCCATTTTTTTGCGCCGCCCCGGCGCCGGCCGCTTTCGCTAAAATAGCGGATTGGCGTGGTCATTTTCCAGGATCAGGCGCCGCTTACTCATCTGTTATCGAAGGAAGAATCATGGCTGCGATCCCACCGAAAGAGTCCCTCATCGAATACCCGAGCGACTTCCCGATCAAGGTGATGGGCCCCACGCACGATGCCTTCACCGTCACGATCATCGAAGTCATCACGAAGCACGACCCGACTTTCCACGAAGGAAAAGTCGAGACGCGCCCTTCGTCCGGCGGCAAGTACACGGGCTTGACCGTGACCGTTCGCGCCACGAGCCGCGAACAGCTCGATGCGCTGTACGCCGAGCTGTCTGGCCACCCGATGGTGAAAATCGTTCTCTGAAGTAACTGCTCACCCTTTGAGCATGAGCAAGGCCCCAGGCGTATAATAGCGGGGCTTTCTCCAACGCTACCTGCCATGTCCACCACGAGACCCGAACCGGCGGTGATCCGCCACCTCGGTCAAGCCGACTACGAACCCACGTTCGCGGCGATGCGCGCCTTCACCGATGCACGCACGCCGGAGACGCCCGACGAGCTGTGGATCGTCGAGCACCCGCCCGTCTACACGCTGGGCCTGGGCGCCGACCGCGGCCACCTGCTGGGCGGTGCCTCGCGGATTCCCGTGGTGCAGACGGACCGCGGCGGCGAAGTGACGTACCACGGCCCCGGCCAGGTGGTGATCTACCTGCTGATGGACCTGCGCCGCAACAAGCCGGGCGGCAAGCTGTATGCCCGGCAGTTCGTGCACAAGATCGAGCAGGCGATCATCAACGTGCTGGCGTCGTATCGACTGGCCGGCGAGCGCATCGAAGGCGCGCCCGGCATCTACATCGCCGAAGGCCCCAGGCGCGGGGCGAAGATCGCCGCGCTCGGATTGAAAGTGCGGGGCAACGGCTGCACCTACCACGGCGTGTCCCTGAATGTGGCGATGGACCTGGCGCCGTTCACCTGGATCAACCCCTGCGGCTACGCCGGCCTGGAAACCATCGACATGCGCTCGATGGGCGTGGACGCGGCGTTGGCCGACGTGCAACTGGCGCTGGCCAACGAGCTGGTGCGCCAGCTCGAAGCCAGCCAACCCGATCTACCCGCTGCCGCCTGACCGAATCTAACTGGAAACCTTATGACCACCGAGACCACCACAGCCAACGCCAACGCAGCCGCTTACAACCCGAGCGAAAAGCAGAAGGGCGCCAGCAAGACCTCGCGCATCCCGATCAAGATCGTGCCGATCGAGCAGGTGGAACGCCTGAAGAAGCCCGAGTGGATTCGCGTGAAGGCGGCATCGGCTTCCAGCCGCTTCTACGAAATCAAGGACATCCTGCGTGAAAACAAGCTGGTGACCGTGTGCGAGGAAGCTTCCTGCCCGAACATCGGCGAATGCTTCGGCAAGGGCACGGCTACCTTCATGATCATGGGCGACAAGTGCACGCGCCGCTGCCCGTTCTGCGACGTGGGCCACGGCCGCCCGGACCCGCTGGACGTGAACGAGCCGTCCAACCTGGCCAACACGATCGCCAAGCTGCGCCTGTCCTACGTGGTGATCACATCGGTCGACCGCGACGACCTGCGCGACGGCGGCGCCGCCCACTTCGTCGAGTGCATCACGAAGACGAAGGAACTGTCGCCGAAAACCCAGATCGAAGTGCTGGTGCCGGACTTCCGCGGCCGCCTGGAAAAGGCGCTGAACATCTTTGCGGACGGCCTGCCGGACGTGATGAACCACAACCTGGAAACCGTGCCGCGCCTGTACAAGGAAGCCCGCCCCGGCGCCGACTACCTGCACTCGCTGAAACTGCTGAAGGACTTCAAGGCCCTGTACCCGAACGTGAAGACCAAGTCGGGCCTGATGGTCGGCCTGGGCGAGACGGACGAGGAAATCCTGCAGGTGATGCGCGACATGCGCGAGCACGACATCGACATGCTGACGATCGGCCAGTACCTGGCCCCGTCGAACAGCCACCTGCCGGTGCGCCGCTACGTGCACCCGGATACGTTCAAGATGTTCGAGGAAGAGGCGTACAAGATGGGCTTCGGCCACGCCGCCGTGGGCGCCATGGTGCGCAGCTCGTACCATGCGGACGTGCAGGCGCATAACCTGCTGGAAGCAGCCGGCTGATCTGCCGCCGAGCTCGTGTCACCCTGGTGCCAGGCACCGAGAGACACGGGCTCGACAACAAAGTATTCCCGACGGCGGCCTCCTGGCCGCCGTTTTTGCATCCTGGTCAACCCGCTGCCAGCAGCGGCAACCCGAATACCCTCTTGCCGGCAGCCTGCGCGAAGGCATTGGCCAGCGCGGCCGCCATCGGGCCCTGCGCCGCCTCGGCCACGCCGAGGAACGGCTGCCCTGGCTGGTCCAGCAATGCGATATCGAGCGTGCGCGGCATGCCGGAAAATCGCAGGATCGGATAGGTCGCCCAGTCGAAGCTCTTCACGCCATCCTCGCCATGGTGCAGCGCTTCAAGCAGCGTCCAGCTGGTGGACTGGATGATGCCGCCTTCGAGCTGGTTCCTGGCCCCGTCCGGGTTGACGACCTGCCCGCAATCGGCCGCCGCCGATACCCTGAGCACGTGGACCTCATGCTTGTCCTGGTCGAAGAAGATTTCGATGGCGATCGCCACGTAAGCCATCGTGTTCTTGTACTGGCCGAAACCGAATCCGATGCCATGCCCGGGCCGCGCAGCCCGTTGCCGCGACCAGCCGAACCGCTGCGCCGCACTGCGTATCACGGCCTGCGCGCGTGGCACGGCGGCGAGATGCCCGAGACGGAACTCGACCGGGTCGATACGCGCCAGCGCGGCCAGCTGGTCCATCGTGCCTTCGATGGCCACGATATTGAGGTGCGCTCCCAGCGAACGCATCGCCGACGTGCGCAGCGGCGTCACCGGCAGGAAATGGTTCACCACCCGGATGTTCGGCACTGCGTACAGCGGCAGCGCATTGCGGTCGCCGCCGCCCTCTGGCTGCGGCATGGGCAGGGAGGGCGACGGCACGAACGGCCTGGCAAGCAGCTGCGCGGGCAGCAGCTTGCCCGCGTTGCCGGGCCTTTCGTTGTGCGAACCGCTCCATACCTCGTACTGCCAGTAGTCGATCCGGTTCTCCGGACCCAGCGCGGCAACGACCGTGCTCACCATGGCCGGGGCGAAAGGCTCCCACAGGTGTTCCTGGTCGCGCATCAGCTGCACCCGGATCGGCCGGCCGGGTACTTCGCGCGCCAGGAGCGCCGCGTCCGCGGCCACGTCGTCGGCGCCGTTCTGCCCATAGCAGCCCGATCCCTCGGTATGGATGCAGCGCACGGCGTCCGGCTTCATCGCCAGCATTTCTGCGAGCGCCTGACGCAGGGGAAAAACGCCCTGGGTGTGCGTCCACACCGTCATGCGCCCCGCGTCCAGGTGCGCCACGGCGCAGGATGGGCCGATCGAGCCGTGCAGCACATACTGTTTCGTGTACCGGTTGCGAATCGTGCGCAGGCCGGGACGCAGCGGGCCGCCGCGCTGGAGGATCGTCTCGTCCTGCGATGGTATGCGCTGCAGGTAGTCATGGATCGCACGCCGGCCCGGCAGCGCCGCGCCGCCCTCCCATTTCGCCGTGGCCGTCAGAGCGTACATCGCCTGGATCGCATGCCATTCTTCCACCGCGATGACGGCCAGGTAGTTGCCATTGCGGACCACGGCGTGCACGCCCTTCATTCTCCGCACCGCTTCCACGTCCACTGCGGCCAGTTGCGCGCCGGGGCGCGGCGGACGCACGACACGCGCATGCAGCATGCCAGGCAAGCGCAGGTCCTGCACATAGGCCTGGCCGCCGGTCACCTTGGCCGGAATATCCACCCGCCGCACAGCCTTGCCGATCACCGCATACGCGGCCGGCGGCTTCAGGTCCGACACTTCGGAGGCGGCACGCCGCAGCGTGATGCCGGCAATCGCCTCGCCGTAGTGCATGGACCGTCCATCGGGCGCGACGGCCCGGCCATCGCGCAACCGCACCTGGTGCGGTGCCACGCCCCAGCGGCGCGCCGCTCCCCCGCGCAACAGCGTGGCGACCTGGGCGCTCGCATGCAGCAGTGCCGTGCCGCTGTCGGCCATCGTGTGGCTGCCCGCGGTGAAGCCTTCGTTCGGCGTCAGGTCCGTGTCGCCGGCGATGAAGCGAATGGCCGGCAGGGGCAGCGCGAGCTGCTCGCAGGCGACCTGCATCAATGCCGTGCGCACACCGGTACCCAGTTCCACCTTGCCGCTGCAGACGGTCACGCGGCCATCCGCGGCGATGCAGATCCAGGAGTCGAGCATGGGCGTGCGCTGCAGGCTGCCGGCCAGCTTCGGATTGGCCACCGGCGGTACGCCCATGCCGTTGAATTCGGCGCGCGCCAGCGACGGCAGCAGGGAAAAGGCGACGACCAGCGCGCCACCTTCGAGGAACGCGCGGCGCCCCGCATGGACCGGGCGGCTCACGCCTTGCCCCCGCTGGCGGCGTCCTTGATGGCCGCGAAGATGCGCGTGTGCGTTCCGCAGCGGCACAGGTTCGGCTCCATGTGCTCGCGGATCTGCTGGTCGGTCGGGTTCGGAACCCGGTCCAGCAGGGCCTGCGCGCGCATCAGCATGCCGGCGATGCAGTAGCCGCACTGGGCCGCCTGGTGCCGGATAAACGCGGCCTGGAGCGGCCCCGGCGCGGCGGCCGTTCCCAGCCCCTCCACGGTACGCACGGAACGCCCTTCCAGCGTGGCCAGCGGTGCCAGGCACGAGAACACGGCCTCGCCATCGACGATCACGGTGCAGGCGCCGCACTGCCCCATGCCGCAACCGAACTTCGCGCCGTTCAGCTTTCCTTCATTGCGCAGTACGTAGAGCAGCGGCGTGTCCGGGTCGGACGAGAACCGCGTCGCGCGGCCGTTCAGAGTCAAGCTGGTGGTCATGGTTGAAGTTCCTTGCGAATGGCTGCGCTTTGCCTGGCGACGTCGTGCCAGGCTTCCTGCCCGTCCAGGTCCTGGCGCAGGTAGGCCGCCAGGCTGGCGATCTGCTCGTCGCTCAAGGTCGCCGCGAACGGCGGCATGTACACGGCGGAGCCGCCGTGCCAAGGTATGCCCGCGAGGACGGTCTGCACGAAATTGACCGGCGTTCCGGACAAGAGGGCACTGCTGCGGGCGAGCGCGGGGCGGCCACCGATGCGCATCATGGCGGCCGGTGCGGCATGGCAGCTGGCGCAGGCGGCATCGAACACGATCCTGCCCTGGGCGATGGCGCTTCCGGCCGGCGCCGTTGCCGGTGGCGCCTTGCCGGAGCCGGGCGGCGCACTCTCCTGGATGCTCATCAGGTAGCTGGCCATGGCCAGCGCATCCTCGCGCGGCACCTCGGCCAGCCGCTCGGCCACGGGCCGCATCGGGCCCTTGGCCGCGCCGTGGCCGAGGGCCAGCCCGCCGTGCAGGTAATCGGCGAGCTGCTGCGTGGACCAGGGGTTGCGCCCCTGCGTGAGCCGCGTCAGTGCCGGGGCATGCCAGCCGTCGATCTCGCCGCCGCCGAACGCCGGCTTGCGTTCCCCGCCCAGCACGTTCAGGCCGCTGTGGCAGGAAGCGCAGTGCCCGAGGGTGTCGACCAGGTAGCGTCCGCGCTCGATCGTCGCGCCATGCGCCGGCGCTTCGGCACCGTTGCCCGGCGTGAGGAACAGCACGTTCCAGAATGCCAGCAGCGGCCGGAAGTTCAGCGGAAAGACGAGTTCGTTCGCCGGCGGTGTGTAACGCACGGCCGGCCGGCTCATCAGGTAGGCGTAGGCCAGGCCAATGTCGCGGTCGCTCATGCGCGTGTAGTGCGTGTAGGGGAATGCCGGGTACAGCAGGTGACCGTCGCTGGCGACGCCGCGGCGCAGCGCGCGCGTGAAGGCGGCCTGGGTCCAGCGCCCGATGCCCGTCTCGGCATCCGGCGTGATGTTGGTGCTGTAGATGGTGCCGAACGGCGTCTTGAGCGGCAGCCCGCCGGCATAGGCCCTGCCGGTGGCCGAGGTGTGGCACACCATGCAGTCGCCCAGCGCGACGATGCGCCGTCCTTCTTCCAGCACCTGGGCGGATGCCGCGGGCATCGGTGCAGCCGCCGCGGGCATCGCCGGCTCGCTGCTCCATCCATACAGCACTGCGAGGATCGATACCGCGCCCAGCAGCCCGGTGACGGCAAGTTTGATGTTCATGGATCATCCTGTGGTGGCGGGCCCCGTGGCGTGGACGGTCATGCCCGTGCCAAAAATTATCGGACAACGCATTGCCGCAGTCCCCCGCCGTTTGGCCAGTCCGCGATCAGGCGATACAGGGATTCGGGCGATCCGCTCCACCGCTTAAGCTGCGTGACTCGAGATGGATTCTGCCAGCGGGCGGCCGCCCTGGCTTTGCATGATCGGCAAAGGGCCTTTGCGCCGCGTCGCGCTTCCCGAAAGCGGCCGCCCGCCCTACCTTGAAGCGAACGATGAAAGGATGTGCCATGAACGAGGAAGCGAAAACGGCTGGCCGCAAGGCGGTCGTCATCGGCGGCTCCATCGGGGGGCTGACCACCGCGGCGCTGCTGCGCCGCGAAGGATGGGACGTGGAAGTCTTCGAGCGCTCGCCGTCGGACCTGTCCGGCCGGGGCGGCGGGCTGGTGCTGCAGGGCGACATGCTGCGGGCACTGCACCAGGCCGACATCGGCTGGCACGGCACGCCGGGCGTGACGACGGTCGACCGGATCTTCCTCGCGCGGGACGACAGCGTGATCCGCCGGCTGCACATGCCGCAGACGCAGACCTCGTGGAACGCGCTGTACGGCATGCTGAGGGATGCCCAGCCGGCGGTGCATGCCGGGTTCGCATTGACGGGCTTCGAGCAACGGTCCGGCAAGGTGACCGCGCACTTCGCGAACGGCCGGCACGTGGAGGCCGATCTGCTGGTCGGCGCCGATGGCGCCCGCTCGCAGGTGCGCAGGCAAATGTTCCCCGGACTGCAGCCTCGCTATGCGGGCTACGTGGCCTGGCGCGGCCTGGTGCCGGAAACGGAGCTGCCGGACGGGCTCCGGGACCGGCTCGACCACACCTTCGTGTTCCAGCAAGGCGAGCGGCACATGTTCCTCACGTATCCGGTGCCGGGTGAGGATGGCGCCACCGGTCCTGGCAAACGCCGGTGGAACTGGGTGTGGTACCTCCCTGCGGACGCCGGCGCGGCGCTCGACGCCATCCTGACCGACAGCGATGGCCGGCGGCACGAGGCATCGCTGCCGCCTGGCGCCATGGCGCCCGCCACGACGCAGGGACTACTCGTACAGGCGGGCGATATCCTGGCGCCTTCGCTGCGGGCGCTGATCGAGGCGACCTCAAGGCCGTTCGTCCAGGCGATCGTCGATTTCCAGGCGCCGGCAATGCGGGACGGGCGTGTGCTGCTGCTCGGCGACGCCGCGGCCGTCATCCGGCCGCATACCGCCAGCGGTACCGGCAAGGCTGCGGCGGATGCGATGGCGCTGGCGCATGCACTGCGCGACGGCTATGCCGACAGTCGGCTGGACGGTTGGGAGCGGGTGCGCCTGGCGGCGGCGCGCGAGCTGGGCCAGTGGGGCGTGGAGCTCGGCGCAGGCATCATGGGCAGCTGATGCTTCACTGGTCCTTGAGGCGCTGTGCGATGAAGTCGACGAATGCACGTACTTTCCCGGAGCCGCGGCGGTTCGGCTGGTAGACGGCGAACACGCCGACATCCATCGGTCCCGGGTTGCTCTCGAAATCCGCCAGCAGGGCGGCCAGCCTGCCCTCTTCCACGTCCGCGCTGACCAGCCAGTCGGGCAGCAGCGCGATGCCCGCGCCATCGAGCGCCGCTTCGCGCAGCACGTCGGAACTGTTGGCGACCAGCCGGCCCCGCACCGCGATCTCGACGGTTTCGCCATCCTTCAGGAAACGCCATCCCGGCCGGCGCGACAAGCCTGTGTATGCGAAGCGCAGGCATTCGTGCTGGAGCAGGTCCGCGGGAACTTGCGGCATGCCGCGGCGCTCGAGATAGGAAGGGCTCGCGCAGACGATGCGCCGGTGGCCCGCAAGCCGCCTTGCCACCAGGTCCGGCTGGCTGTCCGCCGCGCCGATGCGGATCGCCACATCGATCGCGTCGCCTACCATGTCCGACAGCGCGTCGGACACCATCAGTTCGAGCTCCAGGCGGGGATGGACCTGCTGGAGTTCGGCCAGGTGCGGCGCGATATAGAGCCGGGCAAAGGCCACGGGCGCGCTCACCCTCAGCAGTCCCCGCGGCCCCGCGTGCGCCGAAGCCGCCGCGTCATCGGCCTCCTCCAGACTGGCCAGGATCGCCTGTGCCCTCGCGAAGTAGTCGGCGCCGGCTTCGGTCAGCGTGACCTGGCGCGTCGAGCGGTTCAGCAGCGGCGCACCCAGGCGCGCCTCGAGGCCGTCGACGAGGCGCGCGACCGTGGACGGCACCAGCCCGAGCTGCCTGCCGGCAGCGGAAAAGCCGCCGCTCGTGGCCACGGCGCAAAAAGCATGAAGTTCGGAGAAGCGGTCCATCGATTCCTTTGCAGATTGGGCAAAGCGCCTGTGCGGCCGGGCTGGCTTATCACGGCACCGTGCCATGGCTACGATGCCTCATCGACAACGAACACGGAGCAATGCCATGAAAGCCATCCTGCAATCCGCCACGCTCGGCGACCTCGCCATCGCCAACCGTATCGCCATGGCCCCGGTCACGCGCAGCCGCGCGGGCACGGACGGGGTACCCGATGACCTGGCCGCACAATACTATCAACAGCGCGCATCGGCCGGCCTCCTCATTTCGGAGGCCACCAATGTCTCCCCCGCGTCGGCGGCCTTCGAACTGGCGCCCGGCATCCACACGCCGGAACAGGCAGCGGGATGGCAGCGCGTCGCCGCGGCCGTCCACCGGGAAGGCGGCAAGCTGTTCATGCAGCTCTGGCACGGCGGCCGCGTCGGCTCGTATGCGCTGCTCGGCGGCGCGGCACCGCTGTCGCCATCGGGCGTCAACGACGACCTGCACCTGTTGCAGGTATACGGCATGCTGCGCAACGGCCAGTACACGCGCATCGCCGCTTCGCCGTCGCGCGCCATGGAGCGCGCCGAGATCTTCAGCGCCGTGCGCGCGTTCGGCATCGGGGCGGCCAACGCGCTCGAGGCGGGGCTCGATGGCGTGGAGATCCACGCGGCCAACGGCTACCTGCCGCAGCAGTTCCTGTCGCCCCACGTCAACCGGCGCACCGACGACTTCGGCGGCGGCATCGCGAACCGCGCAAGGTTCCTGCGCTTGGTGATCGAGTCGGTCATGCTGTCCTTTCCCGCCGCGCGCATCGGCGTGCGCATTTCGCCCTTTGCGCAGTACAACAACGCGCGCGACCCGGCCGTGGCCGAGACCTATGGTTACCTGCTGCGCATGCTCGACGAGTACGGGATCGGCTATGTCCACGCGGCCGACACGAACGCCTGGGGCGGCGCGCCGGACATGGAGGAACTCCTGTCGCTCGTCCGCACCAACTACCGGGGCTTCGTGATCGCCAACGGCGGATTGACCCCGGAGGCGGGCGATGGACTGATCCGCGACGGCCGGGCCGACATGGTGTCCTTCGGCCGGCAATTCATCGCCAACTCCGACCTGGTGCGCCGCATCGCGCAGGGTGGGCCCTACAACGAGCCCGATCCGTTCACGTTCTACGGGGGCGGCGCCAGGGGGTATGTCGATTACCCGGCACTGGCCGCCTGACTCCGACAGTCCAAAAGTGCAATGCCGCATGCCACTTTCGAACGATCCGATGCACCGTCGGGCACGGTAGCATGCGGGAGCCAATCGAACAGGAACACCCATGACCGATCACTCCACCACCCCGCTCCGCCTGTCGATCGGCAGCGCATGCGGCGTCCAGTTCGACGTCGTCGCCTGGGGGCCGGCGCAAGCCGACGTCGACCTGAGCGTTGCATGCATGTTCGAGCGCGAAATGACAAACGCCGGCATGTCCGGCGGACTACTGGCGCTTGACGGAGCCCTCGGCGGCCGGCTGGCACGCCTGCGGCAGGCCGGCGCCTTTCGGGCGCAGCCGATGGAAACCCTGTTGATCACAATGCCTCCGGCGGGCGTGGCGTCGCGGGCAATCCTGGTGATCGGCATGGGCGACCCGGCATTGCTGGACGGCGAAACGCTTCGTCGTGCGGCGCGGGTTGCCATGCGCGAAGCGATCCGGTTCGGTGCCGCCTCGATGGCCTTCGCTCCCAGCGTGCTCGATGCCGGCCATACCGATAACGCCGGGCTCTACATGCAGGACGTCATGGTGGATGGCATGCTGGGCGCCCTGCGCGCCGAGTACATGCTGGCTGAAGCCGGCCTGTCGCCCTTGCCGAATCTGCGGCATTGCAGTTTCGACGTTGGCGCCCCCCGGGCGCAGGCGGCACATCGCGCCTTCGTGGAAGCGTTCGATCGCCTGGCTACCCGTTGACCGCGGGCAATTTCCGACCTCCCCTGCATCGATATTCTTACCAATTCATCAATATTCACCTTCCCAGTCCTGCATGAATGGCCAAGAATACGGGCTATTCGATGACTGGCAGAAAGGGAAGTGATGAATTTCGGCGACAAGCTGAAGAAACTCCGCACCGAACGCGGCCTCACCCAGCCGCAGTTCGCCGAGCAGCTGGGGATCGAACAATCCTATCTGTCCAAGCTGGAGAACGACAAGTCGGTCCCTTCCGCCGACATGTTCGCTACCATCCTTGCCGGCACGGGCCTGGATGCCGCCACCTTCCTGGACGGCATCGACAAGCAACTCCTCGCCACCACCCTGCGGCACATCCCCGCTGTCAGCCAGTTCAACACCCAGGCCGAGGCGGAGCAGGTCCACGACCACAAGAAATGGCTGTACGGCTGCGGTCTCGCCTGGCTCACCGGTTTCGCCATGATGCTGGCGGCGAACGACGGCATTTTCTTCTCCAACAAGATCTACCGCTATGAGTCGCCCGGCGTGATCCTGCCCGGCGAAGCGGACAACATCTTCGACAAGCAGCAGGAAATCCTCAGTTTCCAGATGATGGCCAAGACCATCACGCATGAACAATTCGCCAGCCGGATGGCCGACTTCAAGGCCAACCGCGCCCGGCCCGCCATTGCCGAGACGAGGACCGATCGCGGCGGCTTCTACGTGGAGCCGGCGCGCAACGGCCACCGCCGCTTCGAACTGGTCAAGACGCGACACGAGGAAGCGCCGGAAAACCGCATTCTCCAGTTCCTTGGCGCGGTCGTGCTGGCATCCGGTTTCGTCGGCCTGTTCATCGAATGGCGGCTGCGCCGCATCCGCACCAGGCAAGAAAAACGCCCTTGACCAACCCTGAAAGGAGACACCCGCATGTCGCAGATCCGTACTTTCCTCACCGGCGCCATGACAATGGCTGCCGCGCTGGCCGCCGTGGTAGCGCTTACTGGCGCCAAAGCCGAACGCAAGGCCGAGTTCGACGAGATCACCGTCGGCCGCATCAATATCGTCGAGCCGGATGGCACGAAGCGGATGGTCATTTCCAACAAGGCGCAGTTCCCGGGCGACTTTCTTCAGGGAAAGGAACGCGAGCGACCGGATCGCCGCTCCTTTGCCGGCATGTTGTTCATCAACGACGAAGGCACGGAAAACGGCGGCCTGATCCAGAAGGGCGGCATCGGGCCCGATGGCAAGGTGACGTCCGGCGTCTCGCTGACGTTCGACCGCTTCCGCCAGGACCAGGCGCTGCAACTGATCAATACCGACAGCGCCACCACCCAGAGGACCGCCCTGATCATCAACGACGTGCCGCCCCATACCCTGACCGTGATCGGCGACGGTAAGCGGTTCGCCGAGGAAGCACGCAAGTTGCCGGAGGCGGAACGGCGCGCCTACTGGGACAAGCTGGCCGACGAAGGCAAGCTGAGCATGAACCGCATCTGGCTCGGCAACACGAGCGAGAAAGGCTCGTCGCTGCAATTGAAGGATGCCAGGGGGCGCACGCGGATGCAGCTGCAGGTATCGGCCGACGGCAAGGCGCAGATCCAGATGCTCGACGAACAGGGCAAGGTGGTCAAGTCGATCGAGCCCGGCACGGCAGGGTAGCGGTAGCTGGACGTTTCGCCGCGCGACCGTATAATCGGGCTTCCGCTGCACACAGCCGAGCTGCCGTCGACCGCGGACCATCTGGCGAGACGTCGGCTCTTCATGACCTGTCTGTACGGACGGCGGCTCACGGGCCGCCGTTTTCATATCGGGACCCGCCATGACCGTACGCATCGAACCCTCCTGGAAGCAGCACCTGCAAGCCGAGTTCGACAAGCCCTACTGGACCGAGCTCACCGACTTCGTGCGCGCCGAATACCAGGCCGGCCAATGCTGCCCGCCCGGCAGGCACATCTTCCGCGCCTTCGACCTGACGCCCTTCGACAAGGTGAAAGTGGTAATCCTCGGCCAGGACCCATACCACACGCCCGGCGCCGCGATGGGCTTCTGCTTTTCCGTCCCCGAGGGCAACCGCCCGCAACCCAGCCTGCAAAACATCTTCCAGGAACTGGAAAACGACCTGGGCGTGCGGCGCACCCGCACCGATCTCTCCGACTGGGCGGAACAGGGCGTGTTCCTGCTGAACGCCGTGCTGACCGTGCGCGCCCGCGCCGCCGGTTCGCATGCCGGCAAGGGCTGGGAGACGTTTACCGATACCGCGATCCGCACGCTGTCGCAGGAGCGCGAGCACCTGGTGTTCATCTTGTGGGGCAGTTATGCGATCGCCAAGAAGGCGCTGATCGATACGAAGAAGCACCTCGTCATCACGTCGCCGCATCCTTCGCCGTTTTCGGCGCACAAGGGGTTCTTTGGGAGCAGGCCGTTTTCGAAGGCGAACGATTATTTGCGGGCGGTAGGCAAGGAGCCGATCCGGTGGTGTTGAACGTCTCCAGCAAAGATAAAGGCTTTGTTCGACTCATTTAAGATATAGAGACGAGGAAAACCGTGTCAACTGATTACTACGTTCCCTATTTAATTCGTAAATGCAAGCCAGACGCCGTAATTCCAGAGCATTTCCAATTGCCCCTCCACCGAGCGCAGCAGCTAATGCGCACTGTTCGTCCCGGTATTTCAAGAAGGCACGTTTAGAAATGTTGAACTGCATATGAGCGGCAGCTATGTATTTTTGCCGTTCATCCCAACGGCTCATGGTTGCAGCAAATTTTTTTTCCGCTGCGTTCACGGCTGTCGAACTGTCGCGTACGCTATCTTCCAGGCAGTCACGCATCCCTGCTTGGGAACTGTACGAGCAAGTGTCGAGTATTTCTTCAACTGGAGCGATGTTCTGCTGATCGGCGCTATGCGCACTGAAAAGAATCAGCCAAAGCCCAAGAGCGGACCAAGTGTTCAAGCGCATGTGGCCTCCGAACCATATTTCACCAACTTGAGAGCGAAACTGAGCTTTTCTGCGTACCTCACATCCCCACCACCATTGTAGAGCTTTGCAACGTCTTCGATGGCGAATGGTAGCCAGCCGACTATCACCCTTTGTACGGCGCCCTTTCGATACAAAAGAACCTGCCCAGGGCGCAAGATCGTCGCTTTAGGATTCAGCTGACGCAGGATGTCAGTCGTAGTGCCACAAACCTTGGCAATTCTTGCCATACTGTCGCCTCGGTTGACAGGGGCCTCGTATATTTTCGGGTCGTCAGACACGACGCTGCGAAATTCGAATTTCGCCATCCTCATCAAGAGGTATGCTATACCTGCACGTATGTTGTAGGACGGTATAGTTCTCGCGGCGTTGTGATCCAGCGTGGCTTTCAAGCTGGGCGGCATGATTATGTCTCCACCTTCTTTCCCACCAAGTAGGGCATCGAGCCCTGGATCGCCTAGAACGCCGATTTGCATCGGCTTTACTCGCCATTGTATATGACCTGCGCCGGTTTCTACCCAAAGCATGGCTTTTACAAGACGCCAATCCACAATGACATACCCAGGGGAGCCGGCTAAATGTCGATCAAATTCCGAAATGGAGGTTTTGATTTCGCAATCATACGTATGCCACTTTGCTTGGCCGACACCCTTGATCAAACCATCCTTCCACATCTCGAAGGAGCCCTTCGGAGTTGCCATTGGTTCCCCCATGCGTGCAGTGATTCATTCGCTCGATGATAATGAACAAAGCAGGGGATGACTTTGCTTCAGGGCAATGGTCTGCTAAATGCGACTGTCAAGACTTGAGTCAGCAATGAAGTTGCTAGTTATTAACGTGCTCACCACCAGATCCGATACGGCCAATAACTCTCATCCGTCTGCGCCAGACGGATGATCTCCCGCGGGCTGGCACCAATCAGTTCCCGCGCCTCGCGTGACAAATGCGCCTGGTCGGAATACCCGCCGCGCAGGGCGACATCGGACAGCGATAGCTGCCCGGCCTGCTGCTCGTCGCGCGCCGCCAGCAGCGATTCCTCGACACGAGCGAGCCGCCGCAAGGTGCGCAGCGGATGCCCGGCCCAGGCGCGCACGCGCCGCTCGACCATCCGAGCGCTGCGCCCTGCGCCTGTCGCCGCGGCGCGCACGGCCAGCGCCTGCACCCAGTCCCGTGCCGGCGACCACGTCGCCGCGCCGGAAGCGACGCCGCGCGCGACACGCCAGCGCGGCTCCAGCCAATCCTCGAACAGCCGGATGCGCGCCTCGTCGTCCGCCGCCGCCAGCACGGCGCCGGACACCGCATCCCACTCATCGCCGAGCACCGCGTCGACCTGGGCCATGGTGTCGAGCTGCGCCGCCATGTCGAGGCCTGTCAGCGCATGCAGCGCGTCGGCGAAGAACAGCACCGTGAACGTATGCACGGGACCGGGATTGCCGGTCATGAAAGGCTGTGTCCATGGCCCGGAAAAGATGGCCATGCCTTGCTGGGCCACGGCGCCGGCCCTGGCCGGTTCCAGCAATTCCCCGCTGCCCTCGATCATCCATGTGATTGAGCAGAACGGCGTGGCTGGAAAGCGGTTCAGGCGCTGCCCGGGGGCCAGCTGTACACCGAGCGTGCTGCGCACCATGTAGCCGCGAATGCAGGATGCCAGCGCCACGCGGGGCGGCACGAGGCGGGCGGCGGTCGGAGGCAAAGTCGTGGTCATGGCGTGATGTTAAACCAGTCATCGAGTGCCCACGTGTCGCAAACATTCAAGACCGGCGGTGCGCCGCACGGCACACTGGCACCATCGAATGCAAGGAGCCAGCATGAGCGTTGCCACCCTCAAGACCCCCCTGCCGCAAACCATCGCCGAGCTGCCGGCCCCGCGCGGCCTGCCGCTGCTGGGCAACGCCCTGCAATTGCGGCCGTCGACCATCCATCTTGCGATGGAACGATGGAGCCGGAAATACGGGCGCATGTTCCGCGCCCGCATCGGGCCGCGCGAAGTGGTCGTGCTGTCCGACAGCGCTGCCATCACGGCCGTGCTGCGCGACCGGCCGGACGGTTTCCGGCGTCCTGCCATCACGGCCGAGGTCTCCGCCGAACTCGGTGGCAACGTGGGCCTGTTCCTGGCCGAGGGCGACGCGTGGCGCAACCAGCGCCGCATGGTGATGAGCGCCTTTTCACCCACGGCGATCAGGGCCTACTTCGACCGCATGGCGCAAGTCGCGCAGCGGCTGGAGCAGCGCTGGGTGGCGGCCGGCGACGGCGAAATCGACCTGACGGGCGATTTGAAACGCTACACGGTCGACGTGATCGCGGGTCTGGCATTCGGCGCGGACGTCGACACAATTGGCAATGGCGACGATGCGATCCAGCAGCACGTCGAAACGGTGCTGGCGGGGGTGGCACGCCGTTCGCTGCTGCCCTTCCCTTACTGGCGCTGGTTCAAGCTCCCGGCCGACCGCACGCTCGAGCGTAGCGTGCGCGCTGTTCGTGAAGCCACGGATGGTTTCATCGCCAGCGCACGCGAGGCGATGGCTGCCGATCCCACGCTGCGGGAACAGCCGGCGAACATGCTGCAAGCGATGCTGGCCGCAGCCGACCGGCCGGACAGCGGCGTCGACGACAGCTCCGTGGCCGGCAACGTCACCACCATGCTGCTGGCGGGCGAGGACACCACGTCCAGCGCGCTGGCCTGGCTGATCTGGCTGCTGTGGCAAAACCCGGATGCGCTGGCGCGCGTGCAGGAGGAAGTACGCCAGCATGCCCAGGTGCCGACGCTGGAAAGCATCAACGCGCTCGACTACCTGGAAGCATGTGCCCTCGAAGCGATGCGCCTGAAGCCGCCCGCGCCGTTCATCCCTTTGCAGGCGCAGCGCGAAACCACGGTGATGGGCGTGAAGCTGCCGAAGGATACACTGCTGTGGTGCGTGCTGCGGCACGACAGCGTGGATGGCGGCGTGTTTCCGGAGCCGCACAGCTTCGAGCCGGAGCGCTGGCTGGCGGGAGGCGGCGCGGACAAGGGCGTGGCGCTGCCCTTCGGTGCCGGCCCGCGCATGTGCCCAGGGCGGTACCTGTCGCTGATCGAGTTGAAGGTGGCGATGGCGATGTTGCTGGGGCGGTTCGAGCTCGTCGATGTGCAGGCGCGGGATCGGTTGGCGCCGGACGAGGTGATGGGGTTTGTGATGGGGCCGACGGCGATGAGCATGCGGTTGCGTTCGAGGAAAACCGCTGGCTGACCCCGCCGGCGCCGGGGGCGTAATGAAATGTCAGCTCTTGTGCCAGAACCCCTGGTGGGCCACCTTCGCCTCCTCCTCCCGCCACGGCCCGATCACCTCGGTCGGCCTTTGCCCGGCGGCGAACACCTGCCGGCACGGCAGCGACAAGGTCGGATTCTCGGGATCGCTGCCCGTGAGCGACAGCAGCGTCGCTTCGGACATCGCGTACACCACGCGCCCCACGCCGCTCCAGTAGGTGCCGCCGGCGCACATCGCGCATGGTTCGGCGTTCGTGTACATCGTGGCGCCCGCGAGCTTCTCGGGCGAATACTGCGATGACGCGATGCGCAGTGCATTCATTTCCGCGTGTGCGGTGCGGTCGCTGCTCGATGCGTTCATCGCCTGCGCGATCACATTGCCATCCGCATCGGCGATGATCGCGGCAAACGGATGGTGGCCTTCGTCGCGCGAGCGCTGGGCCAGCGCGAGCACGTCCGTCAGGAACTGGTGGTCGCGCGCTGTCGGTTCTGCCATATCGTTATCTCGAAAAAAAAACGGAACGGGGGCAAGCCCGTTCCGCCAAAAGGAATTTACTTTGGAATCGTGCCTTCCACGCCCTGCACGTAGAAGTTCATCGACATGAGCTCCTTCATCGGCATCGCCACGCCGGCAGGCACCTTGAGGGCGCCCGACTGGTCCTTGATCGGGCCCGTGAACGGCGTCGAGGTGCCGGCCGTGAAGGCGGCCTTCTTCGCCTCGAAGATCTTGGCCGCGTCGGCCGGCACCACCGGGTTCAACGGCGACATCTTGACCATGCCTTCCTTCAGGCCGCCGTGCACGTGGCCGGTCTTCCAGGTGCCCGCCAGCACGGCCTTGGCCACCTCGGTGTAGTAGCCGCCCCACTGGTTGGTGCTCGCGGTGAGGTGCGCCTTCGGTGCGAAGCGCTGCATGTCGGAATCCCAGCCGAACGCGTACTTGCCCTTTTCCTGGGCCGCCTGCAGGGTGGCCGGGGAGTCGGTGTTCTGCGTCAGCACGTCGGCCCCTTGCGCGATCAGCGTTTCCGCGGCCTGGCGTTCCTTGGCCGGGTCGTACCAGCTGTTCACCCAGATGATCTTGGTCTTGATCCTGGGGTTCACGCTTTGCGCGCCCAGGGTGAAGGCGTTGATGTTGCGGATCACTTCCGGCACCGGGAACGAGCCCACGAAGCCCAGCGTGTTCGTCTTGGTCATCTTGCCCGCGATGATGCCCTGCAGGTAGGAACCTTCGAACAGCCGCGCCTCGTAGGCGCCCATGTTCTTCGTGGTCTTGAAGCCGGTGGCATGCTGGAACACCACGTTCGGGAATGCCCGCGCCACTTTTTCCGTGGGGTTCATGTAACCGAATGACGTCGTGAAAATGAGCTTGTTGCCATCCGCCGCAAGCTTGCGGATTACACGCTCCGCGTCCGCGCTCTCGGGCACGTTCTCGACATACGTGGACTTCACCTTGCCGCCCAGCGCCTTTTCCATTTCGAGGCGGCCCTGCTCATGGGCATAGGTCCAGCCGGCATCGCCCACGGGGCCGATGTAGACGAAACCCACCTTCAGAGGTTCCTGCGCCTGCGCCGGTGCGATGACGGCCGCGCCCAGCGCGGCGGACAGGGAGGCAAAGGCGAGCAGCTTGCGACGATTCATGATGTTCCTCTTTCAGGTTGGTCAGAAATGGTATTCGGCACGCACCATCGGGGTTCGTGCGGTGGCGCCGGGAACGGTCTTCGACGGGTTGCCGAATTTGTTCTTCCAGTACTGGTAGGCCACGCCGAGCTTGAAGGTGTTCTTGTTCGCGCCGACCAGCGAGCTGACGTCGTACATCAGCTTCATGTCCACGTTGATCTCGACCGCGGTGGGGCCGCCGTATTCGTTCTTGCCCTTGGTGCCGATGTAGTTCGCATAGCCTTCGAACGCCAGCGGCACGTTCGGGAACGGAATGCTCCAGGAGCTCATCAGGGCAGCGTGCGTGTCGTAGCGGTAGCGGTTGGTGGCCGTTTGCGTATAGCCGTTGTACGGAGCGTTGGATTCATGCAACGCTACCAGGCTCACGTCCCAGAAACCGGGCACGTCGAACATGAACGTGGGGCCGAGCACCAGCATGCGCTTCTTCGAGTTGTAGCCCGCGTCGGTCTTGCTGTTGATGTCGAAGCCGGCCACGATGCCCAGGCCGCGGATCGGGCCGTACTTGAAGCTTTTGCCGGTGATCTTGCCCAGGTCGAAGGTGTGGCGATACAGCGCATAGGCCTCGTGGGCCCCCGACTTGGACCCGACCGCGGACGGGTCGTTCTCGTCCGACATCAGGTAATCGACACTGAAGAAATTGGTGCCGTACTTGTAACCGCTGGCATGGCTGAAGTTCACGACGTGTTTCACGATATCGGCACCGTTGTACGGCTCGGAAAACTTCGAGCCGTAGCGATAGCTCAGCGACGTATCGCTCCAGTCGGCGGCCTGGGCGGCGCAGGCGGCGGTGGCGGCGAGAGCGAAGGTAGCAGCGAAACGAATGGTGTTCATGCGTGGTCCTTGTAAGTGTTGTGTAACGGATTGCATCCAATGTGCCGATTGATTGCATGCAACGTCGACAGTACCTTAGCAAGTACCGGGCCACCCCTCCTGTGTCCTATGCAGGTGTGTCCTCCGCTCTTAAGCCCCGCACCAAGACGGTTCGCTCCACGGTGCCGATGTGCAATGCCGGTGCATTATGCACACAACTTTGGAGCGTTTTGTATACAATCTTTTTTATAGCCCGGCTAGCGCTTCGGCCAAACTCAGCTTGCGTTCGGGTGTGCCCAAATGCAGCCGCGCCTCGATCTCTTCCAGGTGGTGTTCGATCAGCCTGGTGGCGCCCTCCACATCCTTCTTCTCGATCAGTGCCAGCAATTCGTCGTGCTCGTGGTTGCCGCACATCGGCGTGCCCGGATTCTCGTAGACGGCGATGATCAGCGAGGAGCGCGACACCAGTTCCACCATGAAGCGCTGCAGCACCGTGTTGCCGGCCAGTTCGGCCAGCAGCAGGTGGAATTCGCCGCCCAGGCGGATCCACGCCGCACGGTCACCGTTGCGGCGCGCCGCTTCCTCCTCGTCGAGCGCGGCGCGGATGCGCTTGATCGATGCGGGCGTGATATGCCGGATCACCAGCGGCACGATCTCGCGCTCGATGGCCCGGCGCGCCGTGAACACGTCGCGCGCTTCCTCCGGCGATGGCGAGGCAACGACGGCGCCGCGATTCGGCCGCAGCACCACGATGTGGTCGTGCGCCAGTCGCTGCAGCGCCTTGCGCACCGTGGTGCGGCTTACTTCATACAGTTCGCAGAATTCCGCCTCGCCCAGCCGCGTGCCGGGCGGCAGGCGGTGGCTCATGACCGCGTTGACGACGGCGCTGTAGATGCGCAGGTCGACGGCGGCGGCGCCGCGCTTGCCCGGCTGGCGTGGCCGGGTTGGCTGGTTCGTTCCTTCGGCCGGGTCGGCCTCGGGCGTGCGGTGGCTTCGTGGGCGCTCCGCTGGGGCTTGCTTGGTCATTGACAGTCTCCGCTTCGCTCGGGATCGGGCTCGATCCGTACGCGATCGTAGTTGTAAAGCAGGAATCGTGCACGACACGGAAGAGGGATCATCGGCAGGATGCACGCAATTGGTGAGATAGTGCACATGTCATGGTGCAGTTTGTATACAAATCGACGCATCCGTTGTTCCCATCGCGGCGAAAACGGTGGCATGTTCCTTGCAGAAGCCTTGCGGTTACCCATGAAGGAGCCGTACATGACCGAACCACAGGCCCCGCCGGACGGGCGGCAGAAAACCGAACCGAGGCTGCGGCTGCTCGGGATTTCCAAGATCTACCCCTCCGTGGTCGCCAACGACAGCGTGGACCTCACCGTGATGCCGGGCGAAATCCACGCCGTGCTGGGCGAGAACGGCGCCGGCAAGAGCACCTTGATGAAGATGATCTACGGCGTCACGCACCCGGACGCCGGCGAGATGCTGTGGGAAGGCAGGCAGGTGACCATTCCCTCCCCGGCCGCCGCGCGTCGCCTGGGCATCGGCATGGTGTTCCAGCACTTCGCGCTGTTCGAGACCCTCACGGTGGCCGAGAACATCGCGCTGGCGCTGGACGAGAAGATCACGCCCGCCAGACTCGCCCCGCGCATTCGCGAAGTATCGGCACGCTACGGCCTTCCGCTCGATCCGGATCGGCGCGTGCACAGCATGTCCGTCGGCGAGCGCCAGCGCGTGGAGATCGTGCGCTGCCTGCTGCAGTCGCCGCGCCTGTTGATCATGGATGAACCCACGTCCGTCCTCACGCCGGACGCGGTGCAGAAGCTGTTCGTGTCGCTGCGCCAGCTCGCCGCGGAAGGCGTGAGCATCCTCTACATCAGCCACAAGCTCGACGAGATCCAGGCCCTGTGCGACAAGGCCACGGTGCTGCGCGCCGGCCGTGTATCCGGCACCGCCACACCGAAGACCCAGACGGCCCATGAACTGGCCGAACTGATGATCGGCGGCGACCTGCCCACGTGCACGCTGGCGCCGCGCGAACCCGGCGAGGTGCGGCTGGCGCTGGACAAGCTGTCGCTGCCCAGCCCCGAGCCTTTCGGCATCGACCTGCGGAACATCACGCTGGACATCCACGCCGGCGAGATCGTCGGGCTGGCCGGCGTTTCCGGCAACGGCCAGCAGGAATTGATGAAGGCCATCTCCGGCGAGGTGCCATTGCGCCACGCGCAGGGTATCCGCCTGTTCGGCCAGGACGTGGGCCGCATGAACGCCGCCGCGCGCCGCCGCCTCGGCCTGGGCTTCGTGCCGGAAGAGCGGCTCGGCCGCGGTGCCGTGCCGGGCATGTCGCTGACCGATAACGCGCTGCTGACGGGATACCTGGCCGATGCCGCCGGCATGCTCGCGCATGGTCTCATCCGGCACGGCGCGATCCGCGAATTCGCCGGGCGCGTGATCGAGCGCTTCAAGGTGAAATGCGGCGGGCCCGGTTCGGCCGCCTCCAGCCTTTCCGGCGGCAATCTCCAGAAATTCATCGTCGGCCGCGAGATCGCGCTCGCGCCGAACGTGATGGTGCTGGCCCAGCCCACCTGGGGCGTCGACATCGGCGCGGCGATGCTGATCCGCCAGGCGATCATCGATCTGCGCGACCAGGGCGTGGCCGTGCTCGTGATTTCCGAGGAGCTCGACGAATTGTTCATGATGTGCGACCGCATCGCCGTGCTGGCGAAGGGCCGGCTGTCGCGCGCCGTGCCGGTGAAGGAAGCCACCATCAACCAGATCGGAGTGTGGATGAGTGGCGACTTTTCCACAGCCAGCGAACCACTGTCCAAGGAAGGAAGCGACCATGTCCCGGCTTGAAGCCCGCTCCGCACCCTCGCGCGCGATGATGCTCGCGTCGCCGCTCCTCGCCGCGCTGGCCATGCTCGTCACCGGCTCGATCCTGTTCCTGTTCCTGGGCCAGGAACCGCTGCACGCGTTCTACGTCTACTTCATCAAGCCGGCCACCACGCTGTACGGCATCGGCGAACTGCTGCTGAAGGCCACGCCCCTGATCCTGTGCGGAGTGGGCCTGGCGATCGGCTTCCGGGCCGACGTGCACAATATCGGCGCCGATGGCCAGCTGACGATGGGCGCCATCGCCGCTGGCTGCGTGGCCCTGTATTTCGATGGCGTCGAGGCGCCCTGGGTGCTGCCGCTGATGCTCGCTGCCGGGGCGCTGGGCGGCATGGCGTGGGCGGCGATCCCCGCCCTGCTGCGCACGCGCTTCAACACCAGCGAGATCCTGGTGAGCCTGATGCTGGTGTACGTGTCCTACCTGCTGCTCAGCTACCTCGTGCACGGCCCGCTGCGCGATCCGGACGGCTACAACTTCCCACAATCGAAGATGTTCGGCGAGGCGGCCACGCTGCCGCTGCTGGTCGAAGGCTTGCGCGTGAACGCCGCGTTTCTGCTCTCGCTGGTCGGCGTCGTCGGCGCCTGGTTCTTCTGCAAGCATACGTTCGCCGGGTACCGCATGCAGGTCAGCGGCATCTCGCCGGCCGCCGCGCTGTATGCGGGCTTTTCGGCGCCGAAGAACGTGTGGCTGGCCTTTCTCGTCAGCGGCGCGATGGCGGGGCTGGCGGGTGTCGGCGAAGTGGCGGGACCGCTCGGCCAGCTGCAGCCTTCCGTGTCGCCCGGCTACGGCTTCGCGGCGATCATCGTCGCGTACGTGGGCCGCCTGCATCCGGTGGGCGTGCTGCTCGCGGCGCTGCTGATGTCGCTGCTGTACATCGGCGGCGAAGCCGCGCAGATCGAGCTGCAACTGCCATCGGCCATCACCGGCCTGTTCCAGGGCCTGCTGCTGTTCTACCTGCTGGCGGCCGACCTGTTCATCCATTACCGCTTCAAGCCGCGCGTGCGCGCCCTGCCGCACGCCAGGAAGGAGATCACCGCATGAATGCCGAATACGTGATCGCATTCCTGGCCAGCACCGCGGGTGCCGCCACGCCACTGGTGCTGGCTTCGTCCGGCGAACTGGTGGCGGAACGCTCAGGCGTGCTGAACTTGGGCCTCGAAGGCATCATGCTGGTCGGCGCCGTGACGGGTTTCATGACCACGCTGCATACAGGGTCGCCGGCGATCGGCATGCTGGCCGCGCTGGCGGCCGGCATGGCGATGTCGCTGGTCTTCGCCTTCCTCGTGCTCACCTTGCAGACGAACCAGGTGGCCACCGGCCTGGCACTGACGCTGTTCGGCATCGGGCTTTCCGCCTTCCTCGGCCGCGATCTCGTGGGCCAGACGGTCGCGCCGATCGCGCCGCTGTCATTCCCCGGCTTGTCGGACATTCCCTTCATCGGGCCGTTGCTGTTCCGCTTCGACGCGGTCGTCTACCTGTCCCTGCTGCTGGTGGTGCTCGTCGGCTGGATACTGGCGCGCACGCGCATCGGCCTGCAGATCCGCGCCGTGGGCGAGGCGCCGCACAGCGCCCATGCGATCGGCATGCCGGTCGTCAAGCTGCGCTATGCCGCCGTGCTGTTCGGCGGCGCCATGGCCGGCGTGGGCGGCGCCTACATGTCGCTGGCGCTCACCCCCATGTGGGTCGAGGGCATGGTGGCCGGCCGCGGCTGGATCGCGCTGGCGCAGGTCGTATTCGCCACCTGGAAGCCGCGTAATCTCGTGCTGGGCGCCTACCTGTTCGGCGGCGTGACCGTGCTGCAGTTTCACGGCCAGGGACTGGGTCTGGCCGTGCCGTCGCAGTTCCTGTCGATGCTGCCGTATCTCGCCACGATCGCGATCCTGGTGATCATCTGCCGCGATCCCAAGACGATCTTGCTGAACAAGCCGATGTCGCTGGGGCAGAACTTCAAGGCCGATTAGAAGTCACGCTCGGCCGGCGCGGCGCCTCCCCTGGTTTATCATGCAACGATTCAAACCGGGGAGACACCATGGACGAGATCCAGCAAAAACTCGAACGCTTCAACAGCCGCGCCAACGGCACGCTGCCGGACCACATGAACATCCGCTTCACGCAAGCGGCGGAAGGCGAGCTGTCGGCGGAGATTGAAATCCAGAAGCACCACCTTGCGCCGAACGGCTTCCTGCATGCCGGCACGGTCGTCACGCTGGCCGACACGGCCTGCGGCTACGGCTGCTTCGTCAACCTGCCCGAGGGCGCCGAGAACTTCACCACCATCGAGCTGAAGTCGAACCACCTGGGCACGGCGCGCGAAGGCACCATCGCGGTGACCGCCCGGGCGGTCCACATGGGCAAGACCACGCAGGTGTGGGATGCCACCGTGAGCAACAAGGCGACCGGCAAGACCATCGCCCTGTTCCGCTGCACGCAGATGGTGTTGTACCCAAAATAAAATGCTGTACGCGGGATTAGCCATCATCGCGGCAGGGATCGTGGCGGCGATATCGCCCATCCTGCGCGAGTGGTACCAGCACAAGAGGCGCAAGGAGCGCGAGGAGCAGGATCGACGGTAGGAAAGTGTACTGGTACGATTGCCTGCACTAGGACAGGAAGTTTCGTGGCCACTGTATCGGTACTGTACCAGTCGCTTCGATTAGCATGGATTCGTCACCCGCGGAGCGAAGCCATGAACACCCTGATCCCCTTCCTGCCATTGATGATGTTCGCCTTCGTGTCCTCGATCACGCCCGGGCCGAACAACATCATGCTCACCTCTTCGGGCATCTGGTTCGGCTTTCGCCGCTCGATCCCGCACATGCTGGGCATTACGATCGGCTTCGGCGTGCTGTTGGCCATCTGCGCGGCCGGCATCGGCGCCCTCGTGATGGCGGTGCCGGCGGCGCAGTTCGCGCTCAGGGTGGCGGGCTCCGGCTACCTGCTCTACCTCGCCTGGCAACTGCGCGACATGCGCTTCGATGGCCCGGCCGAACAGGTCCGCCGGCCCATGGGCTTCTTCGCGGCGGCCGTCTTCCAGTTCGCCAATCCGAAAGCGTGGGTGATGGCGATCACCGGCAGCTCGGCCTTCCTGCCGCAGGGCATGCCGGTGCCGCTGGCGATCTTGCTGTTCTGCCTGATCTTCTGCGCGGTGAACCTGCCCTGCATCTCGGTGTGGACCGGGGCGGGTGCCCTGCTGCGGCGCTACCTGTCGCAGCCGCTGTGGCGCAAGGTGTTCTGCTGGACGATGGTGGCGTTGACGGTGTATTCGGCACTGGCGATGTGGATGTAGTTCACCGGTATCAACGGACAGTCCCGGCCTCGGTGCGCAGCCAGCCGAGCGCCGCCTCCACATGCGGCGCCGGCGCATGCCCGGCACTGCGCACGAGGTGATAGGTATGGCCGGGAAGCGCCGGCCCGAACGGTTGGACGAGCCGCCCTGCCGCGATCTCGGCCGCCACGAGGTCGAGGCTCAGCAAGCCTACGCCCTGCCCGGCCAGCACGGCGCCGATCGCATGGGCTTCGTCCGAAAAACGCAGCTGCCGGAGCGCCGATTGCCATGCCAGCCCGGCGGCGGTAAACCAGTTTTCCCAGGTTGGGTTGAGCGGATGCTGCCGTTCCCACTTGAAGTCGACCAACGGCATCCGTTCCAGGTCGGCAGGCGTGGCCACGCCCAGCTCAGGCGCGGCAACCGGCGCGAAGCGATCCGTGAACAGCGGCTCGGCCACCATGCCGGGATACCGCCCACGCCCATAACGTATCGCCAGGTCGGCACCGCCATTGCCCAGCTCGACGGTTTGGTCGGATGCATGAAATTCCAGGTCGATCTCCGGGTGCAGGGCGCCGAAGCCCGCCGCCCGCGGCGCCAGCCAGTAAGCCATGAAGGCGCTGGTGGTCGAGATGGTGACGCGCTGCCGCGCCGGCGCCCGGGCAAGGCGCTGCAATGCCAGCTCGAACGTATTGAACCCATCGCGCAGCACCGGATATAGCGACTTGCCGGCGTCGGTCAGCACGACCTTGCGCACCTGCCGCTCGAAGAGCGGCAAGCCAGTGTATTCCTCGAGGGCGCGCACCTGGTGGCTGACGGCGGTTGGCGTGACCGACAGCTCGCTGGCCGCTTCCTTGAAGCTGCCATGCCGTGCCGCCGCTTCGAAAGCGCGCAGTGCGGAGAGAGGGGGAAGCCGGCGCATGGGTTTATAGGTGAGTCCTGTTCATCTGACGCCTGACGATTTCGAGTTTGTCACGGCTGCCCGGCGCTCGTATCTTCTCCGTGCCGGCACCCACCAATATCGAGAGGACTTTATCATGCTAGAACGCGTCATTACCCAGCCCGACAACTACGAACCTTATCTGCTGTCGCAGGCGATCCGATTCGGCAACCTGCTGTTCGTATCCGGCCAGGCCGGTGCCGGCGACGATGGAAAGATCGTGGCAGGCGGCTTCCGCGCGCAAGGCGAGCAGGCGTTCGCGAACCTGCGCCGGGTCCTGGAGGCGGGCGGCTCCAGCCTGAAGGACGTCATCAAGGTCACGATCTTCGTGACCGACATGGGGCACTTCCAGGACGTGGTCGAACTGCGGCGGGAGTTCTTCAGCGCGCCCTACCCGGCCGATACGATCGCCGAAGTCAGGGCGCTGTACGACCCGGCGGCGATGATCGAGATCGAGGCGATCGCCGCGGTGCGGACGAAGAGTTGACGGCCTGAAAAACAAAAAAGACGCCGCAGCGTCTTTTTCGTCACCCCTTCAGCGCCTTCGCCAGCAGCTCGTGCAGCGCCGCGAATTCCGGCTTGCCTACATAGCGCTTGATGATCTTGCCATCCTTGTCGATCACGAAGGTGGTGGGCGTGAGCGACACGTCGCCGTAGGCCTTGGCGGCTTCGCCGGTGATGTCGAGCGCCACCTTGAACGGCAGGCGCCGCGTTTCGGTGAAATTGACCACGTAGTTGGGCGGGTCGTATTTCATCGCCACGGCGATGAATTCCAGGCCCTGGCCCTTGAACTTGTTGTACGTGTCGACCATTTCCGGCATCTCGGCCACGCAGGTGGCGCACGAGGTGGCCCAGAAATTGACCATCACCACCTTGCCGCGCAGGTCGGCCGGCGTGATGCGCTCGCCCTTGATGCCGGTGAACGTGACCTGCGGCGCGGCGGGCGCGCTGTTCAGCGAAGAGTAGGCGGCAAAGCCCAGGCCGGCGATCACGGCGGCCGCGATCGCCGGCTTGATCCAGGCTTTGGAAGAGGTAGTCATGATGCCGCCGGACGGTCAGTTCGACGCCTGCGCCGGAGCCGGCGTGTTCTGGAACTGCTTGTACTCCTCTTCCGAGATGTACTCGAACACGCGCACCACCTTCGTCACGCCGCTCACGCCGCGCGCGATCTCGGTCGCGCGGTTGGCTTCGAACTGCGTTACGCGGCCCATCAGGTAGACTTCGCCGCGCTCGGTCACGACCTTGAAGGAGTTGGCCGAAATATCCTTTGCATCCACCAGGCTGGCCTTCACTTTCGTGGTGATCAGCGTGTCGTTGGAGCGGGAGGTGTAGCTGGTCGGGCCGGAGATGGCCAGCTCGTTGACGACCGACTGCACGCCCTCGATCGCCTTCACTTCGCGCTCGACGGCTTCCTTCTTCGCCTGGTTGGGCACCTCGCCGGTGATCAGCACCTTGCGGTTGAACGCATTCACGTTCACATGGCCGGTATCGTCAAGGATGTTGCGCAGCCGCACGTCGGCCTTGACGGCGATCGCCTTGTCTTCCGTCTGCGCGCCGAAGGTGCGCCGGTCGGACGCGGCCATCGTGCCGGCGACGGCACCGCCGACCACCAGGCCGACGCAGCCCGACAGGCTGCTCATCAACGCGCCGCCCAGCAGGGCGATCGCGACGGGACGCTGCAGACGGCTCAGCAAGGCCGGGTAACGACTACTCATGCACATCTCCTCCGAACAGGGCGACGTCGATGCCGTCGCAGATGCAATGGATGCAAGTGAGGTGGACTTCCTGGATGCGGGCCGTGCGCTCGGCCGGCACGCAGATATGGACATCGGCATCGGTCAGCATCTTGCCGATCGCGCCGCCGCCCTTGCCGGTCAGCGCCACCACGCGCATCTCGCGCTCCAGTGCCGCCTCGATCGCCGCCATCACGTTGGCCGAGTTGCCGGACGTGGAAATCGCCAGCAGGATATCGCCGGCCTGGCCGAACGCCTGTACCTGCTTGCTGAAGATTTCACGGTAGCTGTAGTCGTTGGCCACCGCCGTGAGCAGCGACGTATCGGTGGTCAGTGCCAGCGCGGCCAGCGGCACGCGCTCGCGCTCGAAACGGCCGACCAGTTCCGCAGCAAAATGCTGGGAGTCGGCTGCCGAGCCGCCGTTGCCGCAGGCGAGAATCTTGTTGCCGTTGGAAAGGGCTGAGAACATCAGGTCGATCGCCTGCGCCAGCGGTTGGGCGAGCACGGTGGCGGACTGGATCTTGGTTTCTGCACTTTCGTGGAAGTGCGAAAGGATGCGTTGATTGGTCATAGTCTTCAAATTATATAGTGCTGTGGACCGCCACGACCGGCAACACCTGTTAATAATGCTTACAAAAGCGGCTTAACAAAAGGACATCTGTCGATGTCCCTACCTGGCTCAGTAGGCCTTTTTGGCGGGAACGGTGACCGTGATCCGCGCACCGGCGCCCGGCTTGCTGTCGATTTCGAGCGTGCCGCCGATGCAATTGGCGCGCTCGCGCATCCCCACCAGCCCATAGTGGCCGGGGCGGTGGCCGGCCGTCGCCACGGCCTCGTCCAGGCCACGGCCATCGTCGCGGATCCGGGCAACGAATGCGCCGGCGCCGTATTCCAGTTCCAGGGCGATGCGCGTCGCTTCCGCGTAATGCGAGGCGTTGAACAGCGCCTCGCGGGCGATGGCATAGATTTCCTCGTGCACGTCGGGGCGCAGCGGCCGCGGCTTGCCGAGCACCTGCATGTCGAACGCGTGCGGCCGGTGCGCCGCCAGCCCCTTGCCGAACTGGCCGAGGGTCAATTCCAGCACCTCGGGCGCGGAGGAGGCACGCAGCGCCATGATCTGGTCGCGGCCTTCCACCAGCAGCTGCTCGGCCAGGTCGAGCGTATGGTCCAGGCGCGCACGCTCCGGTGTACCTTCCTTCAGGTGCAAGCTCTGGGCGTGGAACGACAGCAGCAGCGACTGGATGCTTTGCAGTAGCGTGTCGTGCAGGGCGCGGGCGATGCGGGTCCGTTCCGTCAGGCGCGCATCCCAGCGCTCGCGCATGCGGCGCGTTACGTATCGCAGGCGCAAGGCATAGGCGGCGTACAGCAGCAGGGCGCCGCTGGCCACCAGCAGGAGCTTGAACCACATGCTTTGCAGGAAAGTCGGGGGAATGTCGATGTCGAGCACCGCGCTATTCGTGTTCCACAGACCGTCCTCGTTCGAGGCGATCACCTCGAAGCGGTATCTGCCCGGCGCCAGGTTCGTGTAATGCGCCTGGCGGCGCCCGGCCCCCTCCTGCCACGCGGGATCGAGGCCCACGAGCCGGTAGCGCAGGCGCACCCGCTCGGGAATCGACAGCGAGAGCGCGGTGAAGTCGAGCTGCAGGTTGCGCGTTCCCTGCGGCAGGTTCAGGACTCCGTCGCGGATGGCGTAACGCACGCCCTCGGAGACTGCGTCCACGATTTCGACCGGCGGTGGCAGCGGGTTGCGCAGGATATTGGCCGGGTCGATGGTGCCCACCGATCCCGCGGTCGCGTACCACAACAGGCCGTCGCTCGACCGGCGCAGCGACGGTACCGGGCGCAATTGCGGCGCATGGCCCTGCATGCCATCCTGCGCATCGAAACGCTCGAATGGCACGGCCGTGGATGGGGCCTTCAGCCAACGGTCCATCGCGGGCGCGGCAATGCGGTACAGGCCGTCGGCGCCGTGGAGCCACAGCTCGCCGCCGGGCAGGCGGACGATGCCGGATATACCGCGGAAGCGTTCGTCGCGCGCGCCGTGCAGGGCGGTGATACGGCCATTCCGGTACAGCGCCACGCCCTCTTCTCCACCCAGCCACATCGACTTGCCATCGGCATGAAGCGCAAGGATGGTGCCCAGCCGCAGGCCCTGGTCCGGTCCGATCCCGCGCACGTTCGCCGCGCCGACGATCGTGACGAGACTGCGCAGATGCCCCATCCAGAGGTTTCCTTCGGCATCGCGTGCCATGGTCGTGGTCAACAGGTCTGGAATGCCTTGCCGCCCGCCCGATTTGCTCCAGGCGCCGTCGACTAACCTGTAGACGCCTTTGCCCGCCGAAAACGATGCCCACAGCGCGCCATCGCCGTCCTGCTGGAGGGCGTGCACGCGCAGCCCCTTCACTTCGTCCGGAAAGCCGATCGTGGTCACCGTGCCGTCCCGATCGCGCCGCACCACGCCTTCCATGCCGCCCAGCCATACCACGCCGTCCGGTGCCGTGTAGCTGGCTGTCAGCTTGCCCGGCACTTCGCGGGCGATGGGCCCATCGGGTCCATACCGCCACAGGTCGCGCGCATAGTCGCCCACCCACATATCGCCTTCCGGTCCGGCCACGAGCGCCGGAAACTCGAGCTGCCGGGGGAAAGGCGTGGTGCGCAGGCGATTCGGCCGCAGCCGATCGATACCGCGCGACGTGCCGAACCACAGATTGCCTTCGCGGTCCTGGAACGATGCGCCCAGCATGGGGCCGCTGATGCCGTTCGCCGTGGACAGTAGCTGGTCCGGCATGGCGCGGCCATCCGGCGTCACCTTGCGCTCCACGCTGTTCGCATGCAACATCCACATCGTGCCCTGGCGGTCGAAGCGCATGCTCACGCCTGCGAGCTCGGGGCTGCCCGGGTACCCGGCGGGCGGTGCCGCCGTGCGCACCCTGTGGTAGCCGCCCTCGAAATCGTTGCCCCATATCGTGCCGTCCGGCGCCTCGCATAGCGAAACGAGGGTCTTGCGCGGCCATGCGTGGGTGAAGCGGCGCTCGCCGGACCGGCGGAAGTAGGCGCCCGAGTTCGTCCCGATCCACGTCGTGCCATCGCGCGCGAACAGGATCTGGAACACGCCCAGCGCCGGCAGGCCCTCCTCCGCGCCAAGGTAGCGGAACCGGTCACTGCCCGGTGCGTGTACTGCCACGCCATCGCGCATCGCCACCCACATCGCACCGTCCGGTGCCGGCTCGATATGCATCACGCCGACGGGTTGCAGGCCCCCGTTCTCCGTGTAGGTGCGCGTGCCATCCTTCCTGAATACCGACACGCCGCCGACGCGGTAGCCGACCCAGACCGCGCCGTCCGGCGTGGCGGTCAGGCCCATGATGTTGCTGGACTCGAGCCGGTGTCCGTAGACCTTGTCCATGCGCTCGAAACGCACGCCGTCGAACCGGTACAGGCCGTTCGGCGTGGCGATCCACAGCCATCCGTCGGGCCCCTGCGCAAACTTGGTGACGCCGCCGGGGGCGCCATCGACCTCCCTCCACGCGGTGTGCGTGTAATCGGAAAGCAGGGGACCCGGCGCGGCGGAGGAAGACGGATGCCCGATAATCAGCAGCAGCAGGAGCAGCAGCAACAGCGGCAGGGTCTTGAACGCGCGCAGGATCATCAGGTGGAACGGAGGGGCAGGCCGGAAACCGGTCATGGTAAAGCATCCGCCCGCCGGACTGTCACCGGTCGTCCACCATCACGTTCTTCAGCCACTCGATCTCGTCGCCATCGATCGCCACCACGTCGAAGCGGCAGGGCGGCAGCCTGGGAAAACGCAGCAGGTAGACCTGCGCGGCGATCTTCATGCGGCGCTGCTTGGCGGGCGTGATGCTGGCGGCGGCACCGCCGAAGGCGCGGCTGCGGCGCCGGCGCACCTCCACGAACACGAGGTTGGCGCCGTCGCGCATGATCAGGTCGAGTTCCCCGCCCTTGCAGCGGAAGTTGCGCTCCACCAGCGCGAGGCCGTGGCGCCGCAGGTGCTCGAGGGCGGCATCCTCGCCCAGCTGGCCGTTTTCCTGTTTGTCGGTGCGGGCCATGGGGTATGGACCTCAGGCGTGGAACTCAGGGCGTGGCGAGGGGCACGGGCACGCCGTTGCGGTAGACGGCGGCAGGTTCCAGGCGCTTCACGCGCGCCGGGCCGCTGCCAAAGTCGATCGAGAGCTTGCCCGTCACGCCATCGAGCGAGATCGGCTGGCCGGGGCGCAACGCGATTTCGCGCGCCACGCGGAAGGCGTCGATGCCGAGCGCATACAGGCGCTCCATGTCGGCGGTGAGGCGCTCCTCGTCGCGCGGTACCGGTTGCGGGTAGCTCGCCACCATGGGGCTGTCGCGCTGGATCTGCCAGGGCAGGTCGAGCAGCTTCACGCCGTCGAGCTCGGGGCCCTGGTACAGCGACACGCGGCCGGGGTTCAGCGACGAGGTGCCGTACAGCGGAATCTCGCCCAGCGGCGGGGCGGAGAGGGCCACGCGCAGCTGGCGGGCCTGGTCGGCGTCGAGCGCGGCGAACAGCAGGTCCACCGGCTGCTCGACGAGGCGGGCGCGCAGCGCCACCAGTTCCGGATCGCTCAGGTAGCCGTTCAGCGCGGTGAGTTCGAGCGTCTTGGTGGCCATGCCCACTTTCGGCGCATGATCGGCGAATGCGGTGGCGATGCGGCGCTGCCATGCGGTGCTGCCGGAGACGATGATCACGTTCGCGCCGGGGTGCTCGCGCGCCGCCCAGTCGGCCACCTGCCGCGCCTCTTCCTCGATCGACAGGCCGATCGACAGCATCTTCGGCGGCAGCACGGTGCCTTCGCGGCCCTCCGGATGGTTCAGCGCGATGGTGGGCTTGTTCACCAGCGGGCTGCCGGCGACGGCGGTAACGGCGGAGCGGGCCAGCGGGCCCACGATAATGTCGTGCTGCGCCTGGGCGTTCTGGTAGGTGGAGAGGACATCGCTTGCCGCATCGCCCGTCTCGACGACGGTCACTTCGAAGCCGGCGCCTTCGCGTTCCCACGCCGCCATGAAGCCGGCGCGCACCGCGTCGGCGGCGCGGCCCAGCGCTTCGGAGCGCAGCGGCAGCATGAGGCCCACGCGCACCGGCTGGCCGGGCACCGCGGCGGCGGCCTGTTCCTCGGGCGCGGCGCCGGGCATGGCGACCGCGAAGGTTTCCACCTGTGCCGCTTCTTCCGGCGGCGGCGCGGGCGGCCGCTCGGGCGGCGCCGTCACGCGCGGCGGCGGGCTTGTCACGGTTTCGATTGGCGCGCACAATGCCCCCGGGCTGCCGCACGGCGTGCTGCAAGCGGACACGGAAAGCGCGGCCACCACGCACAACAGCAGTGTTTTGATCTTTTCAGCGAGCATCCTACCCCCAATGACAGTTCACGAATCCAGCCCGATCGCCGCCCTGCCGGTGCTCGGCGAGACCGCGCTTCAGACATATCCTACGGCAACATTGTATGTAGTGGCCACCCCCATCGGCAATGTTACCGACATCGGCCTGCGGGCGCTGCACGTTCTCGGACTGGTCGACGCGATCGCTTGCGAGGACACGCGCAACACTGCCCACCTGATGCAGCGCTTCGGCATCAGCAAGCCCCTGCTGGCCGCGCACATGCATAACGAAAGGGAAGCGGGCGAGGCGATCGTGCGGCGCCTGCAGGGGGGAGAGCGCATCGCCCTGGTGTCCGACGCGGGCACGCCCGCAGTGTCCGACCCGGGCGCGAAGATCGTCGACGCGGTTCGCGCCGCGGGCTTGCGCGTGGTGCCGCTGCCCGGCGCGTCGGCCGCTATCACGGCGCTGTCCGCCAGTGGGCTCGTGAACGACCAGTTCCATTTCGTGGGCTTCCTGCCGGCGAAGCCGAAGCAGCGCGAGACCGTGCTCGCCAGCCTGCGCAACGTGGCCGCAACGCTGGTGTTCTACGAGGCGCCGCATCGCATCGCCGAATTCACGCAATCGCTCGTGGCCGCATTCGAGCCCACGCGCCAGGTCGTGTTTGCCCGCGAGCTCACCAAGCTGTTCGAGGAAATCCACCGCTGCCCACTGGCCGAAGCTGCGGCCTGGCTGGCCGGCGACGCGCACCGGGAGAAGGGTGAGTTCGTCGTGCTGGTCGAAGGCGCACCCGCGCAAACCGATGCCCAGGAGGCGGAGGCCGAGCGCATCCTGAAGATCCTGCTGGCCGAGCTGCCGCTGAAACAGGCCGCCAGCCTGGCCGCGCAGATCACCGGGCAAAAGAAAAACGCCCTGTACGACCGGGCGCTGGCATTGAAAGGTGAAGGCTAGGAAAACTTTCCTCAAAAATGGGGACAGACCCCATTTTCCAGGCAACTATTTCCAGAAAAATGGGGTCTGTCCCCATTTTTGGAGCAATTTTTTGCACTGGCAAATATCGGGGCCTGTCACCGGTTTTACGGCGTGTCGGGCCCGCAATTCTCGGCATAGCCCGGCACTTGCGCCAGCCGCTCCATGTAGGCGGCCACGGCGGGCAGGTCGACGCGTTCGATCGGTGTGCCGCGCCAGCGGTGCACGGAAACGCCGATGACCACGTCGGCCAGCGAGAGCTTGTCGCCCGCAACGAAGGCGCCGGTGCGCTCCAGCTGGCGGTCCAGCAACGTCATTTTCGCGTTCCACGCGCGCACGCCGGCCGCCACCTCTTCCGGCGTGAATTGCGTGCTGCCGCGCAGCAGGGTCAGCACGGGCGCGCGCCATGCCGGGTTCAGTTCGGTGGCTTGCCAATCCATCCATTGTTCGATGCGGGCACGCTCGAGCCGGTCGGCCGGCAGCAGGAACGTGTCGTGCGCGAGGTAGCGGCAGATCGTGTTCGATTCCCACAGCACCGTGTCGCCGTCGCGCAGCACCGGCACCTGCGCGTTGGGGTTCAAGGCCAGGAACTCGGGCACGTTCGGGTCGCGTTCCCCCTTGCCCCACGGCTCCAGCTCATACGGCAATTCCAGCAGGCGGCAAGTCCACAGCACCTTGCGCACATTGATCGAGGGGCGTTTGCCCAGGATGGTCAGCATCGTTGTCCTTTCGTCAGAATTTGCAGCCACTGTCTTTCTTGTCCATCAACATGACGAGCGGCGCCAGCAGGCCGGCGCCCGCGTACGCGGTCTTGCAGTCGGGGCGCGCGGAGTTCTCGATATTGCGGCCCAGGCGCTGTTCCTTCGTTTCCTTCCACTCCTTGCCCTTGTTGAGCTTTTCGGCCACCCAGTTCTTCGACGGCCCATCCAGGTCGTTCGCCATGCCGCGCGCCGCGGCCCGCGCCGCTTCCGGATCGAACTTCGGCGCGCTCTCCTCGGCGGCCGGTTCGGCGGCGGGCGCCGGCACGACCGTCATGGCCGGCGGGGCGGCATTGTCGGACTCCGGCTGTGCGCGTTCTGCCATGGCACGCGGCGGCGCCCGCCGGACAACTGGCTTGTCCGGCTTCGCCGCTGGTTCCGGCGGCTCGGCGCGGGCCACCGGCTTCGGCGGAGGTGGCAGGATGCGGACCGTGAGTGGCTCCGTCCAGCGCCGCGCGTCCGACGGCACGGGCGGCGTGGTCGGCGTGCGCCACAACGCCAGCAGCAACACGTGCAGCAAAATCGAGACGGCAAGGCCCGCCACGAGCCCGCCGCGGCGTGGCCCGTTGGGGTAAGTCAGGGTCTGTTGCATGGCTCCAAGTCCTGGAACAGGGATGCTTATATTCTCATATTGCTCATTTGATATGTGCATCCCGTGACGAATATTTCGTACGTGACTTGACTGGCGGGGTGGTTCGGCGTATTATCACTGCTCTTCGGAGTGTAGCGCAGCCCGGTAGCGCATCTGGTTTGGGACCAGAGGGTCCAAGGTTCGAATCCTTGTACTCCGACCAAGATTCAACGGAAAACCCCGCAAGTTTCGGCTTGCGGGGTTTTTTGTTTGCGCGCCGGCCTGATGGTGAGCCTGGCCAGCAGGCATTGCCCATGTGTCTCGGACGTTTGGGGCCGTGTCCCCGGGGTCTGGCCCCGCGAGACACGAACTCGGCAGCCAATCAACCGCCGCGCTTGGCCAGCAGCGCGTTCCCGGCGCGGCTGGAGCTCTTGCGGCCGAGGAATTGCGAGATGTAGTGGCCGGCGTCGACCACGGCGTCGAGGTCCACCCCGGTCTCGATGCCCAGGCCATTCATCATGTACAGCACGTCCTCGGTGGCCACGTTGCCGGTGGCGCCTTTCGCATACGGGCAGCCGCCCAGGCCGGCCACGGACGAGTGGAAGATCGAAATCCCCAGTTCCAGCGAGGCGTAGATATTCGCCAGCGCCTGGCCATACGTATCGTGGAAGTGGCCCGACAGGCCATCGATGCGAAAAGCGCGGATCGCCGTTTCCATCACCGCCTGTGCATGCCGCGGCGTGGCGACGCCGATCGTGTCGGCGATATCGATCTCGTCGCAGCCCAGGTCGCGCATGCGCGCCACTACGTCCGCCACCGCTGCCAGAGGCACCTCGCCCTGGTAGGGGCACCCGAACGCCGTGCTGATGCTGCCGCGCAGCCGCACGCCGTGTTCCTTGGCGGCGCGTGCCACCGGTTCGAAGCGGGCGATCGACTCGGCGATCGAGCAGTTGATGTTGCGCTGCGAGAAAGCCTCGGATGCGGCACCGAAGATCACCACCTCGTCAGCCCTTGCCGCCAGCGCGGCCTCGAAGCCCTGCATGTTCGGCGTCAGCGCCGAGTAGATGACGCCCGGCTTGCGCGCGATGCGCTCCATGACCTCGCCGCTGGTCGCCATCTGCGGCACCCACTTCGGCGACACGAACGCGGCCGCCTCCACGTTCGGGAAGCCGGCGGCGCTCAGGCGGTCGACCAGTGCGATCTTCACCTCGGCAGGCACGTTTTCCTTCTCGTTCTGCAGGCCGTCGCGCGGTCCCACTTCGACGATCTTCACTTTTTTCGGCAGGTTCATTCAGTACCCCAGTTCTCTGTTGATGACATCCGCAACCGGCTCGCCCCGCTCCAGCTGCCCGATCTTGCCGGCGATTTGCCGCACGCTCTCGTCGCGCAGCGTCAGCGCGGAGATGTGCGGCGTGATCGTGATGCGTGGCTCGTCCCAGAACGGATGCTGGCGCGGCAGCGGTTCGTTGCGGAACACGTCCAGCGTCGCACCGGCGATGTGTCCCGACCTGATATAGGCCAGCAGGTCCGGCTCGGAGACGTGGGCACCGCGCGCCACATTGATCACGTAGGCGCCATGCGGCAGCTTGCCAAGGTTGGCGCGGTTCAGGATGTTGGCCGTGGTATCCGTCAGCGGCAGCATGCAGACCACCACGCGTGTGCTGCGCAGGAAGGCATCGAGTCCCTCGTTGCCAGCGAAGCAGCGCACGCCGTCGATGTCTTTCTCGCTGCGCGACCACGCCTGCAAGGGAAAGCCGAACGGGCGCAGGCAGTCCAGCACGCGCCGGCCCAGCGCACCGGCGCCCATCACGCCGACCGTGAACGTGGCACGATCGTGCGTGACCAGCGCTCGCCATTCGCCCACCGCGGCCTGGTCCTCGTACTGGTCGAAGCGGCGGTAATGGCGCAGCACCGCATGGACGACGTACTCGCCCATCTGCACGCCCATGCCCGCGTCGCCCAGCCGCACGAGCGGCACGTGAGCGGGGAGGGCGCTGCCATGCTTGAGAATCGCGTCGGCGCCGGCACCCATCAGGAACACCGCCTTTACCTCGGCCAGCTCGCGCAGCATCGCCTCGGGCGGCGCCCACACCACCGCGTAGTCGCAGGGCGGCGGCTTGTCGCCTTCGCTCCACGTCACGCACTCTGCCCCGGGCAGGTGGCGCGCGAAGTCGTCGGCCCAGGGTGCCGTGTTGCCATCGCTCCGGTACAGCAGGATGCGCATTGCGGCTACCTCAGGCGGCGGCGCGGAACGCCAGCAGCGGTGCGCCATCCGTCACCTGGTCGCCGACCGCGTACAGGATCTCGTCGACGGTGCCGTCGTGAGGGGCGGCGATCGTATGTTCCATCTTCATCGCCTCCATGATCACGAGCGGTTCGCCCTTCTTCACTTCCTGGCCCTGGGCAGCCAGCACGGCCACCACCTTGCCGGGCATCGGTGCCGTCAGGCGGCCGCCTTCGGCCTCGCTCTCGCCGGCATGCGCCAGCGGGTCTGCGTAGTGCAGCACGTGGTGGCCGCCGCCGGTAAATACGTGGAACGTGTCGCCATCACGGCGCACGGTACCGTGCACCGACGCATCGCCGAGCCGCACCGACAGGTGCACGCCGTCGCGCGACAGCAGCGCCACATCGACCGAGAGGCCCTTGATCGACAGGTCCCAGCCATGCGGCAGGTAGGTGAACACGGGGGCGTAGTCCTTGCCGCCTTCGTCGCGGAAGGCCAGCGTGCGGGCGTAGCGGGAATTCAGGCGCCAGCCCAGCGCCTGGCTCCACGGGTCGCCCGCGTTGGTGCCGCGCGCCAGCGTCTTTTCGTGCTCGATCAGCGCCACGGCGGCCAGCGCCAGCGCGGCCACCGGAACCGAACGGGCGGGCGGGAAGAGCGTATCGCCGTTGCGTTCGATCAGGCCCGTATCCAGGTCGGCATTGGCGAAGGCGTCGCTTTCCACCAGGCGCTTCAGGAACGCCACATTCGCGGCCAGTCCCACGATCTGGTACTGCGACAGCGCCTGCGCCATGCGGGCCAGCGCCTGCTTGCGGTCGGCGCCCCAGACGATCAGCTTGGCGATCATCGGATCGTAGAACGGCGAGATGGCGTCGCCCTCGCGCACGCCGGAATCGACGCGCACCGCGGCCGGCTGGCCGGGCGTGCCGCCCAGTTCGAATTGCACCGCATCGGGCGTGTCGAGGTGGCGCAGCGTGCCGATCGAGGGCAGGAAGCCCTTGTCCGGATTCTCCGCATAGATGCGCGCTTCCAGCGCATGGCCGTGGATCTTCAGGTCGTCCTGTTTTTTCGGCAGCGGTTCGCCGGCCGCCACGCGCAGCTGCCACTCCACGAGATCGAGGCCGGTGATCATTTCCGTCACCGGGTGCTCGACCTGCAAGCGCGTGTTCATCTCCATGAAGTAGAAGCTGCCGTCCTGGTTTGCGATGAATTCCACCGTGCCGGCGCCGACGTAGCCGACCGCCTTGGCCGCGGCCACGGCCGCATCGCCCATCGCCGCGCGGCGCTCGGCCGTCATGCCCGGCGCCGGCGCCTCTTCCAGCACCTTCTGGTGGCGGCGCTGTACCGAGCAATCGCGCTCGAACAGGTAGAGGCAGTTGCCGTGCGTGTCGGCGAACACCTGGATCTCGATGTGGCGCGGGCGCTGCAGGTATTTTTCGGCCAGCACCTTGTCGTCGCCGAAGGAGCTGATCGCCTCGCGCTTGCAGGAGGCCAGCGCATCCCTGAACCCTTCCGCATTCTCGACGACCCGCATGCCCTTGCCACCGCCGCCGGCGGAAGCCTTCAGCAACACCGGGTAGCCGATGCGATCGGCCTCGCGCTGCAGGAAGGCGGCATCCTGCTCGTCGCCGTGGTAGCCGGGCACCAGCGGCACGCCGGCCTTTTCCATCAGCGATTTGGCGGCCGACTTCGAGCCCATCGCGCGCATCGCCGCGGCGGGCGGACCGATGAAGACGAGGCCGGCTTCCGCGCACGCCTCCGCGAACTCGGCGTTCTCGGACAGGAAGCCGTAGCCGGGGTGGATCGCTTGCGCGCCGGTGGCCAGCGCGATGGCGATGATCTTGTCCCCGCACAGGTAGCTTTCCTTGGCCGGGGCAGGGCCCAGCAGCACCGCTTCGTCGCAGACGGCCACGTGCTTCGCATTGGCATCGGCTTCCGAATACACGGCCACGGTGCGGATGCCCAGCTTGCGGGCGGTGGCCGCCACGCGGCAGGCGATTTCGCCACGGTTGGCGATCAGGATTTTCTTGAACATGTTGTCTCCGTTCTTGTAACCCCAGCTCTTGCACCTGGGGTGCTGCATGCTCTCGTGGAGCGCTAGACGAAGGGCTTGTGGCCCGGATGAACGTTCAGGTGCCGCGCCCTCTGCGGGGCGCTGGCGAAGACATCAGCAGCCGCAGGCTTCCTTCTGCACCGACTCCAGCGTGGCGGCCCGCGTCGGCAAGCCCAGCTTGGCCAGCAGCGCGCGGTCGTCGTTCGCTTCCGGGTTGTCGGTGGTCAGCAGCTTGTCGCCGTAGAAGATCGAGTTGGCGCCCGCCAGGAAGCACATCGCCTGCACGGCCTCGCCCAGTTCGCGGCGGCCGGCCGAGAGGCGCACGCGCGCCTTCGGCATGGTGATGCGCGCCACGGCGATCGTGCGCACGAATTCCAGCGGATCGAGGCAATCGAGGCCGTGCAGCGGCGTGCCTTCCACCTGCACCAGGTGGTTGATCGGCACCGATTCCGGATACGGATTCAGGTTGGCCAGCTGGGCGATCAGGCCGGCGCGCTGGTCGCGCGTTTCGCCCATGCCCACGATGCCGCCGCAGCAGACCTTCAGGCCGGCATTGCGCACGTGGCCCAGCGTGTCCAGGCGGTCCTGGTATTCGCGGGTGGAGATCACGTTGTTGTAGAACTCCGGCGCCGTGTCCAGGTTGTGGTTGTAGTAATCGAGGCCGGCGGCCTTCAGGCGCTCGGCCTGCTCCGCTTCCAGCATGCCCAGCGTGGCGCAGGTTTCCAGGCCCAGCGCCTTCACCTCGCGCACCATGGTCTCCACCTTGTCCATGTCGCGGTCCTTCGGGCTGCGCCAGGCGGCGCCCATGCAGAAGCGCGTCGCACCGTTTTCCTTGGCCTGCTTCGCCGCTTCCAGCACCGTGTCGGTATCGAGGATCTTCTTGGCTTCCACGCCGGTGTCGTAGCGGGCGGCCTGCGGGCAGTAGCCGCAATCCTCTTCGCAACCGCCGGTCTTGATCGACAGCAGCGTGGCCAGTTCCACGTCGCCATCCGGGAAGTTGGCGCGGTGCGCCTGCTGGGCACGGAACATCAGGTCATTGAACGGCAGTTCGAACAGGGCCAGCACCTCTTCGCGCGGCCACGGGCCTTCCGGCAGCTTGATGGCCGCGGTCGGGCGGTGCAGGGCGACGGTTTTCGGTTCATGCAGGGACATCGGTTTTCCTTAAAAATTATTTCGTGTTGCGGCGAACCGGCCAGTTCGGCAGGCTCGTGAAATCCAGGTACCCGGCCGCGGCGGCGGCACTCGGTTCGGCCAGGCGCGGCACGCGGCCCAGCAACGGCGCCGGAATGCGGTCGGCCAGCGCTTCGATATTCTCGTCGGCGAAGGCCATTTCCGGTTCCACGGCATTGGCCACCCAGCCGACCAGCTTCAGGCCGCGCGCGGCGATCGCTTCGACGGTCAGGAGCGCGTGGTTGATGCAGCCCAGCCGCATGCCGACGACGAGCACCACCGGCAGGGCGAGCTGCTGCGCCAGGTCGGCGGTATCGTAGTTGTCGGTCAGCGGCACGCGGAAGCCGCCGACGCCTTCGACCACGGTCGCATCGCTGGCGGCGGCGATCTCGAGGTAGGAGGCGAGGATCGGCACGGGATCGATCGCGACGCCTTCCAGCGCGGCCGCGATATGGGGCGCGGCCGGCTCCTTCAGCAGGAAGGGCGTGGTGATCGATTGCGGCAGGTGCACGTTGCCGGCCGCTTCCAGCTGGTCGCAGTCGTCGTTGTGCAGGTGGCCCTCGCGCAACACTGCGCCGGCCGCGACCGGTTTCATGCCGCAGGCCTTCACGCCCTGCTGCACCAGCGCGTGCAACAGGGCGGACGAGATCAGCGTCTTGCCGATTTCGGTGTCCGTGCCCGTCACGAAGCAGGCGAAGCGGGGCGGGATGCCCGTGGCGGCCACCGCGGGCGCCGGCGCCGGCTCCTCGACAACGTCGGCAACGGCATCGGCGGCGGTTTCCTGTGCTGGAATGATCACCGGGTCTTCAAGTGCCATCTCGGCTCCTTTCCATATGGGTGTTGATTTCCGCATTGACCTCATTCACGGCGTCGATAAGCCGGGCCACGTCGGCCGCCGTGTGACCGGCGGACAGCGTCACGCGCAGCCGCGCCGAGTCGGCCGGCACGGTGGGCGGGCGGATGCCGCCGACCCAGATGCCGCGCTGGTACAGGGCCGCGGCGGCCGCCATCGTCGCGTCGTTGGCGCCGATGACGACGGGCTGGATCGCGGTCTGCGATGGCAGCGCGCGCCAACCCGTCAATTGCAGGCCATCGTGCCATTGTGCCACCAAACCGGCCAGGTGCGACCGGCGCTCGCGTCCTTCGGCGCCGGCGATGATGTCCAGGCTCGTCAGCAGCGCGTGGGCCAGCGCCGGCGGCGCGGCCGTCGTGAAGATGTAGGGGCGGGCGCGCTGGACCAGCGTTTCGATCACGGTGGCGTGCGCCGCGACGAAGGCGCCGCCCACGCCGGCCGCCTTGCCCAGCGTGCCGATATAGACGAGATAGGGCGAGCGCAGGCCGAAGTGCTCGAGGGCGCCGCTGCCGTTGGTGCCCAGCGTGCCGAAGCCGTGCGCATCGTCGACCACCAGCCAGGCGCCATGCTTTTCGCACAAGGCCAGCAGGGCGGGCAGGGGCGCCAGGTTGCCGTCCATCGAGAAAACCGAATCGGTGACGACGATCTTGTTGACGGCGCGGCTGGTGCCCAGCAGCTCGTCGAGCGCTTCCACGTCCGCATGCGGATACACCTTCACGGTGGTGCGGGCCAGGCGGGCGCCGTCGATCAGCGAGGCATGGTTCAGCGCTTCGCTGAAGATTTCCGTGTCCTTGTCGCCGGCCGCCAGCGCAGTGATGGCGGCCAGGTTGGCCATGTAGCCGGTGCTGAAGTACAGCGCGCGGACTTCGACGAGGCTGGAGCCGACGAATTCGGCCAGGCGCTCTTCCAGCAAGGCATGGGCGCGGCTGTGGCCACTGATCAGGTGCGAAGCGCCGCTGCCGGCGCCGTACAGATCGGTGCCTTCCTTCAGCGCCGCCGTGACGGCAGGATGCGCGGCCAGGCCCAGGTAATCGTTGCTGCAGAAGGCCAGCAGTTCGCGGCCCTCGACGGTGACGCGCGGGCCGCACGGCGTCTCGACCGTGCGGCGCTTGCGAATGAGGTTCTTGTCGGCCAGCGCTTCCAGGTTCGCGGCGAGCTTGTCCAGCAATTCCATCATGCCTCCGCCAGCGTCTGTTCGAACACGGCTTGCGTGCGGGCCGCCAGGCCGGCGATTTCCTCGTCGTCCAGGATGTATGGCGGCATCACGTAGACGGTGGAACCGATGGGGCGCAGCAGCAGCTCGTTGCGCACGGCATTGGCGAAGAAGCGGCGCGAAAACGTCTTGTCCACGTCCAGCGCGTCGAACGCCAGGATCATGCCGCGCTGGCGCAGGTTCGCCACGCGCGGGTGATCGGCCAGCGGCGCCATCGCGGTTCCCAGCTTCTCCGCGCGGGCGCGATTCGCCACCAGCACGCCGTCTTCCTCGAAGATGTCGAGCGTGGCCAGCGCTGCCCGGCAGGCCAGCGGATTGCCCGTGTACGAGTGCGAATGCAGGAAGCCGCGCGTGATATCGGCGCTGTAGAACGCCGCGTAGATCTCGTCTTTCGTGAGCACCAGGGAGAGCGGCAGATAGCCGCCGCTGATGCCCTTCGACAGCGTGATGAAGTCGGGCCAGATACCGGCCTGCTCGCAGGCGAAGAAGGTGCCGGTGCGGCCGCAGCCGACGGCGATCTCGTCCAGGATCAGGTGCACGCCGTGCTTGTCGCACAGTTCACGCACCAGTTGCAGGTACAGCGGATCGTGCATGGCCATGCCGGCCGCGCACTGCACCAGCGGTTCGATGATGATGGCGGCGATCTTGTCCGCCTTCTGTTCGAACAGCCGTTGCACGTCGGCGGCGGCTCGGCGGGCCACGTCCTGCGCGGTCTCGCCGTCGCGGGCCTGGCGCGCATCCGGCGACATCACGGTCTGCGTGGCGCGGAGCAGCGGGCCGTAGGCATCCTTGAACAGCGCCACGTCGGTGACGGCCAGCGCGCCGATCGTCTCGCCGTGGTAACTGCCTTGCAGGCAGACGAATTCCTGTTTTTCCGTGCGGCCGGCGTTGCGCCACGCATGAAAACTCATCTTCAGCGCGATTTCCACGGCCGACGCGCCGTCCGACGCGTAGAAGGCGTGGCCCAGCACGCCGCCCGTGAGGGCCGCCAGCCGTTCCGACAGGCGGATCACCGGCTCGTGCGTGAAGCCGGCCAGCATGGCGTGCTCCAGCATGTCCAGCTGGTCGCGCAGCGCGGCGTTGATGCGCGGGTTCGCGTGGCCGAACAGGTTGACCCACCATGAGCTGATGGCGTCGAGGTAGCGCCGGCCGTCGTGGTCGTACAGCCAGGGGCCGCGGCCGTGACTCACCGGGATCAGTGGGACAGGGTCACTGGAACGCGCGTGATGCTGCATCTGGGTGCATGGGTGCCACACGCTCTTCAGGCTGCGCGACACCCAGTCGCTGCTTTGATTATCCAAACTGCTTACTCCATATCTAGCTGAGCCAGGAAGGCTTGCGCTTCTCGAGGAACGCGGCCACGCCTTCGCGCCCTTCGCGGGATGCGCGGATGCGTGCGATGCGGTGGGCCGTATCGGCCACCAGCGCATCGGTGACGGGCTGGTTGGCGATCTCGCGCACCAGCGCCTTGGCCTCGCGCACGGCGTTCGGGCTGTTGGCGGCCAGCGCAGCGGCGATCGTGTCGACCTGGCCGTCCAGCGACGACACGGTGGCCACATCGTGCACGAAGCCGATGCGCAGCGCTTCCCTGGCATTGAAACGTTCGGCGGTGAGGAAGTAACGCCTTGCGGCGTTCTCCCCCATTGCCTTGATGACATACGGCGAGATGGTGGCCGGGATCAGCCCGAGCTTCACCTCGCTGAGGCAGAAATGCGCATCCTCGGCGGCGATCGCGATGTCGCACGCGGCCACCAGGCCAACGCCGCCGCCATAGCAGTCGCCGTGCACCTTCGCCACCACGGGCTTCGGGCACGCATGGATGGTGCGCAGCATGTTCGCCAGCTGCATGGCGTCGGCGCGGTTCTCGTCATCCGAATACTGCGCCATCTTCTTCATCCAGTTCAGGTCCGCGCCGGCGCAGTAGGCGGTGCCGTTCGCGGCCAGCACGATGGCGCGGATCGCGTCGACCTGGCCCAGCGCCGTGAAGGCGGCCGTCAGCTCGGCGATCGATTGCTCGTTGAACGCGTTGCGCACGTCCGGGCGGTTCAGCGTGATCGTGGCGACGGCGCCGGCCGTGTCGAGGGTGAGGGTATCGTAGTTCATCGAACTCTCCTTACATGCGGAAGACACCGAACTTCGTGTCCGGGATCGGCGCGTTCAGCGCCGCCGACAGGCCCAGGCCCAGCACCATGCGCGTGTCGGCCGGGTCGATGATGCCATCGTCCCACAGCCGCGCGCTGGCGTAGTACGGGTGGCCCTGCTTTTCATACTGCTCGCGGATCGGCTGCTTGAAGGCCGCTTCTTCGTCCTGGGACCACTGGGCGCCCTTGGCTTCGATGCCGTCGCGCTTCACTGTGGCCAGCACCGAGGCGGCCTGTTCGCCGCCCATCACGGAAATGCGGGCGTTCGGCCACATCCACAGGAAGCGCGGCGAGTAGGCGCGGCCGCACATGCCGTAGTTGCCGGCGCCGAAGCTGCCGCCGATGATCACGGTGAACTTCGGCACCGCGGCGGTGGCGACCGCCGTCACCATCTTGGCGCCGTTGCGGGCGATGCCTTCGTTTTCGTACTTGCGGCCCACCATGAAGCCGGTGATGTTCTGCAGGAAGACCAGCGGGATCTTGCGCTGGCAGCACAGTTCGATGAAGTGCGTGCCCTTCAATGCCGATTCCGAGAACAGGATCCCGTTGTTGGCGATGATCCCCACCTGCATGCCGTGGATATGGGCGAAGCCGCACACCAGCGTGGTGCCATAGCGGGCCTTGAATTCGTCGAACTCGCTGCCGTCGACGATGCGCGCGATGACTTCGCGGATATCGAAGGGCTTGCGGGTGTCGACGGGGATCACGCCGTAGAGTTCTTCCGGGGCGTACTTCGGCTCGGCCACTTCACGCACGGCCACTGGTGGCTTTTGCCGGTTCAGGTGCGAGACGATGTTGCGGGCCAGGGCCAGCGCGTGTGTGTCGTTCTGCGCCAGGTGGTCGGCCACGCCCGAGAGGCGCGTGTGCACGTCGCCGCCGCCCAGGTCCTCGGCCGTCACCACTTCGCCGGTCGCCGCCTTCACGAGCGGCGGTCCGCCCAGGAAGATCGTGCCCTGTTCCTTGACGATGATCGACTCGTCGCTCATCGCCGGCACGTAGGCGCCGCCGGCCGTGCAGGAACCCATCACCACGGCGATCTGCGGGATGCCCTGGGCCGACAGGTTGGCCTGGTTGTAGAAGATGCGGCCGAAGTGGTCGCGGTCGGGGAACACCTCGTCCTGGTTCGGCAGGTTGGCGCCGCCGGAATCGACGAGATAAATGCACGGCAGCTGGTTCTGCTCGGCGATTTCCTGGGCACGCAGGTGTTTTTTCACCGTTATCGGGTAATAGGTGCCGCCTTTTACCGTGGCGTCGTTGCAGACGATGACGCATTCCTGGCCCGAGACGCGGCCGATGCCGGTGATGATGCCGGCCGACGGTGCCGCGTCGTCATACATCTCGTAGGCGGCCAGCTGGGAGAATTCGAGGAACGGGGTGCCGGGATCGAGCAGCATGCGCACGCGCTCGCGCGGCAGCAGCTTGCCGCGTGCCGTGTGCTTCGCGCAGGCCGCCTCGCCGCCGCCTTCGGCCACCTTGGCGACGCGGGCGCGCAAGTCGTCCACCAGCGCCTGCATGGCGGCGGCATTGGCGCGGAAGTCTTCGCTGCGCGGATTGAGTTTGCTGTCGATGTGCGGCATGCGTGTCCCCTTATTCTTTGGTCGGAAATTCTCCGTCGACGTAGAACCAGCGCGGCGTGCCGCCGAGGCTTGGATCGGGCTCGCGCAGGAAGCGGCTGACCTCGTGCAGGCGCTGCCCCTTGCCGTTCTGGCGGAAGCGGGCAACGAATTCGACGAAATCCTCGTCCGGCTCAAAGTTCGGCAAAACCACTTTACGTTGACGTAAACGTAAAGTCGATTTTACCTCAAGTCCCAGCCATTGCAACGGCTCATCCGGATCGACAATGCGCTCCTTCGGGCGCGTGCTGGGGTGCCACGTGGCCAGCAGGTAGGGCTCGTTCTTCAGCGTGTAAGCCGTGTAGCGGGAGCGCATCAGCAGCTCGGCCGTAGCCGGCAGGGCGGCACCTTCGATATACGGGCCGCAGCACGCCGCCAGCGACGGCCCACCCCCGCAAGGACACCCGGCCGGTATCTTCGTCTTGGACATGGCAGGTCGGACAATGAAAAGGCGACATTATCCGCCATATCGCCCCCACCCCGCTCGCCCCTGCAAAAGTTGCCCCAAACCGGGGTCAGACCCCGGTTTTGAGAAACATTTCTACGGAGCTAGGAAAATCTTGAGCGAAGGACGTGCGCGCTCGGCCGAGATAAAGGCGGGTGCCTGTAAAAGCGGGTGCCGGTCACCGGGGCTAAGGAAATATTTCAAAAACCCCGGTGCCTGTCACCGGGGCTCAGGAAATGTTCCAGAAAAGCCGGTGCCTGTCAGCGGGGTTTAGGAAATGTTGCAAAAAGGCCGGTGCCTGTCACCGGTTGTTGTCACCGGTTGTTGGTGGGCCAGGCGAGGAAGTCGAGGGGGAAGGGCGGGGGTTGGCCGGCCATCAGGTCGGCGAGCAGGGCGGCGGTGCCGCAGGCGAAGGTGAAGCCGAGTGGGCCGTGGCCCACGTTCAGCCACAGGTTGCCGTGCCGGGTGGGGCCGAGAAGCGGCGCGCTGTTCGGGGTGGCGGGGCGCAGGCCGGCCCAGGGTTCGATGCGCGAGTAGTCGGCGGCGGTGGGCATCGTTTCGCGCACGAGGCGCGCCAGGCCGGCGACGCGGCGCGGGTTGAGCGTGGTGTTTTCGCCCACCATGTCCACCATCGCCGCCACGCGCAGCTGCCTGCCGATGCGTGCGTACAGGGTCTTGCGCTCGAAATCCGTCACGCTGATGTCCGGCGCCGTGTGCTCCGGCCCGATGGGCGCGGTCAGGCTGTAGCCCTTCAGTGGATACAGCGGCAGCTTGATGCCGGCGGTCGCGGCCAGCGTGCGGCTCTGGATGCCGGCCGCCAGCACGAAGTGCTCACCCGTCACCCAGCCGCTGTCCGTCTGCACCGCCGTGATCTTGCCGTTTTCCTCGAACAGCATGGTGGCTTCGGCGTGGAGGATGCCGTCGAAGCGCGGATGCGCCAGCAGGCGGCGCTCCAGCGCGACGCAGAACGCATGGCAATCGGCGACGGCCTCGCCGGCGTTGAAGATGCCGCCCGCCAGTCGCGGCGCGAGCTGGGCCAGCGCGGGTTCCAGCGCGGCCGTCTCGGTGCCTGTGAGCACGCGGCGGTTGTTTTCCGGGTCCGGCTTGGCGATGGCTGCCTCGAACAGCGCCTTCGAGCGGTAAACGACAAGCTTGCCCGCGTCGCGCCAGCCGAATTCCGCCAGTGGCACCACCGATTCCAGCCGCGCCATCATGCGGCGGCTGTGTTCCCCCAGTTCCAGCAGCTTGACCGTGGTGTGCCGGTTGCTTGCCGCATTGCAGTTGGCGAGGAACTGCGCCAGCCAGCGCCACTGGCGCAAGTCCGCTTCCGGCCTGAAACGCAGCGGCCCGGCATCCTGAAACATCCAACGCAGCGCCTTCCACGGGACGCCGGCATCGGCCAGCGGCGACACGTAGCGGTAGCTGAGCTGCCCGCCGTTGCGGTAGCTGGCGCCGTTGCCGACATCGGGCGCACGTTCGAGCAGGGCGACACGGAAACCCGCCTCCACCAGCCACCATGCCGTGGTGAGCCCGACGACTCCACCGCCGATGACGACCACCTGGTGTTCTTTCTGCTGCATGCTGCGATTGCTCCCGATCCGGCGTGACGACAGAGCTTACGCGCCGCTCGCGCGGCCCCGCCAATGAAAGCTCGTGCGGCGGCCATAACCGCAAGTGATGCTCACGGTGCGACGGCGCCGCGGTACAGCGTCGTGAGAACCGCTTCCTCGGCCCGCGTATGCGCCGAATAGCGCCCCGGATCGCGCTCCGGGTCATTGCCCACGCCGCCGATCAGCGAGACGATGCCGTTGCGGTTCGCGAGGTCGACGGCAAACGTCGAGATCAAGCCGTACGCCTCGCCCAGGTGGCCGACGGCGGTGAACCGCCCGCCGTCGACGAGCCGGTTGCCCTTGCCGTCGAAGTCCGCGAAACGCTGCACGCCGAGGCCCCAGCTGTGATACAGCCCGCCCAGCGTGTCGCCGTTGGTGCCGTCGTAGCGCCAATGCTCGGCGAACATCAGCGCGAGCGTTTCCGGCTTGAGAAGCCGCCGGCCTTCGTGCTGCCCGCCATCGACCAGCATCAGCATCACCTTGCCCAGGTCCCCCGCCGAGATCCGCAAGCCGCCGGTGGGACTGAACGGCGTGGCATTCGTACCGGGCACATAGCGCTCGATGCCGGCCGGCGGCAGGGGTGGCCGCGTGGCGAAATCGTCCACCTGCGCGATCCACGGCCCGGCCGGATTCCAGACCTCCGTATCGGTCGTGCGGCGGCGGTACAGCGTGGCGGTATCGGCCACTTCATCGGGCGCGAAGGCCGACGGGTTGTAGCCGCCGCGCAGTCCCATCGGGTCCAGCAGCAGGCGCCGCATCAGCAGGTCGAAGCGCTCGCCCGTCACCCGCTCCATCACGGTGCCGATCACGCCCCAGCCCAGGTTGCAATAACTGAAATAGCTGCCCGGCGGCGCCTGCGCAGCCCAGGCCGGCCCGCGCAGCATGTCTTTCAATCCCACGCCGGCACCCCACGAATAGCCGGCATCGTCACGCAGCGATGAAGTATGGGTGAGCAGGTGACGCAGCGTGATCGACCGCTCGGGGAAATGCGGATTGCGCACCGGATAGCCGAGGTAGGCCCCGATATCCTCGTCGAGCGAGACCTTGCCCTCCTCGACGAGCCGCATCAGCCCGAGCGCAGTCATCATCTTCGAGATCGAGGCGATGCGAAACATCGTGCGCGGCGTGACGGGCACGGGTACCGGGCCGATGCGGGCTAGCCCGAACTGGCCCGTGTACGCCACTTTTCCGTCCCGCACCGCCAGCACGGCCAGGCCGGACAGCGGCCGCGCCGGGTCGGCCACGATTGCCGCCAGCTTGCGGTCCAGTCCCGGCCCGGCCGCCAGTGCCTGGCCGGCCAGCAGGGCCGCGCCCAGGATTGCCGTACCTTTCATGCGCGCTCCATTGCCAAAAGAAACAGCATAAGCGCGGGCGGTTCGATGGGCCAATGAATTCGAATGATGGTGCCATCACCGCGCGGCATGGGCGGCCTTACTTGCCTTTGGGCGGATTCATCGCCCGCACGAAGGCGACGTTGGCGCGCTGCTCCTTGGTGAATTTGGCGAGCATGTCGGCCGCGCCCTTCTTGTCCATCGAATTCTCGAACATCACGTAGATGCCCGCGTGCAGCAGGGCGAACGAGGTGAGCGCATAGTCCCGGCTCGTCAGGCCGTGGCGCTTCAGGGCCGCCATCGCTTCCTTGTTCGATTCGATCTCGCGCACCAGCTCTTCGGGCGTGGGATTGTCCTTCTTGCCGCCTTTTTTCGCGTCGCGGCCATCGTCTTCCTCGTCTTCATCGTCCGCCCCGGGCTTTTTCTTCCCCGACTTCTCGAACTCGGCCTCGATCGCCTTGATCTTGGCCATCGTTTCCTTGGTGATCAGGTAGTGGTCGGGATCGAGCTTCGCCGCCGCGGCGGCGCCGGAACAGGCGATGCCGGCGGCGAGCAACACGGCGGCGATGGTGCGGAACAATGTCATGGATGGCCTCTTGAGGGTGCGGCATGAGCTGCCGTTATGCGGTTACCGCGTTTTTTCATGCGGAACGAACGAGGCGGCCATTCTCCATCGCCGTTACACTACGAGGTATAGGAGAATTGTCATGATTTTGCAGCAAGCCCAGGAAAACGCACCCCAGCCGCAGGCCGGGCAGCGCGCTGGTTCACAGCCGGCTGGTTCACAGCCCGCAGGTTTACAGCCCGATACATCGCCGCTGTACATGCAGATTGCCCGCAAGCTGACGGACGACGTGCGCGCGGGCCGTTACCAGGTGGACCAGGCCCTGCCGTCCGAGCGCACGCTGTCCGAGCAGCTGAACGTCTCGCGCGTCACGGCGCGCAAGGCCATCGACCAGTTGGTGGAGCAGGGCCTCGTCGTGCGCAAGCGGGGTTCCGGCAACTACATCGCGCCGCGCATCGAGCAGCCGTTGTCGAACCTGTCCAGCTTTTCCGAGCAGTTGCAGCAGCGCGGCTACAGGCCGGGCACGCGCTGGCTGCGCCGCGGCATCGTCGTCGCCAGCGCGGACGAGCAGATGAGCCTTGCGCTCTCGCCCAACACGAAAGTGGCACGCCTGGAACGGCTGCGCTTCGCCGACGACGTGGCGATGGCCTACGAAGTGAGCGTGCTGCCGGCCACCGTGGTGCCCGATCCGGAAGCGATCGGCGATTCGCTGTACCAGTACCTTGAAAAGATCGGCAAGGCGCCCGCGCGCGCACTGCAGCACATCCGCGCGATGAACGCCTCGGCCGAGCTGGCGCGCCAGCTTGATGTGCCGGAAGGCCAGGCCGTGCTGTTCATCACCCGCATCGCCTATCTGGAAAACGGCGAAGCCGTGGAACTCACCCATTCCTATTGCCGCAGCGACCATTACGACTTCGTCGCCGAAATGCGGCGGGGCTGATAACTTTTCGGTATGCCTGCCCCAGCACCTTTCATGGCTGGAGCGGCCCCTTTGGTATTACACTGGTCCCATGCTGAAAACCGAGACCCCGAGCAGCGACCATGCGCAGCTGGACCAGTATGCGGTACCCGAACTGGTGGCGGCGTTCGTCGACGACCAGTTCAACGCCGTGCACGCGGTGCGCGCCGCCGCGCCCTCGATCGCCGCGGCGATCGAGGCGGCCGTTCCCCGTGTCGAGGCGGGCGGACGGCTGATCTACGTGGGCGCAGGCACTTCCGGCCGGCTCGGTGTTCTCGACAGCGTGGAGCTGTACCCTACTTTTTCCTGGCCGCACGAGCGGGCCGTCGCCCTGCTGGCCGGCGGCGAGGGCGCGATGTTCGTGGCCGTCGAAGGAGCCGAGGATGACCGCGGGCAGGGCGCCCGCGACCTGCTTGCCGTGACGCCCACTCCCAACGACGTGGTGCTGCTGCTGGCCGCCTCGGGCGGCACGCCCTATGTGCTGGGCGCCCTGCACGCGGCGCGGGAAGCCGGCGCGCTGACGATAGGTATCGCCAACAATGCCGATGCGCCGGTGGCCGGCGAGGCGCACGTGGGCATCACGCTCGATACCGGCCCGGAAGTCATCTCGGGCAGCACGCGCCTGAAAGCCGGCACCTCGCAGAAGATCGTGCTGAACACGATCTCCAGTGCCATCATGGTCCGGCTGCACAAGGTGTACCGGAACTTGATGGTAGACTTGAAGCCCACCAACGCCAAGTTGTACGCGCGCACGGTGCGCCTGACGGTGCATGCCACCGGCGCCGACGAAGCCGCCGCGCGGGCCGCGCTGGAGCGGTGCGGCTTCCACGTGAAGGTGGCTATCGTCGCACTGCTGAAGAAGGTGCCGGTGCCGCAGGCCGAAACCCTGCTGGCACGAGCCGGAGGCAGCGTGCGCGGGGCCCTGAACGCCTGACGTGCCGCCAGCATCCGTGGATAGAGTTCGTGGAACAAAGGATGTAATGAAAGCAGTGCAGCGCAATCCCTGGTGGTGGGTGCCCACCCTCTACTTCGGCCAGGGCATTCCCTATTTCGCCGTCTTGAACCTGTCGCTGGTGATGTACAAGAACACCGGCTTCTCGAACGCGGAGATCGCGTTCTATACATCCTGGCTATACCTGCCGTGGGTGATCAAGCCGCTGTGGGCGCCGGTGGTCGAGATGTTCGGCACCAAGCGCCAGTGGACCGTGGCCTTGCAGGGCCTGACCGGCGTGGCGCTGGCGCTGGTGGCGTTCACCACGCACCTGCCCGCGTTCTTCCAGATGAGCCTTGCCGTGCTGTGGCTGATGGCGTTTTCCTCGGCCACCCACGATATCGCGGCGGACGGCTTCTACATGCTGGCCCTGCAGCAAAAGCAGCAGGCCGCCTACGTGGGCGTGCGCAGCACGTTCTACCGGCTCGCCAATATCACGGGGCAGGGCGCGCTGGTGGCGCTGGCCGGCATCCTGATCACGCACACGGGCGACCCGCGTACGGCGTGGTCCGTCGTGTTCGGCCTGCTGGGCGTCGTGTTCGCGGTGCTGTGCGCCTACCACTTCTTCATGCTGCCGCGGCCGGCCGCCGATGCGCCGGCGCGCCTGCGCGGCAATCCGTTCGCCGAGTTCTTCCTCACCTTCGCGAGCTTCTTCCAGAAGAAGGGCATCCTCACGATCCTCGGCTTCCTGCTGCTGTTCCGCCTCGGCGAATCGCAACTGCTGAAGATGGCCGTGCCTTTCCTGCTCGATCCGGTGGCCGAGGGCGGGCTGGGGCTGGACAACACGCGAGTGGGCGTTGTCTACGGCACGGTGGGTGTCATCGCGCTGACCATCGGCGGGCTGCTGGGCGGCGTGGCCATTGCCCGCTATGGCCTGAAGCGCTGCCTGTGGCCGATGGCGTTCATCCTGCACCTGCCAGGGCTCGTGTTCGTCTACCTGGCGTACACCCAGCCCGGCAATATCGCGCTGATCACGGTGGCGATGGCGGTGGAGCAGTTCGGCTACGGCTTCGGCTTCGCTTCCTACCTGATGTACATGATCATGGTCGCCGAGGGCGAGCACAAGACGGCGCACTACGCGATCTGCACGGGATTCATGGCGATGGGAATGATGCTGCCGCAGATGGCCAGCGGTTACCTGCAGGAGATCATGGGCTACCGGCACTTCTTCATCTGGGCGTGCCTGGCCACGATTCCCGCGTTCGCCATGACGGCGCTGGTGAAGATCGACCCGGAGTTCGGAAGGAATTGAGGGCGGCAAAGGAACCCGTGTCGGACATCATTTTCCGGACGCTTCAACCGGAAAATGGTGTGCGACACAGGTTTTCCCATGCATTGCGCGCGCAGGAATACCGCCGACCAGTATTACAATATTGCCGCTTATTTCACAGGAGTGGTCTTGGCTTTCGATCGTAACAAGCGGCTGATGCTGGCCGCGGGCGGCGCCGGCGTGCTGGCGGCCATCATGAGCGCATGCTCGACATCCCCGACGCGGCCCGAGGCGCCTCCCGCCGGTCCCGCTGGCGCCGGCCCCGTGCCGCATCCCGAACCTGTGCGCTACACGGGCGAGGCGCCCCCCGCTGCGCCGCGCGAATTCCGCGCCGCCTGGGTATCCACCGTCGCCAACATCGACTGGCCCAGCCGCAGCAATGCGCCGCCGGCGAAGCAGCAGGCGGAGGCCATCGCCATCCTCGATCGCGCCAAGGCGCTGAACCTGAACGCCATCGTGCTTCAGGTGCGCCCCAGTGCGGACGCGATCTATCCATCCAGGCTGGAACCCTGGTCCGAGTTCATGACCGGCCGTTCCGGCAAGGAACCGTCGCCCATGTGGGACCCGCTGCAATTCTGGATCGCCCAGGCGCACGCCCGCGGCATGGAGCTGCATGCCTGGTTCAATCCCTACCGCGCCCGCCATGCGGCCGCCCGCACGCCGCTGGCGAAGGACCATATCGCCAACACGCACCCGCAGGCCGTGAAAACCTACGGCAAGCTGCTGTGGATGGACCCGGGCGAGGAGGCCGCGTCGCAGCGCACGCTGGACGTGATCCTGGACGTGGTGCGCCGCTACGATATCGACGGCGTGCACATCGACGACTACTTCTATCCCTATCCGATCGAGGCGCCGGCCGCCTCCGGCGGCGAAGCCTCGGCGCTCGACACGCCATCGTGGCAAAAGCCGGAACTGCCGTTCCCGGACGAACCGTCATGGCAGCGCTACGTGCGCGGCGGCGGTACGCTCGACCGCGCCGGGTGGCGGCGCCAGAACGTGGACAAGCTGATCGAGCAGATCTACCTGGGCATCCGCCGCGAAAAGGCGTGGGTCAAGTTCGGCATCAGCCCGTTCGGCATCGGCCGCCCGGACCGCCGGCCGCGCGGCATCGCCGGCTTCTCGCAATACGACAAGCTGTATGCCGACGCCGAGTCGTGGCTGCAGAAGGGCTGGCTCGACTACCTCGCGCCGCAGCTGTACTGGCCCATCGCGCAGGCGCCGCAAGCCTATCCCGTGCTGCTGGACTACTGGCTCGCGCAGAACACGCGCGGCCGGCACGTGTGGCCGGGCCTGTTCACCAGCCGCACGGCGGACGGTTCCGCGAAGCCCTTCGGGCCGGACGAGATCGTGCAGCAGATCGACGTGACGCGCAGCCGCCCGGCGGCCCAGGGCCACGTGCACTTCTCGATCGCGCCGCTGATGCAGAACCGCGGCGGCCTGTACGACAAGCTGAAGGCGATGAGCTACCAGAGCGCCGCCCTGGTGCCGGCCTCGCCATGGCTGGGCGACAAGCCGCCCGAGGCGCCCACGGTGGCCGTCAAGCGTGGCGAAGGAGGGCTGGCGGTGGCGATCGGACCGTCGAAGGGCGCCGCCACCTTTGCGATCTGGGCGCGCTATGGCGACGAGTGGCGCTTCACGACGGCGCCGGCCGCCAAGAACGAGGTGGTACTGCGCGACCTGGCCGGCGTGCCGGCGCGCGCCGTGGTCGTCACGGCCGTCGACCGCGTGGGCCTCGAGAGCGCCCGCGCCGGCGCGAAAGTCTAGATGGACACCGGCCTGGGCATCGACGCGGGCGGCACGCAAACGCGCTGGGCGCTCGCCGACGCCACCGGCGCCATCGTCGCCGAAGGCCGCGTGGCCGGTTCTTCCGCCTTGCAGATGGCCAGCGCCGACGGACGCGCACGGCTGCGCGCCACGTTCGAGGCGCTGGCCGCCAACGTGCTGGCGCACGGCCGCCCGCGCCGTATCACGGCCGGGCTGACGGGATTCGGCGGCGACAGCACCGTGCTCACGGGCTGGCTGGCCGAATTGCTCGGCGTGGCGCCACGCGACATCAGCCTGTGCAACGATATCGAAATCGCCTACCTGGACGCGTTCGCGCCGGGCGGCGGCTACCTCGTCTATGCCGGCACCGGCTCCATTGCCGCGTTCATCGATGCCGATGGCACGTTCCACCGCGCCGGCGGCCGGGGCGTGGTGCTGGACGATGCCGGCGGCGGTTTCTGGATCGCGCGCGAAGCGATGCGCCGCATCTGGCGCCGCGAGGATGAGCAGCCGGGCGCCTGGCAGGCATCGCCGCTGGCTCACGCGGTGTTCGACCACGTGGGCGGCAGCGACTGGTCGTTTTCGCGGCAGTTCATCTACACGCGCGAACGGGGCGAGATCGGGCAGCTGGCGCTGGCGGTGGCCAGGAGCGCGGCCGGGGATGGGGAGGCGCGCGCGATCCTGCGCCAGGCCGGCATCGAGCTGGCCCGGCTGGCCCGGGCACTGGTCGCGCGCTTCGGCGCGCGGCCCGTCGTGCTGTCGGGCCGCGCGGCCGAGCTGCATCCGCTCATCGCGCAGGCGATGCGGGAAGCACTGCCGGCATCGCTGGCAATGGAACAAAGAACGGCGCGGCCGCATGCGGCGGCCGCGCGCCTGGCCGCAAGGCCGCACTGATGCGCATCGACGCCACCGAGACTCAACCGATGAAGAAGATCCTGCTCGCCTCCCTGTTCGCCGCCGCGCTGGCCGGCTGCGCCACCACCCCGCCCGCGCCGCCCTACAAGGTCGACCATTCGCTGACGGCCAAGGGCCAGGCGAGCCGCGTGCGCTTCATCGTGCTGCACTACACGGTGGCCGATCTGCAGCGCTCGATCATGCTGCTCACGGAAAAGGATGTCAGCGCCCATTACCTGCTCACGGACGAGCCGCAGCCGAAGTTCTACGCCCTCGTCGATGAAAAGAACGCGGCCTGGCATGCTGGCCTGTCGAGCTGGAAGTCGTTCACGAACCTGAACAACAGCTCGATCGGCATCGAGATCGTCAACCCCGGCTTCGCGCTCGCGCCGGACGGCCGCCGTGTCTATCAGCCCTTCGCCCAGGCGCAGATCGACCAGCTGATCCCGCTGCTGAAGGACCTGGTGAAACGCCATAACGTGGCACCGGAAAACATCCTCGCCCACTCCGATATCGCGCCGCAGCGCAAGCAGGACCCCGGCCCGCTGTTCCCGTGGAAGCAACTGGCGGACGCGGGCCTGATCCTGTGGCCGGACGCAAACCAGGTGGCGCTGCACAAGGCGCGCTTCGAGACGGCGTTGCCCGATATCGCATGGTTCCAGCAAAAGCTGGCGCAGCACGGCTACGCGGTGCCGAACACCGGCGTGCTGGATGAAGCCACGCACAATGTGCTGGTGGCGTTCCAGACCAAGTACCGGCAAGCGAACTGGGATGGCTGGCCCGACGCGGAGAGCGCGGCGATCCTGGAAGTGCTGACCGCGCCGAAACCGCCCGCACCGCCGGCACCGGCAGCCACGGCCGCCAAGCCGACCCAACCCTGAGGCATTGCACCGTGGCGGCGTTTCTCCTATCCTGACCAGTGAAAGGGGAGCCCATGCGCCTGCGCCACATCGAAGTCTTCCACGCCATCATGCAGGTCGGCACCATCAGCGGTGCCGCCCAGGTGCTGCATATCTCGCAGCCGGCGGTCACGAAAGTGCTGCAGCACTGCGAGCTGCAGCTCGGCATGCCGCTGTTCGAGCGCGTGCGCGGCAAGCTGTATCCCAAGCCGGAAGCGCACCGGCTGTTCGCCGAAACGGAAAAGCTGAACCGCGACCTGCAAGGCATCCGCCGGCTGGCCGCGAGCCTGAAGGGCCGCGCCGTGGAGACGATCCGGATGGTGTCGACGCCGACGCTGGCGATCTCGGTGCTGCCGGATGCGATGAGCGAGTGGCGCCGCGATTTCCCCACCACCCGCTGCGAACTGGCCACGCACCACACGAGCGAAATCGTCAACATGCTGCGGCTGGGCGAAGCGGATTTCGGGCTGTCGCTGCAGGATCCGCGCCACCCCGGCATCGTCGCCGAACCGATTGCGCAGGGCGTGATGACGGCCATCGCGCCACCCGGCACGTGGCGCGACGACGAGCTGGCGCTGCCGCTGTCGCCGTGCGGCCTGCAGGGCGAGTTGATCGGCTATGCCGACAACGACCCGCTGGGCGAACTGGTGGTGGCCGCCTGCGAGGCGCAGGGCATCCACCCCACGTTTCGCACCGTGGTGCAGACGTACCAGATCGCCCGCTCGCTCGTCCAGGCCGGGGGCGGCATGGCCGTCGTCGACCCGTTCACCGCCGCGTCGTCCTCGCGCATCCAGCGGCGGCCTTTAACCCCCGCGATCGGCATCCAGCTGTACCTGCTGACGGCCGGGCATTCGCCGCTGTCGCACGGTGCCCGCCAGCTGGCCGACTGCATCGCGCAGGCGGCCCGTACCTGCCTGGGCACGGCATGACAGCCCCGGTTGCCGCCACGATCACCAGCGAGCAGGTGCCGGGCCACCCGGACTACCGGCACCTGGCGTCGATCGCCGGCATCCGCGTCGACCTGCGCTATGCGACCCGCGACAATTTCGTGGGCCGCGACCTGTACTCGCCGCTCGACTGCGCGTGGCTGCACCGCGAGGCCGCCGCAGCGATCGAGCGGGCCGTCGCCCGGCTGGCGGAACTGCGGTCCGGCTGCACGCTGGTCATCCTCGATGCGCTGCGCCCGCACCGCGTGCAGGAACAGCTATGGGAAGCGCTCGCCGGCACCGACCTGCGCATGTACCTGGCCGATCCGGCGCGCGGTTCCATCCACTCGTTCGGCATGGCGGTGGACGTGACGATCGTCGACGAAGCTGGGCGCGAACTGGACATGGGCACCGGCTTCGACGACATGACGGAGCTGTCGCACCCGGCGCTGGAGGAGGAGATGCTGGCCTGCGGCCGGCTGAGCGCCGGGCAGGCCGCCAACCGGCAATTGCTGCGCGACGCCATGTTCAGCGCCGGCTTCGTGGGCATCAAGACTGAGTGGTGGCACTTCGACTGCGGCGACCGGGAACGGGTGCGCGCCGTCTATACCCGCGTGCTATAGCGCAGCGCCGTGCCGGCGGGCCGCGCCAGCCTGGGGAAACGCGCAAACCGCGATCGGCAGCAGGAAGGGATACAGGTCCCACACGATGCGGCCCTCGACCCGCACCGACAGCGTGGCGTACAGCGGCGGCAGCGCCATCAGGATGGCCAGCCCCTTCAGCGGTGCCAGCCGGGGCGCGCAATGGCGCCACCCGGCGGCCGCCAACGGGAGCACGATGACCGATGCCGCCGCCAGCGACAGCATGCCGCGCTTGTCCTGCAACGCGTTCAGCAGGGTGCCGATATTGGGCACCCAGGTGTACGAGGGCAGGCCGGGCAGGATCCACCAGCGTACCGCCACCAGCCAGGCGCCCGCCAGCGCCAGGAACAGGATGCCGGTGGGTACGCTGGTGCGGCGCGTGGCGAGCAGCCATGCCAGCAGCAGGATGTTTTCCTCGCGCACCGCGGTGCCGGCCAGCCCGGCCGCCAGGGATAGCCAGGGCGCACCCGTGACCACGCCCAACACGAAGGCGGCGCGCGCGCAGATCGATCCGGGGTCGGTCAGCAGGTAGGGCGCATACCAGAAGGTGGGCACGGAGACGAGCAGCAGCAGGCCGGCGCCGATGGCGCGGGCGTTGGAAAGGCCGGCCCTGGCAGCGGCCACGGCCAGCATCAGCGCCGCCGCCGACATGGCCAGCCAGTTCAGCAGGGCGAAATTGTTGCGCACGTCGCCCGGCAGCAGCGCCGCCAGCGCCGGCATCGCCAGCCGGTACGGGAAGGGCGCGCGCAAGGCATCGAAAGCGATCTCGCCGCGCAGGTAGCGGGCCGTATTGAAATAGGCGAGCGAATCCTCGATGGTGCCGCCCCAGCGCCAGCACATGACCAGCGCCGCCGTCGCGGCGAAGGCGATGGCAACGATGATCCATTGCCTGGCTTGCCAGGACGAAGTCGGAGAGGCCGTGGCGCCGGCCGCGCTGCTGTGGTTCATGGTCCTTGCTGGAGGCGTGAGAGAGCCGCGAGGATACACGCGGCCGGACCGACCGTCCAGATTGGCACGGGTTGCGCGGCGATGGGCCAGGCCCGCATCACATCGCGTTGCCGCCGCTGCTGTTCGCCGTCCACTCGATCAGCGCATCGACGATGCCGCGCCCGGCGGCGTGGTCGATATTGTCGTGATTGATGATGGCCACCACGATGCATGGCTCGCCGTTCGCGTCCGGCACATAGCCGGCCACCGCCACGCCGTTGCGCAGCGTTCCCGTCTTGATGCGGGCGCGCGCGGCGGCCTGGGTGCCTTTCAGCCGCCGCTTCATCGTGCCGTCGACGGCCACGATCGGCAGGCTGGCCTGGAATTCCGGGGCCCACGGGGATTCGCTGGCGGCCGCCAGCACGGCCGCCAATTGCACGGGCCGCACGCGTTCGATGCGCGACAGGCCCGCGCCGTTTTCCACCACCATGCCGCTGTCGTCGATGCCATGGCGCTTGAACCAGTCGCGCATCACCGCTTCGGCGCGCGCTTGCGTGGTGGCGGGCATGGCCGCGTCGCCACCGCCGCCCGGTGTCGTGCTGCCGCCAGTGCCGCCGTTCGCCACCATCAGCATCGCCAGCCTTTGTCCGGCCGGCAGCGGGCGGCTGCCCAGCGTGTCATCCTTTTGCAGGCTGCCCAGCGCCAGGAACAGCGTGCGGGCCCAGGCATTGTCCGAAATCTTCATCATGTCGCGCACCAGTTCGGGCAGCGAGCGGGAAACGTGCTGGGCGAGCAGGCGCGTGCCGTCGGCGTCCATGCCGTTCGGCAGCGCCTCGGGAGCTTCCACATCGCTGGTGCCGATCGCGCCCTGTGCCGTCGCGGCGGCGGCCAGCATCGACGTGTGCTCGGCCAGGTCCACCGCGCGCGTCCTGCCGGCAATCGTGCCGCCCAGGCGCTTCCACGTGGCGCGGATCAGGCGGTCGGCATAATCGTCGCGATCGAGCACGTTGATGCGGTAGGTCTGGCGGCAGTTGCGGGGGAAGGTGCCGTGCAGGACGACGGTCAGGCGCTCGCCGTGCTTCGCCACGGTCGGCGGCTTCCAGCCGTCTTCCCAGCTTGCGCAGGCGGCATCGACCAGCGTCTGCTCGGAGCGCACCGCCACGCGATCCAGCTCCGGCAGCGCCGCCGCCTTCACCCGGCCCTTGCCAGTCGAGTCCATGTCCACCGTCAGCAGGTTCATGTTCAGCAGCAGCGCATCGGGCACCACGTTGTAATACGCTTCCGGCGCGTCGTCGAACTGCTGCCGGCCGATGTCCATGCGGGCCGGCTGGAACAGCTGGCGGTCCAGCACCAGGTCGCCGGCGATCTTGCGCACGCCCAGCGCGCGCAGGCGTTCCAGCATGTGCACCAGCGCATCTTCGGTGAAGTCCAGGTCGGCGCCGCCTCGTACCAGCAGGTCGCCTTTCAGCACGCCGCCCTCGATCTCGCCCTTGCTGCGCAATTCGGTGCGGCCGCGAAACGCCGGGCCCAGTTCTTCCAGCGCAACGACGGCCGTGAGCACCTTCATCGTCGATGCCGGCACCATCGGCCGGTCGGCTTCGTTCGAGACGAGGATGGTGTCGCCGCGCAACACGACGGCGCCGATCGCCGCTTCGGGAATGCCGGCCGCATGGGCCAGGCGGGACACCGGCTCCGGCAATTCGGCGCGCGCGGCGCCAACGATGAACAGGCCAATCAGGGCCAGGTGACGCAAGCGCATCGCTACTCCTTAACCAAAGAACACATAGGCCACGCAGATCGCGGTGATCACGCCGGCCAGGTCGGCGATCAGGCCGCAGGAAATCGCATAGCGCGTCTTGCGGATGCCCACAGAGCCGAAATACAGGGCCACGATATAGAACGTGGTGTCGGCCGAGCCCTGGAAGATGCAGGCCAGGCGGCCCACGAAGGAATCGGGGCCGTAGGTTTGCATCGCATCGATCATCATCGCCTTCGAGCCGCTGCCGGACAGCGGCTTCATCAGCGCCGTGGGCAAGGCCGGCACGAAGTCCGTGTTCATGCCGAGGCTCGAGAACAGCCATTCGAAGCCGCTGACGATGAAGCCGAACACACCCGCGTTACGGAACACGCCGATCGCCACCAGCATGCCGACCAGGTAGGGAATCACGGTGATCGACGTCTGGATGCCGCCCTTCGCGCCTTCGATGAAGGCTTCGTAGACGTTGACCTTCTTGCGCATCGCGCCCACCAGGAACACGGTGATCACGCCCATCAGGATCAGGTTGCTGACGACTTTCGATACTGTCTCGATCTCCGTCTTCGTGAGGAAGTTCGTGAAATACCAGATCATCGCCAGGATGGCGGCCGTGATGCCGCCGATCCAGGACAGCAGCACGGAGTCGAACAGGTTGATCTTCTGGCGGATCGACACCGCGATGATGCCGGCCACGGTGGCCACGTAGGTGGCGATCAGGCAGGGAATGAAGATGTCCGACGGGTCCCTGGCACCCAGGATCGCGCGCTGCGCCATGATCGCCAGCGGGATCAGGGTGAGGCCGGAGGTATGCAGCACCAGGAACATGATCTGCGCATTGCTGGCGGTATCCTTGTTCGGGTTCAGCGATTGCAGGCTTTCCATCGCCTTCAGGCCGAACGGCGTGGCGGCGTTGTCCAGGCCCAGCAGGTTGGCCGAGAAATTCATCACCATGTGGCCGGTCGCCGGGTGGTCCTTCGGCACTTCGGGGAAGATGCGCGAGAAGAAGGGGGAGATCACTTTCGCGAACCAGGCGATGGCGCCGGCCTTTTCGCCGATGTTCATGATGCCGAGCCACAGCGTCATCACGCCGGCCAGCGGGAGGGCGATATCCATCACGGCGCTGCGCGCCGAGTCGAAGGTGCCGTCGATGATCTTCTTGAAGATCTCCGTATCGCCGAGGAAGATCCACTGGGCCAGCGCGGCCGCGAAGCCGACGAGGAAGAAACCGGCCCAGATGTAATTGAGAGACATAGGCAGACTGAAATGAGGCGGACAAAGCGGACAAAAGAAGGTGATTCTCGATTCTGCAGGCAAAGTATAGAGTGCGCGATGAAAGAATGCCGGTCCTCCATGCGAAAAAGTTATGGCAGGGAAAATGAGCTGGTGCACGGCAAGCGCCTGCTTTATGCTGCGCCACATGATACGCGTCCGCAAAATCGCCGCCATTCTGCTGCTTGCAGCCTGCACCGCCGCGGCGGCGCAACCGAAAGTACTGCGCGCCCTGCTGTCCACCGGTGAAACGGGGCTGGACCCCGCCGTCGCCTCCGACCTGGCCAGCCTGTCGCTGCTGGAAAACCTGTTCGACCCGATGCTGCGCTACGACTACCAGGCGCGCCCGGTGAAGCTGCGCCCGAACACGCTGGTGAAGATGCCGTCGGTGGACGCGGCCGGCACGACCTGGACGTTCCGCCTGAAGCCCGGCATGCACTTCACGCCCGATCCCGCGTTCGGCGGCAAGCCGCGCGAGGTAACGGCCGCCGATTATGTCTACACGATCAAGCGGCTGTACGACCCGGCGTTGAAGTCGCCCTGGCTGTTCCTGTTCGAGGGCAAGCTGCTGGGCGATGACGTTTTGGCAAAAAACTTCAACCATGCGGCCGATATCCCCGGCCTGAAGGCCACCGGCCGCTACACGCTGCAACTGCGCCTGCGCGCGCCCGATCCGGCCCTGCCGTTCTACCTGGCCCTGCCGGCGACGGGCGTGGTGGCGCGCGAGGTGGCGGAACAGTACGGCGCGCAGATGGGTAACCACCCGGTGGGCAGCGGCCCGTTCCGCATCGGCGAATGGAAGCGCAGCGACAAGATCACCCTGCTCGCCAATCCCGATTATCACCAGCGCTGGGAGGGGAAGAAGCTGCCGCTGGTCGACCGCGTGGAAGTAAAGATCATGGAGGAATACCAGTCGCGCGTGCTGGGTTACCTGAACGGCGAATTCGACTACATCGAGCAGGTGCCGGAATCGATGCGCGACCTGGTGCTCGACCCGGCGTCGCAGCAGCCAAGGCTGAAACGGGAACTGGCGCGGCGCGGCATGGTGCTCGATCCGTTCCCCGTGCTGCAGACGTACTACATGTGGATGAACATGGAAGACCCCGTCATCGGCGGCTACACGCCGGCCAAGGTGGCGCTGCGCCGCGCGATCGCGCTGGCCTACGACGGCGCGCAGGACGTGGCGCTGCTGAAGAAAGGGCTGGCGATCCAGGCGCAGTCGCCGCTGCCGCCGAACGTGCTCGGATACGACCCGGCGTATCGCAGCCCCGTCGCGCATGACCTGGCGCTGGCCCGTGCGCTGCTGGACCGCCATGGCTACCGCCAGGGCAGGGATGGCTACCGCACGCTGCCCGATGGCCGGCCACTGCTGCTCACGATGCACAGCGAACCGACGATGGTGGGCCGCCTGCGCGATGAGCTGTGGCGCAAGACCTTCGAGTCCATCCACCTGCGCGTGGTGTTCAAGACGGACAAGAAGACGGAGATCATCAAGGCTTCCCGCCTGGGCAAGGTGATGATGTTCGAGACGAACTGGGTCGCGGACTTCCCCGACGGCGACAATTTCTATCAATTGCTCTATGGCGGCAACGTGGGCCGCGCCAACTATGCCCGCTTCAACCTGCCGGCCTACAACGTGCGCTACGAGCAGGCGCGGACCATGAGCGACAGCCCGGCGCGCACGAAGCTGTACAACGAGATGGCCGACCTGCTGCATGCCTACAACCCCTGGGTGCTGCTGACGCATCCGATCTCGGCCGACATCCGACAACCGTGGCTAAAAAACTACAAGCGCCATCCGGTCGAATTCACGAACTGGCGATATCTCGATCTCGACCTTTCCGCCCGGGATGGGGCCGCTAAAATGGCCCCTCGGGAATGACATCTTGTTATGCATTCCATAAAGTTATGGCCGGGTTTGCAATTTTCATTGGCTGGCGCGAATTTCATCGCGCTACCCTGACCCGGCGCGGGATAGGCAGCCGCCATGACGGCGCCACCCATCCATGCGGACCGGAAGCGAGGGCCGGCGAGCACCACTTGAACATCGGGAGAAGGCCGTGAAGGTTAAGAAGCTGGCGCACATGATTGCGCTGATGGGTGTCGTGGGGCCGGCCGTCGCGCAGGATGCGCAGCCCATGCAGCGCGTGGAGATCACCGGTTCGAGCATCAAGCGCGTGGCCAGGGAAGGCGCGCTGCCGGTGCAGACGATCACGCTCGACACCATCCAGAAGGCCGGCGTGACGAATGCCGAGCAATTGCTGCGCCTCGTGTCGGCCAACGGCACGGGGGCGGACAACGCCACGTCCGGCAATAACGTGTTCGGCGCCGATGCCGACCGCACGTCCGGCGGTGCGTCGTTTGCCTCGCTGCGCGGCCTCGGTCCGAATGCCACGCTGGTGCTGCTCAATGGCCGCCGCATGGGCAACAACGGCGGCAGCGGCAAGGCCGTGGACCTGAACTCGATCCCGCTGGTGGCGATCGCGCGCGTGGAAATCCTGAAGGATGGCGCCTCCGCGATCTACGGCACCGATGCGATCGGCGGCGTGGTCAATTTCATCCTCAAGACGGATTACCAGGGCCTGGAAGCTGCGACCACCCTGAACGGCACGGAAGCGGGCGGCGGTATGGAGCGCCGCTACTCGCTGCTGGGCGGCGTGGGCAACCTGGACACCGACGGCTGGAACGTGATGGCCAGCGTGACGCGCGACGTGAACGACAAGCTTGCCTCGAGCCAGCGCGACTTCGCCAATGGCTACCAGCCGTGGCGCGGCCTGTCTCCCGATACCACCGGCACGCCGTACGCCAATATCCTCACGGGCGCCGGCTCGGCGCTGGGCACCGGTTTCCGCATGCCGGGCGACAGCACGACCTACCTGCAAGCCAGCCTGTTGAGCCTGCAGGGCAACTGCGATTCCGTGCCCGGCATGTCGCAGTACGCCAGCGAACTGTGGACCAATGTCACGCCGATCACGCGCACGAGATATTCGTGCGCGTATGACTACGGCGGCGACTACGTGATGACGTTCCCGGTGGAGCGCACCACGGGCGTGTCGCGCGGCACCTTCAAGTTGAATGCCGACCACCGCATGTTCGTGGAACTGCTCGGCTCGCGCACGGAAACCACGGCGGAACTGACGCCGCTGCAGATTTCCACCACGCTGGCCGCCGGCAATGCATACCCTGTGAACGGTCCGTATTACCAGGACCTGTCGCCGTATATTTCCACCTACGACCGCACCAGGCCGATCCTGTACAAGTGGCGCGCCTCGGCGGTGGGCAACCGCACGCAGGATATCGTGCTCGATAACTACCGCGCGCTGGTGGCGCTGGAAGGCACGCTGGCCGGCAGGTACGACTACAAGCTGGGCCTGTCGAAATCGGGCAGCAAGGCGCAGATGGACCTGGTGAACGGCTATGCATGGACGGACAAGCTGTACGCCGCCCTCGGCACCGGCATCATCAATCCCTGGGTGGGCGCCGGCCAGTCGCAGACGCAGGAGGCGATGGACCTGATCGAATCGACCAAGTATTACGGCCCCTTCCAGCATGGCCGCACGACGATGACGCAATTCGACGGCGCGATTTCCGGCGAGGTGTTCAACCTGCCGGCCGGCGCCGTGTCGATGGCGGCCGGCTTCGACCTGCGCAAGGAAACCTATTCGTTCGGGCAGGACGTGGATGCGACGAAGATCCTGCTGGCGCCCGGCAATGCGAACCTGGAGCAGGCCACGCGCTATGTTCGCGCCGTGTATGCCGAGGCGCTGGTGCCGGTGCTGAAGGACCTGGAAGTGCAGCTGGCGATCCGCAAGGACAACTACAGCCTGGTGGGCGCCACCACGAACCCGAAAGTGGCGTTCCGCTACCAGCCCACCGAGCGGCTGCTGCTGCGCGGCTCGGCCAGCAAGGGCTTCCTGGCGCCCAGCTTCACCCAGCTGTACGCCGGCCGCCTGTCGCAGGAATTGCCGAATGGCGTGATCGACCAGGAAGGCTGCGCGAGGAACCCGGGCAATCCGGACTTCTGCGCGATCCCGCGCCTGGACTACAACACGGGCGGTAACCCGAACCTGCGGCCGGAAACGTCCAAGCAGGGCACGCTGGGCATCGTCGCCGAACCGTTCAGGAACTTCTCGGTGTCGCTGGACTGGTGGGCGATCAACATCAAGGACCGCATCATCAACCGCACGCCGCAGATCGTGCTGCAGAACTGGCAGTACCTGCAGCAGTACATCGTGCGCGACCCGGCCACCGGCGTGATCGACCACGTGGAAGCCGGCTGGATCAACGCGACGGGGCTGAAGACGCGCGGCGTGGACGTGGGGCTGCGCTACGATGGCAGCTACAATGGCTACAAGTACGCAGCGGTGCTGGACGGCACCTACATGGACAGCTTCAAGTTCGCCGAGTTCGAGGGGCAGGACTACAAAGAGCAGGTCAGCCAGTTCAGCACGCGCGACGTGTACCTGCGCTGGAAGCACACCGCCAGCGTGACGGTCTCGAAGGGCAACTGGAGCGCGCTGCTGCTGCAACGCTATGCCTCCGGCTACAACGACCAGGTGCCGAACGGCGGCAAGAGCGGCTTCCCGGCCGGCTTCGACCCGCGCGTGCACCACTACACGAAGTACGACCTGTCGGCCACCTATACGGGCTTTCCGAACACCACGCTCACGGTCGGCATCCAGAACCTGTTCGACGAAGACCCGCCGTTCACCGCGCACAACGTCGACGAGGTGGTGGGCGCCGGCTGGGACCCGCGCGTGGCCGACCCGCGCGGCCGGGCGCTGTCGTTCAACCTGAAGTACAAGTTCTTCTGACGGAGTGATCGACCGGCGCGGCTTCGGCCGCTTATTGGCAACCTCGGTCGCTGCCTCGCTGGCCGCCACCGTTTTTCCCGCGGTGGCGGCGCCCCGTTCGTCCCCGCAGCGAAAACCCATGCAACTGATCAAACCGCCCCGGCTGCTGCCCGGCGACACCATCGGCCTCGTCACCCCCGCCGGCCAGGTGTCGCGCGCGGCGATCGACAAGGCCATCGCCAACACCGCGGCGCTCGGCTTCAAGGTGAAGCTGGGCCGCTACCTGGAAGAAGTGCTGGGCAACTACGCCGGCCCCTGGCAGCACCGGCGCGACGACCTGCACGGCATGTTCACCGATCCCGACGTAAAGGCGATCTGGGCGATCCGTGGCGGCTCGGGCGCGATGCAGCTGCTGCCGCACCTCGACTACGCGCTGATCCGGCGCCACGCGAAGATCCTGGTCGGGTATTCCGACATCACGGCACTGCACCTCGCCATCCATCAGTATGCGGGGCTCGTCACGTTCCACGGCCCGGTGGGCATGTCCACGCTGTCCGGTTACTCCGCCGAACACTTGCTGAACGTGCTGATGCGGCCGGAAGACGAATACGTGATCCCGATGGCGCTGCAAAACAGCCGCAAGGCCTATTACGAGCCGGACAACGCGCATTACGCATTGCGCACCGTGGTGCCCGGTACGGCGAGCGGGCGCCTGATGGGCGGCAACCTGGCACTGGTGAGTGCGCTCGCCGGCACGCCCTACGCAGCCGATATCCGCGACACGCTGCTGTTCCTCGAGGAAGTGAACGAGGAACCATACCGCGTCGACCGCATGATGATGCAGCTGGACCTGAACCAGCCGTTCCGCACCGCCGCCGGCATCATGCTCGGCATCTTCGAAGGCTGCGGCCCTGCCGGCGACGGCCCCTCGCTCACGCTGGACGAAACCACCGACCAGCACCTGCGGCCGCTCGCGATCCCGGCCGTGACCGGATGGTCGTTCGGGCACATCCGGCATCAATTCACCTTGCCGATGGGTATCCGGGCGCGCATGGATACGGGGCGGCAGACGTTGACCCTGCTGGAGCGGGCGGTGCGGTAATCGTACCGTTGGTTGCGTTTATTTCGTTAATTTCGTAGAATTCATTTACAACTAGAAAAGTTGTAGATAGTCGTAGCCTCGAGTCAAGCCCCGCCTTCCTGCGAGGTAGCTTTTTGCACGAGTAACAGGAGATGAAAATGTCCGAAGTGACCGACCGGCTGGACAGCAAGGAAGAAGTCGAGCTTGCCAAGGCGGCTCAGCGTTGCATTGTCAGTGCATTGGATCATTCACGCGCAGTCAATATCGCGATCGTTGCGGAAGGTGCGGAGAACATCGAAGATGCGCCGCAACTCAAGCTCCCTCCGAAAGTGCTGCGTCTTTTCGCCGACATGCTGGGTTCGCTGGCGCAAGGTAAAGCCGTCGCCATTATGCCCAAGGAACTGGATGTGACGACGCAGGAAGCGGCAATGTTCCTGAACGTATCCCGCCCCTATCTGGTACGCCTGCTGGATGAAGGAAAAATCCCATTCCATAAGGTTGGAACGCACCGGCGCATCCGGTTCGAAGATGTTGTCGCATACAAGGAAGCACGACGGCAAGCGTCGCACAAGGCCTTGCAGGAACTGGCCGATCAGGCACAAGAGCTCGATATGGGATACTAACGGGGCAGCTGATGGCAGGCTACTACCAGTACACGGCCGTGCTGGATGCTTGCGTCCTGTATCCGGCTCCGCTGCGTGACCTGCTTATCAGCCTTGCGGCCGAGGGAGTATTCCGTGCCCGCTGGACGGAGCGCATCCATGACGAATGGACGCGCAACCTGCTGGCGAAAAGACCTGACCTGACACCACAACAGCTTGCCAGGGCTGTCGAGTTGATGAATAGCGCGGTCGAAGACTGCCTCGTCGAAAACTACGAATACCTGATCGAGTCTCTCCATCTTCCTGATGCGGATGACCGGCACGTGCTCGCCAGCGCCATCGTCGGGCATGCCAATGCGATCGTCACCTTCAACCTGAAGGATTTTCCGGAGAAATCGGTCGCGTCGCATCAGATCGAAATTCTGCACCCGGACGACTTTCTGGTTGCTCAGTACGCCCTCGACCCGATCGGGATGCTCGGCATCGTGAAGGCGTGCCGCGAACGGTTGAAAAAGCCGGCAAAGACCGCGGAGGAGTTCATCGCGACTTATGAACAGCAGGGTCTCGCACAAACCTGCATCCTGCTCCGCAAGGCTATCGAACTGATTTAGCTTTCACCGGCCCCGCTCAGCCGGGCGTCGCGCCGGCAACAGCCTCGCTAGAATCGGCATCATGCCAATCCTCAACCGCCAGGCTGTCGCCGTCGTGCTCGGCCATCCGCTGCGGTTCGCGCTGCAATGCCTGCGAGGCTTCCGCGCGAACCAGGGCCTGCTGCTGGCCGGCGCGGTGGCGTATTACTCGCTGCTGTCGATCGTGCCGCTGCTGATGCTGGTGGTGGTGGCGCTGTCGCACGTGATCGATCCGGCCGAGCTCATCGAGACGATCGGCCATTACCTGGAATGGCTGGTGCCGGGCCAGTCGCGCGCCATCGTGGACGAGGTCGCGCATTTCCTCGACCACCGCGACCTGGTCGGCTGGTTCCTCGTGCTGACGATGCTGTTCTTCAGTTCGCTCGCCTTTACGGTGCTGGAAAACGCGATGTGCGTGATCTTCATCCATCGCGTGGCCGTGCGGCGGCGGCATTACCTGGTTTCGGCCATCCTCCCTTACTGCTACATCCTCTGCCTGGGCATTGGTGCGCTGATCGTTACGCTGGTGGCGGGCAGCCTGCAAGTCATCGGCGCGGAAAGCGTGCGCCTGTTCGGTGTCGAATGGTCCTTGCAGGGCTTGTCGGGCGCGCTGCTGTACATGCTGGGGCTGGCCGGCGAGGTGCTGCTGCTGTCGTCGATCTACATGGTGATGCCGGTCGGCCGGCTGAGCTGGCAGCATGCGCTGATCGGCGGCGTCACCGCCACGGTGCTGTGGGAAATCGCGCGGCATGTGCTCGTCTGGTATTTCTCCACGCTGTCGCAGGTGAACGTGGTGTACGGGTCGATGACGACGGCGATCGTGGTGATGTTCAGCCTGGAGATCGGCGCCACGCTGCTGCTGTTCGGCGCGCAGGTGATTGCCGAATATGAGAAGGTGGTGCACGGCGCGCCGGACGTCGTCACCCAGCTGACGGCGCCTAGGCAGGGGGCAAACTGATCGTGAAACGGGCGCCTCCCAGCGGTGAGGTTTCGATCGTGAGCTTGCCGCCGTGCAGCGACACGGCCTTGCCGGCAATCGACAGGCCCAGCCCGAAGCCGCCGGTGTTGCGGTCGCGTGAACGGTCGAGCCGGTAGAAGGGTTCGAACACCCTTTCCCTTTCTTCTTCGGGAATGCCGGGGCCGTCGTCATCCACGGTGATCGTCACGCCGCCCAGCTTGCTGATCGCGGAGAGCGCCACTTTGCTGTTCGCGTATTTCTGCGCATTGCGCAGCAGGTTGCCGGTGGCGCGCATCAGCAGGCGGCAATCGCCGTAGTAGGTGCCCATGCCGTCGGGCACCGAAACGTCGAGCGATACGGTCGCGGGCGGCAGCGAGTTGGCGCAGCTGCGCAAGGCCTCGGTGAGGTCGAAGGTTTCGTAGCGCAGCGGCTGGTCGCTGTCCAGTCGCGCCATGCCCAGTAGCTCATTGACGAGCGACTTCAGTTCCGTCAGGTCATCCTGCATGCTGCCGATGCGCTTTTGCAGCAGCGTGTCTTCGGCCGTGTCGTGCAACAGCTCGAAGGCGAATTCCAGGCGCGCGATCGGCGTGCGGATTTCGTGCGATACGGAGTGCAGCAGGCCGCGCTGCGACTCGAGCAGTGTTTCGATGCGGCCCGCCATGTGGTTGATGCGCTCGGCCAGCGGGTAGATGCTGTCGCCGTGCTTCATTTCCGCGCGCGCTTTCAGCTGGCCGGCGCCGAACTCGTCCGCCACCTTCATCAGTTGCTGCAAGCCCCGCCAGTGCGCGCGCGACCAGAAGCCGATCGGCACCAGCAGGGCCAGCGCCACGATCAGGTAGCGCACCGCCTCCATCTGCAAGGCCACCTTGATGTCGATCGGGAGGTTTTGCGCGTGGATCGCTTCTTCGTCGCTGCCGATGTACTTGTCCCCGGTCAGGTCGACGCGGCGGTACAGCGAGCGGCTGGCCAGGTCGATCACCACCTCGCCCCGGTCGAAGGCCTCGCGCTCGGCCGTGGACAGTTGCTCGCGCGCGCTGGTGTTCGGGATCAGGTCGAAGCGCACTTCCGACACTTCGCGCACCTTGTTCAGGCGGTCGAGCCAGCCGTCCGCCGGGGCCTGGTCCACGTATTGCTCGAGCAGGAAGATCTGTGCCGCCGCCTGGTTGCGGGCGATGTTCGCCAGCGGGTCGCCGAACAGCCGGTCGATGGTGAAGTACACGATGAAGGCCGCCACGCTGATCGACAGCATCACAAGGATGAAGAAGCGTAGAAACAGGCGGTTCATGTTGCAATTGTATAAGAAACAATGCCTTGAAAACCTGTGCCGACAAATTTATGACAAAAAGCCGACATGTGTGTGCGGACAGTTTCGGGTGACGCTGGATAGGATGGCAAGACTTGTTTTCCAGGAGCTAGCGATGCGCCCATACCTCTTCGCCGATCATGCCACTGCGGCGCCGTCGGTCATGCTCGAGCGGAGCGGCTTGCGCGGAATAGTGTCGTCACACACTCTTACTTGACTGTGTTCAATCTTCGGCCCCAAGCCATATAAAATGGGAGGCATTGCTTTTTGAGAATGCACACATGGTCAAGTTTCTCGTACTTGCGCTCGCAGGCGCATGCGGCGCGGCCCATGCGCAAACCCCTGCCACCAATCCCATGCCCGACGGTAGCCGTGATATGTATGTAGGCCTTGGTGCCCAGTACGCCCCCCGCTACGAGGGAGCGCGGGACCGGCGCACGACCGCGTTGCCCATGCTCCAGATCGAATGGAGCAATGGCATCTTCATTTCGGGGACGAGCATCGGCATGCATCTGTCGGGTTCCCCCTCCGTCGAATACGGCCCGCTGCTGGCACTGGCGCCGGGGCGTGATGCATCGGGTACGAGGATGCTCCGCCTGGGCACGGTGGGCGACGGTGCCGGCGATCCGGGCGGCCCGACCACTTCGCTGCCAGCTCCTGTCGATGGATTCCCTCCGGCCACCTCCCAGCCGGGGACCGACGACGGATTCTCGCCCGATACCTCGGTGCCGGGACCCGTGGATGAAGTTCCGCCCGGCGACACGGCCGAGGGCGTGTCCGATTCCGGTGTGGGAGGCGAGGGGATCGAGGCGGACAACACCATCAACCGCCTGGAAGGCATGCACCACATGAAGCGCCGGGTGCTGTACGGCGGCTTCGCCAATTTCTACCTTACGCCGCGGATCAGGCTGGCTACCAATGCGCTGTACGGCGCCGGCAACGGCAGGAATGGCCTGCGCGTGCACGTGGCCTTGCAGCACCTGCAGCAGGACATCGCGGCGCATCACGCGCTGGCGCTGTCGGCCGGCCTCACGCTCGTCAACCGCGCCTACAACATGGCGTATTTCGGCGTGAGCCGCGAGGAGGCCGAGTCCTACTGGATCAACCCGGAATACCATCCCGATGGCGGTATCGCGGACGTGCGGGTGGGCGCGCGCTGGAATTGGGCGCTGTCGCCGGCCTGGATGCTGACCAGCGGCTTGCAGCTCAGCCGCTTGATGGGCGATGCGAAGAAGAGCCCGCTCGTTGAGCGGCCGACCAATGTCTCCCTGTCGACGGCGCTGGTCTACCGGTTCTGATGATGGCCTCGCCCCGCTTCCTCGCCGCCTCTGTCCCGTTGCTGCTCGCCCTGTACGCGGGCGGCGGCGCGGCACAGGCGCAGGAAGCGGGATGGGTCAGCTATCGCGACGCCTACCGGGCCATGGTCACGTTCGCGAAATACGGCAAGGCGAAGAACTTGCTGCAGAATCACTACCAGGTGGCGCCCAAGGATGGCAGCCAGTCCCTGGAAGGCCTGCGCCTGACGCTGTCCGGCCGCACCACGCAATTGAACCTGCCGCTCGATGCCACCGGCCGCACCACCTTCCCGCTGTTGAAAGCGGCGTACGACGAGAACGCAATGCTGCTGCTGAACCGCCGGATCGGCGATTACACGTTCGGCCCGCGGATCTCGATCGTGCCGCGGGTCGACGGACTCTACGAAAGCGCCGACCTGCGCGCCGCCTGCGACCAGGCGCTGCAATACATGCGTTATACGGACCCGGGCTACGGCAACCGCCACTGCGCCGGCGTGCGCTTTGCTTTCCTGCCGAAGAGCGACGCCGCGGTGCGCGTGCGCGATCCGTTGCGCGAATCGGCCTTGCCGGTTGGGGTGGGGGCCGCGTTCGATGGCGATGCGAACACGAATTTCCGGGTGATGGTGTACCGCTTTGCCGAGTGGCCGGAGAAGGTGCAGGTGATCAGCCAGAATGCACCGGTCGCGATTGCACCGGTGATCGAGTGAGGCTGGCTAAAACCGGCCATGGCGTCGTTACAACGCGTTGCCGTGCTGAACGCCGGTGATCGAGTGAGGTGAAGCGCGGAAAACCGGTGTCGGACACTTTTCCCTGCGGGAATAGTGTCCGACACCGGACTTCGTTCGCTGTCGGCGGCGATTTACTGCGACCAGGCCGACGGCGAGAACAGGTACCCCTCGCCCCACACGGTCTTGATCTTCTCGGAATCGGCATCGTCGAACTTGCGCCGCAGTTTAGAGATGCTGTTGTCGATGCTGCGGTCCAGGCCGTCGAATTCGATGCCGCGCATCTTCTTCAGCAGGGCGTCGCGCGACAGCACGGTGCCAGCGGATTCGGCAAGCACCAGCAGCAGCTTGTATTCGGTATTGCTCAGCACGCAGGGTTCGCCGCGCCACGTGACCGTGCGGTCGCTGGTGGCGATGGACAGGGCGCCGAAGGTCAGCATGTCGGTGGCCTGCTTGCCCTGGGCGCGGCGCAACAGGGCGCGCAGGCGGGCGAGCAGCACCCGCGGCTGCACCGGTTTGTTGATGAAATCGTCCGCCCCCTGTTCCAGCAGCGATACCTCGTCGTAGGAATCTTCGCGGGCCGTCATGATCAGGATCGGCACCTTGGTAATGTCGCGCAACTGGCGGCACACCAGCATGCCGTCCAGGCCCGGCAACATCAGGTCCAGCACCACGATATCCGGTGGATTCGCCTTGAAGCGCGCCAGCGCCTCGTCGCCGCGCGACACCACCTCCACCTTGAATTCATAGCCCGCCAGATACTCCGTGACCAGGTCGGCCAGGCGGGCATCATCTTCCACCAGCATCACTCGATACATAGCAATCTCCTATTTGTCTATTGTATAAGAGCAATGGCAAAAATAGATCATCCGGCGACGTGGGGCGACAAAACCACTACAGTTTCGCGACAACTCACAATGACCGGGCGATCAGCAGTTTCTGGATGTCGGAAGTGCCCTCGTAGATCTGGCACACGCGCACGTCGCGGTAGATCCGTTCCACCGGGAAGTCGGATACATAGCCATAGCCGCCGTGGACCTGGATCGCATCGGAGCACACGCGCTCGGCCATTTCCGAGGCGAACAGCTTCGCCATCGCCGCTTCCTTCAGGCAGGGCAGTCCGGCATCCTTCATCGACGCCGCGTGCAGGATCAGCTGGCGCGCCGCCTCGATCTGCGTTGCCATCTCGGAGAGTTTGAATTGTACCGACTGGTGCTGGAAGATTGGTTGCCCAAATGTCTCACGGTCTTTCGCGTAGGCGAGCGCGGCTTCGAAAGCGGCACGCGCCATGCCGACCGACTGCGAGGCAATGCCGATGCGCCCGCCTTCCAGTCCGGAGAGGGCGATCTTGTAACCCATGCCTTCCTCGCCGATCAGGTTTTCCGCCGGGATGCGGCAATTGTCGAACACGATCTGCGCGGTATCGGAGGAATGCTGGCCCATCTTCTGCTCGAGGCCGGCTACGATGTAGCCTGGGGCGGACGTCGGTACCCAGAATGCACTGATGCCTTTCTTGCCGGCCGCCTTGTCCGTCACGGCCAGCACGATCGCCACGTCCGCGTACTTGCCGGATGTGATGAATTGCTTGACGCCGTTGAGCACGTAATGATCGCCATCGCGCGTGGCGGTAGTACGCAGCGCGGCAGCGTCGCTGCCCGTGTGCGGTTCCGTCAGGCAGAAGGCGCCCAGCATGGCGCCGCTCGCCAGCGGCTTCAGCCATTGCTCCTTCTGCGCCGGGTTCGCATACATCATCGCGATGCTGCACACGGGGCAGTTGTTGACGGAAATGATCGTCGACGTGCCGCCATCGCCCGCGGCGATTTCCTCCAGCACCAGCGCCAGCGACACGTAGTCGAGGCCGGCACCGCCATATTCCTCCGGCACCGCTACGCCAAATGCGCCCAGCGCCGCCAGTTCCTTCAACTCTTCCCGGGGGAAGTGGTGCTCCCTGTCCCAGCGTGCCGCCTGCGGCGCCAGGCGCTCGCGCGCATAGTCGCGCAGCGCGTCGCGGATCATGCCGTGTTCTTCGCTCAATACCATGGTGTCTCCATTTTTATTAACCCAGAGGCGTAACCCTGGGGTCAGGCCCACTGGGGCGTAGCCGGGGGTGGAGCAGGGATTTCGCGGAGCATGCTCCGCGCCTGCGGAACGATGCAGCCCTGCAGGGCTGCATCTTCAAGGAGCATCGCTCCTTGCCGGCGTAGCGGTGCTCGCTTACAAGCGAGCACTCCTTCCTGACCCCGGTTCCTGCTTTTGGGGTTCGAGTATGCACTCCCGGCCCTTTTACCGGCCTACCACCCGATCCGCTGCCCGTCGTAGTTGACGAACACGGGTGTCGCGGAAGCGGGCAGGGCTGCCAGCGTGGCCCGGATGCCGCTGGCGCTGTCCTCCGGCGCCAGGTCGGCGCCGGTGCCGCCCATGTCGGTGCGCACCCAGCCGGGATGCAGGGCCACACAAGTGGCGCCCTGTGCGCCGAAGGTGAGGGCGGTGTCGATCAGCACGGAATTCAATGCCGCCTTGCTGGCGCGGTACAGCGAGCCGCTGGCGCTGTTTCGCTCGCTGAGCGAACCCATCTTCGACGACATCACGGCCAGCTTGCCACCCGCCGCGGCCACCAGCGGGGCGACGATCGGCAGCAGCCGCATGGCCGCCAGCACATTGGTGTGCATCACGTTGTCGAAATCGGCCTGCACGGGAAAGCCGTCATGGCGCGGGCCGTATACGCCCGCGTTCAGGATTGCCACGTCGATGTGTTCGCCGTCGAGTTTCCAGCCCAGGCCGGCGACGGCTTCCACGTTGTTGACGTCCAGCACATGCGTTTCGGCCCCCAGCGCGGCCAGTCCGGCGCTATCGTCCGCCTTGCGGGCGGTGGCGATCACGCGCCAGCCGTCGCGCAGGTACTGGCGCGCGAGCTCGTGCCCGATGCCGCGCGACGCGCCGATGATCAACGCCACCGCCATTACACGAGCTCCACGCCGACGGCCGTTGCCTCGCCGCCGCCGATGCAGAGCGCCGCCACGCCCCGCCTGGCGCCGCGCTCCTTCAGCGCGCCCAGCAGGGTCACGATGATGCGCGCGCCGGAAGCGCCGATCGGGTGGCCCAGCGCGCAGGCGCCGCCATGCACATTCACCTTTGCATGCGGAATGTCGAGCTCGTGCATGGCGGCCATCGGCACGGCCGCGAACGCCTCGTTGATCTCGAACAGGTCCACGTCCGACTCCTTCCAGCCGTTCTTGTCCAGCAGCTTCTTGATCGCCCCCACGGGCGCCGTGGTGAATTCATTGGGCGCCAGCGCATTGGTGGCATGGCCGACCAGTTTCGCGAGGATGGGCGCACCCAGTTTCTTCGCCGTGGATTCGCGCATCATCACGAGCGCGGCGGCGCCGTCGTTGATCGACGACGACGAAGCGGCCGTGATCGTGCCATCCTTCTTGAACGCGGGCTTCAGGCTCGGGATCTTTTCCAGCTTCGCCTTGGCCGGGCCCTCGTCCTTGTCGATGACGGTTTCGCCGCCGCGCCCGGCAACCGTGACCGGGGCGATTTCCCAGGCAAACTTGCCGCCGGTCGCGGCCGCCTGGGCACGCTTCACGGATTCGATCGCATAGGCGTCCTGCTGCTCGCGCGTAAAGCCGTATTTCGTCGCGCATTCCTCGGCGAACGTGCCCATCGAGCGGCCGCCGCCCGATTTTTCATCCTTGCTGTAGGCGTCTTCCAGGCCGTCCAGCATCATGTGGTCGAACAGCATGCCGTGGCCGATGCGGTAGCCGCCGCGGCCCTTCGGCACGAGGTAGGGAGCATTGGTCATCGATTCCATGCCACCGGCCACCACGACATCGGCGCTGCCCGCAACCAGCTGGTCGTGCGCGAAGATCGCCGCCTGCATGGCCGAGCCGCACATCTTCGACAGCGTCACGGCGCCCGTGGACGTGGGCAGGCCCGCCTTCAGCAGCGCCTGGCGCGCCGGTGCCTGGCCTTGCCCCGCCATCAGGCAATTGCCGAAATACACGTGCTCGACGAGTTCCGGCGCGATGCCCGCGCGCTCGACGGCGGCGCGGATCGCCACGGCGCCCAGGTCGTTCGCGGAGAGGCTGGAAAAATCGCCCTGGAAGGCACCCATCGGGGTGCGGGCGGCGCCGGCGATAACGATCGGATCATTCATGTTTTATCTCCAGTGAGGACGGCCTCAGGCCGTGGAATTACAGAATCGGATTGCTTGCGGATACGGAAAGACATCCTCGACGATGCCGCCCTTGATGCGCTGCTTGCGGGCCTGCCACCATTCGGGCGTGAGCAGTTCGGCATGGTGGCGCAGGAAGCAGCGGCGAATGTTCGGATTGCCGAGTAAGAATTGCCCGAACTGTTCGGGGAAGACGTCGTGCTTCGCCACCGGATACCACGGCTCGGAAGCCATTTCGTCTTCCTCGTTGCGGGCCGGCGGAATCGCGCGGAAATTGCAGTCGGTGATGTACTCGATCTCGTCGTAGTCGTAGAACACCACGCGGCGGTGCCGCGTCACGCCGAAGTTCTTGTACAGCATGTCGCCGGGGAAGATGTTCGCCGCCACCAGGTCGCGGATCGCATTGCCGTATTCGATGACGCCGTGTTCCAGTTCCGCGTCGTTGCCGCTCTGCTCGGCCTGCGTGAGCCAGATGTTCAGCGGCGTCATGCGCCGTTCGATATACAGGTGGCGTATCACGAGCTGATCGCCTTCTTCCTCGATCAGCGACGGGGCGTAGTATTTCAGCTCCGCCACCAGCGCTTCCGAAAAACGCGACCGCGGAAAGGCCACGTTCGAGTATTCCAGCGTATCGGCCATGCGGCCCACGCGGTCGTGGTTCTTCACCAGCACGTATTTCTCTTTCACCTGGGCGCGCGTGGTGTCCTTCGGCGGTGGGTAGAAATCCTTGATCACCTTGAACACATAGGGGAAGGAGGGCAGGGCGAACACGAGCATCACGAGGCCGCGAATGCCTGGCGCCGTTTCGAACAGGTCCGAGGAATGCTTCAGGTGTTGCAGGAAGTCGCGGTAGAACGCCGTCTTGCCCTGTTTTTGCAGGCCCAGCACCGTGTAGATTTCGCTGCGCGGCTTGCGCGGCAACAGCGTGCGCAGGAATTGCACGTAGGCGGACGGCACTTCCATGTCCACCATGAAGTACGCGCGCGTAAACGAGAACAGCGCTTCGACCGGCTCTCCCCCCATCAGCACGGTATCGAGCGCGAGCTTGCCGGCCGGCCCATGCAGGATCGGCAGCGCGAACGGCAGCTCCCGGTCGCCATTGACGGCCTTGCCCACGAGGTAGGCACCCTTGTTGCGGAAGAACGGGCTGGACAGCACCTGGAACTGCGCGTTCGGCGCCATGTCGTCGAAGAACGAGGCCAGCCGTGCCTCGACCCGGGCGATATCGCGGCCGAGGTCGGCGAACGGCGTGGCGAACTGGAAATTCGTGACGATGCGCGACAAGGTGAAGCGCATGCCGTCCGCCTGCGGGTAATACACCCGGTAGGTGGGCGCCAGTTCCTCGGTCTCGATGTATTCGGTCGACACCACGGGCCGCACGAAGATGAATTCGTTGTTGAAGTAGCTGCGGTGCAGGATGTTGCAGCAGACGGAATTGAAGAACGTTTCCGCCAGCTCGGGGCGCTTGTGGCACGTCAGCAGGCCGATGTAGTGCAGCTTCGCCTCGCGCCACACTTCATCGGTCAGGTCCTCGGGCACGTAGTCGTCCTCCAGCGCATGCACGCATTCCTGCACGCGGCGGTCGTAGTAGCCGATCCGCTCGCGCGCCGCTTCCTGCGCCACCGCCCACTCGCCGCGTTCGAAATAGCCGCGCGCATTCCGGCTGGCCTGCCGGAACAGGCGGTAGTGCTTGTCGAAGCCGTCGAGGATCGCGCGCGCGATGTCGAACGCGATCTGGGAGGACAGCAGTTTGGGGAAGGCGGGCTCGGTCATCGTCGCGTATTGGTATTGTCCAGCCCGTGTCCAGCCCGCTTGAAGGCAATTACATCGTCTCCGCGAACAATTCGCGGCCGATCAGCATGCGGCGGATTTCGCTGGTGCCCGCGCCGATTTCGTAGAGCTTCGCGTCGCGCCACAACCGTCCGACCGGGTATTCGTTGATGTAGCCGTTGCCGCCCAGCGCCTGGATCGCCTCGCCGGCCATCCAGGTCGCCTTTTCGGCGCTGTACAGGATCGCGCCGGCGGCATCCTTGCGCAGCGCGCGCACCTGTTCCGGCACGGCGGCGCGGTCGCAGGCCTGGCCCACTGCGTACACATAGGCCTTGCAGGCCATCATGGTCGAGTACATGTCGGCCAGCTTGCCCTGCATCAGCTGGAACTCGCCGATCGCCTGCCCGAACTGCTTGCGGTCGTGGACATAGGGCACCACGACATCCATGCACGCCTGCATGATCCCCAGCGGCCCGCCGGACAGCACGGTGCGCTCGAAATCGAGGCCGGACATCAGCACGTTCACGCCCTTGCCCACGCCGCCCAGCACGTTCTCTTCCGGCACCTCGCAATCCTCGAACACGAGTTCGCCCGTGTGCGAGCCGCGCATGCCCAGCTTGTCGAGCTTTTGCGCGACCGAGAAGCCCTTGAAGCCTTTTTCGATCAGGAAGGCCGTGATGCCGCGCGGGCCCGCTTCCAGGTCGGTCTTGGCGTACACGACCAGCGTGTCCGCATCCGGCCCGTTGGTGATCCACATCTTGGTGCCGTTCAGCACGTAGCGATCGCCGCGGCGGTCGGCGCGCAGCTTCATGCTCACCACGTCGGACCCCGCGTTCGGTTCGGACATCGCCAGTGCGCCGATGTGCTCGCCCGAGATCAGCTTGGGAAGGTACTTGCGCTTCTGTTCTTCATTGCCGTTGCGCTTGATCTGGTTGACGCACAGATTGGAATGCGCCCCGTACGACAGGCCGACGGAGGCGGAAGCGCGGGAAATCTCTTCCATTGCCACGATGTGAGCCAGGTAGCCCATGTTGGCGCCGCCGTATTCCTCGCCGACGGTAATGCCGAGCAAGCCCAGCTCGCCCAGCTTGCGCCACAGGTCCATCGGGAACTGGTCGGTGCGGTCGATGTCGGCCGCGCGGGGAGCGATTTCCGCCGCGGCGAACTGCTGCACGGCTTCGCGCAGCGCGGCGATGTCCTCGCCGTGGTCAAAGGTCAGGCCTGGGAGATGCAGCATGTCTTCCTCGTCTTCTCGTTAAATGTTGTCGATGCGTTTCGAATGACGTTAACGTAAACGTAAAGTGCCGCGCAGGCAAGGGCCGGATGACCCTCATGCGCTCAGCCGTTGGCCAGCCGTTCGCCATTCTCCTGGGCGGCGAGCAGCCGGCGGCACTCTTCCTCGTGCGCGGCGATCTCGGCCAGCGACATTTCGATATCCTCGCGCTGCTGCTCCAGCGTTTCACGGTGCTGGGCCAGCACGGCCAGGAAGCGGTGCATCTGCGCCGCCGTATCCTTCGGCGTTTCATACATGTCGACCAGGCTCTTGATTTCGGAGAGCGACAAGCCCAGCCGCTTGCCGCGCAAGGTCAGTTTCAGGCGGGTGCGGTCGCGCGGCGTGTAGACGCGGTTGCGGCCGCCGGCGCCTTCGCGCGAGGGCGCCAGGATGCCCTGGTCTTCATAGAAGCGGATGGCGCGCGGCGTGATATCGAACTCGCGCGCCAGCTCGGTGATGGTATAGGTCGGCATGGCTTACAATGGGTTGCTAACGTTTACGTAACGTCAATACGACAGCACATTGTAGCGCACCGCACCCCCGGAGGATCGATGAACCCGCTCGAAGCCCAGCTCCATTATCCGTTCGGCGACACCGTGCCCGCGCCTGGCGACGCCATCGATGTGGGGCCGGGCATCCGCTGGCTGCGGCTGCCCCTGCCGTTCGCGCTGGACCACATCAACCTGTGGCTACTCGACGACCTGGACGGCACGTATACGGTCGTCGACTGCGGCGCGTCCACCGATGCCAGCCGCGCCGGCTGGGAACGGGTGATGGCGGCGCACTTCAACGGCAAGACACTGGCCCGCGTGCTCGTCACCCACTGCCACCCCGACCACGTGGGCCTGGCCGACTGGCTGTGCCGCCGCTGGAACGCGCCGCTGGCGATGACGGCGGGAGAATATGGCTTTACCCGCATGATGGCGGCCGCGCTGCCGGGCGTCGACGGCACCGGTGCCGTCGAACATTTCCGCCGCCACGGCCTGACCGATCCGGACATGCTGGAAAAGATGCAAAGCCGGAAGAACTACTATCCTTCGCTGGTGCCCGCCGTGCCGGCGTCGTATTTCCGCCTCCAGGATGGCCAGCACGTCGATATCGGCGGGCACGGGTGGCGCGTTATCACCGGCTTCGGCCATTCGCCCGAGCATGCCTCGCTCTACTGCCCCCGGCTGAACGTGCTGATCGCCGGCGACATGGTGTTGCCGCGTATTTCCACGAATGTGTCCGTATTCGCGGTCGAGCCGGAAGGCAATCCCTTGCAGCAGTACCTCGACTCCCTCGAACGCTTCGCCGGCCTGCCGGACGATGTGCTGGTGCTGCCCGCCCACGGCAAGCCCTTCCGCGGCGTGCATACGCGCATACAACAGTTGCGAGATCACCACAGTGCGCGGCTGGAAGAAGTGGTGGCCGCCTGCGCCCAACCCTGTTCGGCGGCCGACATCGTGCCGCTGATGTTCCGGCGCCCGCTCGATGCCCACATGCTCAGCTTCGCGCTCGGCGAAGCACTCGCGCATCTCCATAAATTATGGCGTGACGGTATCGTGCGCCGTGAAACGGATAGTGGCGGCATCATACGTTTCAAGATGAAACCCACGACCGCACGGGCTAAGTAGCGGTCCCACAACGAATTCATTTAGGGATGCACGAGCCGGGGAAGTGAAGATAACACTCCTCTGTCTCGTGACGTCCCTATTGTTGTGCCGGTTTCAACAGTTGTGGCTGTCACGACTGGCAATCGCACCGGCCCCATTGCCCGAAAAATATGCAAAAAAGTTGCTCTGGGGACTGGCGGGGGTGATTGATTGGAGGTTACAATGTTAATTTTGGCCTCCCCAAATCTGTCACAATTGGTCTGAGCACGCTTGAGACTGACTTTCAGATCGTGACGTGAAATAGTGCAACTATGAATTCTTCGAATGAACGCGAAAGCTTTAGCCAGCGGCTGCAACAGGCTTTAAAAAATGCTCACTATTCTCCGGACAGCCCGACCCGGCTGGCGCGGGAATTCAATATCCGGTTCGAGGGGCGGCCGATCACGGTACACGCGGCGCGCAAGTGGCTGGTAGGCGAGGCGATTCCCACGCAAGAGAAGCTGCGGATGATTGCCCAGTGGCTGGGTGTGCCGGCGGAATGGCTGCGTTTCGGCGGGCCGGAATCGGCGGCACCGGCGGGGGACGGGACGAACGGTTTGTCCCGTTTCGAATCGGCCGATGTGAAACTGATTGCCGACCTGCAGCGCCTCGACGAGCACCACAAGCAGATCGCGCGGGAGTTCATCCGCATGCTCGTGCGGGTCAACTACACGAAATAAGCTTGCCCGGCCTGGCCGGCTATTAGCCGGTGAGGCCGTTCCAGCGCGGGGCGGCGCTGCTGACCTGTTCCAGGCCGATCAGGTCGAGTACCCGCGCCACCGTATGATCCACCAGGTCGTCGATGGTTTGCGGCCGGTGGTAGAACGCCGGCAGCGGCGGGAACACGATCCCCCCCATTTCCGTCACGGCGGTCATATTGCGCAGGTGCGCCAGGTTGAACGGTGTTTCGCGCACCATCAGCACCAGCCGGCGGCGCTCCTTCAGCATCACATCGGCAGCGCGCGCGACCAGGTTGTCCGCCAGGCCATGCGCCACGGCGGCCAGCGTTTTCATCGAACAGGGAGCGATCACCATCGCATCGGCTTGGTACGACCCGCTGGCGATCGAGGCGCCCACGTTGTGGGCCTTGTGCACGACGTGCGCGAGCGCTTCCACTTCGCGCCGGGCCAGGCCCGTTTCCTCGTGCAGGGTGAGGACCGCGGCGTCGGAAATCACCAGGTGAGTCTCGACGCCGGGCAGGGTTTGCAGCGTTTGCAGCAGCCGCACGCCATACACGGCGCCGGTGGCCCCCGTGATGGCGACGACGATCCGCCGCGCCCGCGCGGTCATTACTGTTGACCGTTATTGGCCAGCAGCGCCTTCAGCTCGCCCGATTCATACATCTCGCTCATGATGTCGGAACCGCCGATGAACTCGCCGCGCACATACAGCTGAGGGATGGTCGGCCAGTTCGAGTATTCCTTGATGCCCTGGCGCACTTCCGCGTCTTCCAGCACGTTCACGGTGGCGATGTTCTCGACGCCGCACGCCTTCAGGATCTGGATCGCACGGCCGGAGAAGCCGCATTGCGGGAATTGCGCGGTACCTTTCATGAACAGCACCACCGGGGTACTGGTCACGGTTTCCTTGATCCACTGTTGTACGTCGCTCATAGCTGCCTCGAAAAAAGAAAAATGTCGGATAGCGGCATTTTACAGGCATTCCAGCGCCCGCTGCAGGACAGGGCCGGGGCGTGACGATCCTCCCCGGCTGGGTGCTATTATGGCTGCCGATATATCGGGTCACGATATAGTGAAGGAGAAGCGATGGATATTGCCAGGCTGCTGCCGTTGTCGGAAGCGAGTTATTACCTGTTGCTCGCACTCGACCAGCCGTCGCACGGCTATGCCGTGATGCAGCAGGTCGAGCAGGCGAGCGGCGGAAGGGTCCGGATCGGGCCGGGCACGCTGTATGGCGCCTTTGCCGCGCTGGAAAAGCAGGGCTTGATCGAAAAGGCGGGCGAGGAAGAGCGGCGCAAGTACTACCGGATCACGGCGCAGGGGCGCGCAGCCGCGGCGGCGCAACTGGACCGGCTGGAAGCGATGGTGCGCCACGGCCGGCATGTCCTGGAAAACAAGTGAAATAGGGAGACATATGGGCACGGAATTGGTGACTAAATGGAATTTCACGGGTGGGTGGAACGACGAGCGGATCGAACGCTGGCTGGAGCGGATGGCGACCGAAGGCCTGCATCTCGTCTCCGCGAAGCCGTTCGGCCGCTATGTGTTCCGGCGCGGCGCTCCCCTGCGCATCAGCTATCGACTCGACGTGGCGGCCGGGCCGCGAGTCGATGTCGACTATCTGCAACTGCTGACCGATGCCGGCTGGCGCATGGCGGCCCAGCGTGCCAATACCTATTTCTGGTGCAATGAGCGGGCCGATGCGGCAGAGTTGTTCACCGATGCACCATCGCGCGCGCTCAAGTACGAACGGCTTGCCAAGACCACCGCGCTGATTCTGGTCGCGCTGGCGCTGGCGCTGTCCAAACCCGTCACCAACCTGATCACCGGTGAGCCGCTCTCCGGGCTCGACAAAGTCACCGCACCGGTATGCCTCGCCGTCGCCGTCTACAGTGCATATGCTTTTGCACGGCTGAGGGCGCGCATCCGCGCTTTGCGCGACCCCGCACAGTAGCCGTTTGTGCTGCAATGCATAGTTGCCTCCGTGCTACCATGATTCGCTGGTAGCGCTCTCTGAAATTGGCACAGGAGATATGCGGATGAAAGGGGACCAGTGCACGACGCGGGTCAGGAAGTTCAAGCTGGGCGCCGCGTGGCATCCCGAGCGCATCGAACGGTGGCTGGAAGCCCAGTCGGCCCAGGGCCTGCACCTGGAGTCGGTGGCGCCGTTCGGCATCTACACGTTTTGCCGCGACTTGCCGGAACCCCATGATTACCGGATCGACTTCGCTTCCACCCGGGAGATCGAAGACCCGCACTATGCGGAAGCGCCCACCGCCGCCGGCTGGAAACTGGCTGGCCACTCGATGAGCTGGATGCTGTGGCGCGCACCGAAAGGGGAGGCGCGCGACATTTTCACGCACGCCCCGGCCCGCGTAACGACTTACCGGCGGCAAGCCGTGGCGATGCTGATCATTGCCGCCATCCAGGTGCCGACGCTGGTGAGCGGCACGCTGGCGCTGCAACGGCACGACGAGCTGGCCTGGGCCAGCGTGCTGATCCTGTCGTCGGCCGTGATGTCGCTGGCGCTCTACGCGCTGGCCCGCGTGGCGGGCCGCCTGTTGAGCCTGAAGGATTCCTGATAGCGCTGCCGCGCGCGGGCAGCGCCTCGCGCCACGGCCAGGATCCGGTTGTCCCTCAACCGCGCAGCTTGGCGAACGCGGCCGCCATCGAGCCGGCCATGACCGGTTCGCGCGACTGGCTCTTCTGCTGCTGGCCCATGGCGCGGCGATCGTTGCGATCGCCCCGTTGCTCCGGCCGCGAACCCGGCGCCGGTGCGCTGTCGGACAGGCGCATGGTGAGCGCGATGCGCTTGCGCTTGACGTCCACTTCCAGCACCTTCACCTTCACGACCTGGCCCGCCTTCACGACGGTGTGCGGGTCCTTCACGAAGCTGTTCGACAGCGCCGAGATGTGCACCAGGCCGTCCTGGTGCACGCCGATGTCCACGAAGGCGCCGAACGCCGCCACGTTGGTGACCACGCCTTCCAGGATCATGTCCGGCCGCAGGTCGGCGATCTCTTCCACGCCTTCCTTGAACGTGGCCGTGGTGAACTCGGGGCGCGGGTCGCGGCCCGGCTTTTCCAGTTCCTTCAGGATGTCCGTCACCGTCGGCACGCCGAAGGTTTCGTCGGCGTACTTCGCGGGCGACAGCGTCTTCAGCACGGCCGTGGCGCCGATCACGGACTTGATGTCCTTCCTGATGTCCGCCAGGATCTTTTCCACCACCGGGTACGATTCCGGGTGCACGGCCGAGGCGTCCAGCGGGTTGTCGCCATTCATCACGCGCAGGAAGCCGGCCGCCTGTTCGAACGTCTTGTCGCCCAGCCGCGGTACTTTCTTCAGCGCCGCGCGCGACGTGAACGCGCCCTTCTGGTCGCGGTAGCTGACGATGCTTTGCGCCACGCTGGCCGACAGGCCGGAGACGCGCGCCAGCAGCGGGGCCGAGGCGGTATTCACGTCCACGCCCACGGCGTTCACGCAATCTTCCACGACGGCATCGAGCGTGCGCGCCAGCTGGGTCTGGCTCACGTCATGCTGGTACTGGCCCACGCCGATCGACTTCGGATCGATTTTCACCAGTTCGGCCAGCGGGTCCTGCAGGCGGCGCGCGATCGAGACGGCGCCGCGCAGCGACACGTCGAGCTCCGGCAGCTCGCGGGAGGCGAATTCGGAGGCGGAGTACACCGAGGCGCCCGCCTCCGAGACGACGATCTTCGTCAGCTTGAGCTCGGGCCGGCGCTTGATGAGGTCCTGCGCCAGCTTGTCCGTCTCGCGGGAAGCGGTGCCGTTGCCGATCGAGATCAGCGACACATCGTGTTTCGCCGCCAGCTGGCCCAGCGTGTGCAGCGTGCCTTCCCAGTCGTTGCGTGGCTGGTGTGGATAAACGGTGGCGGTATCCACAACCTTGCCGGTCGCATCGACCACGGCGACCTTCACGCCGGTGCGCAAGCCCGGGTCCAGGCCCATCGTGGCGCGCGGGCCGGCCGGGGCCGCCAGCAGCAGCGCCTTCAGGTTGGTGGCGAACACATTGATCGCATCGAGTTCCGCCTTCTCGCGCAGTGCTCCCATCAGTTCGGTTTCCAGGTGCATGAAACTCTTCACGCGCCAGGTCCAGCGCACCGTGTCACTCAGCCACTTGTCGGCCGGGCGGCCGGTGGCCTTGATGCCGAAGTGCGCGGCGATGCGGCTTTCACACGGGTTGTGCGGCGCATCCCATTTCGGCTTTTCCGCTTCCGTGTCGAGGCGCAGCGTCACGTCCAGCACGCCTTCGCGGCGGCCGCGCATCAGGGCGAGGGCGCGGTGCGAGGGCACGGTGGCCAGTGGCTCCGAGTAATCGAAGTAGTCGGCGAATTTTTCGCCTTCTTCCTGCTTGCCTTCGATGACTTTCGATTCCACCACGCCATGTTCCTGCACGTATTCGCGCAACTTTTGCACGAGGTTCGCATCCTCGGCGAAACGTTCCATCAGGATCTGGCGGGCCCCGTCCAGCGCGGCCTTCGTGTCGGCCACGCCGGGGTTGTTGCCGTCTTGCGTCGTGAACGCTTCACGCAGGTATTTCGCCGCCTCGGTTTCCGGGTTCAATGCCGGGTCGGCCAGCAAACCCTCCGCCAGCGGCGCCAGGCCCGCTTCGATGGCGATCTGCGCCTTCGTACGGCGCTTCTGCTTGTACGGCAGGTACAAGTCTTCCAGCCGGGTCTTGTCTTCCGCGTGCAGGATTGCATCCTGCAACTGTTGCGTCATTTTCCCTTGCTCGGCGATCGATGCCAGGATGGTCGCGCGGCGTTCTTCCAGTTCGCGCAGGTAGCGCAGGCGTTCTTCGAGCAGGCGCAGCTGGATGTCGTCGAGCCCGCCGGTGGCTTCCTTGCGGTAGCGGGCAATGAAGGGAACGGTGGCACCCTCGTCCAGCAGGGCGATCGCGGCGGCCACCTGGGCCGGCTTGGCGGCCAGTTCGGCGGCCAGGCGTTGTTCGATGGAAGGCAGCATGTGTTTCATTCTCAACAGACAAGCCTTCCATCATACAGGAGCTCACCCCGTCATGGCATGGATGCCGATAAGTTGGAACATAAGTTAGAAGATGAGCAAACACAGGAAGGCCGTTGGCGGATAATATTGCATGTTGCTGTTTTTGAACCGTCCTGATTACAACGATGCGACCAATGGATTTGACCCGCGACGAAGCTCCCGCAACTCCCGCCGCCCCCGCCACCGCTCCTGCCAGCCCGCCGGCCACCCAGCTGCCGTACGCGGTCGCCATCTGGTTGCAGCGCGTCGACGCGGCGGCGCACCCGAAGGCGAAACTGGCACCGGTCGATCCCGATCCGAAGCAAACGAGCTACAAGCTGATCTACGTTCTTGCGCCCACGTCCGGTGGACGCCACGTGGCGCTGGCACTGTACAAGGCACGCCTGCGCCCGAACGGCGACGTGGCCGCCGCCAGCCCCGTCAATGAAGTGTTTTCACTGCTGTCCGCCCCGCCGCCTTTCCTCGAGCCGGGAGACGAAGACCTGGTGCGCTTCTTCGTTGCCATGCGCACCGGGCCGAATTCGCCAACGGGCAGCGCCACGGAACCGCGGGGCAAGATCGGCGCGGCGCTGCTGCAGATGCTGTCCGAACAGGAAAAACTGCTGTGGGCGAACTCGTGGGCCGACGTCGGCAACGGCCTCGTCTACCCGATGAAGGCCGGCCAGCAACGCACCGCGAACCTCGCCTGGCGCGAGGAGGGCAAGGGCCTGCGGCTGGGCTGGAAAGTCGAGGCCCCCGAAGATACCCGCCACGCGGGTGCGGACCAGATCGACTACATGCTGCCGACGGAACCGCCATGGTATATCGACAATCTGTCGTGCGGCGTGCTGCACCTGAACCAGGGCGGCGCCGACATTCCGCTGGCCGAATTGCAGGCCCTCGTTGCTCAGGCTCCATTGCTGATGCCGAACGACAAAATGAGGGTGTCGCAGCTGCTGCTGGCGCACGGCTTGCAGCAACTGATGCCGCTGCCGCAGCCGCTGCCGCAGCGCCTGCGCGAAGACGTCAAGCCGCGGCCCATCCTCGTGCTCGATGCGGCGCAACTGTCCGATGGCACGGCGCAGAAATGGCATGACTACGCGGTGCTGTCGTACGACTACGACGGCGAGCGGGTGTCGTTCGACCCGTCGCAGCGCGTGGTGCGCCAGCGCGGCGAAGTCACCGAGATCATCGTGCGCAACGAGGCGGCCGAGACTGCGGCGCTGGAAACGCTGACGCAGCTGGGCTTCCGCAAGCCCACGGCGCTGCCGCTGTCGTCGGTGCGCGGCGGCTTGCTGCTGGCCAGCCAGGCCGACTGGATCCGCTTCGCCGAATCGGGCATCGATGCCCTGAAGGCGGAAGGCTGGCAAGTCGAGAAAACGTCGAAATACCGCTACGACATGGCGGCGGTCGACGAGTGGTATGCCGAGATCGAGGAAGAGGGCGCGGAGACGGGCAACGCCTGGTTCGAGCTGGAACTGGGCATCACGGTGGGCGAGGAGCGCGTGCCGCTGCTGCCGGTGCTCGTGCAGATGATCCGCACCATGCCGAACGATTTTTCCTCCAGGGCCTTGTCGGCGCACGGCGAAACGGACCAGATGCTGGCCACGCTGCCCGGCGGCACCCGCGTGGCGCTGCCCTGGGCACGGGTCAAACCCATCCTGGCCACCCTGGGCGAGCTGTACTTCAACGACAAGATCCGACATAGCGTCCGCATGAGCACGCTGGACGCGGCGCGGCTGGATGAACTGGCGCGCACGGGCAATTTCCACTGGACGGGTGGCGAGGAGCTGCGCGAGATGGGCCGCCGGCTGAACCAGTTCTCGTCGGTGAAACGCGTCGCCACGCCCGCCGGGCTGCAAGCCACGCTGCGCGACTACCAGACCGAAGGCTTGTCGTGGATGCAGTTCCTGCGCGAATACGGCCTGGCCGGCATTCTGGCCGACGACATGGGCCTGGGCAAGACGGTGCAGACGCTGGCGCACATCCTGGTCGAGAAGGAATCGGGCCGGATGACACACCCCACGCTCGTCATCGCCCCTACCTCGCTGATGGGCAACTGGCAGGACGAGGCGGCCCGCTTCGCCCCCAGCCTGAAGACGCTGCTGCTGCAAGGCAAGGACCGCGCCGAGCTGTTCGACAAGATCCCGGAAGCGGACCTGGTGCTGACGACGTATGCGCTGCTGCCGCGCGACGAGGAAAAGCTGCGCGAGCACGATTTCCACCTCGTGATCCTGGACGAATCGCACTACATCAAGAACACCCGCTCGAAGGCGGCCCAAAGTGCCAGCCTGCTGCGCGCGAAGCACCGGCTGTGCCTGTCCGGCACGCCGCTGGAAAACCACCTGGGCGAGCTGTGGTCGCAATTCCACTTCCTGCTCCCGGGCTTGTTGGGCGACGAAAAATCGTTCAATTCGCAATTCCGCCATCCGATCGAGCGGCAGGACGACCCGCAGCGCAGGACCTTGCTGAACCGCCGCATCAAGCCATTCCTGCTGCGCCGTACCAAGGACTGCGTGGCGAAAGAATTGCCGCCGAAGACGGAAATGGTGCGCAAGGTGGAGTTGACGGGCGCCCAGCGCGACCTCTACGAAACCGTGCGGCTGGCCATGGATCAGAAAGTGCGCGAGGAAATCGACCGCAAGGGCGTGGCGCGCAGCCAGATCGTGATCCTGGAAGCCCTGCTGAAACTGCGCCAGGTCTGCTGCGATCCGCGGCTGGTCAAGTCGCTGTCGACCCGCAAGCAACAGGCGGCCGGCTCGGCCAAGCTGGCCGACCTGATGCAGATGCTGGAAGACTTGCTGGAAGAAAAACGCAAGATTCTCGTGTTCTCGCAGTTCACGTCGATGCTGGAACTGATCCAGGAAGAGCTCGATTCACGCGACATCCCGTACGCGCTACTGACGGGCGAAACGCGCGACCGCGGCGCCCAGGTGGCGGCGTTCCAGCAGGGGGCCGTGCCGATCTTCCTGATCAGCCTGAAAGCGGGCGGCGTGGGCCTGAACCTGACGGCCGCCGACACGGTGATCCACTACGACCCGTGGTGGAACCCGGCCGCCGAGCAGCAGGCCACCGACCGTGCCTGGCGCATCGGGCAGGACAAGCCGGTGTTCGTCTATAAATTGATCGCCAAGGGCACGCTGGAAGAAAAGATCCAGGTCCTGCAACAGAAGAAGGCCGACCTGGCGCAATCCGTGCTGGCCGAGGGCGAATCGCAGAAGATGGCGCTGACGCAGGAAGACCTGCAGCAGATCTTCGCGCCGCTGGTGGATTGATGAACGGGGCGGACTATCAACTGCTGCTGGAGCATGGCACCGATATCCACTGGATGCTCGACTGTGACTCCGGGCGCTTGCTGTACGTGAGCCCGGCCGCGGCGCGGCGGTTCGGCTGGGCGGCGGAGGCAGTGCTGGCCCAAGCCCAGGCGCTCGCCGAACCGTTGTTGGCCGATCTGCCGGCGCGGCTGGAGCGTCTGCGCCAGGGGGACGAGACGCGCCGCACCGTATTGCGCGAGGTGGAGCTGGAAGGTGCCGCCTTCGAGATCGAATCGACGGTGGTGCCGGATGGGCGCCTGGTCGGCGTGGTGCGCGACATCACGGCGCGCCGCGAACTGGAGCGCCAGCAGAAAAAGTTCGCCTCGATGCTGTCGCATGAATTCCGTGCGCCGCTGGCCACGATCGATGGCGCCATCCAGCGCCTCGTGATGACCGATCGCGGCCACGACGAAGGCACGACGAAGCGCTATCACAAGATCCAGGGCGCAGTGGACCGGCTGCTGGCCATGGTCGACGAATACCTGTCGCCCGAACGGCTGGCGGCGATCGGCCGGCGGCCGCGCGAGAACGGCATCGCGCCGGCCGCCCTGCTGGAAGCGGCGGCGGCGCATGCGCGCCCGCGGCGCCCGGCCATCCGCGTTGAGGCGGGCAATGCGCCGGCCTGGGTGCGTGCCGATCCGGAAGGCATGCGGATGTGCCTCGACGTGCTGCTCGACAATGCAATCAAGTACACGCCGCCCGATTCACCGATCGTCCTTCAGACGGGCAAGGCCGCCGAAGGCGGTATCGAATTTACCGTGGCCGATGGCGGCCCGGCGATTCCCGACGCCGAACTGGCCCGGGTATTCGACAAGGGTTACCGTGGCAGCGCCGCCGCGGCAGTGCCCGGGTCTGGAATCGGTTTGTATATGGCAAAAGCCGTCATTGAGGTGCATGGCGGCACGCTGGGCGTCCAAAACTTGCCGGAAAGCGGCAAGAAGTTCCGGATTTGGCTTCCAGTCACTGTGTAAAGCTTGCACCTCTTCGTTACTCCCGTGATAATTCTTTGAGTAACGAAACAACATAAAAAATGGCCATCGATGACGCAAATACTGATCGTGGAAGACAACCTGGAATACGCCGAAGAAATGGCGGATTACCTTGGGGAAATGGGACACGTCGTCAGCATTACCAATAACGCCGGCGAAATGTGGTCCGCGCTAAGCCAGGGTAATGTTGGCGTCGTCGTACTGGACCTCGGCCTTCCCGACGAGGATGGTATCAATGTGATACCGAGGATGCGTCAATTGTACCCACAGATCGGCTTGCTGGTGCTGACGGGACGCGTGAATTTCGACAGCCGCATCCTCGGGCTGCGCCTGGGCGCGGACCATTACCTGACCAAGCCGATCAAGTTCCCGGAGCTGGCTGCCCATATCGAGGCGCTGGACCGCCGCGTGGGCCCGCAGGAAGCCGCTCCCGCGCCGAGCAAGTGGACGCTGCGCCTGGCCGCCCGCCAGCTGGAGCTGCAAGGGCAGGCGATCACGCTGACGGAAAAGGAGTGCAACTTCCTGCACCTGCTGACGATCAATACGCGCCCCGTGCCGCGGCAGGTAATCGTCGCCGGCATTGGCGGCGACGATCCGGATGCCGGCCGCCGCGTCGACATGCTGGTTTACCGGCTGCGCAAGAAGGCCAGAACGGGCCTGGGGCAGGACTTGCCGCTGCGCAGCGCGTACGGCGAGGGGTACAGCCTGTCCACCAGCTTCAATTTGTCCTGATCAGGGACAGAGTCACAGGGAAATTTTAATTTTCCATAATAATCGGGGACAGGGTGCTCGCGGCCGCGGTATCATGCGGCTTTCGTTCGATTCGCATCGCCATGGCCCGCCTGCCCCGCTTCATCGTTCCCTCGCAGCCCCACTATATCATCCAGCGCGGCCTGAACGGCCAGCCGGTGTTCCAGGATACGGACGATTACACGATCTTCCTCGGCTGGCTGCGCGCGGCGGCCCGCACGTACAAGGTGGCGATCCATGCATACGCGCTGTTGCCGGACCAGTTCCACCTGCTCGCTACACCCGCCGACGAGGATGGGCTGGGGCAGATGATGCAATGGCTGGGCCGCTGCTATGTGCCTTACTACAACCAGAAATACGGCCGCGCCGGCACGCTGTGGCACGGGCGCTACAAGACGTCGGTCGTCGACGCCGACCATTTCCTGCTGACCTGCTGCCGCTACATCGAATACGTCCCCGTGCGCGCGGCGCCGGCCGCGGCCGCCGAAACGTATCCTTGGTCCAGCTATGCCCATCACGCGGGCATCCGCAACGACCCGGCCGTCACCGACCACCCGGCTTATTGGTCGCTCGGCAATACGCCATTCCAGCGCGAAGCGGCCTACATCGAACTGTCCGCCCAATACCTTTCCGCCGCCGAGATCGCCACGGTCGAAGCGGCCGTGCTGAAGGGCTGGCCGCTGGGCACCGACAAATACAAGAAAGACCTGGAACAGAAAGCCAAGCGCCAAGTCCTCCCCGCCAAGCGCGGCCGCCCCTTCAAGCAGCCGCAGTCTATCTGAGTACACCACCGCCATATTCCCCAGACCGGGGTCTGACCCCGGTTTCACGCAACTCTGTCGTAATACAACCAGCTCAGCCATTGCCTCGTGCCCCAACTGATTGATTTTCAAGGCTGTTGTAAAAATTCGGGGACAGTCCCCTTCTCCGAGGCAATGTTCCCAAGAACCGGGGCGCGACCCGGGTTGGGGGTAACTTTTGCTGCTTGGCTACGTGGATTTCCCGGCGTGAGCAATCTTTGTTCGTGTAGTTTACTCTGTCCCTATTTAAATTTTTACGGGAAAACGGCCGAATTAATTCGACTCCGACCCCATTTAAATTTGTTGAGTTTTCTTGTGCGATGCACTAACCTCAATTCTCAATTTGCAAAACCGGAGCCATGCGTACCCGCCACGGTAGGTGTTCACGGCTCTTATGCTTCGGAGAAAGTGCCATGAACGCGCAAGGTTTGTACGACCCAGCCAACGAACACGACGCCTGCGGTGTCGGTTTCGTCGCCCATATCAAAGGCCAGAAGAGCCATTCCATCGTCGAGCAGGGTCTGCTGATCCTGAAGAACCTCGATCACCGGGGCGCCGTTGGTGCCGACAAACTGATGGGTGACGGTGCCGGCATCCTGATCCAGATCCCCGACCAGTTCTACCGGGACGAGATGGCCAAGCAGGGCGTGGAACTGCCGCCGCCGGGTGAGTACGGTGTGGGCATGGTCTTCCTGCCGAAGGAAAACGCGTCGCGCATCGCCTGCGAACAGGAAATCGAGCGCGCCGTGCGCATCGAAGGCCAGGTCGTGCTGGGCTGGCGCAACGTGCCGGTCGACACGGAAATGCCGATGTCGCCGCTGGTGCGCGCGAAAGAGCCGGTGATTCGCCAGATCTTCATCGGCCGCGGCCCGGACATCATGGTGACCGACGCCCTGGAGCGTAAGCTGTACGTCATCCGCAAGTCGTCCGGCCACGCCATCCAGGCGCTGAAACTGCAGCACGGCCACGAATTCTTCGTGCCGTCGATGTCGGCCCGTACCGTCGTCTACAAGGGTCTGCTGCTGGCCGACCAGGTGGGCGTGTACTACCGAGACCTGCAGGACCCGCGCTGCATTTCCGCGCTGGCCCTGGTGCACCAGCGCTTCTCCACCAACACGTTCCCGGAATGGCCGCTGGCCCACCCGTACCGCCTGATCGCCCACAACGGCGAGATCAACACGGTGAAGGGCAACTTTAACTGGATGCGCGCCCGCGAAGGCGTGATGAAATCCGCCGTGCTGGGCGAAGACCTGCAAAAGCTCTTCCCGCTGATCTATGAAGGCCAGTCCGACACGGCCTGCTTCGACAACGCGCTGGAACTGCTGCTGATGGCAGGCTATCCGCTGGCGCAGGCGATGATGATGATGATCCCGGAAGCGTGGGAAAACCACACGCTGATGGACGAGAACCGCAAGGCGTTCTACGAATACCACGCCGCGATGATGGAACCGTGGGACGGCCCGGCCGCCATGGCCTTCACCGACGGCCGCTATATCGGCGGCACGCTGGACCGCAATGGCTTGCGCCCCGCCCGCTACATCGTCACGGACGACGACCTGGTCGTGATGGCCTCCGAATCGGGCGTGCTGCCGATCCCCGAGTCGAAGATCATCCAGAAATGGCGCCTGCAGCCGGGCAAGATGTTCCTGATCGACCTGGAAGCGGGCCGCATCATCGACGACAAGGAACTGAAGGACACGTACGCCAACGCCAAGCCGTACAAGGCCTGGATCAACGCTGTCCGGATCAAACTCAATAGCCTGAAACTGGCCGAAAGCCAGCTGTCGCACAACGTCGCCAAGTACACCGCGCAAGGTGAAAAGCTGCCGGCATCGCTGCTGGACCGCCAGCAGGCGTTCGGCTATACCCAGGAAGACCTGCGCTTCCTGCTGGCGCCGATGGCCACCGCCGGCGAAGAAGCCGTAGGCTCGATGGGCAATGACTCGCCGCTGGCCGTCATGTCCAACAAACTGAAGCCGCTGTATAACTACTTCAAGCAGCTGTTCGCCCAAGTGACGAACCCGCCGATCGACCCGATCCGCGAAGCGATGGTGATGTCGCTGGTGTCGTTCATCGGCCCGAAACCGAACCTGCTGGACACGAACAACGTGAACCCGCCGATGCGACTCGAAGTGTCGCAGCCGGTGCTGTCGTTCGACGACATGGCGCGCCTGCGCCACATCAGTCAGCACACGGGCGGCAAGTTCAAGTCGTATGAACTGTCGATCTGCTACCCGCTGGCATGGGGCAAGGAAGGCGTGGAAGCCTCGCTGGCATCGCTGTGCGCCGAAGCTGTCGATGCGATCAAGTCCGGCCACAACATCCTGATCGTCTCCGACCGCGCCGTGTGCGCGGACCGCGTGGCGATCCCGGCCCTCTTGGCCACCTCCGCGATCCACCAGCATCTGGTGAGCAAGGGCCTGCGCGCCTCCACCGGCCTGGTGGTCGAAACGGGTTCGGCCCGCGAAACGCACCACTTCGCGCTGCTGGCGGGCTACGGCGCCGAAGCCGTGCACCCGTACCTGGCGATGGAAACGCTGGCCGAGATGGCCCACGCCATGCCGGGCAACCTGACGCCGGAACAGGCGCTCTACAACTACACGAAGGCCGTCGGCAAGGGCCTGATGAAGGTGATGTCGAAGATGGGCATCTCCACCTACATGTCCTACTGCGGCGCGCAGATCTTCGAAGCGGTGGGCCTGAACAAATCCGTCGTGCAGAAGTACTTCAAGGGCACCGCTTCGAACATCGAAGGCATCGGCCTGTTCGAGATCGCCGAGGAAGGCCTGCGCCTGCACAACCTCGCTTTCGGCAACGACCCGGTGCTGGCCGAGTCGCTGGATGCCGGCGGCGAGTACGCCTACCGCGTGCGCGGCGAAGACCACCTGTGGACGCCGGACGCGATCGCCAAGCTGCAGCACTCGACCCGCGCCAACAACTTCAGCACCTATAAAGAGTACGCGCAGATCATCAACGACCAGAGCCGCCGCCACCTGACCTTGCGCGGCCTGTTCGAGTTCAAGATCGATCCGAGCAAAGCGATCCCGCTGGACGAAGTGGAACCGGCCAAGGAAATCGTGAAGCGTTTCGCGACCGGCGCGATGTCGATGGGCTCGATCTCGACCGAAGCGCACGCCACGCTGGCGATCGCCATGAACCGCATCGGCGGCAAGTCGAACACGGGCGAGGGCGGCGAAGATCCGAACCGCTTCAAGGCCGAGCTGAAAGGCATTCCGATCAAGCAGGGCGCCACGATGGCGGACGTCATCGGCAAGGAACAGGTTGTCGTCGACATCCCGCTGCAGGAAGGCGACTCGCTGCGCTCGAAGATCAAGCAGGTCGCTTCCGGCCGCTTCGGCGTGACGGCGGAGTACCTGAACTCCGCGGACCAGATCCAGATCAAGATGGCGCAGGGCGCCAAGCCGGGCGAGGGCGGCCAGCTGCCGGGCCACAAGGTGTCGGGCTATATCGCCACGCTGCGCTTTGCCGTGCCGGGCGTGGGCCTGATCTCGCCGCCGCCGCACCACGACATCTACTCGATCGAAGACCTGGCGCAGCTGATCCACGACCTGAAGAACGTGAACCCGCGCGCGTCGATCTCGGTGAAGCTGGTGTCGGAAGTGGGTATCGGCACCGTGGCCGCCGGCGTTTCCAAGGCAAAAGCGGATCACGTGGTGGTGGCCGGCCATGACGGCGGTACCGGTGCCTCCCCGCTGTCGTCGGTGAAGCATGCCGGCACGCCTTGGGAGCTGGGCCTGGCCGAGACGCAGCAGACGCTGGTGCTGAACGGCCTGCGCAACCGGATCCGCGTGCAGGCCGACGGCCAGATGCGTACCGGCCGCGACGTCGTCATCGCCGCCATGCTGGGCGCCGACGAAATCGGCTTCGCGACCGCACCGCTGGTGGTCGAAGGCTGCATCATGATGCGCAAGTGCCACCTGAACACCTGCCCGGTGGGCGTGGCCACGCAGGACCCGGTGCTGCGCGCCAAGTTCCAGGGCAAGCCGGAACACGTGGTGAACTACTTCTTCTTCGTCGCCGAAGAAGCGCGTCAACTGATGGCGCAGCTGGGTATTCGTACTTATGACGAGCTGATCGGCCGTTCGGACCTGCTGGACAAGTCGAAGGCGATCACGCACTGGAAGGCGCAGGGCCTGGACTTCTCGGCCATCTTCTTCCAGCCGAAGGTCGACACCGGCCTGTGCATGTACCACAACGAAGAGCAGGAACACGGCCTGGAAAAAGCGCTGGATCACAAGCTGATCGCGCAAGCCAAGGCCGCGCTGGAGAAGGGCGAACGCGTGTCGTTCATCTCGCCGGTGAAGAACCTGAACCGTACCGTGGGCGCGATGTTGTCCGGTGAAGTGGCGGCACGCTACGGCCATGCCGGCCTGCCGGACGACACGATCCACATCCAGCTGCAAGGTACCGCCGGCCAGTCCGCCTGCGCATTCCTGGCGCACGGCATCACGATCGACCTGGTGGGTGAAGGCAACGACTACGTGGGTAAAGGTTTGTCGGGCGGCCGCATCATCGTGCGCCCGAATACCGAGTTCCGCGGCTGGGCCGTCAACAACATCATCGTGGGTAACACGGTGCTGTACGGCGCGATCGCCGGCGAAGCGTTCTTCAACGGCGTGGCCGGCGAGCGTTTCGCGGTGCGTAACTCGGGCGCCACGGCGGTCGTGGAAGGCACGGGCGACCACGGTTGCGAATACATGACCGGCGGCACCGTGGTCGTGCTGGGCGCGACTGGCCGAAACTTCGCGGCGGGCATGTCGGGCGGTATCGCCTACGTGTACGACCCGGACGGCGAATTCGAGAAGAAGTGCAACCTGTCGATGGTGAGCCTGGAGGAAGTGCTGCCGGCCTCGGAGCACGCGGACAAGGCCACCTGGCACGCGCAGCACCGCAACGGCACGCCGGAGTCGGACGAAGCGATCCTGAAGCGCCTGATCGAACGCCACTTCAAGCACACGGGCAGCACCCGCGCCCGCCTGTTGCTGGACAACTGGGCGGAAAGCCGTGGCAAGTTCGTCAAGGTCTTCCCGAACGAGTACAAGCGCGCACTGGTCGAGCTGGCGGACAACGCCGCGATCGAAGCGGAAACCCAGGCCATCGCCGCGTAATTAGTTAGGAATAAGAGAAAATGGGAAAAATCACCGGTTTCATGGAATTCCAGCGCCAGGACGAAAGCTACCTGGCCCCGGAAGCGCGCCTGAAGAACTATAAAGAGTTCGTCCTCAAGCTGACGGACGAGCAGGCCAAGGTGCAGGGCGCCCGCTGCATGGATTGCGGCATCCCGTTCTGCAACACGGGCTGCCCGGTCAACAACATCATTCCGGACTGGAACGACCTGGTGTACCGCCAGCACTACCGCCAGGCGCTGGACGTGCTGCACCAGACGAACAACTTCCCCGAGTTCACCGGCCGCATCTGCCCGGCGCCGTGCGAAAGCGCCTGCACGCTGGGCATCAACGACGACCCGGTGGGCATCAAGTCGATCGAGCACAAGATCATCGACGAAGGCTGGGAACACGGCTGGGTCAAGCCGCAGCCGGCCGACCACAAGACGGGCAAGAAAGTGGCGATCATCGGTTCCGGCCCCGCCGGCCTGGCGGCTGCACAGCAGCTGGCGCGCGCCGGCCACGACGTGACGGTGTTCGAGAAATCGGACCGCGCCGGCGGCCTGCTGCGCTACGGCATCCCCGACTTCAAGCTGGAAAAGTTCCACATCGACCGCCGCATCGAACAGATGGAAGCGGAAGGCGTGAAGTTCCGCATGAACACGCTGGTCGGCAAGGATTTCCCGGCCAACGTGAACAACTGGGCCAAGGAAACCATCTTCCCCGAAGACCTGGAGAAGGAATTCGACGCCGTGGTGATCGCCGGCGGCGCGGAACAGCCGCGCGACCTGCCGGTGCCGGGCCGCGAACTGAAGGGCGTTCATTTTGCGATGGACTTCCTGCCGCAGCAGAACAAGGTGAACGCCGGCGACAAGGTGAAGGACCAGATCAAGGCCACCAGCAAGCACGTGGTCGTGATCGGCGGCGGCGACACGGGTTCCGACTGCGTGGGCACGTCCAACCGCCACGGCGCCGCGGCCATCACGCAGTTCGAACTGATGCCGATGCCGCCGGAACAGGAAAACAAGCCGCTGGTGTGGCCGTACTGGCCGACGAAGCTGCGCACCTCCTCGTCGCACGAGGAAGGCTGCGAGCGTGACTGGGCCGTTGCGACCAAGCGCCTGGAAGGCAAGAACGGCAAGGTCGAGAAGCTGATCGCCTGCCGCGTCGAGTGGAAAGACGGCAAGATGGTCGAGGTGCCGAACACCGAGTTCGAAGTGAAGGCCGACCTGGTGCTGCTGGCGATGGGCTTTGTGTCGCCAGTACAACAGGTGCTGGATGCCTTCGGCGTCGAGAAGGATGGCCGCGGCAACGCCCGCGCCGCGACCGAAGGCGAGAACAGCTACAAGACGAGCAAGCCGGGCATCTTCGCCGCTGGCGACATTCGTCGCGGCCAGTCGCTGGTCGTATGGGCGATCCGCGAAGGCCGCCAGTGCGCCCGCGCGGTGGACGAGTACCTGATGGGCCACTCCGTCCTGCCGCGCTGATCCTGCCTTACCCCTGGAAAGCCCGTCCGGCCCCGCCGCGGCGGGCTTTCTTTTTGTTGTAACTGCACACCGGGACAGTCCCCTGTTGTAAATCCACACTGGGGACAGTCCCCTGTTGTAAGGCCGCACCAGGGATTGTCCCTGTTGTTATTCCACAGCGGGGACTGTCCCTGTTGTAAATCCGCGTCACGACTTTGAAGGTGACCTGTTGCCCCAAAGCGCAGTACAGCACTTTGTAACCGCAATTCCTATAGTGTAGAAAAATTGTAATTGCGACAATTGGTGAGAATTTAATAGTTGCATGCGTATTAAGATAGTAGCTTTGTTTTCACAACCCAGCGCCGGCACCTACTTTCCATGAAAACCACTGTCCATTCCCCGAAAACCTCGAAGATCGCCGGCCAAGCGCTGGCATTGGGCGTACTGTTGACCCTGGCGGGCTGCGCCGGCACGGCCCCGCAACTGGGCGGTGCCCCCACGGTGGCTACCGGCTCGGCCGGCGGCGCCAACGCGAATAACGCCAATGCGGCGCTGGAAAAATGCGAGCGTCCGCTGGGCACGCTGAGCGTCGTCGAAGACCAGGCTTCGTCGTGGTACATCCAGCTGTCGCAATACAAGCTCGGCTCGACCGTGCCGGTGCTGCGCAAGCTGATCCAGCAGTCGAACTGCTTCGTCGTCGTCGAGCGCGGCGCGGCGATGAACAATCTGATGGCCGAGCGCGACCTGGCCGCCTCCGGCGAAATGCGCGCCGGCAGCCAGTTCGGCAAGGGCCAGATGGTGGCGGCCGACTATACGATGAGCCCGACCATCAACTTCAGCCAGAAGGGCACGCAAGGCGTGGGCGGCGCGCTGGGCGGCTTTGGCCTGATCGGCAGCGTCGCCGGCATGGTGGCCGGGGGCATCAAGGCCAACGAAGCGTCGACGACGCTGCTGATGGTCGACAACCGCTCCGGCGTGCAGCTGGCGGCAGCCGAGGGCAGCGCCAAGAACTTCGACTTCAATATGTTCGGCGGGCTGTTCGGTGGCGGCGCGTTCGGTACCGCCGGCGGCTATTCGAATACGCCGGAGGGCAAGATCCTGATCGCCGCCTTCATGGATTCGTATAACCAGCTGGTGCAGGCGGTGCGCAACTACAAGGCGCAGGAAGTGGCGGGCGGCCTGGGGACCGGCGGTGCGCTGGGCGTCCAGGGCGGCATCACGCCACCGGCTGCGGCGGCATTGGCGCCAGCTCCGGCACCGGCCACGGCGAAAAAAACCGCGAAGAAGAAATAATCCGGCAAGCCGGGCGGAAACGCCGGCGCGATGCCGGCGTTTTTTTTCGCCGCCGACTCCAAGGATGGGGCTGCCGCGCGCGCCTCGGACAAGCCCGACTGCAGCTGAACGACCCGTGTCAGCACGCCGGCACCGCGATGCAGACGAGGGCAGTGCTCCTCGAGCGCCCGCGATGGCACGAGGGGGCCGAGTCGAGCATTTTCGCCGTTCGGGTCAAAGCACGCGTTTCTTCAGCATCGGTGCACATCCATGACGGCGGCGCAGTCCCCAATTTTTGCCAATCTTGCAGTGCAACAATTTAACACGCTTTGCCGATTGTAAGTTACTGACTCAGCGGTTATTAGTGTTGTATTATTTCAAACTTATCCTTTGCAATATAAGCCGGGCTCAAGGCAGCGTCAGCAGACTATGAGCTTTCTGCATTACAATATCGCATTAAAAATAAAGACAGTCTGCCGTGGCAAACCTCGTTGAAATCCGTGACTTGCACTTCTCGTATGGGAAGCGCCCCATCCTGGCGGGGCTTAACATGGACTTTCCGAAAGGAAAGGTGGTGGCGGTCATGGGTGGTTCCGGCAGCGGCAAGACCACGGTATTGCGCCTGATCGGCGGCCAGCTGCGGCCAAACAAGGGCCAGGCCATTGTCGACGGCCAGATCGTCCACAAGCTGAAGACCCGCGAACTGTATTTGTTGCGCCGCAAGATGGGCATGCTGTTCCAGCACGGCGCGCTGTTCACCGACCTGACCGTGTTCGAAAACGTGGCATTCCCGCTGCGCGAGCACACGGACTTGCCCGAAGAGTTGATCCGCGACCTGGTGCTGATGAAGCTGAACGCCGTCGGCCTGCGCAACGCGGCGCCCCTGAAGCCGGGCGAGATTTCCGGCGGCATGGCACGGCGCGTGGCGCTGGCCCGTTCGATCGCCCTGGACCCGCAACTGATCATGTACGACGAGCCCTTCGCCGGCCTCGACCCGATTTCGATGGGCGTGACGGCGAACCTGATCCGCAACCTGAACGATGCGCTCGGTTCCACCAGCATCCTCGTGTCGCACGACGTGAAGGAATCGTTCCAGATCGCGGACTACGTGTATTTCCTGTCGCAGGGCAAGATTGTCGCCCACGGCACGCCTGCTGAAATGATGGTATCGACCGATCCTTACGTAAAACAATTCGTCCATGCCGAGGCGGACGGCCCCGTGCCCTTCCACTACCCGGGCAAGTCGCTGGCCGAGGACCTGGGCCTGGGAGCGCGCCGATGATCGCCCGCCGCGTCCTCGCCGGTGTCGGCAACACGGTGCGCGACTATGTCGAGAGTGTCGGCTACGCCACGCGCACGTTCTTCACGATGCTGGGCCTGTCGCCGGGCATGATGCGCCGGCCGCACCTCGTCGTCGAACAACTGCACTTCATCGGCAATTACTCGCTGCTGATCATCACGCTGTCCGGCCTCTTCGTCGGCATGGTGCTCGGCCTGCAGGGCTATTACACGCTGAACAAATACGGCGCGTCTGAATCGCTGGGCTTGCTGGTGGCGCTGGGCTTGACCCGTGAACTGGGCCCCGTCATCACCGGCCTGCTGTTCGCGGGCCGCGCCGGCACGTCATTGACAGCCGAGATCGGCCTGATGAAGGCCGGTGAACAGTTGTCGGCCATGGAGATGATGGCCGTGAACCCGATCCAGCGTGTGCTGGCACCGCGGTTCTGGGCCGGCGTGATCGCCGTGCCCCTGCTGGCGTCGATCTTTTCCGCCGTCGGCATCCTGGGTGGCTACCTGGTCGGCGTGGGCCTGATCGGCGTCGATGCCGGCGCGTTCTGGTCGCAGATGCAGGCCGGCGTGGACCTGTGGAAGGACGTGTTCAACGGTTTCGTGAAGAGCGTCGTGTTCGGCGTGGCCATCACGTTCATCGCCCTGTACCAGGGTTACGAGACGCGGCCGACGCCGGAAGACGTGGCCGGCGCCACCACCCGCACGGTGGTCGTGTCGTCGCTGATGATCTGGTGGCTCGACTTCATGCTGACGGCGCTGATGTTCAGCAAGTGATTCCTTGCGGCAACGCTCAGCGTAGTTTAAGAAAAACAGATAGGATAAGTAAAAATGCAACGCAAATCTCTGGATGTGTGGGTCGGCCTGTTCGTCGTGATCGGCGTGGCGGCGCTGATGTTCCTGGCCCTGAAGGCCGGCAACAACAGCACGTTCTCGCTCGCGAAGACGTATGAAATCACCGCCAAGTTCGACAATATCGGCAGCCTGCGCCCGCAGGCCGCCGTGAAGGCGTCGGGCGTGGTGGTGGGGCGCGTGGCGCGCATCGCCTTCGACGACAAGTCGTACAAGGCGGCCGTGACGCTGGAGATGGACGCGACCTACAAGTTCCCCAAGGATAGCTCGGCCAAGATCCTGACGTCGGGCTTGCTGGGCGAGCAATACATCGGTATCGAAGCCGGCGGCGAAGAGCAGAACCTGGCGCAGGGCGACAGGATCGCCCGCACGCAGTCCGCCGCGGTGCTGGAAGACCTGATCAACCAATTCATCTACAGCAAGGCCGCTGAAGGAAAGGACTGAAATCGATGCGCCGTAACCCCTCCGTTTTGCTGGCCGTGGCAGCCGCAGTGACCCTCTCCGGTTGCGCCGTGGGCCCGGACAAGCGCGATCCCATGGAAAACTGGAACCGCGCGGTCTTCAAGTTCAACGATACCGTCGATACGTATGCGCTCAAGCCGGTGGCCACCGGCTACAAGAACGTCACCCCCGACTTCGTGCAGACGGGCGTGAACAATTTCTTCGGCAACCTGCAGGACCTCTGGACCGGCGGTAACAACCTGCTGCAAGGCAAGCCGGGCGATGCCGTGTCCGACTTCGGCCGTTTCGCCCTGAACTCCACGTTCGGCATGCTCGGCCTGTTCGACATCGCTTCCGAAGCGGGGCTCTCCAAGCACAAGGAAGATTTCGGCCAGACGCTGGGCCGCTGGGGCGTGCAATCGGGCCCCTACGTGATGCTGCCGCTGCTGGGCCCGTCCACCTTGCGCGACACCGTCGGCCTGCCGCTCGACTTCGCGGGCGACGCGTGGAGCTACAAGGACCCCGTCAATGTGCGCAATATCGGCGCCGGCGTGCGCGTGATCGACCAGCGCGCCGCGCTGCTCGACGCGTCAACCCTGCTGGAAGATGCCGCGTTGGACCGTTACGAATTCATTCGCGACGGTTTCCTGCAGCGCCGCCAGAGCCAGGTGTATGACGGCGAGGTACCGGAAACGAAGGAAGAGGAAAACGTGCCGGAGCAGCCGGCCGTGAAGCCCACCGGCGAAGGCGCCACGCAGCCGGCGACCTGACAGGGCCGCGGCCAGCGCGGCGCGGGCCTGGCCGGCCGTGGGTATAATGCCCCGACCGGCTGCGCAACGCCGCCAGCCGTACCCTGTAACGAACATCGGTATAACCAGATAGGCAAAACCACATGAAACTGCTCAAGCAACTGCTCGCCACCGCCACGATCGCGTTCGCCGCCACCGGCTTCGCCGCGGCGCAAAACGCGAACGAAGCGCCGGACCAGCTGGTCAAGCGCATCAGCACCGACGTGCTGACAATCGCCAAGACCGACAAGGATATCCAGGCCGGCAACACCCGCAAGGTGATGGACCTGGTGGAAACGAAGATCCTGCCCTACGTGGACTTCGAGCGCATGACCGCGCTGGCCGCCGGCCGTTACTGGCGCGAGGCCACGCCGGAGCAGAAGCGCGCGCTGTCGGCCGAATTCCGCACGCTGCTGATCTACACGTACTCGGGCGCCCTGTCGCAGGTGCGTAACGAAACGATCGAGTTCAAGCCGCTGCGTGCCGACGCCACGGACACCGAAGTCGAAGTGCGCTCGCAGGTGAACACCTCGCGCGAGCCGATCCTGCTGAACTACCGCGTGGCCAAGACCCCGGCCGGCTGGAAGATCTACGACATCAACGTGCTGGGCGCCTGGCTGGTGGAAACCTACAAGGGTACCTTCAACACCGAGATCAGCAAGGGCGGCATCGATGGCCTGATCAAGACGCTGGCCGCGAAGAACAAGCAGCTGGCCAGCAAGCCGCTGGCAACGGCCAAGAAGTAATCTCCACGGGGCCGGGAATCCATCCGGCCCGCTTTTCGACTCCCATCATGTCCAATTCCGCAAACAACATGCTGTCCCTGACCGCCCTGACCGTCGATAACGCCACGGCGGCGCTGGAACACGGCCTGGCCGCGCTGCGCGCGGGGCAGACCGAATTCGACATGCGCAATGTGGTGGCGGTGGATTCGGCCGCCGTGTCCGTCATGCTGGCATGGCAGCGCGCCGCCCACTCGGCCGGCGTCACGCTGCGCCTCGTGAACCTGCCGCCGATGCTGCAAAGCCTGACGAAGCTGTATGGTGTCTGCTCGCTCGTCGCCCCCCAGGGCGCCGATGCCGAACTGCATCACCATTGACCCCCGCCTCCCCCCTCCGCTGTATTTCCGCCGGCCCGGGCATGATCGGGTCGAAATTCCAATATAATTGACCGTTGCTCTTGCCAAATTGGCGCGAGCTCCCGCAGGAGCGGATCCAGGCGGGGTACCACGCGCATCCGGCATGCGTTCCGGATCGCCAGCGCAGCGGCCACCGTTGCACAGAAAACAAACAAGCCAAGCATGACAGCAATCCACATCAGCAATGTCCAAAAGCGCTACCAATCGCTGCAGGCGCTGGGAGGCGTGTCGCTCTCGATCGAGGAAGGCGAGTTTTTCGGGCTGCTCGGGCCCAACGGCGCGGGCAAGACCACGCTCATTTCCATCATCGCCGGCCTGATCCGCGCCGATGCGGGGAGTGTGGCGATCCACGGCCATGATGTCGTGTCCGACTTCCGCGAGGCCCGCAAGAAGCTGGGCGTGGTGCCGCAGGAACTGGTGTTCGACCCGTTCTTCACGGTGCGCGAGACGCTGCGGCTGCAATCGGGCTACTTCGGCTTGCCGAACAACGACAAGTGGATCGACGAGGTGATGGAAAACCTCGACCTGACGAACAAGGCCGACACGAATATGCGCGCGCTGTCCGGCGGCATGAAGCGCCGCGTGCTGGTGGCGCAGGCGCTGGTGCACAAGCCGCCCGTCATCGTGCTCGACGAACCGACCGCCGGCGTGGACGTGGAACTGCGCCAGACGCTGTGGAAGTTCATCTCGCGCCTGAACCGCGAGGGCCACACCATCGTGCTGACCACCCATTACCTGGAAGAAGCGCAGGCCATGTGCAAGCGCGTCGCCATGATGAAGCTCGGCAAGGTCGTGGCGCTGGACACGATGTCCTCGCTGATCCGTCGCATCTCCGGCTCGCAGCTGAACCTGCACCTGAAGCAGGGCGACCTGCCGCAGGACCTGCGCCACCTGGTATTGCACGCCGAAACCGTTGCTCAGTTGCCAAATTCCGGGCGCAAGTACACCCTGAAGGTGAACGAATACATGGAAGTGGAAACCATCCTGGCCCGCCTGCGCGAGAGCGGCGCCGTCATCGACGAGATGCAGCTGCAGCAGGCCGACCTGGAAGATATCTTCATCGAAATCACCGGCGGAGGTGCGCCGCAATGATCTCGACGGGCTTCCGCACCCTGGTGTACAAGGAAACGCTGCGCTTCTACAAGGTGGCCACGCAAACGATCGCCGCGCCGATCCTCACGGCCATGCTGTACCTGCTGATCTTCGGCCACGTGCTGGAAGGCCGCGTGCAGGTGTACGAAGGCGTGTCGTACACCGCGTTCCTGATTCCCGGCCTGGTGATGATGAGCGTGCTGCAGAACGCCTTCGCCAACTCGTCGTCGTCGCTGATCCAGTCGAAGATCACCGGCAACCTCGTGTTCGTGCTGCTGACACCCCTGTCGCACTGGGAAATCTTCTCCGCCTACACGATCGCCGCCATGGTGCGCGGCCTGGTCGTGGGCCTGGGCGTATTCATCGCCACCGCGTGGTTCGCGCACATGTCGTTCGCGTGGCCGCTGTGGATCGCCGTGTTCGCCCTGCTGGGCGCCGCGATCCTGGGTACGATGGGCCTCATCGCCGGCATCTGGGCCGAGAAATTCGACCAGCTGGCCGCCTTCCAGAACTTCCTGATCATGCCGCTCACCTTCCTGTCCGGCGTGTTCTATTCGATCCACTCGTTGCCGCCGTTCTGGCTGACCGTGTCGCACCTGAACCCGTTCTTCTACATGATCGACGGCTTCCGCTACGGCTTCTTCGGCCAGTCCGACATCAATCCCTGGACCAGCCTGGGCATCGTCTCCGCCTTCCTGGTGGTGCTTGCCCTGCTGGCCATCCGCCTGCTCAAGAGCGGCTACAGGCTCCGACACTAAGCCGACACTAAAGAGGTACCGATCATGACCACGACTCCCGAAGCAATCCACGGCTACATCGCCGCCGGCCTCGAATGCTCCCACCTGGAAGTGGAGGGCGACGGCCAGCACTTCACCGCCGTCATCGTTTCGCAGGCATTCGCCGGCAAGCGCCCGATCCAGCGCCACCAGATCGTCTACGCGGCGCTGGGCGACCGCATGCGCGAGGAAATCCACGCGCTGTCGATGAAGACGCTGACCCCTGAAGAATTCGCGGCGAAATAAGGAACATCGATGGATAAACTGCTCATCACCGGTGGCAAGCGCCTGGTCGGCGACATCCAGATCTCGGGCGCCAAGAATGCCGCGCTGCCCATCCTGTGCGCGGGCCTGCTGACGGCCGGCGACCTGCGCCTGTCGAACGTGCCGAACCTGCACGACGTGGCGACGATGCTGAAGCTCCTGCGCCAGACCGGCCTGGCAATCGAGCAGGATGGCGACAAGGTCACGCTGAACGGCGCGGCCATCAACAAGCTCGAAGCGCCGTACGACCTGGTGAAGACGATGCGCGCCTCGATCCTCGTGCTGGGTCCCCTGGTGGCCCGCTTCGGCCAGGCCAAGGTGTCCTTGCCGGGCGGCTGCGCGATCGGTTCGCGCCCAGTCGACCAGCACATCAAGGGCTTGCAGGCGCTGGGCGCCGAGATCTCGATCGATGCCGGCTACATCTACGCCAAGGCGAAGAAACTGAAGGGCACCAGCATCACCACCGACATGATCACGGTGACGGGCACGGAAAACCTGCTGATGGCCGCCACGCTGGCCGAAGGCGAAACGGTACTGGAAAACGCCGCCTGCGAGCCGGAAGTGACCGACCTGGCCAACCTCCTGGTTTCCATGGGCGCGAAGATCGACGGTATCGGCACGAGCCGTCTGGTGATCCAGGGAGTGCCGGCGCTGAACGGCGCCTCGCACGCCGTGATCTCGGACCGCATCGAAGCGGCCACCTTCCTGTGCGCCGTGGCGGCCGCCGGCGGCGACATCACGATCCGCAACACGCGCACCGACATCCTCGACGCGGCGCTGGAAAAGCTGCGCGAGATGGGCGTGCGCCTGACCGTGGGCGACGACTGGATCCGCGCGCAGATGGATGGCCGCCCGGCGCCCGTGTCGTTCCGCACCACCGAGTACCCGGGCTTCCCGACCGACATGCAGGCGCAGTTCATGGCCGTCAACACGATCGCCAGCGGGCATTCCAGCGTGACGGAGACGATTTTCGAGAACCGCTTCATGCACGTGCAGGAGATGAACCGCCTGGGCGCGCAGATCCGCATCGACGGCAATACCGCGTGGATCGACGGCGTGCAGCAGCTGATCGGCGCGCCCGTGATGGCCACCGACCTGCGTGCCTCGGCCTCGCTGGTGATTGCCGGCCTGGCCGCCAAGGGCGAAACGCTGGTCGATCGCATCTACCATCTGGACCGTGGCTACGACCGCATGGAAGTGAAGCTTTCCGCCGTCGGCGCCAATATCACCCGCGTCAAATAAGCGCGCATCAACTATCATGAGTACGCTCCCAACCCAGGCCACCGACCGCTCGCAACTGATCCTCGCGCTGTCCAAGGGCCGCATCTTCGAGGATACGCTGCCCCTCCTGGCCGCGGCCGGCATCACCGTCACGGAAAATCCGGAAACCTCGCGCAAGCTGATCCTGCCGACCAACGACCCCGGCGTGCGCGTGCTGATCGTGCGCGCCAGCGATGTGCCCACTTATGTGCAGCATGGCGCGGCCGACTTCGGCGTGGCCGGCAAGGACGTGCTGTTCGAGCACGGCGGCGAGGGCCTGTACCAGCCGATCGACCTGAACATCGCGCGCTGCCGCATGTCGGTGGCAGTGAAGGCCGGCTTCGATTACGAGACCGCGGTGCGCCAGGGCGCGCGCCTGCGCGTGGCCACCAAGTTCACCGAGATGGCGCGCCAGCACTTTGCCAGCAAGGGCGTGCACGTGGACCTGATCAAGCTGTACGGCTCGATGGAGCTGGCGCCGCTGGTCGGCCTGTCCGACGCGATCGTCGACCTGGTCAGCACCGGCAGCACGCTGCGCGCCAACAACCTGGTGGAAGTCGAAGAGATCATGGATATCTCGTCCCGCCTGGTCGTCAACCAGGCCGCGCTGAAACTGAAGCGCGCCCGCCTGCAACCGATTCTCGAGGCGTTCGAAAAGGCCTCGCAAAAAGCATAGCAAGGAAAGTAAGGCCAGCCATCATGATCCAGATCCGCAAGCTCGACTCCACCGCCATCGATTTCCAGGAAACGCTCGACGCGCTGCTCGCGTTCGAAGCGGAAACCGACTTCGCCATCGAAAAAGCCGTCACCGAGATCATCGCCCAGGTGCGTGCCCGCGGCGACGAAGCGGTGGTCGAGTACACCAACAAGTTCGACCGCATCCCGCATGGCGGCGCGGCCGGCATTGGCGCCTTCGAGATCGGCCAGCAGGAGCTGGACGCCGCGCTGGCCGCGCTGCCCGATGCGCAGCGTGCCGCCCTGCAGACGGCAGCCGAGCGCATCCGTGTGTTCCACGAGCGCCAGAAGCAGGAACTGCAAGGCTTCACGTACACCGAGGCCGATGGCACGATCCTCGGCCAGCGCATCACGCCGCTGGACCGCGTGGGCATCTATGTACCGGGTGGCAAGGCGGCATACCCATCCTCCGTGCTGATGAACGCCATTCCGGCCAAGGTGGCCGGCGTGGGCGAGATCGTGATGGTGGTGCCGACACCGGATGGCGTGAAGAACCAGATGGTGCTGGCCGCCGCGGCGATCGCCGGCGTGGACCGCGTGATCGGCATCGGCGGCGCGCAAGCCGTGGCCGCGCTGGCCTACGGCACCGAGACGATCCAGCCGGTCGACAAAATCGTCGGCCCCGGCAATGCCTACGTGGCCGCCGCCAAGCGCCGCGTGTTCGGCGCCGTCGGCATCGACATGATCGCCGGCCCTTCCGAGATCCTCGTCGTGTGCGACGGCACCACGGACCCGGACTGGGTGGCGATGGACCTGTTCTCGCAGGCCGAGCACGACGAGCTGGCGCAGGCGATCCTGCTGTGCCCCGACGCGGAGTACATCGCGAAAGTGGAAGCATCCATCCAGAAGCTGCTGCCGACGATGCCGCGCCAGGAAACCATCCGCACTTCGCTGACGGACCGCGGCGCGCTGGTCAAGGTGCGCGACATGGAAGAAGCGTGCGAAATCGCCAACGCCATCGCCGCCGAACACCTGGAGATCTCCGCCGAGGAGCCGCAGCAGTGGGCCGACAAGATCCGCCACGCCGGCGCGATGTTCCTGGGCCGTTTCTCGTCCGAATCGCTGGGCGACTACTGCTGCGGCCCGAATCACGTGCTGCCCACGTCGCGCACGGCGCGCTTCTCGTCGCCCTTGGGCGTGTACGACTTCCAGAAACGCTCGTCGGTCATCCAGGTCAGCGAAGCCGGCGCCCAGACGCTTGGTAAAATCGCGGCCGAGCTGGCGTACGGCGAAGGCTTGCAGGCGCATGCGCGCAGCGCGGAGCTGCGGTTGAAATCATGAGCGACTGGCTAGATCGGGTGTTCTGCGAGGATGCGCTGGAAGGCCTGCACCGCATCCCCGACGGTTCCATCGACCTGATCCTGACCGACCCGCCGTACAACCTGGGCAAGGATTACGGCAATGCGTCCGACCAGAAATCGGTGGACGAATTCCTGGCGTGGACCGAACAGTGGGTCGATGCCGCGCTGCCGAAGCTGAAGGAAAACGGCAGCCTGTATGTGTTCACGACGTGGCGCTCGGCGCCGGAAATCTTCGTGATGCTGAAACGGCGGATGACGATGATCAACGAGATCATCTGGGACCGCCGGGTGCCCTCGATGGGCGGCACGGTGCGCAGTTTCACGTCGGTGCACGACACCATCGGCTTTTTCGTGCGCCGCAAGGATTACTATTTCGACCTCGACGCCGTGCGCATCCCGTACGACGCCGAGACCAAGAAGGCCAGGTCGCGTTCCATCTTCGTGGGCGCCAAATGGCTGGAGCAGGGCTACAACCCGAAAGACCTGTGGAGCGTATCGCGGCTGCACAGGCAACATGCGGAGCGGGTCGATCACCCCACGCAAAAGCCGCTCGAGATCATCGAACGGATGGTCAAGGCATCGTGTCCGCCCGGTGGCGTGGTGCTGGACCTGTTCATGGGCAGCGGCACCACCGCCGTCGCGGCGCGCAACACGGGCCGCCACTTCACCGGCTTTGAACTGAATCCCGACTATTGCAGGATCCTGGCTGAACGCCTGGAGCAACTGGACGCCGACCCGGAGCCGGCGGCCGCGGATCCGCAGCCCGCGGCCGCCGATCCGCAGGGGTCTGGCCCCAAGGCCCGCCGCCGTGCCAAGGTCCGCGCCGTGGTTCTGGGGTCTGACCCCGGTTTTCCGGCGATGCAGCCAGCGGCGGTGGATCCGCAGGGGTCCGACCCCAAGGCCCGCCGCCGCGCCAAGGTCCGCGCCGCGATCCCGGGGTCTGACCCCGGTTTTCCGGCGATACAGCCCACGGCCCTGGATCCGCAGGGGTCTGACCCCGGTTTTCCAGCAGCGCCGCCCAGGAAGCGTGCCGCCAGGAAACCCTTAGTAAAGGCTGTTGCCGCAATCGACAGCCCCGAATAACGCATTGGAGTGTTAAAAAGATGTCCCTCGACAGCCTGATCAGCAACACCATCCGCCCGGACGTGCGCAGCGACAAGAGCTACCACGTGCCGGACGCGAGCGGCTTCGTGAAGCTCGATGCGATGGAAAACCCGTACCAGCTGCCGGAGGACCTGCGCCGCGAGCTGGGCAACCGCCTGGCCGAAGTGGCGCTGAACCGTTACCCGGCTGCCTCGTACGGCCCGCTGAAGGAGCGCATCCGCGCCACGCTGGGCATCCCGGCCGGCTACGATGTCCTGCTGGGCAACGGTTCCGACGAACTGATCGCCATCATGGCCGCCACCTGCGCATGGCAGGACCGGCGCGCCGTCATGCTGGCGCCGGTGCCAGCCTTCGTGATGTTCCAGCGCTCGGCCCAGGTGGCCGGCATGGATTTCGTGGGCGTGCCCCTGAAAACGGACCTGGCGCTCGACCTGCCGGCCATGCTGGCGGCCATCGAGGCGCACCGCCCGGCGCTGATCTTTCTGGCTTACCCGAACAACCCGACCGGCAACCTGTTCGACGCGGCCGACATCGAGGCGATCCTGCGCGCGCAGGGCGAGCGCGGCCTGGTCGTGGTCGACGAAGCCTATGAGCCGTTCGCCCAGCAGAGCTTCATGCCGCGCCTGCCGGAGTTCGACAACCTGATCGTGATGCGCACCCTGTCCAAGCTGGGCCTGGCGGGCATCCGCCTCGGCTACATGAGCGCGCACCCGGCCCTGCTGGAGCAGTTCGAGAAGGTGCGCCCGCCCTACAACGTCAACGTGATGACGCAGGCGGCGGCCGAGTTCGTGCTCGACCACGTGGAGATCCTGAACGAGCAGGCGCGGCTGCTGCGCGAGCAGCGTGCCGCGCTGGCCGAGGCGCTGGCGGCCTTGCCAAGCGTGCAGGTGTTCCCGTCGGCGGCCAATTTCATCACGATCCGCGTGCCGGATGCCGACAGCGTCCATGCCAAACTGGTAAGTCGTAAAATTCTGATTAAAAATTTGAGTAAAATGCACAGTGTGCTGGCGAACTGTCTTCGCGTGACCGTCAGCACGCCGGACGAGAACGCCGCTTTCCTGGAAGCGTTGAAAGCATCGCTGAGCTGATAACCGTATTGACCGCTCATCGAGCCCCGTTGGCGCCCACCTAACCCTGAGTTCCCCCATGAATTTGCCCGCAGCCCGCATTGCAGAAGTAATCCGCAACACCAACGAGACGCAGATCCGCGTCGCCCTGAACCTGGACGGTACCGGCGTGCAAAAGCTCGATACCGGCGTGCCCTTCCTGGACCACATGCTGGACCAGATCGCCCGCCACGGCCTGATCGACCTGGACGTCAAGGCCGTCGGCGACACGCATATCGACAACCACCACACCGTCGAAGACGTGGGCATCACCCTGGGCATGGCGGTGGCGAAGGCGATCGGCGACCGCAAGGGCATCCGCCGCTACGGCCACGCCTATGTGCCGCTGGACGAAGCGCTGTCGCGCGTCGTCATCGATTTCTCGGGCCGCCCGGGCATCGAATACCACATTCCATTTACGCGCGCGATGATCGGCACGTTCGACGTCGACCTGACGCTGGAATTCTTCCGCGGCTTCGTCAACCATGCCGGCATCACGCTGCATATCGACAACCTGCGCGGCACCAATGCCCACCACCAGTGCGAGACAGTATTCAAAGCATTTGGGCGCGCGCTGCGCATGGCCGCCGAGCTCGACGAGCGCGCGGCCGGCACGATTCCCTCCACCAAAGGAAGCCTGTAAAAACCATCGGCTTTCAGACCATGAAAAAAATCGTTGTAGTTGACTACGGCATGGGTAACGTGCGCTCCGTTGCGCAGGCCCTGCGTGCCGTCGCGCCGGAAGCGGACGTGTCGATCTCCGGCGTGCCCGCCGAGATCGACGCGGCCGACCGCATCGTCCTGCCCGGCCAGGGATCGATGCTCGACTGTATGACCCACCTGCGCGAATCGGGCGTGCACGACGCGCTCATGCGCGCGGCCGCCAGCAAGCCCATGATGGGCGTATGCGTGGGCGAGCAGATGCTGCTCGAGCGCAGCGAGGAGCGCGATGCCGAAGGCCTGGGCCTGTTCCCCGGCAAGGTGGTGCGCTTCCAGCTCGACGGGCAATTGCAGGAAGACGGCTCCCGCTTCAAAGTGCCGCAGATCGGCTGGAACAAGGTGAAGCAGACCGCCCCGCACGCGATGTGGGCGAATATTCCCGACGACGCCTACTTCTATTTCGTCCACAGCTATTACGCGCGGCCGGAAAATCCGGCGCACAGCGTGGGCGAGACCGTCTACGGCGCGCCGTTCTGCTGCGTGATCGCGCGGGACAATATCTTCGCCACCCAGTTCCACCCGGAGAAGAGCGCGGCCGCCGGCCTGCAGCTGTACAAGAATTTCGTCCACTGGAATCCCTGAGCCCTACCGAGCCAACCAATTACCTAAACGACCTTTATAACCATGCTGCTCATTCCCGCCATCGACCTCAAGGACGGTCACTGCGTTCGCCTCAAGCAAGGCGACATGGAACTTGCCACCGTGTTTTCCGACGATCCCGCCGCGATGGCCCGCCATTGGCTGGAGCAGGGCGCGCGCCGCCTGCACCTGGTGGACCTGAACGGGGCCTTCGCCGGCAAGCCCAAGAACGAAGGAGCCGTGAAGGCCATCCTGAAGACGGTGCAGGATTTCGCGGCCGAGAATGACATCGACGAGATTCCCGTGCAGCTGGGCGGCGGTATCCGCGACCTGGACACGATCGAGCGCTACCTGGACGACGGCATCAGCTACATCATCATCGGCACCGCCGCCGTGAAGAGCCCGGGCTTCCTGCACGACGCCTGCGGCGCCTTCCCGGGCCACATCATCGTGGGCCTGGACGCCAAGGACGGCAAGGTGGCGACGGATGGCTGGAGCAAGATGTCCGGCCATGAAGTGATCGACCTGGCGCAGAAATTCGAGCAATACGGCGTGGAATCGATCGTCTACACCGACATCGGCCGCGACGGCATGATGGGCGGCGTGAACATCGAAGCGACGGTGCGCCTGGCCCAGGCCGTGCGCATCCCGATCATCGCCTCCGGCGGCCTGCACAACCTGGCCGACGTGGAAGCGTTGTGCGCGGTGCAGGACGAAGGCATCGAAGGCGTGATCTGCGGCCGTTCGATCTACGAAGGCACCATCAACCTGAACGAGGCACAGCTGCGTGCCGACGAACTCAGTGGCGAAACCCGCGGCGAAGTACCGTCGAGCGAAGAATAATATGCTGGCCAAACGCATCATCCCCTGCCTGGACGTGACCGACGGCCGCGTCGTCAAGGGCGTCAATTTCACCGAGCTGCGCGATGCCGGCGACCCCGTCGAGATCGCGCGCCGCTACGACGAGCAGGGCGCCGATGAGCTGACGTTCCTCGACATCACGGCTTCGTCCGACAACCGCGGGCTGATCCTGGACATCATCGAGCGGGTCGCCGCGCAGGTGTTCATTCCGCTGACCGTGGGCGGCGGCGTGCGCAAGGTCGAAGACGTGCAGCGCCTGCTGAACGCCGGCGCTGACAAGATCAGCCTGAACACCTCCGCCGTCAGCAATCCCCAGCTGGTACACGACGCGGCCCTGAAGCACGGCTCGCAGTGCATCGTGGTGGCGATCGACGCCAAGCAGGTCGCCCCCGGCAAATGGGAAGTGTTCACGCACGGCGGCCGCAACGCCACGGGGCTCGATGCGGTGGAGTGGGCCGTCAAGATGGCATCGCTGGGCGCCGGCGAGCTGCTGCTGACCAGCATGGACCGCGACGGCACCAAGAGCGGCTTCGACCTGGCGCTGACCCGCGCCGTGTCGGACGCGGTGGGCATTCCCGTGATCGCCTCGGGCGGCGTGGGCAGCCTGCAGGACCTGGCCGACGGCGTGACGAAAGGGCATGCCGACGCGGTGCTGGCCGCCAGCATTTTCCACTACGGCCAGCACACGGTACAGGAAGCCAAGCAGTTCATGGCGCGGCAAAACATTCCGATGCGCCTGGTCTGAGAGAACAAAGATGAGTATCCCGACGACGACGCCTAGCGTAGCCAAGGCAAAATGGCTGAATCGTGTCCGCTGGGACGAGCATGGCCTCGTGCCGGTGATCGTGCAGGAGCGCGGCAGCAACGACGTGCTGATGTTCGCCTGGATGAACCGCGACGCGCTGTACAAGACCGTGGAACTGCGCGAAGCCGTGTACTGGAGCCGTTCGCGCAAGAAGCTGTGGCACAAGGGCGAGGAATCCGGCCACGTGCAGAAGGTGCTGGACATACGCCTCGACTGCGACGAGGACGTGGTGCTGCTGAAGGTCGAACAGGCCGGCGGCATCGCCTGCCACACGGGGCGCCATTCCTGCTTCTTCCAGCAATTCGACGGCGACGCCAGGGATGGCGACTGGCGCGACGTGGAACCCGTGCTGAAGGACCCGGAAACCATTTATACGGACAAGAAGAAATGACGGACACCATCCTGGACCGCGTGGCGGCCACGATTGAATCGCGCAAGGGCGGCGACCCGGCCGCCTCCTATGTGGCCAAGCTGTTCGCCAAGGGCGACGATGCGATCCTGAAGAAGATCGGCGAGGAAGCCACCGAGACCGTGATGGCCGCCAAGGATGCCCGCGTGTCCGGCGACGGCAGCAAGGTGCTGTACGAGGTGGCCGACCTGTGGTTCCACTCGCTCGTGCTGCTGGCCCAGTTCGGCCTTACGCCCCAGCAGGTGCTCGAAGAGCTGGCGCGCCGCGAAGGCGTGTCCGGCATCGCCGAAAAAGCCGCCCGCCAGGACAACTGATAGCAAAGGAAACCGACACGTGGATAACTGCCTGTTCTGCAAGATTGCTGCCAAACAAATTCCTGCCTCCGTCGTGTATGAGGACGACGAGCTGCTGGCCTTCAAGGACATCAATCCGGCCGCGCCCGTGCACCTGCTGGTGATCCCGAAGAAGCACATCGCCACGCTCAGCGAGGCGCAGCCCGAAGATACCGCGGTGCTGGGCAAGATGCTGGCGCTGGCGCCGAAGCTGGCCGAGGAACATGGCGTTTCCGTGGTTTACGGTAACGACGGCAGCCCCACGCGCGGCTACAAGACCCTGATCAACAGCGGTCCGGATGGCGGGCAGGTGATCTACCACCTGCACATGCACATCTACGGCGGCCCGCGCCCGTGGCGCGGCATGCATTGATCGCCGCATACGGCTGAGCGGCCAGCGAGGCGCGCCTTGTTGCAGCCAAGCGAGCAGCCGGAAGAGTTATTTCCGGCCGTTACTGTGACAAGCACATGACAAGCTGAGAGTCGTGTAAACTGTTCGTTCTTACCGAATTCGGGCGTTATCGTCCAAGGAGAAATATTATGGGTTCCATGAGCATCTGGCACTGGCTGATCGTCCTGGTCGTCGTCATGCTGGTTTTCGGCACGAAAAAACTGGGCAATATCGGCTCGGACCTGGGCAAGGCCGTCAAGGGCTTCAAGGATGGCGTGAAGACTGACGAGAAGGAAACGGCCGACCAGCCCGCCCCGCCGCCCGCGCACGTGACCGACAAGGGCACGATCGAGGTCGACGCCAAGGAAAAGACCAAGCACTGATTCCCGCCTGTCGCTGATACATGATCGATCTCGGTCTTTCCAAGCTGGCCATCATCGGCGTCGTGGCGCTGATCGTCATCGGTCCCGAAAAATTGCCGAAAGTGGCAAGAATGGCGGGCACGCTGTATGGCCGCGCGCAACGCTACCTGCACGATGTGAAGAGCGAGGTGAGCCGCGAAATCGAGCTGGAGGAATTGCGCAACCTGCAAAAGAACGTGCAGGAACAGGCGCAGAACATCAAGGCCGACGTTGAGAACTCGATCCAGAAGAACGTGTCGGAAGTCGAGGGCGCGTTCAACTTCGACGAAGCGTCGCACGACGCCACGCACGACACGGCCGGCGATCACACAAGTACTTACCACGCGGTAGCCACGGAAGACCAGGCCCGCAAGGCCAAGGAATTCCGCCGCAAGCGCCTGGTGCGTACCTCGGCCGTGCCGCTGTGGTACAAGCAGCGCAACGGCGCCCGCTTGCACGTGGTATCCGGCGCGGCGCGCGTGGCCCGCTTCCGCCCGCGCAACGGTAAACCTCCCGCCTCCTTTTACTGATGAGTACTGAACAACCGGCTGAAGAAACCTTCATCAGCCACCTGGTAGAACTGCGCGACCGGCTGCTGAAAGCTTCCATCGGTGTCCTGATCGTCACGGCCCTGCTGATGGCCTGGCCGGGGCCCACCGTGCTGTACGACTTCCTTGCCCAGCCGATGATCGACGCATTGCCGCAGGGATCGAAGATCATCGCTACCGGCGTCACGGCACCCTTCCTGGTGCCGATGAAGGTCACGCTGATGCTGGGCGTCATCCTCGCGCTGCCGTGGGTGCTATACCAGGCGTGGGCCTTCGTCGCCCCCGGCTTGTACACGCACGAAAAGCGCCTAGTGGCGCCGCTCGTCATCTCGTCCTCGCTGCTGTTCGTGGCCGGCGTGGCGTTCTGCTACTTCTTCGTGTTCGGCCGTGTGTTCCACTTCATCGCCACTTTCGCGCCCAGCTCGATCGCCGTCACGCCCGATATCGAGAATTACCTCGATTTCGTGATGTCAATGTGCCTGGCCTTCGGCGCCGCGTTCGAAGTGCCCGTCGTGGTCGTGATCCTCGTGCGCATGGGCATCGTCTCGCTGGCCAAGCTGAAGGAATGGCGGCCCTACGTGATCGTGGGCGCCTTCGTCATCGCCGCGATCGTCACGCCGCCGGACGTGGTCAGCCAGTTCGCCCTCGCCATCCCGATGTGGATGCTCTTCGAACTGGGGCTGCTCGTGTCGCCGATGTTCGTCAAGATGACGCAGGCGCCCGAGAACCAGACCTGAGCTGGCGCTGGATGCATTGGTGTCGTACACCGGCGAGCCGGTGTACGACACCGGTTTTTCCTGCCGAAGTCACAACACCCGGTTTTGCCTGCTGAAGTCGGCGAGCTCTCGGGAAAACCGGTGTCGCACACCATTTCCTCTGGAAATGGTGTGCGACACCAGCGACAGCAACTGCCCGGCGGCCGGGGTTACTGCATCAATTCCCGGATCACCTTCACCGGCGCGCTGCCGTAGCCAAGGAACTCCTCGTTGAAGGCCTTCTGCGAGAACCGCGCGCCCAGCGCATTGCGGCGCTGCTCGCGCAATTCCATGATTTCGCTGTAGCCGCTGAAGTAGGACGTGAGCTGCACCGAGGTGAGCGTGGCGCGGCGCCATTTCTCGGCCGCTTCCTGCTTCGTCTGGAACGCCTGACGGGTCAGCAGGTCGAGCGCCTGTTCCTGCGTCATGTCCAGCACGTGCACACTGTAGTCGAGGATCGTGTTCGTCACGCTGCGCAGGTTCCACTTCGAGTACATCAGCCACATCTCGGGCGAGTTGTCGTAGCCCGATTCGAGCATCATGCGCTCGCTGAACACGGCCCAGCCCTCGACCATCGCGCCGTTGCCGAAGATCGACTTCACCAGGGAAGGCGACTTGTTCGCGTACACCAGCTGCGCATAGTGGCCGGGGATGGCTTCGTGCATGTTCAGGATCTGCAGGATCCAGTGGTTGTACTCGCGCAGGCTGCTTTCGGCCTGCTCCGGCGTGGCACCGGTCAGCGGCGTCACGTTGTAGTAGGTGCGGTCCTGCGGGCGGTAGGGGCCGGGCGCCTCGATGCTGGCGCCGGCCACGCCGCGCTGGTAGGCGGGCGTTTCGCGCACGACCAGCGGCTTGTTCGCATCCAGCTCGAGCAGGTCGTTCTTCGTCACCCATTCCTGCAGCTTCGGGATCTGCGCCTTGATCTCGTCCACGAAGCGCTCCGGCGCCACGTGGTTGGCCGAGAGCTTGTCGATCATCATGCCGATCTTGGCGTAGCGGTCCGCCGGCTTGGCCACGTCGGGCAGGTACTTCGGCCACAGCTCGTCGCTGATGCGGTCCATGTTCGCCAGCAGCTCGTCGCGCGCCACCAGCGCCTTGCGGTACGTCTGCTCGGCGGTGCTGGCGGACTGGATGTCGAAGGCGAACTTCTGTTCATACAGGTCGCGGCCGATGCGGAACGAGCGCGCTCCCTGCACGGCCAGCATCTTGTCCAGCTCGCCCAGCCAGGCGGCGTAGGCTTGCACGGCGGTCTTCGACTCGGCAACGCGCTGCGCGAACAAGCCTTTCTCGTTGGCGGCCAGGGAAGAAGCCTGGGCTTCCTTGTCCAATTCCTCGAGCAGGGCGATCACGCCGGGCGCCTGGGCGATCGCCAGCTGCGTGTGCTCGCGCGTCGGCGTCGTGATGTTGTTGCGCGCCGCCTCGTAATAGGCCGGCACGTTGGCGAGGCGCCGCAGCAGCGTGCGCAGGCGCTGCGACTTGGCCGCGTATTCGGTGTGCAGGATGTAGTCGATCGGGCCGGCGATGTTGTACATGGCCGGGTTCCACTCGAATTCGCGGAACGTGGTCAGGTACCAGCGATCCGAGTTCAGCTTGTTGACCAGCAGGGCCAGGTCGGTGCGCTGGCTCGGCGACAGCTGGCGCGCATCGAGCCTGGCGAAGCGGCCCAGCCAGTCGTCGATGAAGGCGATCTGCAACTGCCGGGTGGCGAGGTCGGGCACCGTCAGCGTGAAGGCTGTGTCGTACTTGCCCACCGTAATCGCCGTTTCCGGGTCCATCCGCCACAGGGCGGTGAGGAACTGGCCGGAAAGGTTGTTGAACGCACGGTCGGCGCGGCTCTCGAGGGGCAGGGCCGCGGCGGCGACCGCGGTGGCGGCCGCGGCTTTCTTGACGGTGGATCGGGATTTCGAGGATTTCGAGGTTTTCTTCGAGGACGCGGTCTTGGTCACCTTGGCCTTCGTCGGCTTCTTGGCGGCTTCGGCAGGCGAGAACGCCAGCGCCAGCATCATGGCGGCCAGCGCGAGTTTGGTCTTGATCATCGTGTAACTTTCTCTTACCGGGGTCAGGCAGGGAGCGGGCGGATCGCCTGACACTGGTCATCGATCAGCTCGCCGTAACCCGGCATGTTACACGACAGCTTCCTGGAATCACGCCAGGCGGTCGTCGCGCAGCATCTGCTGGTGCCGCTCGTTGATGATCGCCACCGCTTCGCGCCCGCGCGCCATGTGCGAGAGCATGATGGCGCTGGCATCGGTGAAACGGTGGGTCACCCGGATCGACCAGGAGCGCGTCAGCCAGCTGCGGAACGATTGCACATAGAACGCCTGGTCCAGGTCGCGCCACTTGATGCCCCGCACGCCGCGCTGCCAGGGCAGCACGCCCGAATACAGCCACACGCCCACGTCGTCGTAATACAGCTGGAAACTGCGGATCAGCAGCACCCGGTAGCCGATCAGCAGGGCGGAGGCGGCCAGCACGGCGGCGGCGGCCAGTTCCGAATGGCGGAAGGCGAGCCGCAGCACGAAGACCATGACCACGGCCAGCAGGAAGCAGCCGCCATAAGCCGTCCAGGCCTTATGGCAGAGCGGGATGCCGTGCCCGGCGGGGGAGAGTTCGTTTTCCTTGAGATCCATCCCCGGATCATGGCACGGAATGACCGTTCGGCGAAAGGGTCAGGCGGGATCCTGGCGGCTGGTCATCCGTTCCGCCTGGTCGTGCACGGCCAGCCGGTCGAGGATATTGTTGACGCGCGCGCCGTCGCGGTCGTTTTCCACTTCGACTTGCAGGATGCAGGTGCTGCGCTGCACGGCGGCGCGGATTTCCGAGTTCTGGCCGGCGCGGTTCGGATTGTCCATCGACGGCGTGGGCTTTTCGGTGAGATCGACCACGAAGTTGCCCTCGACGGGGCCGGCTTCGTCATTGCGGGAATCGAGGGTGATGGCGGCAGCGGGGATGCCGGAGGCGATCAGCGCTTCGCGCGCATGTTCCGCCAGGGCGAAGCTGTCGAAGACTCGCAGCAGGGTATCGGCCATGGTGTGCTCCTGAGATGGCATTTGTCATTACGGCCATGATAGCGAAGGCGGCTTGACGGCCGCGTCCCGTTAGCATCAGGAAAAATTCAGACCCGGATCAGCGCCGGAGCCCTTCCTCCAGCATCGCCAGCATGTCCGCCGCATTCATGCGCGCCGCCATCTCGCTGCCGTCCAGCAGGCTGTCGGCCAGTTCGCGCTTGTGCGCATGCAGGTCGACGATGCCTTCCTCGATCGTGTGCCGCGCCACCAGCCGGTAGATCGTCACCGGGCGCTGCTGGCCCATGCGGTGGGCGCGGTCCGACGCCTGGTCTTCCACGGCCGGGTTCCACCACGGGTCCATGTGGATCACGTAGTCGGCCGCGGTGAGATTGATGCCCACGCCGCCCGCCTTCAGGCTGATCAGGAAGACATCGCCGTCGCCCGCCTGGAACGCATCCACGCGCTGCTTGCGCGCGGCCGGCGGCGTGGCGCCGTCCAGGTACTGGTAAGTCACGCCGCCGCGGTCCAGGTGTTCGCGGATCAGCGCCAGGTGGTCGACGAACTGGCTGAACACGAGCACCTTGTGCCTGTTTTCCAGCAAGCCGGCCAGCAGTTCTGCGAACGCGGCCAGCTTGCTGCTGTCGAGCTTCAGCTCGGGCGCGACGAGATTCGGGTTGCAGCAGGCGCGGCGCAGCTTCATGATCTCGGCCAGGATCTGCATCGACTTCCTGTCGACCGGCGCGTCGATGGCGTCCAGCTTGTCCAGCGCCTCGCGGCGCAGTGATTCGTACAGCGCCGTTTCCTCGGGCGACAGGTCCACTTCCAGCACGATCTCGGTGCGCGCCGGCAGTTCCGTCAGCACCTGGGACTTCGTGCGGCGCAGGATGAAGGGACCGATCAGCCGGCGCAGCCGGTTGCGCGCGCCCACTTCGGCCTTGCGGTCCTGCTGCCGCTCGATCGGGCCGGCAAAGCGCAGGTTGAACTGGTCCAGCGATCCCAGCAAGCCAGGATTGATGAAGCGGAACAGGTTCCACAACTCGCCCAGGTGGTTTTCCAGCGGCGTGCCCGTGCACGCCATGCGGAAGTCGCCCGACAGCGCCATCACGGCCTGCGAGCGCTTCGTGGCGGCGTTCTTGATCGCCTGCGCCTCGTCCAGCACGATGGTGTGCCAGCGCTGCTTCGTAAAGCGTTCCGACTCCAGTTGCAGCAGGCCGTAGCTGACGATCACCAGGTCGAAAGGCCCGGCGCTGTCGATCATTTCGGCCCGGTCGCCGGCACCGAACAGTTTTACGTTCAGCGTGGGGGCAAAGCGCGCCGCCTCGCTGGCCCAGTTCAGGCACACGGAGGTGGGCGCCACCACCAGCGCCGGGCCCTGTGGCGCGCGCAGCAGCAGCAGGGCGAGGGACTGGATCGTCTTGCCGAGCCCCATGTCGTCGGCCAGGCAGGCGCCCACGCCCCAGTGGGCCAGCCGCGCCAGCCATTCGAAGCCTTCGCGCTGGTAATCGCGCAGCTCGGCCTGCAGGGTGGACGGCACCTGCGGCCGGTATTCCGCCTGCGCGGCGATGCGGGCGATATGTTCGCGCCACAGCCGATCCGCTTCCAGGCCGCCCACTTCGCCGGCCAGCTCCTCCAGCACGAAGGCGGCCAGCTGGTGCACCTTCACGCCGGCATCGTCGTCCTCGCCATAGGCATCGAGTTCAGACAGGCGGCGGTACAGCTCCTCGGAGAGGGCCAGGAACTGCTTGTCCTTCAATTCGATGAAGCGGCTCTTGCTGGCCCGGATCAGGTCCAGCAGCGAACGCAGGTCCATCACGCGGTCCTCGTCCACCTGCAACTGGCCGCTGGCGGCAAACCAGTCCTTCTTGCTCTTGATCGACAGTTTCAGCTGCTTGGTGTACACGGGCTTGGTCACGCTGAACTTCTCGCCTTCCGGCCAGCCGATCACCACGCGCTCCGGCCCCAGCTCCTGCAATTCGGTGAGCAATTGCAGGCACAGGGCCGGCTGGCCGATCAGCCATTCGCCGTGTTCCTGCTCGGCGCCCTCCAGGGCGGTGCAGCGCAGCACCAGCTGGCGTTCCGCATCGCGCTCGCCGGCCAGGCTGCGGCGCACCTGAACCTGCCTGCCGCCCACGTCGGTGATCACGGTCTCGGCTCCGGTGCCCGGCGCGTAGTACGGTCCGGCGTCCGGCAGCGGGCGCACCTGCACCTGCATGCGCAAGCCTTGCTGGTAAGGCAGCAGGTGCACGTGCAGGCGGGTATCGGCATCGACCTGGTTGCCGTCGGCCGTGCCGCCGCCGATGTCCGACTGCACGGTGACGCTGGCGGCCACCGTGCCGATCGCCTTGAGTACCTGTTCCTTCGCGTGCATCGGCACCGTCAGGCCGTCGCCCACGATGGCGGCGATGCGACGGTGCTCGTCGTTGATGGTCGTCACGCGCAGGCGGTTCGGCGCTTCGCGCTGCACGATCGTCGTGTCGGTGGCCGAAGGCGCCGGATGCAGCGACAGGTGCAGCTTGCCCTTGCGCTCCTGCACCAGCAGCTCCGGCTCGCCGCCCACGATTTCCACGCGCGTTTCCGGCGCGTCGTACCAGAACACCAGCGGATGCCCCACCAGCGCCGGCGCCGCGGCGGCCGGATCGATGTCGTAGCGCAGGCCGGACGAATACGGCTGCCGTGAAGGGCTGATGAACGTGGCCAGGCGGATATCCTGCGGCGTCGCGAAGTCCCATTGCGCGGCATCCTCGGCCAGGCGCTTCAGGGCGATCGGGCGGCCATTGCTCCACTGGCCCTTCGCGCTGCGCTTCTGTTCGCGCGGCTCCAGCTCCGTGATCCCCGTGCGGTCGCTCCACAGGATCATCCAGGCCAGCCGCGTTTCGCTGACGGCGGCAGGCGCGCCCTGGTGCAGGTTGATCAGCGCATCGAGCTGGCGCTTCCAGCCTTCCTGGCGCTCGAACCACGTCGCCATGTCGGGCAGTCCCAGCTTCGACAGCATGTCATTGGCGCGCGCCGCCGCCTTGTCGTCGCCCAGGTGCCCCAGCAGGCTTTCGGCCTGCGCGGCGATCAGGATGTAACCGTTGGCGCCCGCGTCCTGTGCGAGGTCCTGCAATTCGGCGCGGCGCTTTTCCAGCTGCGGCAGGCCGAGCCACCAGTACACGAGTGCCTGGAACAATTGCGCCTGCAGCGGCGTTTCCCACGCGCGCGCCACAACCACCTCCGCCTGCATCGTGCCGGCGCGCACCTGGCGCAGCATCGACAGCATGGCGTAGGTGCCGCTGTCCGGGTTCTGCTGCGCATGCACGGCGAGGTCGAGGTAGCTCTCGGCCGACTTCAGCGCCTTGGCATCGCCGGCGCGCAGCAGCGCCAGCACGTACAGGTAGCCGCCGAAGCCGGCAAACACCTGCTTGCGCTTGCCGGTCTCCCGGCGGACCGATTTCAGGGCGTTCTCGAAGCCGGCGACCGCGTCATTCACGTGACCGCGCAACAGCATCAGGACGCTGGCGTAGAACAGGGCCAGCGGGCTCCTGGCCACTTCCAGATAGGTGAAGGCCTGCGGCAGGTTGCCGGCCAGGATCGCATCCTCGCCCAGCGCCAGCCGCAACCCTTCGGAGACATCGTCGCCCGCCTTCTCGCGGCGGTCGAAGTGCCGCTGGGCGGCGCCGCGCACGTCCGGCGCCAGCGCCGGTTCGCGCTGCGCATGCTGGAGCAGCAGCATCAGGATATCGTCCTGCATCGACGGGTGCACCAGCAGCAGCATGCCGGCCTCGAAGGGCCGCGCGAAGATGTCGACGATCGGGTGCAGCTGCGCCGCTTCATAGGAGCGCAGGCAGGCGGCCAGCAGCGGGGTCACGTCCTGCGGCGGCTGCCCGCGCAACAGCGCCATGCGCAGCCGCGCCACGCCGTGCCGGTAGCTGCGGGGTTCCGGCGTGCCGTTCCAGCTGCTGCGCATCGGGTTGACCGCCTCGTAGGCCTTGCAGATATCGTCCAGCATGTGGGCGCCGATGGCGGCGCGGATGGCCGGCCAGCGCAGCCTGGCGTTGCAGAGGTAGCCCCGGCCAACCACGAGGCTGGTGAACGCCAGGCGTTCCAGGTGTTCGACGATCTCGTTGCTTTTCGTCTGGTTGAAGGCGTAGCCCTTGTCGTCGCGCAGGCCCATCTTCACGATGTGATCCAGCACGGCCGACTTGCCCATCGGCTCGCCCACCAGCGCCAGCAGCGCCAGCACCGTTTTCTCGTTCGGGTGCAGCGCGTCGAATTGGTCCTGCAGGGAACTGTCGCTCATGCCGCCCCGTCGAGGTTATCGATATGCACGGGCGCCGGCGCGGCGGTGTCGTGCAGGCCGAACATGCGCCGATAGAAATACAGCTCCGCCTCCAGCGTTCGAACGATCGTCTCGGCTTTCCTGAAGCCGTGTCCCTCGCCTTCCAGTTCCACGTAGGCGACCGGCACGCCGCGCTGGCGCAAGGCCTTCACCATCGTTTCCGATTGCTGGGGCGGCACCACCTTGTCATCCAGGCCCTGGAAGAAGATCATCGGGCAGCCCAGCTTGTCCACGTGGTGGCTGGGGGAGCGTTCCAGGTACACCTGCCGCGCCTGAGGCTGCGGGGCGATCAGGTATTCGTTGTAGTGCGATTCGAATTTGTGCGAATCGTCGTCCAGCCCCTGCAGGTCGGCCACGCCATAGTAGCTGGCGCCCAGCTTGAATACGTCGTGGAAGGCCAGCGCGCACAGCGTGGTGTAGCCACCCGCGCTGCTGCCGCGGATGATGAGGCGTTCGCCATCGGCGCGCCCCTGTTCGACGAGCCAGCGCGCGCCGGCCACGCAATCCTCCACGTCGACCACGCCCCATTGCCCCTTCAGCGCGTCGCGGTAGGCGCGGCCGAAGCCGGTGCTGCCGCCGTAGTTCACGTCCAGCACGCCAAAGCCGCGGCTGGTCCAGAATTGCGTGGTCAGCTTGAGCGTGCTGGCGGCCATGCCGGTCGGGCCGCCGTGGCCGATCACGATCACGGGCGGTTTTTCGCCGGCCGGTGCGGCGGCGTCGCGGTTATGCGGCGGGTAGAAGAAGGCGTAGGCGGTGCGGCCATTGGCGCTGGGATAGCGGATGCTCTCCGGTACCGACAGGTAGCCCACGTCGGGCAGCGTGTCGATGGACCGGGCCAGCACCTCGAGTTCGCCGTTGGCCAGGTCGATGCGCGCAATCTCGGCCGGAATCGTCGGGCTGCCGCCCAGCAGGGCGATGAAGCCGTCGCCAGTGCGCAGCTCGCGGATCTCCTGGTATGGATTGGCGATCGGCTCCACGCGTGTGCCACTTCCTGCGCTGCCGATCACCAGGCGCGCCAGCCTGCTCACCCCCTGGTCGATATACGTGCAGGCGATCTCGTTCGCATTGAGGAAACCGTACATCGAGTTCCCGAACGCCCAGTGCGGGCCGGCGAATTCCGCCTCCAGCGGGCAGATTGCCTCCAAGCCGTCGCCATGGCGATACAGGTTCCACCAGCCGCTGCGGTCCGACACGAAGTACAGCCGTCCGTCCGGCGACCATTCGGGCTGGCAGATCGATTCTTCAGGCCCGCCCGCCACCAGCGCGGGCGTTGCGAGGCTGCCGTCTTGGCCGATATCGGCCACCCACAGCTCGGTACCTTGCCAGGGCATGCGCGGGTGGTCCCATGTCAGCCAGGCCAGCCGGCGCCCATCCGGCGCGAGCCGGGGCGACGAATAAAAGTCGTGGCCCCGCGCGATCACGGTCTCGGCGCCGTCGAAGTCTACCGCGCACAGGGCGTTCTCCGGTTGCGCGTGCGAGGCGGGATCGTCAGGGTGCAGTTCGCGCACGGCGATCAGGCGATTTCGGGCCCGGTCGACGACGAAATCGGCAAAGCGCTGCCGGCCTTCGGCCGTGAACGGCCGTGCTTCCTCGTCGCCTTCCATGCGATACAGGCGGTTGTCGGCCGCGTTGGAAAAGAACACCGTCTCGCCGTCCACTGCATAGGCACCGCCACCATATTCGTGCACGCGGCTGCGCACGTTCAGGGGCAGCGGCGTCAGCTCATCGGTCCTTTCCCCATGGAACCGCAGCAGCGTGTTGCGGCCGCCCTCGCTGGCACGGCCGGCCAGCCAGAGAACGTCCGTGCCGGCGATGGCCAGCGAGGACAGCGGGGTGGCGCCGGCGGCCACCATGGCAGCCGAAATGGGGGAGGGCCAGGTGCCGAAGGATGCGCTTTGCAAGGCGGTCGGAGCGGTCATTTCAAGGACGCGTGAAAAGAACGGGGGGATGCGATAATACCTGCTTTCGTCCCGCTTTTCATTGCCATCCATGCCACAATTCGCCCCGCTTCAGAACGACACCTTCCTGCGTGCGCTGCTGCGCCAGCCGACCGATTACACCCCCGTGTGGCTGATGCGCCAGGCGGGCCGCTACCTGCCCGAATACCGCGCCACGCGCGAAAAGGCCGGCTCGTTCATGGGGCTGGCCACGAATCCCGACCTGGCCACCGAGGTCACGCTACAGCCGATCGACCGCTATCCGCTCGATGCGGCCATCCTGTTTTCGGACATCCTCACGGTGCCCGATGCCATGGGTCTTGGGCTGCATTTCGTCGAGGGCGAGGGACCGAAGTTCGAGCGCCCCCTGAAAACGGAAGCAGACGTACAGGCGCTGCGCCTGCCCGAACCCGGCTCGCTCGATTATGTGTTCAAGGCCGTCACGCAGATCCGCACGACGCTGAACGGCCGCGTGCCGCTGATCGGCTTCTCCGGCAGCCCATGGACGCTGGCGTGCTACATGGTCGAAGGCCAGGGTTCGCGCGAGTTTCATACGATCAAGAAGATGCTGTACAGCCGGCCGGACCTGATGCACCACATCCTGGATGTGAACGCGCGCGCCGTGGCCGAGTACCTGAATGCCCAGATCGAGGCGGGTGCCCAGGCGGTGATGATCTTCGACTCGTGGGGCGGTGCGCTGGCCGACGGGGCCTACCAGCAGTTTTCGCTGCAGTACATGCAGCGCGTGGTGGCGCAACTGAAGCGCGAGCACGAAGGCGAACGCATTCCCGCCATCGTGTTCACGAAAGGCGGCGCGCACTGGGCGGAGGAAATCGCCGCGATCGGCGCCGATGCGATCGGCCTGGACTGGACCGCCAATATCGGCAAGGTGCGCGCGGCGGTCGGCGACAAGGTCGCGTTGCAGGGCAATCTCGACCCGGCGATCCTGTTCGCGGGCGCCGAGCAGATCCAGGCCGAAGTATGCCGCGTGTTGGATGCCTACGGCCCCCACACCACTGGCCACGTGTTCAACCTGGGCCATGGTATTTCGCAATTCACGCCGCCGGAATCCGTGGCCGTCATGGTCGATACCGTCCACGCCCATAGCCGGAACCTGCGCTTCGGCGCTTGAGCGGTACGCGGCGCCGAGCCTGTCAAACCCACAGCCAAACCCGACTTATGCACAATTTTTCTGGTTGCCAAAGCAAAAGGCAACCAGGAAAGTTTTAGGACGGCAATAAATTCAAGTGCTTGATTTTGCTGGGTAATTTTGCTCAGCCGTGCATCTGTTCTTGGCGGTAAGTAAACCTTCTTCCCCACTCCGGGAAATGTTGTGGAGCCATTCTCCACAAAGTTATCCACAAAAACTGTGGAAAAATGTCAAAAGCGCTTAGTAAACCGCGACTTACCCCATTTCCTGCGGCATTGCACAACTATTGGGCAGGGAATAGTACTCGCTAAGGTCGAGTTCGCTTGGTAGAATAGCGGGTTCCGCCCCGCGGTTTTCCGTGATCGCGTATCGATCACGACGGTGAGCGGAGGCGACTTATACACAGCAAGATTAAAAAATCCCTTGTTTTCGCCTCTCTGGCGAGCGTTTTTTAACACTTTGATTTACAAGGGAAAAAATTGTGAACTCCGGTGTTTCCAGGCCTCATTATTGCCTCGGAAATGCTGCTTGCCGGGAATTACGGGTCTAATGTCCACAAAGTTATCCCCAGAATTTGTGGATAGTTCACGGGTGAGCTGATGCCCCATTGCATACTCAGGATCGCGCTGGATACGCCGCTCCATGCCGTGTTCGACTACCGCTGGCCCTGCGCGCCCACGGAGCGACCCCAGGTCGGGCAATTGGCACTTGTTCCGTTCGGCCCGCGCGAAGTGGTGGGCATCATCGTCGCGGTTGCCGACGAGACCGACGTGCCGGCGGAAAAGCTCAAGGATGCACTGGCCGTGCGCTCCCAGCTGGCGCCGTTGCCGCCGCAATGGCTGGCGCTGGCCGGTTTCGCCGCCGAGTACTATCAGCGCCCGCTGGGCGAGGTGGCGCTGCCGGGCCTGCCGAAGAACCTGCGCCTGCCCACCACAGTCAACCTGGACCGGGCGGTCAAGAAGCTGGCCAAGTCCACGATCGGCCACGATCCCGCGCCCGTCGGCATGCCGGAACTCAATGCTGCCCAGCAGCGCGCGGCCGATGCGATCGGCGGTGCCCAGGGTTTCGCGCCCATGCTGCTGTATGGCGTGACGGGCAGCGGCAAGACCGAGGTCTACCTGCAAGCCTGTGCCCAGGTGCTGGCGCGCGAGCCGGACGCGCAAATCCTCGTGCTCGTTCCCGAGATCAACCTGACGCCGCAGCTGGAAGCGAATATCCGCGCCCGCTTCCCGGGCGTGATGCTGGCCACGCTGCACAGCAGCCTCTCGGAAGGCGAGCGCATGCTGCATTGGCTGGCCGCGCATCAGGGGCAGGCCCGCATCGTGCTCGGCACCCGGCTCGCGATCCTGGCCTCGCTGCCGCACCTGAAGCTGATCGTGATCGACGAGGAACACGATCCTTCGTACAAGCAGCAGGAAGGCTTGCGCTATTCGGCGCGCGACCTCGCCGTATGGCGTGCCTGGCAACTGAAGATTCCCGTCGTGCTCGGCTCGGCGACACCGTCGCTGGAAACGTGGCACCACGCCCAGGTGGGGCGCTACCGCAAGCTGGAGTTGCGCGAGCGCGCCGTGAAGCAAGCCACGCTGCCGGCCGTGAAGCTCGTGAACATGGAGCACGACAAGCCGAAGGATGGCTTGACGGCGCCGCTCGTGGCGGCCCTGAAGCTGCGGCTGGAGCGGGGCGAGCAATCGCTGCTGTTCCTGAACCGGCGCGGCTACGCCCCCGTGATCTGCTGCGATTCCTGCGGCTGGGTCAGCGATTGCCAGCGCTGCACGGCATTCATGGTGCTGCACAAGGGGGAGTTCAAGCTGCGCTGCCACCACTGCAGCCTGGAAATGCGCATCCCCCGCCATTGCCCCACCTGCGGCAATATCGACCTGCAACCGCTGGGCCGCGGCACGCAGCGCATCGAGGAAGGCTTGCAGGCGATGTTCCCCGAGGCGCGCATCCTGCGCATCGACGCCGATTCCACGCGCCGCAAGGGCAGCGCGCAGGAAGCGTTCGAGACGGTGCACCGGGGCGATGTCGACATCCTGGTCGGCACGCAGATGGTCGCCAAGGGTCACGACTTCAAGAAGCTCACGCTGGTCGGCATCCTGAACCCGGACACGGCGCTGTTCTCGCAGGATTACCGCGCCAGCGAACGGCTGTTCGCGCAACTGATGCAGGTGGCCGGCCGCGCCGGCCGCACCGCACAGGCCGATGGCGGCAGCCCCAGCGAGGTGCTGGTGCAGACGCGCTATCCGGAACACCCGCTGTACGGTGCCGTCGTCAATCATGACTACGACCGTTTTGCCGGCGCGCTGCTGGAAGAGCGCGAACAGGCCGGACTGCCGCCTTTCCTGTACCAGGCCATGCTGCGGGCCGAGGCGGGTGAATTGGCGAAGGCGCTGGATTTCCTGCAGGCCGCGCGCGACTGCGCCCATGGGGAAGGGATCGCCGAAGGCATCACGGTCAACGACCCGATCCCAATGAGCATGACCCGGGTGCACAACGTCGACCGCGCACAATTGCTGGTGGAATCGCCGTCGCGGCCGGCCTTGCAGGCCTTCCTGAAGGAGTGGATGGCAAGGCTGCGCGACATGAAGTCGCGCGTGAAATGGTCGCTGGAAGTCGATCCGGTCGATATCTGACCATTCGATGGAGGCCTGCCTCCCCGGCACGAGCGGGCGCACAGCCGTGGCGATAGGCGCTGCGCGGCCGAACCATTGCCCCGCTCGCAGTGCGGCGTGGTGGTGTACGATGCGGGAAATTCCTGGAGGAACAATGAACCTGATTCGTTGCGACGTGGCGGTCATTGGTGCCGGTACCGCCGGCCTGTCCGCCTACCGCGCCGCGCGTGCCGCCGGCAAGCATGCGGTACTGATCGAAGGCGGTCCCTACGGCACGACCTGCGCGCGCGTCGGCTGCATGCCCAGCAAGCTGCTCATTTCCGCTGCCGAGGCGGCGCACGCGCTGCATGCGGCGGCCGGGTTCGGCGTGCATGCGGGAACGGTGCGGATCGACGGCCCGGCCGTGATGGACCGCGTGCGGCGCGAGCGCGACCGGTTTGCCGGCTTCGTCGTCGAGAATGTCGAAGGCTTGCCGGCCGCGGACAAAATCCGCGGCTATGCCCGCTTCGCGGCACCGGACCGCCTGGTGGTGGACGACCACACCGAGGTGCAGGCCGAGCGGATCGTCATCGCCACGGGTTCCACGCCGATCGTGCCCGAGGAGTGGGCCAAGGCCGGCCCGCGCGTGATCCACAGCGACGCCGTGTTCGAATGGACCGACCTGCCCGGCTCGGTAGCGGTGATCGGCACCGGCGTGATCGGCCTGGAGCTGGGCCAGGCGCTGCACCGCCTCGGCGTGCGCGTGGCCCTGTACGCGCGCGGCAACAGCATCGCGCAACTGAGCGACCCCGCGGTGCTCGCGGAAGCGGCCAAGGTATTGCGGCAGGAGCTGGACGTGCGCTTCCAGACCCAGGTGGTGTCGGTACAGCCGGACGGCGACGGGGTGGTGCTGACCACGCGCGACGGCGCCGGCAACGAGCGGCAGGAGCGTTACGACTACGTGCTGGCGGCGATCGGGCGCGCCCCGAACGTGCAGGCATTGCGCCTGGACCTGGCCGGCATCGAGCGCGACCGCCGCGGCGTGCCGCTGTATGACCACACCACGATGCAATGCGGCACCAGCCCGATCTTCATCGCCGGCGACGCCAACGATGAATTGCCGCTGCTGCCGGAAGCGGCCGACCAGGGCAAGATCGCCGGCCACAATGCCGCGCTGTACCCGGACGTGCAGCCCGGCCTGCGCCGCACGCCGCTCGCGATCGCGTTCACGGAGCCGCAGATCGCCACGCCGGGCGCGCTGTGGCGCACGCTGCACGGCAGCCACGAAGGCCGCTTCGCCATCGGCGAGGTATCGTTCGCCAACCAGGGGCGCAGCCGGGTGATGCTGCAAAACCGCGGCATGCTGCGCGTGTATGGCGAATACGGCAGCGGCCGGTTCCTGGGCGCCGAGATGATCGGCCCGCGCGCCGAGCATATCGGCCATCTGCTGGCGTGGGCCGTGCAGGCCGGGTTGACGGTATCGGCCATGCTCGACATGCCGTTCTACCACCCGGTGGTGGAAGAGGGCGTGCGCACCGCGCTGCGCGACCTGGCCGAGGCATTGAAGCACCCGCCGCCCGAACCGCCGCAGCCGTGCCCGGACTGCACACCGGGAACGTAGCGAGGAGTGCAATTCGGCTGGCTTAAAAACAACATGTATTGATATACCCAAAGGAAATTGCTGCGGGATTTCCTTATTGCTATAGACTATTGACATATAGCAAGAATCGCCAGCGGTATGCTCCGTAAAGTCATACGCGCAGGCAATATTTGGGGACATCATGACGATACGGCGACTGACCAGAAGCGACCTGCGGGTGGGCGAACTGCTCGCCTGGAACGTATTCGGGGAAAACGGCGCGCTGCTGGCACGCAAGGGCTTCATGCCGTCTTCCGATGCGCAGGCCGATAGCCTCGTCGAGCGGGGCTACGTCGATGACCCGGCCGTTCCCGCGCCCGCCGGCGCCAGCACCGAGCCGCCCTCGGTGCTGCGCCTGCTGAATCACGCGGTAGCGGAACTGGAGCCCCTGCTGCACCGGATCGCCGCCGGGGGCGCCGGCGTGCAGGCCGAGCTGGAGCAGGTGGCGCTGCTCGTGGCCCAGGCCGTGGAGATCCATCCCGAGGTCGCGGCCGCGTGCATCCTGCACAACCAGCGCGCCGCCCCGTACGCGGTGCGGCACTGCATCGATACCGCCGTGGTGGCGCAGATCGTGGCCCGCGCCGTGAAGCGCCCCGCCGCCGAGATGCAATCGATGACACTGGCCGCGCTGACGATGAACGTGGCGCTGCTGCGGCTGCAGGACGAGCGCGGCACCTTGTCCGACGAGGAAAAAGCCCTGGTGCGCAGCCATCCGGAACGGGGCGTGGCGCTGCTGCGCCAGGCTGGCGTGACCGACCCGCTGTGGCTCGACTGCGTGCAATCGCACCATGAAAACGAAGATGGCAGCGGCTACCCGCGCGCGCTGGTGGGCGACGCCATCGCCTTGCCGGCCAAGCTGGTCGCCTTGGCCGACCGCTACTGCGCGCGCGTGTCGGACCGGCCGTACCGCAAGCCGATGCTGCCGAACGCCGCGCTGCGCGACATCCTGCTCGAGGCGCGGCATGCGCTCGACGCGCAACTGGGCGCCGTGCTGATCCGCGAACTGGGCATCTACCCGGTCGGCACCTTCGTGCGGCTCCTCAACGGCGAGGTGGGCGTGGTCTCGCGCAAGGGCCTCAATTCGACGACACCCTGGGTGCAATCCTTCATCGGCCCGCGCGGCGCGCCGCTCGACGTCTTCCTGCAACGCGACACGCGCGGCGACCTGTCATCGATCCGCGACGTGCTGTCCGCCGACCAGGTGGACGCGAACATTCGCATGGACCAGGTGTGGGGCAGGACGGCGCTGCCCTGACGCCATCACATCAATTCAGGGTTGCGTCCAGCCGGCCTTCTCCGGCCAGTTCGCGCAGCACGCGGATCGTGTCGATATCCGATTCCTGGTAGGCCGAGCGCCGGAAATCGTCGAACATCGCGTTTTCCTCGTCCTCGCGGGCGTTGTGGGCATCCTCGTACTCGAAGCGCACGAACAGGTGGTCCTGGCCGTGCGATTCGATCGTCATCGTCAGGCTCGACTTGCTGATCTCGCCCTGCGCGTCCACCTCGTAGCGGATGCGGTTCGGGTATTCCAGCACCACCGTATCCTCGATCACCAGGTCCCCGTAACGCTGGGTACGCTTGAAGCCCCTGGCGGTGCGCTCGCCGATGTGCACCTCGTCCAGGTGGGGCACGAACAGTTTCGGCGATTCGGCGCGCAGCACGAGCCCGCGCCACAGTTGCTCGTGCGAGATGGTATCGATCAGCGGATTCAGCGGATCGTTGATTTCAATCAGATGTTCGAATTTCATAGGATGGCAAAAATGTCGTGAGCCGAATGCCACTATATTCCTTCGGAGCGGGAAATATCAATGCCGAGGCGGTAGAATGGCGGACTGCGTGACCGGCTGTGCCTGCTTCTATCACGCTTGAACCCTACATTTCTTCCCATGTCCAACGCACCCAGATTCGGCCTGAACGGGCCGCAAAGCGAAGCCGTGCTGTATCTCGACGGTCCCGCCCTCGTGCTGGCCGGCGCCGGCTCGGGCAAGACGCGCGTGATCACGCAGAAGATCACCTACATGATCGAGGAGCGCGGCTACGATCCCCGCACCATCGCCGCCCTCACGTTTACCAACAAGGCCGCGCTCGAGATGCAGGAGCGGGTCGCCAAGCTGCTCAAGCAGCCCAAGCAGGCCAAGCTGCTGACCGTGTCCACCTTCCACTCGCTGGGCGTGAAGATCCTGCGGCAGGAGGCGAACCACCTGGGCCTGAAGGACCGCTTTTCCATCATGGACAGCGACGACTGCTATTCGCTGGTGCAGGACATGGCGCTCACCACCGACAAGGGGCTGATCCGCCGCATCCAGAACGATATCTCGCTGTGGAAGAACGGCCTGGTGACGCCCGAAGTGGCGATCCGCAACGCCAAGGACGAAGATGAGGCGCAATCGGCGCGCATCTACGCCAGCTACGTCGCCACGCTGTCGGCCTACCAGGCCGTGGACTTCGACGATTTGATCCGCCTGCCGGTGGAACTGTTCCGCGACAACGAGCCGGTGCGCGACAAGTGGCAGCGCCGCCTGCGCTACCTGCTGGTCGACGAATACCAGGATACGAACACCTGCCAGTACGAGCTGCTGAAACTGATGGTCACGGGGATCGGCAAGAAGCCCATGTTCACGGCGGTGGGCGACGACGACCAGGCAATCTACGCCTGGCGCGGCGCCTCGGTGGAAAACCTGGCCAACCTGCAGGTCGATTTCCCTGACCTGAAGCTGATCAAGCTGGAGCAGAACTACCGCTCCACCACGCGCATCCTGCAGGCGGCCAACGCGGTCATCTCGAACAACCCGAAGCTGTTCGAGAAGGCGCTGTGGTCCGAGCACGGCCTGGGCGAGCCGATCAAGGTGCACGCGATGGCCAACGACGAGCAGGAAGCCGACCAGGTGGCCATCATGATCTCGGCCGACCACTTCGAGCGCCGCAACAAGTGGTCCGACTACGCGATCCTGTATCGGGGCAACCACCAGGCCCGCATCATCGAGCAGGCGCTGCGCAACCAGCGCATCCCCTACACGATCTCGGGCGGCCAGAGCTTCTTCGACAAGGCCGAGATCAAGGACATCATCGCCTACCTGCGGCTGCTGGCGAACCAGGACGACGACCCGGCCTTCATCCGCGCCGTGACCACGCCGCGCCGCGGCATCGGCCAGTCCACCCTCGAGGTGCTGGGATCGTTCTCCGGCCAGTGGCAATGCTCGCTGTTCGAAGCCGTGTTCAAGGGCGGCATCGAGGCCAAGCTGAACGACCGCCAGCTCAAGCCCCTGCGCGACTTCTGCAACTTCATCAACGACCTGGAAGCGCGCGCCAGCCGCCCCGGTCCGTCCGGCAGCGGCGATAACGCGGCCCAGGTGCTGGACGACCTGATGGAAGCGATTCACTACGAGCACTACCTGTACGACACGCTCGAGGAGCGCGCCGCGCAAAGCAAATGGCAGAACGTGCTGGATTTCGTCAGCTGGCTGAAGGACCGTGGCCGCGGCGGCAAGGAGCGCGACGGCGAAGAGAAGAACGTACTGGAACTGACGCAGATGGTCGCCCTGATGTCCATGCTGGAAGGAAAGGACGAAGACCCGGACGCGATCCGCATGTCCACCCTGCATGCCTCGAAAGGCCTGGAATACCCCCACGTGTTCCTGGTCGGCGTGGAAGAGGGCATCCTGCCGCACAAGGGCGACCCCGACGCGCCGGTCGAAACGCTGGCCCAGCGCATCGAGGAGGAACGGCGGCTCATGTACGTGGGCATCACGCGCGCTCAGCGCACGCTGCAGCTCACCTGGTGCAAGAAGAGAAAGCGCGCCGGCGAGCAGGTACACTGCGACGTTTCCCGCTTCATCGCCGAGATGCAGCTGGACGTGGGCGATGCGCCGCCGAAGGAAACCGAGGTGATCTCGCCGCGCGAACGCCTGGCCCGCATGAAGGAATTGCTGGCCACCTCCAAGCCCAAGGAAATCACGTGAACCCCGAAGACCCAACCATCGAACGCTTCGTCGACATCGAAATCAAGTTGGCGCACCAGGAAGACCTGGTGGAATCGCTGAACCAGCGCATCTACGAACAGCAAAAGCAGATCGACCAGCTCGAAGCCATGATCGCCAAGCTGGCCGAGCATGTGCGCACGCGCGACGCCGCCCAGGCGCCGCTCAACGAGCGGCCGCCGCACTACTGATCGCAAGCCGGCACGCCAGTGCCGTTCGTCATGCCCTTGGGCCATGACGGATGGCACATGTGGCAAATCACCCTGTTTCCTACACTGCGCCAGCGATGTGGCCGGATCGTCCGGCTGCACGCCAGTGAAAGGAAAACATGAAACACAAGACTCTCGTCGCGCTGCTGCCGCTGCTGGCGGTATTTGCCGCCTCTTCCGCCCTCGCCCAATCGTATGCCGGCATTTCGCTCGGCAAGCGCGGCACGCAGCAATGGCGCGAAGCTTCCGGCACCGTGCTCGAGCCGACGGACAAGGCGGTGCCTGTTACCGTGTACGGCGGCTGGCATCTGAACGACACCTGGGCGCTGGAAGCAGGCTATGCGCGGCTGTCGGACGCCGATTACGCCACCGCCGGCGGTAAAACGTCGGCCCGCTCCGGCGCGCTGTACGCGGCCGGCAAAGCCACCTTCCCCATCAACGACAAGCTGGCCTGGTACCTGAAGGGCGGCGTGGCGCGCAATTACCTGGTGCTGAAGACACCCGGCGGCCGCGAGGAAAAGGAGCACAACTTCCGCCCGATGGGTACCGTGGGCATGGAATACCGCGTCACGCCGCGCGTTGCCGCGGTGGCCGAACTGGCTTCCTACGGCAAGATCGAAACGCCCAAGGCGCGCATGCGGCACAACGTGCTTCAGCTGGGCGTGCGATTCGATTTCTGATGCACGCCTGGCCGAACCATGCAAACGCTGCTCGCGCGGCTGGCCCTGGCGCCGCGGTGGCCCGGCGCCCAGCCAGGCCCTTACACGGCGGAACAGTTGATCGTACTTTCCAGCCTGTACTGCTGCATCTTCCTCAACAACGGCTTCTGGCGCCTTGCCCTGGGGGGCGCCACGCTTGCCGGGCTACGTGACTGGTTGCTGCCGGCGGCGCTGTTCGCGGTCGTCACGGCCGCGCACTGCCTGCTGTTCGGCATGCTGGCGGCGGGGCGCGCGGCGCGGCCCGTGCTGGCACTGCTGCTGCTTGCCGCCGCGCCGGTGTCGTATTTCACGTCGCGCTACACGGTGTATGTCGATCCCGCCATGGTCGGCAATGTGCTGCACACCGATGTGCGCGAGGCATCCGAATGGTTCAATGCCGGCCTGCTGTGGCACGTCGCCTGGGCGGGAATGCTGCCCGCCACATGCGTGCTGGCCGTGCCGATGCGCCGGCGGCCCTGGCGCGAAGCCTGCCGGGCACGCATCGTTTTCCTGGCCGTGGTGCTGGCCGCAGGGGGCGCCATCGTGCTATTGGCCGCGCGCGAGCTCGCACCGCTGGTACGCAATCATCCGCAGTTGCGTTACCTCGTCACGCCGGGTAACCTCGTTACGTCCGCGCTGCGCCATGCAACGGCCAGGACGGGCATGGACGATGCGCCGCGCCACCCGGTCGCGCCGGATATTGCCCGTGGCGCGGCCTGGGCCAGCTTCGACAAGCCGCTGCTGCTCGTCATCGTCGTCGGCGAAACGGCTCGCGCGGCCAATTGGGGCCTGAACGGCTACCGGCGCGACACGACCCCGCACCTGGCCGCCGCCGGCGGCATCAATTTCACGGACGTGACTTCGTGCGGCACGAGCACCGAAGTGTCGTTGCGCTGCATGTTCGCCCCGTTCGGGCGCGCCGGCTATAGCGAGCGCCGGGCGCGCACCCACGAATCGCTGTTGCACGTACTGGAGCGCGCCGCAATACCGACCGCATGGTTCGACAACCAGAGCGGCTGCAAGGGCGTATGCGCGGGGCTTGCACAGCATCACCTGGCGCAATCCTGCCCGGGCGGCTGCCTCGATGAAGTGCTGCTCCAGGGGCTGGCGCCGCATCGCCTGGCAGCGGGCCGGCCCCAGGTGATCGTGCTGCACCAGATCGGTAACCACGGCCCGGCGTATTTCCGGCGCTATCCGGAGCGCATGGGGCGCTTCCAGCCGGCCTGCGCGAACGAGGATTTCGGCCATTGCACGCGCGAGGAGATCGTCAACGCCTATGACAATGCGCTGGCGTATACCGACCACGTGCTGGGCCGCGCCATCGCCGCGCTGCGCGAGCAGCGCACGCATCACGCGGCACTGCTGTATCTGTCCGACCATGGCGAATCGCTCGGCGAAAAAGGGCTGTACCTGCATGGCATGCCCTACGCGATCGCGCCCGCGGAACAGACCAGGGTACCGATGTACCTGTGGCTCTCCGACGGGTTCGCGGCACGTACCGGCATCGACATGGCCTGCCTGCGCCGCCAGGCCGGCGCACCGCGCAGCCACGACGACCTGTTCCACTCGATACTCGGCATGCTGCATCTGGCCACGCGCGACTACCGGCGCGCCAACGACTTCACGGCGGCGTGCCGTGGCGGGATCAGATGATCTCCAGCTCGATCCCGCGCAGCACGGCGCGCACGCGGTCGCGCACGCCCAGCTTGGCCAGGATGCTGGACACATGGTTCTTCACGGTGCCTTCGCCGCAGCCCAGGTTGGCGGCGATCTCGCCGTTGCTGAGGCCTCCGGCCATCAGCGCCAGGATTTCGGTCTCCCGGCCGGTCAGGGCGCTGACGCCGGCGGGGACAGCCACCTGGCCGCGGCGGAACGCGGCCCGCGTGCGCTCGGTCAGGGCGGGACGAAACAGTGTTTCGCCTGCCATCACGGCCCGGATTCCGTCGGCCAGCCGCTCCAGCGAGATATCCTTCAACAGGAAGCCGCGCGCCCCGGCACGCATGGCATCGAACAGGGCGTCGTCGTCGTCGAACGTGGTCAGCATGATCGTCGGCGGCAGCGCCGCCGCTTCGCGCAGCAGCTCCACGCCGCCGCGGCCGGGCATCCGCACGTCGAGCAGCAGCACGTCCACCGCCGTCTCGGCCAGCATGCGGGCCGCCTCGTGGCCATCGGCCGCTTCGGCCACCACACGGATATCGTCCGTCAGGTCCAGCAGGCCCCGGATGCCGCTCCGCACGAGCGTCTGGTCGTCCACCAGCGCTACCCGGATGACGGGGATCACGCCGCGCCTCCCGGCAGGCGCATTTCCAGAGCCAGCCCGGTGGGCCTGCCGGCCGCGATGAGCAGCGCGCCACCCATGTCCGTCAACCGTTCCCGCATGCCGCGCAATCCGTTGCCTTCCACGATGAGCGGGTTGCCCCGCCCATTGTCGGCCACGCGAGCGACCGTCATGCCGGCGCTCGATTGGAGCTGTATCGTCAGCTTCGTCGCGCCGGCATGGCGCAGCGCATTCGTGACCGCTTCCTGGATGCAGCAGAACAGCGCGTGCGCCACATGGGGCGGATGCTGCGCGGCGTCCGCATCGATATCGAGCTCCGTTTGCAGCGCCGGCAGGCCCGCACACAGGACGCGCAATGCCTCCTCCAGGTCGATTGCCTGGTCGCGGCGGGCATGCGTGACCACGCCGCGCACCTGGGCGAGCAAGTCCTGTCCCAGCCCACGCGCCGTGCCGAGTGCCGCCGGCGCGTTGCTGCCGGCCTGGCGCACTGCCAGGTCGAGGTGCAGGTTCAGCGCGGTCAGGTGATGGCCCAGGGTGTCGTGCAGGTCGCGCGCGATGCGCATCCGCTCTGCCCCTCGCAGCGTTTCACCCAGCAGCGTCTGGGTGGCCAGCACCTGGGCATGGGCGGTGGCAAGGGCAACGCGGGACCGGCGTTCGCGCAGCACCAGGTCGGCAATGTAGAAGGCGGGGCAGATCAGCAGGCGCTCCAGGGAGAGATAGGCGAACATCGACCAGCGCAGCGCATGTTCGACACTGGCCTGGGCCGTGGCGACCAGCGCTGCGTCGGCCGCCACACCGAGCAGATACATCACTGCCAGCCAGCGCAGGCCGGTGCGCGTGGGCAGCAGCAATGCCAGCTGCGCCGCCACCAGCATATGGAACACCAGGGAGTCCATCGCCAGCGCGCAGGCCAGCTGGCCTGCCAGGCACAGGAAGCGGCGGTGTGGCCATACCGTCCTGCTTGCGCCGTATGCCATCGCGGCGCATGCGCACGTCACGATGGCCTTGCCGGCTACATACAAGTCGAAAGTCAGTGCATTGACCCCCGTGTCGGCGACCCGCTTCGCGATCACGTAGCCCAGTTCGCCGATCGGGTTGTGCAGCGAGGTGCGGCCGAACCCTTCCGTGAGCACGGCAACCAGGTCGAGCGATCCGAACATCAACGGCCCCGCCATCGCGATCGCCCATGGGGGCAGCTGGAGGATTTTCAGTCCGGCGAAGAGTTGGCGCATTGTCGGATCGGCAATTGAAAGCGGCATTGTAGTGTGCATTGGCGGCAAATTGGGCATCCGGAGATCGCTTCCGTTCGCGGGCGGGGCAGGGACTTTGCTCTGTAACGCAAAAATCAAATGCTATCGAACGCATTTATGTCCCGTCGCAATCTGAATACAGTGTGCGCTTTGCAAAACGAGGAGCACGAATGAAACGATTGACAAAGCTTGCCGCCGGCGCCGCGCTGCTGGCCGCAGCGCTGGGCATGCATGCGGCGCAAGCTGCCAATGTGCTGGTCCTGCTGTCCGACGCGCACGAGCTGGACCTGAAGGATGGCAAGCGGTACCCGACCGGCTTCTTCCTGAACGAGCTGATGGAACCCGTGAAGATGTTGCTGGACGCGGGCCACCAGGTCGCGTTCGCAACGCCCGAGGGGCGCGCGCCGGCGGTGGACAAGGTGTCGGAGGATGTTCAGTACTTCCATGGCGGGGCAGCGGCCTATGCCGAGCATCGCGCCTTGCTGGACAAGCTGGCGCTGACATCGCCGGCACGCTCGCCGGTAGTCAGCCTGGACCGCATCGAGCAGCAGGGCTATGGCGCCTACGATGCAGTCTACGTACCAGGCGGCCACGCACCCATGCAGGACCTGATCCGCGATCCCCGCGTGGGCCGCCTGCTGTCCGCGTTCCACGCCGCCGGCAAGACGACCGCGCTGACCTGCCATGGTCCGGCCGCACTGCTTGCCACCGTCGCGCAGCCGGACTTCGTGGCGCGGCTGGAAGCGGGCCAGCCGGTCTCCCGGCCTGCCTGGATCTACGCCGGCTACCGCATGACGGTGATCAGCAATGTGGAAGAAGAGCAGGCCAAGGGAGTATTGAACGGTGGCGCGATGAAGCTGTTGCCGCAGAACGGTTTGCAGGCGGCTGGTGCCGACTACCGCAGCAATGCGCAGCCGTGGACGCCGTTCGTGGTGGAAGATCGCGAGCTCATCACGGGCCAGAATCCCGCGTCCGCGGCGGACGTGGGCAAGGCGCTCCTCAAGCGGCTGGGCGCTCACTGAGGGCGGTGGCAAGATGCCGCCCTAGGCGCCGGCCGAGACACAGCAAGGTCAGCGTGGGCGGCAGCCCCCATGGCGCGGGCAGCACGGCGGCGTCGCAGACGAACAGGCCCGGCATGCGCGTTTGCAGGCCCGTATCGACCACCTTGCCGATCTGCGCCGTGCCGCCCGGGTGCGCGGCGAAGTGATGGCTGCCGAACACGTGCTTCGCGCCCGCGTGCAGCAGGACGTCGCGCGCGATCGCGATGCCGCGCTCGAACTTCGCACGGTCCGCCGCCGTGAGGGTCTTGTCCACCCAGCGCGGGCCGACGCCGCCGCCCGTATCATCCGCGATCTTCACCATGATCGACAGCGTGCGCGCGTGCGCATGCAAGCGGTCGAAGCGGCCCACCTGCGCCGCGAAAGCCTGGTACATCGGGCGTGGCAGCGCCAGGTCGGCGAACGACAGGCCTTCCTCCGGCAGCGCGAACCCGGCCGCCATCGGTACCTCGGCACCGCCTTGCAGGTCGCCGACCGTGCCCATCACCGCCACCACCGGGTCGCTGAAGAACGGCACGCTCGCCGGCCCGAGCCCGGAGCTGTGCAGCAGCCGCGGCGTGCCGATGCCGCCGGCCGCCAGGATCACGAGCGGTGACAGCACCGTGTGGGGAGCGCCCTCGTGCGTGACTTTCACGCCAGCCGCGCGGCCGTTCTCCACGATCACGCGCTCCACGCGGGTGTCCGCCGCCAGCACGGCACCATGGCGGCAGGCTTCGTCGATGAAGTCGCGCGCCGTCCATTTCGCGCCGAACGGGCAGCCGTACACGCAGCGCCAGCAGCCGGTGCGGCATGCCTGGGGGCGGATCATCTTGTCCAGCTTGCGCCAAGGAAGGCCGGCCGCCTGCGCCGCCGTGGCGATGCGGCGTGCCATCGGGCCGACGAGGTTGTCCGGCAGGGCCCCGAGCGGCAGCTCGGCGCGCAGCGCCCGTTCGTCGTCCGCCAGGTCGATGCCGTAACGGGCGAACAGCGCGGCGGGCGGCGCCGCGGCCGTCGCGAAATTGATCGTGGAGCTGCCGCCCGCCGTGATGCCGCGCACCAGCAGCGACGCGTCGCGATGGAAGAACGCCCCCTTGCCGGGTACTGCCGCCATGCCCGCCATCTGCGTGAGCGTGCCGGCCACCGGTGCGGCGCCGCCCTGTTCAAGGATCAGCACGCGCGCGCCGGCCGCGGCGAGCGTGCGCGCGACACTTGCGCCGCCGGGGCCGGAGCCGACCACGATAGCGTCATACAAGGAACCGATAGAGCGAGGCATGTGGCGATCGTACCACTGGAAGTTGGCGCCGTGCCGGCATCGGGTTATCATTTCATGTTTCCGCAAGGCACTAAAATGGCCACAGACGACAGCGACGTGCAGGACGCCCCGTCCTTCCTGCTCCACCTCGGGCTTGCAAGCGATGCCGACGAGCGGTCGATCCGGCGCGCGTATGCGCGGCAGCTGAAGCAGATCGACCAGGACCGGGAGGTCGAGGCATTCACGCGACTGCGCGCGGCATACGAGCATGCGCTGGCGTGGGCCGCGATGTCGGGCGAGCCGGTGGCGCAGGAAGACCATGCGCCGGCACCTGCCGCGCCGTCCGCGGCATTGGAAACGCCGGAGGTGCCGCATGCCGCTGTTCCGCTGCCGGATGCAACGGTACCTGATGCGACGGTACCTGATGCAACAGTGCGGGATGCGACGGTACCGGATGGCACGGTACCTGATGCGACGGTACCTCATGCCACGCTGCCGGCGCCAGGCGAGGCCGCCGCCGAGGAATACGGGCGCTTTGACGCCGTGTTCGACGCGCTGGTGGAGGAAGGCACGCCTGGCCTGCGTCCAGCGGTCGATGCATTGCGGCGCAGCCTGGCCAGCGATGCGCTCGTGAACCTCGACGAAGCGGCGGCATTCGAGTTGCATCTCGCCGCGCGGCTGGCGGATGGTTGGCGGCCGGGCCACGAACTGCTGCTGCCTGCCGCATGCGAAGTGTTCGGCTGGGAGCAGGACCTGTCGCGGCTGGCGCGCATGGCTGGCGTTGGTCTGGTGCTGCATCACGCGCTGGACGAAAAGGGCATGCTGGACAGCCTTCCCGCCGACGAGATCGAGGCGCAGGAACAGGTGCTCCTGTGCCTGCGGCACGATGCACAGCTCGACGGCGAAGCAAAGCAGCGCCTGTATCCGGCTTTCATGCGCCTGGGTTCGGGCGCTCCCATGTGGCTGCGCCTCGTTGCCCCGGCGGAGGTTGCCGCGCGCTGGCGGCAGGAACTGCACAAGGAACTGCAGCAGGCCCGGTTGCACGACGAGTTGACCGCCGGCCTGATGCCGCCATCGAAACCGACGCCGCTGTTCCTCGCCGTGCTGCCGTTGCTCGTCATGGTCACGCTCGTGCTGCTGCTGGTCGCAGCGCGTAGCCGCTCGTCGACGCTTTCGCAAAGCGACATCGAACAGACGGTTACGAGTTCAGCCCAGCCTGGCCCCGCCGGCCGCACCGTGCTGCCGGACGAGTACCAGCAGCGCATCCAGCAAGGCATCGACTACCCATACGGCCCCGCCGGACTGCCGCACACGGCCACCTACGAGGTATTCCTCGACGCGAACAAGGACGTGCTCTCGGTGTTCTCCGCCAGCCGAGGGAAAAACGTTGGCTACGATGCGGCGGTGGAGCAGGCGGTGCGCAAGGCACAGCCTTATCCCGCCGACATGGCGGCGATCTTCACTGTCACCGTCGCACGGCCGCAATAACGGCGGCGGCAGATCTCAACCGTGCCACGGGCACGCCGCATACACTTATCGGGAGCATCACATGATCGTCGGGATCGACCTCGGCACCACCAACAGCCTCGTCGCCGTCTGGGAAAACGGCGGCGCCCACCTGCTGCGCAACGCGCTCGGCGAAGTCCTGACGCCGTCGTGCGTCAGTATCGACGACGACGGCACGGTGCTGGTCGGCAGGGCGGCGCGCGAGCGGCTGCAAACGCATCCGGATCGCACGGCCGCGATGTTCAAGCGCCACATGGGCAGCAACCGGGAGTTCAGGCTTGGCAAGCGCGTGTTCCGCGCGGAGGAGCTGTCGGCACTGGTGCTGCGCGCGCTGAAGGAAGACGCCGAGGCCGCGCTGGGCCAGCCGGTAACGGAAGCCGTGATCACCGTGCCGGCCTATTTTTCCGATGCCCAGCGCAAGGCGACCCGCGCCGCCGGCCAGCTCGCCGGGCTCACGGTGGCGCGCCTGCTGAACGAGCCGACCGCCGCGGCGCTGGCGTATGGCATCCACAACCGCGACAGCGAGTCGAAGTTCCTCGTCTTCGACCTGGGCGGCGGCACGTTCGACGTGTCGGTGCTCGACCTGTTCGAGAACGTGATGGAAGTGCGCGCGTCGACGGGCGACAACTTCCTGGGCGGCGAGGACTTCACGGACGCCATCGTGCAGCGCTTTTTCGCTGAAGCGAAACTGCATCCGCTCTGGAAGGACGACGCCCGCTTCATGGAGCGCGCGCGGGCACAGGCCGAAGCGGCCAAGCGCGAACTGAAAGAGGGGCGGCGCGGCCGCATGGCGCTGCATGTCGGCGATGACGAATGCGTGATGGAACTGGACGAAGCGGATTTCGACCAGCTTGCCGCGCCGCTGCTGGCGCGGCTGCGCGATCCGGTGGAGCGCGCGCTGCGCGATGCGCGCATGTCCAGTGCAGACCTGGACAGCATCGTGCTGGCCGGCGGAGCCACGCGCATGCCCGCGGTGCGCCGGCTTGCGGCGCGGATGTTCGGCCGCTTCCCCGAGTGCGACCTGAACCCGGATGAGGTGGTGGCGCTGGGCGCGGCGGTGCAGGCCGGCCTGAAGATGCGCGACGCGGCGCTCGACGAGGTGGTGATGACGGACGTCGCGCCCTACTCGCTGGGGCTGGAGACGGTGCGCCAGTTCGGCGGCGGACCGCTCACCGGCGGCCACTTCGATCCCGTCATCGAGCGCAATACCATCGTGCCGGTGTCGCGGGTGAAAACGTATCACCCGGTGCAGGAAGGCCAGGTCGCCATCGTCCTGCAGATCTACCAGGGCGAGGCGCGCCTCGTCGGTGACAACATCAAGCTGGGCGAACTGAGCGTTCCGCTGCCGCCGTTGAGCCGCGAGCGGCAGGGCGTCGACGTGCGCTTCACCTACGATGCCAACGGCCTGCTGCAGGTCGAGGCCACCCCGCAGGCCACCGGAGAGCGCTTCGCCGTCGTCATCGAGGGCAATCCGGGCATGTTGAGCGAGGCGGAGATCGAGCGGCGTTTCGCCGCGCTGTCCGAACTGAAGATCCACCCGCGCGACCGACTCGAGAACCGCACGCTGAAGGCGCGCGGCGAGCGGCTGTTCCAGCAGCTGCTGGGCGCGGAACGCGAGATCCTCGGGCAACAGATCGGCCTGTTCGAGCTCGCGCTCGAGAGCCAGGACGAACGTCGGATCCGCCCGGCGGCCGCGCACTTTGCCGCGCTGCTCGGGCGCTGGGAGCACCAGAGCTTGCTGCCTGCCGGGGATTGACCCCGCGGGGCCCCCGCGCCGTGATGCCGCGCACCCGCGGCGCTTCCCGCTCCTTGCGCTGCATCGCGTCATCGTGCCACGGGATGACTCTGCGAAACACGCCTGTTATCATCCCGCGTTCAAGCCCTGCCACGGGCAGGCGTTCCACAATGGCGCCGGTGACGATCTCGCCGGCTTCGACTGGTTAATCGAAAGACGATATGACCCCTCCAAAGAAGCTCGTTCTCGCCGCCGGCCTGGCGCTGGCGTTCATGCAGGTAGTTCCCACCGCCTCCGCCATGCAAGCCAACGGTAACAACCCGCTGCTGACCACCAGTCGGCTGCCGCTGCACTATCCGCAGTTCGACAAGATCCGCGACGAGCATTTCCTGCCAGCCTTCCACGCCGGGATGGCCGAGGAATTGAAGGAAGTCGAGCGCATCGCCAACAACAAGGCGGCGCCCACGTTCGAGAACACGATCGTGGCGATGGAAAAGAGCGGCCGGCTGCTGCACCGCGTGCACAGCACGTTCTCGAACCTGGTGGGTGCGAACACGAACGACAGGCTGGACGCCATCGACCGCGAAATGTCGCCGAAGCTGGCCGCGCACAGCGACGCGATTCACCTGAACCCGAAGCTGTTCAAGCGCATCGACACGCTGTATGCCCAGCGCGACAAGCTGGGCCTGGACGCCGAATCAAAATACCTGATCGAGCGTTACCATGAAGACTTCGTGCTGGCCGGCGCCAGGCTGTCGCCGCAGGACAAGGAAACGCTGAAGCGCCTGAACGGCGAGATCGCCACGCTGCAGACGACGTTCACGCAGAACGTGCTCAAGGAAATCAATGCCTCGGCCCTGGTGGTCGACACGCGCGAGGAGCTGGCCGGGATGCCGGAAGCGGCCATCAATGCCGCGGCCAAGGCCGCCGAGGAGAAGGGCCACAAGGGCAAATACCTGATCGCCCTGCAGAACACCACGGGCCAGCCGGCGCTCGCCGAGCTGACCAATCCGCAAGTGCGCGCACGGCTGATGGCCGCTTCGCTGGCACGGGGCAGCCGCGGCGGCGAATTCGACAACCGCGAAGTGGTCAAGAAGCTGGCGCGCCTGCGCGCCGAACAAGCCAAGCTGCTGGGCTACGAGAACTTCGCCGCGTATTCGCTGGCGAACCAGACGGCCAAGAACACCGCCAACGTGAACAAGCTGCTGTCGGAATTGGCGAAACCGGCCGTGGACAATGCGCGTCGCGAAGGCGCCGACCTGGCCGCTATCGCCGGCGGCCCGATCACCGCCGCCGACTGGGATTTCTATACCGACAAGGTGCGTGCGCAGCGCTTCGCCTTCGATGAAAAGCAGTTGAAGCCCTACTTCGAGATGAGCAACGTGCTGGAGAACGGCGTGTTCTACGCCGCCACGAAGCTGTACGGCATCACGTTCAAGGAGCGTAAGGACCTGCCCGTGTACGACCCGGACGTGCGCGTGTTCGACGTGATCGATGCGGACGGCAAGCCGCTGGCGATCTTCCTGGCCGACCTGTACGCCCGCCCGAACAAGCAGGGCGGCGCCTGGATGAACGAGTACGTGTCGCAGTCGGCACTGCTGGGCGAGAAGCCGGTGGTGGGCAACCACCAGAACATCCCGAAGCCGCCGGCGGGCGAACCCACGCTGCTGACGTTCGATGAAGTGACGACGATGTTCCACGAGTTCGGCCACGCGCTGCACGGCATGTTCTCGAACGTGAAGTACCCGCGCTTCTCCGGCACCAGCGTGCCGCGCGATTTCGTCGAGTACCCGTCGCAGGTCAACGAGATGTGGGCCGTGTGGCCCGAGATCCTGGCCAACTACGCGAAGCACCACCAGACCGGTGCGCCGATGCCGAAGGAATTGCTGGACAAGGTCACCGCCGCGCGCAAGTTCAACAAGGGCTTCGCCACCACCGAATACCTGGCCGCTTCCCTGCTGGACCAGAAGTGGCACCAGCTGCAACCGGACCAGGTGCCCGATGACGTGCTGGCCTTCGAGGCGGCCGCGCTGAAGGAAGCGGGTGTCGATTATGCGCTGGTGCCGCCGCGCTACCGCACCACCTACTTCTCGCACAGCTTCTCGGGCGGCTATTCGGCCGGCTATTACGCCTACCTGTGGGCCGAAAAGCTCGATGCGGAAAGCGTGTTGTGGTTCAAGGAAAACGGTGGCCTGCTGCGCAAGAACGGCGACTGGTTCCGCAAGACCTTGCTGTCGCGCGGCGGCACCGCCGATGCGATGGAACTGTTCCGCAATTTCCGCGGCCGCGATGCCGCCATCGAACCGCTGCTCGAGCGCCGCGGCCTGAATGTCCAGCCGACCAAGGAATGATGTCTTGAACTATCCGAAGATGATGATTCTGGCGGCGAGCCTCGCCGTCGCCGGCCTCGCCCAGGCGGCATTGCCCGCCGCGAACCCGTTCGCGGCACCCAGCACGCTGCCGCTGCAATACCCGCCATTCGACAAGATCGCCGACGGCGACTTCGCGCCAGCCTTCGAAGAGGGCATGAAGGAGCAGGCTGCCGAGATCGAGCGGATCGCCAACAACAAGGCCGCGCCCACGTTCGAGAACACCGTCGTGGCGATGGAGCGTTCCGGCCGCTTGCTGAACCGCGTGTCGACCGTGTTCTTCAGCCTGAACGGCACGAACACCAACGACACGTTGCAGGCGCTGGACCGTACGCTGGCGCCGAAGCTGGCCGCCCACAGCGACGCCATGCTGTTGAACCCGAAGATGTACGCGCGCATCAAGGCGCTGTACGACAAGCGCGACAAGCTCAAGCTCGATCCGGAATCGAAATACCTGCTCGAGCGCTACCACACCGACTACGTGCGCGCCGGCGCCAGGCTTTCCGCGGCGGACAAGGAAAAGCTGAAGGCGTATAACGCGAAGCTGGCCGGCCTGCAGACCGCTTTCGCGCAGAACGTGCTGAAGGAAATGAACGCTTCCGCGCTGGTGGTCGGCACGAAGGAAGAGCTGGACGGCATGCCCGACGCTGCGATCGCCAAGGCGGCCGCCGATGCGAAGGCGCGTGGCCTGGAAGGCAAATACGTGATCCCGGTCGTCAACACCACCGGCCAGGCGCCGCTGTCGGTGCTGAAGAACCGCAGCACGCGCGAGCGCCTGCTGGCCGCGGCCATGGCACGCGGCAGCCGCGGCGGCGATTTCGACAACCGCGACCTCGTGCTGCAACTGGCGAAGCTGCGCGCCGAGCGCGCCGCGCTGCTGGGTTATGCCAGCCACGCGGCCTACCACCTGGAAGACCAGACCGCCAAGGACACGGCCGCCGTCGACGAGCTGCTGGCCGAGTTCGCGCAGCCGGCGGTGCGCAACGCGCGCCGCGAAGCGGCGGACATCCAGAAGGTGATCGACGCGGAGAATGGCCGCTTCCGGCTGGCCGCGCACGACTGGCAGTTCTATGCCGACAAGGTGAGCAAGGAACGCTACGCCTTCGATCAGAACGAGTTGAAGCCGTATTTCGAGCTGAACAGCGTGCTGGAAAACGGCGTTTTCTTCGCCGCCAACCAGGTGTTCGGCCTGACGTTCAAGGAACGCAAGGACCTGCCGGTGTACCAGGCGGACGTGCGCGTGTGGGACGTGTTCGATGCCGACGGCAAGCAGCTCGCCATCTTCATCGGCGACTTCTACGCCCGCGGCAACAAGCGCGGTGGCGCATGGATGAATGCTTATGTCAGCCAGAGCAAGTTGCTGGGAACGCAGCCGGTCGTGGCGAACCACCTGAACATCCCGAAACCGGCCAATGGCGAGCCGACGCTGCTCACCTACGACGAAGTACGCACCGCCTTCCATGAATTCGGCCATGCGTTGCACGGCATGTTCTCGAACGTGCAATACCCGCGCTTCTCGGGCACGCGCGTGCCGCGCGACTTCGTCGAATTCCCGTCGCAGGTCAACGAGATGTGGGCCACCTGGCCGACGATCCTGAACAACTACGCCAAGCACTACCAGACCGGTGCGCCGATGCCCAAGGAATTGCTGGACAAGGTGCTGGCCGCCCAGAAGTTCAACGAAGGCCACCGCACCACCGAGTACCTGGCGGCCGCTATCCTCGACCAGAAATGGCACCAGCTGAAAGCCGACCAGGTGCCTACCGACGTGCTGGCCTTCGAAGCGCAAAGCCTGAAGGATGCCGGCGTGGACTTCGCCCCGGTCCCGCCGCGCTACCGCACCACGTACTTCTCGCACGTGTTCTCCGGCGGCTACTCGGCCGGCTACTACGGCTACCTGTGGGCCGAGAAGCTCGACGCCGACACGGTCGACTGGTTCAAGGAAAACGGCGGCCTGTCGCGCAAGAACGGCGACTGGTTCCGCCAGAAGCTGCTGTCGAAGGGCGGCACGATGGACGCGATGCAGATGTTCCGCGAATTCCGCGGGCGCGACGCGAAAGTCGAACCGCTGCTGGAACGGCGCGGACTGACCGACTAACCCAAAGAAAAACCGCGCAATCGCGCGGTTTTTTTTCACCCACTGCTCAGCTGGTCGCAAAACAACACCGGGGACAGTCCCCGATTTTTAGCAACACCATAAGTGCTTGATTTGCCCATGTTGAGCTGGTCTCATTACAACACCGGGGACTGTCCCCGTCCGTCCCGGCGGCTCAACCCGCCACGATCTTCCGGTTCCCCGCCCCCGGCAACATGCGCAGCACCTTGCCCACCGCCGCCGTGTACGTCTGCGACTGGATCGTATTCACATAGCGGTACTCGGCGCGCGTTTCAGTCGGCGTCACGGTCAGCACCACGAAGCCGCGCGAAGCGGTTTCGGCGTATTGCAGCGGGCCGATCAGCTGTTCCATGCCGGCGGCGACGACCTTCGGATCGGCGCTGGGGAAGTAGCCCTCGAAACCGGGCGACGTCACCGACGGCACGCCGAATTCCACGCCCACCGCCTGGCCATTCACATCGGCCAGGTCGCTGGCCCAGGCATTGTGCGTGTCGCCCGCCAGCACCACCAGGTTCTTGTTCAGCGAACGCGCCATGTTCAGCACCATCTCCCGCGCCGCCTGGTAGCCATCCCACGCGTCGAGGTTGTACGGTACCGGCGCGGCGGCCAGCTGCTGCTGTTCCGTCGCGGTCAGCGGCACGCCGGCCTGCACCTTGGCCGCGATCGCGAAGTAAGCGGCGTAGCCCACGGTGCCCAGCACCATCGGCGCCGGCAGCATCATGCGCGCCATGAGCACCTGCTGGCCCAGGATCTGCCACGTCGCGGTCGATTTCGACATCTGGCTTTGCAGCCAGGTGGTCTGCTCGGCGCCCATCAGCTGGCGCGCCGGGTTCGATACGTCCGCCGTGAAGGCGGCGGCGTTGAACGACTTGTCGGCATTGACGTAGCTGGCATAGGCCAGCTGCTTGTCGCGGCCGATCACGCGCGTGTCGAGCATGTGCAGCGACAGCAGGTTGCCGAAGTCGAAGGAGCGGTAGATGCGGTCCGGCCGCGCCGCGTCCGGCTGGCGGATCGGCATCCACTCGTGATAGGCCTGGATGGCCATCTGGCGGCGGGCGGCCCACAGGCCCTCGGTGGCCGGGTCGTGGTTTTCCGCGCCTTCGCGCCAGGTGTCGTTGGTCAGCTCGTGGTCGTCCCACACGGTGATGAACGGCATGCGCGCGTGCACGGCCTGCAGGTCCGGGTCGCTGCGGTATTGCTGGTAGCGGCGGCGGTAGTCCGACAGCGTGATGATCTCGGTGGCCGGCTGCGACACGCGGCCCATGGCGGCCGCGTTCTGCGAAGCGTAGCCTCCGGCGGCGTATTCGTAGATGTAGTCGCCCAGGTGCAGGCCCACGTCGATATCGTCGAACTTGGCCGCGTCGCCGTACACATTGAAGTAGCCGGCCGGGTAGTTCGAGCAGCTGAACACGGCGAACCGTGCCTGCGACACGGAGCCCGTCGGCAGGGTCTTCGTGCGACCCACGGGCGAATCGACGCCCTGGCAGCGGAAGCGGTAGTAGTAGCGGCGATTGGCCGCCAGGCCCGTCGCGTCGACCTTGACCGTGAAGTCGCGCGAGGCGCCCGTGCGGAAGGTCCCCGAAGCGGCGACTTTCGTGAAATCGCTGTCTTCGGCGACGGTCCAGCCCACGTCGAGATCTTCCGCGCCCGACGGTGCGGAAATGCGCGTCCACAGGATCACGCGGTCAGCCAGCGGGTCGCCGCTGGCCACGCCGTGCGCATAGGTGATCGATTCATACGACGTGTCGTCGTCGCCGCCGCAGGCGGTCAGCGGGATCGCGGAAACGGCGAGGGAAAAGGTACGGATGAACTTGCGACGCGAATTCGATTGGGTCATGGATGGGCCATTGCCGAAAGTGAAAGACGGCGCATCATAAGCAGGGCAAGTTACGCTCGTATGACATGGCGAAACCGGCCATCACGGTGGCGGATCGTGCCCGGCCAATACGCATTGCATCCGAACGGGTGGCCACCGAAGAGTGAAAAAGTGTATAAATCGCTGTATCGATCCGTATCAGCTTCATTCAAGGGAGACGAACATGGACAACAACCTGAAGACATCGCTGCGCGACGTGCACGCCGCGCTGGCAAGCGGCGTACCGGTCGACGAGGAGTTGCAGGAGCTGCTGCGCCAGCTCGACGACGACATCGAGCGCGTGCTGGAACAGCGTGCGGCGGACGGCGCGGTCAGCGACGAAGGCACCACCACCTACGGCCTGGCCGAACGCACGCAGGAAATCTCGGCAAAGTTCGCCGCCAAGCACCCGGCACTGGAACCCACGCTGCGCGAGCTGGGCCGTATCCTGGGCAATATGGGTATCTAGCTTCCCCAGGGAAAGCTGAAGAGGAAGCCGAAGGGGAAGATCCCGGTTCAGCCCACGCAATCCACGCGGCCGAACCGGGCAATGGCGTTCAGGGAAACGCCACCATGGGCGGTTCTTCGCCGCCGAAGTTGAAGTCGGGATGCCGCTCGGCGATCATCGCCTCGATCTCGCGCACGCGCCGCACCGGCACGTCCACGATCAGGAGCACCTGACCCTGTTGCACGCGGTCGGCGAACTGCTCGAGCCGCTTGTTCGGGATGGCGGAGCCGTTCATGCCGGACGCCCAGGCGCCGAACAGTGCGCCGCCGAAGGCCATCAGCAGGATCGTGGCGGTGCTCATCGCCAGCCCGGCAGGGGGCATCAGCACCAGGATGATGCCGGCCAGGAAGCCGACAATGCCGCCGATCAGGATGCCCAGCTGGGCGCCATGCACCAGATCGGTTTTCAACATGAAGCTACAGCCGGGCATATCGTCCGGCAAGGAGCCCTCGCGGGCCAGGAAGCGGATATGCCGCTCTTCGATGCGCGCCAGCAGGAGTTCGTCCAGCATCGCGCGCGCGGATGGAATATCGGGCAGCACGTAGTAGAGTCGTCTTCGCATCGTTCCTCCTTCTCACCTTCCTTCTTTATAGGCCGCCGCCCGCGCTTTGCAATGGCCACTCGTACAATTTCGCCCGGCTGCAACACAAGTGGTTGATAATAAAAGCTTTTTCTTCAACAAAAAGCGCGGCGATGCGCGCTGGCGCACGCTTTTTGGTACAATCCCGCCTTATGAACGCCCCCATGAACCTCTTCGCGACCGTGCCCAAGCGGTCTGCCCGCGCTCCCGTCGCGCCTTTCCTGCCCATGTCCCGCGCCGAAATGGCAGCGCTGGGCTGGGACGAGTGCGACGTCATCCTCGTCACGGGCGACGCCTATATCGACCACCCCAGCTTCGGCATGGCGCTGGTGGGCCGCCTGCTGGAGGCGCAGGGTTTCCGCGTGGGTATCATCAGCCAGCCCGACTGGCAGTCGGCGGACGCGTTCCGCGTGCTGGGCAAGCCGCGCCTGTATTTCGGCATCACGGCCGGCAATATGGACTCGATGGTCAACCGCTACACGTCGGACCGCAAGATCCGCTCGGATGATGCGTACACGCCGAACGGCGAGCCGAACAAGCGGCCCGACCGCGCCGTGACCGTCTATTCGCACAAGGCCCGCGAAGCGTATCCCGGCACGCCGGTCGTGATCGGGTCCATCGAGGCATCGCTGCGCCGTATCGCCCACTACGATTACTGGTCGGACAAGGTGCGCAAGTCGGTGCTCATCGATTCGAAGGCCGACCTGCTGATCTTCGGTAACGCCGAGCGCGCGCTGGTCGACCTCACGCACCGCATGAACAAGGGCGAGGACATCAAGTCCATCAAGGACCTGCGCGGCACCGCCTTCCTGGTACCGCACGGCTGGATGCCGTCCGAAGAGTGGGGCGTGCACAATTCCACGCGCGTGGACGTGCCGGGCCGCATCGATGCACACCCCGATCCGTACGCGATGGCGAAGGAAGACAAGGAAGCCTGCGCCACCGAGAACGCCGCGCCGGAACCCACGGTCAAGCCGATCCGCATCATGACGCGCGAGGAGCGCCAGGCGATGGCGAAGGAAAAGCACAACCGCACCGTGGTGCGGCTGCCGTCGTTCGACACGGTGAGCACCGACCCGGTGATGTATGCGCATGCCTCGCGCGTGTTCCACCTGGAGAGCAACCCCGGCAATGCGCGCGCGCTGGTGCAGCAGCACGGCGACCGCGACGTGTGGATCAACCCGCCGCCGCTGCCGCTGGCCATGGACGAGATGGACGGCGTGTACGACATGAACTACGCCCGCGCCCCGCACCCCAGCTACGGCAATGCGCGCATCCCGGCATGGGAGATGATCCGCTTCTCCGTGAACATCATGCGCGGCTGCTTCGGCGGCTGCACGTTCTGCTCGATCACGGAACACGAGGGCCGCATCATCCAGAGCCGCTCGGAGCCGTCGATCCTGCGCGAGATCGAGCATATCCGCGACAAGACCAAGGGATTTACCGGCACGATTTCCGACCTGGGCGGCCCCACGGCGAACATGTACCGCCTGGCATGCAAGGACAAGAAGATCGAGGAATCGTGCCGCCGGCTGTCGTGCGTATACCCGTCGATCTGCGTGAACCTGGGCACCGACCATAGCAAGCTGATCCAGCTGTACCGCAAGGCTCGGGCGATCCCCGGCGTGAAGAAGATCCTGATCGGTTCCGGCCTGCGCTACGACCTCGCCGTGCGTTCGCCCGAGTACGTGAAGGAGCTCGTCACCCATCACGTGGGCGGCCTGCTGAAGATCGCGCCGGAGCACACGGAAACGAATGTGCTCTCAAAAATGATGAAGCCGGGCATCGGCGCCTACGACGAATTCAAGGCCATGTTCGAGAAGTTTTCGATCGAGGCCGGCAAGAAGCAGTACCTGATCCCGTACTTCATCGCGGCCCACCCGGGCACGTCGGACGAGGACATGCTGAACCTGGCCCTGTGGCTGAAGAAGAACAACTTCCGCCTCGACCAGGTGCAGACCTTCATGCCCACGCCGATGGCGATGGCCACCACCATGTACCACAGCCGCAGGAATCCGCTGAAGAAGGTGACGGACGACTCGGAAGTGGTGGAAACGCCGCGCACGGCCAAGGTGCGCAAGGCGCACAAGGCCTTCCTGCGCTACTACGATCCGGCCAACTGGGCAATCCTGCGCGAGAAGCTGAAGGAAATGGGCCGCGGCGACCTGATCGGCAATGGCGAGAAGCACCTCATTCCCGCCTGGACGCCGGGCGAGGAACACGTGACGGCGGCACCGGAAGGCAAGCGCGCCATGCCGCAGCTGGCGCCCGGTGCCCAGCGCGGCGCGCGGCCGGGATCGGCAAGCGGTGTCCGCGCCGCGGTCCCGCGCGGCGGCCGCCCGAACGCACTGACCGGGTCGGTCACGGCGCGCGAAACGATCGAAACGAAAGCCCGCCCGTCGATCCTCGATACCATCAAGGTCAAGCCGAAGGCCGGTGCGAAGGCGGCAGCCAAGGGCCGCCGCTGACCGCACGCGCCCCGACCTGCTGGTCATTTGGACAATTCCTTGTTCAAATTGCCAGCAGGTAGCAGCAATTGCGGCGCGGAAGCCACATCCGGACCCCGCATCCGGGACTCAGCAATGGAGCGCGCGATGAACGGCGGTACAATCGGGCGCAACAGCGGCCACGTGCCGTCCCTCGACCGTGCCGCCGCCCCGTGCCTTCCAACATCGTCCTGTTGCCTGTTCGTCGCGTCCTCGCCAACCTGCTGCTGGCGCTTGGCGCCGTCGCGCCAGCCTGGGCCGAAGACAGGGTGGTGCTGCAACTGAAGCACACCCACCAGTTCCAGTTTGCCGGGTACTACGCGGCGGTGGAGAAGGGCTACTACCGCGAGGCCGGCCTGGACGTGCAGATCGTGGAAGGCCGCGACAGCGAAGCGCCGCTGCGCGAAGTGCTGGCCGGCCGCGCCCAATTCGGCATCGGCAGCAGCTCGCTGCTGCTGGCGCGCCTGTCCGGCAAGCCCGTGGTGGTCCTGGGTGTGATCTTCCAGCATTCGCCGTATGCGCTGGCCATGCGCCAGCAGGGCGGCACACCTGACATTCGCCGCCTGCTCGGCAAGCGCGTGATGCTGGGGCCGCTATCGGCGCCGCTGAACCATGCCGACGAACTGGCTGCCTACCTGAAGCGCGAAGGCGTGCCCGCGGAGCACCTGTTCCGTATCGAGCACAGCTACGACCCGTCGGACCTGATCGCCGGGCGCGTCGATGCGATGTCGATCCACACCACGAATGAAACGGACTACCTCGACCGCGCCGGCTTTCTCTACGACGTCTACAGCCCGCGTGCGGCCGGCGTGGATTTCTACGGCGATAACCTGTTCACCAGCGAGCATGAGCTGGGCGCCCATCCGGAGCGCGTGAAGGCGTTTCGCGCCGCCAGCCTGCGCGGCTGGCAATATGCGATGAGCCACCAGGAAGAGATTGTCGACCTGATCCTGGCGAAGTATTCGCGCAAGCATGACCGCGAGCACCTGCTGTACGAAGCGCGCCAGATGGTACCGCTGGTGCAACCTGTGCTGGTGGAAATCGGCTACATGAACCCGGAACGGTGGCAGCACATTGCCGACGTCTTCACCGACCTGGGCTTGCTGCCGCGGGGCGTCACCTTCGAGGGTTTTCTCTACAACGTCGAACCGGGCAGGGACCTGGCCTGGCTGTACCGGATCGGCGGCGGCGCCGCGGCGCTGCTGCTGCTCGGCGCCGCGATCCACTTTGCCCTGCTGGCGCGCGAGCGGCGCCGCTCGGCCGATGCGATCCGGGTTGGCGAGGAACGCTTCCGCACCATGTTCGAGGCATCGCCGATCGGCATCGCGCTGATCGATGGCGCCTGCGGCGCGTTTTCCGACGTGAATCCCCGCTACCGGGAAATCGCCGGGCGCTCGGAAGATGCGTTCGCCTCGCACAACTGGCTGGATTTCGTGCATCCCGACGACGTGGCAGGCTGGACGTTGCAGATGCAGCAGCTGGCCGCCGGCGAGGTGCAGGAATTCCGCACCACGCTGCGGCTGGTCCGCGCCGACGAATCGATCGTGTGGGTCGAGGCTTCCGTGGTGCCGCTGCGGGCCGGCCCGCACCTGAAGCTGTGCATGATCGAGGACGTGACGGACGAGAAGAAGACCGAGGAGCTGATCTGGCAGCAGGCCAACTTCGACCCGCTCACGCAGTTGCCGAACCGGCGCATGTTCCTCGACCGCCTGCAGCATGACGTGGTCAAGAGCCGGCGCGACGGTACCCGTATCGCGATCCTGTTCATCGACCTCGACCACTTCAAGGAAGTGAACGACACGCTGGGCCATCACCAGGGCGACGTGCTGCTGGTCGACGCGGCGCGGCGCATCGCCGGCTGCGTGCGCAAGTCCGACACCGTGGCGCGCCTGGGCGGCGACGAGTTCACGGTGATCCTCACGGAGCTGCAACTGACCGAACGCGTGGATGCGATCGCACAGAACATCATCGACAGCCTTCTGGCGCCGTTCCAGCTGGGCCAGGAGCAGGCCTTCATCTCGGCCAGCATCGGCATCACGCTCTACCCGGACGACGCCGCCAGCGTGGAAGACCTGCTCAAGCACGCCGACCAGGCCATGTACGCGGCCAAGGGCGCGGGGCGCAACCGCTTCAGCTACTTCACGCCCGCGCTGCAGGTGGCGGCCCTGAACCGCATGCGCCTTACGAACGACCTGCGCAGCGCGATCAAGGGCGAGCAGCTGAAACTGTATTTCCAGCCGATCGTGCACCTGAAGACGGGGCGCGTGCACAAGGCCGAGGCGCTGCTGCGCTGGCAGCATCCGCAGCGTGGCCTGGTGAGCCCGCTCGAATTCATCCCGCTGGCGGAAAGCTCGGGCCTGATCGTCGACATCGGGCAATGGGTGTTCAATGAATCGATCCGCTGGCTGCAGCGCTGGCGGCAGGACGTGCATCCTGAGTTCCAGGTGAGCCTAAACCAGTCCCCGGTCGAATTCCAGCGCGAGGGCAACAACTACGATGTGTGGTTACGCGCGCTGCGGCAAGCCGGCGTGCCGGGCCAGGCGATCGTGGTCGAGATCACCGAGGGCCTGTTGCTCGACGCCAGCACGACGGTGGCCGACAAGCTGCTGCAATTGCGCGATGGCGGCATCCAGGTGGCGCTGGACGACTTCGGCACCGGTTACTCGTCGCTGTCCTACCTGAACAAGTTCGACATCGATTACCTGAAGATCGACCGCAGCTTCGTCAGCAACCTGGCCCCCGACTCCAGCGACATGGCGCTGTCGGAAGCGATCATCGTCATGGCGCACAAGCTCGGCCTGCACGTGATCGCCGAAGGCGTGGAAACAACCCAGCAGCGCGATCTGCTGGCCGCCGCCGGCTGCGACTACGGCCAGGGCTACCTGTTCGACAAGCCCCTGCCGGCCGAGGAGTTCGACGCGCTGCTGCGCGCCCAGGCCGATGCCTTGGCGCCGAGTTAATACACTAATTATTGCCTTGCTTCACCTTGCAGGCTCGACCTTCGGTAAAATGGTAGTAATTTAGAAATAAATTGCTGTTGTTCCGCAAAAGGCGAGCATGATTGCGTTGACTGATTCACTGGGCCAGGATACCCGCATCCTGCGCCTGACCACCCCCCTGGGCCGGGACGCGCTGGTACCGGAATGCCTGCGCGGCGAAGAAGCCGTCAGCCGGCCCTACCAGTTCACCGTGACCGCGCTGTCGGCGGATGCCGGCATCGCGCTGAAGTCGCTGCTGGGCCAGCCCGTGCTGCTGGAGCTGATGACGGCCACCGCCGGCGTGCTGCGCCCCTTCCATGGCTATGTGACAGCGGCCAGCATGCTCGGCGCCGATGGCGGCCTGGCCCGCTACGAACTGACGATCGGCCCCTGGACCGCCTTCATGGCCCTGGGGCGCGACAGCCGCGTATTCCAGGACATGACGGTGTTCGATATCCTCGACGCGGTGTTCGCCGGCATGGAGCACGCCGGCCGGCTGGTGCCGCAGTGGCGCCATGACATCGCCGACATCAGCCTGTACCCGAAGCGCTCGCTCACCTGCCAGTACCAGGAATCGAACGCGGCGTTCGCGGAACGGCTCATGCGCGAGGAGGGGCTGTTCTACTATTTCGAGCACAGCGGCGACCCCGGCAGCGCCGCCCTGGGCGGCCACACCCTCGTCATCGCCGACCATAACGGCAGCTTCCAGCCGAACGCCCAGGCCACCGTGCGCTTCACGCAGCCCGGCGCCATGATGCGCGAAGACAGCATGGACCGCTGGCGCTGCGAACTGCGCGCCACGCCGGCCGGCGTGGAGCTCGATAGCTGGGACTACCGCGGTCTCGGCACGCGCCGCGTGAGCGCGGCGGATGGCGAAGGCCCGGTCAGCCGCGATACGCCCGGTACCTATGCGTACACATCGCGCGAACACGGCCAGCGCATCGCCGACCGGCAGCTCGAAGCGCTGCGCGCGAGCCGCGAACGCTTCATCGGCGCCGGCACCGTCCGCACGCTGGGCCCGGGCACCACGTTCACGCTCGCCGACCATGCAGTGCTGGACGCGGCGGGCGATAACACCTTTGCCGTGCTGCGCGTGGTGCACCTGGCCCACAACAACCTGAGTACGGGCCTGAGGGACGCCGCCGCCAAGGCACTGGGCGCGAATCCGCTGGCCGCCCTGATCGACCGCGAACGCAGCAACAGCCTGCACGCCGTGGGCAGCGGAAAAGGCGAGAAGCCCCTGTACCGCAACCGCATCGACGCGATCCGCGCCAGCGTACCGTATCGCGACTTCGACGCCGACGGCCACGGCCTCGTACTGCGCCCGAAGCCGACGATCCAGGGCCAGCAGACGGCCATCGTCGTCGGCCCGCCGGGTGCCGTGATCCACACGGACCGCGATCACCGCATCAAGGTGCAATTCCACTGGCAGCGCGGCGCGCACAGCCACAGCCGCCTCGAGCACCCGCAGCCGGACGGCCACGCCGGCGCCCCCGGCGACGACAGCGCCGGCACGTGGGTGCGCATCGCCACGCCGCTGGCGCCCGTCGCTGGCGCGAACTGGGGCGCGGTAGCGGTGCCGCGCGTGGGCAGCGAAGTGCTGGTGGACTTCCTCGACGGCGACATCGACCGCCCCGTGGTGATCGGCACCGTTTACAACGGCCGCGGCACCGGTGACGCCCAGCACAACGAAGTGGGTGCCGGTGCTGGTACCGCCACGGGCAACGCGCCGGCATGGTTCCCCGGCGAATCCGGCGCCAACGCCCACGCGGCGGTGCTGTCCGGCCTCAAGTCGCAGGCAATGGGGGCCAGCCAGAGCGGCACGGGCGCCTACAGCCAGCTCGTGTTCGACGACAGCCCTGGCGAACCGCGCGTGGCCCTGCAACGCCACGCCGAAGCGCATGAAGGCACCGATGAACTGAACCTGGGCCACCTGCGCCACCAGGCCGACAACGGTCGCCTGGACACCGCCGGCTTCGGCGCGGAACTGAAAACGGCCCACGCGGCCGCGCTGCGCGCCGGCCAGGGCTTGCTGCTGTCGAGCCACGGGCAAGGCTCCGGCGGCCAGCAGCTCGATGCCCGGGATGCGGCCTCGCAGATCGACGCCAGTGCCGAATTGCTGCAATCGCTGGGCGAGACGGCACAAAAGCACAATGCCAAGCTGAAGAAGGAACTGGAGCCCGCGAAGGAGCCATCCGTCGCCGGACTGCGGCAGAGCGTCGCGGTGCTGGAGGCGGCCAGCGGCGGTGCCGGTGGCGAGGAGGGCGGGCATGGCAACGCGATCGCCTGGAGCGAACCGCACCTGCAACTGGCCAGCCCCGCGGGCATCGCCGCTACCACGCCTGCCAGTGCCATCGTCGCCGCGGGCACCACGACTACCGTCGCTGCCGGGCAGGACATCAACCTTGCTTCGCAGGGCAATGTGCTGCACCAGGTGAAGGATGGGATTGGGCTGTTCACCTACGGCAAAGCGAGTGCGGCCGAGAAGCCGAACCAGGAAACCGGCATCCGGCTGCATGCCGCCAGTGGCAAGGTCAGCGTGCAGGCGCAATCGGATGCCGCTCGCATCACGGCCGACAAGATGATTACCGTGGCGAGCGTGGCCAAGAGCGTGTCGATCGGTGCGAAGGAGCACGTGATGCTGACCGCGCAGGGGGCGGCTTTGAGGATCGAGGGTGGGAACATCACGATTCAGGGGCCGGGGACCATGGCGTTCAAGGCGAGCAAGAAGGAATTGGCGGGGCCGCAATCGAGCAGCTTGAAGTTGCCTCTCATGCCTGTTCCGAAAGGCGGTGAACCAGCCGATCAATACTTCATCCTCAAGACGCATGCCGGTCAACCGGTGGCAAACCGCCGTTATCGCGCCTATACGGGAAATACGAGTGTCGAGGGCTTCACCGATGCCAGCGGCAAGACAAGCGTGTTGAAGGGTTACCTCGGCCAGACCGTACGTTTCGAGCTTATCGAGGAAGAATATGACGAGCATTTCATCATCCGCGACCCGCTTGGCGAGCCGATGGCCAACGTTCCGTACCGATTACGCTCCAAAGATGGTGTCGTAATGGAGGGAATCACCGACGATGAGGGGCGGACCGCCATGTTCGTCAGCGATAAGGTGGAAGACGTGCAACTGTTGGTGGGGTACGAAGATTTTCCAGTGGATGATGGGGTGAACTGATGGCGGAAATGGTCGAACTGGAGCAGTCACGGACCAGTGACAAGTCCACAACGCAAGGGAAGGAATGCGTACTGGGCAAATTCATCACCGAGGCAGAAGGATGGAAGATTGTCGAAATAGCGCGCTCATGGGAAGGAACGCCTTACAGTCTCATCGGCGCGGCATCGGTCAAAAAGGTTGGCGGGGACTGTTCCGGCTCGACCAACAAGATCTTTATCGAGGCCGGCTTTCCTTACCCATACCAGTCCACCGCGAATTTCGCTGCCTTTGCACGCAAGACAAACCGGTTCCGAAAGATCGACAAGACAAAGACACCCTTGCAAGCCGGAGATGTACTGCTTTGGCCAGGGCACATGGCAATTTACGCTCCCTTTCCAGAAGGAGATCCGCGCCGGGACACTGGGGTTGTCAAGCGCGGAGCAAGGATGGCTAATAATATGTACACAGCTTTCAACAGTCGACGCAACGTCCCTTACGGGCCATACAACATTGAAACATTCCGTGGCGATGCATACGAGGTCTACCGTTACCTTGTGGTTCCCGGTATGGAAAGCTGCCCGTGAAACGACCAGTAAGACGTGCAATCCTCAGCGTCCTTGTGGGCTGCGTGGCGGTCGCAGGGAGCACCAAAACGTTCGCTTACGACAGTGAGAACGCCGTCCCGTTGACGATCACTGCTGACCTGGGGGCGGTTTCGATCACCCAGATGGCCATCACCTTGGATGGTCGCAATGTCGCAATTCGCTCCCTGCTGAGAAACGAAACCGATTCCAGGCAGTCGGTAACGTTCTATGCGTCGACGCCGGTATTCGGCCAGTTGGGAGATGGAGAGGAGCACCTCGACAAAAGTTTCTCGGACATCGCCGTCGCCGTGAACAACACACCGGTGCGCATCTCCAAATTCTTGCGAAGCTACTTTCGCGGACATGACATCACGGGGATTCTGGCCAAGGCCAAGCTGGGCCCTTTGCCCGATGTGAATGCCGATCCAGCAAAACTGGCTCGCTTGCCGACGATCGAAGGAGATAAGCCATTCGATTGGCAGGCTTCCGCGACTTATTCATGGTCGAGCCAGCTGATGCCGGGCTCGACTGCGGTTCATGTAGTGAACTACCGCGCCTTGCCGCAGTTCAGCCTGGAGGAGCTGGAATCACCTCAAATGGAAGAGCGAGTACGGCGCCACTGCGGCAACCCAGGCGAGGTCAGGGAAAGATTGAAGTCTTTGGGCGCCGGCCAACAAGTGTTGGTCGAGCGTTATGAGGTGCCTTTACCGTACATGGCGATGCGCAGCGTGGAACTCAGCGTAAAGCAGCCGACACGCAACTGGCTCGGGGCTCGCCCCGTCATGACACTGGTGTGTGGCGTACACGGTGGCATACACGGATCTCAGCCTTCAATATCTGGCACGCTTCCAGCAGCGGAGCAAACGTTGAGTGTTCTCGTAATATCCATGCCGTTGCCGGCAAATCAACAGCAGTAAAGAAGTAGATTAAAGGTCCAGTGATGAGTGTCAGTGATGCACGAGTATTGAGTCGCGACGCGGCAATGACGCCTGTCAGCGACACAAAAGGCCACGAGGTGACGATCTGTGCGCCGAACTGGTTTGATCCGCGCAAGACCTACCGGATCGCCAACGCTCCCGAACGAACAGCCGCGCTTGAGTTTCCCGGCAGTGACCTGAACTTTGCAGCCAGGATTCTGTACGCGGAAGCGTCGGGATCGGGCCAGTTGCCTGACAAGTCGGAGAGGGATAAGGAAAAGGCCGCAATCCTCAACGTGAAACATTTTCGGATCAACCGACGCGGTTACCCGAACAATGCCTACGTGGCGAAAAACTTCGAGATGGTCTGCAAGGCCAAGGATCAATTCGAGTCGTTCAGCGACACGAATACGAAATTTGCAGGCTCCAAGGAAGGAGCTGCAGCCCGCCTGAGCAAGGTTGAGTGCGCCGATCTGGAAGAGGCTTTAGAGGCGATCAGAAAATTCTTTGAGACTGGTCCCACTGAGGAATACACATTCGATAATTTTCGCGGATATCGGCCGGGAGGTCAGGGTACACCCATCGGTCGCTCGCGATTTTGGCTCTCGAAAACGGGCAAAGAGCTACTCAAGAAACAACCATAGGCTGCATTATGAAGAAAATCATCGCGTTGGTAATGCTTTCTTGGCTTAATGTGACCTGCGCCCAGGTTGCGCCCTTCACATACAAGATCGGAAGCATCTCCATCGCCGAAGACGAAAGCTCCCTGCAGTTAAAAGCTTCCGCCCCTTTGAAGGTCGCGATTCTTCCTGGAGGTTCAACCTGGCCTCGATTTGGGCTCGATGACGACGGTCATCTCTACGTTGGTGGTACGATCATTGACTCCGCGACGGGGAAACTACTTACTCGCGCCGATCTACCGTCTGGCTTGATACAGGCCCTTCCTTCGGGCTTCCGCATCGAGGTCAACGATCAGCGTTTCCGCATCTCGCGAGCAGGCAAATCCTGTACATTCACACGAGAACAGCTTGGTCTGCTGCGCTGGAAATCCAGCGCCGAGGCGTTCAAGGACGGGAATATCAAGTTCGAGGCGCATGCGCAGCAGCTGCTCGCGCTTGCTGCCAGGATTGGGGATGATAGCCGAGACAAAACCTACGTCATCAATGACATAGACGTCGAACGGTGCCGTATATCGCAAACAGAGTTGGGCAATCCCGACCTCTTGGTTGAACTTGGGCACTCGCGCCATGGCGGCTGGTGGTTGACCGGATCCATTGAGCAGACGCTGCTTCGATCAACCGACGGCAGGCGTTGGGAGAAAATGGCGCTTCCAGACGATATTTCCTCCCTGATCAGCAGCTATATCGTCAACGACAAGGAAATCTGGCTGGCGGCAATCCTGCCGCCACTGAATGAAGCGGATCCCTTATTGATTCACACGTCGGATGGTGGCAAGAACTGGCGCAATGTCGGGCGAGGCGATCCTCTGCTGACCCGGCTCCCGGAATTCTGGCTTGAGGGGAAAAGGCGCTTAGCAATGCCCGTTGCGCCCTGATCCCTGAGCCAGTGTGGTGGTTAGCCACGCTAGTTCTTCCCGTGCGTCCAAAGTCAAAGCACAACAATCGATGTCCCGGTCCACTTTCAGCCATCATTTTGGACCCCACCAGACCTGGGGCGTGATTATCTTGGGCGGGATCACGCTGGCCGGAGGTTCGATCATTGCCCTTGAATCGATGGGCGAACAGGCAGCATGGATGTGTTTCCAAGCTGGTGTAGCGTGGTTGTCGGCCGGTGTCGTCGGGATGCGGATATTGGGAACATGGGCACGGCGGCGGGCATTTGCCTACGCGCTGTACGCCGCCTTGGCCTGGGGCCTTGTCGCGGTGACGCTCCCCATCTCGATGCTGGGACCCCTTTTCCTCTGGCCGAGTATCGGTTCCCTTGTCGGGCTGGTATTGCTGGAGTACTTCATCATATCCCTGGCTTACCAGTCGTGGACTACATGGCGGTTTTTCAATGCCCAGTGGAGCGTCCGCTATGAAGCAACCCTGGCGCGGTGCTTCGATCCCGGCACCTCGATGTTGGCGCCCAAGACGTTGATACGGCGCCTTGGCGAGCATGACTCGTTATTCTTGCCATACTGGCCCAAGCGTGCCGTTGCCGCCGTGACGCTTTTACTGATCGCCGCGATGGTGTTGGCATTCGCGCTGTATGGATTCTTCTTCGAGTCTGCCTTGTTGGTAGGTGGAATAGTGTCCGTAACGTGCATTACTTACCTTTTGCAGCACAGCGTTGCCTCTCTGCTGCTTGTCTTCAAAGTCCTCGAGCTGGAGCGTTCGCACGGCGCTCATATCGCGCTCATGGATGACGCCGGCGTCGAGCGTCTCCGGGCCGCCGAGCGCAGGGCAAAACGTCGAAACAAGCGATAGCGTTGTTTTTCTGACGAGCCATGGCTGGGCTACCGTGAAAGGTGCCCAAGCGGGCCGTACGTGGACCTGGCGACGAACTCACATGCGGTAGCGGGCCAGCGGGGAGCGCAGCGTAGCAAGGCCACTGAGCTGCCGGGTTGGCGCGGCTGCGCGCCCGTACGAGGCGGCATTGCCGTACCCACAACATTCACGTTTTTGCAGGAACAGCGATAATACCGAGTCTCGTCACATCGTACCGATAGCTAGATTCAATCGAAATTATTGGAACAATCAATTTTTCAAATGGACGAGATATCGCTAAACTGGCATCTCATTGATTCACAACCCTCACGAGGAAAACACAAATGTCTCTGATCAACACCCAAGTCAAACCGTTCAAGGCAACCGCATACCACAACGGCAAGTTCATCGATCTGAGCGAAGAGTCCCTGAAGGGCAAGTGGTCCGTGTTCGTGTTCTACCCGGCTGACTTCACCTTCGTCTGCCCGACCGAACTGGAAGACCTGGCCGACAACTACGCTGAATTCCAGAAGCTGGGCGTGGAAGTGTACGGTATCTCCACCGACACCCACTTCGCCCACAAGGCATGGCACGACACGTCGGACGCGATCAAGAAAGTGCAGTACCCGCTGATCGGCGACCCGACCGGCCTGCTGTCGCGCAACTTCCAGGTGATGATTGAAGAAGAAGGCCTGGCCCTGCGCGGCACCTTCGTGATCAATCCGGAAGGCTTCATCAAGGTCCTGGAAGTGCATGACAACGGCATCGGCCGCGACGCATCGGAACTGCTGCGCAAAGTGAAGGCAGCCCAGTACGTTGCTTCCCACCCGGGCGAAGTGTGCCCGGCCAAGTGGTCCGAAGGCGCTGCAACCCTGACCCCGTCGCTGGACCTGGTCGGCAAGATCTAATAGCAGTTATTGAGTAGTACCGCTGCCGGCATGTGCCGGCAGCAGACAAGAAAGGAATAAAGTCATGCTGGATGCAAATCTCAAAACCCAACTGAAAGCCTATCTGGAAAAAGTGGTGCAGCCGATTGAGATCGTCGCATCGCTGGATGACTCCGCAAAAGCGCGGGAAATGAAGGAACTGCTCGCCGATATCGAAGGCTTGAGCGACAAGATTACCCTGGTCGAGGACAACGCCGCCAACGTGCGCAAGCCGTCGTTCTCGATCAACCGTGCCGGCACCGACATTGGCGTGCGTTTCGCCGGCATCCCGATGGGCCATGAATTCACCTCGCTGGTGCTGGCCCTGCTGCAGGTTGGCGGCCATACGATCAAGTTCGACGAAGCCGTGATCGAACAGATCCGCAACCTGGAAGGCGATTTCGAATTCGAGACCTTCATCTCGCTGTCGTGCCATAACTGCCCGGAAGTGGTGCAGGCACTGAACGCGATGTCGGTCATCAATCCGCGCATCAAGGTCACCACGATCGATGGCGGCGTGTTCCAGAAAGAAGTCGAAGAGCGCCAGATCATGGCGGTACCGATGATGTTCCTGAACGGCCAGCACTTCGGCCAGGGCCGCACGAACGTGGAAGAAATCCTCGCCAAGCTGGACACCAATGCCGGTGCCCGCCAGGCGGCTGAACTGAACAAGAAGGACGTGTTCGACGTGCTGGTCGTCGGCGGCGGCCCTGCCGGTGCGGCTTCCGCGATCTACGCGGCCCGCAAGGGTATCAAGACGGGCGTGCTGGCGGAACGCTTCGGCGGCCAGGTGCTCGACACGCTGGCGATCGAGAACTTCATCTCGGTCAAGGAAACCGACGGCCCGAAATTCGCCGTGGCATTGGAGCAGCACGTCAAGGAATACGAAGTCGACATCATGAACACCCAGCGCGCCGTGAAGCTGGTGCCGGGCAAGATCGCCGAAGTGCACACCGCCACCGGCGCCGTGCTGAAGGCCAAGACCGTGATCCTGTCGACGGGTGCCCGCTGGCGCGAGATCAACGTGCCGGGCGAGAAGGAATACCGTAACCACGGCGTGGCCTACTGCCCGCACTGCGACGGCCCGCTGTTCAAGGGCAAGCGCGTGGCGGTGATCGGCGGCGGCAACTCCGGCGTGGAAGCGGCGATCGACCTGGCCGGCATCGTCCAGCATGTGACCTTGATCGAGTTCGGCAACGAACTGCGTGCGGACGCGGTCCTGCAGCGCAAGCTGCGCTCGCTGCCGAATGTGAACATCATCGTATCGGCGCAGACGACCGAGATCCACGGCGACGGCAAGAAGGTGAACGGCCTGTCGTACAAGGACCGCAATACGAACGAGCTGCACCGCATCGACCTGGAAGGCGTCTTCGTGCAAATCGGCTTGGTGCCGAACACGGAGTGGCTGAAGGGCACCGTGGCGCTGTCCAAGCATGGCGAGATCGAAGTCGATGCCAAGGGCCAGACCTCGGTACCGGGCGTGTTCGGCGCCGGCGACGTGACCACCGTGCCGTACAAGCAGATCGTGATCGCCGTGGGCACCGGCGCAACGGCCGCGCTGTCCGCCTTCGATCACCTGATCCGCTCGGGCGACGATGAAGTGGAAGCCGAGCAGACGAAGATCGCCGCCGCGGCATAAGCAATACGGCAGCAAACGAAACGGGAGCCTCGGCTCCCGTTTTTATTGCCTGGAAAATGGGGACGTACCCCATTTATCGAGAAACATTGCCTGAAAAATGGGGTCTGTCCCCATTTTTCAGGCAACTATTTCAGGTCGACGCTGGCTTGTTTCACCCGCAAGGAGCGGGCGTAGCGGTGGCGGGCTTGCAGGCGGGCGTCGGTGACCAGTACGCCGATCGTTTCGCCGACCACCATCGCCACGCCCAGCAGCGGCAGCACGAGCATCAGCCCGGTCACGCCGGCCAGCGCGCCGCCGACGAAGAGCATGACCACTGTCACCAGCGGGTGCATGCGCAGGCTGCGCCCGAGGGTCATGGGCATGAAGATGAAGTCGTCCAGTAGCCGGGCGATGATGAATACGACGATGGCGCTGTAGGCCACGGCATTGTTGTCCGGCGTATCGGCCGATGCCACCAGCACGACCAGCAGGCAGCCGGCGATCGAGCCCACATAGGGCACCCAGGCCAATACGGCGGCGATGAAGCCGAGCAGCAGCGGGGAGGGCAGGCCGATTGCCCACAGGCCGGTCGCCAGCACCACGGTGTCGATGACGGTCAGCTTCAGCATGCCGTGGAAGTAGCGGCGTGCGGTCTGGTCGACTTCGTGCAGCAGGAACAGCGTTTTCTCGAAAAAGGCGTTGGGCACGGCACGCGCGAGGAAGCGCTTGAAGCGGCGGCCGTCGCGCAGGAAGAAGAAGGCGAGGAAGGGCGCCAGCAGCAGCGACGGCACCCACGCCGCGGCCGTCACCAGCACGTCCCCCAGATGGCGCTGCAGGAATTCGCGCGAGTACTCCGCCAGGTTCAGGTTCACGGAGTCGCCCAGGCGCGCCTGCCGCAGGAAGGGGAACTGCCGTTCCACGGCGCCCAGCATATTGCGCATGAAGCGCACGCCTGCGTCGAGGTAGCGGCCCGGCATGTCGTGCCACTCGGTGGTAGGCGCCGGTATCCATACCGCGGCGAGCAGGCTTGCGAGCAGCATGACGAGCACGAAGGCGGCACCGACCAGCATTGCGGCAGTATTGCGGGAAAAGCCCATCCGCAGGAGGCGCTGGAACGGCGACAGCAGCATGTAGTACAGGATGATCGCCAGCAGGAACGGCAGCGACAGCCACAGCACTCGCTGCATCAGGTACAGCAGCACGCACGTGGCGGCGATGATGCCGCACCAGACGATCGGCCCGGACTGCTGCCGCTCGGCCATCACAACACCTCGACGTGCGGCGAGTCGATCGACATGCGTTCGCGCAGGCGCGCGCCGATGTGCCGCGCCAGCGCCAGCGAAATCTTGTAGCCGATCACGGCATCGGTCTCCATCAGGCTCATGAAGTCGGCGCGGAAGAACACCGCCAGTTCGCAGTCGTCCCAGGCGCGGGCCTGGGCGGTGCGGGGCGAGTTGTCCAGCAGCGCCAGGTCGCCGAAGAAGGCGCCGGGCGACAGCTCGGTGATGATCTCGGGCATGCCGTTGATGTTGCGGTTGATTTGCACGTGGCCGGACGTGATCAGGTACAGCGCCTGGCCTTCCTCGCCTTCGTCGAAGATGATCTCGCCGGCGAGGTAGCGGCGTTCATGCATCAGGCCGTCGACGATCTTCAGTTCGAGCGGGGTCAGCGAGTTGAGGAGGACGGTTTCTCGCAGCCTGGCAAGGCGCGGCGAGAGAGGGGGCGGCTTCAGGAAACCGAAGATCACACGGGGCTCCAAAGTGGGGGTGGTTGCGCTGTCATTGTCGCCCGTTTTGGGGGAGAGCAGGTGTTGTGAGACGCACACAGGATAAGAAATGGGGCAGGGACGGCGGGAGGTGGGCAGCGGATGCGGTAGCAGTGGATTTGGGGAGCTGAGGGAGGGGCCAAGCGAAGCCGCAGCCCTGCATGGCTGCGGCGTTCGGCAGGCGCGAAGCAGTGCTTCGCGAAACCCCTGCCTCACTCCTTCGATCCCCGCCGTGCTCTCCGCAGGGAGAGCACTCCGCTGCGCTGCGTATCAAATGCAAAAAAGCCCGCTATTGCGGGCTTTTTTACTGATGCTGGCGGAGCGGACGGGGCTCGAACCCGCGACCCCCGGCGTGACAGGCCGGTATTCTAACCAACTGAACTACCGCTCCAATCGATTCCCGCAGAACGGTCATCGAAGAAACTTCACAAGAAAAAAGCCCGAAATCGACGGGCTCTCTTCGAAATCCTGGCGGAGCGGACGGGGCTCGAACCCGCGACCCCCGGCGTGACAGGCCGGTATTCTAACCAACTGAACTACCGCTCCAGGTCTTCGTAGAACATCGATATGGTGGGCGCTGAGAGGGTCGAACTCCCGACCTAATCCTTGTAAGGGATCCGCTCTACCAACTGAGCTAAGCGCCCTTCGTCACCTTTCGATGCCCTGAACGTTTGTCACAACGCTCAGAAGAGGCCGTATTCTACTGCGGCATTTTGAAGTTCCGCAAGGACTTTCGCGAAAAAATTTCCCAGACGGGCCCAGCACGTGGTGCTACGCTGCGGTTTTTGCACCGGGAGAGCCGATGAACGACCAGGACGATGCCGCCCACGATGCGTTGTACCGGCGCGTGAGCCGCCGCCTGCTGCCATTCCTGTTCCTGTGCTACGTGGCCGCCTACCTGGACCGTGTCAATGTCGGCTTCGCCAAGCTGCAGATGCAGGCCGACCTGGCCCTGTCCGACACCGTCTACGGCATCGGCGCCGGCATCTTCTTCATCGGCTACTTCCTGTTCGAAGTGCCTTCCAACCTGCTCATGGAGCGCGTTGGCGCGCGCCGCTGGATCGCGCGCATCATGATCAGCTGGGGCTTCGTGTCGGCCGCGACCATGTTCGCCACCGGACCGGTGAGCTTTTATGTGCTGCGCTTCCTGCTCGGCGTGGCCGAGGCGGGCTTCTTCCCGGGCGTGGTGCTGTACCTCACCTACTGGTACCCGGCGCACCGCCGCGCCCGCATCGTGGCGCTGTTCATGAGCGGCGTGGCGATCGCGGGCGTGCTGGGCGGGCCGCTTTCCGGGGCCATCATGTCCGCGTTTGCCGGGCATGCCGGGCTGCACGGCTGGCAGTGGCTGTTCCTGCTCGAGGGCCTGCCCTCCGTGGCGCTGGGCATCTGGACGCTGTTCTACCTCGACGACAATCTCCGCGCGGCGCGCTGGCTGGGTGAGGCCGACAAGGCAGCCCTGGAACGCGCGCTGGAACCGGAGCAACGAACGAGGCGGCACCTGCCGCTGCCGCAACTGTTCGCCAGCGGCACCGTGTGGCTGCTGGCACTGGTGTACTTCCTGTTCGTGATGGGCTTGTACGGCGTGAGCTTCTGGCTGCCGCAACTGCTGAAGAACAGCGGCGTGCAGGACGTGTTCCGGATCGGCCTGCTGACGGCGATTCCCTACGGCGTGGCCGCCATCGTGATGGTGCTCGCGGCACGCCATTCCGACCGCACGGCCGAGCGGCGCTGGCACATCGCCGGTGCCGGTGTCGCCGGGGCGGCGGGGCTGCTGGTCGCCACCGCGTATGCGCATGACACGGCGCTGGCGCTGGCCGCGCTGTCCGTCGCCACGGCCGGCATCCTCACCACGTTCCCGATCTTCTGGAGCCTGCCCACGGCACTGCTGGGCGGCACCGCGGCGGCGGCCGGCATTGCGCTGATCAATTCAGTGGGCAACCTGGCCGGCTTCCTCAGCCCCTACCTGGTGGGCGCGATCCGCGATGCGACCGGCAGCACGGCGCCGGGCATCACGCTGCTGGCGGCCAGCCTGGTCCTGGGCGCCTTGCTGGTGCTCGCACGCGGCCGATTACCCGGCAGGTAATCGCCGCGCAGCGCGCCGCGCCGCACAATGCCGTAACGAGTCCATCGAAGGAGACGAGCATGAATGCACCAGACCAGTATTTCAGCGACTTCGCCCACGCCCTGCGCTACTGGCGCGGCAGGCGCGGCTTTTCCCAGCTCAAGCTGGCCACCGAGGCGGAGATCTCGCAGCGCCACATCAGCTTCCTGGAGAGCGGCCGCTCGCAGCCGAGTCGCGAACTGATTTTGAAACTGGGCCTCGTGCTGGACGTGCCGCTGCGGCACCGCAACGCCATGCTGCTCGCCGCCGGGTTCGCCCCCGCCTACCAGGAACGCAACCTGACCGACCCCGAAATGGCGGCCGTGCGCACGGCGCTGGAATTCATGCTGGCGCAGGCCGCGCCATATCCGGCCCTCGTGGTCGACCGGTTGTGGAACCTGGTGATGGCGAACGAGCCCGCGGCGGCGATGATGCGCTTCTTCCTCGGCCTGCCGCCCCACGCGCCGATCCCGCGCGACGGCAGCGTGAACGTGATCCGCATGGCGCTGGACCCGCAAGGCCTGCGGCCCTGCATCGTCAACTGGGAAGAGGTATGCGCGGACCAGCTGCAATGGATCGCCCGCGAAGCGATGAGCGACGGGCCGGGCAGCGAAGCCCAGGCGTTGCTGGTGGAACTGCTGGCATTGCCGGGCATCGAGGTGGCGGCCCGGGTGCCCAACCTGGAACGCCGCGCGCTGCCTTTCCTGCCCATCACGCTGAGGAAAGGCGACGTGGAATTGAACCTGTTCACCACGATCACCACGCTGGGCACGCCGCGCGACGTGACCGTGCATGAACTGCGCCTCGAATCGTTCTTCCCGGCCGACGACGCCAGCGCGGCGTGGTTCGCAGGCCGCGCGGCGCAGCGGCAGGCTTAGAACTCTTCCCAGTCGTCCCCTTCCGGCGCCTTGGCGGTCGGCCGCGGTTTTGCCGCGCCCTTCGCCGCGCTGCTGCCCGTTGCCGCGCGCGGTTGTACGGGCGGCTTGCCGGCCAGCTTCGGATAGGGCGGGTGCGCCACCGCGGAGGCGGGTGTCGGCGCGGTGACGGCCGGGTGAACCACCGGGGCGGGGAAGGCGGGTGTTGTCGCCCGGTCGTCGATGCGGAAGGCTGCGATCGCGGCGGCCAGGAGCTGGGCCTGCTCGCGCATGCTGGCGGCGGCGGCCGCCGCTTCCTCGACCAGCGCGGCATTCTGCTGCGTGGCCGAATCCATCGTGGTGATCGTCGTGTTCACCTGGGCGATGCCGGAACTCTGTTCCTGGCTGGCCGAAGCGATCTCGTTCATGATGTCGGCCACCCGCTGCACGGAAGTGACGATGCGTTCCATCGTGGTGCCGGCCTGGTCCACCAGCCGGCTGCCCGCATCGACCTTCTCGACCGAGTCGTTGATCAATTCCTTGATTTCGCGCGCCGCGCTGGCCGATCGCTGCGCCAGGTTGCGCACCTCGGACGCGACCACCGCGAAGCCGCGGCCCTGTTCGCCCGCACGCGCCGCTTCCACCGCGGCATTGAGCGCGAGGATATTGGTCTGGAACGCGATGCCGTCGATCACTCCGATGATGTCCACGATCTTCGACGAGCTTTCCTTGATCGAGCCCATCGTCTCCACGACCTGGCTGACGACCTGGCCGCCTTCGTTCGCATGGCTAGCGGCGGAGACCACGAGCTGGTTCGCCTGGCGCGCGTTCTCGGCGTTCTGCTGCACGGTGGATGTGAGTTCCTCCATCGACGATGCCGTTTCCTCGAGGCTGGCGGCCTGCTGCTCGGTGCGGTTGGACAAGTCCATATTGCCGCTGGCGATTTCGGCCGCGGCGGTATTGATCGCATCGGTACTGTCGCGCACCGTGCGTACCGTGCCGGTCAGCGCCCCCGTCATGTCGCGCAGTGCCCCCAGGAGGCGCCCCATCTCATCCTTGCGTGTGGTAACGATCTGCGCGGTCAGGTCGCCGGCCGCCACCGTTTCCGCGATGCGCACGGCATCGTCGACGGGGCCGGTGACGGAACGCGTGATCAACCAGCCGATCACGACCGACACGATGGTTGCCACGATCAGTAGCACGATCATGAGCGTGGTGGCTGCCTTGGCGGCGGCGGTGGCCGCTTCGGCATCGCGCTCCATCAGTTCGCGCTGTACTTTCAGCAATTCGTCGAGATGGCGGAAATACGTGGTCTGCGCGGGAATCACATTGTTGAACATGGCCTGCACGGCGCCTTCGCGATCGCCGGCCCTGTATTGGGCGATGGCTTTGTCGAGCAGCCCCTTGTAGGCGAAGTAGGCGGTGTTCTGCTGGTCGAAGATCGCGCGCACGTCCGGCGTCAGGTCGGACTTGTGCATCTTGGCAGCGGATTCGCCGCCGGCCGCATCGGCCGACGCCAGCTGGCGCAGGAATTCCTCCGTTTGCGCCGGGTCGGGCGTCAACATCGCGTTGCGCACTGCCTGCGCGCCGCGGTTGACCTGGCTGCGCATATTGTTCAGCCAGGTGACCTTGGCGTAGCGGTCGTTCACCAGCTGTTCCGTGCGCGCAGCCACCTCCTGGATGCGACTGATACCGACCAGCGACATGATGAGCATGATGACGATGGCGACCGCGAAGCCGAGGGCGAGACGGGCACCGATGCGCATGTTGGAGAGGTTCACGTTGTCGTTTCCTTGGTCAGAATGAATGGCGCACGCCGAGGCCATAGCTCATGGCGGAAGGCAGCGTGGTGATGCGGTCGCGCATGGCGACCGTGTAGAGATCGGTGCGCTTGGACAGGCGGTAGTCGTAGCCCAGCGATGCGGTGCGGCGCGAGCGCTCGGTGCCGAACAGCGTGCCGCTGCGGCGGGTGTCGGCCACGTCGAACAGCACGGCGCCCGGGCCCGCGGGCATCGCGAAGCCGAGGCTCACGGTGCGGTCGCGCAGCCCCTCGGCGCCGGCGGCGTCGTTCACGGTGCGCTGCCACGTGCCATACAGCTTGATGCGCGTGAAGTCATACGTGGCGCCCACGAATACGGCGCGCTGATTGTCGATCAGCGCGTAGTTCACGGGGCTGCGGGTGGGATCGATGATTGCATTGCCCGAATTCGGATTACTCACGCGCACGCGGTGCACGAAGGCTGTCAGCGCCAGCGGGCCCTTGTTGTACATGGCGGAGACGGCCAGGTTGTTGCGGTCGGAGTTGCCGGCCTGTTCGCCCGCCTGGTAGTGCAGGCTGCCACGCAAGCCGCCGAACGATGGCGTGGTGTACACGACCTGGTTGCTCCAGCCGCTGTCGCCGGCGTTCGTCGACGCCCAGGTGCGCGCGCCGAATGGCCCGGTGGGTACGTAGGAGTGCAGCACCAGCGGCGAGAAGGTAAACGAGTCGCCGAAGGGGTTGAACAGAATATTGGGCAGGAAGCTGGGCGCCGAGGCGCGGCCAACCTGCAGGCGGCCGAGGCGCCCGACCAGGGCCACGTTGGCATCGCGCGAAAACAGGTTGTCGCCCGCGAAGCGGCCGGAGGTGCCCGTGTCGGTCTGGAAGAAGCCGGTCAGGTAGAACTCGGCATACAGCCCGTCGCCCAGCTCTTCCTTGCCGCGAAAGCCGAACCAGGAAGTGGTCATGCCGCCGCTTCCCAGCACCGTAGTGCGGTCGGGATCGCCGCTGTTCTTCATCGAGCCCACATAGGCGTCGACACCGCCCATGATGGTGACGGAGGTCTGCGCCGCGGCGGGCAGGGCGCAGGCGAGGAGGGATGCCCAGCAGTAAAGACGGAATTTGGCAGCCATGGTCGGATACGTGTTGAAAGTCTCGATGGTACGCGCCTTCCTTCCGCGCACGATATGGAGCGCGCCGTACTGTTGCGTAAATACGATGATCAAAAAAGCACTAAGTGTTTGAAAAATAAATGAATCGCGTGGCCGTCCGGTGGTGGCGGGCGCTGCCGTGCACTGGATATAATTACAGTGTCTACCGTTACCCCACCGTCTTCGATCCGCCATGGTCCCGCCGCGCCGCATCGCCCACCTCGACATGGACGCGTTCTTCGCGTCGGTGGAACTGCTGCGCTATCCGGAGCTGCGCGGCTTGCCCGTCGTGGTCGGCGGTGGCTCGCGCCACCAGCCGGTCATGCAGCCGGACGGCACGCGGCGCTTTTCGAAGCTGCGCGACTACGCAGGGCGGGGCGTCGTCACCACGTCCACCTACGAGGCGCGGGCGCTCGGCGTGTTTTCCGCGATGGGCACGATGAAGGCGGCGGCGCTCGCGCCCGAGGCGATCCTGCTGCCCACCGACTTCGAGTCCTACAAGCGCTACTCGCGGCTGTTCAAGGAGGCCGTGGCGGCGATCGTGCCGGAGATCGAGGACCGCGGCATCGACGAGATCTACCTCGACCTCACCGACCATGCGGAAGAAACGCGCGCGCTGGGCATGCGGCTGAAGGCGGCCGTGAAGGAAGCCACCGGGCTGACCTGCTCGATCGGCATCGCGCCGAACAAATTGCTGGCCAAGATCAGTTCCGACCTGGACAAGCCGGATGGCCTCACGATCATCACCTTCGACGATGTGCCCAAACGCATCTGGCCGCTCTCGGCAAAGAAGATCAACGGCATCGGCCCGAAGGCCTACGCCAAGCTGACCTCGCTGGGTATCGAAACCGTGGGCCAGCTGGCCCAGGCCGACCCGAAACTGTTGCAGGAACACTTCGGCCTCAATTCCGCCGAATGGCTGCGCCGCGTGGCGCACGGGCACGACGAGCGCGAGGTCGAGACCCGTTCCGATCCGAAGGGCGTGAGCCGCGAAACCACGTTCGAACGCGACCTGCATGCAAAGCACGATCGTGAAGTACTCTCCGAGATCTTCACCCGGCTGTGCACCCGCCTTTCCGAAGACCTGCACCGCAAGCGCTTCGCCGGCCGCACCGTGGGAATCAAGCTGCGCTACGCCGACTTCCGCACGGTGACGCGCGACGTGACCTTGCCGGTGCCGACCGCCGATGCCGCCGCGATCCGGCGCGCTGCCGGCGAATGCCTGCGGCGCGTGCCGCTCGAGCAGCGGCTGCGCCTGCTGGGCGTGCGGGTCAGCGCGCTGGTGCCGCTGGACGAGGCGGAGCGTTATCGTGTGGGCGAGCAGGGCGAGTTGTTCCCCTTGTAGTTATTTCTCCTTGCAGGTCGTTCCCCCCTAGTTGTTCCCCTTGTAACAGCGTTCCACTTGCATCGAACGCGCCCGTAAAAGCAAGCTTTTTGCGCGACAGGCAAGCAAAAGTCGCGGTGGTTCGACTGCTGAGCCGGGTGTAGAATGATGCGCTTTGCAACGCGCCAAACAAGGTCTTTTCAGCATGTGGTTCAAGAATCTACAGATCTATCGCCTGCCCGCTCCGTGGGCATTTGCTCCCGAAAAACTCGAAGAAGCACTGCGTCCCCATTCGTTCACGCCGGCCAGCAGCAATGAACTGCTGCGCCAGGGTTGGGACTCGCCGCGCGGCAATGGCTCGCTCGTGCACGTGGTGAACAAGCAGATGCTGCTGCTCTTGGGCACCGAAAAGAAATTGCTACCGTCGACGGTGGTGAACCAGGTGGCCAAGGCTCGCGCCGCCGAGATGGAAGAACAGCAAGGTTTCCCGCCTGGCAAGAAGGCCATGAAGGAATTGAAGGAGCGCGTGCACGATGAGCTGCTGCCGCGCGCCTTCACGATCCGCAGCAATGTGTGGACGTGGATCGACCCCGTCAACGGCTGGCTGGTCGTCGATGCGGCCAGCCCGGCCAAGGCCGACGACGTGATCAAGCTGCTGCTGAAGGCGGTCGACCGGCTGCCGCTGGAAAGCCTGCGCGTGCAGCGCTCGCCGGTGGGCGTGATGACGGCCTGGCTGCAGGAAGACGAGGCACCGGCCGGCTTCACCGTCGACATGGATACCGAACTGCGCGCCACCGGCGAGAGCAAGGCCGCGGTGCGCTACGTGCGCCACACGCTGGAGCCCGAGGAAGTGCGCCGCCACATCGCCGCCGGCAAGCAGTGCACCCGCCTGGCCATGACGTGGGAAAGCAAGATCTCGTTCGTGCTGACCGAGGCGCTGGCGATCAAGAGCATCAAGCCGCTGGACGTGCTGAAGGAAAACGACGCCGTCACCCGCAACGACGACGAGCGCTTCGACGGCGACTTCATGCTGATGACGGGCGAACTGTCGCAGCTGCTGAAGGACGTGGTCGAAGCCCTGGGCGGCGAAGCCACCGCCTGATGCCTGCCGGGGCGTGGCCCCGGCTTGCCGCACGGCCGCCGCTCAGGCGGCCGCCCCAGCCGCTGCAATGGCGGCAATGCCTCTTCGTGGCGACAGCGCTGTCGGCCACGATAGGAGACGGGGACTACACCGGCTGGAACACTCCCGCCGCACGATTTTTCTGCACGTTATCCCACGCGAAGATGCGGCCGTTCATCGCCACGTACACGCCGGCCGGCAAGGCCTGGGCCACGCCGCAGGCGAAGCCGAGGTTGAAGAATGCGTCCGAATTGTCGATCTCGTAGGGGATCATGGCGCCGGTGAAGACGATGACCTTGTCCAGCGCGGCCGGGCCGAGCACGGCGGCCGTTTCCTTCATGGTATCGGTGCCGTGCACGATGACGATCGCCCGCTCCGGCGCCGCCTGGCATGAGGCGAGCACGCGCGCGCGGTCGGCGTCCTGCATGTCCAGCGAGTCGAGCAGCGGCAGCAATTCCAGCTCGACAGGCGCCGTGATGCGGGCGCGGGCGATGGCGGCGGGCAGATGGCTGTCGGCGAAACCCAGCGTACCGTTCAGTTCGTTGTAGTGCTTGTCGAAAGTGCCGCCCGTGGCGATGATGCGCAGAGTCATGGTGTTGGTGAAAGCTTGCAGAAATAGTCAATGATAGCGTGCGTGCGTAGGCGCACGCCAACAAAAAAACTTTGTTTGGACTCATCTGGCATGTTGGCACCTCGTTGAGTACACTAGATTTTTTGCCCCACCCCGCATTGCCATGACCGCGAAAGCGCTTGCCCCCGGAACCGTCATCTTCCATCGCCATCGCGGCTATGGCGTGATCACGGCCGTCAATCTGCTGACAGGCTGGATCGCCGCGCGCTTCGGCAGCGAGTCGCGCACGCTCGACTTGAACCTCTCCACTGACGAAGTGCAATTCGCCGATGGCGAAGCGATCCTGTTCCGCCGCACGCCGCCGGACCGCATGCCGCACGCACGATTGATGGCCGTGGTGCGCGCGCTGCACCAGGCCGGCTACCAGAAGCTGTATCTGTACTCCTGGCCGAAACCTTCCGGCCTGCATTGGCGCTGGCACCTGTTCACGGGTCAGCGCGACTGGATGCAGCGTTCCTGGCGCGAGGGGTGGTACGGCTCGGGTGCCGACTACAACGTGAACCCCGTCATGGGCTGGGGCGATTCGCCGGGCGCCACGACGGAAGAGCTGGTCCACGCGCTGGCGAAGTTCGATCCGCAAGGCCTGGCGCAGGCGCTGGGCAGGGATGAAGACCACACGGCGTGGTTCGCCGCGGTATGCGACGCGCTGCTGCCCGGGTATATGTACAGCCTCGACATGCAACGCCCGCCGGGCGCGCCACTGACCGAAATGCCGCCCGTGCCCGTCGTGCCCGTGCGCGCCGGCCTGCCACCCTACAGCGGCCCCATCATCGGCTGGCCGCCCGGCTGGGCCGGCCTCTGGTCGAAGGTGCACGCCATGCCCACGCCACGCATCAACCTCACGGGCATTCCCGAAGCCTGACTCGATACGCCTGACACGGCTGTGTTCGTGTCACCCTGGTGCCAGGCACCGAGAGACACGAGCTCAGCTATTACGAAGCTGACGGCCTTTCGCCAGCACGGCTGTGTTTGTGTCACCCTGGTGCCAGGCACCAAGAGACACAGGCTCAGCTATTACGAAGCCGGCGGCCATTCGCCCAACATGGTTGTGTTCGTGTCACCCTGGTGCCTAACACCAGGTGACACGGGCTCAGCCATTGCGCACGTTGGCGCGGTACTCCGGGTTCAGGATCGCCTGGCACTTGCCGTCGAAGAAATCGACGAGGTTCTGGAAGGCGTGGCTGAAGTACAGCTCGTAGCTGTCCTTCTCCACGTAGCCCAGGTGCGGCGTGGCGAGCACGTACGGCATGCGCAGCAGCACGGAGTCGGCGGGCAGTGGCTCGTTCTCGAATACGTCGAGCGCGGCACCGCCGGGGCGGCCGGAACGCAGCGCGGCTTCCAGCGCATCTGCGGCCACCAGCTCGGCTCGACTGGTGTTGACGAACAAGGCCGTCGGCTTCATTCGGGCCAGGTCGTCCGCGGTCACGATGCCGCGCGTGGCATCGGCCAGGCGCAGGTGCAGCGTCAGCACATCCGCCTCCTCGAACAGGGCTTCGCGCGACGGTGCTGCCCGGTGGCCGTCCGCCTCGGCGGCGGCACGGCTGGCGTCGCTGCCCCACACGAGCACGTCCATGCCGAATGCCTTGCCGTAGCCGGCGACGAGTTTGCCGATCTTGCCGTATCCCCAGATCGCCAGCGTGCGGCCCTTCAACACCGTGCCCAGCGTGTTGAAGGGCTGGTTGGTCGAGACAGTCTGCCACGTGCCTTCCTTCAGGTTCATCGCGTAGGGCACGATCTTGCGCTGCGCCGCCATGATCAGCGCCCACGTCAGCTCGGCCGGCGCGGTCGGAGAACCCGCCCCTTCGGCAATCGCGATACCGAGCTCGGTGGCGGCGGCCACGTCGATATGGCCGCTCACCTTGCCTGTTTGCGATATCAATTTCAGGTTCGGCAGTTTCGACAGCAGTGCGCGATTGAACGACGTGCGCTCGCGGATCAGCACGACGGCGTCGTACGGCGCCAGCCGGGCAACGAGCTGGCCGAGGCCGCGCGTCGAGTGATTAAATACTTTTACGTCATGGCTGTCGATAAGAGAAAAGCATTCCAGTTCGCGTACAGCGTCCTGGTAATCGTCAAGAATGGCAATTTTCATGAGAGTTAGAGGGAAATCCTTCTGAATTGGTAGCTAGTTAACGAGATTGTGAATATCTCGAATAGCTTACTACTTTAGTCAACCATTTTTCCTACATTTTTGTCGGAATGGCACAAGGCCGGGTGTACAATCGGTCAACCCGTTGAGCGGTAACCATGCGCTCCGGAAATTTGTAGTGCAAATTCGTTCCATCTCCCGCTGTAGCGCTCACAACTCGCGCCGGGAGCGCGCCCTCGAGCCGATGCTCGGGCGCATCGACAGACCGCCGTGCACCGCCGCGCATTCTTCCTGTGAATGTGTTTCCAAGCGGGCTAGCCAAAAGCTGACGACGATCCTGCCGCCGGGACCAGTCCGCGGGACGAGACAGAATTCTTTATTCGCATTGGAGGTAGTACCATGAACCAACCCCTGATGGAGGGCGTTGCTGCAATGAACGCACCAGCTTACATCAAACACCAAAAGCTGATCAATTGGGTCGCCGAGGTGGCCGCGCTGACCAAGCCGGACCGCATCTACTGGTGCGATGGCTCGCAGGAAGAATATGACCGCCTGTGCGCCGAAATGGTGGCGGCGGGCACGATGAAAAAGCTGAACGAGGCCAAGCGCCCGAACTCCTACCTGGCCTGCTCCGATCCCACCGACGTGGCCCGTGTCGAAGACCGCACCTTCATCTGCTCGGCGAAGAAGGAAGACGCCGGCCCCACCAACAACTGGATCGACCCCAATGAAATGCGCGGCACGCTGAACGGCCTGTTCGACGGCTGCATGGTGGGCCGCACGCTGTACGTGGTGCCGTTCTCGATGGGCCCGCTGGGTTCGCCGATTGCGCACATCGGCGTGGAACTGTCCGACTCGCCGTACGTGGCCGTGAACATGCGCATCATGACCCGCATGGGCAAGGCCGTGTACGACGTGCTGGGCGAGAACGGCGACTTCGTGCCGTGCGTGCACACGGTGGGCGCGCCGCTGGCGGCCGGCCAGAAGGACGTGCCATGGCCCTGCAACAAGACCAAGTACATCGTGCACTTCCCGGAAACCCGTGAAATCTGGTCCTACGGTTCCGGCTACGGCGGCAATGCGCTGCTGGGCAAGAAGTGCTTCGCACTGCGCATCGCATCGAACATGGGCTACCAGGAAGCGCAGCAGGGCGGCGCCGGCTGGCTGGCCGAGCACATGCTGATCCTGGGCGTGGAATCGCCGGAAGGCAAGAAGCACTACGTGGCCGCGGCGTTCCCTTCGGCCTGCGGCAAGACCAACTTCGCGATGCTGATCCCGCCGGCTTCCTTCAAGGGCTGGAAGATCACCACGATCGGCGACGATATCGCGTGGATCAAGCCGGGCAAGGATGGCCGCCTGTATGCGATCAACCCCGAAGCGGGTTACTTCGGCGTGGCCCCGGGCACGAACGAAAAGACCAACTTCAACTGCATGGCTTCGCTGAAGGAAAACGTCATCTTCACCAACGTGGCGCTGACGGACGACGGCGACGTGTGGTGGGAAGGCATGACGAAGGAAGCACCGGCACACCTGATCGACTGGCAGGGCAAGGACTGGACGCCCGCATCCGGCACCAAGGCCGCGCACCCGAACGCGCGCTTTACCGTGTCCGCCGTGCAGAATCCGGTGATCGACCCGGCCTGGGACGATCCGGCCGGCGTGCCGATCTCGGCCTTCATCTTCGGCGGCCGCCGCTCCACCACGGTACCGCTGGCCACCGAGGCGCGTGACTGGGTGGAAGGCGTGTACATGGCTGCCACGATGGGTTCGGAAACGACCGCCGCCGCCGCCGGCCAGATGGGCGTGGTACGCCGCGATCCGTTCGCGATGCTGCCGTTCATCGGCTACAACATGAGCGAGTACTTCCAGCACTGGCTGGACCTGGGCAAGAAGGTGCAGGCGGCCAATCCGGCCGCGCTGCCGAAGATCTTCTGCGTCAACTGGTTCCGCACCGACGAGCACGGCCACTTCGTCTGGCCTGGCTTCGGCGACAATATGCGCGTGCTGAAGTGGATGCTGGAGCGCATCGAAGGCACGGCCGGCGGCATCGAAACGCTGTTCGGCACCACGCCGCGCTACGGCGACCTGCACTGGGACGGTATTCCGTTCTCGCCGGAAGAGTTCGAAACGATCACGTCGATCGACAAGGACGCATGGCGTGAAGAACTGAAACTGCACGCCGAACTGTTCGACAAGCTGGCTTATCGCCTGCCGCAGGAACTGCTGGCCAACAAGGCCAAGCTGGAGCAACGCCTGGGCGTTTGATCGCGCCGGGTTCCAGATAAAAGCGCGCACCGCGAGGTGCGCGCTTTTTTTTTCCAAGAACCGGGGTCTGATCCCCGCTTTGGGCAACTTCCATGGGGCAGCCCTCGGGGGTGTCCGGTGTAAGATGCCGCAAGCATTCAATAGAGGAGCCACGCATGGCACATGAGCCCAATTCCGCACGCCCGGCCGATCCGGGCCAGCTCGACGACGACACGCTTGCCTTCGCCCGCAAGGTCTTCCAGATGGCCCGCGGCGGCGAAACGGCCGAACTGGCCACGCTGCTGTCGCAAGGCATGCCGGCCAACCTGCGCAACGAGCGCGGCGACAGCTTGCTGATGCTGGCCAGTTACAACGGTCATCCGGAAACGACGAAGGTGCTGCTGGAGCACGGCGCCGATCCGGAGTTGCAGAACGATGCCGGCCAGAGTCCGCTGATGGGCGCGGCATTCAAGGGCGACCTGGCGATCGCCACGCTGCTGCTCGACCACGGCGCCCAGGCCGACAGCCGCGGCCGCGACGGCAAGACGGCGCTGATGTTCGCCGCCATGTTCAACCGTGTCGACATTGCACGCCTGCTGATCGAGCGCGGCGCCGATCCGTTCGGCGTCGATGCCGCCGGTGTCTCGGCACTGGACGCCGCGCAGAAGATGGGCGCGGCCGATACGGCGGCGCTGCTGGAGTCGCTGCGGGCCGAACGATGAGCCTCGGGATTTTTCAGGTGGACGGCCTGGCGCTGCTGATGGCATTCATGCTGTCCCTGGCGTCCGGCCGCGAGGCACTCGCCGAACCATCAACCGAATACAACCAGGGTGTCGACGCCTACCGCGCACAGGATTACGCGGCAGCGCGAACGCACTGGGAAAAGGCCGCGCTGCAGGACGACATCCACGCGCACAACAATCTCGGCTTCCTGCTGTATCGCGGCTGGGGCGGCGCGAAGGACGCCACGCGTGCGGTCGGGTTATGGCGCAAGGCTGCGGAACTCGGCCATTCTGAAGCACAGTGGCACCTTGGTGACGCGTTCGCGGACGGCGAAGGTGTCGCGCGCGATCCGGTCGCGGCTTACGCGTGGTATCGGTGCGCCGCGGCGCCCCGCAATGAGCGCGATGAGACCGATGAACTGGTGGCGGACGATGCCCGCAAGTCGCTCGCCAAGTTGCTGGACGCGATCAATGTCGAGCAGCTCGCCGCCGCGGAGCTGCGCGGCCGCGAGTGTATCGCCCGCTACGTGAAGTAAGAACTGCCACAAGGCCGACGATCAAGCGCCGCCCAGCTTGGAGAGCGCGAAGGCGGCCAGGAAGCCGCCCACCGTGATCAGCCCCGCGTAGTCATGCGTTTCCTCGAACGCTTCGGGGATCATCGTGTCGACCAGCATGGCAAGGATGGCACCGGCGGCAACCGCCGTCGTGGCCGCCACCACTTCGGCCGAAAAGCGCTGGAACACCGAGTAGCCCACCAGCGCCGCCGCGCTGGAGGCCAGGGCGATGCCGCCCCAGATGGCGAAGATGTATTGCACCGAGCGGCCGGCACGCTTCATGCCGGCGGCGCTCGACAAGCCCTCCGGGATATTCGACAGGAACACCGCCGCCACGGCCACCGTGCTCACCGCGCCGCCCTTGAGCAGCGACAGTCCGATGACGATCGATTCCGGTATCCCGTCCATCAGCGCGCCGAGCGCGAGCGCCGTCCCGCTGCCTTCGGTGGACTGCCGGCCCGACGAGCGCTTGCGGTGCCTGGCGCCATGCGCGGCGAGCAGGCGGTTGGCCGCCGTGTAGACGACGGCGCCGCCGAGGAAGCCGATCGCCGTGGCATTGAAGCCACCCTGGCGGAATGCTTCATCCATCAAGTCGAACGACAGCGCCGAGATCAGCACGCCGCTGCCGAACGCCATGATCCCGGCGATCACCCGCTGCGGCACCGCCACCCAGTAGCCGACGGCGGCACCCAGCAGCAGCGCCGCGCCGGCCACGAATCCCCAGAAGCCCGCCTGGGCCCACAACGCGATACCGTCCATATACCTCCTTTTTCGTACCAGGCGATTGTCGGCGCATTCGCCTTGCCATGGCGTCCGGCTGGCTGGGCAATAAAAATACCTGGAAGTTTCGCACACGTGTGCTAAAGTACGGCCATGAATATCACGGCCAAGAGCGAAACCACCTACGCCACCATTCTCGCCGCGGCCATGGAGATGGCTGCCTCGGATGGCATCGGCAAGCTGTCGCTGGGCGAGCTCGCCAAGCGCACCGGCATCAGCAAGAGCGGCGTGTTCTCGCGGGTCGGCTCGCTGGAAGCGCTGCAGGGCGCGGTGCTCGATGAATACGACCGCGGCTTCGCCGAGGAGGTGTTCATGCCGTCCATGGCGGCGCCGAAAGGGCTGCCGCGGCTGGTCATGCAGGTGAACCTGTGGCTCAGGAAGGGCAGCAACGAGGCGTTGCGCGGCGCCTGCCTGTACACGGCGGGGGCCTTCGAATTCGACGACCTGGACGGCCCGCTGCGCGACCGGCTGGAAGCTGGCGTGATGCGCTGGCGTGCCTCGCTGCGCAAGACCGTGCTGCAAGCGATGGAAATGGGGCACCTGCGGCCCGATACCGATCCCGAACAGCTGGTGTTCGAGATCTACAGCCTGATCATCGGCGTGATGCACGACGTGCGCTTCCTGCGCGACGATACGGCACCGAAGCGCATGGGCCGGGCGTTCAACCGGCTGATCTCAACGTACAAGAGCTTCAACGAAGTGGAGTAGGGCGCTGCATGATGGGGACGGGCCTTGCCCGTTTATTTTTGACGCACTTTCGCACACCTGTGCGAAATGGAACTGGACTAGGAGGCTGTGATGGCCGCTCTGTGGTTGCTGGTGCTGCCCGTCGCCGGGCTGGTGTGGTATGTCGTGGCCGATGCCGTGCAGGGCATCCCGAGGTGCAACGAAGATTTCACCTTTTATTGAGACGGCATGTTTCGGTGCCAGCTCATGGATGTTGCCTGAAAAATGGGGACGTACCCCATTTTTCAGGCAATAAAAAAGCCGGCTCGGAGAGCCGGCTTGGTGGACCGTGGGGCCGCTTACTTCTTCTTCAGCAGCGGCACCAGGTACTTGCCCGTCACGCTTTCCGGGTTCTTCGCCACTTCCTCCGGCGTGCCGGTGGCGATGATGCGGCCGCCGCCGGCGCCGCCCTCGGGGCCCAGGTCGACAATCCAGTCGGCCGTCTTGATCACGTCCAGGTTGTGCTCGATGATCACGAGCGTGTTGCCCTGGTCGCGCAGGCGGTGGATCACCTTCAGCAGCAGGTCGATGTCGTGGAAGTGCAGGCCCGTCGTCGGCTCGTCGAGGATGTACAGCGTGCGGCCGGTATCGCGCTTGGACAGTTCCAGCGACAGCTTCACGCGCTGCGCCTCGCCGCCCGAGAGCGTGGTGGCGCTCTGCCCCAGCTTGATATAGCCCAGGCCCACGTCGAGCAGCGTTTGCAACTTGCGGGCGATCGTCGGCACGGGCTTGAAGAACTCGTGCGCGTCTTCCACCGTCATCTCCAGCACTTCGGTGATGCTCTTGCCCTTGTAGTGCACTTCGAGCGTTTCCCGGTTGTAGCGCTTGCCGTGGCACACGTCGCAAGGCACGTACACGTCCGGCAGGAAGTGCATCTCCACCTTCAGCACGCCGTCGCCCTGGCAGGCCTCGCAGCGGCCGCCCTTCACGTTGAACGAGAAGCGGCCGGCGCTGTAGCCCCGTTCCTTCGCCGTCGGCACCGTCGCGAACAGGTCGCGGATCGGCGTGAACACGCCCGTGTACGTGGCCGGGTTCGAGCGCGGCGTGCGGCCGATCGGCGCCTGGTCGACGGAGATCACCTTGTCGAAGTGTTCCAGGCCGCTGATCGAATCGTGCTCCGCCGGTTCCGTCTGCGAGCCGTACAGGTGGCGCGACAGCGCCGGGTACAGCGTGTCGTTCACCAGGGTCGACTTGCCGGAGCCGGAAACGCCCGTCACGCAGGTGAGCAAGCCGACCGGCACCGACAGCGTCTGGTTCTTCAGGTTGTTGCCGCGCGCGCCCGTGATGACGAGCTGTTTCTTCGGATCGGCCGCCGTGCGCTTCTTCGGCACCTCGATCTTCAGCGAGCCGTTCAGGTATTGCGCCGTCAGCGACTGCTTGTTCTTCAGGATATCCTTCAGCGGGCCGGCCGCGATCACGTCGCCGCCATGCACGCCGGCGCCTTGGCCCATGTCCACGATGTAGTCGGCGGTGCGGATCGCATCCTCGTCGTGCTCCACCACCAGCACGCTGTTGCCGATGTCGCGCAGGTGTTTCAGGGTGTCGATCAGCCGGTCGTTGTCGCGCTGGTGCAGGCCGATCGACGGTTCGTCGAGCACGTACATCACGCCCGTCAGGCCGGAACCGATCTGCGAGGCCAGGCGGATACGCTGGGCTTCGCCGCCGGACAGCGTGTCGGCCGAACGGTCCAGCGACAGGTAGTCGAGACCCACGTTGTTCAGGAACGAGAGGCGCGAGACGATTTCCTTGACGATGCGGTCGGCGATATCGCGCTTGGCGCCGGCAAGCTGCAGCTGCTCGAAGAACGACAGCGTGTCGCGCAGCGGCTTCTCGGCGATCTGGTAGATCGCCCTTTCCTGCGTGCCGGTGCCCACCTTCACGTGGCGTGCTTCCACGCGCAGGCGCGCGCCTTCGCAGGCCGGGCACTTCTTCTCGTTGATGAACTTGGCCAGCTCTTCCTTGACGGCCATCGAATCCGTTTCGCGGTAGCGGCGTGCCAGGTTGTTCACCACGCCTTCGAACGTGTGCTCCTTGATCACGGTACGGCCGCGCTCGTTCACGTAGGCGAACGGAATCACGTTCTTGCCGGAGCCGTGCAGCACGGCGTTCTGCGCGCTGACCGGCAGTTTCTCGAACGGCGTGTCCAGGTCGAAGCCGTAATGGTCCGCCAGGCTTTGCAGCATGGAGAAGTAGAACTGGTTGCGGCGATCCCAGCCCTTCACTGCGCCGGAAGCGAGCGACAGGTTCGGGAAGGCCACGATCCGCTTCGGATCGAAGAACTCGATATGGCCCAGGCCATCGCACTCGGGGCAGGCACCCATCGGGTTATTGAACGAGAACAGGCGCGGTTCCAGTTCCTGCAGCGAATAGCCGCAGCTGGTGCAGGCGAACTTGTTCGAGTACACGTGCTCGGTGCCGGCATCCATGTCATAGGCGATGGCGCGGCCGTCGGCGATGCGCAGCGCGGTCTCGAAGCTCTCGGCCAGGCGCTGCTTGATGTCCGGGTTCACCTTCACGCGGTCGATCACCACGTCGATCGTGTGCTTTTCCGTCTTCTTCAGCTTCGGCAGGTCGTCCACTTCATAGATCTTCGCATCGTTCGTGCCGCTCTGGATGCGGAAGCGCACGAAGCCCTGGGCCTGCATCTGCTCGAACAGGTCGGCATGCTCGCCCTTGCGGTTGGCCACCACGGGCGCCATGATCATCAGCTTCGTCCCTTCCGGCATCGCCAGCACGGCATCGACCATCTGCGACACCGACTGCGCCGACAGCGCGTGGTCCGGGTGATTGATGCAATACGGCGTGCCCACGCGAGCGTACAGGAGGCGCAGGTAGTCGTGGATCTCCGTCACGGTGCCCACGGTGGAGCGCGGGTTGTGCGACGTGGCCTTCTGCTCGATCGAGATCGCCGGCGACAGGCCTTCGATCATGTCCACGTCCGGCTTTTCCATCAGTTGCAGGAACTGGCGCGCATAGGCCGACAGCGACTCGACGTAGCGGCGCTGGCCTTCCGCATACAGCGTGTCGAACGCCAGCGACGACTTGCCGGAACCGGACAGGCCGGTGATCACGATCAGTTTGTTGCGGGGCAGATCGAGGTTGATGTTCTTCAGGTTATGGGTGCGCGCGCCGCGAATGCGGATTTCTTCCATGTATGTATGTGCCTTGAATATGCGAGAAACGACAGGACGGCCCACCTGGAACGATCATCCGCTTGAAGACTTGACAATGCAGCGCGGCGTCCGGAGACCAACCAGTCCACTATGCAGGCGTTCGATTCGATTTCAAGCCCTGTTTCAAGTCCTGATGGCTGAATTGGGCCCGACTCGGGCCAATCCGGGCCGAATTGATGCGAATCACACGCTGGCAAGCCATGGCTGGCAAATACTGTATATAATACCAGTATTCACATTCCGCTGCGCGACGCACGCGGAAAAGCTCCCAGCCTTGCAGCAAAAAATTCATCTGTCCCGTGGTATGTTGTCCACAGGCCCTGTCTTATAATGATCGTTTGGTAAATATTCACGCAGGAGTACTACATGGCATCTGTCAATAAAGTCATCATCGTCGGCAACCTGGGCCGCGATCCGGAGATCCGCTACATGCCGAGCGGCGATGCCATCGCCAACATTGCTGTCGCCACGTCCTTCCGCAGCAAGGACCGCAACACGGGCGAACAGAAGGAAACCACCGAGTGGCACCGCATCTCCTTCTTCGGCCGCCTGGCGGAAATCGTCGGCCAGTACCTGAAGAAGGGCTCCTCGGTCTACGTCGAAGGCCGCCTGCAGACCCGCAAGTACACCGACAAGGACGGCATCGAGAAGTACGCCACCGACATCATCGCGCAGGAAATGCAGATGCTGGGCGGCCGCCAGGGCATGGGCGGCGATGCGATGGGTGGCGACGACATGGGCGGCTACGACGCGCCGCCGAGCCGTCCCGCTCCGCGCCCGCAGGCTGCCGCACCGGCACCGCGCCCGGCACCGAAGCCGGCACCGAACTTCTCGGATATGGATGACGATATTCCATTCTGAGTGCGCCTCTGGTGCACCAGGCACCGGGCAGGCAGGGATTCCCATCCGTGCCGAAGCAAACGAACGGAAGAGCTGGAAAGCTCTTCCGTTTTTTTTCACCCGCGCTCGGCATCGCAGGTGCTGTGTACCGGGAAAGCTGCAATGCCTAAGAGCGCCTGACAAAACCCCCATGGCTGCGGTGCAGCGTCTCGCCGTACAGGTGTACTGTCTTCGACGCCGCGCCTTGCCCTGCGGTTTTCGTTAGGCGCTCTAAAGCATTTGGATCTGTTGCCGTTAAGCACTGAAACAGGGCTTGGTGGAGCCGAGCAGCAGCGTAAGTACCAAGTGGTAATGACGCTGCCCGCTTCGTATCAGCCAGGCATTTGCAGGCCCCGGAGAATCCAATGACTTATCACACCAGTTTGAGTACCGCGCAGGACATGGTTTGGTCGAGCTCGCAGGTTGGCCGCTTCATCGCGACTGCGGCAGTGGCGGCCTTGTCCAAGACGCAGGCTGCGGCCCTCGGCACGCAGGCGGCCGCTACGCTGCCGGCCAAGGCGATGAAGTCCGGCATGGCGGCCGAGCCGGCCGCGTTGACCACCGCGCAAGTGCCCGGTCTGGGCGGCGGCCTGATCGGCGCGCTGTCAGCTGACAGGATCGTCATCATGAATTCCGCCCAGGTGAGCGTATTGGCGATGGCGCAGTTGGGCGCCCTTAGCGCGGTCGACATTGCCGCGATCGAAAGCAAAGGTCACGCAGGGCGCAAGACGGAAGCCGTCGGCGCAACGTGCTCCACGCCGCTTGCACCACTGACCATCGAGCAGGTCGCCGCCTTCGCAGGCGCATAGGCCCCAAAGGCGGCCCGCCAGGCAAGCGCTTTAGAACGCCTAACAAAACACCCAGGGCAAGGCGCGGCGTCGAAGACAGTACGCCTGTACGGCGAGACGCTGCAACGTGGCCATGGGGTGGGTGTTAGGCGTTCTTAGACCGCCACTGCCCGCACCAGATACTGATAAGCCAGCGCATCCTGCTCGGCCAGCGCCGGATCGCCCCCGGTGGCAACGGCCAGCTGCCGAATCGCTTCCAGCACGGCCGGCGGCGGCTGGTGCGCATTCACCGCCGTCATTTCCGCGATCTCGAAGCCGCATTCGCGCAGCAGCGCGGCCAGCGAAGTGCGGGTGAACAGGTGCAGGCTGCGGCGGTCCGGCACGCCGGCAGGCTGGTACAACAGGTTCCCCGTGGCCAGCTGCGATTGCACGAGCCAGTTCTGGCCATTGTTCACGCAAGCCACGATATCGACGGCACCCAGTGCCTCGTGCCGCACGCGTTGCAGGAAAGCCCATGGGTCGCGCAGGCGTTCCAGCGTTTCCGGGAACAGCCAGCATTGCGCCGGGGCCGCCTGGCTCCACATGGCCTGGTCCATCTCTTCCGCTTCCACGTCGATGATCCCGGTCGAGAATGCCGCGTCGTCGTCCGGCCGATCGGTGATCGTGGTGAAATGCGAGTTCGGCGCACGTGCCCGCCATGCCTGGGCCAGCGTGGCGCCGCCCACCTCGACGACGCTGTGCATGCCGGGCCGCATCAAGTTCAGCATGCCATTCTGCTGCACGCTCAGCTGGCCTGGCGACGGTTCCGGCACCGCGTGGGCGCGGATCGGATCGGGCTCGTCCGACAGCGGCGCGCCGGCCGGGCGTTTTACCACGGAGGCCAGCAAGTCTTCGTAGTCGCGCACGAAGCGTGGCGTGTCGAACAGCGGGCTGGTGTCGCGGTTGACGGCCAGGCGCGAACGCAGCTCCGCCATCCGTGCCCGGTCGGTGGCCAGCGCCACCGCCATTTCCTCGTATTCCGCCAGCGAATGCGTGACCAGTTCCGGCAGGCCCACCGCATGCAGCAGGCTGCCGGCCATGCGCGAGCAGAAGGTCTGGCCGGCCCAGGTGAGCACGGGCAGGCCGGCCCACAAGGCATCGCTGGCGGTGGTGCCGCCGTTGAACGGGTTGGTGTCCAGGAACAGGTCGGCCAGGCGGAAGCGGGCCAGGTAGTCGGCCGGTGGCACGCGCGCCGCAAACAGCAGGCGCGCGCCATCAATGCCGCGTGCCTCGGCTTCGCGCACCAGGTTGCCCCGCGTGGCATCGACATCGGCCACGATCCACAGCACGCTGTCCGGCACGCGACGCAGGATGCGCATCCACGCGTCGAACACTTCCGGCGTGAACTTGAAGTTGGTGTTGAACGCGCAGAAGACGAAGCGGTCCTCCGGCAGGCCGTGCGCGCCGCGGTCCGACGTGTCGCCGATGGCGCGCTGGCGGTCGTTGATCTGGAACGTATGCGGCATGCGCAGCGGCTTCTCGGTGAAGTGCGCTTCCAGTTCGGGCGGCAGCACGAAGGCGTCCGCCACCACGTAGTCGATGCCCGGAATCGCCGTGGGACCGGGAAAGCCCAGCCACGTCAGCTGTACGGGCGCCGGCCGGCGGCACAGGATTCCAGGGCGCGCGCCCATCGTGAGGCCGTGCAGGTCGACCAGGATGTCGATCTCGTGCGAGCGGATACAGCGGGCCGCTTCCTCGTCCCTCATGCGGTCGATGCGGATATAGTGGTCCATTGCTCCCACTACCCGGGCTCGAAGCGATGAATTGTCTTCGCGGCTCCACGAGAACGCATAGACTTCCACGCGCGAGCGGTCGTGCAGCTCGTACAATTCGGCGGTGAGGATCGCCACGGCGTGCGAGCACAGGTCGGAAGACAGGTAGCCGATGCGCATGCGCTTGTGCGGGTAGCCGTTCGGGTCGGCCAGGTGCGGCACGTCGCTGTCGACCTTCTCGTCGACGAAACGGCGCGAGGCGGCCAGCTGCACGGCCGGGTCGGCCGACGCGGCCAGCATCGCCAGCGCCGACGTATGGCGCCACTGCGCTTCGGCCGTGACGCCAGCGAAAGGCTGGTACACGGGCCAGCGGCACAGCTTCTGGCGCAGGTGCACCCAATGCATGATGACACGCGGCTGCTCCGGATCCAGTTCGAGGCTGCGGGCAAGGAAGTCTTCCGCCTCCGGCAGGCACTTGCCGATTTCCAGCAGGCGGCCCAGGTTGTTCAGGGCCTGCACGTGCAGCCTGGGCTGGGCGGTGAGGTCGGGCACGTCCGTCAGGATCGCGCGCCACGTCGCCAGCGCATCGTCCGTGCGGCCCAGGAGCTCGTACAGCGTGCCCAGGTTCAGGCGCGCCTCGATGAAGCGGGGATTCTCGGAAATGGCCTTGATGTAGCCGCGCTCGGCGCTCGCATCGTCGCCCACGCCGCTGTACGCGATGGCCAGGTTGAACCACACGGCATAAGCCAGCGGGGAGCGGGCATGTTCCAGCCACGTTTCGTAAAGCCGGATCGCCGCATGCGGCGCCCCTTCGTCGATCAGCCGCTGCGCTCCCTCAAACAATTCCGCAAGCGGCAGCACGCCGCGTTCGGCCTGGCGAAGCAATGCATCGGGGATCTCGGGTACGTTCATCGGTGGAAGGTCTCTCGAGTCGGCAGTAAATGAAGGGTAATCATACTCTGGAGAAGATGGCGCCAGCGCGCGATTCTTTAGCCTTATGGCAACTGTGACGTCCCGCCAACACGTGCGGCGCGAACTGGGTAAGATGAGGTACCCGAAGCAAACGATACCGCCATGCTCCAGACGCCATCCGCCTTCACGCCCCTCATCGACCCGCCGGCCGACCCGCGGGATCCGCTGACTTTCCTCTTCCACCGCGGCAAGCTGTTGCTGCGCGGGTCCGATTTCGACCAGCCCGAGCTGGCGCTGCCTTCCAGCGGGGATCTGCTCGGCATACCACCCGAACGGTTGCACCCGGTCGGCATCTGGCAGGGACGTTACTGCCAGGCCGCGTGGGTGGACGACGATGCGCTGCCCGGCGGGGACTATGCATGGCACAACATGCGTAGCCTGTTCGGCATCGTCGACGACGGCTTCCTCGGCCTTGCCGGCCGGGCGGGCCAGATCGCCGAATGGGCACGCACGCATCGCCATTGCGGCGTATGCGCGGCGCCCATGCACCGGGCCACCGGCGAGCGCGCCTACAAGTGCGCCGCGTGCGGCTTCACCGCGTATCCGCAGATCTGCCCGGCGATGATGGTGCTGATCCGCAAGGAAGAAAAGGTGCTGCTGGCCCTGCACACCAACACGCCGGTGCGGCGCTATACGGCGCTGGCCGGCTTCCTGGAGGCGGGTGAATCGATCGAGGAGGCGGTGCACCGCGAGGTGTACGAGGAAGTGGGGCTGCGCGTGCACAAGCTCGAATACTTCAAGAGCCAGTCCTGGCCCTTCCCGAATTCGCTGATGATCGCGTTCACGGCCGAGTACCTGTCCGGCGAGATCCGGGTCGACCCGACCGAGATCGAGGATGCCCGCTGGTTCGGGCCGGATGACGAGTGGCCGGAAATTCCGCATAGCGTATCGATCGCCAGCGCCCTGCTGGCGGCCAACCGCCCAGGACGCCCTGCCCGGTGAAAGGTGACTATTTTCTGTATACTGGCGGATACCCTTTCATTTGAGCAGCATTCATCATGTCTAAAGAATCATTTTCCGATCACGACTGGCGCCGTTTCCTGGCCTCGTTGGGCGAGGACCCGGACCGTCCGGGACTGGCGGAAACCCCGCACCGCGTGGCCAAGGCCTGGAAGCACTGGACGTCCGGCTATGACCAGGACCCCGTCGAACTGCTGAAGGCGTTCGAAGACGGCGCGGAGGAATACAACGAGCTGATCGTGGTGCGCAATATCCCCGTGTACAGCCATTGCGAGCACCACCTGGCGCCGTTCTTCGGCAAGGCCACCGTCGGCTACCTGCCGAACGGCAAGATCGTCGGGCTGTCGAAGTTGACCCGCTTGGTCGACTGCTTCGCCAAGCGCCTGCAGGTGCAGGAACGCATGACGGTGCAGATCGCCAATACGCTGATGGAAGTGCTGGAGCCGAAGGCCGTCGGCGTGGTGGTGAAATGCCGCCACATGTGCATGGAAAGCCGCGGCATCCGCACGCCGGGCGAGGAAACGATCACGTCCGCCATGCTGGGCGAATTGCAGCCGAACCTGGCGCTGCGCACCGAGTTCCTGGCGCTGGCCCGGGACTGATCCAGCAGAAATGTTGCTCTGAAAATGGGGTCTGTCCCCATTTTTGGAGCAACTTTATTGGTCCCCCGCCTCGATAAACGTAATCTGATCGATCTCCGCCCGGAAATCGCCCACCTTCGTGCCCGTGGCCGGCCCATCCTCGTCCACCAGCGAGCACGTTTGCGTATCCACGTGCCACACCTGCTGGCCGGCGCGCAGCGCCCAGCGGTTGTCGCCTTCGCTGAACAATTCCACGGTGGTGTCCTCCAGCGGCAGTTCGGCCAGGTCGATGCGCCGCTGGCAGTCCGGCAGGCGCGTGGCCATCAGCACGAAGCGGCCTTGCTCGCTCCAGAAATAATCCTGCTGGCGCCGCACGGTGAGCGTGTGCTCCTGGCTGCTGTCCGCATAGAATGTGGCGGAATCGTTGTAGCAGCCCGCCAGCAACAGCGGAGTCAGCAAGAATAATTTGCGCATCGGAAAAGGTCCTGTCGGGTGGGGCGTCCGGCCGATTATAGCGATGCGCGCACGATTGCCCAACCGCGTAGGTTCGTTGCAGTTAGGATAAACTTTGTGTTTTTCCTGTCCAGTTCGCGCCCATGCCTCACTCTCGCATCGACGACCAGAGTTTCCGCCGTATCCTGTTCCGTAACATCACGCTGCCGCTGGCTGCGGGTGTCGTCAGCGCCGCCGTTTTCATTGCCGTGTTTGCCTATCTGCTCAATGCCCTGACCGCCGTCGAGCACTCCGAGCGGGTGATCGGCAACGCCCAGGAATTGCGCAAGCTGGCGGTGGACATGGAAACGGGCATGCGCGGCTACCTGCTGACGGGCGAGGAATCGTTCCTGGCGCCGTACAAGCTGGCGCGCCCGAAGATCGATACGGCATTGAACACGCTGACCGAACTGGTCGCGGACAATCCGACACAGATCGACCGGCTGCGCAATATCCGCGCCCAGCAGGCGCAGTGGGAGCGCGCGGCGCAGGAAATCATGACCCTGCGCAGGACGGGCGGCGACTACCTGTCCACGGTGCGGGCGCAACGGGGCAAGGTCGAATTCGATGAACTGCGTTCGCTGTTCCAGTCCTTCATCGCCACCGAGGAACGGTTGCGGATGGACCGCAATGCCGATGCCAGGAGCATCACGTATTTCACCGTGGTGGGCTTCCTCACCATCAGTCTCCTGCTTAGCGGCGGGCTGGCGTGGTTCGGCCGCAAGGAGCTGATGCGCCTGTCGGATGCGTATAACGCGGCGCTGAAGGAGCAGTCCGTGCATGCCGAGCGCGTGCAGCGGCAATCGTGGATGCGCGCCGGGCAGAGCCAGATGGCGGAGCAGGGCATCGGCCAGATGTCGACGCCGGCCCTGTCGACGGCGCTGCTGCACTTCCTGGCGCGCTACCTCGACGTCGTCGTGGGTGCCATGTACGTGCGCGAGCCCGACGGGCTGCTGCGCCGCACCGCCGCCTTCGGTTTCTCGGGCGAGGACGAAGAGCGCGGCCGCCTGCTGGCGCCCGATGAAGGCGTGGTGGGCCAGGCCGCGCAGATGCGCCGCCTGATCCACCTGGAAAACCTGCCGCCCGATTACCTGAAGCTGACCTCGGCGCTGGGCAGCGCCTCGCCCACGCAGGTGCTGGTGTTGCCCGTGACGAGCGACGGCCGCGTGAATGGCGTGATCGAGCTGGGCTTTCTGCACCCGGTGGGCGAGAAGGAAACGGAATTCTTGAACCTGGTGGCCGACAATATCGGCACCGCCATCGAAGCCACGCTCGCACGCCAGCGCATGCAGGAACTGCTGGTCGAAACGCAGCAGCTGAACGAGGAATTGCAGGTGCAGCAGGAAGAGCTGCGCACCGCCAACGAGGAACTGGAAGAACAGTCGCGCGTGCTGGAGGAATCGCAGGCCAGTCTGGAAAACCAGAAGGCGGAACTGGAGCAGACCAACGAGCAGCTGGCCGAGCAGGCCATCGTGCTGGACCAGAAGAACACGGCGCTGAACGACGTCCAGCAGCAGCTGGAGGAGCGGGCGCGCGACCTGGAGCGCGCCAGCCAGTACAAGTCGCAATTCCTGGCGAATATGTCGCACGAGTTGCGCACGCCGCTGAACAGCTCCCTGATCCTGGCCAAGCTGCTGGCGGACAATGCCCAGGGCAACCTGAACGAGGAACAGGTGCGCTTCGCGCAGACGATCTACTCGGCCGGCAACGACCTGCTGAACCTGATCAACGACATTCTCGACATCTCGAAGGTCGAGGCGGGCAAGCTGGAATTGAATCCGGAAGAGCTGCGCCTGCAGCAGGTGATGGAAGGCTTGCGCCGCACCTTCGAACCGCTGGCGAAGCAAAAAGGGCTGGAGTTTTCGCTGGTGATGTCGCCGGGCTTGCCGGACACGGTGTACACGGATTGCCAGCGCCTGGAGCAGATCCTGAAGAACCTGCTGTCCAATGCGCTCAAGTTCACCGACGAGGGCTCTGTCACGCTGCGCGTGGAACCGGGCCAGAACGGCCAGCTATGCTTCGCCGTTACCGATACGGGCATCGGTATCCGCGCCGACCAGCACGCGGCGATCTTCGGCGCGTTCCAGCAGGCCGACGGCACCACCAGCCGCAAGTACGGCGGTACCGGCCTGGGCCTTTCGATCTCGCGCGACCTGGCTACCCTGCTGGGCGGCACGATCACGCTGCACAGCACCGTGGGCCAGGGCAGCACGTTCACCCTGACCCTGCCGGTGCAGTGGTCGGCACCGCCGAACCGCGTCGAATCCTCGCTGTCGCCCGCGCCGGCGCCCGTGGCGGTACCGGTCACGCCGCCCGCCGCCCCCGCAGCCGCCGCGCCGGCACCCGCAACGGTGCAGCGCCCCTTCGATGACGACCGCGAACGGCCCGCGCCGCCCGAGCGCACCGTGCTGGTGATCGAGGACGAACCGGCGTTCGCCCGCATCCTCTACGACCTGGCCCACGAGATGGATTACCGCTGCCTCGTGGCCTTCGCTGCGGACGAAGGCTTGCAGATGGCCGAGCAATACCAGCCCACCGCGATCCTGCTGGATATCCGCCTGCCCGACCGTTCCGGCCTCTCGGTGCTGCAACTCTTGAAGGACAATCCGCGCACCCGCCACATCCCGGTGCACGTGGTGTCGGCCTCCGATGCCGGCGAGGCTGCATTGCACATGGGCGCCGTCGGCTTTGCCATGAAGCCGACCACGCGCGAGGAATTGCTGGAGGTGTTCGAACGGCTGGAGCAGAAGTTCACCCAGAAGATCAAGCGCATCCTGCTGGTGGAAGACGACGCGCGCCAGCGCGACAGCGTGGTGCAGCTGATTTCCGACGAGGATATCGAGATCGAGGCCGTCGCTTCCGGCGAGGAAGCGCTGGCGCTCCTGCGCAGCACGATCTTCGATTGCATGATCATCGACCTGAAACTGCCGGACATGCAGGGCAATGAACTGCTGCAGCGCATGTCGCATGAAGAGATCGCGTCGTTCCCGCCGGTGATCGTGTACACCGGCCGCAACCTCACCCGCGCCGAGGAGGCGGACCTGCACAAGTACTCGCGCTCGATCATCATCAAGGGCGCCCGCTCCCCGGAACGCCTGCTCGACGAGGTGACGCTGTTCCTGCACAAGGTGGAGTCCGAATTGTCTTCCGAGCGCCAGACGATGTTGAAGACGGTGCGTTCGCGCGACCGCGTGTTCGAAGGCCGCCGCATCCTGCTGGTCGACGACGACGTGCGCAACATCTTCGCGCTCACTTCGGCGCTTGAGCAGAAGGGCGCGATCGTGGAAATCGGCCGCAATGGCTTCGAGGCGTTGGAAAAACTGGAGAAAGTGTCCGATATCGACCTGGTGCTGATGGATGTGATGATGCCGGGCATGGACGGCCTGGAAGCGACACGCCGCATCCGCGCCGACGGCCGCTGGAGCCGGCTGCCGATCATCGCCATCACGGCCAAGGCCATGAAGGATGACCAGGAGCAGTGCATCGCCGCCGGCGCCAACGATTACCTGGCCAAGCCGATCGACCTGTCGCGCCTGTACTCGCTGCTGCGGGTCTGGATGCCGGCCTTGGACCGCATCTGACGCACTTGAGGAAACCGCCCATGATGCAACCGATCCGCCCCCAGCACAGCGACACCGATATCGAGCTGAAGATGCTGATGGAGGCGATCTACCTGAAGTACAGCTACGACTTCCGCGATTACACCGGCGCCTCGCAGAAGCGGCGCGTGGTGCACGCGATTCGCGAGATGGGCTGCGAGACGATCTCGCAACTGCAATCGCGCGTGCTGCACGAACCGGCGGCGTTTTCCGAGCTGCTGCAATACCTCACGATTCCCGTCACGGAGATGTTCCGCGACCCCACCTACTTCGCCGCGCTGCGCGAGCACGTGATGCCGGTGCTTTCCACCTACCCGTCGCTGAAGATCTGGGTGGCCGGTTGCAGCACCGGCGAGGAGGTGTATTCGCTGGCGATCCTGCTGAAAGAGGAGGGGCTGCTGGAACGCAGTATCATCTACGCCACCGACATCAACCCGCAATCGCTGGAAAAGGCGAAGAAAGGTGTGTTCCCACTGGAGAACATGCGCGCCTACACGGAAAACTACCAGGCCGCCGGCGGCAAGCGCGCCTTTTCAGACTACTACACGGCAGCCTACAATGCCGCGCTGTTCGACCGCTCGCTGGCGGAAAACGTCACGTTCGCGGACCACAGCCTGGCCACCGACTCGGTGTTCGCGGAAACGCAATTGATCAGCTGCCGCAACGTGATGATTTATTTCAAGAAGAAGCTGCAGGAGCGCGCGCTGGGACTGTTCCACGAGTCGCTGTGCCACCGCGGCTTCCTGGGCCTGGGCAGCAAGGAGAGCATCGACTTTTCCGCCTATGGCCCCTTGTTCGAACCGGTCGTGAAACGCGAGCGGCTGTTCAGGAAATTGTGATGGACGACGCCCTCCTCGCGCAAGCCCTGGCGGGACGCCGCTTCGCGGCGATCGTCATCGGCGCTTCGGCCGGTGGCGTGAATGCGCTGATCGATATCCTGCCCGGCCTGCCGCGCGAATTCCCGTACCCGGTGGTGACGGTGCTGCACGTGATGCGCGGGCGCCAGAACCAGCTGGTGGACGTGTTCGGCCAGCGCCTCGCGCTGCGCGTGGAAGAGGCGGCGGACAAGGCGGCGCCGCGGCCAGGCACGCTGTACTTCGCGCCGGCCGACTATCACCTGTCGATCGAGAGGGATGGCGTGTTTTCGCTGTCGCTGGAACCGCCGGTGCACTTCGCCCGGCCGGCGATCGATATCACGATGGAATCCGCGGCGGACGTGTACGGCCCGGAACTGATGGGTATTCTGCTCACCGGCGCCAACCACGATGGCGCTGCCGGCCTGGCCGCCGTGGGCGCGGCCGGCGGGCTGACGGTGGTGCAGGACCCGGCTGAGGCGCAAGTAAGCGTGATGCCGAACGAAGCGATCCGGCTGCGCGCGCCGGACCTGGTGCTGCCGCTGCGGGACATCCGCAGGCTGCTGCAACTGTCGATGGAGAACTTGAAATGAACAATGTGCCCAACAAGGAGTGCAGCATGGGGTTGATGAGCGGTCCGGCGGGCAATGTGACGAAGCTGTTGATCGTCGACGATCTTCCGGAAAACCTGCGCGCGCTGAACGCCATCATTCGCGACGACAACCGCGCCGTGTACCAGGCTGCCTCCGGCGAGGAAGCGCTGGCGCTGCTGCTCGAGCACGATTTCGCCCTGGCGATCCTGGACGTGCAGATGCCCGGCATGGACGGCTTCGAGCTGGCCGAACTGATGCGCGGCACGGACAAGACGCGGCATATCCCGATCGTGTTCGTGAGCGCCGCCGGCAAGGAACTCAACTACGCATTCAAGGGCTACGAGACGGGCGCCGTCGACTTCCTCTACAAGCCGCTCGATCCGGACGCGGTGCGCAGCAAGGTGAACGTGTTCGTCGACCTGCATTGCCAGCGCATGGAGATCCGCCGCCGCGTCGAGGAACAGCATGCCACGATGAACGAGCTGCGCGCCGCGCAGGAAGAGCTGCGCTATGCGTTGCGCATGCGCGACGAGTTCATGTCGATGGTGGCGCACGAGCTGCGCACGCCGCTCAACACGCTGTTCCTGGGCACGCAGATGCGCAAGATGCAGCTCGAGCGCGACAATATGGAAGCGTTCAACAAGGCCGCGCTGGGAAAGATGGTGGAAGGCGATGGCCGCCAGATCCAGGCGATGATACGGCTGATCGACGATATGCTCGACGTGTCGCGCATCCGCAGCGGCGTGCTGTCGATCCGCCCAGGCGCCACCGAGCTGCAGGCGATGCTGCGCCGCCTGACGGGCGACCTGGCGCGCCAGGCGCAGGATGCCGGCACGACGTTCGAACTGGAAGCGCCAGAGCCGGTGAGCGGCTGGTGGGACGAGTTCCGCATCGAGCAGGTGATCGTCAACCTGCTGACCAACGGCTTGCGCTACGGCGGCGGCAAGCCGGTGCGCATCCGCCTCACGGCGGACGAGAAAGAGGCGCGCGTGGACGTGATCGACCAGGGCCCCGGCATCGACGAAGCGATGCAGGCGCGTATCTTCCTGCCCTATGAACGGGTGGCCGGCAACGGCGTGCCCTCCGGCCTGGGCCTGGGGCTGTACATCTCGCGCCAGCTGGCCGAGGCGCACCGCGGCTCGCTGACCGTGGCGAGCCGGCCGGGCGAGGGTTCCGTGTTCACGCTGGCGCTGCCGCGCGAGGGAATGCCGGCGGTGGCCTGATCCGCACGGTCGGACCCGATGGCGCAGCCGCGATCCGTGCAGTGCCGGGATCGGCTTAAGACGCCAGCAGCGCGCGGCTGGACGATTCGCCGGTCCTGAAGAACGCCACAACTTCTTCCAGCCGTGCCGCCTGTTCCTGCATGCTTTGGGAAGCGGCCGCCGCTTCTTCCACCAGCGCCGCGTTCTGCTGCGTCACCTCGTCCATCTGCGTGATGGCCTGGTTGACCTGGTCGATGCCGGCGCTCTGTTCCTGGCTGGCGTGGGCGATGCCGCCCATGATTTCCGTGACGCGGCCAATGCTCTCCACGATGTCCCCCATCGTGCGGCCCGCTTCGGCGACCAGCCGCGACCCTGCGTCGACGGTGGCGGTCGAGGCGCCGATCAATTCCTTGATCTCGCGCGCCGCTGCGGCCGAGCGCTGCGCCAGGGTCCTGACTTCACTGGCGACCACGGCGAAGCCGCGCCCCTGTTCACCCGCTCGTGCCGCTTCCACCGCCGCATTCAGTGCAAGGATATTGGTCTGGAAGGCGATGCTGTCGATGACGCCGGTGATGTCCCCGATCTTGCGCGAGGACGCGTCGATCGTTCCCATGGTGCTGACCACCTGCGACACGATCTCGCCGCCTCGCGTGGCCACCTGCGATGCATTGCGCGCCAGTTCGTTGGCCTGGTTCGCACTGTCGGCATTCTGGCGCACGGTGGCGGTCAGTTCTTCCATTGTGGATGCGGTTTCTTCCAGCGAGCCGGCCTGCTGTTCGGTGCGCGCCGACAGGTCGAGGTTGCCGGCGGCGATTTCGCGCGACGCGGTGGCGATGGCGCCGGTGCCGCTTCGGACCTGGCCCACCACGCCCAGCAACGCGTCGTTCATGTCTTTCAGCGCCTTCAGCAGGCGGCCCATTTCGTCGCGGCGATCGGTCGAGATGGTGGAGGACAGGTCGCCCGCCGCCACCGTTTCGGCCACGTGCACCGCTTGGGCGAGCGGCCGCGTGATCGAGCGCGTGACCAGCATGGCGATGACGGCGCCGGCCACGGCGGCAAGCAGGCCGAGCCCGATCATCAGCCAGCGGCCATTGCGGAAAGTGGACGTGGCGTCCTCGCTGGCTTCGTTTGCCAGCTCCGCCTCGTGGGCGATGAGCTCGTCGAGCGCGGCCAGCATGCCGTTCACGCCGGGGCCGCTGGTGCCGAGCAGGTATTCGGTGGCGTCCTGGATTTCGCCATCCTTGCGGAGGGCGATGAGCTTGTCGTTCTTGGCCCGGCCGTCAGCAAGTGCGCGGTCCACCTTGGCCAGCAGTGCCTTCTCCTGTTCGGTGTCCAGCATGCCTTCGAGCTTTTGGCGAGCATCGTCGTACAGCTTGCGATAGTTCGCCACCTTCTGCAGTTCCGCATTCATCTGCTGCGTGCTGGGCGTAACGATCGTCGTGGTCAGCGCCAGCGCGATATTGCGCACGTTGTCGACCATGATGTTGGCCGTGGCCAGCTTCACGTTCTTGTCGTGCACGATATCGTCGGCGCGCTCGCCGATGCGCGTCATGGACGTCAGTCCCAGCACCAGCACGGCCAGCAGCAGGGCCAGCACGGCGCCGAATCCCAGCCCGAGGCGGGCTCCAATGTTCAGGTTGGACATGATCTCTCCCCATCGATGGATAGTCCTGCCTGCTCGGACAGCAGGCTTGCGAACATTGTTCACCGAAAGCGCGAATTTGTTGCGGAGCGAGGTGCGTTTTGGAAGGGGCTTGTCTCATGGCAACAACGTTGGCTTGACCGGGCGGCAACTGCCTGTCGATACTGCAACCGTGCGCGGGCGCGCGCCCGGCCGGGCGTACATTACTTGCTCTACCGGAGGAAAATACGGTGAAACGTGATTGGCATGGGGAACGCCGCGAATGGCTGTTGCGGCGCAATTGCTCGCTGACGCCGCGGCAAACCATGTTCACCTGGACCGCGCTCCTTGCTATCTCGCTTGCCGTCGGCATGTTCTTCACGCTGCAAGGCGCGTGGTACGTGCTGGTTTTTTCAGTGCTGGAAATGGCCGCCGTGACGGCGGCCTTCATCGCCTACAGCCGTCATGCCACCGACTTCGACCGTATCGTCTACGAGCAAGGCGTACTGTCCGTGGAAAAGGTGCGCGCCGGCCAGGCCCAGCTGACGCAACTCGATCCCTACTGGCTGCGCATCGTGCCGCCCGAGCGGCGGCGCGACCCGATCCGCCTCGTGGCGCGCGGTGTCACCGTCGACATCGGTACCTGGCTGCCCGACGACGAGCGGCGCGCGCTGGCGCGCCAGCTGCGCGAAGCGCTCGCGCAGTAAGCGCCGCCTGCGGCGTCGGTGTCAGACACTATTCTCGGGCTTGGTGTCTGACATTATTTCCCGGGGCCTCATCCGGGAAATAGTGCCAGACACCGGTTTCCCTTCCGATCACCACGAAAAAAAACCTGCCGCCGGCGAACCGGGGGCAGGCAAAAGGCTTGGAGTTACTCCAGGTTAAAACGCTGTATTCGCCTCCTCAGAAGCGGTAACCGACGCCGACCCCGAACAGCACCGGGTCGACCTTGACCTTGCTGGCCTTCACGCCACCGATCAGCACGTCACTGCGGATCTGCACCTTCTTCACATCCACGTTCAGCGACCAGTTGCGGTCGAGCTTGAAGTCGATGCCCGCCTGCGCGGCCAGGCCGAAGCTGTCGTGTTCCAGGCTGGCCTGGCCACCCAGCAGCCGGTTCTTCGAGAACGTCGTCCAGTTCACGCCCAGGCCCACGTAGGGGCTCACGGTCTTGGCCGGCGTGAAGTGGTACTGCGCCATCAGCGTGGGCGGCAAGTGCTTGAAGGTGCCGATGCTTTGCCCGTCGAGGTAGACCTCGTGTTTCTGCGGCCAGGTGAGCACGAGCTCGGCGGCGAAGTTCGGCGTGAAGAAATACGAAATATCGATCTCGGGGATCGTCTTGTTCTCGACGCTGATGCGGTCGGCTGCGCCGACGCCGGCGACCGGATCGGACTTGTCGGCCGGGTCGATGTGCACGGCGCGGGCGCGCACTTGCCAGTTCGATTCCTGGGCAAAAGCCTGGCAGGCGAACATGCCGGCGGTGATGGCGATGATGGCGACGACTGCTTTTTTCATGATGCTTCCTTTTCTCTATTCACTGTGTCAGCGGCGCCAGTGTAGGGAGGCTCATCTGTAAAAACTTTGATACAAGTCAAAATTGCCCAAACGAATACAGATAGGAGAAAAACAAGTAAGATATTTGCGCTACGCACCCACCTCTTCTGGAGAACAGGCATGAAGCTGAACGTGAATGGACAGGTCCGCGAATTCGAAGCGGAGGAAGATACCCCGCTGCTCTGGGTGCTGCGAGAGCAGCTGGGCCTGACCGGCACCAAATACGGTTGCGGCATCGCCCAGTGCGGTGCCTGCACGGTGCACATCGATGGCGAGGCCATGCGCAGCTGCGTGCGGCCCGTCTCGACCGTGACGGAGCAGATGAAGATCGTGACGATCGAAGGCCTGTCGCCGGATGGCTCCCACCCCGTGCAGAAAGCCTGGGCGGCGCTCGACGTACCGCAATGCGGCTTCTGCCAGAGCGGCATGATCATGGCCGCCACCGCGCTGCTGAAGGAAAAACCGAAGCCCACCGATGCCGACATCGACATGGCCATGAAGAACATCTGCCGCTGCGGCACCTACAACCGCGTGCGCAAGGCGATCCACGTGGTGGCGCGCGGCGGCGATCCGAAGAGCGCCGGCCTGGCCATCGAACACCGCGAAGGGAGCAAGGCATGAGCGCCGTGCTGAATCCCGCGCGCCGCCGCTTCCTCGGCCAGTCGGCCGGCCTGGTGGTCGCCTTCCACATTCCGTTCGCGGCGCAGGCGCAAGCCACGCCTTCCCCCGAAGTCAACGCCTGGGTGGTCGTCAAGCCCGATGACACGATCATCATCCGCATCGCGCGCTCCGAGATGGGGCAGGGCACCCTGACGGGCCTGGCGCAGCTGGTGGCCGAAGAGCTGGACGCCGACTGGAGCAAGGTCACCACCGAATACCCGACGCCGGGCGCGAACCTGGCCCGCAAGCGCGTCTGGGGCAGCTTCTCGACGGGCGGCAGCAATGGCGTGCGCGGTTCGCACGAGTACGTGCGCAAGGGCGGCGCCGCCGCGCGGATGATGCTGGTGCAGGCGGCAGCAACGCAGTGGGGCGTGCCGGCCACGGAATGCCGCGCCGCCAACAGCGTGATCACGCACGTGCCCACCGGCCGCACCGTTACGTACGGCAAGGTGGCCGATGCCGCCGGCAAGCTGGAAGCGCCGCAGGACATCGTGGTGAAAGACCCGAAGGACTGGAAGATCGCCGGCAAGCGCCTGGCGCGGCTGGACACCGTCGACAAGACCACCGGCAAGCAGATCTACGGCATGGACCTGACGATGCCCGGCATGCTGAACGCGGCGATCAAGGATTGTCCCGTCTTCGGCGGCAAGGTAAAGAGTTTCAACGCCGAGGCGATCAAGGACAAGCCCGGCGTGAAGAAGGTGCTGCAGGTGGGCGACTCCGCGGTGGCCGTGGTGGCCGATACGTGGTGGCGCGCCAAGAGCGCCCTCGATGCACTGCCGATCGAATGGGATAAGGGCCCGAACGCGAACCTCTCCAGCAAGGATGTGGCGGCAACGCTGAAGGCCGGGCTGGACGCGCCGGAAGCGGCGGTCGGCAATGCGAACGGCGACGTGAAGGCAGCGCTGGCCGCTGCCGCGCGCCGCATCGATGCCGTCTATTCCTATCCGCACCAGAACCACGCGACGATGGAAACGATGAACGCCACCGCGCGCTGGACGTCGGAGCGCTGCGAGGTCTGGTCGCCCACGCAGAACGGCGAAGCAGCACTCGCCGCCGCGTCGGAAGCGGCCGGCCTGCCGCAGGAGCGTTGCGATGTGTACAAGATCCACCTGGGCGGGGGCTTCGGACGGCGTGGCGCGGTGCACGACTGGGTGCGCCAGGTGGTGCAGATCGCGAAAGAGATGCCGGGCACGCCCGTCAAGCTGATCTGGACCCGCGAGGAAGACATGCTGCACGGCCGCTACCACCCGGTCACGCAGTGCAAGCTGACGGCCGGCCTGGACAAGCAGGGCAACCTCACGGCGCTGCACATGCGCATCTCCGGGCAGTCGATCGTGGCCGCGCTCTTCCCGGGCAATATCAAGAACGGCAAGGACGGCGCGGTGTTCCAGGGCCTGAACGCACCGGGCACGGATGCGTCGATCGGGTACACGGTGCCGAACCTGCTGGTGGACCACGCCATGCGCAATCCACCGGTGCCGCCGGGTTTCTGGCGCGGCGTGAACCTGAACCAGAATGCCATCTACCTGGAATGCTTCATCGACGAGATCGCGCATGCGACGAAGCAGGACCCGCTGGCCTTGCGCCGCAAGCTGATGAAGGACAGCCCGAAGCACCTGGCCGTGCTGAACGCCGTGGCCGAGCGCGTGGGCTGGCAGAAGAAGCCGAAGAAGGGCATCTACCGCGGCCTGGCGCAAACGATGGGCTTCGGCAGCTACGTGGCCGCCTGCGCGGAAATCTCGGTGGACAAGGAAGGCAAGCTGAAGATCCACCGCATCGTGGCGGCCACCGACCCTGGCCACGCCGTGAACCCGCAGCAGATCGAGGCGCAGGTGGAAGGCTCGTTCGTGTACGGCCTGTCGGCCGCGCTGTACGGCGAGTGCACGGTGAAGGATGGCCAGATCGAGCAATCGAACTTCGACACTTACCAGGTGATGAAGATGGACGAGATGCCGGCCGTGGAGACGATCATCATCCCGTCCGGCGGCTTCTGGGGCGGCGTGGGCGAACCGACGATCGCCGTGGCCGCGCCGGCCGTGCTGAACGCGATCTTTGCCGCCACGGGCAAGCGCATCCGCGACCTGCCGCTGAAGAACCACAGTCTCAAGAAAGCCTGAGTAGCCATGGCCGGCCGCAAGGGGACTGACCCCGTCACCCTGTGGCTGTGCCGTTTGCCCGCGGCTTTCGCAAGGGGTCTGTCCCCGGTTGTGTTGGCCCTGGCGTCCCATCGCAAGTGGCCCGGCCCGGTTGCATGCAAGGGGACCGACCCCGCCACCGTTGGAGCCTTACCATGGCTGCTGGCGTTTGCCAGGGGTCTGTCCCCGGTAGTGTTGGCCGTGGCGTCCCACGCCCACGCCAATGACGGCATCCCCGCCCCCCTCCCCGGCACCACCGCCGGCGACCCCCAGCGCGGCCGCGCCATCGTGGCCGACCGCCACGTCGGCCTCTGCCTGCTGTGCCACACCGCCCCGATCCCTGAGGGACGCTTCCAGGGCGACCTGGCGCCCAGCCTGGCCGGTGCGGGGTCGCGCTGGACGGTGCCACAGCTGCGCCTGCGCATCGCCGATTCGAGCCGCCTGAACCCGGCCACGATCATGCCCTCGTACTACCGCACCGATGGGTTGACGCGCGTGGCTCAGGGCTATGCGGGCAAGACGATCCTGAGCGCCCAGCAGATCGAGGATGTAGTAGCGTACCTTTCCACGCTGAAGGACACGCCATGAACACGCCGAACCGCCATCGCCGTCAATTGCTTGCCGCCGGCACGCTGCTGGCGCTGGTGCGCCCGGCCGGCGCCACGCCACAGCAGATGGCTGCCGCGATCGCGACCTATACCGGCAACAAGCTGCCGCAAACGGGCCGCGTGAAGTTCGACATTGCCCAGCTGATCGACAACGGCAACGCGGTGCCGGTGACGGTCCGTGTCGAGAGCCCGCTGACGGCGCAGGACCACGTCACCAGCATCGCCATCTTCAACGAGCGCAATCCGGAAACCGATGTCGTGCGCTTTACGCTGGGGCCACGTGCGGGCAAGGCCGAGGTCTCGACACGTATCCGGCTAGCCACATCGCAAAAGCTGGTGGCGGTAGCGAAAATGAGCGACGGCAGCTGCTGGCAGCAGGCGGTGGACGTGATCGTCACTCTGGCCGCCTGCATCGAAGGAGAAGTGTGATGGCGCGGGCACTCATCCACATGCCGAAGGAAGCGAAGGGCGGCGAGGTGATCGAAATCCGTGCCTTGATCGCGCACCCGATGGAATCGGGCTACCGGCCCGGCGCGGACGGCAAGCCGCTGCCGCAGGACATCATCCGTCACTTCGTCTGCAAGTACGACGGCGAGCAGGTATTCGCCGCCGAGCTGCACCCGGCCATATCCGCCAACCCGTACATCGCCTTCTTCACCGTGGCCGTCAAGACCGGCGAGCTGGAATTCACCTGGACTGGCGACAACGGTTTTACGCAGACCGAGCGCATGGCGCTCACCGTTACGCCATGAGGTGGACGGCCGCGATGCTTGGCCTCGTGGCGCTGGCGGCCATGGCGCAGGATGTCCGCAAGTCCGGCGCGGAATTCATGGGCGAGTCCACCCGCGCGATGCAGCGCGACGATACGCAAAATCCAGGGATGCTATGGGTCGCGAACGGGGAGGCTGCCTGGAACGCGAAAGGTGAAAAGAGCTGCGCAGCGTGCCACGGCGACGCGAAGTCCAGCATGCGCGGCGTGGCGGCACGCTTTCCCGCATTCGACAAGGCGGCCGGGCGCGTGATCACGCTGGGCCAGCGTATCGAGCAGTGCCGCGTGGGGAGGCAGGGAGCGGCTCCGGCAAAGCCCGAGTCGGATGAATTGCTGGCGCTGCAATCGTATATCGCCCTGCAATCGCGTGGCCAGCCCGTCGCGCCACCGCGCGATGCTGGCACGCGCGCATCGGCTGAGCGGGGTAGGGTGCTGTTCAACCAACGCATCGGCCAGTTGAACATGTCGTGCGCCCAGTGCCACGACGACAACTGGGGCCGCAAGCTGGCTGGCGCGACGATCCCGCAAGGCCACGCGAACGCCTACCCGATCTACCGGCTCGAGTGGCAGGGCATGGGCAGCCTGCAGCGCCGGCTGCGCAATTGCATGACGGGCGTGCGCGCGGCCGTGCCCGCACCCAACGCGCAAGACCTCGTCGACCTGGAGGCGTGGCTGGCCTTGCGGGCCGAAGGCATGAAGATGGAATCTCCGGGAGTGCGTCCATGAAGATAACGATGTTGGTCCTGGCGGTGCTGGCCTGGACGCCGGCGTTCTCCGCCGAGCCAGTGAGCGCCGGCGAACGGCTGGCCGCCACCTGCACCGCCTGTCATGGCGCGCACGGCAATACGGCAGGTTCGGCCTTGCCGCCGCTGGCCGGGCAATCCAGGGAAACCCTGCTGGCCAGCCTGAAGGCGTTCAAGGACGGCAGCCGCCCCGCCACGATCATGACGCAGCTCGCCAAGGGGTACACCGACGAACAGCTGGAACAGATCGCCGCCTGGTTCGCGGCCCAGAAGGGGGAACGGCCATGAAGCGCCGCGATCTGTTGCAGGCGGCCGGCGCGGCCGTGATGCTGGCCGGCTGCGCCACGGTGGCGCCGCGCGCAAGACCGCACGTGGTCGTCATCGGCGGCGGTTATGGTGGCGCTGCCGCCGCGCGTTACGTGCGCAGGTGGAGCGGCGGGGAAGTGGACGTCACATTGGTGGAACCGAATCCGGCCTTCGTCTCATGCCCGCTGTCGAACCTGGTGCTGGGCGGTTCCCGCAAGATCGGCGACCTCACGCGTAATTACGACGCGCTGGCTTCCCGCCACGGTATCCGTATCGTGCGCGACAGCGCTACGAGCATCGACATCGACAAGCGCATGGTGGCCCTGGCGCGCGGTGACCGGCTCCCGTATGACCGCCTGATCGTCTCGCCCGGCATCGAATTCCTGTTCGACGAATTGCCGGGCATGACGGCCGCTGGGCCGATCCTGCATGCGTGGAAGGCCGGCGCGCAGACAGTCGCCTTGCGCGCGCAGCTCGAAGCGATGCCCGATGGCGGCGTGTATGCGCTGACGGTGCCGCCGGCGCCGTACCGCTGCCCGCCAGGCCCTTATGAGCGCGCATGCCAGGTGGCGCATTACTTCAGACGTTTCAAGCCCCGCTCGAAGGTGCTGCTACTCGATGCGAATGAGGACGTGGTGTCGAAAGGCCCGCTGTTCAAGAAGATCTGGAAGGAGCCCTATAGCGGCATCATCGAATACCGTCCGGGCTTTCGCACGGTGGAAATCGATGCGGCTGGCCGCACCGCTGTCTCCGAGCTCGGCGAGAAGGTGAGGGCGGACGTGCTGAACGTGATACCGCAGCATCGCGCCGGCGCGATCGCATCGGGCGCCGGCCTGGCGACAGTCAACGCGCGCTGGTGCGAGGTCGACTTCATCACGTTCGAATCGCAGCGCGCGCCGAACGTGCACGTGATCGGCGACGCGATCCAGACCGCGCCGCTGATGCCCAAGTCCGCCCACATGGCCAACCAGCACGCGAAGGTCTGCGCGGCGGCCGTGGTCGACCTGCTCGCCGGCCGCGCGCCGAATCCTTCGCCCGTGTTGACCAACACCTGCTACAGCTTCATCTCCGACCAGGATGTGATCCACGTCGCCTCGGTGCATGCCTATGACGCGGCGAAGAAGACGCTGCTCGTGGTGCCGGGCTCCGGCGGCCTGTCGAAGGACGCGAGCGCACTAGAAGGGGCGTATGCGTTGAATTGGGCAAGCACGATCTGGGATGACACGCTGGGGTGAACCGGTGACAGGCTCCGATTCCCAGGAAATATTTCCGATAAACCGGTGACAGGCACCGGACCCGAAGAAACATTTCCAGAAAGCCGGTGACAGGCACCGGGTGTGAAGAAATATTTCCAGAACGCGGGTGCCTGTCACCGTTTTCGGAGCGTTCGCTATAATCGCCGGCCCGCCCATTACCGCAGTTTTCATGTCTATCGACTGGTTTTCGCCCGCGCAATGCGTCGGCTACATTGCGTTCGTGCTCGGCGTCGGCTCCTTCCTCCAGACCGACGACCGCCGTTTCAAACTGTTCATGGCCGGCGAGTGCCTGGCCTATGTGGTGCACTTCGCGCTGCTCGGCAACCATACGGCCGTGGCGAGTTCCACCATGTCCTTGCTGCGATCGCTGCTGGCGCTTCGCACCCGTTCGGTGTGGGTCGCGCTCGCGGTAGTGGCGATCAATATCTGCCTGGGCCTCTACCTGGTGAAACAGCCCAGCGACTGGCTGCCGCTGGGGGCATCGTGCCTGGGCACGTTGGCGCTGTTCCTGTTGCAGGGCATTCCGATGCGCCTTGTCATGCTGGTAGGGACGATCTTCTGGATCGCCAACAACGTGATCTCGGGTTCCATCGGTGGCACGGCGCTGGAAGTGGTGATCGCCGTGGTCAACATCGTCACCATCACGCGGATGGCGAGAAAGAGGACAGCGGCGACAGTTTAATGCGCGTATATTCTTAAAACTTTTTGGCCTCCGCTTTTTTCTTAGCTGCCGATTCAGCTTCGCTTTTCGCATTGAACTGCTGAACCAGGTCATTGCGGAGGTAACGTACTTCCATCTCGAAGCTCAGATGCGGGGCCGAGACCTCGATATTCGCGTCGGCAGGCTTAAATAATGCGTATTGGTCGCCAACGAACGGGCGGTGCTTCGACACGACTCTATATTTCTTGTTCAAGATGTCATAGATCGAGGCGAAGCGATCCTTGTTCATTGTCATGATCACTCCAGCCAGCTTTTTCTGACTGTCAAAAATATAAAGCACGCCGTTCAGGCCATCTATTCCATACGCGGCGCCATCGGTCGCATACATTTCGCCACCGCTGTATTTATTTACTCCTTGCTCCTGCACCTTTGCGCTTCTCGCAAGTACTTGTTTTAGCTGCTCAACCGTGGTAACGCCGAGCTCGGCATCGAGTACTTGTGTTCCAGCCATGGCTGAGCTGAGGGACAGTACGCCAGCGATCGCAGCTGCATATTTGTTCGCGAGGTTCATGAAATTCTCCGGTTTAAATCGATTTTCGCACTCAGTCAGTGTGAAGAGCTTAAGGCTCAGGACCAGTGCGCGTTCGGAGAACGGTATGAGCCAAATCAATTGTCCCGCCGATTGTGAGAGTAGATCTGGGCTCATCTATTACTTAACCTGCACGATTGTCACGATGGGACAGGCTGGGGACACAAAAAGAAGGGTAAGTGAGAAAATGTAGATAAGCAGAAATGTTGCATTAGGTCAACCCTGGTTGCAACGAGCCGGTTCATTATTGCCTCTCGTAATTTACGGGAGGCAAGCATGGATAAGCTCCTTCAACGGTATCCCAACCTGGGCGAGGCATTCGTAGCGCCCACGGATGGAGCGGTGAAGCGCATGATGCAATCGGTGGCGGCGCGTAATGCCAGGGCGGCGCGCCAGCCCGGCGAAACCGGCGACCCGCTGCTCGGCGCATGCCGGCAAGACGCCCTCCTCCCCATGCCGTCGTGCGCGGTGGTGCAGGCGGAAGGCGCCGGCAGCCGCGTGCCCGTCACCATCCCCCGTGGCACGGAGCTCCTGACGAAGGCGCAACCCGCCTGCCGCTTTCGCACCGTCTACGATGTGGCAATCGCACCGGTCGCGATCACGTCGGTCCGCTTCATTCCATGCGTTCACGTGCCACTCGCGCTGGGCGTGCCCGAAAACGCGGCTTGCGCAATCGCGATCACCATCGAAAGCACCGATTCCGCCGTCGCCCTCGACGAAGCGCTGGCAAAGCCGCTGCGCGTTTTTGTCGATGCCGATGACGCGACACGCGCGGCATTTCACGATGCGCTGTTCATGCGCACGCTGTGCACCTGCGTGCAGGCTGCGCGCCAGTGGTGCCAGCTCGCGGCATCGCCCTTCGTGCCGGTTGGCTACGACGATGGCGAAGCCGTGCTGCCCACCCAGGCTGGAACAGCATCGGGCTTGCGCCTGTTGGCCGAATACTTTGCATTCCCGGACAAGTTCGCCTTCCTCGACGTCGACCTGAAGGCCGCGCTGGCCCGCAGTCCGGCCGGCACGCGCCGGCTGCTGCTGCACGTGATGCTGCCGGCGCTGTCGGGCGCAGACCTGCTGGAGTCCCTGTCGCCCGCCATGCTGCGGCTCGGCTGCACCCCAATCGTCAACCTGTTCAAGCGCGCCGCCGAACCGTTGCATCTCGCGGCAGGGCGCAACACGTATCCGCTCCGGCCTTTCCCGGTGGTGGAAGCGGACGCCACGCTGTACAGCGTGGACGGGGTGACCGTGCTGCATACCCTTGGCGGCGGCAATATGGCCGCCGAGCTGCCCCGGTTCGACCCATCGCGCGGCAGCCAGGACGATCGTTTCTGGCTCGCGCGGCGCGCCGACACGGCCGCCGGCGCGGAACACACGATCTCTTTCGTCGACGGTGCGCAGGTCCCCTTTGACCTGTCGGGTGGCACCGTCGCGGTCCAGCTCACATGCACGAACGGCGACGTGCCGGCCCGCCTTCCGATAGGCCGCCCCGACGGCGACCTGGCGGGCGACGGCGCCGCGGCCCGCTATCCGGTACGCCTTCTGCGCCGTCCTTCTTTCTCCCGTTTGCAAGCAGATACGGATCAGGGGCCCCGGGAAGCAATCACAACTCGCCCCTGCGAACAACGCAAGCTCCCCCACGCTGCCTTGCCCGCGCTGCTGGACATGTTGCGCGTGCATGCCCCGTCCGACAACGGCGCCGTGCAGCGGCAACTGGCCGGCATCGTCGGGCTGGAACAGCGCGCGACCAAGGCATGGGTGCGGTTCCCGCAGGGGGCCGCTTACATGCAGGGCACCCAGGTGCGGCTGACCATTGACGAGGCGGCATTCGACCGGTGCGGGGTGTTCGCGTTTGCGCAGGTAATGGATCGGGTTTTCACTTTGTATGCACAGGCGGAAGGTTTCGCGCAGTTGGTCGTGGTGACCACGGAGGGCGAAGAGCGGGTGCGGTTCGGGCCACGGACGGGAGTAGCCTCACCCATGTAGGCACTAACGCGTGACAGAAGTAGAAGGGCGCACGCCACAGCGTTCCGCTATCAGGGAACAAAGCGCTCGATCCAGTCCGGAGGAAGACTGACACTTTTGCAAAGGCATCCAGGATAATATCTCTTTGCGCCTGTTCTTCTCCCCCACTTCACTTTCGTCGCGCTCACCGAAGCCTTTGAGCGGTTGCCAGCTTAATATCTTGTCCTTGTCGATAATGATACGTCGAGTTATTCGAACGCCAGGATTCCCATCAATGGCGCCCGTGGTGGTTATCCAAAAAACTCGCTTTTGCTCCATATCAGAGTTCCGCGCATGCATATAAGAGAATTCAAGAACAGCCTGTGCGCCGATGCGCGATCTGATCATGACAGGGCAGATTGCCGTGACATGTTTTTCTCCGCCAGGCATGCATACCTCGTATCCAAGAGCTGCATTTATCTCGCCACAAGTGCTGCCATCGATTGCGATGCGAGATGCTGTGATTTCCCCTTGACCAAGGGCCTTTATGGCGATTGTCGAAAAAGCTGAAAAGCTACCGGTTACCAGCAGCACGAAGAAAAGCAATACCGGGGCGATAATGGCTGCCGCTTTCAAGGGTGATAGTCCTGGAGCGCTTCCAATCAAAACCGACCCGGCAATGATCATCATTGGAAAGCAGGAGATCAGTAGCGCACCCTTGGCTCCGCTCGCGGTACGAATGTCGCCAGTGAGTCCGATGACACCGATAAGACTCATCGGAGCCACAGTCAACAGAAACAGCAGAGCAGCCGTGGCCGTGGACCATGCATAGGCTTTTCCGTAGCGATCCCGTCGTGTCATGCTGGGGTCGCCCTCAGGTTTCAACCCTAGCCAGAAGAGGAATACATAGGGCATGCATAATACGATCGCACCAATGCTGATCATTGCCGCCCGGCCCCGAGGAAACCCCGGAACCTCGTAGAGTGCGAATATTACGATTGCCCAGCATCCGATCGTCGTCATCGCTACCAGAAATACGTGTCGGGGTAGCAGGCCACTTGTTTGCTTCTTTGCTTCGGCTAGCAAAAAACCTGGTGCGACCAGCATGACCATCGTGTAAGTTGCAAGGAAGAGGCCTAGCAGAGCTATTGCGTACAATACCGAAGATATCGATTTGATGTCGATATCCGGCAGGAATTCTATCCGCAGGAAGAACATGAAGAGCAAGAGGCTACCTGAAATAAAGAGCAGAGTTGCTCCCGACTTGACGGGGTTTTCGACCAAGTATTGAAGCGTCCTGCTCTTCATGCTTGACAGCAACTTGAATCGATTATGTCGCAGAAGTGATGGGCTTGTCATGGGACCTCTGACGCCAATAGGTGAGCTCAGAGTCTATAACAGTGAACCGTGGAAGAATATCGGAGCACTGGTCTGTTGTATTTTCATGATCCGATCATGATAGCCACGCGCTCGCTCCGGATTACTCGACCATAAAAAGAAAAAGGGGCCATGAGGCCCCTTTCTTGCTGCGAAGAAAACATCAAACGTCAATATTCCCCGCCCGCAGCGCATTCGTCTCAATGAAGTTCCTGCGCGGCTCCACATCATCCCCCATCAGCGTGGTAAAGATCTGATCCGCCGCGATAGCATCCTCGATCTGCACCTTCAGCAAACGGCGAACGGTCGGATCCATGGTGGTCTCCCACAGCTGCTCAGGATTCATCTCCCCCAGACCCTTGTAGCGCTGCTTGGAAACAGTGCGCTCAGCTTCATCACGCAGCCACTGCATCGCATCATGGAAGTCCCGTACGGCAGCTTCCTTGGTCCGCTCGCCTTCGCCGCGGCGGATGAGGGCACCCTCACCGATCAAGCCAGTGAACGTGGAAGCAGCATTCGACAGCACGGCATAGTCGGCCCCGCCGACGAAGTCGGAATCGATGGTGGACACCTTCACGTTCCCGTGATGCATCCGCTCGATCCACAGCATGTGCTTTTCGGACATCTCATCCGAGCGCACGGACACGGTCACGGCTGGGTCGTTGATGTTATCGGACAGCGCCTGGGCCGATACGCGGGCGGCATCCACGGAGGACAGGTCGAGCTGGACACCGGTCATGATGGCGGTCAGCGCGGCGCGGTCGATCACGCGGGTCAGGCGCAGCATCACGGCGTTGGCCAGGTTGTACTGGCGGGCCAGTTCGCCCAGCGCTTCGCCGGTGATCGGGTCGGCGCCGTCGCGCGGCGTCAGCACGGCGGTGTTCAGCGCCACCGTCATCATGTACGTCGCTTCCTCGGCGTCGTCCTTCAGGTAGCGCTCGTCGCGGCCGGCCTTCACCTTGTACAGCGGCGGCTGGGCGATATACACGTGGCCGCGCTCCACCAGCTGCGGCATCTGGCGGTAGAACAGCGTCAGCAGCAGGGTGCGGATGTGGGCGCCGTCGACGTCCGCGTCGGTCATGATGATGATGCGGTGGTAGCGCAGCTTGTCGGCATTGAATTCGTCCGGGCCTATCGACGTGCCCAGCGTGGCGATCAGCGTGGTGATCTGCTCGGAGGACAGCATCTTCTCGAAGCGCGCCTTTTCCACGTTCAGGACTTTACCGCGCAGCGGCAGGATCGCCTGGAACTTGCGGTCGCGGCCCTGCTTGGCGGAGCCGCCTGCGGAGTCACCCTCGACGATGTACAGCTCGGCCAGCGCCGGGTCGCGTTCCTGGCAGTCGGCCAGTTTCGACGACAGGCCCAGGCCATCCATCACGCCCTTGCGGCGCGTCAGGTCGCGGGCCTTGCGGGCTGCTTCGCGGGCGCGCGCGGCTTCCACGATCTTGCCGCAGATGATCTTGGCGTCGTTCGGCTTCTCCATCAGGAAGTCGGTCAGCGTCTTCGCGACGATCTCCTCGACGGGGCCGCGCACTTCGGAGGACACCAGCTTGTCCTTTGTCTGCGACGAGAACTTCGGTTCCGGCACTTTCACGGACAGCACGCAGGTCAGACCCTCGCGCATGTCGTCGCCGGAGATTTCCACCTTTGCCTTCCTGGCAAAGTCGTTCTCGTCGATGTACTTGTTGATCACGCGGGTCATCGCCGCGCGCAGGCCGGTCAGGTGGGTGCCGCCGTCGCGCTGCGGAATGTTGTTCGTGAAGCAGAGTACCTGTTCATTGAAGGCATCGTTCCACTGCATCGACACGTCCACGGAGATCGTCGTGCCCTGGTCGGACTGGCGTTCGCCAGTGGCCTGGAACACGGTCGGGTGCAGCACCGTTTTCGCCTTGTTGATGTATTCGACGAAGCCGCGCGTACCGCCTTCGAAGGCGAACACTTCTTCCTTGCCCGAGCGCTGGTCGGATAGCTTGATGTTCACGCCATTGTTCAGGAACGACAGCTCGCGGATACGCTTGGCCAGGATCTCGTAGTGGAATTCCACGTGCGTGAAGATCTGTTCGTCGGCCCAGAAATGCACATCGGTGCCGCGCTTGTCCGTTTCGCCGATGACCTTGATGGGGGAAGTGGCCACGCCGTCGCGCATTTCGATTTCGCGGTTCTGCGGCACGCCGCGCACGAATTCCATCTGGTGCACCTTGCCGTCGCGGCGGATCGTCACGCGCAGCAGTTTCGACAGCGCGTTCACGCACGATACGCCCACGCCGTGCAGGCCGCCGGATACCTTGTACGAGTTCTGGTCGAACTTGCCGCCAGCGTGCAGTTCCGTCAGCACGATCTCGGCGGCGGAGCGCTTCGGTTCGTGCTTGTCGTCCATCTTCAGGCCCACCGGAATGCCGCGGCCGTTGTCGGTGATCGAGATCGAGTTGTCCGAGTGGATCGTCACGTGGATCTCGGAGCAGTAGCCGGCCAGCGCTTCGTCGATCGAGTTGTCCAGCACTTCGAACACGAGGTGGTGCAGGCCGGTGCCGTCCGAGGTGTCACCGATATACATGCCGGGGCGCTTGCGGACTGCTTCCAGGCCTTCCAGGATCTGGATCGAGGAGGCGCCGTATTCCTCGGACTTGGCCTGCGCAGGTACTTCGTTGTGGCTTTCGGACATGGACTACTTTCTCAAAAAACGTATTACTGTCGATTTCTAACTGCGTGCGATCGGCCGATCAGATCCGCATCGGCATCACGACGTACTTGAAGTCGGGATTGTCCGGGATCGAGATCAGGGCGGACGAATTGGAATCGCCTAGCGCCACGTTGACCTGGTCGCACTTCAGGTTGTTCAGCACGTCCAGCAGGTAGGTGACGTTGAAGCCGATGTCGATGCCGTCGCCGCCGTAGTCGATTTCCAGTTCCTCGACCGCTTCTTCCTGGTCCGCGTTGGTGGACGAGATCTTCAGCGAGCCCGGGCTGATGATGCAGCGCACGCCCTTGAACTTATCGCTCGTCATGATGGCGGCGCGCTGCAGGGAGCGCAGCAGCTCGTCGCGGCTGATCGTGAAGTCGTTCTTGTAACCCTTCGGGATCACGCGCGTGTAGTCGGGGAATTTGCCTTCGACCAGCTTCGAGATCAGTTCGATGTCGGCAAAGCCCAGCTTCACCTGGTTGGCCGCGATGTCCAGCTGCACCGGCTCGTCGTTTTCTTCCAGCAGGCGCTGCAGTTCGATGATGGTCTTGCGCGGGATGATCACTTCCTGGCGCTCGAACGCCTGCTCCGTCTTCACCTGGCAGAAGGCGAGGCGGTGGCCGTCGGTGGCAACCGCAATGACGTTCTCGCCATCGAGCACCAGCAGCAGGCCGTTCAGGTAGTAGCGGATGTCCTGCTGGGCCATCGCGAAGTGCACCATGTTGAACAGGTGCTTCAGCGTCTTTTGCGGCAGGGTGAACGAGGCGTTGAACGTTTCCGCTTGCTGCACGGTCGGGAATTCCTCGGCGGCCAGCGTTTGCAGGGCGAAGCGCGATTTACCGCTCTGCACGGTCAGGCGCTTGTTCACCAGCGTCAGCGACACGTCGCCCGATTCCGGCAACGCGCGCAGGATGTCCAGCAGCTTGCGGGCCGCGACCGTGGTGCCGGTGACTTCGTCGCCGGAGCCGATGTTGGCGTTGGTGGTGATCTGCACTTCCGTGTCGGTGGACAGGAACGAGACCGCTTCGCCTTCCTTGCGGATGAGGATATTGGCCAGAATCGGCATCGTATGCCGACGCTCGACAATACCGCTCACGATCTGCAGTGGCCGGAGTAGCGTATCTCGGGTGGTTTTGACCAGTTGCATGGATATCCTCGATAAAAGATTAAATGTTCAGGTTATTGCTGAGTTCTAGATGATAAGGCAAAGCAGACCGAGAGCGTCCTGGCGGAGCAGCCGTCCTCACCAGGGCGGGGCTTGCAAGCCCCGCCCGCTGAGCGGCCGTGGAGCAGTGCTCCACGAATTCGCCGCTCAGCCCTTAAGAGTTTGCTCCAGCACGTGCAACTCATGGTTGCACTCCGGATTCTTGGTACGGTCCTGCGCGATCTTGCGCACGGCGTGCAGCACCGTGGTGTGGTCGCGTCCGCCGAACAGCTCGCCGATCTCGGGCAAGCTCTTCTGCGTGAGCTCCTTCGCCAGGTACATCGCGATCTGGCGCGGCCGCGCGATGTTGGCGGGGCGGCGCTTCGAGTACATGTCCGCGACCTTGATGTTGAAGAAGTCGGCCACCGTCTTCTGGATGTTCTCCACGCTGATCTGGCGGTTCTGCACGGAGAGCAGGTCCTTCAGCGCTTCCTTCACGATGTCGATCGAGATGTCTTTGCCGTGGAAGCGCGAGTAGGCCAGGATCTTGCGCAGCGCGCCTTCCAGTTCGCGCACGTTCGAGCGCAGGTGCTTGGCCACGAAGAAGGCCACGTCGTCCGACAGCGTCACGCCTTCCGACTTCGCCTTCTTCAGCAGGATCGCCACGCGCATTTCCAGCTCGGGCGGCTCGATCGCCACCGTCAGGCCGGAGTCGAAGCGGGAGATCAGGCGGTCGTCCATGCCCGTGATCTCCTTCGGATACGTGTCCGAAGTGATGATGATCTGCTTCTTCGCCGCGATCAGCGCCTCGAACGCGTAGAAGAATTCTTCCTGCGTGCGGCTTTTGCCGCCGAAGAACTGGATATCGTCGATCAGCAGCATGTCCAGCGAGTGGTAGTAATGCTTGAAGTCGTCGAAGCCCTTGCGCTGGTAAGCCGTCACCACGTCGCGCACGTACTGTTCGGCGTGGATGTAGCGGATGCGGGCGCCGGGCTGGTCGGCCATCACCTGGTTGCCGATTGCATGGATCAGGTGGGTTTTACCCAGGCCCACGCCGCCGTAGAAGAACAGCGGGTTGTACGACACGCCGGGGTTGTTGGCGACCTGGATCGCCGCGGCCCGCGCCAGCTGGTTCGCCTTACCGGTCACGAAGCTTTCGAACGTGAGGTCGGTATTGATACGGCTTTGCTCGCGGCCGCGCTGGTTCGCGTATTCGTTGCCGGCCGGCGGCGTAACCGGATCGCCGGTGCGCACGTCCGCCGGATGCACGGGCGGCACGCTGGAGCCGTTCGGTGCCCCCGCCGCGCTGCTGGCACTCTCGGCCGGTTTTGCGCGAGGCGGGTTCAGGCGCGGGTCGAGCACGAACTGCACCTCGATGGGCGCCTCCCAGTATTGCGACGCAAGGGCGGTGATGCGGCTGGCGAACTGGGTCTTCACCCAGTCGAGCTTGAAGCGGTTGGGCGCCGCGATGCGCAGCTTGCCGTTCTCGTAATCGAGCGGCACCAGTGGTTTGATCCACGCGCTGAATTGTTGCGGCGTCAGCTCCAGTTCCAGTTGGGCGGAACAGGTCTGCCAGAAATTTTCCATGAATCGTCTATCTGCAAAAGCTGTGGGAGGGCAGCATGGACCCGATGCCGGCGCGGCAAGCCGCCGGCAGGAATCACGAAGTTCGTGTCCGCTGCAAGCAACAGCGGCAAGGTCCATATGCGCCACACGTAACACGCTATTCTAACTCCGAACCCCACAAGTTATCCACAGGGTTGTGCCGGAATTTACTGAAAATTCGGCCGCAAAGCCCTGTATCGGCCAGGTTCCGCTGTTGACAAGGCATGCCTGAATGCTGATAATTCAGGGTTCCCCGCCCGTACTCCGTGTTTTTTCAGTTTACGATCAGCGCGGATCCATGCGGGCGATGAGATTGGCCAGCTTGTGCCGGACGTGTTGGCATAAGTGCGCGAAATGTCATTGGCACCAATACCTGAAGGGACAAACTGGCGTCCGGTCTGACCTGTTCAGCGGTGCGGCAGCCCGATTTTGCATTTTTTTGCTTCTTTAGCGAGACCAACATGAAACGTACTTACCAACCTTCCGTCGTGCGCCGCAAGCGTACCCACGGTTTCCGTGCACGTATGGCTACCCGTGGTGGCCGCCAGGTTCTGAACGCACGCCGTGCCAAGGGCCGCAAGCGCCTGGCTGTATAAGCCATCGCTCGGCTGCTGAGTGGATAGCTGTTCCAACGGCTCTTCAGGCGCTGGTTCCCACGACTTCGCGCGCGCTCGGCGCATCGTTAAAACGGATGAATTTTCATCCGTTTTTCGTTTGCGCCCGGCCCAGAAAAGCGCGCACTTCGTGCTCTATACCCGCCAGAATCAGCTGCCTCATGCGCGGCTGGGCGTTGTCGTTGCCAAACGCCTCGCACCTCGCGCGGTCACGCGCAATACCATCAAGCGCCTGACGCGCGAACTGTTCCGTACCACGGGCTTGCCTGCCATCGACTGTGTCGTGCGCCTGGCCAAGCCGGTCAACACCAAGGCCGATCCGGCCACCAGCGCAAAACTGAAGGCCGCCTTGCGCGTCGAACTGGCGCGCCTGTTCGCGGCGCAGTCGAAGGCGCGGCAATGAAGCTGCTGATCCTTCTACTGCGGGCCTACAAGGTCGCCATCAGTCCGCTGCTGCCGCCCAGCTGCCGTTTCTACCCGAGCTGCTCGACTTACGCGATCGACGCGCTGCGCGAGCACGGCACGGCGAAAGGCAGCTGGCTGGCCGTGTGCCGCGTCTGCCGCTGCCACCCGTGGAACGCGGGCGGGTTCGATCCCGTACCGCCGAAGCATTCCTCATCGACCGCTTGCGGTTGCAACCACTCCTGACTTGACCCAATGGATCTCAATAAACGCACAATCCTGTGGATCGTCTTCGCTGTTTCGCTGGTCGCCCTGTGGAACGAGTGGATGATCTCCACCGGCCGGCCGTCGATGTTCTCGGCGCCACCGCCCAAGACCGCACCGGCCAACGCCAAGACCACGCCCGCCGGCGTGCCCGCCGCTGTCGGTACCGCCGCCGGCGCGGCCGCCGTGCCTGGTAACGCGGCGCCGTTCCAGAGCCAGATCGTCACCATCACGACCGACGTGTTCAAGGTGGACATCGACACGCTGGGCGGCCAGATCAAGCGCCTCGAACTGCTGAAGTTCAAGGATGGCTTCGATCCCACGAAGAACCAGCAGCTGTTCCAGCAGCAGGGCGATCGCGTCTACCTGGCGCAGACCGGCCTGGTGGGTGCGGCCAACCTGCCGAACCATAACACCGGCTTCACGGTGCGCCCGGGCCCGCGCGCGCTCGATGGCAGCAACCAGGTGCAACTGGTGATGGATGCGGAGCAGGGCGGCGTGCGCCTGACCAAGACGTTCACCTTCAAGCGTGGCGACTACACGATCGACGTGCGCCACGACGTGACCAACACCGGCACCGCCCCCGTGAACCCGGAGCTGTACCTGCAGCTGGTCCATGACGGCAACAAGCCCGAAGGCTCCTCCTGGTTCAACCCGAGCTTCACCGGCCCCACGCTGTACACGGCCGAAGAGCATTACCAGAAGCTGTCGTTCGAAAAGGTGGAGAAGGAAGACGCCTCCAAGCGCGAAAACCCGAACTTCAAGCCGGATCATCCGACCAAGGCCGACAACGGCTGGGTGGCGATCTCGCAGCACTTCTTCGTCTCGGCGCTGGTGCCGCAAGCGAAGCAGATGCACGACATCTTCACGCGCAAGGTAGGTCACAACACCTATTCGATCGGCGTGGTGCAGCCGCTGGGCGCCCTGGCGCCGGGTGCCACGGTGTCGAACACCGCCAAGCTGTTCTCCGGCCCGCAGGACGAAGCGGCGCTGGAACGCGTGTCGCCGGGCCTCGAGCTGGTGAAGGACTACGGCATGCTGACGATCATCGCCAAGCCGATGTGGTGGGTGATGGAGCACATCAACAGCGTGGTGCACAACTGGGGCTGGACGATCATCGCCTTCACGATCCTGATCAAGCTGCTCTTCTTCCCGCTGTCCGCCGCCAGCTACCGCAGCATGGCGAAGATGAAGGTGGTCACGCCGAAGATGACGGCCATCCGCGAGCGCTACAAGGGCGACCCGCAGAAGATGAACCAGGCCATGATGGAGCTGTACAAGACCGAGAAGATCAATCCGCTGGGCGGTTGCCTGCCGATCGTGGTGCAGATGCCGGTCTTCATCGCCCTGTACTGGGTGCTGAACTCCTCCGTCGAGATGCGCGGCGCGCCGTGGCTGGGCTGGATCACCGACCTGACCAAGCCCGACCCGTTCTTCATCCTGCCGGTGCTGTACGCGATCTCGATGTACGTGACCATGAAGCTGAACCCGCAGCCGGCCGATCCGATGCAGGCGAAGATGATGCTGTTCATGCCGCTGGCGTTCTCGGTGATGTTCCTGTTCTTCCCGTCCGGCCTGGTGCTGTACTGGGTGGTCAACAACCTGTTCTCGATCGCCCAGCAGTGGGTGATCACGAAGAAGATGATGCCGGACGCGAAGTAAGCGCTGACGGTAGGGCTCGCGCTGCGGCGCGAGCTCGGCCGCACCAATTGAAACCCGTGCGCGACACGGGTTTTTTTTCGTTCCATTAAAATTTGCCCATGAATCTCGATACCTTCCCCATCGCCGCCATCGCCACCGCTCCGGGCCGTGGCGGTATCGGCGTCGTCCGTGCCTCCGGCAAGAACCTGCGCCCGCTGGCCGAGGCGCTGTTCAACGGCGCGGACCTGAAACCGCGCCACGCCACCTATATTCCGTTCACGCAGGCGGACGGCACGCTGGTCGACCAGGGCATCGCGATCTACTTCAAGGGGCCGCATTCATACACGGGCGAAGACGTACTGGAACTGCAAGGCCACGGCGGTCCCGTCGTGCTGCAGATGCTGCTGCAGCGCGTGCTGGAGGCAGGGCACGATATCGGCCTGCGCCTGGCCGAACCGGGCGAATTCACGCGCCGCGCCTACATGAACGACAAGCTCGACCTGGCGCAGGCCGAAGCGGTGGCCGACCTGATCGACGCATCGACGGAAGCGGCGGCCAGGTCCGCATCGCAGTCGCTGTCCGGTGCCTTCTCGCAGGCAATCCATGGGCTGGTCGACCGCGTCACGCACCTGCGCATGCTGGTGGAGGCCACGCTGGACTTCCCCGAGGAGGAAATCGACTTCCTCGAGAAATCGGATGCGCGCGGCCAGCTGCGCGGCATCGTCGAAGCGCTGGACGGGGTGTTCCGGCAGGCTTCGCAGGGCGCGCTGCTGCGCGAGGGCCTGAACGTGGTGCTGGTGGGCCAGCCCAACGTGGGTAAGTCATCACTTCTCAATGCGCTGGCCGGGGCGGACGTGGCGATCGTCACGCCGATCGCCGGCACCACGCGCGACAAGGTCAGCGAAACGATCCAGATCGAGGGCATCCCGCTGAACATCATCGATACGGCCGGCATCCGCGGCCACGACGAAGCGGTGGATGTCGTGGAGCGCATCGGCATCGAGCGCACCTGGGGAGAAGTGGGCAAGGCGGACGTGATCCTGCACATGCTGGATGCAAACCACGGCCCCACCCGCGCCGACGAATCGATCCTGGCCGCCTTCCCGCCGGGCGTGCCGGTGCTGCGGATCTGGAACAAGATCGACCTGTCCGGCCACAAGCCGTCGATCGACACGAGCGACGATGCCACGCACATCTACCTGTCCGCCCACGACCACACCGGCATCGACCTGCTGCGCAAGGAGCTGCTGCGCATCGCCGGCTGGCAGCAGACGGGGGAATCGCTGTACCTGGCCCGCGAGCGCCACCTGATCGCCCTGAAGTCCGCCGCGCGCCACCTGGACCGCGCGGAGGAGCACGCCGCGCAAACCGATCAGTCGCTCGACCTGTTTGCCGAGGAGTTGCGCCTGGCGCAGGTGCAGCTGTCCACCATTACCGGGGCGTTCTCGTCGGATGATCTGCTGGGGGTGATCTTCAGCCGGTTCTGTATCGGCAAATAAGCAGCTTCACGTCACTCCGGATGCGGTGCTCGCGCACCGTTTTCCCGCAGGCGGTAGTTCGTCTCCTATCGGCGCCTTCATTTCCATAGAAAAATTTTTTAGTCACTCTTCGCATGATAGCAACCACTCTGCCAATGGGTCAGTTGCGTGTGTTGGCGCACGTAACCCGGCCTGTTGGCCTGATTTAATGCTGCTATGATTGATTGGAGCAACACAGTTTGAGGCGTCGAGCGACAAGCTGTACGGTCTTGATGTTGGTCACGTCCGCATACTTCCACTGACGTAATCTTGCTAGCAGTTGATGTGTCTGAGAGGGGAAGATCATGGAAACGACCCAGGAACAAGTGGCGACGGACGTCGTGGCGACGATGATGCCTGTCATGGCGGCGCCGCAGCCGCGACAAACCCTGCCGCCCAAGGGCTCGTGCTGGTATTGCGAAAAGCCGCTCGACAGCGTGAAGCGCTTTTGCGGCCGGGACTGCGCGGCCTCGTTCGACGAAGAAGCCCAGTACACGCGTTGATGCTCGGGCGTGCCTGATGCGCCCGCCCGGCGCTCAGCGCGCAACTTAGTACCTAAGTGCCGGACGGGCGACCCGCAGCGCCGCCAGCGCGCGTTCGAAGTCTTCTTCACGCGCCGCCGCCGCCACGAGCCGCCAGGCGGCGGAACCCAGTGCTTTTTCCAGCACGGTTTCATATTGATCCAGCATATCGATCGCCATGGCGTTGCCTTCGTCGAGCAGCGCATGCAGGCGGTCGAACAATTCCCGCATATTGCCGATCGGTTGGGGCGGCACGAAGGTCGCCGGTGCGGCACGTTCCGTCGGCAAGGTCACGTCGATGCGCTCGCGCACCCGCTGCAACGCAGCCTCGAGATCATCCATCATCGGCAGTGGCGTGCGCCCCTGCGCGAGCGCCGCTTCCACTTCCATCGCGATGGCGTGCACTTCGAGGGCGCATAGCAGGCTTGCCGCACCCTTCAGGGTATGGGCGGTCAGGCTGGCGGCCGCCAGATCGCCTGCCGCCAGCTGCGCGGTGATGGCTCGCGCGGCGCCGGCATACGCGGCGAAGCGCTTCAAGGCCTTGAAATAGACCTCCTGGTTGCCCATCAGCCGTGCGATACCCTGCTCGACGTCCAGCACGGCCGATGGCCCGGCTGTTCCTTCCGGCTTCATTGCGTGGTGAACGACCAGTTACGGGTGACCGGCACGCTGTCCACGGTGCCGCTGAAGGACACGTCATAGGTCGTGCCGCTGTTCAAACGGGCGAGGGGAACGATGGCGGCGGCCGACTCCGGCGTGTGCGTATCCACCGCCTTGGCCAGCAGGCGCACGGGCAGATCGGCACCGCCGCGGGGGCGAACCGTGAAACCGGTGACCGCCAGGACCGATGAAATGTTCGCGTGCACGCTGATCGGGTAACCGACCTCGTTCAGGTTCGGCACGGGATCGGGCGATTCGCTGTCGCTCATGAAATTGACGGGCACCGCCGCCTGGCCGCTGGCCGGGTAGGTCGCCACGCTGCCCCGCGCCACCCCGGGACCATAACCGTTGCTGGCCGCGAAGTTGGTGGTGAACCAGGTGTAACTGGCCGTGCTGGCGGAACCGACACCCATCTCGCGAAACACCGGCTCGAACACCAGGAAGCGGTGATAGATCGCCGTGATCAATTCCTCGGCGTGGAAGAAGCCGGAGCGGTCGCCGGCGCCGGAGATCACTTCTCCAAAGGCGTACTGCCCCGCGGGTGTATAGCCGGCGGCGACCAGCCGGTCCCGCAGCTTGACACCGGTGAAGCCGGCATTGCCGCGCACCTGGTCATGCGACACTGTATTGTTGAGCCGCAGGTAGTTCGAATGGCCCGCGGCGGCGGTATCGATCAGGGAGTTCCGGGTCAATGCCGCCAGGCCGATCTGGCCGCGGCGATAGTTGAACCATGCGAAGCCGTCCGCCGCCGTGTCGCCGCTGGCGGTGGGGGCGCCTTGCTGTCCCACCGGTGCGACCGGGGAGGCGCCCTCGGTGGCGAGCGGCGTTCTGCCGCCACCATCGCCACCGCAGCCAGCCAGCATGGCAGCCAGCATGAGTGCCGCCACCGCCGCTTCCGTTTCGATACGCATCTTCGTCAAGCGCATGTTCATTCTCGTCTCTTCCGGCCAGCCTGGCCATGGACCGATTCTATGCCAAATCCGGTGCAACTGGACCGTGGCCAGGGACCGGCACGAGTGAAGGGAAAGCGGCGCCCGTGGCACCGGCGTTACAATAAGGTCCACTCATCACAGACCAAGCCAATTGAAGACCACGCGCACCCGGCGCATGCAACGCGCCAAATTCGCCTTGCCCAGCACCGTCACGTTGTTGTCGATTGCCTGCGGCTTCGGCAGCATCGTCATCTCCGTCGACAATGCACACGACGGCTTTCCCGCCGATTACCGGCTGGCCGCCGCGCTGCTTGTCCTCGCCGGCATCTTCGACGCGCTGGATGGCTTCGTGGCGCGTGCCACCGGTACAAGTTCCGAATTCGGCGTGCAGCTCGACTCGATAGCGGACGTGATGAACTTCGGCATCGGCCCGGCAATGCTGGTGTATTGCTATGCCTTCGTGCAGATCGGGCCCGCCGATCCCACGCTGCTGCGTACCGGCGGCCTGGCGGCATTCATCTTCGTCGCCTGCGGCGCGCTGCGCCTCGCCAGGTTCAATGTGAGCGTGGGCCGCACCGATCCGAAGTACTTCGTGGGCATGCCGATCACGGCGGGCGCCGCGTGCGTGGCATCGGTGGTCGTGGCATGGCCGTTCCCGCCGGAGACGAGCCTGCACGGCTGGCTCATGGTGGGGCTGCTGTTCGTCGTGGGCAGCTTGATGGTCTCAACGATTCGCTTTCCCAGCTCCAAGCAGAAGAAAAGCGCGGCGGCGCTGGTGCTGCTGCTGGTGAACGTGGGCCTGCTCGTATGGCTGCGCTTCTATTACTTCGTGCTGTTCTTCGTGGTGTATATCCTGGGCACGCTGGCCCTCAACCTCGCCTGGAAGAGCGGCTGGAAAGGCATTGCGCCGCCGCTCGTGTACGACGAGGACTGAAGGCGCACCCGCCTCAAGGCACCTCGTGGCCCTGCGCGGCGCGCAGGATCTCGAACCATTGGGTGCGGGTGAGCTCGACCCGCGTTGCGCGAACCGCTTCCTCGATCGCCTCGATCCGGCCGCTGCCCGTGAGCGGAACCGGCCTGGACGGCAACTGCATGATCCATGCGAAGACCACGCTGCCGAATGGCTGATCGATCTCCGCTGCGATACGCGCGATCGCGGCGCGCAGCGTTTCGGTGGCCGGATCGTTGCTGAACAAACGGCCGCCGGCCAGTGGCGACCAGATCATCGGCGACACCCGCAGGTCTTGCAGGCCGTCGAACGTTTCGTCGTACATGGGCGCAGTGTGCAGCGGCGAGAATTCCACCTGGTTGGTGGCCAGCGGAATGCGGCGATGCAGGCATTCGAACTGGTGGCGGCTGAAATTCGACACGCCGAAGTGCCGCACCTTGCCTGCCGCTCGCAACTGTTCGAAGGTTTCCGCGATCTCGTCGAAGTCCATCAGCGGGTCGGGCCGGTGGATCAGCAGCAGGTCGAGGTAATCGGTGCGCAGGGCCCGCAGGGAATTGTCCACCGACGCGGTGATATGCGCGGCCGACGTGTCGTATTGCTTGATCTTGTGCGCCGGGCGCGCGGGCGATACCAGCTGGATGCCGCATTTGCTCACGAGCTGGATGCGTTCGCGCAGTGCCGGCCGCAGCGCGAGCGCTTCGCCGAACAGGGCCTCCACGGTGTAGAGCCCGTAGATGTCGGCATGGTCGAAGCTCGTCACGCCCATGTCGATGCATCGTTCGACGAACGCCAGGCGCTCCTGCGGCGCCATCCTCCATTCGCCCATGCGCCACATGCCGGCAACGATGCGCGACAGCGCGGGACCATGTTCGGAAGTGCGGACGGCGGGGCAAGCTTGATTCGTCATGGCATGTGACTTTCTGATTGAATGGAAACTGAGGGGGAATCCGATTATAGAGCGGCGCGGATGCAAAAAACCCGCCGGGAGGCGGGCTTTTTGCAGGGGCGGGTCAGAGCGTCACGTCGCGCTTACTTCAGCCACAGGCGCATGGAGTCCCACGCGCGGCCGAAGATCGACGCCTGTTCCACCGTTTCCAGCGCAACGACCGGCAGTTCCAGCATCGGTTTGCCATCCACCACCATCTTCAGCTTGCCCACGTTGGCGCCTTCCGGCACCGGCGCCACCAGCGGGTCCTTGCGCTCCAGCTGCGGCTTCATCTTGGCGGCCACACCCTTCGGCACCGTCACCAGCACGTCCTGGCGGAAACCGATCTTGATGTTGTTCTTGGCGCCTTTCCAGATCTGCGGCGTGTCGACCGCCTGGCCCTTCGAGTACAGCTTCACGGTATCGAAGTTCTGGAAGCCCCAGTTCAGCAGCTTCTGGCTTTCGGCCGTGCGCGTCGCGTCCGAGTTCGTGCCCATCACCACCGAGATCAGGCGGCGTTCCACGTTACCGCTCGGCCGCTTGGCCGACGCCACCATGCAGTAGCCGGCCGATTCGGTGTGGCCCGTCTTCATGCCGTCCACGGTCGGGTCGAGCCACAGCAGGCGGTTGCGGTTCTGCTGGGTGATCTTGTTGTAGGTGTAACTCTTCACCGAGTCGATCTTGTAGTACTGCGGGAATTCCTGGATCACGTGCTTGGCCAGGATCGACAGGTCGCGCGCGGTCGTGTAATTGTCCGGGCTGGGCAGGCCGTGCGGGTTGGCGAAGCGGGTATTGGTCATGCCCAGGCGCTTCGCCTCGCGGTTCATCAGCGTGACGAAGGTGGCTTCGTCGCCGGCCACCGCTTCGGCCAACGCCACGGCGGCGTCGTTACCCGACTGGACCATCAGGCCGTGCAGCAGGTCGTTGATCGACACGGGAACGGCCGGGTCGATGAACATCTTCGAGCTGGAGGAATCGACCTTCCAGGCGCGCACGGAAACGTTGACCTTCTGGTTGATGTCCAGCTTCTTGTCGCGCAGTGCCTCGAAGGTGAGGTAGGCGGTCATGATCTTGGTCAGCGAAGCCGGTTCCACGCGCATGTTCGGGTCCTGCGCAGCGATCAGCTGGCCACTGGTGGCGTCGAGCAGCAGCCAGGACTTGGCGGCGATGGTCGGGGCAGGGATGGTTTGTGCGACGGCGGAGGAGAGTAACAGGACACTGGTAGCCAGTGCCGCGAGCATTTTTTTCATGGATCTGGAGCCTCTATGTGGTGCGTAAGCCGGGGCCATCGTGCGCTCGGCAAAAAAATGGCCCGGACATTATAGGCGTTCACGCGTCCTCGGGGTCGTCCTTGTGCTGCGCGCGGCCCAGCCACAGCGCGATGACCCAGCTCTTGATGTGATTGAGCTTGCGGTGGAAGAAGTGGTCGGCACCCGGGATCACCACCACCGGCACGTCCTGCGGACGGGCCCAGTCGAACACTGCCTGCACGGGGATCGTGTCGTCGTTCTCGCCATGGATCAGGATCGTGTTCGGTGCGATCTCCGGCATCTGCCACTTGCCGGCGGCGGCGCCCACCAGCACCAGGCCCTGTACCGGCTTGCCGGCGGCTTCCAGGCGTTTCGCCAGCTGCGATTGCACGAAGGTGCCGAACGAGAAGCCTGCCAGTGCCACCGGCAGGTCGGGGAACTTCTCGACCATGTGCTCGTAGAGCAGCTCCATGTCGTCCGTTTCGCCATGGCCGCGGTCATGCTCGCCCTCGGACTGGCCGACCCCGCGGAAGTTGATACGGGCCACGGTATAGTCGAGCGCCACGAAGGCGCGCGCCAGCGTTTGCGTGACCTTGTTTTCCATCGTGCCGCCGTACAGCGGATGCGGGTGCGCCACCAGGGCGATGCCGCGCGGCTTCTTGCCATCGAGGGGCAGGTCGATCAGGCCTTCCATCAAGCCGGCATGGCCCTGCATGGTGAAATGCTTGGTGTTCTTGTTCATCATTATTTGATCTTCAGCCTTTCCACGGGTTTGCCACCCACCAGGTGGCTGTCGATGATCTCATCGATGTCGGACGTATCCACGTACGTGTACCACGTGCCCTCGGGGTAGACCACGAGCACGGGGCCGTGTTCGCAGCGGTCCAGGCAGCCTGCCTGGTTGATGCGCACACCGCCGGCGCCGTTGATGTCCAGCTGCTTGCAGCGCTTCTTGGCGTGCTTCTGCGCCTGCTCGGCGCCGCGCGGGCCGCAGCTTTCACGGCCGTCGTCCCGCGTGTTCATGCAGAAGAACACGTGGTGCTTGAAGTAAGGGGTCTCGCTCATGCCTGCCTCGCTGATGTCTTTATTGAAGCAAAGCCATAATGATACCCGCGATCAGGATTTATTGAGTTTATGGGAGGGCAGCCACAGGAACCACAGCGCGCAGAAGGGCCACAGCAGCGACAGGAACCGGGCCGCGCCATTGAAGTTCAGGAACTTCCCTTGCACCCAGTCTTGCATGGTGGCGCTGAAGTAGGGATTTACCGGCGTGCTGTTGACGACCAGGAGACCGAGCACGATCGTGGCGATCGCCAGCCGGCGCTGCGCCATGGGCGGCGCGAAGGCCAGGCCGGCGACCATGATGCCGCCGATCAGGAAGCCGCCCTGCGCCCCGGGCGTGACCCATACGAAGGCGTTATCCGGGGTGAACAGCAGGGCAGAGGCGAGCGTCTTCGTCAGCACGGCGGCGGCCAGCAAGACCGCGGCCAGCAACAGGCGCGGCGCCGGCCTGCGCATGAGGCACAGCAGCGTCAACGCGCCGCCGACCATGGCGCAAGCAGTGATCATCGTTTCGGACAGCCAGTACTGCTCCACCGTCAGCTCGGGATCGGGGCGCACGTAGGCCAGCAGGTCGATCTCCATCTCCAGCAAGCCGCTCAGCCAGCCGGACAGCGTGGGGAGCACCTGCCCCTGGCCGAACAGGAAAGATGTGGGGTAGATCTGCGCCAGCGGCCACAGCGCCACCAGCACCAGGCCCTGGCTGGCGTGCAGCGCGAACCAGCGCTGCCGCAGCCGGTACAGGTGGCTCGTATCGAGCAGCTTGCGCGCCGTGAGTACGCCGATCAGGCCGCCGAGCGCGCAGCCGGCCGCGTTCGTATAGAAGTCGAGGTTCGACGACACGCGGCTGGGCAGGAAGGTCTGCACCGCTTCCATCAGGCCGGACACCAGCGCGCCAAGGCAGGCCGCCGCGATGAAGGCCAGGATACCGCGCAGCGCCGGGTGCAGCGCATAGGCGATCAGCATGCCGAAGGGAACGTAGCCGATCACGTTCACCGTGGCGTCGAACTTCGTCCAGTAGCGCGGCATCGACGTATGTTCGAGGAAGATGAACGGCGACAGTCCCTGGTTGTGCCAGCCGGAGAAGGGATACCAGCTGGCGTAGATGATCAGCAGCAGGTAGGCGAGCAGGCTGGCGCGCGCCACCGGCGAACCGCGCTGCGGCCGGGTTTCCTGTGCCGGTCCGCCCGGCCCGGCCGGCACCGGCGGTTGAACCGGGCCCGTGGCGGCGCCGGCGCTTTCGTCCCCGGCCATGGTCAGCGCGGCGGCAGCGTGGCCAGCCAGGCAAGGAGATCGGCCGCGATCGCGTCCGACGTGGCGGCCAGTGCGCTGGCGCCGCCGGCGGCGTCCGCGCTGGGCGCATCGAGCGAGCGCGTGAAGGTGCGCTGGTCCACCAGCCGGTGGCCGTCGAACAGCGAGGCGCGCAGCGAGATATTGGCGCTGCTCTGCGTGGCGCTGGTGAAGTTCTGCGAGAACTCGTCCATCTCCAGGCGCAACACCGGTATGCCGCCCGTGGCGTCCGTGGTCGACAGCACCTTCACGCCTCCCTGGGCGATACGCGCCTTCATGCGCTGCGACAGCAGTTGCAGCGGAGTGGCGGCCCAGCGGTTGTACGCATAGGGCAGCGCCTGCTGCGCATTCGCATAGGCAAGGCGGTAGAACATGCGATCGGTGTCCAGCGTGGCCGGGCCGCTTACGTCCGCCACGATGAGGGCGGGGAATGCCGTCGCGGCAGGGGAATTGGTCACCGGCGCCGCCACCGGCCCGAAGTCGAAGCTGGTGGGCGTGGGCCCTTTGCTCGAGGCACAGCCGGCCAGCAGGGCGATGCAGGCGACGGCGGCCAGCGCGAGTTGGCCGATCGGATGGAAGCGTGGGGAAGTCGTCATGTGGTCATTCATCGCGTCACTCTCATGGGGCCGGCGCAGTGAAGCCGGGTTCGCCCGGGCCGGGCGCCGCGTCCGGGGCGCCGAACAGGATGCTCTGCGGACGATCGTTCAGGGTATTCATCGTGCGGCGCACGGCACGCATCGACGAACGGGTTTCATCGGTCAGCGCCGTGATGCTGGGCAGCGTTTCCAGCTGCGCGCCGGTCGTCACGGCTTCCACGCCGGTCACGGCGCGGTCGACGGAATCGCCGAGGCGCGTGAGCGTGCCTTGCGGGCCGTGCAGGCTTTGCGACAGGGCGGTCACGTCCTGCGCCAGCGTGTTGACGGAGTCGATCGCCGTTTCCGCCTTGGCGGCCAGCGCCGGCAGCTTTTCGATCGTCGGACCAAGCTGGCCTGGCAGCGCCTTGTAGCGGTTCACGGTCTCGCTCACGTCGGAGAAGGCTGCCAGGATGGTCTTGCGGTTCTCGTCGTTCAGGAGGTCGTTCAGTTTCTCCGTCACTTCCTCGGCCTGCGACAGGATGGCCGTGCCGCGCTTTTCCAGCTGGTCGAGCAGGCCGGGGCGCAATGGGATGCGGGCAGGATCGTCGGCATTCGTGGCCAGCCGCTGCGAACCCACCGATTCGTCGTCCAGCTGGATGTAGGCGATGCCGGTCACGCCCTGGTAGCCCAGCGTGGCATAGGTGGTCTTCGTGATCGGCGTGGCCGGGTCGATCGACAGGTGGATCAGGATCTGTCCGGCCATCTTCGGATCGAAGTCGATGCCATCGACCTTGCCCACCTCGAGGCCGCGGTAGCGCACCGCGGCCTGCGGATTCAGGCCGGGCACGGCGAGCGTGGTGGCCAGCAGGTAGGGGTCGTATTCCACGCGGTCGCGGTTGAACCATATGCCGAACAGGACGGCGGCCGCGAGCAGGGTCAGCGTGAAGATGCCGGTCATGAACGCGTGCGATCGGTTTTCCATTCTGTGCTCCTTGTAGTGTTCCCGGACCGCTATTGCAGGGCTTCGAGCGCGCGCTTGCCGCGGTCGCCCAGGAAGAATTCCTTGATGAACGGGTGGTTCACCGCGATAACCTCGCGCGTGGGGCCCACCGCGATCACGTGCTTTTCCGCCAGGACGGCGATACGCGTCGACAGGGCGAACAGCGTATCGAGGTCGTGCGTCACCATCACCACGGTCAGGCCCAGTTCGCGGTGCAATGACTTGATCAACGAAACGAAGCTTTCCGAGCGGTCCGGGTCCAGGCCGGCCGTGGGCTCGTCCAGGAACAGCAGCTTCGGTTCCAGCGCGAGCGCCCGCGCCAGCGCAACGCGCTTGACCATGCCGCCGGACAGGTCGGACGGCATCTTGTTCGCATGCTCGGGTCCCAGCCCGACCATGTTCATCTTCAGCAGCACCGCGTCGCGCACCAGCGCGTCGGGCAGCACGCCCAGTTCGCGCATCGGCTGGGCGATGTTCTCGAACACGGTGAGCGCCGAATACAGCGCGCCTTCCTGGAACAGCATGCCCCAGTGATTGCGCAGCAGTTGCAGCTGGGCGGGCTTGGCCTGCGTGATGTCCTCCCCGAAGACGCGCACGCAGCCCTGCGACGGCCGTTCCAGGCCCAGCATCTGGCGCAGCAGCACCGTCTTGCCCGTGCCGGAGCCGCCAACGATCGACATGATCTCGCCATCCTCGATGGTGAGGTTCAGGTTGTTGTGGATGACGGTCTTGCCAAACTTCGTCTGCAGGTTCGTGATCTCCACGACGGGAACGCTGCCGTCCAGCGTCAGTTCGCTCGGCGCGCCGGAGCAGCTGAGACCCGCTTCTTCGCGCTCGTCCATCAGAATCCCACTCCGTTGAAGACGATCGCGAACACGGCATCGGCCAGGATCACGACGGTGATCGCGGTGACGACCGACGTGGTGGTGCCGCGGCCCAGGCTCTCGGTGTTCGGCTGGATGCGCAGGCCGAAGTGGCAGGAGACGAGGGCGATCAGCATGCCGAACACGACACCCTTGCCCAGGCCGATCATGTAGTTCGCCAGTGGCACCGCGTCGGGCAGTTTCTGGATGAAGTAGCGGGCCGACAGGTTCAGTTCGAGCTTGGCCGACACCATGCCGCCGATCAGGGCCATCGTATCCGTCCAGATCACCAGCAGCGGCATCGAGATCGCAAGCGCCACCACCTTCGGCATCACGAGCCGGAAGCCGTGCGAGATGCCCATCACGAGCATCGCATCGAGTTCCTCGGTCACGCGCATCACGCCCAGCTGCGCGGTGATCGACGAACCGGAGCGGCCCGCGACAAGGATCGCCGCCAGCAGCGGGCCGAGTTCGCGGATGATGCTCATGCCGAGCAGGTTGACGAGGTAGATGTCGCCGCCGAAGTTGCGCAGCTGCTGCGCCGAGAGGTAGGAGAGCACCACGCCGATCAGGAAGCCGACGAGAGCGGTGATGCCGAGGGCCTGGAAGCCGGCGTGAAAGATATTGGCGGAGATTTCCTTCCATGGCCCGCGCTGCGGCGCGGCGATGAAGCGCCACAGGTCTTGCACCACCTGGCCGATCAGGCGCACGAAGCCTTGCAGGTGTTCCACGAAATGCAGCACGCCGGTGCCCAGCGTGGTGATCCAGTTCATGTGCAAGCCGCGCTGGCGGGGCAGCTCCAGCCTGCCGGTGGCTTCCAGCCGCTTGAAGAATTCTTCCTGGCCTGGTGCGAGTTCGAGAGCGGCCGGGCGCTTGTAGCCCCAGGCTTGCCAGAACAGCTGGGCGCCGATGTGGTCCATGCTGTCGATCGCGGTAAGGTCCCATCGCGCATCGGCGCTGGCCGACTTCAACTGGCTGGTGATGCCCTTGATGACCTTGCGCTGCGCGAGCACGTGGACCTGCCATGTGCCATCGGCGGTTACCGTCGCACCCGACGCGCCGCCGGGGTCATATGTCAAGGTTGGCTCTTGTGCAATGGGCATGTCGCCAGTGTAAGTGAGATTCGTTTCGTTCGCTACAGCCCCCGGCTCTACCGTGTGTCGGAGCCCGCTTACGCACAGGCTCCAAGATGCCGCGCCTGCCGCTGCGGCGCGACCACCGCGGGTGCCGGGGCCGCCTTCTGCTTGACGCCATGGCCATCGCTCGCCAGCAATGCCGCCACGTCGGGCACGCCCTGCTCTTGAAGGTACTTCCCGACCAGCGTGGCAAGACGGTCCAGCGCAATACGGTGGGTCGCATCCGTGTTCGCATACAGCCAGTCGGAGAATGCCATGAAGTTGTCGAACGGGCGGGTGCCCAGCAGTACCGGCGTCACGTGCGTGAAGCGGCCCGAGTTGGCAACCAGGTCCCAATAGCGGGCGAAACGCACCAGCCGCTGCATGGTGGCGAAGTCGATATCCCGGTTCGCCAGAATGGTATAGGGCGGGTAGGGATCGAACACCAGGCCGAAGGCTTCCGTGTGGCGGATGATGGGTGTGCCGCGCAGTCGCTTCAGAATGCCGAACTGGATCTCGTGCGGGCCAAGGGCCCACAGCTTGTCGAAGCCTTCCGCGAAACTCTCCACGGTTTCGCCCGGCAAGCCGGCGATCAGGTCCACGTGCATGTGGACGTGGGAGTGCTCGCACAGCCAACGGATGTTGGCGGCCGCCTTGTCGTTATCCTGCTTCCGGGAGATGTTCGCCTGCACCGTTGGATTGAAGCTCTGGATGCCGATTTCGAACTGCAGGGTGCCCGGCGGGAATTTGGCGATGCCTTCCTTCAGCGCATCCGGCAGGTGGTCGGGCACCAGCTCGAAGTGGGCGTAGACCGGGTCTTCGGGGTTGGCGGCCAGCTTGTCGAGGAAGAATTGCATGATCTTCAGGCTGGTCTTGATGTTCAGGTTGAACGTGCGGTCCACGAACTTGAACACGCGGGCACCGCGCCGATGCAGCGCCTCCATCTCACCCAGGAACGTCTCGATATTGAAGGGCCACGCTGTCTTGTCCAGCGCCGACAGGCAGAACTCGCACTTGAATGGACAGCCGCGCGAGGCTTCCACGTACAGCGTGCGGTGGGCGATATCGTCATCGCCATACAAGGAGTAGGGCAGCGCGATATCGGCCATCGGCGGCTGCACGCCTGCGTGCACTTTCATCAGCGGCTTCGGGCCGTGCAGGATCTCGCCGCACAGCTTCGGGAAGGTGATGTCGCCCCAGCCGGTGACCACGTAGTCCGCCAGTTGTACGATGTGCTGCTCGTTCGTTTCGTGGGAAACTTCCGGCCCACCCAGCACGACCACGATATGCGGCGCCACACGCTTCAGGGTGGCGACCAGCTTCGCGGTTTCATCGACGTTCCATATATAGACACCGAATCCGACGATCTTCGGGTTGTACGCGAGGATGCGTTCCACCATCTCCGTCGTCTTCGCACCGATGACGAATTCCTGAATGTGCGTTTGTGTTGCCAATTCCTTCATATTGGCGAGCAGATAACGCAGGCCCAGCGACGCATGGGTATAGCGGGCATTGAGGGTGGAAAGCAGGATCGTCATGGAACTTCTCGGGGATTCGCGGAATCATGCATTTTACCCTTGCATGGCGGCCGGCGATTCGCTATAGTTCTGTCCCTCGCAGCGAACAACGACGCAGCGAGGTGCCGGAAGCGGCAGGTGTTGAACCTGAGGCTGATGGCAAAGAGGGGTTGACGAGTTGCACGCTGTACCGCATAATCTCGCTTCTCTGCTGCTGACAAACACAACGATTTGTCGACGAATCAAACTGATTTGACAGCAAGCGCCGAATGGCAAGAATTCTTTAACAATCAACAGTCGATAAGTGTGGGCGTTTGATGATGTGCCCGGGACTTTGGTCCCGAAGCTCAAAATATATAGCATCAAACGTTCACGCAAAATAAACGTAATCATCTTCGAATGATTCGTCAGTATTTTGAGTGAATGACCCTCGGCAGAAATGCCGAGACAACAGAGATTAAACTGAAGAGTTTGATCCTGGCTCAGATTGAACGCTGGCGGCATGCTTTACACATGCAAGTCGAACGGCAGCGCGGGCTTCGGCCTGGCGGCGAGTGGCGAACGGGTGAGTAATATATCGGAACGTGCCCAAGAGTGGGGGATAACGTAGCGAAAGTTACGCTAATACCGCATACGATCCAAGGATGAAAGCAGGGGACCGCAAGGCCTTGTGCTCCTGGAGCGGCCGATATCTGATTAGCTAGTTGGTGAGGTAAAGGCTCACCAAGGCGACGATCAGTAGCTGGTCTGAGAGGACGACCAGCCACACTGGAACTGAGACACGGTCCAGACTCCTACGGGAGGCAGCAGTGGGGAATTTTGGACAATGGGGGCAACCCTGATCCAGCAATGCCGCGTGAGTGAAGAAGGCCTTCGGGTTGTAAAGCTCTTTTGTCAGGGAAGAAAAGGGTGCGGCTAATATCCGTACCTCATGACGGTACCTGAAGAATAAGCACCGGCTAACTACGTGCCAGCAGCCGCGGTAATACGTAGGGTGCAAGCGTTAATCGGAATTACTGGGCGTAAAGCGTGCGCAGGCGGTTTTGTAAGTCTGACGTGAAATCCCCGGGCTTAACCTGGGAATGGCGTTGGAGACTGCAAGGCTGGAATCTGGCAGAGGGGGGTAGAATTCCACGTGTAGCAGTGAAATGCGTAGAGATGTGGAGGAACACCGATGGCGAAGGCAGCCCCCTGGGCTAAGATTGACGCTCATGCACGAAAGCGTGGGGAGCAAACAGGATTAGATACCCTGGTAGTCCACGCCCTAAACGATGTCTACTAGTTGTTGGGTCTTAATTGACTTAGTAACGCAGCTAACGCGTGAAGTAGACCGCCTGGGGAGTACGGTCGCAAGATTAAAACTCAAAGGAATTGACGGGGACCCGCACAAGCGGTGGATGATGTGGATTAATTCGATGCAACGCGAAAAACCTTACCTACCCTTGACATGTCAGGAACTTCTGAGAGATTGGAGGGTGCCCGAAAGGGAACCTGAACACAGGTGCTGCATGGCTGTCGTCAGCTCGTGTCGTGAGATGTTGGGTTAAGTCCCGCAACGAGCGCAACCCTTGTCATTAGTTGCTACGAAAGGGCACTCTAATGAGACTGCCGGTGACAAACCGGAGGAAGGTGGGGATGACGTCAAGTCCTCATGGCCCTTATGGGTAGGGCTTCACACGTCATACAATGGTACATACAGAGGGCCGCCAACCCGCGAGGGGGAGCTAATCCCAGAAAGTGTATCGTAGTCCGGATTGTAGTCTGCAACTCGACTACATGAAGTTGGAATCGCTAGTAATCGCGGATCAGCATGTCGCGGTGAATACGTTCCCGGGTCTTGTACACACCGCCCGTCACACCATGGGAGCGGGTTTTACCAGAAGTAGGTAGCTTAACCGCAAGGAGGGCGCTTACCACGGTAGGATTCGTGACTGGGGTGAAGTCGTAACAAGGTAGCCGTATCGGAAGGTGCGGCTGGATCACCTCCTTTCTAGAGTAGGCACTGACCGCAAGGTCGTGCATCAAACGCTCACACTTATCGACTGTCGAATGAAGAAGAAACAGTAGCACCGCAAGATCATGCGGGTCTGTAGCTCAGCTGGTTAGAGCACCGTGTTGATAACGCGGGGGTCGTTGGTTCGAGCCCAACCAGACCCACCACGTATTGCACAGAAATCCCTGGGGGATTAGCTCAGCTGGGAGAGCACCTGCTTTGCAAGCAGGGGGTCGTCGGTTCGATCCCGTCATCCTCCACCAACGCATCTGCGTAAGATATCAAACGTAAGCACAAGATGTTTAGGTTTGATCTTTTAGAGATCTAAGCTGTTTCGTTCTTTAACAATCTGGATGAAGTAAAGTTTTATTAAGCGTGGATCGAAAGATTCACACTTAGGGTAGTGTTCGAAAGAACGCATACAAAACTCATCAAACACAGTAGTAAATGCATTTGAAGCTATAGCCGTCAAGGTTATAGGGACAAGTGACTAAGTGCACATGGCGGATGCCTTGGCGATTACAGGCGATGAAGGACGTAGTAGTCTGCGATAAGCTTCGGGGAGCTGACAAACGAGCTTTGATCCGAAGATTTCCGAATGGGGAAACCCACCCTTTCAGGGTATCACTCACTGAATACATAGGTGTGTGAGGCGAACGCGGCGAACTGAAACATCTAAGTAGCTGCAGGAAAAGAAATCAACCGAGATTCCCAAAGTAGTGGCGAGCGAAATGGGAAGAGCCTGTACGTGATAGTCGGACTGATAGTGGAAGCCTCTGGAAATAGGCGCCATAGTGGGTGATAGCCCCGTACACGAAATCAGACCGGTGGTACTAAGCGTACGACAAGTAGGGCGGGACACGAGAAATCCTGTCTGAATATGGGGGGACCATCCTCCAAGGCTAAATACTCGTAATCGACCGATAGTGAACCAGTACCGTGAGGGAAAGGCGAAAAGAACCCCGGGAGGGGAGTGAAATAGATCCTGAAACCGTGTGCATACAAACAGTCGGAGCGGACTTGTTCCGTGACGGCGTACCTTTTGTATAATGGGTCAGCGACTTACATTCAGTAGCGAGGTTAACCATATAGGGGAGCCGTAGAGAAATCGAGTCCGAACAGGGCGTCAGTTGCTGGGTGTAGACCCGAAACCAAGTGATCTATCCATGGCCAGGTTGAAGGTGCGGTAACACGCACTGGAGGACCGAACCCACTAATGTTGAAAAATTAGGGGATGAGCTGTGGATAGGGGTGAAAGGCTAAACAAACTTGGAAATAGCTGGTTCTCTCCGAAAACTATTTAGGTAGTGCCTCAAGTATCACCACCGGGGGTAGAGCACTGTTATGGCTAGGGGGTCATCGCGACTTACCAAACCATTGCAAACTCCGAATACCGGTGAGTGCGAGCTTGGGAGACAGACGTCGGGTGCTAACGTCCGGCGTCAAGAGGGAAACAACCCAGACCGCCAGCTAAGGTCCCAAAGTATCGCTAAGTGGAAAACGAAGTGGGAAGGCTAAAACAGTCAGGATGTTGGCTTAGAAGCAGCCATCATTTAAAGAAAGCGTAATAGCTCACTGATCGAGTCGTCCTGCGCGGAAGATGTAACGGGGCTAAGCGATACACCGAAGCTGCGGATATCCGTAAGGATATGGTAGGAGAGCGTTCTGTAAGCCTGCGAAGGTGGCTTGTAAAGGCTGCTGGAGGTATCAGAAGTGCGAATGCTGACATGAGTAGCGATAATGCGGGTGAAAAGCCCGCACGCCGTAAGCCCAAGGTTTCCTGTTCAACGTTCATCGGAGCAGGGTGAGTCGGCCCCTAAGGCGAGGCAGAGATGCGTAGCTGATGGGAAGCAGGTTAATATTCCTGCACCGTCGTATGATGCGATGGGGGGACGGATCGCGGAAGGTTGTCTGACTGTTGGAATAGTCAGTTTCTGGTTCATAGAAGGTGCTTAGGCAAATCCGGGCACATAATTCAAGGGACTGGGACGAGGGGTCATTGACCCTGAAGCAATCGGAAGTGGTTCCAAGAAAAGCCTCTAAGCTTCAGTCATACGAGACCGTACCGCAAACCGACACAGGTGGGCGAGATGAGTATTCTAAGGCGCTTGAGAGAACTCGGGAGAAGGAACTCGGCAAATTGGTACCGTAACTTCGGGAAAAGGTACGCCCCGGTAGCTTGACTGCTTTACTGCAGAAGGGTGAAAGGGTTGCAATAAAATGGTGGCTGCGACTGTTTAATAAAAACACAGCACTCTGCAAACACGAAAGTGGACGTATAGGGTGTGACGCCTGCCCGGTGCTGGAAGATTAAATGATGGGGTGCAAGCTCTTGATTGAAGTCCCAGTAAACGGCGGCCGTAACTATAACGGTCCTAAGGTAGCGAAATTCCTTGTCGGGTAAGTTCCGACCTGCACGAATGGCGTAACGATGGCCACACTGTCTCCTCCCGAGACTCAGCGAAGTTGAAGTGTTTGTGATGATGCAATCTACCCGCGGCTAGACGGAAAGACCCCATGAACCTTTACTGTAGCTTTGCATTGGACTTTGAACCAATCTGTGTAGGATAGGTGGGAGGCTTTGAAGCGGGGACGCCAGTTCTCGTGGAGCCAACCTTGAAATACCACCCTGGTTTGTTTGAGGTTCTAACCTTGGTCCGTTATCCGGATCGGGGACAGTGCATGGTAGGCAGTTTGACTGGGGCGGTCTCCTCCTAAAGTGTAACGGAGGAGTTCGAAGGTACGCTAGGTACGGTCGGACATCGTGCTAATAGTGCAATGGCATAAGCGTGCTTAACTGCGAGACCGACAAGTCGAGCAGGTACGAAAGTAGGACATAGTGATCCGGTGGTTCTGTATGGAAGGGCCATCGCTCAACGGATAAAAGGTACTCTGGGGATAACAGGCTGATTCCTCCCAAGAGTTCATATCGACGGGGGAGTTTGGCACCTCGATGTCGGCTCATCACATCCTGGGGCTGTAGCCGGTCCCAAGGGTATGGCTGTTCGCCATTTAAAGTGGTACGTGAGCTGGGTTTAAAACGTCGTGAGACAGTTTGGTCCCTATCTGCCGTGGGCGTTGGAAATTTGAAGGGGGCTGCTCCTAGTACGAGAGGACCGGAGTGGACGAACCTCTGGTGTACCGGTTGTCACGCCAGTGGCATTGCCGGGTAGCTAAGTTCGGAAGAGATAACCGCTGAAAGCATCTAAGCGGGAAACTTGCCTTAAGATGAGATTTCCCGGAGCCTTGAGCTCCTTGAAGGGTCGTTCGAGACCAGGACGTTGATAGGTCAGGTGTGGAAGTGCAGTAATGCATTAAGCTAACTGATACTAATTGCCCGTACGGCTTGTCCCTATAACCTTGACGGTTATATCTGCATTTACTCTGATGAGTACCCTAACTTTACTGAATCCAGATTGAGGTTCGTTGCTGCTCCACTGAGAGCAACGCGCCGTACAAGTCATGCCTGATGACCATAGCAAGTCGGTCCCACCCCTTCCCATCCCGAACAGGACCGTGAAACGACTTTGCGCCGATGATAGTGCTGCAACCAGTGTGAAAGTAGGTTATCGTCAGGCTGTTATTTAGAAAATCCCCCTTCAGCGCATGCTGTTGGGGGATTTTTGCATTTGGCCTCTTCTCAGTCGCTCAGCAAAGCACTGCTTTGCTTCGCCCCGCTGTCCAGCAAGCTGGCAGGGGTTTTTTGCTTTGGGCTTCGCAGTACTCTGCGAGCACTGCGCCGTTTGCTCGGCCGGGCACTGCCCGACCTCGCTACCGAGAAAGCCCGTAGCGTGATCGCTGCGGGCTTTTTCCATTTTCTGCTTCCGTCTCATCCGTGCATACCCTCCGCTTCGAGCTGTCGAATGCGCCGATCGTTCGGCCGGGCACTGCCCGACCTCACTGCTGCAACCAGTGTGAAAGTAAGTTATCGTCAGGCTGTTATTCCGAGAAAAGCCCGTAGCGTGATCGCTGCGGGCTTTTTTCATTTGCGCGTCCGTATATTCTTGAGCGCGCTCTATTCCCGGCCGGCGGCAGCAAAGCGTGAAATCGAAGCTGACTTGATTGGAATCCACGGCCCCCCACGCAGATCCCGCGCGCCGTACAGGCCGGCGCGTCCGCACCGGATCACACTGGACCAATGGCCGGTTCTTCCTGGCGTCGACGCAAGCTGGCGGTTGCCGATAGCGTGCGGCCTCCCGCCAGGATCGCCATGATGCTGCCGGGAGATCAGCACGAGTGCAGGTTGCGACACCGCCGGTGCGAACGGTTCCCCCCGGCATGATCGGTGCAACGCACCGCCATCTTCAACCGGCCGTTAGCCTTGCGTAGCCACGGCCGCCGCAAGCGCCACCGCGTCCGCTCCGGCGGCCAGGCGGGGCGGGCAAGTGGGATCGGTCGCGGCGCGCCACACAGCTTCAGCCACGTCGATCGCACGTGTGGTGGGCGCGTCCGGCGCGATGCCGGAAAATATCTCATGCGCGAAGTCGGCATATGCGTCGGAGATCCCGGCTGTCGTTCTTGCCCTTGCGTTGTCGCCAAACTGGGTGCTCGGCGCCCGGCCCGGCTGCACGACGTGTACGCGCACGTCGAACTGCGCAAGCTCCAGCGCGAGCGACGCACTGAACGCGTTGACGGCCGCCTTGCTGGCGGTGTACACGGAAAGCAGCGGGAATGGCCGCTCCGTGACGATCGACGTAACGTTGACGATCACGCCGGCCTTGCGTTCCCTGAATTGCGGCAGCACCGCCTGGGTCAATGCCATCGTACCCAATGTATTCGTTTCGAAGAGCGCGCGGGCCGTTTCGATCGGCGTCGATTCGAACGGTGTCATCGCCCCGAACCCCGCGTTGTTCACGAGGACATCGATCGGTCCCGCGGCCTCTACTGCGCGTTGTATGCTCGCCGCGTCGGTAACGTCGAGCGCGAGTGTCAGCAGTCTGTCGGAAGACGGCAGGGTGGAGGCAGCGGGCGAGCGCATCGTGGCGATGACGCGCCACTCCCGGTCGAGAAAGTAGCGTGCGGTTTCGAGGCCAAAGCCGGACGAGCAACCTGTGATCAGGACAGTATTCATGAAAACTCCTTGTGTGGGTGTACTGAGACGATAGGGCACAACGGCCGGACTTGCTACAATCGAAAGTCCAGAAAACATTTGAATCAGTCCATGACCGATCCCCTTGCCGAGATAGTGACGCTGCTCCAGCCAGTTACGACGCACTCGAAGGTCGTCAGTGGTGCGGGCGCATGGGGTGTGCGCCGTTCGGATGCGGGGCATCCGTTCTATTGCGTCGTCCTGGAGGGCGCATGCCGGCTTGCCGCAGGCGTACGCGAGCCGGTGACGCTGCGGCAGGGCGACTTCGTCCTCATACCGGCCGCGCACGATTTTTCGATGACCAGCCTCGCTACCGTCGGGCCGGCCGCTTTCCACACCAGCCCCGTGGAGTTGCGGCCTGGTGAATTCCGGCTGGGCGATGCGAGCGCCGTACCCGACACCCACCTCGTCGTCGGCCATTGCGTCTTCCGTTCCGCCGATGCCGCGCTGCTGGTTTCGCTGCTGCCGGAGCTCGTGCATGTGCGCGGCGAACAGCGCCTGGCGACGCTGGTGCAGCTCGTGCGCGACGAATCCCGGGCACAGCGCGCTGGCCGCGAGGTGGTGTTGGCGCGACTGCTCGAGGTACTGCTGATCGAAGCCCTGCGCTCCAGCGCGGAGACCGGCGCATCGCCTGGCCTCTTGCGCGCGCTTGCGGACGTGCGCCTGTCGGCCGCGATACGGCGCATGCATGAACATCCGGCCAGGGCCTGGACGATTGCCCAGCTTGCGAAAGAGGCTGCGCTGTCGCGCTCCGCGTTTTTCGAACGGTTCAGCCGGGCGGTAGGCATCGCGCCGATGGAGTATCTGCTGGCCTGGCGAATGGCCCTGGCGAAGGACCTCCTCCGCCACAACGCCTGCAACATCGCGGAGGTGGCCGAACGTGTCGGCTACAGTTCCGCAAGCACGTTCAGCGTGGCGTTCACACGCCATGCGGGACTGCCGCCGAGCCAGTACGCCCGCGAGCACGTGGGGGCGCATCCCGGCCATTGAAAAGCGCGACCGACCGGAAGGGAATACAGTGCCTCCCGGGGTGCTTCTGCTGCCAGGCCCGAATGGGCGGGGGGATGTCATCGGCCCGTCATTGCGACCTCGTAGACTGCGCCTTTTCATTCGATGAGGTCCGCATGAAGTTCCCCCACCTGTCGCTGTTATCCCTGGCCGTTGCGCTGGCCGCGTGCGGCGGTGACAGCGATGCGCCTGCCGCCCCCGCGCCCGTGCAAAACCGTATCAGCGGCGTCTTCCTCGATGCCGCCGTGGACGGCGTGGACTACGTGGCCGGCACCGCGGCCCGTGCCGCGACGGGAGCGAAGGGTGAGTTCACCTGCGCACAAGGGGAGGCGGTCAGCTTCGCGATCGGCGGCATTGCCCTTGGCAGTGCGTCCTGCGCGGCCACGATCACGCCGCTGCAACTGGCAGGCACTGCGGATGTCCACGATGTCAAGGTCGTCAACCGCCTGCTCGCGCTCCAGCTGCTCGACGACGACGGCGATCCTTCGAACGGCATCCGCATCGCGGCCGAGACGCGCGCCGCGATGGCTGGCATATCGTTGGACTTCGCCAGCCCGGCGGAGGCGTTCAACGCCGCCCTTGCACCCTTGCTCGCCGCGGCAGGCGGCAAGTACGCAGCGCGCACGGTGGACGCCGACCGCCGCATGCTCGTTCGCGAACATTTCGAGGATACGCTCGCGGCGAAGCTCGGCAGCCCCGCCGTGGAGAAATTCGTCCAGGGGGCCGTCGAAGTCAGCGTGACGCGCTACCAGATCCAGGCCGACAGCAAGTACTACATTCCTTACGAAGGCACGAATGCCCGGGTAAAGGAGGAATTCCCCCAGGGCTTCCTGCCGTCGTACGGCTCCTCGCTCGCGTTCAAGGGCACGAATGCCAACGGCGACCTGGAGTTCTACGGCCTGACCGACCGAGGCCCGAATGGCGACGGCCCGGGTGTTCCCTCGCCCGGCGGCACCGGCACGACCGGCAGCAAGATCTTCCCCGCACCATCCTTTGCGCCCTCGGTCGGCCTGATTACGGTGGGCAAGGCCGGCGCCGTGCTGCAATCGACCATGCCGATCAAGGTATCGGCCGCGGTCAATGCGACCGGCCTGCCGATTCCGGAAGGCTCGCTCGGCAATTCGGCCGAAGTGCCGGTCATGGACGCGATGAAGTTCGATTCTTCCACGAAGGCGAAATTCGACGCGAACGGCATCGACAGCGAAGCTGTTGTCTTCGACAAGCAGCGCAATGCGCTGTGGATATCCGATGAATACGGTCCCTTCATCGTCAAGGTCGATGCGGTCACCGGCGTGATCCAGAACAGGTACGCGCCCGGCAGCGGCTTGCCCGCGATCTTCGCAAAGCGCCGCGCAAACCGCGGCATGGAGGGTCTGACGCTCGATGCCTCGACCGACAAGTTGCACGGCTTCCTGCAAAGTCCGCTGAGCGATGGCAGCGCTCCGTACGCCGTTACCGGCAAGAGCGAACAGGTGGAACGCTTCGCGCGCTTCACGCGCTGGATTGAATTCGATCCGAAGACCGGCACGACGACAAGGATGTACGCATATCCGATCGCCGCCGGGGACTACCAGGATGGCCGTACCGGCAACGCCAAGCTCGGCGACGTGGTCGCACTGGGCAACGGCAAGTTCATCGTCATCGAACAGGGCGCCGACCCGAAAGGCAAGGTTTTCAACAAGCTGATGCTGGTTGAAATCGGCGCCGCCACCGACGTTGCCGCCGAAGCCTTCAATGCCGGCACCTCCGACCTGGAAAAGAGCTCGATGTCCGGCGCGGCAGTCAATGGCGCCGATTGGTCGAAGGTCGTGCCGATGAAGAAGACGCAGCTGCTGGACCTGAACGCCATCGGCTGGCTGGCCGAGAAGGCGGAAGGGCTGACGCTCGTCGATGCGAACACGTTGGCGATCGCAAACGACAATGATTTCGGCTTGAGGACCAGACTGTTCACGGCGGCAGGCGACGCCATTGCCGACGCCGACGTCACCAAGTGCAATGCCAACGCGAACGGCGACATCGTCGCCAGCAGCGCGGCCGGGTGCAATACCGCCAACACGATCCGGGTCGCGCGCGGTACCGATATGGAACGGCCGAGCAGGTTGTGGCTCATCAGGTTCGGGAAGGCACTCGGCAGTTATTGATCGTGTGCGCCTCTCCAGCCGGATCGAAGATAATGCCGGCAGGAGAGCAGCATGAGCGCAGACTACGACACCATCGAAGTGAAGGGCGGCCGTCCCGTCAAGATGTGGACGCATGGCGTGCCCGTGGAGCCGGAGGCGAAGGAGCAGCTGGCGAACACGGCGAAGATGCCCTTCATTTACAAGCATATCGCCGTGATGCCCGACGTCCACCTCGGCAAGGGCTCGACGATCGGCAGCGTCATCCCCACGCTGGGCGCCGTCATTCCCGCGGCCGTCGGCGTGGACATCGGCTGCGGCATGATGGCCGCGAAGACGACCTTGACGGCGAACGACCTGCCCGACAACCTGGGCCCGTTGCGCAGCGCGATCGAAAGGGCGATTCCGCACGGCCTGTCGCCGAAGACACGCAGCTTCAAGGGGCGCGACGAGGGGTCGTGGCAGAACCCGCCGTCCGCCGTGGACGCCGCGTGGGGGCAATTGAAGGACGAGTTCGACGTCATCTGCGCCAAGACGCCGAAGCTGCGGCACACCAACAACTACAAGCACCTGGGCACGCTCGGCACCGGCAACCATTTCATCGAAGTCTGCCTGGATGAGGAAGGCGCCGTGTGGCTGATGCTGCATTCGGGCTCGCGCGGCGTGGGCAATGCGATCGGCAATCACTTCATCGAACTGGCGCAGAAGGACATGCGCACGCACCTGTCCAACCTTCCGGACCGCGACCTGGCCTACCTGAAGGAAGGTACCCAGCATTACGACGATTACGTGGAAGCGGTGGGCTGGGCGCAGAAGTTCGCCCGCATGAATCGCGAGGTGATGATGCAAAACCTCATCCAGGCTGTGCGTGCGGTGATCAGGAAGCCGTTCGAGACGCATGTGGAAGCGGTCAACTGCCATCACAATTACGTGCAGAAGGAGCGCCATTTCGGCCAGGACGTGCTGGTCACGCGCAAGGGCGCCGTCTCCGCCAAGGCCGGCGAGCTGGGCATCATTCCCGGCTCGATGGGCGCGCGCAGCTACATCGTGCGCGGCAAGGGCAACGAGGAAAGCTTCACCAGTTGCAGTCACGGTGCGGGCCGCACGATGAGCCGTAGCGAGGCGAAGCGCCGCTTTACGCGCGAGGACCAGGCGCGCGCCACCGAAGGCGTGGAGTGCCGGAAGGATGAGGGCGTGGTTGACGAGATACCGATGGCGTACAAGGACATCGATGCCGTGATGCACGCGCAGCGCGATCTGGTAGAGGTGGTGCACACACTCAAGCAGGTTGTTTGTGTAAAAGGTTGAAAGGCGAGCGACATGATCGAGCTCGATGGTTCAACGGGAGAGGGCGGCGGGCAGATCCTGCGCTCGTCGCTGACGCTGTCGATGATCACCGGCCAGCCATTCCACATCCGAAACATCCGTGCCAACCGGGCCAAGCCCGGCCTGATGCGGCAGCACCTGATGGCAGTGCGTGCCGCTGCCACCGTTTGCGATGCGCAGGTCAGCCATGCGGAAGTCGGCTCCGCGGAGCTGAGCTTTTCGCCGCGCAGCATCAAGGGCGGTATCTACGAGTTCGCCATCGGCACAGCCGGCAGTGCCACGCTCGTGCTGCAGACGCTGATTCCGGCGCTGCTGCATGCGGATGTACCCTCGGTCATCAAGGTCAGTGGCGGCACGCACAATCCAAAGGCGCCGCCAGCCCATTTCATCGAGCATGCCTATGTGCCTGTGCTGAGGGCGATGGGCGCCCAGGTCGACTTCGAGTTGAAGCGTTTCGGTTTCTATCCGAACGGCGGTGGTGAAGTGTGCGCCGCTGTCTGGCCATGTGCACGCCTGGCCCAGCTGCATCTCACCGAGCGGGGCACGCTGCGCGAAGGGCGGGCGGATGCCTACGTGGCGGCGATTCCACTCGCGGTCGCGCACCGCGAGCTCGAATCCATCGGCAAGGGCTTGCACTGGCGGGACGACCAGCTGTTTGCCCACCCTCTTGCAAACGACCAGGGGCCAGGCAATGCCGTGCTGATCGTGCTGCGGAGCGAGCACGTGACAGAAGTGTTTTCATCGGTGGGCGAGAAGCGCCGCCGCGCCGAGGACGTGGCCGGCGATGCCATTCTCGAAGCGAAGCGTTACCTCATTTCCGGCGCGGCGCTGGGCGAACACCTGGGCGACCAGCTGATGCTGCCGCTGGCCCTGGCAGGCGGCGGCAGCTACACGCTCGATCACGTGTCGCAGCACGCGATCACCAATGCCGAGGTGATCGCGCAGTTCCTGCCGGTGCACGTGTCGTTCGAGGCGGGGGAGCGGTACAGCACGTGCACCGTCAGACCTCAAGGCGCTAGAAAAGATACTGCGCGCTGAATCCCGCCTGCCAGTTGCGGTCCGGCGCCGCTTCGTAATAGCGCCTGTTCGTGTCGCCCACGATCACGGAGCCCACGTACTGCTTGTCGAGCAGGTTGTTCAGTCGGATGAACTCCTTCAACCGCCAGCCGCCGATCGGCTGCATTGCCGTGAAGCGCAGGTTGAGCAAGCCATAGCCCGGCGCCGCCTTTTCCCGGTTCGTATCCTCGGCGTAGACTTTACCGTTGGCCAGCGCTTCCACTGCCGCGCCGAAGCGACCGCCCGCATCCTTCCAGGCCAGTTCGCCGTAAGCCGTGGTGCGTGCCACGCCGGGCAGCCTGCTGCCTTCGGCGACATTGCCGAAGGCCTGGTCGTACACCGCGCGCAGGCCCGTCAGCGCCACGCGGGCCGAGAAACCGCCGGACCAGGAGGAATCGACGGAAACTTCGATCCCCTGCCGCAGTGTCTTGCTGGCGTTGCGGTAACTCGTGCGCCCTCCGCTGGAGGCGTCGACCACCACTTCGTCGCGCGTGCGGACTTCGAACAGGGCCGCGTCGATGCGCGTGTTTTCGGCCACGCGGAACTTGGTGCCCGCTTCCAGATGGGTACTGCGTGCCGGGCGCAGATCGTAATTGAAGCCGCCGGCCGTGCCGGAGTAGAACAGTTCGTTCAGCGTCGGCGTCTCGAAGCCCCGCGCGGCGCTTACATATACGTTGAGGTCGGGCGTCACCTTGTACAGTGCGCCCAGCACGGGCGTCGTGCGCGTGAACGTCAGGTCGCCGCTGTCATTACCGTTGACGAAGAAGCGGTCGTCGACTTCCACTTTCACGCGGCTGTGCCGCACGCCTGCGGTCAGGCGCCATGGGCCGCTCTGCCATTCCGTCTGCACATAGGGATCGACATTGGAGACGACGTCTTCCTCGTCGCGCCGCAGGTTACCTCTCACACCCAGCTGGGAGCCGGCGAAATTCTCATAGCCTTTGCGGTCGTCTTTCGAGCGGTCGTAATCGAGGCCCACCGTGGTGCGCAGCACCCCCTGGTCGAAGCGGCGAACATCCGTCCAGTTGATGGCCGCGCCGTAGAAATCGCGATCGAAGTCGATTACGCCGCCGGAATGGGTGGCCGGCGCCTGGAAGCCGCGCGAAAAGGCCTGGTACTGCACCACTTCGCGGTTGCCGCCGTAGGCCATCAGGTGCAGGCGGTTTTCGCCGAAGTAGATGTCATAGCTGGCGCCGGCCTGCTGGTGATCGATGCTCTTGCGGGTGTTGTAGCGATCGGCATAGGTGCGCTTCGGCGTTTCCGTATCGGTAGGATCGGTCTCGCCTGCGCGCGGGTCGCGCTCGTAGGTGGCCCACTGCACCCCCAGCGGATCCTCCGTGTCTTTCTGGCGCAGGCCGCTGGCCACCAGGGTAAGTTTGCTGCGCGAATCCGGCGCCACGGTCAGCTTGGCGAATTGCTGGTCGCGGCGCGCCGCGCTGTGGTCGCGATAGCCATCCGTCTCGAAGCGCGAAACATCCACGACATAACCGATCTTTCCGCTACGCCCCTGCGTGCTGAGGTCGACCTTGCGCTGCCCGTTGCTGCCGGCCATGACCGATGTTTCGACCGATGCCGGTTCCCGGCCTTCTTCCGTGAAGAGCTGGACGACGCCACCCGAATGATTGCCGTACAGCGCGGAGAAGGGGCCGCGCAGCACTTCGATGCGCTGGGCACGGTCCAGGTTGAAGGTGGCAGCCTGGCCCTGGCCATCCGGCATCGTCGCGGGAATACCGTCGGCGATCAGACGAACGCCGCGCACGCCAAAGGCGGAGCGGGCGCCGAAGCCGCGGGAGGAAATCTGCAGGTCCTGCGCGTAGTTCTGACGGTTTTGCACCACCAGGCCCGGTATCGCTACCAGGGATTCCGAGGCATTGACTCGCAACTGGGCATCGCGAACGCGAGCGGCGTCGATCACGTCGATCGCAGCCGGCAGCTCAAAGCTGCTGTGTTCGATACGGCTGGCCGTGATGACGACTACATCGGCAAATGGTTCCGCAGCACCAGCGCAGGCGGAGTAGGCCGCGCCGATAGCGGCGGCAATGTGTAATAAGGAGGGAGGTCGCATGGATGAGCTCGCAATAGTGTCAAGACTATACCGCGATGGCTAAAATTATGCCGCCGGACTTGCGCAGGCATTCGCCATTTGCTATAGTTCTGTCCCTGCCGCAACGCAGCCGTGAAAACGAAACGATGCGACAGGATGTTTGAATCGCTTGAGCAACATTGCGATACAAACCGAGGGGTTGACGAGCTGCACGAAACACCGCATAATCTCATCTCTCTGCTGCTGACAAACACAACGATTTGTCGACGAGCTCAAGCGGTTCGGTAGCAAGCCTTCAAGGGCAGAATTCTTTAACAATCAACAGTCGATAAGTGTGGGCGTTTGATGATGTGCCCGGGACTTCGGTCCCGAAGCTCAAAATATATAGCATCAAACGTTCACGCAAAATAAACGTAATCATCTTCGGATGATTCGTCAGTATTTTGAGTGAATGACCCTCGGCAGCAATGCCGAGACAACAGAGATTAAACTGAAGAGTTTGATCCTGGCTCAGATTGAACGCTGGCGGCATGCTTTACACATGCAAGTCGAACGGCAGCGCGGGCTTCGGCCTGGCGGCGAGTGGCGAACGGGTGAGTAATATATCGGAACGTGCCCAAGAGTGGGGGATAACGTAGCGAAAGTTACGCTAATACCGCATACGATCTATGGATGAAAGCAGGGGACCGCAAGGCCTTGTGCTCCTGGAGCGGCCGATATCTGATTAGCTAGTTGGTGAGGTAAAGGCTCACCAAGGCGACGATCAGTAGCTGGTCTGAGAGGACGACCAGCCACACTGGAACTGAGACACGGTCCAGACTCCTACGGGAGGCAGCAGTGGGGAATTTTGGACAATGGGGGCAACCCTGATCCAGCAATGCCGCGTGAGTGAAGAAGGCCTTCGGGTTGTAAAGCTCTTTTGTCAGGGAAGAAAAGGGTGCGGCTAATATCCGTACCTCATGACGGTACCTGAAGAATAAGCACCGGCTAACTACGTGCCAGCAGCCGCGGTAATACGTAGGGTGCAAGCGTTAATCGGAATTACTGGGCGTAAAGCGTGCGCAGGCGGTTTTGTAAGTCTGACGTGAAATCCCCGGGCTTAACCTGGGAATGGCGTTGGAGACTGCAAGGCTGGAATCTGGCAGAGGGGGGTAGAATTCCACGTGTAGCAGTGAAATGCGTAGAGATGTGGAGGAACACCGATGGCGAAGGCAGCCCCCTGGGCTAAGATTGACGCTCATGCACGAAAGCGTGGGGAGCAAACAGGATTAGATACCCTGGTAGTCCACGCCCTAAACGATGTCTACTAGTTGTTGGGTCTTAATTGACTTAGTAACGCAGCTAACGCGTGAAGTAGACCGCCTGGGGAGTACGGTCGCAAGATTAAAACTCAAAGGAATTGACGGGGACCCGCACAAGCGGTGGATGATGTGGATTAATTCGATGCAACGCGAAAAACCTTACCTACCCTTGACATGTCAGGAATCCTCGAGAGATCGGGGAGTGCCCGAAAGGGAACCTGAACACAGGTGCTGCATGGCTGTCGTCAGCTCGTGTCGTGAGATGTTGGGTTAAGTCCCGCAACGAGCGCAACCCTTGTCATTAGTTGCTACGAAAGGGCACTCTAATGAGACTGCCGGTGACAAACCGGAGGAAGGTGGGGATGACGTCAAGTCCTCATGGCCCTTATGGGTAGGGCTTCACACGTCATACAATGGTACATACAGAGGGCCGCCAACCCGCGAGGGGGAGCTAATCCCAGAAAGTGTATCGTAGTCCGGATTGTAGTCTGCAACTCGACTACATGAAGTTGGAATCGCTAGTAATCGCGGATCAGCATGTCGCGGTGAATACGTTCCCGGGTCTTGTACACACCGCCCGTCACACCATGGGAGCGGGTTTTACCAGAAGTAGGTAGCTTAACCGCAAGGAGGGCGCTTACCACGGTAGGATTCGTGACTGGGGTGAAGTCGTAACAAGGTAGCCGTATCGGAAGGTGCGGCTGGATCACCTCCTTTCTAGAGTAGGCACTGACCGCAAGGTCGTGCATCAAACGCTCACACTTATCGACTGTCGAATGAAGAAGAAACAGTAGCACCGCAAGATCATGCGGGTCTGTAGCTCAGCTGGTTAGAGCACCGTGTTGATAACGCGGGGGTCGTTGGTTCGAGCCCAACCAGACCCACCACGTATTGCACAGAAATCCTTGGGGGATTAGCTCAGCTGGGAGAGCACCTGCTTTGCAAGCAGGGGGTCGTCGGTTCGATCCCGTCATCCTCCACCAACGCATCTGCGTAAGATATCAAACGTAAGCACAAGATGTTTAGGTTTGATCTTTTAGAGATCTAAGCTGTTTCGTTCTTTAACAATCTGGATGAAGTAAAGTTTTATTAAGCGTGGATCGAAAGATTCACACTTAGGGTAGTGTTCGAAAGAACGCATACAAAAACTCATCAAACACAGTAGTAAATGCATTTGAAGCTATAGCCGTCAAGGTTATAGGGACAAGTGACTAAGTGCACATGGCGGATGCCTTGGCGATTACAGGCGATGAAGGACGTAGTAGTCTGCGATAAGCTTCGGGGAGCTGACAAACGAGCTTTGATCCGAAGATTTCCGAATGGGGAAACCCACCCTTTCAGGGTATCACTCACTGAATACATAGGTGTGTGAGGCGAACGCGGCGAACTGAAACATCTAAGTAGCTGCAGGAAAAGAAATCAACCGAGATTCCCAAAGTAGTGGCGAGCGAAATGGGAAGAGCCTGTACGTGATAGTCGGACTGATAGTGGAAGCCTCTGGAAATAGGCGCCATAGCGGGTGATAGCCCCGTACACGAAATCAGACCGGTGGTACTAAGCGTACGACAAGTAGGGCGGGACACGAGAAATCCTGTCTGAATATGGGGGGACCATCCTCCAAGGCTAAATACTCGTAATCGACCGATAGTGAACCAGTACCGTGAGGGAAAGGCGAAAAGAACCCCGGGAGGGGAGTGAAATAGATCCTGAAACCGTGTGCATACAAACAGTCGGAGCGGACTTGTTCCGTGACGGCGTACCTTTTGTATAATGGGTCAGCGACTTACATTCAGTAGCGAGGTTAACCATATAGGGGAGCCGTAGAGAAATCGAGTCCGAACAGGGCGTCAGTTGCTGGGTGTAGACCCGAAACCAAGTGATCTATCCATGGCCAGGTTGAAGGTGCGGTAACACGCACTGGAGGACCGAACCCACTAATGTTGAAAAATTAGGGGATGAGCTGTGGATAGGGGTGAAAGGCTAAACAAACTTGGAAATAGCTGGTTCTCTCCGAAAACTATTTAGGTAGTGCCTCAAGTATCACCATCGGGGGTAGAGCACTGTTATGGCTAGGGGGTCATCGCGACTTACCAAACCATTGCAAACTCCGAATACCGATGAGTGCGAGCTTGGGAGACAGACGTCGGGTGCTAACGTCCGGCGTCAAGAGGGAAACAACCCAGACCGCCAGCTAAGGTCCCAAAGATTGGCTAAGTGGAAAACGAAGTGGGAAGGCTAAAACAGTCAGGATGTTGGCTTAGAAGCAGCCATCATTTAAAGAAAGCGTAATAGCTCACTGATCGAGTCGTCCTGCGCGGAAGATGTAACGGGGCTAAGCCAGTCACCGAAGCTGCGGATATCCGTAAGGATATGGTAGGAGAGCGTTCTGTAAGCCTGCGAAGGTGGCTTGTAAAGGCTGCTGGAGGTATCAGAAGTGCGAATGCTGACATGAGTAGCGATAATGCGGGTGAAAAGCCCGCACGCCGTAAGCCCAAGGTTTCCTGTTCAACGTTCATCGGAGCAGGGTGAGTCGGCCCCTAAGGCGAGGCAGAGATGCGTAGCTGATGGGAAGCAGGTTAATATTCCTGCACCGTCGTATGATGCGATGGGGGGACGGATCGCGGAAGGTTGTCTGACTGTTGGAATAGTCAGTTTCTGGTTCATAGAAGGTGCTTAGGCAAATCCGGGCACATAATTCAAGGGACTGGGACGAAGGGTCATTGACCCTGAAGCAATCGGAAGTGGTTCCAAGAAAAGCCTCTAAGCTTCAGTCATACGAGACCGTACCGCAAACCGACACAGGTGGGCGAGATGAGTATTCTAAGGCGCTTGAGAGAACTCGGGAGAAGGAACTCGGCAAATTGGTACCGTAACTTCGGGAAAAGGTACGCCCCGGTAGCTTGACTGCTTTACTGCAGAAGGGTGAAAGGGTTGCAATAAAATGGTGGCTGCGACTGTTTAATAAAAACACAGCACTCTGCAAACACGAAAGTGGACGTATAGGGTGTGACGCCTGCCCGGTGCTGGAAGATTAAATGATGGGGTGCAAGCTCTTGATTGAAGTCCCAGTAAACGGCGGCCGTAACTATAACGGTCCTAAGGTAGCGAAATTCCTTGTCGGGTAAGTTCCGACCTGCACGAATGGCGTAACGATGGCCACACTGTCTCCTCCCGAGACTCAGCGAAGTTGAAGTGTTTGTGATGATGCAATCTACCCGCGGCTAGACGGAAAGACCCCATGAACCTTTACTGTAGCTTTGCATTGGACTTTGAACCAATCTGTGTAGGATAGGTGGGAGGCTTTGAAGCGGGGACGCCAGTTCTCGTGGAGCCAACCTTGAAATACCACCCTGGTTTGTTTGAGGTTCTAACCTTGGTCCGTTATCCGGATCGGGGACAGTGCATGGTAGGCAGTTTGACTGGGGCGGTCTCCTCCTAAAGTGTAACGGAGGAGTTCGAAGGTACGCTAGGTACGGTCGGACATCGTGCTAATAGTGCAATGGCATAAGCGTGCTTAACTGCGAGACCGACAAGTCGAGCAGGTACGAAAGTAGGACATAGTGATCCGGTGGTTCTGTATGGAAGGGCCATCGCTCAACGGATAAAAGGTACTCTGGGGATAACAGGCTGATTCCTCCCAAGAGTTCATATCGACGGGGGAGTTTGGCACCTCGATGTCGGCTCATCACATCCTGGGGCTGTAGCCGGTCCCAAGGGTATGGCTGTTCGCCATTTAAAGTGGTACGTGAGCTGGGTTTAAAACGTCGTGAGACAGTTTGGTCCCTATCTGCCGTGGGCGTTGGAAATTTGAAGGGGGCTGCTCCTAGTACGAGAGGACCGGAGTGGACGAACCTCTGGTGTACCGGTTGTCACGCCAGTGGCATTGCCGGGTAGCTAAGTTCGGAAGAGATAACCGCTGAAAGCATCTAAGCGGGAAACTTGCCTTAAGATGAGATTTCCCGGAGCCTTGAGCTCCTTGAAGGGTCGTTCGAGACCAGGACGTTGATAGGTCAGGTGTGGAAGTGCAGTAATGCATTAAGCTAACTGATACTAATTGCCCGTACGGCTTGTCCCTATAACCTTGACGGTTATATCTGCATTTACTCTTGATGAGTACCCTAACTTTACTGAATCCAGATTGAGGTTCGTTGCTGCTCCACTGAGAGCAACGCACCGTACAAGTCATGCCTGATGACCATAGCAAGTCGGTCCCACCCCTTCCCATCCCGAACAGGACCGTGAAACGACTTTGCGCCGATGATAGTGCTGCAACCAGTGTGAAAGTAGGTTATCGTCAGGCTGTTATTCCGAGAAAAGCCCGTAGCGTGATCGCTGCGGGCTTTTTTCATTTTTGCGTCGCCTCATCCGTGCGTAACCTCCGCTCCGAGCCGTCGAATGCGCCGATCGTTCGGCCGGGCCCTGCCCGACCTTATGGAATCGCTGGCTGTCCAGGCCCACGTCTGTTCGGCCGAACTCCCCAGCCTTGCTGAAAAAAAACGTTGCGTAATAGCAGCGGCGTTCATATTCCTTCCTTCACCTTTGATAATATGCTTGGCAGGGCCCGTTTCGAACATTGAAAATCGAGAACAGCCTCTATTCGAATCTGCCGATTTCCCGTCTCCACGCCAGCCACTGCGCTTACTATAATGACGGGTTGTCAACATCACCAGACCTCCATGCTGCCGTTTATCTCTTCCGGATCACAGATCGGTATTGCCATGACGGCACTCTATGGCTTGCTCGGCATTACGTCTCTTGTGGTACAGCGGGTTGCGGCACCGACCGGCAGTTTGCGTTCCCAGGTGAATGCCTGGTGGCGGATTTTTCCGATCGTAACGCTCGCCCTCTTGCTGTACCCCTTTGGCCTGTGGGCACTGGCTGGGCTGATCTGCCTGCTGGCCATCCGAGAACTGGCGCCGTATGGTGAGGAAGCAGCGCCGCGCTTCCGCCACAACGCTGCCCTGGCCGTCGTCATCGTCGGTATCGTGCAATGGCTGTCGCCTGCCGTGTTACCGGTGTTGCTGCCCGTGCTCATCGTTGCGCAGCTCCTGCTGTTCCAGATCGAGCGGTGCACGTCGCACCTCGTGTACTTGCTGCTCTGGCTGACGATAGCCACGGCATGGACGCTCGTGCAGTTCATTCACCTGCCGCTCGGCCAGGACGCAAGCCTGGCATGGCTGTTCTACCTCTTCATCGTCACGGCGCTCAACGATATTGGCCAGTTCGTTGCCGGCAGGTTGTTCGGGAACCGCAAGATCGCGCCGACGATCAGCCCGAACAAGACATGGCAGGGCCTGCTCGGCGGTCTCGTTGTCTCGCAACTCGTCACGCTCGCTCTGGGCACCCACCTGCAACTCGGTACACCTGGCAGATTGGCCATCTACGCGCTGCTGCTCTCGGTCGGCGGCTTCTTCGGCGACCTGATGTTTTCGGCCGCGAAGCGCTGCCTCGGCATCAAGGACTTCTCGCAGCTGATTCCCGGCCACGGCGGCATCCTCGACCGTATCGACAGTCTCGTGGTCACCGCGCCGCTGCTGTACGTCCTGCTCATCACATTGGAAGGTGCAACCTCATGAAAAGCGAACATCCCGCAGCTTGGGTGACATCGGAATCCGGCTTCGACGCCGCCGACGGTACCCGGCTCTTCTACCGCGCATGGCAACCGAAGGCAGCGCGCAGCGATGGCGCGCAGCGCGCCCTCGTGTTCCTGCACCGTGGCCACGAGCACTCGGGCCGTATCGCGCAACTGGTCGAGAGCTTTGGCTGCCAGCAGGACTGGGCGTTCGCATACGACGCGCGCGGCCATGGCCATTCGCCGGGCGAGCGCGGTGCCGCGCCGGACTTTGCCACGCTGGTTCGGGACCTGGACGACTTCGTGGCGCACATCGCGCAACGCCACGGCATCGCGCGGGAGAACATGCTGGTGGTGGCGAACAGCGTCGGTGCCGTCGTGGCGGCCACCTGGGTACATGACTATGCACCGCGCATCCGTGGCCTCATCATGGCGGCGGCCGCATTCCAGATCAAGCTGTACGTGCCGCTGGCGAAACCGGCGCTGCGTTTTGCGCGGCGTTTCAAGCCGGACCTGTTCGTGACCAGCTATATCCGCCCAGGCATGCTGACGCATTCGCCCCAGGAAGCGACGGCCTACGCGGCAGACCCATTGATCGCCAAGAGCATTTCCGCGCAAATCCTGCTGGAGCTCGCGGACACGGCGAAGCGCATCGTCATGGATGCCGCGGCGATCGACGTTCCGGTCCTGATGCTGGTGGCCGACAAGGATTATGTGGTCCATGAAGCGCCGCAAAAAACCTTCTTCGAGCGCCTGTCGTCGCCGCTCAAGCGCTATGTCAGGCTGAGCGACTGCTATCATGCCGTCCTCTACGAGCGCGACATGGCGGCTGCCCTGGAGGCCAGCCGTGCCTTCATCGCCGACTGCTTTTCCACGGCGCCGCTGTCACCCGTCCACTATGTGCAGGCGGACAGCACGAGCGCCAGTGCCCGCACCTACGCGGCGCTGCAGCGCGACGACTACGGCAGTGCCGCCACGCGGGCATCCTATGCGGTGCAGCGCAAGATGCTGTCGATGCTCGGCTGGCTGAGCAACGGTATGCGCATCGGCTTGCGGCACGGATTCGACTCCGGCGCATCGCTCGACTACGTCTACCGCAACCAGGCCGGCGGCAAGCTGCTGTTCGGCGCGGTGATGGACCGCGGCTACCTCGATGCCGTCGGTTGGCGCGGCATCCGCGTGCGCAAGACGCAACTGCAGCAACTGCTCGCACAGCGCATCGCGGCCCATCCCGCTGCGCATTCCGCCGATGAACCGCTGCGCATCCTGGACATCGCCGCCGGTTCCGCGCGCTATGTGCTGGAAACGGTCAAGCGCTTCCAGGACCGCCATATCGAAGTAACCCTGTGCGACTACGAACAGCACAACGTGGACCGCGCACGGGAACTGGCGGCAAGCCTGGGGCTGCACGCCATGGTCGATTGCCGCCAGCGCGACGCATTCGACAGCACCAGCTACGGCGGGGAGGAGGGCAAGTACGATATCGCCGTGGTGTCCGGCCTGTATGAGCTGTTCAGCGACAATGCGATGGTGCTGCGCTCCCTGCGGGGCGTGGTGGCCAGCCTGAGGCCCGGCGGCTACCTCATCTACACCGCCCAGCCGTGGCACCCGCAGCTGGAGATGATCGCCGGCACGCTGACCAACCACCGCGGGGAACCGTGGCGCATGCGCCCCCGTCCGCAGGCCGAGATGGATGCGCTGGTGAGCGTGGCCGGTGCGGAAAAGCGTGGCACGCTGATCGGCGTGGACGGCATCTTCACCGTGTCGGTGGCACGGAAAGCCGCAGCGCCTGGCGCAGCCGGTTGAACACCGTCAGCACGGCCAGCAGCAGCACCACGCACAGCAAGCCGTTGCTCCACAAGGGGGCAACGCCCGAGCCGATCAGCAGGGCGATCACGCCGAACGCAAACGCGCGGTCGCTCTTGCCCATCGGCCCATCGAAGCGGCGCTCGACACCCACGCCATGGGCGAGCACGCCGGCGAATTCGGCCAGCAGCGCCACCACGACCAGCACCGTGACCAACGGCGCGGAAATGCCGGCCGCCAGCGCGAACGGCAGGTACAGCGCCGCATCGGAAACCTGGTCGCCCATCTCGTTGAGCAGCGCGCCCAGATTCGTCTTGTTTCCGGTTGCGGTGGCGAGCATGCCGTCGATCGCGTTCAACGCCATGCGCAGCAGCAGGAAGGCCGGCAGGCCGTACCAGAGGGCCGCGTTGCCGGGATGGAGCGCAAGCGCCACCCCATAGGCGCAGGACAGGAACATGGCTGCCAGCGTCACCTGGTTCGGCGTGGCGCCCGCGCGGGCGAAGGAGAGCAGGGCGGGGCGCAGCAACTGCTGGAAGCGTGGTTTCAGCTGGTAGATCGAGAAAGGCATCGTTGGGTTTTCCTTGCATGGAGACGGGCGATGAAACGGCTGCGACTGTAACCCATTGCGCAGTGGAGGAAAACAGGGCGGCCCTGCGCGTGCTGCTCCGCGACCAGCGCCAGCACCGCACGTACCTCCGACGGCCGCGGCGCATGCAGGTCGAGCAGCGGCGCATGCCGGTAATGGATGCCACGCAGCGCCCGCACTTCCGGCAGTTCCGGCGACAGGTCGATCACGCAGCAATCGTTCGGCAGGCGCCGCGCCTCCACGGGGGACAGGCGCCGGCCCACGAACAGCCCCGGCGCCTGCTGGGTGAACGCCGCGCCGCCCCGTTCGCGCAGGCGCACCAGCGCCCAAGTCAACAGGTAGCCGGCCAGGTAGGGCCAGTACAGCAGCCATGCCACCATCGAGTGGCGCCCGGCGCGCTTGCGCAGGAAATTGCTGTCGCGCCGCGCGTACGCGAGCGCCACCAGCAGCAGGCAGGCAGCGGCATACAGCGCCACCCAGCTGCCCAGCACGAACCAGCCGGCGTGCAGCGTGATGCCGGCGGCGATCGTGTAATGGAATGCCACCGTCGAGCGTCGCGTGGAGCCCGGCCGCACGAGCCGTGCCACGGCGGCACCGAGGGCCAGCCCCGCGACCACGTCGGCGACGTGGTGCTGCCACGTGAACAGCGTGCTGGCCGCCACCAGCACCAGCCATGCGGCCAGCGCGAGGCGCCGCCACCCCCGCACCAGTGGGCGCAATGCGAGCCAGAACAGCAGGCAGTACGCCACGTGCAGCGACGGCAGCTGGTTGTATGGCTGGTCGACCATTTCAAGGAAGCCGTAGGCCGCCGCCAGCAGCGGATCGTCGAGCGCCGGGCGGGCCAGCGTGAAGCGGGCCGGGAAGATGGCGAAGACCAGCGCCGCGATCACGGTCGCCGACGCCATGCGCCGGCCGGTCACGCGCAACTGCTCGGCGGTGGGCACCACCATGAACACGAGGGTGAAGAAGAGGGCGGACGTGGCATAGGGAACGATCATCCACGGCCAGAACGGCATGCCGGCCTCGAACGGCAGGGCCACGCTGTGCCGCAGCGGCGCGTGCGCGGCGATGACCTGGCTGAGCGGGTAGCACAGGCCGAACACGAGCCAGTTGAACAGCAGGTGGCCGGCGCGCACTCGGATCGATGGCAGCTTGCCTTGTGATTGAAATCGCATTTGGGCATTATGCAGGGCATGCAGAAACCGCATCAATACGCGCGTTGCCTGGTGCTGGCCGGTGGCGGCTTTCGCTTCGGCTATTACCTCGGCATCCATGCGGCGGCCGAGGAAACCGGCCACGCGCCGGATATCCTGCTGGCCAGCTGCGGTGGCGCCGTGGCGGCGGCGGCGATCGCCCGCCTGCCCGATGCGCAGGCGCGCAAGGCGTGGCTGGCCTCTCCGGAGGTGTACGGCTTCTTCGCCGGCGTGCAGTCGACCGCGCGCGCGGCGCCATGGCCGATGCTGGCCGGCGTCGCGCGGCGCTGGCTGCACCGCGCACAGGTCCCGGTCGTTCCCGACCTGTTCGACGATTACCTGTTCGACCTGCCGGCCCGCGTGCCGCTGCCCCCGCCGTCGGGTGCCGACGGACCGGCGGTGGCGATCGTCGGCGGCAAGCTGCTGTTCGGCCGCGAAGACGTGGGGCGGCCGCGCGGCGGCCGCGCGCTGTTCGCGGAAACCGTGTTCGCCGATGCGCGCGTGGCCGGCCTGCTGGACGGGATGACCGCGCCCGCTGCCGACCCGCGCTGGAGCGGTGGCGCCATCGCTCCCGGCCTGCACGTCGACGGCGCGATGCCCCTCGAGGACGCGGTGCGCACTTCGGTGGCCGACATGTTCTATTTCCGTTGCCACGCGCACGCGGGCTGCCATTACACGGGCGGCGTGATCGACCTGTTCCCGATCGAGCTGGCGCGGCGCCTGGCCGCCAGCGTGGCGATGGAGCGCAAGGGGCGGCTCAATCCCTGGCTGGTGTCGCCCGCCTGGCGTGCGGTGCTCGGCATCGATGGCGATGCGCGCTGGCGCGCGGTCCATGGGCAGCATGCCGACGTGTGGATCGATACGGCGGACATGGCGCAGGCGCTGCGTGGCCACGGCCTCAAGAAGGAAATCCGCTGGCGGCAGAACCGCATGCGCCTCGTCGCCCCCGCCTACGCGGCGTACCGTACCCAGGTCGAAGCGCAGTGGCAATACGGCTACCGGAAGGGACTGGCCGCCTTCACACGAAGTGGGAGTACATGAAAAGGATCATGATCATCGGCGGCACGCGCGGCATCGGCCTCGCGCTGGCCGAACACTATGCCGGGCAGGGCGCCACGCTGGCGGTGTGCGGGCGCGATGCCGCGCGTCTGGCCGGGCATCCATTGGCCAGCCACCCGCGAGTCTCGGTCGAAGAGGCCGACATCACCGACCGGGCGGCGCTGCGGCGCGCGATGGACGCGTTCGCGCCCATCGACCTGTTGATCGTCACCGCCGGGCAGTACACCGATGCCGCCGCCATCGCGGCGCAGCCGGAGGCCACGCTTCCGGTGCTGCGCACCAACGTCGGCGGCCTGTACGACGCCTTCGACATCGCCGCCGGCCACATGCGGCGGCAGGGGCCCGGCCACCTTGTCGCGGTCGCGTCGATCGCCGGGCTGCTGAGAGACTATCCAGGCGCCTCGCTGTACAGTGCCAGCAAGCGCGCCGCCATTGCCATTTGCGATACGTTCCGCAAAGCGCTGGAACCGTTCGGGATCGCCGTTACCGTCATTGTGCCGGGCTATGTCGACACGGCCCGGCTGCGCGAGCTGAACGGCGGCGATGCGAGCCGGAAGCCTTTTCTGCAAACCGAAGCGCAGGCGGTGCGGCGCATCGCGCAGGCCATCGAACGGCGCGCGGAGCGCTGCGTGTTTCCCTGGCAGTTGCACCTGCAGGTGCGGCTGTTCAACCTGCTGCCCCGGTCGCTGCGCGGGCTGCGCCGAAAATAAAGCCCGCACGCGGCGGGCTCCATGTTCGGCATGAGCGGACTGGATCAGAACCGGTAAGCCAGCTTGACCACGCCGTAATCGACACCGCTGTTCGGCTTCTTGATGCTGCCGTTCGAGAAGTGCTGCATCTTGACCGCCACTTCCCAGTTCTTGTTGAACACATAGCCGATGCCGATGTGGTCACCGAACTGGAAGGCGGTCGACAGGCGATCGTCGTTGTTGTTATAGGTTTCGGACATCAAGTGCGCGCCGATGCCGATCTCGGCATAGAAGCCCAGCTTGTTCTTGTTTTCGAAGCGGAACACGGGCGTGAAGCCGATGTCGCCGATGTGCTGCTTTTCGCCGGGCACATTGTTGTGCATGCGGCCTTGCCAATAGCCCACGCTTGCATCCCAGTAGCCGGTCAGGTGCGTATTGCCGGAATCAAACCAGCTCCAGTTCGGGTTCCAGTCCTTCGTGACGCCCACGCGCGCCATGCGGATTTTCGACGCGGTGGCGGCTTCGCCGTAGACACCATCCAGGAATTGGCCCTCGGCCGCGAATGCGGCCTGCGCCGCCAGCAATGCGGCCACGGCCGCGATCATTTTTTTCATGTTGACTCTTCTCTCAAGTGACATGCTGTATCCGTAGCGATACGGCAATCCGGTTATTGTAGCGATCTCTGCGGATTTAAGCTGAAGACCGCCTAAAGGATTAAAATCCCGGCAATAAAATTATTACGGAGCACGAAAAAGTGGGATTCTTGACGAAAATTGCCTTTCTCGGTATCGGCTTGATGGGAGAGCCGATGGTGCGCCGCCTGTTGCAGGCCGGCCTGCCGGTGCACGCGTGGAATCGTACCTTCAGCAAGGCCGAACGCCTCGCACCGGACGGAGCCGTGGCGGTGCCGGATCTGGCGGATGCCGTGCGCGATGCGGACATTGTCATCTCGATGCTGGAAGCGGGCCCCGTGGTGGGCCAGGTCATCGAGGCGGCATTGCCGGCCCTGAAGCCGGGCGCCCTGTGGATCGACATGAGTTCCACGCGCCAGTCCGAAGCCCAGGAATTCCACGCCCGCCTGCAGGCTGCAGGCTGCCGCTTCGTGGACGCCCCCGTGTCGGGCGGCGTGGGCGGCGCGCAGGCGGGAACGCTGGCAATCATGGCCGGTGGTGCCGAGGCCGATGTCGAGCATGCCCGCCCCGTGTTCGAAGCGATGGGGCGTGTCACCCGCGTCGGGCCGGCGGGTGCCGGGCAGGTGTCGAAGCTGTGCAATCAGCTGATCGTCGGTGGCACCCTCAATATCGTGGCGGAAGCGCTGCTGCTGGCCCAGGCCGCGGGCGCCGATCCGGCCGCCGTGCGCGCGGCGATACGCGGCGGTTTTGCCGAGAGCCGCATCCTCGACGTCCACGGCCAGCGTATGCTGGACAGGAATTTCCTGCCGGGCGGGCAGGTGACGACGCAATTGAAGGACCAGCACAACATCCTGGCCGCGGCGGCGGCGGCCGGCATCGCGCTGCCGGTCACCAGCCTGGTGACGGAGCGCTACGAATCGATCCAGGATGTGTATCCGCAAGCCGATCACTCGGCCGCGCTGCTGGCGCTGGAAAAGCTCAACTCCGGCCAGCGCGTGGGCGACGCGCCGGACCAGTTACCGTAGCGGCACGGCGGTTTCCACGCGCTGCACCCCGAAGCAATCGTCCCTTATGGCAGGCGGGAGTGCCGGGCGCCCGCGGCCCTGCTAACGTAGCGGTAGGGCGGTCTCGACAAGCCGCACCCAGAAGCAATCGTCCATCATGGCAGTGGGTTAGTGCCGGGCGCCCCCGGCCTCGCTAACGTAGCGGTAGGGCGGTCTCGACAAGTCTGACCCAGAAGCTGGCGCCGACCGGCAGCAGGTTGTCGTTGAAATCGTAGCTGCCGTTGTGCAGCACGCATGGCCCCAGGCCATGGCCGCCTTCGCGGTGGTCGCCATCGCCGTTGCCGATGAAGATATAGCAACCGGGCTTTTCCTGCAGGAAGAAGGCAAAGTCCTCGGCGCCCATCGTGGGCTCGGCATTGGCATCAACGTTCTGCTCGCCCACCACGGCCTTCATCACCTCGACGGCGAAGGCGGTTTCCTTCTCGTGGTTCACCAGCGGCGGGTAGTTGCGCTTGAACTCGAAGTCGACTTCCGCTTCGAAAGCGGCGGCGATGCCCTCGGCCAGCTCGCGCATGCGGCGCTCGACCAGGTCCAGCACCGGCGTGGTGAAGGTGCGCACCGTGCCCACCAGCTGCGCCGTGTCGGGAATCACATTGGTGGCGCTGCCGGCGTGGATTTGCGTGATCGACAGCACGGCCGTATCGAGCGGGCTCTTGTTGCGGGTAATGATGGTCTGCCAGGCCTGGGCGATCTGTACCGCGATCATCACGGGGTCGATGCCCTTGTGCGGCTGCGCGGCGTGCGCGCCCTTGCCGCGCACCGTCACGTGGAATTCGTTGGACGACGCCATCATCGGCCCCGTGCACACGTTCATCGTGCCCGCCGCGTAGCCGGGCCAATTGTGCATGCCGTAGATGGCTTCCATCGGGAAGCGCTCGAACAGGCCATCCTCGATCATCTTGCGGGCTCCGGCGCCGCCTTCCTCGGCCGGCTGGAACACCAGGTACACGGTACCGTCGAAATCGCGCTGCCGCGCCAGGTGATAGGCCGCGCCCAGCAGCATCGCCGTGTGCCCGTCATGGCCGCAAGCATGCATCTTGCCGGGGTGCCGCGAAGCGTGCGGGAAGGTATTTACTTCCTGCATCGGCAGCGCATCCATGTCGGCGCGCAGGCCGATCGCCCGGTCGGACGTGCCATTCTTGATGATGCCCACGAGGCCCGTCACGCCCAGGCCGCGCACGACGGGAATCCCCCACTCGGTCAGTTTCGCGGCCACGGCGTCGGACGTGCGCACTTCCTCGTAGGAGAGTTCCGGGTGCGCATGCAGGTCGCGGCGAATGTCCCGCAGCTCGGATTGGAAGGCAATGATCGGTTCTACAAGTTTCATCTGGCTCTCCAGTTGTTCTGTTGCGGCTCCGGTTCGGAGCGCAGGCGCCACAAACGTCGGTCAGCGCTGGTAAGCGAAGGAACATTGTAGCCTTTGTAACGCCGTCGAAGCCACCCCGCGCGGCTGCCTGCCAGATAGGCTACGATAGCGGATTGTCCTTCTCGTCTTACCGTATCCCATGACCGCTACCCAAGTGCGCGCGGCCTGCCCGCACGACTGCCCCGATACCTGCGCCATCCTCGTCACCGTCGAAAACGGCGTTGCCACCGAGATCAAGGGCGATCCCGACCATCCCACCACGGCCGGCGTGCTGTGCACGAAAGTGTCGCGCTACGCCGAGCGCACCTATTCGCCGGACCGGCTGCTGTACCCCATGCGCCGCGTCGGCAGGAAGGGCGAAGGCAAGTTCGAGCGCATCAGCTGGGACGAGGCGCTGGACGAGATCGCCGCGCGGCTGAAACCGCTGGCGGAAACGGCGCCGGAAGCGATCCTGCCCTACAGCTATTGCGGCACCATGGGCCTGCTGCAGGGTGAATCGATGTCGTCGCGCTTCTTCAACCAGCTGGGCGCCTCGCTGCTGGACCGCACGATCTGCGCGATGGCCGGGGCCACGGGCTACAAGTACACGGTCGGCGGCTCGATCGGCACCGACCTGGAGGAGTTTCAGAACGCGAAGCTGATCCTGATCTGGGGCGGCAATCCCATCGCCTCGAACCTGCACTTCTGGATGCGCGCGCAGGAAGCGAAGCGCCGCGGCGCCACGCTGGTGGCGATCGATCCCTACCGCTCGCTGACGGCCGAGAAATGCCACCTGCACATCGCGCCGATGCCGGGCACCGATGCGGCGCTGGCGCTGGGCATGATGCACGTGCTGATCGCCGAGAACCTCGTGGACGCCGACTATATCGCGCAATACACGCGGGGCTACGAGCAACTGAAGGAGCGCGTGGCCGAGTGGACGCCGGCCCGCACGGCCGCCACCTGCGGCATCCCCGAAGAACAGGTGCTGGAACTGGCGCGGCTCTATGGCAAGACGGCGCGCGATGGCGAACCGGTTGCGATCCGTGTCAACTATGGCGTGCAGCGCGTGCGCGGCGGCGGCATGGCGGTGCGCAATATCGCCTGCCTGCCGGCGCTGGTGGGCGCATGGCGCCACGCCGCCGGCGGCATCCAGTTGTCGACGTCCGGCTCCTTCCCCACCAACAAACCGGCGCTGCAGCGGCCCGACCTGTTGAAAAAGCTGCCCCGCACGATCAACATGACGACGATCGGCGACGACCTGCTGCGCCCCGCGTCACCGTCATTCGGCCCGCGCATCGACGCCGTCGTCGTCTACAACTCGAATCCGTTGGCGGTGGCGCCGGATTCGTCGAGGGTGCAGGCGGGATTCGCGCGCGAAGACCTGTTCACGGTGGTCCTGGAACACTTCCAGACCGATACCGTCGATTACGCGGACATCGTGCTGCCGGCCACCACGCAGCTCGAACACACGGACGCGCACCTGGCCTACGGCCACCTGTACATGATGGCCAATAACCCGGCCATCGCGCCCCTCGGCGAAGCCAAGCCGAACACCGAGATCTTCCGGCTGCTGGCAGAGCGCATGGGCTTCACGGACCCGTGCTTCGCGGAGACCGATGACGAACTGGCAGCGCAGGCGTTTCGAAAAGATGACGCAAGATCTATTCATTTTGACTGGGATTCATTGAAGAAGAAGGGCTGGGAAAAGCTGAACATGCCCGCCGCGCCATTTGCCTATGGCAAATTCCCCACACCTTCGGGAAAATGTGAGTTCTTTTCCGAAGCGATGCAGGCGGATGGCCTGGACCCCCTTCCGGCCTACATCGAAAACTATGAATCTGTGGCATCTACCCCCGATCTCGCGGCAAAATACCCGCTTGCGATGATATCTCCGCCGGCGCGCAACTTCCTGAACTCCACCTTTGTCAATGTGCAAAGCCTGCGCGCCACGGAGGGCGAGCCGCACCTCGACATGCATCCTGACGATGCAACAACACGTGGCATCAATCACGGCGATATGGTGCGCATCTTCAACGATCGTGGCTCGTTCGTGTGCAAGGCACGTGTAACGGAAAAGGCGCGGAAGGGCCTCGTGGTGGGCCTGTCGATCTGGTGGAAGAAGCTCGCGCGCGATGGCAAGAATGCCAACGAGGTGACCAGCCAGCGCCTGACCGACATGGGCCGCGCGCCGACTTTTTACGATACACTGGTTCAAGTCGAACGTGTCTCATGAGTAGGAAGCATGCGCAAGATTGCCCGTTTAAAAATCCGTGCCCGGTACCTCCTGGCAGGGCTTTCTTGCGCGGCCCTGCTTGCGGGTTGCGCGCAGGTCAAGTACTACTTCCAGGCGGCCCAGGGCCAGTATTCGCTGTGGTCCGATTCGCGGCCCATCGATGACTGGCTGGGCGATCCCAACACCGAACCGAAGCTGCGTGCGCGCCTGGAAAAGGCGGTCACGATCCGCAAGTTCGCCGTGCGCGAACTTGGTCTCCCCGATAATTCGAGCTACAAGCAGTACGCCGCCCTGAACCGCCCGTTCGTGCTGTGGAACGTGGTGGCCACGCCCGAACTGTCGCTGCGTTCGATCCAATGGTGCTTCCCGATTGCCGGCTGCGTGGCCTACCGCGGCTACTACAGCAAGGAGGACGCGATGGCGTACGCCGAGGAACTGCGCCAGGAGGGCGACGACGTGCAGGTCGGCGGCGTACCCGCCTATTCCACGCTGGGCTGGTTCAGCGATCCGCTGCTGTCGACCTTCATCAATTACTCCGACGCCGAACTGGCGCGCATGGTGTTCCACGAGCTGGCGCACCAGGTCGTCTACATTCCCGGCGATTCGCGCTTCAACGAGGCGTTCGCCTCGGCCGTGGAAGAAGCGGGTGTCGACCGCTGGCTCGAGTTGTACGGCAACGAGGCGATGCGCGAGGCATACGCCCGCTACAGCATGCGCCGCAAGGACTTCCTCGCGCTGCTGGTCAAGCATCGCCAGATGCTCTCCGACCTGTATGCCAGCAAGGCCAGCGTGAAGAAGAAGCGCGAGGGGAAGGCCCGCATCTTCGCCTCCCTGCACAAGGAATATGAAGTGCTGAAGGCGAGCTGGGGCGGTTACGCCGGCTATGACCGATTCTTCGCCGAAAAGCTGACGAATGCCCACCTGGCCGCCGTGGCCACCTATAATGATCTTCTGCCCGGCTTCAAGGCATTGCTGGCCCAGGAGAAGACCTTCCCGCGCTTCTATGCCGCAGTGCAGCGGATGAGCAATCTGCCATCCGTCGAGCGCGCCGAAAGGCTGGCGGAGCTCGCACGCTCCGCGGCGCCCGCCACCGTGACTGCGATGGCGGAGAATCCGGCGGCGAATTTGGGAACAAGCCCGGCAGGAAAGCAGGCTGAAACAGCCGGTGGCCACTGACCCGGCATCCAGAGGGATGCTGCACTGCCGCAGGCCGCTTCACTGGACCGCGGCTGTTCGAACGCCCACGGATGCCGGGGCAGGCCGCAAAAAGCGCTTGCACGCGGCCCTGCCTGTCGATAGCATCTTATCTTGCAGATAGTACGAGCGTTCGTTTTTCTGGAAGTCGACACCGCGACAGCCCGCCGGCCCTGTGCAGCCGGCGGCCCATGACAGCGGGGCGAGTCCGATCGCCCTGCAATAAAACGGAGACAAGAGGCACAGCATGGACAAGATCTGGTTGAAGTCGTACCCGCCCGGCGTTCCCTTTGATATCGATCCCGGCCAATACGGCAGCCTGGTGCACCTGCTGGAAGAATCGTTCCAGAAGTATGCGCGGCGCCGTGCGTTCGTGTGCATGGACAAGTCCATCACCTACGGCGAGCTCGACACCTATTCGAAGCGCATCGGCGCATGGCTGCAAAGCCGCGGCATGAAGCCCGGCGCCCGGGTGGCGCTGATGATGCCGAACGTGCTCCAGTATCCGATCGCGCTGGCCGCCGTGCTGCGCGCCGGCTATACGGTCGTCAATGTCAATCCGCTGTACACGCCGCGCGAGCTGGAGCACCAGCTCACCGACTCCGGCGCCGAGGCGATCGTCATCCTGGAAAACTTCGCCCGTACGCTCGAGCAGGTGCTGGACCGCACTGCGGTCAAGCACATCATCGTGGCCAGCATGGGCGAGATGCTGGGCATGGCCAAGGGCATGCTCGTCGACTTCGTCGTGCGCAACGTCAAGAAACTGGTGCCGCCGTATTCGTTGCCGAACGCGGTGCGCTTCAAGGAAGCGCTGTCGCACGCATCCGGCATGAAGCTGGTGCCGGTGGAATCGAACCACGACGACATCGCCTTCCTGCAATACACGGGCGGCACCACCGGTGTCTCGAAAGGGGCCTCGCTCACGCACAAGAACGTGATCGCCAACGTGCTGCAGGTGGAAGCATGGTCGCAGCCGGGCCTGGAGAAGGAACCACGCCCGGAAGAACTGACGATCGTGTGCGCGCTGCCGCTCTACCACATCTTCGCGCTCACGGCGTGCGCCATGTGGGGCATGCGCATGGGCGCGCTGAACATCCTGATTCCCAACCCGCGCGATATCGGCGGCTTCATCAAGGAGCTGGCCAAGTACAAGTTCAACACGCTGCCGGCCGTGAACACGCTGTACAACGCGCTGGTGAACCACCCCGACTTCCACCATCTCGATTTTTCCAGCCTGAGGCTCGCCCTCGGCGGCGGCATGGCCGTGCAGCAGGCCGTCAACGACAAATGGCTGAAGGCGACGGGCGTGGCGGTCATCGAAGGCTACGGCCTCTCCGAAACGGCACCCGTCGCCACCTGCAACCGTTCCGACAGCACGGCGTTCTCGGGCACGATCGGCCTGCCGATCCCGTCGACCGAGGTGACCATCCTGGACGACGACGGCAACGAGGTGCCGCTGGGCCAGGCCGGCGAGATCGCCATCCGCGGCCCGCAGGTGATGGCCGGCTACTGGAACCGGCCGGAGGAAACGGCCAAGGTGATGACCCCCGACGGCTACTTCAAGACGGGCGACGTGGGCGTCATGGATGAACGCGGCTATGTCAAAATCGTCGATCGCAAGAAGGACATGATCCTCGTCTCCGGCTTCAACGTTTATCCTAACGAGCTCGAAGCAGTGGTGGCTGCCCATCCGGGCGTGCTGGAAGTGGCCTGCATCGGCGTGCCGGATGCGCATTCCGGCGAAGCGGTGAAGCTGTACGTGGTGCGCAAGGATCCGAACCTGACGGTCGATGCGCTGATGGCCTATTGCAAGGAAAACCTGACCGGTTACAAGAAGCCGAAATACATCGAGTTCCGCGACGAACTCCCGAAAACGAATGTCGGCAAGATCCTGCGGCGTGTGCTGCGCGACGAAGTCACGGCCGGCAGCAAGGAAGCTGCATGACGTCCCCACAAGGGACGTACAGATAACGAAAGAAGAGGCACTGCATGGAAAAAATCTGGTTGAAATCCTACCCCGAAGGCGTACCCGCCGAGATCGACGTCTCGCAGTACACCTCGGTGACGCATCTGCTGGAGGAATCGTTTAGCAAGTATGCCGACGAGAAGGCATACGTGTGCATGGACAAGTTCCTCACCTATGCGCAGGTCGACCAGATGTCCCGCAAGTTCGGTGCCTGGCTGCAGAACAAAGGCCTGCAGAAGGGCGCCCGCGTGGCGATCATGCTGCCGAACGTGCTGCAATACCCGGTGGCGATGGCCGGCATCCTGCGTGCCGGCTACACGGTGGTCAACGTGAACCCGCTGTACACGCCGCGCGAGCTGGCGCACCAGTTGAAGGATTCCGGCGCGCAGGCCATCGTGGTGCTGGAAAACTTCGCGACCACGGTGCAGGAAGTGCTGCACGAATCGCCGGTCGAGCACGTGATCGTCGCCACGATGGGCGACCTGCTGGGCACCGTGAAGGGTGCGATCGTCAATCTCGTGGTGCGCCACGTGAAAAAGATGGTGCCGGCCTACTCGCTGCCGCGCGCCGTGTCGTTCAATCAGGTGCTGGCCGAAGGCGGCCGCATGACCTTGCAGCCGGTGAAAATCGGCCACGACGACATCGCCTTCCTGCAGTACACGGGCGGCACCACGGGCGTGTCGAAGGGCGCCGTGCTGCTGCACCGTAACGTGGTCGCCAACGTGTTGCAGAACGAAGCCTGGCTGCACATGGCGCCGCAGCAGGAGCAGGTGGTATTCGTGTGCGCGCTGCCGCTGTACCACATCTATTCGCTCACGATCAGCGCCTTCATGGGCATGCGCCTGGGCGGCCTGAACGTGCTGATTCCGAACCCGCGCGACATTCCCGGCTTCGTCAAGGAACTGGCGAAATACCGCGTCACCGTGTTCCCGGCCGTGAACACGCTGTACAACGCGCTGCTGAACAACCCGGACTTCGCCAAGCTCGACTTCTCCAGCTACAAGGTGTGCAACGGCGGCGGCATGGCCGTGCAGCAGGCCGTGGCCGACAAGTGGCTGAAGGTCACGGGCACGCCGATCATCGAGGGTTACGGCTTGTCGGAAACGTCGCCGGTCGCCACCGCGAACCGCGTGGACATCCGCGAATTCACGGGCACCATCGGCTTGCCGATCCCGTCCACCGAAGTGGCGATCCTGGATGACGACGGCAATCCCGTGCCCCTCGGCACCGCCGGCGAGATCGCCATCCGTGGCCCGCAGGTGATGGCAGGCTACTGGCAGCGGCCCGACGAGACGGCCCGGTCGATGACGCCCGACGGCTTCTTCAAGACCGGCGACGTGGGCATCATGGACGAGCGGGGCTACACCAAGATAGTCGACCGCAAGAAGGACATGATCATCGTCTCGGGCTTCAATGTGTACCCGAACGAAGTCGAAGGGGTGGTGGCCGCCCACCCGGGCGTGCTCGAATGCGCGTGCATCGGCGTGCCGGACAAGAACTCCGGCGAAGCCGTGAAACTGTTCGTGGTGCGCAAGGACCCGAACCTGACGGCCGAGACGCTGATGGACTTCTGCAAGACCGAGCTGACGGCGTACAAGAAGCCGAAGTACATCGAGTTCCGTGATGACTTGCCGAAGACGAATGTGGGCAAGATCCTGCGGCGGCAGTTGCGCGACGAGAAGAAAGCCGCCTGAAGGCCCCTAGCCTTCCATCACCCCTGGCTTCCCATCCTCCACCGCGAACCTGGCCAGCGTCTTCACCCCGCTGGCCTTGTCCCGCACATCGTCCAGTCCCTGGAAGAGCACGGAAGTGCGCTCCGGCGTGACTTCCATCAGCATGAACCCGCGCCGGTCGCTCCGCCCGTACCTGATGTGCGGGTTCATGGCTACGTACTGTGCCGTGCGTTCCTGCGGCCGTGAGCTCGACGTGATCGAGGTGCCGCAGAATTCCGTCGCCACCACCGGATTGCCCGTCGCGCGCGGGCGGGTCGGGTCGCGCCGCAGTTCGGCCGCGTAGAAGGTGTGCACGTCGCCGGACAGCACGAGGGGATTGGCTGCGCCGTTGGTGCGCAGCGCGTCCAGCAGCCGCTGGCGCGCGGCCGGGTAGCCGTCCCACCCATCGGTCCAGAAGCGGCCGTCGCTGGCGCGGCGGATTTCCACCTGCGACGACTGCGCCATCAGGGTCTGTTGCGCCAGCACGTTCCAGCGCGCCTTTGAATCCCCCAGGCCTTCGCGGAGCCATGCCTCCTGCGCGGAGCCCAGCATGGTACGGCGGCCATCGGCCAGCATCGCGCAGGCGTTGCGGTAGACGGAGTTGGAGCCGCCGCGGCTCGGCCGGGAGCAGGCCTGCGGCGAGCGGTACTGGCGGTTGTCCAGCACGTGGAAACGGGCCAGCGTGCCCCAGTCGTAGCGCTGGTACATGCGCACGTCGCGGAAACCGTTCGCCGTGAAGCGCAGCGGCTGGTGCTCGCAATAGGCCTGGTAGGCGGCGGCGCGGCGCGCCGCGAAATCGGGCGTCAGCAATTCGTCGCGCAGGCCGCCGTAGTCGTTGGCCACTTCATGGTCGTCCCACGTCATGATCCACGGCGCCGCGTGGTGCGCCGCCTGCAGGTCGCGGTCGCTCTTGTATTGCGCGTAGCGGGCGCGATACTGCTCCAGCGTGTAGCTTTCGTCGCGCCGCACCGCGCGCTGCGGGTGTTCGAGGCTGTAGGCGCCCCACTCGTAGATGTAGTCGCCGAGGAAGGCCACCAGGTCGGGCGCGGCCGCGGCGATGTGCCGCTGCGCCGCGTAGTGGCCGAATTCCCAATGCTGGCACGAGGCCACGGCCAGTTTCAATGACCGGGGCAGGGTGCCGGGCGCCGGTGCCGTACGGGTGCGGGCGACGGGGCTCACGGCATCGCCCAGCATGAAGCGGTACCAGTACCAGCGGTCCGGCCGCAAGCCTTTCACATCCACGTGCACGCTGTGCGCGAGAGCGGGATTGGCGGTGGCCGTGCCGCTGGCGGCAATGCGGCGGAAGCCCTCGTCCTCGGCGATTTCCCAGCGCACCGCGAACGCGACGGGCGGCGTGGCGCGGGCATCGAGCGGATCGAACAGAATGCGCGTCCACAGCACCACGCTGTCCGGCAAGGGCGCCCCGGAAGCCACGCCCAGCGTGAACGGATAGCGGCCGTTGCGGGGAGCGGCCGCGCGCGCGAGCGAAGGGCCGAGGGCGGCCAGGCCGGCCAGGCAGGCCACCCGCGCTCCCGTCAGCAGCAACTGCCGGCGGCCGCCGTCCATGCTTATTTATGCATCAGCGATTCGATCGGCGGCACGGCGCGCGGCTTGCGGTCCGAGCCGGTCGCCACATAGGTCAGCGTGGCTTCCGTTACCTTGACGATGTCGGCCTGCAGGCGGTTGCGCTCCGCGTAGACCTCGACATTGACCGTGATCGACGTGGTGCCGACGCGCACGATATCGGCGTAGAACGACAGCAGGTCGCCCACGAACACGGGATTCTTGAACACGAAGGAATTGACGGCGATGGTTGCCACGCGGCCATTCGCGCGGCGAGTGGCCGGCAGGGAGCCGGCAATGTCCACCTGGGCCATGATCCAGCCGCCGAACACATCCCCATAGACGTTGGCGTCGGCGGGAGCGGGCATCACGCGCAGTTCCGGCATCTTTCCTTGAGGAAGGCGGTTCGGGGCGGAAGAGGGCGTGGCGGGCGTGCCGGGTTTGACGTCGTCGGGCGTGGTCATCATGAAAACTCGTTGGGGGATACAATTAGACCCCGGATTTTAAACCACGCCAGCCAATCTGCCCGTCATGCGTCGCTCCGCCTATTCCTCCGAACCGCCTCCGCCGGGCCGCCCCGGCCGCAGCGATCTTGCCACCCTGAAAACCCTGCTGCCCTACCTGTGGGTGTACAAGTGGCGCGTCGCCCTGGCCTTGCTTGCGCTGGTGGGCGCCAAGCTCGCCAACGTGGGCGTGCCGGTCGTGATGAAGCACCTGGTCGACGCCATGACGATCAAGCCGGGCGATCCGCGCGCGCTGCTCGTGCTGCCGGTCGGCCTGCTGCTGGTCTATGGCGCCTTGCGGCTGTCCACCACCGTGTTCACGGAGCTGCGCGAATTCCTGTTCGCCCGCGTCACGCAGCGCGCCGTGCGCACCATCGCGCTGAAGGTATTCCGGCACCTGCACGCACTGTCGCTGCGCTTCCACCTGAACCGGCAGACCGGCGGCATGACGCGCGACATCGAGCGGGGCACGCGCGGCGTGGGCTCGCTGATCTCGTACACGCTGTTCAACATCCTGCCCACGCTGGTCGAGATCACGCTGGTGCTGGCCTACCTCGTCACACACTACGATGTGTGGTTCTCCGTGATCACGTTCAGCGCGCTGGTGCTGTACATCACTTTCACGGTGGTCGTCACCAACTGGCGCACGCATTTCCGCCGCACGATGAACGAGCTCGATTCGAAAGCCAATACCAAGGCCATCGACTCGCTGCTGAACTACGAGACCGTCAAGTATTTCGGCAACGAGGAATACGAGACGAAGCGCTATGACGAAGGCTTGAAGCACTACGAGTCGGCGGCGGTGCGCTCGCAGACTTCGCTGTCGCTGCTGAACACGGGCCAGTCGGCGATCATCGCCACCGCCGTCACGCTGATCATGTGGCGCGCGACGGTCGGCGTGGTGAACGGCACGATGACGCTGGGCGACCTGGTGCTCGTCAATTCCTTCATGATCCAGCTGTACATTCCGCTGAACTTCCTGGGCGTGATCTACCGCGAGATCAAGCAAAGCCTGGCGGACATGGAGCGCCTGTTCTCGCTGCTCGACGAAAACCGGGAAGTGGCCGATTCGCCCGGTGCGAAGCCGCTCGTCACGCACGGCGCGCAGGTGAAGTTCTCCCATGTCGATTTCAGCTACGACCCGAAGCGGCAAATCCTGTTCGATGTGGACTTCACCATCCCGGCCGGCACCACCACCGCTGTCGTCGGCCACAGCGGTTCGGGCAAGTCCACGCTGTCGCGCCTGTTGTTCCGCTTCTATGAAGTCGGCGGCGGCGCGATCACGATCGACGGCCAGGACCTGCGGCACGTCACGCAGGATTCGCTGCGCCACGCGATCGGCATCGTGCCGCAGGATACGGTGCTGTTCAACGACACGATCGAATACAACATCGCCTACGGCAAGCCGGGCGCCACGCACGATGAAATCGTGGCCGCGGCCCGGGCGGCCTCGATCCACGACTTCATCGAAAGCCTGCCGGACGGCTACCGGACGATGGTGGGCGAGCGCGGCCTGAAGCTGTCCGGCGGCGAAAAGCAGCGCGTCGCCATCGCCCGCACCTTGTTGAAGAACCCGGCCATCCTGATCTTCGACGAAGCCACGTCCGCCTTGGATTCGAAATCCGAGCAGGCGATCCAGGCGCAATTGAAGGAAATCGCGAAGAACCGCACGACGATGGTGATCGCCCACCGGCTGTCCACGGTGGCCGACGCGCACCAGATCCTCGTGCTCGACCATGGCCGCATCGTCGAGCGCGGGACCCACCATGCGCTGCTGGCCGCTGGCGGCCTGTATGCGCAAATGTGGGCACGGCAACAAGCGCGCGCCGATTCCCCTGCCGGCGATGGAGTCGATACCGCGGCCGATTCCACGGTCGATACCGCCGCGTGACTGTCGGCGCGGTTGACAGCATCGCTGTGCTCGCTGTTGACTGCGCAGTAAGTGCCTGATTCCTAGGCCAAATATCTCTTGGCCCGCAACTTGCCTCGGCAGGAGTGGGGGTTGCACTGCATGCAGCCCGTTGCCAGGAGGCTACCGTGAGATCCACACCTGTCGTTGTGCTGGCGGCATTGCTGGCCTGCCTGCCGGCGCGGGCGGTGGAGTTGATCGAACTGCAAGATGGCGCGCGCCTGTCCGCGCCTCGGTCCGCTCATCCGCCCGACTACTTCACTCACCCCTCGATCCATCCTCCCGCCTATCCGGCGGATGACTTCTTCAAGCTCGAGCGAAGCGAGATCCCGGCCACGGCCTTGCTGGACAGCCCGCCTGCGGCCGTACCAGGGCCCCTCGCGGCGCCGATAGCCGTGTCCGTGGTCACGCCTGTGCCGGAGCCGGTTTCAGTGTTCATGCTGGCGTGCGGCCTGCTGTTGATGGTACCCGGTGCCTGGGCCGCGCGCTGGTCGCGGCTGGGCGATAGTGAATCCCTGTTGCAACGGAGGCTCCCATGAGCGGTTTGACAACCGATGCGCGCGCCGGACTCGGCGTGCCCGGCATCGAGAACGTGGACGGGCAGATCCACCTGCTGGTGCCCGTGGTGAACCTGGGCGAAGTGCCGCTGTCCGGGCTGGAGGTGCGCGCCGTCAAGCTGGGCGGCGCGGCGCGCCTCAGTCCGTCCGCCTTCCCCGTCGTGCTGGGCATGCTGGAAGGGCGCAGCGCGGCCAGCTTCGCCGTGCGCTTCTCGGCCGGCGCCCTGGGCGTGGGGCGGCGCTACCTCCTCACGCTCACGGTCAGCCATGCCTGCGGCGGCGCCACCCAGGGCGTGCAGCTGAACCGCTATGTGCGGATTCCTGCCGCCACGCCAGGGCTCACCGGCGCGCTGCATGCGCATGTCACCACGGTGCTCGCGCAGAATACCTGGCGCTATACGCTGCACAACGACGAGCCGGCCGATTCCGGGCTGTATGTGTCGTCGCTGGCGCTGATGATTTCCGCGCCCGTGATGATCACCGGCACGCCGCCGGGCTGGCGCGGCGAGACGGACGGCAGGAGCTATGTGTTCTGGCGCGCCGTCGATTACCTGCGGCCGTATCCGAATCACCTGATGCCGGGCGACTCGCTGTCGGGGTTCCGGCTCAACAGCGTGCATGCGGAATCGCAGGCATCGGCGGCAGCCATGTCGAGCTGGAACCACAGCCTTGATTCGGCCGGGCCGGTGCTGACCGATTATGTCCTGACGCCGTATCGTTCGTGAAAAAAAAGCCGGGCTCAGCCCGGCTTCTGGATGGCACGCCGCTCAGGGCAGCGGTTCGGTCGCCAGGTCCTTGTCCTTGTCGGTGGGCTGGACGAGTTCGCCCTCCCACTTGGCCACCACGGCAGTGGCGATGCTGTTGCCGATCACGTTCGTGGCGGAACGGGCCATGTCCAGGAAGTGGTCGATGGAGAGCAGCAGCACCAGGCCCGCTTCGGGGATATTGAACTGCGACAGCGTGGCGGCAATCACCACCAGCGAGGCGCGCGGCACGCCGGCCATGCCCTTCGAGGTCAGCATCAGCACGGCCATCATCGTCATCTGCGTGCCCAGCGACAGTTCGATGCCGTAGGCCTGGGCGATGAACACCGCCGCGAACGTGCAATACATCATCGAGCCGTCGAGGTTGAACGAATAGCCGATCGGCAGCACGAAGGCGGCAATGCGGTTGCGCACGCCGAAGCGCTCCAGGCCTTCCAGCGTTTTCGGGAAGGCCGCTTCCGAGGAGGCGGTGGAGAACGCGAGGATCGTCGGACCGCGCACTTCCGTCAGCAGTTCGAAGATGCGCTTGCCCAGGAACAGGAAGCCGGCGCCGATCAACAGGCCCCACAGTACGGCGATGCCGAAGTAGAACTCGGCCATGAACACGCCATAGGTCTTCAGCACGACGAGGCCTTCCTTGGCGATGATGCCGGAAACGGCCGCGAACACGGCGATCGGCGCGAACTGCATCACGTAGTGGGTGACCTTCAGCATGATGTGGGCGATGCCGTCGATCGATTCGATCAGCGGATCGGCCTTCTTGCCGACGGCGGCGGCGGCCAGGCCGAAGAACAGCGAGAACACCACGATCTGCAGGATCTCGTTCTTTGCCATGCCATCGACGATCGAGGTCGGGATCAGGTGGGTGATGAAGTCCTTCAGCGTCAGGCTGCTGGTGGCGAGGTTGGCTGCGGGGCCGGTGGCGGCCAGCGTGCCGGCCAGCGCGTCGCCGGGGCGGAAGAGGTTGACCAGCACGAGGCCCAGCGCCAGCGACAGCACCGAGGCGACGAAGAACCAGGCCAGCGTCTTCACGCCCACGCGGCCCACTTCGCCGGCATCGCCCATGCGCGCGATACCGACCACCAGCGTGGAGAACACCAGGGGCGCGATGATCATCTTGATCAGGCGGAGGAACATCGTCGTGATCAGCGACATCGCGTCCGAATAGGTCGTCGGCGTTGTCATCGTGCTGTTCAGGATGTAACCGGCCACGATCCCCAGTGCCAGTGCCACCAGGATCCAGGTGGTCAGGCGGTTCTTTTTCTCCATGAGCTTTGTATCTCCATGCTGGGCGCGCGGCGGCGGATTGCGCGCCGGGGCCGTGGTTGCCGTAATATGATTAATTATCAGGCATTTGTTTGAAAAGTTTCGCGCAGTATCCTTGGGGCTTCCGACACTGTCAAGCAGGCTGTGAGCGCACGAATGGCGATGATCGACATACAAAACATCAGCAAGTGGTATGGGCAATTCCAGGTACTCACCGATTGCACCACGCAAGTGGACCGGGGCGACGTGATGGTGATCTGCGGGCCCTCCGGCTCCGGCAAATCCACCCTGATCAAGGCCGTCAACGGGCTGGAACCGATCCAGCGCGGCGAGATCGTCGTGGATGGCATCGCGGTGAATGCGCCCGGCACGAACTTGTCGCAGTTGCGCGCGCGCATCGGCATGGTGTTCCAGAATTTCGAGTTGTTTCCCCACCTGTCGGTGCGCGAAAACCTTACCCTCGGCCAGGTCAAGGTCTTGAAGCGCTCGCGCGACGAGGCCAATGAGCGGGGCCTGAAATACCTCGATCGCGTGGGCCTGCTGGCGCAGCAGGACAAATACCCGAACCAGCTTTCCGGCGGCCAGCAGCAGCGCGTGGCGATCGCCCGGGCGCTGTCCATGGACCCGATCGCGATGTTGTTCGACGAACCCACATCGGCGCTCGATCCGGAAATGATCAACGAAGTGCTGGACGTGATGGTGGGACTGGCGCAGGATGGCATGACGATGATGGTCGTCACCCATGAAATGGGGTTCGCGCGCCGCGTGGCGAACCGGGTCGTTTTCATGGACAAGGGCCGCATCGTCGAGGATTGCGGCAAGGATGAATTCTTTGGCGCGCCCCGGTCGGAGCGCGCGCGCGATTTCCTGGCCAGGATCATTCACTGAGCCGGAATACCGCGGCAGCAGCTTTTTTCGACGTGGCTTTTCTCCAGGAGGAAATCATGGCATCGATCCGGCTGTTCGTATTCCTGACCCTCGCGCTGGTCGCCGGCGCCATCCATGCGCAGCAGCCGCCCGGCACGCTGGCCAAGATCGGGCGCGACGGCTACATCACGCTGGGCGTGCGCGAAGGCTCGGTGCCGTTCTCCTACCTCGATGACAAGGGGCGCTTCATCGGCTATTCGGTCGACCTGTGCATGAAAATCGTCGACGAGGTCAAGAAGCGCCTGAACAAGCCGGTCGAAGTGCGCATGACGCCTGTCTCGGCCAGCAACCGCATCCCGCTGATGGCGAACGGCACCATCGACCTCGAATGCGGCTCCACCACGAACAATGCCGATCGCGCGGGACAGGTGGCGTTCTCGCCCACGATCTTCGTGATCGCCAACCGGCTCCTGACCCGCAAGACGGCCAATATCCGCTCGCTGGCCGACATGAAGGGCAAGACCCTGGTCGCCACGGCGGGCACGACGACGCTGAAGCAGATGACGGCGCTGAACCGGGAACGCAACCTGGGCATGCGCATCGTGATCGGCAAGGACCACCCCGAATCGTTCCTGATGCTGGAAACGAACCGCGCGGCGGCCGAGGCGAACGACGATATCCTGCTGGCCGCCCAGGTGGCCGGCTCGAAGCAGCCCGCCGACTACGTGATCGGCAGCGAAGCGCTCTCGCTCGAGCCCTACGGCATCATGCTGCGCCGCGGCGACCCCGCCTTCAAGGAAGTGGTCGATGCCGCCATTCGCGCGGCCTTCGCTTCGCCCGACTTCCCGCGCCTGTACGCGAAATGGTTCACCAGCCCGATTCCGCCCAAGGGCATCAACCTGAACGTGCCGATGTCGCCGCAGTTGCAGAAAGTGGTCGCCAACCCCACCGATTCGCCCGACCCCGCCGCCTACCGTTGAGCGGCCGGGCAGGCCATGGATTACAACTGGAACTGGGCCATCTTCGGCGAACTGTCGCCGGACGGTGTCAACACCTATTGGCAGATGCTGCTGTCCGGCCTGGGCTGGACCCTGGCCACCTCGCTGGCCGGCTGGGCGATGGCGTTGCTGCTCGGGACGCTGGTGGGCGTCGCCCGCACCTTGCCGCAGCGCTGGTTGCGCCTTGTCGCCGGCGGCTACGTGGAGCTGTTCCGCAACGTGCCGTTGCTGGTGCAGATGTTCCTGTGGTTCTTCGTCGTGCCCGAGCTGCTGCCGCGAGCGGCCGGCGACTGGCTGAAGGCCTTGCCGCAGGCGCCGTTCGTCACGGCCGTCGTGTGCCTGGGCTTTTTCACGTCGGCGCGGGTGGCGGTGCAGGTTGCGGCGGGCATCGATGCGCTGGCCGGCGGGCAGGCCCAGGCGGCGCTGGCGCTGGGGCTCACGCGGGGGCAGGCTTACCGGCACGTGCTGCTGCCGCTGGCGGTGCGCATCGTGCTGCCGCCGTTGACGAGCGAATTCCTCAACATCATCAAGAACAGCTCGGTGGCGCTGACGATCGGCCTGGTGGAACTGACGGCCAGCGCCCGCGCGATCCAGGAATTCTCGTTCCAGGTATTCGAGGCCTACACGGCGGCCACCGTGCTGTACGTGCTGGTCAACCTGGTCGTTACGGCCGGCATGCATGCCGTCGAGCGCAGGCTGGCGCTGCCTGGCACTCTGGGGAAATACTAGGAGCCCGCCGATGGACTTCGACTTCGACGTGATCCGGCGCTCGTGGGCGGACGTGCTGCTGACCGGCATGACCTTCACGATCAAGCTGACGGCGCTGGCCATGCTGGGCGGCGTGGCGCTGGGCACCTTGCTGGCGCTGGCCCGGCTGTCCGGTTTCAGGCCGCTGGCGCTGCTGGCGGCCACCTATGTGAACCTGATCCGCGCCGTGCCGCTGGTGCTGGTGATCTTCTGGTTCTATTTCCTCGTGCCCTATGTTGCTGCCTGGGCGATCGGCGCGCAGGAGCCGGTGCGCGTGGGCGCGTTCTGGTCGGCGCTGATCACGTTCACCCTGTTCCAGGCGGCCTACTACTCCGAGATCATGCGCGGCGGCATCCAGGCGATCCCGCGTGGCCAGCTGGATGCCGCGCAGGCGCTGGGCATGCGTTATTGGCAATGCATGGGCCATGTGGTGCTGCCGCAGGCGCTGCGCAACATGCTGCCCGTGCTGCTCACGCAAACGATCGTGCTGTTCCAGGACGTGTCGCTGGTCTATGTGCTGTCGGTACCCGATTTCGTGGGGGCGGCGGCGCGCGTGGCCCAGCGCGACGGGCGGCTGGTGGAAATGTACAGTTTCGTGGCCGTCGTCTACTTCCTGATGTGCTGCGCCCTGTCGGCCGTGGTACGGCGATTGCAGCGTACGAGGGAAGCTAGCAGGTAAAATGGCACTTCCGTTTTTCCAGCGCTTCCAGAGACTTGCCCATGTCCACCACCTTCGACGCTCCATCCTCTCTCACCATCATCCGCCCCGACGACTGGCACCTGCACCTGCGCGACGGCGCCACGATGGCCAGCGTGCTGCCGCACAGCGCCCGCCAGTTCGCCCGTGCCATCGTGATGCCGAACCTGAAGCCGCCCGTGACGACCGTTGCCCAGGCCGAGGCCTACCGCGACCGCATCCTGGCCGCGCTGCCCGCCGGGATGTCGTTCGAGCCCCTGATGACCCTGTACCTGACGAACAACACGTCGCCGGACGAGATCCGCCGCGCCGCCGAGTCGGACTTCGTGCATGCGGTAAAACTGTACCCGGCCGGCGCCACCACCAATTCCGACGCCGGCGTGACCGACCTGGCCAACTGCTACAAGGCACTGGAAGTGATGCAGGAAACGGGCTTGCCCTTCCTGGTGCACGGCGAAGTGACCGATCCGGACATCGACCTGTTCGACCGCGAAGCCGTGTTCATCGAGCGCATCATGCGCCCGCTGCGCAAGGACTTCCCGGCGCTGAACGTGGTGTTCGAGCACATCACCACCAAGGATGCGGCGCAGTACGTGGCCGAGGCGGAAGGCCCGATCGCCGCCACGATCACCGCCCACCACCTGCTGTACAACCGCAACGAGATCTTCAAGGGCGGCATCCGCCCGCACTACTACTGCCTGCCCGTGCTCAAGCGCGAGGAACACCGCCTGGCGCTGGTGACGGCGGCCACGAGCGGCGACGAACGGTTCTTCCTGGGCACCGATTCGGCCCCGCACGCGCAAGGTGCGAAGGAGGCCGCTTGCGGCTGCGCGGGCTGCTACACGGCCCTGCACGCGATGGAGCTGTATGCCGAGGCGTTCGAACGCGCCGGCGCGCTGGACAAGCTGGAAGCCTTCGCGAGCCTGAACGGCCCGGCGTTCTACGGCCTGCCGCCGAACGAGGGCACGATCACGCTGCACCGCGAACAGTGGACGCTGCCGCAGACCCTGCCGTTCGGCGAGCAGGAAGTGGTGCCGCTGAACGCCGGCGAGACCATCAACTGGCGCATGGCCTGACCTGATGCTGCCTGCTGTCGACTGGTCTCGGCCGTGGTTCGATGCCGTGCGCCCGGCGGCGGACACGATCGATCCGGCCGACGTCATCGGCACGTTCAGCGCCCGTGCCGCGGCGCTGGGACTCGTCAACCACGCCGGCTTGCCGGTGCGCTTCGTGCCGCAGGCCGCGCTGCCCGAAGGCACGGCCTACGAAGAGCACATCGGCGCCACGGGCTGCGTGCCCACGCGCGACAACCTGCACGATTTCTTCAACGGCCTCGTGTGGCTCAGCTTCCCCCTGGTCAAGCGCGAATTGAACGCCTTGCAGGCGGCGCAGATCGCGCGCGACGGCATCCGCGCCGAGCGGGGCGCGGCGCGCGACGCGGCCACGCTGTTCGACGAGAATGCGGCCTTGCTCGTGGTGTTGGATAATATGCAAGGCCATGCGCTGGCCGATGCGCTGCGCAACCACCGCTGGCGCGAAGCCTTCGTCGAGCGTGGCGGGTCCTTCGGCCGGGAAGCGCAGGTCTGGCTGTTCGGCCACGCCCTGATGGAAAAGCTGATGGCGCCCTACAAGGCCATCACCGCGCATACGCTGGTCGTGCCTGCGCCGGCGGAGTTTTTCACGCTGGAGCGCGCCCGGCAGCAAGCGTGGATCGACGCGCACGTGGCCGAACGCCTGCGTACCGCGGGCTTGCGCAAGGCCGACTTCACGCCGCTGCCGGTGCTGGGCATTCCCGGCTGGTGGGCGGCGCAGGACGACGCGTTTTATGACGACACCACCGTGTTCCGTCCGAAACGGAACGCATCTACCTTGGAGAAATCATGACAGTACGGACCATCCGCTGGGGCATCCTCGGCACCGGCAAGATCGCCACGGCCTTCGCCGCCGCGCTGAAGGATACGCCCGACGCCGTGCTCGCGGCCGTTGCGTCGAGGAGTGTTGATAGCGCTACCGCGTTCGCCACCGAACACGGTTCGCATGAGTTGACGAAAAGCCACGGCAGCTACCAGGCGCTGGCCGACGATCCCGATGTCGACGCGATTTACATCGCCACGCCGCATCCGATGCACCGCGACAATGCGCTGATGTGCCTGGAAGGAGGCAAGCACGTGCTGGTCGAAAAGGCGTTCACGGTCAACCGCCGCGAGGCGGAAGAAGTCGTGACGCTGGCACGCGCGAAGAAACTGTTCGTGATGGAGGCGATGTGGACGCGCTTCCACCCTGCCGTGCTCGAAGCGAAGCGCGTCGCGGCCAGCGGCGAGATCGGCACGGTCGCCGCCGTACAGGGTGACTTCGGCTTTCATGCCGACGTGGAACCGGAGCACCGGCTGTTCAACCCGGCTCTCGGCGGTGGGTCGCTGCTGGACCTGGGCATCTATCCATTGTCGATCGCCGCGTATTTCCTCGGCCCCGTCAAGGCGGTCCAGGCGGTCGGCCAGCTGGGCCCGACCGGCGTGGACGTGCAATGCGCGTTTGCACTGCAACACGAGAATGGCGCCCTGGCGTCGTGCACGTCCAGCCTGGCCGTGCGTACGCCCGTGGAATTCACCGTCTACGGCAGCAAGGGGTTCGTGCGCCTGCACGGCCGCTTCAACAACACGGAAGAATTAACGGTGGAACTGAGCGACGGCAGCCGCCGCGCGCAGCGCATTCCACGCATCGGCAACGGCTATGCCCACGAGATCATCGAAGTGAACCGCTGCCTGCGCGAGGGACTGACGGAAAGCCCCGTGATGCCGCTCGACGAAACGCTCGCCTTGATGGGCGTGCTGGACGAGATGCGGCGGCAGATCGGCGTGGTCTACGACGCGGACCGCTGATCGGTGAACGTGTCGGCGGGGCGGCGCCTGCGGGGCAGCAGCAGCAGGCCCGCGCCGACCAGCAGCATGGACCAGTCGGACAGTTGAGCCGCGCGCGACCCGGTGCGCTCACCCTTGTCGTGGGAAGACGCGGACTTTACCGCGGACTGGTCCGCTGCCGGGGACGTTTCCGCAGCGCCGCTTGCAGCGGCGACGAGGGCAGGTTGCGAGATCGCGGCCGTAGCAGCCACGGCCGGCGCGGCAACGGTATTGGCGAAGGGGGTGGCCAGCATCAGGGCCGTAGTAGCTATGAAGAAATATTGTTTGGATTTCTGCATATCTTTGCGTATTGTTATTAAACGATCGACAATTCTAATGTTGCACTGCACAGAAGACAACGTATTTATTGGTACAAGCTTATATACCTCGTTGCCACGCGGGAAACATCTGCCTGGGTTACACTGAACGCTTTATGCGAGGCTTTACCATGTCCGCCGGCCAGCGCTCCCTCGATCTCAAGACCATCCTGCTGGCCACCGGCGTCGTGCTCACGCTCGCCATGGGCGTGCGCCATGGTTTCGGCTTCTGGATGCAGCCGATCTCCCAGGCCAATGGCTGGAGCCGGGAGACGTATTCGCTGGCGATGGCCCTGCAGAACCTGTTGTGGGGCGCGTTCGGCCCGTTCGCCGGCATGGTGGCGGACCGCTGGGGCACGATGCGCGTGGTGCTGGCCGGCGCATTCGCCTACATGGCGGGCCTGGTGTGGATGGCCACGGTGGCCGAGCCCACACTCTTCATCATCGGCTCGGGCGTGCTGATCGGGCTGGGCCTGGCCTGCACGGCGTTCGGCGCCGTCAGCGGCATCATCGGCCGGGCCGCGCCGCCCGAAAAAAGGTCCTGGGCCTTCGGCATCTCCGGCGCGGCCAGTTCGTTCGGCCAGTTCCTCTTGATGCCGATCGAGCAGACGATGATTTCGCAGGTGGGGTGGCAGAACGCGCTGTACCTGCTGGCCGCCATCGTGGTGTTCCTGATGGTGCCGATGGCGTTCCGGCTGCGCGAGCCGGCCGTGCGCAAGGCCGCGGGCCACCAGCAGAGCATCCGCGAAGCGCTCGGCGAGGCGCTCGGAAACCGCTCCTTCCTGCTGCTGGTGGCCGGCTATTTCGTGTGCGGCTTCCAGCTTGTGTTCATCGGCGTGCACATGCCCGCTTACCTGAAGGACCAGGGGCTGGCCGATCCGAAGGTGGCCGTCATGGCGCTGGCGTTGATCGGCCTGTTCAATATCTTCGGTTCCTATGCGGCCGGGCAACTGGGTGGCAGGCTGCCGAAGCGCTACCTGCTGTCGTTCATCTACTTCGCCCGTGCTGCCGTCATCGCGCTGTTCGTGACGCTGCCGCTATCCGCGCTCACGGTGTACCTGTTCGCGGCGGCGATGGGCGTGCTGTGGCTGTCCACCGTGCCGCTCACCAACGGCATCATCGCGGGCGTCTTCGGGCTGTCGCACATGTCGATGCTGGCCGGGGTCGTGTTCTTTTCACACCAGGTCGGGAGCTTCCTCGGTGTGTGGCTGGGCGGCTATGTGTTCGACTTGCAGGGCAGCTACGACCTCGTGTGGACGATCTCGATCGGCCTTGGCATCATGGCTGGCCTGGCCAACCTGCCGATCGACGAGCGCGCGCTGTCGCGCCCGAGCCTGAAGGCGGCATGATGAAGTGGCAGTGGCGGCGCCTGCTCGCGTGGTGCCTCGCCGCCATCGTGCTGGGGCTGTGCTTCGCCGCCTACTTCCAGCCCGATTTCATGTTCGACATGGCGACGCGCATCGTCATGTGCTTTTGAGCGTCGTGCGCGCGCGATTCCCCCTGGACCGGCGCGCGAGCACCAGCACGGCCACGCCGGCGAGCAGCATCATCCAGGTGCCCGGTTCAGGCACGGGCGCGACATCGGTACCCAGCAGTTCCGAGTAGCCCAGATTGCGTATCTGCCGGTCGTATCCCGGGCCGGCCAAGGTGAACTCGATACGGTCCGTCAGCAGGTCTTCGTTCGCAAAGGCCAGGTAGGAATATTCGTGGTACGGCAGGAAACGCGAAGCGCTGAACGCGTCCGTCGCCGTGGCGGAAAAAGCGTTGTTTTCCGGATCGTAGCTAAGCGAGCCGGGCAGGGGAACGGGTGGCTCCGCCGAGATGTTCGCAAATACCGGCGGGGCCGGCGGCTGGGCAAGGTCGGGGAATTCCGGTACTTCGCCGATGCGATACGCGCCCGCCAGGGACAGGCTGGCCTCGAAGCCGAGGTCGCCCAGGAGCAGGCGCGACTGCTGTCCCGCGACCAGCGTGCCGACGACATGAAATTGCGCGGTGTGGTCGCTGCCCGCCACCACGTCGAGATCGACATGCACGGCATCGCGCCAGTAACCCTCCACGTCGTACGTGGTATCGCGGTAGTGGTACGTCGTCCGTATGCCGTTCTCGACGACAACTTCGTCGCGCAGCGTCTGCGCGAAATTGAACCGCCCACCAGCTTCCTGGAACGAGGAGCTGCTGGTGATCGACTCGCTCGAGTCCTCGATGCCCGTGGTGGCGAAGACGGCAGTGAACGTCATCACCGGCCCGGCGAGTGCGGCGGTGGCAACGGATGACAGGGCGACGGCAAGCAATGCCGGCCGCAGCAGTCCAGGCAAGGTTCTCGGCATCGTGTTCTCCCGGGAAGCCGGTTGCTATGGGCCGGCGACGTATTTGAAGACGGCCGTGCGCGGGCGGCGCGCCAGCGCCAGCACGGCCACGCCAGCCAGCAGCATTGCCCAGGTGCGCGGTTCGGGCACCGGAATCACCTCCGAGCCCAGGAACTCGCTGTAGCTCAGCGTGCGGACGCCGGCGTCATAACCCGGGCCGTGGATCATGAAGGCGGCCTGTTCGGAAACCAGATCCGCGCCGGCTTCGATCAGGTAGGCATACTCGTACGTGACGAGGTCGCGCGGCGCGGCGAAGACGCCGGACGCATTCGCGTTGAAATGCCGGTCTTCCGGATACCACGTCGGTTCGGTCGTCAGCGCCACGGGCAGGCCGGACGATATGTCCGAAAACACGGGCGCCCCCGGTTGCCCGGCCGCGCCCGGATCGTAGCCGCCATTGAGCGACAGGAACACCTGGAACGACAGGTCGCCGCTGTCCACGAGCCGGGCCGTCTGCGTCGTGTCGAGCGTGGCGGTGACGTTGAATTGCACGGTGTGCGGCCCGCTTGCCGTGCCGTCGACATTGAGCAGCATCCAGTCGCGCACGTGCCCGTCCACGTCGTAGGACACGTCGCGGTAATGGTAGAGGACATGCTCGCCGTTCTCGACGACCAGTTCGTCGCGCAGCGTGTAGGCGAAGTTGTACCGGTCCCCGTGTTCGATGAAGGTGCTGTCGGTCCATTGCGACTCGACGGCGCCGGCGATGCCGGTGGTGGCGGAATTGGCGGTGAACGTCATCACGGGCGCCGCGAACGCGCCCCCCATGGCGCATGACAGACAAAGGGACAGCAACAACGAGCGTAGCGATCGAAGCATGGCACCCCCCCGGTTCCGGAATGGTTTTTTTGTTACTGCGTCAATCAGCATAGGCCGCGTATTGCAGCCTGCAAGGACTATCGTCGTTCTGTTGCGCCCGTTCCACGGGAGGCCGCATCACACTTTCAGGAATTCCTCGCGCCCGCCCAGCCAGCGCTCCAGGTGCGCCTCGACCACCGGCTGCCCGGCCGGATCGTGCAGCAGCGCATGCGCCACGTCGCGCGCCTGGTCGACCAGCCAGCCATCCGTTTCCAGGTCGGCAAAGCGCAGCATTGCCTGGCCGGACTGGCGTGCGCCCAGGAATTCGCCTGGGCCGCGGATCTCCAGGTCGCGCCGGGCGATCTCGAAGCCGTCGGTGGTTTCCCGCATCGTCGCAAGGCGCTGCTTGGCCACGGGGCCCAGGGGGCTCTGGTACAGCAGCAGGCACACGCTGGCCGCCGAACCGCGGCCCACGCGGCCGCGCAACTGGTGCAGCTGCGACAGGCCGAAGCGCTCGGCATGCTCGATCACCATCAGCGACGCATTCGGCACGTCCACGCCCACCTCGATCACGGTGGTGGCCACCAGCACGTGCACCTGGCCGGCCGCGAAGGCATCCATCACTTCCTGTTTCTCGGCCGGTTTCAGGCGGCCATGCACCAGGCCCACGCGCAGGTCCGGCAGTGCGGCGGCCAGCGTTTCGTAGGTCTCGGTCGCCGTCTGCAATTGCAGCGCTTCGGATTCCTCGATGAGCGGGCAGACCCAGTACACCTGGCGGCCATCGAGCGCGGCGGCGTGCACGCGCTCGATCACCTCGTCGCGCCGGTTCTGGTCGATCACGCGCGTGACGATGGGCGTGCGGCCCGGCGGCAATTCGTCGATCACCGAGACTTCCAGGTCGGCGTAGTACGTCATCGCCAGCGTGCGGGGGATCGGCGTGGCCGACATCATCAGCTGGTGGGGCACCAGGCCGTCGGCCCCCTTGTTGCGCAGCGTGAGGCGCTGGCCCACGCCGAAGCGGTGCTGCTCGTCGACGATGACGAGGCCCAGCCTGGCGAATTGCACCGTGTCCTGGATCAGCGCGTGGGTGCCGATCACCAACTGCGCCTCGCCCGATTCGGCCATGGCGCCCGCGGCTTCCTTCTCCTTTTTCTTCAGGCTCCCCGTCAGCCACGCCACCTTCACGCCCAGCGGTTCCATCCACGCGGCGATCTTGCGGAAGTGCTGCTCGGCCAGGATTTCCGTGGGAGCCATCAGCGCGGCCTGGAAGCCGCTGTCGATTGCCTGGGTGGCGGCCAGCGCGGCCACCACGGTCTTGCCGCTGCCCACGTCGCCCTGCAGCAGCCGCTGCATGGGGTAGGGCTGGCGCAGGTCGGTGCGGATCTCCTCCAGCACGCGCGCCTGGGCGTTCGTCAGCCTGAACGGCAGCGTGGCCTGGAAGGCCGCGGTCAGGGAACCGACCGCCTCCAGCGGCGCCGCGCCTTTCTGGCGCCGCGCGTCCTGCGCCCGCTTCAGCGACAGTTGCTGGGCCAGCAGTTCGTCGAACTTCATGCGGGTCCAGGCCGGGTGGGAGCGGTCCGCCAGCGCATGCTCGTCGACGTGTTGCGGCGGATGGTGCAGCAGCTTCACCGCGGGCTCGAACGCGTGCAGGTGCAGCTTTTCCAGAATACGGGGCGGCAGCGTGTCGGTCCAGTCCACCCGGCGCATCGCTTCCATGATCGCGCGGCGCAGCACGTGCTGCGACAGGCCTTCGCCGGAAGGGTAGACGGGCGTCAGCGACGTGGGCAGCGGCGCGCCCTCGTTGACCACCTTGTAGGTGGGGTGCACCATCTCGGCGCCAAAGAAGCCGTGTTTGAGCTCGCCACGCGCACGCACCCGCGTGCCCTCGGCGAGCTGGCGTACCTGGCTGCCGTAGAAGTTCATGAAACGCAGCATCAGCTCGCCCGTGTCGTCGGCGATGTGCACGATCATCTGCTTGCGCGGCTTGTACGTGATCTCGTTCTTCGTGACGATGCCTTCGACCTGCGACGTCTGGCCGCCGCGCAGGCAGGCGGCGCGGATGTCGATGACCTCGGTTTCATCCTCGTAGCGCATGGGCAGGTGCAGCACCAGGTCCATGTCCGTGCGCAGCCCGAGCTTGGCCAGCTTGCTTTCGGCGGTTGCAGCCCGGGAGGCGGCGGCTTTCTTGACGGGGGGCTTGCTTTGCTTCGTTTCGGCCATGGTTGCTGGATGCGTTTTTCTTGACTGCCCGGAGAGTAGCGTACAATAGAAGGTTGCCTAACGGTTTTCTAACGGTTTTTCAGCGGGACTATGCGCATTGCGCCAGGTGCATGCGCTGCCGCCAGACACATATGTATTCGCTCTCCGATTTCGATTTTAACTTGCCGCCCGAGCGCATTGCTCAGTTTCCGCTGCCGGACCGCAGCGCCTCCCGCCTGCTGCACGTGGATGGAGACCGCCTGTTCGACCGCAAGTTCACCGATATCCTCGACCTGCTGCAAGCCGGCGACCTGCTGGTGATGAACGATACCCGCGTGCTGAAGGCCCGCTTCTTCGGCGTAAAGGATTCCGGCGGCAAGGTCGAGGTGCTGGTCGAGCGCGTGCTCGACACGCGCACCGTGCTGGCCCAGGTGCGCGCCTCGAAGTCGCCCGGCCCCGGCGTGAAGATCCGCCTTGCCGACGCTTTCGACGTGACCGTGGGCGAGCGCGCCGGCGAATTCTTCACGCTGCGTTTCGACGCCGACGTGTTCGACCTGATCGAACAATACGGCCGCCTGCCGCTGCCGCCCTATATCGAGCACGCGCCGGGCGAGGTCGACGAAACGCGTTACCAGACCGTGTTCAACAAGGTGCCGGGCGCGGTGGCCGCACCGACGGCCGGCCTGCACTTCGACGTAGCGCTGCTGCAAAAGCTGAAGGACAAGGGCGTCAACTTCGCCTATGTCACGCTGCACGTGGGCGCCGGCACGTTCCAGCCCGTGCGCACGGAAAACCTGGCCGAGCACAAGATGCACACCGAGTGGTACACGATGCCGCAGGAAACGGTGGACGCCGTGAAAGCCACGCGCGCGGCAGGCCGCGACGTGATCGCCGTCGGCACCACCAGCCTGCGCGCGCTCGAATCGGCGTCGCAGTCCGGCACGATCGAGGCCGGCAGCGCCGATACCGCGCTGTTCATCACGCCGGGCTACCAGTTCAAGACGGTGACACGCCTGATCACCAATTTCCACCTGCCGAAGTCCACGCTCTTGATGCTGGTCTCGGCCTTCGCCGGTTTCGACGAAATCCGCGCCGCCTATGCGCACGCGATTGCCAACGAATACCGCTTCTTCAGCTATGGCGATGCCATGTTGCTGACCACGCCTAACCGGGCCTAGACCCGTGGCATTGAGGACATAAGACCATGCTGGAATTCAAACTGATCAAGACCGACACGACCGGTCTGACGAAGGCGCGCCGCGGCACCCTGAAGCTGAACCATGGCGTGGTGCAGACGCCGATCTTCATGCCGGTGGGTACCTACGGCTCCGTGAAGGCGATGTCGCCGCTGGAGCTGAAGGAAATCGGCGCGCAGATCATCCTGGGCAATACCTTCCATCTGTGGCTGCGTCCCGGCAATGCCGTGATGGGCAAGTTCGGCGGGCTGCACAAGTTCATGGGCTGGGATAAACCCATCCTGACCGACTCGGGCGGCTTCCAGGTGTTCTCGCTGGGCGAGATGCGCAAGATCACGGAAGAGGGCGTGCACTTCAATTCGCCGATCAACGGCGACAAGCTGTTCCTCTCGCCCGAGATCTCGATGCAGATCCAGCGCGTGTTGAACTCCGACATCGTGATGCAGTTCGACGAATGCACGCCGTACGAGATCGACGGCCGGCCCGCCACGCTGGAAGAGGCGGCCAAGTCGATGCGCATGTCGCTGCGCTGGGCGCAGCGCTCGATGAACGAATTCAAGGCGGGCGAGAACCCGAATGCGCTGTTCGGCATCGTCCAGGGCGGCATGTTCGAGGCGCTGCGCGACGAGTCGCTGGCCGGGCTGGAAGAAATCGACTTCCCGGGCCTGGCGATCGGCGGTCTCTCCGTGGGCGAGCCGAAGGAAGACATGATGCGCGTGCTCGAGCACATCGGCCCGCGCCTGCCGGCCAACAAGCCGCATTACCTGATGGGCGTGGGCACGCCGGAAGACCTGGTGGCGGGTGTTTCGAATGGCGTGGACATGTTCGACTGCGTGATGCCGACCCGGAATGCCCGCAACGGCTGGATCTTCACCCGCTTCGGCGACATCAAGATCAAGAACGCCCGCTACAAGGACGACCCGGAGCCATACGATTCCACGTGCTCGTGCTACGCCTGCCGCAACTTCTCGCGCGCCTACCTGCACCACCTGCACCGCGCGCAGGAAATCCTGGGGGCTCGGCTGAACACGATCCACAACCTGCACTACTACCTGGACATCATGCAGCAGATGCGCGATGCGCTCGATGAAGACCGGTTCCCGGAGTGGGTCAAGCAGTTCCACGCAGATCGCGCCAGGGGCGTGTAAAGCGGACGAAGGCGCGGGAAATGGGTCTTGCAATAATGTAAAACAGGCCCGATCTAAGCGCCTTTGGCCAGTGCTAGAATACAGCGCTGTTTTTTTTAATCACATTGGAGTCACCCGTGTTCATTTCCAACGCATATGCTCAAACCGCCGGCGCCGCCGACGCGTCGATGATGAGCAATCTCTCGACCTTCGTGCCGCTGATCCTGATGTTCGTGGTCATGTATTTCCTGATGATCCGTCCGCAGCAGAAACGTGCCAAGGAACAGAAGGCCATGATGGACGCGCTCGCCAAGGGCGACGAAGTCGTGACGGTCGGCGGCATCCTGGGCCGCGTGTCCAGGGTCACCGATGCGTACGTGACGCTGGAAATCGCGCCGAACACGGAAATCGTCGTGCAGAAGCCGTCGGTGACGACGCTGCTGCCGAAGGGTACGCTCAAGGGGCTGTAAGACCTCGCACAGGAAGCGGGCGGCATCACCGCCCGCTTTTGTTATCGGCCAACCACGCTGAAGATCATGAATCGTTATCCCATCTGGAAATACATCATCATTGCCGTCGTCGTGCTGCTGGGGGCACTGTACACGGCACCTAACTACATGGGTGAATCGCCCGCCCTGCAGATCACCAGCGGCAAGTCCACGGTGAAGGTGGGTAGCGATATCGTCACCCGCGTCGAGCAGATCCTGGGCGAGGCGAAGGTCGCCACGACCGGCGTCACCTTCGACGCGGGAACGAGCAGTCCCTCCGTGCGCGCCCGGTTCGTCGACATCGACGCGCAGTTCAAGGCCAAGCTCGCGCTGGAAAAAGGCTTGAACGCCGATCCGGCCGACCCGGCCTATATCGTCACCAGCAACCTGATGGCCAATACGCCGGCATGGATGCAGAAGCTCGGCGCCCACCCGATGTACCTGGGCCTCGACCTGCGCGGCGGCGTGCACTTCCTGATGCAGGTGGATACCAAGGCAGCGCTGAACAAGCGCATCCAGGGCTTCCAGGCCGCCATTCGCGGCGAGCTGCGCGACAAGAGCGTGCGCCATGCCGGCATCGAGCGCGTGGGCGACTCCATCGTCGTGAAATTCCGCGACGAAGCCACCCGCCAGGCCGCGCGCAACGCGCTGGGCGACATGACCGACCTGCAGTTCGCCGACGGCAACAACGGTACCGACCTGACCCTGACAGGCTCGATGAAGCCCGCCGCGCTGAAGGCTACGCTGGATAACGGCGTGAAGCAGAACATTGCCACGCTGTCCAAGCGCGTCAACGAACTGGGCGTCTCCGAACCGATCATCCAGCAGCAGGGCGCCGACCGTATCGTGGTGCAGCTGCCGGGCGTGCAGGACGTGGCACGTGCCAAGTCCATCATCGGCCGCACCGCCACGCTGGAAGTGCGCCTGGTCGACCAGACCGTTCCGCGCGGCACCGAGCTGACGGCCGCGATCCCGTTCAATTCCGAGCTGTTCACCGTCGGCAAGAACGTGCCGGTCGTGCTGAAGAAGGATGTGATCATCTCCGGCGACTACATCTCGTCGGCCACCGCATCGTTCGACGAGAACCAGCAGCCGGCCGTGTCGATCGACCTGAACGGCGACGGCGGCCGCCGCATGCGCGAAGCCACCCGCGACAACGTGGGCAAGGGCATGGCCATCGTGCTGTACGAAAAAGGCAAGCCGGAGGTGCTGTCGGTCGCCACGATCCAGGACGAACTGGGCAGCCGCTTCCGCATCACGGGCATGGGCAGCGTCGAGAACTCCACCGAACTGGCGCTGCTGCTGCGCGCCGGCGCGCTGTACGCGCCGATGGAAGTCATCGAGGAACGCCTGGTCGGCCCGCAACTGGGCGCCGAGAACATCAAGAAGGGCTTCAACGCCACGATGTACGGCTTCCTGGCGATCGCCGTCTTCATGATCATCTACTACATGGTGTTCGGCTTCTTCTCCGTGCTGGCGCTGGGCGTGAACCTGCTGCTGCTGGTGGCGATCCTGTCGCTGATGGGCATCACGCTGACCTTGCCGGGTATCGCCGCTATCGCGCTGGCGCTGGGCATGGCGATCGACGCCAACGTGCTGATCAACGAGCGGGTGCGCGAAGAGCTACGCGGCGGTGCCTCGCCGCAGGCCGCCATCTCGGCCGGTTTCGACCGCGCCTGGGCCACCATCTTCGACTCGAACGTGACGACCCTGATCGTGGCGCTGGCGCTGCTGGTGTTCGGTTCGGGTGCGATCCGCGGCTTCGCCATCGTGCACGGCCTGGGCATCCTTACCTCGATGTTCTCCGCCGTCTTCGTGTCGCGCGGCGTGGTCAACCTGTGGTACGGCCGCAAGAAGAAACTGCAGTCGCTGTCGATCGGCACGGTGTGGAAACCGGGCCAGGCGCAGTAACGGCCATCGCTCAATAAGAGGATTTCATGGAATTTTTCCGCATTCATAGAGACATCCCGTTCATGCGCTACGCGACGATCTTCAACGTCGTGTCGGCGCTGACGTTCGTGGCGGCCGTGTTCTTCCTGGCCACCAAGGGCCTGCACCTGTCCATCGAGTTCAAGGGCGGCACGCTGGTGGAAGTGAAGTATCCGCAGGCGGCCAACCTGGAGCGCATGCGCGAATCGCTGCGCGGCGCGGGCTTCGAGCATCCGGAAGCCAGCACGTTCGGCACCGCCAGCGACGTGCTGATCCGCCTGCCGATCACGCCAGGCTCCAGCTCCGACACCACGTCGGCACGCGCCTTCGACGCGCTGTGCCGCGCCGACCAGGGCAGCGTGAAGCAGTTCGACCAGGTATCGCCGCAGGGCGACCACCACGCGCGCACGGCCTGCGTGGACGCGGCCGGCAAGGAAGTGATCTCGCTGCAGCGCGTGGAATTCGTCGGCCCGATGGTGGGCGAGGAACTGGCGCAGAACGGCATCAACGCGCTGATCATGGTGGTGATCGGCGTGATGGTCTACCTGGCCATCCGCTTCGAGTGGAAGTACGCGGTGGCGGCGATTATCGCCAACCTGCACGACGTGGTCATCATCATGGGCTTCTTCGCCTTCTTCCAGTGGGAATTCTCGCTCACGGTGCTGGCGGCGATCCTGGCGGTGCTGGGGTACTCGGTCAACGAATCGGTCGTGATCTTCGACCGGATCCGCGAGAACTTCCGCAAGCAGCGCAAGATGAGCGTGCAGGAAGTGATCGACAACGCGATCACCAGCACGATGTCGCGCACGATCATCACCCACGGCTGCACGGAAATGATGGTGCTGTCGATGCTGCTCTTCGGCGGCCCCACGCTGCACTATTTCGCCGTGGCGCTGACGATCGGCATCCTGTTCGGCATCTACTCCTCGGTATTCGTTGCCGCCGCCGTCGCCATGAAGCTGGGCGTCAAGCGCGAAGACCTGATCAAGCCGGTCAAGGAAAAGGACGAAACGGACGGCGCGGTCGTCTGATCCCGCCTCGCTCCGCCAATGCCGCCTTCGGGCGGCATTTTTTTCGCCTGTTGTAAAAGTTTGGGGACAGTCCCCGATTTTTTACAACACTTTTTGTGGCGTTTTTGCCATCTGAAACCGTGGGGACAGTCCCCGTGGTGTCCCCGTGGTGTTTTTGCAACTCAGGCGGGGAGGAGGATCGTGGCGCGCAGGCCGCGGGTCGCGCGGTTGGAAAGGGTGACCTTGCCGCCGTGGGCTTCGATGCAGGAGCGGGCGATGGCGAGGCCGAGGCCGACGCCGCCCAGCTCGGGCTGGCGCGATGCGTCGAGGCGGTAGAAGGGCTTGAAGACGTCGTCCAGCCGGTCGGCCGGGATGCCGGGGCCTTCGTCGTCGATCGTGATGCGCACGGCGGCCCGGCCGCCGTCGATGCGCGCGGCCGCCACGCCGATCCGGGCGCTGCGCCCATAGCGCACGGCGTTATCGACGAGGTTCGTCAGCGCGCGCCGGATCGCCAGCGGGCGGCAGCGGCAGGGCAGGGTGGGCGGGGAGGACAGGGCCCCGCCATCGGCCAGGGCGACGTCGCGCCCCTGCGCTGCCTGGTCGGCCGCGATCTCGCCGGCCATCGCCCCGAGGTCGGTTTCGATGGTTGGCTCGTCCTGCGCGTCGTCTTTGGAAAAGCGCAGCGTTTCCTCGATCATCGCGGCCATGTCGCGCAGCGTGCGCTGCATGCCGGTGCGCACCTCGTCGTCGTCGACCAGCTCCGCGCGCAGCCGCAGCGAGGTGACCATCGAGCGCAGGTCGTGGCTGATCGAGGCCAGCATGCGCTTGTGGTCTTCCAGGTAGCGCGTCAGCCGCGCCTGCATGATGTTGAACGACGCCGTCACTTCGCGCGCCTCGCGCGGGCCGCTCAAGGTCAACGGTTCGTACTCGCCGCGGCTTACCCGCTCGGCGCCTTGCGACAGCGCCTGGATGGGCCGCAGGATGCGCCGCACGAACACGATGCCGATCACCAGCACCGGCAGCGTGCTGACGGGGATCGAGAAGCGCAGCGGCTTCCACCACCATTGCGTGTTGGCGATCGGCTGCTGGACGCTGTTGACCCAACCCTGCGGCAGCCGCAGCGCCACGGCAAGCGTCGGATGGCCGTCCTCCCGCGCCGGGGAAGCGAGCGATACCCGCACCGCGTCCGCCGGCAGCCGCAATTCGTGCTGCAGCGTGGCCTGCAGCGAGCGCTCTTCCTCGTCCAATGCGGTGTCGGGGACAGCGCTGCTCGCGCCGATGCGGTGATGCGATGTTTCCGTATCCAGCGCGGCCAGCAGCGCGTTGCCGGAGTCGGCGTCATGCTGCACGAGCGCCAGCCGGTAGGCCGATGCCACGTTTTCCAGCACATAGCGCCGCGACATCCGGTGCAAGGTGCCGCCGCCGCTGGTCGACGCGGTAGCCACCAGCGCGATCAGGTGCGCCGCCAGCAGGCCGCAGATCAACAGGCTGACGAACTGGCCGGCCATCGTCTTCGGCAACAGCCGAGTAAGCACTGACTTCACGGGAGGGCGGCCTGTGGCGCGGCTGCGCAAGGCGTCACGGTGGCGGCGAACAGGTAGCCGTTGCCCCACACGGTCTTGAGCAGGCTGGGGCGGCGGGAATCCGGTTCGAGCTTCTTGCGCAGACGGCTCACCTGGCTGTCGATGCTGCGGTCGAATGCCAGCGCGTCGCCGCCGCCGATCAGGTCCATCAGCCGGTCGCGCGACAGCGTGGTTCCCGGGTGCTCGACCAGCACTCGCAGCAACCGGTATTCGGCGCTGGACAGGGCCGCCGGCTGGCCGTCCGGATCGAACAGCTCATGCTTGCCGAGATCGAGGTACCAGCCGTTGAAAGCATAGCCGCCCGCCACCGGCGTGGACGACCGGCGCCAGCGCCGCAGCACGGTGCGGATGCGCGCCACCAGCTCCGGCGGGTCGAACGGCTTGACGACGTAATCGTCGGCACCGCTGTCCAGGCCCGCCACCTTGTCGGCGGACGTGTGCATGGCCGTCAGCAGGATCACCGGCGTATCGAGCGTGGCGCTCACGCGCCGGCACAGCGACAACCCGTCCTCGCCCGGCATCATCACGTCCAGCACGATCAGGTCGAAGCGTTCCTTGCGCAACAGCGCGCCCGCCTCAACGGCATCGGCCGCGGTCGACACCGCAAGCCCTTGCCGCCGCAAGTAGGCGGCCAGGGAATCGCGGATATCGGGGTGGTCGTCGACGACGAGGATGTGATCGGCTGCGCTCATCGGTAAATTCTGCGAATGATTCTCATTTACCGTTATTGTAGCAGCGCAACCGTGCCCCTGCCATGCGTGACGAGGCTTAGCGCGCCTAACAAAACCCGCAGGGCAAGGCGCGGCGTCGAAGACAGTACACCTGTAGGGCGAGACGTTGCAACGCAGCCATGGGGGTTTTGTTAGGCGCTCTTACGCCACCAGCCAGGCGACGGTGCCGAGCAGCGCAGCCGCCGGCGCCGTCCACCGTACCGGCCGCGGTGAATAGGTCATCTGCAAGCCCACCGCCAGCGCGGCAAGGGTGAGAAAGCCCAGCCAGGCGAGAATGCCGACCGACGTGCCCCAGGCGGCGATCGCCGGCACCAGCGCCACCGCCAGCAGCAGCCAGCCGCCCAGCCGCAGCGGCATGGCCGGGACGGCCTTGCCTGCCACCTGCTCCTGGTGCCGTTCCATCGACAGCGATACGGCGGCCATCGCCGCATAGCTCAGGGCTAAGACGACGAGCGCGTTCACGGCGTCACCTCCTTCAGGACCGCGGGTGCGGCGGCTACCGCGACCGGCCTGTCCTTCCTGATCAAATGCCGGGCAGTCCAGCCGAACAGCGCCGCGATCGCCAGCATGGCGAAATCGAAGCCGACGATGGCCCACTGCCCCAGCGCGGCGCTGGTGAACAGGCCATGGCCGCCCGTCAGCGGGTTCAGGATGGGCAGCAGCACGAACAGCAGGGCGACGGCGCCGCACTGTTCCTTCCATGCCGCGCGCGCCGGGCGCAATCCCGCATGCGCGAGCGAAGCGAGCCACACGAGGAAGAAACCGTTGATTTCCCACGCGGCCCGTTCCGCCATCTCCACCGGCAGCAGGCGGTTCAGCCAGAAGTAGGCGCCCGTCGCCAGCGCCAGGCCCGTGATGACCCCGATATTGGTCACTTCCACCAGCCGGTGCCCGAATGGCGTGCGGCCCAGCTTCTTGCGCTCCGGCGCTCGCTTGACCACCCACAGCACCAGGCCGGTCGCCACCATCGCGGTGCCGACCACACCGGACAGGAACAGCAGCCAGCGCACCGTCGGCCCGGCGAACCGGCCCATGTGGGCGCTGGTGAAGACGTTGCTCACCGCGCTGGCGGCCGATGGCGTCGGCAGCGGCGGGCGCTCCTTGATCTTGCCGGTAGCGGCATCGAAGATGAGCCGCGCGGAGGCACCACGCGTCGTCAGGCTGTCGCTGCCATGGGCGCGCAGTTCGACCGTTGCTCCCGGCTTGTTCGGGCGGTTGACGGTAATGCGGCCGACCTCATGGTCAGGCCACTCGATCCGCGCCTGCGCCATCATGGGACCGATCGCCGCCGCCAGGTCGACCTGTTCGCCGCCGCCTTCGCGCGAGCGGCCGCCGCGGCCTTCCCGTCCGCCACCTTCGCGCTGCTGCTGCGCATTGCCGGGCACCATGCCGCGCCGCTCCATGTTGTAGGCTTGCCGGTCGCCGCCGTAAGCGGCATCCGCGCCCCAGGGCATCAGCATCGCCATCAGGAGCAGCAGGCCGGAGAACGTGATCATGATATGGAAGGGCAGCGCCAGCACGGCCGAGGCATTGTGCGCGTCGAGCCAGGAACGCTGGCCCTTCTTCGGCCGGAACGTGAAGAATTCGGCGAAGATCTTCTTGTGCGTGATGACGCCGCTGATGATCGCCACGAACATGAACATGGTGGCGATGCCCACGATCCAGCGGCCGGTGACGCGATCCATCGCATGCAGCTCGAAGTGGAAGCGGTACAGGAAATTGCCGCCCCGCGTCTCGCGCGCTTCGATCCTTTCGCCGGTGGCGGCATCGAGTTCGGCGCGCTTCGTGCCGGCCCTGCCGGCCGGGGCATTCCGGTCGCGCCAGCTGGCCGCCACGGTGGTCTGCCGCTCGCTCGGCAGCTCCAGCGTCCACGTGTTCGCGTTCGGGGCGAGCTTGTGCATCGCGGCCAGCGCCATCGCGGCCGTGTGCGCCGCATCCCCGGTGGGCACCGAGGCATGCAGCTCCGGCTTCATCCACAGGTTCACTTCGTCGAGGAAGTAGCTGAGCGTGCCCGTGAAGAACACGGCGTACAGCAGCCAGCCCAGTGCGATGCCGGTCCAGGTGTGCAGCCACGACATCGACTGGCGGATGCCCTCGGGCTTGTTGTCCGGTCTCATGCCACCCCCTTCGCCAGCCAGGTGCCTGCCGCCAGCAGGGCGGCGGGCAGGGCGACGCCGAGCCATGCGCGCCGCGTGTCCGCCACCGCGAAGACCCAGATCGCGGCGCACAGGTGCACCAGGAACGACGACATCGTGGCCGTTGTGACGGCGTCCACGCGGGCCATGCCGGTCTGCTGCAGCCACAGGCTCATGCATGCCGCCCACGCGGCGGCCAGCGCATAGCCGCCGAAGATGGCCGCCACGCTGCGCGAGGCCACCCGCCACCGGTAGGCGGCGGGGAGTGGAGAGTTCTTGCTCACGGTAGTTCCTTCAAAAGAACGGCCCGCGCGAGCGCGGGCCAGGTTCAAGGCGTCGGCGCGATCAGAACGACGACGTGAGGCTGACGAACAGCGAGCGCCCCGCCTCGTTGTAGGTGGCCGCACCCGCGCTGGAGCCGGTGCTCTCGCGGAACAGGCGCTCGTCGAACAGATTGTTGATGCCGGCGCGCAGGCGCACATTTCTAGTGAACGCATAGCCGGCGCTCACGCCCCACACGCTGTAAGGATCGAGCGTGTTCAGCGCGTCCCCGGTGGCCGGCGCGCCCTGCGTGGTCAGGCGGCGCGGCTCCTGCTTGCCATACCAGGTGCCGGTGAACAGCAGCGATACCTTGTCGTTCACCTGCCAGTCGAGCGAGGTGTTCAGCGTGAACTCGGGAATCACGGACAGCGGCTCGCCCGTGGTCTTGTTCTCGTTCTCGATCATGTAGGTGAGGTTGTTGATGAACTTCACGCCGGTACCGAACGGGATCGTCAGGTTGCCCTCGATACCCTGCACCACGGCCTTCGGCGCGTTCTCCCACTGGAACAGGCGGCCGTTGGCCGAGGTGTTGCCCAGCAGCGTGTCCATGCCGCCCACGATCTTGTTGCGGTAATCGTTATGGAAGTACGTGGCGCTGGCGCTGTAGCCCGCATCGCTCCAGCCGATGCCGATTTCCTTGTTGACCGATGTTTCCGCTGCCAGGTTGTCGTTGCCGCGCAGGTAGCAGCCGCCGCCCAGGTTCGGGTTGTTGACGGGGCAGCCGTTGCCGCGCGTGTAGTACAGGTAGTTCGGGTTCGACTGGTACAGGTTTGGCGCCTTGAAGGCGCGGGCGATGCCGCCTTTCAGGGTGACGGTCGGCGTCAGGCTGTAGGAGGCGTTCAGGCTCGGGCTCCAGTTGCTGCCGAACTGGCTGTGCTTGTCGAAGCGCACACCGGGCGTCAGCATCAACTCGTTCGTTACGCCGATATTGTCTTCCACGTACACGGCATACGTTTCCGCATCGGCCTTGCCATCGCGGTTCGTGACGGCCAGGCCGGGAATCGCGGTTGCCGTCTGCGTCATCGAGTACGGGTCGTCGAGCTTTTCCTTGCGCAGGTCGAAGCCCACGGTAAGCATCTGCGAGCGGCCGAACAGCTTGCCCGGCATATTGACTTCACCGTTGACGACGTAGTTCTCCAGCTCGGACGTGGACCACGACGTGGCATTCGAGATGCTGCCTTCCGGCCCGCCGGCCAGGCCCTCGTTCAGGCGCGTATTGTCCGTGTTCTCGAATTGCACGGAGAGCTTCGAGGTGCCGAAGTCCCACTTGCCGCGATGCGTCAGCGACGCGGTGCGGCGGATCATCACGTTCGTTTCCGCGCCGGCATTGGCCAGTTCGCCCAGCAGCGGCGTGCCGGTGGCGTTTACCGCGCGGTCGCCCGCGTAGATATTGCCCTGGCGCGAGAAGGCCGATTCCAGCTCCAGCACCTGGCCCGGTGCCAGGTCCCAGCGCAGCAGGCCGCCCACGTCGCGATTGCGCACGCCTTCGCGTCCGGCGGGCGGGATCGCGCCGGCGGCCGTGTTTTCCGGCGTGGCGTTGATCGACAGGCCGTCCGCATCGGTCTTGTTCACGTTGCCGAACAGGCGGAACGAGAACTGGCCGGCGAGCGGGCCGGACAGGTTGAAGCCCAGGCGCTTCGTCGCGCTTTCCTCGCCGTGCTCCGGCGCCAGCGCATAGGCCGTCACGGAGCCGGACAGTTTGTTGCCCGGCTTCTTCGTGATGATGTTCACGACGCCACCGGCGGCACCCGAGCCGTAGCGCGCCGCGGCCGGGCCGCGCAGCACCTCGATGCGCTCGACCAGCTCGGCCGGCACCCAGTTCGTGTCGCCGCGCGCATTGCGTTCGCCGCTGCGGCCCATCCGCACGGAGTTGCGCGACATGACGGGTTTACCGTCGACCAGGATCAGGGTGTTCTCCGGGCCCATGCCGCGCAGGTCGATCTGGCGGTTGTTGCCGTACTGGCCCGTGGAGCTGTTGCCCGTGAGGTTCACGCCCGGCATCGTGCGGATGATTTCCGACAGGTCGTTGGCGGGTGGGCGCGCCTCGATGTCGACGGCGGTGATCGTCGACACGCCGGGCGCCTGCTTCAGTTCCTCCTCGGCGGTGGCGGTGACCTGCACTTCGGCCAGTCGCTGTTCGGGGGCAACCTGGGCAAGGGCGGCGGGGGAGAGGAACGCCAGGCACAGGGCGGCGGCGAGCGGGGTGCGTTGCAGAGTGTGATTCATCTTTCGATCCTGTTGTTGTGTCTTTGACGGCCGCCGAACGTGAACGATGAGCGGTATCCCGGCCGCTTGCAATTGAGAATGATACTCATTTAGATCGAAAAAAGTTTGTCAAAGTGTGGCGGCCGCAATCGGGCGGCCCCCCATGAAGTTGTTGACTTCGCAAAAACTCGTGATTACACTGATTGCATCTGTTAGCGCTATCAGAGCAGTACGAGAAATCATCGAAAAACAAGCGCGTTGAACAGTAAAAAATTTTGTTAGCGCTGCCAGCGATGCCCACGAGAGGCACGCGCAGCGAGTTGCAGGAGGAGACGACCATGCTGCACAACAAGCCACCCGCCAACACCACCGCTGCGGCCGCCGCGCCGCGCGCGCCAGGGGCAGCATGAAGAAAGGTCCGATGGGCGGACCGGGTTACACTTTCCCGGTCTGTTTTTTCTGTGCGGGTGGGCAATTGGTTCCGCCCGCGCAGTTTTTTTCCTCCAATTCCCAGGCGCGGGCTCCTGAATGAACAAGCATCCGAGCACCCGGCTGTCCTGGCGCGAAAAAATCAGCTATGGCATCGCGGACATGGGGTTCAATTTCTATTGGACCAATGTCGCCACCTTCCTCCTGATCTTCTACACCGACGTGTTCGGCATCTCGGCCGCCGCGGCCGCGTCGATGATGTTCGCCATCAAGCTGATCAACGCCTTTACCGATCCCATGATCGGCGCGGTGGCCGACCGCACCACGACCCGCTACGGCAAGTTCCGCCCCTACCTCGTGTGGGTAGCCGTGCCGCTGGGCTGCGCCGCCGTGCTCACCTACACCACGCCCGACCTGGAAGGCGATGCGCGCCTGGCATGGGCGTATGGCACTTACCTGCTGATGATGGTGTGCTACACCGCGATCAACATCCCGTACAACGCGCTCTCCGGCGTGATGTCGGCCGACCCGCAGGAACGCTCCACCATCAACGGCCTGCGCTTCATCTGCGCCTTCGGCGGCAGCATGCTCGTCACGGCGGCCACCCCGGCGATGGTGAAGGCGTTCGGCAACGGCAATGACGAGCGGGGCTGGCAGCTGACGATGGCCGCCTGGGCGGTGGCGGCCGGCGTGATGTTCCTGATCACCTTCTTCAATACGCGCGAGCGCATCGCCCCGCCGCCGCAGCAACAGACCAATGTGATGCAGGACGTGAAAGACCTGTCGCGCAACGGCCCGTGGGTGGTGCTGTTCTTCCTGGCGCTGATCATCATGGTCACGATCACGCTGCGCACCACCACGGCGGCGTATTACTTCAAGTACGTGGTCGGGCAGCCGGAGCTGATGGGCACCTTCGTTTCCGTGTACATGTTCGCGGCCGCCGTCGGTGCCGCCCTCTCGCCGCTGATGACGCGCTTCGTCGACAAGAAGAAGCTGATGATCATCCTGATGAGCGCCACGGCCGTGCTGTCGGCCGTCTACTTCTTCGTACCAAAGGACCAGGTATGGCTGATGTTCGTCCTGCAGGCTTGCCTGGGCCTCGTGCTGGGGCCGAAGTCGCCGCTGGCCTTCTCCATGTATGCCGACACGGCCGACTACAACGAATGGCGCACCGGCCGGCGCGCCACGGCCATGACGTTCGCCGCCGCCACGTTCTCGCAAAAGCTCGGCACGGCGCTGGCGGTTGCCGTCATCGGCGCGCTGTTCACCGCGCTGGGCTACGTGCCGAACGCCGCGCAAAGCCCGGATTCCACGGCCGGCATCGTGTGGTTGATGTCGCTGATCCCCGCCGCCTTCGCGCTGCTGGCGGTGGGGGTGATGTGCTGCTACCGCCTCGATGCCGCCACCTTGCGCACCATCCAGTCCGACCTCGCCGCGCGCAAGCCGGCCGAGCCTGAAATTCGCAACTCCGGAGACGAACCCGATGCACTCCCCGACCCTGCGCCCGTCCGCTGACGGCCAGCGTTATGAACTGTTGTCCCCCACCGCCATGCCGCGCTCGGCCGGCTTCCTGTGGAACCGCAAGATGATGATCCAGGTGAACTGCCGCGGCTATGCGGTCGCGCAGTTCATGCAGCCGGAACCGGCCAAGTATTCGTATGCGCCGAACCTGGAAGCGAAGACCTTCATGCAGCCGGAGCAGGGCTACTACGCGCACCACCCGGGCCGCTTCTTCTACGTGAAGGACGAGGAAACGGGCGAGCTGTTCTCCGCGCCCTACGAACCGGTGCGCGCCGCGCCCGACCGCTACGAATTCTCGGCCGGAAAAAGCGATATGGCATGGACGGTCGAGGCGCTCGGCATCCGCATCGAGCTGGCGCTCGGCCTGCCGGTGGACGACGTGGCCGAGCTGTGGTCGCTGAAGGTCACCAACCTGTCCGGCCGGCCGCGCCGGCTGTCGGTGGTGCCGTACTTCACGATCGGCTACATGAGCTGGATGAACCAGTCGGCCGAGTACCGCGCCGACCTGCAGGGCATCGTGGCTTCGTGCGTGGCGCCGTACCAGAAGGTGGCCGACTACTTCAAGCAGAAGGACTTCAAGGACAAGACCTTTTTCCTGTGCGAGCGCGCCCCCGATGCATGGGAGGCGGCCCAGGAGGCGTTCGAGGGCGAGGGCGGGCTGCATGCGCCATCCGCGCTGCGGGCGGAAACGCTCGCGGGCGGCGACGCGCGCTATGAAACGCCGGTGGCCGCCGTGCAGTACCGGCTCGCGCTGCCGGGCGACGGCAGCGAGGAGTACCGCTTCCTGTTCGGACCCGCGTTCGACGACGCCGAGATCGCCGCGCTGCGCGAGCGTTACCTGTCCGCCGCCGGGTTTGCCCGTGCCCGCGAGGCGTATGCCGCCTACATCGGCGCCGGCGCCGGCTGCGTGAAGGTGGAAACGCCGGACCCGGAATTCGACAACTTCATCAACCACTGGCTGCCGCGCCAGGTGTATTACCACGGCGGCTCGAACCGCCTCACGACCGACCCGCAGACGCGCAACTACCTGCAGGACAATATGGGCATGAGCTTCGTGCACCCGCCCACGGCGCGCGGCGCCTTCCTGCATGCGCTGTCGCAGCAGGAACCGACGGGCGCGATGCCGGACGGGATCCTGCTCGTCGAAGGCGCGGAGCTGAAGTACATCAACCAGGTGCCGCACACCGACCACTGCGTGTGGCTGCCCGTGTGCCTGAAGGCCTACCTGGACGAGACGGCGGATTGGGCGCTGCTCGACGAACTGGTGTTCGACCGCGATGGCCATGGCCTCACCGTGGCGCAGCGCATCGGCCGGGCCATGGACTGGCTGCTGAAGGAGCGCGACGAGCGGGGCCTGTCCTACATCGCCCAGGGCGACTGGTGCGATCCGATGAACATGGTGGGCTACAAGGGCAAGGGCGTGTCAGGCTGGCTGACCGTCGCCGCCGCGTATGCGCTCAAGCTGTGGGCGGAGATGTGCGCGCAGCACAAGGACGAGGAAGGTGCCCGGCACTTCCGCGCCGGCGCACAGGCGCTGAACGACGCGGCCAATGCACACCTGTGGGATGGCCGCTGGTTCGCGCGCGGCATCACCGACGACGGCGTGGTATTCGGCGTGGCCGACGACAGGGAAGGGCGCATCTGGCTCAACCCGCAGGCATGGTCGATGCTGTCCGGCGCGGCCAGCGCGGAGCAGCGCGCCTCGATGATTCATGAGGTGGAACAGCAACTGCACACGCCATACGGCGTGCAGATGTTCGCGCCGCCGTTCTCGAAGATGCGCGAGGACGTGGGCCGCGTCACCCAGAAGCATCCCGGCTCGGCGGAGAACGGCGCCGTGTACAACCACGCGGCCGCGTTCTACATCTACAGCCTGTATGACGGCGCCGACGGCGAACGGGCCTGGGACCTGATGCGCAGGATGATTCCCGGCCCGGACGAGGCGGATTACCTGCGGCGCGGCCAGCTGCCCGTGTTCATCCCGAACTACTACCGCGGCGCGTGGCGCGAGTATCCGCGCACGGCGGGGCGGTCGAGCCACCTGTTCAATACGGGCACGGTGTCGTGGATCTATCGCAGCGTGATCGAGGGCCTGTGCGGCCTGGTCGGCGATGCGGAAGGCCTGCGCGTGGCGCCGCAGCTGCCGGCAAGCTGGCAAGGCATGAAGGCTGTGCGCGCGTTCCGCGGCGCGACCTTCGAGGTGTCGATCCGGCGTGGCGACGTGCCGGCGATCCAGGTGCGCCGCGATGGCGAGCTGTTGCCTGAAGCGCGCGTGACCGGCATCGAGGCCGGCCGCACGTACCGGCTGGAGGTGACCGTGCCTGCCGCATGACGGCACGGCGGCCGGCGTGATCAGCCGGCTGTCGTGATGTGGTCGACCAGGGCGGCCACGTCTTCGCGGATATCGAGCGTGATGCCCGCTTCGTCCGGCTGCAGCGGTTCGAGCGTGGCGAACTGGCTGTCCAGCAGCGACAGCGGCATGTAGTGGCCCGTACGCGCGGCCATGCGCTCGGCGATCAGGTCGCGCGAGCCCGCCAGGTGGGCGAAGCGCAGGTTCGGCACGCCTTCACGCAGCAGGTCGCGATAGCGGCGCTTCAAGGCAGAACAGCCCACCACGATTCCTTCGCCGCGCTGCGCAGCATCGCGGATTTCGCCCTGCAGGCTGGCCAGCCAGTGCAGGCGGTCGCCATCGGTCAGCGGCACGCCGGCGCTCATCTTGGCCACGTTTTCCGGCGAGTGGTAGCGGTCGCCCTCCACGTAGCGCACACCGAGCCGCTCGGCCAGCGCCGCTCCCACGGAACTCTTGCCGCATCCGGCCACGCCCATTACCACCCAGCGCGGGGCATCCTGTTTAGTCATCTCGCCCTCTGATAGCGCTAACACAATTTTTCATTCTACTGCACGAAGTGGCCTATTTCAAGGCAACCATTGCCCGAAAAATGGGGACGTACCCCATTTTCAGGGCAACCTTTCCGGGAAAATGGGGTACGTCCCCATTTTTGGAGCAACTTTTTTAGGCAACGATTTCACACTCAAGCGCTTTCGCGCGCCATCAGCGTGAACCCGAGATCCAGGTGCGGCTGCGCGGGCCGCTCGCCCCGGATGGCGGCGCGCAGCATCGTGGCGGCCTCGTAGCCGATCTTGTAGCGCGGCGTGCCGACCGTCGTCAGCGCGGGCTTCATCCACGCCGAGGCCGGCAGGTCGTTGAAGCCGCAGATGGCCAGCTGCTCCGGTACCGAAATGCCGCGGCGCTGGCACTGGTAGATGGCGCCATGCGCCAGGTCGTCGTTGCAGCAGAAGATCGCGTCGCAATCGGGCACCTGGGCCAGCATGCGGCCCAGCAGTTCGGCGCCCAGCGCGATGGTGGAAGGATCGGGCACCATCAGTTCCAGGCGCGGGTCGGCCAGGCCGGCGTCCGCCATCGCCTTGCGGTAGCCCTCGGCGCGGCGCAGCGTGCGCTCGTCGAGCTGGGCGCCGATGAAGCCGATGCGCTTCTTGCCCTTGCCGATCAGGTAGCGCGTCATCGCCTGACCTGCTTCCACTTGCGAGAAGCCGACGCACAGCGTCTCCGGGTCGGCCGACAGGTCCATCATCGACACCACCGGCACGCGCGACGTTTCCAGCATCTGCTGCACGCGGGTGCTGTGGGTGAGGCCGGAGAGCAGGATGCCGTCCGGATTCGACTGCATGTACACGTTCAGCAGCTTTTCTTCCTCGGCATCGGAATAGCGGGTGTTGCCGATCAGGAGCTGGTAATTGTCGTCGTCCAGCGCATCCTGGATCCCCTGAAGGACTGCGGTGAACACGGTGTTCGACAGCGAGGGCACGAGCACCACGATGACATTCGATTGGGCGGAGGCGAGGGCGCGGGCGGCGCGGTTCGGCACGTAGCCGAGTTCCTGCACCGCCTGCTCCACGCGCTGGCGCAGCAGCGACGACACGAGGTCGGGCTGGTTGATCGCGCGCGATGCCGTCATCGGCGCCACGCCGGCGCGGGCCGCCACGTCGCTCAGCGTGACTCTTCCGCTGGCGCGGCTCTTGGTAGAAGGGGATTTGCTCATATCTGGACGGGGCTGGGGGAACCCCTGGAATCGTACTTTGTTTATGTGTTGTTGGGCTGGATTTATCCATCAAATGGGAGAGCGTGTCAATCAAAGCTGCGCTGTCGATACCTGGCCGGCATGACCGAAGGGGCCGGTGGTACAGGCCCGCAGCCTCGTGCTAAGCTTGCCGTTTTACCATCGGAGGCCCCATGAGCCGTACCGGCCGCCTGTTCCAGCTGATGGACGCGTTGCGCGGCAACCGTCATCCCGTCACGGCCGCCGCGCTGGCGGACCGGCTGGGCGTTTCCGAGCGCACGATCTACCGCGACATCGCCGCGCTGGCCGAACTGGGCGCGCCGGTGCAAGGCTCCGCGGGCGTTGGCTACATGCTGAAAAGCGGCTTCTTCCTGCCGCCGCTGATGTTCTCCGCCGACGAGCTGGAAGCCCTCGTGCTGGGCGCGCGCTGGGTGCGCCGCCAGGGGGACGAGGCGCTATCGGCCGCTGCCGCCAGCGCGCTGGCCAAGATCGCCACCGCCACGCCGAAGGACTTGCGCGACGAGATGGCCGAAACCAGCCTGTGGGTGCCGATCGCGCCGCCGCATCCCGAACAGGAGGTGTTCGTGCGCCCGGCGCGCGAGGCGATCCGCCACCAGCACAAGCTGCGCATCTGCTACAGCGACGAGCAGGGGCGCGCGTCGGAACGCGTCGTCTGGCCGTTCGCGCTGGCCTACCTGGATGGCAAGCGCTTGCTGGCCGCGTGGTGCGAGCTGCGCGCGGCGCAGCGCCATTTCCGCATCGACCGGATCCGCGCCGCCGAGTCGATCGGGGAACGCTATCCCACACCCCGGCACGTGCTGATCCGGGCCTGGCGCGCCGAGCACGGCATTCGCGACGACTCCTGACAGAAACTGTCAGGCCCGCCCCTTACGATCATGGCGTCAAGGCAAGACTGACGAATATGCATCTTATGTGAACTGGCGCACAGAGTGCGGCATGTCCGACTAGTACTATGGAACCGTCTCTTTCAGGACATCCCTAGTTTTGGACTTGGCCCGCTTTCGAGCGGGCATTTTTTTGTCCGTACGATCGGCGCCTCGATGGAGCGTTGATGGAGAACCTGTACGAGATATTGCTGGGGCGGCCGCCGTCCACGAAAGAGGCCGAGCCCGGCCCGAGAGTGCCGTTTGCGTGGGACGACGCCGATGGCGCCGGCCCCGACCGGCTGTTCAATCGCTACCGCCGCCTGCGCCTGGATGCGCGCGGCCTGGCGGCTCCTCGCTGCCCGGCAGCGCCCAGCGCAGCCCGCGCGTGATGACGGCGGGGCCCACGGTGAAGTGGTCTTCCTCGGGGATCACGTCCGCCATCACTTTGAGGCTCGGGTAGTTGCGCGACTTCAGTGCCGCCTTGAAGGCGCGCACGTCGCGCACCAGGTCTTCGCGCCGGTTGTAGCGCGGGCCTGGCCTGATCGTCTCGAACTCTCCCACCGCCAGCAGCACATTGGCGCGGATATCCTTGCGCACCGCCGCCGCGGCTTTCTCGCGCTCGAACATCATGCGCCGGCCGAACCACAGCGAGGGGCTGCCCAGCACGTAGTTCTCGAACATGGGCCGGTCGCCCAGCAGCATTTCCAGCCCGAGCAGCGAGCCATACGCATGGCCGATATAGGTCTTGCGGTGCATGTCCACGCGGTAGTGCCTGGCCACGAACGGGAACACGTCGTTGGCGATGAAGCGGGCAAAATCGGCGGCCTCGCCGAACTTCGGTTCGCGGCCCGGCATGTCGGACTTGATCTCGCCCTCGCCGGGCTGCCCCGGCGTGTAGTCGCGGCGGCGGCTGTATTCGGGCGAGTCGCCGTTCGCATACGCCAGGCCCACGAGCACGAATTCATCGATCGTGCGGCCCTTGCGGCCCACGCGGCTGGCGATCGCGCGCGCGAGCGGGAATGCATACGGCGCATCGGTGACGAACACCACCGGATAGCTGCGCCCGGAGCGGGCGTAGGAGGCGGGCAGGCTCACGTAGATCTGGTAATCGCGCTGCAGCTCGCGGGCACGCACGGTGCGCACCTCCGTGCCTTCCAGCACATACGGCGCACCCTCGAGCGCGATCGATGCGCCCTGGGCCTGCGCGCCGCCGGCCACGAAGCAGCACGCCACGGCGCAGGCGCGGAGAAGGTTCTTCATGTTGTCGGCGAGGCAAAAAAGCCGATTATCGCCGAAATGCCGGGCAGCGGGTCAGGGCATCAGGACATCATCAGCGCGATGCGCAGCGAGCGCACTTCGTCGCGCGATTCGTCGAGAATCGCCTGCAGCGTGCCGTCGCCCACGGCGAAATCGAGCGTGCGGGCCGCCAGCACCGTGGTGGCGCCGGGCGGCACGTGCATGGGCGAAGGTTCGGGAGCCAGGTCGTCCGCCAGCAGCAGCGTGTCGCCCAGCGTTTCCGGCGGCAGTGCGCGCAGGCCGGTCCACATCGCTTCGACGGCGCGCACCACCGGTTCGGGCACCATCAGCGCGGCCAGCACGCCGCGGCCGATCGCCGCCTCGCCATGCGCGATCCAGGTGTCCGGCTCGCCATCGAACAGGCCGGGGAATTCTTCCGCGCGCGACAGGGCGTAGAACGCGCCCACCTCGTGCACGATGCCCGCGAACAGCGCCGTATCCGGGTCCACGTGCGTCACGCGGCGCGCGATCACCTGGGCCAGCGCGGCCACGTGGGCCGTGTGCGCCCACAACCGGTCCGCCATGGCGCGCGCGCCGGGCGGCAGGGTGCCGCCGAGCTGGCGCACGATCAGCGCGGCCACCAGTGATTGCAGCGTGCGCACGCCCAGGCGCTGCACGGCGGCACGCACGCTGGAGATCGGCGTGCCGGACCGGTTGAAGGCAACGGAATTGGCGATGGCCACGGTGCGCGCGGCCAGCAGCGGGTCGGCGCCGATCAGGCGCGCCGCGAGGTCCACGTGGCAATCGGGATCGACGAGGGCCTGCTGGAGCTTGATGGAAGCCTCCACGCTGGCGGGAAAAGCGAGCTCGCCGCGGCCGGCCTGGGCCGCGATCGTATTGAAGGCTTCAAATTTGTCCATCGAAAAATTATACCCACAATATTGCCGCGTGGAAACAATTTATCGATGGCCGGGGTGTGATGTTGCGCGGATGCCGCTGCGGGCGCGCGCCGTTCGCCGCGCTGCGGCTCACTCCTGCCGGAAGATGGCGTCGCAACCCTCGTGCGTGGTGCCGTCCATGTCGGCCAGCTCGTCGGTGAGCTCCAGGTCTTCCAGCTCCTCGACGGCATTGGTGAAGCTGTTGTGCTTGGTGGCGCCGATCAGGCGGTAGATGTCGCCATCCTCGTTGCGCACGCCGATCAGGAATTTCTGGGCGCGCACTTCGTCCTCGGTGGTGGTTTCCAGCAGCAGGTTGCCGGAGATGTCTTTGTCGTACTTGGCGGGCTTCACGCCGGCGATCAGGGTAGTTTTCAGCATCGTCTAGTCAGGAAGAGGTGGGTTCGGGCGAGGCATCGATCACGCTTTTCAGGCGCGCCAGCGCCCGTTCCAGCTCCACGTAATCGGCCTCGGTGTAATGGGAGAAGACGGCGCTGCCACGCGCGATTACGCGTGGGAACACGTCACGGAATACGTCTCCGCCCTGCGGGGTGAGCCGGATGAACCAGCTGCGCGCGTCGAGCGTGCTGCGCTCGCGCGTCACGAGGCCCTTTTGTTCCAGGCGTTCGATCACGCCCGTCAGCGTGCCTTTCGTGATCAGCGTGCGCTCGCCGAGCTCCTTGTAGGACATGCCCGGCGTATTGCCCAGCGTCGCGATGATGTCGAACTGGGCGTGCGTCAGGCCATTCTCGCGCACGTGGCGGCCGGACAGGCGCTCGAAGGCTTGCATGCATTCCGCCAGCAACCGGATACTTTTCAGATAACGTTCACCCATGGGCGGATTATAGCGGGGCGGCTGCCCGGCGCGGCGGCGCTTCGAACTGTTACCATAGCGGTCCCCAGTCCGCCCGGCCCCCGATACGCCATGTCCGATGTCGCTCGCTAACCTCGTCCGCCCCTGCCGCGAACAGCCGCTGCGCATGCTGCTCGTGAATGCCGGCGATGCCGAGAGCCTGACATGGTCCGGCCTGGCCCAGCCGCTGCGGCTGGCGCAGCGCATGCTCGGCGACGCGTTCGTGCTCGACATCCGCACCCTCGATGCGATCGCCGCCGATCCGGGCGCCGAATGCCATGTGGCGCTGCTGGTCGCGGACGAGCAGCAAGCCCCGCCACCGCCCGCCCTGCTGCACGCGGCGCTCGAGCGCTGCCGCGGCGCCGCGTGCTGGGGCGGCGTCGGCGCGGCCGTGCTGTGGCTGGCGAAGGCGGGGTACGCCGCCGGCGTGCGCATCGCGCTGCCGTGGGCACTGTACGGCGATGCCGACGAGGTCACCGAGCGGGCGATCCTCACCCAGCACCTGTTCGAATTCGACGGCCGGCACCTGACTTGCTGCGGCGGCGCCGCCAGCATCGACTTCGCCATCACGCTGCTCGACCAGCTGTTCGGCGGCGGCACCTGCGCGGCCGTCAAGGAAGCGTTGTGCATCGACCGCGTGCGCGGCGCCGAAGAAAGGCAGCGCGTGGCCCTGCAAGCCCGCTTCGGCGCGCTGCAGCCGAAGCTCTCCGAGGCCGTCACGCTGATGGAGGCCAATATCGAGGAACCGCTGTCCACCGACGACATCGCGCAACTGGTCGGCCTGTCGCGCCGGCAGCTCGAACGCCTGTTCAAGCAATACCTGGGCAGCCTGCCATCGCGCTACTACCTGGAACTGCGCCTGCAGCGCGCCCGGCAACTGCTGCTGGAAACCAACCACTCGATCGTGCAGGTGGGCCTGATGTGCGGCTTCTCCTCCGGCTCGCACTTCTCCACCGCCTTCGGCACCCTGTTCGGCAACACGCCGCGCGAAGAGCGGCAGCGCAAACTCGCCGCCGCGTAAAAAGTTGCTTCGAAAATGGGGACGTACCCCATTTTCCAGGAAATGTTTCCCGAAAAATGGGGTACGTCCCCATTTTTATGGCAACTATGGAAATTTGAAATTTCTTGTCGCATCTTCAAAAGAGTTTTAGCATCCCCGCTTTTACAATTTGTACTCACCGTGGACTTGCCGCGGCCGTACCTCTTCTATTTCTGGGGATTGCCAATGAACGCCAAGCTGGATTCGACTGTTACCACTCGCCCTGTCACCAGGCAGACTTATGACGAAGTACTGGTGCCCACTTACGCGCCGGCGCAGATGGTACCGGTGCGAGCCGCGGGCCTGGACCTGTGGGACCAGGAAGGCAAGCGTTACCTGGACTTCACCTCGGGCATCGCCGTCGCCGCCCTGGGCCACTGCAACCCGGTCGTCGTCGAGGCGCTGACTCGCCAGGCCAATACCGTCTGGCACCTGGGCAACGGCTACACGAACGAGCCCGTGCTGCGCCTGGGCCTGGCGATCACGGAAGCCACCTTCGCCGACCGCGCCTTCTTCTGCAACTCCGGTGCTGAAGCCAACGAGGCCGCGCTGAAGCTGGCCCGCAAGCACGCGCACGCCAAGTTCGGCGCGCACAAGTCGCGCATCGTGTCTTGCCTGAATTCCTTCCACGGCCGCACGCTATTCACGGTTTCCGTCGGCGGCCAGCCGAAATACACGGAAGGCTTCGAGCCGCTGCCGCCATCGATCGACCACATCCCATACAACGACATCGAGGCGGCACGCGCCGCCATCGGCGACGACGTATGCGCCGTGATCGTCGAACCGGTGCAGGGCGAGGGCGGCGTGATGCCTGGCAGCCCGGAATACCTGCAGGAGCTGCGCGCACTGTGCGACAAGACCGGCGCCCTGCTGATCTTCGACGAAGTGCAGTGCGGCATGGGCCGTACCGGCTCGCTGTTCGCCTACATGGGCTATGGCGTGACGCCGGACGTGCTGACCTCCGCGAAAGCGCTGGGCAACGGCTTCCCGGTCGCCGCCATGCTGACCACCGAAGAGCTGGCGAAGAACCTGTCCGTCGGCACGCACGGCACCACGTATGGCGGTAATCCGCTGGCCGCCACGGTGGCGCTGACGGTGCTGGAAACGATCAACCAGCCGGCCTTCCTGGCGCGCGTGAAGGAAGCAAGCCTGTACCTGATCGACAAGCTGGAAGAACTGATCCGCGATTACCCGCAGGTGTTCACCACCGTGCGCGGCGCCGGCCTGCTGCTGGGCCTCGTCGTGACCGAGGAATTCAAGGGCCGTTCGAAGGACATCCAGCGCGCCGTGGAAGCCGAAGGCCTGATGGTGCTGATCGCCGGCCCGGACGTGGTGCGCCTGGCGCCCGCGCTGATCGTCACCGACGCGCAGATCGACGAAGCCGTGGCGCTGATGCGCAAGGGCCTCGACAAGCTGCTGGCCGCCAAGTAATCGCGCCTTACCGACGTCGTTCATGCCGCCGGCGCGGCCACCCGTTGCGCCGGCGGTTTCATTCAAACCAGGAGTGCCTATGTACGTCGTCCGTCCGGTGGAAACCACGGATATTCCCGCGCTCGAATCGCTGGCCGCGGTGAACATCCCGGGGGTGCACACGCTGCCCCGCAGCCGCGACAAGATCGTGATGGCCGTCGAGCGTTCGCTGGCATCGATGGCCGCCCAGGTCGACATTCCCAGCGAAGAGTCCTACCTGTTCGTGCTCGAATCGGTGAAGGAACGCCAGATCCGCGGCACGGCCGCCATCTTCGCCTCCGCCGGCTCCAACGGCACCTATTTCGCCTTCCGCAACGATGTGATCCAGCAGGTCTCCCGTGACCTGAACATCTGCCACAGCGTGCACGCGCTCACCCTGTGCTCGGAACTCACGGCGTATTCGCAACTGTCGTCGTTCTACGTGGCGCCGGAAGTGCAGGGCGGGCCGGAAGCGGCGCTGCTGTCGCGTTCCCGTCTCCTGTATGCGGCGCAGCACCCGCAGCGTTTCGGCGACCGCTTCTTCGTGCCGCTGGCCGGGGTGACCGACGAAGACGGCCAGTCGCCGTTCTGGAACGCTGTCGGCCGCAAGTTCTTCAAGATGGATTTCCTCGATGCCGAACGCACGATCGGCGGAGCGCGCAACCGCACGCTGATCGTCGAGCTGATGCCGCACTACCCGGTGTACGTGCCGTTGCTGCCGGGCGATGCCCAGGCGGTGATGGGCCAGATCCACCCGTCCGGCGAGCTGGCGTTCAACCTGCTCACGGCCGAAGGCTTCGAGGCCGACGAATACATCGACATCTTCGACGGCGGCCCGATCCTGCAGGCCCACAAGCATTCGCTGCGCACCTTCACCAGCTCGCAAAAGCTGCGCGTGCGCACCGGCGCGGCCCGCACCAGGGAAGGCCCGCTGTTCAACTATGCGGTGTCGAACGCCGACAGCGCGGCCTTCCGCGCCGTGACGCTTCCCTGCCCCGACCTGGAGGGCTGCGACGCCGTGGCGCTGCCGCCCGAAGTCCAGGACATCCTGCGCGTCGCCGAGGGCGACAGCGTGACCTGCGTACGCATCTGAGGAGACATTCATGCTTGTTGTACGCGCCATCAACGGGAACGACCTGCAAGGCCTGTACGACCTGGCGAGCCAGGTCGGCACCGGCATGACCACGCTGAAGCCGGACATGAAAATGCTGGGCGACCGCCTGGCCACCGCGTGCGCCTCATTCGCCGAAACCATTCCGCCGGAAGAGCGCGACTATGTGTTCGTGATGGAAGACACGGTGAACAAGCGCCTGGCCGGCGTGTGCGCCATCAAGGGCGCCGTGGGCCTGACGGAACCGTTCTACAACTACCGCATCGGCACGCTCGTGCATTCGAGCCGCGAGCTGAACGTGTTTACCAGGATGGAAACGCTGTACCTGTCCAACGACCTCACCGGCTCGTCGGAACTGTGTTCGCTGTTCCTGCACCCGGACTACCGCGTCGGCCACAACGGCAAGCTGCTGTCGAAAAGCCGCTTCCTGTTCATCGCCCAGTTCCCGCACCTGTTCACGGAAAAGATCATCGCCGAGATGCGCGGCTACCAGGCCGAGGATGGCAGCTCGCCGTTCTACGAAGGCCTGGGCCGGCACTTCTTCAAGATGGATTTCCACCACGTGGACGACCTGACGGCGCTGGGCAAGAAATCCTTCATCGCCGAGCTGATGCCGCGCCAGCCGCTGTACATCGCCTACCTGCCGCAGGATGCGCAGGACGTCGTCGGCGCCGTGCACAAGTCCACCGCGCCGGCGCGCCGCCTGCTGGAGCAGGAAGGCATGCACTACGAGGGCTACGTCGACATCTTCGATGCCGGCCCCGTCTTGCAGGCCCGCGTGTCCGAACTGCGCGCGCTGCGCGACAGCGAGCTGGCAATCGTGGCGCCGGACGACGACATGGTGCACGCCTGCGCGCCGGCCAACGTGGAACCCACGCTGGTGTCGAACACCACGCTGCGCGACTTCCGCATGATCGTCAGCGAGGCGGTCAACGTGAACGGCAGCATCGACCTGTCCACCGCCGAACAACAGCTGCTGCATTGCGGTACCGGCGCCACCGTGCGCACGCTGCCGCTGAACGTCAAGAAAAACCAGTGAGATGCCCATGACCGAACAAGTCCTGTCCAACTACATCGCCGGCCGCTGGCAAGCGGGCCAAGGTGCCGAGCTGATCACCATCGACCCGGCCACCGGCAGGGAAACGTGGCGCGGCAAGGCCGCTTCGCCCGACGACGTGGCCGCGGCATGCAGCGCCGCCCGCGCGGCCTTCGAACCCTGGGCCGAACGGGCGCTGGAAGAGCGCATCGCCATCGCTACGCGTTTCCGCGACCTGCTCAAGGAAAACAACGAGGCCCTGGCCGAGCTGATCGCCCAGGAGGTGGGCAAGCCGATGTGGGAAGCGCGCACCGAGGTGACGACGATGGCGAACAAGGTCGACATCTCGATCCAGTCGTACAACGCGCGCACCGGCGAAGTGCACAACAAGGTGGCCGACGGCGAAGCGGTGCTGCGCCACCGCCCGCACGGCGTATTCGCCGTGTTTGGCCCGTACAACTTCCCCGGCCACCTGCCGAACGGCCACATCGTGCCGGCACTGATCGCCGGGAACACCGTGGTGTTCAAGCCCAGCGAATACGCGCCGCGCACGGCGATCAAGACCGTGCAGCTGTGGGAGCAGGCGGGCCTGCCCGCGGGCGTGATCAACCTCGTCAACGGCGGCCGCGATACCGGCGTGGCGCTCGGCCAGAACGCCGACATCGACGGCGTGCTGTTCACCGGCAGCAGCCAGACGGGCGCCGCGCTGCACCGCCAGTTCGGCGGGCAGCCGGGCAAGTTGCTGGCGCTGGAAATGGGCGGCAACAACCCGCTCGTCGTATGGGACGTGCAGGATATCGACGCCGCCGTGTTCATGGCGATCCAGTCGGCGTTCATCTCGGCCGGCCAGCGCTGCACGTGCGCGCGCCGGCTCGTTGTGCAGAAAGGCGAGAAGGGCGACGCCTTCATCGAGCGCCTGGTCGAGGTGGCCGCGAAAATCCAGGTGGGTGAATCGCACGCCGAACCGCAGCCGTTCATGGGCCCCGTGGTATCCGCCGCCGTGGCCGGAAAACTGGTGCAGGCGCAGCACGACATGGTGGCCAAGGGCGGCAAGCTGCTGCTGGAAATGAAGCAATTGAAACCGGAGACGGGCTTCGTCTCGGCCGGCATCGTCGACGTGACCGATGCCCAGGGCATTCCCGACGAGGAATGGTTCGGCCCCTTGTTGCAGGTGTATCGCACCGACGATTTCGACACCGCGCTGCGCATTGCCAACAATACCGAATTCGGCCTGGCCGCCGGCCTGCTGTCGAACGAGGAAAGCCTGTGGAAGAAATTCCAGCTGCGCGCCCGCGCCGGCATCGTCAACTGGAACCGCCCCACCACGGGCGCGGCCAGCACGGCGCCGTTCGGCGGCGTCGGCAAATCCGGCAACCACCGGCCCAGCGCGTATTACGCGGCCGATTACTGCGCCTACCCGGTCGCCTCGATCGAGAACGGCACGCTGGCCATGCCCGAGAAGCTCTCCCCGGGCCTGACGTTTTAAGGAGTTCCATGAGCACGCGTGAATTCAATTTCGACGGCCTGGTGGGCCCGTCGCACAACTATGCCGGCCTGTCCTTCGGCAACGTGGCCTCGTTCAACAACGTGAAAAGCGCGTCGAATCCGCGGCAGGCCGCCTTGCAGGGCCTGGCCAAGATGCGCGCCCTGGCCGCGCGCGGTTTCGCGCAGGGTGTGCTGCCGCCGCAAGCGCGCCCGAACTTCCGGCTGCTGCGCAGCCTGGGCTTCACGGGCAGCGATGCCGACGTGCTGGCGCGCGCGTACAAGGAATCGCCGGTGATCCTGGCCAGCGCCTATTCGGCATCGCCGATGTGGACGGCGAACGCGGCCACGGTCAGTCCGTCGCGCGATACGCAGGATGGCCGCGTGCACTTCACGCCGGCAAACCTGAACAACAAGCTGCATCGCTCGCACGAGCACGTTCAGTCGGGCCGCGCGCTGCGCGCGATCTTCCATGACGAAGTCCGCTTCGCCGTGCACGACGCGCTGCCGCCCACCCCGGCGTTCGGCGACGAAGGCGCCGCCAATCACACGCGCCTGTGCCGCGAGCACGGCGCCGATGCCGTCGAGCTGTTCGTCTACGGCCGCGTCGAATTCGACCCGAATGCGCCGGCGCCGAAGCGCTACCCGGCGCGCCAGACGCTGGAAGCGTCGGAAGCCATCGCCCGCCTGCACGGCTTGCCGGAAGCGCGCACCGTGTTCGTGCAGCAGAATCCGGAAGTGATCGACCAGGGCGTGTTCCACAACGACGTGATCGCCGTCGGCAATGCCGACGTGCTGTTCTACCACGAACAGGCGTTCGCGGACGAGCAGGGTGCGCTGCTGAAGCTGCGCCAGGCGCTCGACGGCGTCGATGCCGAACTGCGCCCGATCCGTGTCGACACCGGCATGGTGTCGGTGGCGGATGCGGTGCAGAGCTACCTGTTCAACAGCCAGCTGCTGTCCAAGCCGGATGGCAAGATGGCGCTGGTGATCCCGCGCGAATGCGAGGAAAACGCCGCGGTGGCCAGGTACCTGCAAGGCCTGGTGACCGGCGGCGGCCCCGTGGATGAGCTGGTGCACTTCGACCTGCGCCAGAGCATGCGCAACGGCGGCGGCCCGGCGTGCCTGCGCCTGCGCGTGGCACTGACCGACGAGGAAGCGGCCGCCATGCGCCAGGGCGTGATCATGACGGAAGACCTGTATCACCGACTTGTGGCCTGGGTGGAAAAACACTATCGGGACCAGCTGGCGCCACAGGACCTGGCCGATCCCGCGCTGGCGATCGAGATTGCCGCCGCACTGGAGGAACTGGAGCGCCTGCTGGGGTTGCCGGGGTTGTATGATCTGAATTGATATTGCGTGCGAGCCGGTACTGCATGCTCTTGCCCCTGCCTTCCGCTTTTGGGGTGAGTGCATGCGTTTCGGCTCGCTGGCAGCGAAAGTCTTGACCAATTTGGCAGATTGAAGAACCGATGGGGCTGGGCGATCCTCGGCCCCATTGCACATGCGCCGGCCACGAGCCGGTGCGCAGCACACATCACGGATACTGGAAAACTGGAGAAGCAGATGACAAAGATGCCGCAGCAACTGCGTAAAGAGACCCTTGAACTCGTCAACGCAGGCAAGACCACCGAGGGTACGCCCGTGCAGGCGCTGATCGCCGCCTGGCTGAAATCGCTCGATGACGAAGACCTCGCCGACACGCTGCCGGAAAGCCTGGCGCCGGTGCTGGTGGAAGGGTTTACGCAGGCGGCGCACCGCTCGACGCCGGGTGCGCAGATCGCCACGCTGCGCTACGCCGACGGCCGCGGCGGCCATGCCACCGCGCTCCTGATCGTGAACGACGACATGCCGTATCTCGTCGACTCGATCGTGATGGTGCTGCGGCGCCAGAAGGTGCAGGTGAACGGCGTTCTGAATGCCGTGCTGCCGGTCACGCGCGACGCTGGCGGCAACGTCATCGCCGTGGGCGAAGCGGGCGCGCGGCTCGAATCCTATGTGCTTTGCCTGCTGGCCGAGGAACCGGACGAGGCGGCGCTGCGCCAGCTCACCGGCGGCATCGAGATGGTGGCACGCGACGCGGCCGTCGTGAAGCGCGACCTGCAGACGATGAAGGACCGCTTCACCACTGTCGCCACTTCCGTGCAGGGCCAGGGCGAGGAGGGGGCCGAGGCGGCCGCCTTCCTGCAATGGGCGCGCGACGAAGGCTTCGAGGTGCACGGCTACGCCTATTACCACGTGAAGCCCGGCACGCGCGAGCTGGAACGCGACCTGCCCAGCCGCATCGGCGTGCTGCAGGATACCGCGCACCCCGTGTACGGCACCTGCCTGGCGAATATCCCGGGCGACCTCGATACCTTGAACCGCCGCGGCCACATCCTCTCGATCGTGAAGGCCGACGTGGGCGGCACGCTGCACCGAGACCAGCAGCTGGACTTCATCGGCGTGCGCGCCGCGGATGCCGGCGGTAACGTGATGGGCGAACACTGCTTCATCGGCCTGTTCACCCGCGCGGCCATGCTCACCCCGCTGGCCCGGCTGCCGTTCGCGCGCGGCCGCATCGCCCAGGTGCTGAAGATCGCCAACCTGCGCCAGGAAGGCTTCCGCGCCGAGAAATTCATCGAGATCCTGGAATCGCTGCCGCGCACCGAGGCGCTGGAAGCGGACCCCGAATGGCTGGCCGAAGTGTGCAGCGCCGTCGTGTCGCTGTACAAGCAGCCGCGTACCAAGGTGTTCGCGCGGCGCGACGTGTATGCGCGCCACCTGAACGTGCTGGTCTACCTGCCGCGCGAGCGCTACAGCGCCAGCGTGGCATCCGCGCTGTCGCGTGCCCTGCAGGACAGCTCGGGCGCCACGCACGTCAGCTCACACACGCTGGTGGCGGACGGCCCGCTGGCCCGCCTGTACCTGATCGCTCACGCGGCCCGCTACCCGCTCGACCTGGAAACCGACGTGCAGCGCCCGCTGCTGGCCATCCTCGACGGCTGGCATGAGGGCTTCTCGGAACTGGCCGACGCGGTGCCGGACGAACACCTGCGCAACAACCTGCGCCGGCTGTGCTCCACGCTGCCGGTCGACTACGTGGCCGCCACGTCGCCCGCGGTGGCCTTCCACGACCTGGAAAAGATCCTGCGCAACGGCACGTCGAACCGCGCCGCGGTGCGCATCGAACTTGGCTCGGCGCAGAACCCGGTCACCACGATCCGCATCTACACGCTGGACCGCACGCCCACGCTGTCTTCGATCATGCCCGCGCTGCACAATGCCGGCGTGCTGATCGACCGCGAACGGGCGCACACGATCAGGACCAGCGACGGCCAGCGCCATTACGTGACCAGCCTGGCCGTGGACGCCACGTCGGCCGAAAAGCTGGCGCGCCCCGGCGTGGCCCAGGTGGCCGAAGACCTGTTCGCCGCCCTGTTCAACGATGATATCGAGGATGGCCGCCTGAACGGCCTCGTCGTCGAAGGCGGCCTGAATCCCCGGCAGGTGCAGCTGGTGCGCGCCTACATGAGCTACTGGCGCCAGACCGGCACGCAATTCTCGGTGCGCTACATCGCCGAAAGCCTGCGCCGCCAGCCGGCGCTGGTGAAGGAAATCGTCGACGCCTTCGAACAGCGCTTCAATCCGGGGCGCAGCGAGGAAGAGCACGCCGCCGCCCGCGAACAGCTGGTGGCGCTGAAGGCACGCCTGCCGCAGGTTAATCATGCCGACCTGGAAGTGATCCTCGCGGCGCTGCTGGACCTGATCCTGGCCACCGTGCGCACGAATTACTTCCACCCGAGCCCGGACGTGCACAACCAGGGCGTGCTGGACCCGCGCGACAAGATCATCTTCAAGTTCGACACCAGCAACCTCGCGCTGCTGCCGGAACCGAAGCCGTACCGCGAGATCTACGTGTTCTCGCGCCGCTTCGAGGGCGTGCACCTGCGCGGCGGCCCGGTTGCCCGCGGCGGCCTGCGCTGGTCGGACCGCATGGAGGATTACCGCACCGAGGTGCTGGGCCTGGTGAAGGCGCAGATGGTGAAGAATGCCGTGATCGTGCCCGCAGGCGCGAAAGGCGGTTTCGTGTGCAAGCAAATGCCGGCCGGCGCCACCCGCGAAGTGATCGCGGCCGAAGGCGAAGCCGTGTACCGCATGTTCATCGCCAGCCTGCTGGAGGTGACGGACAACCGCGTGCTGGGCAAGATCGTGCCGCCCGAGTGCACGGTGCGCTACGACGGCGACGACCCCTACCTGGTGGTGGCGGCCGACAAGGGGACGGCCACGTTCTCCGACATCGCCAACAGCATCGCCGTGCAGCGCGGCTTCTGGCTGGGTGACGCGTTCGCTTCCGGCGGCTCGAACGGCTACGACCACAAGAAGCTGGGCATCACGGCCAAGGGCGCGTTCGAAGCCGTCAAGCGCCACTTCTACGAGATGGGCCATGACATGGCGACCACGCCGTTCACCGTGGTCGGTGTGGGCGACATGTCGGGTGACGTGTTCGGCAACGGCATGCTCCTGTCCGACAAGATCCGGCTGCTGGCCGCGTTCGACCATCGGCACATCTTCCTCGACCCGAATCCGGACACGGAAAAATCGTTCGCCGAGCGCCAGCGCCTGTTCGCGCTGCCCCGCTCGTCGTGGGACGACTACGACAAGAGCCTGATTTCCGAAGGCGGCGGCGTGTATCCGCGCTCGCTGCGGACGATCGAGCTGTCGCCGCAGGTGCGCGCCGGGCTCGACATCCAGGAGACATCCCTCAGCCCCGAAGAGCTGATGCACCGTATCCTGCTGGCGCCCGTGGACCTGTTCTATAACGGCGGCATCGGCACCTACATCAAGGCATCCACCGAAACGAATGCCCAGGTGAAGGACCGCGCCAACGACCATATCCGCGTCAACGGCAACGCATTGCGCTGCAAGGTCGTGGGCGAGGGCGGCAACCTGGGCGCCACGCAGGCTGGCCGCATCGAGTTCGCGCTGGCGGGCGGACACATCTTCACCGATGCGATCGACAACTCGGCCGGCGTGGATTGCTCGGACCACGAGGTGAACGCGAAGATCTGGCTGGACGTGGAAGTGAACGCCGGCCTGATCACCGAAGAGCAGCGCAACCGCACGTTGAACGAGATGACGGACGATATCGTGCGCCTCGTCCTGCGCGACAATACCCAGCAGACGCGGCTCCTGGTGCGCGAGTTGCAAGCGCAGTCCGACGTGGCGGTGCAGAAGGGGTACGCCGCGCTGATCGCCAGCCTGGAAGAAGAGGGCGCGCTGTCGCGTGAACTGGAAATGTTGCCGTCGGTGGCCGAGCTCGCACGCCGGAAGGGCGACAACCGAGGCCTGACGACGCCGGAGCTGGCGGTCGTGATCGCCAACGTGAAGAACCGCTACAAGCGCCTGCTGGGCGCGTTGCCGCTGACCGACGAAAGCTGGGCCGAATCCGTGCTGCGGCCGTACTTCCCGGAGCTGCTGGTGGCTACGCGCTCGCCGCTGGCACATCCGCTGGCCAATGCGATCCTGGCCACCGTACTGGCCAACGAAGTGGTGAACCGCTGCGGCCCGCTGATGATCCGCAACCTGGCAACGGAACATGGCGTGGCCGAGACGGACGTGATCCTGGCCTGGGGCCAGGCCTGGTCGGCGCTGAACCTGAATCCGGTGTTCGACACGCTCGACGCGGATGCATTGAACGTGCCGCGCGAAGTGGCGATGGCCGCCGATGCGCGCAGCCGTTCCGCGCTGCGCGCCGTGATGGAAGGCGTGCTGGCCGTGCCGAAGGAGCAACTGAGCGGCAGCGGCGGCGTCGCCGAGCTTTCCCGCCTGTTCGCGGAGCCGGGCATGGCGGGCCGCCTCGCTCCGGCCGGCACCGCGTCGGAAGCCGATGCGGTGCCCGACCTGAAGCCGGAATTCGCGCAAGCGTGGAAGGCGCTGGAAGGCATCGAGGGCGTGTCCGCCTTCCTGTTCGCGGCGCTGTCCGTGCAGCGGCCGGATGGCATGGACCTGCCCGCGTTCCTGGCGCTGGGCACCAGGCTGCGCGCGCAGGCCGGCATCGGTACGCTGGAGCGGGGTCTCAACCTGCCCGCCACCAGCCGTTCGCAGGAACAGTTGCGCAGCTATGCGCAGCAAGCCCTGCGGCGCACGCAGCAGCGCTTGCTAGCGCAAGTACTGGCGCGCGCGGCCGATCATGGCGAGGGCGCGGTCGATGCCGTGATCGCGTCGCTGAACCTGCCCGTGTTCGCCGCGCCGGCGGACCTGGAACAGGCGATGCTGGATGTGTGGACCTTGTCCGAGGCCGCTAATGGTGGCAGTGGTGCGAGCGGCGGCTACGGCGTGCGGAAGGCGGCCTGAGATGGTGGAAGTCTTGCAGGAGGGCCTGCCGCCCGCGGTGCGGGCGCTGGCCGAGGCGGATTTCACGGCCGTCGCGCACGCGTTCGGCGCTGCCGGCTTCGCGGTTGCCGAACCGGCCGATGGCATCGTGACCATCCGCCGGCCCGGCGAACGGCGGCCGGCCGTGCTGCTGTCGGTCGGTGTGCATGGCGACGAGACCGGGCCGATCGAACTGACGGCCTGGCTGCTCGACGCCCTGGTGAAGGAACCGGCCGCGCTGGCGGTAGACCTGATGCTCTGTGTCGGCAATATCGGCGCGATCCGCGCCGGCAAGCGCTTCATCGACGCGGACCTGAACCGCATGTTCCGCGCGGAGCGGGGCAGCCTGGCCGGCACCGCCGAGTCGAGCCGGGCCGACGAGATGATCGCCGCCACGGCGGCCTTCTTCGCCGAGGCGGGACCGGAGCGCTGGCACCTCGACCTGCACACGGCCATCCGCGCCTCGGTCTACCCGACGTTCGCGATCGTGCCGGAACTGATCGAGCCGCCGGCGCGTGAACGGCTCGTCGACTGGCTGGGCGAGGCGGGCATCGGCGCGGTGATCCTGAACCGCGAATCGGCGGGTACCTACAGCTATCACACCGCCGAACATCACGGTGCCGCCGGCACCACCGTGGAACTGGGCCGCATCGGCACGCTGGGCCGCAACGACCTGACGCAATTCGCCGCCGCCTCCGCCGCGCTGGACCGGCTGCTGCGCGGGCAGGCGCCGCAACCGGCGGCGCGGACGCCCCACCTGTTCCGCGTGGCGCAGAACATCCTCAAGCTGTCCGACGCCTTTTCGATGGCCTTCGGCAAGGAGACGCAGAACTTCACGCCGCTGAAGCGGGGCGAAGAGATCGCCCGCGACGGCGATACCGTCTATCGGGTGCGGCACGACGAGGAGTTCGTGGTGTTTCCCAATCCCGATGTGCGGGTCGGGCTGCGTGCCGGCATGATGGTCGTGCGCGTGGGCCAGGCATAAAAAAGAGCCACCGCAAGGGTGGCTCAAGAGGGCGTGTGAAACCGGTGTGATGCGATTCAGGCCGAGGCAAACTGCGTTGCCCGCGCCTGGGAATTCTGCTCGCGCACCTTGCGCGTGACCGGTGCCGCCGGCAGGTCGGCGTCCGTGGAAGCAGACGACGCCCGCGCGGCCGTGGCCGGGACAGGCGACGAAACTGAGGGTTCGCCGGCGCGGTCGCCGTCCGGCAGCCACTGGACGATCACCGCGGTGGCAACGACGGAAAGCAGGACGATGCCGGCGGCAGCCAACAGCATCATCGGGTCGATGCGCGAAGAAGTGGTCGGGATCTTCTGGTACAGCGTCATCTCTTCCTCCTGTTCTCGTCGTCTATTGGCGTGTGACAAGATTAACCTTGTACCAATAAGCGATCTACCGTTTCCCTGTATCAAAGGTAAGCACATGTAACGACGCGTCCGAGCGAATGTGGCTACACTCGCCGCTTTTTCGAGAAAGGGATTCCATGAGCCAGCTTTTCACGCCGACAACGCTCGGCCCGTTGCAACTGAAGAACCGCATCGCCATCGCGCCGATGTGCCAGTATTCCGCCACTGCGGGCTTGCCGACCGACTGGCACATGATCCACCTCGGCAACCTCGCACTGTCGGGCGCCGCGCTGCTGATCCTGGAAGCGACGGCCGTGTCGCCGGAAGGCCGCATTTCGCCGCAGGACCTGGGCCTGTGGTCGGACGAGCACCGGCAGGCCTTGCAGCCGATCGTGGCCGCGGTGCGCAAGTATTCGCCCATCAAGCTGGCCGTGCAGATCGCGCACGCGGGGCGCAAGGCGTCGTCGGCGGTGCCATGGGAAGGTGGCGCCAACATCAAGCTTGACGCCGGCGGCTGGCAGACCGTCGCGCCATCGGCCGTGCCCCACGCGGAAGGCGAAACCGTGCCCATCGCCCTCGACGAGGCCGGCCTGGCGAAAGTGAAGCAGGATTTCGTGATGGCGGCACGCCGCGTGCACGAACTGGGCATTGAAGCGATCGAACTGCACGGTGCGCACGGCTACCTGCTGCACCAATTCCTCTCGCCGTTGTCCAACCAGCGTGAAGACCGCTATGGCGGCTCGCTGGAAAACCGCATGCGCTTCCCGCTCGAAGTATTCGAGGCAGTGCGCGCTGCGGTGCCGCGCGAGGTGGCGGTCGGCATGCGGATTTCCGCTTCCGACTGGGTCGAGGGCGGCTGGGATGTCGAGCAGAGCGTGGTGCTGGCCAACGAGCTGAAAAAGCTGGGCACGGACTTCATGCACGTTTCGAGCGGTGGCGTCTCGCCGCGGCAGAAGATCCCGGTCGGGCCGAACTACCAGATCGGCTTCGCCGAGCGCATTCGCCGCGAGACCGGCTTGCCGACGATCGGCGTGGGCCTGATTACCGAGGCGGAGCAGGCCGAGGCCATCGTGGCGCAAGGGCAGGCCGACATGGTGGCGCTGGCACGGGGCATCCTGTACGATCCGCGCTGGCCCTGGCACGCGGCCGCGCAGCTGGGCGCGCAGGTGGACGCGCCGCCGCAATACTGGCGCTGCCAGCCGCATGAGCAGAAACAGCTGTTCGGCGAAACGCGCCTCGGGCAGCGCTGACAATGACAAAAGGGGAACGATGCGCCGCTACGACCTGCTGATCTTCGATTTCGATGGCACACTGGCCGACAGCTTCCCCTTCTTCCTCGAAGTGTTCGACACGCTGGCCGACGCCCACCGTTTCAATCGCCTGGACCGTGCGCGCCTCGACGAATTGCGCGGCTGCGACCTGCCGCAGATCATGCGCCACCTCGGCATGCCGCGCTGGAAGCTCGTGCCGGTGGCCATGCACTTCCGCACCCTGATGGCGCAGAGCATCGGCCGCATCCGGCTGTTCGACGGCGTGCCCGACGTGCTGCGCGCAGCGGCGGCCGACGGCGTGCTGCTGGCGATCGTGAGCTCCAACTCGGAGCACAACGTGCGCGCCGTGCTGGGAGACAATGCGCGTCTGTTCTCGCACTTCGAATGCGGCGCTTCGCTGTTCGGCAAGCGCCGCCGCCTGCGCCGCGTGGTGCGGGGCAGCGGCGTGCCGGGCGAGCGCGTGCTGTGCGTGGGCGATGAAGTGCGCGACATCGACGCGGCCCATGCCGAGGGCCTGGACTTCGGCGCCGTGGGCTGGGGCTACGCAAGGCCGGAAGCGCTGCACGCCCGCGCGCCCAAGCTGATGTTCGGCAGCGTGGCCGAGATGGCGGCGCACCTCGCCATGCCCGTCGAACATTGACGTGTCGGCGCCGACGTATTGGTGATGACGTAACATTATTACCACTTGTTATTTGCACACAAAATTCCTGTAGGGGAGTCGCGAAACTTGGCCCTATAATCGCGACTTTGCCCGGCGTCACGAGCGCCACGGCCTTGAACACCCTGACAAGGAAACCCTGTGAGCCAGACGCTCGTCCAGAAACTGACCCGTACCAAGGCGATCGACGCGACTGCCGGAACCCACCCCGAAACTGGCCATGATCACGATACGGGGCACGTCGCAGGCGGCCTGGCCCGCTCGATGGGCCTGTTCTCGCTGACGATGATCGGCGTCGGCGCCACCATCGGCACCGGCATCTTCTTCACGATGGTGGAAGCGGTGCCCAAGGCGGGACCGGCCGTGGTCCTGTCCTTCCTGCTGGCCGCGCTGACGGCGGGCCTGACGGCGCTGTGCTACGCCGAGCTGGCTTTCCGCATTCCCGCCTCGGGCTCGTCGTATTCCTTCGCCTATGCGACGGTCGGCGAATTCCTGGCCTTCATCATGGCCGCCTGCCTGCTGCTCGAATACGGGCTCGCTGCCAGCGCCACGGCGATCGGCTGGTCCGATTACCTGAACAACTTCCTGGGCAACGCGTTCGGCTGGCAAATCCCCACGCTGCTGCGCACGCCCATGATCGTCTCCACGCCGGAGGGCGTGGTGTTCAACTGGGGCCACGTCAACCTGCCGCCGATCATCCTGGTGGCGCTGTGCTGCCTCCTGCTGGCGCGCGGCGCGAAGGAATCGGCGCGTACCAACGCGATCATGGTGATCATCAAGCTCGTCATCCTGCTGTTCTTCGTCGCCATCGCCTTCACGGGCTTCGACGCGAACAACTTCACGCCGTTCTTCAAGGGCGAGGGCGAGAAGGGCCTGCTGGGCATGGCGGGCGTGACGGCTGCCGCCGGCACCGTGTTCTTCTCCTTCATCGGCCTGGACACCGTGGCCACCGCCGGCGAGGAAGTGCACAACCCGAAGCGCAACGTGCCCCTCGGGATCCTCGCCGCGCTGGGCATCGTCACCGTGTTCTACCTGCTCGTCGCCGTGGCCGCGATGGGCGCCCAGCCGGCGCACATGTTCGAAGGGCAGGAAGCCGGCCTGGCCGTGATCCTGCAGAACGTCACCGGCCATGCCTGGCCGGCGCTGGTGCTCTCGGCCGGCGCCGTGATCTCCGTGTTTTCCGTGACCCTGGTAACGATCTACGGCCAGACCCGCATCCTCTATGCGATCTCCCGCGACGGCCTGATCTCGAAAGGTTTCGCCAAGGTGAGCCAGCGCACGGCCGCGCCGGTGCTGAACACGATCATCGTCAGTATCGTGGTCGGCCTGGTAGCCGGCTTCGTCGACGCCACGTTCCTGTGGGACATGGTGAGCATGGGCACCCTGACGGCCTTCATCGTGGTCTCGATCGCGGTGCCGGTCATGCGCGTCAAGGAACGCCGGGCCGGCACGTATAAAAAGGGCGGTTTCCGCGTGCCGCTCGGTCCCTGGCTCGTTCCGGGCCTGTCGGTGGCGGCCTGCCTGTACCTGATGGTCGGCCTGTCGCACACCACCCGCGTGATTTTCTCGATCTGGATGGCCGCGGCGATCCTCACGTATTTCGCCTACGGCATCCGCCACTCCCGTCTCAATAGACCTAACGTCAAGGCCTGACATGCAGTTGAAAGCAATCGCCCTCACAAGTTTCGTGGCCGCGGCCACCTCGGCAGGGGCGGTTGCCCCGGCGGCTGACATGGCCATGCGCGACTACAAGGCCGTTGCCATGTCGCCGGCGGGCGAGCGTATCGCGGCGATCGAGGCGGTGGACGCGGGCGTGCCTGGCAAGCGGCCGCACGCCGTCGTGGTGGTGCGCGACGCGGCCACCGGCAAGATCGTGCACGAATTCGATCCATGCCAGGCATGCACCTACGATCGCCCCAGCTGGTCGCCGGACGGCAAGCGCGTTGCCTTCATCGGCAGCGCGGGCGGCAAGGCCATGCTGTACGTCGACACCAGGGCACTTGCCACCGTCGAAGGCAATGCCAACACGGCGCGCTGGTCGCCGGACGGCCGCACGCTGGCGCTGCTGGCCACCGTGGGCGCGCGCAAGGAAACCGGCGCCACCGCGGCCGGCGCCCGGCTGGTGGGCGAGATCGGCAGCAGCGAAGACGCGCAGCGCATCGCCACCGTGCCGGCAAGCGGCGGCACGCTCGCGCTGCTGTCGCCCGCCGACACCTTCATCTACGAATACGACTGGGCACCAAACGGCAAGGGCTTCGTTGCCACCGGCGCCAAGGGCAATGGCGACAACAACTGGTGGGTGGCCAGGCTGGCCTACGTGGATGCGGCCAGCGGCGCGCTGCGCGTGATCGCATCGCCCGGCACGCAATTGAACCTGCCGCGCGTGTCGCCGGACGGCACCACCGTCGCCTATGTGGGCGGCCTGATGAGCGACTTCGGCTCGATCGGCGGCGATATCTGGACGGTGCCGCTCGCCGGCGGCGAGCCGAAGAACCTCACGCCCGGTTTCAAGGGCACGTTCAACGGCTTGAAGTGGGCAAGCAGCGGCGCCGGCCTGGTCGGCTCGGCGTTGATGGGCGACCAGCTGGCCGTGCTGGCCATCGATGCGGGCACCGGCGCGACGAAAAAGCAGTGGTCGGCCGCGGTGACGGCCGCCGGCGGCACCGATGGCCGCTTCTCGTTCAGCGCCGACGGCACGCGGGTGGCCGGTGCCGTCGAAGACTTCACCAGTGCGCCGCGCCTCCTTGCCGGGCCGCTGGAGCAGCCCGCGCAGCTCACGCACGACAACGACAACCTTGCCGCCCACGTCTCGGTCGCCAGCGTGGGCTGGGGGAACGAGGGTTTCAGCAACCAGGGCTGGGTGGTCGGGCCGTTGCGGCCGGAGCCCGGAAAGAAATATCCGCTGATCGTGCAGGTGCACGGCGGTCCCGCGTCGGCCGCGACGCCGCGCTACATCTCGGCCGGCGCGGCGGGCAATCCGACCGTGCGCGCGCTGGTCGACGCGGGCTACTTCGTGTTCATGCCGAATCCGCGCGGCAGTTTCGGCCAGGGCCAGGCGTTCGCCGGCGCCAACCGCCGCGATTTCGGCGGCGGCGACCTGCGCGACATCCTGGCCGGCGTGGATGCGCTGGCCAAGGCGGTGCCCGTCGACGTGCGGCGCCTCGGCCTGATGGGCCATTCCTACGGCGGGTTCATGACGATGTGGGGCGTGACGCACAGCGACCGCTTCAAGGCCGCCGTGGCCGGCGCCGGGGTGGCGAACTGGATCAGCTACTACGGCCAGAACGGCATCGACCAGTGGATGCTGCCGTTCTTCGGCGCCACCATGTACGACGACCCGGCCATCTACCGCAAGCTGTCGCCGATCGAGTACGTGAAGAATGCGAAGACGCCGACCCTCGTCTACGTGGGCGAGCGCGACGTGGAAACGCCCGCGGCCCAGTCGATGGAATTCTGGCACGCGCTCAAGGCGCTGGATGTGCCGACCACGTTCGTGGTCTACCAGGATGAAGGGCACGCGATCCGCAAGCCGGAGCACCAGCAGGACCTGAGGAAGCGCATCGTCGCGTGGTTCGACAAGTACCTGTGAGCTCACCACGCCGTCGCACTGGCTGCGTGTCAGGGCGGCGCCGGGCAAGCAAGGCTCAGACCGCTACCGACAGCGACAGGATCCAGAAGTTCCGTGATTAGGGGAAAGCCTGGCGTCCGCGAACAGCGCCAAAACAAAAAGCCGGCAATGCCGGCTTTTCTTTGCAACGAGCGTCGAAATTCAGATCGCGGCGGCGCGGGCACGCAGCTTGGCCGCTTCGTGCGGGGCTTCCGCTTCCAGCGCGTCAGCCTGGCGCAGCAGGGCCATGCGCACACCGACCTTGTAGTACGACGGCAGTTCCTCTTCCTGCTTCGACTTGCTGCCGTGGACTTCGGCCAGTGCGGCCGGCGTGGTGCGCAGCAGGGAGCGCAGCCAATTCATCACGGAACGGCCGGTGCTGTCCAGGGAACCTGCGGTGGTGGTGATGGTGGCGGTCGACATGATTAGCTCCTGAAATTTGTTCGTTGATGCAGTGCAGTATAGGGCGCGCGCAGAAATAAAAAAACTTTTCGTTTGTGATGTGAGCCATACGTAAAACGTATGGTTGTTGTTTCCTCATTGCAATCAATCATAACGCCGGCGAATAACTGGCAATGCGCTGCCGGTATATGGCAAGCCTTCGGTTGTCGTGGAAACAAAAGGTTTCGGCGTGCGGATCGGGCAATAACGCCATAAAAAAAGCCGGCAATCGCCGGCTTCAACGAGGAAAGCAGAAATTCGTGAATCAGTCGATCTTCCAGGCGTAATCGACGCGCGTCCAGGTATCGGCCGGCGCGCCATCCTTCGTGCCCGGCGCGAATCTGCAGGCAGCCATCTTGCGCATTGCCGCGGAATCGAGCGTCCTGTAGCCGCTGGATTTGTTCAGGCGCGAATCCTTCACTTCGCCATTGGCCGAAACGAGCAGCGACATCGATACGGTGCCTTGTTCTTCATTCGCGATCGAAGAGCGCGGATATTCGGCCTTGCAATTGCGTGTGTCCGGCGTGGCGGGCACTTCGATGGCACAGGCGCTGGTGGAGACAAGGACCGTGGCGACCAGGGTAAGGCAGTGTTTGGCGGACAGTTTCGTGATCATTTTTTTTTCCCTTGAAGTTAATGACAGTTGGCCGCGGATTGTCGCGGTTGTCTCCTGAATTAACGTTGTTGCAATGCAGTATAGGCTGGTGGAAGACATAACAAAACTTTTCGTTTGTGATGTGATCCATACGCGCGATGAATGAGCTGAGCGGGAAATAAAGGCATTTCATCATGTCACGGCATGATGGCCACTCGCCATGCAAATAAACGGTCCGGAAAATAAAAAAGCCGGCTTAGCCGGCTTCTTTCACTGCGGGGCTGGAGCGATCAGTCGCGGCCCGCGAGATTGCGCAACTCGGCGGCCTGGTTCGGCGACAGGGTCTCGAATTTCTTGGCAAGACGGAGAATGGCTTCCCGCTCGCTCAGCGTGGACGCCTGCGATGCGCTGCCATGGCTGGCTGCGGCGGCGAACGGTGCGAAGGCCAGCATCTTGCTCGCGAAATCCATCAAGGCGCGGCCGACGTTGTCCAGGGTACCGCGGGTAGCTGGGGTAGTAAGAACGGTCGACATGGCACACTCCTGAAAAAATAAATGTTGATGCAGTGCAGTATAGGGGTGTCCCAGTCATAAATAAACTTTTCATTCGTGATGTTGGCCATGCGTCAAATGTATAACTCTCTTGGTGTCCGCAAGTGGACAACGCAACTGTCCGGCTTCGAACGCATGGCCCGGCATTGCGGGCGCGACAACTACTGGCACAATGATTGCAACGCTGGCAAGAACCAACAACAACGGAGACAAAGATGCGCTTGCGCGACTTCCGCAGCGGCTGGCGCGTGCTGGCCCGCCAGCCGCTGCACACGGCGACCATGCTGCTCGGACTGGCCATCGGCCTGGCTGCCGCCTTCCTGCTGCTCGCATTCGTCCATTACTCGTTCAGCTATGACAGCACGGTGCCGGACAACCGCAACGTCCACGTGGTCAAGCACAGGCTTCACCTGCTGGCGCAGCCCCATTGGATCGAGCAGATGCCGCTGCCGGCCCGTGATGTGCTGGCTCGCAGCGGCCTGCCGGTCACGCTGTGCACGGCGATACCGCACCGGGAAATGGTGAAGGCCGATGGCGAAGTGCGGGAAATGACGTTCACCGAGGTCAGTGCCACGTTCCCTGCCATGTTCGGCGTCGACGCGGCGGCAGGCGACCTGGCGGCGGCGCTGGCGCGGCCGGACGGATTGGCGCTCACGCCGCGCGGGGCGCGGCACCTGTTCGGTACCGCGGGCGCCCTGGGGCGCACGGTCGACGTCAATGGCCGCGTGCTGCGCGTGCTGGCGCTGTTGCCCGAACCGCCATCGAACACCACGCTGCCGTACACGGCGCTGGTCGGCGAGGGCACGGTGCTGTGGGCGCCGGGCGAGCGGGAAAAGGCGCGCCATAACTGGATGGCCCTGGCCGGCAAGCTGTATGCGCATGCTCCCGGCGTGAAACCGGAGGCGCTCGCCGCACCGTTGCGGCAGGAAGCGAACCGCGTGGTCGCGGCGACCGTCGGAGCCGATGCCATGCGCCGTGCCGGTGGCAAGATGGTGGAGGTGGCCGTCACCCCGCTGTCGGAAGCGTATTTCGACACCGACGTAGCGGTGTTCCACGGCGGCGAACGCGCATCGAAGCCACGCGTGCTGGCGCTCGCCGCACTGGCTTTCCTGATCCTCGCGCTTGCCGGCACCAATTACGTCAATCTCGCCACCGTTGGCGTGCTGGCGCGGGGCCGCGAAATCGCCGTCCGCAAGACGCTTGGCGCCGGCACCGGGCGGCTCGCCGCGCAGTTCGTGGCCGAGTCGGTCGCTGTCGCGCTCGGCGCCACCGCCCTGGGCATGCTGCTGGCCTGGCTGTTGCTGCCCCTGTTCTCCGAATTGATGGGCCGCCCGCTGGATGCCTTCCTGTCGCCATCGTCACTGCTGGTGGCGCTGGTGCTCGGGCTGGCCGTGGGTCTGGCCTGCGGCATCTGGCCCGCGCGCATGGCGCTGCGCGTGCTGCCCGCTCAAGCGCTGGCGGGCAGGGCGGGCAGCGAACCGGCCGGCAACGCGTGGCTGCGCCGGATACTGACGGTATTCCAGTTCACCGCCGCCATCGCACTGTGCGCGCTGGCCCTGGCCATCGGCTGGCAGGCGCGCTTCGCCGCGCAGGCCGATCCCGGCCTCGCGCTGGACGATTTCGTGCTGCTGCACCTGCGCGACGGGGCCACCGTCGATTCCCGCCAGTCATTCTTCGCGGCGCTCGAGCGCGTGCCCGGCGTGCAGGGCATAGCCGCCATCGACCTGCCTTTCGGCCATGCGATGGTGCGCAGCAGTACGGCGTTTCGCGGCCCCGCGGGCGTCGAGCGGCGTGTCGAGATGAGCCTGGTCAGCCCCAGCTTTTTCGCGGTGACGGGCATCGCGCCGATGGCCGGCGGGGCTTTCGATGCCGCCCGTCCAGCTGCGGTGCAAAAAGGCGACGTGATGCTCAACGAGGCGGCGGCGCGCGCCCTTGGATTTGCCTCCGGCGCGGCCGCTGTTGGCCAGGTCGTCGCGATGGGCGCGAGCGTGCCGCTGCGCGTGATCGGCATCGTTCCGCCGCTGCGCCACAAGGGCTTGCGCCAGCCGCCGCAGGCAATGGTGTACATGGTCGAGCAGGGCAATGCGAACGTGGTCATGGTGCGTGCCGGCCTGGATGCGGAAGATTTGCAAAAGGCGGTGGCGCCGCTGCTGCGGCGCTACTTCCCCGGCCCGCCCGTGTGGGTGCAGCGCGCCCGCGCCGTGTTCGAGGATGGCAGTGCGGACGACCGGCGCATCGCCAGCCTGCTGACCTTGGGCGCGCTGGTCGCGACGGGCATTGCGGCGTCGGGTATCTATGTGCTGGCGGCCGGCAGCATGCGGCGGCGCGGCCGGGAAATCGCGCTGCGCAAGTTGCACGGCGCGGGCGGCGGCGCCATCGCGCTGCTGGTCGGCACCGAGTTCGCGCTGTTGCTGCTGGCGGCGGCCATGCTGGCCTTGCCGCCGGCAGGCCTGGCGATCGCCCGCTACCTGGCCGGCTTCAGCGCCGCCACCCAACAGGCATGGTGGGCATTGCCGGGCGCCTTGCTGGTCGGCGCGCTGACGGTGTTCGGCGCCACGCTGCGCCATGCGTTGGCGGCGATGCGGATGGCGCCGGCAACGGTGTTGCGCCAGGAGGACTAGCTCATCCAGCAGCTCGATCTTGTAAATGAGAAGTGTTATCATTTTCGTTTGCTTAACTTTTTCGAGCTTCCGATGCCTGTCCAACGCTTCCACCTCACCCGCGGCGCCCTGGCTGTGTGCGCCGCCTTCGCCTCTTCGCACCCAGCGCTCGCCCAGGAAGCGAACGAGCCGCTGGAAACCGTGACCGTCACCGGCAACTGGCTCGGTTCGGGCCTGCAGAACAGCGTCAAGAACTTTGCCGGTGCGCGCACCGTGGTGCAGAAGGAAGACATCGAAGCAACCGGCGCCTCGAGCATCGGCGACGTGATGCGCCGCATTCCCGGCGTGCAGGCAACGGACAACTCGGGCACCGCCGGCAGCGCGATTTCGCTGAACATCGGCGTGCGCGGGCTGACCGGGCGCTATTCGCCGCGCTCCACGGTGCTGCTGGACGGCGTGCCGCTGGCGGTCGCGCCTTACGGCCAGCCGCATTTGTCGTTCGCGCCCGTGAGCCTGAACAATATCGAAGCCATCGACGTGGTGCGCGGCGGCGGCGCGGTGCGCTATGGCCCGCAGAACGTGGGCGGCATCATCAACTTCACCAGCCGGTCGATCCCCGATGCGCCGGGTGTCGCGGGCGACGCGTCGCTCCGCTACACGGACTTCGGCGAGGGCGGCCACAGCACGCAGTACAGCGCCTTCCTCGGCACCCAGCTGGACAACGGCTTCGGCCTGGCGCTGCTGTACTCGGGCATCGACGGCACGACCTGGCGCGCCGGCAGCGACGAGAAAGTAAACGACTTCGCGCTGAAGTGGCGCTATCTCCTGAGCCCCACGGCACAGGTGTACGGCAAACTGTCCTACTACGACGTGAAGTCGATGACGCCCGGCGGCCTGACCGTGGCCCAGTACGGCGCCGACCCGTTCCAGAACACGCGCCCGACCGACTTCTGGGATGGCCAGCGCAAGGGCATCGACCTGGGCTACCTGAACACGCTGTCGGCTACGCAGGAAGTGGAAGTGAAGGTGTACTACAACGAGAGCGAGCGCCGCAGCTCGCTGATCAATGCGGCGCGCACGTCTAACACCGTCCAGCCGCGCAACTACCAGGTGCTGGGCATCGAGCCGCGCTACACGCAGCGCGTGCAATGGGGCGCCACCACGCACGACATCACGGCCGGCTACCGCTACCTGCGCGAGCGCGGCGACGACAACAACTACACGGTCGCCGTGGCGACCGGCGCGCAGGGCGCCGTCACCACCTTCGACAATGAAACCGACGCCCACGCCATTTACGTGGACGACCGCATCGCCTATGGCGCCTGGCGCATCACGCCAGGCGTGCGCTTCGAGAAGATCGATTCCCGGCGCACAGAGCGCGCCGAACGCAGCGATAAGCGCGCGTTCGACACGTCCAACGACAAGGCGCTGCCGTCGCTGAACGTGGCCTACCTGGCCACGCCCGCGCTGACCGTGTTCGGCAACTACGGCACCTCGTTCGGCCCGGTGCAGAACACCCAGCTGAATTCCCAGACCGCGGCCAATCCGCTGAAGCCGGAACTGGCCAGGACGGTGGAACTGGGCGCGCGCTGGAAGGCGAACGGCTTGACCGCCGAGGCCACGCTGTATCGCCTGCGCTTCGACAACCAGATCCTGCAAGTGCCGGGCAGTAACCCGCCCGTGTTCCGCAACATCGGCGCCACGGAGCACGAAGGCATCGAGACGGCCGTCGACTACCGTTTCGCCGGCGTGCTGGAAGGCTTGTCCGCCTACGCCAACTGGAATTACACGAAGGCGATCCAGGAATCGGGCGCCACGGCCGGACTGGACGTGCCGTTCTACGCGCGCCGCACCGGCACCATCGGCGCCCGCTACGAGATCGGCCGGTTCTCCGCCAGCCTGTCGGGCACGGCGCAGGGCAAGCAATTCTCGGATGCGGAAAACACCGTCGCCGAGTCGGCCAACGGCGGCGTGGGGCGCATTCCCGGCTTCGGCACCGTCAACGCTCAGGTGGGCTGGAAATTGCCGGGCAAGCCCGGCGTGCAACTGCTGGCCGGCATGAACAACCTCGCCGACAAGCGCTACTACACGCGCAATGTGGATGGCAATGCCGGGCGCATGGTGGGCGCCCCGCGCACGGCCTACGTGCAGGCGCGGGTAACCTTCTAAGAGTGCCTAACAAAACCCGCAGGGCAAGGCGCGGCGTCGAAGACAGTACACCTGTACGGCGAGACGTTGCAACGCAGCCATGGGGGTTTTGTTAGGCGCTCTAAACCACCGAAGGCTCGGCCAGCGGCGCCAGTCCATAGGCGCCGCGCGCCTTGTCGCACTCGGGCGTATAGGCGGCGAAGTCGCGGCAGGTGGTCGAGCGCAGCGGATAGATCGAGCAGCCGACCCTGCGACCCACTTCCCCCTCGAGCGCCACGCAGCGCACCGGCGACCGTTCGGTGCCGCGCATGGCGATGCGGTGCGGCGTGATGGGAATGGTCATGCGGCGCGGCACGGTGCCGCCGGGGTGGGCGTCGCTTTCGCCCCAGTAGAAGGACACGCGGTAATGCGCGCAGCAGGCGCCGCAGTCCTGGCAAACGTCGGAAGTGGATTCGGACATCGTCGGCAGGTCGATGAAGGCTTGACCGCCAATGATATCAGGATGACCACGGACGAGCCAGGGGACCGGGATGCCTCCCGCCCGTCACACCCTCACGACATTCCTCTCGATCGCCTCGCTGTGCACGAGGATCTTTTCCGCGTCGGCCTGCAGCAGCCGCACGCGCCGCTGCACCACGGGCCAGCCGGGCCAGTCCACCGACCCGGCTGGCGCGATCGTTTCCGACCACGCCAGGTCGTCTTCCAGGTTCGGTACCGCCACCTGCACGCCGTGCCTGCCCAGCGCGCTGGAGAGAGCGCGGCAGACCTGCACGTGGCTGGCCGCCAGCATGCGGTTCACCTCGCGCGCGGGAATATCCTTCACGTGCCGGCGCAGGATCGCCCGCAGGGCGGCCACGTGCGCCACCAGCAGGTAGTTCTGCACCACGAACAGGTTGATGTCTTCCACGGCGCGGCGCTTGCTTGCCGGCTCGTCCAGCATCCGCACCATGGCGGCGGACAGCATCGCCAGCGCATCCATCAGGCCCTTGCGCTGGATGCGGTAGGGGAAGTCGTTGCGGCACTTGCCCTGCAACAGCTCGAACGCCGCCTCCATGTAGCGCAGGTTTGCGGCCAGCACTTGCTGCACCAGCTTGGGCAGCGACTGGTATTCCCAGCTCGCCAGCACGAAGCTGAACACGGTGGCCACCGCGGCGCCGATGAACGTGTCCACCAGCCGCTCGGTGATCACGTGGATGCTGCCGCCGGCGGCCAGGTTCATCTGCAGCAGGATCATGATCGACACGGCGATCGCCGTGTAGCGGTAGCGCAGGTAGACGAAGGTGGGCGTGGCGATGGTGGCGAGCACCAGCGCGGTGAGGATCACGGCCGGATGGTTGAAGAACAGCAGGATCACGGCCGTGATCACGCAGCCGATCACGGTGCCCGTGATGCGGTCGCCGCGGCGCTGCTTCGTCATCGAGAAACTGGGCCGCAGGATGATCACGATGGTGAGGATGATCCAGTAGCTGTGCGCCGAATACGGCAGCAGCGTGCCGATCGACAGCCCCACGGCGATCGCCATCGCCACCCGCAGCGAAAAGCGCAAGATCGGCGAGTCTATGCGGAAGTGCGACAACATCACCTGCAGCTCGTACTTCTGCTGGGACAGGAAGGGTTGCATGTCGGCGTCCAGCCAGAACGGCGTGCTCTCGGACACGCGCTGGCTGGCGACGTGCAGCTCGCCCACCATGCGGATGATCGCCCGCACCTTGTTGCGCTGGGCGCGCAGCACGGCCAGCGCCTCGTGCGCGGGCTTGCCGGCATCCACGCGGCGCTGCAGCTCGGCCAGTTCGGCCTCGATGGCGGCGAGTTCGGGCTCGTAGCTGATCGCCGGGAACGACGCCTTCTTGCGCGTGACGGCGTAAGCCACCGATTCGATATCGCGTGCGCACTTGTATGCCAGTCCCCGCAGCGCGTCCAGCGCGGGCGAGCCGGCCAGGTGCACGCGCAGCTGGGCGTAGTCGGTATGCGTGGAGAGGATCTGCTCGTACAGGTCCAGCATGCACACGTGGATCTGTACCACGATCGCATCCTTGCGGTTCTGGTGCGAGCGCAGGATCAGGTCGCGCGAAGCCTGCTGCTTGTCCGCCAGCGCGGCCTGGTGCCGCACCAGCCGGTTGAACTGCTCCGTGAGGTTGTAGCGCGTGTCGTAGAAGTCGGCCTTGATGTCGATGTAGGCGGCCAGCTCGAACAGCGCCTCGGCCAGCACCTGCTGCTTGATGCGGTGCCGCAGCAGCCACGCGATGCCCATCGCATACGCGAGGTAGGCCATGCCGCCCAGCGTGAACAGGCCGGCATGGGCCAGCGCCTGCAGCGGCGTGAGGTGGTGCTCCATCGACATGGTCATGATGAACAGCGTGGCGAGCTGCAGCGGCATCGACTTCTTGCCGTACACGATCATCATGCTGGCGAAGAACGACAGCAGCACGAGCACCACCATCAACAGGGCGAAGTGGGGCGCGCACAGGCTCACCAGCAGCGTCACCAGACTGCACAGCAGTACCGACGCCAGCATCTCGTTGAGCTTGTGGCGCAACGGGCTGGGCATGTCCATCAGCGCCGTGCACAGCGCGCCGATGCCGACCGACATCGCCGTGGCCATGTCGGTGAACGCGAGCGTGGCCCAGGTGATGCCGATCAGGCCCGCGCCGAAGCGCAGGCCGAGGTGGAAGTAGTGACTGTGGAAGAAGGTGCGCGGGCTCAGTGCATAGTGTAAGGACTGGGACATGGACCCGCCTTCGTTACAGCAGCCCCAGTACCGGATAGCGGCGCCATTCCGGCTCCGCATGGCGCGCGCAGTGGTGCAGGATGAAGTGCAGCACCGCTTCCTGGTTCGACAGCAGGTCCGGGTTGGCGGCCTTCCATGCGTCGAATTTCGCGCGCAGTTCCGGCTCTTCCTCCAGCAGTTGCACGGCCAGGTCTTCGAACACGTAGTCCGAGATCGCTTCCTTCTTCTCCAGTACGGAATTGAAGAAACCCCAGCGGAAGAAGCTGTCGTGCGCCTGCGGTTCCAGCGTCTCCACGGCGTAGCGGGCATTGTCCTGGTCCAGCGGCACGATCCAGTCGCCCGCGTTCAGCGTGAAGGTGCCGGTGCGGGCCTCCACGTCCACCGTGTCGTGGAACATGTGGCCCTCGTAGGCGGTGGCGCGGGTCGACAGCTCGCCGATCTGGTAGTAGCGGGCCTCGACCTGGCGTTCGGCCTGCACGCGGGTCATCCGCACGCCGTTCCATTGCAGGCGCTCGATGACTTCGCGCCACGCCTGCGGGATCGCGTAGGCGTTCGGCACCTGGACCACCGTGTCCGGCAGGAAGCGGTTGAAGTAGGGGATGTCCTTTTCATAGGGCTTGCTACGGTCGTACGAGAGGCGCATGTAGTTGCCCAGCACGCTGGGGTGGCGGCGCGCTTCGTAGCCCTTGAAGCGGAATGTCGATGGCGTGTCCGACATCTTCCACGTGACCGTCCATTCCTTCTGCCGGCGCTGCGTTTCTTTCGCTTCGCGGCGCAGGCGCTGGATCTGCGGGGCGTGCGCCACGGTGAACTCGCGCGTCACGTCCAGCAGCGTGCGCATCGATTCGTAGCGGTCCTTGAACGGTTTCAGCATGTGCGTCTCGGGCATGAAGCCGATCACGTTGTGCAGCGCCGTGAAGCCGGTCGAGAAGCGGGGCACTTCGAGGAATTCGGCGATGCCGTCGTCCGGCGTGTCCTGCACGGGATTCACGTACGGGCAGGTGGGCCAGCCGCGTGCGGCCATCTCGCTGTAGATGTGGGGCAGCATCGTGTCGCGCAGGAACGGGCCGAGGCTTGAGCCCAGCTTGTCGGCCTGCGTGTGGATCAGCGTCATCGTGTACGTGTAGTCGGCGCCGTTAGAGGTATGGGTGTCCACCATCACGTCCGGGTCCCAGGCCGTGATCAATTCGTTGAAGAAGCGCGCGTTCAGGGTGTCGCACTTGATGAAGTCGCGGTTCAGGTCCAGGTGGCGGCTGTTGCCGCGGAAGCCGAACAGTTCCGGGCCCTCCTGGTTCGGGCGCGAGGTGTTGGCGCGGTTCAGCGCGCCGTCCACGTTGTAGACCGGCACGAACAGCAGGACGGTGTCGCCCAGCGTGGCCAGCCTGGCCGGATCGAAGCAGAAGTCGCGCACGATCGCCATGCATGCATCGATGCCTTCGGGCTCGCCCGGGTGGATGCCGTTGTTGTTGAAGTAGACCGGGCGGCCTGCGCGCTTGATCGCCTCGCGGTCGAACACACCGTCCGCGCTCACCACGCCCACGTGCAGCGGGATGCCGGCATCGGACACGCCGGCCTGCCCGAAGCGCAGCACATTGGGGAAGCGCCGCGCCAGTTCTTCATAGAACGCGATGCATTCGGTCCACAGCGTGGTCTGGTTCTGGTTGCCTTTTTCGTAGGGCGTGAGCATGGGAGTGAGCGATTCGGGGTGCATGGTCTGGATCTCAGGAGCAATGACGGGAACGGTGGCGCCGGGTAGGCGGCCGAGCCGGGATTGTAGCATCGCGTCATCTGTGGCGAGGGCGCCGCAGCGGCAGGGAAACGTGCGGACGAGGTGGCGGAAACCATGCTATCAACGGCGTTTTCAGGAGGAGGAAACCGATGGAACGGATGCTGACTTTCACCGCGAAAATTCTCTGCATGCTGGCCCTGGCAGTTGCTGGCAGTACCAGCGCGCAGCAGCCGGCCACGGCGGCGCGCTACACCCTGAACATTCCCGTGAGCACCCCGGCGGCGCAAGCCGGGCACTCGGTGCAGTTCATCGGCACGGCGACGGTGCTGATCCGCCATGGCGGACTGACGATCCTGACCGACCCCAACTTCCTGCACAAGGGCGAGCACGTGCACCTGGGCTATGGCCTCAGTTCCGAACGGCAGACCGATCCGGCCATCGAATTCGAGGCACTGCCGCCGATCGATCTCGTGCTGGTGTCGCACCTGCACGAAGACCATTTCGACCGGGTGGTGTACGAGAAGCTCAAGCGCTCCACGCCCATCGTCACCACCTCGGCGGCGGCGGATGAATTGCGCAAGCGGGGTTTCACGGCCGTGGTTGGCCTGGGCACCTGGCAAGATCTGGAGGTGACCAAGGGCGACACGACGCTGCGGCTGACGGCGATGCCGGGCCGCCACGGTCCGTTGCCCGTGGCCGCCATGTTGCCGTCCGTGATGGGCTCCATGCTGGACTTTTCATCGGCCGCGGGGCGCTACCGCATCTATGTTTCCGGCGATACGATGGTCTACGGCGACATCGAGGAAATCCCGCGCCGCTTCCCCGGCGTCGACCTGGCGCTGCTGCACCTGGGCGGCACGCGCATCCTCGGCATCGTGACGGTGACGATGGATGCCAAGGAGGGCGTGAAGATGCTCAAGCTGATCGCGCCGCATCGGGCGATCCCGATCCACTATAACGATTACGACGTGTTCAAGTCGCCGTTGTCGGACTTCCAGAAGGCGGTGCAGGAAGCGGGGCTGGCGGAGAAGGTCAGTTACCTGAAGCATGGCGAGACCTACCGGTACGAGCCGGTGAAGCGGTCACGTTGAACCGCCGTGGCGTTGCCGGCATGTTGCAACGCACGAGGCATTGCGGCACTTCATCCTCGCTCGCAGGCGGGCATGCTATCTGTGGGCTTTTCCATGGAGGTCACGATGAAGATGCCGCGCGCTTGGTTGCTTGCGTTGTCGCTTGCGTTGTCGCTTGCATTCTCGCTTGCATTCTTTTCTCTGCTGTTCGCCGCCACGCGAGCGCAGGCTGCCGACGTGCCCCGCTACCGCATCACCATTCCGTCCGGCGCGGCGCGCCAGGACCCCGGCGGTGTCGTGCAATTCTTCGGCACGGCAACCGCGTTGCTGCGCGTGCGCGGGCTGTCGGTGCTGATCGATCCCGGCATCGACGGCGACGCCTTGCCGCATGACATGGCCCGTGCCGACCTCGTGCTGCTGTCGAATCCCGACTGGCAGGGCATGGCGGCGGTGGGATGGAGCGCGCGGCCCGTGGTGGCGATGACGGGCACGGCGGAACGCCTGCGCAGCCACGGCGTGCACAGCGTGTATCCGCTCGACACCTGGGAAGGCATCACGGTGCGCAAGGGCGATACGCGCCTGCGCCTGACCTCGATGCCCGACCCGCGCGGCCTGCGGCCCGCGCTGATGGCGGCGATGCTCGATTTCGGGCCGGGCTGCCGCGTGCTGGTCAACCACGGGGAACTGTCGGCCGCGGAGATCGGCCTGATTCCGCAGCGCTTTCCAGGCGCCCGGCTGGCACTGCTGCGCCAGGCCGGCACGCCGCTGCTGCTGGCCATGGACAAGGATGGCCGCGAACCGGTGCCGTCGCATCCGGTCGCGCGCGGCGAGCCTTACCGCTTCGGCACGCCGACCTGCCAGTAGCCTTGCCCGGCTTACTTCTTCGCGTTCGCCTCGACCCACTTCTCGAACGAGGCCAGGAACTTGCCGATCAGCTCCTTCGTCTGCTCGTTGTTGATGCTGCCGTCCTCGGCCAGGTAGTTGGCCGAGCCGCCGATGTACAGCTCCGGTGCCGGCATCACCGGCACGTTCAGGAAAACCACGGCCTGCCGGGTGTTGTGGTTGGCGCCGAAGCCGCCCTGGGCGCCGGGCGATTGCGATACGACGGCGGCCGGCTTGCCATCCCACACGCTCTGGCCCCAGGGCCGCGAACCCACGTCGATCGCGTTCTTCAGCGCGCCGGAAATCGTGCGGTTGTATTCGGGCGTGAAGAACAGCACCGCGTCGGCGGCCTTGAGCTTGTCGCGGAATGCCGTCCACGACTCGGGCGGCGTGTTGGCATCGTCGAGGTCCTGGTTGTACAGCGGCATGTCCAGCTCCACCAGTTCCGCTTCCAGCGACGGTGGCAGCATTTTCGCGACGGCCTGGGCATATTTGCGGGTCAGCGATTCCTTGCGCAGGCTGCCGACGAGGACAGCGACTTTCTTTGCCATGCTTTTCTCCTGAGGTGTCAATAAAAACGCGTGTAAAAAAGCCAATCTACCTCAAGCAGCCGAGATGTGCCGCGATTGTGCCAGCTCGTCATGCAGGAAGCGCATCAGCGTGCGGACCCGCGCCGCACCGCGCAGGTCGCGGTGGCATAGTAACCATAGCCGGGTGGCGAAACGGGGATCGGGTTCCGCCAGTTGCACCAGGCCAGGCCGTGCTTCCGCCAGAAGGCAGAGCAGCGGCGCGACGCCGAAGCCGGCGGCCACGGCGTCCGCCATCGCCACCAGGCTGTCGACACGCACGGCCACGCACGCCGGCGGCACGTGCTGCGCCATCCACTGCGCGGCGGCAAGGTGGGCCAGGCTGTCGTCCAGGCCCACCCAGCGGTGGCGCGACCATTCACCGTGGGCGGTACCCTGCACCTCGTCCAGGTAAGCCTGCGACGCATACAGTGCAGTCGCCACGCTGCCGACTTCGCGGCCGACGAGGTTGGGAGGCGACGTGTTGGACGGCCGCAGCGCCACGTCGGCTTCGCGTCGTGTCAGGTTCAGGAAGCTGTTGTTGACCACCAGTTGCAGGATCACGTTCGGATGCAGGTCGCGGAAGCGCTTGAGCAACGGCACCAGCAGCGGGGCCAACGTGTCGGTGGTCGTCAGCCGGATCGTGCCGGACAGCGCTTCGTCGAGCCCGGCCAGCGTGCGCGCGGCCGCGTCGATCTGTTCCTCGACGGGCAGCAGGCGCTCGCGCAGTTCCTCGCCGGCGCCGGTGGGCACATAGCCGGTCTGCAGCCGCTCGAACAGGCGAACACCGAGCGCGCGTTCCAGGCTGTCCAGCCGGCGCAGCACCGTCGAATGGTTGACCTTCAGCTCGCGCGCCGCGGCAGCGATGCCGCCCGTGCGCACCACGGCGGCGAAAGTGTGCAGCTCTTCCCAGTTATGCATTGGTGCAGGATCGCTATGCGGAAATAGGGAATTCTAATGCGTTCGTGCCGCATGCATACTCATCGCATACCATTCACGGAGAACCCCATGATCACGTTCTACACGGCCGCCACGCCGAACGGCCACAAGATCGCCATCGCGCTGCACGAACTGGGCATCGGTCATGAAGTGCACAAGGTGGACCTCGCCGCCGGCGAACAGCACCTGCCGCCGTTCAGCGACATGAGCCCCAACCACAAGATCCCGCTGATCGTGGACGGCGGCCGGCCGATTTTCGAATCGGGCGCCATTCTGGTCCACCTGGCCGACAAGGCCGGAAAGCTGCTCCCGGAAAACGCCGCCGGACGCAGCGCCGTGCTGCAATGGCTGTTCCTGCAGGCCGCGCACATCGGGCCCATGCTGGGCCAGCTGTGGTACTTCCGCCATGCCGGCGGCGCGCCGAACGAGGGTGCATTGCAGCGCTATGGGAATGAAGCGCGCCGGCTGTACGGCGTCGTCGAAGGGCAACTGGTGCGGCACGGCTGGCTGGCCGGCGACGCGTATTCGATCGCCGACATCGCCGCCTGGCCCTGGCTGCGCGAGCACGGTACGCTGGGCATTCCGATAGCCGATTATCCGGCCACTGCGGCGTGGCTGGAGAAGATCGGCGCGCGGCCCGCCGTAGTGGCGGCGCTGGTGGCGCAGGGGGCGTGACATGGCCTGGCTGTTGGTGCTGGCGGCGGCGCTGGCGGACGTGGCGATGGCGCTGGCCTTGAAGCATGCCGATGGCTGGACGCGGCCCTGGCCCGCCCTTCTTGGCCTGGTGTGCGCGAACGGCGCCATCGTGCTGCTGACGCTCGCGCTGCGGCAGTTGCCGGTCGGTACCGCGTTCGCCGTGTTCACCGGGATCGGCGCGGCCGGCGTGGCCGCCGCCGGCATTGCGCTGTATGGCGAGAGCGCCGCGCCGTTGCGGCTGGCGCTCATTGCGGGTATCGCGTTGTGCATTGCCGGCCTGAAGTGGACGGCATGAAAAAAGCCGCGCCCCCGAGGGGACGCGGCTTTCATGGCGTAGCCAGGGAAGCGCTTATTCCGCGCCCATCTCGCGCAGCAGGTTGTCGGCATTGTCCACATGCTTCATGTTCCACAGCATGTAGCGCAGGTCGACCTGGATATCGCGGGTGTTGGCCTTGTTGAAGTCCCAGTCCGAGATGATCGAGTCCAGCGTGCCGTCGAACGCCAGGCCTACCAGCTCGCCCTTCGCGTTCAGCGCGGCCGAACCGGAGTTTCCGCCGGTGATGTCCAGCGTGGCCAGGAAGTTCACGGGTACCGTCTTCAGTTTCGGATCGACGAACTTGCCGAAGTCCCTCGACTTGATCGCGGCCAGCTGCGCTTTCGGCGCATTGAATTCGCCCGTGCCGGTATGCTTGGCCAGCACGCCCTTGACGGTGGTGAATGCCGTCCATGCGGAACCGTCGGAGCCGTGGTCGCGGCCGGCCACGTTGCCGTAGGTGACACGCAGCGTGCTGTTCGCGTCCGGATACACGGCGCGGCCCTGCGACTTCATGTAGGCGATCTTGGCCTTCATGTAGCTGGCGTAGGCTTGCTGCAGCTTGCCGCCCAGCTCTTCCTCTTGCGCCTCTTCCTTCAGGTCGGTGTCGTACAGGGCGACGGCGGCCTTGATGAAGGCATCGTTGCTGGCCTGGAAATCGGCCGGTTTCTTCTCCAGCCAGGCATTGCGCTCGGCGGCGTCGTTCAACTTCGTGCCGGCATACAGCTTGTCCAGCGCGGCGGACAGTTCCGCGTCGCTCATGCCAGAGCGGATGCCCAGCGCGGCGTTGAATGCGCTCTTCTGCTCGGCGGCAGGTTGCGCCAGGTAGTTCTTCAGGTGGTGCATGGAGATCGCCTTGTCCACCTTCGGATCGAAGGTGCGCACCAGCGACGCCACGCCGGCCTTGATGCGCGGCAGGTCGCGCACCTGGTAGCCCAGCTTGCGTTCGGCATCCGGTTTTTGCGTTTCGTTGGCCAGGCGGTACAGCGTGCGCGCGGTGGTCAAGAGGCGCGGCTGCGCATAGCTGTAGTGGAAGTCGCGCTTCACGCCAGCGTCGCGCTCGGCGATCAGGTGCTCGACCTTGGCGATATCGTCGCCGAACTCGGCCTTGCGCTTGGTGTCGGCGTTGATCCACGTCTTCAGTTGCTCGTGCTCGGCCGTCTTGCGCTGCAGCAGGTCGCTGCCGGCATACGAGTCGATCATGCCCTGGCGGTTCTTGTAGTAGTTGTTGATGCTGGCAACCTGGCCGGCGTACTTCAGCGCCAGGTCCTTGTTGTCCCTGGTCTCACGATCGATGATCGCCAGGTTGTCGGCTGAAGCCTTCACGAATGCAGGGTAGAACCAGTCGAAGGTGAACTGCACTTCCGAAGGCAGGCGGTGGCGGTTGGTGCGGCCCGGGTAACCCATCACCATCACGAAGTCGCCTTCCTTCACGCCTTCCTTGGCCAGCTTGAGCACGTGCTTGGGCTGGTAGGGAACGTTATCCTTGCTGTAGTCCGCGGCCTTGCCATCCTTGCTCACGTAGGCGCGGTAGAAGCCGTAGTCGCCCGTGTGGCGCGGCCACATCCAGTTGTCGGTATCGCCGCCGAACTTGCCCACGCCTTCGGGCGGCGCGTGCACCAGGCGCACGTCGCGGATTTCCAGCTGCTTGATCTGGTAGAACTCGAGGCCGCCGTAGAACGACGGCACGGTGCAGCGGTGGCCGGGGTCCTGCTCGCAGGCCGCCACCAGGGCTTTCTGGTTCTTCTCGATCGCATCGCTGCGGGCCTTGCCGGACAGCTTGGCCACTTCCGGGGTCACCACCTTGTCCGTCACGTTCAGCACTTCCTTCGTCACGAACACGCGCGTGCCGGGCGCCGCGGGCACTTCCTCGGCCAGCGTGCGCGCCACGAAACCGTTGGCCAGCAGGTCGCGTTCCGGCGTGGAGTTCTGCGCCACGCTGTTGTACACGCAATGGTGATTGGTGACGACGAGCCCTTGCGGCGACACGAACGACGCGGAGCAGCCGCCCAGGCTGACGATGGCGCCAGCGGGGAATTCGGTCAGGCGGGTCAGGCTGTTCGGATCGAGTTTCAGGCCGGCCGCTTTCAGTTGCTTGGCGATCTGCGGCAACTGCTGCGGCATCCACATGCCTTCGTCGGCATGGGCGGACGTGATGCTCAGGATGGCGAGCGCGAGAAGTGATTTTTTCATGCGATGGTATAGGAGTAGTTGTAGGCGTCCCTGGATTTGCCGCGCGGGTTACGTGGCGCGTGCAAGTATCCGCATCGCACTGAGATTCGTCAATCAGGAATTTTGATGGCAAAACCGCATGAAATTTGGTGTTCAGGCATGAAAAAAGCCGGCCCGTGGGCCGGCTTGCGTGGCTTGCGCCAGGTTGGTTAGCGTGCTCGTCCGCGGAAGACCAGGTTGACGATGGCCAGCAGGATCACGGCGCCGAGGAACGACACCAGCAGCGAGAGTGGACTGAAATCGTCGGAATTGATGGTGCCCGTGCCGAACAGGGGCGACAGCAGCCAGCCGCCCAGCAGTGCGCCGACGATGCCGACCACCACGTTCAGGAACAGCCCTTGTTGGGCGTCCGTTTTCATGACCAGGCTGGCAAGCCAGCCAATGATGCCGCCGATAACGATCCAGATAATGAAGTTCATGCTCGTTCCCCCTTACATATCGTTGAGACATATCGTTGAGAATAGAGACCGGGCCATCAGCCCTGCCATGGAAAAAAGTGTAACGGCTGGAGAAGCGCGTGGTCCGTGCGCCAGCGTACGTTCGCCGCACGAGCGCTCGGTTGCGCGCACTTGGTGCGTAAGCGTACAGAAAGGTGCGGTCCGCACGACTATTGTGCAAGTGTCCATCGACCCTATGAAAGGAATACAGCCATGAGCCAAACCAATCAGAATTCCCGCCTGGTCACGGGCCTGTTCAATGACCGCGAAAGCGCCGAGCGTGCCTATCACCATGTCACGTCGCGTGGCTACGGCAAGGATGACATCAATGTGCTGATGTCCGATGAAACCCGCAAACGCTACTTCAGCGGCGACCAGATCGAAACGGAACTGGGCAGCAAGGCTGCCGAAGGTGCCGGTATCGGCGCCGGCGTGGGCGGCGCGATCGGTGCCGCGCTGGCGGCCGTTGCCGCCGTGGGCACCACGCTGGTCCTGCCGGGCCTGGGCGTCGTGGTGGCCGGCCCGCTGGCCGCCGCGCTGGCAGGTGCCGGTGCGGGCGGCCTCACCGGCGGCCTGCTGGGCGCGCTGATCGGCGCCGGCATTCCGGAAGAGCGCGTGCAGCACTACGAGGAAGGCTTGAAGAAAGGCGGCATCGTGATGGGTGTGAACGCCCGTTCCGACGACGATGCGGCACACATCGAATCGAGCTGGAAAGATAGTGCCGGCCAGCACGTGATCGGCACCGGCCTCGGTGCGGCAGGCGGCGCCGCCGCGGGTGCGGCAGTCGGCACGCCGGGCGGCCCGATCGGCATGGCGGCAGGTGCCGTCGTGGGCGGCATTGCCGGCGGCCTGGCCGGCAAGGGCGCGGCCGAAGTGGTGAACCCGAAATCGGGTGACGACCTGAGCGACCACCACCTGGCGACGGGCGTGGGCGCGGGCGGCGGCGCGATGGCCGGCATGGCCATGGGTGCCGCGGCCGGTCCGGTCGGCATGGCGGCCGGCGGTGCGATCGGCGCGCTGGCCGGCGGCATGGCCGGCAAGGGGATCGGCGGCCTGGTCAACCCGGCCGAGGAAAAAACATACTGGGAAGAACAGCACAGCAAGGAGTCGTACTACAACCCTGCATACCAATACAACGACTACGACCCCGCTTACTCGCTGGGCTACAACGGCCGCGCCAACTACCCGGGTGACTGGAATACCAACGAGTCGAACCTGCAGAACGAGTGGGAGCGCACGAAGGGGCAGTCGCGCCTGTCCTGGAACGAAGCGAAGAGCGCGACCCGTGCCGCCTGGGACCGTATCGAACGCCGGATTCCGGGCGATTCGGATCGCGACGGCAAGTAAGATGTGACGATGCGATGAAAGGCCGGGAAATTTTCCCGGCCTTTTTTCATGGCGCTGTTCGTCAATGCTTGGGGAACTTCCACCGCGAAACCCTGTCTGACCTCCTGTTGAGCTACTTCATGCATATCAGGAGGCCGAAATGGGGACGGCGGATTTTCAAGTGGTGTTCAAGGCGCTGTGCCAACTGCAGTTGGCAGCAGGCGAAGTAGCGACCTTGCGGGAATTCCTGGCCACGATCGCGCACCCTGGCCAGTGCCTCGCCCTGATCGAGGCGGCGGCGGGAAGACCTCCTTGCCCGCATTGCGCCTGCCCCCATTGCCACCGCAGCGGCAAGGCCAACGGCTTGCAGCGCTATCGGTGCATGGGATGCAGAAGCAGTTATAACGCGTTGACCGGCACGCCCCTGGCCCACCTCAAGCGGCGTGACAAATGGCTGGCGTACCTGCAATGCCTGATCGAATCGACGACCGTGCGCGGCGCGGCCAAGCGGGTGTCGGTGGCCAAGTCGACCAGTTTTCGATGGCGGCACCGGTTCATTGCCGCCGTCCGGCAGGAGCGGCGCCCCGAATTGTCAACGGTCGTGGAGGCCGATGAAACCTATCACTTGGAATCGCAGAAGGGATCGCGCCACTTGGACCGCCCGGCCCGCAAGCGGGGCGGCAAGGCGACCCGGCGCGGCATCAGCTGCGAGCTCGACTGCATTCTCGTCGCCCGCGACCGCAACAAGCTCACGTACGACTTCGTGACCGGGCGCGGACCGGTCAGCGCGGGGCAACTGGCCAGGCACCTGCTGCCCGTACTGGCGCGGGACGTCATTCTTATCAGCGATGGCGCCAATGCTTACCAGGCGTTCGCGCGGCAGGCCGGCATCACGCACGAATCAGTCAACGTGCAGCGCGGCGAGAGGGTTCGAGAGGCCATCCACATTCAAAATGTTAACGGCTGGCATAGTCGCTTCAAGACATGGCTGCGCCGGTTCAACGGTGTGGCCAGCCGCTACCTGGCCAATTACACCGGCTGGCAACGCGTGCTGGACGCTGGCGCGCTCACCACGCCGTCGCACTGGCTGGGCGTCGGGGTGGCGCCGAGCAAGCAAGGCTCAGGCCGCTACTGACAGCGACCGGATTCAGAAGTTCCGTGATTACGGGAAAGCCTAGCGTCCGCGAACAGCGCCTTTTTCATGCGCGGGCGCCGGCGGCCAGCGCGCGGCGCCGCGCGTTCTTCAGCTTGAGCAGCGGCTGTTCCACGAGGTAGCAGCTGAGCACGCTGACCGGCAGCACGATCAGGCAGGCCAGGCCCAGCTTGACCCACGGCGACAGCGGCGGCAGGTAAGCGACCAGCAGCGTCTGCACGGGCCAGCCGTACAGGTAGACGCCATAGGAAATGTCGGGCAGCTTGTTGAATGCCTCCGTCAGCCACATGGGGCGGAACGCGAAGTAGAACAGCAGGTAGCCGCCGAAGGTAGCCAGGCCCAGCTCGGCATAACGGCGCGAGAACATCAGGGCCAGCAGCGCCACGGCCGAGATCAGCGCACCGCGCCGCGTGAAGCGGTAGCAATCGCGGTACAGGTAGAAGCAGCCCCCCGCGAAGAACAGCGAACCGAGCCGCACGATCGGATCTTGCAGCAGCATGCCCAGCGGTGCCCATGGCAGCGGCAGGCCGAACGAGGCATACAGGTAGGCGGTGAAGCCCGCGACCGTCAGCGCCAGCCAGATGGCCCGGTGGCGGATGCCGCCGGCAACGCCCAGCAGCATCACCGCCAGGTAGCAGGCGAACTCGCGCATGATCGTCCACATCGAACCATTCACCTGCGGTTCCGGCAAGCCTTCGAACACGGGCGGGGTAATGGGGCCGTGCAGCACGGCGATGCACAGGGCGACCGTGGCCGTGGACAGCTCGCTGAAGTAGCGCGCCGGGTCGGCGCCGAGCGGCGCCACGAGGTAGACGCAGACGAGGCTCGCGACGATGAAGCCGGGATAGATGCGCAGCACCCGCTTGCGCAGGAAATGTACCGGCACGGGATCGAGATCCCAGCTCTGCACGATCAGGTAGCCGCTCAGCAGGAAGAAGCCGTCGACCGCCAGCTCGCCGAAGGACAGGGTGTGGAACAGCTGCGTCAGCAGCTCGCGGTGGCGGTCGCCATCCTGCAGCTCGGGCGCGTGCGACAGCAGCACGAGCAGGGCGAGCAGCAGGCGCAGCAGGTTGAAATTGTTCTGGTGCCTCTCCATGACGTTCCCGTTATTTTGGTTGTGAAATTGTTTGCTTTTTTATTAACCAAAATGTACGACGGTAGCAGCGGCGAAGCAAGGCTCGGCAGCGGCAATGGCGGCCTGGCGCAACAGTGCGGCGAAAACCGCTCCCGTCAGGCCGCGTGGCGCGTTGCCGAGGCGATCTCCGCGCGCGCCGCGGCGGCCAGGGCGGCCGGCTCGACGCCGATGGCCTGCAAGGCCCTTGCCGCCGTGCCGTGCGCACTGGCGGCCACGACGGCCGCCACATGCGCACCCGTCAGCGGTTCGCCGGCCGAACGCGGCCAGTCGGACAGCGCGCGCATCACCGATTCCATCGATCCCTTGGCCTGGTAGGCGCCAGTGGCGGGCGGCACGGGTGCGGGGGCGGCCAGTACGGCCGGATCGATACCGGCCGCTGCCAGCGCCGCGCCGTGCGCCGCCGTGATGCCCGCGCGCAGCCGGGACGGGTCGGCGCCGGCATGTTCGAACGCACGCCGCGCCAGGCCGTCCGGCAGGTCGAGCGCCGCCAGCAGGAAGTGCTCCGGGCCGGGTTCGCGTTCCCCCATCGCATTGGCGTGCCGCTCGGCCGCCTCGCACAGGGTTTTGATGGTGCGCATATCGGCGATGCGCTGTTTCAGGCGCTGCAGCATGAAGGCTCCTTTCAGGATTGAATCAACGGGGCAAGGCGCTTGTGCGCCGCCTGCTTCGACACGCCCAGCGCATCGGCGACCTGGCTCCAGGACCAGCCCTGGGCGATGGCCGCCGCTACCGCCTGGCGCTCGAGCTGGTCCGCCGCAAGGCGCAGCGCAACGACGGCCGCCAGCGCTTCGGCGGGATCGTCGGGACGGGGGAGGGATTGGGTATCGATCATGCGTCAATCTTAGTTGACGATATCGGAATCGTCAACAAAAGATGACGGGGCGCGGCGCAGAGAGCCGGCGAGAACCCCGGTGGGAGAACCCCGGTGACAGGCTCCGTTTTCCGGGAAAGTTGCGAAAAACCCGGAGCCTGTCACCGGGTTTCGGGAAATGTTGCAAAAAAGCCGGAGCCTGTCACCGGGGTTCAGGCAACAAAAAACCCCGCGCGCGGCGGGGTTGGGCAGGGCGCCGGCCGGTTACTCGGCGGCGATGGCTTCGACCTGGATCGCCAGCTTCACTTCCGGCGCGAAGTTCGGGATGCCGAAGTTGATGCCGAAGTCGGTGCGCTTGAATTCGGCGGTGGCGTTGGCGCCGCAGACTTCGCGCTTCAGGCGCTGGTCCTGCACGCACTTGAAGCGGTCCACCTTCAGTTCCACCGGTTTCGTCACGCCGTTCAGCGTGAGCTCGCCGTCCACGCCCACCAGCTGGTCGCCGTTGAACTTGAGCGACTTGCCCTTGTAGGTGGCGGTGGGGAATTTCTCGACGTTGAAGATATCCGGCGCCTTCGCGTGCGAATTCATCTTGTCGTGGCCGAAGTCGACCGAGGCCATGTCGATCGTGATGTCCAGGTTGCCGGTCTTGGCGGCGCGGTCCATCGTGATCGTGCCTTTCGTGCTGTTGAACTTGCCGCGCCACAGCGACAGGCCCTTGTGGTCGGCCTCGAAGCTGGGGTAGGTGTGGCTCGGATCGATGTTGTAGGTGGTGGCGCCGGCCAGGCCGGACAGGGGCAACAGCGCGGCGAACAGGGCGGCGAACAACGTGGATTTCATGCGGTCTCCTTCGGGGATTATTGGGATACGACGTGGAACTTGATCGTCACTTCATCGGCCACCATGCTGGTGTCCTTCCATTCGCCTTCGCCGATGTTGTAGGTCAGGCGCTTGATCGGCACGGCGCCGTCGAACACCTGCTTGCCGGCCTCGGTCTTGACGGTGACGGGGAAGGTGACGTCGGTGGCCTTGCCCTTGATCGTCAGCCTGCCGGTCACGTTCAGCTTGCCCGGGCCGGCGCTCTTGATCGCGGTCGAGACGAAGGTCGCCTTCGGGAACTGCGCCGAGTTGAACCACTCCTTCTTCGCCACTTCGCGGTTGTATTCCGGGTCGCCCATGTCGAGGCTTGCCGTGTCCACTTCCACGGTGGCCTTCGACGCGTCCGGCCTGGCTGCATCGTAGTCGATCGTCACGCTGTGCTTCTTGAACTTCGATTCGACCGGCACGTTCATCTGCTTGAACGTGGCCGAGACGGTGGTCTTGGCGGGATCGGTCTTCAGCACGGCGGCGCCGGCCGTCAGCGACAGGCCGACCAGGGAAGCGAGAAGGAATGGTTTCAACTGCGTCTTCATGAACTCTCCAACGGTTAAGGAAGCATGCGTTTCAGGACATTGTCCCGATCGACGAAATGGTGTTTCAGCGCGGCGGCCACGTGCACCGCCACGAGGGCGGCGAGCGCCATGTTCAGCCAGTAGTGGACGGGCTTGAGCGCCTCCTTCCATGCCGGATCCGCCTCGAACGCGGCCGGAATCTGCCACATGCCCAGGTAGACGACGGGCACCCCGGCCGCGGTCGTGTACAGGTAGCCGGACAGCGGCACGGCGAACATCAGCACGTATAGCAGAACATGGGTCACGTCCGCCGCCCTGGCCTGCCATCGCGCCACGCCGGCCGGGTGCGCCGGCGGGCGGTTCGCGCGGCGCCACAGCAGGCGCAGCGCGGCCAGTGCCAGCACGGTCACGCCCATCCATTTATGCCAGGAATAGTACTTCAGCTTGGTCGGCGTGAAGCCGGGAATATCGACCATCACGAGCCCCATCGTGAAGGCCGCGATGATCAGCAGCGCGATGAGCCAGTGCAGCACCATCGCGGTTCTCGTGTAGCGTTCCATGACTTCCCCTGTTTAGTACTTATTAGAACTAATAGCCCGTCACTGTAGCAAAGAAACGAAGTATCTGCTGGCAGGCAATAAAAAACGGCAGCCCTTACCCTACAGGATAAGGAGCCGCCGTCATAGGGGCCGATGGTGAGAGGATGCTTAAATGGCCTTGGCCAGCTGCGCCGCGATACCGGTGTAGTTTGCCGGGGTCATCGCCAGCAGCAGGTCCTTCGCTTCCTGCGGGATGGCCAGCTTGCCGATGAACTCCTGCAGCGCTTCCTTCGTGATGCCCTTGCCGCGGGTGAGTTCCTTCAGCTGTTCGTACGGGTTCTCGATACCGTAGCGGCGCATCACCGTCTGCACCGGCTCGGCCAGCACTTCCCAGCTCGCGTCCAGGTCCGCTTCCAGGCGGGCCGGGTTCACTTCCAGCTTGTTCAGGCCGCGCAGGCAGCTGTCGTAGGCCAGCAGCGTGTAGCCCAGGCCCACGCCGATATTGCGCAGCACGGTGGAGTCGGTCAGGTCGCGCTGCATGCGGGAGACCGGCAGCTTCTCGGAGAGGTGCTTGAGCACGGCATTGGCCAGGCCCAGGTTGCCTTCCGAGTTCTCGAAGTCGATCGGGTTGACCTTGTGCGGCATCGTCGAGGAGCCGATCTCGCCGGCCTTGAGCTTCTGCTTGAAGTAGCCCAGCGACACATAGGTCCAGATATCGCGGTTCAGGTCCAGCAGGATCGTGTTGGCGCGGGCGAAGGCGTCGAACAGTTCGGCCATGTAGTCGTGCGGCTCGATCTGGATCGTGTACGGGTTGAACGTCAGGCCCAGGCGCTGTTCGATCACGTTCTTCGAGAATGCCGGCCAGTCGAACGACGGGTAGGCGGACAGGTGGGCGTTGTAGTTGCCCACCGCGCCGTTCATCTTGCCCAGGATTTCCACGTTGGCGATGCGTTCGACCGCGCGCTGCAGGCGCGCCACCACGTTCGCGAATTCCTTGCCCAGCGTGGTCGGGCTGGCGGTCTGGCCGTGCGTGCGCGACAGCATCGGCACGTCGGCGTTCGCGTGGGCGATTTCCTTCAGCTTGGCCACGAGGCCGTTGAGGGCAGGCACCATCACGCCGTCCCGGGCGGCCTTCAGCATCATGCCGTGCGAGGTGTTGTTGATGTCCTCGGAGGTGCAGGCGAAGTGGATGAACTCGGAGGCGGCGACCAGTTCAGGCACGTCCTTCACCTTTTCCTTCAGCCAATACTCGACGGCCTTCACGTCATGGTTCGTGACGGCTTCGATTTCCTTGATGCGGGCCGCATCGGCTTCCGAGAACTCGGCGGCCAGCTTGTCGAGCAGCGCGGTGGCGCCGGCCGGGAACGGCTTGATCTCGGCGAAGCCGGCTTGCGACAGCGCCTGCAGCCACGCGATCTCGACCTTCACGCGGTGGTGCATGAAGCCGGCTTCGGACAGGATGGGGCGCAGCTTGTCGGTCTTGGACGCATAGCGGCCGTCCAGCGGGGACAGGGCCGACAACGTGGAATATGGAGTGGTCATGGCAAAAGGAGAGGCAGGGAAAAGAGCGATTTTACCATCGCCGTGCCCATGTTTTGACCAGCCGGCCGGTTACTTGCCCGGGGAGGCGGATGCTATACTGGGCTTCATTCCCACCCGGTGCTTCCCATGAAACTGATCGGTTCGCTCGCCAGTCCCTATGTGCGCAAGGTGCGCGTCGTGCTTGCGGAAAAAAAGCTCGATTACCAGATCCAGCTCGAGAATGTGTGGAGCGCGGATACCAGCATCCACCGGGTCAACCCACTCGGCAAGGTGCCCTGCCTGGTGATGGAAGACGGCTACGTGATGTACGACTCGCGCGTGATCGTGGAATACCTCGACACGCTCACGCCCGTCTGCAAGCTGCTGCCGCCGAACGGGCGCGAGCGCATGGAAATCAAGAACTGGGAAGCGCTGGCGGATGGCGTGCTGGATGCCGGCGTGGCCGTGCGCCTGGAGCGCACGCAGCGCCCGCCGGAGCAGCAGAGCGCGGCCTATATCGACCGGCACCTCACCAAGGTCACGCGCGGCCTGGCGTCGCTGTCGGACCGCCTGGCCGATTCGCCGTTCTGCGCCGGCATCCACTATTCGCTGGCCGACGTGGCCGTTGGCTGTGCGCTCGGCTGGCTGGACTTCCGCTTCCCCGAGATCGACTGGCGCACGCCGCACCCTAACCTGGCCAGGCTGCACGACAAGCTGCATGAGCGGGCGTCGTTCCGCGATACGGTGCCGCAAGCCTGAACCAATGGTGTGAACGCGGCCGGCACCGCTGAGCGGGGCGCGCGTCGGCCGTCAAATCATTGCGTTACACTGTGCCGGTCACAATCGAGGGGCGGCCATGGAACAATCTGTAGCGGTTTTCGGCGAAGCACTGGTGGACGATTTCAGCACCCGGCGGGTCGTCGGCGGCGCGCCGTTCAACCTGGCGCGGCACCTGGCCGGCTTCGGCCTGCCCGTCACGATGGTCACCCGCATCGGCGACGACGATAACGGCGCCCTGGTGCGCAATGAATTCACGCGTTACGGCATGTCCGACTCGGGCTTGCAGACGGGCGCCGGCGAGCCGACCGGTGCCGTGCACGTCGAAGTGGGCGCGAACGGCAGCCACCGCTACAGGATCGTGCCCAACCAGGCCTACGACCACATCGAAGGGACCGCGGCGCTGGCCGCGGTACAGGCCGCCCAGCCCGGCATCTTCTGCTTCGGCACGCTGGCCCAGCGCGACCCGATCTCGCGCGCCGCCCTGCACGGCTTGCTGGAGCAGACCCAGGCCGTGCGCTTCCTCGACCTGAACCTGCGCGCCGGCCACGTGGATGAAGCGATCGTCTTCGACTCGCTGCAGCAGGCCGATATCGTGAAGGTCAACGAAGAGGAGTTGCAGCAGCTGTTCAAGTGGTACTGCCATACCTGCCCGGACACGGTGAACATGGAATGCATCACGGTCGACAGCGAGTGCCGCGCGATGATGCACAACTTCTCGCTGTCGGCGCTGGTGGTCACGATGGGGGCGCGCGGCGCGCTGTACCTGTCGGCCGACGGCGCCCACCTGGCCGATCACGGCACGGCCATGAGCGACTGCTTCGTCGATTCGGTGGGGGCGGGGGATGCGTTCAACGCCGTGTTCCTGCTGGGCCGGCTGCGCGGCTGGACGATGGAGCGCACGCTGGCGCGCGCGAACGCGTTCGCGGCGGCTGCCTGCGGCTATGCGGGGGCGGTGCCGCAGGACTTGTCGTGCTACGCGCGCTGGCTGGACCAGTGGGCGCGCGAGGAAGTGCCAGCCTGACCCGGCTTGCACTCGGATAAAAAAACGCCAGGCATTGCCTGGCGTTTGGTCTTCGTCGGCTATCGGCCGCCCGATACGACGCGGTCTCAGCCGTGCGCCTCGTCGGCGGGTGCCATCTGCGTTTGCAGGTAGTTCTGGATGCCGACCTTGCCGATCAGGTCCAGCTGCGTTTCCAGGAAGTCGATGTGCTCTTCGGTGTCGTCCAGGATTTCCACCAGCAGTTCGCGCGACACGTAGTCGGCCACTTTTTCCGCCTGGGCGATGCCTTCCTTGACGGTCAGCTGGGCGGCGCGTTCCAGTTTCAGGTCCGCTTCCAGCATTTCCTGCGTGTTTTCACCGATCAGCAGCTTGTGCAGCGCCTGCAGGTTCGGCAGGCCGTCCAGCATCAGGATGCGGTCGATCAGCTTGTCCGCATGCTTCATCTCGCCGATCGATTCCTCGTATTCCTTCTTCGCCAGCTTCGCGAAGCCCCAATGGCGGTACATCTTCGCGTGCAGGAAGTACTGGTTGATCGCGGTGAGCTCGTTCGTCAGCTGAGCATTCAGCAGGCGGATGACGTCTTTATCGCCCTTCATGGGGAAGCCTTTTCTTGGTGATTATCGATCGTGGCATTCTGCCACAGAATGGCCGCCGGCCCAAGCAAAAGTCCTTGCATTCGTGCTCAAAATGGTGTAATGGCGTTGCGAAAGCAAATGAAAACCATTATCATTACGTTTTACCCATGCACAACTATAAGGATGGACATGTCGTACATTAAGAGCCGCAAGCACGGGCCAGCGGCGCTCGCCGCCGTCGCAACACTCGCAATGCCTTTCGTCGTTCACGCCGCCGATCCCGCGGAAGCCAACGCCCCCGTCGCCACCCAGGGCGACCAGAAGATCCCGGAAGTGACCGTCGCCGGCCACAACAAGGGCAACCAGTTCGAGATCCCGCAGCGCTCCGCGTCCGACAAGTTCACCGTCCCCCTGCTCGATTCGCCGAAATCCGTCACCGTGATCCCGAGCGAGGTGATCGCGCAAACCGGCGCCACGTCGCTGGCCGATGCGTTGCGCACCGTGCCCGGCATCACCATCGGCGCCGCCGAAGGCGGCAACCCGGTCGGCGATAACCTGTTCATCCGCGGCTACAACGCCCAGACCGATACGTATATCGACGGCATCCGCGACAGCGGCTCGCAATCGCGCGAAGTGTTCGCGCTCGAGCAGGTGGAAGTCGTGAAGGGCCCGAATTCCGCCTACGGCGGCCGTTCCTCCGCCGGTGGCGGCCTGAACATGGTGTCGAAGACGCCCAAGCTCGACAACTTCTACAACGCCACCGTTGGCTTCGGCACCGACAACTACAAGCGCGTAACGGCCGACGTGAACCGCACGCTGGGCAGCGATTCCGCCTTCCGCGTGGCGCTGATGGGCTTCGAGGCCGACGTGGCCGGCCGCGGCCCAGTGGGCGGCGACCGCTGGGGCATCGCGCCGTCGATCGGCTTCGGCCTGTCCGGCCCGACCAAGGTCAACCTGTCCTACTACCACATGGAATCGAGCGAGCTGCCCGATACCGGCATCCCGTTCAACAACCCGTTCAGCACCGGCGCCAATGTGGCCAGGAACGGCAACGGCACGCCGCTCTCCGTGCCGCGCGACACGTTCTATGGCTTGACCAACCGCGACTTCCGCGACACTGAAACCGATATCGGCACCGTCGACGTCAAGCACGACTTCGGTAACGGCCTGACCTTGCGCAACGTGACGCGCTACGGCAAGACCAGCCAGGATTATGTGTGGACCCAGCCGGACGATTCGAAGGGTAACGTGGTGTTGTACGGCACCGTATGGCGCCGCGCGAACTCGCGCGTCACCGAGACCGACACGCTGGCCAATACCACCGCGCTGTCCGGCGAGGTGCGCACCGGCACCATCAAGCACAACTTCAGTGCCGGCATCGAGTTCTCGCGCGAGGAAACCGAGCGCAGCTCGTACATCTTCACGCCGGGCACCAACAACCCGCTGACGAAGACCTTCACCTGCCCGACGGCGGGCGCCGAAACGCTGTACAACTGCACCACGGTGGTCAACCCGAATCCGGACGACCCGTGGAATTACAGCCGTGCCCTGTCGCCGGCGGTGACCAATGTGAAGACCAACACCCGTGGCGCCTACGTGTTCGACACCCTCGAATTCACGCCGCAGTGGCTGGTGAACCTGGGTGTGCGCTGGGATGACTATCGCTCCGTGCTGGACGTGCCGCAGTACACGCTGAACGGTACCACCACCGCCGCTTCGCACGCTGAAGTGAAGTCCACCTTCGCCAACTACCAGGCCGGCGTGGTGTACAAGCCGGCCGCCAACAGCAGCGTCTACCTGTCCTACGCCACCTCGTCGACCCCGCCGGGCAACGATGCCGGCGACGGCCTGGACGGCCTGACCGTGGCGATCCAGAACCTGAAGCCGCAAGAGAGCAAGAACTGGGAGCTGGGCACGAAGTGGGAAGTGCTGGCGCGCCGCCTGTCGCTGTCCGCCGCGATCTTCAAGAGCGACATGAACAATGCGCGCGTGACGGCGCCGGACGGTACCACGCAGAACGTGGGTAAGAAGAGCGTGCGTGGCTTCGAAGTGGGCGCCACGGGCAACATCACGAACGCCTGGCAGGTCTTCGGCGGCTACACGTGGCTGGACGGTCGTGTGGATGACAACGGCTATGTCAACACCGGCACCACCGCCAAGCCGGTCTACGCGCCGTCGCCCTACAACGGCAACGTATTCCCGACCACGCCGAAGCACAGCGCCTCGCTGTGGACCACCTATGCCGTGCTGCCGAACCTGACGATCGGTGGCGGCGCCACGTCGATGTCGAAGGTGTACGCCAACGTCAACAACAACAAGTGGGCGCCGGGCTATACCCGCTTCGACGCGATGGCCAGCTACACGCTCAACAAGAACGTGAGCCTGCAGCTGAACGTGCAGAACCTGGCCGACAAGCTGTACTTCGACAAGGTGTCCTCGCCGCACTATGCGGGCGTGGGCGCCGGCCGCAGCGCATCGCTGACCGCCAGCTTCAAGTACTAAAGGAGCCTTGCGTGATACTGCACATCCCCGGCGTGCTGACGCCTGAGCAAGTCCGGCAATTCCGCGGCCGCCTGGACCAGGCGGACTGGGTCGACGGGCGCGCGAGCGTCGGTTCGCAGGGGGCGGCAGTCAAGCGCAATCGCCAGTTGGCGGAAGGTTCGCCATTGGCCGTCGAGCTGGGCAACATCGTCGCCCGTGCGCTGACGGCCAACCCGCTGTTCTTCGCGGCGGCGCTGCCGCTGCGCATCCTGCCGCCTTACTTCAACGGCTATGCCGGTGGCGAAACGTATGGCGACCACATCGACGGCGCCATCCGCGTGGCATCGCCTGGCGCCGCGCCGCTGCGGGCGGACGTGTCGACCACCGTGTTCCTGTCCGATCCGGACGAGTATGACGGCGGCGAGCTGATCGTCACCGACGCCTACGGCACGCATGAAGTGAAGCTGCCGGCCGGCGACGCGGTCCTGTACCCGTCGACGACGGTGCATCGTGTGGAACCGGTGACGCGCGGCGAACGCCTTGCCTCGTTCCTGTGGACGCAGAGCATGGTGCGCGACGACTGGAAGCGCACGATGCTGTTCGAGCTGGACCAGAACATCCAGGCCGTGCGCGCCGCGCATGGCGACAGCCAGGCCACCGTGGGGTTGACGGGGCATTATCACAACCTGTTGCGGATGTGGGCGGAGACGTAAGATCCGCCTGCGCTGGTCTCTTGGTGTCCGACACCGGTGTTCCCCTGAAGAGGCGAGAACGCCGCCCGACCACCGGTGTCGGACACATTTTCCGGATGAAGCGCCCGGAAAATATGTCCGACACCGACGCTTCGGCGCCAGTTGGACAAAAAAACGGGGACAGGCCGCCAGGCCCGTCCCCGTTTTTTCATCGCGCCGCCGCTTACGACAGCTTGAAATTGATCGGCACCAGCACATACACCGGCACCGCCTTGCCATCTTCCATATAAGGCTTGAACAGGCTGCGCATGGCGGCCGTGCGGCCGGCTTCGTCCAGGTTCTGCGAGCCGGAGGTCTTGTGCACTGTCGCCTGCTCCGGCGTGCCTTTCTCGCTGACGAGCACGCGCAAGGTCACGACGCCCGTCTCGCCCAGGCGCCTGGAAATCGACGGATAGACAGGCTGCGGTGGCCGCACGTACTCGACACCCTGCACGAGCTTCGGCGCGGCCGGCTCCGGCGGGGCGGCCACGGGCGGGGCCGGCGGCGCGGGCGGGGCGGCCACGACCGGCGCGGCTTCGGCCGGCTTCACCGGTGCCGGCGGCACGGTGATCGTGTTCTCGATCACGACGGGCAGCTGCGGGATTTCGGGCGTAAAGACAGGGGGCGGCTTGATGGCCACTTCCACCACTTTCGGCGGCGCGGGCGGGGCCGGCGGCGCGGGCGGCGTCACGAAGGTCACGTCGACGACACGCGGCAATTCCTTGGGCAGGTACACCATGCCATCCTTCATGGCCCAGACGGCGGCGAGGTGGAGGGCGACGATGACGGCGATCTTGCCGGTCTTGCTCCGGCTGCTGCCAAGGGTGAAATCGGGGGCCGCCGCTATGGCCGCTTCAGTGGGCGCGGCGGGAGGTGTGGACGTAAGTCGGGGCAGGCTCAGATTCAGCCCGAGCCGCGACACGCCAGGCCGGGAAAGGCCGGGCAGTGTTTGCATGAGTATCCTCAGGAAGTGAGGGTGGGGCGCTTCAGGACCGTTTCCTGGATCGGCGCTGCCACGTGTTCGTTCAGCACTTCGACGGCATAGTCCAGGCAGTTGCCACAGCACGTGGAAACACCCAGTGCCTCGCGCAGCCCGTCCATGGTGCTGATACCAAGGTCAATGGCTTGACGGATTTCGCGATCGGAGATGTTGTTGCAAACGCAGACGATCATTGAAACACCTTCTGGCTGAGAAAACACAAACGGAAACTAGGGTACCGCCAAGGGCGGCTCATCAAGAAGAACCGGCAGGGCCGGAAGGAAGACCGGAAGGGGTAGCTACTCTGCCAATCTTGCCGCTTTCTTAATGAGAATCATTATCATTACGGTTCCTATTTTGACTCAAGAGCGCGTACAATGCAAGCGTTACCTGCAAATACAAACCATTCGCATTAGCCTCTATAATGACCAGATTGATTTCCCGCAGAGAATTGCCATGACACAAGCCCCCTCCCTGATCAATCTCGACGCCCTGGCGACCGGGAAAAGTGGCACGGTGGTGCGTGTGTCGCCGGGCAATCCGGTCGATACCGAAGATGGCGCCGACCTCGCGCGCCGCCTGATGGAGCTGGGCTTCGTGCCCGGCGAGAAAATCCGCCTGCTCAAGCGCGGCATGCCTGGCGGCGAGCCGCTGGCGATCCGGGTCGGCAACTCGACCTTCGCGCTGCGCCGCTTCGAAGCGGCGCTGATCGCGGTCCAGCCTGAAGCAGGCTGACGCAGCCACAACAACGAGGTCCTTGATTAATATGGGTGTTACCGAGAAAGTGGTGCAGGCCGTCGGCCGCGCGCCGATGATTGCCTTGCTGGGCAATCCGAACTGCGGCAAGACGGCGCTGTTCAACCGCCTGACGGGCGCGCGCCAGAAAGTGGCGAACTATGCGGGCGTGACGATCGACCGCAAGGAAGGCCATTTCACGTCGCCCGCCGGCCGCGCCTACAAGGTGCTGGACCTGCCGGGCGCCTATAGCCTGAAGGCGCACACGCCGGACGAGGAGATCACGCGCGACGTGGTGGCCGGCCTGCGCGCCGGCGAGACGGCGCCCGACCTGGTCGTGTGCGTGGTGGACGCCACCAACCTGCGCCTGAACCTGCGCCTCGTGCTCGAGGTGCAGCGCCTCGGCCTGCCCATGATCCTGTGCCTGAACATGGTGGACGTGGCCAAGCGCCGCGGCATCGAGATCGATGCGGAAAAACTGGCCCGCGAACTGGGCATGACCGTCGTCGAGACGGTGGCCGTGCAGAGCGGCGGCGAAAAGTCGCTGCTGCGCGCGCTGGACGAACTGGGCCCGCTGGCGCCGGTGAAGGCCCGTCCGCTGGCCGCCATCGATTCGGTATCCGTGGAAGACACGCAGCGCGAGGTACGCCGCATCCTTTCCGTGGCCACCAATAACATGCATGGCAGCGAAACGGATACGGACAAGATCGACAACGTGGTGCTGCACCCCGTTGCCGGCCCGGTCATCCTGGCGGTGCTGATGTTCCTGATCTTCCAGGCCGTGTTCAGCTGGGCCGAGGCACCGATGGACATGATCGAGGGCGCTTTCGGCGCCATCGGCGAAGCCGTGCAGGGCGTGATGGCCGAAGGCGTGCTGCGTAGCCTGCTGGTCGACGGCGTGATCGCCGGCGTCGGCGGGGTGATCGTGTTCCTGCCGCAGATCCTGATCCTGTTCTTCTTCATCCTCGTGCTCGAGGATTGCGGCTACCTGCCGCGCGCCGCCTTCCTGCTCGACCGGCTGATGGGCGGCGTGGGCCTGTCGGGCCGCGCGTTCATTCCGCTGCTGTCGGCATTTGCCTGCGCGATTCCCGGCGTGATGGCGGCGCGCACGATCCAGAACCCGCGCGACCGGCTGGTGACGATCATGATCGCCCCCCTGATGACGTGCTCGGCACGCCTGCCCGTGTATGCGCTGCTGATCGCCGCTTTCATTCCAAACCGCGAAGTGTGGGGCGTTTTCAACCTGCAAGGCCTGGTGCTGTTCGTGCTGTACTTCGCCGGCATCATCTCGGCCATGGTGGTGGCCTGGGTCATGAAGCGCACGATGGGCGCCAAGCGCAAGCACACGCTGATGCTGGAACTGCCGAATTACCACCTGCCGAACCTGCGCAACCTGGCCATCGGCCTGTGGGAACGCGCCAAGATCTTCCTGCTGCGCGTGGGTACGCTGATCCTGTCGCTGACGATCCTGCTGTGGGCGCTGTCCAGCTTCCCCGGCGCGCCGGAAGGCGCCACCCAGCCGCCGATCTACTACAGCGTGGCCGGCATGATCGGCCGCGCCCTGGAGTTCGTGTTCGCGCCGATCGGCTTCACCTGGCAGATCTGCATTGCCCTCGTGCCGGGCATGGCCGCGCGCGAAGTGGCCGTGGGGGCGCTGGGCACCGTGTATGCGCTGTCCCAGTCCGGCGACGAGGTGGCCAACGCCCTGGCGCCGGTGCTCGCCAGCACGTGGTCGATGGCCACCGCGCTGTCGCTGCTCACCTGGTACGTGTATGCGCCACAGTGCCTGGCCACGCTGTCGGTGGTGCGCCGCGAAACGGGCCATACCCGTTATGCGCTGATGATGGCCGGCTACATGTTCACGCTGGCCTACGTCGCCTCGTTCATCGTCTATCAGACCGCCCACCTGCTGGGGGCGTAAGGAGTCCATCATGTGGCAGGAACTGATCGTTGCCCTCATCGTCATCGCCGCCCTGGTCCAGGCATGCAGGAAGCTGCTGCCCGTCGCGCTGCGCCAGCGCATGGTGTACGCGCTGGCGAAGAAGGGCTACGACCAGGACAAGCTGGCCAGGTTCTTCAAGGTGCAGTCGGATTGCGGCAGCGGCTGCGGTTCCTGCGGCTCGTGCGAGACGACGCCGGTGCCGATCGATACCGCGGACGATGGCGGCACGAAGCGGCGCGTGATCATGATGAATGTGCAGCGGTGATCTTTCTTGCCGATGATGAGAAACCCGGGCGTGTCCCGGGTTTTTTCATGGCGGTCAATCATGCGAACCGAAGGCACACGTCAATGCAACGACGATACTCATGCGTCGCGGGCCCGCTGGCTGTGCAAGAAAACAATCCCCGTGTAGAGTGCTCCATCAAAAAAAACGCCACCCGAAGGTGGCGCAAAGTCTGAAGGATAAGACGATGAAACTCTTGGGCAGCCGTCAGAACCGGAAGTTCGCGGTCAGGCTGGCCGAGCGGGGCGTACCCGGCGTGTAGCGGTAGCCGCTCTTGTTGATGGACGCCACGTACTGCTCGTCCGTCACGTTGAACACGTTCAGGCGCAGGTCGACGTTCTTCGTGAGCGTGTAGGTGGCCATCAGGTCGCCCACCCAGTAGCTCTTCGCGTAGGCCGGCGTGCCCACGGCGCCGTCGGTGCCGCGCAGCAGCTTGCCGTTGCAGCGCACGCCGCCACCCACGGTCAGGCCGAACGGAAACGCGTACGTGGTCCAGCTGGTGAACGCATCCTTCGGCGTGTAGGACAGGTAGTTCTCGCCGCTGGCGGTGACGACACGGCCCGCTTCCACGCTCGTCTTCATGTGCGTGTAGCCGGCGCTGACCAGCCAGTTCGGCGTGACCTGACCCTGCACGGCCAGCTCGATGCCTTCCACGCGCTTCCTGCCGGTCTGGTAGTAGACGTTCGCATTGGTCGGGTCCTGCTCGACCTCGTTCTTCACGTCCGTGCGGTACAGCGCCGCCGTGAAGGCCAGCTTCTGGTCCAGCAAGTCCCACTTCGTGCCGATTTCCCTGGTCACCGTTTCCTGCGGGTCCATCGACGGGTTGGCCGCGCTGCTGGCGGCGCTGGACAGGCTGAACGACAGCACGCCCGGCGGCGCCTTCGAGCTGGCGACGGTGGCATACACGCTGCTGTTGGCGGTAGGCTTGTACAGCACCGACAGCTTGCCGGTCGTGAGGGTGTCGCTGTCCGACAGCACCGTGGGCACGAACACGTTGTTGGCCAGCGTGGTGGCCATGTAGTCGAGGCTGTAGTGGTCCACGCGCAGGCCGGCGTTGACCATCCACCGGTCGCCGATCTTGATCGTGTCGAACAGGTACAGCGCCTGGGTATCGGTGCTGCCCTGGGCGCCGGCACCCGTGCGCACGGGGTTCAGGCCGGTGATCGGCGCGCTCGGATTCGGCGCATACAGCGGCGTGTCGGTCAGCGTGCCGCCGCCGGTGCGGGCATAGGTGTTCTGCTTCTCGTCGATGAACTCCAGGCCGCCCACCAGCGTGTGCTGCAGCGCGCCCGTCGCCACGTCCCACGTCACCACGGTCTGGTTGGCAACGATGCGGTTCTCCACATCCTTGAAGGTGCGGTTATTACGGCGCAGCAGCCAGGTCGAGCGGTCGTTCGGGTTGGGCGTGATCAGGTTCGAAGGTACCAGCACCCCGTCGCGATTCGGCGCGGTGGCGTTCGCCATCAGGAAGGTCAGCAGGTAATCCTGCTTCGTCTTGCCGTAGCGCGCGGTGTTCTGCAGGCGCAGGTTCGGCGAGAAATCATGGTCGATCCGCACGGTGGCCATGTCGGCCGTCACGTCGTCGTGGTCCGTCACGTGGCCATAGAAGCCTTCCGGGTCGACCATCGGGGCGCTGTCCAGGAAGGTGCGGCGCAGTGCGGGATCGGCATTGCGGCTGTCCGGGCTCGAGTAGCCGGGCAGGCCGATCGTCGGCACGCCGCCGTCGGGAACATTGTCCTGCTTCACATGCAGGTAGGAGAGGTGGGCGCGCGTCTTGCTGCCCAGGCCGAAGGCGATCGTCGGCGCCACGCCCCAGCGCTTGTTCTCCACCACGTCGCGGCCGGGGTTGCCCGAATCCTGCGCCATCACGTTCAGGCGGAAGGCGATGCCGTTTTGCGCATCCAGCACGCGGTTGATGTCGGCCGTGGCGCGCTTCTGGCTGCCGCTGCCGCCCGTCAGCGAGGCTGAGATCGCGTTGTCCAGGTTGGCCTGCTTCGATTGCAGGTTGATCGAGCCGGTCGGCGCGCCGCGGCCCGTATCGGTGCCCGCCGGGCCTTTCAGCACGTCGATCTGTTCGATGTTGAACACGTCGCGCGAGATCGAACCGATGTCGCGCACCCCGTCCACGTGGATGCTGGCGGACGTGTCGAAGCCGCGCATGAAGATCGCGTCACCCGTGTTCGTGTTGCCGTTCTCGCCCAGGAAGAAGGTGCCCACGCCTGGCGAGTTGCGCAGCGCCTCGGTCAGCGTGGTGGCGGTTTGCTGCTCGAACAGCTCCTTCTTGATCACGGTGATCGTCTGAGGCGTATTCACCAGCTTTTCCGTGTACTTCGGCGACGCTGCCCGCTCGGCCTTGTAGTCGTTCTCCTTCGCCGCATCGACGACGACTTCGGACATCTGCTTTTCCTGCGGGTCGGCCGCATGGACGGCGGCGGCCGGCAACAGCAGCGAGGCCAGTACGGTGCTCATCTGCAAACGGGTCGGGTGCTTACGACTCTTGATCTTGGTCATTTCAAAACGCTTCCGTGTAAATTTGTGTAAAGACTGATGAGTCTAGCAATTGTGGCAAAGTATGTAAACGAGAATTGTTATCATTCGCATTCGTGGTAGCGCTATGCCTGTTGCAATATCGCGACGGGGAAGTGCTAAGCTGGGAGCCCTTTCCATAACCTGCCGCCATGCAAAACGCGATGATCACCGTCCACCACCTGAACAATTCCCGCTCGCAGCGCGTGCTGTGGCTGCTGGAAGAACTGGGCCTTGCTTACCAGGTCGTGCGCTACCAGCGCGATGCGCGCACGATGCTGGCGCCGCCCGAGCTGAAAGCCGTGCACCCGCTGGGCAAATCGCCCGTGATCGTGGATGGCGAATGCACGGTGGCCGAGTCGGGCGCGATCATCGAATACCTGATGGACCACTACGATGACGGCGCCCTGCGCCCGCCCGCGCGCACGCCGGAAAAGCGCCGCTGGACTTACTTCCTGCACTACGCCGAAGGCTCGATGATGCCGCCGCTGCTGATGAAGCTGATCTTCGACCGCGTGGAAACGGCGCCGGCGCCGTTCTTCGTCAAGCCGATCGCGCGCGGCATCGCGCAGAAGGTGAAGGGCAACTACATCCTGCCGCAGATCCGCCAGCATCTCGATTTCCTCGAGGCCGAGCTGGGCCGGCACGAGTGGTTTGCCGGCGCCGTGTTCAGCGCGGCCGATATCCAGATGAGTTTTCCGCTCGAGGCGGCCGCCGCGCGCGGCGGGCTCGACGCCGCCACGTATCCGCAGCTGACGGCATTCCTGGCCCGCATCCACGGCCGGCCGGCCTACCAGCGTGCGCTGGAACAGGGCGGCCCCTACGAACTGCTGCGCTGACGCCTGGGGTAGAATGTCGGCCACCGTATTCACCGCACAGCCAATGGGACGCCTGCTTGCCATCGACGGCCTGAACATCGTGCGGCGCGTCTACGAGGCCAGCCCCGAGCCCGACTCGGACCTGAAGGCCGAGATCGCGCTGCGCCACGCCCTGAACTCCTTCCGCACGCTGATCAACGGCCACGAGCCCACGCACGTGCTGCCGGCGTTCGACTATGGCGGCACTACCTGGCGCCATGCGCTGTACGGCGGCTACCGCGAGGCGAGGGCGCCCATGCCCGCGCCGCTGCGCGCCGCGCTGCCGGGCTTCTATGCGAAGCTGGAAACGTTCGGGTTGCGCCCCGTGTCGCTGCCGGAGGTGGAGGCCGACGATGTCATCGGCACGGTCGTCATGCGCTGGCTGAAGCAGGAGCGCGGCGAGGCCGTGGTGGCCTCCACCGACAAGGACCTGCACTGCCTGATCGCCCATGGCGCGCTCGTGTGGGACCACTTCAGGAGCGAATGGCACGACCATGCGTGGGTGGAAAGCAAATGGGGCGTGCCGCCCGCCCAGCTGCCGGACCTGCTGGCGCTGATGGGCGACGCCACCGACAGCATTCCCGGCGTGTCGAAGGTGGGCCTGAAGACGGCGGCGAAGCTGCTGCGCACCTACGGGACGCTGGACGCGATCATGGCAGGCGCCGGCATCCTGAAGGATGCGGTAGGCGAGGCGCTACGAAAAGAGCGGGAGATGCTGTATCTTTCCCGGCAGCTCGTGGAGCTGAAGACGGATGTCACCGTGGGCGTCAGCTGGAACATGCTGGCCTGGGAGCGGTGACCGGGCAACGATAACGGAAGAACAACATGCTGAAGGCAGTGATCATCGACGGCAGCGCAGTGGCGCGCGGCCTGCTCAACACGGTGCTGGTGGATGGCGGCTACGACGTCGTCGGCCAGGCCCACACCTGCGCGGCCGGCACGGCGCTGCTGATCAAGTTCAACCCGCAGATCGTCTGCATCAACCGCGACCAGGTCGAGCAGGACGTAGCGGGGGTGGAAGCGATGCGCAAGCAGTGGCCGAAGGCGCTGATCTTCATGATGTCCAGCGAATTCGACGCCGCCACCGTGCAGCGCGCGCACGCGATGGGCGTCAACGGCTTCATCGTCAAGCCGTTCAACGGGGGCACGGTGCTGAAGACGATTCGCAATACCGTGCTCGCGATGGTCAAGCGGCAGCAGAAGGCGCAGGCCGAGAACGGCGGGGAGCCGGCAGCCGAGGAATAACCGGAAAAGTTGCTTCGAAAATGGGGACAGACCCCATTTTCATGGAAACATTGCCCGAAAAATGGGGTCTGTCCCCATTTTTCAGGCAACTTTTCAAGGGCAGGCGCCCCGCGGGCCGGCGATGATCCCGCCCCCCAGGCAAACATCACCGTCATACAGCACGGCCGACTGCCCCGGCGTCACGGCCCATTGCGGGTCCACGAACGACAGGTCGAAATCGGCCGCACCGCGCGGCAGCACGTCGCAGGCCACGTCGGCCTGCCGGTAGCGCGTCTTGGCGGCGATGCGGCCCGCCTCCGGCGGCACGCCCGCGATCCAGCTGGCCTGGTCAGCCGCCAGGTCCGGCGACAGCAGCCACGGGTGGTCGTGCCCCTGCACCACCCACAGCGTGTTCGTGGCCACGTCCTTGCGCGCCACGTACCAGGCATCGCTGCTGCCGTCTTCCTTCTGGTAGCTCTTCACGCCGCCGATGCCGATGCCCTTGCGCTGGCCCAGCGTGTAGAACGACAGCCCCACGTGCTCGCCGACGATCTTGCCGTCCGGCGTCTTCATCGGGCCCGGCTTGTACGACAGGTAGCGGTTCAGGAATTCGCGGAACGGCCGCTCGCCGATGAAACAGATGCCCGTCGAATCCTTCTTCGCGGCATTCGGCAGCTTCAGCTTTTCGGCGATCTGGCGCACTTCCGTCTTCGGGATCTCGCCCAGCGGGAACAGCGTCTTCGACAACTGCGCCTGGTTCAGCCGGTGCAGGAAGTAGCTCTGGTCCTTCGTATGGTCCACCGCCTTGAGCAGCTCGTGGCGGCCGGTGGCGGTGTTATGCCGCACCCGCGCGTAATGCCCGGTGGCGATCAAGTTCGCTCCGAGGTGCATGGCGTGATCCAGGAAGGCCTTGAACTTGATTTCGGCGTTGCACAGCACGTCCGGGTTCGGCGTGCGGCCGGCCTGGTACTCGCGCAGGAATTCGGCGAACACGCGGTCCTTGTATTCGGCGGCGAAGTTCACCGCCTCGATGTCGACGCCCACCACGTCGGCCACGCTGGCCGCGTCGATCCAGTCCTGGCGGGTCGAACAGTATTCGGAATCGTCGTCGTCTTCCCAGTTCTTCATGAACAGGCCCACCACTTCGTAGCCCTGTTCCTTCAGCAGCCATGCCGACACCGAGGAGTCCACGCCACCGGACATGCCGATCACGACTTTTTTCTTGCTCATCTCATTACATCCAAATCAGTTCACACTTCCTCGTACACCGAGGAGTGCGTGTGCAGCAGTTCGAGCGGGGCGCGCTTGCCCGCCAGGTATTCGTCCACGCACGTCATCAACAGCGGGCTGCGGTGGCGTTCGCGGCAGGCGGCGATCTCGTCGCGCGTCAGCCACATCGTGCGCAGGATGCCGTCGTCGAGCGGCCGGTCAGGATAGTAAGTGCCCACCTCGCCGCAGAATGCGAAGCGCAGGTAAGTCACCAGTTCACCGGTGCGCGCCGAGCGGTAGCGCGACATATACATGCCCACCAGCGCCGTCGGCGTGAAATCGTGGCCCGTTTCTTCCAGCGTTTCACGCACCACGGCCTCTTCCAGCGATTCGAACGGGTCCAGGTGGCCGGCCGGCTGGTTCAGGCGGATGCCGTCGCTGGTCTCTTCTTCGATCAGCAGGAATTTACCGTCGCGCTCGATGACGGCGGCAACGGTCACATTGGGTTTCCAGGTACGCGGCATGAGGGGATCCTTGAAAGAGCCGGTATTTTAGCCTGTTCCGCCAGGACACATGTGACTGCCGCGTGACACCGGCAGCCGCTTGTCATCGACAAGTGCCAGTTGTCATATGAAAAATATAAATCGACAAGATTTCCGTGCTAGTGTTGAGACAGTCTCGCAACACTCCATTAACGAAATTCGGAGGCGGTTTATGAGGATAGGCATACCGGCCGAAACCCGGCCGGGTGAAACACGGGTCGCCGCGACACCCGAAACGGTCAAGAAACTCGCGGGCAAGCACCAGCTGGTCGTTCAAGCCGGAGCCGGCACGGCCGCCTCCATTCCCGATGATGCCTACGTGGCCGCCGGCGCCACCGTCGGCAGTGCGGCCGATGCCTTCGGCGCGGACATCGTGCTCAAGGTGCGCGCCCCGGATGCGGGCGAGCGCGCGCTGATGAAGCCGGGCACGGTGCTGATCGGGATGCTCAACCCGTTCGATACGGACAATACCGCCGCGATGGCCACGGCCGGCCTGTCCGCCTTCGCCCTGGAGGCCGTGCCCCGCATCACGCGGGCCCAGTCGATGGACGTGCTGTCTTCACAGGCCAACATCGCCGGCTACAAGGCCGTGATGGTGGCGGCGAACACCTATCAACGCTTCATGCCGATGCTGATGACGGCCGCCGGCACCGTGAAGGCCGCCCGCGTGCTGATCATGGGCGTGGGCGTGGCCGGCTTGCAGGCGATCGCCACGGCCAAGCGGCTGGGCGCCGTGATCGAGGCGTCCGACGTGCGGCCGCCCGTGAAGGAGCAGGTCGAGTCGCTGGGGGCGAAATTCATCGACGTGCCCTTCCTCACCGACGAGGAAAAGGAAATCGCCCAGGGCGTGGGCGGCTACGCGCGGCCGATGCCGGCGGACTGGATGCGCCGCCAGGCCGAACTCGTGCACGAGCGCGCCAGACAGGCGGACATCGTCATCACCACCGCCCTGATCCCCGGCCGCAAGGCACCGGTGCTGATCTCGGAAGAGACGGTGCGGGCCATGAAACCGGGTTCCGTGATCGTCGACCTGGCGGTGGAGCAGGGCGGCAATTGCCCGCTCTCGGAGCTGGGCAAGACGGTGGTGAAGCACGGCGTCTACATCGTGGGCGAACCCAACCTCGCCTGCCACGTGGCCGCGGATGCTTCCGCGCTGTACGCCCGCAACGTGCTCGATTTCCTCAAGCTCATCATCGACAAGGACGACAAGCTGGCGATCGACCGCGAGGACGAGATCATCAAGGCCACCCTGGTGGCCCATGGCGGAGACATACTCGGAAAATAAAGGGAGCACGCGATGAAAATGCGGGAAGTGAGCCGTACCACCATGGAAACGGGGAGAACATCGTGGAAGTGAGTCACACCATCATCAACTTGATCATCTTCGTGCTGGCCATCTATGTGGGCTACCACGTCGTCTGGAACGTGACGCCGGCGCTGCATACGCCCCTGATGGCCGTCACCAATGCCATTTCCGCCATCGTGATCGTGGGCGCCATGCTGGCCGCCGGGCTCACGGACGGCGTGATCGGGCAGGTCACCGGCACCGTGGCCGTGGCGCTGGCCGCCGTCAATGTGTTCGGCGGCTTCCTCGTCACGCGCCGCATGCTGGAAATGTTCAAGAAGAAGGACAAGAAAGAGGGAGGCAAATAATGGCCTTCATCTCGATGAACATGGTGACGATGCTGTATCTCGTCGCCTCCGTGTGCTTCATCCAGGCCCTGAAAGGGCTGTCCTCGCCCGCCACCGCGCGGCGCGGCAATGCCTTCGGCATGGTCGGCATGACCATCGCCGTGCTGACCACCATCGCGCTGATCGCGAAGCTCCAGGCCGAGAGCACCACGCCTGGCGGCATGGGCTTCGGCCTGGTTGCCCTGGGCGTGATCGTCGGCGGCGCGATCGGCGCCTATCTCGCCAAGACCGTCGAGATGACGAAGATGCCGGAACTGGTGGCGGCGATGCACTCGCTGATCGGTCTCGCCGCGGTGTGCATCGCGGTGGCCGCCGTGTCGGAACCGCAGGCGTTCGGCATCGCCGCGCCGGGCGAGCCGCTGCCGCTGGGGAACCGCATCGAGCTGTTCATCGGCACCTTCGTCGGCGCCATCACGTTCTCGGGCTCCGTCATCGCCTTTGGCAAGCTCGCCGGCAAATACAAGTTCCGGCTGTTCCAGGGCGCGCCCGTGGTCTTCGCCGGCCAGCACGTGCTGAACCTGGTGCTGGCGCTGGTGATGATCGCGCTGGGCCTCGTGTTCGTGTTCGCCGACGGCGTGGCGCCGGCCTGGACCCCGTTCCTCGTCATGACCGCGATCGCCTTCGTGCTGGGCGTGCTGATCATCATCCCGATCGGCGGGGCGGACATGCCGGTCGTCGTGTCGATGTTGAACAGTTACTCGGGCTGGGCGGCGGCGGGCATCGGCTTCTCGCTGAACAACTCCATGCTGATCATCGCCGGCTCGCTGGTGGGGTCCTCGGGCGCGATCCTGTCGTACATCATGTGCAAGGCGATGAACCGCTCGTTCTTCAACGTGATCCTGGGCGGATTCGGCGGAGAAGCAGCGGCGGCTGGCGCCGCCGGCAACCAGGTGCAGCGCAACGTGAAATCCGGCTCGGCCGACGATGCGTCCTTCCTGATGAGCAATGCGGAAACCGTCATCATCGTGCCCGGCTACGGCCTGGCGGTGGCGCGCGCCCAGCATGCGCTGAAGGAACTGGTCGAAAAACTCACCGAGCACGGCGTGACCGTGAAATACGCGATCCATCCGGTGGCGGGCCGCATGCCGGGCCACATGAACGTGCTGCTGGCCGAAGCCGAGGTGCCGTATGACCAGGTGTTCGAGATGGAAGACATCAACGGCGAATTCGGCCAGGCCGACGTGGCGCTGATCCTGGGCGCGAACGACGTCGTCAACCCCGCCGCCAAGGACCCGAAATCGCCGATCGCCGGCATGCCCATCCTCGAGGCGTATAAGGCCAAGACCGTGATCGTCAACAAGCGCTCGATGGCTTCCGGCTATGCGGGCCTGGACAACGAGCTGTTCTACATGGACAAGACGATGATGGTGTTCGGCGATGCCAAGAAGATCATCGAGGAAATGGTGAAGGCGGTCGAGTAGGACGCCAGCCCTGTGCCTCGCCGCGTGGCGCTGCCGGCAGTCGATGCCGGCAGCGCCAAATTTTTTGGCGGCGCATCGGGATTCATGTATGATCTCACCACGTTGGTAACGTTTCCACATGGGGCGTCACCGGGAGGCAGGCATGACAGATTGCCTTCGCGTACGAGCTGCCGGCAAAGAACGTGGCGACGTTTGCCTGGAAGCAGGGCCCGCCTTTACAGTATGCTTGCGTCATTACATGCACGATAGGACAAGGTAGTGGCAACCATCAAGGACGTGGCCCGGCTGGCGGGCGTGGGGCTCGGCACCGCATCGCGCGTGGTCAGCGGCAAGGGCGCGGTATCGCCCGCCACCCAGGCCAAGGTGCGGGCGGCCATCGAGGAACTGGGCTTCCGGCCATCGCACGCGGCGCGCGCGTTGTTGTCCGGCTATTCGAAGATGATTGGCGTGTATATCCCGATCCTGAAGGGCACCTTCTACACCCCGATCCTGCAGATGATCGACACCGAATTGCGCGCCAACGGCCTGCACATGGTGGTGGCCTTCGGCGTTGGCCGTGGCGACGCACAGCGCCAGGCCGTCGAGGGCATCGAGTTCCTGCGTGAGCGGGGCTGCGACGGCATCATCTCGCTGAGCAATATCCTGGGCGACGAGGATATCGCCGCGCTGGGCGCCAACATCGTCGTCGTCAACAGCGCCGCCAGCGGTCTCGGCGAACAGGCCTTCCAGGTCGACCACCGCAAGGGCGGGGCGCTGGGCGCCGAGACGCTGCTGGAGCACGGGCATCGCAAGATCGCCGTGATCGCCGGCCCGTCGGACGCGCCGGACAACGTGGAGCGCATCGAAGGCTTCCTCAAGGCGCTGAAGAAGGGCGGCATCGATACCGGCAGCCTGTGGATCGCCGAAAGCGACTTCTCGCCGGAAGGCGGCTTCGCCTGCGCGAAGGAACTGCTGGCATCCGGCCATGAATTCACCGCGCTGTTCTGCGCCAACGACGAGATGGCCGTCGGCGCGCTGTCGCATTTCCAGGAAGCGGGCATCGCCGTGCCGCGCGACGTGTCCGTGCTGGGCTATGACGATACGCCGAGCGCGGAATTCTCCGCGCCGCGCCTCACTTCCGTGCACATTCCGTGGCGCGACGTGGTGAAGGCGGGCCTGAACGCGTTGCTGAACCGCTGCTATGGCGGCGAGCGGCCGGTGACGCGGCGCTACCCGCTCAGCGTAACGCATCGCGCCTCGCTGGGGCCGCCGCCGGCGGCAAAAGCGCAGGCAAAGACAGGCAAGCGCACCTGAGCGCAAACAGGTGGAGGATGGCGCGTCCGCCGGCGCGCCATTTTTTTCGTGGCATAATGGAAACCTTTCCATAGTATGTCAAACTGATTATCGAACAGTGGAGGAGACCGATGCGCAAGACAATGATGGCGGCGATGATCGCCACGGCCGCGATGACCGGGGCAGGCGCGCAGGAGCTGCCGATGCTGCACACGGAGGGCACGAAGTGGGTCGATGCGGGCGGCCGGCAGGCCATCCTGCGTGGTGCCAACCTGGGCAACTGGCTGATCAACGAGTTCTGGATGATGGAGCTGGACAAGACGGGCAGCGTGGACGACCAGTGCAAGCTCGAAGCGGTGCTCGACCAACGCTTCGGCTACGCGGAGCGGCAGCGCCTGTTCCAGGTTTTTCGGGATAACTGGATCACCACGCGCGACTGGGACCTGATGCGCCGGCACGGCTTGAACGTGGTACGCCTGCCGTTCATCCACACGGTGATCGAGGACGAGAAAAAGCCGCGCACCCTGCGGCCGGACGCGTGGCACTACCTCGACATTGCCATCGCCGAGGCGGAGAAGCGCGGCATGTACGTGGTGCTCGACCTGCACGGCGCCGCGGGCAGCCAGGGCGTCGAGCACCACAGCGGCTGCGCCAACCGCAATCTGTACTGGAGCGTGCCGGACAACCAGGCGCGCACCGAATGGCTGTGGCAACAGATCGCGGCCCGCTACCGGGACCGCGGCGCCGTCGCGGGCTACAGCGTGCTCAATGAACCGTGGGGCACCGACCCGGCCACGATGGCCGCCAATGTGCGCCGGCTATACGCGGCGATCCGCGCCGTCGACCCGAATCACGTGATCATCCTGCCCGGCCACGCCAGGAACGGCATCGATGCCTACGGCAAGCCGGCCGATCACGGCATGAAGAACGTGGCATTCGAGATGCACCCCTATCCCGGCCACTTCGGCTGGGGCAAGCCCGGCCTGAAGGTGCACCGCGACTGGCTGACGTGCGCCCAGGGAGAGGGGGACACCGTGTGCAAATGGGACGAACGCCTGCGCCGCCTGGATACGGCCTTCTTCGTCGGCGAAATGCAGCCATGGGCCATGATGGGCCTGGAGCTGGGCGGGCAGGTGGCACGCGCCTCGTTCGACACGTACGCCAGGTACGGCTGGGCCGCCACGGCCTGGTCGTGGAAGGTCGTCACGCAGCAGGGCGGCCAGGGTGCCGGCAAGTGGGGATTCGTGACGAACGCCACCAATGCAAAGGTGCCGCCGCTCGATTTCGCCACCGCGCCGAAGGCCGACATCGAGGATCTGTTCCGCTCCTTCGGCACGCAGCCCTACGAATTGCACGAGCCCCTGCTGCGCTGGCTCACCACCCCGAATCCCCGCAACATCCGAGAGATCCATGACCAATAACGCACTCATGCCCGCGCTGGCGCGCGCCGATTTCCCCCCGGGTTTCATCTGGGGCACTTCCACGTCGTCGTACCAGATCGAGGGCGCGCGCCATGAGGATGGGCGCGTCGATTCGATCTGGGACACGTTCAGTGCCCGTCCGGGCCGCGTCCGCGACGGCTCCAGCGGCACCGTCGCATGCGACCACTATCATCGCTGGCCGGGAGACCTCGACATTGCCCGCGGCCTCGGTACCAACGCCTACCGCTTCTCGATCGCCTGGCCGCGCATCTTCGGCGACGGCGCCGCGCCCAACACGAAGGGGCTGGACTTCTACGACCGGCTCGTCGACGGCATGCTGGAACGGGGCCTGCAACCGTGGCCCACGCTGTATCACTGGGACTTGCCGCAAGCCTTGCAGGACCGGGGCGGCTGGATGGCGCGCGACATCGTGCACCGCTTCGCCCAGTACGTGGATGTCGTCACGCGCAGGCTGGGCGACCGCGTGCCGCAGTGGATCACGCACAACGAGCCGTGGTGCACGGCGATGCACGGCCACATGGATGGCATGCACGCCCCAGGCATCCGCGACGTCGCTTCCGCGCTGCAGGCGAGCCACCACGTGCTGCTGTCGCACGGCCTGGCGGTGCCCGTCATCCGTGCCAATGTGCCCGGCGCACGCGTGGGCGCGGCACTCAGCCTGCACCCGATCCGGCCCGCATCCGAGAGCCCTGAAGACAGGGCGGCGGCGCACCGGCACGACGGGCTGCGCAACCGCTGGTTCCTCGATCCACTGTTCGGCAAGGGGTATCCGGCCGACGTGCTCGATGCCGTTCGGGATGCGGCACCGCGCATCGAAGCCGGCGACCTCGAAGCGATCGCCGCGCCGACCGATTTCACGGGCCTGAACTACTACTTCCCCGAAGTGATCGCGGCCGCGCCGGGAGAAGGGCCGCTGCATGCGCGCGTGGTGCACCGCGAGGGTGTGGAGCGAACCGCGTTCGGCTGGGAAGTCGCACCCGGCGGCATGGCGCAGCTGCTGCATCGCATCCACGCGGAGTACGGGCCGAAGGCTATCTACGTGACGGAGAACGGCTCGTGCTACGACGACGCGGTGATCGACGGACAGGTGCACGACGCGCAGCGCACGTCCTACCTCGTGCGCCATCTCGCGGCATTGAAGCACACGCTCGATGAAGGGGTGCCGGTCGCCGGCTACTTCGCCTGGAGCCTCCTGGACAACTTCGAATGGGCCGAGGGCTATACGCGCCGCTTCGGCCTCACCCACGTCGATTTCGCCACGCAGCAGCGCATCCTGAAGGACAGCGGCAAGTGGTACCGGCAGTTCCTGGGTGGCGGCGAGGCCGTGTCGAAATCCCCACAAGCGTGAAGTCTCGTTGACAGGAAAATCGGCCGGTCGCGATAATTCCGGCCTGAATTGGTAACGTTTCCAAATTGTCTGGATCGCGAGCTTTGGCGATGAACGCTGGTTTTCACCACAAGTACAGGGAGGGAAGATGAAACGACGCTTGACCATGCTGGCCGCCGCGGCGCAGCTGCTGACGATGACCGGGATAGCCGCCCCGTTGGCGGACTGGCCGCAGGTAAAAAGCGCGGTGCCGCAGGATGCGCAGCTGGAAGCGCGCATCAGGGAGATCGTGGCCGGCATGACGCTGGAGCAGAAGGTCGGCCAGATTACGCAGTCCGAGATCAAGACCACGAAGCCGGAAGACGTGCGCAAGTACTACCTGGGTTCCGTGCTGAACGGGGGCGGCAGCTGGCCGAACGGCAACAAGCATTCTTCACCGGCCGACTGGGTGAAGCTCGCCGATGCTTTCTACGAAGCGTCGATGTCGACCGACATGCAGCACAAGATACCCGTCATCTGGGGCATCGATGCGATGCATGGCAACAGCAACGTCGTCGGCGCCACGCTGTTCCCGCATAATATCGGCCTGGGCGCCGCGCGCGATCCGAAACGCGTCGGCGAGATGGCGGCGGCCGTCGCGAAGGCCGTGCGCGCCACCGGCATCAACTGGGTATTCGCGCCCACCCTGGCCGTGGTGCGCGACGACCGCTGGGGCCGCACCTACGAAAGCTTTTCCGAAGACCCGAAGATCGTGGCCGACTACGCCGGCGAGTACGTGAAAGGCCTGCAAGGCGCACTGACCGGGGATGCCAATGTCGTGGCTACCGCCAAGCACTACGTGGGCGATGGCGGCACCGACCAGGGCAAGGACCGGGGCGTGAACCAGTCCACGAAAGCGGACATGATGAACATCCACATGGCCGGCTACTACCCGGCGCTGCAGGCGGGGGCGCAGACGGTGATGGCGTCGTACAACAGCTGGAACGACGTCAAGGCGGGCAAGGACTACGGCAAGCTGCACGGCAACGGCGAGATGCTCACCGATGTGCTGAAGCGGAAGATGGGCTTCGACGGCTTCGTCGTCACCGACTGGAACGGCATCGCCGAAGTGCCGGGCTGCCGCAACGACAGCTGCCCGCAGGCGATCAATGCCGGCATCGACATGGTGATAGTGCCGGACGACTGGAAGGGCTTCATCGCCAACACCGTGCAGCAGGTGAAGGATGGCACGATCCCGATGGCGCGCATCGACGACGCGGTGACGCGCATCCTGCGCGTGAAACTGCGCGCCAACCTGCGCAAGCCTTCTTCATCTGTGCATGCCGGCAAGGTGGAGTCGATGCAGGCGCGCGAGCTGGCGCGCAAGCTGGTGCAGGAATCGCTGGTGCTGCTGAAAAACGATGGCAATGTGCTGCCTCTCGCCCGGGACAAGAGAATCCTCGTGGTCGGCAAGAGCGCCGACAATATGGCCAACCAGAGCGGCGGCTGGACCCTCACGTGGCAGGGGACCGACAACCGGAACAGCGATTTTCCCAATGGCGACACGATCCTGGCGGGCCTGAAGGAGGCGGCACCCAACGTGACGTTCAGCGCCGATGCGAGCGGCGTGAACGTGGCGGACTACGACGTGGTGGTGGCCGTGATCGGCGAAGGTCCGTATGCGGAAGGCGACGGCGATATCGGCCCGGCCGGCAACCTGCGCCACAGCGGGCGCTACCCGGAAGACCTGGCGGTGCTCAAGGCGGTGGCCGGCAAGGGCAAGCCCGTGGTCACGGTATTCGTCACGGGCCGGCCGCTTTATGCGAACGACCTGCTGAACCTGTCCGACAGCTTCGTGGCGGCCTGGCTGCCGGGTTCCGAAGGCAAGGGCGTGGCGGACGTGCTGCTGCGCGGGCCCGACGGCAAGGTGAATGCGCCGTTCACGGGCAAGCTGTCATTCTCGTGGCCGAAGAGCGTGTGCCAGGCGCCGCTGAACGTGGGCGACAGGAACTATGCGCCGCTGTTCGCGTATGGCTACGGGCTCGAATACGGCAAGGGCGGGAAGGTCGGCAAGCTGGCCGAGGACGACAGCACCGCGCCGTGCGGCAAGACCAATGCCTTCCCCGTCTTCAACCAGTCCGACCGCGCCACCTTCCCGCTCTACGTTGGGAGCGGTGGCGAACGCAGGGCGCTGGGGGCCGACCTGAACGTGACGCACACGCTGCCGACCATGAAAGTGGAGACCGCCCAGGTGAATACGCAGCAGGATGCCAAGAAAGTAACCTGGTCGGGGCCCGGCTATATCGAGGCGCATGCCGGCGTGCCGCGCGCGCTGCCGGCCTACGCGACGAAAGATGGGGCACTCACGTTCGATACCATCGTCATGGCGGCGCCCCAGGGGCCCGTGCAGGTCGCGGTAGGGAGCGCATCGGTCGACATGGCGGCCGCGTTCACCCGGCTGGCCGGGCAGGGCAGGAAGACCGTCAAGATCCCGCTGGCCTGCTTCAAGGGCGCCGACCTGGCCAGGGTGCACACGCCATTCCGGATCACGGCGCAGGGCGGATTTGTTGCAGCTTTCACAAATATCCAGGTCATTGGTGGCGCGGCGGCTGACGCAGACGCGTTAGCTTGCGTACAATAGGCGCCCTTTAGAAAGAAGTAACCAGAGGAGTCCCCATGCAAGCTCAATCCAAGGCGGCGCTCGCGCCCGATGCCGCCGGTGCGCCCGCCGGCGCCAGCCATACCGGCCCACTCATTATCGTCACCATCCTGTTCTTCATGTGGGGATTGCTGACTTCCATGAACGACGTGCTGATCCCGCACCTGAAGGCGGTCTACACGCTGACCTATGTGCAGGCAATGCTGGTGCAGTTCTGCTTCTTCGGCGCCTACCTGCTCGTTTCCATCCCGGCCGGCATGCTGATCCGGAGGCTGGGCTACCAGCGCGGCGCCGTGGCGGGGCTCGTCGTCGCGGCCATCGGCTGCGCGCTGTTCTACCCGGCCGCCACGTCCGGCTATGGTGTCTTCCTGTTCGCACTGTTCGTGCTGGCCGGCGGCATCACGGTGCTGCAGGTCGCGGCGAATCCCTATGTGACGGTGCTGGGCGATCCGCGCACGGCATCGAGCCGCCTCACGCTGACGCAGGCCTTCAACTCGCTGGGCACCACGGTGGCGCCGGTGCTGGGCGGCATGCTGATCCTGTCGGGCGGCATGCTGGGCGCCGAGGAAGTGGCGAAGCTGCCGGCCGCCGAACAGCTCGCCCATCGCGCGCAAGAGGCGGCCAGCGTGCAGGGACCTTACCTCGTGCTGGCCGGCGCGCTGCTGCTGCTGGCCGTACTGTTTGCGCTAGCACGGCTGCCGAAGATCGTCGATGCGGCTGACGGTGAGCCGGCGGGCCGCTTCAGCGACCTGTTTGCCCACAAGCACCTCGTGCTGGGCACGCTGGGCATCTTCCTGTACGTGGGCGGCGAAGTCTCGATCGGCAGCTTCCTGATCAGCTTCATGGAAGACCCGAACATCGGCGGCATGACCGCCGCGCAGGCCGCGCACTACGTGAGCCTGTACTGGGGCGGCGCGATGGTGGGCCGCTTCATCGGCTTTGCCGTGATGCGCAAGGTCAGCCCGGGCAAGGCGCTCGCCTTCAACGCCGCGGCCAGCATCGCGCTGATCGCCTTCGCCGCGTTCGGCGGCGGCAAGATGGCGATGTACGCCATCCTCGCCGTGGGGCTGTGCAATTCGATCATGTTCCCGACCATCTTCAGCATGGCGCTGCACGGGCTCGGCAAGCAGACGGGCCAGGCTTCGGGTCTGCTGTGCATGGCGATCGTGGGCGGCGCCCTGGTGCCGTTCGCGCAGGGCGCGCTGGCCGATACGGTGGGCGTGCAGCTGTCGTTCGTGGTGCCGGCGGCCTGCTATGCGTTCATCCTGTACTTCGGCTTGAAGTACGCGAACCTGCACAAGCAGTAAAAAGTTGCTCGGAAAATGGGGTCTGTCCCCTTTTTTCAGGCAATGTTTCCTCAAAAATGGGGACAGACCCCATTTTTGAGGAAACTTTAGCGCCGGCCGTACATCATGAGCTCGGCGAGCACCGAGCGTGCCGGGCTGAACAGGTCGATGGCGGCCAGCGACAGCCCGAGGGCCGGTTGCAGCGGCGAGGTGTTGGCGAAGATGCGCGCCATCGTGTCGGTGAGCCGCACGGTGAGGTCGCGGTCCTGCCGGCGCAGCGTGGCGAATTCGGCGAGGTTGTCCGGCGTGGCGCCGCGCGCCAGCAGGCGGGCGAGCACGGTGGCGTCGCGCAGGCCCAGGTTCAGGCCCTGGCCGGCCACCGGGTGCAGCGTTTGCGCGGCGTTGCCGATCGCCGCGGTGCGCGCCGTGCCGGTCACGCCGGCGTTCAGGCCGAGCGGGAAGGCCAGGCGGCGCGTGGCGTGCGTGAAGCGGCCCAGGCGTTCGCCGAACGTGCCCTGCAGCCGCGCCAGGAAGGCCGCATCGGTCAGCGACAGCAGTTCCTGCGCCGTTTCCGGGCGCACGCACCACACCATCGAGTAACCGTCGCCCTGCGGCAGCATCGCCAGCGGGCCTTCATCCGTGAACCTTTCGTAGGCGCGGTGGGCGATCGGGGCGCTCGCATCCACCTGGGCGATGATGGCCGTTTGCCCATAGTCGCGCATGGTCTGCTTGTCCGTTTGCGCGCCGAACAGGCCTCCCTCGGCCTGCACGGCGATGGCCGCGGTGATCTTGCCACCATCGGTTCGGCCATCCTCCAGCGCGAGAACGACGGTATCGCCCGTTTCATCCACCCCGGTGACGCGCGCGGGCCGCAGCGACACGATGCCCAGCCTTTCCACGACGCCGGCCAGCACCGTCACGATGTCGCCGTAGCGCGTCACGTAGCCGAGCGCCGGCACGCGGTGTTCTTCGCGCGTGATCATGCTGCGGCCGAACGTCCCCTTGCGGGAAACGTGGATTTCATGGATGTCGGTGGCCGGCACCGGCCAGGCGCCGACCTGGCCCAGGATCTGCCGGCTGCCCCAAGAAAGGGCCAGCGTGCGCGGGTCGTCGCGCGCCACGGCCAGCGCCTTGGCGTCCACCAGCGCGATGCGGCTGGCGGCCATGCCGCGCTGTACCAGCAGGGCGGCCAACGCCAGGCCGGCTGGGCCGGCGCCGCAAATGGCCACGTCGTAATCGGCGTGCAAATGGGCCGTCATGCTTCCTCCGCCATCAGCCGTTCGATGTCATCCACCGATTTCGGTACCTCGTCGGTCAGCACCCGCGGCGCGCCATCGGCGACGACCACGTCATCCTCGATGCGGATGCCGATGTTCCAGTACTGTTCCGGCACCCCGGGCGCGGGGCGCACGTAGATGCCCGGTTCCACCGTCAGCACCATGCCTTCGGCCAGCTGCCGCGATGGCTTGTCCGGGTGTTCCGTGATGCGGTAGGCGCCTGTGTCGTGCACGTCCATGCCCAGCCAGTGGCTGGTACCGTGCATGTAGAACGCCATGTAGGCCTTGCTGGCGATGACATCGTCCACGCTGCCGGCGGTGTCGCGGTTCAATAAGCCCGTGTCCAGCATGCCCTGCGCGAGGACTCGCACGGCGGCATCGTGCGCCGAGTGGAAGGTGTTGCCGGGCCTGATCGCCTCGAAGGCGGCCGCCTGGGCCGCCAGCACGATCTCGTACAGCTCCCGCTGCGGCGCGCTGAAGCGGCCGTTGACGGGGAAGGTGCGGGTGATGTCGGAAGCATAGCCGTCGAGCTCGCAGCCGGCGTCGATCAGCACCAGGTCGCCCTCGCGCGTCTGGCGGTCGTTCGCGTTGTAGTGCAGGATGCAGCTGTTGGCGCCCGACGCGACGATCGGCGTGTAGGCCGGGAACTGCGCGCCGCTCCTGCGGAATTCGTACAGCAATTCCGCTTCCAGTTCGTATTCGAACACGCCGGTGCGCGCGGCCCGCATCGCACGGCGGTGCGCCGCGGCGGAAATCTGCCCGGCGCGCAGCATGATGGCCTGCTCGCCGGCGTCCTTCACCACGCGCATCTCGTCGACCAGCGGCACCAGGTCACGCAAGGCGGGCGGCGCGGTGATCCCGGTGCGGCCCTTCGCGCGCACCGCGTCGAGCCAGCGGCGCAGCTGGGCATCGAGCCGCTCGTCGCGCGCCAGGCGGCAGTACAGCGCGGGGGCGCCGGCCAGCAGCTCGGCCATCTTTTCATCGAGGCTGCCGATCGGGTACGCGGCATCGACGCCGAATTCGGCACGCGCTGCTTCCGGGCCATGGCGCAAGCCGTCCCAGATCTCGCGTTCGGGATTCTTTTCGCGGCAGAACAGGATCGCCTGGGCCGGCTTGTCGTTACTGGCCGCCACCAGCGCCAGCGCGCTTTCCGGCTCGGCAAAGCCGCTCAGGTAGTAAAAGCTGCTGTCGTGGCGATAGGGATATTCGCTGTCGCCGTTGCGCAGGCTTTCCGGCGCGGTGGCCAGGAAGGCCACGCTGCCCGGCTCCATCCGCGCCAGCAGGCTGGCGCGCCGCTCGGCGAATTTGCCCGCTTCCCTGCTCATGCGCGCCCGGCTCCGTATGCCGCGTTCAGTTGCTCGAGCTGCGCTGGCGTGCCCACGTTGTCCCAGTCGCCGCCATAGACTTCGCCGCCCAGCTGGCCCTTGTCCGCGAACTCGCGCAGCAGCTTGCCCAGGCCGTAGTGCTGGCCGGGCTGGATGCCGTTGAACATCTCGGGGCGGTAAACGCCGATGTTCGCGAATGTCCACATCGGCTCGCCGCTATTCGTCACCGTATAGAGGTTCAGGCCGAAATCGCCCTTCGGATGGAACGAAGGGTTCTTCACGAGCCAGATCCAGGCGATGTCGCGGTTTTCGACCGCATGGGCGTTGCCCCACAGGTCGTTGTCGTGCAGGACGCCCTTCACTTCCTTGAAATCGAAGTGCGGGCAATAGATGTCGCCCGAGATCGCGAGGAACGGTTCCTCGCCCAGCAGGTGCCGCGCGTTGGCGATGCCGCCGGCCGTCTCCAGCGCTTCCTTCTCCGCGGAATAGCGGATCGTGGCGCCGAAGCGGCTGCCGTCGCCCAGGTACTCCTCGATCATGTGGCCGAGGTGGGCGTGGTTGATGACGATCTCGGTGATCCCCGCCCGGACCAGGTTCAGCACATGCCATTCGACCAGCGGGCGGCCGCGGACCTTCAGCAGGGGCTTGGGACAGGTGTCCGTCAACGGACGCATACGCTCGCCGCGGCCGGCAGCGAAGATCATGGCTTTCATGGCGTCCTCAGAACGTGTAGCCGACGGCGCTCTGGCGGTTTTCCAGCGCGTCCAGCAGTTTCACCAGCGGCTTCAGCTCGCGGTAGCGGTTGGCCGTGCGCCGCACGTATTCCATCACCGTCGGCAGGTCGCCCAGGTACATCGCCTTGCCGTCGCGGTAGTTCAGGCGGCTGAAGATGCCCAGGATTTTCAGGTGGCGCTGCAGGGCCATGTATTCGAAGTCCTTGTAGAAGGCGTCGAAATCCTTGTTGACCGGCAGCCCGGCCGATTTCGCATGCTGCCAGTAGCGGATAATCCAGTCCAGCACCAGCTCCTCGTCCCACGACACGTAGGCGTCGCGCAGCAGCGAGGCCGCATCGTACGTGATCGGGCCGTACACGGCGTCCTGGAAGTCGAGGATGCCGGGGTTCTTTTCATCCATCCACATCAGGTTGCGCGAATGGTAGTCGCGGTGCATATAGACCTGCGGCTGCGCCAGGCAGGTCGCCACGATGTGGTCGAACACTTTCTGCAGGTCGGCCGCCTGGGCATCCGTCAGCGTGGTGTTCAGGTGCTTGCCGATGTACCACTCGGGGAACAGGTTCAGTTCGCGCAGCATGAAGGCGCGGTCGAATTCGGGCAGCACGCCGGGCTGGCTTTGCTGCTGGATCTTCACCAGCGCGCCCAGCGCCTCGGCATACAGCGTGGCGGCGTTGTCGTGGTCCAGCGCCTGCAGGTAGGTGGTGGTGCCAAGGTCCGACAGCAGCAGGAAGCCCGCTTCCAGCTCCTGCGCGTGGATCGCCGGCACGGATACGCCGGCCTGGGACAGCAGTGCGTCCACCTTCACGAAGGCTGCGGTATTCTCGCGCTCCGGTGGCGCATCCATCGCCACCAGCGTGGCGCCGTACTGCGCGCGGGCGTGCGGCAGCACGTCGATGCGGAAGTAGCGGCGGAAACTGGCGTCGGCCGATGCGGGGCGGGCCGAAGCGGCATCCACGATGCCCAGGCCTTGCAGCCAGTTTTTCAGTTGAAGCAGGCGCGCGTCGCCGTCCGAGGATGATAAATTATGCAATTGAGACATGGAGTACAGCCCGAGCAAACCGGATCTTGACAAAGGAATCCCATATAATAAGGGATTCAATTCGAAAAATCGCCTGCATGGTGTTCTTTATAGTGCTTCGCGTAGCCATCCCTTCATGAGCCTGGCCCCACCCTTCAAGAAACGTTGGGCGTATGCCATCTCCGCCCTGATCGCCGCCTGCGCGGCACCGACCCATGCCCAGACCCAGCCCGGTTCCGGCGCGGCCTCGCCACGCGCGGAAGACCCCGATGCGCCGGTGACGATCCGCGCCGAGGAGATCAGCGGCCGGCCCGAGCGCGAGCTGATCCTGACCCGCGACGTGGAAGTTGTGCAGGACAAGATGCGCGTGACGGCCGATAACGCCTGCTACCGCCAGGTCGAATCCGAGCTGGAAGCGAAGGGCAATGTGCGCCTGTGGCGCTTCGGCGACTACTACACGGCCGACGAATTCAAGATCAATTCCGAAACCGGGGTGGGTTACATGCTGCAGCCCACCTACAAGCTCGAATTGAACAACGCGCAGGGCAAGGCCCAGCGCATCGACTTCCTGTCCGAAGACCGGGCCAAGGTGGTCAACGGCACCTACAGCACCTGCGAAGGCCCGAATCCGGACTGGTACGTGCGATCGAACACGCTCACGCTGGACCAGGGGCGCGACGTGGGCGTGGCCGGCCCCACCATCGTCTACTTCAAGGACACGCCGCTGATCGGCACGCCGGGCATCTCGTTCTCGCTGTCCGGGGCGCGCCGCTCCGGCTGGCTGCCGGCGGTCCCGGGCTTCTCGTCGCGCGGCGGTGCCGAGCTGACGGTACCTTACTACTTCAATATCGCGCCGAACCGCGACCTGACGGTATCGCCACACTACATCGCCCGCCGCGGGCTGCAGCTGGGCGCCGTGGGCCGCTACATCGGCGAGACCGATGCCGGCACCTATGAAGGCCGCACGTTCCTCGAGTACCTGCCGAACGACAAGGAAAAGGGCATCGACCGCTGGCAGATCCAGTCTTCGCACACGCAGGCGCTGGCCAGGGACTGGACCTACGGCTGGAACGTGCGCGCCGCGTCGGACGAAAATTACCCGACCGACTTCTCGAAGACCGTGGCCGGCAGTGCCGAGCGCCAGTTGCTCAAGGAATTGCGCACCGACTACCGCGGCGAGATCTGGAGCCTGACGGCGCGCGTGCAGAAGTACCAGGTATTGCAGGACCCTGACACGACGACCGTCACGCCGCGGCCCTACGACCGTCTGCCGGCGGTCAACTTCCACGCCGGCCAGTACGACGTCGGCGGCTTCGACTGGTCGTTCGACGCGGAGGCGACACGCTTCCACTATGCGACCGATACGATCTGCCCGGGAGCGAACATCGGCGGCACCACCTGCGTGACCGACGCGAAGATCAACGGCGACCGCATCGTCATGCAGCCGCAGGTGAGCTTCCCCATCATCAGCCCCAGCTACTTCATCACGCCGAAGCTGATGCTGAACGCCACCGCCTACCAGCTGGACAAGTTCGGCGCAGAGGAATCGCGCTCGGTCACCAAGGCGATCCCCACGTTCTCGCTCGATTCGGGCCTGGAATTCGAACGCAGCACCACGCTGTTCGGCCGCGCCGTGACGCAGACGCTGGAACCGCGCCTGTTCTACGTCTACACGCCGTACCGCGACCAGAGCGACATTCCCGTGTTCGACACGGCCGATGCCACGTTCAACTTCACGCAGCTGTTCTCCGAGAACCGCTTCGTGGGCTCGGACCGCATCGGCGACGCGAACCAGGTGACGGCGGCGGTCGTGTCGCGCTTCCTCGAGGAGTCCGGTGCCGAACGGCTGCGCCTCGCATTCGGCCAGCGCTTCTACTTCAACGACCAGCGTGTGCAGCTGACCAATGCGCAACCGGTGAGCACGGGCCGTTCCGACCTGCTGCTGGCGGCCACCGGCCGCATTTCCGATACCTGGGGCGTGGACAGCGCGGTGCAATACAACCAGGGCGACAAGCAGATCACCAGCTCGAACCTGAACGTGCAATACCAGCCGGGCCAGCGCAAGGTGTTCAACGCCGGCTACCGCTTCCTGCGCAACAGCTTCAAGAACGTGGACTTTTCCACGCAGTGGCCGATCTCGAACCGCTGGTTCGGCGTGGGCCGCATGAGCTATTCGCTGCAGGACCATCGTATCCTGGAGAGCCTGATCGGCCTCGAGTACAACTGCGATTGCTGGGTGTTCCGCATGGGTGCACAGCGTTTCGTGACGACGACGAACAAGACGTCGACGCAGGTGTTCTTCCAGCTCGAGCTGAACGGCCTGTCGAAGTTCGGCATCGGCAATCCGCTGGAGGTGCTGAAGAACAGCATTCCCGGCTACCAGCAGTTGAACGCGGGGTACCGCCGCTAACAGCCAGCCATCCCTTGGGCCGCCGTCACCAGCTGTTACACTTTCGGCGGCCCGCACCTGCTATCCTCTATCATTTTCCACCTGACCTGAAAAGCGTTTGCATTATGTTCAGTAAGCACCCGATCACTCTTGCAGCACTGCTGCTGTGCGCCATGACGGCCGGCAGCGCGGCCGTGGCGCAGGACGCCAAGCCGGCCGCACCGGCCCCCGCCGCGGCCGCGCCGTCGCAGGGCTTCACGCCGCCGGGTCAGTCGAAGAACCCGGAGATCGACTCGATCGCCGTGGTCGTCAACGACGACGTGATCACGCGCCGCGAACTGGCCGAGCGCGTGGCCGTCATCATGCAGCGCATGAAGGCGCAGAACGTGCAGCTGCCGGACGCCGCCGCATTGCAGCGGCAGATCCTGGAACGCATGATCGTCGAGCGCGCCCAGCTGCAGATGGCCAAGGAAATGGGCGTGCGCGTCGACGACACCATGCTCGATCGCGCCATCGCCCGCATCGCCGAACAGCAGAAGATGTCGGTGCAGCAGCTGCGCGACCAGATCGAGAAGGATGGCACGTCGTTCGCGGCTTTTCGCGAGGAGATCCGTGAAGAGATCATGACCACCCGCCTGCGCGAGCACGAGGTCGATGCCAAGATCCAGATTTCGGAAGCGGAAGTGGACAGCTTCCTGGCCGCGCAGGAAGCGGCGGCGGCCGAGCAGCATGAGTTGAACATTTCGCAGATCCTCGTGCGCATTCCCGAGAACGCCTCGCCGGACGTGATCGCCCAGCGCCAGGCGCGCGCCGAGGACGTGATGCGCCAGCTGCGCACAGGCGGCGACTTCGCCAAGGTGGCCGCCACGTATTCCGACGCGGCCGATGCGCTGCAGGGCGGCGCCGTGGGCTGGCGCGCCAGCGACCGCATTCCGCCGGTGTTCGCCGAGGCGCTGGACAAACTGCAGCCGGGCCAGGTGACGCCGATCATCAAGAGCGTGACGGGCTTCCATATTTTAAAGCTGGTGGACAAGCGCTCGCTGGCCCAGGCACAGGCCGAGGCGGCCGTGGAACAGACGCACGCGCGGCACATCCTGCTGAAGGTGACGCCGTCCACGAGCGCCGACGATGCCAAGCGCAAGCTGGCCGAGATGAAGGCGAAGCTGGACAACAAGTCCGCCTCGTTCGAGGAACTGGCGCGCATCTATTCGAACGACGAATCGGGCAAGAAGGGCGGCGACCTCGGTTGGCTGTACCCGGGCGACACGCTCCCCGAGTTCGAGAAGGCGATGAACGAGCTGAAGCCGGGCGAAGTATCGGGCCCGGTGGAGACGGCGTTCGGCTACCACCTGATCCAGGTGGTGGAGCGCAAGTCAGAGGACATGTCCAAGGAGAAGAAGCGCAACGAGGCGCGCATGGCGCTGCGCGAGCGCAAGATGGTGGAAGCGGCGGAAGACTTCCAGCGCGAGGTGCGCGACCGCGCCTATGTGGAATACCGCAGCGAAGAGCTGCGCGCCGACGCCACCAAGTAAGGCTTGTCGATGAATTCCGTGAAGCCGGCGCGCCGGCCGGGTGTTCGCCCGGCGATCGCCATCACCACCGGCGAGCCGGCAGGCATCGGCCCCGAGATATCGATCCGCGCCGCCTGGGCACTGCGCGAGCGCGTCAACTGCGTGCTGCTGGGCGATGCCGCCTTCCTCGCCATGACGGCGCAGGCGATCGACCCGGAAATCCGCGTCAGCGCGCTGTCGCTGATGGCCGTGCGCAACGGCGGCTTGCCGCACTTCGGGCCGGACCGGCTGTCCGTGATCGACATCCCGCTGGCCGCGCACGTGGTGCCCGGGCAGCTCGACAGCGAAAACGGCCGCGCCGTGCTGGCCACGCTGGATGCGTCGATCGAAGGCATTCAGGCCGGCTGGTTCGAGGCGGTGGCCACGGCCCCGCTGCAAAAGAGCACGATCAACGACGCCGGCGTGCCGTTCTCCGGCCATACCGAATACTTCGCCGATCGCACCGGCACCGCGCAGGTGGTGATGATGCTGGCCGGCGAGCCGCATGGTGCCGAGGGTGTCGAGCAATTGCGCGTCGCGCTGGCGACGACACATCTGCCGTTGAAGGACGTGCCGGCGGCGCTGACGGCCGAAGGGCTGGGCACGACGCTGGACATCATCGACCGCGACCTGAAGGGCAAGTTCGGCATCGCCGCGCCGCGCATCCTCGTCACGGGGCTGAACCCGCACGCGGGCGAGAACGGCTACCTGGGGCGCGAGGAGATCGACGTCATCACGCCGGCACTGGAAGCGGCGCGTGAGCACGGCATCGATGCCCGCGGGCCGTACCCGGCCGACACGCTGTTCCAGCCGAAGTACCTGCGCGATGCCGACTGCGTGCTGGCGATGTACCACGACCAGGGCTTGCCGGTGCTGAAGTACGCCACCTTCGGGCGCGGCATCAACGTCACGCTGGGCCTGCCGCTGATCCGCACCTCGGTCGACCACGGCACCGCACTGGACCTGGCCGCCCGCGGCCTCGGCCACGCCGACTGCGGCAGCATGGAACAAGCCATCCTCGCCGCCGTCGGCATGGCGAATGCCAGCCGCGCAAGCTGACCCGCACGCAACGGCTGCCCCAAACTGTTGTAAATACTCGGGGACTGTCCCCGAATTTTTACAACAAACCAGCGAAGATCTGGCGGCCGCCGCCCTGGTCCGCTGATCCATTCGCAGGCAGTCGCAAAGCCCCGAATAATCCACACTTTGTTGCTAAAAATCGGGGACAGTCCCCGTTGTAGAAAAGACACATGAAACACATTGCCCGCAAGCGCTTCGGCCAGAATTTTTTGCAGGATGACCGCATCCTCGGCGACATCATCGATTCGATCGGGCCGGAGCCCGGCGATACGATGGTGGAAATCGGCCCCGGCCTGGCGGCGATGACGGATCTGCTGCTCAAGTCGCTGCCGCACATGCACGTGGTGGAACTGGACCGCGACCTCGTGGCGCGCCTGGAAAAGCGCTACCCGCGCGAAAAGTTGACGATCCACGCGGGCGATGCCCTCAAGTTCGACTTCGCTTCGATCCCGGTGCCGGAAGGGCGCAAGCTGCGCGTCGTCGGCAACCTGCCGTACAACATTTCCAGCCCGCTGCTGTTCCACCTGGCCGAGTACGCGCCACGGGTGCAAGACCAGCACTTCATGCTGCAGAAGGAGGTGGTGGAGCGCATGGTCGCCGAACCGGGCACCAAGGCGTATGGCCGCCTGTCCGTGATGCTGCAATGGCGCTACCGCATGGCGCTGATGTTCATCGTGCCGCCGGAGGCGTTCGATCCGCCGCCGAAGGTGGATTCGGCCATCGTGCGCATGATCCCCATCGAGAACCCGCTGCCGTGCAACGCGGCCACGCTGGAAGCCGTGGTGGCCAAGGCGTTCTCGCAGCGCCGCAAGGTGATCCGCAACTGCCTGGCCGGCATGTTCATGGAACAGCAGATCGTGGATGCCGGAATCGACCCAGGCGCCCGGCCGGAAGCCGTGCCGATGGAAGCCTACGTCACCTTGGCGAACAGCCTGCCGGCGGCGGAAAAGTAGCCCTAAGGCAACGCGGCATGTGTTTTCGTTACAACCGCGCAACGCATGCCGCCGTCGCGCAGCGCGGCAGCGGCAACTTGCTCTCTGCAATTTTCCCCATCGATACAATGGCTTAGCGGCAGGAAACTCCGACGTATATCAATTTGATATACGTCCTCCGTACTTTTTCAGTGGTTGATAACCATTTCAGCCACATAAAATTTTTATCAAGAAGTTGATCGATTGGCCAGCCGGTACGGTTCCGGTGGCCCATCACTGATAAAAATACCCACGGAGACCCCATGAAGCCCACCCTCATCAGCGTGCTGGTACGCGCGATGTATCTCGTACCCGCCATCGTTCCCGCGGCAGCCCTCGCCCAGCAGGCACCCCAGCAAGCGGAAGCGCCCGCCAGCGGCGAGACGGCCGTCCAGCAGGTCACGGTGACCGGTATCCGCGCCTCGGTGCGCAGCGCACTGTCCGTCAAGGAAAATTCCAACAGCATCGTGGAAGTGGTGTCCTCGGAAGACATCGGCAAGCTGCCCGATACGACGATCGCGGAATCGCTGGCCCGCCTGCCGGGCCTGGCCGCCGGCCTGGACCGCGGTAACGCCAGCCAGATCGTGGCGCGCGGCATGGGCGAGCGCTTCATCGGCGCCACGCTGAACGGCCGGGAACTGGCTTCGTCCGAGCCGAACCGCGCCGTGCGTTTCGAGCAATTCCCGTCCGAGTCGCTGTCCGGTGCCGTGGTCTACAAGACGCAGAACGCCGACCTGGTCGAAGGTGGCGTCGCCACCTCGATCGACCTGCAGACCGTGCAACCGCTGAAGTACAAGAGCCGCCAGATCTCCGTGAAGGCCGACGCACTGTACTACCCGTTGGCCAACGACGTGAACGCGCAAGCCTGGCGCCCGCGCCTGGGCGGCATCTATATCGACCAGCTGGCCAGCGGCAAGGTCGGCGTGGCGCTGGCCGCCAGCTACCAGAAGCAGCCTTCGATCGAGAAGCGCAAGAACCACTGGGGCTTCAACGAAACCAATTCGGTGGACATGAACGGCGACGGCAGCGTCGACAAGACCCCATGGGGCTTCGAGGACGAGGTCAAGCGCGGCACCAACGAGCGCGCCAGCGTGCTGGGCAAGGTCGAGTGGAAGGTGAGCCCGGATGCGCAGATCACCGCCGACCTGTACTACGCCAAGAACAAGATTTACGAGCCGAGCGTGCAGCACTGGACGGGCGACATCGGCAACTGGGACGGCTGGCAGACGCCGAACTTCTCGAACCTCGATATCCGCAATGGCTACGTGGTGGGCGCCACCGTGCGCGACGTGACGGTGTCCACGCACAGCACGCGCTGGTTCCAGAACATGAGCAATTTCGCCGGCGGCTTGAACGGCAAGTTCAACGTGGGTGAATGGAAGATCGATGCCGACGTGGCCACCTCGCGCGCCGACCGCGACAGCCAATGGGCCGACGTGCGCCAGACCAGCGCGCCCGGCACGCTGTCGTGGGCCTTCACGGGCAATGAACACCAGTCGTATTCGTTCACGCAGGACACCGGCAATGCCGCCGTATTCGGCGCCCCGGCGCTGTACATCGATGCCGACGGCCACGTCGACGACAAGCTGAACTCGGCCCAGCTGTCGGCCTGGCGCCCGGTGGAGTGGGGGCCGGTCAGCCGCATCAAGTTCGGTGCCCGGTTCTCCGACCGCGAAAAGTCGTTCCACCAGACCACCTGGAACCTGGCGACGACGGCGACCTCGCTGCCGGCATCGGCCTTCGAGACGATCCGCGCGGAAGGTTATTTCCCGGCCCTGATGCTGGGTGACTTCAACGGCACCGTGGGCACGCTGTTCGGCCCGGGCGCCCTGTCGCCGGACGGCCGCACGCAAACGACGACCGACCTGCTGGCCGGCTGGCGCGTGAAGGAACGCACGAGTGCCGTGTACGCGCAGGGCGACCTGGATGGCGAAATGTTCGGCCTGAAGTACCGCGGCAACGTGGGCCTGCGGGTGGTGCACACGAAGCAGACAGGCTATGGCATGGAGTCGCGCAACGGCGCGGCACCGACGGACGTGGAAGGCGGCGCGTCGTACACGAAGGCGCTGCCGAGCGCGAACCTGATCTTCAACCTGGACGAGGCGCAGGAACACCAGCTGCGCTTCTCGCTGGCCCGCGCCATGTCGCGTGCGCCGATGGACGAGATGCGCGCATCGCGCCAGCTCTCCATCGACACCACGCCGGGCTCCAGCCAGCCACTCACCGGCAGCGCGGGCAATCCGGGCCTGCTGCCGATGATGGCGAACCAGGCCGACCTGTCCTACCAGTGGTACTTCGACAAGGGCTCGCTGCTGTCGGCCGGCCTGTTTTACAAGAAGGTGGGCAGCTACATCGGCATCACCACCGACACGACCGTCATCGACGGCCGCCAGGCCGTCATCACGCGTTCGATCAATGGCGACGGCGGCTATGTGCGCGGCCTGGAACTGGCGTACCAGCAGGCGTTCACGATGCTGCCGGCGCCGTTCGACGGCCTGGGCGTGGCGGCGAACTTCTCGTATAACGAAAGCAGCATCAAGGAATTCATCAACGATTACCCGATGGTGGGCCTGATGCGCCGTAACGGCGGCGTCACGCTGTGGTACGAGAAAAACGGCTTCGAGGCGCGGCTGCAGGCGAACTACCACAGCCCGTTCGTGCGCATGCCGCGCTGGACGGCCGGCTACCTGGTCGAGAACGACGAAGAGACCTACGTCTCGGCCAACATCTCGAAATACCTGACGCCGCAGCTGCAAGTGCACCTGGGACTGGACAACATCACGAACCAGCGCGTGATCCACGCCCAGGCGGGCAACCCGTACATGCAGAACGTGATGGAGTACGGCCGGCGCTACAACATCGGGCTGGCGTACAAGTTCTGATCGCCACCGCCCTCACCTTGAACCGCCGGCTTGCCCGGCGGTTTTTCTTTGCTCGGCAGCAGCATCCTAAAATCTGTCCCCATGTAAATATTTCCTGAAGCCGGGTCTGACCCTGGTTCGGGAAATATTTCGGGCAAAAAAAAAGCCGGCTCCAGGAGCCGGCTAAATCCAATTCTTTAAAAGAAGTGGAGGAGACGGGAGTGATTATGATGCGCTGCCGCATATAAGTCTACTTTCGATTTCGAATGCCCGTCATTCCTCTTATGAATATCATGCGTTTTTCGTGCAGGTCACGACGGTGTCCGCGCGGTCGGCGTCACCCATGATGCCGGCGCCGTTGGCGATCGTGCACGTCTGGCCCGCAGGCTGCTGGAAGATCGTGACACCGTAGGACGTACCCACCGGAATGCCAGCGAAACCCGTCGATGGCGACGCGGACGTGACCGCCTGGATGGTGGTCCCGTTGATCAGCTGTAGCTGGGCCGCGCCGGTGGCCACCTCGGCCAGGCCCGTGACCGTCACGTAGACCGTATGGGTATTCTGCACGCACTGGATGACGATGGCGATCGACTCCGTGCGGCCCGCTACGCCGGCCGTGCTGGGCGGCGTGCAAGTCATGTATTGCGGCTGGTTCTTGACCGTCACGTTGTAGTTGTTGCCGTAGTCCACCGTTTGCGAGAAGCTGAACGACGTGGCGCCGACCGGGATCGACAGCTCCTCGCTGCCGTTGGCCAGCACGAGGCCAGGATTGTTCACGCCGGACAGGGTGCCGCTGATCGTGAACGAGGTCTTGCCGCCGCAGCCAGCCAGTGCCGCCGCCATCGCCAGCACCGCCGTGCCGAGGTATTTTGCTTTCATTGATTTCTCCAGGTAGCGGTGATCAGGATGCGCGCGGAACGCAGGAGACCACCATGTCCAGCTTGTCGCCCGACGGCATCGTGCCGGTGGCGTTCTGCACGGTGCAGGTCAGGCCTTCCGGTTGCTGCAGCACGGTCACGCCGTAGTTGGCGCCGTCATACACGGTGCCAGGGAACTCGAAGCTGGGGCCCGTGTCCGGCCGGATCGTCACGGTCATGCTGCCCATGGCCAGCACCAGCTGGTCCTGCGTCAAGCCGGTGACGGTGCCACCCAGCTTGTAGCTGTTCGTGACGCAAGTGACCACCGGGCGCAGCGCGCTGTAGTAGTTCGCGCGGACGTTCGTGGCAGTCGCCGGATCCGGCGTGCACTTTGTGGCGGTGGCCGGCTGCGCGATCTCGATATTGATCGTGGAATCTTCCGCGATCAGGTTCGGGAAATACACGGTAGTCGCACCGGCGGCCACCGAAACGGTCTGGTCGCCGTTCTTCAGGACGAGGCCCGGCTTGATCAGGCCATTGATGGTCACCATCAGCGACAGGTTGCCGTTGTCGCTGCCGCCGCAGCCGGCCAGCAGCGCGGCGCACAACGCGCCTGCGGTTGCGCGCGCATACATACTCTTCATAACAATAAACTCTCCAAATTGGTCGGGCGAATGCCGGGCGGCGGCTGGGCCGGACGTGGCATGCGGCAGGGCACTTACTGAGCCGGAAGCGGCGCTTATTTTAGTGCATTTGGCAAGGGGCAGTTCGCTAATTCCTTGTAACGACATGTGTCTCGGCGCCATTACTCCACCCGCCCGATGGCGCAGGAAGACTGGCGCCCCTGCAGGCGGCAGCGATTGCGCACCAGGCCATCACGGTCGTGCACTTCCACGTTCCAGGCATCGGGGCCGGTGCGCTCCATCGTCATGAAGCCGAAGCCGCCCTGCCAGGCGGAAAAGCTGGCGATGCGCGCGCCGGGCGCCGGTTCGATCGTGGATACGTCGTCCGGCAGCGGCACCACATCCTCCAGCGTGCCGGAAAAGCCGGCCACGAACTGGCTGGGGTGGTCGGTCTTGAACCCGATTTGTTGCCACAGATGCACATGGCCGGACAGCAGGGCCTGCACACGCGGCGGCAACAGCATCGGATTGACGGAACCAAAGCTCTGCTGCAAGCCGGCGTCGCCCAGTTCCAGGCGTACCCGGCTCGCCTTGTCCAGGCCCGCTCCGAAGCCCAGCACGGGGTGGTGGTTCGCCAGCAGGTTCCAGGTGGCGCGTTGCGACAGCGCCTCGGTTCCGGCATACACGTCGCGGTAGCGGGCGTAGCCGGTATCGCCCGGCTTCAAGCCGCGCCAGGACGTGGCGGCCGTATCCACCACCAGCAGTTGTGCATCGCCGCCCAGCGGCACCGCATAGGGATCGCTGTAGTCGCCCGTGGCATCGTCCGCCGCCGCATTGCAGTCGCGGCCAGCCTGCAATGGGCGCGGGTCGAGGAAGCGCCACCAACCCTGGCCGGCCCGGGCGCAGCTTTCATGGTTGCCGCGCACGACCACCCAGGGCGCTGCCCGCAGCAGCGGTTCGGCGGGGCGGAAGAAATCCTCGCGCCAGGTATCCCAGCCATAGCCCCACGGGCTGCCGGCGCAGCCGGCGTTGCCTTCCGGGCAGGGATTTTCACGGTAGTGATAGTCGCCCACGTGGACCACCAGGTCGGGCTGCCAGCGCGCGGCCGCCGCGCTCACGTCGGCGAACGGGAATTGCTCGGGATCGTTGCAGGCTTGCCAGGCATGATCGGCCTTCTTCAGCCGGCAGCCGGTATCGCCGATGACGACGATGCGCCGCACCTCGAACCGCGGTACCGGCAGGGCGGTGCCGGCCAGCGCTGCCTTCCGCGACTGCGCCGGCAGCGGCGCTTCGCAGGCGAGCACGGGAAAGGCGGAAGGCTTCGAATCCTCGGGGCTGGACGCGGTGGGGCGCTGCGCGAGCGTGGCCGGCGCCGCCCGCACCGCCATCGGCACGGGCCTGCCGTCGACGTCGAGCGTGGGGCAGGAGGCGGCCGCCGTGATCACGCGCGCCGTCGCCGCGCCTTCCTCGCCGAGCACCACGTAGGCCGAGAGCACGTCCGGCGGCAGCGGGGCGGTGGTGGCGCAGCCGGCCAGGATGGCGCCTGCAAGCAAGGCGGGCAACAAGGTGCATGATGAGGTGGACAATGAGCGCATGATGACCTCGACCAATTGACAGTCCGTTAATTTAGCACCGAATTCAGCACCGGCGGGTGCCGGCGGTACCGGCTATCGGAACGACAGCGTGCCTGCCTTCGGGCGCGGGCCATGCGACAATGGCTGCATGAACGATATTCCACGACCCAAAGCCATCCTGTTCGACCTGGACGATACGCTGTGGCCGATCGGCCCCGTGATCGAGGAGGCGGAACTCGCCATGCACGCGTGGCTGTCCGAACATGCGCCGAAGGTGGCGCAGGCGTTCACGATCGAGGAGTTGCGCGAGCGCCGCATGGCGCTGCTGGCCGAAAAGCCGGAGCACCACCTGGACTTGATCAAGTTGCGCCGCGCCGGCCTGGAAGCGGCCTTTGCGCACGTGGGCGAGGACCTGGCCCGCCTGGACGGGGCGATCGCGCAATTCTCGGCCGCCCGCAATACCGTCAAGCTCTACCATGACGTGCTGCCCGGCCTGCACCGCCTGGCGGAAAAGGTCACGCTCGGCACGATCTCCAATGGCAATGCCGATCTTGAAGTCATCGGTCTCGCCCACCATTTCAAGGTATCGCTGGCGGCCAGCCGGTTCGGCAAGGCGAAACCGGACCCCAGCATCTTCCTGGCGGCGTGCGAAGCGCTTGGCGTGGCCCCGCATGAAACGGTTTACGTGGGCGACGACCTGCGGCTCGATGTCGAAGGAGCCCAGAAGGCGGGGCTCCGCGCGGTGTGGATGAACCGCGCCGGCAGCACGGCGCACGTGGAGGCGGGCATCGTGCCCGACGCGATCTGCACCGACCTGACGGAGTTGATTGCGTGGCTGGAACAACAGTTAGCCGATTGAACTCCCGGCGCGTGGTCCGGCGGTGCATAATGAGTGCCTAGCTTGAAAACTGATCATGCAACTCGATACTCGTGCCCAAACCCTGCTCAAAGCCCTCGTAGAGCGCTACATCGCCGACGGCCAGCCCGTCGGTTCGCGCGCGCTGTCGAAGATTTCCGGCCTTGACCTGTCGCCGGCCACGATTCGCAACATCATGGCCGACCTGGAAGAGCTCGGTTATGTCGCCAGCCCCCATACTTCCGCCGGCCGCGTGCCCACGCCGCGCGGTTACCGCATCTTCGTCGACACGCTGCTGACCGTGCAGCCGATCGACGAGAGCGCCGTCGAAGCCCGCCTGCGCCCGCAGGCTCAACCGCCGCAAAAGCTGATCGCGAACGCGGCGCAGATGCTGTCGTCGCTGTCGCAGTTCGCCGGCGTGGTATTGACGCCGCGCCGCGAATCCGCGTTCCAGCAGATCGAATTCCTGCGCCTGGGCGAAAAGCGCATCCTGCTCGTGATCGTGGCCCCGGGCGGCGACGTGCAGAACCGCCTGCTGCTGACGGACGTGGACTATACGCCGGCCGAGCTGCAGCAATCGGCGAACTTCATCAACCAGCACTATCGCGGCCTCGCGTTCGACGAGGTGCGCTCGCGGATGCAGGGCGAGCTGCGCCAGCTGCAAGACGACATGGGCCGCCTGATGCAGGCGGCCGTGGAGGCGGGCAGCGAAGCCATGGCCGAGGGTTCGGAAGACATGGTGATCGCCGGCGAACGCAACCTGCTGTCGGTAAGCGACCTGTCGTCGAACATGTCGTCGCTGCGCCAGATGTTCGACATGTTCGAGCAGAAGACGGGGCTGATGCAGTTGCTGGACGTGTCATCGAAGGCTTCGGGCGTGCAGATCTACATCGGCGGGGAATCGAACCTGGTGCCGCTGGACGACATGAGCGTCGTCACCGCGCCGTACGAGGCCAACGGGCGCATCGTCGGCACGCTCGGCGTGATCGGGCCGACCAGGATGGCGTATGAGCGGGTGATTCCGATCGTGGATATCACGTCGCGGTTGTTGTCGAATGCGTTGAGCCAGAACGCGTAAGTTGCCAAGGAAAACCGGTGTCGTACACCTTTCCGGCCGGGGGGGCGGAAAGGTGTACGACACCAGGCACTCCAAGAAAAACGGCCCGTCAGGGCCGTTTTGGTTTCAATGCCGGTGCGGGCAATTGGTCTTGATACAGTTGCCGTAGATCGCCAGCGCATGCTCGGCGATCTTGAAGCCGCGTTCGTCGGCGATGCGGTGCTGGCGCGCTTCGATTTCCTCGTCGACGAATTCCTCGACGCGGCCGCAGTCGAGGCACACGAGGTGGTCGTGGTGGGAACCCTGGTTCAGTTCGAAGATCGCCTTGCCGCTTTCGAAGTGATTGCGGTTCAACAGGCCGGCCTGTTCGAACTGCGTGAGCACGCGGTACACGGTGGCGAGACCGACGTCCATATTGTCGGCCAGAAGGATCTTGTAGACATCTTCGGCCGTCAGGTGACGCACGGAACTGTTCTGGAAGATGTCGAGAATCTTCAGGCGCGGCAGGGTGGCCTTCAGGCCGCTGGCCTTCAGGTCGGTGGGGCTGTTACTCATGTTCGGTAGTCGGTTTACGCTGGAGTGCTTTATGATATAGCGTTTCGGCACTTCCGCTCAATCGATTTGAGGTCACATATGCGCGTCACCCAAGCTTCACCGTCGTCGTTCTTGCACTTAATGAAACAGGGTAAGCCACTGGCCGTGGCGGCCTGCGTGGCGATCGCGCTCGGCGGCTGCGCGGGCAAGACGGTGCTCGGACCCAAGGAAGGCGCGCAGGCGGCCCAGCAGTCCAACCCGGTCGTCGAGCCGTCGCAGGGCGCCGTCACGCGCCAGGCATCGCAGATCCAGCGTTTCATGTGGTTCTTCTCGCCTTACCGCCCGGATATCCAGCAAGGCAACTTCGTCTCGAAGGAAATGTTTGCGCAACTGAAGGTCGGCATGACGCGCGACCAGGTGCGCTTCGTGATGGGCTCGCCGCTCCTGAACGACGTGTTCCATGCGGACCGCTGGGATTACCCGTTCCGCTTTGCGCGCGGCAACGGCGAGCTGACCACGAGCAGCGTCGTGGTGTACTTCGACAAGGAAGGCAAGGTCGAGCGCTTCGAAGGCGGCGAACTGCCGACCGAGCGCGAATACATCGCCCGTATCGCCGGTCCGATCAAGCAATTCCGGAAGGATGAAAAGCGCAACAGCGAAAACCAGCCGGCCGCCACGCGCGCGCCGCTGCCGAGCGGCCAGGACTCCGGCGACCGCAACCCGGTCGAAGTGACGACCTCGCCGACCAACCGCTGAGCCGACAAGGACAAAACAGGGAATAACACATGAGTACATTGAACATCGCCATCGCCGGCGCCGGCGGCCGCATGGGCCGCATGCTGGTGGAAGCCGTGCTGGACGCGGGCGACCTGCGCCTGTCCGGCGCGCTGGGCATCGCCGGCAGCGACGGCCTGGGCCAGGATGCCGCGGCCTTCCTGGGCAAGGCATCCGGCGCGATCGTCACCGCCGACCTGGCCGAAGGCTTGAAGGGGGCGGACGTGCTGATCGACTTCACCCGCCCGGAAGGCACGCTGAAGCATGCCGAGTACTGCGCGGCGCACGGCATCAGGATGGTGATCGGCACTACCGGTTTCGACGACGCGGGCAAGGCCGCGCTGAAGGCGGCCGCCGAAAAGACGGCGATCGTGTTCGCGCCGAACATGAGCGTGGGCGTGAACGTCACGCTCAAGCTGCTGGAGCTGGCCGCGAAAAGCCTGTCCACCGGCTACGACATCGAAATCATCGAGGCGCACCACCGCCACAAGGTCGACGCGCCCTCGGGCACGGCGTTGAAGATGGGCGAAGTGATCGCCGACGCGCTGGGCCGCGACCTGAAGGAATGCGCGGTCTACGGCCGCGAAGGCGTGACCGGCGAGCGCGATCCTTCCACGATCGGCTTCGCCACGATCCGCGGCGGCGACATCATCGGCGACCATACCGTGCTGTTCGCCGGCACCGGCGAGCGCATCGAGATCAGCCACAAGTCCAGCAGCCGCGCCGGCTACGCGCAAGGCTCGCTGCGCGCGTCGCGCTTCCTGGCCAACAAGGAGACTGGCCTGTTCGACATGTACGACGTGCTGGGCCTCAACAACTAAGGCATGGAACATTTCACGTTCGCAGCGTACTGGGAACGGGGCGACGCGATCAGCCATGCGGTCGCGTACCTGCTGCTGGCGATGTCGCTGACGAGCTGGTTCTTCATCCTGTCGAAAGGATGGATGGCCTGGCGCGTGCGCCGCAGCGCGCGCGTGGTGCGGCGCTTCTGGGACGCGCCCACGCTGGCCGATGGGGTGGCCGCCGTGTCGGCTGGCGACCCTGAACGCATCTACCTGGCGCTGGCCGAGCAGGGCACCGTCCCCGCCGCGAACGGGAAGGGCAATTCGCTGGGCACGACGGTCGGCCGCTCCGAGCAGGTCACGCGCCTGCTGCGCGACGCGATCCACCGCTCCACCGTGCGGCTCGAATCCGGGCTGACGCTGCTGGCATCGATCGCCTCGACCGCGCCCTTCGTGGGCCTGCTGGGCACCGTGTGGGGCATCTACCACGCGCTGGCGGCCGTGTCGTCGTCCGGCACCGTGGAGATCGACAAGGTGGCCGGCCCGGTGGGCGAGGCACTCATCATGACGGGGGTGGGCCTGATGGTGGCGATCCCCGCCGTGCTGGCGTATAACGGCTTCAACCGCATCAACCGCCTCACGCTCTCCGAGCTCGACGCGTTCGCCTACGACCTGCACGCGTATTTGACCAGCGGCGCGGCCGAGGAGTGACGCGATGGCATTCGGCGCCTTCAACCATCACCGGCAAAAGGAATCGATGGCCGACATCAACGTGACGCCGATGGTGGACGTGATGCTGGTGCTGCTGGTGATCTTCATCCTGTCCGCACCGATGTTCACGCATGCCGTGAAGCTCGACCTGCCGAAGGCGCAGGCCTCGAACGCGCCGCAACCGGCCGATGCGGTGAAGATCTCGATCGATGCCGAAGGCACCGTGTACTGGAACGACGAGGCCGTGCAAGCGGCCGACCTGCAGCCGCGCCTTGCCGCGGCCGCGCGGCGCGAGCCGCAACCCGAATTACAATTGCGCGCCGACCGCGCCACCCGCTACGAGGCGGTGGCGCAACTGATGGCGGCGGCGCAGCAGGAAGGCTTGACGAAGCTCGTCTTCGTCACCGACCCGAAGGAAAAGAAGGAATGAAAACGATGGCCACCCTGGTCCTGGACGGCGCGGCGATCCGCGACGAAGCAAGCTTTCACGCCGCCAGCCGCGCGGCTTTCGGTTTCAGCGAACACGTGGCCGCCACGATGGATTCGTGGATCGACGCGCTCTCCTACCTGCGCGACGACGAGAACATGACGAAGTTCAAGCTCAAGCCGAACGAGGTGTTGGAAATCATCATCGGCAACTCCGCCGCGATGAAGGCGGCCGTGCCCGACCTGCTCGAGGAAATCACCTACTGCGTGGGCGGCATCAACGAGCGCTACGAGGATTACGGCGAAAAGCCGGCGCTGAAGCTGCTATTGAAATAGCCGCGGCAAGAGCCCCTGGTGTCGTACACTTTTTTTGCGCAGCGAGAAAGGTGTACGACACCGGTTCTCGCAGGAGGCACCACTTACTGCGCCCTCTCTCCCGGCGCCAAGGTCAGCACATCGAACCCGGTCGCCGTTACGGCCACCATGTGCTCCCACTGCGCCGACAGCGAGCGGTCCGCCGTCACCACGGTCCAGCCGTCGGGCAGGGCGCGCGTCTGGTGCTTGCCGGCGTTGATCATCGGCTCGATCGTGAAGATCATGCCCGGCTCCAGCTTCAGCCCCATGCCCGGCCGGCCGTAGTGCAGCACCTGCGGGTCTTCGTGGTACACCATGCCGATGCCGTGGCCGCAGTAATCGCGCACCACGGAGAAGCCGGCATTCTCGGCCAGCATCTGGATCGCGTGACCCACGTCGCCCAGCGTGGCGCCCGGCTTCACGGCGCGGATACCGGCCCACATCGCGTCATACGTCACTTCGCACAGCTTGCGTGCCGCCTTGCTCGGGTTGCCCACGTAGTACATGCGGCTCGTGTCGCCGAACCAGCCATCCTTGATCACGGCCACGTCGATGTTGATGATGTCGCCATCCTTCAGCACCTTCTTCGGCGAGGGAATGCCGTGGCACACCACTTCGTTGACGGAGGTGCACACGGTCTTCGTGAAGCCCGCATAACCCACGTTCGCCGGAATCACCTGCAGCACTTTGACGATGTACTCGTTGCACAGCTTGTCCAGGTCCTCGGTGCTCACCCCGGGTTTCACGTGCGGGCCGATCATCGTCAGCACATCGGCGGCAAGCTGGCCGGCAATGCGCGACAGTTCCACCTGCTCGGGCGACTTCACAAGGATCGCGTTGCTGTTCTTCTTACGCATCGTGCAGCGCCTCCCCTTTCACGGGCGTGAGGCGCAGCGGGCCCTGGCCGGTGTCGCCGCGCAGCAGCAGTTGGCACAGTTCGCTGTAGTTCAGGTCGGGATTGGTTTCGGCCAGCAGGCCGATGCGCAACCAGTGCTCGGCCTGCGCATTGATCGAGCGGCTCAGGGCGCCGCTGGCGATGCGCAGGTTTTCATGCATCTGGTCGGAGATCTTGACGATGCCCATCTTGTTGTCCTTTATATGCGTTCTATATATGGAACGTATATTAGCACAACGGCGTTCAATATACGGTTCGTGTATTGAACGTATATCAAAATCAGCGAACGGCCGCCGTGTCGAAGTGCGGATTGCAGATGAGCCCAATCACGTTGCCGAACGGATCGGCCAGTTCGGCGACCTTGATCCCTTCGCCCACATCCTGGATGGCCGAGTGGATGCCGGCGCCCAAGCCGACGATGCGTTCCACCTCGGCTTCGATATCGTCCACGCCCCAGTACACCTGGGCGCCGGCCTTGCCGGGCTCACCGTCCGGCTGCAAGCCAAGCTCGAAGCCGCCGATATTGAAGCCCACGTAAAACGGCTGGTCGAAATAGGGCGCGGTACCGAATACCTCGGCATACCACGCCTTCGCGGCGGGCAGGTCCTTCACGGGGTAGATGGCGGTGCGCAAACCTTTGATCATGGTGGTCTCCTTTCGGTTATCGATCCGGGCATCATGGCACGGCGGCTCGGCCCTCGATTGGAAAAATGGAAGGTGGCGATCAACCCGGCGGGAGCCCGCCGTTGACTCGCAGGATCGGCGCTAGCCGCTCCACGGCGAAGTCGATGAAGGCGCGGATGCGCGGCGCCATGTGGCGCTGGTTCAGGAAGATGAGGTTGATCTCTTCCACGTCGCCGGCATTGAAATCCGGCAGCAGTTCGACGAGGTCGCCTCGCTGGAGATCGTCGTACACGTGGAACAGCCCGAGCCGGCTGATGCCGAGGCCCTGCAAGGTGAGCTGGCGCATCGTCTCGCCGTTATTGGTCAGCATGCCGCCCGCCACCGCCAGGTGCACGAACTCATCGCCGACCCGGAACGGCCATTCGCCGGTGGCGCGGCGGAAGTTGAAGCCGAGGCAGCGGTGGCCCGCCAGGTCCGCCGGGGTATGCGGCGCGCCATGGCGCTCCAGGTAGGAGGGCGCCGCCACCACGGCCATCCGGCTACGGCCGAGATTGCGGGCGCGGTAGGAGACATCGTCCAATGGCCCCATGCGCACGGCGACGTCGACCTCGTCGCGCTGCAATTCCACCTTCGCATCGGTCAGCGAGATATCGACGGCGATATCGGGATAGAGGCTGCTGAACTCCATCAGCATGGGCACCACGTAGTGCTGGCCGAAGGGGAGCGACACGTTGACCCGCAGCTTGCCGCGAATCTGTCCGGAGCGCCGCGCGATGCGCTGCTCCGCGTCGTCGATATCGTGCAGGATGCGCACGCTGCTGTCATAGAACTCGCGCCCCTCCGCCGTCAGCGCCAGGTGCCGGGTGGAACGCTTGAACAGTTGCACGCCCAGTCTCTGCTCGATGCGGGAGACGAGCTTGCTTACGGCCGAAGGAGAAAGATCGAGCAGCTGGGCGGTGGCGGAAAAGCTGCCCGTTTCCACTACCTTCACGAATACCTGCATGTCGCCGCTGCGGTTATCCAAGCCTTGCCCTCGCTATCCAGATCGGCCGAGTATAGCAGCGGCGTCGCGGCCGGGCTTCAGGCGATCGTCGGCACCGTGCCGCCTTCGGCCCGGATCGCCGCGCCATTGACCACCGCGGCACGGGGGCTGGCCAGGAAGGCGACCACATTGGCCACTTCTTCCGGCTTGGCCAGCCGATAGATCAGCGAGGAAGGCCGGTTTTCGCTCATGAACTTGCGCTCCGCCTCCGCATACGGCAGGCCGGGGTTGACCGATTCGATGAACGACTTCAGGCTTTCCGTTTCCGTCGGCCCCGGCAGCACGGCGTTCACCGTGACCGCGGTACCCTTCGTCAGCTCGGCCAGGCTGCGCGAGATCGACAGCTGCGTGGCCTTGCTGGCGCTGTAGTGCGCCATCGCCGCCATCGGCGTCAGCGCCACTTCGCTGGAGATGAACACCACGCGGCCCGTACCCCGCTCCAGCATGCCTTTCATGTAGGTGCGGGCGAGGCGCACGCCGCTCCACACATTGGTGTCGAACATGCGCTGCCAGTCCTCGTCGCTCGTTTCGAAGAAGTCGCTGAGGGCATAGGTGCCCATGTTGTTGACCAGGATATCCACGCGCGGATAGCGCTCGGCCGCTTCCTGTTCCGCGCCCGCCACGGAAAGATCGATCGCCAGCGGCAGCACGCGGTCCGCCCCATGCCGGTCGCGCAACGCGGTCATGGCCTTCGCCACCGTGGCCTCGCTGCGGCCGTTGACGATGACGGTGGCGCCTTCTTGCAGCAGCTGGTCGGCGATGGCGAAGCCGATGCCCGAGGTGGATGCGCTGACCAGCGCGGTCTTGTCGTTCAGATCCAGTTGCATGATTGCCTCCCAAAAGATGAGCTGCCAGCATAGGCGTGCCGCAGGCCGCGAAAAAGCGGGGGAGGGGAACAAGATTTGTGAACCAAATTCAAGAATATCTTTCACTGGCGGGCGTGGTATCCGCGAAATCGCGGAAGTCCCGGATCAGGTGCGACTGGTCGAAATATCCGCAGTCGGCGGCCAGCGCGGCCAGGTCGCCGTCGCGCGATCGATCGCGCAGCAAGGCCAGCGCGCGCCGGAAGCGGCAGATGCGGGCGAACAGTTTCGGGCTGATGCCCACCTGCTGGCGGAATTGCACGGCGAGGTGCTGGCGGGACACGTGCAGGGTGTCGGCCAGCGCCTCGACCGGCACGGCGCCGTGAGCCGCTTCGATCGCGGCCACCGCCCGAAGGCCCAGCGGGTTTGACTGGACATTGCCCGGCGCGGCCAGGCGCCGCAGCAATTCCCGCTCCACCAGCGCGATGCGCTGCCGGTCCGTCAGGTCATCGGTCCACAGTGCGTCATCGAGCCGGTCCACGGCCGCACGCCCCCACAGGTCCGGCAGCGCCGCCCGCCCATCGGTCAGCGGATGCAGGGGCATGCCGAGGAAGGCGCCGGCCGCGCCGGGCTTGAAGCGCACCGCCACCGTGCGCACCGGCCGCGCGGCGGGCACCAGGAACGAGGCGCTCATCATGCCCACGGCGAAGGCTTGCCGGCCGTCGTCCTGCCACAGGATGTCCACGCAATTGTCCGGCAGGACCCGGTGGACGTGCGGCGCCGCCGCGGAGACGGGTGCCGTCACCCGCGCCGTCCACAGGCACGCCACGTGCGCCCGCAAGGCGGGATGCGGCGGATACTCCCGGTAGATCATGGGCTCCCGGCGGCCGTGCGGCCGCGTATCGTGAACTTATGCACAGTGAACTTGTATAATGTCCGGTTCATATCCTTTCACCGTACTCCTATTTCTGCATCCATCATGCAAGACAAATATAGTCCCGCCGACGTCGAAAAAGCCGCGCAATCACACTGGAAGGCCATCGACGCCTATAAAGCCGTCGAAAACGATCCGCGTTTCCCGAAAGGCAAGTACTACGCCTGCTCGATGCTGCCTTACCCGTCCGGCAAGCTGCACATGGGCCACGTGCGCAACTATACGATCAATGATGTGATGTACCGCTACCTGCGGATGAACGGCTACAACGTGCTGATGCCGATGGGCTGGGATGCGTTCGGCATGCCGGCCGAGAACGCGGCCATGGCGAACAACGTGCCGCCGGCGCAGTGGACGTATTCGAACATCGCCCACATGCGCTCGCAGATGGAGATGATGGGCCTCGCGATCGACTGGTCGCGCGAAATGACCGCCTGCAAGCCCGAGTACTACAAGTGGAACCAGTGGATGTTCCTGAAGATGCTCGAGAAAGGCATCATCTACAAGAAGACGGGCACGGTGAACTGGGACCCGGTCGACCAGACCGTGCTGGCCAACGAGCAGGTCGTCGATGGCCGCGGCTGGCGTTCGGGCGCGCTGATCGAAAAGCGCGAGATCCCGATGTACTACGCGCGCATCACCGACTATGCCGAAGAGCTGCTGGACTTCGTGGACAACAAGCTGCCGGGCTGGCCCGAGCGCGTGCGCATCATGCAGTCGAACTGGATCGGCAAGTCGACCGGCGTGCGCTTCGCCTTCCCGCACACGATCGCCGGTGACGACGGCCAGCTGATCGGCGACGGCAAGATGTATGTGTTCACCACCCGGCCGGACACCATCATGGGCGTGACGTTCTGCGCGGTGGCCGCCGAGCACCCGCTGGCGACCCACGCCGCGAAGAACAATCCGGAACTGCAAGCGTTCATCGCCGAGTGCAAGATGGGTTCCGTGATCGAGGCCGACATGGCCACGATGGAAAAGAAGGGCATGCCCACGGGCCTGACCGTCACGCACCCGCTGACCAAGGAACAGATCGAAGTCTGGGTCGGCAACTACGTCCTGATCACCTACGGCGACGGCGCCGTGATGGGCGTGCCGGCGCACGACGAGCGCGACTTCGCTTTCGCGAACAAGTACAAGCTGCCGATCAAGCAGGTGATCACGACCGCCGAGAACAAGGAGTACTCGACGGAGCAATGGCAGGAGTGGTACGGCGACAAGGAAACCTCGATCGTCACGAACTCCGGCAAGTACGATGGCCTGAACTACAAGGATGCCGTGGACGCCGTGGCCGCCGACCTGGCCGCGCTGGGCCTGGGCGAGAAGAAGGTGACGTTCCGCCTGCGCGACTGGGGCATTTCGCGCCAGCGCTACTGGGGCACGCCGATCCCGATGATCAACTGCGCCGACTGCGGCTCGGTACCGGTGCCAGAAAAGGACCTGCCGGTCGTGCTGCCGGAAGACTGCGTGCCGGACGGCACGGGCAACCCGCTGAACAAGCATGAAGCCTTCCTGAAGTGCGACTGCCCGAAGTGCGGCAAGCCGGCGCGGCGCGAGACGGATACGATGGACACGTTCGTCGATTCGAGCTGGTACTACATGCGCTATACGTCGCCCAATTCGAACGACGCGATGGTCGATTCCCGCAACGACTACTGGATGCCGATGGACCAGTACATCGGCGGCATCGAGCACGCCGTGCTGCACCTGCTGTACGCGCGCTTCTGGACGAAAGTGATGCGCGACTTCGGCCTCGTGAAGTTCGACGAGCCGTTCGTCAACCTGCTCACGCAGGGCATGGTGCTGAACGAGACCTACTACCGCGAAGACGCTTCGGGCAAGAAGGTCTGGTACAACCCGGCCGACGTGGAACTGACCACGGACGACAAGGGCCGCCCCGTCTCGGCGGTGCTGAAGGAAGACGGCCAGCCGGTGCAGATCGGCGGCACCGAGAAGATGTCGAAGTCGAAGAACAACGGCATCGACCCGCAGGCGCAGATCGAGCAGTACGGCGCCGACACGGCCCGCCTGTTCACGATGTTCGCCTCGCCGCCGGAGCAGACGCTGGAATGGTCGGGCAGCGGCGTGGAAGGCGCGAACCGCTTCCTGCGCCGCGTGTGGGCTTACGCGTACGCGCAGAAGGACCGCGTGGCCGCCGCCAATGCCGTCCTCACCGCCAACGCAACGACGGACGCGGGCAAGACGCTGCGTCGTGAACTGCACAAGGTGCTGCAGCAGGCCGACTACGACCTGAAGCGCATCCAGTACAACACGGTGGTATCGGCCTGCATGAAGATGCTGAACACGCTGGAGTCGGCCAAGCTGGACGATTCCGCCGAATCGTCGGCCGTGATCTCCGAAGGCTTGTCGATCTTCCTGCGCCTGCTCAACCCCGTGGCGCCGCACATCACGCACGTGCTGTGGACGGAACTGGGCTACGCCGCCGCCAACAAGGACATCCTCGATACGGCCTGGCCGCAGGTCGACCCGGCCGCGCTGGAACAGTCCGAGATCGAGCTGATGATCCAGGTGAACGGCAAGCTGCGCGGTTCCGTGAAGGTGCCGAAGTCGCTTGATAAGGCAGCCATCGAAGCCGCCGCGCTGGCCGAGGAAAGCGTGCAGAAGTTCATCGAGGGCACGCCGAAGAAGGTCATCGTGGTGCCGGGCAAACTGGTCAACATCGTGGTGTAAAGCATATGACGACTCTGAAAGGTCTTATCCGTAATACGGTGCTGGTCGCCGCGCTGGCTGGTACTGTCTCCGCCTGCGGTTTCCACCTGCGCGGCTCGGGCGGCAATTACACGCTGCCGTTCGCCTCCATGTATGTCGGCCTGCCGGAGTCGTCGCCGCTGGCCATCGAGTTGAAGCGCAATATCCGCGTCAACGGCAATACCGTCGTGGTGAACACGCCGCAGTCCGCGGATGCCACGATCGAGGTCATCACCGACCCGGACAAGACGCGCAGCAAGTCGATCCTGTCGCTGAACAGCGCCGGCCGGGTCAGCGAGTACCTGCTGTCGTATAACATCGTGTTCCGTGTGAAGGACAACGCCGGCACGGAACTGCTGGGTCCCACGCAGATCACGCTGACGCGCTCGATCACGTTCAGCGAAACGCAGCTGCTGGCGAAGGAACAGGAAGAGGCGCAGCTGTACCGCGACATGCAGAAGGACCTGGTGCAGCAGATGATGCGCCGCATGGCCGCGATCAAGCCGTCGCGCCCGAACGCCACGCCGACCAGCACCGTCAGCCCGCTGACCTTGCCGGGCGTCGTGTCGCCCGGTTCCGTCGCGGCACCCGCCGGTGCGTCCTCCAGTGCGCCCACGACGGTGCAGCCGTCGTCCGCCCCGGCCGAACCCGTTACCGAACCGGCACTGCCGACGCGCCAGGAATAACATGCAACTGCGCGCCGATGCGCTGGAGGGCCACCTGGCCAAGACCCTGGCGCCGCTGTACGTGATCACGAGCGACGAGCACCTGCTGGCGCTGGAAGCGGCGGACAAGATCCGCCGCGCCGCCCGCGCCCAGGGGTATTCGGAGCGCGACGTGCTCACGGTGGAACGCAGCTTCAAGTGGGGCGAGCTGCTGGCCGCCAACCAGGAACTCTCGCTGTTCGGCGACAAGAAGCTGATCGAGTTGCGTATCCCCACCGGCAAGCCGGGCAAGGATGGCGGCGCCGCGCTGCAGGCCTATGTGAAGAACCTGTCGCCGGACAATCTCACGCTGATCACGCTGCCGAAGCTGGACTGGCAGACCGCGAAGGCCGCGTGGGTTGCCGCCTTGCAGAGCGCCGCCGTGTACATCGAAATCCCGAACGTGGAGCGCGCCCAGCTGCCGAACTGGATCTCGCTGCGCCTCTCGATGCAGGGGCAGAGCGCGGACCGGCAAAGCCTGGATTTCATCGCCGACCGCGTGGAAGGCAACCTGCTGGCGGCCCACCAGGAAATCCAGAAACTGGGCTTGCTGCACGAGCCTGGAAAACTGACGTATGAGCAGGTGCACGACGCCGTGCTGAACGTGGCGCGCTACGACGTCTTCAAGCTGTCGGAAGCGATGCTGCTGGGCGATCCGGCCCGGCTGGTGCGCATGCTCGAGGGCCTGAAAGGCGAGGGCGAGGCGCTGCCGCTGGTGCTGTGGGCCGTCTCGGAAGAGATCCGCACGCTGCTAAAATTAAAGGCAGGAATGGCGCAGGGCCGCCCGCTGGCCGCGCTGCTGAAGGAATACCGCATCTGGGGGCCGCGCGAGCGGATGATGGAACCGGCGCTGCGCCGCGTTTCGCTGGCCACGCTGGAAGAGGCTTTGCGGCAGGCTTCCCAGGTCGACAGGATGGTCAAGGGCTTGCGCGCCAAGGCGTATGCCGGCGACCAGTGGGACGCCATGCTGCAACTGGCGCTGAAGGTAGCACGAGGATAACAATCATGAGCACGGAAGTGAAAGAGTACATGGAAGCGCTGGGCAAGCGTGCCCGCGCCGCCTCGCGCGCGATGGCGCGTGCCGACAGCGCCACGCGCAACAAGGCGCTGTCGCTGATCGCCGATGCGATCGAACGCGACGCCGACGCGCTGCGCGCGGCGAACGGGCAAGACCTGGAAGCGGCGCGCGCCAACGGCCTGGCGCCGGCCATGGTCGACCGCCTCACGCTGTCGGACAAGGCGATCGCCACGATGGTCGAAGGCCTGCGCCAGATCGTCGCGCTGCCGGACCCGGTGGGCGAGATCTCGAACATGAAGGTGCGCCCGACCGGCATCCAGGTCGGGCAGATGCGCGTGCCGCTGGGCGTCATCGGCATCATCTATGAAGCGCGCCCGAACGTGACGGTGGACGCGGCCGGCCTGTGCATCAAGAGCGGCAACGCCACGATCCTGCGCGGCGGCTCCGAGGCGATCCACTGCAACCGCGCGCTGGCGAAGATCGTCAAGGAAGGCCTGCTGGGGGCAGGCCTTCCGGCCGATGGAGTTCAAGTCGTGGAAACCACCGACCGCGCAGCCGTGGGCGCCCTGATCACGATGCCGCAATACGTCGACGTGATCGTCCCGCGCGGCGGCAAGGGCCTGATCGCCCGCCTGATGGAAGAAGCCACGGTGCCGATGATCAAGCACCTGGACGGCATCTGCCACGTGTACATCGACGCCAAGGCCGACATGAAGAAGGCACTGGACATCGGCTTCAACGCCAAGTGCCACCGCTACGGCACCTGCAACACGATGGAAACGCTGCTGGTCGAGCGTACCATTGCCCCGGCCGTGCTGCCCGAGCTGGCGAAGCTGTACGCGACCGAGCAGGTGGAACTGCGCGCCGACGACGACGCGTTCGCGATATTGTCTGCGGCGGGGTACCCGCACCTGGCGCAGGCGACCGAGCAGGACTGGGCGACCGAGTACCTGGCACCGATCCTGGCCGTGCGCGTGGTGGACGGCATCGATGCGGCGATGGACCATATCAACACGTGGTCGTCGAAGCACACCGAGGCGATCGTCACCGAGGACTACAGCGCCGCGATGCGCTTCCTGCGCGAAGTCGATTCGGCTTCGGTGATGGTCAATGCGTCGACCCGCTTCGCGGACGGCTTCGAATACGGCCTGGGCGCGGAGATCGGCATCTCGAACGACAAGCTGCATGCGCGCGGGCCGGTGGGGCTGGAGGGACTGACGTCCCTGAAGTACGTGGTGTTCGGCCACGGCGAAGTGCGTTCGTAACCAAAGGGACAGCCCAGGGCCTGGACAGGTGATGGCTCGCAAGCCAACACCGTTTCGCAGGCGTGGAGCATGCTCCACGAAACCCTGCTGCGCCCCTCTAACCAAGAACTAAGGAATTCAATGCTCTGGATCAAGGCACTGCACATCGTCTTCATCACCTCCTGGTTCGCCGGCCTGTTCTATCTGCCGCGCATCTTCGTGAACCTGGCGCAGGAAACGCCGGGCCCGACGACGGAGCGCCTGCTGCTGATGGCCCGCAAGCTGTACCGGTTCATGACGATGCTGGCCGTGCCGGCCATCGTCTTCGGCCTGATCCTCACATGGATGCAATACCAGTCGCCGGACGGCATGAAGCTGCCCGGCTGGCTGCACGCCAAGCTCACCTTCGTGGTGCTCGTGCTCGGCTACCACCACGCTTGCGGCTCGCTGCTGAAAAAGTTCGAGCGCGGCGTGAACAAACGCGGCCACGTGTTCTACCGCTGGTTCAACGAAGTGCCCGTGCTGTTGCTGCTGGCGATCGTGATCCTGGTAGTTGTAAAGCCGTTCTGACCCGCGGCAGAGAAAGCATTGGTGTCGCACATCTTTTCCCTTGGGAAAAGGTGTGCGACACCGGTTTTCTTTTCCGGCGTCGATCAACAAAAACCGGTGTCGCACACCTTTTTTCTGCGAAAAAAGATGTTCGACACCAAAGCATTTCCCAACGGACAAAGGTACACCGATGACCACTTCCTACTTCTGCCCATGCCCGCGCGGCATGGAAGCCGCGCTGGCCGAGGAACTCCTCGAGATCGCGCAAACCACGAAAAGCCCCACGCTGAAGGTGCACAACCAGGTGCCGGGCGGCGTGCACTGCTCGGGCGACCTGTATGACGCCTACCGCATCAACCTGCATTCGCGCATCGCCTCGCGCGTGCTGATGCGCATGGGCGTGTGCCATTACCAGAACGAAAACGACATCTACGACCTCGTGCTCGCGCAGCCGTGGGAAGAGTGGTTCGGCGTGCACCACACGATCCGCGTGGATGTCACGGCGATCAAGTCGCCATTAAAAAGCATCGAATTCACGACGCTGAAGATCAAGGACGCCGTGTGCGACCGCTTCCGCGACATGTACAACAAGCGCCCCTCGGTCAACACGCGCGAGCCGGACATGCGCATCGCCGGCTTCCTCGACCAGCGCCAGTTCATCGTCTACCTCGATACCTCGGGCGAGGCGCTGTTCAAGCGCGGCTGGCGCACCGAGACGGGGGACGCGCCGCTGCGTGAAAACCTGGCGGCGGGCCTGCTCCGCGTGTCCGGCTGGAAGCCAGGCATGCCGCTGTTCGACCCGATGTGCGGTTCCGGCACGATCCTTTGCGAGGCCGCGCAGATGGTGCAGGGCGTGCCGCCCGGCGCGCGCCGCCGCTTCGCGTTCGAGAAATTCCACGACTTCGATCCCGCTCCGTGGCAGGAGATGAAGGCGGCCATCAAGCCCAATCCGCTGCCCGCGGAACCGACGATCTTCGGCTCCGACATCTCCGGCGACATGGTGGCAATGACGCGCCACAACCTGCGCAATGCCGGTATCCTGTTCGAGGTGCCGCTGAAGCAGATCGAGGCGCAGCAGGTGCAGCCGCCGGTTGCCATCGCCGAAGGCGGCACTGCCATCCTGCTGACGAACCCCCCGTACGGCGAGCGGATCGGCGTGCGCGGCGACAGCACGCTGCCCGAAGACGAGCTGGCGAAATCGTTCTACGCCGATTTCTCGAAGACGCTCAAGCAGCGCTTCGCCGGGTGGACGGCCTACCTGTTCACGGCCGACCTGAACCTGCCGAAGCTGCTGCGACTGAAGGAATCGCGCAAGACGCCTTTCTTCAACGGCGCCCTCGAATGCCGGCTGTTCCGCTTCGACATGGTGGCGGGGTTCAATCGGCGCGAGGAAGCAAAACCGAAAAGCGAAGAGTGAAACTGATCGGCTGGCGCGCCGGCGCGGCCGGTCTTAACCCCAGGTGCAAAACCTGGGGGCGTAGCAGGGATTGCGAGGAGCACCGCTCCTCGCCTGCGTAGCGGCGGTAGCTGGATGCTACCGCCTCTCCAGGCCCTTCTGCCCCCGCATTTGCCGTTGGGGTTCAATCGAAAAATCGATAACCCATGCTCCCCGACACCCCAGCCAATCTCCCTCCCGACCCGGTCCCCCCGGTCCCCCCACGCAAGAAACCGCACACCCGCCCGCTGAGCCAGGCATCGCTGGCCATCGTGCTGGCCGCGCTGTCGATGCTCGGGCCCTTCTGCATCGACGCCTACCTGCCGGCCTTCCCGGAAATCGGCCAGTCGCTGGGCGCCACGCCGATCGAGGTGCAGCAAAGCCTCACGGCCTACATGCTGGCGTTCGCGGCGATGGTGCTGTGGCATGGCGCGCTGTCCGATGCGTTCGGCCGCCGCAACGTGATCCTTGTCTCGCTGGTACTGTTCGCGATCGGCACCGTCGGCTGCGCAGCCGTGCACAGCGTGCATTACCTGTGGTTCTTCCGGGTCCTGCAAGGGGTGTCGGCGGGTGCCGGCGTGGTGGTCGGGCGGGCGATCATCCGCGACCTGTACCACGACGCCGAAGCGGCCAGGCTGCTGTCGCTCGTGACCATGATCTTCTCGATCGCGCCCGCGCTGGCACCGATCATGGGCGGCTTCATCGTCAAATGGTTCGACTGGCGCGCCATCTTCCTGGTGCTGTTCGTATTTTCCATCGGCCTGTTCATCGTCTGCTGGCGGCGGCTGCCGGAAACGCTGCCGCTGCACAAGCGCCAGCCGTTCAATCCGCGCTTCCTGTGGGGCAGCTACCGGCAGATCCTTGGTTCGCCGCTGTTCCACCTGAAATCGCTGATCGTGGCGCTCAACTTCGCCGGCCTGTTCGTCTACATCACCGCCGCGCCGGAATTCCTGCCCAAGCAGCTGCACCTGGGGCCGGACCAGTTCGGGTGGCTGTTCATCCCTTCCGTGTCCGGCATCTTCACCGGCGCCCTGTTCGCCAACCGGCTGGCCGGCAAGATCACGTTCGAACGCCAGGTCGCCATCGGCTTCGCATTCCTGCTGTCAGCCGCCGGCGTGAACGTGCTGTATCACGTATTCATGCCGCCATCGGTGCCCTGGAGCGTGCTGCCGCTGTTCTTCTACACGTTTGGCATGTCGGTCGTGGGCCCGGCCGCCACGTTGATGGCGCTCGACCTGTTCCCGCACATCCGCGGCACCGTCGCTTCCTGCCAGTCGTTCGAAACCACGCTGGCCGGCGCCATCGTCGCCGGCGTCGTGGCACCGGCGCTGGCCGGTTCCGTGCTGTGGCTGGCGACCGGCCAGCTGGTGTTTACAGCAACGGCGCTGGGATTGTGGCTGGTGGCCCGCCAAGTGCGCCGCGGCTTGCCTCCCGCTGCTGCCGAGCAACACTAAGCGAATCCGAACGGTCGTTTGGAAGTTGTTTTCATGCAAGAGAGTAGCAATGTATGCTACGATAAACTAATGTTGCATATAGTAAAGTTTTGATAACTATCTTGACGACATCTTAAAACTACAGGGTGGCATGCCGTTCGGGCAAGACCGCCTTCTTCGGGGAAGAAGTCCACTGCGGCAGTGTCACGATGCACCAACCAGACCACGACATTCGCAACCGCCTGATGCTGGCGAGGCTACCCGCCATGCCGCAGATCTTGATCAAGCTGATCGAGCTGCTGCAGGCGGACGACGCCGGCATGGCCGAGCTGGCCGAGCTGATCGGCAAGGATGCAGGCATGACGGCCAAGGTGCTGGCCGTTTCGGGCAGCTCGGCCTACCATCGCGCCAGCCGTGGCGCGAGCCTGGAGCCGGCTCTCGCGGCGTTGGGCACGGACATGATCAAGACGCTGGTGATCAGCGAATCGGTGTTCCAGACCTTTAACAGCTTCCCCCATTCCGGCAGTGCCGACCTGCGCCCCTTCTGGAGGCACGCGCTGGGCGCCGCCGTCGTGGCGCGCGACATCGCCCGCATGACCGGGTATCCGCAGACGGAGGAAGCCTGGCTGGCCGGCCTGCTGCATAACGTGGGCCGTCTGGCGCTGCTGGCCGCCGCGCCGCGCGAATACGGCGTGAACTTCATGGCGCGCGACGACGAAGACCTGTGCGCCGTCGAACAGCGCACCTTGCAGATCACGCACACGGAAGCGGGAGCGTGGCTGGTCGAGCGCTGGAACCTCGATTCCTTCCTGGCCGACAGCGTGCTGTATCACCACGAGCCGGCCGAGCGGCTGGCCACCGCGCATCCGCTGATCCGCATCGTGCGGCTCGCGCACCTGACCGTGCACCACCCCGATGCCGGCGAGGCGATCGCCACGATGGCGGGGCACTGCGGCGTCGCGCCGCGCGATCTCGATGCGGTCCTGAAGGGCGCCACGCGCCAGGTGCAGAAGGCGGCCGATTACCTGGGCATCGATCTGGCGGGGGCCGAGGACGTGCCCGCGCTGCCGGTGGCCGGCACCGCCGCGATCGCCGACCCGGTGCAGGCCCGGTTGCAGGAAGAGATGCGCAACATGATGCTGGTCGCCGAGATGGGCCAGGCATTCTCCCGGCAGCAGGGCCAGAGCGCGCTCCTCGATGCCGTGACGCGCTCCGCACGCATCCTGTTCGACCTGGGCACCACCATCATGCTGCCGCGGGACGCGGCCGGGCAGGCCCTGGTCGGCGTGGCGGCCGGCGAGCAGCAGGGGCGCCTGGCCGGCTTCTCGATTCCTCTCGGCCGCGGCGGCGCGATCGCCGGCGCCGTGGCGGCGCGCCAGGTCGCACTGCTCGCGCGCGGCGCGGCGCAGTCGCTTGATATCGCCGAAGAGCAGCTGCTGCGCATCCTCGGCAGCGAAGCGATGGTGTGCGTGCCCCTCCTGGCGGGGCAGCACTGTGCCGGCGTGCTGCTGGCCGGCGTGGCGGCCTGGCAGTTGCCGGCCATGCAGAAGCGCGAGCGTTTCCTGCTGGCGTTCGGCGCCCAGGCCGCGGCCGCGTTGCAGGCGGCGCTCGCGCAGCAGGGCGAGGCCGAGCGGCGCATCGCGCACCTGGCGCAGGAATACCGCGAAGCGTCGCGCCGCGTGGTGCACGAGGTGAACAATCCGCTGTCCATCATCAAGAACTACCTGTCCGTGCTCGACGACAAGCTCGCGCGCCGCGAACCCGTGGTGGCCGAGATGTCGGTGCTCAACGAGGAGATCGACCGCGTGGGACAGCTGATCAACGGCTTGACCGAGGTGCGGGCCGCGCCCGCCGGCGACGCGGCCGACATCGCCCGCGTGGTGGACGACGTGCTGCGCATGTTCCGCGCCACCGCCTTCATCCCCGCTTCCGTGCAGGTGCTGGTGCGCATGCAGGAAGATCCGAACGAGTTCGAGGGCGAGGCCGATGTGCTGAAGCAGATCCTCATCAATCTCGTAAAGAACGCGGTGGAGGCGATGCCCGGCGGCGGCCGCATCGAGATCGCCAACCGCGGCCATGTGGTACGCGACCGCAGGCTGTACGTGGAACTGGCCGTGGCCGACACCGGGCCGGGCCTCGCGCCGGACGTGCTGGCCAACCTGTTCTCGGAAGTGAAAAGCGCGAAGGAGGGGCCGCACCACGGCCTCGGCCTCTCGATCGTGCACGAACTGGTGCGCAAGCTGGATGGATTGATCGCCTGCCGCAGCGGCAGGGGCGGCACCAGCTTTGAAATCCTGCTGCCCGCCCGCGGCGGCAAGACCCGTCCCGCGGCATTGCCCGCGCGCAGGGCGGACAACAACCCGGGCGCAACTTCGGACCCGATGCAAGGATGAACGTGAACGACGAACTGGGCCAAGGCGGCAGTGCCGCCTGCCTGCCCCGCTTGCTGCTCGTCGACGACGAGCCGCGCCTGCTTTCCTCGCTGTACGAGCTGCTGCGCGACCGCGACTATCACCTGGTCACGGCCGCCACCGGCGGCGAGGCGCTGGCCCATATGGATGCCACCCGCTTCGACCTGGTGCTGCTGGACCTGCGGCTGCCCGATATCGGCGGCCACCAGATCATGGACGTGATCAAGGAGCGCGGCTACGACTGCGACGTGATCGTGATGAGCGGCGAGGTGGGCATCGATGCCGCCATCGGCGCGCTTAAGCGCGGCGCCTACGACTACCTGCGCAAGCCGTACAGCCGCGAAGAGTTGTTGAAGACGGTGGAGAACGCGCTGCAGCAGCGGCGCCTGGCCGTCGACAACCAGCGCATTGCCCGGCGCCTGGAAACTTCCGAGAAGATGTACCGCTACCTGGTGGACAGCTCGCCGGACATCATCTACACGCTGGACCATGAAGGCCGTTTCACCTTCGTCAACGACCGCGCCTACCAGCTGCTGGGCTTTGCGCGCGAGGAGCTGATCGGCCGGCACTACTCGTTCGTGGTGCACGACGAAGACCTGGACCGCGCGCGCTACGTGTTCAACGAGCGGCGCGTGGACGAGCGCGCGTCGCGCAACGTGGAACTGCGCCTCAAGTGCAAGACGGCGAATGGCGCCGCGAACGGCGAGCGCACGTTCAACAATACCTTGATGACGATCTCGCTGAACGCGATCGGCATGCACGTGCCCGAGGGTGCCGGGAGCACGGCGAAGAAACGGGAATTCTTCGGCACCTACGGCGTGGCGCGCGACATCACCGACCGCAAGCGCGCCGAGGAAATGATCTCCTACCAGGCCTACCACGACATCCTCACGGACCTGCCGAACCGCATGCTGTTCAAGGACCGCCTGGGGCTGGCCGTGATCCAGGCCAAGCGCAAGCTGACGGAACTGGCCGTGATGTTCATCGACCTGGACCGCTTCAAGCTCGTCAACGACACGCTGGGCCATGTGAAGGGCGACGAGCTGCTGCAGCAGGCGGCCCAGCGCCTGAAGGGATGCCTGCGCCGCGGCGACACGCTGGCGCGCCAGGGCGGCGACGAGTTCACGATCGTGCTGCCCGAACTGCGCGACCGCAACGACGCCAAGGCCGTGGCCGAGAAATTCCTCGACGCGCTGCAAAAGCCGTTCGACCTCGACGGCCACGTCGTGCACATCTCGGCCTCGATCGGCATCGCGATCTACCCGACCGATGGCGAAACGATCGACGAGCTGCTGCGCCACGCCGATATCGCCATGTACCAGGTGAAGGCGCTGGGCAAGAACGGCCACAGCTTCTACCACGCCTCGATGCTGGACATGTCGCACCAGAAGATCGCGCTGGAGCAGGCGCTGCGCCGCGCGCTCGAGAACGGCGAGCTGGAAATGTACTACCAGCCGCAGGTGGATGTGATCACGGGCCGCATCATCGGCGCCGAAGGGCTGATGCGCTGGAACCACCCGGAACGCGGCCTCCTGTCGGCCGGCGAGTTCCTGCCGTTCGCCGAGGAGAACGGCCTGATGCTGCCGCTGTCGGACTGGATGCTGGGCGCCCTGTGCCGCGACCTGCTGGAGTGGAACGCGGCCGGCGGCGAGCGGCTGCGGCTGTCGCTGAACCTGTCGCCGCAATACCTGGACCGGGGCGACTTCTTCGAGAAGATGCGCGGCGCGCTCACGCGCAACGGCATTTCCCCCGACCAGATCGAGGTGGAAATCACCGAGAACATCTGCATCCGCAATCCGCAGTACGCGATCGAGCAGCTCAATAAACTGTGCCAGCTGGGCGTCTCGGTGGCGATCGACGATTTCGGCACCGGCTATTCCTCGCTGGCCTACCTGCACCGCTTCCCGATCCACACGATCAAGATCGACCAGAGCTTCGTCAAGGAGATCCATGACGAGAACGGGCACTACCCGGTGATCCTGGCGATCATCTCCATCGCGCGCGGGCTCGGGCTGCACCTGGTGGCCGAGGGCGTGGAGACGGACGTGCAGGCGCGCTACCTGCAGGCCAACGGCTGCACCACGATGCAGGGCTACTTGTATTACCGGCCCGTGTCGCTGTCCACCTTCCTGGCCGTGCTGGCCTCGTCCGCTCTCGACCCGAGGCCGCTCGCCTTGCGGGCCTGAACCGGATGGGGGACCGGGGACCACAGGCGGCGGCCGAACTCGCGCATATCCGCACGCTGGCCGAGGATGGCGTGGCGCTGGCCCAGCATGCGCTGGGCTTTCGCTACTTCAACGGCGACGGGGTGCCGCAGAGCTTCGAAATGGCGCTGGCCTGGTACCGCCAGGCCGCCAACGCCGCTCTGGCGCAGGCGCAGTACAACCTGGGCGTGATGTACCAGAAGGGCCAGGGCGTGGACGTGGACCTGCCCGAGGCCGCGCACTGGTACCGCCTTGCCGCGGAACAGGGCTACGCCGCCGCCCAGTACAACCTGGGCTGGCTGTACGCCAAGGGGCACGGCGTGCCGCACGATACCGACGAGGCACGGCACTGGTTCGGCAAGGCCGCCGAGCAGGGCGATGCCGGCGCACAGAACAACCTGGGCATGATGTACGAGACGGGCAAGGGCGTGCCGCAGGACTACGCGCAGGCGATCGCCTGGTACCGCAAGGCCGCTGGCCAGGGCTACCCGCGAGCGCAGTTCAACCTCGGCCAGCGCTACGAGAACGGGCAGGGCGTGCAGCGCGATGTGGGCGAAGCGATCGCCTGGTACCGCAAGGCCGCCGAACAGGGACACGCACCCGCGCAGTTCAATCTCGCGCTGCGGCACGAGAAGGGCGACGGCGTCGCGCAGGACAGCGCGGCGGCGGTGCGCTGGTACACGGCGGCGGCGGAACAGAATCACGTCAGCTCGCAGTTCAACCTGGCCCTCATCCTCGACAACGGCATCGGCGTGCCGCGCGACGAGCGACAGGCGCTCGACTGGTACCGCCGCGCCGCCGCGCTGGGCCACGCCGCGGCGCAGGACAACCTGGGCCAACGCCACGAGCTGGGGCAGGGCGTGCCGCGCGACCCGCAGGAAGCCGCGCACTGGTACCGCAAGGCGGCCGAGCAGGGTTTTCCGGCCGCGCAATACCACCTTGGCCAGCTGCACGACGCCGGCAACGGCGTGCCGCACGATGCCGATGCGGCGATCGCCTGGTACCGCAAGGCCGCCGGCCAGGGCCACGTGCGCGCCCAGTTCGACCTGGGCCTGCGCTACGAGATTGGACAAAGCGCGGGCCAGGGCGTGCCGCAAGACTTGCAGGAGGCGATGCACTGGTACGGCCGCGCCGCCGAGCAGGATTACGCCGCCGCCCAATACAACCTGGCGGTGCTGCACGACCGCGACGACGGCCCCGCGCCGGACGTGATGCGGGCGACCGGCTGGTACCGCAAGGCCGCCGAGCAGGGGCACACGTTGGCCCAGTTCGCCCTCGCGCTGCGCCACGACAACGGCCTGGGCGTGCCGCGCGACTTCGCCGCCGCCTTCGGCTGGTACCGCAAGGCCGCCCTGCAAGGCCACGCCCGCGCCCAGCTCAATGTCGGCCTGATGTACTACGCCGGCCAGGGCACCCCCGCCGACATGGCCCAGGCCCTGCAATGGTTCCAGCTCGCCGAGCGCAACGGCGAACCCGGCGCCGCCCGCTATGCCCGCGAAGCGAGCCTGCGGCTGGGCTCGTGTTCCCCTGGTGCCAGGCACCAGGGGAACACGAGCTCGACAATGATGTCGGCAGATTAACCGTCTAATCAACGGATTGCCGACTCCGAATGGATCAGCCCGTGTCTCGCGGTGCCTGGCACCGCGAGACACGAACTCATCAATAAATTTAATGCTGTGTGACAATTGGTGATGAAGTTTTGTATTCCTGTGCCGTAATTGATGAGTAGAGGAAATCTCTCCCTCGAAAGCCAATGGATGCCGGCATGGCAATGATCTTGAACACCAACATAGACTCGCTCTTCGTGCAGCGGGCGCTGGCGCGGTCGACGGCGGAGGCGACTACGGCCCTGCAGCGCCTGTCCAGCGGGCGGCGCATCAATTCGGCGAAGGATGATCCGGCCGGGCTGGCGATCGCCGAGCGGATGACGGCGCAGTTGCGCGGCCTGAGCCAGGCTGGCCGCAATCTCAACGACGGGATCTCGCTGGCGCAGACAGCCGAAGGCGCGATCGGCCAGTTGGGCGACAATTACCAGCGCATCCGTGAACTGGCCGTGCAGGCGGCGAACGACACCAATAACGCCAACGACCGCCTGGCCATCCAGCTCGAAACGAATGCCCTGATCCTGGAAAACCGGCGCATCGTCGCGGATACCCGCTTCAACGGAATAGCCCTTCTCGATGGCACGTTCTCGGGCAGCATCCAGGCCAGCGACCATGCCGGCGACACGATCGATGTCGCCATCGCCGCGATGGAGGTGCGCGAAGACCGCGATATCGACATGCGCAGCCATGCCGGTGCCACGGCCGCGCTGGAGTACATCGACAAGAAGCTCGAATTCCTGAACCAGCAGCGGGCGAAATTGGGGGCGATGCAGAACCGCCTCGGTTACGCCCACGACAATGCCATGATGGCGTCCGAAAACCTGGCCGCGGCCCGCTCGCGCATCATGGATACCGACTACGCCGCCGAAGCATCGAAGCTGACGCGTGCCCAGATTCTTCAGCAGGCCGGCTTCGCCATGCTGGCCCAGGCGAACTCGATGCCGAAGATGATCCTTCAGCTGCTGCGCTGAAAGCTTGCCATCAGCGCCTGAACTGCCGGTCGAGCCAGTCGTAGGCGTAGTCCTGCGCCTCCTTCGGGAACTCGTGCCCGCCCGGCCGCACGATGGCTTCGAACTTGTCCCCCGCGCCGTAGGCCTGCCACACGCGCGCCATCTTCGCGTACGCCGCGCGCACCGAGGCGACCGGGAACAGCTTGTCCGCCTCGCCGGCGAAGAACAGCGTGGGCTTGGGCGCGGCCAGGCTGGCCACGTCCGGGTGATCGAGGTAGCGCAGCAGCCCCGGATGCAGCATCTGGAAGGCCGACGAGCCGCGCAGCTGGTTGCTGCCCGGGACCATCAAGCCTTCCGTCGTCGCCATCCAGTTCGAGGCGATGACGGCCGTGATCGCGTCTGACAGCGCCCCGACCTGCCATGCGCGGAAGGCGCCCATCGAGAAGCCCAGCGCCGCGACACGCTTCGTGTCGACTTCCGGCAACGATGCGAGGAACTCCGCGGCGCGCGCATCCTCGAGCGCCATGTTGCCGGCCATCGAGCTGCCCAGGTTGAAGAAGTTCGACGCCAGCGCCTGCTGCTGCTCCCCCGTCAGCGGGCCGCGGTCGCCCCAGCCCACGGCGTCCGCGCACAGCACCACGTAACCGCGCGCGGCCAGCGCATCGCCAGGCCAGCGGCCGGAGAAGTGCTTGTCGGCCCATGCCTTCGCGGAAGCGTGCTTCGCCGCGTCCGTCGCTCCGAAAGGCTCGATCATCTTTTCCTTGCCGATGTCGAACTTGCCGCCATGGTCGTGCAGCATCAGCGTCGCGGGATGCCTGCCCGCCGCCTTCGGCACCAGCAGCAGCGTGCGCACACGGCTCGTGCCGGTCAGGTTGAACACGACCTGGCGTGCCACATAGCTGCCGCGGTCTTCCTCGGCCATCACCTCCGGCTTGAAGGGTGTCTTGTCGGGCTGCTGCAGCGTCGCTTCCCACACCTTGGCGCGGCCCTTCTCGCGCCAGGCTTTCAGGTCCTTCACCTCGGGCGACCATGCCATCGGGTAGGTCATCTTCGTCTTCAACGCGGGCGCGAAGATGGGCATATTGTGTTCGACGCCGGGAGTTTCGTAATTCTGGGCGTGGGCGCAGACGCTTGCAGCCAGCAACAGTGCTGCGGAAATTCGGTGAAGGATCATCTGATTTGCGAGAAGCGAATGAATTGTCGGGTGCCTGCGCATTTTGCCATGCCGCACCCCCAACGCCTCCTCAAATATGCTTTCAATCACCGCCATGACGCAGCGGCCGGAATCTTTATCTTTTCTTCATTCTTTTGCAATATGATGACCTGCGCCGCCGGTCCGCCAGAGATCGCGCCCATTCCAATAACAGCAGGAGTCCAGATGTTCCGTCGCCTTATCCCCGCGCTGTACTTGTCCCTGATCGCCACCCAGGCGCTTGCCCAGAGCGACATCCCCGTTGAAACCCCTGTCGAAAACCCCGAAGCCGCGCCGGAGCAGATCCTCGTGGTCGGCCAGCGGCCCGGCCCTGGCCTGTGGAAGGTCACGAAGGACGATCACGTGCTGTGGGTCTTCGGCACCTATGCCCCGCTGCCGAAGAATATGGAATGGCGCTCCCAGAAGGTGGAGTCCATCGTCGCGAAATCGCAGGAAGTGATCACCGAGCCCTCCGCCCAGCTGGGCATGGGCTGGTTCCGCAGCCTCACCGTGCTGCCGTTCATGATCGGCGTGGAGAATAACCCGGACGGCAAGGTATTGAGCGACCTGCTGCCACCGGGAACCCATGCCCGCTGGCTGGCGCTGCGCAAGCGATACCTGAAGGACGACGACGATTTCGAACGCAAGCGTCCGCTGTTCGCGGCCGGCACCTTGACGGACAAGGCCATGGCCGCCGCCGGCCTGTCGAAGCGCCTCCATCTGGATGAAAAGATCACCGAGATCGCCAGGCAGAACAAGGTGAAAGTCACGTCCACCAAGGTCGACATGGAACTGGACAGCCCCATCAAGACAGTCAGGGAATTCAAGAAAACGCCGCTGGAAGACGTCGCCTGCTTCACGAAAACGATCGAGCGCCTGGAAACCGACCTGGATGCCTTGCGTGCCCGGGCCAACGCCTGGGCGAAAGGCGACATCGAGGGCATCCGCGCGCTCGATTTCTCCGAGCAGGAATCGGCCTGCCTGAACGCGATACAGAACAGCAAGATCATGCAGGAACGGGGCTTCGGCGGTATCGACACGAAGATGCGCGCGGCCTGGATCGGTGCCGCCGAGAAGGCATTGGCCAGCAACAAGACCACGTTCGCCCTGCTGCACCTGAAGCATATCCTCGCCAAGGATGGCTATCTGGCCGAGCTGCAGGCGAAGGGATACAGCGTCGAACAGCCGGAATGACAGGGCCCCGGCATTTAGAGCGCCTGACAAAACCCCCATGGCTGCGTTGCAGCGTCTCGCCGTACAGGTGTACTGTCTTCGACGTCGCGCCTTGCCCTGCGGGTTTGTTAGGCGCTCTTAATTGTGCCGTCTGTTTCTGGGAGTCATAAATATTTTCCAGATTTTATCTTTATCGATGATTTTAATGGCTTGCATTTTGCTAGCAATATCTCGCGGGTGAATCGAGGCTGATAAGCAATATGCTGCCGATTAAATAGAACTCATCCAGGCGGTATTTTCCGGTGTTATCTTGTTTATAATGTGGCCTGGCTCAAGCGTTGCTTGACTCAGGCCACTTGCATATCGAACGTATTCACGCGGGCGCGCGTCCCGAATGGGCGACTCACGCCGCGCCGCCACACGGACACTCATGACACAGATGGACACGATAGCCACCGCCGGCTTCCAGTTATTGAGCAAGCTGCGCCAGCATAATCGCCTGCTGCGCCTGAATTTCCCCAACGAGGACGGCCCGGAAGCGCTCATGCTGGCCAACCGTCTCGACGCCAGCGAAGGCCTATCGCGCGATTTCCGCTTCGTGGTGGAGGTGGTGTCGAACGATGCCGATATCGCCCTGAAGGATGTGCAGGGCAAGATGGTGACCGTCGAGCTCGTGCGCGAGGACGGCAGCATCCGCTACTTCAACGGCTACGTGTTCGAGTTCCAGCGTGACGGCAGCGATGGCGCCCTGGTGTTCTACCGGATGGTGCTGGCTCCATGGCTGGCCTACCTCCGCCTGCGCCGCGACAACTACCTGTTCCACGACAAGACGGTGCGCGAACAGACGGAGGAAATCTTCGCCGACTACCAGGTGGCCACCGCCGAGCTGCGGATCAATGGCGACGATCCGGCCATCACGTTCGCCTGCCAGTACGACGAATCCGACTACAACTACCTGCACCGCCGCTGGGAGCAGCTGGGCTGGCATTACCGCTATGAGCACAATGCCGACGGCCATACGCTGATCCTCTCGGACGATTCCGTGCAATCGCCGGTCATCGAAGGCGCGCGGCCGGACATTCCGTTCCAGGGCGAAGCGGGCAGCATGGAAGACGACGGCCTGCAGAAATGGATGGCAGTGCGCCGCCTCGTGCCCGCCAGCGTGGCGCTGTCGAGCTACGACTTCAAGAAGCCGCGCCCCGCCGTCGTCGATGTCCCTTCGATCAACGAGCAGGGCGACGTGCTGCGCATTGAGACCTATGCATATGCGGGCGCGTACGGTTTCAAGAACAACGATGACGGCGAGTCCCAGGCGCGCATCCGCTCCGAGGAAATCGAGGCGAGCGGCAAGTACTTCGAAGGCTACGGCAACGACCGCACGGCGCAGCCGGGCCGCCGGTTTACCCTCAGCGGCCACTTCGATGGCGGCGCGGGGGAAGACCTGGATTTCCTCATCGTCGACGCGCACCATACCGCCAGCAACAACCTCCAGGACGGCTCCGATGCGGCGTCCCATTACGCCAATCGCATCACCTGCAGCCGCAACAAGGTGCCATGGCGCCCGGGCCGCGGCTTCAACAGCACGGAAACGAAGGTGTACGGCCTGCAGACGGCCATCGTGGTCGGCCCGAGCGGAGAAGAAATCTTCACCGACGAGTATGGCCGCGTGCGCGTGCAGTTCCACTGGGACCGGGCCGGCCAGTCCGACGACCGCAGCTCGACCTGGATTCGCGTGGCCACCGCGTGGGCCGGTGCCAACTTCGGCATGACGTCGATCCCGCGCATCGGCTCCGAAGTGATCGTTCAATTCCTCGACGGGAATCCGGACCGGCCGATCATCACCGGCATGGTTCCGAATGCGGACACGATGCCGCCCTGGCCGCTGCCGGCCAACAAGACGCAAAGTGGCATCCTCTCGCGCTCGACGCCGGGCGGCGCGTACGAGAACGCCAACGCCATCCGCTTCGAGGACAAGAAGGGCGCGGAGCAGCTCTGGCTGCACGCGGAAAAAGACCAGTTGACCGAAGTGGAGCACGATGAGGACAAGTGGGTGGGCAACGACCGCCGCAAGACCATCGACCGCGACGAGAACAGTCATATCAAGCGCGACCGCACGGAGCAGGTCGGGCAGAACGAGAAGATCACGATCGGCGCCAACCGCACCGAGAACGTGGGCGGCAATGAAACGATCAGCATCGGCAAGAACCGCACCGAAGACGTGGGCGCCGAGGAGAACGTGAGCATCGGCGGCAGCCGGCACGTGGTGATCGGCAAGGTCAAGACGGAAACGGTGGCGCTGGCCAAGATGCTGACGATCGGCGGCGCCTACCAGACGAGCGTGGGCGGCGCCATGAACACCACCGTCGCCCTCATGCAGGCCGAGGAAGTGGGCCTGTCCAAGACCGTCATGGTCGGCCAGAAGATTTCGTTTACGGCGGGGGACGAATTCCGGATCGAGGTCGGCGACAGCACCTTCGTGATGCGCAAGGATGGCCGCATCGAGATATCGGGCAAGGAAATCATCCTGCGCGGCTCGAAGAAGGTCGAGGTGCACGGCGACGATGTCGACATCAACCCGCAAGGCTGACATGGGCGTACTGCCGGAAATCCCGTCCCTGCGGTTCAGGAACGACACGCCGTTCGACGCGTTGCACTTCGATACGCTGGACCAGCACGACGTGCCGTTCCACGTCATCGTCGCCAAGACCGGCTACCGGTTCGGCCCGTGCGACAACGATGGACTGGCCGCGCTCGTGCCGCTCGACCCGCCCGCGCCGCTGTACCAGCAGGACCACCATTACGACGACGACATCGAGCGCAGCGTGCGCGCCGAAAGCGATCTCGCGCCTTACAAGCCGCGCTGCGACGTGATCGTCGTCGGCGACGCGCATGCGCCGGGCGGGCGCGCGGCGGCCGTCTTCCCGGTCGCCCTGCGGGTGCAATATCCTGACCAGCCGGCCCCCGTGCCTGAGCCGCCGCGCCCGCTCAATCCCTTCCTGCCGGTGTCGCAGGAAGCCCAGGAGCGCTGGCGCGTCGAAGTGGAACAGGCTGCGAAGCACATGGTGCCGGGCCGGCGGATCATCGACAAGGTGCTGCATGTGACCGGCAACCGCGAATTGCAGCGACGCGCCGGGATGCTGCGCATGCTGCCGTGGAAGCTGACGGAGCCAGAGCCGATCCTGCGCGTGCCAGTGCGCTACGAATACGCACAGGGCGGGGAGGTGATTGTCGCCCGGGACAGCGCGGTGGCCGAACGGGTGCCGGCGGATGCGCGTCTGGGCGAGGATCAGCTGGCGCAATACGGCGACCTGGCTGCTGCGCCGATCGCGCACGACGCTTGCCAGGCCAACCCTGCCGGCAAAGGTCATGCTCCCGCGTGGTACCTGGACGCCACCCGGCCGGCGAGCCTGCCGGCACCGCAGATCGAGTATCCGCATGCGCCAATCACCGCCGACCTGTTCCGCGCGTGCAGCCGTGGCAAGGCCGAGCTGGTGCCGGCCGGCTTCGGCTACCTGGGGCGGGCATGGCTGCCGCGCAGGGAGTACGTCGGCACGGTGGACGGCAAGGCATCCTATGGCCCCGACGACGTGCCGCGCCTGCCTCCCGATTTCGACTTCGCCTACTGGAATGGCGCACCAAAGGACCAGCAGTGCGACCACCTGGACGGCAAGGAGCGCTTCATCCTGGTCAATCTGATGCCGCACGATGCGCCGGCCGTGCGCACCGATGCCGGCGGCAACAGCGTGCTGGCGTTCGGCTTGCCGCAACAAGCGCTGTTCGTGCTGGCGGCGGGCGACGACGGGACCGTGGCCGCCACGCCGCTAGCCATCGACACGGTGCTGATCGATACCCTGGCGGGAACGGTGGAACTGACCTGGCGCCTCTGCATCGTGGCCGACGGCCAGTTCACCGACGCACGCCTGCTGCATGCCACCACGCCCGAGCAGCTGCGCCGCCTGGAGCTCCTGAACGACCCGGACAACACCGTTGACGACGCGCCGCAAGGCGTCCCCGCCTGATTCCCACTGACCGACATGGCCAACGAAACAGTCACGAAATCGAAGCGCTTCTACTGCGTCAGCATGGTTCCCGACATCTGCAAGACCCCGGTGGGCAGCAGCGTCGTACCGATCCCCTACACGATCACCGGCGAATTCGCCGACGCGCAATCGGTATCCTCGAACGTGAAGACGCACGGCGAGCCGGTGCTCCTGCACGGCCGCAGCTTCATCCCGGCCGTGAAGGGCGACGAGCGCGGCACAGTGGGCGGCATCAAGAGCGGCACCAACCTGAAGAAGGTGGAAACGCAGGGGAACAGCTCCACGAAGGGCGCCAACGGCGCGCAGACGGTGCAGGAATCGCGCCTCGTGTGGATGAACAACCGCAACACCATCGGCCGCATCTACGAGCGCGGCGTGAAGCCGCCGCGCAGCCGCCTGCAAAAGCTCGGCGACATGATCGCCGAGGGCGCGAAGGACGCTGCGCAGTATTACAAGGACAATGTGTCGGCCGACATGCACGAGCTGGGACAGGATGCGATGGATGTCGGCGGCAAGGTGGCCGTAGGCAGCACGGTGGCCATGGCCGCGGGCGGAGTCATGGTCGCTACCGGCGTCGGCGCCGCACCGGGCGCCGTGGTGGTGGCCGGCGGCACCATCGGCCGTACTGCCGGTGGCGTGGCGACAGGGGCCGGCTATGCGACCGATGCCACGGCTACGTTGCTGGACAACGCGGCCGACATGGTCTTGACGGGCAAGATGCCCGACGTGGCAGGCGCGCTGGGCGACATGGCCTGGAGCGCTGCCGAGAACATCGGCCTGAACAAGCTGGGTGGGGCGGGCGGCTGGTTGAAGGGACTGCTCAAAGGCCGCAAGGGCGTGCCGGGCAAGACGCCGAAGCCGCCGGCCAGGCCGCCCGCCAAGGCAGGCAACGACAAGGATGGCCACGACGGCGGCAAGATCAAGCAGGACAAGCCGCCGAAGAACGACAAGCCATCCGATTGCTGCCCGAAGGATGGCGCACCGGGCGGCAAGAGCGTCAAAAGCGCGCACCCGGTGCACTTCGGCACCGGCGAGGAAATCCTGCCGCAGACCGACTTCGTGCTGGACGGCCCCACGCCGCTGGACTGGACCCGCGTCTACCGCTCGGGTTCCGAGACGGAAGACTGGGGCCTGCTGGGCGCCCGCTGGGCCACGCCCTATACGAGTTCGATCTCCGTTTGCGCACAAGGCACGGTCTACCATGAAGCGAGCGGCCGCGCGCTGCGCCTGCCCGCGCTGGCGCCGGGCGAGCAGCACGACCACCGCGGCGAAGGCTTCATCCTGCGCCGCGACAGCGAAGCGCGGTTCACGCTGATCTGGCGCGACGGCAGCACGGACACCTTCGATGCCGGCCCGGACGGCTGGCTGCCGCACGGCTACGATGGCGTGAACGCCATGAAAAAGCCGGGCGACCCGGTGCGCACCCGCCGCTTCTATCTCGCCCGCCGTGCGGAACGCGACGGCACCGGCATCACCATCGAGCGGCACCACGACGCCCGCCCCGGCGAAGTACTGCTGCGCGTGCGCACCGACGACGGCCTGACGATCGAAGCCCTGCGCGACGCCTGGCTGCCCGCCGAACTGGAAGAAGACCGGCCCTCCGCGCCACGCATCGGCCAGGTCGACCAGGTACTGCCGGACGGCACGCGCATCTGCCACGCCCGCTACCGCTACGAGGCGGACGCGCCGGCGCCGGCCGATGCCGTACCCGGCACCTTCGACGCCCTGCCGCGCCGCTGCGACCTCGTCGAACAAACCACCATCGCCGGGCAGTCGCGTACCTACGGCTACGAGCACCACCTGCTGGTGCGCTACACCACATATTCCGGCTTCGCGCACGGCCTGCACTGGGTAAGCCTCGCCTTCCTGCGCGAGCGCTGGGCCGGCATCGCGCTGGACGACGCGGCGCTGATCGCCCGCAACCCGATCGGCATCCACAACAGCTACCAGGCGCGCGCCGTGCGCACCACGACGGCGGACGGCCGCAACGAAGTGGCCATCGCCTACCTCGACGAGGACACCACGCGCGTGACCGAGCCGGACGGCGGCTTGCTCGAATACACATTCGATGCCAACTGGCTGGCGACCAAGGTGCGCCGCATCGGCTCCGACGGCAGCCCGCGCTCGCTGGGCCGCCGCGCATGGGACCGCGACGGCATGCTGCTGGCCGACATCGACGCCGACGGCGCCGAAACCCGCTACGCCTACGATGCCGCCGGCAACCTCGTCACCGTCACCGACGCGCAGGGCCACGTCACGCGGATCGACTACGACAGCGCCAATCTGCCGGTCACGGTGACGGACGCGCTGGGCCACGCCACGCACAGCCGCTACGACGGCGCCGGCCGCCTGGTTGAGCGCACCGACGCGCTGGGCCGCCGCACGGGGTATGCGTACGACGACAAGGGCCGCCTGGTCACGGTGACCGATGCGAAGGGCGGCACGAAACGCCTGGGCTACGATGACGCGGGCCGGCTGGCCTCGTACACCGACTGCTCCGGCTTTACGTCGAGCTACCGCTATGACGCCGCCAACCGCGTGGCCGAGCAGGTGGACGCGATGGGCAACGTCACCGCCTATCGCTACGACATCGTCGGCCGCGTCGTGGAGATCATCCAGCCCGACGGCACGACGGAGCGCTTCGACTACGATGCCGACAGCAACCTGCTGGCGCACACCGACGCCAAGGGCCAGCGCATGCGCTACCGCTACGACGGGCACGGGCTGCTGGTCGAGCGCATCGATGCGAAGGAACAGCGGCTGGGCTACCGGTACGACAAGGCGCTGCGCGTGACGGAGCTCATCAACGGCAACGACGAATCGTACTTCTTCAGCTACGATGCCGAAGGCCGCCTGACCAGCGAGACGGGCTTCGACGGCAAGGTGACGAAGTACGTCTACAGCGCCGCCGGGCACCTGGTCGCCACGGAAAGCGCCGGCGTGCGCGCCGACTTCGCCCGCGATCCGCTGGGCCGCCTGCTGGCGAAGAGCACCACCGACGGCGCCGTGCGCTACGCCTACGATCCGCTGGGCCGCCTGATCGCCACGTCCACGCGCGAAGCCAAGAACCGCTTCCTATATGACGCCGTGGGCCAACTGATCGACGAACGCATGGCGTACTCCCCCGGACCGCCACCGCTGCCCGGCCAGGAGGTCGAGCCCATTGCGGCGTTCGCGATGACGCACGCCTACGATGAACTGGGCAACCGCATCCAGACGATCATGCCGAACGGCCGCCGCATCGACATCCTGCGCTACGGCAGCGGCCACTGGCACGGCACGCTGTGGAATGGCAAAACGATCGTGGACCTGGAGCGCGATCACCTGCACCGCGAAGTCGTGCGCGAGCTGGGTAGCGGCAGCGAACGCCTCACCGAGCGGCGCAGCTACGATCCGCAATCGCGGCTGTCCAGCTTCACACTCGAGCGTGGCCGTGAACGCCTGCGCGAACGGCACTACGAATACGACCTTTTCGGCAATCTGGTGCACATCGATGACAAGGTGCGCGGGAGCATCCGCTACACCTACGATCCGCTGGGGCAACTGCTGTCGGCCGTGCAGCCGGGGTTGACGGAGACGTTCGCATTCGACCCGGCCGGTAACCTGCTCGATCCGGAGACCGCTGCTGCCCCGATCGATACGCGCCAGGTGCTGCGTGAGCTCGATGAGCAGCCAACCGCTGGCACGCGACCCCCGCGCATCGCGAAGGTGACGCATAACCTGCTGCGGCAGTACATGGGCTATGCCTATGAGTACGATGTGCAGGGCAATACGGTGGTCAAGCGGCCGAAGATTGCCACGGTCGCGAACGAGGAAGGGGTGCTCACGTTCTCTTACGATTCTGAGAACCGGATGACGATGGCGGTGCGGACGTTTGCCACTTCACGGATCGTTGCGCGGTACAGCTACGATGCATTCGGGCGGCGGATTGCCAAGCGGGTCGATGAGCAGCGGTGGGCGGAGGGGGAGGAGCCACCGGCGATTGGGCAGGCGCATACGGGCAAGCTAACGCTGTTCGTGTGGGATGGCGATGTGATGGTGCAGGAGATTGTTGAGGACAAGACGGTCACCTATTTGTATGAGCCGGAGAGTTTTGTACCGATGGCAAAGGTTGAGTCGGCAGACAATTGTCACGTTACCCCTAAGCCTCAGTTATATTTCTTATCCAATTTGCAACCGGTGAAACACGCACGAATGTCACTCGGCGAAACATTCGTGGCGGAAAGTGGTAACAACTTCGCAGCTGAGTATCGAGATAAAAGTCAATATCAACGAATAGAGCACAACAAAACCTTCGCTGCCGAAAGAATATTCCATTATCAGTGTGATCATCTGGGTACGCCGCTTGAGTTAATGGATGCACAAGGTTCAGTTATCTGGGCGGCACAATACCGTTCATGGGGAAGTTTGTGCTGGCGTGGTGGTAATATGCCGTCCCATTCTCAGCCGCTCCGATTCCAAGGGCAATACCACGATGACGAGACAAATCTTTTTTATAATCGAAACAGGTTTTATGACCCGGACTGCGGTCGATTCGTAACGCAGGATCCAATTGGCTTGGTCGGAGGAGTGAATTCTTATACTTATAGTCCTAATCCGGTCGTATGGACAGATCCGTTGGGACTGAATGCTGATAGGCTGAGACGTAATCTTAGAAGGGCGGGGAGACCAGTTCCTCCGGAAAAGACGCCACACCATATCGTGCAGGAAAACTGCGAGAAAAATCTTCATGTGCAGGGGGCACGTAGGATCCTGCAACTTGAAGAAATCGATATAGATAGTGCTTCAAATGGGGCACGTCTTTGGGGTACTAACCCGTCACAAGAGGCAAAGGGAAACCATCCAGGTAAGACCGCAGCAATTGCACAAGGGAACCGTCACTCAGGTGCGCACGTTCACAGTGATCTCAATGACAAACTGATATACCAGATACTCAGAAACGCGAGAAATAGAGGCGTTAATGTAGAAAACGTACTAAGAGATATTGGCGCTCGAATGGAAAGTGGTGAGTGGAAGAGGACATTCGACTGCTGTTGCTCGAGATAACGTAGATCCCTCTCATAAAGTTTGGAAAATACTGTGATTAGAATATTCGATAATTCAGACCTAATGGACTCTTTGAAGTTATTGAGGAGCGAATACCAAAAAAATGCAAAAGACATAGATTTGCTGATGGATCATTATCGGTCATTGGAGAGTGTGGAGCTCTGGCAATATTCCACTGGTCCCCTATTCGACGACCCTCCGTACTCTTCTGAAATGGATGGGCTCGATCCTGGAAGACTGTTAAAAAAGAAGTATTCTTCAATATATGACGCGAGACTTAAGAATGTGTATAGCTCTGGTTTCATAAACGACGTCCATGTAGCAACTGTTGTTCCGTCAAGCTCACAAAGTTCACCATTAATGGTGACCTTCTTCGATAGTCGGGATGCCGAAAGACTGATACAGAGCATCGATTTTTACAGCAATAAAGAGCATTCTTCAAAGAAGCCGCCTTCTTTGGTTGGGTTGGGGCGGTTGTACTACCTAAACGATATCCATCGGGTGTATATTAACGTGGGTGCGGGAGCTGCTTATTCGATAACAGTATATTATTACGACGATAAAAATAGGGTCGCGTCGGCTTCAATGGTAACCGCACCGTTTGATTTTCAAACAGAATATGAAATGCACTACGCAGCTGATGGAAAATTAGAATCGGTCACGTCTGAAGGGCTTGTTTGGGAGAGGAAAGGCTAATATTTTACAGCTAAAAACGAGCCTATTGTGGTGATGGCATGGTTATAGCTCAAGTAGGGGTTTTATGCTGGCAGCGACCAGCGGAAGTACCTCAATTCGAACTAATCAGTAGGGATTTTCCAGGCGCCGTCTAGAGGAGCGTAGGTCCAGAGGAATTCCCAAATCTGTTTCGTTACTAACTGGTGAGAACCAGCTGATAGTGGACATAGACGCAAAATCTGCATCCAAAGCGCCGAGGAGGCTTTAAGAGCTGCAAACGGGTGTGTTATTTATGGAGGATTGATAGTAAGTATGCTCGTAAAACTGAAAGATGTCTTAGTTCAAGAAGATCGATATAGTGGCTGGTTCTACCTCCCGGATCAACCGTGGACATTGGAAACGGAAGGTATTTTCGCCAAGAGAGATAAACACTCTAATCCTGGTTCAGATGATCATATTCCAGCCATTGTTGATCAACTAGGCGCGTCGGTGACGATTGACGCAGCCGGAATAGAAGATGTGATATGCAACGCTAAGGCGCAAATCGATGAGCCAACTCCTGAGCAGTTATTAGAGGCATTCACTTTTTATGTTGATAATGACGCGTTCATTGAGTTTTAAGAAAGTCAGCGCAACGTAATATGAATGACCGCTTTGCAGAACAGCGTATATACAACAAGGGTGGTTGCATTTTGTGGCCTGCCAGGCGCATATCTATCCTCCGATTGGCGCGGCGGCTACCCGAATGCAAGCTCTGCGTCTTTACGAACCGCTGAGAACTTTTGAAGCCAGGAGGTTCAGCACACCGGCAGCGTTTTACTTACACGGCCCCTAATTAAAAGGCAGATACAAAGGTTGCACATGATCCCGGCAATAGTGAGAGCGTACCTGGCAACGTACAAAGGCGACATACTCCGGCATGACCGGCAGCAAGCATTGAGCGTGCTGCATACACTTGGGGTCGACCCCGGAACAGAGTTCGGCGAGTTCTACCTCGAGTACCAAGGCACCTTCATCAGTCCTCGCTCTGTCGCAGAGTTACTGGATATCGTGGGTCCGGAAATTCCTGCTGTTCCGGACCAAACTGAGTATGCTCGCGATCGTTATCGGCTCCCGGAGAAATATCTGGCACTTACATCGGACGAAAGCGAGGGCATGTATCTCTACAATATAGAAGATATGGCGGTCTACGATTTCGAGCTTGGGAGCTATCGATTATTCATGAGTGGACAGGCGACGCCAGACTGGTCCTCCTTCAACGACTTCCTTATCTGGTACTTTGATGCATGCTCTGGGAGGCCGACTCGACATGTGATGCCATGCACCGCGACGATGTAGAACAAGGTTTGCTGAAGAGCGATACAGGCTCAGGACGGTTGACATGGTCTCCCTCAGTTCGTGACACCCAATCGGTAAAAGGCCCGTGATGTATTACGTCTTATCCATCAGTGATGATTATCCTGAAAGCTATTGGTTCAACTACGATCACGGCGGTTCGCCGAATTATCTGCTGTTCCACGCAGGGAAGAGGTTTGAAAGCCTGGAGACTCCACCCGTGTTCAGGCTCGATCGGCAGATCGGCGATGAACGATTGTCGCGGCTTGATTTTCTCATGTCCGATGGTGGGGATTTCGTCAGCCTAAAGTTCGCTGAACTGATGCGAACTGTTGCTGCCAAGGACGTTCAGCTTATCGAAGCTGATGTGTATGTGGCCGGCAAGAAGCTTCTGGGATACCATATAGCGAATATCGCTCATCTGGTAGAGTGTATTGACATGAAAAATTCTGCCTACACGCCGCTCTTTAGAAGCGATCCGGGTGGTCCAATAAAGTTTTCGCGAATGGAATTCGTGGATGACGGGTTGAAGTCCCATACAATTGTAAGGTGCAAGGAGGATCCGATGACGATTGTCGTTTCAGAACAATTCGTCCAGGCCTGCAGAAGTGCAGGGATCAAGGGCGTGGAATTCCTGCGCAATGGCGTCCGCGGCTCAGAATAGCAAGGCAATCAAGAAGCCCAGGGAAGGTCGGGTACCCGAGCGCGGATAAAGAGTCTAAGGAAAGGCAGGCAAGAGATGCGCTCGATCGCCTCGACAAGAACACCGGACAACAAGGGCCGCAGACTGGTTTTCATTGTGCCATCCACTAACCCCCGTGACGCCCGAATCGGTGGCGGAGCACTCATCGGCGAGATCTGTGACTGGCCGGTTGCCCCGGACGGTTCCCCGCTCTTGCTGGTCGCTTCCATTCCAGGTGCCTTCATTGGCAAGCATGCCAGTGTTGAGTTGCCCCCAGATATATTCATATCGGTCTTTTCCTACTACTCCCAGGACGATTACTTCCTTGACCAGATTTCATACCATGGTGACCAGCAGGAGCTTGCCTGTATCGAGTCTGGGACGACCAAAGTCATCATGCACGCGCGAGGTCAGGAAATATTCCAGCCCGACAGTATTCCAGCGTATCGAATGGACCTGAGCGAGGACCCTGTGGTCGACAACGACTGCGGATCGTATATTGGCTGCGGGCCTAGCTTTCTCCAGAATGAGCGGCTGGATCTGGCCGGCCTTCAATTCGCGTTGCAGATCAGGAGCTCGGATTTCCCCGAAAAATATTCGGATGTGTTCGGATTGCCGGATGCTACGGGCTACTTATACTTGGGGAAGAGTGAGAGCCGTCCTGGCCTGTTCTTCGCGCAGGTGACCTAGGGAGTGCTAATTCATTCATGTCGGCGGTCCAGGGCCTGGGGAAAATTTCTTAGTCTCGCTACTGCAAGGACCCGGTGTGGATGGACGAGTCGAACATTGTTACCAATGGGGATCTCGAAGATGCAATCGCTAACTTTCCAATTGAAGGCAGCAGTGAACAGGCAGGATACTTGTATGGACGAGAAAGAGAAAACATTTTGGGACATCGATATCCGAAGCGGCACGGTAGAGTTCGACGATATATCGTTACTTCCGGATGATTTCAAAGTGGACGATCATATCGATTTTCTGAAGGAAGACATGTTGCAGATCACGTATCCAGGTGGAGCCATCATCGATGTCGGCTGGCGCCCCTCTTTTGACAGGAATGGCTGCTTTCGTTGCGTACTTATTCGAGATGGCGACTGGGACCATCCCCTTTCGGACATTGAAGCCTGCGACGTCGTGGCCACAAAACAGGCATTGGCCTGGCTTGTCAAAGACGCGTCCAGGTAACTATGCAGCGAAATGCCAAGGCTGCCTAACTGTCCAAGGGACGTTGTCCCCCTTGCAGTCTCCGATGATCAGGTCAGTGGAGGATTTTGTGTCTTTTGAAGACGAAGAGTTGCTGAATCTATTGAATCACTACCCCAGAGATTTTACGTTCAGAGGCAAAGTGTTGGCGATATTCCCACTAGCCATGCATGATTTCAATGCGCTATCAAAAGGAAATTGGCCTTTGGATAACTACAAGATTTCGTTAGCGTCAGCAAAGACGAATCGTATGCGGCAATTTCGTTCGTTCCAGATCCAGCTTGCAGCATTGATGGTATTCCTTTTGAAGTGGCTGATCGTGGAATGTATAAAAACGGGATGGGCGTTGTCTATATCTATCGGTTGGCAGACCTTGCTTTGGTCAAGACCACGTATATGAGATAAACGCCGTACACACGAACTCGTCAATTGCTTCCCTTGCCATGGATTGTGCAGGGAATCGATAGCAGGGAGCAGGTTTGCCAACGATGGCTAGCTTCTGATTATAAAACAGAAAGGCCGCCAGGATGGCATTACAAAAACTTCCGCCCTTGTTTCAGGAAAGTGCGGAGTGCAATTTGATAATGCGCTATTTAGGAGGCCCTTGTGCCAGATGAGAAGGAAAAATGGGATCATTTAGTAACGAAATACCCTTCCGACTTTTCTTTTAGAGGGGAGGTATTGCCAACATTTCCGCTGGCCCTTGAAGAATTCCGCAGGAAATCCAAAGGAGAGTGGTCGTTGAGCAACTATAAGATTGCGATTAGTGTGAATGACGACCAATCCTACGCGGCTGTTTCCTTCCTCCCGGATCCGGCTTATTTTGTAAACGGGATTCCATTCGAGATAGCTGATCGCGGAATGTACAGGAACGGCATGGCTATCGTTTATATTTATCGTCTCGGTGACCTGTCCCTGGTCAATACGTCCTACATGAGATAAGCGTTCGCGGTTTTCATTTGTTCCGGATTCGGCTGTTATAATCGATGACATCCCTTTTGAAGTAGCTGATCGCGGTGTGTATAAAACGGGATGGGAGTCTAGTCTTTCATTTGCGCGCCTTGCTTTCGCCAAAACGACATATACGAGATAAAAGCCTTCTTCACCAAAGCTGATTAATTTTGTGCCTGTGCGAGTACGACGCCGAGGGTCTAAACGGAGCGGGCGATGGGACAGATTTTTTATCGACGAAAACGCTGAATTTCGATGCATTCAAAATGCCTGCAATCGCTCATGGATCGACTCGGCTCGGTGCAGCAGATGCCCCGTCGTTCAAGCGCTTGCAGTTTGATATAGCAGAAGTCAGATTGCAGCGCTACTAAAGCGACGCGATATCGTCGCTCCTCCTTACGCGTGTGCGTGAGCAGTGGTGTTGGCAGTGGCCACTACTGTGATTCGAAATCAAGTACCTTAAGTATGCCTAAGTCCACTATGACAACCGTTAACATCATAATTCCCGTAACTGCCGAGACTTACGAAACGGTCAATTCATACTACAAAGATATCCTCCGGTTCGAGGAGAATGAAGGTCTGTTTTTTTTGCCGATTCCGAACAAGACGGTTGGTTTGCTGCTCATGTATGCGCGTAGCGACAGTGTAATACTTCCGCCTGACAGTCGAAGGTTGCCGATGTTTTCCTTTCATATCGAAAGGGATTTTCCGACTTACTGCACAGAGTTATACAAGCGTGGAGCAGTATTTGACATGGCGTGTAATCACCGGGGCGGTTATTATGCAAGGATTATCGATCCTCTGGGTAATCCCTTTGAAATATGGTGCGACAGCGAAGAAGATGAAGCTGGGACCGATCCATTTGAGCTGCCGTTCTTCTATACTATCGATTGATCTACTTCGGCTAGGCTCTACGAAGGGTGGCCGCTTGGTGACATAATTGTTGGGCTTTCATCGCGCTCGTCATGCCCTCGCATTATGCCACCAGCCCGAGCATGAGTTTGAGCATTCGCCCACAAGCCTGCACCACTCCAAAGGTCCACCAGGAGATCAAGCATTCCGGGTTTCTAAGGCGCGACGCCTGGCTACTTGCGCGAGCACTTGCAGGACGTTGTCGATCTCGCGGTCAGGCAAAAGCCATCCGCTTCTGACAATGAAATTATCCGGTGCTTGAACTACTACGTCGAATTCGACGACTTTCTTGACCTTGAGCCGGAGTTGGCGAGTACTGCCGGGACGGCGTCGGTCTTCGGTCCCGATCACGCATTACGGCTGCGGCGCTGGCTCAGCCGACACGCTCCGTCGAGGCTTCGCTGAAGAGGCGAGCTGTACGTTGACATAGCACGTTCGCAATCATCAACCCAGGATAGATACGTGGAAAGACTGGCCTTTACCGCGCGCTGCGGTTTCGCGAAGGAAGAAGAAGAGGCATTCATAGTTGGGTTCGCCGATAGCGAAAAGGAGCCCGGCAATTACATCATCGTGCAACGCGTGGTGGAGCAGGATGCCGAGGAAGTGAATGGTGAGCTTAACAGCTATTTCCTGGAGCTGAACGACCGGTCGATGTCCGGTTATGGTGGAATCCGGCACGTCTTGCTGAGCAGAGAGCGCCTCGTTCTTGCGCTGGCGCCGGCTAACCAATATTGCGGCGAAATCAAGGAAATCGACGTGGTCTTGGCTGAAGGGTGCATCGACTTCGAGGAGGTGGTGACGTACCTGGGCCGCATATTCGATGACACCGATTGCCACTTCACTGTTGGGTGATCGGGCGACCAGCAAATATGCGTCCTTTAGGGCGCATGGAATATATACCCCAGGAAGAATGAAAAAACATTGGAAAGACGTGATCGTCAGCGCGGCGCCCTTGATCGCGTTCCTGGAGCGCCAATCCTACTTCGACAGGCCGTTTGACGGCGATCCGTCAAACAAGCTTGTTCTGAAGGACGGCGGGTTGGCACTGAGGTACGCAGTAGATGATTCTTTCGAAGAGTTCGATAACTGGGAGACGGTCAGCGATTCAAGTACATTGTTCCCAAACAGCTTCGAATGGAATAGCTGGATCGACCACAACCTCATGAAGAACCGCTGCTTTGGATTGACCGAAAAGAACTTCCATGGCGCGGATGTCAAATTGAGCGGGAATGTGAGCTGCGTCCTGCACGAGTTGATGTGGCGTGACATGAACGTCTTACTGAACTGCTATTCGAACGAATACTTCCCACGCCTCTGGCAGGAGATGCTGAAGGTATATCTGAGCAACGGCTTCCCCTGCGGGTGGCACGGGAGGTACCCCGAGGGCAAGCTCGTGGTATTTTCAAATCATTGACGGATGGGGGCACTGAGCGGAACGGCATCTTGTAGTGGGCATGATGGTACGCCGAGCCCAGATAAGGCATATGGACTGTATGGAAGAGCAGATTGAAACATTTCTTGCGCGGAGTGAGCGGGTTTTCTTACTGGTGCGAGAACGAAAAGTGCCCGAGCCAGCTGAAGTCGATGGTTTTTTGCGCGAGCTGGACAAGCTGGCCAAGTTGTATGAAGGTTCTGCAACGCTCCCCAAAAAATTGGTAGAGGTCATGCTCGATATGTCGACTGCACTCTACTCGAGCGCTGACGCGCACCCGGAGCCGGCAAGAACGCGGCTATACCACATCTCCGACGCCGTAACGGACAAGATGCGCGACATATGTACCCAGCGATGAACGATCACAACAACGAATCGGTATACCTTGTGCTCAAGAGCATTGACCATCCCCCACGTTGTCAACCCGGCACAAAGCCGCGTAAAATGCGCCGTACGCGGGTGTAGCTCAATGGTAGAGCAGGAGCTTCCCAAGCTTAAGACGAGGGTTCGATCCCCTTCACCCGCTCCAGATTCCCCATGTTCGCAGCAGCCAGGTCCGTAACGACAAGCGGGCCAGCCAACCAACACTCCCGAACAGCCGCATGTCCCCGCGCCATCCCGGTCAACTGATCGTCCAACTGCTGCTCTCGCTGCTGCTCCTGGTTTCCCAGCAGCTGGCACTGGCGCACGGCTACACGCACGTCCAGCGCATCGCCACCGAGCAGTTGCAGGGCCAGGACGACGGCGCCCCGCAGACGCCGGCGGCGGACCACCTGTGCGCCCAGTGCCTCTCGGCCGAGCAGCTGGCCTACGCGCATGGCGTCCCGAACCACCACTTCCGGATAGCCGGCAACGGCTTCCACCCTTCCGCAGAACGCATAGCGCAGCCGGCCGCCGCGCAAGCCGTCCGCGCCTTCCAGCCGCGCGCTCCACCTCGGGCCTGACCAGCACAAGTAACAAAAAAGCTTTAGCCGCCGCGCAGCCGCCTGCGCGGCGGCAGCTCGTCATTCCATACACCCGAGGTAGTTTCAAATGAATACGCAACGCACGCTGCTGGCCAGCGCCATCCTGGCCGCCATCTCTTCTTCCGCTTTCGCCAATGCCGACGCCGCCGCGCCGGACCCGCAAGGCGCGGCCCAGCCGATCCAGCAGGTGGTCGTCACCGCCAACCCCTTCCGCACCTCCGAGGGCGACCAGATCCTTACCCCGGCCAAGGTGCTGCAAGGCGACGAGCTGCGCGACAAGGCCGGCAGCTCGCTGGGCGAAACGCTGTCGCAGGAGCTGGGCGTGTCCGCTTCCGCCTTCGGTGCCGGCGCCTCGCGCCCCATCATCCGCGGCATGGAAGGCCCGCGCGTAAAAATGCTGGAGAACGGTATGGCGGTGTCGGATGTGTCCGGGCTGTCGAACGACCACGCGGTGGCGGCCGAAGGCGCCGTGGCGCACCAGATCGAGATCCTGCGTGGGCCGGCCGCGCTGCTGTACGGCTCGGGCGCGATCGGCGGCCTCGTCAACGTCGTCAACGAGCGCATCCCGACCGCGCTGGAGCCGAAGCTCACCGGCCAGGCCGAGGCACGCTACAGCACCGTCGATACCGGCAAGAACGGGTCCGGCACGCTGGACGGATCAATCGGCAAGTTCGCCTTGCATGCCGACGGCAACTGGCGCAATGCGGCTGACTACAAGATTCCCGGCACCCGCGTGATCGGCGATCCCGAGTCGGGCTCCGGCCGCCTCGCCAACTCGTTTACGCGGGAACGCAATGTCGGGCTGGGCAGTTCGTACGTGGATGATTGGGGCTATGTGGGCGCATCCGTGTCGCACCTGACCAATCTGTACGGCATCCCCAGCGCCGAGGGTTCGCGCATCGACCAGAAGCAGACCCGCTACGACATCGAAGGCTTGGTGAAGGCGCCGTTCGCCGGCTTCGAGAACCTGAAATTCAAGGCCGGCCATACGGACTACGAGCACGCCGAGCTGGGCGAGGACGACGCGCCCGAAGTCCAGTTCACCAACCGCTCGACGGAGACGCGTGTGGAACTGTCGCACCTGCCGGTGGCGGGCTGGCGCGGCACGTTCGGCATCCAGACCGAGAACACGCACTTCGCCGCCTTGTCGGCGGAGGGCGGCCCGGATACGGTGCCCGCCACGCGCTCCACGTCGCAGGCCGGCTTCCTCGTCGAGGAAAAGGACCTGGGCCCGGTACGCCTGTCCGCCGGCGCCCGGCTCGAGCACGTAAAGCGCCAGCCGATCACGGGGCTGGAGCGTTCGTTCGACCTGAAGTCCGGCTCGATCGGCGCGCTGTGGCCGTTCGTGCAGGGTTATGGCGCCGGCCTGACGTTCTCCTATGCGCAGCGCGCGCCGGCCACCGAAGAGCTGTATTCGCACGGCCCGCACGATGCCACCGTCACGTTCGACATCGGCAACCCCGACTTCAACAAGGAAGTGTCGCGCAACGTCGAGCTGTCCGTGCAGAAGACCAGCGGCCTGGTGCGGTGGAAGGCGAACCTGTACCGCAACAAGGTCAACGACTATATCTACGGCAATGTCACGGGCGTGCTGCTGGACGAGGAGGGCAACCCGGGCGACGAGCTGCGCGAGCGCATCTTCGAGCAGGGCGATGCCACGATCCGCGGGGCCGAGGCCGAGCTGACCTATAACGAGCATGGCGCCGGCTGGTCGGGGCGCGTGTTCGCCGACAGGTCGCGGGGCAAGCTCGATGCCGGCGGCAGCCTGCCGCTGCAGCCGGCCGACCGTATCGGCGCCTCGATCGGCTACAAGATGGATGCGCTGCGCGCCGGTCTGTCGCTCGTGCATGCGCGCGGGCAGGACCGCCTTGCATCGTTCGAAACGACCCCCACGGACAGCTACAACCAGCTGAACGCCAATCTGTCCTATACGCAGAAGGCAGGAGCCTATGACCTTACGTACTTCGTGCTGGCCAAGAACCTGCTCGATGACGAGATCCGCGTCTCCACCTCGGTGCTGAAGGATATCGCGCCCCTGCCGGGCCGCAGCTTCGTGTTCGGCGTGCGCGCCAAGTTCTGACCGGCATCGCTTTCCGGTTACGCGCGAGCCCTAGGCTTCGTTACAGCACGGCTGCCAGCAGGCCGTGCGCGCCGTCCTGCCCGTTTCGCTAAGATGATTCGATCACAGCGGGAGGATCATCGTGGCACCGGAACATCTCTACAAATACCGGCCTTTCACCAGCGAATGCGACGTCGAGTTCGCGCGGCAGATCGTGTGCGAGAACACGATCTACTTCGCGCCGCCGTGCACCTTCAACGATCCGTTCGATTCGCGCCCTGCGTTCACCTTCGATGCGCCGCTCGAGGAGATGAAGGCGTATTACCACCGCATGTGCACGCAGCGGATGCCGCATCTGACGGAGCGCGAATGCGAGGCCGAACTGGAAAAGGCGCTGGCCGATCCCGATACCGACCTGCGCACGCTGCAGGGGCAGCAGAAGATCCAGCAACTGCACTCGCGCATCCTGGCCGAGGAGGTGGGCGTATTGTGCCTGTCCTCCGAGAACGACCATATCCTGATGTGGTCGCACTATGCCGATTGCCACAAGGGCCTTTGCCTGCGCTTCGATCCGCACGCCGCTTTCCTGCGCGATGCGCGGCCGATCGGCTACGAATCGCGGCGCGAGCTGATCAACCCCTTCCGCGACCGCGACGACGACATGGCCGCCAAGACCTTCCTCATGAAGAGCCGGCACTGGCTGTATGAAGGCGAGTGGCGGGCGATCCGCTATGAAGGGCCGGGCCTGGTGGAATTCGAACCGGAAGCGTTGACGGGCGTCGTGCTCGGCGCCCACGCGTCGCAGGAAGCCGAGGAGCGCTTGCGCGAGTGGGTCGGGCGGCGCAGGGCGCCGCTGGAATTGCTGCGCGCCTATCCGGACCAGCAGGAATTCCGCCTGCATATCCGCGCGCTGGACGGCTGATCTTGCTCCACGGTGCGTCACCTAACCGACCGGCAACGCGCAGCGCGCGATCCTTTCGTGAACGACGCGAGTCGTCCTTACTCAAGGAGAACATCATGGCAGACAATCTGCAAGACCGCGGCCCACAGGACCGCAACCGCATCAATGTGAACGAAGAGTGGGAACTGCGCTACTGGACGAAGGAGCTGAACCTTTCGCCCGATGAATTGCGCGAAGCCGTCAAGCAGGCGGGCCCGAGTGTGAAAGCCGTGCGCGAGCACCTGCGCAAGCTGCACTGATCCATGCCTGTCACTCTGCCGCCATGGCGGCAAGCGTGCGCGCGGCCATGGCCGCGCGTGCTAGCATCCGCGCTTTCACATGTTGCCGAAGTAGCATGACCGAAGATATCTGGGTAAAGGGTTACGTATACAGCGTCGATGTGACGGAAGAAGAGGCCGCAAGGTATCGCGGCCGCATCCACGTCAAGGCGCATCGTTACACGGGCCGTACGTTCGAGCCGCCCATCGTCATTGAAACCCCGGCGCTGTTCAAGCGCGAACACGCGGCGGAGATCGAGGCGCGCGCCCTTGCGCGCGAGCTGATCGACGGGGGCCACCTCGAAGAGCGCATCCTCGTCCCCCGGCAGGATGCCGCGATAACGGCCGCTCAGCCTTTCAGCGATACATCCAGCCACACCGAATAAGCCAGGCGCTTGCCTTCCCACGTGCCGCCGCCGCGCACCGCGGCGTCGGTCGAGGTAAGCTTGCCGTCGATCTCGTGGCGCCTGAGCATTTCCCGGAAGGCCAGCGCATCCTTGGGCGCCAGGTAGCCGACCATGCGGCCGGCGAGGAATACGGCCACGGCCTTGTCCTCGTAGGGATTGGCGTCATCCGGCAGCAGCAGCGCCGGGTGGCGCGCATCGGCCTTCGCTTCGCCGTGTTCGCCGGCCAGCGCGGCGATCGTGTCGCGGTAGCGCGACTCGCCCACCACCTCGAGCTCGAAGCGGCCGCCGTCCGACCAGTGGCGCACCGGTTCGCCTTCCGGCACCGGGGTATAGGAACCGCCGGTCGGGCGGCCCTGCCATGGCGCAGGCTTGGGCCGGGTCTTCAGCAGGTAGTACAGCGCCAGCAGCGCCACGATGATGATTGCGATGTTCAGGGCCTGTTGCACGGTGCATTCGAAAAGTGGTGGGGCCGCTATTATCGCAGCCCGGCGGGAGCCGAATAGGTAAAGACCGTGTGACGGTCATGCGAGTCCACGTCCAAGCGGCCGCCGTGGGCCCGGGCGATCTCGGATGCGATGTACAGGCCCAGGCCGAGGCCGCGGCGGGGCTGGCCGTCGTCGTCGCGCCAGTAGGGCTGGAATAGCTTGCCGAGCTTTTCCGGCGCGATCGTTTCCCCATCGTTGGCGACCGACAGGCGGAAGGTGCCGTCTTCGAGCCGCGCGCTCACCCGGATCGGAACGCCTGGTTCGCCGTAGCGCAGCGCATTGGCCAGCAGGTTCGCCAGCAGCTGGGTCACGCGGTCGCGGTCGCACCACACGGGGCCGGCAATGGCGATATCGCAGGCAACCGTGCAGCCCGGGTGTTCGCCCTGGCATTCCTCGATGGTCTGCTCCAGCGCATCGCCCAGGTCGGCCACGGCTTCGCGGCGCAGCCCGATGCCACCGCCCAGGCGGCCACGCGCGAAATCGAGCACGTCGTCGATCATGCGGCCGATGCGCTGGCCGCTGCGCTGGATCGTGCGGGCGATCGCCAGCGTGGTGTCGTCGCCGGCGCGCTGCTGCAGGATCTCGGCGCCATGCAGGATCGATGACAGCGGTGTGCGGATATCATGGCCCAGCACGGCGATGAAGCCCTCGCGCAGCTGGGCGGTCTCGCGCTCGTCGGTCAGCTCCGAAATGCTGTCGGCATGCCGCTTTTCCGCCTCGAGCTGCTTGGAAATCAGTTGCGCGAACAGTTCCAGCGACTTCACCGTCTTCGGTTCGGACAGTGTCAGCGGCAGCGGGTCCAGGCCGCACAGCGTGCCGAAGAAGGCACCGCCGCTGTCGTGGATGGGAATCGAGATATAGCTCTGGAAGCCGTACTGGCGCGGGCAGGTGTGGTCCCTGAACAGGTCGTCCTCGCTGACGTGGTCGATCACGATCACCGAGTCAGTCTTGCGCACGCTGTCGCACAGCGTGGTGCTCACGTCGAGCGGATCGCCCGGTTGCAGGCCGAAGCCGATCCGGTCGAGCACGGCGCAGGTGGTCCAGCTGTCGGGCGTCACGTGCGCCACGCAGACGAAGCGCAATCCCGTCATTTCGGCCATCACGGAGAGAATGTCCGGCACGCAGGGCAGGGCCTGCACGGCTTGTACGGGAAGCGGCCATGAGTTCGTCATGTTCGTTCCGGTTAGGTGAGTTGAGTCGGCAGTGTAGCAGACTGGAAGCGGCGGCCGTCCCCCCGGCAACTGCTATAATCGCCCTTTTTTTCAGCAAAGTTCCATGTCTTCCGAAACCCCACCCAAGGGCCCCGCGCGGTCCATGCTGTATGACCCGACCGAGCGCCGCATCAAGAGCTTCGTCACCCGCGCCGGCCGCCTGTCCACCGCGCAGGAGCGCGCGCTGAGCGAGCTGGGGCCGCAATACATGATCGAATACACGAAGGCGCCGCTGGACATGCAGGCCGCCTTCGGCCGCAAGGCGCCCGTGGTCCTGGAGATCGGCTTCGGCATGGGGCAGACCACGGCCCACATCGCCAGGCACATGCCCGAGAAGGATTTCATCGGCGTGGAAGTGCACACGCCGGGCGTGGGCAGCCTGCTGAAACTGATCGGCGAGGAAGGCTTGACCAATCTGCGCGTGATCCAGCACGACGCCGTCGAGGTATTGAACAACATGATCGGGCCGGGCACGCTGGCCGGCGTGCACGTATTCTTCCCGGACCCCTGGCACAAGGCGCGCCACAACAAGCGCCGCCTGATCCAGGGCCCGTTCGTGAAGCTGCTGGTCGACCGTCTCGAGCAGGGCGGCTACCTGCACCTGGCCACCGACTGGGAAGACTACGCGGTGCAGATGCTGGAAGTGCTGTCGGCCGAGGAAGGCTTGCAGAACACGGCCGAAGGTTACGCGCCGCAGCCGGCCTACCGCCCGCTGACCAAGTTCGAGAACCGCGGCCTGAAGCTGGGCCACGGCGTGTGGGACCTGGTGTTCACGAAGAAGTGATCCTCACCGCGCCGCTGCCGCCGCGGCACCCGGCGCCTTTGCCCGCGCCGGCAGGAAGGCCAGCAGGTTGCCGGCGATGACGAGCGCCAGGCCGGCGAACGCGGCGGTGCTCCAGCGGTAATCCTCGTACACGGACGATATCGTCAACGCCACCACCGGGAACAGCACCGTGCAATATGCCGCGCGGTCCGGTCCGATCCTCCCCACCAGCAGCAGATAGGCCGTGAAGCCGATCACGGACCCCGGAATCGCCAGGTACAGCAGCGAGCCCACGTACTGCGTGGTCGGCTCGAAGCGGAACGGCATGCCGAGCGCCAGCGCACCGAGCGTGAGGATGCCGGCACCGATGAACATCGCCCAGGTGTTCGTCAGCCATGGCGTCAGCCCCAGCGCCTGCATGCGCGACGAGAGCAGGTTGCCGGCCGAAAAGCACAGGGTGCCCAGCAGCGCGAGGCCCAGTCCGGCCAGCATGCTGCCATCATTCCAGTGCCCCTGCATCTGCGGCAGGAACAGCAGGCCGATGCCGGCCAGCCCCAGCGCGGCGCCGCCCATCACGCTGGCGCGGATCGCGCGGCCCATGAACAGCCGGCCGTTGATCGCATTCCACACCGGCGCGGTCGAAAACACCACGGCCACCAGGCCGCTCGGCACATGGGCGCTGGCATAGTAAAAGCACAGGAAATTGCAGCAGAACAGCGCCGCCCCCTGCGCCACGAGATAGCGCCACGCCCGGCGCGGCGGCCACAGCGGCTGCTTCGTCACCGCCAGGATGGCCAGCAGGACCGCCCCCGCCAGCCAGAACCGCCACGCGATCGACACCGGCGCCGGCACCTCGCCCAACTGCAGCTTGATCGCGATCCACGTGGTGCCCCAGATCAGCACCGTCGTTACATAAAGAAGAGCATTCATTTCCAGAAGCCAAAGTGTTGTAAAAATTTGGGGACAGTCCCCCTGCAAAAGTGTTGTGAAAAAATCGGGGACTGTCCCCGAATTCTTGCAACAGTCGGGAAGGGGGCCGGTGGGGCCATATTGCTTGCCGGCCCGGGACACCGGTTGTCTGGTCTTGCGCTTTTCGCGGCCGGGAAGATCGGCTGGAGGGTTCGAAGTGCTAGACTTTTCGCCATGACTCCTGAATTCACGCTTGCCGATGCCATCCCCGAAGACCGCCTGACCGGGGCGGCGCGGCAGGCGCTCGCGGCGGCGCCGGAGGATGCGATGGGCCATGCGGTGTTCCGCACGATGTGCGGCACGGATGCGAAGCTGGAGCGCTTTGCCTGGTTCGGGGATGGCCTGGCGGCGGCGGTATGGGAGCGCCATACGGACGAGCACCTCACCGCGTACAGCCAGCCCGGCCACCACACGCTGTCGTGCTACCTGGGCGGTGGCTACCGGGTCGAGCGCAACGGGGCGCCGGGGCAGTTCGGCGCCCCGCACCGGCTATGTTCGCTGCCGGACTGGCACGAGTCGCGCTGGATGGTGCGCGACTCGCTGCGGCTGATGCATATCTACTTCATGCCGGAACACTTCACGCGCCGCGCGGTGATCGAGCTCGATCGCGAGCCGCGCGAGCTGATGCTGCAAGACCGCACGTATTTCGACAATCCCGAGCTGGCGCGCCTTTGCGAATCGCTGCTCGACGCGCCCTGGCTCGGCACCGACCAGCTGCTGCGCGCCAACGAGATCACGCACGAGGCGCTGTCACGGCTGCTGCACGACCAGTCAGCCCTGCGCCCGGACCTGCGCCTGAAGGGCGGACTGGCCCCGTACCTGCGCCGCAGGCTGGCGGAGTGGATCGAAGCCCACCTGCACGAGCCCATCACGCTGGGCCGGCTGGCGGAAGAGGCATGCCTGTCCGAATTTCACCTGGCGCGCATGTTCCGCACCTCGTTTGGCCTGCCGCCCTCGGCATGGATCGCGGCGCGGCGCATCGACCGCGCCAAGACGCTGTTGAAAGTGGGGACACTGCCCTTGCAGCAGGTGGCCGAGGCATGCGGCTATGCAGACATGCCGCACTTCAGCCACCGGTTCCGGGCCGCCACGGGCGTGCCGCCGGGGCAGTGGCGCACTGCACTCACCCGGTGAACGGGTAAGGTCGCGGCACTCGACTGATAAACGGGTGCGATCGTGGTAATCGACCGTTAAACCGGGGCGATCGTGGTAATCGACCGGTGAACAGGCGAGATCGTCGCGTACAGTCGTTCAGGTGAGGTCGCCGATCAGGCGAACAATGTCCTCGCCATAGGAAGCGAGCTTCTTCTCGCCCACGCCGGACACGCCGCGCAAATCGTCCAGCGAAGTCGGCCTGGCCTTGGCGATCTCGCGCAGCGTGGCATCCACGAAGATCACGTAGGCCGGCACATTGTGCTCGCGCGCGGCGTTCATGCGCCACGAGCGCAGGCGCTCGAAGATCCGCTGTTCTTCCGAATCGAGATCCATCTCCACGTAGCCCTTCGGCGCGGCGCTGCGCTTCACCTTCACGGGTTTCTGGTACTGCCGCAGCTGCACCTTCTGCCCGCCCTTCAGCACGGGGCGGGCGGCATCGGTCAGCTTCAGGGAGCTGTACTGGTCGTGGTCGACGGTGACGAGGCCCAGCGCGATCACCTGGCGCAGGATCGCGCGCCATTCCTGTTCGCTGCGGTCGGCCCCGACGCCAAACACCGAGAGCTGGTCGTGGCGCCACGTCTTGATCCGCTCCGTTTCCACGCCGCGCAGCACCTCGATCACATGGGTGGCGGCAAAACGCTGGTCCACGCGATAGATGGTCGACAGCAGCTTCTGCACGAGCACCGTGCCGTCGAACGACACCGGCGGGATCAGGCACGTGTCGCAATTGCCGCAGGGCGTGGATGCCTCGCCGAAGTAATCGAGCAGCCGCACGCGCCGGCACGACAGCGTTTCGCACAGGCCCAGCATCGCGTCGAGTTTCGAACCCAGCACGCGCTTGAAATCTTCGTCGGCCTCCGATTCGTCGATCATCCGGCGCTGCAGCACCACGTCCTGCAGGCCGTAGGCCATCCAGGCGCTGGCCGGCATGCCGTCGCGGCCAGCGCGGCCGGTCTCCTGGTAATAGCCCTCGATGCTTTTGGGCAGGTCGAGGTGGGCCACGAAGCGCACGTCCGGCTTGTCGATGCCCATGCCGAAGGCGATCGTGGCCACCATCACCAGGTTTTCCTCGCGCAGGAAGCGGGCCTGATTCGCGGCCCGCCTGGGGTGCTCCATGCCGGCATGATAGGGCAGGGCACGGATGCCGTTCTCGTTCAGGAATTCCGCCGTTTCCTCGACCTTCTTGCGCGACAGGCAATACACGATGCCGGAATCGCCCGCATGCTCGCCGCTGATGAAATCGAGCAGCTGCTTGCGGCCGTTGGTCTTTTCGACGATCGAATAGCGGATGTTCGGGCGGTCGAACGAGGAAACGAATTGCGCCGCATTGGTGAGGTCGAGGCGGTGCGCGATCTCGGCGCGGGTCTGCTGGTCCGCCGTGGCCGTGAGCGCGATGCGCGGCACATTCGGGAAATACTCGTGCAGCACCGAGAGCTTGATGTACTCGGGCCGGAAATCATGGCCCCATTGCGACACGCAGTGCGCCTCGTCGATCGCGAACAGGGCGATCTTCGAATCCTGCAGCAGGTCGAAGCAGCGCTGCGTCATCAGCCGTTCCGGTGCCACGTACACCAGGTCGAGTTCCCCGGTGCGCACCATGCGCTCGATGCGCGCCGTTTCTTCCCACGTTTGCGTGGAGTTCAGGAAGGCGGCGCGCACGCCCACTTCGGCCAGCGCATCCACCTGGTCCTGCATCAGCGCGATCAGCGGCGAGATCACCACGCCCACGCCATCGCGCAGCAGCGCGGGAATCTGGTAGCACAGCGACTTGCCGCCGCCGGTCGGCATCAGCACCAGTGCGTCGCCGCCGCCCGCTACATGCTCGACGATCTGCCCCTGCTGGCCGCGGAAGGCGGAATAGCCGAAGACGGATTCGAGCAGGTGAAGGGCGCGTTGGGGAATGTCCAGTTGATCCATTGATAATAACCCGGGAGGCAATTCGACCCGGGCCGCGCGCTGGATCAGTCGACCCAGGTGACGGTACCGGTATAGGCAGTGGCAAGAACCACGATGCCGAACACTATACGGTACCACGCGAAGACGGTGAAGTCATGTGTACTGATGTAACGCAGCAGCCAGCGCACGCACAGGAAGGCGGAAACGAACGCGGCAACCGAGCCCACGCCGAACAGCGGCAAGTCCGCCGCCGAGAGCAGTGCCCGCTCCTTGTACAGGGAATAGAACGTGGCCGCCAGCAGCGTGGGAATGGCGAGGAAGAACGAGAATTCGGTGGCCGCCTTGCGCGACAGCCCCAGCATCATGCCGCCGATGATCGTGGCGCCCGAGCGGCTCGTACCCGGAATCAGCGCGAAGGCCTGGGCGCAGCCGACCTTGAGCGCGTCCAGCATCGACATGTCGTCGACCGACTGGATGCGCACCGACACCGGATTTTCGCGGGCGCGCCGCTCCACCCACAGGATCACCAGGCCGCCGATGATGAAGGCGGCGGCGACCGGCACCGGCGCGAACAGCTTTTGCTTGATCAAGCCGCTCAGGAACAGGCCGAGCAGGGCGGCCGGGAAGAAGCCGATGACCACGTTCATCAGGAAGCGCCGCGCCTTCGGGTCCGATGTCAATCCCGCCAGCACGGCGCCGATGCGCGCCCGGTACTCCCAGATCACCGACAGCATGGCGCCGCCCTGGATGGCAATCTCGAACACCTTGATCTTCTCGCCGGTGAAGTCCAGCAGGCTTGCTGTCAGGATCAGGTGACCGGTGGAAGAAATGGGCAAAAATTCGGTGAAACCTTCGACCAGGCCCATGGTGAGGGCCTTCAACGCGAGAATGATGTCCATGTGTGGGGTAAGGGAGGTGTCGGGATGCGCAGCGGAAAGTGCGCGCCGAAGCTTACCACGTTGTGACCTCGACAACATATACGGTCCGGCTACCCGCGGCCGGGCAGGAGCGACCATTAAGGTCGTGTTAAGCCGGCATCACCTCTGTCGTTGCGGATTGGAAACGAATCAGGATTTTTAATGTTGCGAATCAAGAAAGAAACTTTCTGGATAAACAAAAATTGACCACCAATCCAGGAGGTCATCTATGCACAACCATATCAAGGCGGCCCGTGCCCATTTCGCCTTTGCCGGCTTCTATATCGCGCTGCTCCTCGCCCTGCTGTACATGGCGCGCGTCATCGATAATGGTATCGACTGGCACGTGCCGTGCGTGGTCGCCGGCCTCGTGCTCGCCCACGCGCTGATCGGATGGGGCGCCTGGTACGCGCATAACTGGGCACGCCTGCTCACGCTGGCCTTCGCGTTTCCCGCACTGCTGGCCGTGCCGCTCGGCACGCTCGTCGCGATCCTGCTGATTTCCTGCTGCTGGACAGCGTGGGAAACGCGGGACACATCGCCGGGCTTGCCCCCCGTTGCCGCTGCCAGGTAGGAACCTTCGACCGGCCGGCAGCCCTGCTGCCGGCCGGCGTTTCATCCCCGCATTTTTTGCTTTGACTTCCCGCCCAGCCCGGCTTACTATTTTCACAAAAATTGGTAGCGGTACCAGCAACACGATAACGATAAAGGGGACACGATGCTGAACCGGTTTTCCGCCATCGCGGCCGCCGCGCTGGCATGGCATTGCGCGGCGTGCGCCGATCCGGCACTGCAGAACATCCACGGCCGCACGCACCAGAACCTGGACGGACGCTGGCACCACATCGTCGACCCCTATGAAACCGGGTACTACGATTACCGCCGCAAACCCTACGACGCATCGGAAAAGGGCACGGGCGGCTACTTCGACGACCGCCAGCCCAAGGACAAGGGCGACGTGGTCGAATACAGCTTCGATGGCTCGCCCACGCTGGCGATCCCCGGCGACTGGAATTCCCAGGATGCCAGGCTGGAATTCTACGAAGGCACCGTGTGGATGCGGCAGAAATTCGCCGCCGCGCCGAAGGCGGACAAGCGCTATTTCCTGTACTTCGGCGCCGTCAACTATGAAGCGCACGTCTACCTGAACGGCAAAAAACTGGGCAGCCACAAGGGCGGCTTCACACCGTTCCAGTTCGAGGTCACGGGCAAGTTGAACGCCGGGCAGAACACCGTGATCGTCAAGGCGGACAACAAGCGCCACCAGGACGAGATCCCCACCGTCTCCACCGACTGGTGGAACTACGGCGGCATCACGCGCGACGTGCTGCTGGCCGAGGTGCCGTCGACCTATATCGCCGACTACAAGGTGCAGCTGGCCAGGGGCGACGCGCGCCGCATCGAGGGGTATGTGCAGCTCGACGGCAGCCAGGTGAACCAGGAAATCACGGTGACGATCCCCGAGGCGAACGTCTCCGCCAGGGTGCGCACCGACGCCGGCGGCCGCGCGGCCATCCGCATCCCCGTCGGCAAGCTGCGCTACTGGTCCCCGGAAGACCCCAAGCTGTATGGCGTGACGATCGCATCGGGCAGCGACAAGGTGGAAGACCGCATCGGCTTTCGCATGATCGCGACGAAGGGCCGCGACATCCTCCTGAACGGCAAGTCCACGTTCTGGCGTGGCATCTCGATCCACGACGAGAACCCGCTGATTCCCGGGCGCCTGCGCGGCACCGGCGACATGCGCATGCTGCTGCAATGGGCGAAGGACATGAACTGCAACTACGTGCGGCTGGCCCACTATCCGCACAGCGAGGAAATGATACGCCTGGCGGACGAGATGGGCCTGATGGTGTGGGCCGAGGTACCGGTCTACTGGACCATCTCGTGGGAAAACCCTGCAACCCTGAAGAACGCGCAGCAGCAGCTGACGGAGCTGGTGGTGCGCGACAAGAACCGCGCCAGCGTCGTGGTCTGGTCGATCGGGAACGAAACGCCCGTGAGCGAACCGCGCAATGCCTTCATGTTCAAGCTGGCCGACACGGTGCGCGCGCTGGACGATACACGCCTCGTCGGCGCCGCGCTGGAAGTGCACCGCAACGGCAATGAAGTGACCGTGGAAGACCCGCTTGCCGACAAGCTCGACCTGGCCAGCTTCAACGAGTACGCCGGCTGGTACTGGGCCAGCAACAAGGACATGCTGGACTTCCACTTCAACATCCCCTACGACAAGCCGGTGATCATCACCGAGTTCGGCGCCGACGCGCTGGGCGGTTTTCATGGCGATGCCGACACCCGCTGGAGCGAGGAATACCAGGACCAGCTCTACAAGAACCAGTTCCGGATGCTCGAGGCCATTCCCGGCCTGCGCGGCATGACGCCCTGGATCCTCGTGGACTTCCGCTCGCCGCGCCGCCCGCACCCTTACTACCAGGACTTCTGGAACCGCAAGGGCTTGATCACGCAGAGCGGCAAACGAAAACTGGCCTTCCACACGCTGAAGGCTTACTACGACAAGAAACAGCAGCAATATAAATAGGAGACCCTTGATGACGTTACGACCCGCCGCGCTGGCCGTGTCGCTGATCGCGATGCCCGCTCTCTCGCTTGCCCAGGATGCAATCGACCGCAAGGTCGATGCGCTGCTCAAGCGCATGACCTTGCAGGAAAAGGTGGGGCAGCTGCACCAGCTGTCCGGCGCCGAAGCCACGGGGCCGGAAGCGGCCAAGCGCGCCAGCCAGAATTCCGAGATCAGGGCCGGCAACGTGGGTTCCGTGCTCAACATCAAGGGGGCGAAGGAAACGCGCGAGGCGCAGGCGCTGGCGCTGCAATCGCGCCTGAAGATCCCGCTGCTGTTCGGGCTGGACGTCATCCACGGCTACCGGACCGTGTTCCCCGTGCCGATCGGCGAGGCGGCATCGTGGGACCTGGAAGCGATCGAGCAATCGGCGCGGGTGGCCGCGCGCGAGGCGGCGGCCGCCGGCATCCACTGGACGTTCGCGCCGATGGTCGACATCGGCCGCGACCCGCGCTGGGGCCGCGTGATGGAAGGCGCCGGCGAGGATACGCATCTCGGCTCGAAGATCGCCGTCGCCCGCGTGCGCGGCTTCCAGGGCGCGGCGCTGGGCGCGACCGACCGTGTGATGGCCACCGCCAAGCACTTTGCGGCCTACGGCGCCGCCATTGCCGGCCGGGACTACAACGCGGTGGACATGAGCCCGCAGCAGCTGCATGAAGTCTACCTGCCGCCGTTCAAGGCGGCCGCCGATGCCGGCGTGGCCACCTTCATGAACTCGTTCAACACCTTGAACGGCGTGCCCGCCACCGGCAGCGCCCTGCTGCAGCGCGATATCCTGAAAGGCGAGTGGAAGTACAGGGGCTTCGTCGTCTCCGACTGGGCATCCGTCAAGGAGATGGTGCTGCACGGTTATGCGAAGGACTTGTCCGACGCGGCCGTGAAAGCCATCAATGCCGGCAGCGACATGGACATGGAAGGGGAGGCGTACATCGCCCACCTGGCGCAGGCGGTCAAGGATGGCAAGGTGCCGCAGAAGAACGTGGACGACGCCGTGCGCCGCATCCTGCGCAAGAAGTTCGAGATGGGCCTGTTCGACGATCCGTACCGCTTCTCGGACCCGCAGCGCGAGCAGGCGGTGCTGGCCGACCCCGCGCACCGCGCCATCGCGCGCGACGTGGCCCGCAAGTCGCTCGTGCTGCTGAAGAACGAGAGGAATGTGCTGCCGCTGGCGAAGAACGCCAGGCATATCGCCGTCATCGGCCCGCTGGCCGATTCGCGGCGCGACCTGGAAGGCGGCTGGGTGGTGTCGGATGTGCGCGGCGAGGTCGTCAGCGTCCTGGATGGCATCCGCAACGGAGCGCCTCGTGCGCAGGTCAGCCATGCGGCCGCGTGCGCGCCCGGCTGCGCCACGGCCGAAGGCTTCGACGCGGCCGTCGCCGCCGCCGCCAAGGCCGACGTGATCGTGCTGGCCGTCGGCGAAACGTGGGACATGAGCGGCGAGGCGAAGTCACGTACCGATATCGGCCTTCCCGGACGGCAGACGGAGTTGTTCCAGCGGCTGAAGGCCACCGGCAAGCCGGTCGTCGCCGTGCTGTTCGCTGGCCGGCCGATGATCTTCAACGAGATCGCCGATCACGCCGACGCGATCCTGTACGCGTGGTTCCCGGGCTCCGAGGGCGGCAATGCCGTGGCGGACGTGCTGTTCGGCGACTACAACCCATCCGGCAAGCTGCCCGCGACATTCCCGCGCAACCTGGGCCAGATCCCGATCTCGTACGCCCAGTACAACACGGGCCGCCCCGTCGTGGACGAGAAGGACATCGTCTACCGCTCCGCCTACATCGATTCGCCGAACACGCCGCGCTATGCCTTCGGCCACGGCAAGAGCTATACGGAATTCGGCTACTCGGGCGTGCAGCTGGACCGCACCGTGCTGCGGGCGGGGCAGACGGCCACGCTGTCGTTCGAACTGGAGAACCGCGGCAAGGTGGCCGGCACCGAGATCGCGCAGCTGTACATCCGCGACATGGTGGCGTCCGTCGTGCGCCCGCTGAAGGAATTGAAGGGCTTCGCCAAGGTGCACCTGCAACCGGGCGAACGGCGCCGCGTCACGTTCACGATCGATCGCGACACGCTGGCCTTCTTCAACAGCCAGTTGAAATGGGGCGCCGAGCCCGGCGAATTCAAGCTGATGGTCGGCAGCGCCTCCGACGACGTCCGACTGGAAACCACCCTGCACCTGCAATGAAAGACACCATGAACGATACCCCGGTCATCACCTCTGCGCGCGTGATTCCCGTCGCGGGGCGGGACAGCATGCTGCTCAACCTCTCGGGCGCCCATGCGCCGTTCTTCACCCGCAATCTGCTGATCCTCACCGACAGTGCGGGGCGGCAGGGTGTCGGGGAGGTGCCGGGCGGCGAGGCGATCCGCAAGACGCTGGAAGAGGCCGAGGCGCTGATCGTCGGCCGCCCGGTCGGCGACTACAACGCCGTGCTGAACTCGGCGCGCACCGCCTTCGCCAGCCGCGATGCGCGCGGGCGCGGCGTGCAGACTTTCGACCTGCGCGTGGCGATCCACGCGGTGACGGCGATCGAATGCGCGATGCTCGACCTGCTCGGCCAGTTCCTCGGCGTCCCGCTGGCGGCGCTGCTGGGCGAAGGGCAGCAGCGCGACCAGGTGCCGATGCTGGGCTACCTGTTCTATATCGGCGACCGCAACAAGACCGACCTGCCGTACGCCAGCGAGGCCGATGCGCCGGACGCCTGGAGCCGGCTGCGCCACGAAGAAGCCCTGACGCCCGAGGCCGTGGTGGCGCTGGCCGAGGCGGCGTACGAGCGCTACGGCTTCCGCGACTTCAAGCTGAAGGGCGGCGTGCTGCGCGGCGAGGAGGAGATCGAGGCGGTCACCGCGCTGGCCGAGCGCTTCCCCGGGGCGCGCATCACGCTCGATCCGAACGGCGGCTGGCTGCTGAAGGATGCGATCCGGCTGTGCCGCGACAAGGGCGACGTGCTGGCCTATGCGGAAGACCCGTGCGGCCCGGAGAACGGCTACTCGGGCCGCGAGGTGATGGCCGAGTTCCGCCGCGCCACGGGCCTGCCGACCGCCACGAACATGATCGCCACCGACTGGCGCGAGATGAGCCATGCCATTGCCCTGCAATCGGTGACGATTCCACTGGCCGACCCGCATTTCTGGACCATGCAGGGTTCCGTGCGCGTGGCCCAGCTGTGCCAGGCCTTCGGCCTCACGTGGGGCTCGCATTCGAACAACCACTTCGACGTGTCGCTGGCCATGTTCACCCACGTGGCCGCGGCGGCGCCGGGCAATATCACGGCGATCGACACGCACTGGATCTGGCAGGATGGCCAGCGCCTGACGAAGGAGCCCTTGAAGATCGCCGGCGGCCTCGTCGACGTGCCGAAGAAGCCGGGCCTCGGCGTCGAGCTCGACATGGCCGAGGTGGAAGCGGCGCACCAGCGTTACCTGGGCATGGGCCTGGGGGCGCGCAACGACGCGATCGCCATGCAATTCCTGGTCCCCGGCTGGCAGTTCGACAGCAAACGGCCCTGCCTGGTGCGCTGATGGGCGACGATTCCAACGGCGACGATACCAGGCGCCGCCGCCGCAAGGGCCTGGGCCTGACCTTGCGCGACGTGGCGCGGCTGGCGAACGTGGCGCCGATCACGGCATCGCGCGCGCTGAACACGCCCGACGCGGTGTCCGACGAGATCCTCCAGCGGGTAAAGGATGCCGTCGAGCGCACCGGCTACGTGCCCAACCTGCTCGCCGGCGGCCTGGCCTCGCGCCGCTCCCGGCTGGTGGCGGCCGTGGTACCGACCATTACCGGTTCCGTGTTCCTGGAAACGGTACAGGCGCTCACCGAAACGCTGGCCGCCAACGGCTACCAGATGATGCTCGGCCAGTCCGGCTACCATGGCTCGCGCGAAGATGCGCTGCTGGAAACGATCATCGGCCGCCGTCCCGATGGCGTAATCCTTACAGGCATCATGCACTCCACGCTGGCGCGGCGCCGGCTCGTCGCCAGCGGCATCCCCGTCGTGGAAACGTGGGACCTGACGCCGACGCCCGTCGACATGCTGGTGGGCTTTTCGCACGAAAAGGTGGGCGCCGCCGTCGCGCAGTTCCTGCACAAGCGGGGCCGGCGGCGCATCGCCTGCATCAGCGCCGACGACGAGCGCGCGCTCCGGCGCAACCTGGCCTTCGCCAACGCCGCCCAGGCGCTGGGCGCGGATGTGGTGCCGACGCACATGGTGCCCGCCCCCAGCTCCGTCGCCAGCGGCCGCGAAGGCTTGCGGGCACTGCTGGCAAAAGACGCTTCGCTGGACGCCATCTTCTGCAGCTCGGACATGGTGGCGCTGGGCGTGCTGACCGAGGCGCACGTGCAGGGCATCCGCGTGCCGGAGCAACTGGCGATCATCGGGCTGGGCGACCTGGCCATGTCGCGCGAGCTGCATCCCGCGCTCACTTCCGTGCGCGTCGACGGCACGCTGATCGGGCATACCGCCGCGCAGTACATCATGCAGCGGGCCGACGGGCTGACCGTGGCCGAGCCGGTGAGGGATGTGGGGTTTACGATCGTGGAGCGGGAGACTACCTAGGCTACCGGTGCGGTGATGCGCTCCAGTTCCCCCAACCAAAGCATCGCCTGCTCGCGATCCGCCCCGCACATCTCGGCCGAAGGCTGCAACCCACCACAGAACGCCGGCCGCTCCGGCTTGCCGAAGATCCGGCAGCGGTTGTCGTCATCGAGCTGCACGCAACGCACGCCGGCCGGCTTGCCGTTCGGCATGCCGGGGATTGGGCTGGTGATCGAAGGGGCGGTGCAGCACGCACCGCAATGGTCGCGGCAGTTCATCGGACGGGGCAAACAACAGTGGGAAGCCGGCTATTCTACCTTGCTCAGAAGCGGCCCAGCCCCAGTGACAGCGCGTACAGCAGCACGCCCACCACACCGCCGACCAGCGTGCCGTTGATGCGGATGAATTGCAGGTCGCTGCCCACGTGCAGCTCCAGCTTCTGAGCAATGGTGTCGGCATCCCACTTGTCGATCACCTTCTGCACCACGGCGACGATGAGGCTGCGGCGCTCCACGATCGCCTCGGTGGCGAAGCTCTTCAGCCAGTCGTTCAGCTTCGTGCGCACGGTGTCGTTCTGTTCCAGCGCGGTGCTGAAGATGCGCAGCGCGGCCTGCGTGCGCAGCAGCAGGCGCGATTCGGGCGATTCGCTGGCGGCGTGCAGGCGTGCGCGGATATCGGCCCACACGCCGGCGACGTATTCGCGGAACAGCGGGTGCGTGATACCACGGGCAAGCAGGCCGCGCAGCTTCGCCTCGTACTGCGGCGATTGTTCCAGCTTCTCGATCAGCTCGGCGATCGCGCTCTGGAAACGCTCGCGCCATTCCCCCTGTTCGTCGGCCATGTCGTCGAGGATGCTCTGGATGCCATCCATCAGCCGCTCGTAGAATTTTTCATCGACCATCTTCGGCATCCACTTCGGGCTGTGGTCGTGCACCTTCTGCCGGATATAGCCGCGGTTTTCCTCCAGCGCGTTGCCCACCAGGCCGAGCACCTTCTGCAGCAGCCGCACATGCTGGCCGTTCGCCACCAGCACCTGCAATACTTGCCCCATCAGCGGAGCCAGCTTCACGTCCTTCAGGCTGGATGCGAGGGTGCCGCCGACGAAGCTGGCGGCGTCGCGGTCCTCGATCATGTTCAGCACGGCGGGGATCGTGCCGACGATGCGCTCGGCCACCGCGCGGTTGTTGGCCTCAAGTGCCAGCCAGCGCGCGCAGACGCCCGCCAGATCCACGTCCTTCAGCTCGTTTCGCACCACTTCCGGCGTGATGAAGTTATGTTCGAGGAATTCGGCGATATTGGCGCCGATCCGGTCCTTGTTGCGCGGGATGATTGCCGTATGGGGGATCGGCAGCCCCAGCGGATGGCGGAACAGGGCGGTGACCGCGAACCAGTCGGCCAGGCCGCCCACCATGGCCGCTTCGGCGAACGCGGCCACGAAGCCGAGCCAGGGGTACTGCGGCTGCAGCAGCCGGGCGGCCAGGAACAGGCCGGCCATGGCGGCCAGCAGGCAGGTGGCGATACGGCGGATGCGCCGCAACCGCATGAGTGGATCCCTGGTCGGCAATGCGGGTCTCCCGGCAAGAAGATGGTGCGATGATACGTCCGCCGGCCTGGGTATTACCGTTCGGTACGTCACGATGGCGCGAGGTGGCATAGCATGGCAGTTCACACGAAAGGACTGACCATGGATCGCGAACGACCGAAAGCAGGGGACGCGGTGCGGCCGATTGGCTGGCACCAGCAGATGATCGTCATCAGCACACGGGGCGACGATATCCGATGCCGCTGGAACGACGACGATGGCGAGCACGAGCAGGTATTCCCGTCCGCGCAACTGGAAACGGTGCGCCGCGGCGCCGAGTTTTCCGCCAATCCCGAGCGCAGCCGCGTCACGCATCGCCCATGAGGGCAGGCGTACGCGCCTTGACGTTGCCATGGTGCAGGTCTATCATTTAATGACCCGAAAGTAAGTTATTGCCACCATGTCCGACACGAAGCCGCGCTGGGCGCGCCGCAAAGAGGCCCGCCCGCAGGAACTCCTGGCCGCCGCGCTGGAATTGTTCGTGGACCGCGGCTATGCCGCCACTCGCCTGGAAGACGTGGCCCGCCGCGCCGGCGTTTCGAAAGGCACGCTGTACCTGTACTTCGACAACAAGGAAGAGCTGTTCAAGGCCGTCGTGCGCGAAAACATCGTGGTGGTGATCGGCCGGGCCGAGAGCGACGTCGCGGCCGCCGACAGCACCGCCAGCAAGGACCTGCTGCTCACGATGCTGCGCCGCTGGTGGTCCGACGTTTCTTCCACACGCGCCTCCGGCCTCGCCAAGCTGATGGTCGCCGAGGCCGGTAATTTTCCTGAAATCGCCCGTTTCTATAATGAGGAAGTGATCGCGCGCGGCACGGCGCTGATCGCGTCCATCGTGCAGCGCGGCGTGGACCGGGGTGAGTTCGTGCCGGTCGACGCGGAATTGATGACGAGGGTGCTCACCGCCCCCGTCACGATGCTGATGCTGTGGGCGCACAGCTTCGACCCCTGCTGCGGGCCGGTCGACGCGGAAGCGTTCATGGATGCCTACCTGGGCCTCGTCGAACGCGGCATGGCCAGGCCGGGCTGAGCCGCCGGCGCCGGCGGCCGGTCATATTCCCGTCGTTCAACCCCGCGAAACTGCAGACTGTCGCAATTTTCCGCCTTATACCGTCGTTATCGTTAATATCCCGTCCAGACCAGTTCAACGATAAAATGACGGATTCTTATTCCTTCACTAAAGTCGAAAAGATGAATATCGAACAAGCCCGCTTCAATATGATCGAACAGCAGATTCGTCCTTGGGACGTGCTGGACACCGATATCCTCGATCTGTTGATGGTCGTCAAACGCGAAAATTTCGTACCGGAAGCCTACAAGAACCTGGCTTTTGCCGACATTTCCATTCCGCTGCCGGGCGGTTCCGCGATGCTCACCCCGAAGATCGAGGCGCGCATCGCGCAGGACGCCCACGTGAAGAAGCATGAGAACGTATTGCTGGTCGGCGCCGGCACCGGTTACCTGGCTGCCCTGCTGGCGCACCGCGGCCGCCACGTGACCGCCGTCGAAATCGATCCGGGCCTGAAGGAACAGGCGCAGAAGAACCTGGCCGCCAATGGCGTGACCAATGTGACGGTAGAACTGGGCAACGGCGCGCAGGGCTGGACCAACGGCGCGCCGTGGGACGTGATCGTGTTCGCCGGCGCGCTGCCCGTGCTGCCGGATACCGTGCTGCAGCAAGTCAAGCCGGAGGGCCGCATCCTGGCGATCATCGGCGAATCGCCGGTGATGTCCGCGCACCTGATCACCCGCACGGGCGAGAGCAGCTACGACACGAAAAAGCTGTTCGAGACCGACGTGAAGCCGCTGCAGGCCGCCGTCACGCCGTCGCACTTCACTTTCTGAGCGATCCATCATGCAGCAGATTACCGCCCCCGAGCTGGCCGCCTGGCTGGCCGACGACAAGCGCGCGCGCCCGTTCCTGCTGGACGTGCGCGAGAACTGGGAATTCGACACCTGCCATATCGCAGGGTCGACCCTGATGCCGATGCAGACCATCCCGGCCCGCATCGACGACCTGGACGAGGACGCGGAAATCGTCTGCATCTGCCACCACGGCGCGCGCAGCCTGCAGGTTGCCGCGTTCCTGGAACGGCATGGCTTCCAGAAGGTGACCAATCTCACGGGCGGTGTGCACGCCTGGGCGCTACAGGTCGACGAATCGATGCCGAAGTACTGAGAAAACCGCAAGCGGCCGGGAAAACAAGAAAACCAACTGACATACCTTTGACAAGTCCAACGGAGAACGCAATGCACAGACCCCTCATCGCCGTGTTGATCGCCAGCGCGGTCACGTTTGCCGCCCCGGCGGCACGAGCGGCCGATCTGATCCAGGTTTACCAGCAGGCGCTGGCAAACGATGCCACGTACGCCAGCGCGCGCAACGCGCTGACGGCGGGGCAGGAGCGGATCACCCAGGGGCGTTCCGAGTTGCTGCCCTCCGTCTTCCTGCAAGGGACCCATGCGCGCAGCTACGGTTCGAACACGCCGCCGGCCGGCTTGAAGAGCGACGCCGACGGCCACCAGAACCGCTACGTGCTGTCCCTGTCGCAACCGCTGTTCAACTACGCGGCGTGGCAGGGCTACGAGCAGAGCAAGCTGGTGCAGGCGCAGGCCGAGGTGCAGTTCGCCCAGGCCCAGCAAGACCTGATCGTGCGCGTGGCGCAGGCTTACTTCGACGTGCTCACTGCGCAGGACAACCTGGCGTCGATCCAGGCGCAGAAATCGGCCACCACCGAACAGCTGGCGTCCGCCAAGCGCAACTTCGAGGTGGGCACGCAGACGATCACCGATACCCACGAGGCGCAGGCCGCCTACGACCTGGTGGTGGCGCAGGAATTCGCCGCCATCAATGCGCTGGAAGTGGCGCGCACGGCCCTGCAGCAGATCATCGGCACTGCGCCCGCGACGCTGGCCACGCTGCGCGCCGGCGTCACCATCGCACCGCCGCAACCGGCCAATATCGAGCCATGGATCTCGGCGGCGGAAGCGGACAACTTCAGCGTGGCGCTGCAGCGCCTCAGCGTGGAAATCGCCAAGCGGGAAATCAGCCGTAGCCGCGCCGGCCACCTGCCGACCGTGGACCTGACGGCCAATTCCGCGCGCGACAGCCGCTCCTTCATGGGCGTCGACCGCAGCAACTCGATCGGCGTGACGTGGACGGTGCCGATCTTCAATGGCTTCGCCGTCACCAGCAAGGTGCGCGAAACCATCGCGCTGGAAGAGAAGGCCCGCAACGACCTGGAAGCGAACCGCCGCGCCGCGGCGCAGGGCGCCCGGCAGGCTTACCTGGGCGTGAATAGCGGGCTGGCGCAGGTGAAGGCGCTGGAAGCGGCCGAGGTGTCCAGCCAGTCCGCGCTGGAATCGAACAAGCTGGGTTACCAGGTGGGCGTGCGGATCAACATCGACGTGCTGAACGCCCAGCGCCAGCTGTACTCCACGCAGCGCGACTTGGCCAAGGCCCGCTACGACACGATCATGAACGGCCTGCGGCTGAAGGCCGCCGCCGGCACGCTGAAGGCGGATGACCTCGCGCCGATCAATGCGCTGCTGACGAACTGACAGCGGAATTCGAAGAAGCCGCCGGCGCTTGCGTTGGGGTGTCGGACACCGGCTTTTCGGTGTCGGACACCGGTTTTCGTTAGATCTTGCCGACTTCGGCGAGGAAAACCGGTGTCCGACACCTGAAGGTGTCCGACACCAGGCACGCGAACGTTAGCAGGAAATCTACTCGAAACTGCTATCTAAGCGACATTAGGGTCAGATCCCGGTTCTTGGAAATAAAAAACGCCGGCCGTGCAGCGCACGAGCCGGCGTTTTGCATGGCGCCCGGCAAATTACCGCAGGCCGCCACCCTGGGCGTCGAACGAGCGCTCGATCAGTTCGATCTTGTAGCCGTCCGGATCGGTCACGAAGGCGATCACCGTGGTGCCGCCCTTGACCGGGCCCGGTTCGCGCGTCACGTTGCCGCCGTTGGCCTTCACGGCCTGGCAGGCTTCCACGATGTTCTCGGTGGAGATCGCGATGTGGCCGTAGGCATTGCCCAGGTCGTAGCTGTCCACGCCGTAGTTGTAGGTCAGCTCCAGTTCCGCGTGGTCGGGGTTGGTGCCATAGCCCACGAAGGCCAGCGTGTACTTGTACTCGGGGTTGTCGCTGGTGCGCAGCAGGTTCATGCCGAGCACCTTGGTGTAGAAGTCGATGGAGCGCTGCAGGTCACCGACCCGCAGCATGGTGTGCAGGATGCGCATGGTTGTCTTTCATATCGGATGCGAAGGGGCGATTGTAGGCGTTTTCCGCCGGGTTTGCTGGACACCCCCTGCCGTGTTCAAAACGTCGGCAGCGTGTTCGTTCCTTCCACCAGCTGGTATTTGCCGTCGCGGTAGGCATAGCGCGCCGTGCCGGCCAGCGAGCGTTTCGCCGCAACCGTCGCGCCGTCGCCCGCCGGCTGCGGCGACTTGCCTGTTTCGGGCGCCGGTGGCGGCGCCTCGTCCGTGTCCGCCTGCGCCCCGTCACCCGGTTGCAGCGTTTCCTCGCCCGTGATCTCCAGCACGAGATCGTCGTACGGCGCGTTCCTGGCGCGCCCCGAACCGGCCTCCAGGCGCCACTTCGCCTCGCCCGACCAGCACTCGTCCTCGCATGCCCCCTCGTTGTCCGACCGGGTCATCAGGCTGTCGCCGAGCAGGTTCGCCATCCGCTCGCCGGCCGGGTCGTACAGCGACAGCCAGGTGGCCGTGTAACCCTGCCCGAGCCAATGGTTTTCGATGGCCAGTCCCGGCTTGCCCGGCCCCAGCGTCACCCAGCGTATATCGGTGCCGTTGCGGCTTTTCTCCGCGATGTTCTCGTGCCGGCGGACGACGTGCCACACGCCATCCCGCTGGCGCAGCAGGAACAGGTGCACCGGCGAACCCTCGACTTCGCCGAGCATTTCCTCGCCGGTGGGGCGCCGGAAACTGCCCTCGACCACGAGTGCCGTGTCGCCGGAGGGCAGCGCGGCGCTCGTGGTGGCGGTCAGGACCAGCGGCATGTCGCCGTCCTGCGCGGGCGACACGTCCGCCGCGGCGCCGCCCTCGATCGCATAGCCCTTGGCCGGCAGGTAGTCGTCGCCGAACACGGCCTGCATCAGCGGAGCGTACGGGTCCTTGCTGGCGACCGGGGCCTTCGCCTGCGGCTGGGCGGCCGGGGCGGCGCGCGGCGGTGCATCGTCCGGCGAGCAGCCGGGCAGGCCGGCGGCGGCAAGCGCCAGCAGCGCCGTGGGCAACAACTTCTTCATGGCTTCCTGCTTTATGAAAAAGCAGGAATATAGCGCGAAGCTTGTTCGGAAAACAATGCGGCCGGTGAGCTTACTTGCCCGCCGGGACCACCCGCCAGATCGTGTTCCCCACGTCGTCCGCGACCAGCAGCGCGCCATCCTTGGCCACCGCCACGCCGACGGGGCGGCCTTTCGCGCGCTCGTCCTTCGACAGGAAGCCGGTCAGGATATCCTGCGGCGGGCCGGCAGGCCTGCCGTCGGCGAACGGCACGAACACCACCTTGTAGCCGCTGTGCGGCTTGCGGTTCCACGAGCCGTGCTGGCCGATGAAGGCGCCGCCGTGGTAGCTGGCCGGGAACAGCTTGCCGGTGTAGAACTCCAGGCCCAGCGCCGCCGTGTGCGCGCCCAGCGCATAGTCGGGCACGATCGCCTTGGCCACCAGGTCCGGGCGCTGTTCCTTCACGCGCGTATCGACGTGCTGGCCGAACCAGCTGTAGGGCCAGCCGTAGAAGCCGCCATCCTTCACCGACGTCAGGTAGTCCGGCACCAGGTCGTTGCCCAGCTCGTCGCGTTCGTTGACGACGGTCCACAGTGTTTTCGTCTTCGGTTCCCAGGCCATGCCGTTCGGGTTGCGCAAACCGGTGGCGAACAGGCGCGACTTGCCGGTGGCGCGCTCCAGTTCCCAGATCGCGGCGCGGCCTTCTTCCTTGTCCATGCCGTTCTCGGCCACGTTCGAGTTCGACCCCACGGTCATGTACAGGAACTTGCCGTCCGGGCTCGCGGTGATGTTCTTCGTCCAGTGGTGGTTCAGCGGGCCGGCCGGCAGGTTCATCACCTTCACGCCGCGGGCGGTGACGGCCGTCTTGCCTTCCTCGTAGGGAAAGCGCATCACCGAATCCGAGTTCGCCACGTAGAAGTCGCGCCCCACCAGCACCATGCCGAACGGCGAAGCGAGGTTCTTCAGGAAGACGTGGCGCTCCTCTGCCGCGCCGTTCGCGTCCACGCCACGCAGCAGCGTGATGCGGTTGGCCGACGGTGTGACGGCCCCGGCCTTCTTCTGCATGTGCTGCATGATCACGCCGCGCACGCCCTTGCTGTCCTCGGGCTTGGGCGGCGCGTTCGTTTCGGCCACCAGCACGTCGCCGTTCGGCAGGACGTAGAGCCAGCGCGGGTGGTCGAGGTTGCGCGCATACGCCGTGACCGTGAAGCCGGCCGCGGGGACCGGTTTCTCATCGCCTTTCCATGCATCGACGGCGGCCACGTTCACGGTGGGAATCAGCGACTTCTCCGGCTCCGGCAACTGGGGATTGGGGCCCCAGCCAACCGGGTACTGGGCCGTGGCGGCGGGGGCGTTCTGGCCGCTCTGGGCCAGCGCGGCGCCGGCGGCCAGCAGGGCGGCAATGACGAGGACAGGTTTCATGGCTCTTGCAGTTCGCGGTGGGGAAATCAGTCGCGCTTGATCACCGGCAGCGGGTCCGCTTCCGGCGTTTCGCCTTCCGGCACCGGCTTCTGGATGCCGGCATCGCGCCCGTAGTTGTCGGTATCGACGAGACCCTGCTCGATGTCGCGGCCGGCCTGCTCGATGCGCGTGCGCTCGGGATGGTGGCGCGTGCCCTCGGGCGACTCGTCGCGCTCGTGCGGCAGGCGCTTGCCGGCCGTATCCTCGATATGCACGTTCGTGTTGACCTGGCGGTCTTTCGTGTTCGGCTCCCGGGTGTTCGAGTCCGGGGTTTCCTTGGAATCGGTCATGATGCATCCTCCAAAACTTGTCTGAATCTCATCTTATCGATTCCCTCCATTCGCGGTCGCCCGTTTGGACCGGCGGAAAGTGTTGCAAAATGACATTTCCGTGGTGTGTTTTTGTCATGGAGCCGTTAGCATGGAGGGCTGGACCCGCCCAGAGAGCCATCGCTTGAAATCCGCCCTGAACGCCGAACCCGATCACCACGCCATGCCGGCGCATTGCCGCAATTGCGGCACCGCCGTGTCCGACAACTATTGCCCTCGCTGCGGCCAGGAGACCCGGCTGAACATGCCGAGCTTCGTGGAGTTCGCGCATGAATTCATCAGCCATTACGTGGCCCTGGAAGGCAAGCTGTGGGGCACCTTCGCGCGCCTGCTGTTCCGGCCGGGCGCGCTGACGAACGAGTACCTGGCCGGGCGGCGCCGGCGCTATGTGGAGCCGCTGCGGCTCTACCTCACGCTGTCGATCCTGTTCTTCGCGCTGGTCAAGTTCTCGGGTGCGGAGATGTTCCGGACGACGGTCGATGCCAGCCCGCCCGTCGTTGCCGGCAGCGCGGGCGGCGACGCCACGCGCGAGGGGGAAGACAATGTGCGGATCGGCGACGCGCTGTCGCCGGAAGTGAAACGGTGGGCACCGGCCGTGCAGCACACGGTCGAACGCTTCGACATCATGAGCAACAAGGAGAAGGGCGAAGCGCTGAAGAGCGGCTTCTTCCGCTATGCGCCGTACGCCATGTTCTGCCTGATGCCCGTGTTCGCGCTCTACCTGAAGGGCCTTTACCTGGGCACCGGCCGGCGCTATGGCGAACACCTGCTGTTCGCGCTGCACACCAACGCCTTCGCCTTCGTGATGTTTACGGCCTTCGCCGCGATGCCGGACGGCTTCATCAAGTTCCTGCTGTTCTGCTGGCTGCTGGGCTACCTGCCGTGGGCCATGCAACGCGTGTATCGCAAGGGCGTGTTCGGCACGGCGTGGCGCTGGGTGGTACTGATGGTGCTGCACCTGCTGTCGCTGGCCGTGGCAATCCTGCTGGCCATCTCGCTCGGCGTGGCGTTGGCGGCCTGATTTGCAGACCCGTTGAAGTCTTGCACAACTGACCAGCGCCGCTTATACTGTTTAAATATACAGTAATCGTGAGCGCACTTTGTGCGTCGGCTGGTTTGCATGGCACGTTGCCGCATGGCGAAGCGACGGCGAAATGGGTTACCCTTCGCCGTGCAAGCGTTTTGCCTGCATCATGCTGATCCATCTGCCGCCAAAGAGCTCCCTATGCCCGCCACCCCTGCCATGTACAACACGATCGCGCTGGTCGTCCGGCCCAATACGGCCGGCATCGAGGATTCCGTGCGCGACGTCCTCGCTTTCCTGGGCGCGGGCGGCTACAGCGTGGTATTCGATACCGACACGGCCGAACACCTGAACATGCCCGAGATTCCCGCGATGAGCGCGCAAGGCATCGGCGAAAAATGCGACTGCGCGATCGTGATGGGCGGCGACGGCACCATGCTGGGCATCGCCCGCCAGCTGGCGCCGTTCGAGGTGCCCCTGATCGGCATCAACCAGGGCCGGCTGGGCTTCATGACCGATATCCCGCGCGATGGCATGCTGCCCGTGCTGGCGCGCATCCTGGCCGGCACGCACAAGGCCGAGCGCCGCACGCTGCTGGAAGGGCGTGTGCTGCGCGAGGGCAAGGCGATCCACGTCGGCCTGGCGGTCAACGACGTGGTCGTTTCGCGCGGGGCCGGCGCCGGCATGGTCGAACTGCGCGTCGATGTCGACGACCACTTCATGTACAACCAGCGCTCCGATGGCCTGATCGTCTCCACGCCCACCGGGTCCACGGCCTATGCGCTGTCGGCCGGCGGGCCGCTGCTGCATCCCACGCTGGGCGGCATCGTGATGGTGCCGATCGCGCCGCACGCGCTGTCGAACCGGCCGATCGTGCTGCCGGATTCGAGCGAGATCGTCATTGAAGTCAACCGCGGGCGCGACATCACGGTGAACTTCGACATGCAGACGTTCGCCAGCCTGATGCCGCAAGACCGCATCCATATCCGCCGTTCGCCGCACGCGATCACCTTCCTGCACCCGGAAGGCTGGAGCTACTACAACACGCTGCGCGAAAAACTGCACTGGAACGAGTACCCGTCCACTGACGGAAAAATCTGAACGAGAAGGCTTTCTTCGAGACCCATGCTGCGTACACTGTCCATCCGCGATTTCGTCATTGTCGATTCCATCGAACTGGAATTTTCCGCCGGCTTTACAGTCTTCACGGGCGAAACGGGCGCCGGCAAATCGATCCTGATCGACGCGCTCACCCTGGCCCTGGGCGGGCGGGGCGACGCGAGCGTGGTGCGCGAAGGCGCGGCCAAGGCCGACATCACGGCCGATTTCGCGATCACCGATGCGGCGCGGCAATGGCTCGAGGCGAACGAGTTCACGTCCGAGGACGGCGGTGCGCTGCTGCGCCGCGTGATCGACAATGCCGGCCGCTCCAAGGCCTATATCAACGGCATCGCGGCTACCGCCGGCCAGTTGCGCGAGCTGGGCGACCTGCTGGTGGACATCCACGGCCAGCACGCCCACCAGTCGCTGCTCAAGACCGATGCGCAGCGCGAGCTGCTGGACAGCCAGGCCGACGCCAACGGCAAGGAAGTGGCCGCCGCCTACAAGGCCTGGCGGGCGCTGGCGAAGCAGCTGGAGGAATTCGAGACCAATGCCGCCAACGTGCTGCTCGAGCGCGAACGGCTGGAGTGGCAGGTCGCCGAGCTGGACAAGCTGGCGCCGAAGCCGGGCGAGTGGACCGAGATCGGCAATGAGCACAGCCGGCTCTCGCATGCCGCCAGCCTGCTCGAAGGCGCGCAGGAGGCCCTGGCCCTGATCTCGGAATCGGACGAGCAGCCGATCGTGTCGCAGCTGGGGTCGCTGAACCAGAAACTGTCCAAGCTCGTGTCGGTGGATGCGGAAATGCAGCCCATCGTCGACCTGATCGAATCGGCCCGCATCCAGCTGCAGGAATCGGCCTATGCGCTGAACACGTACCTGGACAAGGTGGAGCTGGACCCGGACCGCTTGCGCGAAGTGGACGCGCGCATGGAGGCGCTGCATTCGTCGGCCCGCAAGTTCCGCGTCGATCCCGACGAGCTGCCGGCCGAACACGCGCGGCTGGCCGCGCAACTGAACCAGCTGGCCGATGCGACCGACATCGAAGGCTTGCGCAAGCAGGAAGCGAAGCTGAAGGAAGAGTACCTGGCGGTGGCGAAAAAACTGTCCGCCAGCCGCGCGGCCGCCGCGAAGGCGCTGGGTGCCGCCGTCACCAAGGCCATGCAGGACCTGAACATGACGGGCGGCCGCTTCGAAGTGGCGCTGCATCCATGCGAGCCATCGGCGAAGGGGCTGGAGCAGGTGGAATTCATGGTGGCCGGCCACGCCGGCGTGGTGCCGCGGCCGCTGGCCAAGGTGGCTTCCGGCGGCGAACTGGCGCGCATTTCGCTGGCGATTTCCGTGATTACGTCGAACGCGACGACGGTGCCGACCCTGATCTTCGACGAGGTCGACAGCGGCATCGGCGGCGGAGTCGCCGAAGTGGTCGGCCGGCTGCTCAAGCGCCTGGGCCAGGAGCGGCAAGTGCTGTGCGTGACCCACCTGCCGCAGGTGGCCAGCCAGGGCAACAGCCACTTCCAGGTGGCGAAGAGCACGCTGGCCAACGGCAAGACCGCCTCGCGCATCGAGGTGCTGGACGCCAAGGCCCGGGTCGAGGAAGTGGCCCGCATGCTGGGCGGCCTGGAAATCACTGCCACCACGCGCAAGCACGCCCGCGAACTGCTGGCCAGCTGAACACGGGGCGGCCCGTCCCAAGGCATGGCGGTGCGTGCCCGCCGTGCTCAGTCCAACGCCACGACGTCTTTCCTGAGCAGCGCCTTGACGCCCGCCTGCAACGTGTCTGGCGCGTGGCCGGGCAGTGCCGCTTCGATCTGCGCGATGGAGAGTTCCCGCTGGGAAGAAAGCAAGCCGAGGATGGCGAGTTCCTGCGGGCTGCGACGGTCCAGCGAGCCGTTGAGCCGCATGTACTGCCGGCCGAGCTCCGTTCTGATCTCGCCCGTCAGGCGCACTTTCCGGCCTGGCGCCAACCGGTCGCCCTGCTGGGACGTGAACAGTTCGAGGTTGAATGGCGTCGCCACCCGCTCTTCGGTCAGCATCTCGCGCATAAACTCCTCGTAGTAGTGCGGGCTGGCGATGAAGCCGGCGAGGATCTTCGCGAGTTCCTCGATATCGCCATCGGCCGGCTGATCGAAATGGGCCGTCTTGCGGGCGGTAACGAAATCAGGCAGGTACTTGGTGACGCACCATGCCGCGTAATCGATCATCTTCGGCTGGTGCAAGCCCACCGTGATGTGGAAGGAGGGCTCGCCGATGGGCGTGGCCGCATGCCACCAGCCGCGCGGCAGGTATAGCACGTCGCCGGGTTTCAATACCGTGTCCAGCGCCGGCGCTTCGGGGCACTCCTGCTTGCGGTATTTGCTCGTGTGTTCCCGCAGCGGGAATTCGAACGTGGGTTCATGCACGGACCAGTGCTTCGAACCGAACAGCTGGATGACGAAGACGTCGTGCGTGTCCCAGTGTTTGCCGAACGTGCCCGTTCCCGTGTACGACAGATAGGCGTTCACCGCCGTGCTGCCGCCGGCGATGCCGGCCACCGCGCCGGCGAGCTTGCGGATGTAGGGAGAACTCAATTCCAGCCGGTTGAACACGGCGGTAGCGCCGCGTTGCATCAGGTCATAGAAGCTCGCCTTGCGCAGCCGCTTGCGGCTGAGGCCGGCCTCGACGATGTCCTCGGCATAGCTGCTCTCGTCGACAAGGCCGTCGCACATGATCTTGAACCGCGGTTGCGCCGGTTCGATCAGGTAGAGCAGGTCGTTGATGAACGACCAGTCGACCATTCCCGTCTCGGCCGCGGCAGGGCACAAGTAGAACTGTTTTTCCCGGAAGCGGTCGCGGAATTCCTGGTCGGTTATCTTCAAGTTAAGCATGCATGTCCTTACGCAAAAAGCGCCGCCGGGGCGGCGCTTTGTCATCGGGTGATCAGGAGTAACCGTCGCCGTCGTCGGTCGGCGCGGCCGCGAGCGGTTCGACGTTGCGCACCGTTACCTTTCCGGTCTTGTCCGTGATCGCCGGCGACCACCAGTAGAGGTAGGGCGCGTTGGGGTTCGGGTGGCCCGGAGGCGGTTCGCCGCCACTTTCGTTGACGTGCAACTCCGGCTGGAAACACGTACCGCGATAGATGCCCAGTCCCGGCGCGCCGCTGAAATCGGTATAGTTGCGCCCGTCGTGGTGCTTGACGTAGATGTACTCGTCCAGCGGCAGGTTGCCACGCTGGGCCGACGTCAGGGAGTTGTAGCGCCCGGTGTAATAGATGATGTCGTCGTAAAATGCCTCGATCTGGGAGTCGACGCTGGTGATGCTGCCGTTATGGTTTTGCGTTTTCCACGTTACCGGATCGTACTGGTACAACCCCACGTGGGAAGTGCCGGGCCGCGTTGCCATCGCGTTGGGCATACCCATCGACGATTCGATGAAGGCTGCCTTCACCGCGAGGTTGATCTGCTGGGAGTCGAATCCGCGTGCCACGCCATGATCGACGATCTTGGTCATCATATCCTTCTGCGTGGCATTCATGTTCATAGCGTTGGTACATGCCATGTAGCTTATGCTCCTTTACATTGTCGAGTGTCGAAGCGCGGATAGCCTGCGGTCGCCAGTTGCTCCAGCCATCGTTGCAGGTCGGGCAGACCGGACTTGGGCGTCTTCAATTTCTTGAGCTCGCCGCAAATCAGGTCCCGGTCGCCGGTGGCGATCAGCGCAGCGAGCATCTCGGGGAAATATGCTGCTGGGTTTCTCTCTTTTTTCAGTTGGTTGAAATATCCCTGGTAGTGGTATTGCGCTCCTTTCTTGAAATCGACGGCGAAAGCCGTGGTTGCGCCATCGCTGGCGAGGGTGTACACCAAGGGGAAGTAATGCGGGCCGGTCAATTTGTCACCGAAGATGTCGCGCCGCAGGACCAGCGTGCGCACTTTCCCGTCCGCATCGGCGACCAGTTTCGCCGGGCTGTCGAAGTAATCGAGTTGCGCGACAGGAGCGGGCATGGGCGACAGCTTGAAGAGCTTCTTTGTGTAATGGCGGCCGCCGAGGTTGCCGCAAAATGCCGCGTAGTCGTTGCCGATCCATTCGATGGCCGGGATGGCGCCGCAGCCCGGGCGCAACGGCGTCTGTTCCATATAGACGACCGCGTCCTTCGTTCCCCGTGCAATGCTGATCGTGCCGGTCGTCTCGCCCTGCAAATCGCCCGCCGCCGTTTCCACCCGCTCGACATACGAGTAGATGTAATCGCCTCGCGCGCCAGTGTTCGTTTGCGCCGCGGCGGGGAGAGAGGCCATGGCGGCCCATGCGACCATCGCGATGCCGAAGCGGCGGCCATCCTTGTCTGCCTTTTGAATCATCAACACATCCTCCTTGGTTACCGTTGTTGGGCTGCGTCCTTCCAGTAACGCAACATGGGCTGGAAGAACAGCTGGATAAATTTTCGGCGGTCCGTTTTCACGTCGATCACCACCGTCATGCCCGGCTTCAGCGCCAGGGTCGACGCATCGTGCAGCGAGCGCTGCATCAGCGAAGCGCGGATGCGGTAGCCGCCCGACTGCGGCTTGGTCTTGTCGCTGCTGCTCTCCGCATCGGGACTGATCCATTCAAGTTTCCCCTTCAGGCCGCCGTATTGCATGAAAGGGTAGGCGTCCACCTTCACTGTCACCTCCTGGCCTTCCTTGGCAAAGCCGACGTCGGCACTGGAGAGCAATCCCTCGACGACGATCGGCGCTTCGCTCGGTACGATGGAGATCAGGTTCTGCCCCGGCGCGACCACGGCGCCCAGCGTGTTCACCCCCACCTGCTGGACGAAGCCGTCGACCGGTGCGCGCAATTCCTTGATGCGCTGCGCCCGCAACGCCTTCTCCAGCTCGGCCGCGAGCGTGGTGGCCTCGGCGCGCTTCGCGTATAGCTCGGCGAAGAGCTGGGCCCGGTTTTCCTCGATCAACAGGCGTCTTTTCTCTTCCAGGTTGCGGATGTCGTTGCCGGACGCATTGAGTTTTTCGCGGCTGCTGATCAACTCCCTTTCCTTGCTGAGAAGGGTTTCCTTGGTCGACACATACGTGACCATTGGTATGGCTTGGCCAACGTATGGCCGGAACCTGGCTTCCTGTTCGGCGGCGGCGGCTCGCGACTGCTCGAGGAACGTGAGGGCCTGTTCCTGGGCAAGGCGGTTCTGCCGCGCGTTGTCGAGCTCCGTGTCGGCCTGCCGCAGCTTCGCCTGCATGCTGGCCGCGTGCGCGCGCCGCAGCTCTTCCTGCACGGCCGCCGCATTGGTCAAGGCGGCCAGCGGCGGGTACACCGGCACGGTGCCTGCGATCTCCGCTTCGACGCGGGCGATCTCGAACCGGAGCAGTTCATGCCGCGACCGCATCGCGCCCACGTCGGCGTTGCTCACGGACGGGTCGAACGTCACCAGCAGGTCGCCGCGGCGCGTCAGGCTGCCGTCCTTGACGTGGATGGACCGAACGATCGCCGTCTCGGGCGCCTGGATGGTCTTCACGTGCCCATCCGGCACGATACGGCCGGGGGCGCTGGCCACCACGTCGGTCTCCACAACGCATGCCCAGACAAATGCGGCCAGCGTCAAGCCCGCGATCGCGTATTGCAAGCCGCGATAGGAGGCCGGCAGGCGGGCGTCGAGCACGTCGCGGGCGTCGGTGAACTCGCTCAGGTCCAGCGGCGGAGTACGGTGCGGAAATTTACTCATGGCTGGCCAGCTCCACCAGTTGTCGTTCCGCCGTCGTCGATGCATGCAATTGCGCGTAGATCGGGCAGGTGTCGAGCAATTCGCGGTGGGTGCCGCTGCCGACGAGTTCGCCGGCATGCAGAATGTGGATCAGGTCGAAGTTCACGATGGAACTCAGGCGGTGTGTGATCACGATCAGTTTCCGGTCCCGGAACTTGCCGGTCAGGTTTGCGTAGATGCGCTGTTCGCCGTACACATCGATGGCGCTCGTTGCCTCGTCCAGGATCAGGACGTCCGGCTCGTCCAGGATCGCGCGCGCCAGTGCAATGCGTTGGCGCTGGCCGCCCGACAGGTTGATGCCACCCTCGCCCAACAGCGTGCTGTAGCCATGTGGGAGATCCTTGATGAATTCATGGGCTCCCACGCACGTGGCTGCCTCGATGATCTGCTCCGTCGTCGCCCATGGCGCCTTGAACGCGATGTTCTCGGCCACGCTGCCCGTCATCAGATGCGATTCCTGCAGCACGAGGCTGACCCGGCGGCGCAGCAGCGTCGGATTGATCAGCCGGGCATCCGTCGCGCCGTACTCGATCAAGCCGCCGCTTTGCGGGTACAGCCTGAGCAGAAGTTTCAGCAGCGTGCTCTTGCCCGACCCGCTGCGGCCGATCAAGGCCACGGCGGCCGCATCCGGGAAATGCAGGCTGATGTTCTTCAACGTGGGCGCGTGCTGGCCGGGATAAATGAAGGTCACGCTCTGCATACTGATGGAGCCTGGCGGCAGCGCCGTGATCCGGTCGTCCGTATCGATTTTTTCCGGCGGGCTGTCCATAATGTCGGTCAGCCGCTCCACCGCGTGTTGGACGCGCTTCCATTCGTGCCAAAGATGGGTCAGACGTTGCAGCGGATACATCACGCGGAAGGACAGCATCTGGAAGGCGATCAGCTGGCCCGCACTCATGCTTCCGGAGATGACCAGTTCGGCGCCGAACCACAGGATCGCCAGCGTGCAAACCCGTTGCAGGAAGCCGTTGACCGCCATGCTCGTGCCTTGCAGCGAGCCGTTCCGCATCGTGGCGATAACGAGCCGGGTAAAGGATTGTTCCCATTTGCGCGCCGCATAGTTTTCCGCCGCCAGTGTCTTCAGCGTTTCCATATTGGCGATGCACTCGAGCATTTGCGAATGGCAGCGGGTGTTGTAATCGGACGAGGCGCGCATATAACTGCGTTCCAGCCCTTTTATTGCATAGGCGAATAACAGGATGAACGCGGCCGCCACCGCCGTGATCGCGGTCAGTGTCGGACTGTACATCAGCATCAACGGGATAAATACGACAAAAAATGCAAGATCGATGACACTGCTGATCCCCGGACCGGTGATGAAGTGCCGGATCGTATCCAGTTCATTGAATACGCCGGTGACGTGGCCGGCCGAGCGTTTGTTGAAAAATATCAGCGGCAGTTGAAAAAGATGCCGCTGGATTTGCACGCCGATCGCGATATCGAGTTTGCTGGCGATGAAAGCCTGCTGCTTCGTGCGAATGATCGCCAGCACCAGTTCGAAGACGATCGTGATTGCGATACCCGTGCCCAGTAGATACAGCATTGACGGGTTGCTGCGCGACAAGACCTTGTCGATGATCACCTGGCTGAAGAGCGGCAGGGCCGTGGCGAACAGTTGCAGCACGAGCGCCGATACGCCGATCTTCCAGGCCAGTTGTGAATATGGCCGCAACCGTTCCAGCAGCCACCAGACACCGAACGTACGGTTGTCGGGCGGGGTCCATCGAGTTTCCACAACCTCCATCACATGGCCGGGACTGGCCGCGATCAGTTCCTGATGCGACAGCACGGTCCGGCCCTCGGCCTGGCCAGGGTTGACGACAATATAACCGTGCTCGTTCCGTTCCGTGGCCAGCGAAATAACGCCGCGCGTATTCTGGAAAAGAAATGGGGTAGCCGGCCTGCTATTCTCGCGATCACTGAGGCTGATACGCCGCACCGCGAGGCCATATTGCGCAGCGAGCGACTTCAAAATGTCGACAGGGCTTTTGTCTGTATCGACCCGCTTCTCTCGCAGTAATTTATGGCTGTCGGTAGTTATTTTGAACTTCTGGGCGACAAGGCAAAAGCAAAACACTGCGCTGTACTGACGCGAGGTGAGGGCCATCTATATTTTATATTAACTCAAAGAGGCCGGGATAATAGCTGTGGCAAAAGCATCGTGCAAGGGATGTCGTTGGAAATATTTATTTTGTAACTTTCAAATTAAAACTTTATTGCGCAATCTGCCTAGGGGTGTTATTGCAAGGAAACACCTGATGCTGCCCGTCTGTTCTTGCCGTTCCGGACTGCACCGACAGGTTCCGCGTTTGCGCATCTATAATGGGCGCCTTCCTGCCCATCACGAGTCATCATGGCCTTTGCGAAAGAACCTCCCCACCAGCACGGCGCCGTCAGCGGCAGCGCCATCGTGCTGGTCAACCTCGGCACGCCCGATGCGCCCACGCGGGGCGCGGTGCGCCGTTACCTGAAGCAGTTTTTATCCGACCCGCGCGTGGTCGAAATCCCGAAAGCGGTGTGGTGGTTCATCCTGAACGGCGTGATCCTGCCGTTCCGTTCCGGCCAGTCGGCCAAGAAGTACGCGTCGATCTGGACGGAGGATGGCTCGCCGCTGCGCATCCATACGCAAAACCAGGCGATGCTGCTGCACGAGGCGCTGCAGGCGCGCGGTCACCAGGACGTGACGGTGGCGATGGCGATGCGCTATGGCACGCCGTCGTTGCCGGACGTGCTGGCCCGGCTGAAGGCCGATGGCTGCGACCGCATCGTGGTCCTGCCCGCCTATCCGCAGTATTCCGGCACCACCACCGGCTCGATCTGGGATGCCGTGTTCCGGCACTACCGCAAGATCCGCAACATTCCCGAGCTGCGCCTCGTGAAGAACTACCACGACCACGATGCCTACATCGAGGCGTTGCGCCAGAACGTGCTGGCGCACTGGGAGCAGCATGGCCGCGCGAAGAAGCTGGTGATGAGCTTCCACGGCACGCCCAAGCGCACCCTGCTGCTGGGCGATCCCTACCACTGCGAATGCCACAAGACGGCGCGCCTGCTGGCCGCCGCGCTCAAGCTGCGCGACGACGACTATATCGTCACCTTCCAGTCCCGCTTCGGCAAGGCCGAATGGCTGCAGCCGTACACGGCGCCCACCGTGCAGAAGCTGGCGCAGGAAGGCGTACGCAGCATCGACGTGATTTGTCCCGGCTTCACCAGCGACTGCCTGGAAACGCTGGAGGAGATCGCGATGGAAGTGCGGCACGATTTCCTCTCCGCCGGCGGCAAGGACTTCCATTACATTCCCTGCCTGAACGAGAGCCCGGCCTGGATCGCCGCGCTGGCCGAGATCGCCGAACAGCACATGATCGGCTGGCCGGCCATGGTGTCGCCCGCGCAGCGCGCCATGCGCGAACGGGATGCAGCGGTCGGCCGCGACCGCGCCATTGCCCTGGGCGCAGCGGAGTAAGCCATTCTCCGCGCAGCAATCGCGCAACATTGATCTCCCTGCACGTTGTTAGCACTTGCGGGCGACGAGTGCCAGCCTGTTAAAATAACAGGTCGGCCGGTTCGCCCGGCACTGATTTGCCAGCCGCTTGTCAAGCGCTGTCCGCACAATGCCCTTGAAATGAGAAGGGGTATCCCCAGATTCGGCCAGTGCAGCAAGAGCAATGTCAAACAAACACGAATTGTAGGAGTCCAACGATGCAAGACCAGGAAAACCAGGCCAGCCCGATTCCCGAGGAAGCGCAGCAGCAGGCCCAGCCGCAGCAAGCGGCTCCCGCCGAGGCCGCAGCCACCCCGAGCCTGGAAGAGCAGCTTGCCGCCGCCGAAGCGAAGCTGGCCGAGATGCAAGACGCCTTCATGCGTGCCAAGGCAGAAGGCGACAATATCCGCCGCCGTGCCCAGGAAGACGTGGCCAAGGCCCACAAGTTCGCCGTCGAGGGCTTTGCCGAGGCACTGCTGCCGGTGAAGGACAGCCTGGAGATGGCGCTGAAGGTCGAAACGCCGTCGATCGAATCGCTCAAGGAAGGCGTGGAGATGACGCTCAAGCAGCTGAACTCCGCGTTCGAGCGCAACAAGCTGCTCGAAGTGGTGCCGGCGCCCGGCGACAAGCTGGACCCGAACCGCCACCAGGCCGTGGCCATGGTGCCCGCCGAGCAGGAAGCCAATACCGTCGTCGCCGTCCTGCAAAAGGGCTACACGATCGCCGATCGTCTGCTGCGCCCCGCCATCGTGACGGCTGCCCAGCCGAAGTGATTCGGGCGAATCGCTTCCAAGCTCTTGAAAAGTAAGAAGCTTTTCCGCATATAAGACTTATTCAGAAACTAATCCGTTTACGAGGAAGAACAAACCATGGGCAAAATGATCGGTATCGACCTGGGCACGACCAACTCCTGCGTCGCCATCATGGAAAATGGCCAGCCGAAGGTCATCGAGAACGCTGAAGGCGCGCGTACCACGCCTTCCATCATCGCTTACCAGGAAGACGGCGAGATCCTCGTCGGCGCGCCGGCCAAGCGCCAGGCCGTCACGAACCCGAAGAACACCCTGTTCGCCGTGAAGCGCCTGATCGGCCGCAAGTACGAAGAGAAGGAAGTGCAGAAGGACATCGCGCTGATGCCTTACCAGATCTCGAAAGCCGACAATGGCGACGCGTGGATCAGCGTGCGCGACAAGAAACTGGCACCGCCGCAGATTTCCGCCGAAGTGCTCCGCAAGATGAAGAAGACCGCCGAGGATTACCTGGGCGAGGAAGTGACCGAAGCCGTGATCACGGTGCCGGCCTACTTCAACGACTCGCAGCGCCAGGCAACCAAGGACGCCGGCCGCATCGCCGGCCTGGACGTGAAGCGCATCATCAACGAGCCGACCGCGGCCGCGCTGGCGTTCGGCCTGGACAAGACCGACAAGGGCGACCGCAAGATCGCCGTGTATGACCTGGGTGGCGGCACGTTCGACATCTCGATCATCGAAATCGCCGACGTGGATGGCGAGAAGCAGTTCGAAGTGCTGTCGACCAACGGCGACACGTTCCTGGGCGGCGAAGACTTCGACCAGCGCGTGATCGACTACATCATCGAAGAGTTCAAGAAGATCAACGGCCTGGACCTGAAGAAGGACCCGATCGCCCTGCAGCGCATCAAGGCTTCGGCCGAGCGCGCGAAGATCGAACTGTCGTCGTCGCAGCAGACCGAGATCAACGAGCCGTACATCGCCATGGCGAACGGCGCGCCGGTCCACCTGAACCTGAAGATCACTCGCGCCAAGCTGGAGTCGCTGGTCGAAGAACTGATTTCGGCGACGATCGAGCCGTGCCGCACCGCCATCAAGGATGCCGGCGTGAAGGTCTCGGACATCGACGACATCATCCTGGTCGGCGGCATGACCCGCATGCCGAAGGTGCAGGAAAAAGTGAAGGAATTCTTCGGCAAGGATCCGCGCAAGGACGTGAACCCGGATGAAGCCGTGGCCGTGGGCGCCGCGATCCAGGGCGCCGTGCTGTCGGGCGACCGCAAGGACCTGCTGCTGCTGGACGTGACCCCGCTGTCGCTGGGTATCGAAACGCTGGGCGGCGTGATGACGAAGATGATCCAGAAGAACACCACGATCCCGACCAAGTTCTCGCAAGTGTTCTCGACGGCCGACGACAACCAGCCCGCGGTGACCATCAAGGTCTACCAGGGCGAGCGTGAAATCGCCGCCGGCAACAAGGCGCTGGGCGAGTTCAACCTGGAAGGCATCCCGCCGGCGGCCCGCGGCACGCCGCAGATCGAAGTGACCTTCGACATCGACGCCAACGGCATCCTGCACGTGAGCGCGAAGGACAAGGCCACCGGCAAGGAAAACAAGATCACCATCAAGGCGAACTCCGGCCTGTCCGAAGAGGAAATCCAGAAGATGGTGAAGGACGCCGAACTGAACGCGGCCGAAGACAAGAAGGTGAAGGAACTGGCCGAATCGCGCAACCAGGCCGACGCGCTGGTGCACTCGACCAAGAAATCGCTGACCGAGTACGGCGACAAGCTGGAAGCGGCCGAGAAGGAAAAGATCGAGTCCGCCATCTCCGCGCTGGAAGGCGAGATCAAGTCCGGCGACAAGGCATCGATCGACGCAAAGATCGCCGCGCTGACCGAAGCCGCGCAGAAGCTGGGCGAGAAGATGTATGCCGACATGCAGGCGCAGCAGGCAGCCGGCGGCGGTGCCGACGCGGGTGCCGCGGGTGCCGGTGCTGGCCAGCAGGCCGGCGGTTCGGACAACCGCGCGCAGCAGGACGACGTTGTCGACGCCGACTTCAAGGAAGTGAAGGACAACAAGTAAGTCTGGCATAGCCGTGGAAACCGGCCAGGAGAAGTCGGCATGATTCTCCTGACACCGCCGAGCGGAGCGGCCGTTGTACGGTGCCCGCTCGGCGTTTTTGCATAACCGGTATGGGTTTGAGGCTGTTTCACAACGCCAACGTCGTGCCGATCGATGGGCGGCGGCGGCAGGTGGCGATAACATCCGCGCCCTGTTACAGTCTCCCTTCTATTCAGTTCAGTTAGGTGCCTGCATATGGCAAAGCGTGATTTTTACGAGATTCTCGGCCTGGCAAAAAATGCCTCCGAAGAAGAGATCAAGAAGGCTTATCGCAAGCTTGCGATGAAGTACCACCCGGACCGCAACCCGGACAACAAAGAGGCGGAAGAGAAGTTCAAGGAAGTCAAGGAAGCCTACGAGATGCTGACCAATCCGGAAAAGCGCGAGGCGTATGACCGCTATGGTCACGCCGGCGTGGACCCGAACATGGGCGGCGGCGGCTTCGGTGCCGGCGGCTTCGGCGATGCCTTCGGCGACATCTTCGGCGACATCTTCGGCGGCGGCGGCCGGCGCGGCGGCGGGCCTCAGGTCTACCGCGGCGCGGACCTGCGCTACAACCTCGAGATCACGCTGGAGCAGGCCGCCCACGGCTACGACACGACGATCCGCGTGCCCGCCTGGGACAAGTGCGACACCTGCCACGGCTCGGGCGCCAAGCCCGGCACGTCGCCGGTCACCTGCTCCACTTGCGGCGGCCATGGTCAGGTGCGCATGCAGCAGGGCTTCTTCAGCATCCAGCAGACCTGCCCGAAGTGCCACGGCACCGGCAAGATCATTCCGGAACCGTGCCCGGCCTGCTCGGGCGCCGGCCGCATCAAGCGCAACAAGACGCTGGAAGTGAAGATCCCCGCGGGCATCGACAACGGCATGCGCATCCGCTCGTCCGGCAACGGCGAACCGGGTACCAATGGCGGGCCGCCGGGCGACCTGTACGTGGAAATCCACATCAAGCCGCACCCGGTGTTCCAGCGCGAAGGCGACGACCTGCACTGCGAGATGCCGATCTCCTTCGCCAAGGCGGCGCTGGGCGGCGAGATCGAAGTGCCGACCCTGTCCGGCAAGGTGTCGTTCACCGTGCCTGAAGGTACGCAGTCCGGCAAGACGTTCCGCCTGAAGGGCAAGGGCGTGAAGGGCGTGCGTTCCGGCTACCCGGGCGACCTGTTCTGCCACGTGGCCGTCGAGACGCCGGTGAAGCTGACCGAGAAGCAGAAGGAATTGCTGCGCGAGTTCGAGCGCGCGACGGCGGAGGGTGGGTCGAAGCATTCGCCGCAGTCGAAGACGTGGATGGACAAGGTCAAGGACTTCTTCGAATAAGTGGTGGGGCCTCGATAACCTGTTGCGCAACGCCAGCCGCTGGCTTACGGTGCTCATTACGGTTTCTCGAGGTCCCGCGGCGCGCGTAGGAAGCGGAGATGCGCGTACTGAAGTCTCTCGACTCGGGATCGCTACCAAAATAGTACGTTCGGCCGACCGGCCTTTATTCGGGTAAACTGCCGGTTGCACAAGCGGCCGCCGCGTTGCAAGTGAGCAACCGGCGGCTTTGTTACGTCTGAAAGGAATATCATGAGCGACACCAAGCCATCCGACCTGCGGGAACTCCTGAACAACAACCGCCGCTGGGCCGAGTCCATGGTCCAGCGCGACCCGGAATTCTTCCAGCGCCTGGCCAACCAGGCCTCGCCCGAATACCTGTGGATCGGCTGCTCCGACAGCCGCGTCCCCGCGAATGAACTGCTCGGCCTGCTGCCGGGCGACGTGTTCGTGCACCGTAACATCGCCAACGTCGTCGTCCACTCCGACCTGAACTGCCTCTCCGTGCTGCAGTTCGCGATCGAGGTGCTGAAGGTGAAGCACGTGATCATCGTGGGCCACTATGGCTGCAAGGGCGTGCATGCCGCGCTGACCGGCGCCCGCGTGGGCCTCGTCGACAACTGGCTGCGCCACGTGCAGGACGTAAGCCAGAAGCACGAGCGCTACCTGGGTACCGTGCTGGACGAGCGCGTGCGCAGCGAAAAGCTGGTGGAACTGAACGTGGTCGAGCAAGTGGTCAACGTGTGCTCGACCACCATCGTGCAGGACGCCTGGGACCGCGGCCAGCAAGTGTCGGTACACGGCTGGGTGTACGGCATCAACGACGGCCATCTGCACGACCTGGGCATGACGATCAGCGAACTGCCGGAGCTGCAAGTAAAGCTGAAGGACCGGCTGAGCAATAACTACAGCGCCTGATGCGCAAGCCCGTGCCGACACCTTGGCAACGCAGGCTTGGTGTCGGACATCTTTTCCTGGGCGCCTCATCCAGGAAAAGGTGTACGACACCGGTTCTCCCCGGTGCTCGCCGATACCTCACGAGAAAACCAGTGTCAGCCACGTTCTCCGTTGGAAAAGGTGGCTGACACCAACGCTGAACCGCTGCTGACCCGCTATTCGTGACGCCCCTGCGGTGCCCTGAACAGGACTCCGCTATACTGTATATCTGTACAGTTGGGTGCCGAATATGGAGCTGATCGACAAACTGGAAGTCCTGGCCGACGCGGCCAAGTACGATGCGTCGTGCGCCAGCAGCGGGGCGCCGAAGCGCTCGTCCGAAGGCAAGGATGGCCTGGGCGCCACCAACGGCATGGGCATCTGCCACAGCTACACGCCCGACGGCCGCTGCGTGTCGCTGCTGAAGATCCTGCTCACCAATTTCTGCATCTACGATTGCCAGTACTGCGTGAATCGCCGCACGTCGAACGTACCGCGCGCCCGCTTCACCGTGCAGGAAGTCGTCAAGCTCACCGTCGACTTCTACCTGCGTAACTATATCGACGGCCTGTTCCTCAGCTCCGGCATCATCCAGTCCGCCGACTACACGATGGAGCAGCTCGTTTCCGTCGCCCGCGAGCTGCGCGAAGTGCACCAGTTCCGCGGCTATATCCACCTGAAGACGATTCCCGACGCCGACCCGGCCCTGATCGAGGCGGCCGGCCGCTATGCGGACCGCCTGTCCGTCAACATCGAACTGCCCACGCAGGACAGCGTGCAAAAGCTCGCCCCCGAAAAGAGCGTGCATACGATCAAGCTGGCGATGGGCAGCATCCGCCTGAAGCTGGACGAGAAGGAAGCCGAGCCGAAGGCGCCGAAGTTCGCGCCGGCCGGGCAGAGCACGCAGATGATCGTGGGGGCCGATGCGAGCGACGACGCGCGCATCCTCACCACCGCCGAAACGCTGTACGGCAGCTACAAACTGAAGCGCGTGTACTACAGCGCTTTCAGCCCCATTCCCGAAAGCCCGAAGAGCGTGCCGTCCGCGCCGCCACCGCTGCTGCGCGAACACCGCCTGTACCAGGCTGACTTCCTGCTGCGCAGCTACGGCTTCCAGGCGAAGGAACTGTTGCCGTCGACGGGCAACCTGCCGCTCGACATCGACCCCAAGCTGGCCTGGGCGCTCGCGCATCGCGAGCACTTCCCGATGGATCTGAACCGCGCGGAACCGCAGATGATCGCCCGCATTCCAGGCATCGGCCTGCGCAACGCGCAGCGCATCGTCGAGCTGCGCCGCATGCGGCAGGTGCGCTGGGCCGACCTGGCGCGGCTCAAGTGCAGCATGAAGAAGGTGGCGCCCTTCATCGTCACCGCCGACTACCGGCCGGCACGGGACACCACGCCCTCCGACACGCTGCGCCGAGCCATGGCCGACGTGCCCCAGCAAATGGCCCTGTTCCCGGAGTTGCAGGCGGCATGACGGACGTGGTTGCGCTGGCGCGGTCCGGCCAGCCCGTCGTCGCGACGTCGTTCGACGAATGGCGGGCCGCGGCGCGCGACTTGATCGTGCGCCGCCTGCCACCCGAATCCGTACAATGGTCTACGCAGGATGGCGGTGGTGACCTGCTGAGCGGCATGCCTCCGGTAGTGGTAGCAGGAAGCAAGGTAGTTGATGAGGTGGTTGCTCAAACCCCCGATATGTCTTCGGACCCACCGCCCCGTATTTCACGGCAGCTGATGGAGCTGCTGCAGAGCGCCGCCTGCTACCGCGCGCCCGACCGCTGGGCCTTCCTGTACCGCGTGCTGTGGCGCTGGCACCATGGAGAACACGAGGTCATATCGATGGCGGATGAGGATGGGGCGCGCCTGCACCACATGGCGAAGGCCGTGCGGCACGAAGAACACGACATGCATGCGTACCTGCGCTTCCGCGAGCGCCCTGAAGAAGCAGGCGAGCCGCGTTTCGTCGCCTGGTTCGAACCGGCGCACGACGTGCTGCCGCAAGTGGCCAGGCACTTCGCCAGGCGCATGGGCAAGACCAGCTGGATGATCGCCACGCCCGACGCCACCGTGCTGTGGGACGGCGCCACGCTGCACACGGGCGAAGCGCTGGCGCGCAGCGCCGCCGACTTCGACGATGCCGGCGAAGCCCTCTGGCTCACCTACTACCGCAGCATCTTCAATCCGGCCCGCCTGAATGCGGACATCATGCACGGCCATATCCGCCAGCGGTTCTGGAAGAACCTCCCCGAAGCGGCCGTGGTGCCGCACATGGTGACGCAGGCTGCCGCTGGCGCCCGCAAGGTGGGCCAGCTCGACACGGTGGGCAAGCGCGGCGGCACGACAATTCCGATCTCGTCCGAGAAGGCGGCGCCCGAGCGCCAGCAACCGAGCTCGCTGGACGAATGCCGGCGCTGCGACCTGTGGCAGAACGCCACGCAGGCGGTGGGAGGGCAGGGCGCGCGCCGCGCGAAGATCATGCTGGTGGGCGAGCAGCCGGGCGACCAGGAAGACCTGGCCGGCAAGCCCTTCGTCGGCCCGGCCGGTGAATTGCTGGACAAGGCGATGGACGAAGCGGGCATGGACCGCCGCACCGTCTACGTGACGAACGCCGTGAAGCACTTCAAGTGGGAACCGCGCGGCAAGCGCCGCCTGCACAAGACGCCCGCGCAAAAGGAAGTGATGGCCTGCCACTACTGGCTCGAGGCGGAGCTGGAATCGATCGGTCCGGACGTGCTGGTGGCGCTGGGCAGCACGGCGCTGAAGTCGATCCTGCAGACGGGCAGCGTGACGATGAAGGACTACATGGGCGCGCCGTTCGAGCATGACGGACGCATGGTGGTCGTCACGTACCACCCCTCTTACGCGCTGCGCGTGCCGGACCGCGAGTCGCGCCATGCGGCATTCGCCGCGATTGTCGAAGCCCTGAAAACGGCGCAGCGGCTGGCCGACGGCGAGTCGCCGGGAGCTTGAAAATCTCATATCGATATCAAAAAGCATTCGTTTTCATCATGATGCGCGCGGCATAGACTGGCCTCACTCGACTGGTGCCGTGGCCGTGGAAAGCGCGGTGCCGGGCGAGCTTCCGAACCCCGTCAGCTGGAGCGCATCACATGTCCGCAGTATTGAGTGCCGCAGTACCAAGTGCTGTCCCGAGTGTCGCCGTTTCTCCGGAAAACACGCCGCTCATTCGCCCGTTCGATGGTCCCCTTGGCGCTGAAGTGATTGGCCTCGACCTGGCACGGCCACTCTCCCGCAAGGTTCTGTTGCAGCTGCATGCCGCCCACCTGGAGCACCATGTGCTGGTGTTCCGGGACCAGCGCATCACGCCGCAGCAGCAGGTGGACTTCTCCCGCCTGTTCGGCCCCTTGCAGATTCATGTGCTGAGGAATTTCCAGCTGGCGGGGCATCCGGAAGTCCTCGTCGTCTCGAACATCGTCGAGAACGGCAAACCGATCGGCCTGGGCGATGCCGGCCACTTCTGGCATTCCGACCTGTCGTACAAGGAAAAGCCCAGCCTGGGCTCCATGCTGCATGCGCAGGAACTGCCGGCCGAAGGAGGCGACACGCTGTTCGCCAACATGCACCTCGCCTGGGACACGCTGCCCGAAGCGGTGAAGAGCCAGGTCCGCTACGCAAAGGCCGAGCACAGCTACCTGAAGCAGTACGGCGAACTGCAGCGCCGCAGCCCGTGGCGCCCGAACCTCACGCAGGCGCAGATCGACGAAGTAAAGCCCGTGGTGCACCCGGTGGTGCGCACGCATCCGGAAACGGGGCGGCAGGCGCTGTTCGTCAGCGAGCACTTCACCACCCGCATCGTCGGCATCCCCGAGGATGAAAGCGAGGCGCTGCTCAAGGAACTGTTCGCGCACAGCGTGAAGCCGCAGCACGTGTACCGCCACCAATGGCAACCGCACGACATGGTGTTCTGGGACAACCGCTCGCTGATGCACCTGGCCGCCGGCTGCCCCGCCGACCAGCGCCGCAAGCTGTACCGCACCACGATCGAGGGCGACGTGCCTTACTAACCCAACCGACAACCGGTGACAGGCACCGGGTTTTTGGAAATGTTTCTCCAAGACCGGTGGCTTTATGGGGGTTTCGCGGAGCATGCTCCGCGCCCATAAAGCGGTGATGGCGTGCACGCCATCACTCCTCCCAGGCACCGGTTGAAAAATTTCGAAAAGAAGAAGACCATGAAACGATTGAAGATCGCCGCGGGTGCGCTTGCGCTCGTGCTGGCCGCCGGCGCGCAAGCTGAAGGCACCATCCGCATCGCCGAGCAGTTCGGCGTGACTTACCTGCTGCTCAACATTGCGCAGGAGCAGAAACTCATCGAGAAACACGGCAAGCAGAATGGCGTCGACGTGACGGTCGAATGGAAGAAGCTTTCCGGCGGCGCCGCGATCAACGATGCGCTGCTGTCGGGCAGCATCGATATCGCCGGTGCCGGGGTGGGCCCGCTCGTCACGGTGTGGGACCGCACCAAAGGGCGCCAGAACGTGAGGGGCGTGGCGGCGCTGGGCAGTTTCCCGTACTACCTCGTCAGCAATAATCCGAAGATCAAGTCGATCGCCGATTTCACGGACAAGGATCGCATCGCGCTGCCGGCGGTCACCGTATCGGTGCAGTCGCGCATCCTGCAGATGGCCGTCGCGAAACAGTGGGGCGACAAGGAGTATGCCCGCCTCGACAAGATCACCCAGACCCTGCCACATCCGGACGCGGCCAGCGCCATCATCGCGGGCGGCACCGAGATCACCGGCCACTTCGGCGCGCCGCCGTTCCAGGAGCAGGAGCTGGCGCAGAACCCGAACGCACGGGTGGTGCTCAATTCTTACGAGGTGCAGGGCGGGCCGTCGTCGTCGACGGTGTTGTACGCCACCGAGAAATACCGCAAGGAGAATCCGAAGACGTACCGCGCCTTCGTGCAGGCCCTGGCCGAGGCGGCCGATTACGCGGCGAAGAACCCGGAAGGCGCGGCCGACATCTACCTGAAGGTCAACAAGAGCAAGGTCGACCGCAACCTGCTGCTGAAGATCTTCAAGTCGCCGGAAGTGCACTTCAAGATCGCGCCGCAGAACACGCTCGCGCTGGCGCAGTTCATGCATCGCGTGGGCGCCGTGAAGAACAAGCCGGCCAGCTGGCGCGACTACTTCTTCGACGACCCGCTGGTGGGGCAGGGGAGCTGACATGGCGCCGCTCCAGGTCGTCCGCCCACAGGTGAACAGCGAGGCATTGCTGCGCGCCCGCGGTGTCACGCTCGAATATCGCAGCGGCGGCAACGCCGTGCGCGCCACGCAGGATGTCGACTTCGACGTGTTCAGTGGCGACCGCTTCGTGCTGCTGGGCCCATCGGGGTGCGGCAAGTCGTCGCTGCTGAAAGCCGTCGGCGGCTTCATCACGCCGGCGGCCGGCACGATCACGCTTGCCGGACAGGCCATCACGAAGCCTGGGCCGGACCGCATCTGCGTATTCCAGGAATTCGACCAGCTGCCGCCATGGAAGACCGTGCTGCAGAACGTGATGTTCCCGCTGCTGGCCTCCAGGAGCTGCGGCCGCGCCGAGGCGCAGGAACGCGCACGGCACTGGATCGCCCGCGTAGGGCTGGAGCGTTTCGAGCATGCGTATCCGCACACGCTGTCCGGCGGCATGAAGCAGCGCGTGGCGATCGCCCGCGCGCTCGCGATGCAGCCGGCCGTGCTGCTGATGGATGAACCCTTCGCCGCGCTGGACGCCCTCACGCGCCGCACCATGCAGGAAGAGCTGACCAAGCTTTGGGAGGAGTCGCCGTTCACGCTGCTCTTCGTCACGCACTCGATCGAGGAAGCGCTGGTGGTGGGCAACCGCATCCTGCTGCTGTCGCCGCATCCGGGCCGCGTACGCGCGGAGCTCAACAGCCACCAGTTCGGCTTGCACAGCGCCGGCAGTGCCGAGTTCCAGCAAGCCGCCCAGCGCATCCACCACCTGCTGTTCGGCGAGGCGCCGGCCGTGCCGCGGCCCGATGAAGAAGAAAGGATCGCCCTGTGAGTACATTGGCCCCGCCCATCCGCCAGGAATTCCAGTACGACCTGGCGCCCGCCGCGCCGGCGTCGCTGCAACGCCGCCTGCCGGCCGCCCAGCGGCTGTGGCAGCAGGGCTGGCTGCGCAAGACCGTGCTGCTGGCCGGCCTGGCGCTGCTGTGGGAACTGGCCGCGCGCTGGCAGGACAACGACCTGCTGCTGCCCACCTTCCTGCAGACGGCGCGCGCCTTTTTTGAAGGCATCGCCACCGGTGAACTGGTCGAAAAGGTCGAGGTGTCGCTGGCCGTGCTGGTGCAGGGCTACGCGGCCGGCATCGCGCTGGCCTTCGTGCTGACGGCGCTGGCCGTGTCGACCCGGCTGGGACGCGACCTGCTGGAGACGCTGGTCGCCATGTTCAACCCGCTGCCGGCCATCGCGCTGCTGCCGCTGGCCATGCTGTGGCTGGGGCTCGGCAATGCCAGCCTCGTGTTCGTGATCGTGCACGCCGTGCTGTGGCCGCTGGCGCTGGGCACCTACGCCGGCTTCCAGTCCGTGCCGGCAACCTTGCGGATGGCCGGCCGCAACTACGGGCTGGCGGGGCTGCCGTTCGTCGTGCAGATCCTGGTGCCGGCCGCGCTGCCGGCCATCGTCTCCGGCCTGAAGATCGGCTGGGCCTTCGCCTGGCGCACGCTGATCGCCGCGGAACTCGTGTTCGGCGCCTCGTCCGGCAAGGGCGGCCTGGGCTGGTACATCTTCCAGAACCGCAACGAGCTGTACACCGACAAGGTCTTCGCCGGCCTCGCCGCCGTGATCCTGATCGGCCTCGCCGTCGAACACCTGCTGTTCGCCACTTTGGAGCGCACCACCGTACAAAGATGGGGCATGCGGTCGAATGGCTGAGTTCGTGTCATCGTGCCTGACTCCCTGACACGAGCTCGACCGTAAGATGTTTATTCGCTGAGTTGGCACAATTATTGCTCTGCAATACGGCATGAGCCGCCATCTCCGCATCGTTCTCGTCCACCCTCCCCATGAAAGCGACGCCTCGCAGCGGGCCGCCGCGCTGCATGCCGGGCTCAATGAGGCCGGCTACGTGCTGGTGGCGTCGCTGCCCGCCGATTTCCACCTGCCCGAGGAGATCGCCCGCCTGCAGCCTGACATGATCATCGTCGACGCCGAATCCGATGCGCGCGACGTGCTGGAGCACATCGTCGTGGCCACGCGCGACGAGCGCCGCCCCATCGTCATGTTCACCGAGGACGACAACCAGTCGTCGATGGATGCGGCCATCGAGGCGGGCGTATCGGCCTATATCGTGGCCGGCCTGAAGCCCGAGCGCATCAAGCCGGTGCTTTCCGTGGCGCTGGCGCGCTTTCGCAAGGAGCAGAAGCTACTGCACGAGCTGCAGGACACGAAGCTCAAGCTGGCCGAGCGCAAGGTCGTCGACCGCGCCAAGGGCCTCCTGATGAGCCGGCACGGCATGACGGAAGACCAGGCCTACCAGCGCCTGCGGACGATGGCCATGAACAAGAACCTGAAGCTGGCCGAGATCGCCCAGCGGATACTGGATGTGGAGGATTTGCTGGGTTGATGCATGCGCAATGCAACCCGGCCGGAGCAGTCATGCAGATCGAAAAAACCACCGTCAACATAGGATTCAACCCGCTCACCGACTGCGCCTCGGTCGTGATGGCGGCCATGCTGGGCTTCGACGAGAAGCACGGCATTCGCATCGTGCTGTCGCGCGAAACCTCGTGGGCCAGCGTGCGCGACAAGCTCATGACGGGCGAGCTCGACGCCGCCCATGTGTTATATGGGCTCGTGTACGGCACCCAGCTGGGCATCGGCGCCCAGCCGCGCGACATGGCCGTGCTGATGAACCTGAACCGCAACGGGCAGGCCATCACGCTGTCGCGCCGCCTGGCCGAGCAGGGCGCCAACGACGGCGCCTCGCTGGCCGCGCTGATGGCCCGCGAGCCACGGCAGTATGTTTTTGCGCAGACCTTCCCGACCGGCACCCACGCCATGTGGCTGCATTACTGGCTGGCCGCGCACGGCATCCATCCGCTTCGGGACGTGCGGGCCATCACCGTGCCGCCGTCGCAGATGGTCTACAACCTCGTGGAAGGGCACATGGACGGCTTCTGCGCCGGCGAGCCGTGGCACCACCAGGCGCTGCTCGAAGGGATCGGCGTCACCGCCGCCACCAGCCAGCAGATCTGGCCCGATCACCCGGAAAAGGTGCTGGGTACCTCGCTGGACTTCGTGCGGGCACACCCGAACACCTGCCGCGCGCTGGTCGCCGCCGTGCTGGAGGCCAGCCGCTGGATCGATGCCAGCGATGAAAACCGCCGCGCCACCGCCGAGATCATCGCCGCCGTGCCGTACGTGAACACGGACAAGGCTGCGATCCTTCCCCGCATCCTCGGCCGCTACGAGAATGGCATGAAAGGCGCGTGGCAGGACGAGCACCCGATGCGCTTCCACCAGGACGGCCAGGCGAACTACCCGTGGCTGTCGGACGGCATGTGGTTCATGACCCAGTTCCGCCGCTGGGGCCTGCTGAAGGCCGACCCCGATTACCTCCAGGTGGCGCAATCCGTCACCCAGCTGCGCCTGTACCGCGAAGCGGCCGAAATGGCCGGCGTGGCCGTGCCCACGGACGTGCTGCGCACCTCCACGCTGGTCGACGGCCGCACGTGGGACGGAACGGACCCGGCCCGCTACGCCGCATCGTTCCCGATCCACCAGCGTAGCGGGTCGGCCGGCAACTGATCGTGGCATAAAAAGCGCGAATACCCATCGCCTTTATTGCCACGCCGTTGCCGAGCGATGCAGGACGCTGCATTGCACCATTAGCGGGCGGCGCTGCACCGCAAACTTGCACGCCGCTCCCCGATTCCCTCCCCATCCCATCGCATCCCCCCGGTTAACCGGGGCAAAACGGTTGGCACACCTTTTGCAAAGTAGAAGGCAAGAGGTCAAAGGCGATCTCCTGAACATTGCACAGCCTCCCCAATGGCGGGGTGGCTTCAGGACAACGGCGTCCGAGCACACTTTCGAAACATGTTTCACGAAACATGGTTTTCGCAGGTCTGCCCGGTCGCCTTTTTTTTTGCTTGTAGCTTCCGATAACAGGGATGAACAACATGACCAGCACCGCAACCCGCAAAGCTGACAGCATCAAGCTCTTCTCGCTCGCCACGCCACAGATGCGCGCCTTTCACCTGGCCTGGCTGGCATTCTTCGCCTGCTTCTTCGCCTGGTTCGCCTGCGCGCCGCTGATGCCCGTCATTAAGGGCGAATTCGGCCTCACCGCCGGCCAGATCGCCAATATCAATATTGCCGCCGTGGCGATCACGATCCTGGTACGCATGGTCGTCGGCCCCATGTGCGACCGCTACGGCCCGCGCAAGGCGCATACCGCACTGCTGGTGTTCGGCTCCATCCCCGTGTTCGGCGTGGCCGCTTCGCAAAGCTACGAAAGCTTCCTGTTCTTTCGCATGCTGATCGGTGCGATCGGCGCCAGCTTCGTCGTCACGCAGTACCACACCTCCGTGATGTTCGGCCCGCGCGTGGTCGGCACCGCCAACGCGGCCACGGCCGGCTGGGGCAATGCGGGCGGCGGCGTCACCCAAGCCACCATGCCTCTGATCATGGCCGCCATCCTGATGCTGGGCGTGTCGGAAACGATGGGCTGGCGCCTCGCGCTGATCGTGCCGGGCGTGATGATGCTGGTCGTCGGCGCCCTGTACTGGAAATTCACGCAGGACTGCCCGCAGGGTAACTACGACGAATTGCGCAAGGCCGGCATCGAGATCGAAGGCGGCAAGAAAGGTGGCTGGGACAGCTTCAAGCTGGCCGCCTCGAACTACCGCGTGTGGCTGCTGTTCATCACCTACGCGGCGTGCTTCGGCGTGGAACTGTTCATCCACAACGTGGCCGCCACCTACTACGTCGACAAGTTCGGCCTGAGCCTGAAGCAGGCCGGCCTGGCGGCCGGCAGCTTTGGCCTCCTGGCCCTGTTCGCCCGCGCCCTGGGCGGCTTCGTGTCCGACAAGATGGCCCTGCGTAACAGCCTGAATGGCCGCGTCACCTTGCTGTTCGTGCTGATGCTGGGCGAAGGCGCGGGCCTGATCTGGTTCGCCAACGCCGATACCGTCACGCTGGCCATCTTCGCCATGCTGTCCTTCGGCATGTGCGTGCACATGGCCTGCGGCGCGACCTATGCGCTGGTGCCCTTCGTCGACAAGCGCGCCCTGGGCGGTGTCACGGGCATCATCGGCGCCGGCGGCAACGTCGGTGCCGTCGCCGCGGGCTTCCTGATGAAGGGTGTGGGCAGCACGCAGCAAACGCTGTCGATCCTCGGCTTCCTGGTGCTGATCTCGGCAGTCTGCGCGATCGCGCTGCGCTTCTCGGCCGCCACCAACGAGGAACACTCGCTGGCTCGCGCCGCCGCCTGAAATTCACTGATTACTGAAACACGGAGTTGAACATGAAAATCGTCGTCATCGGTCATGGCATGGTCGGCCACAAGTTCCTCGAAAGGCTGGCGGAGCAGCCCGTCGCGAACATGCAGGTCACCGTGCTGTGCGAGGAACCGCGCCCGGCCTATGACCGCGTGCACCTGTCGGAATTCTTCAGCGGCAAGAGTGCGGACGACCTGTCGCTGGTGAAGCCCGGTTTCTTCGACCGCTCCGACATGGTGCTGCGCCTGAATGCCCGCGCCGACGCCATCGACCTGAAGGCTAAAACGGTCACGGCCAGCACCGGCGAAGTCCTGCCCTACGACAAGCTGGTGATGGCCACCGGTTCCTATCCGTTCGTGCCGCCGATCGAAGGGCGCGAGCGCAAGGATTGCTTCGTCTACCGCACCATCGAAGACCTGGAAGGCATGGCCGAAGCCGGCAAGCGCCTGAAGACCGGCGTGGTGATCGGCGGCGGCCTGCTGGGCCTGGAATGCGCCAAGGCGCTGCGCGACATGGGCCTGATCACCCACGTCGTCGAATTCGCCCCGCGCCTGATGGCCGTGCAGGTCGACGACGGCGGCGGCCGCATCCTGCGCAACAAGATCGCCGAACTGGGCGTGACGGTCCACACGGGCAAGAACACCACGGCGATCGTCGACGGCGAGGAGGGCGCGCACCGCATGCAGTTCGCCGACGGCACGCACCTCGACGTGGACATGATCGTGTTCTCCGCCGGCATCCGCCCGCGCGACCAGCTGGCGAAGGAAGCCGGCCTGGCCGTCGGCCCGCGCGGCGGCATCACCATCGACAATCACTGCCTCACCTCGGACCCGGACGTGTACGCGATCGGCGAATGCGCGCTGTGGAACGGCATGATCTACGGCCTGGTGGCGCCGGGCTACGACATGGCGCGCGTGGTGGCGAAACAGCTGGCCGGCCAGGCGGCCGAGTTCAGCGGCGCCGACATGAGCACGAAGCTGAAACTGATGGGCGTGGACGTGGCCTCCATCGGCGACCCGCACGGCAAGATGGAAGGCTCGCGCAGCTACCAGTTCACGGACGAGCGCAAGCAGGTCTACAAGAAGATCGTCGTGTCCGATTGCGGCAAGTACCTGCTGGGCGGCGTGATGGTCGGCGACGCGGGCGAATACGGCACGCTGCTGCAGATGATGCTCAACAAGATCGAGTTGCCGGAAGCGCCGGAATTTTTGATCCTGCCGCAGTCCGACGGCAAGGCCAGGCCGGGCCTGGGCGTGGACGCGCTGCCGGACGCCGCGCAGATCTGCTCGTGCAACAACGTCACCAAGGGCGCCATCTGCGCCGCGGTGGCCGACGGCGCCACCTCGATCGGCGCCTTGAAGAGCTGCACCAATGCCGGCACCTCGTGCGGCGGCTGCGTGCCGCTCGTCACGCAGGTGATGAAGGCCGAAATGAAGAAGCAGGGCATGGACGTGAACAACCACGTCTGCGAACACTTCCCGCACTCGCGGCAGGAACTGTTCCACATTGTCCGTGCCGGCAATATCAAGACCTTCGACGAGCTGCTGCACAAGCACGGCAAGGGCCTGGGCTGCGACGTTTGCAAGCCGCTGGCGGCATCGATCTTCGCCACCTGCTGGAACGACTTCGTGCTGAAGAAGGAACACGCCAGCCTGCAGGACACGAACGACTACTACCTGGGCAATATCCAGAAGGATGGCACATACTCGGTCGTGCCGCGCATGCCGGGCGGTGAAGTGACGCCGGACGGCCTGATCGCCGTGGGCCAGGTCGCCAAGAAGTACGGCCTGTACACCAAGATCACGGGCGGCCAGCGCGTCGACCTGTTCGGCGCCCGCGTCGACGAGCTGCCGGCCATCTGGGAAGAGCTGATCGCCGCCGGCTTCGAAACGGGCCACGCGTACGGCAAGTCGCTGCGCACCGTGAAGTCGTGCGTGGGTTCCACCTGGTGCCGCTACGGCGTGGACGACAGCGTGGGCCTGGCCATCGAGCTGGAGAACCGCTACAAGGGCTTGCGCACGCCGCACAAGATCAAGTTCGGCGTATCCGGCTGCACCCGCGAATGCGCCGAGGCGCAGGGCAAGGACGTGGGCATCATCGCCACCGAGAAGGGCTGGAACCTGTACGTGTGCGGCAACGGCGGCATGAAGCCCCGCCACGCCGAGCTGTTCGCCTCGGACCTCGACAAGGAAACCCTGATCAAGTACGTCGATCGCTTCCTGATGTTCTACAGCCGCACGGCCGACCGCCTGCAGCGCACCAGCACGTGGCGCGAGAACCTGGAAGGCGGCCTGGAATACCTGCAGGACGTGGTAATCAACGACAAGCTGAACCTGGCCGCCGAACTGGAAGCGGACATGCAGCGCGTGGTGGACACCTACGCCTGCGAGTGGAAGGAAGCCGTCACCAATCCGGAAACGCGCGCCCGCTTCCGCCACTTCGTCAACAGCGAGAAGAAGGACGAGAACGTGGTCTTCATCGAAGAGCGCGGCCAGATCCGCCCGGCCACGCCGCAGGAAAAGAAACGCGTCATCCCCATCAAAGCAGCCTGAGTCCCAACGCATAAACTGGAGAACCGCCATGAAACGTGAAAACGAAGCCGCCAGCTGGACCGCGATCTGCGGCGTGGATGACATCGTGCCGAACACCGGCGTGTGCGCCCTGCTGAACGGCGAGCAGGTCGCCGTGTTCCGCCTGAACCAGGGCCAGGACACCCGCGTGTTCGCGATCGGGAACTACGACCCGAATTCGGAAGCTTCCGTGCTGTCGCGCGGGCTGGTGGGCAACCTGGGCGAGCGCATCGTCGTGGCCTCGCCGATCTACAAGCACCACTTCGACTTGCAGACGGGCGAATGCCTGGAAGCGCCGGAAAACTCGGTGCCCACCTGGCCGGCCCGCATCGAGGCCGGCAAGGTGTGGGTCGGGGCGTAAGGAGCCGATCGTGAAACCCGCCCTGGTGGTCGTCGGCAACGGCATGGCCGGCATGCGCACGGTCGAGGAGCTGCTCGCTTTGGCGCCGGACCTGTACGACATCACCGTGTTCGGCGCCGAACCGCACGGCAACTACAACCGCATCCTGCTGTCGCCCGTGCTGGCCGGCGAGAAGTCGGTCGACGACATCATGCTCAACACCCGCGAGTGGTACGACGCCAACGGCATCACGCTGCACGCCGGCGATCCGGTGGTGGACATCGACCGCCGGCGCCGCATCGTGCGCGCGCGGTCGGGCCTTGAAGTGCGCTACGACCGCCTGCTGATCGCCACAGGCTCGAAGCCCTTCATCATCCCTGTGCCAGGCCACGAGCTGCCCGGCGTGCTTGCATTCCGCGACATCGCCGACGTGGAAGGCATGCTGGAAGCGGCAAGGAACCACCAGCGCGCCGTCGTCATCGGCGGCGGCTTGCTGGGGCTGGAGGCTGCGAACGGCCTGGCGAAGCAGGGCATGGAGGTGACGGTCGTGCACGTGACCGATGCGCTGATGAACCAGCAGCTCGACAAGCCGGCCGCACAATTGCTGCAACGGGCGCTGGAGGCGCGCGGCCTGAAGTTCATGCTGGAAGCGCAGACGACCGAAATCGTCGGCCCGGACCGCGTGAGCGCGGTGCGCTTCAAGGACGGCACTGACGCATTTACCGAGATTTCGGCGGACCTGGTCGTGATGACGGCCGGCGTGCGCCCCAATATCGAGCTCGCCAGATCCGCTGGCCTGCATTGCGAACGCGCCATCGTGGTCGACGACACGCTGCAATCCTACGACCCCCGGGTGTACGCCGTCGGCGAGTGCGTGCAGCACCGCCGCGCCACCTTCGGCCTCGTCGCGCCGATCTGGGAACAGGCCAAGGTGTGCGCGGCCCACCTGGCCGGCGCGGGCCACCGCCGCTACGTACAACAGGCTTCGCCCACGCGGCTGAAGGTGACCGGCATCGAGCTGTACTCGGTCGGCGACTTCATGGGCGGGGAAGGTTCGGAAGACCTCGTGCTGCGCGATGCGCGCCGGGGTGTCTATAAACGGCTCGTGCTGGACGGGCCGCGCCTCACGGGCGCCGTGCTGTATGGCGACGTGCAGGATGGTCCCTGGTATTTCGACCTGATCCAGCGTGGCGCCGACATCAGCGCGATGCGCCACACCCTGCTGTTCGGTCCCGCGCTTGCCGCGTAATACGCACATTGGAACCATCGTGAATCTGTCCCAGGAACATCTCTCCATCGCCACCACCTGTCCCTACTGCGGCGTCGGCTGCGGCGTCAAGGCCGTGCCGCAGGGGCCGCAGTCCGCCACCGTTTCGGGCGACGCGGACCATCCATCGAATTTCGGCCGGCTGTGCGTGAAGGGCTCGGCCCTCGGCGAAACGCTGGGGCTGGAAGGCCGCCTGCTGCACCCGCAGGTGCGGGAAGAAGGCAAGCTGCGGCAGGTATCCTGGGACGAGGCGCTGGACAAGGCGGCCGCCCGATGGCGCGCGATCGTCGACGAGCACGGGCCGGACGCCGTGGCCCTGTACGTTTCCGGCCAATTGCTGACGGAAGACTACTACGTCGCCAACAAGCTGATGAAGGGCTATGTCGGCAGCGCCAACATCGACACCAATTCGCGGCTATGCATGTCGTCCGCCGTGGCCGGCCACAAGCGTGCGTTCGGCGAAGACCTGGTGCCCGTAAACTACGAAGACCTGGAACTGGCCGACATGATCGTGCTGGTCGGCTCCAACCTGGCATGGTGCCACCCGATCCTGTTCCAGCGCATCGCCAAGGCCAAGGAAGCCCGGCCCGGCCTGAAGGTGGTCGTCATCGACCCCCGGCGCACGGCCACCTGCGAGCTGGCCGACCTGCACCTGCCCGTCAAGCCGGGCACCGACGTGTGGCTGTTCAACGGCCTGCTGGCCTACCTGTCGCGCATCGGCGCCGTCGATCCGGCCTTCATCGCCAACCACACGCGCGGCCTGAGCGAGGCGCTCGAAGTGGCCGAAATCACGCCCGAGGAGGTTGCCAGGGCATGCCGGCTGAACCTGGACGACGTGCTGGCCTTCTACGAAGCGTTCGCGGCAACCGAAAAGGCGATCACCGGCTTTTCGATGGGCGTGAACCAGTCGTCCGCCGGCACCGACAAGGTCAACGCGATCATCAACTGCCACCTGATCACGGGCCGGATCGGCCGGCCGGGCATGGGCCCGTTCTCGATCACGGGCCAGCCCAATGCGATGGGCGGCCGCGAAGTGGGCGGCCTGGCCAATATGCTGGCCGCGCACCTGGACCTGGACAAGCCGGAGCACCGCGCCGCCGTGCGCGAGTTCTGGGATTCCCCCCGCATCGCCGAGAAACCGGGCTTGAAGGCGGTGGACCTGTTCCAGGCCATCGAAGCGGGCAAGGTGAAGGCGGTCTGGGTGATCGCCACCAACCCGATGGTCAGCCTGCCCGACGCCGAACAGGTGCGCCGCGCGCTGTCGAAGGCCGAACTCGTGATCGCGTCGGACGTCGTGACGGACACCGACACCAATGCCTTGGCCCATGTGCTGCTGCCGGCGCTGGCCTGGGCCGAGAAGGATGGCACGGTGACCAATTCCGAGCGGCGCATCTCGCGCCAGCGCGGCTTCCTGCCGGCGCCCGGCGAGGCCAGGGCGGACTGGAAAATCCTCTGCGAGTTCGCCCAGCGGCTCGGCTACGCGGGCTTCGACTACACGCACCAGTCGGAGATCTTCGCCGAGCACGCGCGGCTCTCGGCATGGCGCAATACGCCGGATGAATTGCCGCGCGCCTTCGACATCGGCGCGCTGGCCGAACTCGGCCATGAAGGCTACGACGCCCTGCAACCGGTGCAGTGGCCGCTCGGCCGCCGCGTGTTCGCCGACCGGCGCTTCTCGTTTCCGGACGGGCGCGCGCGTTTCGTGGCGACCGTGCCGCGCCTTCCCGTCAACACGGCCGGCGGCGAATTCCCGCTGGTGCTGAACACGGGCCGCGTGCGCGACCAGTGGCACACGATGACGCGCACCGGCCGGGCACCCAGGCTGGCCGAGCACACGCCGGAATCGTTCGTCGACCTGCACCCGCAGGATGCGCTGCTGTGCGGCGTGCGCGATGGCGAGCTGGCGCGCATCTCGTCGCAGTGGGGCAGCATGGTGGCGCGCGTGCGCCACGGCGGCGGCATCGCCCGCGGCAGCGTGTTCGTGCCCATCCATTGGAATGGCCAGACGGCGTCGGACGCGCGCGTGGGCGCCTGCGTGAACCCGGTAGTCGATCCCGTGTCCGGCGAGCCGGAATTCAAGCACACGCCGGTGATGGTGGACCGCTTCCCCGTGCAATGGCATGGCTTCGTGCTGTCGCGTACGGCGCTCGAACTGGACAAGGTGGCGTACTGGACCCGCGCCCAGGGGGCCGGCTTCAACCGCTATGAAATGGCGGGCCGCAACCGCATCACGGACTTCGGCGCCTGGGCGCGCGAGCTCTTGGGCGTGCACGACGAGGACGCCGACTGGCTCGAATACGCCGACCGCAGCGCCGGCGTGTACCGCGCCGTGCACGTGGTGGACGACCGGATCGCCCAATGCATCTTCGTGTCGCCGCGGCCGGACCTGCCCGAGCGGGCCTGGCTGGCCGGGCTGTTCTCGAACGCGGCGCTGGCCGATGCCGAGCGGGCCGGCGTGCTGGCCGGCCGGCCCCTGAAGCAGGGCGCGGACACGGGGCCGACCGTGTGCTCGTGCTTCGGCGTGGGGCGCAACACCATCTGCAATGCAATCCGCGAGAAAGGCTTGAAGACCACGGCCGAAGTCACGGCCTGCGTGAAGGCCGGCGGCAACTGCGGCTCCTGCGTGCCGGAGATCCGGCAACTGATCGCCGTGGTGAAGGCGGAGGCGGCCGAAGCCACCCCCGGCTGAGCCATCGATCGGGCGGTCAGGCGGCGGCGCCGATGCGCAGTTCCGTGGCCGGATCGAAGAACACGGCTTTCGACAGGTCGAACGCGAGCCGCACGGTGGCGCCCGGCCGGGCGTCGGCGCGCGGATGCGTGCGGCACGTGATGCGCGCACCATTGCACCAGCTGAACACCAGCGTATCCGGGCCGGTCGGTTCGGTGAGCACGACCAGGCAATCGACCTCGGTCGGATGGTAGTCATCCTGCGCGGTGGCGCGCCGGGCGCTGGCCGCGTCGGTCACGTGTTCCGGGCGGATGCCGAGGATGACCTCGCTGCCCAGCCGCTGGCGCAGCGCGTCCGACGGCGCCGGGACCGGCAGCAGCGTCGTGCGGTCCTGGTGCTCCAGCGCGAACGACACGCCGCCCGCGGCGCCGTCCGCCACCACGCCGTTCGCAACCAATTTCCCGCGCAGGAAATTCATCGACGGCGAGCCGATGAAGCCGGCCACGTACAGGTTGGACGGCTGGTCGTAGATCTCCTGCGGGCTGCCGAACTGCTGCACCACGCCGTCGCGCATGACGGCGATGCGGTCGCCCAGCGTCATCGCCTCGATCTGGTCGTGCGTCACGTAGACGATCGTGGCGCCCAGGCGCTGGTGCAGCAGCTTGATCTCGGCGCGCATCTCGACGCGCAGCTTGGCGTCCAGGTTCGACAGCGGCTCGTCGAACAGGAACAGCGACGGGTCGCGGGCGATGGCGCGCCCCATGGCCACGCGCTGGCGCTGCCCGCCCGACAGCATGGCCGGCTTGCGGTCCAGCAGGTGAGTCATCTGCAGCGTCTCGGCCACCCGCGCCACGATCGCGTCCTGCTCGGCCTTCGGGACCTTGCGGATGCCCAGGCCAAAGGAGATGTTCTCGCGCACCGTCATCGTCGGGTACAGCGCATAGGATTGGAACACCATCGCGATGTCGCGTTCCTTCGGCGGCACATTGTTGACGACGCGCCCGCCGATGGCGATCTCGCCGGCGGAGACGCTCTCCAGCCCGGCGATCATGTTGAGCAGCGTGGACTTGCCGCAGCCGGAACCGCCCACGAGGATCAGGAACTGGCCGTCCTCGATCTCGAGGTCGATGCCCTTCAGGATGTCGGCGCCGTTCGGATACACCTTGCGCACGTTGCGAATCGATAAGCTTGCCATATTGTCTCCAGTCGGCCTGTGATCGGCCTTGTTTTAACCCTTGACCGCGCCGGCCGTGAGCCCGCGCACGAAGTATTTGCCGGCCACGAGGTAGATCGCCAGCGTCGGCAGGGCCGCGATGATGGCCGCCGCCATGTTCACGTTGTATTCGGTCACGCCGGTCGATGTGTTGACCAGGTTGTTCAGCGCCACCGTGACCGGCTGCGCGTCGGCGCCGCCGAACACCACGCCGAACAGGAAATCGTTCCAGATCTGCGTGAACTGCCAGATGAACGACACCATGAAGATCGGCAGCGACAGCGGGAAGATGATGCGGCGGTAGATCAGGAAGAAGCCGGCGCCGTCGATGCGCGCCGCGTTCACCAGCTCGTCCGGCACGGTCACGTAGTAATTGCGGAAGAACAGCGTGGTGAAGGCGATGCCGTAGATGATATGGACCAGCACCAGGCCCGTCGTGGTGTTCGCCAGCCCGGCCATGCCCAGGAGGCGCGCCATCGGCAGGATCACGACCTGGAAGGGGATGAAGCAGCCCACCATCAGCGCCGTGAACACCACGTTATGGCCGGGGAAGCGCCAGTGTGCCAGCACGTAGCCGTTGACCGATCCGATCAGGCTGGAAATCAGCACGGCCGGAATCGCCATGCGCATCGAGTTCCAGAAATACGGCGCCAGCCCTTCGCAGCGCACGCCCGTGCAGGCGGCGGACCAGGCCTTGGACCAGGCCGCGCCCGTCGGCGCGAGCGGGAAGTCGAGCAGGTTGCCCTGCCGGATCTCGTCGAGCGACTTCACCGACGTGGTCAGCATCACGTACAGCGGCGCCAGGTAGTACAGCGCCACCAGCACGAGCAGTGCGTACAGCATGAGGCGGCCCGGCGCGATGCGGCCGCCCTCGTTGTGCAGGTCAGCGGCCATGGCGCGCTCCTTTCGTTTCCAGGTACATCAGCGGCACCAGCACGGCCAGCACGGTGGCCAGCATCATCATGGCCGAGGCGGCGCCCAGGCCGAGCTGGCCGCGGGTGAACGAGAACTGGTACATGAAGATGGCCGGCACGTCCGACGACGTTCCGGGGCCGCCGGCGGTCAGCGCCATCACCAGGTCGAAGCTCTTGATGGCGATATGCGCCAGCACCAGCAGCACGCTGAAGAAGACGGGCCGCAGCGAAGGAATGACGATGCGCCGGTAGATCGTCGGCAGGCTGGCGCCATCGACCATCGCTGCCTTGATGATGCTGTCGTCAACGCTGCGCAGGCCGGCCAGGAACAGCGCCATCACGAAGCCGGAAGATTGCCACACGCCGGCGATCACCACGGTGTAGATGGCCATGTCGGGATCGACCAGCCAGTCGAACGTGAAGTTCGCGAAGCCCCAGTCGTGCATCATCTTTTCCAGGCCCAGGCCCGGATTCAGGATCCACTTCCAGGCCGCGCCCGTGACGATGAACGACAGCGCCATCGGATACAGGTAGATCGCCCGCAATGCGCCTTCATGGCGGATGCGCTGGTCCAGCAGGATGGCCAGGCCCAGGCCGATGGCCAGGCAGAACAGGATGAACAGGGCACCGAAGATGCCGAGGTTGGCGGCGGCGGTCCACCAGCGGTCGAGCTCGAACAGCCGTTCGTACTGGCCGAAGCCGGCCAGCTCGAATTTGGGCATCATGCGCGACTCGGTCAGCGACAGCCAGGCCGTGAGCGCGATGAAACCGTAGACGAAGACCAGCGACGCGATGATGGTCGGGGACAGCACGAGGCGCGGCAGCCACGCATCGGCCAGCGCGCCGAAGCGGCTGCCGGACTGCACGGGCGGGCGCACGGACGGGCGCGCGCCGCCGGCCGTGCGCGGCCCGGCCGCGTTAAGCGGTGTAGCGGACATGAGGAATCTCCAGGAGAGGACTCTGGGCGGACGGGCGCCCCGCTCCGGGGCGAGGGCAGGGCGCCGGCCGGCTTACTGCGTCTTCGCGGCCTTGGCCAGCGCCTGCGCCGCTGCCTGCGGCGTCATGTTGCTGTTCATGAAGCGCGCGATCACGTCCTGGATCGCGCCGGCCTTGGCGGTGTCGACCGCCATGCCGTGGGCCAGCGACGGCACCAGGGCGCCGGCCCCGTTCGCGGCGGCCATGTCGTCCATCGACCGCGTGGCGCAGCTGTCGAACTTGTCGCGCGGTACGCCGGCGCGCACCGGGATCGAACCCTTGTTCAGGTTGAAGGTTTGCTGGAAGGCGGGGCTCATCACGGCGTTGGCGAGCGCCAGCTGGGCCTTCTGCTGCCCGGCACCGCTCACGTTGAACATGGCCAGCGAATCGATGTTGAAGGTGAATGCCTTGTCCGTGCCCGGCGCGGGCAGGCACAGGAAGTCCTTGCCTGGTACCTTGCCGGCGGCGGTGAATTCACCCTTGGCCCAGTCGCCCATGAATTGCATGCCGGCCTTGCCGTTGATGACCATGGCCGTCGCCAGGTTCCAGTCGCGGCCCGCGGCATCCTTGTCGATGTAGGCCTTCATGCGCGAGAGCGTTTCGAAGCTCTTGACCATCGTCGGGCTGGTCAGGCTGGCCTGGTCCAGCTGCACCAGGGCCTTGCGGTAGAAGTCCGCGCCGCCGGTGCCCAGCACCACGGATTCGAACAGCGTCGCGTCCTGCCATGGCTGGCCGCCGTGCGCCAGCGCCACCATGCCGGCCTTCTTGATCTTGTCGGCGGCGTCGAAGAACTCGGCAAAATTGGTCGGCGCCTTGGCGCCGGCTTTCGCTAGCACCGCCGGGTTCACCCACAGCCAGTTCACGCGGTGCACGTTGACCGGCACCGCCACGTAATGGCCCTGGTACTTCATCAGCTTGGCAACCACCGCCGGCAGGCTGGCATCCCACTTGCCCGCGATCGCGGCCTGGTCGATATTGGCCAGCACGCCTTCCTGGCCCCATTCCTGGATGGCCGGGCCCTTGATCTGGGCGGCCGTCGGCGGGCTGCCCGCCATCACGCGCGCCTTCAGGGCTGTGGCGGCATTCTCACCGGCGCCACCGGCCACGGCGAAGTCCTTCCACGCCACGCCCTGGGCTTGCATGATCTTTTTCAGCTCGGCGGCCGAGCGGGCTTCGCCGCCGGAGGTCCAATAGTGCAGCACTTCGACTTGCGGCGCCTGCGCGGCGGCGCCTGCGAGGACGCCGCCAGAGGCGGTGATGGCCAGGGCGGCCTGTACGGCAGCTTTCAGTTTCATGTCTTGTCTCCTTTGTGTTGTTTTGCGGGTCGACTTGCAGGTGGGCTTGCGGACAGGCTTACCACCAGGCCTCGAGGTGGACGCCGTACGAGAAGCCGCTCGTATCGGTGCCATACACGGGGCCCGAGTTGTTGAAGGCGTTCACCAGCGGCGTCGCGGCGTCGTTCCATTTGCCGTAGGTGGCGAACAGCCGCAGTTCCGGGCGCGACCAGTAGTCGCGCGCCAGGCTGATGGTCGGCGCGATCGTCAGCTTCGTCAGGCGTGCCGTGCCGGGCATGGTGGAGGACTTCAGCGTCGTCACGCCCAGTTCGGCCTGCAGCTTGAAGTTGTCCGCCAGCGCATACGATGGGCGACCGCCGATCGTGTTCCAGGTGGTGGTGCCGTTCGGGCCGTTCTTGTCGCGCTGGTGCAGCGCCACGAGGGAGATGCCGAAGTCCCTGGTGGGCTGGATGAAGAGTTCATCGAATACGCGCAAGCGCGTGTAATCCGATCCCAGCAGCGTGCTGCCGGCCGGGCCGATGCGGGCGCAGCATGGACCGTCCATGCCGGTGCCCGGTCCCACGCCGTATTGCACGCCCAAATTGTTGGCGCCACCCAGCACGCCCCGCTGGCGGTGGAATACCGACAGCTGCCAGCCGTCATGCGTGCGTTCGTCCGTTCCCTCGGCGGTGATGACCGAGGCGGCGATGTCCAGCGCGCCGTCGCGGTTGGTCGGCAGGCCTTCGTAGAGGAATACCTGGCGCGTGGCGGACGGCGAGTCGACCACGAGGCCCGTGGCCGGGTCCCTGGTGTTGAAGTCGTTGTCCTTGAAGATCGCGTAGCTGGCCTTGCCCGGGCCGAGCGGATAGCGGTCGATACCGGCGCCGGTGCCGTTCATATTGATGTATTGCAAGTCGAGGATGTGGATGTCGGGGCGCATGTAGTAGCGCTTGCCCGCCCACGCGGTGCCGCCCTTGAGGAAGGGGAGGTTGCGTGCCTCGATGTACAGCTTGGCCACTTCCAGGTCGGCATCACCGAAGTCCGAGCTGTTCTTGTACGCGGTGGCCCACACGGTTCCCACGAAGCTGGCGCCGTTGGCGGCTTTCGCCACTTCCTGCGTATAGCCGAGTTCAGTGAAACTGTCGCATTCGTTGCCAAGGCGGTAAGTCATGGTGATGCCGCCGAGGCCATAGCAGCTTTGCGTGCCGCCGTGGTTGCTGTTGCCGATGCCGGCGCGCAGGTAGCCGTGGAACCCTTCCGTATCGTGGTCGCCCGCGATGGCCGTGCCACAGGCGAATGCCAGCGCCAGCGCGGCGCCAAGAGGTTTGACGGCGAACTTTCCGATCATGCTGTCTCCGGTTTTTATGAGTGCTTGGTTGTTGACAATCTGGTACGGAACGCACGGTAGCATCGGCCAAAATGTGACTCCAGCGGCCGGCCGGAGGGTGGGGCCGATGAGGCAAGCCGTTGATTCTTCGACGGTTTTTATTGGCTAAGTGAAAGCCGTGCTTACATAAACTTACACGGCAGGGTAGACTGGCTGATTGGTCGGAAATATTTCGCAATAAATCCACATATTCCCTTGCAAAATGTGTCCGGCAGTTACCATGATTTAACGAAAAGATTGAGTTATATTGCAACACCCGGCCCCAGGCCGACCATCGGATCACCGGCGCCGCTCGGGCAGCCGCGAAGAAAAATGAAGCACATCGACCACCACATATTGCGCAAGGCCCTGGCGGCCGTGTGCCTGGCTGCCTGCGCGGGCGGAGTGGCGGCACGCGAGCAGTCGCTTCAGGTGCTGCACTGGTGGAAGTCGGCCAGCGAACGCCAGGCGGTGGGCATGATCGCCAGGCGCCTGGGGGAACACGACGTGCGCTGGCGCGATGCGCTGGTGCCCAGCGGTTCCGGGGTCGGCGCGGGCATCGTGCTGCGCAGCCGCATGCTGGCCAAGGACGCGCCGGAGGTGGCGCAGCTGAACGGCATCGTGGTGCGCGACTGGGCGCGCCTGGGCCTACTGCTGGAACTGGATGCGGTGGCCGCCGCCGGCAAGTGGGACAAGCTGCTGTTGCCGACCGTTGCCGCCACGATCAAGCACGATGGCCACGTGTATGCCGCGCCGCTCGGCATCCACCGCATCAACAGCATGTTCTACAACCGCCAGTTGATGCTCCGCCTGGGGCTGGCGGTGCCGGCCACCTGGGCCGAGTTCGAACGCATCGCTCCCCGCCTGCAGCGGGCCGGCATCGTGCCGCTGGCCCAGAGCAGCGAACCATGGCAGGTGGCCACGCTGTTCGAGACGATGGTGCTGGCCGAGGGGGCGGACCTGTATCGCAGCCTGTTCCATCGGCGCGATGCGGCGGCCTACGCCGATCCGCGCCTGGGCGCCGCGTTGCTGCGGCTGCGCTCGGCGAAGCGCTGGATGGGCAGCCCGATCCGGGAAAGCAACTGGGTCGACAGCGTGCGCGAGCTCGCCGAAGGACGCGCCGCCATGATGGTGATGGGCGACTGGGTGAAGGGCGAGCTGCTGGCCCGCGGACTGGCCGTGGACGAGGACTTCGGCTGCGCGGCGGCGCCCGGGACCGGGCGCTACCACCTGTACAATGTCGACACGCTGAGCATGCTGGGTGCGCACGCCGAGGCGCGCGCCGCCCAGGAAAAGCTGGCCGCGCTGGCACTGTCGCCATCGTTGCAGGCCGATTACAACATGATCAAGGGATCTGTCCCGGTGCTGGCGAATCCCGCGCGGGCGAAAATGGATGCCTGCGCGCGCGCCTCCTGGCAACTGTTCAGCAGCGGTACCGCGGCGCAGGTGCCGAGCCTGGTCCACCGCATGGCCACCGACGAGATCGTGCGCGACGCGATCGTGGCCGAGGTCCACCGTTTTTTCCTGAATGACAGCGTGCCGGTGGAAGATGCGCAGCGCCGGCTCGGCACCATCGCCCGTACCTACATCAAGACCCAATAGAATGAGTTCAGTTATCCCATGCGCAGGATCCTGATAGTCGACGACGACCAGAAAACCCGTATTCTCCTGAAGACCTACCTGGAAAAGAACCAGTATGCGGTCGACCTGGCGCATGACGGCGCCACGTTCCTGGCCGAGTTCAACCGCCAGGCCGATTCACTGTCGATGGTGATCCTCGACGTGATGCTGCCCGATACCGACGGCTTCGCCCTGTGCCGCGTCGTGCGGCAGCGCTCGAACGTGCCCATCATCATGCTTACCGCCAGTTCCGACGAGACCGACCGCGTGGTGGGCCTGGAGCTCGGTGCGGACGACTACATCTCCAAGCCGTACAGCCCGCGCGAGCTGCTGGCACGCATCAAGGCCATCCACCGCCGCACCGGCATGGACAACGCCGCCGCGCCGCGCTACTACCGCTTCGACGGCTTCACGCTCGATACGGTGGAGCGCACCGTCACGGGGCCGGCGGGGCCGGTGCCGTTGACGGGGCTGGACTTCCAGCTGCTCAAGTTCTTCGTCGAACATGCCGGCGATATCCTCGACCGCAGCGTTTTGTGCGAAGGAACGCGCGGCCGCGATGCGGGGCCGATGGACCGCTTCCTCGACGTGCAGATCAGCCGCCTGCGCCTGCGCCTGAACGAGGGCGGCGGCAACCCGCGCCTGATCAAGAGCGTGCGCGGCGTGGGCTACGTGTTCTCGGCCGACGTGACGGCATCCCATGCCTGACGCGCTGCGCCGGCTGCGCCTGCCGGGCCGCATCCTGCCCGACTCATTGCAGGGCCGCCTGATCCTCGTGATGGTGATCGGCGTGCTGTTGACGCAGCTGGTCGGCAACGTCATCTGGGCCGCGCAGCGCCGCGCCGAGGCGCGCGACGAAGCGAGGACGGCCGCGCAGCACCTCGCGCACGGCGCCGCCAGCGCGGTGCGCTTCTTCCTCAGCCTGCCGCCGAACTACCGGCCGTTGATCATCCAGCAGTTTCGCGAGATGGGCGGCACGCGCTTTTTCGCCAACATCAATCGCGGCCCGGTTCCGTTGCGGCCGCTGGGCCCGCAGGAGCTGGCCGACGCCGCGCTGGAGCAGGTGGGCGCCACGCTGAAGGAAGACCTTCCCGGCAAGCCCGCCGTGCGCATCGCTTTCGCCTGGCCGGAGCGGCTGCCGGTGGACGACGACGGCGCCACCCTGGCCGGCCTGCCGGAAGCGTGGACCCAGCCTGTCCTGCTGGCCAGGAGCGCCCCGGTGCTGGTGATCCAGGTTGAACTGGAACCCGGCCACTGGCTGTACCTCGCCACGCTGATGCCGAACCCCTATTTCCTCGAAACGGGCAACCCGCTCACGCGCGACAGGCTGCTGCTGCAGGCGCTATCGCTGGCGGCGGTGCTGCTGGTGTCGATCCTCGTGGTGCGCTGGATCACCCGCCCGCTGGCCGCGCTGGCCGATGCGGCAACCGCTTTCGGCAAGGGAGAGAACCCGCCGGCGCTGCCGCATGCGGGCAGCCGCGAGTTCGTCGCGACCGCGCGGGCGTTCGAGGAGATGCGCCGGCGCATCGTGCGCTACATGGAAGACCGCGAGCGGCTGTTCGTGTCGATCTCGCACGACCTGCGCACGCCGATCATGCGGCTCAAGCTGCGCACCGAGCTGCTCGACGAAGACGCCCTGCGCGACGAATTCCACGACGATCTCGACGAGCTGGAAATGATGGTCAAGGGCGCGTTGCAGACCGTGAAGGACAGCGACATCCACGAGAACGCCACCGAGGTGCGGCTCGACGCGCTGCTGGGGCGCATGGTGCGCGATGCGCGGCTGGCCGGCCACGAGGTGTCCTTCACGCCTTCCGGCCTGGCGGTCACGGCCAGGCCGCTGGCGCTCAAGCGGGCCATCGGCAACCTGCTCGACAATGCCCTGTACTACGGCGAGCGGGTGGAGCTCACGGCCGGCGAGCGCGCCGGCGATATCGAGATCGTGGTGCGCGACCACGGGCCGGGCGTGCCCGAGGCGGCGCTGGCGGCGCTGGGCCAGCCTTACACGCGGCTCGAACACGGCCGCAGCCGCAACAGCGGCGGCATGGGCCTGGGCATCAGCATCGCCCGCGGCATCGTGCAGGCGCACGGGGGCACGCTGGCGCTGGCCAATGCGCCGGGCGGGGGATTGCGCGCCACCATCGTGCTGCCGGGCGGGCTGTTCGCGCCGGCATAGACACCAGCTGCCGCGCCGGTGCGCCGCCCGCCCGCGATGCAGGGTTAGAATCGGCCCGACCCAATCGCTATCCGAGGAACCCCATGTTGGAGAACTGCCCCGGGTGTGGCGCCGACTCCCTCGTGTATGACAAGCACGGCGTGTCGTACACCTACAAGGACCGCCATACCACACTGCCCGGCGTAACCGCCTACCACTGCCCGCAATGCGGCGACGTGACGCTCGACCCCGCCGCCGTGCACCACTTCGACGAGCTCGTTGCCCGCTTCCACCGCCGGGTCGACGCCGAGCTGGCCGAACCGGCGGCCATCGCGGCCGTGCGCCGCAAGCTGCGGCTGGACCCGCGCGAGGCCGACGACCTGTTCGGCACCGAAAGCGGCGCTTTCGCCCGCTATGAGGCGGGCGAGGCCGTTCCGCATCCCTCGACCGTGAAGCTGCTCAAGCTGCTCGAACGGCACCCCGAACTGCTCGACGAATTGCACGGGTGAGTGCCGCAGTGCAGCCTTCATTGCGGTACGCGTTCCGCTGAGTACGCCAGCGAACAATCAATCGAGGCACTTTGTGTTACATTAAAAACATCGGTCACCAACGTTTGCGGAGTGCTTATGCGCCGTCCTATCGTCCTCGTGCCTGCGTGTACCCGGCAGATCGGGCATTTCCCGAATCATGCCGCACAGAACAAGTATGTGAACGCCGTCGTCCTTGGCGCGCGCTGCATGCCGCTGGTCTTGCCCGCGCTGGCCGAGTTGACGGACATGGAAGCGGTGCTGCACGTCGCGGACGGCATCATGTTGACCGGTTCGGCTTCCAACGTGCATTCCGACCTGTATGGCCAGCCGATCCGCAACCCGGCGCTGCCGCTGGACGCGGCGCGCGACGCCACCACGCTGCCCCTGATCCGGGCGGCCATGAAGCGCGGCATTCCCATCCTGGGCATCTGCCGCGGCTTCCAGGAAATCAACGTGGCGCTCGGCGGAACCCTGCACCAGGCCGTGCAGGATTTGCCGGGCATGATGGACCACCGCGACCGCGAAGACGATTCGCTGGAAGTGCAATACGGTCCCGCGCACCCGATCCGGCTCACGCCCGGCGGCAAGTTTGCGGAGATGCTGGGCAATCCGGAGGAAATCATCGTCAATTCCCTGCATGGCCAGGGGATCGACAAGCTGGCGCCGGGCCTCACCGTGGAAGCGGTGGCGCACGACGGCCTGGTGGAAGCCTATACCGTGAGCACCGCGCATGGTTTCACCCTGGCGGTGCAATGGCACCCCGAGTGGCGCATCACGGAAAACCCCGATTCGATGAAGATGTTCCTGGCATTCGGTAACGCGTGCCGCGAATACCAGGCGAGCCGACAGGAGCGGGGTTGATGGATACATACGAAGCCTGGGCCGGCGGACTCCCATAGCTGTTCTTCCAAGGAAGTTCAGGGACGCGGCCCGCAACCGGCCGCGCACATTGACTTACTGGAGCGAAGAATGGCGATCCGCGAAAATTTCACCTATACGGACATGGAAGAGTGGCTCAACGATAAGCGAGTCACCGAAATCGAATGCCTGGTGCCGGACTTGACCGGCGTTGCCCGCGGGAAGATCCTGCCGCGCGTGAAGTTCACGCAGGAGCGCGGCATGCGCATTCCCGAGGCCATCCTGGGCATGACCGTCACCGGCAATTCCCCCACCGACGATCCGGCCTACGAAAGGGCGATCTCGAACGTGGACCGCGACATGATCCTGAAGGCCGACCCCACCACGATCACGATGGTGCCGTGGGCCACCGACCCCACCGCGCAAGTCATCCACGACTGCTATTTCGGCGACGGCCGGCTGGTCGACTTCGCACCGCGTTCCGTACTCCGCCGCGTGCTGCGGCTGTACGAGGACAAGGGCTGGAAGCCCGTGGTGGCGCCGGAACTGGAGTTTTATCTCACCGACAAGATCTCGGATCCCGACCTGCCGCTGAAGGCGCCGGTGGGCCGCAGCGGCCGCGCCGAGACCTCGCGCCAGGTGTACAGCATCGACGCCGTCAACGAATTCGACCCGCTGTTCGAGGATATCTACGATTACTGCGACCTGATGGGGCTGGACGTGGACACGCTGATCCACGAGATCGGTGCCGGGCAGATGGAAATCAACTTCCTGCACGGCGAACCGCTGGGCCTGGCGGACAAGGTGTTCTTCTTCAAGCGCACCCTGCGCGAGGCGGCCCTGAAGCACCACATGTACGCCACCTTCATGGCCAAGCCGATGGCCGGCGAGCCGGGGTCGGCGATGCACATCCACCAGAGCGTCGTTGACGCCAAGACGGGCTGGAACATCTTCTCGAACGAGGACGGCTCGCCGTCGCAGCTGTTCAAGCACTATATCGGCGGCTTGCAGCGCTACATGCCTTCGGCGCTGGCGATCGTGGCGCCGTACGTGAACTCCTACCGCCGCCTGGTGCGCCACACCGCAGCGCCGATCAATATCCAGTGGGGCATCGACAACCGCACCGTCGGCTTCCGCGTGCCCGAATCCGGCATCCACGACCGGCGCGTGGAAAACCGCATCATCGGCTCGGATGCCAACCCTTACCTGGCCCTGGCCGTCACCCTGGCATGCGGCTACCTCGGCATGACCGAGCAGATCGATCCCACCGCGATCACCACCGGCAGCGCCTACGAGAAGGAATATGAGCTGCCGCAAGGGCTGCCGGAGGCGCTGCACCTGTTGCGCAAGGAAGAAAAGCTGCGCTGGGTGCTGGGCGAGCGCTTCATCGACGTGTATGCTGCCATCAAGGAGCTCGAACACCAGGAATTCATGACTGTCATCAGTCCCTGGGAACGGGAGCACCTGCTGCTGCACGTATAAGCGGACGCCGCCCGAACCGCACGGGAAAACCGGTGTCGGACGCCCGGCGTGAAACGCCGGATGTCCGGCACCACGGCTTCGGGCGACGCCGCCATCTCCGCTGTACCGTCTCTACCTGGAGGCAATCATGACCACCACCCCGATCGTGCCGGAACTGCCGGACACCAAGGGCTTGCAGCGGCTCGACGCCGCGCATTATCTCCACCCGTTCACGGATCACGCGGCGCTGGCGCGGAACGGCGCGCGCGTGATGGTCCGTGGCGACGGCATCTACCTGTGGGACTCGGATGGGCGCAAGGTGCTCGATGCGATGTCCGGCCTGTGGTGCGTCAACGTGGGGTATGGTCGCCGAAGTATCACCGAGGCGGTGGCGCGGCAGATGGATACGCTGCCGTTCTACAACAGCTTCTTCAACACCACCACCATCCCCGCCGTGCAGCTGGCCGCGAAGCTGGCGAAGATCGCGCCCGAGGGCTTCAATCACGTGTTCTTCACGGGCTCCGGCTCCGAGGCGAACGATACGAACGTGCGCATGGTGCGCCGCTACTGGGACCTGGCGGGCCAGCCCGACCGCACGGTGATCATCAGCCGCCACAACGCCTACCACGGCAGCACCATGGCCGGGGCATCGCTGGGCGGCATGAGCGGCATGCACGTGCAGGGCGGGCTGCCGATTCCCGGCATCGTGCACATCGAACAGCCGCATTACGCCGACCATGGCGCGGGCATGACGCCGGAGGAATTCGGCATCCACGCGGCCGGCTGGCTGGAAGAACGGATCAAGGAACTGGGGCCCGGCAAGGTGGCGGCCTTCATCGGCGAGCCGATCCAGGGTGCCGGCGGCGTCATCATCCCGCCGCCGACCTACTGGCCGGAGATCCGCCGCATCTGCGACAAGTACGACGTGCTGCTGATCGCGGACGAAGTGATCACCGGCTTCGGCCGGCTAGGCACGTGGTTCGCGTCCGAGCGCTTCGGCATGCGGCCCGACCTCATCACGTTCGCCAAGGGCGTCACGTCGGGCTATGTGCCGCTGGGCGGCGTGCTGGTGAGCGACCGCGTTGCCGATGTGCTGATCGCCGGCGGCGACTTCAACCACGGCTTCACGTATTCCGGCCATCCGGTGGCCTGCGCCGCGGCGCTGGAGAATATCCGCATCATCGAGGAAGAAGGCATCATGGAGCGGGTGGCCCACGATACCGGGCCTTACCTGAAGCAGCGCTTCGGCAGCCTGGCCGCCCACCCGCTGGTGGGCACGGCCGAAAGCTGCGGCTTCGTGGCGGGGCTGGCGCTGGTGCGGCGCAAGGCCGCGAACGTGCATTACCAGGTGCGTTTCGACCCGGCGCTGGGCGTGGGCATGCTGTGCCGCGCCCACATGTTCGAGCACGGCATCATCATGCGCGCGGTGGGGGACAGGATGATCATCGCGCCGCCGCTGGTGATGACGCGCGACCAGGTCGACGAGATGATCCAGAAGATCCGCTTCTGCCTCGACCTGACGCTGGCCGAGGTGATGGAGCGGGGCTGGCTGAGCTGATCCGGGCTGGGCCGGGCCAGCCCGGATTGCATCACGCCTTCGCGCCGGCGATGTGCTTCGGTTCTTCCTGGCGATTCTTCAACACCTGTGGCGCCAGCGAACCGACGATCATGCCGGCCAGCGCGGCCAGCAGGCCGGCCAGCTGGCCCGGGAACGCTTCGCCCAGGTCGCTGATCTGCGGGAAGAACAGCACCCACACGATGATGCCGGCGCCGATCGACAGGATCGCACCCTGCGTGGTGGCGCGCTTCCAGTACAGGCCCATCACCAGCGGGATGAAGGCGCCCACGAGCGTCACCTGGTAGGCCGAGGACACCAGTTCATAGATCGACGTGCCCTGCATCGCGATGGCATAGGCCAGCACCAGCGCCGCGAAGATGACGATCGTCACGCGCATGGCCAGCAGCTGCTGCTTGTCCGTCATGCCAGGGCGCAGGTTCTTCAGGATGTTTTCCACGAAGCTCGTCGACGGCGCCAGCAGCGTGGCCGACGACGTGCTCTTGATGGCCGACAGCAGCGCGCCGAAGAACAGGATCTGCATCATCAGCGGCATCTTCGTCATCACGAAGGTGGGCAGCAGGCGCTGGTAGTCGTTTTTCGCCAGCTCCATCGCGCTGTCGCCCATCACCACCACGGCGGCGGCCACGATGAACATGGGCACGAAGCCGAAGATGATGTAGCTGGCGCCGCCGATCACGGCACCGGCGCGGGCGGTGGGCGCATCCTTGGCCGACATCACGCGCTGGAACACGTCCTGCTGCGGAATGCTGCCGAACATCATCGTGATCGCGGCAGCGAAGAAGAACACGATATCGGTGAACGTGGGTTCCGGCCACAGGCGCCACAGGTCGGCCCGCTGCGCCATGTCCAGCACATTGCCGGCGCCGCCGGCCAGGTCGGCCGCGAAGACGGCGATGATGGCCATGCCCACCACCAGCACGATCATCTGGATGAAGTCGGTGACGGCGACGGCGAGGAAGCCGCCCACCACCACGTAGATCAGCACGGCCAGGGTGCCGATCACCATGCCGGCCGCGGGCGCCAGTGCACCATTGGTGAGCACCGCGAACACCAGGCCCAGCGCCGTGATCTGCGCGGCGACCCAGCCCAGGTAGCTGAGGATGATCGCCACCGAGCAGAACACCTCGATGCCCTTGCCGTAGCGCTGGCGATAGTAGTCGCCGATCGTCAGCAGGTTCAATTTATACAGTTTCGACGCGAAGAACAGGCCCACCAGGATCAGGCAGGTACCGGCGCCGAACGGGTCCTCGATCACGGCGTTCAGGCCGCCCTGCACGAACTTGGCCGGCACGCCCATCACGGTCTCGGCGCCGAACCAGGTGGCAAAAGTGGTCGTGATGACCATGATCAGCGGCAGGCTGCGGCCGGCGACGGCGAAGTCGCTCGTATTCTTGATCCGCGTGCCCGCCCACATGCCGAGGGCCAGCGTCCCCAGGAGATAGAGCACGACGAAAATGATCAGGGTGTTGTTCATGCGGTGGGAACTTTCGTGGGCGAAAAGAGCGGCGGAAAATTCCGGATTATAAAGGCAGCATCCGGCGGCTGGATCAACTTTAACGGCAATTTATCGCCGGATGTTGTGCCGAAGCGCAAATAAAAAACGGGCCGCGGCACAGAGCAAGCTCTGCACGGCGGCCCGTTTCCGAACGGGACTGATCCCGGCGCTTATTCCTTCAGCGCGGCAGCCAGCTCGGCCACCTTGGCGCCGTCGGCGCCCACGGCCTTCACCAGGCGCTTGCCGTAGTCGGCGTCGGCCTTGTAGAAGTGCGACAGCATCGTGTACAGGTTGACCTGGTTCTTTACGCGCTTCAGGTCGCCGGACAGGTTGGCGATCAGGTCATCCTTGTCCTGGGCCGACAGGGCACGGTAGTAGTCGCCGGCCTGCTTGAAGTTCAGCGTCTTGGCAATGCGCTGCTGCTGCGTGGTGCCGGTGAGCGGCAGGCTGCTGCTGCGGGCGTTCGGGTCTTCCGCCAGGTTGGCGATGCGGCTCGGCTGGTAATTCACGCTGCCCTTGCGGCCATCGATGTTCATCGCGCCATCCTGCTGGTGGTTGCGCACCGGGACCAGCGGGCGGTTGATCGGCAGCGACTGGAAGTTGGCGCCCAGGCGGTGGTACTGCGTGTCGATGTACGAGAACAGGCGGCCTTGCAGCATGCGGTCTTCCGAGGCTTCGATACCCGGCACCAGGTTGCCCGGCGCCAGCGCGACCTGCTCGGTGGCTTCGAAGAAGTTGTCCGGCACCTTGTTCAGTACCATGGTGCCCACCTTGCGCTCGGGGACGTTCGGCCAGATCTTCGTGGCGTCCAGCGGATCGAAGTCGAACTTCTCCAGGTCGGAAGGCTTCAGGATCTGCACCGTCAGGTCCCACATCGGATACTTGCCGGCGTTGATCGATTCATACAGGTCCACGGTGGCGTGGCTGGTGCTCTTGCCCTGCACGACCGGGATTTCCTGCGGGCGCAGGTTGCGCTCGCCCTGGCGCGATTTCCATGCGAACTTGGCGTACACATACTCGCCCCTGGCGTTGACCAGCTTCAGCGCGTGCACGCTGCTGCCGTTCATTTCGCGGTAGGACGCCGGCGTACCCCAGTTCGAGTACACGCGGGTCAGCATGGCCGTCGCTTCCGGCACGTGCGAGAAGAAGTCGAACACGCGCTCCGGTTCCTGCACGTTGGTCACCGGGTCCGGCTTCAGCGAGTGAATCATGTCCGGGAACTTGATGGCGTCGCGGATGAAGAAGATCGGCAGGTTGTTGCCCACCAGGTCCCAGTTGCCTTCCTGGGTGTAGAACTTGGTGGCGAAGCCGCGCGGGTCGCGCGTGGTCTCGGCACCGGAACGGCCCGGGATCACGGTGGAGAAGCGCACGAACACGGGGGTGACGGTGCCCTTCACGAACAGCTTGGCCTTGGTCAGGTCGGACAGGTCGTCCGTCGTGGTGAAGGTGCCATGGGCGCCGGTGCCGGTGGCGTGCACCACGCGCTCGGGAATGCGCTCGCGGTCGAAGCGCTGCAGCTTCTGCACCAGGTGCACGTCCTGCAGCAGGGTGGGGCCGCCGGGGCCGGCGGTCTGGCTGTTCTGGTTGTCGCCGACGGGGGCGCCGTTATCCTTGGTCAGCGTTTGGGCGTACGCGCCGGTCGACATCGACGTCAGCGCGGAGACGATGGCCATGGCGCACAACAGTGCGCGGCCTGGCTTCGAAAACTCCATATACTCTACCTATCAAGTTAAATGTTTAAGGAAGGCTTATCCTATCGGCTACCGTAACATTGTTGAAATTTATTGTTACTATCGATTCGATAGTCGCAATCTAAATAAGGGCGGCGGTAGAATTATTGGAACCATAAGGAGACTGCCATGACCGACACCGCCAGCTGGCACGAGCGCGCCCGCGCCCTTACGATCGACGGCCGCGCCTTCATCGACGGCCAACGCACCTGGTCCCGCACCGAGCGGCAATTCGACAACCGTTCGCCCATCGATGGGCGCGAACTGGGCCCCGTGGCGCGCTGCGGGCCGGAAGATGTCGACGCCGCAGTGGCCAGCGCCCGCGCCGCCTTCGAGGACGGCCGCTGGGCCAGCCTCGCCCCGGCGCAGCGCAAGCGCATCCTCGTGAAGTTCGCCGACCTGATGCAGCGGCACCGCGACGAACTGGCGCTCCTCGAAACGCTCGACATGGGCAAGCCGATCAAGTACAGCCTCTCCGTCGACCTGGCGGGGGCGGCGAACTGCATCCGCTGGTATGGCGAGGCGATCGACAAGGTGTATGGCGAGATCGCCCCGTCGCCCGGCGACAGCCTGGCGCTGATCGCGCGCGAGCCGGTCGGCGTGGTCGGTGCGATCGTTCCGTGGAATTACCCGATGCTGATGGCGTCATGGAAGATCGCGCCCGCGCTGGCCGCCGGTAACAGCGTGGTGCTGAAGCCTTCCGAGAAATCGCCTTTGACCGCGCTGCGGCTCGCCGAACTGGCGCTCGAGGCGGGCATTCCGCCCGGCGTCTTCAATGTGCTGCCCGGCTACGGCAACGAGGCTGGCAGCGCGCTGGCGCTGCACATGGATGTCGACTGCATCGCGTTTACCGGTTCCACCCGCGTGGGCAAGCAGATCATGCAGATGGCCGGGCAGTCGAACCTGAAGCGGGCCTGGACGGAGCTGGGCGGCAAGTCCGCCAACATCGTGTGCGCCGACTGCCCGGACCTCGACGCGGCCGTGGCGGCCTCGATCGGCTCGATCTTCTTCAACCAGGGCGAGAGCTGCAATGCGCCATCGCGGCTGTTCGTGGAAGAGCCGATCCGCGAAGCCTTCATCGACAAGGCACTGGCCATGGTGCCCGGCTTCACGCCCGGCGATCCGCTGGACGCGAATACGGTGATGGGCGCGATCGTCGACGATATCCAGCTGAACACGATCATGAAGTACATCGGCGAAGGCAAGAGCGCCGGCGCGCGGCTGCTGGCCGGCGGCGAGCGCGTGCGCCTCGATACGGGCGGCTATTACGTGGCGCCGACGATCTTCGACAGGGTCGACGCCGGCATGTCGATCGCCCGCGAGGAAATCTTCGGACCGGTCCTCTCCGTGCTCGGCTTCACGTCGCTGGACGAAGCCGTGAAGCAGGCGAACGCCACTCCGTATGGCCTGCACGCGGCCGTGTGGACGTCCGACCTGTCGAAGGCCATCAAGACCTCGCGCGCCCTGCGCGCCGGCACCGTGCACGTGAACCAGTACGACAACGACGACATCACCGTGCCGTTCGGCGGCTACAAGCAATCCGGCAACGGCCGCGACAAGTCGCTGCACGCGTTCGACAAGTACACGGAGCTGAAGACGACCTGGATACAGCTGTAAAGGAAATCTTGCGTGAAGCCCCGTTAAAAACCGGTGGCGAAGCAGGGCGCACCGATTCCAACGAAATGTTGCGGCAAAACCGGTGACAGGCACCGGTCTTTTTGCAACCGGTGACAGGCACCGTTTTTTTGCAACTTTTTTGGCACCGGTGCCAGTCCCCGATGCCAGCCTTCCTACCCCGGCGGCAGCATCCGCTCGAGCAGTTGCCGCAACTGCTGCTGCTCCGCCGCGTCGAGCCGTTCCGTGAGCGGCGCCAGCGCCTCCTGCATCTGCCCATGCAGGCGCAGGAACAGTGCTTCTCCCTCGCTCGTCAGGAACACGTCCGTCGCCCTGCCATCGTGCACGTTCGGCGCGCGCGCCACCAGGCCGCGTTTTTCCGCCCGGGCGATCAAGCCCGACATCGTCTGCTTTTCCAGCCCCAGGTAGTCGGCCAGCTCCGCCATGCGCGGGCGCCGGTCCCACAGGATGCCCATCACGCGCATCAGCGTCAGCGACAGGTCGTTCTCGGCGCCGATCCTGTTCAGCACGGCCATCGTGGCAAAGGCAACGGGCACGAACGCGTCCAGCACACCTTCGCCGGGCTTGTCGGCGGTCTTCTTCGATCGTTGGTTCTTCATGGACGCCATCTTGACATAGTTCGTAATGCGTATCAATAATAGCTCGTAATACGAACCTTTTTCGCTCGTCCAAGGAGAGTTCCATGAAAGCCGCCGTCATCACGTCGTTCGACCACCCGCCGCGTTACACCGACATCGGCGACCCGGTACCCGAAGCGCCAGGCGAGATGCTGGTCGAGGTACTGGCCGCCGGCCTGCATCACGTCACCCGCGGGCGTGCATCGGGCGCGCATTACTCGAGCACGGGATCGCCGCCCCTGGTGGCGGGTGTCGACGGAGTCGGGCGCGGCACGGACGGCAAGCTGCGCTACTTCGTGCAGGCCCCCGACCGGCTGGGCACGATGGCCGACAAGACCGTGATCGAGCAGGACCACAGCATCGAACTGCCGGCCGACAGCGATCCCGTCACCATCGCCGCCGCGATGAATCCGGCAATGGCCGCGTGGCTCGCGCTGCGCTGCCGCGTGCCATTCCGGGGCGGGCAGAAAGTGCTCATCCTCGGCGCCACGGGCAGCTCGGGAAGCATGGCCGTGCAGGTCGCCCGGCACCTGGGCGCGGCACAGGTGATTGCCGCGGGCCGCGACGAAGCCAGGCTTGCCGGCCTGCCGGCGCTGGGCGCCACGGAAACCGTGCAACTGGAAGATACCCGGCTGGGGAAGGCGGCATGCGACGTCGACGTGGTGCTCGATTTCGTGTGGGGCGAACCCGCCGCCCGCACCATGGAAGCGCTACTGCAGCAGCGCACCGGGCGCCGCGCCCCGCTCACGTGGATACACATCGGCTCGATGGCGGGCGAGGTGGCGCCGGTTCCGGGCGCCATGCTGCGCGCCGCGAACCTGCACATCGTGGGCAGTGGGCTGGGCTCCGTGGCGCTACGCCAGATCCTCGAGGAATTGCCGGCCCTGGCCCTGGAGATCGCGCGCGGCACGTTCCGTATCGAAGCGAAGGCCGTGCCGCTCAGCAAGGTGGAGGAAGCCTGGCGCGCAGCCGATCACGGCGGCGCGCGCATCGTCTTCACGCCCTGAGGAAATGTCGCAAAAAAAACCGGTGACAGGAAGGAGAGGTGGCTTGCAAGCCATCTCCGCTGCGCAGGCAAGGAGCGAGGCTCCTTGAAGATACTGCCCTGCAGGGCAGTATCGTTCCGCAGGCGCGGAGCATGCTCCGCGAAACCCCTGCTCCACCCCCTGCTACGCCTCCGATTCCGAGGAAATATTGCCGCGAAAATGGGGTACGTCCCCATTTTTGCGGCAACTTTGCTTAGAAGCAGTGCTCGAGGGCGGGGAAGCTGCCGTCCTTGACGGCGGCGACATAGGCGGCGAAGGCGGCTTCGATGGTGGGTTGGCCGTCCATGAAGTTCTTCACGAAGCGTGCCTTGCGGCCGGGGAAGACGCCCAGCAGGTCGTGCATCACCAGCACCTGGCCCGAGCAGTCGGGGCCGGCGCCGATGCCGATGGTGGGCACCGACAGCGCTTCGGTGACGGCCTTGCCGACGGTGGAGGGCACCGCTTCGAGCAGCACGATCGAGGCGCCGGCCGCTTGCAGCTTCAATGCGTCCGCCTTCAGGGCTTCGGCGCTTTCCACCGTCTTGCCCTGCACCTTGTAGCCGCCCAGCTGGTGCACGAATTGCGGCGTCAGGCCGATGTGCGCGCAGACCGGCACGCCGCGCTCGACGAGGAAGCGCACCGTGTCGGCCAGCCAGCCGGCGCCTTCGATCTTGACGATGTGCGCGCCGGCCTGCATCAGCTGCACGCAGCTCGCCAGCGCCTGCTCGGGGGTGCCGTAGCTGCCGAACGGCAGGTCGGCCATGATCATCGCGGTCTTGGCGCCGCGCGCCACGGCGGCCGTGTGGTAAGCCACTTGCTGCACGGTGACGGGCAGGGTGGACGTGTGGCCGTTGCACACCATGCCCAGCGAATCGCCGATCAGCAGGATCTCGACCCCGGCGCGCTCCATCAGCGCGGCGAAGCTGGCGTCGTAGCACGTCAGCATCGAGATCTTTTCGCCCGCGGCGCGCAGCGCGGCCAGTGACGGAATCGTGACGGCCTTGTTCGCCACCGCTTTTGCCGGTGCCGGCGTGCCGCTCGTGGCGGCTGCCGTGCCGGACATTTCTTTACCCTGCAGATAACCAGACATGGAAGTCCTCAAATAAAATCGTTACGGCGCGTATTCTAAACCCCGGCGAACGACCGTGCCGAAGTGACTTCCAGCACCGCGGTCAGGACCGGAAGATGAAGTACACGGCCCCGACGAGGCACAAGCCCGCCCAGATGAAATCGGTCTTGAACGGCTGGTTCATGTAGATCATGGCGAACGGCACGAACACGGAAAGCGTGATCACTTCCTGCATGATCTTCAGCTGCGCCAGGCTGAACTGCGTATAGCCGATGCGGTTGGCCGGCACCTGCAGCAGGTATTCGAACAGCGCGATGCCCCAGCTGACGAAGGCCGCCACGTACCAGGCCTTGGTGGAGAGGCTCTTCAGGTGGCCGTACCACGCCACCGTCATGAAGATGTTCGACAGGGTCAGGAGACCCACGGTTTGTACGATGACGGGAATCTGCATTCAGTTCACTTTGTCGATGCGCTGCCCGGCCACGCCCGCCGCGAAGGAAGACGCGGCGCCCAGGCCGGGCACCACGACATCCGGCGCGATCTCCAGCAGCGGCACGAGCACGAAGGCGCGCTGCGTCAGGCGCGGATGTGGCACGGTCAGCGCGGGGTTATCGATCGTCTGGTCGCCGTACAGCAGCAGGTCGAGGTCCAGCGTGCGCGGCGCGTTGCGGTAGGGACGCTCGCGGCCGTGCTGCTGCTCGATGGCGAACAGCGCTTCGAGCAGTGCCGGCGCGGCGAGCGTGGTGTCGATGCGGGCGACGGCGTTGATGTAGTCGTCGCCCGAGGAGTCGATCGGCGCCGTGCGGTACAGGCTCGAGACGGCGGTCACCGACAGGCCGGGAACGCGCCGCAGGCGCTCCACGGCGTCCAGCGCGTTGGCGCGCGCGTCGCCGAGATTGGCGCCGATGCCGATGAACGCTTCCATCAGTCGGCGGAAGGCGTCACGGGTGCCGGATCGGGCGCGTCTTCGCCGCCGCTACGCTTGCGGCGTGGGCCGCGGCGGCGCCGCTTCGGTGTCGGCATGCTCTCGCCCTCGGCATGCACCTCGTCGCCTTCGAAGTCTTCGTCGCCTGCCTGCTCGGCAAGCTCGGTACCCGCGGCGCCTTCCTCATGGCGCAAGCCGCGGCGCGCCGGGCGCTTGCGCTTGCTGGCCGGACCGCCACTGGAAATGGCCGACACCATCTCGGCGCGCACCGTCTCGTCGGCTTCGTAGAACGCGCTCCACCAGTCGCCCAGTTCCTGGTCGATCTCGCCGGAAGCGCAGCGCAGCAGCAGGAAGTCGTAGCCGGCGCGGAAGCGCACGTGTTCCAGCAGCTTGTACGGGTTCTTGCCGTTGCGGCGCTCGAAGCGCGGCTGCATGGCCCAGATGTCGCGCATGTCGGAGCCGATCTTGCGCTGCAGCGCCAGCTTTTCCGTCTGCGATTCCAGCACCTCGTCCGCCGCCAGGTGCAGCGCGGGGATCGGGAATTCTCCCGAAGCCTGGTAGGCATTCCATTTTTCCAGCACCTGGTGCCACAGCAGCGAGGCGAACAGGAAGCCCGGCGACACGGTCTTGCCGGCGGCGATGCGGCGGTCCGTCGCTTCCAGCGCCAGCGTCACGAACTTGAAGCCCAGCGGCTGCTCGAGCACCACGTCCAGCAGCGGCAGCAGGCCATGGTGCAGGCCGGCCTTGCGCAGCTGCAGCAGGCAGGCGAGGGCGCTGCCGCTCATCAGGAGCTTCAACATCTCGTCGAACACGCGCGCGGCCGGCACGTTGTTGATCAGCGGCGCCATCACGGAGATCGGCGCGGCCGTCGTCGGCTCGATGTCGAACTTGAGCTTGGCGGCGAAGCGCACCACGCGCAGCATGCGCACCGGGTCTTCGCGGTAGCGGGTTTCCGGCTGGCCGATGATGCGCAGCAGCTTGGCGCGAATGTCGCGGATGCCGCCGTGGTAATCGAGCACCTGCTGGGTCGCCGGGTTGTAGTACATGGCGTTGATGGTGAAATCGCGGCGTTCCGCGTCCTCGGCCTGGCTGCCGAAGGTGTTATCGCGCAGCACGCGGCCGTGTTCGTCCTTCGGCGCGTTGTCGGTGGCGGTGCCGCGGAAGGTCGTCACTTCCAGCAGGTCCTGGCCGAACATCACGTGCACGATCTGGAAGCGGCGGCCGATGATGAAGGCGCGGCGGAACAGCCGTTTCACCTGCTCGGGCGTGGCATTGGTGGCGATGTCGAAATCCTTCGGCTTCACGCCCAGCAGCAGATCGCGCACCGCGCCGCCCACCACGAACGCCTCGAAGCCCGCTTCCTGCAGCGTTGACGTGACGCGGATCGCGTTGGCCGACACCATTTTCGGGTCGATGCCGTGCTGCTCCGGGCCGAGGATTTCGGGTTCGTCGTTGTTGCGCGGCGGCTTGACGCCCAGGATCTTGCGGATGAATTTCTTAATCATTGAATAGTTGGAGTAAGGTCCAGCCCTGCTCGTTGGCGTGGCGGGTCAGGACGGCATTCGGGTTGGTGGCGACCGGGTGCGACACGATCGACAGCAGCGGCAGGTCGTTGTGCGAGTCGCTGTAGAAGTACACGTTGTCGAAGTGGTCGAGCGTCTTCCCCATCTGTTCCAGCCATGCCTTGGTATGCAGGATCTTGCCCTGGCCCTGCGTGGGCGTGCCCTTCAGGCGGCCGGTGATGCGGCCATCCACGATTTCGGGCATCGCCGCGATCAGGTGATCCACGCCGAAGGCCTTGGCGATCGGCGCCGTCACGAAGTGGTTGGTCGCCGTGACGATGGCCACCATGTCGCCGGCGTCCAGGTGCTTTTGCAGCAGCGCGCGCGCCTGCGGCTTGATGTTCGGCTCGATCACTTCGAGCATGAACTGCTGCTGCAGTGCGGCCAGCCGCTCCGGCTCGAAGGTGGCCAGCGTGCCGAGCGCAAATTCCAGGTACTCCACCGGGTCCAGCGTGCCGGCCTGGTACTGGGCGAAGAATTCGTCGTTGCGGCGGGCAAAAGCGGCGGCATCGACGGCACCCTGGCGGCACAGGAATTGACCCCACTCGTAGTCGGAATCGATGGGCAGCAGGGTGTGGTCGAGGTCGAACAGGGCCAGGTTCATGGAGTTATCGCTTTAGTCTTTTTCCGCCTGCAGCCACTCGCGCAGCAATGGCAGGGTGATGGGGCGCTGGGTTTCCAGCGAATATTGGTCGAGCGAGTCCAGCATCGAGGACAGCGAGCGCATGTCGCGCCTGAAATGGGACAACAAATAGGGTAACACGCCCGGCGACAGCGTCAAGCCGCGGCTGGCCGCGGCCTGGGAGAGCGCGGCCACCTTTTCATCGTCCGAGAGGCCATGCAGCTGGTAGATCAGGCCCCAGCCCATCCGCGTGCGCAAATCCTCGCGCACGGGCAGCACGGCCGGCGGCACGGCGCCGCTGCACACCATGAACGCGTTGTTGGCGCGGATCTCGTTGAACAGCGCGAAGGCGTCGATCTGCGCCACGGGAGACAGCTTTTCGCAATCGTCGAGCAGGTACAGGTCGACTTCCGGCGAGTAGACGAATTCCGATTCGATCGAGAACGGCGATATATAACGCGCGCCCTCGGTCGCGGCCAGGGCCTTGAGCAGGTGGGTCTTGCCGGCGCCCACCTCGCCCCACAGGTAGGCAAAATGCTCGCGCGAGCTGCGGCCGGCGAACTGGCGCATCAGCGCCGCCACCTCGGCATTGCGGCCCACCTCGAACGTTTCGAGCGTGTGGACCGGCTCGGCCCCCAGGTCGAGCACCAGCTGTTTCATGGTTGCCGCCCCGGTTTCCTGGTCATTTTTGTAGTTTTTTCGCTCTTCACAGCCCGCATTATATAAAAGTGCGGTGCCGTGGACGGTTCGGGCCATGCCGCCGACCGGGAAGCCGTTCTTGCTCGTTGTACGGTCTGGGCGGGGGGCATGGAGGCGAAGGGGAGGCGAAAGTTGGGGAATTGGCGGGGGTGTTTTGCTAAAATAGCGGACTTGCTGGCATAAATGCAGCAATCCTCTTCTATTTTACCGCCTCCGCCGCGAAATACACCATGAGCCAACCTTCCAACGTATCCCTGTCCTACCGTGACGCCGGCGTCGATATCGACGCGGGTGATGCCTTAGTCGAAGCGATCAAGCCATTTGCCAAGCGTACGCTGCGCGAAGGCGTGATGGGCGGCATCGGCGGCTTCGGCGCGCTGTTCGAGATCAGCAAGAAGTACAAGGAACCGGTTCTCGTTTCCGGCACGGACGGCGTGGGCACGAAACTGAAGCTGGCGTTCGAGCTGAACCGCCATGACACCGTGGGCATCGACCTGGTGGCCATGAGCGTCAACGATATCCTGGTGCAGGGCGCCGAGCCGCTGTTCTTCCTCGACTATTTCGCTTGCGGCAAGCTGGACGTGCCGATCGCGACGGATGTCATCAAGGGCATCGCCGCCGGCTGCGAACAGGCCGGCTGCGCGCTGATCGGCGGTGAAACGGCCGAGATGCCGAGCATGTACCCGGCCGGCGAATACGACCTGGCCGGCTTCGCCGTCGGCGCCGTGGAAAAATCGAAGCTGATCGACGGTTCCAAGATCGCCCCGGGCGATGTGGTGCTGGGCCTGGCCTCCTCGGGTGCCCACTCGAACGGTTACTCGCTGGTGCGCAAGATCATCGAAGTGGCCAAGCCGGACCTGGAAGCGGACTTCCACGGCCGCAAGCTGGCCGACGTGCTGATGACGCCGACCCGCATCTACGTCAAGCCGTTGCTGGCGCTGATGGAGTCGATGGAAGTGAAAGGCCTGGTGCACATCACCGGCGGCGGCCTGGTGGAAAACATCCCGCGCGTGCTGGCCGACAACCTGACCGCGGAACTGGACGGCAAGTCGTGGACGATGCCGCCGCTGTTCCAGTGGCTGCAGCAGCACGGCGGCGTGGCCGACGCGGAAATGCACCGCGTGTTCAACTGCGGCATCGGCATGACCGTGATCGTGTCGGCCGAGAACGCCGACGCGGCGATTGCCCAGCTGACGGCTGCCGGCGAGACCGTCTCGCGCATCGGCACGATCCGCGCCCGCAAGGAAGGCGAGCACCAGACGATCGTCGTTTGAGACGGCGCGGCCTCGCGCGCGGGCCGCGGGAAATGTTGCAAGAAAACCGGTGCCTGTCACCGGTTTTTTCGTTCAAGCCCTGAGGATCTTCGCCACCGGCGCGCAGCGCAGCCGGAATGCATCGGGCATCCCCGACCCCAATAAGGGCCGCAGGTACAGCCGGAACGCGTCCGTCACATCGGTGCCGGAAGGGGCGATGAATTCGTCTTCCATCGTGCGCGTCTTGCCGGCCACTTCCTCGAGCGGCAGCAGCGCGTAGTCGGCCGAATAGAAGCCCGTGCGGCGGATCGCCACCGAGCCGTCGCGGTCGCCCCAGAACGCGTACTGCACCGCCTTTTCTCCCACTTCGCGCGCCTCGCGCTGGTCCACGTCCGACACGCAGCCGATGAACGAGCGTTGCAGGTAGCCGAACGTGTCGCCGCGCACGCGCTTGATGCCCAGCTTCGCCTTGATCTCGTCGCACAGCAGGTCGGCCAGCGCGCCGGTGCCGGACAGTTGCACATTGCCGTGCGCATCCTTCTCGATCTCCTTGGCCAGCAGGGTGGCCACCGGTTCGCCGCTGGCATCGTGGATGCCTTCGGAGACGGCGATCACGCAGCGGCCGTGCCGCTCGTAGGTCGCCTTCACGTCCGCAAGGAAGGCTTCGAGCGAGAACGTGCGCTCGGGCAGGTAGATCAGGTGCGGCCCGTCGTCCGGGAACTTCTTGCCCAGCGCCGAGGCGGCGGTGAGGAAGCCCGCGTGGCGGCCCATGACGACGCCCACGTACACGCCGGGCAGCGCGGCGTTGTCGAGGTTGGCGCCGGCAAACGCCTGCGCCACGAAGCGCGCGGCAGATGGAAAGCCCGGCGTGTGGTCGTTGCCCACCAGGTCGTTGTCGATCGTCTTTGGAATATGGATGGCGCGCAGCGGATAGCCGGCGGCACGGGCCTGTTCGCTGACGATGCGCACCGTGTCGGATGAATCGTTGCCGCCGATATAGAAGAAATGCTCGATCTCGTGCGCCCGCAGCACGTTGAAGATCTCGGCGCAGTACTTCACGTCCGGCTTGTCGCGCGTGGAGCCGAGCGCGGAAGAGGGCGTGGCGGCCACCAGTTCCAGGTTGTGGCTCGTTTCCTGCGTGAGGTCGACGAATTGTTCGTCGACGATGCCGCGCACGCCGTGCATGGCGCCGTACACCCGCGTCACGTCGCGAAAGCGGCGCGCCTCGAGCGCCACGCCCACCAGCGACTGGTTGATGACGGCGGTCGGCCCGCCTCCCTGTGCCACCAGAATCCTGCCGGAGCCCATACGCACCTCCTCGCTGTGTCCCGATAACGGTTGTGGTGCCAGCTTACTCCGATTTCGGTCCTTCATCGACTCTTCATGGAACGCTCATGGAGTCTTCATGCCGCCACAGCAGCATGACCGGCATCGCAACCCGAAGGAGATTCCATGACTTGCAGACTGAATACCACCGTGCTGGCGGCCTTGCTGGGCCTGGCCGGCTGCGGCGGCGACGATCCGGCCAAGCCCCAGGCGCGCTACCAGGCGACCATCCAGCGTACGGCCTATGGCATCCCGCATATCGAGGCGAAGGACGAAGCGGGGCTGGGCTTCGGCATCGGCTATGCGTACGCGGAAGACAATATCTGCCTGCTGGCCGGTGAAGTCGCCACCGTGAACGGCGACCGCTCGCGCCACTTCGGCCCGGACCTGGAATCGTCGGACAACCCGGCGCTGGCCCACAACAACCTCGACTCCGACTTCTTCTTCCGCCAGTGGAACAACGACGAGATCGTGCAGGAGGCATGGGAGGCGCAGAGCGCGGAGGTGAAGGCGCTGATGCGTGGTTACGCGGCCGGCTACAACCGCTATCTGGCGGAGCGGGGGCTGGCCGGCTTGCCGGCGCAGTGCCGCAACGGCAGTTGGGTGCGCCCGATCACGGAGCTGGACACGATCCGCCTGATGCGCCGCATCGCCATGACGTCGCTGGACTGGATCGACGATATCGCCGCGGCCCAGCCGCCCGGCACGCAGGCCCGCGCCGCCAGGAAGCGTGCTGCCGGCGGCGCCAAGCCACGCCTCGGTGCCAGCAACGCCATCGCGATCGGCGGCGACGCCAGCGCCGACGGCCGCGGCATGCTGCTGGGCCAGCCCCACCTGCCGTGGGGCGACGCGCAGCGGTTCTACCAGGTGCACCTGACGATTCCGGGCAAGATGGACGTGATGGGCGCATCGCTGCCCGGCCTGCCAATCGTCGGCATCGGCTTCACGAAGGAGTTCGCCTGGACCCATACCACCGACACCTCGGCGCACTTCACCGTGCAAGCCCTGCGGCTCGATCCCCAGGACCCTACCCGCTACCTCGTCGACGGCCAGTCGCGGCCGATGCTGCGCCGCGCGATCACGGTGCCGGTCAAGAACGCCGACGGCAGCATGGGCACGCGCAGCCGCACGCTGTACGGCACGGAGGATGGACCGGTGATGACCTATCCCGAGTGGATGGAATGGACCGATACCACCGCCTACGTGCTGCGCGACGCGAATGAGCGCAACCATCGCGTGGTCGAGCAGTGGTACCGCATGAATAAGGCCGGCTCGCTGAAAGAGTTGAAGGACGTGAATCTGCGGCTGGCCGGCAATCCGTGGAACAACACGATCGCCGCCGACCGGGCCGGCAATACCCTGCTGATGAACGTGTCGCCGGTCGCCAACCTGCCGGACGAGGCGCTGGCCGGCTGCCTCGTTCCCGAGCATGCGGACCTGGTGCGTGCCCACGTCCATGTGCTCGACGGCAGCCGCTCCGCCTGCGCCTGGCGCAACGAGGCGGGTGCGCCCCAGCCGGGCACCGTGCCGGTCAGCCGGCTGCCGGTGCTAGAGCGGCGTGACTACGTGCAGAACGCCAACGACTCCGCCTGGCTCAGCAACCTGCACGCGCCGCTGACGGGCTATCCGGCGCTGGTCTCGCGGCAGGACGAGCCGCAGGGCGCGCGTACCCGGCAGGCGCTCGCGGAACTGACGGCGCGGCTACGCAAGGGCAAGCTGGCGCTGGACGACCTGCGCGACCTGGCGCTGAACAACGAGGTGTACCTCGCCCCGGTGCTGTTGCCCGACGTGCTGGACTGGTGCCGCACCCTGGCGCCGTCGGGTGACCTGGTCACCGGCTGCGCCGGCCTTGGCGCATGGGACGGCAATGCCGGCCTGGATGCCGGCGCGGGCCTGGCCTATTTCTCGGCGATGCTGCGCGACGTGGTGGGCGCCGAGGCGGCATGGCGGGTGCCCTTCGACCCGGCCGATCCGGTGCACACGCCGTACGGGCTGGATTACCGTAATCCGGTCGTTGCGCGGGTGCTGGCCGAGCGCCTCGCGGACACGGTGCAACTGTTTGCCGAGGCGGGAATTGCGCCGGATGCGAAGCTGGCCGACTTCCAGGTCAGCCGGCGCGGCGGCCCGGCGCTGCCGATCCACGGCGGCAACGGCGAGCTGGGCATCTTCAATACGATCGACGTGGCGGAGAAACCGACCGGGGGCAAGTTCGAGGTGATCGCCGGCACCAGCTACCTGCAAGTGGTGGGGTTCGATGCCGCGGGCCCCCGTGCCCAGGCCTTGCTGGCCTATTCGCAATCGGCCGACCCCGCGTCGCCGCACCATGCCGACCAGACGGCGCGCTTTTCCCGGCGCGAATGGATCGCGCTGCCGTTCACGGCGGCGGAGATCGCCGCCGACCCGGCGCTGCGCAGCTACGTGATTTCGAAATGATTCTGGGCTATAGTTCAATGCCCGGTTCAACTCAACGCGAAAGGATGATCATGCTGATGCCATCACAGCTGTGCCATGCGGTCCTTGCAGTTGCCCTTGCTGTTCCCTGCCTTGCCTTTGCCCAGAGCGGCGCAGTAACCACCCGTCTCTCGCAGTTCAGCTACGAATTGGTCGATCTTGATCTGGACGACGGCATCAGTCCGGCTGTTCAGTTCGTCTTGAAAAGCCACTCATTGCGCAGCGCGTATGCTTCCAATACCCACCTGGTTGACGAAGATGTAGGCACGGAGATGGGCACCACCGCGATTGCGGGGCCGAGCGGTAGCGCTGGGAGCAGCCTCAGCACTGACACATGGTTCAGCCATGCCACGACACGGTTCGGACCGAGCGATTATGAGTTTTACAGTGCGTATGCGTTCACAACCTGGTCATATACTCTTACCCCCGGGACAGCGCTGAGTCTTCGGGTGTTGGCGGAACATACCCGCAATCCGGCACCGGAGGTGGACCTGTATGTGGACGCACGGTTGACAGGCCGTCTTTACGGCAGCGATGGCGGATGGCTGGGCTCCATTGATCACTATTACTGGGGCGAAGATGAGAGCGGGTTTTCCTGGCTGGAGGGAACCGTCGCTTCCGGGACAGGCACCGCGACCGGTGAACTCGTGCTTGGTGTTGCAAGTTACGCATACACATCGCCTGCGGCGGTACCCGAGCCGGCCACCGGCCTCATGTCGCTGGCCGGGCTCGGCGTTGTCTTCGCGGTGGCGCGACGCAGGAAAGCTTGCCAAGCTGACCGATAAAAAGCGCGGCAGCGAAAGCAATCGTCCCGTGCTTCACGGAAGCCGGAGGTCCGGAGCAGCGGGGCGCATGGCCTTCAGCCGCACCCTTGATCAATTGGCGTGGTGCGGCAAGGCCGCGCCGCTGCCGATATTCCGGTCCAGGAATTTCTCCACGCGCGTCCAGAAATCGATGCGGTTCTTCGGCAGCTTCCAGCCGTGGCCTTCTTCGGGATACTCGACCCATTCGACATCCTTGTTGGTGGCCTTCACGGCATCGCGGAAACGGGTGCCGTGCGCACGCGGCACGCGGCGGTCGGCGCCGCCATAGGCCATCAGCAGCGGCTGGCGCAGGCGGCTGGCCTGTTCGACGGGCGACACCGCCATCAGCTGGTCGGCTTCCGTTTCCATGTCGCCGATCAGGCGCGGCATGCCGTAGCGCATGTACTGCTCGGGCAGGTCGGACGAGTGGAACCAGCTGCCGCCATACATCAGCTTGATGTCGGTGACCCCCACCCAGTTGACGCCGCAGCGGTACAGGTCCGGGTCCTTGATCAGTCCCATCAACGTCGCATAGCCGCCATAGCTGGCGCCGGCGATGCAGATGCGCCGCGGGTCGGCCACGCCCTGCTCGATAGCCCAGCGGGTGCCGTCGGCCACGTCGTCCTGCATGGCCCGGCCCCATTGCTTGAAGCCGGCCGTCAGGTGCTTCGCGCCGTAGCCGGTGCTGCCGCGGAAGTCCGGCTCCAGCACCGCGTAGCCGCGCGAAGCGAGGAATTGCACGTCGGCCGACCAGCCCCACGTCGCGCCGCGTACCCAGGGACCGCCGTGCACCAGCACCACCATCGGCAGCTTGTCCGTCAATTTCGCGCCACCCGGCAGCGTCAGCAGGGCCGGGATCGGCAGGCCGTCGCGCGCCTTGTAGGTCAACACGTGTTGCCGGCCCATCTTCGTGGCGTCGAGCTTCGGCTGCGACTGGCCCAGCAAGTTCAGCTGCCCCGTTTCCCGGTTGTAGATGAAATAGGTGTGCGGCTGCATGTCGGAAAACGTCGTGACGAGTACGAACGGCGCCTCGGGCCGGCGCGGCAGCGAGATCAGGTTGACGAGGTTGGGCAGCTTTTCGTCCACCGCCGCCTGCAGCGCCTTCAGCTCCGGATCGAACCACTCGGTAGCCCAGGTGTCGCCCAGGTAGCGCACGCCGACCAGCTTGTTGCCGCTGCGGATCAGCCGCCCGGTGAAATCGTATTGCTGGACCGCGAAGCGCGGCACGGGGTCGACCTTGCCGGCGGCCAGGTCGAACGTGTGGATCGCCGTCTTGTCGCTGTCGTGCCGCGCCGCGACGTATAAGCGCCCTTCGGAATCGAAGTCGAGTGGCGTGAAGCCGCCGGCGGCGGAGACCCAGGCATCGAAGGTGGTGATCGCGCGCCACTTTTCATTCTCGCGGAACCAGATCGTGCTTTTGCCATCCTCGAGCGTGATGGCCATGCGCGGCTCGCCGCGCGCGTCCAGCACCCAGCGCTGCACCTTGCCGGGCATGGGCACGCCCGTGCTGCGGCCCGTGCGGGTGTCCAGCCGCAGCAGGTGCTCGGAGCGCACGGCGCCGCCGGGCTCGAACGAGACGCTGCGCACGTACACGCTGTCCGAATCCTGCGGGCCGCGCTGCCCCAGCATGTAGGTATGCCAGGGCAGCAGCTGCGCGGCGGTCGGCGTGGTAATGAAACTGGCGCGGCGCTGCGCCAGCTGGCGGAAGTTCTTGCCGTCGCGGTCGACGGCGAAGAGGCCGGGCGCCGCATTGATGTCGCCTTGCCCCAGGTCGTTGTCAGTGCTGTTGAACAGCAGGCGGCCGTCGTTCACCCACTGGAATTCGCCCACGTCGGCGTCCGAGAACGCGGCCACCGCCTGCGGCTTCGACGTGGCCAGCTCCACGACCACCAGCATGTCGCGGCCGTTCTTGGCCGGCACCTTGGCGGCCACGTACTGTCCGTTGGGCGAGAGCTGCGCGCCGCCGAACGAGGAAGGGCCGAAGAAGTCTTCGGCGGGAGGGGGCGCGGCGTGGGCGGCGTTCAGCAGGCTGGCCGCGAACACGAGCAGGGCAAGGCGAAATTTCATGGTGAAATAACAGTTTTGGCAAAGGTGGCAAATTAGCATGCGCACCTCCTTTGCTTTCTCTCGGAATGTCACCAGCAGGGGTATTTCTGCTCGTTCAGTTGTGCCAGTTGGGCATTTCGGGATCGGCCATCGTGAAGACGAGCCGCACTTGCGCATCGGGGAAGCCGGCCGGGATGGCGGCCGGTTTCGGATAACGCTGCACGGCGCGGTCCGCGACCGTTCGCACCGCTTGCTTGAATGCCGAACCCATGGGCCTGTCGTCCCGCTCCCATAAGCGGTCACCATTGCCCAGGCCAGTGCGCAGGCGCTGCTCGACACCGTTCAGCGTTACCGCGATTTCCGCCGCCGCGGGATTGAAGGCGATCACGACCTCGCCATCGACGTTCCATTGAAGGGCCTGGGTGGGATAGCGCACTTCGGCAATGATGGCGGACATGACGCCGGCGGCGTAGTTGCAGGTCGCCAGCCGGCTCTCCGGCCAGGTAGTCAATTCGGCGACGAACAAATCGGCGTCGTCGCGCGCCACCTTTGCCTCCATCGTGGCCAGGTCCACCACGGCCAGCCGATCGCGCCCGCCGCCTGCCGCCGCGACCTTGGCGGCCAGGTGGCGCCCGTTCGGCGAGAGCTGCGCGCCGCCGAATTCGGGGGTGTCGAAGAAGTCTTGCACCGGGGGCGGCGCGGCCGGGGCGCGGCTGGGCACCAGCAGGGCGGCGGCCAGCAGCGCGGCGGTGAGGAAGGCGGAGATCTGCATGGGAGAACGGGAAAAAGGACCGTCGAGCTTATCACGCAGTTGTTGCCGACATTGTCTCAAAATGTCACAAAACAAATGTTTATTTTGTTTCGTTAACTTCCGGCGAGCGGATGTAGCGCACCAGCGCCGCCTGCCGTGGCGCCGGCGGGGGCGTGAGCAGGCTGACGACGGCCAGCGCCGCCAGCCCGGCCGGCAGGCCGAACACGGCGGCCGAGATGGGCGCGATGTCGAACCACTGCGCGGCCGCGCTGCCGCCCAGCGTGGGGTTGGTTCGCAACATGTAGCCCTGGCAGACGAGAAAGCCGGTGGCCATGCCCGCCAGCGCGCCCCAGTGGTTGGCGCGGCGCCAGAACACGCCCATCACCAGGGCCGGGAACAGCGTGGAGGCGGCCAGCGAGAACGCGGCGCCCACCAGCGAGAGGATGTCGCCCGGCTTGGTGGAAGCCGAATAGGCGGCCACGAAGGCCACGCCGAGAAGGATCAGTTTGGAGATCGTCACGCGCTTTTGCGTGGATGCCTTGGGGTCGACCACCTTGTAGTACACATCGTGCGACAGCGCGTTCGAGATCGCCAGCAGCAGGCCGTCCGCCGTGGAGAGGGCGGCGGCCAGGCCACCCGCCGCGACGAGGCCCGAGATCACGTAGGGCAGGCCGGCGATTTCCGGCGTGGCCAGCACCAGCACGTCGCCGTCGATCGCGATTTCGGCCAGCTGCACGAAGCCGTCTCCATTGATGTCGGTAATGCTGATCAATGGATTGGCGCGGTCCACGCTGGCCCAGTACGACACCCAGGTGGGCAGCTCCGTGAAGCGGCTGCCGACCAGCGCGCTGTACACGTCGTATTTCACCAGCACGGCGAGCGCGGGAATCGTCAGGTAGATCAGGAGGATGAAGAACAGCGTCCAGAACACGGAAACGCGCGTCTCGTCGACCGAGGGCGTGGTGTAGGAGCGCATCAGGATGTGCGGCAGCGCTGCCGTGCCCAGCATCAGGCAGAACGCCAGCGCGATGAAGTTGCGGCGCTTGATGTCCGACTGTTCCTCGGTGGCGCCGGGGAAGGGCACGGCATGCGGCGTGAGGGGGCGGGCGCGGCGCAGGTTCTCGTCGCGCGCGGCGGTCCACTTGGCCACCGCTTCCTCGGCATTCTTCGGATAGGCGATCAGCGCCCGCTCGGCCGCGCGGATATCGAGCAGCGAGGCGTTGCGCAGGCGGACATTGTCCAGGTGGTGCTGCAATTGCGCGCGGCCCGATTCCCACGACGCCGGCAAGCCGTCGAGGCGCTGCTGGTATTGCGCGGCGCGCGCGCGGAACACGTCACGCACGGCCGTTTCCTTGCCGTCGGCTGCCAGCGCCGCCTCGCGCGCCGAGAGCTGGGGGAGGAGCTTGCCATAGGCCACCTGCGGGATGGGGTTGCCGCTGTGCTTGGCCGACAGCCACATGGCCGGGATCAGGAAGGCGACCACGATGATGATGTACTGCGCCACCTGCGTCCACGTGATGGCGCGCATGCCGCCCAGGAACGAGGAGACGAGGATGCTCGCCAGGCCAAGGAAGATGCCGACCGAGAAATCGACGCCCGTGAAGCGCGAGGCGATCAGGCCCACCGCGTAGATCTGCGCCACCACATAGGTGAACGAAATGAGGATGGTGGCCGCCACGCCGCACAGCCGCACCGCGCGACCGTTGGCCGGGCCGCCGTAGCGCTCGGCGAGGAAGTCGGGAATCGTGTACTGGCCGAACTTGCGCAGGTAGGGCGCGATCAGCAGGGCCACCAGGCAGTAGCCGCCGGTCCAGCCCATCACGAACGCCAGGCCGTCGAAGCCGTTCAGGTACAGCGTGCCGGCCAGGCTGATGAAGCTGGCCGCCGAGATCCAGTCGGCCGCCGTGGCCATGCCGTTGAACAGCGCGGGCACGCGCCGCCCCGCCACGTAGTACTCGGACACGTTCGAGGTGCGCGACACCAGCCCGATCGACGCATACAGCACGATGGTGGCGAACAGGAACATGTAGCCGATCCACACGCGCGGCATGCCTTCGCTTTCCAGCACGGCCAGCGCGAGCAGGAACGCGGCGAAGCACGCGGCAAAGGCTAGGTAGTAGCGCGTGAGGCGCTGTTTGAACGACCGTTTCAAGCACGCCCCCGGTGCCGGCGGTCCAGCCGGCGCATGCGCCAGGCATAGATGCCGGTGATGGCGAGGTAGACCAGCGAGGCGCCCTGCGCGGCCATGTAGAACGACAGCGGCCAGCCGAACAGCGTGAGGTCCGCCAGTTCGCGCGCGAAGTACACGGCGAGGAAGCCGGTGGCGATCCAGGCCAGCAGCAGCGCCACCGTCAGGCGCCGCGTGCGGCGCCAGTAGTCGTCCGGATGGTCGTCCGGGTGGTCGTCTCGGTGATCGTCGTGGTCAGCCATAGTGCGGCGTTTCCTCTTCCTCGTCGGGTTCGGCCGGCCGGGCCGGGAAGGTCAGCCGGAACAGGCTGCCGGGGTATTTCGGGTTGGTGGCGCGCGGGTTGCCGAGGATGTCCACTTCGGCGCCGTGCTGCTGGGCGATCTCGCGCACGATCGCCAGCCCGAGGCCGCTGCCCTCGGCGCTGCTGCCCAGGATGCGGTAGAAGCGCTCGAACACGTGCACCCGCTCGGCCGGCGGGATGCCGGGGCCGGTATCTTCCACTTCCAGCGTGGGCGCCGCGCCCTCGTTCACGCGCACCGTCACGCTGCCGCCTATCGGCGTGTAGCGCAGCGCATTGTCGATCAGGTTCGACAGCAGCTCGCGCAGCATCACCGGATCGCCCTCGATGAGAACGGGTGCCTCGGGCCCTTCGTAGCCCAGGTCGATCCGGTAATTGAACGAGGCGGGCACCCAGTCGCGCACGGCATTGCGCGCCAGCTCGGCCAGGTCGAGCGGCGCGAACGCCATGCCGGCCTGCGGCTGGTTTTCCGCCCGCGCCAGGGCCAGCAGCTGGTTGACGAGGCGCGTTGCCGCCTCCGAGCTCTTGGCCAACTGCTCGAGCGAGCGGTGGATCTCGTTCTGATCGGTCTGGCGCAGCGCCAGCTCGGATTGCATGCGCATGCCGGCCAGCGGCGTCTTCATCTGGTGGGCGGCGTCGGCGATGAAGCGCTTTTGCATGTCGATCGATTGCGACAGCCGCGCCAGCATTTCGTTGAGCGAGCTGACCAGCGGCGTGATCTCTTCCGGCACCTGCTTCGGCGGGATCGGCGACAGGTCGTCGCTGCGCCGGGCGCGGATGCGTTCCTGCAGCTCGGCCAGCGGCAGCAGCCCGCGCGACAGAGCGAACCACACGAGCGCCAGTACCACGGGCAGGATGATGAACTGCGGCAGGATCACGCCCTTGATGATCTCGTTGGCCAGCTTGGCGCGCTTTTCCAGCGTCTCGGCCATCTGCACCAGGGCCAGGCGGGGCGGATGCTCGCTGTTCTCTTCCAGGTTAACGTAGGCGTAGGCCACTCGGATGGGCGTGCCGTGCAGCGTGGCGTTGCGAAAGCGCACCGCGCCGGCGGAATCCATCTCGTCGTCGGGTTCCGGCTGGGGGCGGGGCAGGTCGCGGTCGCCGTCCACGTAGCGGCCTTGCGGGCCCAGGATCTGGTAATACACGCTGTCGACGTCGTCGGCGCGAAGGATGTCCCGCGCGGCTCCGGGCAGTTGCTGCTGGAGCTTGCCGTCCACCTCGCGCACCTGCTGCGACAGCACGGTGAGGGAATCTTCCAGCGCATGGTCGAACGGCTGGTTGGCGATCGACTTGGCCACCAGGTACGTGATGGCGATGCTCATCGGCCACAGCAGCAGCAGCGGGGCCAGCATCCAGTCCAGGATCTCGCCGAACAGCGAGTGCTGGATCTCGCCTTCTTCCTCGAGGGCGGGGCTCCAGGCGGCTTCCGCCTGGGCCTGGTCGACCGGCTGGGTCACTTCACGTCGGCCGCCGCGCCGGGGAATTTCTCGAGGCAGTAGCCGAGGCCGCGCACGGTGGCGATGCGTACGCCGCCCACCTCGATCTTCTTGCGCAACCGGTGCACGTAGACTTCGATGGCGTTGTTGGAGACTTCCTCGCCCCATTCGCACAGGTGGTCCACCAGCTGTTCCTTGGAGACGAGGCGGCCGGCGCGGGCCAGCAGGATCTCGAGCAGGCCCAGCTCGCGGGCGGACAGGTCCAGCATCTGCTCGTTGATGTAGGCGCTGCGGCCCACCTGGTCGTAGGTGAGCGGGCCGTGCTTGACGATGGCGGAGCCGCCGCCCTGGCCGCGGCGGGTGAGCGCGCGCACGCGCGCCTCGAGCTCGGAGAGCGCGAAGGGCTTGGCCATGTAGTCGTCCGCGCCCAGGTCCAGCCCCGTCACGCGCTGCTCCACGGAATCGGCGGCGGTGAGGATCAGCACCGGCAGCAGCGAGCCGCGCGAGCGCAGGCGGCGCAGCACTTCGAGGCCGGGCAGCTTCGGCAGGCCCAGGTCCAGGATCAGGAGGTCGAATTCCTGGGTGGAAAGGGCGGTATCCGCTTCCTGCCCGTTTTTTACGCAGTCGATGGCATAGCCGGACTGGCGCAGCGAGCGCGTGAGTCCGTCCGCCAGGACGCTGTCATCTTCGGCTAGTAAAATACGCATGTTGGCTATCGGGCATGGTGGCTGTTTCATTGTACTCAATGTGCGGCGCCCGATGGAAAGGCGTAGATTCCGCTTGCATAAACCACTGGATGCATATACAGTACTGTTTGTACCGGAGAGGTACGTGTACTTAAACAGGAATCCCCTAGGAATCATTCGGAATCACTGAAACGTAAAGGTTAAGGAAATCATGGACGACAAGAAAGCGGCAGTACCTGCATCCGAAAAAGCCAAAGCGCTCGCCGCGGCGCTGGCTCAGATTGAAAAGCAGTTCGGCAAGGGCTCCGTCATGCGCATGGACGCTAGCGCCCCGCTGGAAGAAGTCCAAACTGTTTCCACCGGCTCCCTGGGGCTGGATATCGCACTGGGCGTCGGCGGCTTGCCGCGCGGCCGCGTCGTGGAAATCTACGGCCCGGAATCGTCCGGTAAAACCACGCTGACCTTGCAGACCATCGCCGAAATGCAAAAGATCGGCGGCACCTGCGCGTTCATCGACGCGGAACACGCGCTGGACGTGACCTATGCGCAGAAGCTGGGCGTGAACCTGCACGAATTGCTGATTTCGCAGCCGGACACGGGCGAACAGGCACTGGAAATCTGCGACGCGCTGGTGCGCTCCGGTTCGGTGGACATGATCGTCGTCGACTCCGTGGCCGCGCTGACGCCGCGCGCCGAGATCGAGGGCGACATGGGCGATTCGCTGCCGGGCCTGCAGGCACGACTGATGTCGCAGGCGCTGCGCAAGCTGACCGGCACGATCAACCGCACCAACACGCTGGTCATCTTCATCAACCAGATCCGCATGAAGATCGGCGTGATGTTCGGTTCGCCGGAAACCACCACGGGCGGTAACGCGCTGAAGTTCTACGCGTCGGTGCGCTTGGATATCCGCCGCACGGGCTCGATCAAGTCCGGCGACGAGGTGATCGGTAACGAAACGAAGGTCAAGGTCGTCAAGAACAAGATCGCGCCGCCGTTCAAGGAAGCACACTTCGACATCCTGTATGGCGAAGGCACGTCCCGCGAAGGCGAGATCATCGACCTGGGCGTGGAAGCGAAGATCGTCGAGAAGTCCGGCTCGTGGTACAGCTACGGCGGCGACCGTATCGGCCAGGGCAAGGACAATGCCCGTACGTTCCTGAAAGAGCGCCCGACGCTGGCCCGCGAAATCGAGAACAAGGTCCGCGCTTCGCTGGGCGTGCGCGAACTGCCGCCGGCCGAAGGCGACGCACCGGCACCGAAGCTGAAGGCCGTCGACTGATGGCCAATGGCGGGAGACCCCGGTCTTTCGCCTTGCCGCGCGAGAAGCGCGGCACGTATCGATCGATCCTGGGCTTGTAGAAGCTCTTCGTCGCCACCAGCCGCTTTGCGGCGGTGGCGATGTTTTTTTATACTGCTCATTTCTCCTTTTTCATCCTTTATCCCGCTAGTCGCCGATGCCCGCACCACCCGTCAGCCTGAAAGCCCGTGCCCTGCGCCTGCTGTCCACCCGCGAGCACAGCCGCATGGAGCTGGCCCGCAAGCTGGCCCGCCATGCGGAAGAGGGCGACGACGTCGACGCACTGCTCGACTGGCTCGAGAAAAACAGGTGGCTGTCCGAGGAACGCTTTTCCGAATCGCTGATCCACCGCCGCTCGGCCCGCTACGGCAACAGCCGCATCCTCGCCGAGCTGCAAAGCCACGGTGTGAAAGGCGAAGCCTTGCAGGAGCTGAAGGCCGGGCTCGTCGAAGACGAAGTGGCGCGCTGCTGCGATGTCTGGCGCCGCAAGTTCCGCGGCAAGGTCGCCGAGGATGCCGAAGAGCGCAGCAAGCAGATGCGCTTTCTCATCGGCCGCGGCTTCTCCCAGAAAGCCGTGCGCGCCGCGATGAAGGGCGCGGACCTGGATGACGAGTTCTGAAATATCTGATATTCACAACGCTTAGAGCAGCCCGCGGGCTGCTTTTTTTACGCCGCATGTTTCCTGAAAAATGGGGACGTACCCCATTTTTCGAGCAATATTTCCCGAAATTCGGGGCCTGTCACCGGTTTTTTGTCTTGGCGGCGCTCTGGGCGCTCCCAAAGTCGTACGATCACTTTGCTATCCAGCCCCTGATCGGTGTGCTACACTTTTGTAGTTTTATGCAGCACCGCGGGTGCGGTGGTTGTCCGTAGAAGCTGCGGCAACGTACGAAATCAGTACATGGCTGCTTACTAATTTGGCCGCGCAAGCGGCATCGGTGTTATGTTCCTGTCAAATTCTTTCCGAAGTGCGCTTTCCCCACTGCGCGCCATGGACATCCGGGCGATCGCGCCTGGCGGTGAACCATGGGATTTGACCAGTCATCACGCCGACATCTCAGTCAACGACACCCTGCTGGCTTCCAAGATTCCGGTTGCCGCCAGCGCCACGCACCCGCATGTAACACGTTTCAACCCGACACCTGTCGCGCCATCGTCGAAGGGGGCGCGCCATTCGTCGGGTCTCGACCCACGCTGGGGGGCTCATGCCGCCACCACAGCCCAGGTGCCGCAAGACTGAAGCAGCAAAACATTTCAAACCCCATTTCATATTCAGCATCAGAAGGGAAGCCAGCATGAAGATCCATGAGTATCAAGGCAAAGAAATCCTCCGGAAGTTCGGAGTGACGGTTCCGCGCGGCATTCCGTGCATGTCCGTGGAAGAAGCAGTGAAAGCTGCCGAAACCCTGGGCGGCCCGGTCTGGGTGGTCAAGGCGCAGATCCACGCCGGTGGCCGTGGCAAAGGCGGCGGCGTGAAGGTCGCCAAGTCTTTGGCCCAGGTCAAGGAATACTCCGAACAGATCATGGGCATGCAGCTGGTGACCCACCAGACCGGTCCTGAAGGCCAGAAAGTACGCCGCCTGCTGATCGAAGAAGGCGCGGACATCAAGAAGGAACTGTACGTTTCGCTCGTGACCGACCGCGTTTCGCAGCGCGTGGTGCTGATGGCTTCCTCCGAAGGCGGCATGGACATCGAAGAAGTGGCTGAATCGCACCCGGAAAAGATCCACAACGTGATCATCGATCCGGCCGTGGGCCTGACCGACGCGGAAGCCGACGACGTCGCCCGCAAGATCGGCGTGCCGGAAGGTTCGATCGCCGACGCGCGCGCCAACCTGCAAGGCCTGTACAAGGCCTACTGGGAAACCGACGCATCGCTGGCTGAAATCAACCCGCTGATCCTGACCGGCGACGGCAAAGTGATCGCCCTGGACGCCAAGTTCAACTTCGACTCCAACGCCCTGTTCCGTCATCCGGAAATCGTCGCCTACCGCGACCTGGACGAAGAAGATCCGGCCGAAGTCGAAGCATCGAAGTTCGACCTGGCCTACATCTCCCTGGACGGCAACATCGGCTGCCTGGTGAACGGCGCCGGCCTGGCCATGGCCACGATGGACACCATCAAGCTGTTCGGCGGCGAGCCGGCCAACTTCCTGGACGTGGGCGGTGGCGCCACGGCCGAGAAAGTGACCGAAGCCTTCAAGATCATGCTGAAGAACCCGGGCCTGAAGGCGATCCTGGTGAACATCTTCGGCGGCATCATGCGTTGCGACGTGATCGCCGAAGGCGTGATCACCGCATCGAAGGCCGTTTCGCTGCAGGTACCGCTGGTCGTGCGCATGAAGGGCACCAACGAAGATCTGGGCAAGAAGATGCTGGCCGACTCCGGCCTGCCGATCATCGCCGCCGACACCATGGAAGACGCAGCCAAGAGCGTTGTTGCCGCTGCAGCCGGTCAAGCTTAATTAAGGAACCAACATGTCTATTCTGATCAATAAAGACACCAAAGTCATCACCCAGGGCATCACCGGCAAGACCGGCCAGTTCCACACCCGCATGTGCCGCGACTACGCGAACGGCAAGAACGCTTTCGTGGCAGGCGTGAACCCGAAGAAAGCCGGCGAAGACTTCGAAGGCATCCCAATCTTCGGTTCCGTGAAGGAAGCTGCTTCGGAAACCGGTGCAACCGTTTCCGTGATCTACGTGCCGCCCGCAGGCGCCGCCGCCGCGATCTGGGAAGCGGTCGAAGCCGAGCTGGAACTGGCGATTTGCATCACCGAAGGCATCCCTGTCCGTGACATGATGGAAATCAAGGATCGCATGGCCAAGGCCGGTTCGAAGACCCTGCTGCTGGGCCCGAACTGCCCAGGCCTGATCACCCCGGACGAAATCAAGATCGGCATCATGCCTGGCCACATCCACCGCAAGGGCCGTATCGGCGTCGTGTCCCGTTCGGGCACGCTGACCTATGAAGCCGTGGGCCAGCTGACCGCGCTGGGCCTGGGCCAATCGTCGGCAGTCGGCATCGGCGGCGACCCGATCAACGGCCTGAAGCACATCGACATCATGAAGATGTTCAACGACGATCCGGAAACGGACGCCGTGATCATGATCGGCGAGATCGGCGGTCCGGACGAAGCCAACGCCGCGCGTTGGGTCAAGGACAACATGAAGAAGCCGGTCGTCGGCTTCATCGCTGGCGTGACCGCGCCTCCGGGCAAGCGCATGGGCCACGCCGGCGCGCTGATCTCCGGCGGCGCCGACACGGCTGAAGCCAAGCTCGCCATCATGGAAGAATGCGGCATCAAAGCGACGAAGAACCCGTCGGAAATGGCTCGCCTGCTGAAGGCAATGCTGTAATTTCGGACGTTGTTCGATAATGACGGGGGCTGCGGCCCCCGTTCTTTTTTGTGGCTGGGGTGAGCTCCCTGCTGAGCTGGTCGCAATACAACACAGGGGCTGCCGGAGCGCCGTACCGCCCCGATTTTTACAACAGGGACAGTCCCCGAATTTTTACAACAGGGACAGCCGGAGCGCCGTACCGCCCCGAATTTTTACAACGCCGGGGTGCGGGACCGCCGTACCGTCCCGGACCTCGCAAACAGTTGGCTTCCGGAGGTGGTTGGTTGGCAAAAATCCTGATTTCCCGCGACGGGGTGCTGGAAAAGACCGTGCAGCTCACGAAGGAGCGCATGACGATCGGCCGCCACCCGCACAACGACATCGTGCTCGAACATCCGACCGTCAGCGGCGACCATGCCGCGATCACGACCATCCTCGACGATTCCTTCCTGGAAGACCTGTATTCCACGAATGGCACGTTCGTGAACGGCCAGCGGGTAAGCAAGCATCACCTGCGCCATGGCGACACGGTCAAGCTGGCGAAATACAGCATCGAATTCGTGGCGGACGGCATCCGCCCCATCAGCGGCCTTCCCGCTACGCCGGCCACGCTGCCGACGGCCCGCATCGAGGTGCTGAACGGCAGCAATGCCGGCCGGGTACTGGAATTGACCAAGATGCAGACCAGCCTGGGCCGCGCCGGCGTGCAGGTCGTGGTCATCAACCGCACGGAAGCAGGCTACGCCGCTGTCCATGCCGAGGGCGAGCGCATTCCGCTGCTGAACGATGCGCCGCTCGGCAAGTTGCCGCAGGCACTGGCGGACGGCGACGTGCTGGACCTGTCCGGCACCCGGATGGCGTTCCGGTTGGTCTGACGAAAATCGTCAGATGACGCTTTTTGCAGGTCCATGTGACAATCTACGAACATGCAAGTGACGAAAAATGTCACTGTTTCCTAACGGAACTGCCACAAACGGCGGATTTCGGGTAGGAAGCGGCGCAAACCGGGCTGGCACGCGGATTGCTCTACATCAATCATCCCAACCCGTTACGTTTCTTTTGAAGGAGCAACACCATGAAATCCATGAACCAGAAAGCCCAAGGCGGTTTCACCCTGATCGAACTGATGATCGTCGTGGCGATCATCGGCATCCTGGCTGCCGTGGCAATTCCGCAGTACAGCAACTACTCGACGAAGGCCAAGCTGGGTAACGCCGTGACCGCCGCCGATTCCCTGAAGTCTTCCGTTGCCCTGTGCATCCAGGAAGCTGGCGGTACCACGACCGATTGCGACACCGGCGCAAACGGCATCCCGACCTTCGCCGCCACCAAGGAAGTCGCTTCGGCCGCCGTGACCGACGGCACCATCGTGCTGACGCTGGCAACCGGCATCCACACCGATGTCGACAGCCGCACGATCACCTTCGCACCTGCAGTCACCGCCACCGCAGTGGGCTGGACCGTGACGACGAACATCGCCAACACCACCTTCGCCAGCGCACTGACGAAGAACAGCGCTCCGGCCGCTCAGCAGGCTCAGCAACAGGCACAGCAGTAATCTGCCTCCAGCAGTACAAGAAACCGGGCTATCGAGCCCGGTTTTTTTTACGGCTTCTTACACGATCTTTTGCCGATCCGCGATCATCGCCTGGTACGTCAGGTTCTGCAGCATCATGTAATGCCCCGGATCGACATCGATGAATTGCATGCCGTAGGCATACCTTGGCCGCCCATCCGCCGCCGCTTCCGCCGCACTGACATTCTTGATCGACGCCTTGACGGTGACGATCACCTGCCGCTTGTCCGGCTCCGTGAGCAGCGTGAACTGCACGACGACGGGTTCCGGCGCCTCGGGAATGGGCCGCTTCGTATGCATCAGCGCCCCCGAAACGCTCAGGTTGACGAGGAAGCCGACCTGCTCGTGCCCGCTCGCCGTCTTCACCTGCGCCGGAATATCGACCTTGACGCGCATCGCCATCCGCAGGCTGGTACCCTGGATCTGCTTGGGGAAGGCCACGTGCGCATACAGCAGCGGCCTGCCGAAGATGCGTTCGACGATGGTATCGAACGAGCACACGTTCACGCCGGAGAACACCCGCAAGGTCAGCTTGTCGCCCTCGTACAGCGCGATCGGCGCCCCTTGTTCGAACGGGATCTTGATGATCAGGTACTCATCCTTGACCCACCCGATCACGCTGGAAAAATTCTGCGCGGGGCGCAGTGCCCGGTGGGTGATGACCTGCAGCCGCATGCCGACTTGCAGGTTCATCTGGTCGAAAGTGTACTGTTGAGGTGTAAGGTCGCGCTGCGTGGGGCCTGACATTGCTTGTCCTGGTCAAGGTAACAGGACGATTATAAGATTAATTGCCAGAAGGGAATGACTTTCTGGCATAAAATAAAGTGTCCGGACCGAGCCAGCGTACGGCCTCGGGGGCGCGGTTCACGTGCGGCGACTGGTGGCCAGTTCACCCAAGACGAAAAAAACCGGCAAGCTCCGGCGTGAACGACACATTCGCTTCGCCCACCGAACCCACGATCCCCTTTCGGACGGCATCATTGGGCGTTCCATATACTTCCATGCTGCGAACCACGCAGTACTTCATGACCTCCGCAATGTTCGCATCCGATATTTGCCAGTGACGAAGAATCGCATCCGAATCCTGGTACAACTGAAAGCTGTAGCAGAGACCCTTCTCATCATCGATATACGTCTGGACCATCAGCTGTGGAGCGTGCTTCTGCGCAAACGCGACTGCGTCGACGACCGCTTTCTTGAAGTCATCCGCATGCTGGCGATCGAACGCCATCGTATTGCGCAGCAGAATCGGCCCAGTTGTCTTGTCGTTGCTCATTCGAACCTCTACTCTGTCAACAGTGGAGGAACTGCGTTGATCGATCTCGAACGGAATCCTTATGCCGGCTCATGGATCAAGCCGACCAATCCCCGCTCTTCCCACCATGCTTTTCCCGCACGCGGATCTCGCTCATCACCATCCCGCGATCCACGGCCTTGCACATATCATAAATGGTCAGCAACCCGACCTGCACGGCCGTCAGCGCCTCCATCTCGACCCCGGTCTTCCCATACGTCTCCACCTGCGCCCGGCAATGCACGGACGAATTGGCCTCGTCGGTCTCGAAATCCACGGTCACCCGGGTCAATGCCAGCGGATGGCACAGCGGAATCAGATCGCTGGTACGCTTGGCACCCATGATTGCCGCGATGCGGGCAATGCCCAGCACGTCCCCCTTCTTGGCGGTTCCCGATAGAATGATGGCCAGCGTTTCCGGTTTCATCCGGATGCTGCCGGTGGCGATGGCGATGCGGTGGGTTTCGGCCTTGGCGCCGACGTCGACCATGTGGGCTTGGCCGGTGGTATCGAAGTGAGTAAGTTCGTGGGTGAGCTCGGACATACGCGGCATACTTAGTGACTGAATGAACAGGTATCATAGCACCGTGAACGCCACCCGATTCCCCCGCCGCCTGCTGGCCTCCCTCGCCGTTTCGCTCGCCGTTTCGTCCTTTGCACCCGCCGTGCAGGCACAAGCGCCCACCAACGTGCCGAGCCTGCCGAGCCTGGGCGATACCTCGCGCGAGGCGCTGTCGCCCGTCATCGAGCGCAAGCTGGGCGAGGAAATCATGCGCGATATCCGCTTCAACCGCGATTACCTCGACGATCCACCGATCATCGATTACCTGAACACCCTGGGCAACACGCTGGTATCGGCGCGGCCGGGGGCGCGCGGCGAGGCGAACTACGATTACTTCTTCTTCGCCGTGCGCGACCCGCAGCTGAACGCCTTCGCGCTGCCGGGCGGCTTCATCGGCGTGCACTCGGCGCTGCTGCTCGCCGCGCAATCGGAGTCCGAGCTGGCGTCGGTGCTGTCGCACGAGATCGGGCACGTGGCGCAGCGGCACATCGCCCGCCAGCTGGGCGAGCAAAAGACCGATGCGCTGATTCCGCTGGCGGCGATGATCCTCGCGGCGCTCGTCGCCAAGGATAGCCCGGACGCGGCGATGGGCGTGATGATGGGCGGGCAGGGCGTGGCGATCCAGCGCCAGCTGAACTTCGGCCGCGAGGCCGAGCGCGAGGCGGATCGGGTGGGCTTCCAGATCATGGGCGCGGCCGGCTTTGAAACGAACGGCATGGTGGCGTTCTTCCAGCGCATGCAGAACGCCACGAAGATGTACGACACGTCGATGCCCTGGCTGATGAGCCACCCGCTGACGACGGAGCGCATCGCCGACATCCAGGCGCGCATCCGCGAAGCGCCTTACCGGCAGCGCGTGGATTCGCTGGACTTCTTCCTGGTCCGCTCGCGCGCCCGCGTGTTGCAGGACAAGTCCACCAAGGGCTACGCGGAATCGGAAGAATTCTTCCGCAACCAGATGGCGCAGCAAAGCCGCCACCAGATCGCGGCCGGCCAGTACGGCATGGCCTTCCTGGCCTTGCAGCGCGACGATTACAAGGGTGCCGAGAACTGGCTCGCCAAGGCGAAGGAAACGATCGAGCGCCCGCCGGCACCCGGCGCATTCAGTTCGCCGCTGCCGAAGGGGCTGTCGGAAAGCATCCTCGCCTACACGTCGCTGGAGATCAAGGTCGACCAGGAAAAGAATCCCGAGGTACTGGCGCAGGCGATCGCCGAGGGGGCGGCCGCGCATGCCAAGTTCCCGCTCTCGCGCGGCATCGTCTGGCAGTATGCCGACGCGCTGATCAAGGGCGGCAAGCCGGAACAGGCCGAACGCTTCCTGCGCGACCAGCTGCAGTCCTACCGCAGCGAGGCGGAATTGCAGGACCTGCTGGCCCAGGCTTATTCGAAGATGGGCAAGCTCGCCTTGCAGCATATCGCGCTGGCCGAATCGTATGCGCTGCTGGGCGGCACGATGGCCGCGCTCGACCAGCTGCAACTGGCGCGCAAGGCGCCCGACGCCTCTTTCTACGAGCACGCCGTGATCGACGCGCGCGAGCGTGAATGGCAGGCCAAGCGCCGCGAAGCGATGGGCGAGAAGGGCAAGGACAAGGATTTCGGCAGTGCCTCGTTGCGCGTCAGCGCCGGTTCCACTAGCAGCGCGGCGAAGGACGACCCGTTCAAGCGCCAAAGCTTGACCGATGAGGACAAGGAATGCGACGTCGCCCGGCCGGGCTGGGCGTTCTCCGGAAGCCGAATCGATCCGCTACAACGGCCCGATCCATTCGCTGCAACGGCACGGAACTGCCGCTGACGTGCAGGGCAGGGGCCAACCGGGCGTTCCCTTCGAGCCAGGCCAGCAGCGCTTCATCGCTCACACGCTGGCCATCGGCTTCCAAGGCGCTCAGGGCCTCGGCCACGTCCCGGTCGTCCAGCTGGGCGACGATCTCTCCGCTTTTCAAAATCAGTTCGCCAGCTTCGGTGATGAAGGCCGCGTCGACCTTCTCCAATGGCGCGCCCGTGTGCAGCACGAAGCCGTGGGCCGGATCGGTGCGGGCAACGAAGGGCGTGGTTTCCAGGTTCACGTACACACGCTGCGGACCGTTCTGGAAATACCAGTTGCCCTGTTCGTCCCGCTGGTAATTGCGGGCAATGAAGGCCACCAGCGCGGCATTGGTCAGCTTGTCGCCGGGGAGGGCATTGCGCTGTGCGTGTTCATCGCGCATGCGCCAGTTGCCGCGCGCATCGAGCGCAAGCCAGCCGTAGCAGTAGGGCACGTTCGGCCACTTGGCCATGGCCTGTTTGACGATATCATCCATGCGCCGAAGCTTCCCATAACGGTGCCGATTGCGGCGCGCCGATGCTGTGGCCGCCTTCCAGGAAATGGATCATCCGCCGGGGCAGCCACATCAGGTTGCCCGGCAGCCGGCCGGTGGCGAAGCCCACGTGGCCGCCTTCCTCCGGATAATCGAGCACTACATGCTTCGACGCATGGCGCGGCAGATGGATGCCCGGCAGGAAAGGGTCGTTCAGCGCGTTCAGCACGAGCGTGGGCACGGTAATGTCCGGCAGCACGTGCCTGGCGCTGGCGCGGTTCCAGTAATCGTCCGTGTCGCGGTAGCCGTGCAGCGGGGCCGTCACCACGTTATCGAACGAATAAAGGTCGCGCGCCGCCAGCAGCGCGTCCAGGTCGAACAGGCCGGGGAACTGCTTCAGCTTGGCCGCGGACTTGGGCTTGAGCGTTTGCAGGAACATACGCTGGTACAGGCGGTTGAAGCCGCGCGACAGCGCTTCGCCGCCCCGCGCCAGGTCCAGCGGCGCGGACACCGCGACGGCCGCCTCCACGAATTCCGCCTGATGCTGGGACTCCCCCAGCCAGCGCAGCAGCGCATTGCCGCCCAGCGAAACACCGCACGCGTAGAACTTGCCGGTCGCGCGCGGATGCAGGCGGCGCAGTACCCAGTCCACCTCGGCCGCGTCGCCCGAATGGTAGAAGCGGGGTGCCAGGTTCGGTTCGCCCGAGCAGCCGCGGAAATGGGGAATGGCGCCGGACCAGCCGCGGTCCATCAATTCCTTGCCGAGGGCGCGGCAGTAGTGGCTGTCCGACGAACCTTCCAGCCCGTGGAACAGCACCACGAAGGGCTTGCCCGGTGCGCCGTCGACAAAGTCGACGTCGACGAAGTCGCCATCCGGGGTATCCCAGCGCTCGCGGCGGAAGGGCACGGCCGGCTTGGGCAGGCAGGTGGCGGGGTAGATCGTCTGGAAATGGCCGTTGGGGAGCCAGAGGGGAGCTGGGTAGTTCATGGTGCTGGGCGTCGGTGAGGAAAACCGGTGTCCAACACTATTTTTCTGCGAAAAATAGTGTTGGACACCAAGCGCAAGCCGCTTAGTGAAGCACCTGGCTGTGTGTATCGCTGGGCGTGGGGCCCGGCGCGACCGACACGTGGTGCGCGACGATGCGCCAGCCTTTCGGCGTCTTCAGGTAGACATTGGTGGCGACCAGGTGACCCTGGTCGCCCCGCAGCACGGTGGTGCCTTCGACCACGGTGTGCACGGCGCTCATCAGATTATGCATCTCGTGCAGTTGCGTTGGCTGGATGTGTACGCCGCCATGCTCCAGCAGCATCTCGTACGACTCGCGGATGGCACGGTGGCCGAGCAGCCGCAGGCCGTTCGGCTGGATGCAGACGATTTCCTCGTCGTCCGCCCACAGCGCCATCAGCGCGTCCACGTCGGCGCGGCTCATCGCGTCGTAGAAGGCCGCTTCCACCTCGGCGGGGCTGCCGTTGTGCTGTTTCTTTGGCATGACGCCTCCGCCTCGTTCAGTGCATCAGATCAGTGGTGGCCGACCACGGTGCCCGGCTTCAGGCGATACGTGGTACCGCAGTAAGGGCACTTCGCTTCCTGGTTCTTGGCGAAATCCAGGAACACGCGCGGGTGCGAGGACCACAGCGGCATGGCCGGGTTCGGGCAGTATGCCGGCAGGTCCTTACCTTCGAGTTCGACTGGCGTGGTGGCTTGGGTCATCTTCTGGTGCTCCGGAGTTCAAAAAACACGATTTTAACGGATTAACACGTGCAACAAGAATCGCCAGTACAATGGCCGGCTGTTTACCGTACCGCACGTGTTTCCCGATGTGTGGCAACCGCACCACATGAACGACCAGGACCTTGCCACCCACGATGAAGCCGCCTGGCGCGATGGCGTCCGCACCGGCTTGCCCACGCTGTTCGGCATCGGTGCCTGGGGCGTTGTCGTGGGCGTTGCCATGATCAAGTCGGGCCTGACGCTGCCGCAGGCGCTGGGCATGACCCTGCTCGTGTTCGCGGGATCGGCCCAGTTGGCGTCGCTGCCGCTGATCGCCGCCAATGCGCCGGTCTGGGTGATTTTTGTCACCGCCCTCGTCATCAACCTGCGTTTCGTGATCTTTTCCGCGCTGCTCGCGCCCCATTTCGCCGCGCTGCCGTGGCGCAAGCGCCTGGGCCTGGGTTTCGTTTCCGGCGACATTTCCGTGGCGCTATACCTGCAACGCTATCCCGATCCCGAGCCTGCTCCCGGCAAGGTCTCGTTCCTGAAAGGGCTGCTGTATCCGAACTGGGCGGCGTGGCAGGCCGGCTCCGTCGTCGGCATCCTGGCGGGCAACGCCGTGCCTACGGAATGGGGCCTGGGCTTTGCCGGCACCCTGGCCATCATCTGCGTGCTGGTGCCGATGGTGGCGAGCCGCCCCGCGCTGTGCGGCGTGCTCGTGGCGGCCGGCGTGTCCGTGCTCGCCGCCGGCCTGCCTTATAAACTGGGTTTGCTGGCGGCCGTGCTGGTGGGTATGGCGACGGCGATGATCGTCGAGGAAACGGGCGACAAGCTGCGCCTGAAGAAGAAGGAAAGCCGTGTCTGACCTGGAAATCTGGATCGTCATCGGGTCGCTGGCGGTGGCCACCGCGATCACGCGCAGCGGCTTCTGGCTGGTCGGGCACAAGATCACGATCCCCCAGCGCGTGCAGGAAATGCTGCGCTACGCGCCGTCGTGCGCGCTGGCCGCGATCATCGGACCGGACTTGCTCACGGATGGCGGCGTGATGAACCTCGATCCACTCAACGCCAGGCTTCTCGCCGGCCTGGCGTCGGTGGCCTGGTTCGCCTGGCGCCGCCGCATGCTCGAGACCATCGTGTTCGGCATGCTGGTGTTCACGGCGCTGCGCTTATTTCACTAGCTGTTGCATATATGCTAATAAGGCCGGGCGCCCCCGGGCATGCGGTAAAATAGTGATTTTTCTACCACTTGTCCCTTTGGAAGCCATGTCCTTCATTCGTCTCCAGGATTTGATCGCGCAGAATGCGCTGCAAGGCAAGCGGGTGTTCATCCGCGCCGACCTCAACGTGCCGCAGGATGATGCCGGCAATATCACCGAGGATACGCGCATTCGCGCATCCGTCCCGGCCATCCGGGATGCCGTGAAGGCTGGCGCGAAGGTGATGGTCACCTCCCACCTGGGCCGCCCGACCGAGGGCGAGTTCAAGCAGGAAGACAGCTTGGCCCCGGTGGCGGCCCGCCTGTCCGAGCTGCTCGGCCAGCCGGTGGAACTGAAACAGAACTGGGTCGACGGTGCCGGCCTGGAAAACCTGCAGGATGGCCAGGTCGTGCTGCTGGAAAACGTGCGCGTCAACAAGGGCGAGAAGAAGAATGCCGACGAACTGGCGCAGAAGATGGCCAAGCTGTGCGACGTGTACGTGAACGACGCCTTCGGCACCGCCCACCGCGCCGAAGCGTCCACGCACGGCATCGCGAAATTCGCGCCCGTCGCCGCCGCCGGCCCGCTGCTGGCCGCCGAACTGGATGCACTGGGCAAGGCGCTGGGTGCGCCGGCCCGTCCGCTGCTGGCCATCGTCGCCGGCTCGAAAGTCTCCACCAAGCTGTCCATCCTGAAATCCCTGGCCGACAAGGTCGACAACCTGATCGTGGGCGGCGGCATCGCCAATACCTTCATGCTGGCCGCCGGCCTGAAGATCGGCAAGTCGCTGGCCGAACCGGATCTGCTGGAAGAAGCCAAGGCCATTATCGAGCTGATGTCCAAGCGCGGCGCGCAAGTGCCGATCCCGGTGGACGTGGTGTGCGCCAAGGAGTTCTCGCCGACCGCCGCCGCCACCGTCAAGGACGTGGCGGACGTGGCCGACGACGACATGATCCTCGACATCGGCCCGAAAACGGCCGAGCAATTGGCCGAGCAGATTGCCGCCGCTGGCACGATCGTGTGGAACGGCCCGGTGGGCGTGTTCGAGTTCGACCAGTTCGGCGAAGGCACGAAGACGCTGGCGCTGGCGATTGCCGAATCGAAAGCCTTCTCCATTGCTGGGGGTGGCGATACTTTGGCGGCGATTGCAAAATACGCCATTACCGATAAAATTGGTTATATCTCCACCGGCGGCGGGGCCTTCCTGGAATTCCTGGAAGGCAAGACCCTGCCGGCAGTGGAAGTGCTTGCCCAGCGTAGTGGGCAGTAATTAGAAAGAAGCGCAGCGCACCATCGCTGCGCTTTTCTCTTTCAACGACACGAGCTTCAACCACCTACTTCGAGGAACCCTCAATGTCCCGTGGCACCAAAATCGTTGCAACCATCGGCCCCGCTTCCACCGACCTGAACGTTCTGATCCGCATGATCCGCGCCGGCGTGGACGTGGTGCGGCTGAACTTCTCGCACGGCAAGGCGCAAGATCATATCGATCGCGCCAACCTCGTGCGGCAGGCGGCGGCGGAGTGCGGGCGGGAAGTGGCGATCATGGCCGACATGCAGGGTCCGAAAATCCGCGTCGGCAAGTTCGAAGGCGGCAAGATCGACCTGGCCAACGGCGACAAGTTCATCCTCGATGCGAAGTGGGGCGAGAACGGCGAACTGGGCAACCAGGAGCGCGTGGGTCTCGACTACAAGGCGCTGCCGAACGACCTGCGCGGCAATGACGTGCTGCTGCTGAACGACGGCCTGATCGTGCTGGTGGTCGACAAGGTCGTCGGCCATGAGATCTACACCACGGTGAAGATCGGCGGCGAGCTGTCGAACAACAAGGGCATCAACCGCCAGGGCGGCGGCCTGACGGCGCCGGCGCTGACGGCGAAGGACATGGAAGACATCAAGACGGCGATGAGCTTCCAGGCCGACTATCTCGCCATCTCGTTCCCGAAAAGCGCCACCGATATGGCGATGGCGCGCCAGTTGGCCAATATTGCCGGCGAGCCGTACGGCCACAAGCCGCAGATGATCGCCAAGATCGAACGCGCGGAAGCCATTCCTGCGCTGCAGGAAATCCTCAATGCCTCCGACGGCATCATGGTCGCCCGCGGCGACCTGGCCGTGGAAGTGGGCAATGCCGCCGTGCCCGCGCTGCAAAAGCGCATGATCCGCATGGCGCGCGAATCGAACAAGTTCGCCATCACCGCCACGCAGATGATGGAATCGATGATCTTCAACGCGGTTCCCACGCGCGCCGAAGTGTCCGACGTGGCCAACGCCGTGCTCGATGGCACGGACGCCGTGATGACTTCCGCCGAAACCGCGTCCGGCCGCTACCCGGTCGAAACGGTGGAAATGATGGCCGCCGTGTGCGTGGATGCCGAACAATCCGAATACAACAAGCTGGACGCCGACTTCCTCAATGCGCGCTTCACCCGCATCGACCAGTCGATCGCCTACGGCGCCCTGTTCACCGCGCACCACCTGCGCGTGAAGGCGATCGTGGCGCTGACCGAATCGGGCTCCACGCCTCTGTGGATGAGCCGGCACAATATCGACACGCCGATCTTCGCGCTGACGCCTAGCGTGTCCACGCAGCGCAAGGTATCGTTGTACCGCAATGTGCGCGCGCACTACCTGGTGCAGCAGGGCACCAGCCGCGAAGTATTGAAACAGGCCGAAGACCTGCTGGTCGAATACGGCATCGCCAAGAAGGGCGACATGATCGTCGTAACCTGGGGCGAGCCGATGGGCAAGGTCGGCGGCACGAATGCACTGAAGATCGTCAAGATAGGCGAATTCTCATAAAAAATTCTGGCCGGCGCGCTGGAGCCAAAGGGAGCTCGCGTACTGGCCGCATCGGTTTTTATTTGATTGGAGTACTACCATGTCCCTCGTATCCATGCGTCAACTGCTGGACCACGCCGCCGAACACGGCTATGGCTTGCCGGCATTCAACGTCAACAATCTGGAACAGGTGCAGGCCATCATGGCTGCCGCCGACGCCGTCAACAGCCCGGTGATCATGCAGGCTTCGGCCGGCGCCCGCAAATATGCCGGCGAAGCCTTCCTGCGCCACCTGATCGACGCGGCGGTGGAAGCCTACCCGCACATCCCCGTGGTGATGCACCAGGACCACGGCCAGTCGCCTGCCGTCTGCATGGCCGCGATCCGTTCCGGCTTCTCGTCCGTGATGATGGACGGCTCGCTGGAAGCGGACGGCAAGTCCGTCGCTTCCTATGAATACAACGTGGAAGTGTCGCGCGAAGTCGTGAAGTTCGCCCACTCGATCGGCGTGACCGTCGAAGCGGAACTGGGCGTGCTGGGCTCGCTCGAAACGATGAAGGGCGACAAGGAAGACGGCCACGGCGCGGATGGCACGATGACCCGCGAACAGCTGCTGACCGACGTGAACCAGGCTGCCGACTTCGTCCAGCGTACCCAGTGCGACGCGCTGGCGATCGCCATCGGCACCTCGCACGGCGCCTACAAGTTCACCCGCAAGCCCACCGGCGACATCCTGGCGATCGACCGCATCAAGGAAATCCACGCGCGCATCCCGAACACGCACCTGGTGATGCACGGTTCCTCGTCCGTACCGCAGGAACTGCTGGCGATCATCCGCGAATTCGGCGGCGACATGAAGGAAACCTATGGCGTGCCGGTAGAAGAGATCCAGGAAGGCATCCGCCACGGCGTTCGCAAGATCAATATCGACACCGACATCCGCCTGGCGATGACGGCGGCGATCCGCAAGTTCATGTTCCAGAACCCGTCCAAGTTCGACCCGCGCGACTACCTGAAGCCGGCCCGCCTGGCCGCGGAAGAAGTCGTGAAGGCCCGTTTCCTGGCATTCGGCTGCGAAGGCCGCGCCTCGCAAATCAAGCCGATCCCGCTGGAAAAGATGGCGGAACGCTACAAGGCCGGTGAATTGGCGCAGATTGTGCAGTAAAATCCTGTCTTTCGGGCGGAATTCGAACGAATTCGCGCCCGGAGACTCTCGATCGGCGGGCGGGAGATTTCTCCTCCCCGCCGATTTCGCTTTAGCTTTGTCAAGATCGCCCCCTCTATGAAAAGCCTCTACCAATCCTCCATTTCCTCCCTGCCACTGTTGGGTCACGGCAAGGTCCGCGATAACTATGCCGTCGGCGACGACAAGATCCTGATCGTCACCACCGACCGCCTGTCCGCCTTCGACGTCGTGATGAACGAGCCGATCCCCGGCAAGGGCATGGTGCTGAACCAGATGAGCGACTTCTGGTTCGAGAAGCTCGGCCACATCGTGCCGAACCACCTGACCGGCGTGGCGCCGGAATCGGTCGTGGCACCGGAAGAAGTGGAACAGGTAAAGGGCCGCGCCGTGGTCGCCAAGCGGCTGAAACCGATCCTGGTGGAAGCCGTGGTGCGCGGCTACATCATCGGTTCGGGCTGGAAGGATTACCAGGCCACGGGCAGCGTGTGCGGCATCGAACTGCCGGCCGGCCTGCGCCAGGCCGATAAACTGCCGGAACCGCTGTTCACGCCGGCCGCCAAGGCCGACCTGGGCGAGCACGACGAGAACATCAGCTTCGCCGAGATGGAAAGCCGCATCGGTGCCGAACTGGCCGCCAAGATGCGCGACATCTCCATTCAACTGTACAAAACCGCTGCCGATTACGCGGCAACGCGCGGCATCATCATCGCCGACACCAAGTTCGAGTTCGGTCTGGATGAAAATGGCGTGATGCACCTGATGGATGAAGTGCTGACGGCCGATTCCTCGCGCTTCTGGCCGGCCGATTCGTATGCGCCGGACATGTCGCCGCCGTCGTTCGACAAGCAGTTCGTGCGCGACTACCTGGAAACGCTGACGGAATGGAAGAAGACCCCGCCGGCGCCGCCGCTGCCCGCCGAAGTCATCGAGAAAACGCAGGCCAAGTACTTCGAAGCGATCGAACGCCTGACCGGCGAGAAGCTGAAGGTGGAATAATGGCCGACGTCCAGACTCAAAAGGCAAACGTGAAGCCGCTGGTCGGCGTGATCATGGGGTCGTCGTCGGACTGGGATGTGATGCAGCATGCCGTTTCGATGCTCAAGCAATTCAACATTCCGTTCGAAGCGCAGGTGATTTCCGCGCACCGCATGCCGGACGAGATGTTCACCTATGCCGAAACCGCCCGGTCGCGCGGCCTGCGCGCGATCATCGCCGGTGCCGGTGGTGCCGCCCACCTGCCGGGCATGGTCGCCGCGAAGACCGTGGTGCCCGTGCTGGGCGTGCCGGTGCCGTCGAAATACCTGCGCGGCGAGGATTCGCTGCTGTCCATCGTGCAGATGCCGAAGGGCGTGCCCGTGTCGACGTTCGCCATCGGCGAAGCCGGCGCCGCCAATGCCGCGCTCACCGCCATCGCCATCATCGCCACGGTCGACGATGCCCTGGCCGCCCAGCTGGAAGCGTTCCGCGCCCAGCAGACGGCCGCCGCGAAAGCCATGATCCTGCCAGTCAATGAGTAAAGAGAAGTCCTTCCTTCCTACCGCGAACCCGGCCGCCTGGCTGGGCGTGATGGGTGGCGGCCAGTTGGGCCGCATGTTTGCGCAAGCGGCCCAGAGCATGGGCTACCAGGTGGCGGTGCTGGAACCGTCCGACGACTGCCCCGCCGGCCAGGTTGCGCAGCGGCTGGTCAATGCCCAGTACGAAGACCATGCCGGCCTCGACGCACTGGCCGCTCAGTGCGTGGCCGTCACCACCGAGTTCGAGAACGTGCCGGCGGACAGCCTGTCGCGGCTGGCGCAATACGTGTTCGTGGCGCCGAATGCACACGGTGTGTCCGTCGCGCAGGACCGCATCGCGGAAAAGTCGTTCTTCGTGTCGTGCGCGCCGAAGTCCGGCGTGATGCCGGCGCCGCACAAGGTGATCGCCTCGTTCGAGGATATCGACGCGATCGCCGACGATCTGCTGCCGGGCATCCTGAAGACCGTGCGCATGGGCTACGACGGCAAGGGCCAGGTGCGGGTGAAATCCCGCGACGAAGTGCGCGCCGCCTTCGAAGGCATGGGTGAAGTCACCTGCCTGCTGGAGAAGATGCTGCCGCTGGCGTATGAAGTGTCGGTGCTGACCGCGCGCGGCGCCGATGGCGAATCGGTCGTCTACCCGATCGCCGAGAACGTGCACCGCGACGGCATCCTGTTCACGACCACCGTGCCGGGACCGAATGTGTCCGCGGATAGCGCTCGCAAGGCGCAGGACGCGGCGCGCGCGATCGTGGCCGAACTGGGCTACGTGGGCGTGCTGTGCATCGAGTTCTTCGTGCTCACCGACGGCACGCTGGTCGTCAACGAAATGGCGCCGCGGCCGCATAACAGCGGGCACTACACGATCGATGCCTGCGTCACCAGCCAGTTCGCGCAGCAGGTGCGGGCAATGGCGAAGCTGCCGCTGGGCGATTGTCGCCAGCATTCGCCGGCCGTGATGCTGAACATCCTGGGCGATGTGTGGTTCGATGGCGAGTCCCAGAGCGAACCGCCGTGGGACCGCATCGCTGCGCTGCCGGGTGCCTGCCTGCACCTGTACGGCAAGGACGATCCGCGACCGGGCCGCAAGATGGGCCACGTCACCTTCGTCGCGCCCACGCTCGACGAGGCGCAGCGCCAGCTGGCGGCGGCCTGCGCCATCCTGGGAATTCCACTGTGACGGACCAGGCAATCCTCGACGCCGCCGCGCGCCTGGAGGCGGGCGAGCTGGTGGCCTTTCCGACCGAGACCGTATACGGCCTCGGCGCGGATGCGGAAAACCCCGCCGCCGTCGCCGCGATCTATGCGGCGAAGGGCCGGCCGCAGGACCACCCGGTGATCGTGCACGTGGCGCCCGGCGCCGACCTCGATTACTGGGCGGCCGATGTACCGGAAGAAGCGCGCAAGCTGGCGCAAGCTTTCTGGCCCGGGCCGCTGACGATGATCGTCAGGCGCAATGCCCACATCCCCGATGCCGTTTCCGGCGGCCAGGATACGGTGGGCATCCGCTGCCCGTCGCATCCCGTGGCAATGGCGCTGCTGGGCGCGTTCAAGGGCGGCAAGGGCGGTGTCGCGGCACCGTCGGCGAACAAGTTCGGCAACGTCAGCCCGACCACGGCGCAGCATGTTCGCGATGAATTTGGCGATGGCACGTTGACGGTGCTCGATGGCGGTTCCAGCCAGGTCGGCATCGAATCGACGATCGTCGACCTGTCGCGGCTGGACACGCACGGCCCCGTGCTGCTGCGCCCCGGCCATATCGGTGCCGCCGAGATCGCCGCGGTGATCGGCTCCATGCCGGCCGCGCCCGACGCCGCCGCGCCCCGCGCATCGGGCACGCTGGAATCGCATTACGCGCCGAAGGCGCCGGTGGCGCTGGCCGACACGGCCAGGCTGCCGGGCCTCTTGACGACGCTGGCCGGCCGAGGCCGCCGCGTGGCCGTCATCCGCTATTCGCCCATGCTCGTGCAGGCCAGCGCGCAGGAGCTGCTGCCGAACGATCCGGCCGGCTATGCCTTCGGCCTGTACGCCGCGCTGCGCACGATGGACCGTGCCGACGTGGAATTGATCCTCGTGGAAACTCCGCCGCAGGACGATGCGTGGCTGGGGATCAATGACCGGCTGCGGCGTGCCGCGTTTGGCTCGGCCGGCGTGATCGACCGTTTCCTGACTGCCTAGCAACCGGGCTCGTATCGGCGTCGGCACCGAGGTAGAGCGCCTGACAGCACCCCCATGGCTGCGTTGCAGCGTCCCCCCGTACCGGTGGACTGTCTTCGACGCCGCGCCTTGCCCTGAGGATTTTGTCAGGCGCTCTTATACGAGCTCAGCCACAATTTGCCTGCGCACAGTTTGATCCGCGCCACACCCCGGCCTGCTTTATCTCCTACCATGGTTGCATCATGCCCTGGAGGTCGCCATGTCCCGTCTGCCGCTTGCCGCACTGCTGCTCTGGATTGCCCTGTTGACGTCATGTGGCGGCGGCAGCGATGGCGGCGACGATACTCCTCCGTACACGCCGCCGCCGCCCGGCCGGGGCACGGTGGTGACGGCGGCGGCGGCGGTGCCCGTCACGCTGCCTGATGGCAGCCGCGTGCAGACCGTTACCGCCGCCCAGCTGGCGGCGCTGATGAGCGACGAAGTCGAGGCCGTTACGGGCGAGCCGCGCTGCAGCGTTACCATGTGGTCGGTCCGCTACCGCACGGCAGCGCCCCGCGATGCGCTGACCGAGAGCTCGGCCGCCATCATGGTGCCTGGAGGCACGAATACCGCCTGCAGCGGCACCCGCCCGGTGCTCGTTTACGCCCATGGCACCGCGCTCGACAAGCGTGCGACGATGTGGGACGTCGCGACGACCGAAGTGCAGCTCGTCGCGGCCATGTTCGCGGCACAGGGCTATATCGTGGTGGCGCCGAACTACCAGGGCTACGAAGGCTCGACGCTCGATTACCATCCTTATGTCGACGAGCAGTTGCAGGGTGCCGACATGGTCGATGCGTTGCGCGCGGCGCGCGCGTCGTTCGCGGCGGTGGGCGCGAATCCATCGAGCCGCCTGTTCGTCACCGGCTATTCGCAGGGCGGCCACGTGGCGCTCGCCGCCCAGAAGGCCATGCAGGCATTGCCGGCAGAATTCACCGTTACCGCCGTCGCCGGGCTGTCCGGCCCGTATGCGCTGGTCAGGTTCGCCGACCAGGCGATGGCCGGCTACCTCACGCGCGACATCACGATTTTCCTGCCGATGGTTACGACGGCCGGCCAGCGCGCCGGCGCCGGGATCTATGCCGCGCCGGGGGACCTGTACGAGGCGCGCTATGCGCCCACGATCGAGAACCTGTTGCCGAGCCTGCTGTCCGGGGAAGAGCTGGTCGGCCAGGGCAAGCTGCCCGCCAGCGCGATGTTCGCCCGCGACTCGCAACCACAGCCGCAAGGCCCGAACGCCTTCTTCGGCGACAATCCGCTGGTGCGCACGAGCTACCGGAATGCCTACCTCGCCGACGTCGCGGCGCGCCCCTGCGCGGGCGACCCGCAAGCCTGCGCGCCAGAGAACGGCTTGCGCAAATGGCTGGCCCGCAACGACCTGCGCCGCTATCGGCCGGCGTCGCCGCTGCTGCTCTGCGGCGGCAATGAAGATCCTACCGTCCCGTTCTTCAACTCCACGGCCGCGAGCGAGTACTACACGGCGCAGGGCAGCGCGCCCACCTTGCTCGACCTGGACGGCGACCCCTTCAGCAACGATGGCTGGCGCAGCCAGCGCCTTGGCTTTGCGGCGGCCAAGCAATCGGTGCAGCTGGAGGCGCAGGAAGATGGCGAGGATCCGGACGTTGCCGTCGCGGAGCGTTATCACCGCCTGCTGGTGGCGCCGTTCTGCCTCTCCGCCGCGCGGCAATTCTTCAACGACCGCCTGCCGTGACCCGCCGGGTAAACCGGTAGTGTTGTTTTCAGCAAATTTTTCTTGTATCGGAGCGGACAGAGCTGGCATATTGGCTGGGTTGTAAATAGTACACATGTGCTATTACAAAAAGAACATCAACCCAGGAGACCCCATGCGAACCACAAAACTCGCGCTGGCCGTGATGGCCGGCGCCATCCTTGCCGCTTGTGGCGGCGGCGACAGCGGCAAACCCCAATCGGGCGCGCAAGTCAACAAGGTGCAGTTCGCATCGCAGGTGAGCTTCGGCGACAGCCTGTCCGACCTCGGCACCTACAATGTCGGCACCGTGAAGGCCATGGGTGGCGGCAAGTACACCATCAACGGCGACAGCACGGCCATCAACGCGACTTTCACCGGCAAGAACTGGACCGAGCTGATGGCCGCCCAGTTCGGCCTGCCGGCACCGTGCCCGGCCCAGACCGGCCTCGATGGCGACGCCTCGAAAGGCTTTTCGGTCCCGGTCGTCGATCACGCCCAGTGCTTCAGCTATGCGCAGGGCGGCGCGCGCGTCACCGATCCGATCGGCGCGGGCCACAAGCTGACGGGCAGCGCCCTTGGCGCATTGACCGTTCCGGTCGTGACGCAGGTGAAGAACCACCTGGCCAAGACGGGCGGCAAGTTCAAGGGCGATGAAGTGGTGTTCGTGATGGCCGGCGGGAACGACGTGCTGGTCAACCTGGCCCAGCTTTCCGCCGGTGCCACCGCGGCCGGCAACACGGCCGGCCAGCAGGCGTTCGCCACCAGCCTGGCCACGCAACTGGCGGCCGGCGCCACCAATCCCGCCACCGCCGCGCCGGCGATCGGCCTGGCCATCGCCACCGAGAGCGCGCGCAGCGGCAGCACGCAAACGTCGATCGTGCAGGCGGCCGTGACGGCGGCCGTCATGGCCGGCAACACGACGGCTCCCGCCAATGTGACGGCGATCGTCGACACCGCGACCAAGGGTGCGACCGCGGCTGGCACCAAGGCCGGCGCCGACTACGTGACGGCGCAAGCCCCGGCCATGGTGGCGGCACTGACCACGGCCGGTGCCGAGCTGGCCGCGCTGGTCAAGTCGCAGATCGTCGGCAACGGCGCGAACTACGTGGTCGTCAACAACCTGCCGGACGTGGCCAGCACGCCGGCCGGCCGGTCGCGCGACGCGAACGTGCGCGCGCTGATCGACAAGATGGTGCAGGCGTTCAATGCGCAGCTCACGTCCGCCTTGTCTTCCGAGAGCAAAGTCGTGATCGTCGACGTATACGCCGTCAGCCACGACCAGGCTACCAATCCGGGGCCGTATGGCTTGACCAACGTGAGCGAACCGGCCTGCGATCTCGGCGCCGCGAAGAACCCGCTGGGCAGCTCGCTGGGATGTACGGCCGCGAACCTGAAGTCCGGCGACGTGAGCCATTACTCGTATGCCGATGAAGTGCATCCGACGCCGTTCAACAACCTGCTGCTGGCCCGCTACGTCTCGCGCTCGCTGGTCACCAAGGGCTGGCTGTAAGCGAAGAAGAACAAGGAGAACCTCATGAAGAACAAGACGATGGTAAAGCTGCTGGCCATGGCTGTGGCGCTGGGTGCCGGCCTGGGCACGGCGACGGGCGCCGCCGCGCAGGCGCGGGGCGACTGGACCGTGAAGGTCGGCGTCAACAAGATCACGCCGAAGGTGGAAAGCGGCAATGTGTCCGCCCCGGCGCTGCCGAACACGAAGGCCGATGTGGGCACGGACACGAAGCCGATCCTGAACCTGGCTTACTTCATCACCGACAATATCGCCGCCGAGCTGGACCTGGGCGCGCCTTACCGCCACAAGCTGTTCGGCGCGGACGCGATCGCCGGCACGGGGCAGCTGGGCACGGTGGACGTGCTGCCGCCCACGCTGTTCGCGCAATACCGCTTCTTCGGGCCCGACGCCGTGTTCCGCCCCTATGTCGGCCTGGGCGTCACGTATGCGTATTTCCGCCGCGAGCGTGGCTCGGCGCAGTTGACGGCGGTGCTGAACACGGGCGGCCCGGCTTCCACGTTCTCGCTGGAATCGAAGTGGGCGGCCAGCGCCCAGCTGGGCGCCAGCTTCCGGCTGAACGAGCGCTGGTCGGTGGACGGGGGCGTGATCAAGACCCGGCTGCGCACCACGGCCACGTATTCGACCGGCCAGACCCAGGCGATGAAGCTCGACCCGGTGGCGATCAACCTGGGACTGACGTTCAAGTTCTGATCCGCCACCGCCCCCTGGAAAAGCTGGCCGCCGGCCAGCTTTTCTTTATTGGAAGAGCGGCGCCGCCGGGCGCGCCCCTTCGCTATACTCGGCCCACCCGGAGCGAACAGGAGAGCTTGCAGCATGCCGCGTAATCCCGCAGCGTTTTTGACCGAAGGCGGAACGATGGGTGCGATGATGCGCGGCCATGACTGGTCGACGTCCCCGCTTGGCGCGCCCGCGGGGTGGCCTGCGGCACTGCGCACAGTCGTCGGGCTCATGCTCAATTCGAAATTCCCCATGTTCGCAGCCTGGGGGCCGGAGCTGGCTTTCCTGTACAACGACGCGTATGTGGACATCCTCGGCCGCAAGCACCCGCAGGCGCTGGGCCGGCCATTTCGCGATGTGTGGGCCGATATCTGGCACGATATCTCGCCCATCGTCGACGAGGCGATGCAGGGCCGCGCCACGTACCACAAGAACCTGCTGTTGACGATGCACCGCCACGGCTACGACGAGGAGACCTGGTTTACCTTTTCGTATTCGCCGATGCGCGACGAGGAGGGGCGCGTGCATGGCGTGTTCTGTGCCTGCACGGAAACGACCGAGCAGGTGCTGTCGGCGCGCCACCGCGCGGAGGAAGTCGAGCGCATGCGCCTGTTGTTCCAGCAGGCCCCCGGCATCCTCGCCGTCGTGCGCGGGCCGGAGCACGTGTTCGAGATCGCCAACGACGCCTACCTGCGGCTGGTGGGGCGCGACGACATCGTGGGCCATGCGGTGGCCGAGGTGTTGCCGGAAGTGCGCGACCAGGGCTTCATCGCGCTGCTGGACGAGGTTTTCCGCACCGGCGAGCCCCATGTGGGCCATGAAATGCCCGTGCTGCTGCGGCGCGGGGCGGACAGCGAGCTCGAAGAGCGTTTCGTCAACTTCATCTACCAGCCGATCCGGGACCATCGCGGCGCGGTCTACGGCATCTTCGTCGAAGGCAGCGACGTCACCGAGGCCGTGCAGGCGATGCGGGCGCTGCAGGAAGCCAATTCGCGCAAGGACGAATTCCTGGCCATGCTGGCCCACGAGCTGCGCAACCCGCTGGCGCCGATCGCCGCGGCCGCCGAGCTGCTGCGGCTGGGCATGCCGGACGCGGGGCGCATCGAGAAGACGGGTGCCGTCATCACGCGGCAGGTCGAGCACATGCGCAAGCTCGTGGACGACCTGCTGGACGTCTCGCGCGTCACGCGCGGCCTCGTCACGCTGCGCCGCGAAACGCTCGACCTGTGCGCCATCGTGGGCGAAGCCGTCGAGCAGGGGGCCGCGCTCATGCAGGCCAAGCGACACCGCGTGCACGTGGAACTGCCGGACCAGCGGCCGTGGGTCAACGGCGACCGCACGCGGTTGATCCAGGTGCTGTCGAACCTGCTGAACAATGCGGCCCGCTATACGCTCGATGGCGGGCAGGTCACGGTGGGCGTGGCGGTGGAAGGAAACGATGTGCGGGTCACCGTCGAGGACACCGGCATCGGCATCCCGCCCAGCCTGCTGCCCCATGTGTTCGACCTGTTCACGCAGGCGGAACGTTCGCCGGACCGCTCCCAGGGTGGCCTGGGCCTCGGGCTGGCATTGGTGAAGTCCCTCGTCGAATTGCAGGGCGGCCGCGTGAGTGCGCACAGTGCCGGGATGGGGCAGGGCAGCCGCTTCACGATCTGCCTGCCGCGCGTGGAGCGACCGGAAGGGGCCGCGCGCGAGCAGGCCGAGGGCGAGCAAATACGCGGCACGCTGCGGCGCCACCTGGTGGTGGTGGACGACAATGCCGATGCGGCGCAGATGCTGGCGCTGCTGCTGGAAACGGCCGGGCATTCGGTGAACGTCTGCAACGATGCGCGGCAGGCGCTCGATGCCGTGGTGACGAGCCCGCCTGCACTGCTGTTCGTGGACATCGGCCTGCCCGGGATGGATGGCTATGAACTGGTGCACCGCCTGCGGCGCATGCCGGAAACGGCCAAGGCATGCATCGTCGCCATCACTGGTTACGGTACACCGCAGGACCGCGCCAGGGCGCTGGACGCCGGGTTCGACGAGCACCTCGTCAAGCCCGTGGACCCGAAGGCGCTGTATGGGATTCTCGCCCGGCTGAGCGGGCAATAAAGGGGTCAGCCCGGTACGTGCAGCCCGCCCAGCTTACCCGCGTGGAACAGCAGCGGCTCGCGCGGGGAGCATTCGCAATGCTCCACCTCGCCCACGAAGATCACGTGGTCCCCCTCCGGATAGCGGCTGCGGTTGTGGCACTCGAACCAGGCCGTGCAACCCTTCAGCACCGGGTGGCCGGTGCGCGATAGTTCGAACTCGACCTGACCGAACGGATTTTCGGTGCGCGTTGAAAACAGCTTGGCCAGGTGCGCCTGGTCGGCCGCCAGGATATTGATCACGTAGTGCGAGTTGCCCGAGAAGATGGGCATGCTGGACGCCTGCGATTTCAGGCTCCACAGCACCAGCGGCGGGTCGAGCGACACCGAATTGAAGGAGCTGGCCGTGAGGCCGCGATAGCTGCCGTCCGCCAGCCGGGTGGTGATGACGGTGACGCCGGTGGCGAACTGCGACAGCGCCTGCCGGAAATGCACGCTGTCGAACGCGGGCGTGGCGGTGCGTGGAGAACTGGTATTCATGCGGGCATTATGCCAAAGTTTCCCAGCGCCGAGCGCGGCGCCGGAAAAACGATTACCCGTGCGCACCACCATCGCCGATGGGGGCGAAGTTCGGCAGCGCGGCGGCAACTTCGTTGAGATTGAATAAAGCCATTTTTCCTCCTGTCAGGTTCCAGTATATGGCCCCTGGCACGCGAACTGCATAGCCTCGTCATTTGCGTTACAGTAGGCCTTGACGAATGACAGCGAGGATCGTATGGCACAAGCCGAGATCGCCGTGCTGGGCGGCGGGTGTTTCTGGTGCACGGAAGCCGTGTACCTCGAAGTGAAGGGCGTGAACAAGGTGGAGTCGGGTTACACGGGCGGCCAGCAGCCGGACCCGACGTACGAGCAGGTGTGCGCCGGCACGACCGGCCATGCGGAAGTGGTGCGCCTGGAATTCGATCCCGGCGTGATCAGCTACCGCGACATCCTGGAAATCTTCTTCACGATCCACGATCCCACCACGCTCAACCGCCAGGGCAACGACGTGGGCACGCAGTACCGTTCGGTGATCTATTACCAGTCGCCGGAGCAGGAAGCGACGGCGCGCCAGGTGATGGCTGAAATGGCGCACGTGTGGGATGCGCCGATCGTCACCGAAATCTCGCCGGCCCAGCCGTTCTTCAAGGCCGAGGAGTATCACCAGAATTATTTTGCCCAGCACCCGCTGCAGGGCTATTGCGCTTTCGTGGTGGGGCCGAAGGTGGCCAAGTTCCGCAAGATGCACGGCGCGCGCCTGAAGTAAACGCGGCACCAGCACGAGTAAACGCGGCACCAGCACGACGAGGTGCTGCCAGCGGCACCGCCTTGTTCATCTCTTCTCGTACATATAGTTCCTCGACCAGGGCAGCCCGCGCGGATGGCGGCCCCCCTTGCCGCACACGATCTGGTACAGGCTGATCCAGTCCTGGTCGAACGCATACGAGCAGCCGGCCAGGTACACGTGCCAGATCCGGAAGCGCTTTTCTCCCGCCAGCTCCTTGACCCGCTCGGCCCTGGCCTCGAAGTTGTCGGTCCAGATCGACGTGGTGCGGGCGTAGTGGCGGCGCAGGTTTTCCACGTCATACGCTTCCAGGTTCCCCTGCTGCATCGCCCGCAGTACGGTGCCGATATGGGCCAGCTCGCCGTGCGGGAACACGTATTTCTGGATGAACTCGCCGCCGCCATACGGTGTCTCGCCATTGTCCGGATCGGTCGACGTGATGCCGTGGTTCATCGCCACGCCATCGTCGGCCAGCAGCCGGGACATGATGCCGAAATACTCCGGCAGGTGCTTGATGCCCACGTGCTCGAACATGCCCACGCTGGTGATGCGGTCGAAGGTGCCGCGCACGTCGCGGTAATCCTGCAGCCGGATCTCCACGCGGTCGGCAAGGCCGGCGGCCTTCACGCGCTCGACGGCCAGCGCATGCTGGTTCTCCGACAGCGTGATGCCCACGCAGCGCGCGCCGAAGCGCTCGGCGGCGCGGATCACCAGCGCGCCCCAGCCGCAACCGATGTCGAGCAGCGTCTGGCCGGGCTGCACGCGGATCTTGGCGAGGATGTGGTCGATCTTCTTCAGCTGCGCGGTGGCCAGGTCTTCGTCGCCGTTCTCGAAATAGGCGCACGAGTACACCATGTTCGGATCGAGGAACTGCTGGTAGAACTCGTTGGAGACGTCGTAGTGATAGCGGATCGCTTCCGCATCCTTGCCGCGGTCGTGCGTGAACGTGCGCACGATGCGGGCCAGCTTGCCGTCCATCGACAGCGAGCTCCTGGCCAGCGCGTTGACGATGGCGATCATGTCGTGGGCGGCGCCCCTCACCTCGATATCGCCTTCGACATAGGCGGTGCCGAGGTTCGACAGCGAAGGCTGCAGCAGGTAGCGCGCCGCCGATGCCTTGGGCAGGCGGATCGTGACGCGCGGCGTTTCGCCGGAAAAGTCGATCTTCTGGCCGTTCCACAGCTCCAGCCGGAGCGGGAGCTCCACCTTGCCGGTCACGCCTTCCACCCAATTGCTCAGGCGGTGCTGCACACTCAAATGATGTTGTACGAACAAGATAGCCTCCGGTCGGTACGTCAAGATTTCGACTGTGCTGCCGGGGCGGGGGTTCGTCCCGGGTTACGGCTGGATTCTTCCCTTCGTCCAGCTCCCGTCCGCCTGCAGCGAATAAACGATGCGGTCATGGAAGCGCGATGCGCGCCCCTGCCAGAATTCCACCCGCTCGGGCACCAGGCGGTAGCCGCCCCAGTGCGCCGGCCGTTGCGGCTTGCTGCCTGCCGCCGGGTCATTGGCCCGTTCGACGGCTGCGTAATTCTCTTCCATCTCGCCCCGGCTGCCGATCGGCGCGCTCTGTTGCGAGGCGATCGCGGCAAGCTGGCTCTTCACGGGACGGCTGTAGAAATACGTGTCGCTTTCCTCGGCCGACGTGCGTTCCACGCGGCCTTCGATGCGCACCTGGCGCTCCAGCTCCGGCCAGAAGAACAGCAGGGCGGCATGCGGGTTCTGCGCGAGCTGGCGGCCCTTCTGGCTGTCGTAGTTCGTGTACCAGGTGAAGCCGCGCGCATCGAATTGCTTGATCAGCACGATGCGCGACGCCGGCCTGCCGTCGCTGCCCACCGTGGCCACGCTCATCGCATTCGGCTCGTTCACCTGGGCCTTCATTGCCTCGTCAAACCATTTGCCGAATTGCGCGATCGGGTCGCCCAGCGTGTCTTCCTCGGAGAGGCTGGCACGCCCGTAGTCCATGCGCAGGTCGGCCAGCGCGATGCCACCCACGGTATTGTCGTTGCTGGTGCCGCCGGCAGGCGCGATGCCGCGGCGGCGCTGCATCGCTTCGCCCAGAACCTGCATCTGGTGCGCATTGAAGAGGCGCTTGGCCATCGGCGCGATATGGCCTTCCTCGATCTCCATGTGCGCCGTGTACATCTGCACGAAGGTATTCACCGCGTCCGGCGCGAGCTCGCTGCCGGTGCCGTTGGAAATCTTGTCAAGTTGTGCATCGATTATATGCCAGGCATCGTCCATGCGCTTGTGTTGTAAAAGGATATCCGGGCGCAACCGGCGCACCGTTTCCAGGTCCGCGCCCGTGGCCGTCGCGTCCAGCATCGGCAGCAGGTCGATCTCCTCGTCCGCATGGTGGATGTGGGCAGCCGTGTTGAAGTACTTCTGCACCGCCTGCGCCGCCTGTTGCGCCGACGCGTCCGCCCCGTGCCGCGGCAGGTGTTCCAGCAGCTTTTGCAGGGTAGCCAGCTGCTTGCGGATCTTGTCGTGGCAATGCTTGAGCATCGCGATCGGCTGGTCGAAGCCGGGGGCGGGAGCGAGGAGGGAATCTGTCATGGCGGCATCCTTGGTTCTGATCGACGGATTGTAGAATAATCCTTCGGGCCGCGTCCGTTAAAATGGCCGGATGAACGACACCACCGCACTTTCTTCCGACGACGCCGGGCACGACGTCGACTTCGACCGCCGTTTCGGCGGCATCGCCCGGCTGTATGGCGAGCCGGCCCTGGCGCGCTTTCGCGGCGCGCATATCTGCGTGATCGGCGTCGGCGGCGTCGGTTCCTGGATCGTCGAGGCGCTGGCCCGCAGCGCCGTCGGCCGCCTCACGCTGATCGACCTGGACAACGTGGCCGAATCGAACATCAACCGCCAGATCCAGGCGCTGTCCGGCACCGTCGGCATGGCCAAGGTGACGGCGCTGCGCGAGCGCATCGCCCAGATCAATCCCTATTGCCAGGTCACCGAAATCGAGGATTTCGTCACCCCCGACAATCTCGAGGAAATGATCGGCGGCCACGATTACGACTATGTGATCGACGCCATGGACAACACCCAGGCCAAGACGGCCCTGGTGCACTACTGCCGCACGCGCGGCATCCGCCTGATCCTGATCGGCAGCGCCGGCGGCCAGACCGACCCCACCAAGATCGAGGTGCGCGACCTGGCCCGCACCGAACAGGAGCCGCTGCTGAAGAAGGTTCGCCGGCGCCTGCGCACCCAGTACAACTATCCGCCGAACGGCAAGAACAAGCTGGGCGTGGATGCCGTGTTCTCGATGGAGCCGCTGAAGTTCCCGGACACGGGCGATGTCTGCGAAGTCGATCCGGACGACGCACCGCCCGCGAAGGCCGGCCTTACCGGCATCAATTGCGCGGGGTTCGGGTCGGCGATGGTGGTGACGGCCACCTTCGGGATGGTGGCGGCGGGGCATGTGCTGATGAAGCTGGCGGAGGAAGTGGCTGAACAGGCCGGGTAGGCGAGACGCAGGGGAAAAGTGTCAGGCACCTGCGGCATCGACAGCCACGTAGCGCCCGCCCGGCAGCGACTCCACCAGCACCACGCTATCCACGTCCCACACCACCGGCGTCCCTGGCGCGTCCGGCGGCGCATGCCTTGCCTCGCGCGCCAGGGTCACGTGCGGCTTGAACGAGCCGTGCGTGGCGGCGGAAAAGCCGGCCGCATCGAGCTCCCGCACCAGCTCCTCGTGCAGCGCCACGAGTCCGGCCGGCACCTGCGTCATGCCGGCCCAGGCGATGCGCGGCCGCGCGAAGTAGCCGTAGCAGTCGATCACGAGCCGCAGCGGCGGCACGGCGAGGCGGTCGCGGACGGCGAGCAGCGCCGGTACCCGGTCCGCCGGCACGTGGCCCAGGAAGGCCAGCGTGAGGTGCAGCTTGGCCGCCGCCGTTAGGCGCCCGGCCACGGGAGCCTGCAGCGTGGCCAGCGCGGCGCGCGACGCCGCATCGGGCCACAGCGCGAAGAACAGCTTGCGCCCCGGCGCCGCCGGCTGCTGCTCCGCCGTTTGCTGCTCCGCCGTTTGCTGCCCCGCCGTTTGCTGCCCCGCCGTTTGCTGCCCGTTTGGCATCTCTTCAGGTTCGTTTGCTATCATGTTGCCGCCTCAACACCCAGTACAGAAAGAATACATGATGACCCGTCTGTCCGCTCCAGTGCTGTCCCTCCTGCTGTGCGCCGCCGCGTTCGCGCACGCCCAGTCCCCAAGCCAACCGGCGCCGCAAGAAGCGCAGCCGCCGGTCCAGCAAGCCGCGCCGGCCCAGCCGGCCGCCCAGGCGGAAGCGCCGGCCGCGCCCGTGGTGCCCGGCTCCGCCACGATCGGCCCCGCCGCCGACAAGCTGATCGTCAACGATACCAAGGCCGGCACCGGCACCGAAGCGACCCCCGGCAGCACGGTGTCCGTGCATTACACGGGCTGGCTGTACCGTCCGATGGCCAAGAACCACAAGGGCCGCAAGTTCGACTCGTCGCGCGACCGCGGCGACCCGCTCGAGTTCCGCCTCGGCTCCGGCCAGGTCATCAAGGGCTGGGAGCAGGGCGTGGCCGGCATGAAGGTGGGCGGCAAGCGCACGCTGATCATTCCGTCCGAGCTGGCCTACGGCTCGCGGGCCATGCCCGGCATTCCGGCGAACTCGGCACTGATTTTCGACGTCGAACTGCTCGACGTGAAATAAGCCGCGGCGTTACACTGGTCTCCCATTCCTCGTGCGGAGACCTCGATGAACGTTGCGAATGATGTCACGGCGCTGATCGGCAATACCCCGCTGGTCCGCATCAATCGATTGACTCAAGGCGGCTTGAGCCAGGGCGCGCCCGCGCAACTCCTGGCCAAGCTGGAGTTCTACAATCCGGCCCACAGCGTGAAGGACCGGATCGGCCTGTCGATGATCGCCGCGGCCGAACAGGCCGGGCAGATCAAGCCCGACACGATCATCCTCGAACCGACCAGCGGCAATACCGGCATCGCGCTGGCGATGGTGTGCGCGGCGCGCGGCTACAAGTGCACGCTGGTGATGCCGGAAACGATGAGCCGCGAACGCCGCATGCTGCTGCGCGCGTATGGCGCCGAGCTGGTGCTCACGCCCGGCAGCGAAGGCATGGTGGGAGCGATCCGCCGCGCCGAGGAAATGGCGCAGTCCGACAGCCGCTACCTGATGCCCCAGCAGTTCAACAATCCCGCCAACCCCGAGATCCACCGCCGCACCACCGCCGAGGAAATCTGGCGCGACACGGACGGCAAGGTGGACATCCTCGTGGCCGGCGTGGGCACGGGCGGCACGATCACGGGCGTGGGCGAGGTGATCAAGGAACGCAAGCCGTCGTTCCAGTGCATCGCCGTGGAACCCGAGGCGTCGCCCATGCTGTCCAAGGGTACCAAGGGACCGCACCCGATCCAGGGCATCGGCGCCGGCTTCGTGCCGGGCGTGCTGAACACCCATGTCTACAGCGAAGTGGTGGCGGTGAAGAACGACGACGCGTTCGACTACGCACGCCGGGCGGCGCGCGAGGAGGGCCTGCTGGTGGGCATCTCGGCCGGTGCCGCGCTGTGGGCCGCCGTACAGGTGGCGCGCCGGCCGGAAAACGAGGGCAAGCTGATCGTAACGATCATCCCATCGTTCGGCGAACGCTACCTGAGCACGCAGCTGTTCGCCGGGCTGGCCGATCAGTGATGCTGGGCATGGCCATGTGAATGGCCGTGCTGGTGGCCATGATCGTCATGGTCATGGTCGTGGTCATGCGCCTGCTCCTCTGCTTGCTCTTGCCCGTTCCCCGCGAGGCAGCAGGCATGTTCCGTAGTGCCCATTTCCGTCTGCAGCGTGCTGTGATGAATGGCGAACTGCTCGCGCAGGCTGCGCGCGATCTCGTCCATCGCAACGTCGCCGGGGTAACCGCCCGGCATCACCAGGTGCGCAGTCAGCGCCGTTTCCGTCGTGCTCATCGACCAGATGTGCATGTCGTGCACGTCGGTCACACCCGGCCGGGCGCGCAGGAACTGCTCCACTTCGCGCGAATCCACATTGCCCGGCACGGCGGCCAACATCATCCGCAGCGAAGTCTTCAGCAGCGACCACGTGCCGGCCACGATCATGACCACGATGCCCAGGCTGACCACCGGGTCGAGCCAGCTCCAGCCCGTGAACATCACGACCAGGCCGGACACCAGCACGCCCAGCGAGATCGCGGCGTCCGCCGCCAGGTGCAGGTAGGCGCCGCGGATGTTCAGGTCGTCCTTGCTGCCCTTCATGAACAGCCAGGCCGAGAAGCCGTTGACGAGGATGCCGATGCCGGCCACCGCCGAGACCGTGACGCCGTGCACGGGCACCGGGTGGATCAGTTGCAGCACCGCTTCCCAGGCGATGGCGCCGCAGGCGGCCATCAGCAGCATGCCGTTGAACAGTGCGGCGAGCATCGAACTGCTGCGCCAGCCGTAGGTATAGCGGCGCGACGGTTCGCGCTTGGCCAGGATGGCGGCGCCCCACGCCAGCATCAGGCCCAGCACGTCGGACAGGTTATGGCCCGCATCGGCCATCAGCGCCGTGGAATTGGCCAGGAAACCGTAGCCGAATTCGACGGCCACGAAGACCGCGTTCAGCGCGATCGCGATCGCGAACGCGCGCCCATGGTCGGCCGGATCGCCATGATGGTGGTGGTGGCCATGGTGTCCATGGTCGTGCCCGTGGTGGTGGTGGCCGCTCATACGTCGTTACCTGGAGTGGAGGGTTCGGCGATATGCTCGAGCATGTCGCGCAGGACACCGCTGATATGCGCATCGGCGGTCGAATAGAACACCTGCTTGCCCTGCCGCTCGGCCTTGACGATGCGGGCCGCGCGCAGCAGGCGCAAGTGGTGGCTCACCAGCGAGCTGGATAGCTCGAGCGTGGCGGCGATGTCGCTGACGGCGATCGGCGCGGCCACGCACGCGAGCACGATGCGCAGGCGGGTCGGGTCGCCCAGCAGGTGGAACAGATCGGCTAGCTGGGCGACCGATTCCTCGTGGATGGAGGCGGGCAAGTTCATCTCATCTATAACATTTGAATAGCTGTTCACATATTAGACTCATGTGGACGAGGACGCAAGCCGGCCGAGGCCGGAAGTTGATGAGGGATAAGTTTCGGGAAGGGAATGCGGATGCGGGAGAGCAAAGGCGCTCGGGCAGGCCGAGCGCCCAGGACGTCGGGTTACGTCGCTTAATTGATGAAACGCAGCAAGCCCTGGAGCGCGTGGACCACGGTCTGCTCGCGCACCGCGCGGCGGTCGCCGGAAAACACCAGGCGTTCCGTATGCACGGTATCGCCGTTGGCCCAGCCGAAACAGACCGTGCCGACCGGCTTGCCCGGCACGGCGCCGGTGGGGCCGGCGATGCCGGTGGTGGATACGGCCACATGCGCGTTGCTGTTGGCCAGCGCGCCCTGGGCCATCGCGGCCGCCACTTCCTCGCTGACGCTGCCGAACTGGGCGATCATCGCGGCCGGCACTTCGAGCAGTTCGGTCTTCGACGCATTCGAATAGCAGACGAAACCGCAATCGAACCAGCCGGTCGACCCGGCGATCTCCGTGATCGCCTGCGACACGCCGCCCCCGGTGCACGATTCGGCGGTAGCCAGAAGCAATTCCTTGTCCTGCAAGGCGCGGCCCACCTGGGCGGCCAGTTCGTTGATGTCCGTACTCACTTGTGTCTCCTTCGGCAAAGAATGTCCGGTTCCATTCTAGCGCGGGGCTCTGGCCGCTGGCCACGCGTGCGGAAAAAATTGTCGGGATCGGGTGCGCCGCGCCAAGCTGGCGGCGCGCGCCCAAACTGAACGATAGAATAAGGGTGTTCAAGCTACGCGGGCCGCCAACTTGGAACCTCGAAAGATCACCCGGAGGCATTGGCTCGCCGCAACCCTTGCCGCGGGCTTCGTTCCCGGGCGGGCGGACGGCGGCCGCGAACGCCCAATTGCGGCGGCGTTCCCGCATGGGCAAGCCGGCGCGGGACGGCGGAGGGGCGCGCCATGATCAAGCTGCGCTCGCTGCGCAACAAGCTGCTCGGCGTGATCGCGCTGGTGATGCTGCCGGCCGTGCTGGTATCGATCGGCACGATCGTCGTGTACGACCTGCACATCTACGAGCAGACGATCACCGACGACATGACGACCCAGGCGGAGCTGATCGGCCACATGAGCGCGCCGGCCCTCTCATTCGACGACGACCGGCTGGCTCACGAGAACCTGGCGCTGCTGCGCCTGCGCCCGAAGGTGAATGCGGGCGCCATCTACGACGCCGGCGGCCGCCTGGTCGCGCAATACGCCGCGCCCGGCGACAAGGCGGGCGTGCCGCGGGCGCCGGGGCGCGAAGGGTTCCGCATCGAGGATGGCAAGCTCTACCTGTTCAAGCCCATCCGCGACAACGGAGAAATGCTGGGCACGGTCTACCTGCGCGCCGACTATGAAGTGCTGGCGCGCTTCCTCGACTACATCGTGATCGGCATCGTGGCCGGCCTGCTGGCGCTGATGTGCGCGTGGCTCGTCAGCCGGCGCCTGAACGACGTCATCACGCGGCCCATCCTGTCGATCGCCGACGTGGCGCGCGAGGTGATCGCCACCGGCGACGTGTCGCGCCGCGCCGAGCGGCTGGGCGAGGACGAGGTGGCCGAGCTGGCCGGCTCGTTCAACAAGATGCTGGCCGATATCGAAAGCCGCAAGCGCGAGCTGGAAACGTCGAACCGCGAGATCGCCCGCGAATCGGAGCGCCGGCGCGAGGCGCAGCAGGAAGTGATGCGGCTGAACCAGGAGCTGGAGCAGCGCGTGCACGAGCGCACGCTGCAGCTGGAAATGGCGAACCGCGAGCTGGCCATGGCGATGGAAGAGGCGAAAAGCGCCAACCAGGCCAAGTCGGCATTCCTGTCGTCGATGAGCCATGAATTGCGCACGCCGCTCAACGCCATCCTCGGTTTCGCGCAGATTCTCACTTCCGACAAGCTGCCTTCCACGCTGGCGCAGAAGAAGGAGTTCGCCCAGCACATCCTCAAGTCCGGCCGCCACCTGCTCACGCTGATCAACGAGATCCTCGACCTGGCCAAGATCGAATCGGGCGCCGTCGCCTTGTCGATGGAACCGGTGGCGCTACCGGAGATCCTGGAGGAGTGCGAGGCGATGATGGCGCCGCTGGCCACCGCGCGCGGCATCCGGCTGCTGTTCCCGGAACGCTGCACGACGAACGTGACGGCCGATCGCACGCGCCTCAAGCAGGTGTTGCTCAACCTGCTCTCGAACGCCATCAAGTACAACCGCGAGGGCGGCGCCGTGGTGATCGACTGCACCCCATCCGGCCCGGGCCTGGTGCGCGTCTCTGTGCAGGATACCGGCATGGGCCTGCGGCCGGAGCAGGTACGCATGCTGTTCCAGCCGTTCAACCGCCTGGGACAGGAAGCGGGCGTGGAAGAGGGCAGCGGTATCGGCCTCGTCGTCACCAAGCGCCTCGTCGAGCTGATGGGCGGCACCATCGGCGTCACCAGCAGCCCCGGCGTGGGCAGCATGTTCTGGGTCGAGCTGAAGACGACCGAGCCGGTGCCGCTGCCGCCGCCGCGCATGCTGGCGCCAGCCGGTGCCGGCATGCCGGCACCCGCACGCGACAGCATCACGCTGCTGTACGTGGAAGACAATCCAGCCAACCTGAAACTGGTGCAGGAGATCATCCGTTTCCGCCCCGAGCTGCGCCTGCTGTCGGCGCCCGACGGCCAGCTGGGCCTGGAGCTGGCGCGCGCCCATTTGCCGGACGTGGTGCTGCTCGACATCAACCTGCCCGGCATGAGCGGTTTCGAGGTGCTGCGCCAGTTGCGCGCCGATCCCCGCACGGCCGGGATCCCCGCGATCGCCCTGACTGCCAACGCGATGCCGCGCGACGTGGAACGGGGAATTGCGGCAGGATTCTTCCGTTACCTGATCAAGCCGATTAACATCGACGAGTTTACCGAGGCGATCAACGCCACGATCACCGCGGTCGGTACCACTGGTAACGAAGAAAATGCTACCGCCGAGCGGCAGGCCCAGCCGCTGACGGAGAAGAAGGAGGAGTCATGATCAGCCGGGCCGATATCCAGAATGCGAGCATCCTGATCGTGGACGACCAGCCCGTCAATGTGCAATTGCTGGAGTATCTGCTGCAATCGACGGGGTATGCGCACGTGAGTTCCACCACCGATCCGCGCGTGGTGGCGCCCTGGCACGAGCAGTACAACTACGACATCATCATCCTCGACCTGCAAATGCCGGGCATGGACGGCTTTGCCGTGATGCAGGCGTTGCGCCCGCTGGAGCCGGAAGGTTACCTGCCGGTGCTGGTGGTGACGGCCGAGCCGGACAAGAAGCAGGCCGCGCTCGATGCCGGTGCGCGCGACTTCGTCAGCAAGCCGTTCGACCCGGTCGAGGTGCTCACGCGCATCCGCAACCTGATCGAGGTGCGGCTGATGCAGCGCGAGGCGAAGTTCCACAATATCGTGCTGGAGCGCACGGTGCGCGAGCGCACCGCCGACCTGCAGCGCTTTCGCACGGCGATGGATGCGACGGCCGACGGGATCTTCCTGATCGATGCGCAAACGATGCGCCTGGTGGACGTCAACGACGGCGCCTGCCGCATGCTGGGCTATACGCGCGCGCAACTGATGGCGCAGGAGCCGGCGCGCATCGGCCTTGGGGGGCACGAATCCCTGCGCCAGCATGCCGACGCGGCGCTGGCGGCCGGTGGCGATGCCCGCGCGCCCATGCTGCTGGAAATGGAATTGCTGCGGCACGACCACGCCACGGTGCCGGTGGAGATCTACTGGCAGCTGCAGCACGGCGGTCCGGACGCCGAAGCGCAGCGCACGCTGATCTGCGTGGCGCGCGACATTTCCGAGCGCCGCGTGGCCGAGGAGCGGCTGCGGCACGCGGCCCATTACGACAGCCTCACGGGCCTGCCCAACCGCACGCTGTTCTACCGCACGCTGGGCGATGCGATCGACCTGGCGCGCGACAAGGAGTGGCGCATCGTGGTGCTGTTCATCGGCCTGGACCGCTTCAAGAACATCAACGATTCGCTGGGCGCCGCGATGGGCGACGAGATGCTGCGCGAATTCGCCAGCCGGCTGGTGCAGTCGGCGCGCATCCGCGATACCGTGGGCCGCCTGGGCGGCGACGAGTTCGGCCTGATCCTCACGATGACGCGCGACCAGCAGGATGCGGTACTGGTGGCGAACGAAGTGCGCGACGCGCTGCGTGCGCCGTTCCAGCTGGGCGAGCACCAGGCCACGATGACGGCGTCGATCGGCATCGCCGTCTACCCGGACGACGCGGCCGATCCGGAAACCCTGGTCAAGTACGCCAACACGGCGATGGGCCAGGCCAAGGAGGCGGGCAGCGACGCCTACCGCTTCTTCACGGCCGGCATGAACGTGCAGGTGCTGGCGCGGCTCGACCTCGAAATGGCGCTGCGCCGCGCGCTCGATCACAACGAACTGGAGCTGCACTTCCAGCCGAAGGTGAACCTGCTGACGGGCCGCGTGTCCGGCGCGGAGGCGCTGCTGCGCTGGAACCGGCCTGGGCAGGGCATGGTGTACCCGGCGGAATTCGTCGGCGTGCTGGAGGACACGGGCTTGATCGTCCGCACCGGCAACTGGATCATCGATGCCGCCTGCCGGCAGATCGCCGAATGGATGGCCTCGCCGGTCGGCCCCGTGCAGGTGGCCGTCAACGTGGCATCGCGCCAGTTCGCCGAGGGCGACCTGGAGAAGGAAGTGAAGGACGCGCTCGAACGCCACCACGTGCCGCCCGACCTGCTGGAACTGGAACTGACGGAGACGGCGTTGATGTCGAACGCCGAGCGCACGATCGACGTGCTCACCAAGCTGCGCCTGCTGGGCGTGAAGGTGGCGATCGACGACTTCGGCACCGGGTATTCATCGCTGGCCTACCTGCAGCGCTTCCCGATCGACAAGCTCAAAATCGACATCGCCTTCGTGCGCAATATCGTCACCAATCCGAACGACGCGGCGATCGCGCTCGCCATCATCAGCATGGCGCACAGCCTGAAGCTGCGCGTGGTGGCCGAGGGCGTGGAAACGCGGCCGCAGCTCGAATTCCTGCGCCGCAACCGCTGCGACGAGGTGCAGGGCTTCTACTTCAGCCGCCCGTTGAACGCGGCCGGCTTCGCCCAGCTGGCGTCGAGCGGCAAGGCGCTGCCGCCCGACCCGAACCTGGCCACCGAGCCGCCGCAAACGCTGCTGATCGTGGACGACGACGTCAACGTGCTGTCCTCGCTGCACCGGCTGTTCCGGCGCGACGGCTATCGCATCCTCACCGCCTCGTCGCCGGCCGAAGGCTTCGACCTGCTGGCGCTGCACCCGGTGCAGGTGATCGTGTGCGACCAGCGCATGCCGGTGATGAGCGGGACCGAATTCCTCAGCAAGGTGAAGGACATGTATCCGGACACGATACGCATCATCCTCTCCGGCTATACGGGGCTCGAGGCAATGCTCGATTCGATCAACCGGGGCGCGATCTACCGCTTCTACACGAAGCCATGGGATGACGTGCAGCTGCGCGACAACATCCGCCTCGCCTTCCACCACTACTGGCTGATGCATGGCAGCGGCAAGCAGGCCGGCCAGCCGGGCGAGGATCACACGGCGCTGCCGGGCCGGTAGGCGGCGCTTGAACAGCTGGTGTCGGACCGCTGGGGCGGACCGACCTTCAGGTGTCCGGCACCAGGAACATCCGGCATCTCGGCCGCTTAGAGCGAGACAGCCGTCCTGGGGCCGGGTAATGCTTGCGTTGTCGGCCCGCCAGCAAGCCGCGCGACACGCCGCGGGAAAAAACGCTTACTGTCCGCTGCCGAAATGATCGAACCCGGCCAGCCGCAATTCCAGCGGCCGGCCCTGCCCATCCGTCAAGTGCAGGCCTGGCGCCGCGTCGATGCGGCCCACGCGCGTGACCGGCGTGTTGCTGGCGGCGCCCGCCGCCAGGATCGCCGCGCGCTGCGCCGGGGCGGCCGTGAAGCACAGTTCGTAATCGTCGCCGCCGGCGGCACTCCAGGCGCGGCGCAGGGCGATGGGCTGGGTAGCCAGCATGGGGCCGGCGGGGAGGGCGTCGACATCGAGCGTAGCGCCCACGCCGGAACGGTCGAGGATGTGGCCGAGGTCGCCCACCAGGCCGTCCGAGATATCGATCGCCGCATGGGCCAGGCCGCCCTCGGCAAGCAGGCGGCCCAACGCCACGCGCGGTGTCGGCGTGTGCAGCCGAACCCCCGCTTGCAGTTGCGCCTCGGCCGGCAGGCTGGCTTCGCCGCGGATGGCGGCCAGCGCCAGGCGCGCGTCGCCCAGCGTGCCCGAGATCCACACATCGTCGCCCGGCCGGGCAGCGTCGCGCCGCAACGCTGCTTCCGGCGCGACTTCGCCGAATACCGTGATGCAGATGTTGAGCGGCCCCTTGGTCGTGTCGCCGCCGATCAGTTCGCATTCGTGCTCGTCGGCCAGCGCGAACAGCCCGGCGGAAAAGCCGGCCAGCCAGTCGCGGTCGGCCGCCGGCAGGGCCAGGGCCAGCGTGAAGCCTACCGGGCGCGCGCCCATCGCCGCCAGGTCGGAGAGGTTCACGGCAAGGCTCTTGTGCCCCAGCCTGCGCGGGTCTTCGCCGGGGAAGAAGTGGCGGCCTTCCACCAGCATGTCGGAGGAAATGGCGAACGAACGGCCGGGGGCCATGCCCAGCAGCGCGCAATCGTCGCCGATGCCCAGTTGCGCCTTGGCCGGGCGCGCGGGCCGGATGAAATACTGCTTGATCAGGTCGAATTCGGAGAGCATGCGCCCATTGTAGCGGCAGCCGCGCGGCTCAGCGGCGGCGCAGCGCCCGCGCCATGATCCGGCGCGGCCGGCCGCGCGCATAGATCCAGGCACCGCCCGCGGTGACGGCGGTGGCCGACAGCGCCAGTTCCCACTTCGAGTCGTGCGGCGTGAAGAACAGGGCCACCGTCGAAACCGGGAACACCACGCCCGTTACGCGGGAGCACGTACGCCAGAAGATCGCACGCATGCCAGGCCCTTTCGGCAGTTGAGATGCATGTAGTCTAGGAGGACGTTTGTTTAATGTAAAGAAATTATTAAAATTATGTTAAGGCGCTGTTCGCCAATGCTATGGGAACTTCCTCCGCGCAACGCTGTCTGACCTCCTGTTGAGCTACTTCATGCATATCAGGAGGCCGAAATGGGGACTGCGGATTTCCAATTTTTGTTCAAGGCACTGGTCCAGCTACAGCTGGGGCCGGACGAAGTCGCAGCTTTGCGCGAATACCTGGCCACCGTCACGCATCCTGGCCAATGCCTTGCCTTGATCGAAGCGGCGGCGGGAAGGCCGCCGTGTCCGCACTGCGCCTGCTCCCATTGCCACCGCAGCGGCAAGGCCAACGGCCTGCAACGCTATCGGTGCACGGGATGCGGCAGCACTTATAACGCGCTGACCGGCACCCCGCTGGCCCACCTCAAGCGGCGCGACAAATGGCTGGCGTACCTGCAATGCCTGATCGAATCGACGACGGTGCGCACGGCGGCCAAACGCGTGGCGGTGGCGAAGTCGACCAGTTTTCGATGGCGGCACCGGTTGATTGCCGCCGTCCGGCGGGAGCGGCGCGCCGAGTTGTCAACGGTGGTGGAGGCCGACGAAACCTATCACCTGGAATCGCAGAAGGGATCGCACCACTTGGATCGCCCGGCCCGCAAGCGCGGCGGCAAGGCGACCCGGCGCGGCATCAGCCGCGAGCTCGACTGTATCCTCGTCGCCCGCGACCGCAACAAGCTCACGTACGACTTCGTGACCGGGCGCGGACCGGTCAGCGCGGGGCAACTGGCCAAGCACCTGCTGCCCGTATTGGCGCAAGACGTCATTCTCATCAGCGATGGCGCCAATGCCTACCAGGCGTTCGCGCGGCAGGCCGGCATCACGCACGAATCAGTCAACGTGCAGCGCGGCGAGAGGGTTCGAGAGGCCATCCACATTCAAAATGTTAACGGATGGCATGGGCGCTTCAAGACGTGGCTGCGCCGGTTCAACGGTGTGGCCAGCCGCTACCTGGCCAATTACACCGGCTGGCAACGCGTGCTGGACGCTGCCGCGCTCACCACGCCGTCGCACTGGCTGCGCGTCGGGGTGGCGCCGGGCAAGCAAGGCTCAGGCCGCTACTGACAGCGACCCGATCTGAAAGTTCCGTGATTAGGGGAAAGCCTAGCGTCCGCGAACAGCGCCTATGTTAATTCCACGTTGCCAGCCGGCCCGGCCGGCGACCCTGCCCGCTGATATTTTCTGAACGTACTTATCGTAAATACGAAGTCGCAGCGGGGCCGGCTAGCACGGGAAAACCGATAGCAGCAGGTAATTGCAGGTATATGAACCATACAAAATTCGGTCTTGACGGATGCGTTGGTAAAAATACCTACTTTGGGCCCGAATCCTGTCTGCTAGAATCAAAGGATTTCAGACAGCACAGGAAGGCAGCAGGCAATGGATTCGTCATCTGACAAGAAAGAAGAATTGCGGCAACAACTGCGTCTGGCGGCGCTCGAGTACCATGAGTACCCGCGCCCAGGCAAGATCAGTGTGACTCCGACCAAGCAACTGACGAACCAGCGCGACCTGGCCCTGGCCTACTCGCCCGGCGTTGCCGCTCCCTGCGAAGAAATCGTCGTCGACCCGGCTGCCGCCTACAAGTACACGGCGCGCGGCAACCTCGTGGCCGTGATCTCGAACGGTACCGCCGTGCTGGGCCTGGGCAATATCGGCGCGCTGGCTTCCAAGCCCGTCATGGAAGGCAAGGGCGTGCTGTTCAAGAAATTCGCCGGCATCGATGTGTTCGACATCGAGATCAACGAGCAGGACCCGGACAAGCTGATCGACGTGATCGCCGCCCTGGAACCCACGTTCGGCGGCGTGAACCTGGAAGACATCAAGGCGCCCGAGTGCTTCTACATCGAGCGCGAGCTGCGCAAGCGGATGAAGATCCCCGTCTTCCACGACGACCAGCATGGCACCGCGATCATCGTCGGCGCCGCGATCCTGAACGGCATTTCGCTGGTCGGCAAGAACATCAAGGAATGCAAGCTGGTCGTCTCCGGCGCCGGCGCGGCCGCGCTGGCCTGCCTGGACCTGATCGTCGACCTGGGCTTCCCGATCGAGAACATCTTCGTGACCGACCTGGCCGGCGTGGTCTACAAAGGCCGCACCGAGTTGATGGACCCGGACAAGGAACGCTTCGCCCGCGACACGCCGGCGCGCACGCTGGCCGAAGTGATCGGCGATGCCGACATCTTCCTGGGCCTCTCCGCCGGCGGCGTGCTGAAGCAGGAGATGGTCAAGCGCATGGCACCGCGCCCGATCATCCTGGCCCTGGCCAATCCGAACCCGGAAATCCTGCCGGAAGACGTGAAGGCCGTGCGCGAAGACGCCGTCATCTGCACCGGCCGTTCGGACTATCCGAACCAGGTCAACAACGTGCTGTGCTTCCCGTACATCTTCCGCGGCGCGCTCGATTGCGGCGCCAGCACGATCACACGCGAAATGGAAATCGCCGTCGTGCACGCGATCGCCGAACTGGCGCACGCCGAACAGTCCGACGTGGTCGCGACCACCTACGGCTTCACCAACCTGTCGTTCGGCCCCGAGTACCTGATCCCGATGCCGTTCGACCCGCGCCTCCTGATCAAGATCGCGCCGGCCGTGGCCAAGGCCGCCGAGGATTCCGGCGTCGCCACGCGCCCGATCAAGGACCTGGAAGCGTATGCCGACAGCCTGCAGCAATTCGTCTACCGCAGCGGCACCTTCATGAAGCCGCTGTTCGCGCAGGCCAAGATCACCCATCCGGACCTGAAGCGCATCGTCTACGCCGAGGGCGAAGAGGAACGCGTGCTGCGCGCCGTGCAGGTGGTGGTCGACGAGCGCCTGGCGCGCCCGATCCTGGTCGGCCGCCCGGCCGTGCTGGAATCGCGCATCCAGAAGTTCGGCCTGCGCCTGAAGCAGGGCGTGGACTTCGACGTGATCAATCCGGACTACGACGATCGCTACCGCGATTACTGGACCTCGTACTACGAACTCGCCAAGCGCAAGGGCGTGACCGAGGAATACGCCAAGCTGGAAATGCGCCGCCGCCACAGCCTGATCGGCGCGATGATGATCAAGAAGGGCGATGCCGACGGCATGATCTGCGGCACCTTCGGCACCACGCAGCTGCATCTGCACTATATCGACCAGGTGCTGGGCAAGCGCGCCGGCGCCAACGTGTACGCTGCGATGAACGTGCTGGTGCTGCCGGAGCGGCAGCTGGTGATGGTCGACACGCACGTGAACGAAAACCCGAACGCCGACCAGCTGGCCGAGATCACGATCATGGCCGCCGAGGAAATGCGCCGCTTCGGCCTCTCGCCGGCCGCCGCACTGCTGTCGCACTCGAACTTCGGCTCGTCCAACAACGAGTCCGCGCAGAAGATGCGCGCCGCGCTGGCCCTGATCAAGGAACGCGCGCCCGACCTGGAAGTCGACGGCGAAATGCACGGCGACACGGCACTCGATTCGAAATTGCGCAAGAAGCTGATGCCGAGTTCCTTCCTCGAACGCGACGCGAACCTGCTGGTGATGCCGAACATCGAATCGGCCAACATCGCCTACAACCTGGTCAAGACGGCGGCCGGCAACGGCATCGCCATCGGTCCGATCCTGCTGGGCTGCGCCGCGCCGGTGCACATCCTGACCCCATCGGCCACCGTGCGCCGCATCGTCAACATGACCGCGCTGTGCGTGGTCGACGTGGTCGCCCAGCGCAACAGCAAGTAATCCCGCTTCGCCCCCGAAAAGCCGCCGCAAGGCGGCTTTTTTTCGCCCCAAGTGTTGTAAAAATTCGGGGACAGTCCCCGAATTTTTACAACACTTCGCAGAGTGGTGACAGGCATCGGGTTTTCTGCAATATTTCGAGGTATGACCGACCTCATCCTTGCCATCCTCCACCACCTGATCGTGTTCGGTATCGCCGCCGTGCTGGCGGCGGAGCTGGCGCTGCTCAGGCCAACGTCGATGTCGCCGCACACGGTGAAGATACTGGGGCGTTTCGATGCGTTCTACGGCTTGCTGGCGCTGGCCATCCTCGTGGTCGGTTTCGGCCGCGTCTTCCACGGGCCCAAGGGAGCCGACTTTTATCTCGACAATCCCGCGTTCTGGGTGAAGGTCGGTGCGTTCGCCGTGGTCGGCCTGCTGTCGATCAAGCCGACCGTGCGCATCCTGGCCTGGCAGAAAGCGCTGAAGGCCGATGCCGGGTTCGTGCCCCCGGCCGACGAGTTGCAGGCGCTGCGCCGCCGCAAGCTGGCGGAAATCCATGTGTTCGTGGTGATTCCCATCGCCGCCGCCGTGATGGCGCGGGGCATTGGATTGGGTTGAATATATTGCTCGGAAAATAGGGACTGTCCCTATTTTTGGAGCAATATATGCGTGGTAACAAGATGTAAACGATGTAATCGAGGTGCTTGCAACGGGCGGGATGTTGTCATTCCTCTGTTACAATATCGGGCTTCTTCGTCAACTTTCTCGAACACCCGATCACTATGCAAAATTCGAAACGCGCCCTGGTCACGGGCATTTCCGGTCAGGACGGTGCTTACCTTGCACAGCTGCTCCTCGAAAAAGGTTACGAAGTCACCGGCACGTTCCGCCGCACCAGCTCGGTCAACTTCTGGCGCATCGAAGAACTGGGCATCCAGAACCACCCGAACCTGAAGCTGGTCGAGCACGACCTGACCGACCTGTCGTCGTCGATCCGCCTGCTGCAGAACGGCCAGTTCCACGAGATCTACAACCTGGCGGCGCAAAGCTTCGTGGGCGTGTCGTTCGAGCAACCGGTCACCACGGCCGAGATCACCGGCATCGGCGCCGTCAACCTGCTCGAGGCGATCCGCATCGTCGACCCGAAGATCCGCTTCTACCAGGCATCGACCTCGGAAATGTTCGGCAAGGTGCAGGCGATCCCGCAGAAGGAAGACACGCCGTTCTACCCGCGCAGCCCGTATGGCGTGGCCAAGCTGTATGCGCACTGGATGACGGTGAACTACCGCGAGTCGTACGGCATCTTCGGTTCCTCGGGCATCCTGTTCAACCACGAGTCGCCGCTGCGCGGCCGCGAGTTCGTCACGCGCAAGATCACCGACTCGGTGGCCAAGATCAAGCTGGGCAAGCTCGAGGTGCTGGAACTGGGCAACCTGGACGCCAAGCGCGACTGGGGCTTCGCCAAGGAATACGTGGAAGGCATGTGGCGCATCCTGCAGGCCGACCAGCCGGACACCTATGTGCTGGCCACCAACCGCACCGAGACCGTGCGCGATTTCGTGACGATGGCCTTCAAGGCGGCCGGCATCGCGATCGAATGGCAGGGCAGCGGCGAGAATGAAACGGGCCACGACGCACAGACCGGCAAGGTGCTGGTGCGCATCAGCCCGAAATACTATCGTCCTGCCGAAGTGGACCTCCTGATCGGCGACCCGGGCAAGGCGAAGAAGGAACTGGGCTGGGAACCGAAGACCACGCTGGAAGAGCTGTGCCAGATGATGGTCGAGGCCGACCTGCGCCGCAACACCGCCGGCTTCTCGTTCTAAGATGGCCGCAACCTTGCAGCTGTTGTCCGCGGCGCGCGAAGGCGCCGGCAAGCGCGCGCTGGTCACCGGCGTCAGCGGCTTCACCGGGCGCTACGTCGCGCAGGAACTGCGCGCCGCCGGCTACGAGGTGTTCGGCCTGGCCAGTCCCGGCGGCCAGCACAGCCCGGAGACCGTGGCGGTCGACCTGACCGACCGCGCGGCACTCGCCGCCGCCGTGCACTCGCTGCAACCCGATGTGGTGGTGCACCTGGCCGCCATCGCCTTCGTCGCGCACAGCGACATCGACCAGATGTACCGCGTCAACGTGACCGGCACGCGCCACCTGCTCGAAGCACTGGCCACGTCGCCGAAGAAGCCGTCGGCCGTGCTGCTGGCCTCCTCGGCAAACATCTATGGCAATGCCGACGCCGGCGTGATCGGCGAGGACGTGCCGGCCGCTCCCGCCAACGACTACGCCGTATCCAAGCTGGCCATGGAATACATGGCGCGGCTGTGGATGGACAAGCTGCCGCTCATCGTCGTGCGGCCGTTCAACTACACGGGCGTGGGCCAGGCCGAGAACTTCCTGCTGCCGAAGATCGTGGCGCACTTCAAGCGCCGCGAGCCCCGCATCGAGCTGGGCAACCTGCACGTGTGGCGCGATTTCTCCGACGTGCGCGTGGTGGCCGCGAGCTATCGCCACGTGATCGCCGCTGGCGATTCGGCGATCGGCAAGACCTTCAACGTCTGCTCCGGCAAGGCGTATTCGCTGGGCGAGGCACTCGACATGATGGCCGCCATTGCCGGCTACAAGATCGACGTTCACGTCAACCCGGCCTTCGTGCGCGCCAACGAAGTGGTGCGCCTCACGGGCGACAACACCCGCCTGCAAGGTGTCGTGGGCGCCATCGAGCCGCCGCCGCTGGAGCAGACCTTGCGCTGGATGTACGAGGCGTGACACTGAGAGTCGGCATTTCCGCGACCACGACTGAACCCGGCCTCACTGGCGGCCACCTCGACGGGATCGGCGTCTACAGCCGCGCGCTGCTGCGCGAGCTGCCGCATGCCGGTGTCGCCGCCGAGGCCTGGTCCTTCGGCCCGCCCGCCCGGCTGTCGGTCGGCCGGCCGATGCCCCGCCCGCTCGCGCTGGCGACCGTGCGCGACCTGGTGTTGCCGGGTGCGCGCGAACACATCGACGCCGACCTGTTCCACGCCACCGATTACCGCATCGTGCGCATGGACCGCCCGATCGTCGCCACGCTGCACGACGCGCTGCCGATCGCCCACCCGGAGTGGTGCAACCCGAAGCTGCGCGGCCTGAAGAACTGGCTGCAGGCCAGGGCCGCGCGCAAGGCCAACCACGTGATTGCCGTGAGCTGTTATGCCATCCCGGAGCTGGTGCGCCACTTCGGCGTGGACGAGCGCCGCATCAGCGTGGTCCCGAACGGCGTCGACGAGGAGTGGCTCGACGCCCCCGAGCCCGGCCAGGCCGCCGCCACGCTGGCGCGCCACGGCCTGCGGCCCGGTTACTTCCTCACGGTGGGCACGCTGCAGCCGCGCAAGAACATCGGCGCGCTGTTGCAGGCCTTCCTCGGCCTGCCTGCCAGCGTGCGCGCGCAGCGCCAGCTCGTGATCGTCGGCGCCGCCGGCGCCCGCAGCGAAGCGCTGGTGGCGCAGATCGGGGCCGCGCGGCAGAACGGCGAGAATGTCGTGTGGCTCAGCCGCCTGACCAGCGCCGAGGAGCTGCGCCACGTGTATGCCGGCGCCGGCGTGTTCGTCTTTCCCTCGCTGTACGAAGGCTTCGGCATCCCGGTGGTGGAAGCCTTCGCCTCCGGCGTGCCGGTGGTGGCGTCGAACACGACCTCGCTGCCCGAAGTGACGGCCGGCGCGGCCATCGACGTCGACCCGCTGTCGGTCGGCGCGATCGGCTCGGCCATGCTGGAGCTGGCGCGCGACGAGGCGCTGCGCCGCCGTTGCATCGCCGCCGGCAAGGTGCGCGCCGTGCAGCTGACGTGGCGCGAAACGGCGCGCAAGACGGCCGCCGTGTACCGCTCGGTACTGCAGGGGTGACATGCGCGTTCTGCACTTCTACAAGACGTATTACCCCGATTCGTGGGGCGGCGTGGAACAGGCGATCCGCCAGATCTGCATGGGCACCGCACGCCTGGGCATCACCAACGAGGTGCTCACGCTGACCCGCCACGGCGGGCCCGCCACGATGGAGATCGACGGCCACGTGGTGCACCGCGTGCCGCAGGATATCGAGATCGCGTCGAACACGATGTCGCTCGCATCCATCCGCAAGCTGGCGCAGCTGGCCGACATGGCGGACGTGGTGCATTACCACTTCCCCTGGCCGTTCGGCGACCTGGCGCATTTCCTGGCCCGGGTGAAGAAGCCGTCGGTCGTCACCTACCATTCCGACATCGTGCGCCAGAAGGCGCTGCTGAAGCTGTATTCGCCGCTGATGCACCGCTTCCTGGCCGACGTGGATGGCATCGTCGCCACGTCGCCGAATTACTTCGCTTCGTCCGACGTGCTGCGCCGCTACGGCGACAAGGTGCGCGCAATCCCGTTCGGCCTGGACCGCAACACGTATCCGCAACCGTCGCCCGAGCGGCTGGCGCACTGGCGCGCCGAAGTGGGCGAGCGCTTCTTCCTGTTCGTGGGCGTGCTGCGCTACTACAAGGGCTTGCACATCCTGCTCGACGCGCTGGCGAGGCGCGATTACCCGGTGGTCATCGTGGGCGCCGGGCCGATCGAGAACGAGTTGAAGGAACATGCGCGACGCCTGGGCCTGGCGCACGTGCGCTTCGTGGGCGCCGTGGACGAGCAGGACAAGGTGGCGCTGCTCACGCTGTGCTACGCGATGGCGTTCCCGTCGCACCTGCGCTCGGAGGCATTCGGTATTTCCCTGCTGGAAGGGGCGATGTACGGCAAGCCGATGATCTCCAGCGAGATCGGCACCGGCACCAGCTACATCAATATCGATGGCGACACGGGCCTGGTGGTGCCGCCCAGCGACCCTGCCGCGTTCGGGGACGCCATGCGCACCTTGTGGGAAGATCCGGCGCTGGCCACCGCGATGGGGCAGCGGGCCGGCGAGCGCTACCGCGCCCTGTTCACGTCGGAAAAGATGGCCTCGCAGTATGCGGCACTGTATCGCGACGTTGCGAAAAGTTCCGCATAGGCTTGCATGTTTTGACTTAAATCAAGGCAGCGACCTGATGCGTCGCTAACATGGGAACCGGACTCCCTGCCGTCATCACGGTCTGCAAATTCCCGAACGTGCAGCGCAACAACGGGTTGGCGGTGGGAGTTCACCAGATTCCTGGTAAAACAATGCCTTCGAGCGCCTAACAAAACCCGCAGGGCAAGGCGCGGCGTCGAAGACAGTACACCTGTACGGCGAGACGCTGCAACGCAGCCATGGGGGTTTTGTTAGGCGCTCTAAGCCGCCGGCGCCAGCGGGCTCTCCGCCCACTTCTCCCTGATCGCGCAAATGGCCGGCAACTGCGCCACGAACAGGTCCACCAGCCGCGGGTCGAAATGCGCGCCGCGCTGCTTCTGAAGGAATTCCACCGCTTCCTGCACCGGCCAGGCCTTCTTGTACGGCCGCTCCGAGGTGAGGGCGTCGAACACGTCGGCGATGGCGCAGATGCGGCCTTCGAGCGGGATCGCTTCGCCGGCCAGGCCGTTCGGATAGCCGCTGCCATCCCATTTCTCGTGGTGCGACAGGGCGATGTTGCGGGCCAGCTTCAGCATCCCGTGCGGGTGCTCGCCGATGATGTCGGCGCCGATGGTGGCATGCGATTTCATGATGGCCCATTCGTCCGGGTCGAGCGGCCCGGGTTTTTGCAGGATGCGGTCGGGGATGCCGATCTTGCCCACGTCGTGCATGGGCGCCGCGTGCAGCAGGTCGTCCGCCTCCGCTTCGCTCATGCCCGCCGCCAGGCCCAGCACACGCGCGAAGTGGCTCATGCGGATCACGTGCATGCCGGTCTCGTTGTCCTTGTATTCGGAAGCCAGGCCCAGGCGCTGCACGATCTGCAGCCGGCTTTCCTTCAGCTCGTCCATGCGTACCAGCGACAGGTGGGTGCGCACGCGCGCCCGCACGATCGGCGCGCTGACCGGCTTGGTGATGTAGTCGACGGCGCCCGCCTCGAAGCCGCGCACCTCGTCTTCCGGGTCGGACAGTGCCGTCACGAAGATGATGGGGATCGCCGCCGTGGCGGGATCGGCCTTCAGCGTGCGGCAGGCTTCGTGCCCCGTCATGCCCGGCATCATCACGTCGAGCAGGATCAGGGCAGGGTGTTCCTGGCGCGCCAGTTCCAGCGCGCGGGCGCCGTCCTTGGCGAACAGCAGCCGGTAATGGTCCTGCAGGATCTGGCGCAGCAGTTGCAGGTTGCTGGCCTCGTCGTCCACGACGAGGATCAGCGGCAGGTGGGAAGAGGGATTCATTGCGTCGCTTCCGTATCGGTGCCGAGAACCGTTTCCAAAACCGCTTCGAGCCTTGTCTCGGCCAAGGTGAAGTCGAAGTCGTCGATCGCCATCTGCAGCGGCGCCAGCGTGGCGGGCGGCACGTGGCCCTGCAGGGCTTGCGAGAGGCTGGCCAGCGCATCGTCATCCAGCGCGCCGCGCGTGAGCGAGTGGCGCAGCGCCTCGGCCGCGGTCCGCACGGCCGCGGTGTCGAAGGGCCCCGCCGGCGAGGCGCAGGTGGCGCCCGCCCGTTCCGGGCAGGGCTGGGAGCGCACCGCTTCCAGCGCCGCCGCCAGGTCTGTCTCGTAGCGTTTCAGCAGCGGGAGCAGCGTTGCCATCGCACCATCGGCCGCGCTTTTCTCGATTCCGCCCAGCGTGAGCGCCAGTTGTTCGAGGCCGAGATTGGCGGCCACGCCGCGCACGCGGTGCGCCTGCGCCTGCAGGGCCACGCCGTCGCCGGCTTCCCACAGCGTTTCCAGGTGCAGGGCGCTCAGCGCATGGTCCGCATTGAAGCGGCACAGTGCCAGCTGGTATTCTTCGGCGCTGCCGCCCCAGCGCTGTGCGCCGGCCACGCGATTGAGCACCAGCGGGCCGGCCGCTTTCTGGCTGGCCGTGATCGCACCGACCGGCTGCAAGCCGAGCACGCGGGCGATCTCGTGCGACAGGGCATACCAGTCCACCGGCTTGGAGGCGAAACCATCCATGCCGGCCGCCGTGCTGGCCTTGCGGTGCGCTTCCAGCACGCTGGCCGTCATCGCCACCACGGGCACGCGCGGCCGGCCATTGCGCGCCGCTTCCTCGCGGATCATGCGCGTGGCGGCCAGGCCGTCCACGGTCGGCATCTGCACGTCCATCAGGATCACATCGAAGTCGTGCGCCGCCGCCAGTTCGGCCGCCTGGGCGCCATCGCGCGCCGGCATCAGCGTATGGCCGCGCCTGGTCATCAGCAGCGACAGCAGCTCGAGGTTCTGCGCCACGTCGTCCGCCGCCAGCACGCGCAGCGGCGGCAGCTCACAGGCCACGCGCTGGCGCTGGCGCGGCTGGCACGCCTGCCGCGGTTCGACGACAGGCGTGAATGGCAGCACCACGTGGAAGGTGGTGCCTTCGCCCGGCGTGCTCTCGGCCCAGATGCGGCCGCCCATCAGCTCCACCAGCTGCTTGCTGATCGTGGTGCCCAGGCCCGTGCCGCCGAAGCGGCGCGTCATCGAGGCGTCGGCCTGGGTGAACGGGTCGAAGATCGCGGCGAGGCGGTCCGGCGCGATGCCGATGCCGGTATCGCGCACGGCGATGCGCAACTCCTCGCCCTCGCGGGCAACCGCGAGCGTGACGCTGCCGGCTGCCGTGAACTTGATCGCATTGTCCAGCAGGTTGGTCAGCACCTGGCGCATGCGCAGCTCGTCGCCGTGCAGCCAGGGCGAGAGCTCCGGCGCGAAGGCGATGTTCAGCGCCAGGCCCTTGGCGCGTGCCGTCGTGTTATAGGTCGACGACAGCTCGTCGATCAAGCCCAGCAGGTTGAAGTCGGCCAGCTCCAGCTCGACCGCGCCCTTTTCCAGCTTGGCCGTGTCGAGGATCTCGTTCAGCAGGCGCAGCAGCGAGCGGCCGGCGTTGCGCACGGTGTCGAGGTGGCCGCGCTGGTCCGGCTTCAGTTCGGTATCGAGCAGCACGTCGGTAAAGCCGAGGATGGAATTCATCGGCGTGCGGATCTCGTGGCTCATGTTGGCGACGAAGCTGGCCCGCGCGGCGGCAGCCTGTTCCGCCTTTTCCTTCGCCTGCCGCAGGTCCTCTTCCATCTGGCGCCGCTCGGTGGTGTCGAGCACCACGCCGTCGAGCCAGCGCGCGGTGCCGTCTTCGTTGCGCACCAGCGCGCCGTGTGCCCAGACCCAGCGCCACGTGCCGTCGGCATGCTGTATGCGGTGTTCCACCGTGAACGGCACGCCGTTCGATGCGCACAGGTTGAGGACGGCGAGCACGCGCTGCTTGTCGGCGGGGGCCACCAGCTCGCCGAACGTGCGGCACTTGGCCGGTCCGATGAAGTCGCCGACCGGGTAGCCGGTGATCCACTCGACACCCTCGCTGATGAACTCGAGCGGATAGTCGTCCGCGGCGCGGCAGCGGAAGGCGATGCCGGGGATGCTGCCGATGAGCGAACGCAGTTGTTCCTCGCTGTCGCGCAGCGCCTGCGTCATGCGGCGCCGCTCGGTGATGTCGGTAATGAACAGCACGTACAGCGTGCGGTCGATCAGCTGCGCATGGCCCAGTGCCGTGCGGATCGGCACCTCGGAGCCATCCTTGCGGCGGCCCATCACTTCCTCGCCGGCGCGCGCCATGCGCATGTCGCCGGTGCGGATACGGCGCAGCACACCGTGCTGCTCGGACGTTTCGGGGTCCGCCATCAGCACCGCCGCGGGCTCGCCCACGACCTCGTGGCGTTCCCAGCCGAATATGCGCTCGGCCGAGGCATTGAATTCGCGGATGATGCCCTGCTGGTCGATCGTCACCACGCCATCGACGGTCGTCGTCAGCAGCGCGCGCATCGATCGCTCGCTGCGCAGCAGGTTGCGGTACATGTCGCGGTAGCGCAGCAGGCCGTGCACGGCCATCACCGCGAGCGTGAACAGCACGGTGATCGCGGAAACGGAAATGGCCATCACGTCGGTGTCGTCGGGCAGCGGCACGGCTGGCGGCGTGCCCACGAAACGCGCGGCGGCCATGCCGGTGTAGTGCATGCCCGCAATCGCGCAGCCCATCACCACGGCGCTGATGGCCAGCCGCTTGCGCGCCGACAGGTGGCGGGCCCGCTCGCGCAAGCCGAAGCGCACGCCCAGCGCGAGCGTTGCCAGCACCACGGCCACCACGATCGACAGTGCGAACATCAGCGGATCGTAATATAGCGTCAACGCCGTTTCCATGGCCGCCATGCCGCTGTAGTGCATGGCGCCGATGCCGGCACCGACCAGCACGCCGCCCAGCAGCAGGCCGCCGCGGCTGAGGCGGTCGCGCCGCGCGATCGACAGGGCCACGGCCGACGCGGCCAGCCCGGGCAGCAGCGACAGCGCGGTGATGACGGGTTCGTATTGCGTGCCCGTGCACACGTCGAACGCCAGCATGCCGATGAAGTGCATCGCCCAGATGCCGGCGCCCAGTGCCATGCTGCCGGACAGCAGGGCGGCCATGCGCAGGCCCCTGGTCTGGGCCGTGCGATGATGGCCGGCGATGTGCAGGCCCATCCAGGAGGCGAAGATGGCGATCAGCACCGACAGGGCGACGAGCCGGAAGTCGTAGATGCCGTACTGCAGCAGCGACGGATCGTCCGGGGGCGAAAACAGCTTGGCCAGTACGGTGGGATTCATGAGGCGGAAAAACGGAGGGTAGTGGCCGAACAGTAGCATACTTTCCGCTTGGAAATTAAGGACTTGCGTGCACCGTGCAACCTTTTTGACCCCTTGTCCGGGCCGTTGGCGTTGCTCCGTCGCGACACCATTGCATTGCCATTATCGGCGCGGATATCTTGTCGTCACCGGTTGACTGGTTTTCCGGGCCCCATGCACAGGCGCCGGCCATGGGCAACCATGAGCCATGGCGTAAAAACTGGTCAGGCCAATGAGCGGGTTTTTCTTGCTTATCGCCCTGTTCGGTTGTACGATGACATACAACTAAGGCTACGCCCTGGTGCTGCTGATCTCGCTGGAGACCGAGAGATCAAACGATAACCAACACAAGTGATCCTATGAAGCTGAACGAGCCCGTAAGCCAGCAAGGTGCTGGGCAGCGCGCCGTCGCACCCGCCGGTAAATACCGGTGGACGATCTGCGCCCTGCTGTTCTTTGCCACCACCGTCAACTATCTCGATCGCCAGGTGCTCTCGCTGCTGGCGCCGCAGCTTTCCCAGGAATTCAACTGGTCCAACTCCGACTACGCCAACATTACCGCCGCGTTCCAGTTCGTGTACGCGCTGTCGATGGTGTTCGCCGGCCCGATCGTCGACAAGCTCGGCACCAAGCGCGCCTACCTGTGGGCAATCGCCGTCTGGTCCGGCGGCGCGATCCTGCATGCTTATGCAGTGCCGATGGGTAACGCGGTCGGTACCGCAATGGGGGCGCTGGGCATGGTGGCGGCACCGGCCTCCATCGTGGGCTTCATCATTTCGCGCGCCGTACTGGCGGTGGGCGAGGCGGGCAACTTCCCCGCCGCGATCAAGGCGACCGCCGAGTTCTTCCCGAAGAAGGAGCGCGCGTTCGCCACCGGCATCTTCAACTCGGGCGCCAACGTGGGCGCGATCCTGGCGCCGCTGACGGTGCCGCTGATCGCCATTCACTGGGGCTGGCAAGCCGCCTTCATCGCCATCGGTGCCATCGGCTTCGTCTGGATGATCTTCTGGCACCTGATGTTCGATACGCCGGAAAAGAAACTGTCGGCGGCCGAGCTGGCCTACGTGCGCAGCGATTCCAGCGCGGCGGCGACCGCGTCCGCCTCGGCGGGGCCGAAGGTGTCGTGGGTCAAGCTGCTGACCTACCGCCAGACCTGGGCCTTCGCCGGTGGCAAGTTCCTGACCGACGGCATCTGGTGGTTCTTCCTGTTCTGGCTGCCGAAATACCTGGCGTCCGAATACCAGATGGGCCCGGCGGACATCGTGCTGCCGCTGGCCGTGCTGTACTCGATGACGATGTTCGGCAGTATCGGTGGCGGTTATTTCCCAGCCTACTTCATGAACCGCGGCTATTCGCCGTATGACGGCCGCATGAAGGCGATGTTCGTGATCGCGCTGTTCCCGCTGGTGGTGCTGGCGGCCCAGCCGCTGGGCTCGATCAGCTACTGGGTGCCCGTGCTCCTGATCGGCATCGGCGCCTCCGCGCACCAGGCCTGGTCGGCGAACCTGTTCACCACCGTGTCCGACATGTTCCCGCAGCGCACCGTCGCTTCCGTGGTCGGCATCGGCGGCATGGCCGGCGGCCTGGGCGGCGTGGCCGTCTCCAAGCTGGGCGGCTACCTGTTCGACTACTACGGCGCGCTGGGCAAGCTGTCCACCGGCTACATGATCATGTTCACGCTGTGCGCCGTGGCTTACCTGCTGGCCTGGTTCCTGATGAAGAGCCTGGTGCCGCGCCACAAGGAAATCACCGACCTGTGATCCGTTCATCCACCACCATGGCGGCGCTGGCGCTGGCGCTGGTCTTGGCCGGCGCCGCGGCCGACGGGGGCTGCACGGGGACGCATTCGCCTATCCTCGTGCGGCCCTTCGGCGTTCTGAAGACCGGCCAGCCGATCGAGCACGTCACGCTGACGAACGATCGCGGCATGACGCTCTCCTACATCGACTACGGCGCCACGATCACCGGCGCCACGGTGGCCGACCGCGCCGGCAAGCGCGCCAACGTGATCCTCGACCTGCCCGACCTCGCCACCTACGAGAGCTCGACATCGAAGCACGCGGCGATCATCGGCCGCTTCGCCGGCCGCATCGCCAATGCCCGCTACACGCTGGACGGCAAGACGGTCGAACTGATCCCGAACGCACGCGGCATGACGATCCACGGCGGGCCGGACGGCTATGAAAAACGCGTGTGGAAGCGCCGCGATTTCGCCGACAAGGGCTCGATCGGTTCCGTCTACACGCTGGTGAGCCCGGATGGCGACCAGCGCTTCCCGGGCACGCTGACCATCGACGTCACCTATCGCCTCCAGCGCGCGAGCGACGAATTCTCGATCGAGTACGCCGCCCGCACCGACAAGCCCACCGTCCTCAACCTCACGAACCACGGCTACTTCAACCTGGCCGGCGCCGGCAGCGGGGGATTGCAGACGCACCGCTTCTGCATCGCCGCCGAACGCTATGCGGTGACGGACGACCAGCGCCTGCCGAGCGGCGAACTGGCACCGGTGGCGGGCACGCCGCTGGACCTGCGGCGGCCCACCGACATCACGCCGCTGCTGGCGCAGCCGACGGGCACGCTGGCGCCGCCGCGCGGGTTCGATCACAGCTATGTGTTCGGCCAGCCGCCGGGCACGCTGGCGCGGGTGGCCGTGATCGACGACACGGCCAGCGGCCGGCGCCTGGAAATCCTCACCACGGAGCCTTCCGCCCAGTTCTACACGGGCAACGGCTTCAACGGCAAGGAGCGCGGCAGCAGCGGCAAGCACTACGAGAAGCACGACGGCTTCGCCTTCGAGACGCAGCACCTGCCGGACAGCCCGAACCAGCCGTCGTTCCCGAGCACGGCGCTGTATCCGGGACAGGAGTTCAAGTCGGTGACGACGTTCCGGTTCTCCACCGCCAAGCCCGGCTCCTCCGGCGCCTGCATGTAGCACCGGCGACAGGCTCTGGTTTTCCAGAGATGGAGCCTGTCAGGAACGGAGCCTGGCACCGGTTCCTGTTACTTGCGCGCCGCGCGGCAAGGCATCATGAAGCATTGGTGTCGAACACCATTTTCGGTACGAAAATGGTGTTCGACACCGGTTTTCCCCCGAAGCATCCGTAACTCTCCCGTTAATCGTTTAACCCAAGCGGCCCGGGCAATTGCCATCTTCGCAGGCACCGGGTTAAGATCGCCGGCACCCCGTGCCGATCCGATCATGAAAAAACCCGTCCCCACCATCCGCGACGTGGCGGCTGCCGCCGGCGTCTCGACCGCGACGATCTCGAAGTTCATCAACGGCACGCAGCGCTTTTCGCCGGCCGTGGAAGCGCGTATCACCGAGGTAATCGCACAACTGGGCTACCGCTCGAACCCGCTGGCGCAGTCGATGATCACGGGGAAGACCAAGACGGTGGGCCTGTCGGTACTGGATGTGACGAACCCCCACTTCACCAGCATCGTCAAGGGCGCGAACCGGGTCGCGCAAGCTCACGGCTACACGGTGCTGCTGGTCGATACGGAAGAAAACCCTGGCCGCGAACGGGCGCTGCTCGAAGCATTGTCGCGGCGCGTCGACGGCCTGATCATCTTTTCCCGCATGCCGGACGCCGAACTGGAATGGCTGGCCGCCCTCGACAAGCCGCTGGTGTTCTTCGGCCGCCTGCCGAAGCTGACCCTGCCCACGGTAGCGAGCGACGATCACCGCGGCGCTTACATGATGACGCGCCACCTCGTCACCCTGGGGCACAGGCGCTTCGCCTATATGGGCTTTTCGAAGTCGCGGCGCGACGAGGAGCGCATGGGCGGCGTGAAGGAATGCCTGGCCGCCCATGGGCTGGAGCTAGCCGTCCACGACGCCGCGTCGCCCTCCGCGCAGGAAGGCGAGCGGCTGTGTTCAGAAATGATGCTGGGCGCCCGGCACCCGGACGCGCTGGTCTGCTACAACGACCTGATGGCGCTCGGCTTCATGAAGGCGGCGCAGTCGCTGGGCTTTCGCATCCCGGCCGACATCTCGGTGGCCGGCGTCGACAACATCGTCTACGGCAACTACACATCGCCGCCGCTGACCACCGTCGACCTGCACAGCGAACGCATGGGCGTGGCGGCGATGGAAAAGCTGCTCGATACCATCAATGGCCGTCCCACCGAACCGTTCACGCTGATCGAGCCGCAGCTGATCCTGCGCGGGTCGACGATGCACCGGAATTAAGCGCGGGCTTTCACCCGCGGCGGCGGCGCGCCGGTGCCGCCATGCCAGCCAGGCCGATTGTCAGCATGCCGTATTGCGCTGGCTCCTGCACGGGGCTGACCTGCTTGATGGTGGTGGTCGTCGTATCCGTCCACTGCCACGTGTAGTCGACCTGGAAACAGTTTTTGTGTGGAGCGTGAGCTGATCGGTAGGCGGCTGGTCCGACAAGCCGCCGATGAGAGCCGTGAGGTCTGCTGCAAGGAACGCTCGCCACAAAATAGAAGAGCCCGTGTCCCACGGTGCCTGGCACCGGGAGACACGGGCTCTGCCTTTACAGCGTGTACTACCTCAGAACGCGCAGGAAGCGTCGGCAAGACCCTGCACGCCTGGATTCAGCAGGATCACGCTGCCGCCCCACTCGGCGTCTTCCGGCTTGCCGGAGACGATCGAGGTAACGATCATCGTGCGCAGGTCCGGGCCGCCGAACGTGCACATCGACGGTTTCGCGAACGGCACGTCGATGCGGCGGTCCAGCTTGCCCTGCGGGGTGAAGCGGAGCAGGGCGCCGGCATCGTTGGCGCACGACCAGTAGCAGCCATCGGCATCGACCACGGCGCCATCGGGACGGCCCACGTGGTCGGCCAGGTTGGCAAAGACGCGGCGGTTCGACGGGATACCGGTCTCGACGTCGTAGTCGAAGGCCCATATCAAGCGGCTTTTCGGGTGCGAATCGGACAGGTACATCGTCTTGCCATCGGGCGACCACGACAGGCCGTTCTGCGTCAGCAGGCCGGACACGACGGGTTGCGACAGGCCCTTGCCATCGTAGCGGTACAGCTGCCCGATATCCTTCGCGGCACTCATGTCCATGAACATGGTGCCGGCCCAGAAGCGGCCCTGGCGGTCGGTGCGGCCATCGTTGAAGCGCATGCCGGCGCCGAGGTCGGACGGCTTGCCCAGCAAGGCAGTGGATACCGTGCCATTGTCGAACAGGTCGACGTCGTACATCCCCGTTTCCATGCCGGCGATCAGGCCGCCGCGGGCACGAGGTGCCACGCAGCCGGCCATTTCGGGCAGGTCCCACGAGCGCGCCTTGCCGGCGGCGTCGAGCCGCCAGACGCGTTTCGCGGGAATGTCGACCCAGTACCACGCCCGGGCGGCGGCGTCCCACGCCGGGCTTTCGCCCGTCGCGCAACGCACGCCGTCGATACGCTCGATCGACGGGTTCGCCATTACTTCAGCACCAGCTCGCCGTCGACGACGCGCGGGATGCCCAGCGAATTGGCGCTGTCCAGCGCGGCCGGCAGCAGCTCGGCCGGCACGTCCTGGTACGAGACCGGGCGCAGGAAGCGGTCGATTGCCGAAGCGCCCACCGACGTGGTGCGGCTGTCGGAGGTGGACGGGAACGGGCCGCCGTGGACCATGGCATGTGCCACTTCCACACCCGTGCCGAAGCCGTTGAACAGGATGCGGCCAGCCTTGCGTTCCAGCGTCGGCAGCAGTTTTTTCGCCAGCGGCAGGTCGGCGGCGGTGGCGTGCACGGCCGCCGTCAGCTGGCCTTCCACGTGTTCTGCTACCGCTACCAGTTCTGCCTCGTCTTTCGCGCGGATGAGCAGCGAGGTCGGGCCGAAGATTTCGCCTTCCAGGTCCGGATTCGCCAGGAAGTGTTCACCGGAGGTTTCGTACAGGCCAGCAACGGCGCCACACGGCACTTCGCTCGTCTTGCCCAGGCCGACCAGCTTCACGCCTTCGATGGCGGCCAGCTGGGCCACGCCCTTGTTGTAGGCCGAGTGGATGCCCGGGGTCAGCATCGTGGCGGCGCCCTTGGCGGCCAGGGCGACCTTGGTGCCTTCCAGGAACTTGTCCAGTGCCGGGGAATCGATTGCGATCAACAGGCCCGGGTTGGTGCAGAACTGGCCTGCGCCCAGGGTCAGCGAGTCGGCGAATTGCTGCGGCAGCTTTTCATTGCTGCTCAAAGCGCCTTCCAGCATGAACACCGGGTTGATCGAGCTCATTTCCGCGTACACGGGGATCGGCTCCGGACGTGCGGCAGCCGTCTTCATCAGCGACACGCCGCCGGCGCGCGAACCGGTGAAGCCCACGGCCTTGATCGCTGGGTGCGCTACCAGATTCTGGCCGATGGTCTGGCCGGAACCGATCAGCATCGAGAACACGCCTTCTGGCATGTCGCACTCGATCGCCGCCTGCTGCACGGCCTTGCCGACCAGCTCGGAGGTGCCCAGGTGGGCCGAGTGGGCCTTGACCACGACCGGGCAGCCGGCCGCCAGGGCGGAGGCAGTGTCGCCACCGGCCACGGAGAAGGCCAGCGGGAAGTTACTTGCGCCGAACACGGCCACAGGGCCCAGGCCGATCTTGCGCAGGCGCAGGTCGGGGCGCGGTGCCGGGGCGCGGTCCGGCAGTGCGGAGTCGAGCGTGGCGGTCAGGTAGCGGCCGTCGCGCACGACCTTGGCGAACAGGCGCAGCTGATTGCAGGTGCGGCCACGCTCGCCTTCCAGGCGGGCCTGGGGCAGGCCCGTTTCCTGCATCGCACGCTCGATCAGCGTGGAACCCAGGTCCATGATGCGGTCGGCGATCGTTTCCAGGAACTTGGCCCGCTGTTCCGGCGTCGTTTCGCGGTAGCGATCGAATGCCTCGCCTGCCAGCTTGCAGGCCAGGTCCAGCTCGGCCTGGGAAGCCAGGCCGAAGGCCGGTTCGATCTGCTCGTTGCGAGACGGATCGATGGCCTTGACGGAGCCTTCCTTGCCGCTCACGACGGAGCGGCCAATGATCATTTCACCCTTAATCTGCTGCATGTGTTCTCCTTTTATTGCGGGCCTTGCGCTCGCATCAGTTGTTCCAGCATCTCGAATTCTTCCGGCGTGAGGTCGGTCAGCGGTGCGCGCACCGGACCGGCGTCGTAGCCTGCAATCTTCGCACCGGCCTTGACGATGGACACGGCGTAGCCGGCCTTGCGGTTGCGGATGGCCAGGTACGGCAGGAAGAACTCGTCGATCAGACGGTTCTGCGTCGCGCGGTCGTCGTTGGCGATCGCGTGATAGAAGTCCATCGCCAGCTTCGGCATGAAGTTGAAGACAGCGGACGAGTATACAGGCACTCCGAGGGCTTTGTACGCGGCGGCATAAATCTCCGCCGTCGGCAGGCCGCCCAGGTAGCTGAAGCGGTCGCCCATGCGGCGCCAGATCGACATCATCAGTTCGATGTCGCCGATGCCGTCCTTGAAGCCGATCAGGTTCGGGTTGCGGTCGGCCAGCTTTTCCAGCGAATCGGCCGTCAGGCGGCAGGCGCCGCGGTTGTACACGACCACGCCGAAATCGACGGATTTGCAGACTTCTTCCACGTGGCGGATCAGGCCGTCCTGGCTCGCTTCGGTCAGGTAGTGCGGCAGCAGCAGGATGCCTTGCGCGCCGATCTTTTCCGCTTCCTGGGCATAGGAGATGGCTTGACGGGTCGGGCCGCCGGCGCCGGCCAGGATCGGCACCACGCCGCGGCAGGTGTCCACGGCGGTCTTGATCACGTCGCCGTATTCGTTCGGAGTCAGCGAGAAGAACTCACCCGTGCCGCCGGCCGCGAACAGGGCCGAGGCGCCGTACGGAGCCAGCCATTCGAGGCGCTTCGCGTACGTATCGGCGCGGAAATTGCCTTCCTGGTCGAAGTCGGTCACCGGGAACGACAGCAGGCCATGGTTCAGGATTTTTTGGAGTTCTAACGGTTGCATGAGTGTCTCGCTTCTTGATGAGTGGAACAACAGTGAAGGGTTCTGATGGCTAGCCATCGTTGTATGACATCGTACAACTGAATCGAAGCGGGGGCAAGCGTTTTAAAAAGCAGAGTTATGCGACTGAAAGATCTGTTGCTCGGAAAATGGGGACAGACCCCGTTTTTTAAGCAATATTGCCTGGAAAATGGGTCTGTCCCCATTTTCGAAGCAACATTGCTGGGGGAGGGGTCAGCCGCCGGCGCTTTCTTCCTGCGCCTTGCGGAGCCGCTCGCGGCTGTTGGAGAGATGGGTACGCATGGCGGCGCGGGCACCCTCGGGGTCGCGCCGTTCGATGGCGTGGAAGATGTCCTCGTGCTCGCGGTTCACGCGCTGCAGGTAGGCCGACGGCTCGTCGTGCGACAGCTGTGCCGAGTTCAGGCGGGCACGCGGGATGATCGTGGTGCCCAGGTGGGTGAGGATGTCGACGAAATAGCGGTTGCCCGTCGCCTGCGCGATCAGCATGTGGAACTGCATGTCGGCTTCGATCGAGCCCTCTTGCAGGATGCGCTGCAGCGCCACGCCCATTTCGCGCACTTGCGCGTCCGTGCGGCGCGCCGCGGCCAGCCAGGCCGCTTCCGTTTCCAGGCTGATGCGCAGCTCGAGGATGGCCAGCACGTCTTCGATGGTGCGGATCGTGTCCGGCGAGATCAGCAGGGCCGGGGCCGGCGGTTCCAGCACGAAGGTGCCGATGCCGTGGCGCGTTTCCACCAGGCCGGCGGCCTGCAGGTGCGAAATGGCTTCGCGCACCACCGTGCGGCTCACGCCATGCATTTCCATGATCACCGATTCCGTCGGCAGCTTCTCGCCCGGCTTCAGCACGCCCTCGCGGATGCTCGCGCCAATGCTCTCCACCACCCCCTGAGCAAGGTTGCGGTGGCGCTTTTTCGGCGCGGCAGGGGTGGCGGTAAGGTCAGTCATGCGCATGGGATTCCTCGAGAAGTGGCGATTATACCAGCCCGCAGGCGCTGCCTGCCTGGTTGTATGATGACTGGGCGGTCCCTTTGAATTGTCGCGAAATTGTATTTTATGCATCACAACTGGACGCAGGCTGACGTCGCGGTGCTACGCTGGCAGGCTCGACAACAAGGAGGATTCCATGAGATACGCCATCCTGACCACCGCCGCCTTGCTGACCGCATGCGCGGCACCCGCTCCCGGCGGCCAAGTCAATACCTTCAGCGAAGAAAACAGCTACGTTCCCACCGGCAGCAATATCCCGCGCAAGAAGGTGGAAAAAGACGCCAAGACGCTGGTGATGTCGCGCGACGACGCCGGCAAGATGGTGCATGACCTCCAGCAGCAGAGCAACGCCATGGGCAGCGGAAGGTAAGCGGCCATGAAGGCCATCATGCCGGCCATCGTGCTGGCTGCGTTGCTGTGCGCTTGCGCGGCGTCTGATCCCGCAGACGAGGAACCGGTCTTCGAGGATGCCTATACCCCCACCGGCAGCCTCATCCCCCGCAAGAACGCCGACCGCGACGGCAAGCGCGTGATCCTCTCGAAAGAGAATGCGCAGAAGGCTATGGATGAAGTACAGCGGCTGGGTGGTGGCACCGTCCTTCCCTGAACCGCAACCCTGGCGTGGCTTGCAAGCCGCGGTCCTGGTCAAAAAAACGGCCCGCTTGCCGGCTACTGATATACTGTATAAAAACACAGTATATTTTCTGGTGGGCAAGCATGAGAATCAAGATGGTCAAATTGCGGATGGGCGGTGTCTCGCTGCCCAGCCGCGTGCTGGGCGACCGGGCCGCCCCCCGCTTCGGCGACCTGCGCATCCTCGATACGGATGACCAGGGCCTGCGCCGCCCCGTCAAGCTGGCGCGGCTGATGGAGCACAATTCCCAAGTCATCCGCGAAACCCTGATCGATCCCCGCATCCTGTGGTGCGGCAACAACCGTTTTACGCTGACAGGGTTCGAGCGCATCCGCAACCGCCACGGCGAAACGGTCGAATACGCCCAATCGTGGCTGTGCGAGATCGACACCAGTCCTCCCGAACCTCTTCCCGATACCTTGCGCGCCGCGCCTTATAAAGACCGCTGAAAAATCGCTGATGCATGTTTGTGCGTTTTTGTTGCTTGTTTTTGCGTGTTTACGATAGTATGACGCAAAACTTGGAGGAAACATGCAATTTGCAGAAGAGCGACGCCGCCTTATCGTCGAGGCGGTCGAAAGCGAAGGAAAGGTATTGGCGGCGGAGCTCGTGCGCCGATTCGATACTTCGGAAGACACGATCCGGCGCGACCTGCGCGACCTGGACCTGGCAGGTCTCTTGCGGCGGGTACACGGCGGTGCCGTGCGCCGTACCGGCGAGGCGAGCTTCGCCCAGCGCGAGGGAGCGGACCAGCAGCGCAAGGCGTTGCTGGCCCAGGCGCTGCGGCCGCTGATCCGGCCCACCGACACGGTGCTGGTCGATGCCGGTTCCACCAACCTGGCGCTGGCCCGGCAGCTCGACGATGGCTGCGCGGCGGCGATCGTCACCAACAGCCCGCAGATCGCCCTCGCGTTGGGCGAATTCCGCCGCACGCGGGTAATCCTGTTGGGCGGTACTTATTCCGCCCCGTGCGGCGCCGTGCTCGGCGCCCGCACGCTGGCCGATATCCAGGCGCTGCGTGCCGACCTGTGCATCGTGGGCGTGTGCAGCGTGGCGCCGGACCGGCTGGGCGCCAGCGATGGCGAGGAAGCGGAGCTGAAGCGGGCGATGATCGCCGGCAGCGCGCGCCGCGCCGCCGCCGTGCTCAACGACCGCCTGGGGGCCCCGGCGCCGTTCACCATCGGTACCGTGGCCGACCTCGATCACCTTGTACTCGAGGCGGACGTTCCCGCCGACCTGCTCGAACCCTTGCGCCGCGCCGGCGCACCCAACCTCATCCTTGCCGAAAGATAAGCCATGACCGACCGTTCCATCGCCCGGGCACGCTGGGCCATTTCCACGATCTTCCTGCTCAACGGCACCGGCATCGGCCTGTGGGCCGCGCACGTGCCGGTCGTGCAGGCGCGCGCCGGGCTCGATACCGGCGTGCTGGGTATGCTGCTGCTCACGATCGCCGCCGGTGCCATGGCTTCGATGCCGGTGGCCGGCTGGTTCTCCACGCGCTGGGGTTCGCGCCGCGCCACGCTGGCCTCCGCCTTTGCCTTCGCCGCCATGACGGCCGTGCTGGTTTGCACCAGCCACCCGGTGGGCGTGTTCCTCGCCGCCTTCGCGTTCGGCGCCACGAACGGCGCGCTGGACGTGTCGATGAACGCCAACGCCAGCGAGGTGGAAATCGCCCGCGGGGTGCCCACCATGTCGTCGTTCCACGCGTTCTTCAGCCTGGGGGGCCTGGTGGGCGCCGCGCTGGGCGGCCTGCTGATCCAGGGCGGCTACGGCAACGGTTCCGGCGCGCTCGTGACGAGCGCCGTCATCGCCCTGGTCACGCTGGCCGTGATGCCGCGCGTGATGGCGGGCCAGGCATCGGCCGCGCACGCCTCGCACTTCGCGCTGCCGCGCGGCCCGGCGCTGTTCCTCGGCTTGTTGGCCCTGCTGTGCATGGCGGTGGAGGGGGCGCTGGTCGACTGGAGCGCGCTGCTGCTGACGGAACGCACGGGCGCCACGCCCGCCTCGGCGGCGATCGGCTATTCCGCCTTCTCGATCGCCATGGCGGCCTGCCGCTTCGCCGGCGACCGGCTCACGATCCGCTTCGGTGCCGCCAGCGTGATGGTGTGCGGCGGCGTGGCCATCCTGCTGGGCCTGTTGACCGCGGTGCTGGGCACGCACTACGCGGTGGCCGCCGTCGGCTTCGCGCTGGTGGGCCTCGGCGCGGCCAATGTGGTGCCGCTGATCTTCGCCGCGGCGGCCCGCACGCCGGGCATGTCCGCCGGCGGCGGCGTTGCCACGGCCGCGACGGTGGGCTACACGGGTTTCCTGATGGGGCCGCCCGTGATCGGCTGGGTGGCGTCGCACACGAATATCGCCGTGGCGCTGGGGCTGCTGTCGCTGGCCGGTGCCGTAATTGCCCTGAATGCCCGCGTGGTAGTGCGGCAGGCGCAAGCCGCGCGCTGACCGCGTGACCGCCCAGGCCGCTCAGCGCCAGGCGCAGCGCCGGTCAGGGCACGTCCGGCGCGGCAAGCGTGATCTCGGCGATCATCTCCCCTCGTCGTCCAGGCCCGTTTCCCGGAAACCCAGCGAAGCATAGAAGCGCTGGCCCACCGCATTGTCCGGCTTGTAACAGATCCAGATCCGCCGCGCATCGGGGCGTGCGCGCAAATCCTCCAGCAGCAATTCCATTGCGCGGCGGCCGATGCCGCGCTTCTGCAACGCCGGATCGACCATCAGCCGGTAGATGCCGTAGTGGCCGGGCGCCCCCTGCTCGGGCAGGCCAAACAGCAGGAATCCGACCGGCTTGCCGCCCTCGCAGATGGCGCACGGCTGGAGTTCCGGGTAGTAGTGCGCCTGCGCGATCGAATAAGCGTTCGATGCCACGTAGTGCGCCTGTCCGGGCGGCAGTTCGATATCCATCACCGCCTCGAAGTTGGCGCGGGTGACCGGTTCCAGGGTGATGTTCAATGCGATCTCCTGTGCGATGCGCCGCAAGCCCGACGGGGGCGGCAAGAGACCATACTGTACAGCCTGGCGCAGAACAGGCTGGAAAACGATCGGGCGCGAACTGCCGATCACTTCGCCAGGGTGACCAGCGGCTTCGCCTTGTCCACGATGTAGGTGGCCAGCTCCTTCGACTCGCCGCCATGCACGTTCTTCGCCGAGTGCACCGCGCCGGCCGGGATGAACAGCGCCTGCCCCGCCTTCAGCGTGACGGGCGGCTGGCCGTCGATCGTGTATTCGAGCGTGCCTTCCAGCACGAAGGCCACTTCTTCGCCCGGGTGCGCATGGCGAGGCGCCGTTACGCCAGGGGCGAAGTCCACGCGCACCTGCACCAGTTCCTTGCCGGGCGTGGCGAGATTTTCCTTCAGCAGGTCGGTGCGGCCCAGGCCTGCCACCTGCGCATGGGCGCCAGTGGAGGCGACGATGGCGACGAAGGTGGCGGCGATCAGGGAGCGGATGGTTTTCATGGCGTTTCCTTTGCAGTGAGTGGGTGAGACCACAGTAGGCCAGCGCCATGTATTGGTGGAATGTCGGCGTGTATCCGGAACGGCGGCGAACTTGTCGCGAGCGCCACCGGATACATGAAGGTACAAAGTCAGCGTGCCCCAGCGAAGTCCATCGTGTCCGGATCGTGATCGGCCGGATCGCGCGCACCCATCGTCCTGAGCCACGTGTAACCGATGATACCGGCCGTCAGCGACGCAAGCAGGATCGCCAGCTTCGAATTGTCGACCGCCGCCGGCTGGCCCGTGAATGCGAGGTTGGCGATGAAGATCGACATCGTGAAGCCGATCCCGCCCAGCAGCCCCGCGCCCAGCACGTGGCGCCATGTCAGGTCGAGCGGCAGGCGGCACAGGCCGAGCGACACGGCCATGAAGGTGAACAGGAAGATGCCGATCGGCTTGCCCACGACGAGCCCGAGCAAGATGCCGAGGCTGTTGGAGGTGAGCAGGCCCGCCGCCCAGCCGGCTCCGATCACGATTCCCGTATTGGCCAGCGCGAACAGCGGCAGGATCAGGAAGGTGACAGGCTTGTGCAGCGCGTGTTCGAGCCGGTGCGAGGGCGACGCCACGTCATCCTGCCGGGAGGAAAACGGGATGGCGAAGGCCAGCAGCACGCCCGCGATGGTGGCATGCACGCCCGATTTGAGCATGAGGAACCACATCACCGCGCCACCCAGCAGGTAGGGCAGCAGTGCCATCACGCGCAGCACGCGATTCATCGCCACCAGGGCGCCGAACACGGCCAGTGCGCCGAGCAGGTAGGCGAACGACACGTCGGCCGTATAGAACAGGGCGATCACCACGATCGCGCCCAGGTCGTCCATCACCGCCAGCGCCGTCAGGAAGATTTTCAGCGACGCGGGCACCGACTTCCCCAGCATGGCGAGCACGCCGAGCGCAAAGGCGATGTCGGTGGCCATCGGAATGCCGGCGCCGGCCTGCATGGGCGTGCCGTGATTCAAGCCGAAGTGGATCAGCGCGGGAACCACGATGCCGCCGGCGGCGGCCAGGACGGGCAGCAGGGCGTTCCTGAAGTCCGACAGTTCGCCGTTGTACAGCTCGCGTTCGAGCTCCAGGCCGACCAGCAGGAAGAACACGGCCATCAGCGCATCGTTGATCCACAGTTCGATCGAGAGGCCGGCCACGACCGTGTGCCAGAAGCCGAGGTAGGGCGCGGCCAGCGGCGAGTTGGCGATCGCCAGCGACGCGAGCGTGCAGAGGATGAGGACGATGCCGCCGGCCTTGCTCGATGAGGCGAAAGCCTTGAAGGTGTCGGAGAGGCGGCGCTCGATGCGGATAACGGTCGGGGTATGGGGCATGTGATGTGATACGGACGCGAAAAAACCGCGTGGCGGCCCGACCATCGCGCAATCCTGTCGTGCTCATGGCACGATCACCCTTGAGGCAGCATTATATATCTCTGCCATCGCCCCAGGGGCCGCTGCCTACTGCGCGTCGGGCTGGCGCTCCGGTCGCGCGGCATCGAACGCCGGTAGCGCCTCGCAGCGCTCGGCGATCGCCGCGAGCGTGGGATACGGCGCCAGCTCGCAATCGAAGCGGCGCGCGTTGTAGAGCTGCGGCACGAGGCAACAGTCGGCGATCGTCGGCGTATCGCCATGGCAGAAAAGGCCTGTCTCGGGCGAGCCGGCGAGCTGCCGCTCCATTGCCTGCAGGCCCAGCGCCACCCAGTGCCGGTACCACTCGTTCTTCTGCTCGGGCGAAACGCCCAGTCTCTCGCTCAGGTATTTCAAGACCCGCAGGTTGTCGATCGGGTGGATGTCGCAGGCGATCACCTGTGCCAGCGCGCGCACGCGGGCCCGGCCGCGCGGATCGGCGGGGAGCAGCGGCGGCTGCGGGTGCGTTTCGTCCAGGTATTCCATGATCGCCAGCGATTGCGCCAGCACCAGGCCGTCGTGTTCCAGCACCGGCACCAGGTGCTGAGGATTGAGCACGTCGTAGGCCGCCGCGAACTGCTCGCCGCCATCCTTCAACAGGTGGACGGGAACCAGCTCGGCCGCGATGCCTTTCAGGTTGAGGGCGATGCGCACGCGGTAGGCGGCGGAGCTGCGGAAGTAGGTGTGGAGCTTCATGGCGGTTTTCCTGTTCGACCTGGCGTTTGCCAATGTAAAGCAGGGCGGCCGATTGCGCGACACGGATGTGGAAATGGACAGTATTTACGGCGTGAATGGAAGAGCAGGCGGAAGATTTGCATGCGCCTGTCGATTTCGTGGCGCGCCGAACGTCGCCCTATCGCAGCACCCGCTCGCAGTACCGCTTCCAACCACGTTCGCCATGGAGACTTCATATGAACAAGCAGATCATTCTCAACCTGCCCGTCAGGGACCTGGAAAAATCCCGGGCTTTCTTTGCCGCGCTCGGCTTTGGCTTCGACCCACGAGTGTCGGGCGACAACGCGGCCATGGTGGTCATCGTGCAGGACGCCATCCACGCCATGCTGACGACCGAAGCCTTCTTCAAGACGCTGATCGACAAGCCCGTCGTGCAGGCGAAGGAAGCCAACGAGCTCGTCATCTGCCTGAGTTGCGAAAGCCGGGAAGAGGTGGACAGCCTGATCGCGAAGGCGGTAGCGGCCGGCGGACGCACGCCGCATCCGCCCGAGGATCACGGGTTCATGTATGACCAGGGGTTCGAGGATATCGATGGGCACCTGTGGAACCTGGTGTGGACGGCACCGCAGGAGGGATGAAAGACCCCGCTACCCCAGCCACGGGTGGGCGGCAAGCCAGCGGCCAAGCTCGTTGTCGTTGGCGCATTGCAGCTTGTGAAAGATATTGGCGCGATGGGTTTCGACCGAGCGCGGGCCGCAGGGTGGCACCAGCACGCGGGCGATCTCCTTGTTGGGCTGCCCCAGGCCGACCAGGCGGGCCACTTCGCGTTCCCGCGGCGTGAGCTCGTCCCACAGCCTGCTGGCCTGGCCGCGTGCCCGTGCCTCGCCGATGGCGGCGGGAAGCTTGTCCAGCAATTGCTGGGTATCGGGCTTGGTCACCCAATCGTAGGCGCCGCGCCGCACCGCCTCCAGCGCAGTGGGAATGTCGCCATGGCCGGACAGGAACAGGGTGACAAGCGGGCTGTGCTCGGCCAGCAGCCGGTCGAACACGCCCAGGCCGCTCATGCCGCCCATGCGCAAGTCCAGGATCACGCAGCCGGGCTGGCGCGTATCCACGGCTTCGAGGAATGCCTCGCCGGATGCGAACGCCTGCACCGCGAGCCCCTGCGCGAACAGCAGGAGCAGCATGGAACGGCGCAGGGCTTCGTCGTCGTCGACGACATAGAGCGTCAATGGCAGGTCTTTCATGACACGATTGGCAGAGTGAAGGAAAAAACGGCGCCGCCATCGGTGCCGTTCTCGACGGCCATGCAACCGCCATGCGCTTCGACGATGGTGCGGCAGATGTTCAGGCCCAGTCCCAGGCCATCTGGCTTGGTGGTGAAGAACGGCGCGAAGATCTGTTCGAGCTGGTCGCCTGCAATGCCCGGCCCCTGGTCGGTCACCGCGATGCGCACGCCCTGGGAAACGCGCTCGCTGCCCAGCACGATGCGGCGGCGCTGGCGCGGCAGCTCCTGCATGGCTTGCATGGCATTATGGATCAGGTTGACCAGAACCTGCTCGAGCAAGACCCTGTCGCCGCGAACCTGCACGCCGGTATCGGCCAATGCCAGGCGCAGCGTCATGCCGTGCCGGTCCAGCTCCGGCTTGAGCAGCGTGCCGGCGTGGGCCAGCACGTCGTCGATGGTGAAATTGCAGTAATCGGCCCGTTGCGGGTTGATCATGGCGCGAACGCGCTTGACGATTTCGCTGGCCCGCGCGGATTGTTCCACGATTTCATCCAGCGCTCCGGTGAGCAGTTCCGGCTCTCCGCGGGCGACGAGCGCCCGCGCCGCCATGGCGAAGTTGGAAAGGGCCATCAAGGGCTGGTTGAGCTCATGCGCCAGTGTCGAGGCCATCTCGCCGGCACTCGCCAAGCGCGCACTGCGCTGCAGCCGCAATTCCTGGTCGCGTTGCCGTGCCTCGGCCTGCTTCTGGTCGGTAATATCCAGGACTGAACTCATCCAGCCGCGGTGCACGCCCTGGGCGTCGATCAGCGGTGCGGTGTAGACCATGGTGATCACATCGCGGCCATCCTTGTGCCGGATCCGCGACTCGAAACCATGCGGCGCGGCGCGGCCTTGCAGGGCTTCATCGCTTTCCCGCGCTTGCTTGGCCAGGTCGTCCGGGTGCCAGTACGGGTAGGGCGGCCGGCAGCCCAGCAATTCCTCGGGGCCGTAGCCCACCATGGCGCACAGCGCGGGGTTGACGTAGATGATCGTGCCCTCCGGGTCGCGGGCACGCATGCCGATCAACAGGGAATCCTCCATCGCCTTGCGGAACGCATGGGCTTCCTGGAGATCCCGGGTGCGCTCCTCGACCCGCCGTTCCAGCTCGATGCGGGCGGACTGCTGTTCGGCATAGCGCCTTTCCCGCAGCCTCCAATACAGCACACCGAGCAGCAGCAGGGCTGCCGCCAGCGTGGCCAGGGCAAGTGCCAGCCGGCGCGCCTGGCGGACTTCGCGCATGTCCTCGGTCACCGTCACGGTCCACCCCAGCTCCGGCAGCGGCGTATCCAGGGCCAGCCATTCCATCTTGCGGCCGTTCACGGTTGCCCGCATGGTGAAGCCGGGAGCGGCTTCGCTCGGCGCGGTTTTCCAGGGCAGGACGTTGAAATGGTCACGGTTGCCATACTGGCCGTGTTCGACGACCCATTTCAGGTCGGCAGCGGAAACGGGCCCGATACTGTGGAACAGCCATTCCGGTACGCCGCTCAGGAAGACGATGCCGCGGCTGTCCCTGAGCGCGACAGGATTGGCGCCGCGCCGCCACGTGCCTTCCAGCGGTTCCAGGCTGATCTTCACCACCATCACGCCCAGCACGTCGCTGCCCATGCGCACCGGCTCCGCGATGAAGAGGCCTGATTGCCCGGTCGTCAGGCCAAGGCCGAAGAACAGCCCCCGGCGGCCCTCGAGCGCATCCTCGAAATACGGGCGCCGCCGGTAGGAGTGGCCGATGAAGCTCGATGGAGCGTTCCAGTTGCTGGCTGCCAGTGTCAAGCCTGTCCGGTCGATCAGGAACAGGGCGGCGGCACCGGTAGTCTTTTGCAGGTCGGCAAAGTAGGCATTGACGCGCGCGCGCAGTGCCGGATCGCCGGGATCGCGCAGCAAGGCTCGCACGTCGGGATGCCGCGCCGTGGCATGCGGCAGGAAATCGTGCTTCTCGACCAGGCCGCGCAGCCCCAGCACATGGGCCGCCGTCGCCTGGCGCAGCGCCGCCATCTTGGCCTGCAGTTCGCGCTCCCCGGCCCAGTTCCCCGTGGCCACGATCAGGACCAGCGCACCGGCCAGCATGAGCACGCGGCGCCATGGCCGTGATCCGAACAACGATGGCATGCAAGTTCCCCTGCCAAAATCGGCAACGATAGCAGGTGCGCGGCGCCGATGGGTGGCTCTCCGTAGTTTTACGGAGGCGGTAGCGCCAGAGTTGCGGATGTGCCAGGGCCGGCCGATCGGGACAATGGGGCTCTTGATAAAGGAGACAACCCATGAACACAGTCATCGGCAAGCCGGTCGCCGGCACACGGCCGCAAGGCGGCGAGCGCATTTCCGGCGCGCGGCTGCGCGCGATCTTCGTTGGTTCGGCAGGCAACCTGGTCGAATGGTTCGATTTTTACTGCTATGCTGCCTTCGCCCTCTACTTCGCGAATTCGTTCTTCCCCGCCCAGGACCCGACGGCACAGATGATGTCGACGGCGGGCATCTTCGCGCTGGGCTTCTTCGTGCGCCCGCTCGGCGGCATCCTGTTCGGCCATCTCGGCGACCGGCACGGCCGCAAGGTAGCCCTGATGGCGTCGGTGCTGCTGATGTGCGTCGGCTCGCTGCTGATCGCCTGCGCGCCAACGTATGCCACGGCGGGGATCCTGTCGCCCTGCATCCTGCTCCTGGCGCGCCTGCTGCAAGGCCTGAGCCTGGGCGGTGAATACGGCGCCAGCGCCACCTATCTGTCGGAAATGGCGGACTCGAAGCGAAGGGGGTTCTATGCCAGTTTCCAGTACGTTACGCTGATCGGCGGCCAGCTGCTGGCGCTGGTGCTGCTGCTGGTCCTCCAGAACTTCGTGCTCGACGACCAGCAACTGCGTGACTGGGGCTGGCGCATTCCGTTCGTGATCGGCGCATTGCTCGCGCTGGTGGCATTGATGATGCGTCACGACATGCCGGAAACGCAATCGTTCGAGGCAGCCCGCAAGAAAGCCAAGCCGATGGGCGGGCTCAAGCAGCTCGCCCAGCATCCGAAGGAAGTGCTGCTGGTGATCGGCCTCACCATGGGCGGCACGCTGGCGTTCTACGTGTACACCGTCTACATGCAGAAGTTCCTGCGCCTTTCCGTGGGCCTCACCGATGCGCAGACCACCGCCGTCTCGGCCGGCTCCCTGCTCTTCGCCATGTGCCTGCAGCCGCTGTACGGCGCGCTGTCCGACCGGATCGGCCGCCGTCCGCTGCTCGTGGCGTTCGCGCTGCTCGGCACGATCTTCACCGTACCCCTGCTGACCGCCATCCGCAACGCCAGCGGCCCATGGGAGGCGTTCGGCCTGATCGCCTGTGCGTGGATCATCGTTTCCGGCTACACCTCGATCAACGCCCTGGTGAAGGCCGAGCTCTTCCCGGCGAGCATCCGCGCCACCGGCGTGGGCGTGCCGTATGCAGTGGCGGTATCGGTATTTGGCGGCACGGCCGAGTACCTTGGGCTGTGGTTCAAGTCGATCAACCTGGAAAGCGGCTTTTACTGGTACACCACCGGCGTGATTGCCTGCACGCTGATCGTCTGCTGCTTCATGCGCGATACTGCGGCGAATTCGAGGATCGATGCGGAGGCGCGCGACCAATGACGCATGGCGCTGCGACGCATGAGACCGCGTCGCAGCGCCCCGTATCCGGTCCAATCTCGACAACCGCAAGCTCCGAGCTTGCGGTTTTTTGTTGCCTCGAGCTTTTTCCAGCCAGACCCACGGACATCGTTGCAAAGACTGGCATCCCGTTCTCCAGGCAGAAAAAGGCTGCAGGTCGCAAGAAGCGCTTTCCACTCCTGCCAAGTCCATTCGACTCCAGCTCAAGTGAAATGCCGCATTACATTTACTGATGAGTAACTTCATTCGCGCTGAAAATCAGTTGCCAGATCGAACTGATTCCACGGGGCTCTTTTAATTGCGGAATAAAAGGTGGTGAGGAATAATATATTTATTTGTGGCTTGTTCAGGATTAAAGGCGCATAGTGTCCCTCGTCGCACGCCTCAACGTGATTCTGCAGAAGCGGCCGATCTTCTTCTGCCCTCCAAACAAATAAAGGTTTCCATGTTCCCATATTCGCAAGAAGTTGCTCCATCCCTTCGTTCGCACCTTGAATCGCAAGCCGCATTCTTTAATGAGTTCTCGAATTCGTTGGCGACGGCATTCCAGAATATTTGCACCGCAAATCTCAAGCTTGGCCAGTCGATGCTGGAAGAAACGACAACCGTCGGGCAGCGTCTTCTCACAACGAAGGATACGACGGAAGCCCTGGAAATCGTCGCTGCCTCCGCCCAGCCGGCATCCAACAAGATTCGCGCCTATCAGCAGCATCTGTCGCATCTGGCAGCAAATACCCAGGTGGATCTCTCCCGTGTCACGCAGCAGCATGTACAGGAAACGTCCCGTACCGCTAACGACCTGGCCAGCGAGGTAAAGCGCACCGTGACGGAACAAACGGAAAACAATCTCAGGAAGCAGCGTGAAGCAGTGGAAAAGGCAGCGCAGCCTTTCCAGTCCGGTGCCGCATGGGATAACGATAACCGCGCCAAGTCCACGCAGGGTGCCCAGGGCAAGGCGAACGGTAACGGCGCGAGCATGCAGGTCGATGCACAAGTGGGCGGTTCATCCATCCATGGCAGCGCCCACGGGCAGGATTCCAATGCTGCCCAGCCCCAAGGGAATAAAAAGTCCAGCTAGGCCGCATGACAAGCAAGGCCTTACGGGCTGCTCCTGGTAGCCGGACTGTCCTAATGCCCGAAAGCCGTGATATGCACCCGAAATGGCTGCATATCACGGCTTTCTTTTTGTCGGTAGATTTCTGTCATGACAGCTTCGGAAACGCTGATTTAGAGCGCCTAACAAAACCCGCAGGGCAAGGCGCGGCGTCGAAGACAGTACACCTGTACGGCGAGACGCCGCAACGCAGCCATGGGGGTTTTGTTAGGCGCTCTTATTCGTGGCGGCGATCTTGGCCCACGTTTCAAGGCCTGATCTCATCCACCAGCAATAAATCAATGCGTCCCTTGATGGGCTGAAAAACCTGGATCGCTCGGCAGATTCGACAACCAGGATAAGTTGAACGAGGTGAATTCCAGAATCACGGTCTATCACCGGGGATGACCGGGCATGTAAATGGAGAAAACCGTGCCCATCAGGGGCAGGGCTGCGGACATCAAGCTGGCCGGCCGCAGCCGCCGCGATCGGGACGCCAGTAGCGGGACGGCGCCATCTGCGCCACTTGGCAACAACTCGACGCGGAGCCTGGCGATGTTTGCAGTCGGGCGACGTACCACCAACAGCGCTACCAAACTACTGAGCTGTGATGCTCCTTTGTGAGACAGCTTGAGGCAACAAAAAACCCGCAATGCCTTGAAAACATGCGGGTTTGAGCTTTGATGATGCAGCGTGATGCAAGAGGGTGGTGCCGGGAACCGGAATCGAACCGGTACGCCTTGCGGCGCGGGATTTTGAGTCCCGTGCGTCTACCTATTCCGCCATCCCGGCGACGCGCCGTGCATTATCACTGATTTGCCCAGCGGGAGCAACCCTGGTCATCCGTGGCGACGTGTTGCCCGTCTGATAACGGGTCCGGAAGTCGATTGGCGTATCATCTCGCCTGTTTCGACAACAGCCGGCCCGCACCGGCCGGGCAGACATGAAGAACAATAAGATCCGCGAAATCATCCTGGGCAAGCCGCTCGACCCGCTCGCGAAGGAAACCCGCCACTCGATGGCGCTGGTGGCCTTCCTGGCGTGGGTGGGACTGGGGGCGGACGGCCTCTCGTCCTCCGCCTACGGGCCGGAAGAAACCTTCAAGGCGCTGGGCGCGCACACGCACCTTGGCCTGTACATGGCACTGGCCACGGCCGTCACCGTGTTCATCATCGCGCTGGCATACAACCAGGTCATCGAACTGTTCCCCACCGGCGGCGGCGGCTACCGCGTGGCGACGAAGCTGGTGGGGCCGTATCTCGGCCTGATCGCCGGCTGCGCGCTGATCCTCGACTATGTGCTGACGATCGCGATCTCGATCGCTTCCGGCGTCGACGCGCTGGCGTCCTTCCTGCCGCTCTGGTTCCAGCCCTATAAGTTATGGGCCGAGGCGTTCTTCATCGGCCTGTTGATCGTGATGAACCTGCGCGGCCTGAAGGAAGCGATCCAGATCCTGCTGCCGATCTTCATCGGCTTCGTGATCACGCACCTGGTGCTGATCGTGTATGGCATCGCCGCTCACGCATCGTACCTGCCGGACCTGGTGCCGAGCACCATCGACGAGACCCAGGCGCTGGCCGGCACCGTGGGCTGGGCCGGCGTGGCCGGCATGCTGCTGCTTGCGTACTCGCATGGCGGCGGCACCTACACGGGGCTGGAGGCCGTGTCCAACAACATCAACCTGCTGGCCGAGCCGCGTGTGCGCACCGGCAAGGTGACGATGCTCTACATGGCCCTGTCGCTGGCGTTCACGGCCAGCGGCATCATCCTGCTCTACCTGCTGTGGGATGCTACGCCGATCACGGGCGAAACGCTCAACGCTTCCACCTTCCGCAGCATCATCGACAACGCGATACCAAACGGCGGGGTACTGAACCAGGTCTTGCTGGCCGTGGTGCTGGCCTTCGAGGCGGGGCTGCTGTTCGTCGCCGCCAATACCGGTTTCCTCGGCGGCCCATCGGTGCTGGCGAACATGGCCGGCGATTCGTGGGTGCCGCACAAGTTCCGCTACCTCTCCACGCGGCTGGTCACGCAGAACGGCATCCTCGTGATGGGCCTGGGCGCGCTGGCGATCCTGTTCTGGACCGGCGGCAGCGTCACCCTGCTGGTGGTGCTGTATTCGATTTCCGTGTTCCTCACGTTCGCGATCTCGCTGCTCGGCCTGGTGCTGTACTGGACGCGCAACCGGAAGAAGGGCACCCACTGGCTGCGCCGGCTGCTGCTGTCGCTGGTCGGCTTCGTGATCTGCGCCGGCATCCTGATCGTGCTGCTGGTCGAGCGCTTCATGGAGGGCGGCTGGGCCACGGTCCTGATCATCGGCGTCATGGCCGCGATGTGCATCTGGGTGCGCAATCACTACCGCGGCACCAAGCAGGCGATCCACTCGGTGGACGAGGTATTCGCCACGCAGCCCTTCGGCCCGAACCGCGAGCCGATCGAGCCGAAGGCGGACGACCAGACGGCCGTCTTCATCGTCGGCACGTCGCGCGGCGGCGGCTTGCACGCGCTGCTGTGGGTGCAGCGCATGTTCCCCGGCCACTTCAAGAACTTCATCTTCGTGAACGCCCGCACCGTGGACTCGCATGTGTACGGCGGCGAAGGCGCCATGGACCGCATGCGCGACGAGGCGGCCGAAACGCTCGAGTACTTCGTCGACTTCTGCCACAGCCACGGCATGGCGTCTTCTTCGTATCTGGGCTTCGGCACGGACGCGGTGGAAGAGGTGAGCCGGCTGTGCGAAGAGATCAGCCGCGAATTCCCGCATTCGATCTTCTTCACCAGCAAGCTCATCTTCGCCAGCGATAACTGGCTGATTCGCATGCTGCATAATCAGGCGTCGCTCGCCGTGCAGCGCAGGTTGCATCTGGAGGGGTTGCAGATGGTGATTCTGCCGATGAAGGTGTAGCGCCATCGTGAATAGTTGCGATAGCGCATCGTCGTCAAGGAAACGTCGCTCTACGATGCCTGCTCCAGGCAAAAAAGTTCGGAGGCGGTATGAAAAGCGTAGAGGCTTTGAAGACGGAGGCGAGACGACAGACGAAGTATGAACAGTGGCAGAACACTATTGACGAAGCTATCAATGATTCACGATGGCACAGGTACGACTGCGACATTCGACGTACCGTAAATATATTCAATAGCCACCTGAGTGGCAACGGTTACACGTCCCTCGACTGGCAATACGTTAAAGCCATGATTTGGACCGAAAGCGGTGGTCCCGATAACCCGGCGTGGAGAGAGAATCCCATGCAAATCGGGAACGAGGGGGATCCTGGGTTACGTGCGCTTCTTGTCGGGAATGAAGGTGGAGAGCTCATCATGCCAACTTCGTTACGGCAACGGTTAACCATCGCGTCCGTTACGACCAATCTTCGCCACAACATCGAGGCAGGCGTAGCATACCTTCTGATGCGCCATGCCCGTTATGATATCCAGACAGTGAAGGATGCTAACGACAAACGGATCCATTCCGTCATGGTCAAAGCTGGTGATAGTCTTGATCGGATCGCCCGAAAAAATGACACGACGGTCGAGATTCTGAAGACAAGCAATGGTGCCCATGTTTTCCTGCGGCCCGGGCAGACATTGCAGTATCAGAAGGCTGCCTTGCGTAAAGTCATTATTGGCTGGGAATTGATAACACCAGCCAGCATCGCCAAACGCTATAACGTTGGTGATCCTAGTTACAGTCGGAAGATCAGCTACTGCCTGGAAGTCATCCGTCGAAGTAAGGTTGGTGGTGAGACATGCGATTGATTCTTCCACTAGCCTTTGCCGGCATTGGGCTGGTTGCCGTCCTTAGTTCGACCGTAGCAGGGCCGAAAACAGAGCGCTTTCTTGGGACGGGCAGGGCCTGCCATGGCGCATTGACGATTACACCCAGTACAATCTCATGGATGACACCGTTCAGTCGTTGTGAGCCGGGAGACTTCCGCATCATCGATCAAGCGATCGGGCGAACCACGTTCCGACTGGCGGCGATTGGCTCGGAATGCCGTTATCAAGTGATTTCGCTTACTCATCATACGAATGATCCCAACAAGGGTTGGAACGCAACTGGCTATCACGACGAAGTTAGCTATCGTGAGCATAAGGCTACTACGTTCACTAAGCGGCAGCCAAAAACACTGTCCTGCTACCTGATTCGCGATCCAGACCCGACCGGCCCGCTGGACTGGTAATGATGTTGCCCCTGATCTTTCCCCTGATCTTTCCCCTGATATTTCCCATGTATTACCCGACATAGCCTATTGCTAAACCCCACCGAACTGAGCCCGGCGGGCCAGCTCTTTTCAGTACATGCGCGGCGCCCGGTAGCCCAATGCAGAGTGCGAATGGACTTCGTTGAAGATAGCTCATCTATTCTGCCGATGAAGGTATGACGTATCCCTGCCGTAGCCTTGCTTGACCGCGCTCGCGCCCGCCTACTTGCCTTTGAATTGCAGGGCGGTCTTCAGCACGTCGTACACGGCCGGGCTCACCTTCCCGCCCACGGCAATGGCGTTGCGCAAGCGCAGGCCGAAGCGGCGAAGGTTCACTTCTGTCCAGCTGCGCTCCTGCGCGGCGAGGTAGTGGAAGCTGCGCAGCCAGAACCAGATCAGCTCGGGCGCCACGCCGGAAAGATCTTCCTGAAGGCGCGCGCCAGCGTCGCCGGCGCGCAGCGGTACCAGCGAGGAAATCAGGAAGGGGCCGCTGCTGTCCTCGATGCCGGCTTTGCGGAGCAGTATCTGCGCGGCGGCGTAGTCATAGCGTTCCAGAATGTCCTTCGCCATCGCCTCGACCGAAGCACCTTCCTGATACGCCGATTTCAGCGGCATGTAGGTGACGTTCAATTCCTTCGCCGCGATGTGCCGCGACAGGAAGGCGTCCACATCGGAGAAGACCGAGAGGTAGGCTTCAATTGCCTTCAAGTACCGCGCTGTGGATTCGGGGTCGCGGGGCGGCGTGGCGAACAGGAGATAGCTGTAAAGGCCGAAGCCATCGGCTTCCTGCTGGGTGGGTAGAAGGTTGCGCCGTGCCGGGAGCAGCGGCGCCGGCTTGACCTCGCCGCGAATGGGCAGATCGGCTTCTTTCCGAGCCACGATCACTTCGACTGTGCATGTGTACGTCTTGCCTGCCGACTGGACGGATGCCGTCGCAAGCGCTCGTGTGGGCACCGTCTCGGAGCCGGCGCGTACAGCCGACAAGTCCCATACCTCGCTGCCACGAGTGATCTTTCCGACGTTCGCGGTCCAGGTGATCTGCTGATTCGCGGCACCGCGTTCGGGGATGTAGGGGTCGCTGCCGAACCATGCATAAACGTTTGCGTTACTCCCTTCCACGATGGCCGGGCGGTCGGTCGCGCAACTGAAGATGGGGGGATTGCCCTGCTGAGAGAACGATGCACTCGACCAAAGGGCAATGGGCAGTGCCCAAGCAAAGCGGATCGATGCGCGCACGTTACCTCCGGGGCTTGCGATACAACCGGGTCAACAGCTCGCCGAACCAGGTCAATCCATAAACGCAGGCAAACACGAAGGTTACCTCGCCGGGATTGAGCTGCGCTCCGGTTTCATAGGCAATGATCGCCGCGATCATCGTGATCACGGTCGATACAAGCGTGCGACTCAGGCTGAACCAGTTGTTGCCCTGGCCTGATCGCGGCGGCGACGCGTCCATCGACTTTCGCTTCTTCATCGCGGGGTCCGATACTTGAGATTCGGGTACGAAAATCCTAGCAAGCAGCACCCGCAATTGCAATCGCATTTGCGCGGCAGCGTCGCGTCGTTGCGAAAGCGCGTGATCGTGGGTGGACACGTTGCACGGTTGTGCAGCCATGGCAGGTGGAAACCAGCCATTGGCCAGCTCGACAGCAGCATGATTTGCCAGGAATAGAAACTGTTGTTTATTGGCGCTTCGTGCAAATTCTTGTGCCATTCGTTTGAAAGCCTCGGATAATGAACAGCATCGGGCGCGAAAACGCCGCTGGCAGATGCCCCTACATAGCTGCTCATTGTTGCCTTGTAGTCGAAAGGAGAGAAAGAATGCGCGCCCACGCAAAGTCCGTCTTTTTCGACCTCGATCCTTTCAAAGCCTGTTGTCCTTCACGTGCTCATGCCAGCGCACCCAACACTCTTCCTGTTCCATGCCGCGGGCTGCCTGGCGCGGTCTGGCCCCCATTTCCGGGGCCGCTGACCACGCACCCGGGACGAAAGCGAAAACCTGTGCGCCGATTGCAAGCGCCGCGATAACGCTTCAACGCTCGTCCACTTGACACCATTACCGCCGGCTCCGGAGGCGTTGCGCCGCGCCTGGCGGGTTATCGCCGTATCCTCACTCCATCGGAGGCTGCGTTGAACCAGAAAACCCGTGTGCTTGGCATTGTGTTCGCGCTGACCGGCGCCTGGGAGGTTGGCCATGCGCAAACCGTTCCTCCCGCGGTGCTGCCAGGCCGGATCGAGCAGGACATCAAGAAGGAACCGGTGCCGACTACGCGTAACGAATCCATCCAGATCGACCGTTCGCGCTTCCCGGAACAGATGCCCGCCGGCGCGCAGGAGACACGCCTCGTACTCTCGGGCATTGCGCTGAGCGGCAACTCGGTGTTGACCAGTGCGCAGTTGCAGCCTTTGTGGGCGCCGCTCGTTGGCAGGGAGGTGACGTTGGCGGACGTGTTCCAGGTTGCCGCGCGCATCTCGGCCGCCTATCGCGAACGCGGCTATGTCCTGTCGCAAGCCATCGTGCCGCAACAGGACCTGCAAGCGGCCGGGGCGACCGTGCGCATCGACGTACTCGAAGGCTATATCGACGGCGTGTCATTTGTCGGCATCGAGGAACCGCGCTTGCGCGCTTTCTTCGAGCCGGTGCTTGCCGAGAAGCCATTGCGCCTTGCGACACTCGAGCGAAGCCTGCTGCTCGTGAACGAGCTCGCGGGGGTTACCGTGCAGGCAAACCTGAAAGCGGGCGCATTGCCCAATGCCTCGAGCCTCACAGTGGTGGCGGCCAGGACGCCTGCCACCTTTTCCCTGTCCGTCCACAATCGCAGCACACCCGCGCTGGGCCGGGTCCGGATCGAAGCCGGCGCCGATCTCTTCGGCCTGGTGGGGCGCCTGGACCATCACGGTCTGCGGGCCATCAGCTCCGGCGACGAGCGCCTCAAGTACATCGGCTATGCGTTCGACATGCCGCTTGGCGCGCGCGGATTGAAGCTGCAGTTCAATGCCTCGGCATCGCGCTCGAAGCCCACGTCCACGCTCGGCAATATCGACACCAGCAGCGACAACCTCGGCATCGGCCTGACGTACCCGATCGTTCGCAGCCGCCAGGCCAACCTTACTGCGCGTGCCGGTTTTGCCGGCTACAACAACAGTTACGACAGTGTGCTCACGACCGCCAGCCGCGAGGACCGGATACGCAGCCTGCGAGTCGGCGTGTCGGCCGATTATGCCGATGCGGCGGCCGGTATTTCGGTACTGGACGCCGAGCTGTCGAAAGGCTTGTCGATGCTGGGTGCATCCCGGTCCCGGCCGGACGAACTGGCTGATCCACAGTTCTCGAAACTGTCGCTCTACCTGGCCCGCTTGCAGCACCTCGGCGGCGAATGGTCGCTGCTGCTGGCGGCGACCGCGCAGTACAGCCGCGATCCCCTGCCCACCGCGGAACAGCTCGGGCTGGGCGGCGATACGTTCCTGCGGGCCTACGATCCCTCCGAAGTCATCGGCGAGAAGGGCGCTGCCGGCAAGGCCGAGATCCGTTACAACGCCGTGCTCGGCCCCGTCCAGTCGACGCTGTACGGGTACTACGACGGCGGGTCGGTGCGGCGCCGTCAGGTCGCCGGGCCCGACCTGAAAGGTTCGCTGCGTGCGGCCGGCATCGGCCTGCGCTTCAGCGGCGCGGCACGCCTCAAGGGTTATGTCGAAGTGGCCAAGCCATTGCGCACGGTGGTGGCCAGCCGGGGCAACAAGGACGTGCGCGTGTTCGGTGGAATCGGCATCGATTTCTGAGCGAGGTAGACGACATGAAAACGAAGATGCAAGAGGTGGTCACGGTACCGGTCCAGCGTCCGCTCGCACGCGCCATCGCCCGGGCGTGCAATGCCAGGGCCGCGGGTCTGGCGATGGTATTGACGATGGGGGCGCCAGTGGCGGGTGCCGGCCCGCGCGACGGCGTTGTGCAGGCCGGCGCGGCGACGATCCGCCAGGCCGGTGCCGTCACCACGGTCGACCAGGCTTCCCAGCGTGCCGCCATTAACTGGCAATCGTTCAATGTGGGCCGGCACGAAAGCGTCAATTTCAACCAGCCCAATGCGCAGGCCGTGATCCTCAATCGCGTCGTCGGCAACGATGCCTCGGCCATCTACGGCAGGATCAATGCCAACGGCCAGGTGTATCTGGTCAATCCGAACGGGATCCTCTTCGGGCGCGGCGCGCGGGTCGATGTCGGCGGGCTGGTGGCGTCGACTGCCAATATCAGCAATGCCGATTTCATGTCCGGAAAGCTCGACTTCAACCAGCCCGGCAAGCCCGGCGCGACCGTCCGCAATCTCGGCGAAATCAGTGTCGCTGACGGCGGCCTCGCTGCCTTGGTCGGACGCGGCGTCGAAAACAGCGGCGTGATCAATGCCCGGCTGGGCAAGGTGGCCCTCGCCGCGGGCGAGGGTTTCGTACTCGACCTGTATGGGGACAAGCTGGTCAACCTGGTCGTCGATCCCACGGCGCTGGAACAGCTGCGCGATGCGCAGGGAAGGCCGCTGTCGGCCTACGTCGATCATGCGGGAACGATCCGCGCCGAGGGCGGGGTGGTACAGCTGACGGTCGCCACCGCTAAATCCGTGGTCGATAGCCTGATCAATGTCAGCGGGGTGATCCGGGCAACGGCGGTGGATTCGCGCGCCGGCCTGATCTCGCTGCGCGGCGACGCCGGCACCATCCTGAAGGTGGGCGGTACGCTCGATGCATCGGGCCAGATAGGCGGCCGGATCGAAGCGACGGCTGGCGGCGTGCAGCTCTCGGGCCATGCGCTGGCCGATGCATCCGGGCGCGATGGCGGGGGCAGCATCGCTATCGGCGGCGACTGGCAGGGGCGCGGCGCGCTCGCCAACGCCGCAAGCACCAGCGTTGCGCGCGGTGCCGTGCTGAGGGCGAATGCCACGGGTTCCGGGAATGGAGGCGTGGTTTCGGTCTGGTCCGACGGCGACACCCGCTTCGCGGGCGCGATCGAGGCGCGCGGGGGCACGGTGGCCGGGAACGGCGGGCAGGTCGAAGTCTCCGGTAAGCTGCGCCTGGGCTTCGACGGCGACGTCGATACTGCCGCCCTGGCGGGCAGGGCCGGCTCGTTACTGCTCGATCCTGGATCGCTGGTGGTCAGCCAGGGCGGCGGCGACGCCACACTGCCGGGCGCCGGCGCGGCTGGCGACTTCACGATCAATGCGCTGGCCATCAATCGCCAACTGGTGCGCGGCACGAATGTCGCGCTGCAGGCCGACCAGGACATCACGGTGCAGGCCGATGCGCGCATCGATGGCCGCGCTACGGCGGGAGGCACGCCAGGCGGCGGGCTGGCACTGAGCGCGGGCCGCAATGTGACGATCGACGGCTATATCGTCCTCGATAACGGCAACTTCGGCGCCAGCGCGGGCGGCGCGTTCACGCAGGGGGCGGCCAGTGTCATCGCCACCGGCAACGGCGCTGTCGACATTGCCGGCGCGACCGGAGTCAGCGTCGGCAACCTGCTCACCACCGGAAGGGTCGCGCTGGCCAGCGGTGCGGGCGCGGTCCATGCGAGCCAGGCCCTGTCCGGCGGTGCGGCACTGCCGCTCGCGTCGCTCGAGGTGCGCGGGCGCGATGGGGTCAGGCTCGCGCAAGGGGCACTGGTGGCGGGGGCGACCACCCTCGCTTCGCTCGCCGGCAAGGTGGAGCTGGGTGCGCCGTTGGCATCCGGGGGCCCCGTACTGCTCGATGGCGGAGCCGGAGTGCAGGCCGGGTCCATCGTGACCCCAGGCGCGGTGTCGGTGACCAGCACGGGCGGCGACGTGGTGCTCGCTGGCGCGATCGGCGGCGCCCCTGGCGAGGTTGGCGCCGCCAGCGCTCGCGCCGCCTCGCTGACTGTCAGGACGGATGGCGCGGTCACCCTGTCCGGCGCCGCGCTCGGGGACGGTGGCCTCGCGGTTGGCGGCGTTGCCGACGGGGCGCGGGCCGGGTCGGCCACGTTCGGCGGCGGCAGCGTGTTCTCCGACGGCCGGGTGAACGTCGCCACGGTCAACGACATCAGCCTGGCCGGTGCCGGCATCACGAGTGGCGCCGCCCTCGCCCTCGATTCGAGCGCGGGCGCGGTACATACCGGAGCGGAACGGATCGCAGCGGCCGGTGCCCTGCGCATCGCCGCCGGCACCACAGCCAGCATCGGGCCTGGGGGGGCCAGTGGCGGTGCAGGCGGACTGGCGATCCAGGCCGGCGGCGGCATGACCGTCGACGGCACCCTCGATGGCGCGGATGACGGTGTCGTGCTCGCCAGCGGCGGCGCGCTGACGGTCAATGGCGACATCGCCGGCGGCACGGTCGACGCCACGGCGGGCGGCCGCTTCGCGCAGGGGCCGGAGAGCGTGATTTCGGCAGGGCACATCGCCATCCGCGGCACCGGCGGTATCGACGCGACCAATCTCCAGACGCCTGGCCAATTGCTTCTGTCGAGCACCGGGGGCGCGGTCTCGGTGGCGCAAGCGATCTCCGGCGGCGGCACGGCGCGTACGGCGGCCCTGGATGCGGATGGCCGTGACGGCGTCCGGCTGGCCCAGGGAGCGCTGGTCGCGGGCACGACTACCCTGGTCTCGGCTGCCGGGCTGGTCGACACGGGCGGTGCGACGCTGGCGTCGGATGGTGCCGTGACCCTCAGCGGACAGGCCGGGGTGACGACGGGCCCGATCGTCACGCCGGCCGCCGTGCTGCTCACCAGTGGCGCCGGCAACGTGATACTGGGCGGCGCGGTGAGTGGCGCGCCGGGTGCCGTCGACGGCGCCGCGCGCGCCAGCTCGCTCACCATCCGCAGCGGTGGCGCGGTGTCGGTCAACGGCGCAGCCCTGGGCGCGGGTGGCTTGACCGTTGGCGGCGCAGCGGACGGTACAGCGGCCGCGTCCGCCAGCTTCGGCCCGGCCAGCGTGATCAGCCAGGGAAGGGTGGCCGTACTGGCCACGGGCGATATCGTGGCCGGTGACGGCGGTATCGACAGCGACGCAGGCATCGAGTTCGAGGCGCGCAACGGGGCGGTGCGGACCGGTGCCGGTCTGCTGGCCAGCGACGGCGGCGTTGTCCTGAAGGCGGGGACCGGCCTCACCGTCGGCGGAAACGGCATCGACCAGGGCGGCATCCAGGCCGGCGGCGATCTCACGCTCGAGGCGGCCGGTGGCGACCTGCTGAGTACCGGGCTGTTGCAGACTGCCGGCGGCACCATCCTGGCGCGGGCATCGGACGCGCATCGTGTCACCCTGAACGATGTCATCACCTGGCAAACGGGCCTGGTCAGCAGCGGCGCCCTCGTGGTGGAGGGCGGGCAGGTGGTGCTGGCCAAGCCGCTCGGGCAAACCCGGACCAACGGCCCCGCCGACACACAGACGCCTGCCGCGACGGGCTACACCACTCTTGCCGCGCGCTACCAGCCGCAGAACCGTCCTCCGGTCGGCCGCGTGCGTATCGTCGCGGCACGCGACGTGGAATTGAACGGCTTGAACCTCGATGGCTTGAGCGAGGGCGGCGATACAAGCGCGAGCGACTCCAATCCGGGGCTGGAAGTCCTTGCCGGGAACCGTATCGTCAGCAACGGGCTGATCGGGGTCAACAAGGGCAATATCATTCTGCGGGCCACCGGTACTGGCCCGCTCGATGGTATCTATCTCGGCAACTCCGTGTATTCGCGGGGGCTGGATTTGGCCGATGGCAAGACCGGATATGCGGTGACCGTGGGCGGGACAGGGGATGTGGGCACCCGCAGCGCAATCTACCTGTTCGATAACACGGACGATAACGCATTCCTGCCTGGTGATCGCGAAATTGCAAAGGTCGTGATCGCCAACAATGTGAAAAACTACAGCGATCAGTCGACACTGGTCGCGGCGACCAATTCGACGCCGCACAAAGTGACGGTAGGGGCCGACCGCTTGCTGGCGCTCCGGACGCTTCCTGGTCCATTGCGGCTGGGGTCTATGCCGGCCGTCTCCGATGTCCTCGATGATCTCGGCCTGGCCTCGATCCTGCGCGCACCCGACGCCCAGGGTAACCGATATGGCGGATCTGGCATTGGCTTGAAGGTGCAGGTTTTTCACACCAGTGGAGCGGACCGGGAGACGACGATCTCCGAAATGAAAGGCCCAATATGGCCAAATCAGGAAACGGACGAGACCTATTGCGGTGACGGTACGTACGCCGAATGCGGCATATTACAGGTCGAAGGTAACATATATTTACCGCCCAATACCGAGACTTGCAAATCCACGGAACCGTGCTTTCTGGCGATCACGTCCCAGAGCAGTGTCGCTCCGCTCAGCAGCATAGCCGGTTTCAAGTTCCTCCCCGGTAACGAAGGCAGGGCTGCGGGATTCACCAACTTGGTTGTCGGGCGAGAGGCGCCGTCGTTGACCACGGAGTTAGTAGCGTTCGAATGGGTGAAACGCGAGGACGATTGGCAACAGCCCTTCCCGGGAGGCTCGCTTGGATACCGGCTCGAACGTAGCCTTGTGCAGGTAGACGCCGGGCAACGGGTCACCCGTATTCTGTTTGGTCCAGGCACCCTGCAAACCAAGGAATTTGAAGCCAGCTTCGATACCAATGGCATTCTCGTTGGAGGTTCCAACGAAACAGTGGGAAATAGCACGACAAATTCCGGCGCCAACAGCAATCCCGGCTTCGCGAGCATCGGCGGCTTTGGCACCGCGCCTGCAGGCAATGCGCCCATCGCGATTGGCAATCTTGCCGCCCTGCAAGGGCAGTTCGGCCCGCTGCCGGTGGGGGCGGTCGGCGGTGTCAGCGGTAACAACTTTGTCCTGCCCGCGCCGGGCGCTTTGCCTCCGGAAGTGCCGTCTCCGGTACCACCGGATGGCACGCCGGCCGACACGGAGGCGGCCCTGGCCGGACCAGACACCGCCATTCCGTCGCCAGTCGACCAGGGGCCGGACGACGGCTGGCTGGCCGAGCAGGTAGCGGACCTGGCGCTCGGCCGGCGCCCGGCCGCCGATGCCGACCTTGGACGTATCAGCGCTGCCAGCGGCGCCACGCCCAATGTGTTCAGGCTGCGCTACCGGATCGCCCGGAATCAGGACGCGTCGCTGTGCGCCCCGGACGACGTGGCGACGTTGGCGCAGCGCAGCGCCGGCGACAAAGGCGGACGTTCGTGTCCTTCGGGGCAGTAGGCGCCCGCTGGCTGTACGCGGCCGTCATGGCCGCCGCGATGGCGACCGCGGCGGCTCAGTCGTCGCAACCCCAGCCGCGCGTTTCCTATGCCATGCACAGCGCGCGGATCAACCAGATCCGCGCCACGCCCGACTACACGCGGCTGGTGTCCGTCAGCCAGGACAAGACCGTGCGCGTGTGGCGCATGGCGGATCTGCGGCTGGTACGCACCCTCCATGTGCCGAGCGAACCGGGCGAGGAAGGGGCGCTGCGCTCGCTGGCGATCACGCCCGATGGGCGCGAAGCCATCGTCGCTGGCTGGACCGGGATCAGCTGGGGCGGGAAAGGCCAACTGTACCGCTTCGACCTGGCCACGGGGCGCCTGCTGCAGACGCTGCGCGGATTGCCCGGCATCGTCGAATCGCTGGCAATATCAGCTGACGGGCGCCGCCTGGCGGTCGGCCTGGGCGGTACCGCCGGCCTGCGCGTCCTCGAACTGCCCTCGGGGCGCGAACTCGTCAAGGACAGCGACTATGGCGAACGGGTGAGCTTCGCCGACTTTTCCCGCGACGGTACGCTCGCCACCACCTCGCAGGACGGCTGCGTGCGCTTGTACGACCCGCAGGGCAAGCTGACCTTTCGCGCGCAATACCCGGTGCGCCCTGCCGCCGACGGGCGCGCCTGCCGGGGCGGCGAACTGGGCGGCATCCGCTTTTCGCCGGATGGGCGCCAGCTCGCATTCGGGCTGCAGGACCAGGCCGAGATGGTGGTGATGGATGCCGCCAGCCGCCAGCTGCGCCGGGTGCTGAAGGTGGACGACCCCCGGCAACGCTCGCTGTGCTGCCTGAACTGGAGCGCCGACAGCAAGCGCCTGTTCATGAACGGCGTGTACGAGGGAGAAGGCGCGACGCCGATGTATGTGGTCGACCTGGCCAGTGGAGAAATCAAGCGCATGGACATCGGCCGCCAGCGCTTCACCAACATCCTGCCGCTTCCCAACGGCCAGTTGGCGTTCTCCACTTCGGCTCCCAGCCTCGGTCTCGTCGACGCGAACGGACGCAAGCTGGCCGAAGCGCTGCCCCCGAACGGCGACTTTCGCTTCGACGCGAAGCAGTTCCAGCTAAGCGCCGACGGCGCACGGATCACCCTGCCGATGCAGGCCGACGGCGGCGACAGGCGTACCCTCGACATCAGGGACCGCAACGCGCAGGCGTACCGCCGTGCCACCGAGGCCGATCTGGCTGCGGGAGGCGGACCACGACGCGATGGCACGCTGCGCATCGAGGGCGACTTCGGAGAATACGGCTACAAGAAGCCGGTGACGATCGGTGGCACGCCGATACCGCTGAAAAGCTTCCAGTCGGTGCGCAGCTGGGCGCAAGTGCCGGGGCGCGAGCTTGTCGCCTTGGGCACCCAGTGGTCAGTGCTGGTGGTCGACAAGCATGGCAAGCCGGTCTGGGAACGCAATCTCCCGGCGCCGGCCTACCAGGTCAATGTGAGCGCCGACGGACGCTGGGTGGTCGCGGCGGCCGGCGACGGCTCGCTGCGCTGGTATTCACTCGAGCAGGGCACCGAGACGCTCGGCGCTTTCCTGCATGCCAATGGCGAGGACTGGGTGGTGTGGCGCGCCGATGGCTTCTACAAGTCCTCTCCCGGCGGTGACAATTACTTTGGGTGGCTGACGAATGCCGGTGATGGCACGGCGCCGCGCTTCGTGCGCGCGGTCCAGGTCGAGCGCAAGCTGTACCGCCCGGATCTGGTCGAGCCAACGTTGGCCCAACCCGGCAGCGAGAGTTTGTCGGCATCGCTCGCATCGACACTTGCCCAGCTGGCCGCGCCGGAGGTGACGATCGAATCGATCCGCCCCGGTGCCAGGCCGGGATCGATGGACATCCGCTATTCAGCCAGGGCGGCCGGGCAACCGATCCGTGAACTGGGGGTCTATGTCGACGGCATTCCCGTGTTGCGCCCGGCCGAAAGACAGGTGGCGGTCCCGGAGTCGTCCTCGCTCGAGCGGGTGTACACCATTCCCGTCTTCGGGCCGGTCCAGACAATACGCGTCGAGGCCGAGACGACGACCGCGATCGGCCTGGACGAAACGGCACCGCTGGTGCAGCCGCCGGCGCTGCCGCGCCGTTCCGGCAAGCTTTGGGTGGTCGCCGCCGGTGTCGACGAATTCGACAGCATCTCCAGTTGTCGGGCGACAGGCTCATGCCGCGTCAGCTTGGCCCCACTGCCCAATACCGCCAGCGATGTGCGTGTCCTGGCCAATGAACTGGCGCTTCAGAAAGGCCTCGCGTTCTCGGGTGTCGAGATCTCCGTGCTTGCGGGAACAGGGCCCGATGCGCCCACCAAGCACAATCTCCTGGCCCGTCTGAAGGCCTTGGAGAGCGCGCAGCCTGAGGATACCGTGATCGTCTTCCTTGCCTCGCACGGCTTCGCCTCCAATAACGGCGTCGAGTATTACTTTGTCCCGAAAGATGGCACGCAACAGGACATTCTCGCTGTGGTCGATCCCGCCCCGGGGGCTGCCCCCGTGCCGGGCGCCCCGATGTCGCTGGTGAGCGGCAGCGAGCTTTCCGGGCTTCTGCGCCGCGTCCCGGGAAGGCGCATCCTGCTGCTCGATACCTGTCATTCCGGGGCGGCGGATGGGCGTAACGATCCATATACCCTCTACAAGCGCAGCGCCTCCGCGCAGGTTGCGGTCCTGTCGGCGTCGCGCGGCGACGAAAAGTCGTGGGAAGACTACGATGCCGCCCACGGGGCATTCACGCTCGCCGTGCTCGAAGCGCTGCGGGGGCGTGCAGGCGGTGCCAAACAAGCCGTAACCCTGCGGGACGTGTATGACTATTCCAGGCCACGGGTCATCGAAAACGCGCGGCGCATGAGTGCGCGGTGGGGGAGACCCTATCCGCAGACCCCGACCCTGACGTCGCCTGATGGCTTGCGCGAAACTGTGCTGGCGTTGCGCAGCCCGTGAGGCGCACGCTGTCGTTTTGCCGGTGACACTTGCTGCGGCCGCTATCAATCGCGGGCAGAGCATTGAAACAGATGGGGAGGATAGAACGTGAACTTCGATTGGGAAGAAAATGGATTTGCAGCACCCCCTGCTCGTGATCTTGCAAAAGGATACGAGAAACTCTATCGCGCGTGGGGCGGACATCCGGGAAGAAAATGGGGGAACAAGGACTTGCCCGGCGTTTGCTTTTCACTGGATCGTGCGGAATCGAGGTGGGAGGCCGAGATGCTGTACTCAGTGATGGAGTATCAAAATCCAGTGTGGCGTCTTACCGAGTTCAGGATACCCAAAGATACGCCGCTCTGGATTGGCAAAGTCCACCCGGGCGATTCAAGGGCTGTGTTCGGGAACATCTCGGGAAGCCAGGTATTCGTCGAGCGCGCCTATGTTCACCTTGTCAAAGAATTGAATACGACGACGCTGAGGAATGATCTGGGGTCATCGGCTGTTCACATGGGCAAGATGCCAAGGGCTTGACGCCTGATGATCATTCTTCGGGCGCATTCACGCATCTGCATCTTTGCTGCAAGCGCATTCCCATCGGATGAGCAGGGTGGCACGCCCGAAGCCGCCAGCCGCCGGATGTCCGACTGGACCTGGCGGCCCGTCTCGTCGGAGCGATGCCGCACGTCAAGCACATGCGCCGGGGCGAATTCGGCATTCGCGTCGTCAGCCCGGCGTTGAACCGGAAATAAAGGCCGGTTGCCACGGTCGGGAGCGAGTTACCTGGCACGCCGCCCTATTGACGCGAGCCCAGCGGTTCCGTGCAGCAGGCCGATACCGGCGCCGCATGCAATTCATCCCGCATTTTCGACACTTCATCGCTTCCCGCTGTCCCGGCAAGGTTGTCTTTGTTACCTTGCATCCGTCGCCGCACATTACATGAGAGGCCGCGACAAACCGGCATACCACTTTGGAGTCTGAAATGAACAAATCGTTTATCGGCGCAGCAGCCATTGCCATCGGCGTGCTGGCCTCGTTCGCAGCACAAGCGCATTCCGACAAGGCCAGCGTTCCCGTGACGGCGGCGCGCCAGGCCTACACGCCGGGCGCCGGCGAGTTCACCGAATTCGCCAACACCTATGCGCTCGCCAACGGCCAGGTCGTCCAGTTCACGCAGCGCGGCAACCACTATTACGTGCAGCTGAAAAGCGCGTACCGGCCGCTGCACCGGGAAGATGGCACCGGCCAGAAGTTCCTGTCGACCCGGCTGCGTCCCGTCGGGCCCGGCGCATTCGTCACCGACGGTGGCGCCCAGCTGACCTTCCGCGACGGTGGCGACGAAGTACGCATCGACGGCTTCGAGCGGCTGCCCGAAGCGCGCGTGGCCGCCAACGAACGCAATGTGCAGATGATCGCCCGCCGCTGATTGCAAGGAACCTCCACGTCGCGCCTGGTATCAAGTCAGCACGGCCTCGCTGCGCTTGTTGCGCTGCGCCGCCGCGATCCGGCCCTGCCGTTTGCGCCGCCAGATGACGACCCCGGTCACGGACAGCATCGCCACCGCAAGGCCCAGCATCGTCATGAACAGCTTGAACGGCACGCCCCACAGCGCGGCCAGGTGCAGGCTCGTGATCCACGTACGGATCGTATCCCCGCTGGCAGCGCCGGTGGGCCACCAGTACGAGTACGGCAGGCCGGTGCCGGCATCGAACACCACGGCCGTCGCACCGTAGCGGTCGCGGACGTCGGCCGTGCTCCTGACGATGTAGCGGAACGTGGCCGTGCGCGGGTCGTAGCGCATCATCGTCTCCTCCAGCACCCGTTCGCCGCGCTCGCGGCAGGCTTCGGCCATCAGGCGCCGCCCCGTTTCGCGCGCCGCCTGCCATGACATGCCCGGCAACGGCTGCGGCGCGTCCCGCCGTGGCAGCAGTTCCTCGGCCGGCTGGTGCGCGAAGAACGCGCGCATCACCGGGTGGTACACGGCGCCGAGGTTGAACGCCACGCTGCTCCACGCGATCACGAACAGCATCGCCCACGGCCACAGGCCGCCGGCGCGGTGCAGGTCCACGTTCAGCTTGTACGTGCCGCCGCCGCGCCGCACCTTCCATGCCGGCCACCAGCGCGCCAGCCAGCTCTTGCCCGCGCCACGGCGCATGGGCGGCAGCGTGAGCCACGCGCTGGCGAGGCAGTCGATCGTCCACAGCAGTGCGACGATGCCGAGCAGGGTGGTGCCCACCGCATCGAGGGCCAGGGAGTAATGCAGGCGGTAGATGAACGGCATCAGGTTCTTCGTGCCTTGGCCGATGTCGCCCCAGCGGCGGCTGCCGAGGATGTCGCCCGTCCATGGATGCACGAAGACCTGGTCGTCGCCATCCGGCGTGGCGGGATCGATCAGGAAGTACGTCGCCCCGTGCGGGGTGCGCGCGAACGGCACGAAGTTCACCCGCGCGGCCGGATGGCGTGCCGCCACGATCTCGCGGAGCTCCGCTGCGTCGAGCGGCTGTGCCCCCGGCGCCGGCGGCACCGCGTGGAACAGCGTTGGGTTCAGCGCGGCGTCGAGTTCCTCGTTCCAGGCCAGCAGGCTGCCGGTCACGCCGGCCAGCAGCAGGAAGCCGGCCAGCACCAGGCCCGTATAGCGGTGCAGCGTGACGACGGCGGCGCGCATCGCTTACCAGAGGTAGCCGAGGGTGGCCGTCACGCGGCGGCCTTCGCCGTACAGGCAGCTGCCGTAGCTGCAGGCGAGCGTGTCCCGGTCGGCCAGGTTGGCGAAGTTCAGGGAGGCGCGCCACTGGCGCGCTTCCCAGGCCAGCAGGGCATCGAATGTGGTCGAGGAAGGCACGCGGGCATTGGTGCCGCGCACATCGGTCATCGACCCCGTGAAGCGGGCGCCCAGGCCGGCGCGCAAGCCCGGCCACCCGAAGGCGCCCAGGCCAACGTCGCCCCACAGCGCGGCCTGCTGGCGCGGCACGGAGGGCTGGCGCACGCCGATGTCGGCCGGCCGCAGACTGCGCGTCGTGCGCGCGTCGGTATAGGCCCAGGAGGCGATCAGGTCCACATGCTTGCCGACGCGGCCCTTCGCCTCGAACTCGGCGCCCTCGGACTTCACTTCGCCGGTCTGCATGCGCACGGCCGGCGTGCGCGGGTCGCTCGTCACCACGTTCTGCTGCGTGAGCGTGTACACGGTGGCGGAGAGCAGCAGGCCGGTCGATGGTATCTCCCAGCGCAGGCCCAGTTCCGCCTGTTCGCCGCGGGTGGGCTTGAAGCGGTTCCCGGCCGTGTCCACGCCGCTCTGCGGCTCGAAGGACTGGCTGAAGCTGAAGAACGGCGCCAGCCCGTTGCCGGCCTGGTAGACGGCGCCGGCGCGGCCGGTGGTGGCTTCGGTGCGCTCGGTCGACCAGCGCGGCGTGCCCGCCAGCGGCGAGCGCGCGTCGCTGGCCCAGTCGTGGCGGGCCCCCAGCAGGAAGATCCAGCGCTCGCCCAGCCTGGCCTGGTCCTGGACGTACAGGCCCTTGCGCGTTGCGATCGCGCGCGTGCTGTAGGAAGGCACCTGCGTCATTTCCTCCGGCCGGGCACCGTAGGCCGGGGCGAACAGGTCGAGCGGGGCCACCGCGGCCAGCGCCCACTGGCTTTCCGGCTTGTGGCGCGCGTAGTCGAAGCCGGCCAGCGCGGTATGCGCCATGCCCAGGCCGTTCCAGCGCTGCTCGATGGACGTGTCGCTGGAGAAGCCGCGCGTGCGTTCCCATTCGTCGTAGGCGCTGCGCCATTGGCGGCGCGGATCGTCGTCGAGCGGGCCGTCCAGGCCGATGAATTGCACGTGGTTCTCCGAATTCAGGTAGCGCGTGCCGTGCCGCAGGCGCGTGCTGCTTGAAAAGGCATGCTCGAACAGCAGGGCGCCGCCATACTGCCGGGCATCCTGGCGGTCGAAGTCCGGCTCGCCCACGAAGCGGCCGCGCGGCAGCTTGCCGTACGGCGAGGCGATCAGCGTGCCTTCGGCCGGCAGCGAATACTGGTAGGCCGTGCGCCGGTCGTGGACGTGGGCGAGCAGGGTCAGCGAGGTGGCGGGCGTCGGCTGCCATTTCAGCGCCGGCGCGAAGTAGCGGCTGTTGTTGGGAATATGGTCGATCTGCGTCTCGTCGTTGCGGGCCAGGGCCGTCACGCGCCAGCTCCACGCCGGCCCCAGCGCACCGCCGACATCGGCGGCGGCCTCGCGGCGCCCATGCGAGCCCACGGCGGCGCGCAATTCGTTGACCATGTCCGCCGTCGGCCGCTTCGTCACCGTGTTCAGCACGCCGCCGGGCGCCGCGGCGCCGTACAGCACCGAGGCCGCCCCCTTGATCAGTTCCAGCCGTTCCAGGCCGTACACTTCCTGCTGGCCCGAAGCCCAGCCCGCGCCGCCGAATTTCAATCCGTCGCGGTAGATGCCGCCGCTCGTGTCGGACAGGGGAAAGCCGCGGCTGTAGAACACGTCGAACGAGTTGGTGTAGCCGGGGTCGGCGACGATGCCGGGCGTGTACGCCAGCGCCTCGCCCAGGCTCACGGGTTTCAGCGTGGCCAGCTGGTCGGGCGTGACGATCGAGATCGATTGCGGGATTTCCGTCACGGGGACATCGAACTTGGTGGCGCCGGCGCTGCGCCGCGCGGCGTAGCCGCTGCCGGGGCCGTCTTCGCCTTCGCGCACGCCGTCGACGATCACGCTGGGCATGACATGGGCTGCGCCGCCTTCCTGCGCGCCGCCGGCGGCGCGTTGCCGGGCCAGCGTGTAGCCGCCGTCGGCTTTCGGTACCGCCACGATGCCGGTGTTGCGCAGCAGCCGGGCCAGCGCCTCGGCAACCGTGTAGGCACCGCGCGCGCCCTCGCTCCGCACGCCGGTGGTCAGGTCGGCGGGATAGGCCAGCAGGATGCCCGCCTCGCGGCCGAGGCGGTTCAGGGCCGGCTCGAGCGGGCCGGCCGGGATATCGTAGTGGCGCCGCGCCTGCGCCTGCGCCGGCGTATCGAGGGCGAGGGCGGCGCCGGCGGGCGCCAGCAGGCCCAGGGCCAGCGCCTGCGCCAGGGTGGTGAGGTTCAGGCGCGCGCGCGCCGGACGGGAAAGGTCATGCATGGTGGTCTCGGGTGGATTGTTCAAGGGTTTTCATCTCCTTGACACGCGAGATGGCGGAATGGATCACCTTCCGGTGAAATGTCGTTCGGACGCACGCGGGGGAGCGATGTCGGGCGCTTCAGGTGCATGCCCGTGCGGCGAACCGGTTGGGTTTCCTGGACGAGTTGGCGAGATGTGGCGAACCGGAGTTGACTGGGGTCGGGGAAAACCGGTGTCGGACACCGAAGAGCCGGTGTCCGACACCAGTGCGCAGCCGCCGATGGCCGGTGCGGCGGACACCAGTGTGCGGCTGCCGATGGGTATCTCGACTCTTGCCATGCGCTCAGCCGCGCGGCCGCACCGCCACGTAGTAGCGGGTGAAGTAGCGTACCTCCACGGGCAGCACGGCGGCGATGGCGCGCAGCACGCGGTCGGTATCGGCCAGCGGGTAGGTGCCGGCCACGCGCAGGCCGGCCACGGCCGGGTCGCAGGCGATGGTGCCGCGGCGGTAGCGGGCCACTTCGGCCAGGAATTCGTCCAGCCGCATGCCGGCGCCGATCAGCATGCCATCCGCCCAGGCCGTGGTGGCCTCGTCGGCAGCCACGGGCACGGCGATGCCGCCGGGCGTTACATCGGTGCGGCGGCCGGCCGCGAGACGCAGGTAGGCGCCGCTGCCGGCCAGCACGTCCACCGCGCCGTCGAAGGCCGAGACGCGGGTGGCACCGTCCAGCAGGCGCACCGCGAAGCGCGCGCCGAGGGCGCGCAGCGTGGCGTGCGGCGTTTCCACGGTGAGCGGCAGCAGGCGTGCGCCGCGCATCGTCACGAGCATTTCGCCTTCGGCCAGCCGCACGCGGTGCAGGCTGGTGTCGATGTCGAGCGCACTGTCGCCGTTCAGGGTGACGGCGCTGCCGTCCGCCAGCCTGAGCGTGCGGCGCTCGCCGATGCCGGTGCGCTCGTCCGCCAGCCAGGTATCCCAGGGCAGGGCGGTGCCGCCGGCGGCGAGGCCGCCACCGGTGAACACGAGCAGGGCCAGCGCCTTGACGGCCTGGCGGCGCCCGGCCGAACCGGGCCGGGACAGCACCGCCTGGGCCGCGGCCGCCGCGACGGGGGAGCCCAGGCCGCGCCAGTGCGCATGGGTGCTTTCCACGTGGCGCCATGCCCGTTCATGGTCCGGATGGGCGGCGCGCCAGCGTTGCCATGCCTCGCGCAGCTCGGCGCTGGGCTGGCCCGCCTGCAGCTCGACGAGCCACTCGACGGCGCGGCGCGCGATCGCAGGGGCGACCTGGGGCGGGGCGGGCACGCCGGCGGCCATCACGCCCCCGCGCCGGCGAAGTAGCATTGCGTCATGGCACGCACCAGGTAGCGCTTTACGGTCGTGTGCGAGACCCCGAGCCGTTGCGCGATCTCGGCCTGCGGCATGCCGTCCAGCTGCGCATACAGGAAGGCGCGCCGCACCGGCGCGGGCAGGCCATCGAGCAGCCGGTCGATTTCGCACAGGGCTTCCAGGACCAGCGCGCGCTCTTCCGGCGACGGCGCGAGCGGTTCGGGCAGCGCCGCCAGCGCATCGAGCCACGCGCGTTCGAGCTGTTCGCGGCGGTAATGGTTCAGCAGCAGGCGCCTGGCGATCGTGACGAGGAAGGCACGCGGCTCGTCGATCGCCACCGTGCGGTCGGCGCACAGCAGGCGCACGAAGGTATCGTGCGCCAGGTCGGCGGCATGGAAGGCGCAGCCGAGCTTGCGGGACAGCCAGCCGTGCAGCCACTGGTGGTGCCCGGCATACAGCTGCTGTACCTGCGCGGGCAGCGGAGCGGGCGCGTCAGCGGTGGAGGCGGGAGGCATGGAGGCTCCGTGAGCGATGGTTGCGGGTATGAAGTAACCTTCATTATAGATGAGAATAAATCTCATTAACAACCGGTTCATGCCGTTTCGGCAATGCCGAGTTGGGCGCGATGCGGGCCTGTCATGACCCTCCCGCAGTCGCTTTGCAGTGGTTATCTAGACAACTTGCCCGCATTTGCGCGCTATTTGCGTTCCAGCGGGGTGCCAGGCAGTTCATCCCCCTTTTTCTACGCTTCGTCGCTTCCCGCTGCCTTCGCGAAGTTGTCTTTGTTACCTTGTACCCGTCGCCGCACATTACACAAGAGGCGGTGACCACCTGGCAAACCACTTCGGAGATTTACATGAACAAATCGTTTATCGGCGCGGCAGCAGTCGTCCTCGGCCTCCTGGCTCCTTTCGCCGCCCAGGCACAAACTCAGGCACAACGCCAGGCGCAGGCCGACCAGGCCAGCGTTTCCGTGACGGCGCCGCGCCAGTCGTACACGCCGGGCGTGGGCGAGTTCAACGAGTTCGCCAACACCTATGTGCTGACCAATGGCCAGGCCGCGCAGTTCGTCCAGCGCGGCAACCACTACTATGTGCAACTGAAGGATTCCGTGCGGTCGATGCAGCGTTCCGAACACAATGGCTTGAAGATCGTTTCGACCCGGCTGCGCCCGGTCGGTCCTGGCGCATTCGTTACCGACAGCGGTGCCGAGCTGACCTTCCACGACCATGGCGACGAGGTGCGCATCAGCAGCTTCGAGCGCCTGCCCGCCGCCCGCGTAGCCGCGAACGAAACGAAGGTGCAGATGATCGCCCGGCGCTGATGACGCTGTGGTCATGCTGCCCCAACGACAAAAGGCCCGCATCAGCGGGCCTTTGTCGTATCGAAGGTGAACCTTATGCTGCCAGGCGCAGCGGAGCCGGGTCGAGGCGTTCTTCCAGCAGTTCGAACACGTCGTCCTTGGTCAGCACGTAGCGTTCCATCAGCACGTCCTTCAGCGATTCCATCACGTCGCGGTAGTCGGCGATCGATTTCAGCGTTTCGCTGTACAGCTCGTCCGCCTTCGCTTCCACCTGCACCAGCGTGTGCTCGCCGCTCATCTCGTTCTTGAACTGGCTGTAGTCAAGCTTCGAGCGCGAATACATCGACAGGCTGTTGACCATCGTATGCAGCATCGAGGTCGCCTTCTGGATGTCGTTCTGGCTGCCCACCGAGATACCGCGGGCACCGTAGAACAGTTCTTCCGCCGCCACGCCGCCGTACAGCTGCATCACGTCGCGTTCCAGTTCTTCCAGCGTGCGCAGCGACATGTCGTCACCGGCGGAGAGCACGTAGCCCAGCGCGTTCAGCTTCGACACCGATTCCGTGCTGATCTTCAGCAGGTGCGATTTTTCCTTCACCTCGGCCAGCGACATGCCGGCGCGCAGGTGCGGGTCGATCTGCATGAAGAAGTGGCCCAGTTCGTGCAGGGCGATGCGCTCGCGCTGGCGGGTCTTCTCGGCCGTCGTGGCACGGTCGGTCAGGCCGATCGTGGCGCGTTCGAAGGCGCGGAACATCAGGTCGGTATTGATCACCTGCTTGTCCTGGATCGACAGCAGCGAGGCGCGGTCGACCACGGTTTCCAGCAGGGCCGGCGACAGGTTCTGCGTGATTTCCGCCACCTGGTCCAGGTCCATGTCGTTCCAGTCCACCAGGCCTTCTTCCTTGCGGGCCAGGAAGGAGCGCAGCAGTTCCTTGCGTTCCAGCTTGTTCGGCAGGCGGAAGTTGATCTTCACCGAGAAGCGGCGCAGCATCGCCTCGTCCATCTGCGAGTTGTTGTCGTCGAAGTTCGACGCCACCACCCAGATCACGCCCTTGCCTTCGTCGCTCTTCACGCCGTCCAGCAGGCCCAGCAGGGTGTTTGCCGTATCGTCTTCCCATTTCTTCTCGCCGCGGCCGCGTGGCATGAACAGCGCCTGTGCCTCGTCGAGGAAGATGATGCAGTTGCCGCGGGCGGCAGCCTTGCGGTACAGGGCGTTCAGCGATTTCGAACCGCCGCCGATGTAGCCGGATTCCAGCGCCGAGCCCGAAGCCGAGATCAGCGGGTAGCCCAGGCGCTTGGCCAGGTAGCCGGCCAGCTTCGTCTTGCCGGTGCCGGCGGGGCCCGTCAGCATCACGTTGAACGGCTTGTCGATATTGTGCTGCTTGTAGACTTCGCGGTTGCGGATCATGTCTTCCAGGTGCAGCACTTCCTGCTTGATGTCTTCCATGCCGATCAGGTCATCCATGGAACCCTTCAGCTTGTCCGGGGTGATCACGGCGGCCGACGCGCCACCCATGCCGGGCAGGCCGAACTTCAGCACGAACAGCAGCAGGGCGATGACCACGATGTCGAAGGCGTGGCGCTGCACGAAGGCGGTCACGCCGGCCATCGTGCTGCCGTCGTCCAGCAGCACGGCCTTGTGCTTGGACAGGTAATCCTCCTTGGCGATCGCGTACGGCAGGCCATTGCGCAGCAGGACTTCGCGCTCCAGGCTCAGGTGGGAGGTGCTCGGCACCTTCACCACGTGCAGCTGCGGCGTATCCTTGAACTTGTAGATATAGCGGGGCGAGTCCGACAGCGGGCGGGCGATGAGCAGGTAATCGAGCCGCTCCCGCTGGCTCACGAGGGCCGTGATTTCCGAGATGTTCTGCGAGCGGACGACCGGGCTGGTGTCCTGCACGACTTCGGTACGGATGACGGCGAAAACAACCGCTACGATAGCGAGCACGACCAGGGCGAGGCGCACCCAGGTGTTCTTGAGCGCGAGCTGAAGTTTATAGAAATTGAACATGTGGCAGACTCAACAATTACTGATACACGGATGATTGTCGTTCGCAAAGTACCCGAAGCGCGGTTGCGGGGCGCGTCAGTACTAGCTGGAAATTCCGGCACGCGAATGGGGCACTGCCGGGTGTGTCGTTGAGCGAGGCACGGGCGCTGCCTGGGTGGCAGCTTGTATGGTATGACCTGTGGGCGGTCTTTAATGCCGAGCGGCAACGTAGCGTATATGTGGACTATACCGGGCTGCGCAAGCTTTGTCTTTAGTTTCCTGAAGAAAAAATCTTGATCCGCAACAGGTTTTGCAATGGTTAATTACGGTCTGTCTACAATGATTTATAACGTTTATTGCCGGCCTGTTTTTTCTTCATCGTAGCGGCGGTCGATGCGGCCCAGCGACCCATCGCGACGCATTGTATCGAACATCGCATTCATGCGCTCGACGAGCCGGTCAGGCACGGTGGGATGGCAGGCGAGGTACAGGCCAACGCGGTTGAACACCAGTACCGGCACGAGCTGGCCATTGCGCCCGATCCGCGCCGTACCGTCCAAGTCCGGGCGCGCCGCCACGGCCCACAGGTCGATCCGGTTCAGCAGCAGCTTTTCCGGATTGAGTGCGTCGTTCGCCACCGCGTCCACCTTGAAGCCGCGGCTGCGCAGGAATTCGTCGCGCGCGTCGCCGGCATAGGTGCCGATGCGCAAGGGGCGGGCATCCTCGAGCGTGCGCAGCCGTAGCGGGCGGTCGGCGCGCGCCATCAGCACCCAGTCCGATTCCACGATCGGGCCCACCCACTTGAAGTGCTTTTCCCGCGCAACGGTGCGGGTGGTGGAATACACGCACGTGTTTGCGTCGCGCTGCGCCATCATGAACGCGCGCTTCCAGGGCAGGATGTCGATCGAATACGGCACGCCCACGCGCTCGAGCATTTCACGCACCTTGTCGGTCTGACGGCCGGCGGGCTTGCCGTCGACGAGCATGCTGGTCGGCGGCGTGTTCTCGCCCGTGATCGCGAGGCGTGGCCAGGCTGTTGCCGATGCGACAACGGCCTGGGCCGCGGCCACCGGCCAGCTGGCGCAGAGCGCGGCGGCCAGCACGGCGGCTCTGGATATACCGCTGCGCATCACGGGGCCGTCCGGCGGAACAGGCGGAAGCGCTCGCTGCGTTCGCTTACGCGGCGGCCTTCCCACAGCAGCGCCCAGTCGCCCGGCGGGTCGCGCCGTTCACCGCGCGTGTAGTCCTGCCACAGCAGCACGCGGCATTGGGCGGTGTCCACGCTGTTGAACGGCAGCTTGCCGAAATAGGCGAACGAGGCGCGCTGCGCCGGGCCGGCATTGCTCGCCACGCAATCCGTGTCGGCGGGCAGCACGGCGGCGGCCTGGCGCGCCACCGTGGCATAGCTCTTGTTGTAGTTGGTCAGCGGCAGGTACAGCGTCATCCACAGGATCCAGATCAGGATCACGCCGCCCGAGGAGAGCACCACCGCGCGCCACAGCACCGAGGGCCGGCGCGAGACGCGCCAGCGCACCAGCAGGAACCAGCCGAGCGTGGCGGCAATGGCCACCAGCAGGGCGAGCCAGTTCAGTTCGGGCACGTAGCCGGGCACCAGCCGCAGCACGTTGTGGGCCGGCTTCGGCGGCCAGCCCGTCAGTTGGGCATACCAGAACAGCCACAGTACTGCGGCGCCCAGCGTGAGCACCATCACGGAGAACCAGTCGATCGCGTTGATCGCGCCCCGCTGCACCGTCAGCAGGCCGAACGCGGCCATGATCGCCAGCGGCGGCACCAGCATCAGCAGCTGGGCGTGTTCCGGCGCCGGATTCATCAGCAACATGGCAATGGCCACGATGACGAAGGTAGTCGGCACCACGATGTGCAGCAGGTTGTTCTGCCGGCGCCAGGCATAGGCGGCCCACAGCGCAAAAGGCCAGGCGGGCCAGAAGAACCAGACGCCATCGCGGAAGAAGATTTGCAGGGGGCGCAGGCTCGGCAGCGCCAGCTGCGCCATGTTCCACGTGTTCCAGGCCACCAGCGGCGCCTGGCCGTACGGCCGGGTGGCGAAGGCGGGCACCAGCCACGGCAGCGTGACGGCGAACGCCACGCCCAGCGAGGCCAGCAGGTGGGGCAGCGCCTTGCCGGCAGGGATCGCCAGGAAGCGCGTGCAGATGAACAGGGCCGCCAGCACGAAGGCGGGCGGCACCCAGCCTCGGGTCAGCGTCATCAGGCCCAGCGCCACGCCGATCAGCGCTGCATTGCGCCAGCATGGCTTTTCCATATAGCGCACCGAGCGGTACAGGGTCAGCGCCAGCAGGGCCGTCAGCAGCGGTTCGGAGGTGGTTTCATGGCTGTGCTGGAGGAAACCCAGGCAGCCGAGGTAGATCAGCAGCGCGGCATCGGCCAGCGTGCGGCCGAAGTCGTCCGGCTCGGGCTGGCCGCCGAAGGCCAGCTTGAGCGGCTGCGCCTCGGGCCGCCGGCCCAGGTTGAAGGTGGCGTACCATAGCGACAGCGCGCCCAGCAGGAACACACCGATGGTGGCGATGCGGGCGGCGAGCACGTCGCCGAGCAGCCATCCGAACAGCTTGATGCACAGCGCGCCCAGCCAGAACATGAGCGGGCCTTCCTGCGGCACCGACATGCCCACGATATTGGGCCACAGCCAATCCTGCCAGCTGCCGTGTGCCATCGTCCACATGACGCCGAAGCTGGCGGCATCGTCGTTCTTCCATGGTTCGCGGCCGATCACGCCGGGCAGGATATACAGCATGGCCAGGGCAAACAGGGCCCAGCGGGGCAGGGCAAGGACGGCGGAGGCGGGGAGGCGTACGGGCTTCATTCACTCAAGGGCTGACGTCGGAAACAGGAGTATCGGCGAAAACAATAAAAAAAGGCAGCCGCAGCTGCCTTTCTTCAAGCGCAAAAGGCTGATCAGCCTTGCGAGACGGCGGTCTTGGAACCGACCTTGCCGAACTTCTGGCGGAACTTTTCCACGCGACCGGCGGTGTCGACGATCTTGTGCTGGCCCGTGAAGAACGGGTGCGATTCCGACGAGACTTCGATCTTCACCAGCGGGTACTCCACGCCTTCGTGGGTCGCTTTTTCGCGGGTCTGGATCGTGGAGCGGGTCACGAACTTGAAGTCGCAGGACAGGTCGTGGAACAGGACTTCACGGTAATCGGGATGGATATCGGCTTTCATGTGCTTCTCTCTCAAAGTTTGGTAGCCAAACAGCACTTCGTCGGTCCAACAGCTTCTCGACCCGATTGCTGATCACTTGCCAGGGTTAAAAACAGCCGGGGATTATACACCAACCGTTGACTGGAAAATGGGGACAGACCCCATTTTCCAGGAAATGTTTCCCGAAAAATGGGGTCTGTCCCCATTTTGAAGCAATTTTTGAATGAAAGAACCGGAGCGCCTGGCTCCGGTTCTTGGGCGGTTCTTAGCCGCCGCGGCGCATCATGTCGAAGAACTCGGTATTGGTCTTCGTGGCGCGCATCTTGTCGAGGATGAACTCCATCGCCTCGATCTCGTCCATCGAGTACAGCAGCTTGCGCAGGATCCAGATCTTCTGCAGCTGGTCGGGCTTGATCAGCAGTTCCTCGCGGCGGGTGCCGGACTTGTTCAGGTTGATCGCCGGGTACACGCGCTTCTCGGCCAGGCGGCGTTCCAGGTGCACTTCCATGTTGCCGGTGCCCTTGAATTCCTCGTAGATCACGTCGTCCATGCGCGAGCCCGTTTCGATCAGCGCCGTGGCGATGATGGTCAGCGAGCCGCCTTCCTCGATATTGCGGGCGGCGCCGAAGAAGCGTTTCGGGCGCTGCAGCGCGTTGGCGTCCACACCGCCGGTCAGCACCTTGCCCGAGGCCGGGATCACGGTGTTGTAGGCGCGGGCCAGGCGGGTGATCGAGTCCAGCAGGATGACCACATCCTTCTTCATCTCGACGAGGCGCTTGGCCTTTTCCATGACCATCTCGGCAACCTGCACGTGGCGGGTGGCCGGTTCGTCGAAGGTGGAAGCGACGACTTCGCCGCGCACCGAGCGCTGCATTTCCGTCACTTCTTCCGGACGTTCGTCGATCAGCAGCACGATCAGCGTCACGTCCGGGTGGTTGGCCGTGATGGCGTGGGCGATATGCTGCAGCATCACGGATTTACCCGATTTCGGCGATGCCACCAGCAGGCCGCGCTGGCCCTTGCCGATCGGCGCGATCAGGTCGACGATGCGGCCGGTGATGTTCTCGGCGCCGTTCATCTCGCGCTCCAGGCGCAGCGGCTCGTTCGGGTGCAGCGGCGTCAGGTTCTCAAACAGGATGCGGTGCTTCGAGGCTTCCGGCGATTCGCCGTTGACCTTGTCCACCTTGACCAGGGCGAAGTAGCGTTCGCCATCCTTCGGCGTGCGCACTTCCCCTTCGATCGAATCACCCGTATGCAGGTTGAAGCGCCGGATCTGCGACGGCGAAATGTAGATGTCGTCGGTCGACGCCATGTAGCTGGCGTCCGGCGAGCGCAGGAAGCCGAAGCCGTCCGGCAGCACTTCCAGGGCGCCGTCGCCGAAGATCTGCTCGCCGGCCTTGGCGCGCTTCTTCAGGATCGCGAACATGAGCTCCTGCTTGCGCAGGCGGGCAGCATTGTCGATATCCAGACTGATGGCCATTTCCAGCAACGCCGAAACGTGCAAGGCCTTTAATTCAGATAGATGCATAGATGTTTGAGTGTCCCGTGACGGGAAAGTAAGGTAGGGGAGGGAACTGCGTTGGACTTATTGTTCTCGGGGGGCTGGTGCCTCGGTCCCGGCCAGGCAGGTGGTGCTGCGGGCGCAACACCACCTATATTACTCAAATATTGCTGTCGATGAAAGAGGTCAGTTGGCCTTTTGCCATCGCGCCAACCTTTTGCGCCGCCGGCACGCCGTTCTTGAACAGGATCAGCGTGGGAATGCCGCGGATGCCGAACTTGCCCGGCACCGTCTGGTTCGAATCCACGTCCAGCTTGGCGATCGTCAGCTTGCCGTCATATTCCTTGGCGACTTCTTCCAGGATCGGGGCGATGCTCTTGCACGGACCGCACCACTCGGCCCAGAAGTCCACGAGCACGGGACGGTCGGATTTGAGCACGTCGGCTTCGAACGACGCGTCGGTAATGTGTTTGATGTTTTCGCTCATGTTGTTTTCCCCTTTCGGGATCAGATTAAGTTCGCCTGGCGCGCCCTTTGCCGCCAGCTCGTTGCTGCCAGATGGAGGCCGGTGCCCATGAATTCAATGACAAGCACAATGTCAAGGCAGACTCAACGAAGGAAGCTTGCAAGAAGGAATCAGGCGGGGATGGAACAAATAATAACCTATTTTCCGTTACCGTGTGCCGCCAGCGGGGCTGCCGCCCGCTACCTCCAGCAGGTCGGCCAGCGCGGCGCGGGACAGCGGCTTGCTGCACGCGCCCACGATGGTCAGGCCCTGCGCCATCGCCAGTGTTTCCGCGGCGCGCAGGATGCCGCTGTCCATGCCGGAAAGCAGGATCACGCCGCCGGCAAAACCCCGCTCGGCCACGGCGCGCAGGAACTCGATGCCATCCATTTCCGGCATCGACAGGTCGCAGACCAGCAGGTCCGGTTTGAAGGTGGGCAAGACCTTCAGCGCGCTGCGCGCGTCCGTGGCGGCATGGACGTTGGCGTAGCCCAGGCCGGCGATCATGTCGGACAGCATGTCCAGCATGAAGGCGTCGTCGTCCAGCAGCAGGATGCGCAAGGCGTAGTTCATGTCAGTGCTCGCCGATGGTCGTGTGATTCATGATGTGTTCCCTGATCTGATCGAGCAGCGGGCGGTATTGCCCGATCAGTGCGCCGGCACCGCGTTCCGCCGCGGGGCCGGCCGGTGGCAATTGTTCCATGCGCTCGCACAGTTCGCCCATGCCGATCGCCCCCACCGTGCGGGCGGCCGCCTTCAGGCGGTGGCCCAGTTCGCGGATGCGCGCGATGTCGCCGGCGGCCATGGCTTCGTCCAGTTCGGCCAGGCCGGCCTCCGCCGATTGCAGGAATTTCTGCGCGAAATTGCGGATCTTTTCCGGCTGGTAGCCCAGCACCTGCGCCAGCACGGAGAGGTCGATCACGGCCGGGTCGCCCACCAGCGCGACATGCGGCCGCCGCCCAGTGCCGTCGCGTCCCGCGCCGCCGTGGCCGCCGCGATTGGCGCGGCGCTCGGGCAACCAGGCGGCGATGGTGCGCACGAGCAAGGCCGGCTGGATCGGCTTGGCGATGAAGTCATCCATGCCCACCGCCAGGCAGCGTTCCCGCTCGTCGCTGGTCGCCGTGGCCGTCATCGCCAGCACGCGCAGGCCGGTCAGGCGCGCGTCGGCGCGGATGCGGCGCGTTGCCTCCAGCCCGTCCATCACCGGCATCTGCACGTCCATCAGCACGCAATCGAAGCGCTCCTCCTCCAGCCGCGCCAGCGCTTCGGCGCCATTGCCGGCCAGCTGCACCGTGGCACCCGCCTCTTCCAGCATCTCCAGGCCGATCTGCTGGTTGAACGCATTGTCCTCCACCAGCAGGATATGGGCACCCTTGAGGGATGCCGGCTCCGGGGCCGGCAGCGGCGGCGACGTGTCCACCGGCGCCGCGCCCCCGGCGCCGGAAATGCCCAGCCGGGCCGTGAACCAGAACGTGCTGCCGGCCCCCGGCGCGCTGGTGACGCCGACTTCGCCGCCCATCAGGTGTGCCAGCTCCTTGCAGATGGCAAGTCCCAGCCCGGTCCCGCCGTAGGCGCGCGTGGTGGAGGCGTCAGCCTGCTGGAACGACTGGAACAGCTTGCCCATTTCCTGTTCCGTCATGCCGATGCCCTCGTCGCTGACCTCGAAGCGCAGCAGGCAGTGCGCATCGGCGACCGCCTCGCAGCGGACGCGCACGCCGATTCGACCCCGTTCGCTGAACTTGATGGCGTTGTTCGCATAGTTGATCAACACCTGCCCCAGCCGCAGCGGATCGCCGCGCAGCACCGGTGGCACTTCCGGCCCGATGTCGATGTCCAGGTGCAGTTCCTTCGCGGCCGCCTTCGGCACCACCACCGTCGTCAGGGTCTCCACCACCTGGGCCAGCTGGAATTGGACCTCTTCGATCTCCAGCTTGCCCGCCTCGATCTTCGAGATATCGAGGATATCGTCGATGATGCCCAGCAGGTGCTCGCCGGCGAAGCGGATCTTTTCCAGGTAATCGCGCTGGCGCGGATCGCGCTCGGTCTTGAGCGCCAGGTGCGCCATGCCGATCACGCCGTTCATCGGCGTGCGGATCTCGTGGCTCATATTGGCCAGGAACTGGCCCTTGGCCTGGCTGGCTTCCTCGGCGATCTTCTTCGCCTGGCCGAGCTGCTCGGTGCGCTGCACCACCCGTTCTTCCAGGTGCTCGTTCAGTTCGCGCAGCGCCTGTTCCTGGCGCTTCGCCTCGGTGATGTCGAGCGACATGCAGATCAGGTACACCGGCTTGCCCTGTTCGTCGAAGACCGGCTTCTTGAACGTGCGCAGCGTGAGCTGCTGGCGCAGCACGGGGTTGAACAGCGTTTCCTCGTAGTCGATCTGCTCGCCGCGCGTGAACGCGTCACGGTCGCGCCGCGCAAACTCGGCCACCTCGGCAGGCGAGTGCAGGTGCGCGTAGCTGCCATTGTGCAGGTCCGCCATCGTGTAGCCGAACTGCTGCTCGCAGGCGGGATTCATCAGCAGCATGCGGCCGTCCGGCCCTTTCAGGAACAGGCCGATCGGCATCATCTTGATGATTTCCTGCAGGCGCTGCTCGCCGCGCCGCAGCGCGTCCGCGCTGTTCTTGCGCTCGGTGATGTCGGTAAGGCTGGCCACGGCCATGGTCGCGGCGCCCAGCTCGTCGCGCATCGGCTCGGCGTTCACCGACAGCCAGCAGATGCCGCCGCTGGCGCTCGTCACGCCCATCACCACGTCGCGTACCGAGCGGCCGGTGGCCAGCGCGCGCTGTACCGGATGCTCGTCGCCGGCCAGCTGCCGGCCGTCCTCGTGCATGCCGGGCCACAGCCGCGCGCCGCTGGCCGCGGCCGGGCCCAGCATGCCGGCCGCCGCCGCATTGCATTCGAGGATCACGCCTTCGCCGTTCAGCACCACCAGGCCGTTCGTCACGGCGTTGAACACGGATGCCATGCGCTGGCTGGAATTGCGCAGGGCCACCTCGGCCAGGCGGCGGTCCGTGATGTCGGTGATCATCGCCAGCGTGCCGGTGTAGCCGCCGTTGTCGTCGTGGATCTGCGTAGTCGACACCAGGCCCCACATCGACGAGCCATCCTTGCGGTAGAAGCGCGCGTCGCCCTGCTCGGCCTCGCCGGGCCGGCGCCGCTGGTTCTGGCGCATCAGCTGGGCCACGCTTTCGGCGTCCATGAAGTCCTTCATCGGGCGGCCCATCATGTCGTCGGGTTCATAGCCCAGCATGCGCGCCATCGTGGGGTTGACGAACGTGGTGCGGTCGCCCGCGTCGAGCATCCAGATGCCCTCGGTGGCCGTCTGCACGATCAGCCGGTAGCGCTCGGAGCTGGCGTGCAGGGCCTGCTCGGTGCGCTGGCGCTGCGTCATGTCGCGCACCGACACCACCGACAGGCCCTGGCCCGCCATCTCTATCGGCGCCAGGTGCACCATGGCCGGGAAATGGGCGCCGTCGGCGCGCCGCGCCGTCAGCACGCGGCCCGGCAGGTTGGGGCGCGAGAACAGTTCGCGCGGCAGGCCGGGCGCGCTGCGCATCACTTCCGGCACCAGCAATTCCATCGACAGGCCAGCCATGTCGCCCGGCTGGTAGCCGAAGCAGTTGGCGGCGGCGCGGTTCACCTGCTGCACCCGGCCGCCGCGGTCGGCCACCAGGATCCCGCCGGGCATCGCTTCCAGCACGGCGGAGAGCCGGTCGCGGTCGGCCAGCACCCGGTCGTTCACCGGCCCCAGCGTGCCGCTGGCCAGCACCGGCTGGGTGCCGGCCCGCTTGGCCACGCGGCCGCGCAGCGCCACCCAGCGGAAGCTGCCGTCGCGGCAGCGCATGCGGCATTCGTGCACGAGCAGCGCGTCGTCGACGGGATCGAGGCCGATGCGCGACAGCTCGCGCATCAATTGCACGCGGTCGTCCGGATGCACGTGCTGCATCCACGCGTCGCGGTCGCGCGGCGCGAAACCGTCCGGGCCATAGCCCAGCAGTTCACCGACGATCGGCGAGAGGCGCACCTCGTCGTTTTGCGGATGCCATTCCCACACGCCCTCGCTGGCCGCTTCCAGCGCCCGCTCGGCCACCGGGGCCGGGGCCGCCACGGGCGCGGCGGACACCGGCGCAGGCCGGGGGCGCGCACGCGCGCGCCAGACCGCCGCGGCGCCCAACAGGGCCGCCAGGGTGCCGGCGGCGATCAAGGGCCAGCGCTGCGGCGGCTCCGGCTCGCGATACAGGAAGCCCTCGAGCGGTACGCTGCGCGGCAGCATGCCCAGCGTGATGTAGGTATTGGCGATGGTCTGCCAGCGCACAGGGTTGCTGTAGCCCGGTTCCACCAGCGGATGCTCCAGCAGCCTGGCGGTCTGGCGCGCTTCGTACATGAGGTGTTCGCGCGAATGCCCTTGCGGGTACCGGGCACGGATCAGGTCCACGATCTCTTCGGGGTGCGCCAGCGCATAGCGCCAGCCCCGCAGCGTGGCCTCGCGCATGGCGCGCGCCCGCTCGGGGTATTCCTTCAGCTCGTGCTCGGTGGTGAACAGGTTGTCGCCGTAGAAGTCGATGCCGGCCGAGCGCGGCAACAGGACTTCGAAGGCCGCGCCGGTCCGGCCGAGCGTGTAGGGGGCATCCGTCATGTAGCCCGCCATCGCGTCGACCTTGCCCTCGAGCAGATCGTCCAGGCGCTGGCTGTGCGGCAGCAGCTTCAGGTCGGCCGGCTTGACGCCCTGGCGCAGCAAGTAGGCTTGCAGTTCGTCGTTGCCCGGTGCCAGCATCACGCGCGCGCCGGCCCAATGCATGGGCTTGCCGTCCGGGAGCCGGCGGGTGAACAGCGCGGCGGCCGAGTGCTGGAAGATCGAGGCCAGCACCACGACGGGTTTGCCGGCCGCGCGGTGCAGCAGCAGGTTGCTGCCGCCCACGCCATACTGGGCCCGGCCGGCGAGCACGGCCTGCACCGGGTCGGTGTCCGGCCGGCCCTCCTGCAGGGTGACTTCCAGCCCCTCGTCGCGGTAATAACCCTTGTCCTGCGCGGCGTAGTAGCCGGCGAACTGGAACTGGTGGTGCCATTTCAGCTGGACGGTCACGCGCTCCAGCGCACCGGCCGGGCCGCATGCGCACAGCAGCAAGGCCGCTTGCAGCAGCAGGCGGCGCGCGGGGCGGGCGGGGGTGGACGGCAACGGCTTCCTTTCGTGAAGTTGACTAAGGCCGGATCGGCGTTCGATGGTCAACCAATATACACCGGCGGGGCAGAGTGACGCACTCAGGCGTGTGCACCGGTCGCAACGCTGCCGGCGAACTGGTAGCGGTGGCCCGGGTGCCACATGGTGACGAGCGAGGCCACCTTGCCGCCCGAACGCGTGCGCCGGCGCAGCACCAGGCAGGGCTGGCGCGCATCCATGGCCAGCATGTCGGCGATGTCGCGCGGCGCCGCCAGCGCTTCGAGGCTGTAGGTGGCGGCCTGCAGCGGCGCGGCGGCCAGCAGGTATTCACTGGGCGTCACGCGCGTGAAGTCCTGTGCCAGGTAGTCGGCGGCCACTTGCGGGTTGACCCAGCGGTCTTCCACCTGGATCGGCACGCCGTTTTCGTAATGAACGATGATCGAGTGGAACAGGGTGTGACCAGCGGGCAATTCGAATTGCTTGGCCAGCAGTTCGTGGGCAGCTGCCGCCTCGAGCCGCTGCAGCGCGCTGCGGTGCGTGTGGCCGCGCGCCCGGATCTCGTCGGCGATGCTCTTGATCTCCAGCAGCGTGGCCTGCACCTTCTGCGGGGCCACATAGGTGCCGGAACCCTGGCGGCGCGTCAGCACCGCCTCGGCGGTCAGTTCGCGCACGGCGCGGTTGACGGTCATGCGCGACACGCCGAACTGCTTGACGAGCGCCTGTTCCGACGGGATCACGTCGCCTTCCTTCCAGTGCCCGGCGGCGATGCCCGCCAACAGGAAATCCTTGATCTGCTGGAAGATGGGCGTACCCGCTGCGTCGTGCCGTGCTTCCAAGTTCCTGCCTCCTTCGCTGCGCCATGGGTCGCGGCATTCTAGGCGCGTATTGAATTCAAAAGCAAGGGCCGGAGTGCCGCGGCGGCGCCCGCCGCCCATCATGGCGGCATACAATGATCGCTGGAGCCAGCCATGAATGAACCCACCTTCCACCCCTATGACAGCGACGAGGCGCGCTGGGCCGCCGTGCAGCGGCGCGACCGGGCCGCCGACGGGCAGTTCTATTACTCGGTGCGCACCACGGGCGTGTATTGCCGGCCCTCGTGCGGCGCCCGGCCGGCGCTGCGCGCCAATGTCGCCTTCCACGCCAGCACGGCCGATGCCGAGCAGGCGGGCTTTCGCCCCTGCCGGCGCTGCAAGCCCGACCAGCCGCCGCTGGCCGAGCGCCATGCGGCGCTCGTGGCCGAGGCTTGCCGCCTGATCGACGCAGCCGAGGGGGAACCCGACCTGGCCACGCTGGCCGCGGCCAGCGGCGTCAGCCCCTTCCACCTGCATCGCATCTTCAAGGCGCAGACGGGCATCACGCCCAAGGCCTATGCCGCCGCGCGCCGCAAGGAGCGCATGCACGAAGGCCTGGCCAGGGAACCTTCGGTGACGGAGGCGATCTACGCCGCCGGCTACAACTCGAGCGGCCGCTTCTACGCCACCTCCAACGCGGCGCTGGGCATGACGCCGACCGCCTTCCGCCGCGGCGGCAGCGGCGCCACGATCCGCTTCGCCATCGCCCAATGCTCGCTGGGCGCCATCCTCGTGGCCAGCACCGATGTGGGCATTTGCGCGATCCTGATGGGCGACGATCCCGAAGTCCTGGCGCGCGACCTGCAGGACCGCTTCCCGAACGCCGAACTGGTGGGCGCGGAAGCCGCATACGAGGCGGTGGTGGCGCAGGTGATCGGCCTGGTCGAGGCGCCGGAGACGGGACTCGACCTGCCGCTGGACGTGCGCGGCACGGCCTTCCAGCAACGGGTGTGGCAGGCGCTGCGCGCCATTCCCGCGGGGCGCACGGTCAGCTACACGGAACTGGCGGCGCTGGTCGGTGTTCCGAAGAGCGTGCGCGCGGTTGCCGGCGCCTGCGCGGCCAACGCGATCGCCGTGGCGATTCCCTGCCACCGCGTGGTGCGCAACGACGGTTCGATCTCCGGCTACCGCTGGGGCGTGGAGCGCAAGCAGGCCTTGCTGGAGCGGGAGGGCGCGAAGTGAACGTGGACTGGCAAGCCGTGGGCGACGAACTCGACGCCTTCGGCTGCGCGCGGATCGCGGCCCTGCTGACGCCCGGCGACTGCGCGCTGCTCGCGGGAGCCTACGACGATGCGGACCTGTTCCGCAGCCGCATCGTGATGGAACGGCACGGCTTCGGCCGGGGCGAATACCAGTACTTCCGCTATCCGCTGCCGGACCTGGTGCGGGAACTGCGCGACGCGATGTACGCGCCGCTCGCGGCGATCGCCAACCGCTGGAACACGGCGCAGGGCATCGGCGAGCGTTATCCGGCGCGGCATGACGAGTACCTGGCGCGCTGCCATGCCGCCGGCCAGGTGCGCCCCACGCCGCTGCTGTTGCGCTACGGCGCGGGCGACTACAACTGCCTGCACCAGGATCTGTACGGCGAGCACGTGTTCCCGCTGCAGGCGGCATTCCTGCTGTCGCGGCCCGGGGTGGACTTCACCGGCGGTGAATTCGTGCTCACGGAACAGCGCCCGCGCATGCAGTCGCGCGCCGAGGTGGTGCCTTTGGCCCAGGGCGATTGCGTGATCTTCCCCGTGCACCACCGGCCCGTGAACGGCACGCGCGGCGTGTACCGCGTCAACATGCGGCACGGCGTGTCGCGGCTGCGCAGCGGGCGGCGCCATACGCTGGGGATCATCTTCCACGACGCGATGTAGGGGATTGGCGCTACACTCTGGAGCTTTCGTACCCACGAAGGACTCCCATGCGCTTTCTCCTGCTGGCCACGAGCCTCGACCTCGCCGTCCAGGTCCATGCCGCTCCCGGCACCGTGATCGACAATGCCAACGGCTACACGCTGACCGCCAGGGACGAACTGGTGCGCTTCCAGTCGCTGGCCTTCGATGCGAACGGGCGCATCGTGGCCGTCGGCACGGCGGCCGAGGTAACCGCGAAGGCGCCGGGCTATACCCACGTCGATATGGGCGGCAAGACCGTGCTGCCCGGCCTGATCGATGCGCATGGCCACGTGTTCGGTCTGGGCGAGATCGCTACCGGCGCGGAGTTGTACAGTTCCACCAGCCTGGCAGGCGCCGTGAAGACGATCGCCGAATTCGCGCGCGCCAATCCGCGGCGCGCCTGGGCGGTGGGCAATGGCTGGAACCAGGAAAACTGGAAGCTGGGACGCTTTCCCACCGCGCGCGAGCTCGACGCGGCGGTGGCCGACCGGCCCGCGCTGATGCGCCGCGTGGACGGCCACGCCGTGTGGGTGAACAGCCGCGCGCTGGCCCTGGCCGGCATCACGAAGGATACGAAGGACCCGTCCGGCGGCAAGATCGAGCGCGATGCCAAAGGCAATGCCACCGGCATCCTCGTCGACGCGGCGATGGACCTGGTGAACAAGGTGGTGCCGCGCCCCACCGAGGCCGAGTCCCGCGCCGCGCTCGATGGCGCGCTGGCCAGGCTGCGGAGCGTGGGCCTGACGAGCGTGCACGATGCCGGCATCGGCGTGGGTGCCGACAAGCTGTACCGCGCCTACGCGGATGCGGGCAAGCTGACCACGCGGGTGTACGCGATGATCGGCGACACTGCTCAGGACTTCGACCAGTTGGCGGTGAATGGCCCGCTCAAAAGCCATGCGAACGACCTGTATGCGCTGGCCGCCGTCAAGCTGTTCGCCGACGGCGCGCTGGGCAGCCGCGGTGCCGCGCTGGCCCAGCCCTACAGCGATGCGCCGCACACGCACGGCTTGCTGTTCTACGACGATGCGGCCATGCGGGCCAGGATGGCCAAGGCGATGAAAGCCGGCTACCAGGTCAACGTGCACGCCATCGGCGATGCCGGCAACAAGCAGATCCTGGACAGCTATGCGGCGCTGCTGCCGCAGTACCCGGCGGCACTGCGCCACCGCATCGAGCATGCGCAGGTGGTCGCGCCGGCCGACATCCCGCGTTTCAAGGAACTGGGCATCATCCCGTCGATGCAGCCAACGCATGCCACGTCGGACCAGAACATGGCCGAGCAGCGCGTGGGCAGCACTCGCATCAAGGGCGCCTATGCCTGGCGCACCTTCCTCGCGCAGGGATCGCGCATCGCCTGCGGGTCCGACTTTCCCATCGAGTCGCCGAACCCCTTCGAAGGCCTGCACGCCGCCGTCACGCGGCAGGACATGCAGGACCGGCCGCCGCAGGGCTGGTACAGGGAGCAGGCGATGACGGTGAAGGAAGCGCTGCGCTGTTTCACCCTGGACGCGGCCTGGGCGGCCGGGCAGGAAAACGTGATCGGTTCGCTGGAGCCGGGCAAGTGCGCCGACTTCATCGTGACGGACGGCGACCTGTTCACGGTGCCGCCGGCCATGATCGGCCGGATCGGCGTGTTGCAGACGTGGGTGGGCGGCAGGCAGGTTTTCAAGCGATAGCCGCGATCGCGTCCAGTTCCGCCACCGCGTCGGCGGGCAGCGCCAGCGCGGCGGCCGCGATGTTCTGCCGCAGGTGCGCGATGGACGAGGTGCCGGGGATCAGGAGGATGTTCGGCGCGCGCTGCAGCAGCCAGGCGATCGCCACCGCCATCGGCGTGGCATCGAGGCGCGCCGCCACGGCCGTCAGCGTGTTTGACTGCAGCGGCGAAAAGCCGCCCAGCGGGAAGAACGGCACGTAGGCGATGCCGGCGGCGGCCAGCTCGTCGATCAGTGCATCGTCGCCGCGGTGCACCAGGTTGTAGTGGTTCTGCACGCAGGCGATCGGCACCATGCGGCGCGCGTCGCCAACCTGTTTCGCCGTCACGTTGGACAGGCCGATGTGGCGCACCAGGCCCTGCTCGCGCAGTTCGGCCAATACCGACAGCGGTTCTTCCAGCGAGCCTTCGGCCGGGCCTTCCACGCTGAACATGGCGCGCAGGTTCACCACGTCCAGCGTATCGAGGCCCAGGTTGCGCAGATTGTCGTGCACCGCATCGACCAGCTCCTGCCGGGAGAACGCGGGCAGCCAGTTGCCCTGGGCGTCGCGCCGCGCGCCGATCTTCGTCACGATGCACAGGCCGGCGGGGTAGGGATGCAGCGCCTCGCGGATCAGCCGGTTGGTGACATGCGGCCCGTAGAAGTCCGACGTATCGATGTGGTTCACGCCGGCCGCCACGGCGGCGCGCAGCACGGCGCGGGCGGCATCCGGGTCCTTCGGCGGGCCGAACACGCCGGGGCCGGCCAGCTGCATGGCGCCATAGCCGATCCGGTTTACCGTGTGGTCGCCGAGCTGCCAGGTGTGACGAGGGGTGTGCGTCATGTCGTTCTCCTTGATGAATGTGCGATGAGGAAAGGATAAGAGCGGCCCGGCTGCGCGACAATCCAGTAAAGTGTGCATGGGTTGTGCGAAAAAACGAACAATGGAGTGCCATGAAAGTCGATCTCGGTGACTTGAACGCTTTTGTCACGGTGGCGCGGGCCGGGGGCTTCCGCGATGCGGCGCGCGTGGCCAGTGTCAGCCCGTCCGGCCTGAGCGAGGCCGTGCGCCGGCTTGAAGCGCGCCTGGGGGTGCGCCTGCTCAATCGCAGCACCCGCAGTGTGGTACCGACGGAGGCGGGGCGCAGCCTGCTCGACCGTTTGGAGCCGGCCCTGAACGAGGTGCAGTCGGCGCTCGACGTGGTGAACGCCTTCCGCGACCGCCCAACCGGCACCCTGCGCCTGAACGTGCCGCTGGCCGCGGCGCGGCTGGTGCTGCCGGCCATCCTGCCGCGCTTCGCCGCCGCCTACCCGGACATCGTGGTGGACGTGGCCGTCGAGGACAGCTTCGTGGACATGCTGGCGGCCGGCTTCGATGCCGGTATCCGCTACGAGGAGCGGCTCGAGCAGGACATGATCGCCGTGCCGATCGGTCCGCGCACGCAGCGTTTCGCGGCAGCGGCGTCGCCGGCCTATCTCGACCGGCATGGGCGGCCCGGCCATCCGCACGAATTGCTGCGGCACGCCTGCATGGCCGGCTATTTCGCCAGCGGCGCCACCGTGCCGTGGGAATTCGTGCGCGATGGCGAAACGGTGCGGATCGATCCCCAGGGCCCGCTGCGCGTGCGGCTGGGCGCCGGGGCCGACCTGGCCGTCGCCGCGGCGGTGGCGGGGAGCGGTATCGTCTACCTGTTCGAGGACTGGCTGCGGCCGTATATGGCGCGCGGCGAACTGGAACCCGTGCTGGAGTCGTGGTGGCCGGCATTTTCCGGCCCGTTCCTGTATTACCCCGGCCGGCGCCTCGTGCCGGCGCCGCTGCGGGCGTTCATCGACTTCATCCGGGATATGTAGAAAGCATTTGACTCAGCTTGTATAGACAACCTATGCTGTGAGGATCCATCCACCTTCGAGGAGACGCCATGAGCGACCCGCGCTTCGATCCCACCCGCGACATCCGCGCCCCGCGCGGTCCCGACAAGATCTGCAAGACCTGGGGCGCCGAGGCGGCGTACCGGATGATCCAGAACAACCTGGACAAGGAAGTGGCCGAGAATCCGCAGTCGCTGGTGGTGTATGGCGGCATCGGCCGCGCCGCGCGCGACTGGGAATGCTTCGACGCGATCGTGGCGGCCCTGAAGGAGCTGGGCGAGGAGGAAACCCTGCTCGTCCAGTCCGGCAAGCCGGTCGGCGTGTTCCGCACCCATGCCGATGCGCCGCGCGTGCTGATCGCGAACTCGAACCTGGTGCCGAAGTGGGCAAACTGGGAACACTTCAACGAGCTCGATCGCAAGGGCTTGTTCATGTATGGACAGATGACGGCCGGCAGCTGGATCTATATCGGCACCCAGGGGATCGTGCAGGGCACGTACGAAACCTTCGCCGAGGCGGGGCGCCAGCATTTCGGCGGCGACCTCAAGGGCCGCTGGCTCCTCACCGCCGGCCTGGGCGGCATGGGCGGCGCCCAGCCGCTGGCCGCCACCATGGCCGGCGCCGTGTCGCTGACCGTGGAGTGCCAGCAGAGCAGCATCGACTTCCGGCTGCGCACGCGCTACCTGGACCGGCAGGCGGGCACCATCGACGAAGCGATCGACCTGGTGCGCAAGTACAAGGACAAGGGCGAGGCGATCTCGATCGGCCTGCTCGGCAATGCCGCCGACGTGTTGCCCGAACTCGTGCGCCGGGCACGCGAGGGCGGCCTGGTGCCCGACCTGGTGACCGACCAGACGTCCGCGCACGACCTGATCAACGGCTACCTGCCGAAGGGCTGGAGCGTGGCGGACTGGCAGGCGGCGCGCGCCGAGCCGGCGCGGCACGCGGAACTGAAAGCGGCAGCCGCCGCTTCGTGCGCCGTGCACGTGCAAGCGATGCTGGACTTCCAGCAGCTGGGCGCGAAGGTGGTCGACTACGGCAACAATATCCGGCAGGTGGCGCTTGACGAAGGCGTGCGCGACGCGTTCGGCTTCCCCGGCTTCGTGCCGGCCTATATCCGCCCGCAGTTCTGCGAAGGGCGCGGGCCGTTCCGCTGGGTGGCGCTGTCCGGCGACCCGGAGGATATCTACAAGACCGATGCGAAGATCAAGGAACTGTTCCCGCACCATGCGAACGTGCACCGCTGGCTGGACATGGCGCGCGAGCGCATCGCCTTCCAGGGCTTGCCGGCGCGGATCTGCTGGCTGGGCCTGGGCGAACGGCACCGCGCCGGCCTGGCGTTCAACGAGATGGTGAAAAATGGCGAGCTGAAGGCGCCGATCGTGATCGGGCGCGACCACCTCGACACGGGTTCCGTGGCCAGCCCGAACCGCGAGACGGAAAGCATGCGGGATGGCAGCGACGCCGTGTCCGACTGGCCGCTGCTGAACGCCCTGCTGAACACGGCCGGCGGCGCCACCTGGGTCTCGCTGCACCACGGCGGCGGCGTGGGCATGGGATACTCGCAGCATGCGGGCGTGGTCATCGTGGCCGATGGCACCGAGGCGGCCGCCCGCAGGCTGGCGCGGGTGCTCGTCAATGACAGCGCTTCCGGCGTGATGCGCCATGCCGATGCCGGCTATGAAACCGCGATCGCCTGCGCCAAGCGCAATGGCCTGAACCTTCCGATGGTGAAGTAAAGATGACTTCGATACTCAATCCCGGCAAGCTGACGCTTTCCGAACTGCGCGCCGCCTGGGCGGCGCACGGCCCCGTCACGCTGGCACGCGACGCTTATGCGCACATCGACGCTTCCGCGCGGGCCGTGCAAGCCATCGTGCAAAAGGGCGATGCGGCCTACGGCATCAACACCGGCTTCGGCCTGCTGGCCAGGACGCGCATTCCGGACGACCAGCTGGAACAATTGCAGCGCAACCTGATCCTGTCGCACTCGGTCGGCACGGGCGAGCTGATGCCGGACCATGTGGTGCGCCTCCTGATGCTGACCAAGATCGGCAGCCTGGCGCGCGGCTATTCGGGCATCCGCGCCGTCGTCATCGACACGCTGCTGGCGCTGTACAACGCCGGCATCATGCCGGCCATTCCCGTGAAGGGTTCGGTCGGCGCCTCGGGCGACCTGGCGCCGCTGGCGCACATGACGCTGGCCCTGCTAGGCGTGGGCCAGGTGCGCGTGAAGGGCGAGCTGATGGAGGCGAACGAGGCGCTGGCGGCGGCCGGCATCGCGCCCGTGGTCCTCGCACCGAAGGAAGGGCTGGCGCTGATCAACGGCACCCAGGCATCCACCGCGCTGGCGCTGCACGGCCTGTTCATGGCCGAGCGGCTGCTGGAGGCGGGCATGGTGACGGGCGCGCTGTCGCTCGACGCGGCCAAGGGCAGCGACGCGCCGTTCGACGCCCGCGTGCACGAGGTGCGCGGCCAGCCGGGCCAGATCGCGGCGGCCGCCATCTACCGGCAACTGGTGACCGGCAGCGCGATCCGCGCCTCGCACCTGTACGGCGACGAGCGCGTGCAAGACCCTTACTGCCTGCGCTGCCAGCCGCAGGTGATGGGCGCCTGCATGGACCTGATCGGCAACGCCACGCGCACCCTGCTGATCGAGGCAAATGCGGTGACGGACAATCCACTGCTGTTCCGCACGGGCGAGGAGGTGACCATCGTTTCCGGCGGCAACTTCCATGCCGAGCCGGTGGCTTTCGCGGCCGATACGCTTGCGCTGGCCATCGCCGAAATCGGCGCCATCGCCGAGCGGCGCATCGCGCTCTTGATCGACGCCACGCTGTCCGGCCTGCCGCCTTTCCTGGTGCGCGAGCCGGGCGTCAACTCCGGCTTCATGATCGCGCACGTGACGGCGGCCGCGCTGGCGTCGGAAAACAAGTCGCTGGCGCACCCGGCCAGCGTGGACAGCCTGCCCACCTCGGCCAACCAGGAAGACCACGTGAGCATGGCCACCTTCGCCGCGCGCCGGCTGGACGAGATGGCGCACAACACGGCCGCCATCCTGGGCATCGAGCTGCTGGCGGCGGCGCAGGGCATCGACTTCCACCGGCCACTGAAGACGTCGCCCCACCTGGAACATGTGCACGCGCAATTGCGCCGGCAGGTCCCGTTCTTCGACGCCGACCGCTACTTCGCCCCCGACATCGAAGCCGCCAAGCGCATGGTGCTGGCCGGCGACCTGTCCGCCGACTGCCGCCCCCTGTTCACCCCGCTCCACCCCCGGTGACAGGCACCCGGTTTTTTGAAACATTTCCGCTCGACTAGCAAGTCGAGCCCCGGTGACAGGCACCGGGGTTTTTGAAACATTTCCAAAAGAGCGGTGCCTGTCACCGGTGTTCAGGAGAGGCGATGGACTTCCACCTTGAAGCAGGCACGCTGCCGCTGCTGATTTCGATGCCGCACGTGGGCACGGGCATCCCTGCCGATATCGCGGAGAAGATGACGCCTGCCGCGCGGCTGCTGGCGGATACGGACTGGCACCTGCGCGAGCTGTACGGTTTTGCGCGCGAGCTGGGCGCGTCCACGTTGGCGGCCCACTGGTCACGCTATGTGATCGACCTGAACCGTCCGCCGGACAATACGAACCTGTACCCCGGCCAGGACACCACGGGCCTGTGCCCCCTCGACACCTTCGCCCGCGAGCCGTTGTACCAGCCCGGCCACGCGCCGGACGAGACCGAGGTGCGGCGCCGGCTGGCCCTGTACTGGCAGCCGTACCACGACCAGCTGCGCACCGAGCTGGACCGGCTGCTGGCAGCGCACGGCAGGGTCGTGCTGTGGGAAGCGCACTCGATCGCGTCGAAGGTGCCGCGCTTCTTCGAAGGCAAGCTGCCCGACCTGAACTTCGGCAGCGCCGACGGCGCCAGCTGCGATCCCGCGCTGGCGGAGCTCGTGAGCGCTGCTGCCCGCGCCGACGGCCGCTACACGATCGCCGTCAACGGCCGCTTCAAGGGCGGGCACATCACGCGCAGCTACGGCCGGCCGGAGGCGGGCATGCACGCCTTGCAGCTCGAAATGTGCCAGGACACTTACATGGACGAGGCGCCACCGTTCGGCTACCGGCCCGACCTGGCGGCGCAGGTGCAGCCCCTCCTGCGGCGCATGCTGCAAGGCGCTGCGGACTGGGTGAAGCGGTGAAGGCGCTGTTCGCCTGCCACGCGCTGCTGCCGGACGGCTGGCACCGCGACGTGCTGCTGGAGTGGGACGCCGACGGCCGGTTCGCCGCGGTCAGCCCGGATACCACCGCCCCGGCCGGCGTGGAGCAGGCGCACTACGTGCTGCCCGGCATGGTCAACCTGCACTCGCACAGCTTCCAGCGCGCCCTGTCCGGCCTGACGGAGATCGCCGGAAATGGCCCGGACAGCTTCTGGACATGGCGCGACCTCATGTACCGTTTCGCCCTGCACATCGCGCCGGAACAGATGGAAGCGATCGCCGCCCAGCTGTTCGTCGAATGCCTGCGGCATGGCTACACATCCATCTGCGAATTCCATTATGTCCACCGCGCGCCGGATGGCGCGTTGTATCCCGATGTGGCCGAGACGGCCCGCCGCGTGATCGATGGTGCGCGCCACGCCGGCATCGGCATCACGATGCTGCCCGTGCTCTACGGTTACGCGGGCTTCGGCGATGCGCCGCTGCGCGACGAACAGCGCCGTTTCCGCAGCGGCCCGGCCGAGGTGCTGGCGATCGTGGAGGCGCTGGAACCGCTGCGCGGCGCGATGGTCGAAGTGGGCGTGGCACCGCATTCGCTGCGGGCCGCCTCGCTGGCGCAGATACGCGAACTGCTGGCGGCGTTGCCGCCGGATCGCCCGGTGCACATCCATATCGCCGAGCAGGAGGCCGAGGTGCGGCAGTGCGTGGACCATACCGGGCGCCGCCCGTTGCGGTTTCTGTACGATAATCTGGCAGTCGATGAGCGCTGGTGCCTCGTCCACGCCACGCATGTGGACGATGGCGAACTGGCGGCGCTGGCCGCCAGCGGCGCAGTTGCCGGGTTGTGCCCCACCACGGAGGCGAACCTGGGCGACGGCCTGTTCCCGCTGGCGCCGTTCCTGGAACGGGGCGGCCGGTTCGGCATCGGCAGCGACAGCCATGTTTCCACCAGCCCGGTGGAAGAATTGCGCTGGCTCGAATACGGCCAGCGCCTGGCGGGGCAGCGGCGCAATGTCGCCGCGGTGCGACAGGATGAGCGGCGCGTCGGCGATGTCTTGTGGCGGGCCGCCCTGGCAGGGGGCGCCCAGGCCGCGGGAAGACAGGTCGGTGCACTGGCGCCGGCCCATGTCGCCGACCTGCTCGTGCTGGACGAGGCGCACCCGAACGTGGCCGCGCCGCCCGAGTTGCTGAACGGTTTTATTTTCAGCGGCAACGATAATCTGGTAAAAGACGTACTGGCCGGCGGGCAGTGGGTCGTCCGCGGCCGGGAGCACGTGGCGCAACCGGCCATCGCCGCGCGCTTCTCGCAGACGCTGGCCGACCTGCGTGAGTTGCGATCATGACGACGCTGATACAGTATGCAAGCCTGAATCCCACGCCTTGGAAGAATGGCGGCGGGTGCACGACCGAGATCCTCGCGTCGCCACCCGGCGCCACCCTGGACGACTTCGACTTCCGCATCAGCCTGGCGACGATCGCCCAGAGCGGACCCTTCTCGATCTTCCCCGGCGTGGACCGCACGCTGTCGCTGGTCGATGGCGGCAGCGTGGTGCTGGATGTGGGCAACGAGCGCAAGGTGGCGCTCAGCGACCGCGAACCGGTGGTGGCCTTTCCCGGCGAGGTGCCCGTTTCCGTTACCGTGGACGGCAGCCCCACCGTCGATTTCAATGTGATGACACGGCGCGACCGCTGCTCGCACCAGGTGGAGCGCCGCGTGTTCCGCGACTATTCCGAACTGGAACGGCGCAGCGCGCTGACGATCCTGTTCCTGGCCGACGGCGACACGCTCACCGTGCACAGCGAGCGCGAGCGCATGTCGATGGTGCGCTACGATGCCGTGGTGCTCGACCGCGAGCAGCACTGGGTGCTGGAGGCGCCGCAGGCCACCGTCTACATCGTCGACATCATCCCCGAGGAGGAAAAAGGCATGCTGCAATGAGTGGATGGGACCTGCTGATCCACAACGTCCACCTTGCAACGCTGGCCGGCACCGAAGGCTACGGGGAAATCCGCGACGGCGCGGTCGCCGTGCGCGATGGCCGCATCGCGTGGCTGGGCCCGTATGCGGAGGCGGCCCGGCACGGCAGCGCGCGGGTATCGCGTGACGGCCAGGGCTGCTGGCTGACGCCGGGGCTGGTCGACTGCCACACGCATATCGTCCATGCGGGCAACCGCAGCGATGAGTTCGAGGCACGGCTGAATGGCGCCACCTACGAGGAGATCGCCCGCGCCGGCGGCGGCATCATGTCCACCGTGCGCGCCACGCGCGCGGCCGATGAAGAGGCGCTGCTCGCGCAGAGCTTGCCGCGCATTCGCAGCCTGCTGGCCGAGGGCGTGACGACCCTGGAAATCAAGTCCGGCTATGGCCTCGACCTGGCGTCGGAATCGAAGATGCTGCGCGTGGCGCGCCGCGTGGGGCAGGTGCTGCCGGTGCGCGTGGCCACCACCTTCCTGGGCGCGCATGCGCTGCCGCCCGAGTACGCGGGGCGCCCGGACGAGTACATCGATGCCGTCATCGCCATGATCCCGGAACTGGCCGGCGAACGGCTCGCCGATGCCGTCGACGCGTTCTGCGAGCGCATCGGTTTTTCATCGGCCCAGACCGAACGGGTGTTCGAAGCGGCGCACCGCGCCGGCCTGCCCGTGAAACTGCATGCGGAACAGTTGTCCGACCAGGGCGGGGCCGCGCTCGTCGCCCGGTACCGCGGCTTGTCGGCCGATCACCTGGAACACCTGGGGGAGCCCGGCATCGCCGCGATGGCGGCCGGCGGCACGGTCGCCGTGCTGCTGCCGGGCGCCTATTACTTCCTGCGCGACACCACGCCGCCGCCGGTTGCCGCACTGCGCGCGGCCGGCGTGCCGATGGCGGTGGCCACCGATTGCAACCCCGGCACATCGCCGATGACGTCGCTGCTGCTGGCGCTGAACATGGCGTGCACGCTGTGGCGGCTGACGCCGCTCGAAGCGCTGCAGGGCGCCACCGCCCACGCGGCCCGCGCGCTCGGCTTGCAAGACGAAATCGGCACTTTGGCACCGGGCAAGCGGGCCGACTTCGCGCTGTGGCGCATCGCCCGCCCGGCGGACCTGTGCTACGCGATCGGCTTCAACCCGTGCGCGGCGGTCGTCAATGGCGGGGTGTGGCGCGCGCCGGTGGTGCAAGCGTGAGGGCCGGCCCGCTGCCCGCGGCGGCAGCCCTGCTGCTGCTGTTTGCCCTGCAGTTCGCCCCATTGTTCGCCCCCTTTGCCCGCGCGGCCGATGACGGCACGTTGCGCGTCGGCTCCAAGCGCTTCACGGAATCGTACATACTGGCCGAAGTGGTGGCGCAGACGGCCGCGCCGCACGTGAAGGTCGAACACCGGCAAGGGCTCGGCAATACAGCCATCGTGCTGGCGGCGCTGAAGAATGGCAGCATCGACCTGTACCCGGAATACGTGGGCACGATCGACCAGGAAATCCTGAAGCACGACAAACCGTCCAGCCTGGAGCAGATCCGGCGCGAGCTGGCGGCGATGGGCTTCGGCATCGCCGTGCCGCTGGGCTTCAACAATACCTATGCGCTGGCCGTGCGGGGCGATGCGGGCATCGGCACGCTGTCCGAGCTGGCGCGCCATCGGGAGATGCGCTTCGGCCTGTCCCATGAATTCATTGGCCGCAACGACGGCTGGCCCGGCCTGGCGCGCACCTACGGCTTGCCGCAGGCGCCGCGGGGGCTCGATCACGGCATCGCCTACGAGGCGCTGGCGGCGCGGCAGGTCGATGTCATCGACATCTATTCCACCGATGCGAAGATCGCCCGCTATGGGCTGGCCGTGCTGCGCGACGACCGCGCCTATTTCCCGCGCTACGACGCCGTGCTGCTGTACCGTCTCGATACCGCGCAGCGTTTTCCGGAAGCGTGGCGAGCCGTCGCGGGGCTGGAAGGGAAGATCACGGAGCGCGACATGATCGCCATGAACGCGGCCGCCGAGCTGGAGGGGCAGCCGTTCGCGGACGTGGCGCGGCGCTGGCTGGCGAAGCAGGGGGGCAATGGGGCGGCGCAGCCCGAGGCGGCGCCACGCTCGCTGTCCGGCGTGCTGTTCGGGCCGGACCTGGTGCGGCTCACGGGGCAGCACGTGCAGCTCGTGGCGCTGTCCGTGCTGCTCGCCTGCGTGGCCGGTGTCCCGCTCGGCGTGCTGGCCGCCTTCCGGCCGCGGCTGCGACAACCCGTGCTCGCAGTGACGGGCATGCTGCAAACGGTGCCGTCGCTGGCGCTATTGGCGATGCTGATCCCGCTGCTGGGCACGATCGGCATCGTGCCGGCGCTGGTGGCCCTGTTCGTCTACGCGCTGCTGCCCATCGTGCGCAATACGTGCACCGGCATTCTCGGCATCTCCCCCGGCCTGCGGCAAGCCGCGTTGGCGCTGGGGCTCACACCGCGCCAGCGCCTGTGTTACGTCGACCTGCCGCTGGCGCTGCCGGTGATCCTGGCCGGCGTGAAGACGGCCGCCGTGATGAGCGTGGGCACCGCCACGATCGCCGCCTTCATCGGCGCCGGCGGTTACGGCGAGCGCATCACCACCGGGCTAGCCCTGAACGACAACACGCTGCTGCTGGCCGGCGCGCTGCCGGCCGCCGCGCTGGCCTTGCTCACACAGGGAATGTTCGAATTGCTGGAGCGCCGCTTCGTGGTTGCGCAAAGGAAGTAAGCATTTCCGCGCGCTCGTAAGCATTTGTAAAAGCGGGAGGGCACGCAACAGTGCGCGACTATATTGAATCCGTTGATTCATCTCCCCTCCCAACTGACACCTGGGTTCGTGCCACGCCGCAACGCGCCGCGTGGCTTTTTTTCGGCCCTTACTGCCGAGCCCGTGTCATGGGGTCAGATACCGTGTTCACCCGCAAGCCTTTTGCCCATGTGATTCGGGTCAAATGGCTTTCCTGAGCGGACGACGCCGTACATCTGGTGCACGAGCTTGCGCATGACGGCAGCGATGACAGCCATCTTAGCCATGCCTGTTGACTGCAGCCGGTTTGCAAATTCCCTTAACAGCGGGTTCTTTCTGATCGCTGTAAGTGCTGGCATGTATAGGGCTGCCCGCAGGTCGCGACAGCCCATTCTGGTAATGGTAGTCCTACCCCTCACCGAGCTGCCTGATTGCCTCTGGCGTGGCGTCACCCCAATGTAGGCCGCCAGTTCCTTGGCGCTGCCGAAGCGCCGCAGGTTCCCCACACGACCAAGTACCTTGGCCGCGGTCCCGCCAAGGCCTGGGATCGACTCAATCAGCTCAGCATCGTGCCGGAGATCCGGATGCCGATCGATGTGATCATCGATATCGTTCTCCAGCTGCTTGATTTGTTTGTCCAGCCAATCCAAGTGCGTCTTGGCGTGAGCTGCCACCTCGGTCTGGTTTGCAAACTCAAGTGCTTCGATACGATTGGCCTGTTGCTGTCGAATGTCTTTCAACGATGCCAGATGCTCGTTCCAAGCCCTCAATTGCCGCTGCTCGTGCGAAGGGGCCTGCCAAAGCGCTGGGCTCATCGCTGCGCAGTATCGCGCAATGAGAGTTGCATCAGCTTTGTCGTTTTTGTTTCGGATGATTAGACTCTGGCCAAATCCTTTGATGCTGGCAGGATTGACGACGCTGACCTTCATGCCCATGTCGCTCAATGCCAGGGCAACAGGCTCGCTGTACACGCCTGTCGATTCCATGCAAATATGGACCGCATCGAGCGTAACATCCTGATTCTTCAACCACTTTATCAGCTCTGCGTAACCGTCCCTGTTGTTCGGAAGCACTTTGCTCTTGAGCTTCCCATTCTTTAGCAACGCTATATCCAGTTTGCTTTTGCTGACATCAATTCCTACTACTGGCGTGCCTACGAAATTCATTTGTTGACCACCCTCGTATGCAGGCTCGAAGCCTAAGATACCGTCCGGACTTAACAATGAAAAACAGGCAGAGGCGCCAATCTGACCCACAGGCTCTTGGCCTTAGACACCATCGACATCACTCTGCCTGGCCGTTTCCTTCAGCGGTAATTTTGCCAAAGATCCGACGGGATCATCATACGAGGCACCGTGACACGAACTCAGCTGTTCGCCAGCGCCGTGAGCGCATCGCCGGTGACGCGGCAGATGCGCCAGTCGGGCAGCACGGCGGCGCCCATCTTTTCGTAGAACGCGATCGCGTTGGCATTCCAGTCCAGCACCGACCACTCGAAGCGGCCGCATTGCCGCTCGACGGCCAGGGCGGCCAGCGCCGACAGCATGCGCTTGCCGTAGCCGTGTCCGCGGCGGTTTTGCTTCACGTACAGGTCTTCCAGGTACAGGCCCTTGCGGCCGAGGAAGGTGGAAAAATTGTGGAAGAACAGCGCGAACGTCACCACTTCGCCACCGGCTTCCCCGCCCACGATCGCCTCGCACGGCGGCCGCGCGCCGAACAGCGCGTCGTGCAGCATGGCTTCGTCGGCGATGACCATGTGTTCCAGTTTCTCGAACACGGCCAGTTCGCGGATCATCGCGAGGATCGATGCCACGTCTTCGGGGCGGGCGGGGCGGATGTGCAGTTCGCTCATGAGGCTTTCTTCAGTAATTCGGGTTCGGGTTCGACGGCGGCCGCGGCGGGCGCGGCAGCGGGTGACTTCAGCGCCCAGGCCACGCTGGCCAGGCACAGAATCATGCCCAGGCATTCGATGATACCGGGGCGGAAATGCTCGAGGCGGATCGACAGCAGCACCGAGATCACGGGCGTGACGACGCCGATGTACACGGCCTTGCCCGAGCCGATGCGGTGGATCAGCGTGAAGTAGCAGGCGAATGCGATGACGGAACCGAACAGTGCCAGGTACAGGAGGCCCGCCCAGTAGCGCGCCGTCGTCGGCAGCACGAACGGCTGGCCGGTGACGACGGCCCAGGCCGCGACCAGCACGGTGCCCCACAACATGCCCCAGGCCATCGTCAGCAGCACGTTCGCGTCGTGCTCGCGCACCTTCACCACCAGCACATTGCCGACGGAGCTGGCCACCGTGGCAACGAGCGCAAGGATCAGGCCCAGCAGGAAGCGGCCATCGCCGCCGGCCAGGATCTCGCGCACGGCGCCGCCGATCGACTGCCAGAACAGCAGGATCACGCCGATCACCGAGATCGTTCCTCCCGCCCACGTGCGCCATGACAGCGGTGTGCCGAGGATCATGCGGTTCAGGATCGGGTTCCAGAACACCATCAGCGCGAACAGCACGGCGACCAGCGCCGACACGAGGTATTGCTCGGAAGTGTAGGTGCAGATATAGCTGAGGCCGAACGTGGCGCAACCCTGCACGATGGTCCAGCGCTGGGCGGGCCAGGAAAGCCGCAGGCTGTCGCCGCGCAGCTTGCACCAGGCGAACAGCACGGCCGACGCCAGGGCGAACCGGTAGACGACGGAGACGGCAGGCGGCACATCGCCGAGCTGCAAGGTGATGGCCCAGAACGTGGAGCCCCAGATCAGGCAGGCGACGATGAAAAGGATGGGAGAAGGCATCGCGCCAGTATGCCGGCTAGGGCAGTGATTGCCCTAGGGCATTGTGAGCTTCGATCTGTTGCTGTTACGCCCACGCCACTTGAGCCGTCTCAAGCGTTATGAAAACGGCAGGAAGTGTGTCAGTAATGCAATTACGATGTGGACACGACATCGCCAAAGGAATCGCATCATGAACAGGCAGTTGCAATGGAAAGTGCTTTCGCTACTGGGTTATATCGCCGTGCTGACGGCGATCCTGATGATGTGCGGCGACGGCGCGCTGCCTTCCCACGCCGTGATCCTGCGTCCTGCCTCGCCGCTGTGATCAGTACGCGAATCAATAGACGACACCGAGGCGCCGGTACAGGAACCCCAGCACGAACAGCGGTCCGATCAGCAGGAACCGCACATCGTCGAAGAACGATGGCTTGCGGCCTTCGATCAGGTGGCCGATGAACTGGCCGGCCCACGCCAGCACGAACATGGCGATCGACAGCGGCAGCACCGCGATCGGCGGCAGCGCCGCAAGCACACCCAGCATCAAAAGCGCCATCACCAGCATTCCGGCCGCGAACGGCCGCGACAGCTTCCAGTAATACGCCAGCGCCGCCGCCGCCACGCCAGCGGCCACGAGTGGGTGCCCCGCCCACAGCATGCCGAGCAGCGACAGCATGATGACGGGCACGCACACGAAGTGGATCAGCTCGTTGGTCGGATCGCGGTGGCTCTCGGCATAGCGCGCCAGCAGCACGTCGACCGGCCTGGCACTGGCCGTGGCGTCGTCGATCATTCCCGTCACCATCGTCTTCGAATCGTCCATGGCGTTCTCCCGTGCGTCCCCCGTCGAGGCATTCTAGCGAGCGGCGTTACAATCCGGCGCATGGCTTCCCAACTGCTCCTGACCGGCCTGGCGCCGGTGATCGACCCCCACATCCGCATCCTCATCCTCGGCAGCTTCCCCGGCGCCGCGTCGCTCGCCGCGCAGCAGTACTACGCCCACCCGCGCAACCAGTTCTGGCGGCTGGTCGGCGCGCTTGTGGGTGAAGACTTGTACGCCTTGCCGTACACGGAGCGCCTGCCGCGGCTGCTGGCGCACCGCATCGGCCTGTGGGACGTGCTGGGCGCCTGCGAGCGGGAAGGGAGCCTCGATTCGGCGATCCGCAAGCCGGCCGCCAACGATTTCGACCGGCTGCATCATCTTTGCCCGGAATTGGAGACGGTGGGCTTCAATGGGCAGGCATCGGGCAAGTTCGCGCCCCAGTTCGCCGAGAATGGCTATCGCACCGTGGTGCTGCCGTCGAGCTCGCCGGCGCACATGGCGATGACGTTCGAGCAGAAGCTTGAGGTGTGGCGGGAATTGTGCCGCTAGCGCCAAGGTGTCATGGCGCGGCCGGCACCGCCTTCGGCTGGCGCCGGATCGCCGCCACCAGCGCCGCGGTACGGCCCATCATCGGCGCCTCGACATAGCGGAAAGCCAGCGAGCTGGCGATGACGAGCAGCGGCGCCAACAGGGTCACCGCGCACCAGTATGCTGGCGGCGACAGGGACGCGGCGCGCCCCGCTCCCGGCAAGAGGGTGAACGCGGCATACAGCGCAATGCCGTGCAGTAGATAGATGCCGTAGGAATATTCCCCGAAGATGCGCGCCGTCTTTGTGCGCAGCACGCCGAACAGGTCGCATCCCGCCGCCACCAGCGTGAACACGACACCGAGCAGTGCCAGGCTCGCCGGCTGCCACGCGGACGGAAAGCCCGCGTACGCCCATGCAGCCGCGGCGAGCAGCACTGCCGAGGCAACCGGCCGGGTGGCGAAGGCACGCACGGCGGGAAGCGCGGCGACGTGCACCGCGGCGATCCCGCCGGCAAAGGCGGCAATGTAATGCGTGTGCGGCCAGCGCAGGGCCTCGGCGCCGATCGAAGCGGCAAAGGCCGCGCTGGCTGCCAGCAACACCAGCGGCACGCGAACGCGCTGGACGAGTGCGAGCAATGGCAGGCACAGGTAGAACGCCCATTCATAAGGCAACGACCACGTGACGCCGGCCGTGATGACATAGGTACGGCGCAGCCCGTTCAGGTCCGGGGTGCCGAAGGCCGTGAATCCCAGCCACTGGCCCGCGCTCGCCAGCACGTCGGCCGGAGGTTGACGCCATTCCCAACCGGTCTGTATGGCAACGATGAGGAACATCAGCACCATGGCAACCAGGTAGAGCGGCGTCAGGCGCAGGATCCGGGAGCAGAACAGCCGCAGCCAGTCCAGCGATCGGCCACGGTGCCGGACCAGCGCGCCGTAGAACAGGAAGCCGGTGATCATGAAGAACAGCGCCACGCTGGCATGGCCAAAATTGACGAACAGGTTGGACTGCGGCGCCTTCCACGTGCCGTCCTCCAGGAACCGGTGGTTGATGGCCGCGTGATGCAGGAATACCGCGAAGGCGAGGAATCCTCGCAGGCCGTCGATCGTTTCGCAGCGGCCGTCCACCGGCAGTGGCGTCCAGCGTGCGGCAAGGCGCACCGCGGCCAAGGCGGCCAGCAGGGCGGCAAGTGCACCAGTCAGAGCAATGAAATCCATCGATGAGTGTGCAGGAGGAAAAAGGGGAGCTAAATTCCTTGCAACACTAACATGAGGAAACCAGAAGTTAACCAAAAGTACATTTTTATTCGCGTACCGATGTGGTGCCGGATACACAACCTGTTGCCTCTGCGCCGTGCCAAGCACTACGGTAGTTCCGGGGAGACGATCCCGCTGAAAAATGTACGGCAGACGCGCCGGTTGTTCATCTCATCGGTGGATGCAATGAGGCTTGGCCGTGCTCGACAAGGCATACGGCTGTACCCCCGTCGCGAGCCGCTATGGGCGCAGTTCAGCGAGCATCCCCATCACCACCCGCTCCGCCTCTGCCTCGGCCGCTTGCTGATCCGTCAAGGTCAAGTCCGCCGACACGCGCCGTTTCGGCCTCAGCGCGGTCATATGCATGGGATTGGCGGACGGCGCGAAGATCGCCACATACGCTCCCCATTGCCCCGTGCCCTCCAGCTCCTCGCCCGTGAACACAACCTCGTAGCCATCGATCATTTTGGCGGGCACGGCATTCTCCAGGGAAGGGCGGGCAAGGTATAGCTTAGTCCATCAGCGTCGTGTCAGGTATGCCACGAAGCCATCCGCGAACTGGCCGGCCAGTTCCTCATCCGTGCCCGCGACGGCGATATGCCACAGCGAGTAGGATTCCAGTGCGATGGCCTCGATGGACGTCAGCGCCTGCAGCAGCGCAAACCGCAATGCCGCGCGCGGGTCCCCATGGCTGATCTCGGGGCGGTAGACGAGCAGCGGTTCGATCAGCAATTCCAGGTTCGCCGCCACGATGGTGCGGGCCTCGGACACGAACGCGGCATCCTGGTCGGTATCCATGAAGCGGGACAGCGCCCGCAAGAGCCGGGGATGTGTCCTGTATTGCTGAAACAGCAGCGCCATCAGCCGTCTCGCCGCCTGGGGCAGGGTTTCTCCCCTGGCCAAGGATGGCCCCTGCGCCTGGCTGTTCCTTAACATCGAGAGCAGTGCTGCGCGGATCAGCGCATCCTTGCTGACGAAACGCCGGTAGACGCTGGCCGGCGCGACCCCGGCGAGCGTGGCAATGCGCGGGATCGTGGCGCCGTCCAGGCCGGCCTCATCGAGCACGCGGATCGTTGCCGCCAGGAGGCTCGCCAGTGTTTCCTCGCTGCGCTTTTGCTTGGGTGGATGAATGGAATCGCTCATGACGACAATGATAGACAAACAGCTTCACCTATGCGAATGTAAACCCACATTCACATTTTATGGGACCGGTCATGGAATGGTTATCTACTCTTGTAGCGGTATGCATCGTGCTGCTGTTTCCCGTCCTGGACCGTGGAAGGGTGGCGGACTTGCGCGACAAACCAGTGGAAGAGGAACGCCTGCGCATGTACCGCCGCAGCCTGTTGGCGCTGTGGCTCGCCACCGCGGCGGCATTCGCGGCAGGCGGCACGTGGCAGCCCACGGAAGTCGTGTCCTCCACCGGCGACTGGGTAGTGCGGCACAGGGGCTGGATCGATGCAGCCGTCATGCTGGTTTGCGGGGCGTTCCTGTTTATCTTCGCCCAAGGCGTGTGGCACGGCTCCAGTGCCGCGCGCCGCAAGGCGATCGAGCCGGCGTTCGACCGGTTGGTCTTCCTGCTGCCGGTTACGCGGCGCGAGCGGCGCTGGTGGGTCGCGCTCAGCCTTACCGCCGGCATTTGCGAGGAAATGCTCTATCGCGGTTACCTGCTCCACTTGCTCGACGAACGAACCGGGCTGGCCGGCGCCTGGCTGCTCAGTTCACTGGCATTCGGCTTCGCCCATCTTTACCAGGGCTGGAAAGGCATCGCCTCGGCGACGGCAACGGGGCTGCTGTTCGGCTTGCTCGCCATCGGTACCGGCGGCCTCGTCCTGCCGATCGTCGTGCACGTGCTGGTCGACCTGCAAATGCTGTGGATGTACCGGCCCGGGACTCCCGGAAATTCCTCCGAATAATTTTGTGCGCCGCACAAAGACCTGTGCTATACTTTGTTTGTCGGTGAGATGATTCGATCCGATCCAGGCAGGCGACGCGAACAGGCAGTGTAAAGCTGTGGCGCGGCTGGGCTAGCAAGCCGTCTGCCAGGTTGTCGTTCCACACTTTGTCGGACTTACACGCCGGCCGCACCATGCAGATAGCACGGGCGCCCCGGAGTTTCGCACCACGCAGATAGCATGGGCTGAAACAGCGATACAAGCATTGGTATCACATTGAAACGAAGCCCGCAGCAAGCGGGCTTTTTTTTCTGCGTTATGCCCCCATCTGGGCATATTCACGTATCACTTGCGCTGCTGCGGAGCGCGCGCGTCACTGTTGTTCATCCATTACCGCAGCATCCGTCCACACCCCCGTGGACGCCAATCGAAAGGAAATATGGCTAAAGAAGAACTGATTGAAATGAACGGTCTCGTCACGGAAATCCTGCCGGAAATGCGCTTCCGCGTCGACCTCGACAACGGTCACAAGCTGATCGCCTACACTTCCGGCAAAATGAAGAAGAACCACATCCGCATCATCGCGGGTGATCGCGTGACCCTGGAAATGTCGCCCTACGACCTGAACAAAGGTCGCATCACGTTCCGTCACATCGAAAAGCGGGGCCCGGCGCCCACGCACCAGCAGCGCCGCCGCTAGCATTCACTGCGGGTCGACTGCGCGGCCTCGACTGCGCTGTCCACTCGGCGCGACAAACAGCTGTACCCACTGATGGCGACCAGATCGCCTGCCGGTCCGACCTGCAACCTCGCACCGGCAAAACGCATACAATCGCGGGCACTTTCACTTCCGGAGCGATTCCGATGCCCGCCCGCGATCCTCACGAACGCACCAGCCGTTTCCTCTCCCTGATCCTGCGCCACGCGCCCGACACCATCGGCCTGTCGCTGGACCGCAACGGCTGGGCCGATGTCGCCGAACTGCTCGCCACGGCCACCGCTCACGGCACGCCGCTCACGCTGGAAACGCTGCGCCACGTGGTGGCCGGCAACGACAAGCAACGCTTCGCCTTCAGCGAGGACGGGCTGCGCATCCGTGCCAGCCAGGGGCACTCGCTGCGCTCGGTCGACCTGGAGCTGGCGCCAGCCATCCCGCCCGCCGTGCTGTACCACGGTACGGCCAGCCGCTTCATCACGTCGATCCGCCAGTCGGGCCTGAAGCCGGGTTCGCGGCAGCACGTGCACCTGTCGGCGGACCGGGAGACGGCGATCAAGGTCGGCGCCCGCTATGGCGTGCCGGTCGTGCTGGAAGTGCGCGCCGCCGAGCTGCACACCCAGGGCCACGTCTTTTACGAATCCGACAACGGGGTATGGCTGACTGATGCCGTGCCCGTGCGCTTCATCGAGTTTCCGGCGCGGTAGTCAGGCCGCCGTCGGCGTATTGTCAGGCACCGGCGCGGGCACCGGTTCCAGCGGCTGGGGCGCCGTGAACTGCGTGGTGAGGAAATGCGCGATCTTTTGCTGCGTGACCGGCAGATAGGGGATGTTCATGTGGTCGGACTCGGGAATCGTCTCGTCCAGGTGCACGCGCATCAGCTTGGAAACGAGCACGTCTGTATGCATGTGCGGCACCACGTCGTCGGTGGCCGCGCGCAGCACATAGGTGGGGGCGGAGAGCAGCGATGCGTACTTGATCGATTCGAAGCGGTGGCGCAGCACGTAGCTGACCGGCACGCCACGGAAGCGGCGCTGCGCCAGCGCCAGGATCGAGTCGTAGGGCGTGATCAGCACCACCGAATGCACGGGCCGCTCCTTGGCCACCTGCACCGCCACGCCGGTGCCCAGGCTGCGGCCGACCACCGCGATGCGCTTCATGTCCACGTTGCGGCGGCTGCCCAGCCAGTCGAACAGCATGCAGGCATCCTCGACCATGTGCTCTTCGCCCGGTTCGCCGCGCGAATCACCATAACCGCGGTAGTTCATCGCCAGCACGGCCATGCCGGGGAACAGGTTGCCGGCATCGCGCGCCACCCACGAAACTTCCTCGGAGCGCCCGCCGAAGTACACCACGGCCGGGTGCGGGCCCGGCATGTTCGGCGTCATCAGCCAGCCCGCCAGGCGCGTGCCGTCGTGCGCGCGCAGCACCACGGCGCGCGTGCGGTGCGCGCTGCTGCGGGGGCTCTGCACTTCGCGGATCAGCGTGGGGTTGAACAGCAGCTTGCGCTGGCCGGCCGCGATCGCGGAGACCATGCCTGCCCACAGGAACCCGACCACGCCAACGGCCGCGGCGACTTTTCTCGACGTACTCATGAGCCCAGTCTACCGCCAAACGGCTCGGCACGTCGCGCGCACTGTTGCGTTTCCGCTATCGGGTATTGCCGGGCAGCTTATTGCAGCTTATTGCAGTTCAATGCAGCTCAAGGCCAACAACGCTGGCCAGGGTCGAAGGGCAGGCCAGGTCGAAAGGCGGGGCAGGCCGATCTAATGCCGGGCGGTTTGCGCCGCCTGGGCACGCAGCCGGTCCAGCTTGGCCGCGTACAAGGCATGATCGGCGCGCGTGGTGCTGCCGGCGATTGCCTGCTTGATGTGGCGGTCGGCGCCTCGGTAGTCGCCCAGTTGCCACAGGGCCGCCGCCAGCCAGGCGTGGAATTCATGGTAGTCCGGGTCGCGCTGCAACTCGCGTTCGAACAGGATGCGGGCGCGGCGCCAGTCACCCATCTCCATCGCCGTGCGCCCAAGGTTGAAGTAGTAGAACGGCATCAGTGGCTGCAGGCGCGCCAGCTTTTCGCGCATCACCGCCGACTCCTCCTTGCGGCCTTGCGCGTCCAGCAACTGGGCCAGGTTGTTGATCAACAATGTGCTGTCGGGTTCGCGTCCCATCGCCCAGCGCAGCGTGCGCTCGGCCAGCGCGGCGTCGCCGTGGCGGCGGTAGACGACGGCCAGCGTGTTATACGCATACAGCAACGTGGGGTCGCTGACGATTGCCTGCCGCGCCCACCAGTAGGCTTCGTCCAGGCGTTCACGCGCCAGCGCCTCGGCGGCGCGGTTGTTCATGAACATCGCCACCACGGTATGCCGCGCGATCATGTTGCCTTCCTTCGGCTTGCGGTCCGGCGGCGGCTGGAAGTCGACGACCAGGTAGCTGGCGCTGTCGTAAGACGACACGCTTTCGCGGATGGCGCGGCCCAGTTTCAGGTTCACGTGGCCGCTGTTGAAATACAGGTCGCCGCTGCGGCTCCAGGCATCGTCCACCGGCACGTCCTGGAATACGACCGGGATGTCGAGCTCGGCCGCCAGCGCGGCCGTCATGATCACCAGCGACAGGCAATTGCCCTGGCGAGCTTCGAAAGCCTGGGCGGCGGTGCGGGTGAGGGCGGAGTCATATTCGAGCTGCAGGCCGTCGCGCTCGTACAGGGCATCGAACAGCGCGCGGCGGATTTCCTTGCCGCGGCGGTGGCGCCGCACCTCGTCGGTGTAGGCCTTCATCGCCGGCGTGAGCGCGAAGATGTCGGCTTCGGTCAGCATGGCGGAGGCGGGGCCGAACAGGTGGTCGGCGAACAGGTCGTCGGGCGGCGCCACCGTGGACGGCGCCGTCGCGCAGCCGCCCAGGAAGGCACAGAGGATCAGGGCCAGCACGGCCCGAGGAAGTGAAACGAGCGGAGAAGTATCCATGGCGCCCTCCTGGCGGCCAGTATCCTCCCCGCTCCCCGGCTTGTCAAAGCCGCGCCGTCAGCGGGACGGCAGCACCATCAGCTGCAGGCCGGAAGGCGTGTCGGGCGCATGGTAGACGCGCTGCGTCGCCTTCCTGAAGTCCTCCGGCTTCGCCCTGGCGATGTCGGTAAACGTCTGCGGATTCAGGTCGACGAGCGGGAACCACGAGCTTTGCACCTGCACCATGATGCGGTGGCCGCGGCGGAACGTGTGGTGCACGTCCCCCAGGTGGAAGTTCACCGCCTCGACCTTGCCCGGCACGAACGGTTCGGCCCGCTCGAAGCTGTTGCGGAACTTGCCGCGCAGCGGATTGCCGCGCACCAGTTGCTGGTAGCCCGCCATCGCCAGCTTCGGCGGTGGCACATCCTTGCCGCGCCTGCGTTCCTCTTCGCCCGCAGGGTATTCGTTCGGGTACACGTCGATCAGCTTCACCACCCAGTCGGCATCCGTGCCGGTGGTGGAGACGAACAGCTTCGGCGTAACGGGGCCCGCGATCGTTACATCCTCTTCCAGCGGCTCGGTCTGGTAGACGAGCACGTCGGGCCGGGTGGCGGCAAAGCGCTGGTCCGACACCATGTATTCCTTCGGCACCCCGGTGGCCGGATAGCCGATGAACGGCACCGGCTTCTTCGGATCGCTCACGTATTCGTCGAAGCCGCTGTCGCGGTCCGCCGCGGTGGCGGGCTTTTGCCAGCCCAGGCCGCCGTTCGCGCCGAAATACAGGGTCTGCGCCTTGGCCTGTTGCGGCGGCCACGCGCTGTATTGCCGCCACACGTTCGTGCCCGTCTCGAACGCGGTAACGGCGGCGAGCGGCCGTTCCGGCTTGACGCCCTTCAGGTGCTGCTCGAAGAACGGGAACTGGATCTGCTTGCGGAAGTAATCGCTCGTATCGGCATCGAACTGCACCCGGCCCAGGCTGCGGCCGTCGCCGCCGGCCCAGCCGCCGTGCACCCACGGGCCCACCACCAGGCCGTTGAAGGTGTTCGGGTTGTACTTCCCGATTGCGTGGTAGGTCGTGAAGGGGCCCTGCAGGTCTTCGGCGTCGTACCAGCCGCCCACCGTCAGCACGGCTGCCTTGATGTTCTTCAGGTGCGGCGCGATATTGCGGCTCTTCCAGAACTCGTCGTAGCTCGTGTGTTCGATCATCGGCGCGAACAGCTTGCGCTGCTTGTCCGTCAGGCTCGAGGCGATGTTGTCGAGGGTGAGGCGTTGCAGGAAGTAGTCGTAGCCGTCCGGCACGCCGTAGTCGAACTCGCCCCACGTCTTCGGCAGCGGTGTCGGGTTCGGCTCCTCGGTGAACGCGGCATAGAAGTCGAAGTTGGCCGCCAGCATGAAGGCGCCGCCATGGTAGGCGTCGTCGCCCATGTACAGGTCGGTCACGGGTGCCTGCGGCGAGGCGGCCTTGATCGCCGGGTGCGAATCGATGATGCTGGCCGACGTGTAGAAGCCGGGGTAGCTGATGCCGAGGATGCCGACCTTGCCGTTATTGTTCGGCACGTGCTTCAGCAGCCACTCGACGGTGTCGTACATGTCCAGGCTTTCGTTGCCTTCGCCGGGAAGGAGGGTAGCCTTCAGGTGTGGCGTCATCTCCTGCCATTTGCCGCCGGACATGAAGCGACCCCGCACATCCTGCTTCACGAAGATGTAGCCGCTGTCCTCGAATTCCTTCGACGGCCCGATGTGCTTCGGCATGAAGCTCACGCCGTAGCGCAGTTCGCCGTCGGCCACCACGCCGGCGCTGTAGGGCGTGCGCTGCACCAGGAATGGATAGCTGCGGCTGGCATCCTTCGGTACGTAGACGGTGGTGAACAGCTTCACGCCGTCGCGCATGGGGATGCGGAATTCGTACTTCGTGTAACGCTCGGCGAGGTTGCTTTTGGCTTCCTTCCCGGCCGGTTCGTCGCGGTGGACGGCCAGGCCGGCGGCGTGCGCGCCGCCGCAGGCCAGCATCAGGGAGAGCGCGATGGCGCTGATGGATCGGGACATCGTTTCCTTTGTTCCTTATTTTGTTGGTTGAACACTGGGCCCGCCAGTGTAGCCGAACCGCCAAACGTGTCCCTATTGTTCAGCCGAGCGGTTCAGCCGAGCGGGCGCGGATCGACGGGATTGCCCTGCGCATCGAAGCGGGCCGCCACGGCCACCTGTTCGACGCCCAGCGTGGCCAGCGCATCGCGCACGTCGTCCACCTCCACTTCGAGATCGCTGCCCAGTTCCAGCGGCCGGTCGCCGGTGGCCAGCACAGGATCGGACAACTGCGTGCCGGCAAGGAGTTGCACGCGCAGCACCATGTCGCCGGCCACGTCGGCCGGGCCGATCACGGCGCGCACCGGGCCGCCGTGGCCGTCCAGCGCGGCGCCCAGCGTGGCCATCAGCGCCAGCATCGCCTGTTCGGCCAGGCCCTGCTGGCGGGCGCCGAAGAACAGGTCCTGGTACAGGAAGTTCAGTTGCAGGGCGCGGCCGGCCGGGGCGAGCAGGCGCTGCACGAGCGGCGCCGCATCCTGCGTCCAGCGGCGGTAGCGGTCCATGCGGGCGTCGAACCAGGCTTCGGCCTTCGCTTCGTCCTGCGGCACGGCGTAGAACGGATCGTCGGCGCGCTTTTGCGAAAAGCCGACGAGGAAGCGCAGCTCGACGGCCGCGTCATCCGGGCCGAACGCGGCGTCGCTCCAGCCGGTGATGCTGCGCTCCAGGGCCGGCGCCTCGGTCACTTTCTTGTTGCCCAGCACGGCCGAGGCTTCGCGCGCCATCGCATGCAGCTCGCTGTAGGTGATGCGGCTCGCTTCGGCCGCGTCGTAGGCATGGCGCACCAGCACCAGCTTCGCCTGCGGGCTTTCCAGGCCGGCGCGCTTCATGCTGTCCAGCAGGGCATCGTAGGCTCCATCGTCCTGGAAGCCTTCGGCCTCGACGAGGCCGCCCGTGCTGCCGACGAACACGGGAATGGCGAAGGCATCGATTTCCAGCGTGGGCGCGTTCTCCCTGCGGATTTGCAGCGAGGCCGCCGCTTCCTCGATCGTGGTACGCAGCAGCCGCCAGGCGCCGATATCCTCGTGGCTGGCCTGTTCGATGGCGCCGTACAGCACATCGTCCTTGCGGCCGTTCAGGTGGCGGCGCACCAGGCGGTGGAAGTCCGCTTCCCTTTGCCGCAGCGCATCGCCCAGCGTATCGCTGTCTTCCTGTTCGGCCAGTTCGAGCGCCAGCGCGCACAGGCTTGCTACCTGGGCCTCGTGCTCGTCGTGTTCGACGGTGGATGGGCGGGGGACGGGTTTTTTATTCTTGGGCATGGTTCTACCGATGCCCGGGAGGGCATCGTCAATGATCGATGTGGAAGGTGTCGTGCAATTCCTCGAGCAGGTCTTCCACCTCCTCGGCATCCAGGCCCAGGTGGCGGCAAGCCGGGTCGCCGCCTTTTTCCCACTCCAGCGAATCGCGGTTGCCATGGTAGCGCGCAATCCCCCGTTCGGCCAGCACCGAGGCGGCGACGAGGGAGCGGATCGCATCGTCCGTGGCGTCGTCGTCCAGCACGCCGTAGTCGTGATGGTGCAGGATGGCCCACGACACGTCCGGCGACAAGCCCCAGTTGCGCGCCAGCAGGCAGCCGATCGCGGCGTGGTTGGTGCTGTGCCGGGCATCCTCCACCTCGGTGAAGGCGCGCAGCAGGTCGCGGCCGGCGATCGCCAGCGTGTCGCCATAGTCGGTGAAGCGGTCCATCAGGAGGGGCACGCCGATGTCGCAGAACAGCCCGAAGGTGTGGGCGATGTCGGGCGGCGCGATGCGCAGCTTGCGGGCAATGAACACGAGCGACTGGGCGCGCCGTGCGCTGGTGTCCCAGAACTGGTTCAGCGCCGTGTTGCCGCCGTCGATCGCCTGCCGGGCCAGCAGGCCCGTCAGCAGTGCCGCGCACTGGTTGATGCCCAGGAAATTGATCGCCTGTTCCACCGATTTCGCCTTGCGGGCGGCGCCGAAGAAGGGCGAGTTGGCCAGCTTCAGCAAGGCGCCGGACATGCCCACGTCGTTGCCGATGATGCGGGCGATGCGCCGCGGCGACGGGTCTTCGTCGGCCAGCTCCGCCTGCAGGTCCACCAGCAGGCTCGGGCGAGGCGGAATGCGGATCGACCGAAGCAGGGCGTCTTCTACGGAGGATTCCTTGGCGTGGGAGGCGGCGGTGGTCATGGTCGATGGGCGTGGAGCGGCGAACGTGTCATTATCGCCTGTTTCGCCACGGCAATATCGGTTTTTTCCCGTTTTTCAATCCTTTCGGTGCCGAATGTTGCCGATCGGCGGCGATTCGATAGCGAAATGAACAGTTTTCCTTTGCAGGCAAGACAAGTGGCCGAGCCCGGCGCTGGCATACACGCCCCGGCGCTACAATCGGCGCCATGACGACTTATCTCGCAGGAATTGACTTCAATGCACCGTCGCACGAGGTGGCGCGGCTGCTGATCGGGGTAACGGTGCTGGTCGATGGCGTGGGCGGCCGCATCGTCGAAACGGAGGCCTACGACCGCGAGGACCCTGCCTCGCATACCTACAACGGCCCCACCGAGCGCAATGCGGCCATGTTCGGCCCGCCGGCGCATGCCTATGTATACCGTTCCTACGGCATTCACTGGTGCCTGAACTTCGTGTGCCGGGAAGAGGGGCATGGCGCCGGCGTGCTGATCCGTGCCATCGAACCGCTGCACGGCCTCGACAAGATGGCGGCGCGCCGCGGGCTCGACGATCCGCGCCTCTTGTGTTCGGGGCCGGGGCGCGTGTGCCAGGCGCTGGGCGTCACGCGCGAACACAACGGCAAATCGCTGGCGCTGCCGCCGTTTGAACTGCTGCCGCGCGATGCCGCGGCGATCGCCCTGCCGGTGGCGGCCGGCCCCCGCATCGGCATCTCGAAGGCGATGGACACGCCGTGGCGTTTCGGCGTCGCCCGCTCGCCTTACCTGAGCAAGCCGTTCCGCCAGCCGGACCGGCAATAACGCCCTGCCTGTCAACGGCGCTGCTGGCGGCCGGGTGCATCGTCCGCTCCCGACTCCAGGCGCAGCCCACGCATCGGACTGCCCGGGGCGCGGCGGTCCGCGGCCGGTGCCGCAGCCGCGGCTGCCGGGGCGGTCGCGCGGCCCGGCTGTTCGGCCGCGGCGTCGAGTTCGAACACGGCCACTGCGCGCGACAGGTTCACGGCCTGCTCCTGCAAGCTCTCGGCCGCGGCGGCGGCCTGCTCGACGAGGGCGGCGTTCTGCTGCGTGACGTCGTCGATCTGGCCCACCGCCTGGTTCACCTCCGAGATGCCTTGCGCCTGTTCGGCGCTGGCCGCGCTGATGCGGTCGATGATGCGGTTCACCTGTTGCACCGACGAGACGATATCGCCCATGCTGTTGCCGGCCTGGCTCACCGAGGCGGCGCCATCGTCGATGGTGGAGACGGAAGCGGCGATCAACTCCTTGATCTCCTTCGCGGCGGCGGCCGAGCGCTGCGCCAGCGTGCGAACCTCGGAGGCGACCACGGCGAAGCCGCGGCCCTGTTCGCCGGCGCGGGCCGCTTCCACGGCCGCGTTCAGCGCGAGGATATTGGTCTGGAACGAGATGCTGTCGATCACGCCGATGATTTCCACGATCTTGCGCGAGCTGGCGCGGATCGATTCCATCGTTGTCACGGCCTGCGACACGGCGGCGCCGCCTTTTTCCGCCATCTGCGAAGCGGTGGCGGCCAGCCGGCAGGCTTCGCGCGCGTTTTCCGCGTTCTGGCGCACGGCCGTGGTCAGCGTGGCCATCGCGCTGGCCGTCTCCTCGAGGGAGCCGGCCTGGCGTTCGGTGCGGGTGGACAGGTCGAGGTTGCCGACCGCGATCTCGTGCGAGGCCGTGTCGATCGATTGCACCGCGCCGCGGATCGTGCGCAACGTCTGGTTCAGGTTGGCGATGCTCTGGTCCAGCACGCGCGCCGTCTCCGCGATCTCGTCGCGCCCGGCATTGGGCTTGACGGACGTGAGCCGGCCCGCGGCCAGGCTGCGCACCACTTCGGCAATGCCGTTGATATCGCGCAGCAGGGCCGCACGCACCACCATCGATACCAGCAGCGACAGCCCCACCGACAGCACGCAGAGCACCGCCATGGCGATGCCCAGCTGGCGGAATTCGTCCTTGGCCGCGGCGTGGGCCGCTTCCGACAGCAGTTTTTCCCGCGCCGCCAGCCGTTGCAGGGCACCGTCGAGCAGCACGAACTGGCGCTCGGCCTTCTGCATCGCGTTGGTGGCGATCGACTGGTCCATCTGCGCCATTTCGATCGTTTCCAGCACCCCCTTGCGGTAGGCGAACAGCGCATGGCTGGAGCCGTCGACCAGCTTGCGCTCGTCGGGATCGGATACCCGCGCCAGCTGTGCCAGCTGCTGCTCGATGCCGCGGTGGCGCGCGTGGATCTGGTTGGTCAGCTGCGCCAGGCGGTTGTTCGCGAAGCTGCCGTTGACCCACGCCAGCAACTGGTAGATGTTGGCGTGGGAAAACTTCGCTTCGCCGGCGATGTCGGCGGCCGCCTTCAGCCGGGCCGCGCGCACCTGCACCAGGTTTTCCAGCGATGCGTTCTGGCGCACCATGCCGACCCAGGCGCAGGCGGTGATGGCCACCAGCAAGACCAGCACGATGCCAGGCGCCAGCAGCAATTTGGGACCGATACGTAATTTGTTCAGCATGACGACTCCGCCAGGGTGGATGATTGTTATGAGCGACGCATCAGTTCTTGTAGATGCCGGCTTCCACCACCACGTCGCCCACGCGCATGATGTAGGTGGTCTTCGGTTCGATCTTGCCGCTGACCGGATTCTTGTACATGTAGTCGACCCAGCCCTTGCCCTTCCTTGCGGCCAGTTCGATGATTTCGCGGCGATATACCTTGCCGCTGGCGTCCGGCACGTCCGTCAGGTTCTTGCCCACGATCGAAGGATTGATCGGGTGGGCGAGCACGATGCCCGTGTTGATGTCGCGGATGTCGACATACAGCTCGCCCTGCACGAATTCCGGGTCCTTGGCGGACAGTTTTTTGGCCAGCGCATCCTTGCCGTTGGCTTTCAGGAAGGCGGCGCCGCGTTCGACCATGGCGATCGCGTCTTTCTCGGTCGGTTCGGCGGTGGCGAAGGCGGCGGTGTTGACGGTGGCGAATGCCAGGCATGCCATGCTGCGGATCAGTACTTGTTTCATGAGAATTCCCCGTGGTTGGTTAAGGTCAAATCATTGTGCTCCGATGCTGCTGACAGGAAATTGCGCTAGAACAAAGTGGCAAAACCACCGACAACATTGCGGACTGCGGATTTCCGTGTGGATATTGAGCTTGTGCAACATTGGGTGGGTGCCGGCTGCATAGCATGGGGATTCGTTTATCCCGGAGAACACAATGACGACCGAATTCGCCCCGCAAAAATTCAAGCCGTACACCCGTCAAAGCATCCGCCAGGCCCGCCAGTGGCAATGGCTGCCGCCGGACCAGCAGGAAGCCGTGCAGGTGGTTTCGCACGTGATGCCGTTCCGCACCAACGAGTACGTGCTCGAGAACCTGATCGACTGGCGCAACGTGCCGGACGATCCCATCTACCGCCTGGTGTTCCCGCACCGCGACATGCTGCCCGTGGAGGAATACCGCCAGCTGCGCGACCTGGTGCTGGTGAAGCAGGACGACGCGGCCATCGCCGCCCTGGTGCACAAGATCCGCATGCGCATGAACCCGCACCCGGCGGGCCAGATGACGCACAATGTGCCGCGCGTGAACGACCACGTGCTCAAGGGCTTGCAGCACAAGTACAAGGAAACCGTGCTGTTCTTCCCCAGCTCGGGCCAGACCTGCCACGCCTACTGCACGTTCTGCTTCCGCTGGCCGCAGTTCGTGGGCATGGACGACATGAAATTCGACGCCAGGGAAACGGGCGAGCTGGTGTCCTACCTGAAGTCCCACGAGGAAGTGACGGACGTCCTGATCACCGGCGGCGACCCGATGATCATGAACACGCGCTCGCTGGCCGACTTCATCGAACCGCTGCTGGCGCCGGAACTGGCGCACATCCAGAACATTCGCATCGGCACGAAGTCCGTTGCATATTGGCCACAGCGCTTCGTCACGGACAAGGATGCGGACGACCTGCTGCGCCTGTTCGAGAAGGTCGTTGCCAGCGGCAAGAACCTGGCGATCATGGGCCACTACAACCATGCCGTGGAACTGCGCCAGGACATCGCCCAGAAGGCCGTCAAGCGCATCGTCGGCACCGGCGCCACCTTGCGCATGCAGGGCCCGCTGATCCGCCACATCAACGAAGATCCGCACAGCTGGGCCGAACTGTGGCGCACCGGTGTGCGCCTGGGCGCCATCCCGTACTACATGTTCGTGGAACGCGACACGGGCCCGCGCGAGTACTTCCAGCTGCCGCTGGCGCGCGCGCACGAGATCTTCCAGCAGGCCTACCAGATGGTGTCGGGCCTGGCGCGCACCGTGCGCGGCCCGTCGATGAGCGCCTTCCCCGGCAAGGTCGCCATCGACGGCGTGGTCACGATCAACGGCGAAAAGCTGTTCGCGCTGCAGTTCCTGCAGGCACGCAACCCGGATTGGGTGAGGAAGCCGTTCTTTGCCAAGTTCGATCCGAACGCCACCTGGCTCGACCACCTCAAGCCCGCCTTCGGCAAGGAGAAGTTCTTCTTCGAGGAGGGTGGCGATGCGGGCCATGGCGACCACGCGCCGCAGCAGCGCAAGGTGATCCCGATCGCCAGCGCGCGCGAGTGCGCGTCGCAGAGCAACGCGGCCTGACGATGGACACGCCCGCGCCCGTATCAGCGGCCGCCGCCGTGTTCGGCGGGCGCCGGCGCGTGCCGGGCCGATTGTCCGGCCTGGCCGTGCTGTGCCTCGTGTTCCTGCCGTATGCACTGGGGCATTACCTGTCGTGCCTGCTACGCACCGTGAACGCCGTGCTGGCGCCGCATCTCGTGAACGCCGCGGCGCTGACACCGGGAGACCTGGGTTTGCTTACCAGCGCCTACTTCCTGGCGTTCGCGGTGGCGCAGCTGCCGGTCGGCATCGCGCTGGACCGCTACGGGCCGCGCCTGGTGCAAGTCCCGATGCTGCTGCTGGCGGCCGTGGGCACCTTCGCCTTCGCGTGCAGCGGCGACTTCGTGCAGATGCTGGCCGCGCGCACGGTGATGGGGCTCGGATTGGCCGGTTGCTTCATGGCGGCCGTGAAGGCGATTTCCACGTGGATCTCGCCGGCCAGGCTGCCGTCGGTGCAGGGTTACCTGATCGCCGCGGGCGGCCTGGGCGCGGCGTCGTCGACGCTGCCGGTACGGCTGTTCCTGCAGCATGCCGACTGGCGCTGGCTCTTCGTCGTGCTGGCCCTGTGCTGCGTGGCGGTGGCGCTCCTGATCCTGCTGCTGGCGCCCACGCCGCCGGCCGCGCCGCGCAAGTGTTTCGATATCGCGATCATGGGCGAGGTGTTCCGGCACCCGGCCTTCCGCGAAACGGCGGGGCTGGTGCTGGTGCCGCACACGGTGTTCTTCGGCATCCAGGGCCTGTGGATCGGCCGCTGGCTGACCGACGTGGGGCGTTTTCCCGAACAGGGCGTGACATGGCTGCTGTACCTCGGCATGGCGGCCGTGATCTTCGGCGCGATCGCGGTCGGCATGGTGACCGAGTGGGCGGCCAGGCGCGGGGTCGACACGATCAGCGTGGCGGCCGTCGGCGTGTCGCTGTTCGTGATGGTGCAGTGCGGCTTCGTGCTGGGCTGGCAACCCACGCTGCCGATGCTCTCCGTGCTGTTCACGCTGGTCGGCACCATCACCGGCATCGAATACACGATCGTGGCGCAGGCGATGCCGCCGGCGCTGACGGGGCGCGCCTCCACCTGCCTGAACCTGTTGATCTTTACCGGAGCGTTCATCGTGCAGGCGGGCTTCGGCATGATCGTCGGCCTGTGGCTGCCGGACCCCGCTGGCCACCTGCCGGCCGCCGCCTACCAGTGGGCGTTCTTCGTGCTGGTGCTGGTGCAATTGCCGGGCATCGCCTGGTTCGTCTGGCGGCGGCGCAGGCCGCTTCTCGCGAACCCTGTAGAATCTCCGCTTTGACCGGAAGCCGCATGCGTTGGGCTTTCGCCGCATCATGAAGCAGGAGAGAAAATGAAATTGGTTCGTTATGGCCGCATCGGCAAAGAGAAGCCGGGCCTGATCGATGAAGAGGGCAGGCTGCGCGACCTGTCCGGCGTGGTCGGCGACATCGCCGGCGCCAACCTGTCGGACAAGGTGTTGAAGAAGATCGCCAGGATCCCCTACGACACGCTGCCCCTCGTGCGCGGCAATCCGCGCTTCGGCGTGCCGGTGGGGAAGGTGGGCAAGTTCATCGGCATCGGCCTCAATTACGCCGACCATGCGGCCGAATCGAACCTGCCGGTGCCCACCGAACCGATCGTGTTCATGAAGGCCATCACGAGTCTCTCGGGGCCGGACGATCCGGTGATGCTGCCGAAAGGCTCGAAGAAGACGGACTGGGAAGTGGAGCTGGGCGTCGTCATCGGCACCCGCGCGCGCCACGTGAGCGAAGCCGACGCCGAGAAATACGTGGCCGGCTACTGCGTGGTCAACGACGTCTCCGAGCGCGAGTACCAGCTCGAACGCGGCGGCCAGTGGGACAAGGGCAAGGGCTGCGACACGTTCGGCCCGGTCGGCCCCTGGCTGGTGACGCGCGACGAGGTGTGGGATGTCAACGACCTCGATCTCTACCTGGAAGTGAACGGCAAGCGCATGCAGACCGGGAACACGTCGACGATGATCTTCAAGGTGCCGCAGATCGTGTCCTACCTGTCGCAGTTCATGACGCTGGAGCCGGGCGACATCATCGCCACCGGCACGCCGCCCGGCGTGGGCATGGCGCGCAAGCGCTTCCTGAAGAAGGGGGATTTCCTGCGGCTGGGCATTGCCGGACTGGGCGAGCAGCAGCAGGATGTGATCGGGTTCCAGCAGTTCTAGTACGCCAGCAAATGTTTCCGTAAAAATGGGGACGTACCCCGTTTTTGCGGAAACATTGCACGGGAAATGGGGTCTGTCCCCATTTTCCGGGCAATGCCGCAAGCATCAAGCCGGCCGGATCGCCACCAACGCCTTCTCCACCGCATCCGACAACCGCGTGACGATCTGCCCCAGGTCCGCCTCGGTGGCGATGAACGGCGGCGCCAGCAAAATGTGGTCGCCGCGCTTGCCGTCGGCGGTGCCGCCCATCGGATACACCATCAGGCCACACGCCAGGGCCTTTTCCTTCACCGCCGCGTGCAGCTTCAGGTCCGGGTCGAACGGGCGCTTGGTCGCGCGGTCCTGCACCAGTTCCAGCCCCACCAGCAGGCCGCGGCCGCGGATGTCGCCCACGTGCGGATGGCCGCCGAAGGCGTCGCGCAGCATGCGCCGCAGCGTGGTGCCGCGCACGGTGGCCGCGCCCAGCAGGCAGTCGCGCTTGATCACTTTTTGCACGGCCAGCGCGGCGGCCGCCGCGACCGGGTGCGCGTTGTACGTGTGCCCGTGCTGGAAGATGCCGCTGCCGTTGCGCAGGCGCTCCACCACGTGGTCGCGCGCCAGCAGGGCGCCGATCGGCTGGTAGCCGGCCGCCAGGCCCTTGCCCAGCGCCACCAGGTCGGGCACCACGCCATCCTGCTCGATGGCGAACAGCGTGCCGGTGCGGCCCATGCCGCACATGACTTCGTCGGCGATGAACAGGATGCCGTACTTGTCGCACAGCGCCCGCACCCCCTTGAAGTAGCCGGGCGTGGGCGGCACGGCGCCCAGGGTGGCGCCCACCACCGTCTCGGCACAGAAGCCGATGATGTTTTCCGGGCCCACTTCCAGGATCTTCTGCTCCAGCTCGGCGATCAGGCCGGCCGTGTACTCGTTGATATCCTGGCCGGGCGGGCGGTGGCGGTATTCGTAGCAGGGCGAGACGCGCGGCACGTCCATCAGCAGCGGCTCGAACTGCTTGCGGCGCGCTTCGTTGCCGCCCAGCGCCAGTGCACCGAGCGTATTGCCGTGATAGCTCTGCTTGCGGGCGATGAAGATGCGCCGCTGGCGCTCGCCGTTCTCCACGAAGAATTGCCGCGCCATCTTCAGCGCCGCCTCGATCGCCTCGGAACCGCCGGATACCAGGTACACGTTGTTCAGGTCGCCCGGCGCGTCCGTGGCCAGGCGCTGCGCCAGTTCCTCGGCCGCGTCGGTGGTGAAGAAGCCGGAGTGGGCATAGGCCGTCGTCTTCATCTGCGCGCTCATCGCCGCCAGCACGTCCGGATGGCTGTGGCCCAGCGAGGACACGGCGGCGCCCCCGCTCGCGTCGATATAGGTATTGCCATTGCTGTCGCGCATGTACATGCCGAAGGCGCACACGGCGGTGGGGGGCGTCTGGCGCAGGTTCCGGTGGATCATTTGGGTCATGATGTCCTCGTTGGGGTGTCGACCGGTCGACAGTAGCCCGCGAGCAACACCAAGACTTTGATTTTTCCCCTGCCGTGAGCGAATATTGCCGTCATGTCAGACCGCCTTCCCCCCATCCCGCCCGAGCATATGACGCCGGAACAACGGGCCGCCGCCCAGGACGTGATCGCCGGCCCGCGCGGCGCGCTGTACGGCCCCTTCGTTCCGCTGCTGCGCAGCCCTGAACTGATGAGCTCTGTCCAGCACGTGGGCGAGTACCTGCGTTACCGCAGCGCGATCGGCACGCGGCTGTCGGAACTGGCCATCCTCGTCACGGCCCGGCAGTGGAACCAGCAGGTGGAATGGGCAATCCATGCGCCGATCGCCGCCGAAGCGGGCATTGCCCCGACCGTCATCGACGCGATCGCGCACCGGCGCCCGCCCGCCGGCCTGGCGTCGGACGAGCAGGCGGTCTACGACTTCTGCATGGAGCTGCAACGGGACAAGCGCGTCACCGACGCCACGTACGGCGCCGCGCTGCGCCTGTTCGGCGAGCACGGCGTGACGGACCTGATGGGATTGAACGGCTACTACACCCTGTTGGCAATGGTGATGAACGCCGCGCAGTCGGCGGCGCCGGAGTCGACGGCAGTTCCGCTGCCGGAGTAGCGGCAGCCGAAGAAGCCGCGCTGCGTCCTGGTGTCGTACACCGGCTTTGCCGGTGTACGACACCGGTTTTCGGCACCGCAGTCGCCGACTTCGGCAGGGAAAACCGGTGTCTGACACCAATTCCGCTGGAATTGATGTCAGACACCTATCCTCTCAGCCGTTATCTCTTGAGGACTTTCTGCAGCCAGCCGGAAATGTCGGCCACTTCTTCCGGGCAGACGGAGTGCTGCATGTAGTAGTCGTGCCACTCGACCTGGTAGCCCAGCGCCTTCAGCGCGTCGCGCGAGGCGGTGGCGCGGGCGAGCGGCACTACCGGGTCCAGGCGGCCGTGGGCGAGGAAGATCGGCGTGTCCGCATTGGCGGCGTTGCGCTCGGCGGCCGTTTTGTCAGCCAGCGGCAGGTAGCCGGACAGGCACAGCAGCCCGGCCAGCTTTTCCTTGTAGCGCAGGCCCGTCTGCAGGGTCATCGCGCAGCCTTGCGAGAAGCCGCCCAGGATGATGCGGCTGGCCGGAATGCCGCGCGATTTCTCCCGCTCGATCAGCGCTTCCACCTGGAGCTGCGAGGCGCGCAAGCCCTTTTCGTCTTCCTGGCGGCCAAGGTCGGTATGCACGATGTCGTACCATGCGCGCATCGTGTAGCCGCCGTTGATCGTCACCGGCATGGTGTTCGCGTGCGGGAAGATGAAGCGGATGCCGGGCAGGCCGGAGAGATTCAGTTCCTGCACGAACGGCACGAAGTCGTTGCCGTCCGCCCCCAGGCCATGCAGCCAGATGATCGCCACCTGCGGATTGTCGTTGGTGGCGACTTCGATGTTCGGTAACACGTCGATCATGGATTCCTCGTCATTGCAGTGGGGTGTCGGCCGCCTTGTTGCGGATGGCCGATTTCGGCCGGAACGCCTTGCACACGGCGGCATCGGTCTCGATATACGGCCCACCGATCAGGTCCACGCAGTATGGCACCGCGGCAAAGATGCCGGCAGCCAGTACGTTGCCGGCGTCATCCTTCAAGCCTTCCAGCGTTTCCTTGATGGATTTCGGCTGGCCGGGCAGGTTCATCACCAACGCGGCGTGGTCGGTAGTCTCGCGGATCACCGCCACCTGCCGCGACAGGATCGCGGTGGGCACGAAGCGCAGGCTGATCTGCCGCATCTGCTCGCCGAAGCCCGGCATTTCCTTCGTGCCGATGGCCAGCGTGGCTTCCGGCGTCACGTCGCGGCGGGCCGGGCCGGTGCCGCCCGTGGTCAGCACCAGATGGCATTTCACGGTATCGACCAGCTCCACCAGCGTCGCTTCGATCGTGGCACGGTCATCGGGGATCAGGCGCGTCTCCACGCGGAAGGGCGTGGTGATCGCGCGCTTGAGCCAGTCTTCCAGCGCCGGAATCCCCTGGTCCTGGTATACGCCGCCGCTGGCCCGGTCGGAGACCGACACCAGGCCCACGACCAGCAAATTCGCCAGTTCACTCGGCTCGATCGTCATCCTCGTCTTCCTCTTCGTCGGCATCGGCCTCGGCCTGCTTGGCGGCGCCGCGCGCCTTGGTATCCAGTTCCTTCAGGATCTGGAAGATTTCGCGGTAAGCCTTCGGCGGCTTGTTTTCGGCCTGTTCCTTGCGCGCATTGCGGATCAGGGTGCGCAGGTGCTGCGCATCGAGTTCCTGGTGCTCGGCCAGCAGCGCGGTCAATGCCTGATCGTCGGCCAGCAGCTTTTCGCGGCGGCGTTCCAGCGCGTGCAGCGCGGCCGTATCGGCCTTCGAGGCGCCTTTCCAGCCTTCGATCGTGCGCTGGATGACGGCCACTTCCTCTTCCGTCAGCGTGCGCATTTTCTTGCCAACGAATTGCAGCTGCCGGCGGCGGCCTTCGTGGTTCTTGATGTTCTGGCATTCCAGAATGGCATCCCGCACGTCTTCCGGCATCGGCACGCGCTTGACGCGGTCGCGCGGCTGTTCCACCAGTTCGAGGCCCAGCGCCTGCAGGGCGTCGGACTGGCGTTTCATTTCGGTTTTGGAAGGGCGCTCGTACTTTTCCTGGAATTCGGAAGAATCGAAGCCGACGGCCCCGCGGTTTGCATTTGGCATGATAGAAAAACGCGCCATTCAGGCGCGCCTGTAAAAACGGTAAACGGCTGCTATGATAACTGTTTTAATGCTTAGCCGACCAAAAACACCCTATGAGCGAATCGCATTTCACCCACAGCCAGGACCAGTTGAAACAGCTTGCGCGGGACGTATTGGCCTATGCGCGGGAGAAGGGCGGCACCGATGCCGCCGTCGAGATCAGCGAGGGTAGCGGGCTGTCGGTGTCGGTGCGCAAGGGCAAGATCGAAACGATCGAGCAGAACAAGGACAAGGGCCTCGGCGTCACCGTGTTCGTCGGCAAGAAACGCGGCAATGCCTCCACGTCGGACTTTTCCACCGATTCGCTGCGCGCCACCGTGGAAGCGGCCTACAACATCGCCCGCTTCACGGCGGACGATGAAGCGGCCGGCCTGGCCGAAGAGGAACTGCTGGAGCGCGACCCGCGCGACCTGCAACTGTTCTACCCGTGGGCCATCACCACCGAGGAAGCGGTCACGCTGGCGCAGCGCGCCGAAGCGGCGGCCTTCGCCGTCGATCCGCGCGTGACGAACAGCGAAGGCGCCGGCGTGCACGTGCAGCAGTCGCACTTCGTGTCGGCCAACTCGCGCGGCTTCATCGGCGGCTATCCGTATTCGCGCCACACCATCTCGGCCACGCCGATCGCCGGCAAGGGCGCCCACATGCAGCGCGACGACTGGTACAGCTCGGTGCGCGACCCGAAGAAGCTGGCCACGCCGGAAGCGATCGGGCGCTACGCCGCCGAACGCGCGCTGGCGCGCCTGCACGCGCGCCAGATCACCACCCGCACCGTGCCCGTGCTGTTCGAGGCGCCGCTGGCCGCGGGCCTGCTGGGCGCCTTCGTGCAGGCCACGTCCGGCGGTGCGCTGTACCGCAAGTCCACCTTCCTGCTCGATACGCTGGGCCAGCAGGTGTTCCCGGAACACGTGCAGGTCTCCGAAGACCCGCACGTGATCGGCGGCATCGGCTCGGCGCCGTTCGACGAGGAAGGTGTGCGTACGCGATACCGCGACGTGGTCAAGGACGGCATCCTGCAAGGCTATTTCCTGTCCACGTACACGGCCCGCAAGCTGGGCATGCAAACCACCGGCAATGCCGGCGGCTCGCATAACCTGTCGCTGACGTCCACGCTCACGCGGCCGGAAGACGACTTCGCCGGCATGCTGAAGAAGATGGGGACCGGCCTGCTGGTCACGGAACTGATGGGCCAGGGCACCAACTACGTGACGGGCGATTATTCGCGCGGCGCCTCCGGCTTCTGGGTCGAGAACGGCATCATCCAGTATCCGGTCGAGGAAATCACGATCGCCGGCAATATGAAGGAAATGTTCCGCCAGATCGTGGGGATCGGCAACGACGTACTGATCCGTGGCACGAAACAGACGGGTTCCATCCTGATCGAAAAGATGGTCGTCGCCGGCAACTGAATTGTTGCCACGCCATCGGCGTTTCCCTACACTGTCCTGAGCAGTAGCGTATTCCGTAACGTTATAAAACATCCTCAGGAGACCGTATGGAACGTCGACGCTTCATTGCGAAGGCTGCCGCGGGCGCGGGAGCCGGCATCATCGCCGCGCCCGCCATCGCGCAGTCCCAGCCCGCCATCACCTGGCGCCTCGCCTCCAGCTTCCCCAAGTCGCTGGACACCATCTTTGGTGCTTCGGATACCTTCACCCGCCGCATCTCCCAGCTTACCAACGGCAAGTTCACGATCCGCTCGTTCGCGGCCGGCGAGATCGTGCCAGGCCTGGCGGTGCTCGACGCCGTGCAGGGCAACACCGTGGAGTGCGGCCACAGCGCCTCGTACTACTACTTCGGCAAGGACAGTGCGTTCTCGTTCGATTGCGCCGTGCCGTTCGGGCTCACGTCGCGCCAGCACACGGCGTGGTACGACCAGGGCGGCGGCCGCGAGCTGATGCGCGCCTTCTTCAAGGACTACAACATCATCAACTTCCTGGGCGGGAACTCGGGCACGCAGATGGGCGGCTGGTTCCGCAAGGAGATCAAGTCGCTGGCCGACCTGAAGGGCACCAAGATGCGCGTGGCGGGCTTTGCCGGCAGGGTGCTGGAACGCCTCGGCGTGGTGCCGCAGCAGCTGGCCGGGGGCGATATCTACCCGGCGCTGGAAAAGGGCACGATCGACGCGGCCGAATGGGTGGGCCCCTACGACGATGAAAAGCTGGGCTTCTTCAAGGTGGCGCCGTTCTACTACGCGCCCGGCTGGTGGGAACCGTCCGCCTCCTTCTCGTTCTACGTGAACCTGAAGGAATGGGAAAAGCTGCCGAAGGATTACCAGGCCGCGGTGGAAGTGGCCACGTATGAAGCGCACGTGACCATGCAGGCAGAATACGACGTGAAGAACCCCGCTGCCCTGGCCCGCCTGCTGAAGAACGGCGTGAAGCTGCGCACCTACCCGCGCGACGCCATGGACGCCTGCTACAAGACGGCCACCGCGGTGATGGAAGAGGAAGCGTCGAAGAACGCCAAGTTCCGCAAGATCTACGAGCCGTGGAAAAGGTTCCGGCAAGACCAGAACCAGTGGGCCTCGGTGGCCGAGGCGCCGATCCAGAATTACCTGATTTCCGCGGGGCGCGGGAAGTAGTGGCCCGGGGCTGGCCAAAGCCGGTGCCTGTCATCTCATGGAGAAGAAGCCACCGGCGCTCGCGTCATGGTGTCGTACACCGGCTTTTCGGTGTACGACACCGGTTTTCGCCAGATCTTGTCGACTATGGCTGGGAAAACCGGTGTCGTACCGCTGCGGCGGACCGACCTGAAGGTGTACGACACCAGTCACTTGAAACAGGCCGATCGCCGGAGCATCACTTGCACAGCGCACTGCGCGGCATTCCGCAACTGATCAAGCTGCCCACATCCGGATTCGACAGGTAGTCCAGGTGCCCCCGCACCGGGTCCTGCAACAGCCCGAAATACGTGGGCGCGTTCGACACCAGCACGTTGAACACGGTCGTTCCATCCTCGCGGTAGCGTTCCGGCGGCAGGGTATGGGTTAGCACGTCGCTGGGATCGCTGAAGGCGACCAGGGTCAGCGGGGCCGCGGCACCGCGGCGGTCGGCCACCGGCGCGCGCCGCTTTTGCAGCAGCCGTTGCAGGCTGTCCGGCGGCGGCGCCTGCATGACCGTCGGCGCGGCGGACGCCGGCGCGAGCGGCTGTTCGGCCATTTGCAAGAGCGGGATCTGGTTGGCGGCCATGATCAGCCACGCCGTGCGCTGGAGCTCGCGCGCCGCGACCTGGGCCGCGCGGCTCGGCGCCGGTTCGTCCAGCATGCGCAGCAGGGTGTCGTACAGGATCTTGCTGCCCAGGCTTTCCGAGATCACCACCAGCGGTGCGTCCGTGTCGCCGCCTTCGGTGGCGGCCAGGATCGCGTCGCGCATGCGCAGCTGGATCTGCTCGCGCGCCGCGCCTTCGTAGACCAGCGCATCGGGCAGGCAATCGTCCAGCAGCCAGTCCTTCACTTTCGCGTTCAGGCGGGCGCGCACCGGTGTGAAGGGCGGGGCGCCCGAGCAGATCGGCGACTTGTCGGTCTGGTCGTAGCACAGCTGCTGCTTGATCGGCGTGGTCAGCGGCGACCAGATCAGCGACTTGAAGTGGATCGCACCATGCGGGGTATCGACCCGGATCGGCACGATCTCGATGGCGGGTGCGGCGGCGCGCTGCACCGGCCCCGGCGTGACATTCGCCGACAATTGCGCGGCCAGCGTGTCGATGGTTTCCTTCGCCCACGTCGCGTCGTGCGTGCACATGCCGTGCACCAGCAGCACGTCGGTTCTCTTTGCCGGGGCGCGGGCAGCGAAATCGATCAGGCCGGGAAAGCGGGCATCGGCCTCCATGAACCGGGGCGGGCGGTAGGGCGTGGTGCAGCCGGCAAGCAGCGCGGCAACGGCCAGCAGGGCAAGGGTGCGCATGACGGGTCTCCTCGATGGGTTCGTATCCCCATCATTGTGCCGCCCAGCTTGCCACATTTGTGTTGGATCAAACCACGCGCACGCAATGCGTCATTCCACGACCATCACCTTCGCCGCGCTGTCGATCTTCCGCACGAAGCGCACGATGGCCTCGGTGGTGATGGTGTCGATCTGCCCGGCCATGCGGCGATCGAACGGGTGGTCGTCGAAGGCCACGTTGGCGCGGAACATGCGCCCGCCGAGACGCGTCACGCTGCGCACGCGGACGGTGATCGGTTCGAAGCCTGCCTCCTTCAGCCAGGCTTGCGCTTCCTCGCGCGTTTCCACCTGGCCGGCCGGTGCGCTGGCCGCCGCATACGTTTCCAGCACCCACTGGTTCGAGTTCTGGTAGCGCGTCGAATACGCGTAGGACAGCATGTTGTAATGGGGCTCGTGCAGCCGTCGCGCAGTGCGCGTGGCCACCAGTTGCGCCAGCCGCTCCTGCACCTCGGGGCCGGGAATCACCACCTGCGCCTCGTAGCGGAACAGGCGGAGAGGAAGAAATTGCCCAGGCCTTCGTTGTACAGGCCAGAGGAAGCCGTGCCGCACTCGTTCAGCTCGTGCACCACGGTCCAGCGCCCCGCCGCGTGGTCGCGCACCACGATGCCCATGTGCGAGTAGCGCAGGCCGTACTTGCTCAAGTCCTGGCCCGCGCGCGAAATCAGCACCGCCTTGGCGCCGCTGGCATCGAGCGCCTGGAACGTGCGCTGGGCAAGGTCCAGCGACTTCACCGTGTCCGTCACCGCCATCGGCACTTCCTCGCACGGCTGGCCGGCCCAGGCGGGCGCGGCGAAGGCCAGGCAGGCGGCGAACAGAAGGGGGCGCATCATTTCACCTCCGCGTGATGCAGCAGGGCCTTGCCCAGCTCATTGGGAACGAAGGCAAGCACCTTGCCGGACAGGACGAGCAGGTGGCCGGTGGACGTGGCCACCACGTCCAGCGTGGTGCCGGCGGCAACGGAGAGCTGCTGCGCCGCCCGGCCGGACAGGCGCACCGTGGCCTTGCTGGCGTTCGACGTGTTCGTCAACAGCAGTTCCACGCCGTCGCCCACCTTTTCCACGCTCTCGACCACGGTGGAACCGGTTGCGGCGATCGATCCGACGACGACCAGGCCCGACAGCAGGCCGCTGATCATCGACGCCTCGGAAGCGGTGCCGGCTCGGGCCGCGGGCATGCCCCCCAGCAGGGATGCGGCCAGTACAAGGGAAAGAATGCGTTTCATGATGAATGACTCCGTGCAGTGATCGTGCAATGGTGTGGTTCAGGATTCGCGCGCGCTGCGCAGCAATGCCTTGCCGGCCGCATTGGGCACGAAGGCGATTACCTTGCCCGCGGCCACGAGCACATGGCCGGTGCTGGTGGCCGTCACGTCCACGGCGGTGCCGGCCGCCACCGACAAGCCCTCGGCCGCCTTGCCGGACAAGCGCACCGTGGCGCGGCTGCCATCGGCCGCGCTTTCCAGCAGCAGGTCGACGCCTTCGCCCGTTTTCTCCAGCGCCACCACGACGACGCTGCCGGCCAGCACCACGGGCACCAGCGACCCCACCACCACGACACCGGAAGCTTCCCCGATCGCTTGCGAAGGGGCCGAACCATCGGCGGCATGGCCGGTGGCGCAGGCAAGGCTCAACAGGGTAAGGCACAGCAGGCGTTTCATCATTGTCTCCAAACAAGTAAAAATGACAGTGCACGCATCATCGGTGCCGCGGGCCAGGCAGGCAATCGATATCCCGGCAGTTGCGGGCCGACCCTGCTAAAGTATCGGAAAGCGATACTTTCAAAGGATAAGCCTATGCCCGGCAGCGCGATGTTGGTCGAGGGACTGAAACGTGAACTGAAGGCGCGCGGCATCACCTACGCGGAGCTGGCGCGGCGCATCGGCATGTCCGAGGCCAGCGTGAAGCGCATGTTCGCGCAGCGCAGCTTCAGCTTGCAGCGTCTCGACGAAGTACTGGCGGCGGCCGGCATCGACCTGCTGGATTTGACGCGGACCGCGCTTGACGCGCCCCGGCTGATCGCGCAACTGAGTTATGCGCAGGAAGAGGAATTGACGGGCGACCCGAAGCTGCTGCTGGTCGCGGTTGCGGCGCTGAACGGCGTGCCGGTCGACGAAATGGTGGCCACGTTCGCGCTCACGGAAGCGGAAGCCGTGAAGTACCTGCTGCGGCTGGACCGCATCGGCTTCCTCGTCCTGAAACCGAACAACCGGGTAAAACTGCTGGTCGAGCGCACGTTCGACTGGATTCCGAACGGCCCGATCCAGGCCTGGTTTCGCCGCGAGGCGGCGGCCGACTACCTCGACGCCCGCTTCGACGGCCAGGGCGAACTGCTGCGCCTGTTCAGCGTGATGCTGTCGCCGGCCTCCACGCAGGCACTGCTGGAGCGGCTGCGCCAGGTGGCCGACGATTTCTCGCGGCAGCACCAGGCCGACGCCCGGTTGCCATACCAGGAGCGGCAAGCCATCACGTTCATGCTCGCGGCGCGCCCCTGGTTGCCGAAGGCGTTCGGCAAGCTGCGGCGCGAGCGGTGATGCGTCTTACCGGCGCAGCGCGCGCAGCACCGGCTGCAGCACGGCGGCGCCCAGCTTCATCGAGCGGGCACCGTTCCAGCCGTTGACCGGGTCGGGGTCGTTGGCATTGTCCTTGAACGGCAGTTCCAGGGTCAGCGACAGGCAGCCGAACAGGTGGGTGATGTGGGGCGAACCCATGGTCAGCACTTCGGGGGTGAACGGCGCGTCCGGGTAGCCGAATTCGCTCTGGAAGTCGGGGCTGGCCACCTTGAAGTCGGCGATGAAGGCATCCTGCTCGGCCTTTTGCTCGGGGGTGAAGTTTTCCAGCGAATCGCTGCCGGCCACGAACACATAGGGCAGGCCCTCGTCGCCGTGCACGTCCAGGAACAGGTCGCAGCCGGTTTCCTGCATCGCTTCCTTCACCAGGAACACTTCCGGGCTGCGCTCCATCGTGGGCGTGTTCCACTCGCGGTTCAGGTTGGCGCCGGCCGCGTTGGTGCGCAGGTTGCCGCGCACCGAGCCGTCCGGGTTCATGTTCGGCACCACGTAGAACACGGCTTCCTTCAGGCACTGGCTGGCGAACGGGTCGGCCGGGTCCAGCAGCGCTTCGACCATGCCTTCCACGAACCATTCGGCCATCGTCTCGCCCGGGTGCTGGCGCGCGATCACCCACACTTTCTTCGCTGCGTCCGGATCGCCGATCACCAGCATGTTCAGGTCGCGGCCATCCACGGTGGAACCCAGGTCCACCAGCTGGGCCAGCGGCGACAGTTGCGCGTTGTCCAGCAGCGACAGGTGGCGTTCCCACGAATACGGCTCGAAGTAGGCGTAGTACACGCTGTCGTATTCGGGCTCGTGCTCGATCGTCATCACCTCGCCGTCGAAGCTCGTCGGCACGCGGAACCACGTGTCGCGGTCGTAGCTGGCCACGGCCTGGTAATCCTTCCAGCCATCCGGATAGGCAGCCTTGCCGGCGTTCAGGAAGCGGATCGTCAGCGGCGTGCTGCCCGCGCCCTGCACGCGGAAGTAGAACCACTGGGTGATGTCGGCATGGGAGTCCTTGCGGATGTTCACGTCGATATCGCCGGCGCTGGTAACGCTGACGAGTTCGATGGCGCCAGCGTCGAACTGGCTGCTGATCTTGATAGACATTGTGTGTCCTGTTATGAATGGAAGCGCCATGGCGCGAGGCCGCCATGATAACGGCTTTGCGCGGCGAATTGCACCCTTCGCGCGGCGTTGGGCATAGAATGGCTCATCCACGCAAAGGAGACCGACGATGCAACGCCGTTCCTTCGTAAGCCATGCCGCCGCCGCTGCCGCGGGCGCCACCGTGGCCGTGCCGGCCATCGCCCAGGGCCAGGGCACCATCACCTGGCGGCTGGCATCGAGCTTCCCGAAAACGCTGGACACGATCTATGGCTCGGCGGAAGCGTTCGTCAAGCGCGTGGCCCAGCTGACCGATAACCGGCTGCAGATCCGCCAGTTCGCCGCCAACGAGATCGTGCCCGGCCTGCAGGTGATGGATGCGGTGCAGGCCAACACCGTCGAGATGGGCCACACGCCCGCCTACTATTACTTCGGCAAGGACCCCACGTTCGCCTTCGATTGCGCCGTGCCGTTCGGCCTCACGTCACGCCAGCAGACGGCATGGTACGAGCACGGCGGCGGCCGCGAGCTGCTGCGCGAGTTCTACCGCGGCTACGGCATCGTCAACTTCCTGGGCGGGAACACGGGCACGCAGATGGGCGGCTGGTACCGCAAGGAGATCCGCTCGGTGGCCGACCTGAAGGGCCTCAAGATGCGCGTGGCGGGCTTCGCCGGCCGCGTGATGGAACGCATGGGCGTGGTGCCGCAGCAGATCCCGGCCGGCGACGTGTACGCGGCGCTGGAAAAGGGCACGATCGACGCGGCCGAATGGGTGGGTCCGTACGACGATGAAAAGCTCGGCCTCGTGCGCGTCGCCCCGCACTACTACACGCCGGGCTGGTGGGAAGCGGGGCCGCAACTGTCGTTCTACGTGAACAGCGCACAATGGGACAAGCTGCCGAAACCGTACCAGGCGGCGCTGGAAGCGGCTTCATACGAATGCCATGTGCGCATGCAGGCCGCCTACGACGCCCGCAACCCCGCCGCGCTGGCCCGCCTGCTGAAGAACGGCGCCAGGCTGCACACGTTCGGCAAGGATGTGATGGACGCCGCCTATAAACAGTCCACCGCCGTGATGGAAGAGGAGGCGGCGAAGAACGCGAAGTTCCGCAAGATCTACGAGCCGTGGAAGCGGTTCCGGCACGACCAGAACCAGTGGGCATCCGTAGCGGAGGCGGCCATGCAGAACTACCTGATCACGGCCGTGCGGCGCTGACGCCTGCCGGCCGTGATAGCTCGGCCGTGACAGCTAGTGCAGTCCCCCGAACCGTTCGAAGAACGCGGCGCCAGCCCCGGCCACGTCTGGCGCCTCGCGCCGCAGCGCCGCCACCACATATTCCTCGGCGGCGGCATACGTCAGCAGGTACAGTTCGCGCGCCAGCTCGTACGCGGCGGCGCCGGGCCACGGTTCGGGCAGCAGTTCCACCGGCAGCTGCGGATCGTGCAGCTGCACCCGCCGGTAGGCGTGGATCAGCAGCGTGCGCACGATGAAAGCCTGCCGGGGCGAGACTTCCCCGCCCAGCAGCGAGCGCACCGGCGCGAACCGTTCGATGAAGCGCTCGTAGCCGCCCGCCACTTCCCGCAGGTCCCAGCCCTCGGCGATCAGGTCGGCCAGCGGCTTGCCCTGCACGCCCGGCAGTTGCGCGGCCTGCACCACGTAGACCTTGCCGCGCATGTCCAGCCGGCCCAGCAGATCGTCCAGCGCCTCGGCATCCCCGGCCGGGTGTCCCGCGATGCCGGGGGCGACCACGCTGTAGCCCTCCCACAGCAATTCCTTGCGCAACGTGGTCCGTTCGGCCGCTGACAGGCCGTTGGTGCCCAGCACGAAAGTCCAGCTGCCGTGCCAGTGCACATGCGGCGCCGCGTACACGCGGCGGAAAGCGCGCGCGAAGCGCTGGGCAGCTTCCGGCGTGATCGTGTAGTGGCTGCGCCGGCCGTCGCGCTGCGACACCAGCCAGCCTTCCTGCGCCAGCCGGAACACGGAAGTGCGCAGCAGCCGGTCGTTGACGCCGAACGGCGCCAGCAGTTCGATGAGGCTGCCCAGCCAAGCCAGCCCGCCATGGGGAACGATCGCATCCCCGAAAATCGTCATCACCAGGGACTTCGAGCGGGGCGGTTCTTCCGCAAGGTGCCGATCGATCCACTGGTCCAGGCTCGCATTGGTCAAATCATTCTTCATGGCGCCATTGTATCCGGCCAAACAAGATACGGTTTTTGAAAGTGACTCAAAAAAGACGTTTGCAAACAAATTTGTGTATCGTATTATGGTCGAAAGAGGAGGAGACGACATGTACGCACAAATGGTGGAGACCGGGCTGAAGAATGTCCGCACCGACGAGGACATGAGCGCGCAAGAGCGCGCCTTCCAGCAGCGCATCGACGACGGCATCAAGATCGAGCCGAAGGACTGGATGCCGGAGGCTTACCGCAAGACGCTGGTCCGGCAGATCTCGCAGCACGCCCATTCCGAAATCGTCGGCCAGCTGCCGGAGGGGAACTGGGTGACGCGCGCCCCCACGCTGAAACGCAAGTCCATCCTGCTGGCCAAGATCCAGGACGAAGCCGGCCACGGCCTGTACCTGTACAGCGCTGCCGAAACGCTGGGCGTGTCGCGTGACGAACTGCTGCAAGCCCTGCACTCGGGCAAGGCGAAATACTCGAGCATCTTCAACTACCCCACGCTGTCGTGGGCCGACATGGGCGCCATCGGCTGGCTCGTCGACGGTTCGGCCATCATCAACCAGATCCCGCTGTGCCGCTGCTCGTATGGCCCCTATTCGCGGGCCATGATCCGCGTCTGCAAGGAAGAGTCGTTCCACGCCCGCCAGGGCTACGACATCATGCTCTCCCTGTGCCGCGGCACGCCCGAGCAGAAGGCGATGGCGCAGGATGCGCTGAACCGCTGGTGGTGGCCGTCCCTGATGATGTTCGGCCCATCGGACGCCGACTCCGTCAACAGCGCGCAATCGGCGAAGTGGCGCATCAAGCTGTTTTCCAACGACGAGTTGCGCCAGCGCATGGTCGACCAGACCGTGCCGCAAGCCGAATTCCTGGGCCTGACGATCCCAGATCCCGACCTGAAATGGAACGCCGAACGGGGGCACTACGACTTCGGCGAGATCGACTGGGAAGAGTTCCATAACGTCCTGAAGGGCAACGGACCCTGCAACCGCGAACGGCTGCGCACCCGCGTGAAGGCTTACGAGGATGGCCAGTGGTTCCGCGACGCCCTCGTGGCGCATGCCGAGAAGCGCGCGCAGGACAAGGCCGCGGCGTAGTACCTCGATAAAACGGAGACAAAGCATGAGCAAGGAATGGCCCCTGTGGGAAGTGTTCATCCGCAGCCAGCACGGCCTGGCCCACAAGCACGTGGGCAGCCTGCACGCGCCGGACGCGGAGATGGCGATCAATAACGCGCGCGACGTGTACACGCGCCGCAACGAAGGTGTGTCGATCTGGGTCGTGCGCGCTGCCGACATCGTGGCCAGCAGCCCGTTCGACAAGGGCGCGCTGTTCGAGCCGGCCAACAGCAAGGTGTATCGCCACCCCACCTTCTTCCCGATGCCGGAAGAAGTGAAGAACCTGTAAGGCTCCCGATGGACGCGAAAATCCAATATCTGCTGCGCCTGGGCGACAACGCCCTCGTGCTGAGCCAGCGCCTGTCCGAACTGTGCGGCAAGGGCCCGGCGCTGGAAGAGGACATGGCGCTCACCAACGTGGCGCTCGACCTTCTGGGCCAGGCCCGCCTGTGGCTTACCTATGCGGGCGAGCTGGAAGGCCGCGGCCGCGACGAGGACGCGCTGGCCTACCTGCGCGACGCGCGCGATTTCCACAACGTGCTGCTGGTCGAGCAGCCGAACGGCAATTACGCGCACACCCTGATGCGCCAGTTCTACTTCGACACGTGGCACTATTTCCTTATCGGCGCACTCGTGCAGGCGTCCGATCCGCGTATCGCCGGGATCGCGGAAAAGTCGCTGAAGGAAGTCACATACCACCTGCGCCGCAGCGGCGACCTCATTGTCCGCCTCGGCGACGGCACGGCACTCAGCCATGAGTACACGCAAACGGCGGCCGACGAGCTGTGGATGTTCACCGGCGAGGTCTTCAACTACGACGCCGTCGACGACGCGATGGTCGCCGCCGGCATCGCGCCGCCCGCCGTGCAGGTGCGCGCGCAATGGCTGGCGCACGTGGCGGACATCTTCACCGAAGCCACGCTGGCGATGCCGGCACCAGGCGCCTGGATGCAGAAAGGGGGCAAGCAGGGCCGCCACACGGAACACCTGGGCTACCTGCTGGCCGAAATGCAGTTCTTGCAACGGGCCTATCCGGGAGCGACCTGGTAATGATGACCACCGCCCTGGATGAAGCCACGGTCTGGACATGGCTCGCCGACGTGGCCGACCCGGAAATCCCCGTGATCTCCGTGGTCGACCTCGGCATCGTGCGCGCCGTGCACGTGGAAAGCGACACCGTCACCGTCACGCTCACGCCAACGTACTCCGGCTGCCCGGCCACCCACGTGATCGAAGGCGCGGTGCGCGAAGCCTTGCAGGACCACGGCGTGGAGGACGTGCGCATCGTCACCCGGCTGTCGCCGGCCTGGACCACCGATTGGCTCAGCGAGGCGGGGCGGCAGAAGCTGCGCGGCTATGGCATCGCGCCGCCGGCGCACCAGGTGGTCGACATCTCGGGCCTGCGCGGGGGAGGGCTCGCGGCAGCCGTATCACGTACGAACCCGCGCCGCGCCGGCGCCACGCCGCGCATCGCCTGCCCGCACTGCGGTTCCACGCACACGGAACTCACGAGCCAGTTCGGTTCCACGCCGTGCAAGGCGCTGTACCGCTGCCTGGCCTGCCGCGAACCGTTCGATTACTTCAAGTGCCACTGACATGAGCAAATTTCATCCGCTGACCGTCGCGCGCGTGCACAACGAAACGCGCGACTGCATCGCCGTCACGTTCGCCGTGCCGCCCGAACTGCAAGACGATTTCCGTTACCAGCAGGGCCAGCACCTGACCCTGCGCACGAGGATCGGCGCCGAGGACGTGCGCCGTTCCTACTCGATCTGCTCGGCCGTACAGGATGGCGCGCTGCGCGTGGCCATCAAGCGCACGCCGGGCGGCATGTTCTCCAGCTGGGCCAACGAGTCGCTGAAACCCGGCGCCGTGATCGAGGTCATGCCGCCGATGGGCCACTTCAATGTGCCGCTGGCGGCGGAAAATGAACGCAACTACCTGGCCTTCGCGGCCGGCAGCGGCATCACCCCTGTCCTGTCGATCATCAAGACGACGCTGATGACGGAACCGCGCAGCCGCTTCACGCTCATCTACGGCAACCGGTCGTCGTCCTCCGTGATCTTCCGGAACGAGCTGATGGAGCTGAAGGATTTGTACCTGGAGCGCCTGAACATCGTCTACGTGATGAGCCGCGAACAGCAGGACATCGAGCTGTTCAACGGCCGCATCACGAAGGAAAAGACGCAGCAGTTCCTGGCGCACTGGATCGATATCGCCGACTATGACACGGCCTTCATCTGCGGGCCCGAAGACATGATGCTGGGCGTTTCGGAAGCCCTGCAGGAGGCGGGCATGCCGAAGTCCGCCATCAAGATAGAGCTTTTCGCCGCATCGATCCCCAGGCACCAGCACAAGCCGCAATCCGATACCGCGGCGGCGCGGCACCTCACCGAAGTCACCGTGATCCAGGATGGCAGCGCCGCCACCTTCTCGATGGAAAAAGACAAGGAATCGATCCTGGACGCGGGCTTGCGCGCCGGCCTGGACATGCGCTACTCGTGCAAGGGTGGCGTGTGCTCCACCTGCCGCTGCAAGGTCGTCGAGGGCAAGGTGGACATGGATGTGAACTATGCGCTGGAGGATTACGAGATCGCCCGGGGCTTCGTGCTCAGTTGCCAGAGTTTTCCGGCGACGGACAGGGTGGTGATCGATTTCGACCAGGCGGAATGAACGAATCACTGGAGGAGACAGCCAATGACCTACCAAAACATCCTGTTCAGCATTGAAGCCGGCATCGCCAGGCTCACGCTGAACCGCCCGGATAAACTGAACAGCTTTACCCAGGCCATGCACCTGGAAGTGCGCGACGCCTTCGAGAAGGTCCGCGCCGACCGGAGCGCGCGCGTGCTCCTGCTGACCGGCGCGGGCCGTGGCTTCTGCGCCGGGCAAGACCTGTCCGACCGGGCCGTCGCCCCTGGCGGCCAGCCGGTCGACCTGGGCGAATCCGTGGAAAAATACTATGCGCCGCTGGTCATGGCAATCAAGGACCTGCCGATGCCCGTGATCTGCGCCGTCAACGGCGTGGCGGCGGGGGCGGGCGCGAACCTGGCGCTGGCCTGCGACATCGTGCTGGCCGCCAAGTCGGCCACCTTCATCGAATCGTTCTGCAAGCTGGGCCTGATCCCGGACACGGGCGGCACCTGGCACCTGCCGCGGCTGATCGGCCCGGCGCGGGCGATGGGCCTGGCCATGCTGGGCGAGAAGCTCACGGCGGAGCGCGCCGAGGAGTGGGGCCTGATCTGGAAGGCGCTGCCGGACGACGCGCTGATGACGGAAGCGATGGCCATGGCCGAGCACTTCGCCTGCGCGCCGACCAAGGGCCTCGCCTACACGAAGCGGGCGATGCAGCTCTCGGCCTGCAACTCGCTGCACGCCCAGCTGAAGCTGGAAACGGACATGATGCGCGAGCTGGGCAACAGCCACGACTACCGCGAAGGCGTCGACGCCTTCGTGGCCAAGCGCACCCCGCACTTCAAGGGGGAATGATGGCGGCGCTGACCAGGGATTCCATCGTTGCCGTGATCGGCAGCGGCGCCATGGGCGCCGGCATCGCCCAGGTGGCCGCCGCCGCCGGGCATACCGTCAAGCTGTACGATGCCCGGCCGGAGGCGCTGGCCAAGGCCGTCGACGACATTGCCGGCGCCTTCGGCAAGCTGGCGGCAAAAGGCCGGATGAGCGGCGGCGACGCGGAAGCGGCGCGCGGCCGGCTGCATGCCGTGCCGGCGCTGGCCGACGTGGCCGATGCCGCCCTCGTGGTCGAGGCGATCGTTGAAAACCTCGATGCGAAGCGGGCGCTGTTTACCGAGCTGGAAGGCATCGTGGCGGCCGGCGCCATCCTGGCCACCAACACGTCGTCGATCTCGGTGACGGCGATCGGCGCGCCGCTGCGCCATCCCGAGCGGCTCGTCGGCATGCATTTCTTCAATCCGGTGCCGCTGATGGCGCTGGTCGAAATCGTCAGCGGCCTCGCTACCGAACAGGCGGTGGCGCAAGCGGTGCACGATACCGCCGCCGCCTGGGGCAAGATCCCCGTGCATGCGAAATCGACGCCCGGCTTCATCGTCAACCGCGTGGCCCGGCCGTACTACGCCGAGGCGTGGCGGCTGCTGAACGAGGGTGCGGCCGACACGGCCACGATCGACGCGGTGCTGCGCGAAGCCGGCGGTTTCCGCATGGGCCCGTTCGAGTTGATGGACCTGATCGGGCATGACGTCAACTACGCCGTCACGAAATCCGTGTTCGACGCCTTCTACGGCGATCCGCGCTTCACGCCGTCGGTGCTGCAGCGCGAGATGGTCGATGCCGGCTTCCTGGGCCGCAAGACGGGCCGCGGTTTCTACCGCTATGCCGACAACGCAGTGCCGCCGCAGCCGAAAAGCGAACCCAATTGCCCGAGGCCGGAATATGTGGGCTACAGTCTGGAAGCGGGTGCCAACGCCGCGCTGACGGCGCCCATGCTGGCGCGCTTCGAGGCGCACGGCCTGCACGTCACGCGCCGCACGTCCGCCGAGGGCCACCAGCACGGCGAGGCGCCCGCTTTCCACTGCAATGGCGCCGCCATCTACCTGACCGATGGCCGCACCGCCACCGCGCGTGCCCGCGCCAACAAGCATGACGACACCGTGGTGTTCGACCTGGTGCTCGATGCCCCCCATGCCGCGCGGATCGCCATCGCCCGTGCCGACCAGTGTGGCGAAGCGGCGTACCAGGCGGCCGTGGCGCTGTTCCAGTCCGCCGGATTCGCCGTGACGCGACTGGACGACGTGCCCGGCCTCGCGGTGATGCGCACCGTGGCCATGCTGGCCAACGAGGCGGCCGACGCGGTGCACCAGGGGGTGTGCAGCGCCCACGCCGTGGACATGGCAATGCAGAAGGGCGTCAACTATCCGAAAGGACCGCTGGCGTGGGCCGACGAGGTCGGCGCCGGCCACATCGTGAAGGTGCTGGACAACCTGGCTGCCGCGTACGGCGAGGACCGCTACCGCGTGTCGCCGCTGCTGCGCCGGCGCCAGGCCAGTGGAAAGGCCATCCATGCCGAATGATTCCCTGCACCTGGACGAAAAACTGGACCCGCAGGCGCTGGCCGAGGCGGCCGGCGCCGCCATGTTCGAGCGCGATCCCGCCAGCCAGGGCCTGGGCATGACCCTGGACGAGATCCGTCCCGGCTATGCGCGCATGTCGATGCGCGTGCGCGAGGACATGCTGAACGGCCACCGCACCTGCCACGGCGGCTTCATCTTCGCGCTGGCCGACAGCGCGTTCGCCTTCGCCTGCAACAGCCATAACCACAACACGGTGGGCGCGGGCTGCACCATCGATTACCTGGCGCCCGGGCGCCACGGCGACCTGCTCACCGCCGAGGCGGTCGAACGGGCGCTCGCCGGCAAGACCGGCATCTACGACGTCGACGTCGTCAATCAGGAGGGCCGGCTGATCGCCACGTTCCGGGGCAAGTCGCACCGGGTGGCGGGCACGGTCGTCTGAGGCTTGAAGTTTCAACTGGAGGAGACCCATGGGTGAATTTGCAACCGCGCGTACCCCTGCGCCGGACGAGCTGGACCCGATCGAGCGCGCCAGCCGCGACGAGCTGCAGGCCCTGCAGCTCGAGCGCCTGAAGAAGACGCTGCGGCATGCCTACGACAACGTGCCGCACTACCGCGCCGCGTTCGACGCGAAAGGCGTGCATCCGGAGGACGTGAAAACGCTGGCCGACCTGGCGAAATTCCCGTTCACGGACAAGAAGACGCTGCGCGACAACTACCCGTTCGGCCTGTTCGCCGTGCCGCGCGAACGGGTGGTGCGCATCCATGCGTCGAGCGGCACCACCGGCAAGGCCACGGTGGTCGGCTATACGCGCAACGATATCGATACCTGGGCCGATGTGGTGGCCCGGTCGATCCGCGCGGCCGGCGGCCGCGCCGGCGACATGGTGCATATTTCCTACGGCTACGGCCTGTTCACGGGCGGCCTTGGGGCGCACTACGGCGCCGAGCGGCTCGGCTGCACGGTCATTCCCATGTCCGGCGGGCAGACCGAAAAGCAGGTGCAGCTGATCCGCGATTTCGAACCTTCGATCATCATGGTCACGCCCTCGTACATGCTCAACATCATCGAGGAATTCCAGAAGCAGGGCATCGATCCGGCCGCGTCGTCGCTGAAGGTCGGCATCTTCGGCGCCGAGCCGTGGACCGAGGCGATGCGGCGCGAAATCGAACAGCGCGCCGGTATCGACGCGGTCGACATCTACGGCCTGTCCGAAGTGATGGGCCCTGGCGTGGCCAGCGAATGCATCGAGAGCAAGGATGGCCCGGTTATCTGGGAAGACCATTTTTATCCGGAGATCATCGATCCGGAAACGGGCGAGGTGCTGCCGGACGGCGCCGAAGGTGAGCTGGTGTTCACGTCGCTGACGAAGGAGGCGATGCCGGTGATCCGCTACCGGACGCGGGACCTAACGCGCCTGCTGCCGCCCACCTCGCGCGCAATGCGCCGCATCGGCAAGATCACGGGCCGGTCGGACGACATGCTGATCATCCGCGGCGTGAACGTGTTCCCCACGCAAATCGAGGAACTCATCCTGAAAATACCGCGGCTGGCGCCGCAGTACCAGCTCGTCGTCACGCGCGAAGGACACCTGGACAAGCTCGACGTCGTCGCCGAACGCCGGCCCGAGGTGCCCGAGTCGGCCAGCCTGGAGCTGGCACGGGAGCTGGAACACTGCATCAAGACGCATGTCGGCGTATCCACGCGCGTGAGCGTGGTGGGCACCGACGGCATCGAACGCACGCTGACGGGCAAGGCCCGCCGCGTGATCGACAAACGCCCGAGGAACTGACATGGAAGCATTCATTATCGACGCAATCCGCACGCCGTTCGGCCGGTTCGGCGGCGCGCTGGCGAACGTGCGGGCGGACGACCTGGCCGCCATTCCCATCCGCGCGCTCATCGAGCGCAACGCAGGAATCGACTGGAGCCGGGTCGACGACGTGCTGTACGGCTGCGCCAACCAGGCCGGGGAGGACAACCGCAACGTGGGCCGCATGGCCGCGCTGCTGGCCGGCCTGCCGCCCGACGTGCCGGGCAACACGATCAACCGGCTGTGCGGTTCCAGCCTGGACGCGGTGGGCACGGCGGCGCGGGCGATCCGTGCCGGCGAGGCGCACCTCGTCGTCGCCGGCGGCGTGGAAAGCATGACGCGCGCCCCCTTCGTGATGGGCAAGGCCGACAGCGCGTTCTCCCGCACCGCGAAGATCGAGGATACAACGATCGGCTGGCGCTTCGTCAACCCGAAGATGAAGGAGCTGCACGGCATCGACAGCATGCCGGAGACGGCGGAGAACGTGGCGCAGGAATTCGGCGTGAACCGCGCCGACCAGGATGCGTTCGCGCTGCGCAGCCAGCAGCGCTGGGCCGCCGCGCACGCCGCCGGTATTTTCCAGGCCGAGATCGTACCCGTCACGCTGCATTCGAAGAAGGGCGAGTCGATGGTATTCGATACGGACGAACACCCGCGGCCCGATACCACGTCCGACAAGCTGGCGAAGCTGAAGGGCGTGGTGCGGCCGGATGGCACCGTTACGGCCGGCAATGCCTCCGGCGTCAATGACGGCGCCGCGGCCCTGCTGCTGGCATCGGGCGCGGCGGTCGAACGGTACGGGCTGAAGCCGCGCGCGAAAGTGCTGGGCATGGCCGTGGCCGGGCTGCCGCCGCGCATCATGGGCTTCGGCCCGTCGCCGGCCTCGAAGAAGGTGCTGGCGCAGCTGGGGCTGTCGATCGGGCAGATGGATGTGATCGAGTTGAACGAGGCGTTCGCCGCGCAGGCGCTGGCCGTCACGCGCGACCTGGGCTTGCCCGATGACGCGGCGCACGTCAACCCGCACGGCGGCGCGATCGCGCTCGGCCACCCACTGGGCGCTTCCGGCGCCCGGCTCGTCACGGCGGCCGTCAACCAGCTCGAACGCACGGGCGGGCGCCACGCACTGTGCACGATGTGCATCGGCGTGGGGCAGGGCATCGCCGTGGTGATCGAACGGGTTTGAACGGCGATGGTCAAAGTCTATGAGATCAATGGCGTGCGCCCGGTCGTGCACCCGAGCGCCTACGTGCACCCGACTGCAGTGCTGATCGGCGACGTGATGGTGGGGCCGCGCTGCTATGTGGGGCCGCTGGCTTCGCTGCGCGGCGACTTCGGCCGCATCGTGCTGCAAGAGGGCTCGAACGTGCAGGATGGCTGCGTGATGCATGGCTTCGCCGACACGGATACGGTGGTCGAGGTGGATGGCCATATCGGGCATGGCGCCGTGCTGCACGGCTGCCGCATCGGGCGCAACGCCCTCGTCGGCATGAATGCGGTGGTGATGGATAACGCGGTGGTGGGCAGCGAGAGCATCGTGGCGGCCATGAGTTTCGTGAAGGCGAACATGGAGATTCCGCCGCGCAGCATGGTGATGGGCACGCCGGCGCGCATCGTGCGCGCCGTAAGCGATGCCGAAATCGCGTGGAAGAATGTCGGCACCGCCCAGTACCACGAACTGGCCGTGCGCTCGCGCGAGACGATGCGCGAAGTGGAAGCGCTCGCGGAACCCGAGCCAGACCGGCCGCGCATCGCCTGGGAAAGCTCGGTCCCGCTGCACGTGCACAAGAAAACAACCTGAACGGAGACGAACATGGGTACTTTGCAAAGCTTTGTCACAGGCCGCTGGCACGGCAGGGAAGCGCACCAGCCGCTGCACTCGGCGCTGAACAACAGCCTGATCTACCACACGCATGCCGAAACGATCGATTTCGGCGAAGTGCTGGACTATGGCCGCAAGACGGGTATCCCGGCGCTGATGGCGCTGGACTTCCAGCAGCGCGCCGCGCGCCTGAAGGCGCTGGCGCTGTACCTGATGGAGCGCAAGGAGCACCTGTACGAGATTTCCCGCTTCACGGGCGCCACCCGGCCGGACAGCTGGGTGGACGTCGAAGGGGGCATCGGCACGCTGTTCGCCTACGCCAGCATTGGCAGCCGCGAACTGCCCTCGTCGAACGTGCTGCACGAAGGCCCGGCCATGGCGCTCGGCAAGCGCGGCGGCTTTGCCGGCACGCACATCCTCGTGCCACGCGGCGGCGTGGCGGTGCACATCAATGCCTTCAATTTCCCGATCTGGGGCTTGCTGGAGAAATTCGCGCCCAGCTTCCTGGCCGCCATGCCGTGCATCGGCAAGCCGGCCACGGCCACGAGCTACGTGACGGAAGCGCTCGTGCGCATGATGCACGACTCCGGCCTGTTGCCGGATGGCGCCTTGCAACTGGTGATCGGCAGCACCGGCGACCTGCTGGACCGGCTCACGGGTTTCGATGCCGTGACCTTCACCGGTTCGGCCGATACGGCGCAGAAGCTGCGCTCGAACCGCAACCTGATCGCCAACTCGGTGCCGTTCACGGCCGAAGCGGACTCGCTGAACTGCGCGATCCTGGCGCCGGACGTGACGCCGGACGATCCGGAATTCGACCTCTTCATCAAGGAAGTGGCGCGCGAGATGACGGGCAAGGCGGGGCAGAAGTGCACGGCGATCCGTCGCGTGATCGTGCCGCGCGAGCGGGTGGACGCGGTGGCGGAACGGCTGCGCGACCGCCTGTCCAAGGTAACCATCGGCGATCCGGCCATCGAAGGCGTGCGCATGGGTGCATTGGCCTCGAAGGACCAGCAGCGCGACGTTGCCGCCCAGGTCGAGCGGCTGCTGGCGGGGAACGAGCTGCTGCACGGCGGCGAGCTGAAGCTGGTGGGCGACGGCGTGCAGGATGGCGCGTTCTTCGCGCCCACGCTGGTCATGTGCCGCAACGCGATGGAAAACGAGGCCGTGCACGACATCGAGGCGTTCGGTCCGGTCAGCACCCTGATGGCGTACGAGGGCATCGACGAGGCGCTGGCGCTGGCGGCGAAAGGCAAGGGCAGTCTCGTGTCCACGCTGGTGACGAAGGACCCGCGCACCGCGGCTTATGCGGTGCCGGTGGCGGCGGCCCATCACGGTCGCGTGCTGGTGCTGGAGCGCGAGGCGTCCGTGGACTCGACCGGCCACGGCTCGCCGCTGCCGCAACTGAAGCATGGCGGCCCGGGGCGTGCCGGCGGCGGCGAGGAACTGGGCGGCATCCGCGCCGTCAAGCACTTCCTGCAACGCACGGCGGTGCAGGGTTCGCCGACGATGCTGTCCGCGATCACCGGCGAATATGTGCGCGGTGGCGCGGTGCGCGAATCCGAGGTGCACCCGTTCCGCCGCCATTTCGAGGATTTGCAGGTGGGCGATTCACTGCTCACGCACCGGCGCACGGTCAGCGAGGCAGATATCGTGAACTTCGGCGGCGTCTCCGGCGACTACTTCTACATGCACTTCGACGATATCGCCGCGAAGGACACGCAGTTCGGCAAGCGCATCGCGCACGGCTATTTCGTGCTGTCGGCCGCGGCGGGCCTGTTCGTGTCGCCGGCGCCAGGACCGGTGCTGGCCAACTACGGGCTGGACAACCTGCGCTTCATCACGCCGGTGGCGATCGGCGACACGATCCGCGCCCGGCTCACGTGCAAGCGCAAGGTCGACCGCAACCGCACCGACGACAGGGGCGTGGGGCAGGGCGTCGTCGCGTGGGATGTGCAGGTGACGAACCAGAACGACGAGCTGGTGGCCAGCTATGACATCCTGACGCTGGTGTCGAAGCGGGCCTAGCCTGCCAATCCGAACGGATCCTCGATCGAGCGGGCCGGCCGGGTAAACCAGCGCGGCCCGTTTTCCGTCATGTAGAAGTGGTCTTCGTGGCGGATGCCGAATTCGCCCGGCACGCAGATCATCGGCTCGTTCGAGAAGCACATGCCCACGTCGAGCGGCGTCTTGTCGCCACCCACGAGGTAGGGCCATTCGTGGATGTCGAGGCCGATGCCGTGGCCGGTGCGGTGGGGCAGGCCCGGCAGTGCATAGCCGGGGCCGAAGCCGCTGGCCTCCAGCGAGCGGCGTGCCGCCGCGTCCACTTCCTCGCAGGGCACACCGAGTCGGGCTGCCTCGAACGCTGCCTGCTGTGCCGCCTTTTCCGCATTCCAGACGGCGCGCTGGCGCTCGCTCGGCGTGCCGAACACATAGGTGCGCGTGATATCCGAGATGTAGTCGTGCAGCTTGCAGCCGGTGTCGATCAGCACCGTGTCGCCGTCCTTCAGGGTTTGCACGTACGACACGCCATGCGGGAATGCCGTCGCCTCGCCAAACAGCACGATCACGAAATACGAGCCGGCCGGCGCGCCCACCTTGCGGTGCGCCCGGTCGATGAACGCTTCGACTTCCTTCGTGGTGATCCCCACCCGCAGGATGCTGGCGGTGGCGATGTGCACGGCCATCGTCATGTCCTTGGCGCGCTGCATCAGCGCGATTTCGGCCGGCGACTTGCGGGTGCGGCAAAACGCCGTCACCGCCTTCGCATTGACAAGGGTGTAGTCCGGGGCTTGCTGGCGGATGCCGTCGGAGGTGAAGAAAGGCGTGCTCTCGTCGATGCCGATGTGCGCGCCGGGCGGGATGCCCAGGCCCTTGATGACGCCGGCGAACAGCGCGCACGGGTCTTCGTGCTCGTGCCACGTATGCACGTGGCCATCGACCAGCATGAAATCCTTCAGCGTGGCTTCCTCGAAGGCGGGCGCGAGATATACCAGCGGCCCCTCGGCCGGCAGGATGGCGCCCACCATCCGCTCGCTCGGGTGCCACTTCATGCCCGTGAAGTACAGCAGGTTCGTGCCCGCGTTCAACCAGACCGCCGCGACCTGCTGCGCGCGCATATACGCCTGCGCCTTCGCGATGCGCGCCAGGTGCTCCTCGCGCCCGATCGGCACCGCCCCCGCCGTCATGTCCACCAATCTGGCCAGTGCCTGTTCGACCGTCTTCCCGCCAATGCCCATGCCCGCTCCTTCCAACGAAGCGGGCATCATATCAGCGCCCCTCGGAACTGTTGTAAAAAATCGGGGACAGTCCCCAGCCGTGGATCGTTGCGCGGTTGCCACGTTTCGCCATGCTCGCGCGGCAAAAACGCAACGGATTCCGGGTGGGGACTGTCCCCGTTACTTCCCTGTTACTGGGTTACCACACTCACCTTGTCGACCACGAACGATGTCTGCAGCGACGAGTCTTCCGTCGCGGCGAACGACAGCCGCACGGTCTGCCCCTTGTAGGCCAGCAGGCTGAAGGTGCGCACCTGGTAGCCGGCGGCGGCGTTGGCGTTGGAGTACGTGGCCAGCGTGCCCAGCGTGGTGCCGGCGCTGTTCTTCACCGTGACCACCAGCTTGTCGTAGACGGTGGTGCCGGTTTCGGCGGTGTCGATGTGCAGCGCGAAGGACAGCGCGGCCGACGTGGCCGTCGACGGGATCGCCACGTCCTGCGTCAGCGTTTCGGTGGCCGTGGCGCCGTTGCCGCCCAGCCAGGCGTAGCGGCTGCCTTCGTAGGCCGTCTGGCCGCCGAAGGTGCCGATGGCGCCCGTGCTGCCGGCCCAGCCGGTGGTGCCGGATTCGAAGCCGCCGTTCACCACCCGCTCGCTGCCCGTGCCGCCGCCGGTGCCGCTGACCGTCAGCGTCGCATTGCCCGAGGTGGCGGTGGCTGCCGCCGCGTCGGTCACGGTAGCCTTGAATACGGCGCCGTTGTCGGTGGACTGGGCGGTGAACGAGTAGGTGGCCGCCGTGGCGCCGCTGATCAGCGAGTTGTTGCGGTACCAGCGGTAGCTGTACGGTGCCGTGCCGCCCGAGGCGGCGACGGTGAAGCGCGCGGTGCCGCCGGCAGAGACGGTCATGTTGGCCGGCTGCGTGGCGATCGCCAGGGCCGTGCCGCCGGTGCCGCTTTCGGCCACGTCCGTGCCTACGTTGATCGCGGCGTAGGCGCGCCGCACGGCGATCGCTTCGCGGCTGCCCGCGCCATACAGTTCCTCGGCCGAGGCGATCATCTTCAGGCGCGCATCGGCATAGTTGGTGGACGAGGTGAACTTCGTCGTATTCGCCTTGAACCAGATGCGGAAGGCCTTGTCGTTGCCGATGCCCGTCATCGCCAGCGGCTGCTGGGTGAGGTAGGAGCTGTAGTACTCGCTGCTGCTGCTCGAATTGGAGCCCTGCGACAGGAAGTAGAACATGCGGTTGTTCGGGCCGCTGCTGTAGTGCACGTTGAGGTTCTTGATCGTGTTGCTCCACGCGTTCGGGCTGCTGCCATCCTTGCTCGGCTTGTACATATAGCGCAGCGGCTGGCCGGTTCGGCTGATCTCGCGACCCATCACCCAATCGTTGCCCGTGGCGGGGATCACGCTGCCGGTGCCACCGGCGCGGGCATAGGCTTCCGTCATCTCGCCGCCGATGTCGGACGACGATTCGTTCAAGCCGCCCGACTCGCCCGAGTACACGAGGTTCGACGTGGCATCCGTCACGCCGTGGTGCATCTCGTGGCCGATCACGTCGATCGAGCCGAGGTTGTAGAACGCCGTGCCGCCGTCGCCGATGTACATGCACTTGCAGCTCGGGTCGAAGAAGGCGTTGTCGTACTGGTTGTCGACGTGCACGGCGATATAGGTCGACGTATTGTTGCCGTCCAGGCTTTGCCAGCCCAGCACGTTCTTCATCGCGTCATAGGTGTTCATCAGGCCCCACAGCGCATTCACCGCGGCCGTCTGCCCGTTGGCGTTGGTGGTGCTGCCGCCGTTGATGTACTGCTGGCCGTCGCCCCAGGTATTGGTGCTGTTGGTGTAGATGTTGCCGGGGGTCGGATTCGATTCCGGCGCATGGTTCGCATTGGTGATCGCCATGCCGCCAAAGCGCCCGCCGGTGCCGCGCGAGCCGTCCAGCATCTGGTAGGTGCTGCCCGAGAGCGTGGTATTGATCGGCACGGTACCGTTGTACTGGCTCTTGCCGGTGCCGGCCACGGTCTGCAGCGCATCCCACTCGGCAATCACTTCGCCGGTGTGGGCGTCGAGGATGCTGTCGCGGTAGATGAGCCTCTTGTTGACGACCATGCGCGTCTGCACCAGGTAGGCCAGCGCATAGCGCTCGACCACTTCTTCCACGTCCAGCGCGTTCAGCGCGCTTTCGGCCTTGTTCTCCGCGCCGGGCACGCGCACGGTCTTCATGACCGGATAGATCAGCAACTCCGCTTCCGGCTTCCAGCGATGCTTGCCCAGCGGTGCGACGCGGCGCATCACGGCGGCAATGGCATCTTCCTTGGCGATCGCCGGCGTCACGTCCGGCGCCGGACGGGAGCTGGCCAGGTTGGCGCGCGAGCCGTCCAGGCCCTCACGGCGATTGGAAGCGGACTCGCTGACGATCTCGCCGTCGTCATCCGTGACGATGACCGAGTCCGAGCCGAACACCCGCAAGCCCTTCCACGTATGCTGCGCGCGCACGATGCGCGTGCCTTGCGCACCGGGCTGCTGCCGGCCGATCCTGAAGCCATGATCTTCGTCCAGGCCGGCCGCGACGCGGCGCGATGCCAGGCGGTTCTCGAGACCCGCCTTGGCGGTGGCCGTCAGCTCCTGGGCCGGGCCGGCCATCAGGCTGTCGGGCAGCATGCCGCGCGATTGGGCGGCGGCGCCGCCGCCGAAGGGAAGGATGGCGATCGCGGCCGCCAGGATGCTCAAGCGAAGGTTCATTTCATCTCCAGAAGTGAAGTGACAGGCCCGCCATGAACGCGGGTGAACCGCGACGTTATGCAATAGGCAACAGGCAAGTCAAAAATCTTCCGAAATGAGTCGCTGAGCTCGTTTTTGTTAAGAATGGGACACCTTGCCTAGCGCGAACATTCGGTCCTGAGCGCACGATTGGTCTATTTTGTATGCGCGATGCAACGGTCGCGAAATGTGCCGCGGTTTTGCACGCTCAAGCAACAATTAGCCGTACACTACAGTGACACCGGCGTGGCCAACCAGGCCCGCCGGGCCAACAAGAACAGCGCACCGGGAAGGTACAACGTTACGGGCATAAATAAGCGCTGAGGCACACTTCAGGGAAGCAACCATGACCACGCAAGCACACCTTCGCTTCATCCAGGCTCCACACCGCGCGCCACCTACATAGGCAGCCGCCGCGCCGATAACATCCTTCGCGTCCAGCCCGTCGCCCCGTGCCCGGCGGCGGCGCGACGCATGACTTTTACAAGGAGCGCCCTCGCGGGCGTGGAGCCATGCTGTCCATCGCTACCAAAGTAGAACGCATCGTCATGGATTCGCCCTTTCTCAGCGAGGGCTTGCGCCGTGGCTTGATCAATCTGTCCGAACTGGCGCGCCAGCTGCAGCCGCAGCTGGAAAGCGACTTGTGGAAACCCGTGGGGCAAGCCGCCGTCGTGATGGCACTGCGCCGCGTATCGGAACGCCTGCCCGCGCAGGGCGCGGGAGCGCAGGAAATCGCGCTGGCGCGCAAGACCGGGCAGCTGACCGCACGCACCGACCTCGTCGAACTGACATGGCGCGAGTCGGCCCGCACCGACGCCTGCCACCGCGAACTGCTGGCCAGGGCCGATCGCCGCGGCGACATGTTCCTGACGGTGACGCGCAACGTGAACGAAGCGATGGTGGTCTGCAGCCGCCCGCTGATTCCGCTCGTGGAAGCCGTGTTCGACGGCGAATGCCTGCTCGCCCGCCTCGACAACCTGAACGCCGTGACCCTGCAGCTATCGGACGAATCGCACCGCACGTCCGGCGTCTACCATGCCATCCTGAAGAAACTGGCATGGGACAACGTCAACCTCGTGAACATGATTTCCACGCATTCGGAGCTGACCCTGATCATGGATCGGGAGCATGCGGGGGCGGCGTTCGCGGTGCTGGCGGGGATGGTGACGCACTGAGCGCGGTTCCTTGGTGTCAGACATCATTTCCGAAGGAAATGGTGTGTGACACCGGTTTTCCGGCGAGGCATCCAGCGCCTCTCGGGCAAGCCGTGTTGATGCTTCATGGGAAAACCGGTGTCAGACACCAGTGGATCAGGCATCGACGCCTACTTCTTCTCCTCGTCCGTCGAGAAATCCAGCTGCGGCGGCCCGTCCTCCGCCGGCGCGCCGTAGTCGGCCGGCGCATCGATCTTCAGCTCGACTTCCTCGGTCATGTCGGTGCGCGTCTCCACCGCCACCAGCTGCGGGAACGCGATGATCAGCGCCACCATCAGCACCTGGATGCACACGAACGGAATCGCGCCCCAGTAGATGTCGGAAGTCTTCACTTCCTTCGGCGCGACCGAGCGCAGGTAGAACAGCGCGAAGCCGAACGGCGGGTGCATGAACGACGTCTGCATGTTCACGCCCAGCAGCACGCCGAACCAGATCAGGTCGATGCCCAGCTTTTCCGCCACGGGCCCCACCAGCGGCACGAGGATGAAGGCCAGCTCGAAGAAGTCGAGGAAGAACGCCAGCACGAAGAACAGGATGTTCACGGCGATCAGGAAGCCCGTCGAGCCACCCGGCAGGCTGGTCAGCAGATGCTCCACCCACAGGTCGCCGTTTACGCCGCGGAACACCAGCGCGAACACCGTCGAACCGATAAGGATGAAGATCACGAAGCACGACAGCCGCGTGGTCGACATCATCGCCTGCGTGAGCAAGGGCCAGGTAAGCCGGCGGTTCAGCAGCGCCAGCACGAGTGCGCCCACCGCGCCCATGCCGCCACCCTCGGTGGGCGTGGCCAGGCCGATGAAGATCGTGCCCAGCACGAGGAAGATCAGCGCCAGCGGCGGGATCAGCACGAACACCACCTTTTCGGCCATGCGCGACAGCAGGCCAAGCTTCGCGTACCGGTTGGCCAGCGCGAACACGAAGGCGCCGACGATGCCCAGGGCCGCCGAAAAGATGCCTACTTCGTCGCGGTGCGCATCCGGATGGCTTGCCTCGTACCAGTGCGCGAACGCATAGGACGCCGCCACGGTGGCCGCCACCAGTACGAGCAGCGAGCGGATGCCCGAGTCGCCGTTCGGCTCGCGCAGGTTGCGCGCTTCCGGCGGCAGGGCCGGCGCATGGTGCGGCTTGAACAGCGACACGGCCAGCACATAGCCGGCGTACATGGCCGTCAGCAGCAGGCCGGGGCCGAATGCCGCCTTGTACATATCGCCCACCGAGCGGCCCAGCTGGTCCGCCATCACGATCAGCACGAGGGACGGCGGGATGATCTGCGCCAGGGTGCCGGAGGCGGCAATCACGCCGGTCGCCAGGCGCTTGTCGTAACCGTAGCGCAGCATCACCGGCAGCGAGATGAGGCCCATCGAGATCACCGACGCGGCCACCACGCCGGTGGTGGCGGCCAGCAGCGCGCCCACGAAGATCACGGCATACGCGACGCCGCCGCGGATCGGCCCGAACAGCTGGCCGATCGTGTCCAGCAGGTCTTCGGCCATGCCGGAGCGTTCCAGGATCAGGCCCATCAGCGTAAAGAACGGAATGGCCAGCAGCGTGTCGTTGGCCATGATGCCGAAGATCCGGTTCGGCAGCGCCTGCAGCAATTCCGGTTTCAAGAGGCCCAGCTCGATGCCGACAAGGCCGAAGAACAGCCCATTGGCCGCCAGCGCGAAGGCCACCGGGAAACCGCACAGCAGGAACAGCACCAGGGTGCCGAACATGATCGGCGCGATATTGGCGATGAGGAAGGCTTCCATTGTCCGGGTCCCGTCAGTGCGGCTGGTTGGCTTGCCGGATCGCCTCGATCTCCTGCTGCGGCGTGGGCGCCCCCTTCGTGAAGGCGCTCGCGTCGAGCCGCCCGCGCAGGTACTCGATCCGCTTGATGATTTCCGACAGGCCCTGCAGGATCATCAAAGCGAAGCCGATCGGCACCAGGATCTTCGCGGGCCACACGATCAGGCCGCCCGCATTGCTGGACATTTCACCGCTCTTCAGGGAGTTGAGGCCGAATGGAATCCCGTAGTACAGGATCACGCAGCAGATGGGCAGCAGGAAGAGGAAGAAGCCGAACAGGTCGATCCAGACCTGGGTGCGGCGGGAAAAGCGGCCCACGATCACGTCGATGCGCACGTGCTCGTCGCGCCGCAAGGTGTGGGGAGCCGCCAGCATGAAGACCGCGGCAAACAGGTACCACTGGATCTCCAGCCAGGCATTGGAACTGAGGTTGAACGAGTACCGGATGAGCGCATTGGCCGCGCAGATCAGCACCGCGGCGAGCAGGGCCCAGGCCACCACCGCCGCGATCCGGTCGTTCAGAAAATCGATTGCCCTGGATATTGCCATCAACATCGTTGTCTCCTTTGCTTCCTTCTGAAGGGCGCTGCGTTGGCGCCCGGGATCGCTTCGGTGATGCGGTGACGAGGGCTATCGTTTACATGGCGGTCTGCTCCGCTTGTTGGCCAGCGAGCTGCTGGCGGATGCGGGCGATCGCGGCGCGCACCTGGTTCGGCGCCGTGCCGCCCACGTGGTCGCGCGCGGCCACGGAACCTTCCAGCGTCAGCACCTCGAACACGTCCTCGCCGACCAGCGGCGAGAAGGCGCGCAACTGCTCCAGCGACAGGTCGGCCAGGTCGCAGTTCGCGTCCACGCAGGCGCGCACGGCGTGCGCCACGGCTTCGTGCGCGTCGCGGAACGGCAGGCCCTTCTTGACGAGGTAGTCGGCCAGGTCGGTCGCGGTGGCATAACCCTGCAGCGCGGCGGCGCGCATCGCTTCCGGCTTGACGGTGATGCCGCCGGCCATGTCGGCGAAGATGCGCAGCGTGTCGACCACGGTGTCCACCGTATCGAACAGCGGTTCCTTGTCTTCCTGGTTGTCCTTGTTGTAGGCCAGCGGCTGGCCCTTCATCAGGGTCAACAGGCCCATCAGGTGGCCGTACACGCGGCCCGTCTTGCCGCGCGCCAGTTCCGGCACGTCCGGGTTCTTCTTCTGCGGCATGATGGAGGAGCCCGTGCAGAAACGGTCGGCGATGTCGATGAAGCCAACGCGCGGGCTCATCCAGATCACCAGCTCTTCCGACATGCGCGACACGTGCGTCATGACCAGCGAGGCGGCGGCCGTGAATTCGATGGCGAAGTCGCGGTCGGACACGGCGTCCAGCGAGTTGTGGCACACGTCGTCGAAGCCCAGCGTCTGCGCCACGCGCAAGCGATCGATCGGGAAGGTGGTGCCGGCCAGCGCCGCGGAACCCAGCGGCAGGCGGTTCACGCGCTTGCGGCAGTCGGCCATGCGCTCGGCATCGCGGCCGAACATCTCCACGTAGGCCAGCATGTGGTGGCCGAACGTGATCGGCTGGGCCACCTGCATGTGCGTGAAGCCGGGCAGGATCGTGTCCGCATGCTTGTCCGCCAGGTCCACCAAGGCGGTGCGCAGCTGGTGCAGGAGGCCGGTGATGTCGTCGATCGCCGAGCGCACGTACAGGCGGATATCGGTGGCTACCTGGTCGTTGCGGGAACGGCCCGTGTGCAGGCGCTTGCCGGCGTCGCCCACCAGCTCCGTGAGGCGCTTCTCGATGTTCAGGTGCACGTCTTCCAGGTCCAGCAGCCATTCGAACTGGCCGGATTCGATCTCCTGCGTGATCTGCGCCATGCCGCGGCGGATCGCTTCCAGGTCGTCGGCGGGGATGATGCCTTGCGCGGCCAGCATGCCGGCGTGGGCCAGCGAGCCTTCGATATCGGCCTTCCACATGCGCTTGTCGAAGAACACGGAGGCGGTATAGCGCTTGACGAGATCGGAAACGGGTTCGGAGAAGCGGGCCGACCAGGCCTCGCCTTTTTTGGAGAGTTGTTCAGTCATGATGAGAAGGTCCAGGTAATCCGTCGATTATAGCCAACGTTGGTTCCCTGCCCACTATTTATGCACGGATGCTATTGTTGTGTTTTTGACGACAGGAGGGCTCATGAAGAAGTCGATCGCACTGTTCGCCGCTTTACTCCTCGCCACGGCCGGCATGGCCGGGGGCGCCTCGGCCGAGGGGGCGCGGCAGGAAGACGTGGCCAGCGTCGATGCCGTGGTCGCCGCGCTGTACGACACGCTTTCCGGTCCCGCCGGCAAGGCGCGCGACTGGGACCGCCTGCGCGCGCTGTTCCGCGCGGATGGAAAAATGATCGTCCACGGCCAGAACAAGGAAGGCGCATTCACCACGCGGGTGCTGTCGGTCGACGACTACATCGCCCGCGTCACGCCGCTGTTCGCCAAGGAAGGCTTCTTCGAATCGGAGCTGGCGAGGAGGAGCGAGCAGTTCGGCCAGATCGCCCACGTGTTCTCCACTTACGAATCGCGCCACGCAAAGGAGGAAGCCAGGCCCTTCCAGCGCGGCATCAACAGCATCCAGCTCGTCAACGACGGCACGCGCTGGTGGGTGCTGTCGCTCGTGTGGCAGGCCGAGACCGACCGCAATCGGCTGCCGGAACGCTACCTGAGGCCTCGCTGATGGATTTCGCCGTCGATACCGACAAGGCGCGGCTGGACGTCGCGCGCATCCACCGCTACCTGAGCGAAGAGTCCACCTGGGCGCTGGGGATACCCCTGGAGACGGTCGAGCGCTCGATCGCCCACTCGCTCTGCTTCGGCGGCTACGCCGGCGGCGCCCAGGTGGCGTTCGCGCGCGTGATCACGGACCAGGCCACCTTCGCCTACCTGCTCGATGTGTTCGTGCTGCCCGAACACCGGGGCAAGGGTTACAGCACGCGCCTACTCGATGCGGTGATGGCGCACGCCGCCTTGCAGGGCCTGCGAAAATTCATGCTGACCACGAGCACCGCCGCTCCGCTGTACGCGCGCTATGGCTTCGTGTCGCCCGCCGCGCCGGGAGCGCTGATGGAGCGCAGCTTCCCGGACCTTTATCGCCAGCCCCCGGCACCCTGACAGTCGCTCCGGCGCGACGCTCCCGGTCGCGTTGGTTTGAATTTTGCCGCCGTCCTGCCTGGAGTACGGCGAACCGACAACGATAACTTTTCGACATGCATACCATGCAACCATACCCCGTGGCCGGGAACCGCGTCGTGCAGCGCTGGCGCCACACCATCACGTTCGAATGGGAGCGGGGGCCGTTCTCGGCCAGCCTGTCGAACACGTTCTCGTCCTCGTACGAAGATCAGAATTCGGCGATCAATACCGACGACGGCAGCGTGGCGGCGCCGAACCACGTGTCCTCGTACACGCTATGGGACCTGTCGGCCGCATCGCAGGCCAGCCGCGCGCTGAGAATCCGTGCCGGGGTGCAGAATATGTTCGACCGCAGCCCGCCGTTCTCGAACCAGGCGTACCACTTCCTTTCGGGTTACGACCCGACGTACACCGACCCGCGCGGGCGCCGCTTCTAAGCCAGTGTGACCTACGCCTTCAGATAGGGCCTTTCAAGAGGGGAGCCGATGTCCAAGTTCTTCGCCGCCATGTTCCTTGTCCTTGCTGCCTTCACTGGCCTCCTGGCCAATGCGCAAACCCTGGAGCACGTTCCCGAGGAACCCGCGGCGGAGAAGCCGCCCCTGCCGAAGGCGAAGGGTTCGCTGGTGATCATCGGCGGCGGCCTGCGCGCCGACAATGCCGACGTGTGGCAGAAGATCGTCAGCCTGGCGGGCGGCAGGGGCGCGCGGATCGCCGTGTTCCCTTCGGCCTCCGGCAACCCGGAGCGGGCGGCGGCGGCCAGCATCGCCTACCTGAAGAAATACGGCGCCGAACCGTTCGCCGTGCCGGTGGCGCAGCGGCTTGCCAACAGCGACTATCGCAAGGCGGCGGACGACGCGGCGCTGGCCGAGAAGATCCGCACGGCCGACGGCGTGTATTTCGCGGGCGGCGACCAGGCCCGCATCACGCAGGCCCTGATCCGCGAGAACGGCACGCGCACGCGGGCGCTCGAGGCGATCTGGGACCTGTACCGCCGCGGCGGCGTGGTGGCCGGCACGAGCGCCGGCGCGGCGATCATGAGCAGCACGATGTTCTACCGGCCCAACGCGATCCTGGCCATGCTGCGCGGCGGCGTGAAGGATGGCCAGGAAATCGCCCCTGGCCTGGGCTTCATCGGCGACGACGTGTTCGTCGACCAGCACCTGCTGGTGCGCGGCCGTTTCGCCCGCATGATCCCGGCCATGCTGGCCAAGAACTACAAGCTTGGCCTGGGCGTGGACGAGGATAGCGCCGTGGTCATCAATGCCCAGCGCGAGATGGAGGTGATCGGCTACACGGGCGCGCTGCTGCTGGACCTCACCCTGGCGGTGAGCGATACCAGCAAGCCCGACTTCAACGTCAGCAATGTGCGGATCAGCTACCTGGATCGCGGCGACAAGTTCAACATCATCACGCAAAGCTTCACCCCGTCGCCGGACAAGGCCGGTGGCAGGCTGGACCCGGCGCGCACGGCGTATCGCGGCCCCGTCTACAGCAACGACATCCTCGGCAACCACGCGGTGGTAAGCCTCATGGAAAGGCTGGTCGACAGCGACCAGGAAGAGGCGATCGGCATCGCCAGCGGCAACCCGCGCTCCACCACACCGGAAGTCGGTTTCGAATTCCGCTTCACGAAGACGCCGGAAAGCGTGGGCTACATTTCCAACACGGTCGAGGCGTATTCGGTGCTCAACATCAGGCTCGATATCCGGCCCATCGATATTCCCCGCCCGCTCTACCGTTATCGCGATGCCAAATAGTTGGATCCAGCCGGCGCGCCGGCGCGTACAAGGCCACGCGGTACACATTCATCCCCGAACGGGGATTTCGGCGTCTCTACCTTGCAGGATGGGCGCGCCGCTTTGAAGCCGGCAAGGTCGGCCTTACAATGGCCGCCTCTCATTGCCATCGGAGCCACAGCATGCGCCTCTCCTTCCTTGCCGGCCTGGCCTGCCTCGCAGTGTCCGGCGCGGCCTTCGCCGCCCAACCCGCCACCGTGCGGCTCGACTATATCCACAGCGGCAATGCGCTCTCGGAAGGCTATGCGATGGACCGCGTGGTGATCGAACCGCTGCCATGGCCGGGCGACATGACGCGCACGCTGGACGATACCGGCCGCGGCATCAACAAGGTGGAAGTGGTGGATGCCAGGACGGGCAAGCTGCTGTACTCGCGCGGCTTTTCCACCGTGTTCGGCGAATGGAAGACGACGGACGAAGCGGCGAAGCTCACGCGTGCGTTCGGCGAATCGGTACGCTTCCCGAAGCCCGATGCGCCCGTCAAGGTGCGCATCCTGAAGCGGGACGAACGTAACGAGTTTTCCATCGTGTGGAGCGTGGATGTCGACACCGACGCGCTCGACGTCGTGCGCAAGCAGCCGCCCGCGCCGGGCAAGCCGATCCCGCTTCGCGTCAGCGGCCCGTCGCCGCAAAAGGTGGACTTGCTGATCCTGGGCGACGGCTATACGCGCGCCGAGCTGGGCAAGTTCGAGCAGACCGCGAAGCGGCTGGCGGACCACCTGTTCACCGTGTCGCCGTTCAAGGAGCGGGCCGCCGACTTCAATGTGTGGGGCCTGGCGGTGCCGACGGAAGAGTCGGGCGTGAGCCGGCCGTCGACGAACACGCACCACGCCTCGGCGCTGAACACGCGCTACGACATCTTCGGCAGCGAGCGCTATGTACTGACCACGGATAACCGGGCACTGCGCGATATCGCCCAGCATGCGCCGTATGAATTCATCGAAATCCTCGTCAACAACGATACCTATGGCGGCGGCGGCATCTACGGCCAGTTCAGCACCGCGGCGGCGAACAACGACTGGGCCAACTACCTGTTCGTGCACGAGTTCGGGCACCACTTCGCCGGCCTGGCGGATGAGTACTACACCTCGCCCGTCGCCTACCAGTCGAGCGCGGAAAGGCCCGAGCCCTGGGAGCCGAACGTGACGGCGCTGCGCGATCCGGCCAACGTCAAATGGAAGCATTTCGTGAAGCCGGGCACGCCGCTGCCCACGCCGTGGCCGAAGGCGGAGTACGAAGCGCATTCGCGCGAATACCAGAAGGTGCGCGCCCGCCTGCGCAAGGATAACCGCCCCGAATCGGAGATGAGCAAGCTCTTCGCCGACGACCTGGCGTGGACGAATCGCCTGTTCTCGAAGGCTCCGCATCGACATGCGGTCGGCGCGTTCGAAGGCGCGAACTACGAGGCGAAAGGCTACTACCGCTCGCAGCAGCAGTGCCTGATGTTCGATCGCAGCGAAGCGTTTTGCGCGGTCTGCGCCGAGGCGGTGGGGCAGACGATCGATCTGTATTCGCGGCCGGGGAATCGGTAAGAAAGATAACAAAATGTTACTAGGTACGGTAGCGCACGGTCGATAGCATCTGGAAACTTTATTCTGATCACGTGACAGAACGAAACGTATTCAGAAAACCACGAGAAAGGTGCCAATCATGAACAAACTGCTCGCAACCCTGATCGCCGGCGTGTTCGCCACCGCAACCACCGCCTACGCGCAGACCAACGACGTGACGAAGGCACAGGCCGAAGCCCAGAAGGACATCGCCAAGGCCCAGGACAAACAAGCGAAAAAAGTGGCTGACGCCAATGAAGACGTAGCGAAAGCCCAGGCCAAGGCGAACGAGAAAGTCGCCAAGGCCCAGGCCAAGGCCGACGAAGCGCACCTGAAGGCCGGCGAAAAAGTCGCCAACGCCGATCCGGAAGACCGCCTGAAAGCCGAAGCGAAGGCTGACAAGAAAATCGCCGCCGCCGACGCCAAGGCCGCCAAGGCCGTCGCCAAGGCCGATGCCAAGGTAGCCGAGGAAGTGGCCGAAGCCGACAAGGAAAAAGCCCTGGCCGCCGCCAAGACCGAGCAAGCCATCGCGAAGGCCAATGCCGACGTGAAGAAGGAAGCTGCCAAGCACTAAGCTGACCAGCTAAACGGATGAGCCCGTGTCCCCGTGGTGCCAGGCACCGCGGGACACGAGCTCGACGGTAATTACAGCTGAGCCTGTGTCTCTGGGGTCTGACCCCACGAGACACGGGCTCAGCTGTTTTTGTTGCTTGCGGCGGACAAATCGGGCCCAGCAGAAACACCACAGGTCTGCCTTGTTTCAAAGGGAGATCACGCGATAGCAAGCGGTCACGGCAGTATTGTAGTTGACGCACGTCAAGATGGCGTCGATTCCAGCGGGCAATCTCTCACTTCCCTTTGATGTGTTTTATGGAGTAGTGATGAAGAAACCGATGGCATTGATCCTGCAAGGTGGCGGCGCGCTGGGCGCTTTCGAGTATGGCGTAGTGACCGCGCTGGTCGAGGAGGGCTGGTATCCGAAGGCTGTCACCGGCGTGTCGATTGGCGCGATCAATGCGGCGTCCATCGCCGGCGCCAAGGGTGGCGACATTGCCGCCAGCCTGCGCAAGATGTGGCAGGCGATCACGCTGCCGACCGTGCCCTGGTGGCCGGCCGCGAAGCAGGCCAGCCTGTCCTTGCTGGGCAATCCGAACTTCTGGCTGTCGCGCACCGATTACTGGCGCATGCCGAACTGGAACAGCTACTGCACCACCGCGCCGATGCTGAACACGCTGGCGCAACATCTCGATTTCGACCAGCTGAACAACCCGAAGCACGTCCGCTTCGGCGTCACCGCCACCAGCCTGCACACGGGCGGCCAGACCACGTTCTCGAATTACACGGCGAAAGGCGCCCATCTGCAAAGCTGCCACCACAAGGCGGTGCGGGCGCAACTTACGCCGTCGCACATCGTGGCCAGCGGCAGCCTGCCGCCGGGCTTCCCCGCCACGCGCATCGACGGCACCGATTACTGGGACGGCGGCCTGTTCTCCAACACGCCGATCGATTCCCTGCTGAACCTGCTGGAGCCGGACGAGATCGCTTCGCTGCCGATCTTCGTCGTCGACCTGTTCCCGACCGATGGCCAGCCGTCGCCCACGAATATGCAGGAAGTGCAGACGCGCGCGACCGCGCTGCAATACCAGAACCGCTTCTGGGCCCAGTACGGCGGCGAGGCCAGGCTCGACGGCTTCCTGGCCATGCTCGACAAGCTCGATGCGGTAGCGGGAAGCACGGCCGTGGCGGATATGCCAGCCTACGACTGGCTGATGCGCCTGCGCGCGCTGAAGAACCTGCACGTGATCGCCAGCAGCCCGGCGGCAGCCGGTGGCGACCATGATTTTTCGGAGCATGGCGTGAACATGCGGTATGAGGCGGGGCGGGCGGCGGCCAGGCAGTATCTGGCGCGGATGGTGCAGCAGCCGCGGTTGAAGGCGGCGGCTTGATCGGGAAAACCGGGGGCGGTTGACGCTGTTTGGTTGGCGGCTGCAATGCGGCCCGCGGCGCCAGCGCTTGGTGTCGGACACCGGGTTTATCGGTGTCGGACACCGGTTTTCGCAGGAGGTTATTGACCTCGGCGGGGAAAACCGGTGTCAGACACCTTTTCCCGATGGGAAAAGGTGTCTGACACCAAGCATCGGAGAGGTTACTGACTTCGGTAGGGAAAACCGGTGTCGGACACCTTTTCCCGTTGGGAAAAGGTGTCCGACACCAAGCGCATCGAGCCGTGTCGACTCAGTTCGGCATGAGTCCCGTCGGCTTGATCCGCGTCGGCATCGGCTTGCCCTTCTTCGCGCGCTTGCCGAAGTGTTCACCCTCGGCCAGGGCGTTCGGCGTCATGCGTTCTTCCTTAGGCTTGCTTGCATTCCCGATACCCAGCACGGTTACGCCCTTTTGCGTGATCGCGCAGGCGGCCACCAGCTTTTCCTTCGGTTCCAGTTCCATCAAGGTCACGCCGCGGCCGCCGTTCGACAGCACCTTCATCTCGTCGATGCCGAACACCAGCAGGCGTGCCTTTTCCGAGACCACGGCGACGGCGCTTGCTTCCGGCGCCACCACCGTGGGCGCCAGCGGCTTCGCGCCATTCTCCAGCGTCAGGAACGATTTGCCGCTCTTCTGGCGGCTCACCATGTCGCCCGCCTTCGTGATGAAGCCGAAGCCGGCGTCGGACGCCATCAGCAGCTGCGTGGCAGCGGGGCCCGCGAAGTAGTGCAGCAGCCGCGCGCCGCCGGACAGGTCGACCAGTGTCGTGATAGGCACACCATCGCCGCGCGCGTTCGGCAGCGCGGCCACCGGCACCGAGTACACGCGGCCGTTGTCGCCGAAGCCCAGCAGCGTGTCCACGGTGCGGCATTCGATCGCATCGTGCAGCGCGTCGCCGGCCTTGAACGTGAACTGGCCCTTGTCATGGCCGATGCCGGTGCGCGCGCGCACCCAGCCCTTCTGCGAAATGATCACGGTGACCGGTTCGTCGATGATCTTCTGCTCGACCGAGGCGCGTTGCGCTTCCTCGATCAGCGTGCGGCGGGCATCGCCGTACAGCTTCGCGTCGGCCTCGATCTCGCGGATGATCAGCCGCTTCATCGACGAAGGATTGTCCAGCAGGTCCTGCAACGTGCCTTTTTCCTTGCGCAGCTCGGCCAGTTCCTGGGCGATCTTGATCGCTTCCAGGCGGGCCAGCTGGCGCAAGCGGATTTCAAGGATGTCCTCGGCCTGCCGATCGGAGAGGTTGAAGCGCTCGATCAGCGCCTGCTTCGGCTCATCCGAATTGCGGATGATGTGGATCACCTCGTCGATATTGAGCAGGATCGTCTCGCGGCCTTCCAGGATGTGGATGCGGTCGTCGACCTTCTTGAGGCGGTGCTGCGTGCGGCGCGTCACGGTGGCGAAGCGGAACGTGATCCACTCGCCCAGGATGTCCGTGAGACCCTTCTGGCGCGGGCGGCCGTCGCCGCCGATCATCACCAGGTTCATCGGCACCGAGGTTTCCAGCGACGTGTGCGCCAGCAGCATCAGCATGAATTCGTTCTGGTCCTGGTTCTTCGACTTCGGCTCGAAGACCAGGCGCACCGGCGCGGCGCGGCCGGATTCGTCGCGGATCGTGTCCAGCGCGCCGAGGATCTGGCCCTTCAGCGCCAGCTGTTCGGGCGACAGCGTCTTCTTGCCCAGCTTGACCTTCGGGTTCGTCAATTCCTCGATTTCTTCCAGCACGCGCTGCGCCGAGGTGCCCGGCGGCAGTTCGTACACGACGGCCTGCCACTGGCCGCGCGCCAGTTCCTCGATCTTCCAGCGCGCGCGCACCTTCATGCTGCCGCGGCCGGAAGCGTACATGTCCGTGATCTGCGCCTGCGGCGTGATCAGCTGGCCGCCGCCCGGGAAGTCCGGGCCGGGCATCAGTTCCATCAGCTCGGCATGCGAGAACTTCGGGTTGCGGATCAGCGCCACGGTGGCGGCGGCCACCTCGCGCAGGTTGTGCGACGGGATTTCCGTCGCCATGCCCACGGCGATGCCGGACGCGCCGTTCAGCAGCGTCATCGGCAGGCGTGCCGGCAGCAGCGCCGGCTCTTCCGTCGAGCCGTCGTAGTTCGGGATGAAATCCACGGTGCCCTGGTCGATCTCGTCCAGCAGCAGCTTGGCGATCGGCGTCAGGCGGGCTTCCGTGTAACGCATCGCCGCGGCGCCGTCGCCGTCGCGCGAGCCGAAGTTGCCCTGGCCATCGATCAGCGGGTAACGCAGCGAAAAGTCCTGCGCCATGCGCACCAGCGCGTCGTACACGGACTGGTCGCCGTGCGGGTGCAATTTACCCAGCACGTCGCCGACCACGGTGGCCGACTTGCGCGGTTTCGCCGTGGCGTTCAGCCCCAGCTCGTTCATCGAGTACAGGATGCGGCGCTGCACGGGCTTCTGGCCGTCGCACACGTCGGGCAGGGCGCGGCCCTTCACCACGGAGATCGCGTAGTCGAGGTAGGCGCGTTCGGCAAAGGTCGAGAGGGTCAGCGATTCGCCGCCGTCGCCGCCATTGCCGTTATTGCCGGGTTCTTCCGGCAGCGGTGCGTCAAAAAGGTTTGCTTGGCTCATGGTGCTTCTTCAAATTTTAGATATCTGCTTCGACTTCGTTGCCGTGTTCCTCGATCCATGCGCGGCGGGCGGCGGCTTCGCCTTTACCCATCAGCATGTTGAAGCGGGCCGCGGCCTCGGTGGGCGCGTAGTCGCCGAACGCCACCGGCAACAGGCGCCGCGTGTCCGGGTTCATCGTGGTTTCCCACAGCTGCTCGGCGTTCATCTCGCCCAGGCCCTTGAAGCGGGAAATGGTCCAGCTGCCATCCTTCAGGCCATCCTTGCGCAGCTTGTCCTCGATCGCCGTCAGCTCGCCGTCATCGAGGGCGTACAGTTTCTGGATCGGCTTCTTGCCGCGCGCCGGCGCGTCCACGCGGTACAGCGGCGGGCGCGCCACGCAGATATTGCCGTTCTGGATCAGCGCCGGGAAGTGGCGGAAGAACAGCGTGAGCAGCAGCACCTGGATGTGCGAGCCGTCCACGTCCGCGTCCGACAGGATGCAGATCTTGCCGTAGCGGAGGTTCGACAGGTCTGGCGTATCGCCGAAGCTGTGCGGGTCCACGCCGATCGCCACGGCGATATCGTGGATCTCGTTGTTGGCGAACAGGCGGTCGCGGTCCGTTTCCCAGGAGTTCAGCACCTTGCCGCGCAGCGGCAGGATCGCCTGGAATTCCTTGTCGCGGCCCATCTTCGCCGAACCGCCCGCCGAGTCACCCTCGACGAGGAACAGTTCCGTGCGCGACACGTCGGTGGATTCGCAATCGGTCAGCTTGCCCGGCAACACGGCCACGCCGGACGACTTCTTCTTTTCCACCTTCTGCGCCGAGCGCAGGCGCGATTGCGCCTGCTTGATGACGAGTTCGGCCAGCTTCTTGCCCCAGTCGATGTGCTGGTTCAGCCACAGTTCCAGCGCCGGCTTGGAGAAGGTCGAGACGAGGCGCACCGCATCGCGCGAGTTCAGGCGCTCCTTGATCTGGCCCTGGAACTGCGGGTCCAGCACCTTGGCAGACAACACGAAGGAAGCGCGCGCGAACACGTCTTCCGGCAGCAATTTGACGCCCTTCGGCAGCAGCGAGTGCAGCTCCACGAAGTTCTTCATGGCGCCGAACAAGCCTTCGCGCAGGCCCGATTCGTGGGTGCCGCCGTTCGGAGTGGGGATCAGGTTCACGTAGGACTCGCGCATGATCGAGCCTTCTTCCGTCCACGCCACCACCCACGAGGCGCCTTCGCCCTCGGCAAAGCCTTCCGCATCGGGGCCGGCGAATTGCTCGCCTTCGAACAGGGGCACGAAGGTTTCGCCATTGCCGCTCTGCGCCAGCGCTTCGGTAAGGTAGCCGCGCAGGCCGTCGTTGTATTGCCACGTCTGCGAATCGCCCGTCTTCTCATTCTTGAGCGTGACGGAAACACCCGGCAGCAGCACCGCCTTCGAGCGCAGCAGCCGTTGCAGCTCGACCTGCGAGATCAGCGGCGAATCGAAATATTTCGGGTCGGGCCAGGCGGTGACGCGCGTGCCGGACTTTTTACCATCCTTCGGCGCCGGGCCGGAGGTCAGCGGTTGCACCAGGTCGCCGTTCTCGAACGCGATCGTGTGGTATCCGTTGCCCTTGTCGTCCTTGCGCCACACATTGATTTCCAGGCGCTTGGACAGCGCGTTGGTGACGGAGACGCCCACGCCGTGCAGGCCGCCCGAGAACGCATAGGCGCCGCCCGAGCCCTTGTCGAACTTGCCGCCGGCGTGCAGGCGGGTGAACACGATTTCCACCGTGGGCACGTTTTCTTCCGGGTGCAGGCCGACGGGGATGCCGCGGCCGTCATCCTCGACGGTGATGCTGCCGTCCGCATTCTGCGTGACGACGATGTTCCGGCAATGGCCGCCCAGCGCTTCGTCCGATGCGTTGTCGATCACCTCCTGGATGATGTGCAGCGGATTTTCCGTGCGGGTATACATGCCGGGGCGCTGCTTGACAGGCTCCAGGCCCTTCAGCACGCGGATCGATGATTCGCTGTAGTCGGAAACAGGTTTTTTCGTGGCCATACTTGACTTGTTGCGGTTTTGAGTTAGTCCGGCATTCTAGCCGAGGCGCCGGGCGGGAAAGCAAGCGCTCTCGCTGCCCATCCTGCCGATGACTGTATGAATATACAGTAAAAAGGCGTTTTTATACCTTGTTTATACCTCGCCAGCAAGTCTTTACCCCGTTTTTAGACCCCCGTCGATAAGCTGATTTCCCTGACAACAACCCTTGAAGGGAAGCGATGGACATCATTTTCATTGCCGCGATCGGCGCCTGCGCGGCACTCGTGTGCGGCATGGCGGTCGCCTGCGCGCGGCTGGGCGAATCGTCATGAACCTGGTCATGAACCTCGTCTACGCGGTCGGCGCCGTTACCGCCGCCGGCCTGCTCGTCTACCTGCTGGTGGCGCTGCTGAAAGCGGAGGACCTGTGACTGCGCAATCCTTGACGCTGTTGGCGGTATTCCTGGCCGTGCTGCTGGCGCTGGCCTGGCCGCTGGGCGCGTATCTTGCCCGCGTTGGCGACGCCGATGTGCCGGTTCGCCGCCTGGGCTGGCTGCACGGGGCCGAGCGGGGCCTGTACCGGCTCGCCGGCGTACATGGCGCGCAGGATTGGAAAGCCTACGCGATCGCGCTGGTCGTCTTCAATACCCTCGGCACGCTGTTCGTCTACGGCGTGCAAAGGCTGCAAGCGTGGCTCCCGCTCAATCCGCAAGGCCTGGGCAACGTGAACCCCGATTCCTCGTTCAACACGGCCGTGAGCTTCGTCGCCAACACGAACTGGCAGGGCTACGCGGGCGAGCAGACGATGAGCTACCTGACGCAGATGGTGGCGCTGGCCGGCCAGAACTTCCTGTCCGCGGCCACCGGCATCGCCGTCGTGTTTGCGCTGATCCGCGGCTTCGCCGGCAAGTCCAGCGCCTCGATCGGCAACTTCTGGGTCGACGTCACCCGCGCCACGCTGTACGTGCTGCTGCCGCTGTCGCTGCTGTTCGCGCTGTTCCTGATGAGCCAGGGCGTGATCCAGAACTTCGACGCCTACCGCACGTTCGCCACGCTCGACGGCGGCACGCAGACGATCGCCATGGGGCCCGTCGCGTCGCAGGAAGCGATCAAGCTGCTGGGCACGAACGGCGGCGGCTTCTTCAACGCCAACTCGGCGCATCCGTTCGAGAACCCCACGGCGCTGACGAATTTCGCGCAAATGATCGCCATCTTCCTGATTCCGACCGCGCTGTGCTTCGCCTTTGGCCGCATGGTCGGCGACATCCGCCAGGGCTGGGCCGTGCTGGCCGCCATGACGGTCGTCTTCGTGCTGATGACGCTCGTGGTGTTCGCCGCCGAGCAGCAAGCGCATCCCGCGTTGCAAGCGCTCGGCGTAGACCAGGTGGCGAGCAGCCTGCAAGCCGGCGGCAACATGGAAGGCAAGGAAACCCGCTTCGGCATCGCCGCCTCGTCGCTGTTCGCCGCCGTGACCACGGCCGCCTCGTGCGGCGCGGTCAACGCCATGCACGATTCGCTGATGCCGCTGGGCGGCGCGGTGCCGCTGCTGCTGATGCAGTTCGGCGAGGTGATCTTCGGCGGCGTGGGTTCTGGCCTGTACGGCATGCTGGTGTTCGCGATCCTGGCCGTGTTCATCGCCGGGCTGATGATCGGCCGCACGCCGGAATACCTGGGCAAGAAGGTGCAGGCGTATGAGATGAAGATGACGTCGATCGCCATCCTCGTCACGCCCGTGCTCGTGCTGTCCGGCACCGCCATCGCGGTAGTCTCGGCCGCCGGCATGGCCGGCATCGCCAACCCGGGCGCGCACGGCTTTTCCGAGATCCTGTATGCGTTCAGCTCCGCCGCCAACAACAACGGCAGCGCGTTCGCCGGGCTGTCGGCCAACACGCCGTTCTACAACACGATGCTGGCGATCGCCATGTGGTTCGGCCGCTTCGCCGTGATCGTGCCCGTGCTGGCCATTGCCGGCTCGCTGGCGGCCAAGGCGCGGCTGCCCGTCACCAGCGGCACGATGCCCACGCACGGCCCGCTGTTCGTCGCCCTGCTGATCGGCGTGGTGCTGCTGGTGGGCGTGCTCAATTACGTGCCGGCGCTGGCGCTGGGCCCGGTCGTCGAGCACCTGCAACTTTTCCAATGAGAGGTTTGAAATGAACAGGACATTGTTCGACCGCCAGCTCATCGGCCCGGCCCTGCTGGACGCGATGCGCAAGCTGCACCCGCGCGCGCAGCTGAGAAGCCCGGTCATGTTCGTCGTCTACGTGGGCAGCATCGCCACCACGCTGCTGGCCGCCCAGGCGCTGGGCGGGGAGGGCGAGGTGCCGGGTGACGCAAATGCCGGCTTCATTCTCGCGATTGCCGTGTGGCTGTGGTTCACGGTGCTGTTCGCGAACTTCGCCGAGGCGCTGGCCGAAGGGCGCAGCAAGGCGCAGGCCGCGTCGCTGCGGGCGCTGAAGGCCACGGTCACGGCGAAGAAGCTGGCCACGCCGAAGTACGGCACCACATGGCTGCCCGTGCCGGCCACGGACCTGCGCAAGGGCATGACGGTACTGGTGGAAGCCGGCGACGTGATCCCGGCCGACGGCGAGGTGATCGAAGGCGTCGCTTCCGTCGACGAAAGCGCCATCACGGGCGAATCGGCGCCCGTGATCCGCGAATCCGGCGGCGATTTCTCGTCCGTCACGGGTGGCACCCGCGTGCTGTCGGACTGGCTCGTGGTCCGCGTTTCCGTCGATCCGGGGGAGGCATTCATCGACCGCATGATCTCGATGGTGGAGGGGGCCAGGCGCCAGAAGACGCCGAACGAGATCGCCCTGACGATCCTCCTGGTCGCGCTGACCATCGTGTTCCTCGTGGTGACGGTGACCCTGCTGCCGTTCTCGCTGTTCTCCGTGGCGGCGGCGGGCAGTGGCACGCCCGTGACGGTCACCGTGCTGATCGCGCTCCTCGTGTGCCTGATCCCCACCACGATCGGCGGCCTGCTGTCGGCGATCGGCGTGGCCGGCATGAGCCGCATGATGGGCGCGAACGTGATCGCCACGTCGGGCCGCGCCGTGGAAGCGGCCGGCGACGTGGACGTGCTCCTGCTCGACAAGACGGGCACGATCACGCACGGCAACCGCCAGGCGTCGGCCTTCCTGCCGGCGCCCGGCGTGACCGAAGAGCAGCTGGCGCGCTCGGCGCGCCTCGCCTCGATGGCCGACGAAACGCCGGAAGGGCGCAGCATCGTGGTGCTCGCGCGCCAGAGATTCACGATCGATGAACGCGAGCACGAGCTGGCGGCCGTGGGCGGTGGCGGCGAGATCGCGTTCGTGGAATTCACGGCACAGACGCGCATGAGCGGCGCCGATATTGGCGAACGGCAGGTGCGCAAGGGCGCGATGGACACGATCCGCCGCTACGTGGAAACGCAGGGCGGGCGCTGGCCGGGCGAGGTGGCAAGGCTGGCGGACGACGTGGCGCGCCGCGGCAGCACGCCGCTCGTCGTCGTGGACGACGGCCGGGTGATGGGCGTGGTCGAGCTGAAGGACATCGTCAAGGCCGGCATCCGCGAGCGCTTCGCCGAACTGCGCAGGATGGGCATCCGCACCGTGATGATCACGGGCGACAACCGGCTCACGGCGTCGGCGATCGCCGCCGAGGCGGGCGTGGACGACTTCCTGGCCGAAGCGACGCCGGAAGATAAATTGAAGCTGATCCGCAGTCAGCAGGCCGAGGGCCGGCTGGTGGCGATGACGGGCGACGGCACCAACGACGCGCCGGCCCTGGCCCAGGCCGACGTGGCGGTGGCAATGAACACGGGCACCCAGGCCGCCAAGGAGGCGGGCAATATGGTCGACCTGGACTCGAACCCGACCAAGCTGCTGGAGATCGTGGAGATCGGCAAGCAGATGCTGATGACGCGCGGTGCGCTGACCACGTTCTCGGTCGCCAACGACGTGGCGAAGTACTTCGCCATCATCCCGGCCGCCTTCGTGGGCACCTACCCGCAGCTGAACAGCCTGAACGTGATGGCGCTCGCCAGCCCCGACTCGGCGATCATGTCCGCCGTGATCTTCAATGCGCTGATCATCGTGTTCCTGATCCCGCTGGCGTTGAAGGGCGTGAAGTACCGGGCCCTGGGCGCCGCCGTGCTGCTGCGCCGCAACCTGCTCGTGTACGGCCTGGGCGGCCTCGTGCTGCCCTTTATCGGCATCAAGCTGATCGACATGGCGCTGGCCGCGCTGAACCTCGTCTGAAAGGATCGTCATGATTTCCCATCTCCGCCCCGCCGTGACCATCTTCGCCGCTCTTACACTCGTCTGCGGCATCGTCTATCCGTACGCGGTGACGGGCTTCGGCAAGGTCGCCTGGTCCGACCGGGCCGCCGGCAGCCTCGTTGTCCGCGACGGCCAGGCCGTCGGTTCCCGCCTGATCGGCCAGGCATTCACCTCGCCGCGCTACTTCCGGGGCCGCCCGTCGGCCACGGCGCCGCAGCCGAACAATGCGGCCGGCTCGTCCGGATCGAACCAGGGGCCGCTGAACCCGGCGCTGATCGATGCCGTGAAGGGGCGCATCGCGGCGCTGCGCGAGCTCGACCCCCGCAACACGGCACCGGTACCGGTCGATCTCGTGACGGCATCGGCCAGCGGCATCGATCCCGACATCAGCCTGGCCGCCGCGAAGTACCAGGCGAACCGCGTGGCGCGCGCCCGCGGCATCGACCCGGCGCGCGTGCGGGAGCTGATCGAACGCCACGCCGACCGGCCGCTGTTCGGCTTTCTCGGCGAACCGAAGGTGAATGTGCTGGCCCTGAATATGGCTTTAGATGCGCTGGCCCTCGACACACTGTAATCGTCTACACTGCCGCGCATGATCCCCATCGACAGCCAACGCCCCGACCCGGACACCTTGCTGGCGCAGGTCCAGGCCCGCGAACAGCGCGCCGCGCGGGGCCGGCTGCGCGTCTATTTCGGCGCTTCCGCCGGCGTGGGCAAGACGTACGCGATGCTGTCGGCGGCGCGCAAGCTGCAGGCCGAGGGCATGCGGCCGCTGGTAGGCATCGTCGAAACACATGGCCGCGGCGAAACGGCCGCGCTGCTCGATTCGCTGGAGGTGCTGCCGCCCAGGTCCATGGCCTGGCGGGGCAGGGCGCTGCCCGAATTCGACCTCGACGGCGCGCTGGCGCGGCGGCCGGACCTGATCCTCGTCGACGAGCTGGCGCACTCGAACGCCCCGGGCTCGCGCCACCCGAAGCGCTGGCAGGACGTGGAGGAATTGCTGGACGCGGGCATCGACGTGTTCACCACGGTAAACGTGCAGCACCTGGAAAGCCTGAACGACATCGTTGGCGGCATCACGGGCGTCCGCGTGGCGGAAACGCTGCCCGACACGGTGTTCGACCGGGCCGACGAGGTGGTGCTGGTGGACGTGCCGGCCGACGAGCTGCTCGAGCGCCTGAAGGACGGCAAGGTGTATGCCGCCGCCCAGGCGGGGCGCGCCGCGCAGAACTTTTTCCGCAAGGGGAACCTGATCGCCCTGCGCGAACTGGCGCTGCGCCGCACCGCCGACCGCATCGGCGACGACGTGCAGGCCTACCGCGTGGAACAGGCCATCAGCCCCCTGTGGAAATCCGGCGTGGCGCTGCTGGCCTGCGTGGGTCCGCGGCCGGGCGGCGAACAGGTAGTGCGCAGCGCGGCCCGGCTGGCCAGCCAGCTGGGTGCGGCATGGCATGCCGTGTACGTGGAAACGCCGGCCCTGCAACGCCTGCCCGCCGACCAGCGCGAACGCATCCTGAAAACGCTGAAGCTGGCGCAAGACCTGGGCGCCACCACGACGGTGCTGGCCGGCGACGACATCGCCAGCGCCATCGCCCGCTACGCGCTGGCGCACAACATCCCGAAGGTGGTACTGGGCCGCGCCACGCCCACGTGGCCCTGGCGCACCCCGCACCTGCGGCGCCTTGCCAGCGCCGCCCCTGCGCTGGACATCGTCGAAGTCGCTGCCACACAGCAAAGTTTCCTCAAAAATGGGGACAGTCCCCATTTTCCGAGAAACTTCTTGCAGCCGGAACATGGCTGGACGCGCTACGCCCTCGCACTCGCCGCCAGCGGCATCGTCGTGCTGGCCGGCATGCCGCTGGTGGGTGCGCTGGAAATCACCAACATCGCGATGCTGTTCCTGCTCGCCGTACTGGTGGTGGCGTTCCGGCTGGGCCGCGGGCCGGCAGTGCTGTGCAGCTTCGCCAGCGTGGCGCTGTTCGATTTCCTGTTCGTGCAACCCACGTTCTCGTTCGCCGTCAGCGATTTCCAGTACCTGATCACGTTCGGCGTGATGCTCGTCGTCGGCCTGATCACGAGCCAGCTGACGGCCAGCCTGCGCTTCCAGGCGCGCGTGGCGTCGCACCGTGCCGAGCGCTCGCAGGCCCTGTATGAATATGCGCGCGAGCTGACCGGCGTGCTGCAGACGGATCATGTGATCGAGATCACGCAGCGCACGCTGGCACAGGCGTTCCGCGCTCGCGTGACGCTGCTCTTGCCGGATGCGGACGGCCGTCTTGCGGCCAAGGTCGAGGTGCAGGGCGGGAACATGCCCGATCTGGCCATCGCCCAATGGGCATACGAACACGCCGAAGCGGCCGGCATCGGCACCGGCACGCTGCCGGCGGCGCCGCTGTTCTACTTGCCCCTCATGGCGCCGATGCGCACGCGCGGCGTACTGGCGCTGGAGCCGGCCGAGCGCCGCTGGCTGCTGATTCCCGAGCAGCGCCGGCAGCTGGACACGTTCGCCGCGCTGGCCGCTATCGCGCTGGAACGCGTGCACTACATCGACGTTGCCCAGGGCGCGCTGGTGCAGATGGAGTCCGAGCGGCTGCGCAATTCCCTGTTGGCCGCGCTGTCGCACGACTTGCGCACGCCGCTGACGTCGCTGGTGGGCATGGCCGAATCGCTGGCGCGCTCGCCGTTGTCGCCCGTGCAGCTGGAACTGGCCCACGCGTTGCAGGAGGAAAGCGTGCGCATGAGCACCCTGGTCGCAAACCTGCTGGACATGGCCCGCATCGAAAGTGGCGCCGTGCGCCTGAACCTGGAGTGGCACGCGATCGAGGAGACGGTGGGCAGTGCGCTGCGTGCCAGCCGCGCGCTGCTGGCCGGGCACCACGTCGTCACGCGGCTGCCGGCCGGCCTGCCGCTGGTGCGCTACGACGCGGTGCTGATCGAGCGCGTGCTGGGCAATCTGCTGGAAAATGCGGCGAAGTACACGCCCGCGGGCAGCACGATCACGCTGTCGGCGCGTACCGCCGGCGACAAGCTGGAAGTAACGGTCGCCGACAACGGCCCCGGCCTGCCTGCCGGCCGGGAAGAGGCGATCTTCGAAAAATTCACGCGCGGCGAGCGCGAGTCGGCCAAGCCCGGTGTCGGGCTGGGGCTGGCGATCTGCCGCGCCATCGTCGAAGCACATGGCGGCAGCATTGCCGCGCGGCGGGCGGAGGAGGGCGGCGCCGCCCTCGTCTTCACGCTGCCGCTGGGCACGCCGCCCGCGCTGCCGGAGGAGCCTTGAAGTGACTGACAAACTTATGCTGACCGCCCTCCTGGTCGAGGACGAACCGCAGATCCGCCGCTTCGTGCGGCTGGCGCTGGAAGAGGAAGGCTGGAACGTGCAGGAATCGGCGACGATGCACCGCGGGCTGATCGATGCCGGCACGCGCCGCCCCGACCTCCTGATCCTCGACCTGGGCTTGCCCGATGGCGACGGCGTGGACCTGATCGCCGACCTGCGCAAGTGGTCGGCCGTGCCCGTGATCGTGCTGTCGGCCCGCGTGTCGGAAGAGGAAAAGATCCGCGCCCTCGACGCGGGCGCCGACGATTACCTGACCAAGCCGTTCGGCGTGGGCGAGCTGCTGGCCCGGGTGCGGGCGATGCAGCGGCGGCGCCGCACGCCCGAGCAGGACGGCAGCGGCGTGGTGCAATTCGGCGACGTGAAGGTGGACCTGCAGGCCCGCATGGTTGCGCGGAACGGCCAGCTCGTGCACCTGACGCCGACCGAGTACCGGCTGCTGGCCGTGCTCGTGAACCATGCGAACCGCGTCGTCACCAATCCCCAGCTGCTGCGCGAGGTGTGGGGGCCGTCGAACGCCGAAAACGGCCACTACCTGCGCATCTACATGGGCCACCTGCGCCAGAAGCTGGAACGCGATCCCGCCCAGCCGGCGCACCTGCTGACGGAAACGGCGGTCGGCTACCGGCTGCTGCTGTTGGCCCCTTGACGCGTTTCGACACAGCCCCTTTGATCCGTTGATGTCGGGAGCGGTGTCCAGGTGCCCCGTTCAGCGGCTCGCAGCAGCTTCGCTAAGGGTACCGGGCGAGCCTGCTACTGCTTTGTCGCTTTCGGGCTTGCATGCAAATCGCGTGTCGGTATGCGCCAGGATGGTAATCTTGCGCGTCGTTGAATCCACGAGCGCACCAGCGGCGACAAGGCGGCTGATCAGCACGTCGTCGCAGCTGAAGCGCCGTTTGAAGTCGGCCACGTCAAAACTCTGCGTTTCACGCGGCTTCTTTTCGGCGGCCTTGGCTTTCTCGCCATCCTGCTCGATACGGAATTCGGCGTAGGACTTGGCAAGTCGCATAAATCCGTTCAGCGCGAGCATCGAGGCAATGATTGCGGCGAAAAAATTCCAGCGGAAGTCGAACTGTATGTCTTCCGCCACCGACGTCCGCTTGCGCAAGACCTGATAGTTCGCCAGTAACGACTCAAGCCTGACGAATTCCTCGTTCGTCAGCGACGGCTTTGCTTGTCCAGTGCGGCGAGCAGGGGCGAAGCTTCGAACGGGGCTGCCAGAAGCGAAGTCTTTACCTGGTCGATGAAGGGGCATACGGCACTTCCAGGCTGGCTACCCGTGCCGCAATACCTCCGTTCGAGCGCGAGCGTGGTGCTGGCGATGCTCTGGCGCGTGCCCTTGGCCAGGAACTCATTGGTTTTCGCCTGGATCTGCGAGCTGGAAAACCACACGCCTGCAATCAGGGTCACGAGTGATACCAGGCCCAGGAAAGAGTTGAACAGGTCCACACCTTTCCAGAAGGCCTTCGACTTTTTCATATGCGATGGTAGTCCTCTGTAGATCACTACGGTGATGGCCAGCATCGACGCCGAGCCGAAAAGCATGAATCCAAGCATGTCGTCCATCGTATGCCCTATTGTTCTGTTTGTTGTTCCGGTGGATGAGCCGACATGGCTCTGCCTGGAGCGGAGCCACGGTCGCGTGCATGATACGTGAGCCCGGTAGCTGTCCCGGGGGTTCGGCTATTTCGACAGCACACGCATCGCCCGCTCCAGCCCTTCCAGGGTGACGGGAAACATGCGGTTGTTCATGATCTGCCGGATGATCGCGATCGACTGCCGGTACTGCCAGTACTGTTCCGGTTCCGGGTTCAGCCAGGCGAATTTCGGGAACGCGTGCGTGAAGCGGGCCAGCCATTCGGCGCCCGCTTCCTGGTTGTTGTACTCGACCGAACCGCCCGCCTGCAGGATCTCGTAGGGGCTCATCGTGGCGTCGCCCACGAAGATCAGCTTCGTGTCCGGCGTGTACTTGCGCAGCACGTCCCAGGTGGAAAAGCGTTCGGCGTTGCGGCGGCGGTTGTTCTTCCACAGGTAGTCGTAGACGCAGTTGTGGAAGTAGAAGAACTCCATGTTCTTGAATTCCGACTTCGCCGCCGAGAACAGTTCCTCGGTGCGCTCGATGTGGTCGTCCATGGTGCCGCCCACGTCGAACAGCATCAGCACCTTCACGTTGTTGCGGCGCTCCGGCTGCATCCTGATGTCGAGCCAGCCGGCGTTGTTGGCGGTGGCGCGGATCGTCTGGTCCAGCGCCAGTTCTTCCTGGGCGCCGTCGCGGGCGAAGCGGCGCAGCCGGCGCAGCGCGACCTTGATGTTGCGGGTGCCCAGTTCCTTGTCGGCGTCGTAGTCCTTGTAGGTGCGCTGGTCCCATACCTTGACGGCGGTGCGGCTGCCGCCCTTTCCGCCAATGCGAACGCCCTCGGGATTGGTGCCGCCATGGCCGAACGGCGACGTGCCGCCCGTGCCGATCCATTTGCTGCCGCCTTCGTGGCGCTCCTTCTGTTCCTTCAGCAGTTCGGCCAGCCGGTCCATCAGCTTGTCGTAGCCGAATTTTTCCAGCGCCGCCTTCTGCTCGTCGGTCAATTCGCGCTTCATGCGCTGCAGCAGCCAGTCCAGCGGGATCGATGCCTTGGGATCGAATGCGCCGTCGATGCCCTTGAAGTACTGTGCAAAGGCGCGGTCGAAGCGGTCGTAGTGCGCCTCGTCCTTCACCAGCGTCAGGCGCGCCAGGTAGTAGAAGTCGTCCAGCGACTGGGTGACGACGTGCTTTTCCATCGCCTCCAGCAAGGTAAGGAATTCCTTGATGGTGACGGGGATCTTCGCGTCCTTCAGCGTGAAGAAGAAGTCGATCAGCATGGCCGTTCGCGCAGTATCGGGTGACGATGGAGCAGGTAGTCGAGATGGGCGCGGATCTCGGGCCATTCGCCGCGCACGATGCTGTACATGACGGTGTCGCGCACGGTGCCGTCGCGCCGCATGGCATGGTGGCGGATCACACCATCCTTCTTCGCGCCAAGGCGTTCGATCGCCCGCTGCGAGGCATGGTTGAAGTTATCGGTGCGAAAGCCCACGGCGTCGCAGCCCAGCGTGTCGAACGCGTGCGCCAGCAGCATGCGCTTGCAGCTCGTGTTCACATGGCTGCGCTGGCGGCTCTTCGCGTACCACGTGTAGCCGATTTCCACGCGGCCGATGGCCGGCACGATGTCGTGGTAGCTCGTGGTACCGATCACCTCGCCGGTGGCCGCGTCGAGCACGGCGAACGCCAGCCGGGAAGGGCGCATCTCCACGGCCGTGGCGATATAGCCGGCGACGTTCTCCGGCTCCGGCACGGAGGTGACGCGCAGCTTCCACAGCTCGCCGTCGCGCGCCGCGGCGCGCAGTCCTTCCGCGTGCCCAGGGCCCAGCGGTTCCAGGCGCACCCCGTTGAACTCCAGCGTGACGGGTTGCACCGTGATCATCGGTTATGCCTCGACATGAATACCAGGCGCTCGAACAGGTGCACGTCCTGCTCGTTCTTCAGCAGGGCGCCGTGCAGCGGCGGCACGATCGCACGGCTGTCCTTGCTGCGCAGTGCTTCCGGCGGAATGTCCTCGGCCAGCAGGAGCTTGAGCCAGTCGAGGAATTCCGACGTGGAGGGCTTCTTCTTCAGCCCGGAGATGTCGCGCACTTCGTAGAACGTTTGCAGCGCCTGTGCCAGCAGGTCCTGCTTCAGCTTGGGGAAATGCACCTGCACGATCGCTTCCATGGTGTCCCGGTCGGGGAAGGCGATGTAGTGGAAGAAGCAGCGGCGCAGGAAGGCGTCCGGCAATTCCTTCTCGTTGTTCGACGTGATGATCACCAGCGGGCGGTGCTTCGCCACCACCATCTCGCGGGTTTCATAGACGTAGAATTCCATCCGGTCCAGTTCGCGCAGCAGGTCGTTGGGGAATTCGATGTCGGCCTTGTCGATCTCGTCGATCAGCAGCACCACGGGTTCGGGCGCCGTGAACGCCTGCCACAGCACGCCCTTGACGATGTAGTTGTGGATGTCGCGCACGCGCTCGTCGCCCAGCTGCGAATCGCGCAGGCGCGAGACGGCGTCGTATTCATACAGGCCCTGCTGCGCCTTGGTGGTGGATTTGACGTGCCACTGCAACAGCGGCCGGTCCAGCGCGGCGGCCACTTCCTCGGCCAGCATGGTCTTGCCGGTGCCCGGTTCGCCCTTCACGAGCAGCGGCCGCTGCAAGGTAAGCGCCGCGTTGACGGCAAGCTTCAGGTCATTTGTGGCAACATAGTTGGCGGAGCCATCGAAGCGGCTGTTCTCGTGGTGGACGGTCATGGAAAAGCTTCCGGTTCGGGAGAAAAAGGCCAGTATACGGTAGTTCCGCGCAGCCCAGAACGTACCTGAATCGTTATGGACGACCAGAAACAGCCGCGCTAGAATGGGCCGCTGGTAGCACGCAGAGCAAGTATTTATGCAAGCAGCAAGGGGACACGGAGACCTCGATGAAGAATGAGTCCCCTCCAACTACTCTTTTGGATTCGACTAGCCACCCATGAATAAACTGACAGCAGTGTTCCTGCTTGCCGGCGCAGTACAGGCCGCGCCGGCCGCGCTGGCCGCGGACATCGTCGGCAACCCGGCCGCCGCCCCAGCCAAGATCGAAATGTGCATCGGCTGCCACGCCATCCCCGGCTACAAGGCCACCTTCCCGGAAGTGTTCCCGGTGCCGAAGATCGGCGGCCAGAATGCCAAGTACATCGAAGCGGCGCTGAAGGGTTACCAGAAAGGTGACCGCAAGCACCCGTCGATGCAGGGAATCGCCGTCAGCCTGTCCGACCAGGACATCGCCGACATCGCCGCCTATTACGCCAAGCAGAAATGAGGACCACGATGAAGAAAACCCTGTTCGCCGTGGCCTGCTGCATCGCCTCCGCCGGCGCTTTCGCCGCCGGGAACATCAACAACGGCAAGGCGCTGGCCGAGAAGTACGCGTGCGCGACTTGCCATGGCAAGGATTACAACTCGCCGATCGACCCGAGCTACCCGAAGCTGGCCGGCCAGCACAAGGATTACCTGGCCCACGCGCTGATCGCCTACAAGCGCGGCGACGGCCCGAACGGCCGCAACAACCCTATCATGGGTGGCCTGGTGAAGCCGCTGTCGAACAAGGATATCGCGGACCTGGCGGCTTATTTGCACAGCTTGCCGGGGAATATGGTCGTGAAGCGGTAATCGCGACCGAAAACCGGTGGCTTGACAGGGGTTTCGCGGAGCATGCTCCGCGCCTGTCAAGCGGTAATGGCATGCATGCCATTACCCCTCCCCGACACCTTTTCCCATCGGGAAAAGGTGTCGGGCACCAACTTCAGGTGCGCCGCCTGACGGCCTCGATATACGCCTCCCCGTCCGGCGGCAGCCCGCTGCGCTGCGACTTCCAGATCATCTCCCCCAGGCATTCCATGATTTCGTGCTGCGCGTCGTGCTGGCCGAGCTTGTTCGACAGGGCTTCATAGGCGGCGCGGATGCCCCGTGGCGAGTCGATCGACACCTGCTCGGAGATCGACAGGTGCATCGCCAGGTGCAGGAAGGGATTGGGTTGCCCGCCTTCCACCGAGTAGTCGCGCGCCAGCGCCGCTTCCACGTCGGTCAATGCTTCGTCGTACTCGGGGTGCTGGCGCACCCAGTCCAGCGCCATCGCCTCGATGGGGGTCAGGATTTCATGGGCGCGGTCCTTGCGGAACACTTCGCAGAAGAAGCGGCGGACGTCGTGGGAGGAGGGGGTGAACATGGGGCTGGCAATGGGCGTGCGGGGGTGGGCGGACATTGTACAAAGAATTGTCCGGTGGTGCAGGCTGTGAGGAAGACCTGGAAGGGGTACACGCCGGGGCGGGGCGTGGGAAAACCGGTGTCGGACACCTTTTCCGGAAAATCGCCCGGAAAAGGTGTCCGACACCAATGTGCCGACGTCAGCGCTTGCCGGAGGTGGCCAGGGCCGCACCGTCGCAGCCGACAAGTTCCTGCGGCGGTGCCGCGATCGCCTGTTGCTGCGCGCGCTGCCCCTGCTGGCCGCGGCCGTGCGGCTGGCGCAGGTAGCGCGACGAATGACGGCGCTCGCCGTGCGACGGCCAGGTGAGAAAGCGCGACAGTTCCTGGAGCGCGCGCTGGTACACCTCGCGCTTGAATTCAATGACCACGTCCAGCGGCACCCAGTATTCGTGCCAGCGCCAGGCATCGAACTCCGGGTGGTCCGTCAGGCGCAGGTTCACTTCATTGTCGCGCGCGCACATGCGCAGCAGGAACCAGATCTGCTTCTGGCCACGGTAATGGCCGCGGATCTCGCGCTTGATGAAATGGTCCGGCACCTCGTAGCGCAGCCAGTCGCGCGTGCGGCCCACGATCTTCACGTGCTCGGGCCGCAAGCCGATTTCCTCCTGCAGCTCGCGGTACATCGCCTGCTCCGGCGTCTCGCCGTATTTGATTCCTCCTTGCGGAAATTGCCATGAGTGCTCGCGCACCCGCTTGCCCCACCACACCTCGTTATGCGAGTTGAGCAGGATGATGCCGACGTTGGGGCGGAACCCTTCCCGATCGAGCATAGTGCACCTCAAACTTTCTGCCTGCTGTGCGATCCTTCTTACATTTTTGCCTACAAGTCCGCCTGCCGGCATCGCCCCCCTGGTAGGGAAGCGTCCGGCAAGCCCGCAGTTGAGCGCCGCAGTAGAACGCGCAGTTGGGCGTATTGTATAAATGATGGATGCATCAGCCAGCTAATCCTTTAAAATTAGGTTGATTATAACCCTCTCTTTTTGAAAAGAATTCACAGATATGCGTGCGTCACGGTTTTTTATTTCCACACTCAAAGAAGCGCCTTCTGACGCCGAAATCGTCAGCCACAAGCTGATGATGCGGGCAGGCATGATCAAGCGGCTGGGCTCCGGCATCTACACGTATATGCCGATGGGCCTGAAGGTGATCCGCAAGGTCGAGGCGATCGTGCGCGAGGAGATGAACCGCGCCGGCGCCATCGAGCTCCTGATGCCGCTGGTACAGCCGGCCGAGCTGTGGCAAGAAACGGGCCGCTGGGACAAGATGGGGCCGGAACTGATGCGCGTAAAGGACCGGCATGGCCGGGAGTTCGCGATTCAGCCGACCTCCGAGGAAGTGATCACCGACGTGGTGCGCAGCGAGATCAAGTCGTATCGCCAGCTGCCGTTGAATTTTTACCACATCCAGACCAAATTCCGCGACGAGCGCCGCCCCCGCTTCGGCCTGATGCGTGGCCGTGAATTCACGATGAAGGATGCGTACTCGTTCGATCGCGACCTGGAAGGCATGCAAAAGTCCTATCAGGTGATGTTCGACGCCTACGTGAAGATCTTCACCCGCTTCGGCCTGAAGTTCCGCGCGGTGGCGGCCGACAACGGCGCGATCGGCGGCACCGGCTCGCACGAATTCCACGTGATCGCCAGCACCGGCGAGGATGCGCTGGTGTACTGCCCCACGTCCGACTATGCGGCCAATATGGAGGCGGCCGAGGCGCTCGCCACCGGCACCCGCCCGGCACCTTCCGAAGAGCTGGTGAAGGCGCATACCCCGAAGGCCGCCAAGTGCGAGGAAGTGGCGCGCCAGCTGGGCATCGACCTGTCGAAGACGCTCAAGACGCTCGCGCTGACCGTGGAAACCGACAACGAAGGCAAGATCGAGAAGCAGTACTTCATGCTGCTGCTGCGGGGCGACCATGAGCTCAACGAGATCAAGGCGTCGAAGGTGCCGGGCCTGCAGGGCGCCTACCGCTTCTCGACCGCCGAGGAGATCGAGGAAGTGTACGGCTGCAAGCCGGGTTACCTCGGCCCGATCGGCACGAAGCTGCCGGTCACGATCGTGGCCGACCGCACGGTGGCCAACATGGCCGACTTCGTGACGGGCGCGAACGAGGAGGACTACCACTTCACGGGCGCCAACTGGGGCCGCGACGTGGCCGAGCCGCACATCACGGCCGACCTGCGCAACGTGGTCGAGGGCGACCCTTCGCCGGACGGCAAGGGCGTGCTGGCGATCGAGCGCGGCATCGAAGTGGGCCACGTGTTCCAGCTGGGAACCGCGTATTCGCAGGCGATGAACGCCACTTACCTCGATGAAAACGGCAAGCCGGCACCGCTGCAGATGGGTTGCTACGGCATCGGCGTCACCCGCATCCTGGGCGCGGCGATCGAGCAGAACTTCGACGACAAGGGCATCGTCTGGCCGACCGCCATCGCGCCGTTCGAGCTGGTGCTGTGCCCGATGGGCCTGGACCGCAGCGAACTGGTCAAGGAAGAGACAGAGAAGCTGTATGCCGCGGCGCTGGCGGCCGGCATCGACGTGATCGTGGACGACCGCGGCCTGCGCCCGGGCGCCATGTTCGCCGACTGGGAACTGATCGGCGTGCCGCATCGCGTCGTCATCGGTGAGCGCGGCCTGAAGGATGGCAACCTGGAATACCAGGGCCGCCGCGACGCCGAGGCGACGGGCGTGCCGCTGGCCGATATCGTGGCCTTCATCAAGGCCAAAGTGCAGCAGTAATCATGGGCGGGGGAGGTCGCGAGCGGCGCCGGTGGTGGGCGCGCCCGTTGCGCTGGTGGCACACGGTGGCTTTCGCCACCGGCGTGCTGTGCGCCCCGTTCGGCTTCGCGGGCAACCAGAAGGAAGAGGCGCTGGCCGATGCGGTGCGCGTCGCCCTGTCCAATGCCATCCTGGACGCGCGCCCGCCGAAGCCCGTCTTCACCAATCCGGCCGACCAGCAGCGCTATGACGCGTGGGTGGCCGACATGTCCGGCCGGCTGCAACGCAAGCTGCCGGACGAACTGCATCGGCGCGAATTCCTGGAAACCGTCTGGTACGAGGCGCGCCGCGCGGGCCTCGAGCCCTCGCTCGTGCTGGGGCTGATCCAGGTGGAATCGGCGTATCGCAAGTACGCCGTGTCCATCGTCGGCGCGCGCGGCTACATGCAGGTGATGCCGTTCTGGACCAACGTGATCGGCGACAGAGACCGCCGCAAGCTGTTCAACATGCAGACCAACCTGCGCTACGGCTGCGCGATCCTGCGCATGTACCTGGACATGGAAAAGGGCGACCTGTTCCTCGCGCTGGGGCGCTACAACGGCAGCCGGGGGAGGGCGGAGTATCCGAACGCGGTGCTGAAGGCGTGGAATAACTGGAAGTAGGCGTCTCTGGTGTTGGCTCAGGAAAACCGGTGTCAGACACCATTTCGAGCTTTGCTCGAAATGGTGTCTCGTATGATGATCCCGTCGGATCTTTGGCAAAATTACCGCTGAAGGAAACGGCCAGGCAGAGTGATGTCGATGGTGTCTAAGGCCAAGAGCCTGTGGGTCAGATTGGCGCCTCTGCCTGTTTTTCATTGTTAAGTCCGGACGGTATCTTAGGCTTCGAGCCTGCATACGAGGGTGGTCAACAAATGAATTTCGTAGGCACGCCAGTAGTAGGAATTGATGTCAGCAAAAGCAAACTGGATATAGCGTTGCTGAAGAATGGGAAGCTCAAGAGCAAAGTGCTTCCGAACAACAGGGACGGTTACGCAGAGCTGATAAAGTGGTTGAAGAATCAGGATGTTACGCTCGATGCGGTCCATATTTGCATGGAATCGACAGGCGTGTACAGCGAGCCTGTTGCCCTGGCATTGAGCGACATGGGCATGAAGGTGAGCGTCGTCAATCCTGCCAGCATCAAAGGATTTGGCCAGAGTCTAATCATCCGAAACAAAAACGACAAAGCTGATGCAGCTCTCATTGCGCGATACTGCGCAGCGATGAGCCCAGCGCTTTGGCAGGCCCCTTCGCACGAGCAGCGGCAATTGAGGGCTTGGAACGAGCATCTGGCATCGTTGAAAGACATTCGACAGCAACAGGCCAATCGTATCGAAGCACTTGAGTTTGCAAACCAGACCGAGGTGGCAGCTCACGCCAAGACGCACTTGGATTGGCTGGACAAACAAATCAAGCAGCTGGAGAACGATATCGATGATCACATCGATCGGCATCCGGATCTCCGGCACGATGCTGAGCTGATTGAGTCGATCCCAGGCCTTGGCCGCGGGACCGCGGCCAAGGTACTTGGTCGTGTGGGGAACCTGCGGCGCTTCGGCAGCGCCAAGGAACTGGCGGCCTACATTGGGGTGACGCCACGCCAGAGGCAATCAGGCAGCTCGGTGAGGGGTAGGACTACCATTACCAGAATGGGCTGTCGCGACCTGCGGGCAGCCCTATACATGCCAGCACTTACAGCGATCAGAAAGAACCCGCTGTTAAGGGAATTTGCAAACCGGCTGCAGTCAACAGGCATGGCTAAGATGGCTGTCATCGCTGCCGTCATGCGCAAGCTCGTGCACCAGATGTACGGCGTCGTCCGCTCACGAAAGCCATTTGACCCGAATCACATGGGCAAAAGGCTTGCGGGTGAACACGGTATCTGACACCGGTGTTCGGCCGCCGTGCGTGCAGTGCAAGGCGCAAAAAAAATCCCCGGTCGCTGCAAGCGCCGGGGGCTCTGTTCGGTACCGGGCGGGCCGGTGCATGGTCAGCTCAGGTGATCGGAAATCAGCTTCGTCATTTCGAACATGGAAACCTGGGCCTTGCCGCCGAAAACGGCTTTCAGCTTGTCGTCCGCGTTGATCATGCGGCGGTTCGCGGCGTCCTGCAGGTTGTGCTTCTTGATGTAATCCCAGACTTTCTTCGTGACTTCCGTGCGCGGCAGCGGGGAGGCACCTACTACCGGGGACAGTTGGGCCGACGGAGTCATCTCTTTCATGAATGCTGCATTGGGCTTGCGTGCTGCGGGTGCTGCCTTTTTCGCTGCCGGCTTGGCTGCAGCTTTCGCTGGAGCGGCGGCCTTCTTTGCCGGAGCCGCTTTGGTCGCGGCTTTCTTGGCAGGTGCTGCCGTGGATTTCTTGGCTGTTGCCATATTCGAGCCTCCTTAACAAACACATGGAAAATTGCGCAATACAATCGCACGGCTAATATTGGTGGGCTTTTTACAAGGATGCAAGCGTTTTTCGCCTTTTTTGTGGGAAACGGCACGTAAAGAAAGGTTAATAATGACAAAAACCGCCGCTGGGCTTGCGCACAGGGCGGTTCCGGGGGATGCACAGGGCAGAAAGCCCCGTAAACACTGGCTTTAACGCAAGCCGGGCATCATGCCCTTCATGCTGCGCATCATCTTCATCAGGCCGCCGCCCTGGAGCTTTTTCATCATCGTCTGCATCTGTTCGAACTGATTCAGCATGCGGTTGACTTCCTGCACCTGCACGCCGGCGCCGGCCGCGATGCGGCGCTTGCGGGCCGCCTTGATCAGCTCCGGCTTGGCGCGTTCGGCGGGCGTCATCGAATCGATGATGCCGACCATGCGGCGCACCTGCTTTTCCGCCTGGTCCATGTTGGCGTTGCCGGCCGCCTGCTGGAACTGGGCCGGCAGCTTGTCGACCAGGCCGGCCATGCCGCCCATCTTCTTCATCTGGCCCAGCTGGGCCTTGAAGTCGTTCATGTCGAACTTGCCGCCCGCCTTCACCTTGGCCGCCAGGTCGGCCGCGGCCTTCGCGTCCACGCCCTTGCGCGCCTCTTCCACCAGCGCGAGGATGTCGCCCATGCCGAGGATGCGGTTGGCCATGCGCGAGGGATCGAAGGCTTCCAGGCCATCGAGCTTCTCGGACACGCCGGCGAACTTGATCGGCTTGCCCGTGATGTGGCGCACGGACAGCGCCGCGCCGCCGCGCGAATCGCCATCGAGCTTGGTCAGCACGATGCCGGTCAGCGGCAGCGCGTCGTTGAACGCCTTGGCGGTGTTGATCGCATCCTGGCCCAGCATCGCGTCGACGACGAACAGCGTCTCGATCGGCTTGACCGCGCCGTGCACGGCGGCGATCTCCTTCATCATCTCTTCGTCGATACCGAGGCGGCCGGCGGTGTCGATGATCAGCACGTCGTGATAATGCTTCTTCGCCCAGTCCAGTGCGGACAGCGCGATGTCCACCGGCTTGTCCTGCGCCGTCGACGGGAAGAAGTCGGCGCCGGCCTGGCCGGTCACCGATTGCAGCTGCGCGATGGCGGCGGGGCGGTACACGTCGGCCGACACGGTCAGCACTTTTTTCTTCTTCTGCTCGCGCAGGTACTTGGCCAGCTTGCCGACGGTGGTGGTTTTACCCACGCCCTGCAGGCCGGCCATCAGGATGATCGCCGGCGGCTGCTGGGCGAAGCTCAGTTGGGTGGCTTCGGGGCCGAGATCGGCGCCCATCAGGGCGCCCAGTTCGCGCTGCACCACGCCCACCAGCGCCTGGCCCGGCGACAGCGAGCCGACGACTTCCTCGCCGAGCGCCTTTTCCTTGACCTTGCCGATGAATTCGCGCACGGCCGGCAGGGCCACGTCGGCCTCCAGCAGGGCCAGGCGCACTTCGCGCAGCATTTCGGCGGTGTTGGCTTCGGTCAGCCGGGCCTCGCCGCGCATGGTCTTGACGACCTTGGCGAGGCGTTGAGTCAGATTGTCTAGCATGTCGGGTGATCAGATATGAGAGGGCGGGCACGGGCCCGGAACCGCGCCATTTTACATTAGTGCGGCAGGCGCGGTTTCCCCGCGACGGCGGTCGAAGCTCTCCAATTGTCACAGCCGTGCACACTTTATGTGCCTCTTTGCTATTTCTCATTGACAACTATTGCGACCACCTGCATCGTGCTCGTTCACTTTAACCATGGGGAGCATCATGAGCAGCGTATACAGCGGCGGTGCGGCATTGAAAGAGGCGGCGCCGGAAAGCCGCGAAGAGAAATTCGAGTTCACTGCCTCGGGCAGCGAGTATTTCAGGATCTGGATCGTCAACGTCCTGCTGACGATCGTCACGCTCGGCATCTATTCGGCCTGGGCAAAGGTCCGCACCAATCAATATTTTTATGCCAATACCCGGCTGGCGGGCGGCGGTTTCGAATACCATGCCAAGCCCGGCGCGATCCTCAAGGGACGGATCATCGCCGCCGTCATGCTGGGCGCCTACAACATCGGCTTGCAGACCGCGCCGGCGGTGGCCGCCGGCGTCTTCGTGCTGTGGATGGCCGTGATGCCATGGATGCTGTGGAAAAGCCTGCAGTTCGCGCTGTACAACAGCAGCTATCGCGGCATCCGCTTTTCCTTCCGCGGCAGCGCCAAGGGCGCCTATTTCCACTACCTGGTGCTGCCGCTGCTCGGTGTGCTGACGCTGGGCCTGCTGTACCCGTTCGTCCACCAGCGCGTCAAGCGCTTCCAGCATACCGAAAGCCGCTATGGCAACGTGCCGTTCAGCTTCGACGCGCCGGTGCGCGGCTTCTACAAGATCTACCTGGGTGTATTCGGCATGATGCTGCTGGCCATCGTCGCGATGACCGTCGTGTCGTTCGCGGGAATCGCCCTCGGGGCCGGGAAAGACCTGACGATCCTGATGGCGTTCGCTGTCTACCCCTACATGCTGGTCGTGATGTTCGTGGCCATGACGGCGCTGCAAAACCTGATCTGGAACCACACCTATCTCGCCCAGCATCGCTTCCGTTCGACGATGACGCTCAAGGGCATCGCCTGGCTGTACATCACCAACACGCTGGGCATCCTCTTCACACTGGGCCTGTTCATTCCGTTCGCCACGGTGCGGGCGGCGAATTACCGCCTCGCGTGCACTTCGCTGGTCGTCGAGGGCAGCCTGGATGACATCACGGCCGGCCAGCGCGCCGAAATCGGTGCGATCGGCGAAAGCGCCGCCGACCTCGGCGGCTTCGACCTGGCCCTGTAACGCCATGGCGGAAGAACTGACCGGCAGCTACTTCGACGGCCTCACGTCGCGCGCCCATCGCGTGACGCTGGCCGTGCGCGATGGCGCCGTGCACCTGGCCGGCGACGTGGAACGCAGCACGCCACTGGCGGAGATGCGCGTGGCCGAGCGGATCGCCCGCGCACCGCGCAAGCTCACGTTCCCCGACGAAGCCACGTTCGAAGCGGACGACCAGCAGGCGCTGGACGCCCTGCTGCACGCGACGGGCCATCGCGACACCACGGTGGTGCGGATGCAGCAGAGCTGGCGCGGCGCGGTGGCAGCGCTGGGCGCGACGGCCGCCGTGCTGGTGCTGGGCTACCTGTTCGTGCTGCCGGTCGGCGCCGACCTGGTGGCGCGCAACCTGCCCGTGGCGGTCGAGCGGCAGATGGGGCAGGGCACGCTGGCGCTGCTGGACCGCCATGTGTTCTCGCCCAGCCAATTGCCGGCGGCCCGGCGCGGCGAACTGGCCGAGCGCTTTGCGCGGCTCGTGCCGCCCGACACCTTCGACGGCCCGGCGCCCGAGTGGCGCCTGCTGTTTCGCAAGAGCCGCATCGGACCGAACGCGTTCGCGCTGCCGTCCGGCGACATCGTGCTGACCGACGAGATGGTGGAGTTGCTCGATGACGACGGGGCCGTGATGGCCACGCTGGCGCACGAACTCGGCCACCTGCACGGACGCCACCTGACGCGCCGGCTGATCCAGGGCTCCGCCGTGGCGGCGGCCGGGCTGCTGCTCTCCGGCGATGCCAGCTCGCTGGTGGCCGGCCTGCCGGCGCTGGCACTCGACCTGCACTATTCGCGCGACGCCGAGCGGGAAGCCGACGATTACGCGGTCGCCCTGCTGCAACGCAATGGCTTGCCGCTGGCACACCTGGAACACGTCTTCGCGGCCTTCCAGGAACTGGAGAAGGAGGCGCGGGTGCCGGCCTACCTGTCCAGCCATCCCGACACGGGCGAACGCCTGGCACGGGTGCGCCGGCACGGCCAGGACAGTCACGGCAACGACTGATCGGGGGCGCGGCGGCCGTTGCCGCACCCCCGCTTTTCTCCATCAGTGGGGCAGGACCAGCTTCACGATGGCGGAGTTGGAAATCAGCGCGAACGTGTGCAAGCCGGTCGGGCCGAGCATGCCGTCGGTCACGATCGGGGCGGACAGGGCGCCGGGCAATGGACCCAGCACCGTGCCCTCCATGCCCTTGCTGCCGGCCACCACGGTGCGGCTTCCATCGGCCTCGATCCGGTACACCGTCTCGCCGTCGTACCCGTAGCGCTTGCCGTCCGGCGCGCGTGCCACGTCGTCGGGGAGCGCCGTCACCGTCGTCACCGTGCCGTCCTGGGCGACCTTGCGCAGCACGCCGCCATCGTCGTTGACATACAGCGTGCCGTCCGGCGCGATGCCGGCGAAGGTCGGCCAGACGAAGCGCGCCTCCGGGCCCTTGCCGTCGACGCTGCCGCTGGCGGCGAGCGTGCCCGCGATCAGGGTGGTGGTGCCGTCCGGCCCGATCTTGTACACGGCGCCGCCGGGCATGCGGTAGCGGCCGTTCAAGGAGTTCTGCTCGACGACATACAGGTTGCCGCCCTGGTCGGCCAGCAGGCCCGCCGGCCGGCCGAACTGCGCATTCCGGATCACCGTCGTCACGTTGCCGGATGTATCGATCCTGCGCACATACAGTCCCCGGTCATTGCTGAAGCCGACGGGCTGGTTGTAATAGACCGGTTGATCGGCAACGTACACGTTGCCGCGCAGGTCGGAAGCAACATACTTGGGATCGACGAAGCGCGCGGCGGCACCCGCGCCGTCCACGTCGGCGACGGCGTCGTCCTCCAGGCCGGCAAACAGGGTGGTGGTGCTGCCTTGCAGCACGTGGATTTCACCTTGAGTGGCGAGCAGCAGCCGTCCCGCCGCATCGCTGCGCACGAGCGCGAAATCGGTCCGGCGACTCGTGCCGTTCACGACGGGGACGACCGGGCGGCGCAACAGTACCGTGGCCAGCCCGTCCGGCGCCACGCTCCACACGACCTGTTCCTTCGCGTCCCATGCCAGCAGTGCAAGCGAGCCGTCGGGCCGCGCGGCGATGCTGCGGGGCCTGAACGGGAAGGTCAGCACGGGAACGCCCGCGCTGTCGCGCGGCACGATCGTCGTCACGGTCCCATCCATCGCGATCCGGCGGATCTGCTCGTCGTCCACCATGTACAGGCTGCCGTCGGCGGCGCGGGTCAGGTCGGACGGCGCGCTGAACACCGCGGCGGCGCCGCGCCCGTCCAGGGGCGCCCCGCATCCGCCACCGGCGAGCAGGGCGACGGCGCCCTGGTCGGTGACGCGATAGAGGGCGCATGCCGAGTAGCTCGTCGTCTGCACGAACAGCTCGCCGGCGGCGCCTGCGACCAGCCCGGTGGCCCCGAGAAGTTCCGGCTGCGGGCCGCCGGCGGCGGACACGTTGCCATCCGTGCCGAGTCTCAGCAATGTGCCCAGGACCCCGTTTTCGCGCACCATCCAGGCGGTGCCGTCGGCAGCGACGCCCAGCGCGTGCACGGCCCAGAATACCGGATCCTCGCCGGCCGGGACGGGGATCGACGTCACGGCGCCCGTGGCGCCGATCCGGCGCACGACCGGCAGCAGCTTCTTGAAGTCGACCACGGCCAGCGAACCATCGGCCGCCACCGCCATGTCGCCGATCGACCCGAAGCGCGCCGCGGTGCCCGTTCCGTCGACGATCGTGTGGCTGCCGAGCGAGCCGGCGAGCAGGCTGAGGCCCGGGGTGCCGGGCGAGGGGTGGACGAGCAGCGTGACCGTCTTCGTCGCGCCGCCGGCCGTGGCGCTGACCGTCACCGGCGTGGGGGCCGATAGGCCCGATGCGGGAGCGGTATAGGTGACGGATGCACCGGTCGCGGCCGACAGCGCGCCGGGTGACCCCTGGGCGAGCTGCCAGGTGATCGCGCTGTTGTCGGAGGCGGTGCCGGTCAGCGTGGCCGTGCCGCCGGGGAGCAACTGCGTCGTGCCGGCGGTCGCACTGAGCGTAACCGGGCCCGAGGAGCCGGGTGCCGTCGCCGGTGCCGGCGTGTCGGAACCCCCGCCGCCACAAGCCGCCAGCAGGCTCGCGGCCAGCAGGAACGGAGCCAGCCTTGCATAGGAGGTCATGGTCTTCCCTTTCATGATCGATTGCGATGCATTATGCGCCGCACGGAACGCGAGAAATCTCACGGAAAGCCACGCGGGCGCGGACGCAACTCTTGTTATTTCTCAACGACAGTTTTTGCCGGCGGGGCATTGTGCTCGTGCTCGTGGTCCGGTTGTGCATAACGGCAACACAACCTGACTACGACACAGGGCGGCACGGTATGATGACCGGGCAATCGCTGTGGCCGGTAAGCCCGGCCTGATCGTTCTTTCGAGGAGAAACCCGGATGAAAGTGAAGTCGATGGTGGCGGAGTGGGCAACCAAGTGGGCAACTGAGTGGGCAACCAGGTTGGGGATGGCAGTGCTGGCGCTCGGCGCCGTCCATGGCGCCCAGGCGCAGGACGTGGTCAGGCTGGGCAACCTGAAGTTCGCCCACTACGGTGCGGTCTCGTACATAAAGGAGATTGCGCCGAAGTGCGGCATCAAGGTCGAGGAACATGTGTTCGCCAAGGGCCTGGACGTGATGCAGGCGATCATCGCCGGCGAGCTCGACGTGGGCGCCACGGCGTCCGAGGCAGCCATTTCCGGGCGGGCCGGCGGCGCGCCGATCTACGTGGTGGCCGGCTTCGCCAAGGGCGGCGCCCGGCTCGTGGGCCGCGCGGATCTGAACATGAAATCGCTTCGCGACCTGAAGGGCAAGCGCGTGGGCGTGACGCGGGGTGGCATCCAGGAAGTGCTGCTGCTGGCCGAGCTGCAGCAGGCGGGGCTGACGGCTTCGGACCAGCCGGGCAAGGACGTGCGCCTGGTGTTCCTCGCCTACGCCGACTTGAACCAGGCGCTGCTGGGCAAGAACATCGACGCCATGATGCAATCCGAGCCGCAATCCTCGCAGGCCATCAACAAGGGCTTCGGCACCGAGATCATGAAGCCGTACAACACGCCGATCGGCGAACCGGTGCGCACGATGGTGATGACGGAGAAGTTCTACAACGAGCGCCGCCCGGTGGCCGAGAAGTTCATGCGCTGCTTCCTGGAGGCGACCAAGACCTTCATCGACAACAAGGCGACGGCCGAGAAGTACGTGCGCGACGTGGTATTCAAGGGCCAGATTTCGAAGGACGACTTCGAGGATGCGATCGGCAACTCGCCCTACACCTACGACATCACCCCCGCGCATATCCAGACGACCACCGACGTGATGGTGAAGACCGGCGTGGGCCGCATGAGCCGCCCGCCGCTGGCCAAGGACTGGGTCAAGACCGACCTGCTGGACCAGGCCAAGAAAAGCCTGGGCGTGAAATAGGAGGCCGGCCATGGCACGCATCGACTGGCGCGAGGTGGGCACCGGCCTCGTGGTGCCGGTGCTCGCGATCGCCGCCTGGCAGGTCGCATCCAGCCTGGGGTGGGTGAACCCCCAGGTGCTGCCGTCGCCCTGGGCGGTGGTGACGAAATGGGTTGAATACGCGTTGCCGTTGCAGCCGCACGATCCGGCCACGCAATCCTGGCTGGCCTGGGCCGCGTCCGGCGAATTGATCCACGATTCGCTCGGCAGCCTGTATCGCGTGGCGGTCGGCTTCGCCATCGGCGCCGGCCTGGCGCTGCCGATCGGCCTGTCGATGGGCGCCAGCCCGCGCGTGTATGCGTGGCTCAATCCCCTCGTGCAGCTGCTGCGGCCGATTCCGCCGATCGCCTACATTCCGCTGTCGATCCTGTGGTTCGGGCTCGGCAACCCGCCCGCCGTGTTCCTGATCGCACTGGGCGCCTTCTTCCCCGTGCTGATGAACACCATCGCCGGCGTGCGGCAGGTGGACGGCATCTATATCCGTGCCGCCCGCAACCTGGGCGCCGCGGGCAGCACGATGTTCCTGCGCGTGATCCTGCCGGCCGCCGTGCCTTATATATTGTCCGGCGTGCGGATCGGCATCGGCACGGCGTTCATCGTCGTCATCGTGGCCGAGATGATCGCCGTGAGCAACGGGCTGGGATTCCGCATCACCGAGGCGCGCGAATACTTCTGGTCGGACAAGATCATCGCCGGCATGTTCACCATTGGCCTCATCGGGCTGGCCATCGACGTGGGCGTGAACCGCCTGAACAACCACCTGCTGCGCTGGCACCGCGGCCTGGAGAACTGACATGAACGCGCACGCCAATGAACCGCACATCATCGTCTCAAGCGTCAGCAAGGTGTTCGCCACGGGCGGGCGGGAAGTCGTCGCCCTGAAGGATATCGACCTGGCGATCCCGCGTGGCCAGTTCGTCTGCCTGCTGGGGCCCTCGGGCTGCGGCAAGTCGACGCTGCTGAACGCGATCGCCGGCTTCGCGCCGCCATCCTCGGGCATCATCACCGCCGACGGCTCGGCGGTCGCCGCCCCCGGCCCGGAACGGGGCATGGTATTCCAGGAATACGCGCTGTTCCCCTGGATGACGGTCGAGGACAACATCGCCTTCGGCCTGGAGATCAAGGGCCAGCCGAGGGAGAAGATCCGCGCGACCGTGGACAAGCTGCTGGCCATGCTGTCGCTGTCGGACTTCCGCCAGCGCTACCCGAAGGACCTGTCCGGCGGCATGCGGCAGCGGGTGGCGATCGCCCACGTGCTGGCGCTCGATTCGCCGATCATGCTGATGGACGAACCGTTCGGCGCCCTCGACGCGCTCACCCGCCGCAACCTGCAGGACGAGCTGCTGCGTATCTGGTCCGAGCTCCGGAAGACGATCATCTTCGTGACGCATTCGATCGAGGAAGCGATCTACCTGGCCGACCGCATCGTGGTGATGACCTACCGCCCCGGCACGATCAAGCGCGACATCCTCGTCGACCTGCCCCGGCTGCGCGATCCTTCCTCGCCCGAGTTCAACACCCTGAAGCGCGAGCTGGGGCAGCTGGTGATGGAGGAGCAGCAGCGGCACCACGAGGACGAGGTACGGCTGGCGGCAGTGGATTGATCCGGCCCGCGGCTCTTGGTGTCGTACACCTTTTCCTGCGGAAAAGGTGTACGACACCGGTTTTCCCACGAGGTCGGCATGTTCGCGGAAAACCGGTGTCTGACACCATTTCCCAAGGGGAAATGGTGTCAGACACCAGACCCGGGCGGCTCTTGCCCCCGGTCACCAAAGCCGCGTTAGTGTAAACTGCGCGGATGCAAACCATTCTCCTGATCGCAGCCGCGCTGCTGTACCTCGTGTGCGCCCTGTTGCCCGCGGCGAAAGCCAGGCCGATTGCCGCCGTCACCGCGCTGGCCTGGCTGGTGCACGGTGCCGGGCTATGGATGGATGTCGTGGTGCCCGGCTCGCTGCGGCTGGGCTTTGCCGCGATGCTGTCGTCCGCCCTGTGGATCTCGGTGGGCGCCTACTGGATCGAAAACCGCAATTTCTCCCTCGATGGCCTGCGCCGCATGGTGATGCCGTGCGCCGCCATCGCCTGCGCGCTGCAGGCGCTGTTCCCCGGCGCGCTGATCGCGCTGGAAGGCCGCTCGCCCATGTTCGGCTGGCACATCGCGATCGCCACGCTGGCCTACAGCACGCTCACGATCGCCGCCTTCCACGCCGTGCTGATGGCATTGCAGGAGTCGCGCCTGCACACGCGCAGCGAGCAGGTCACGTTCCTGTCCGCCGCGCTGGACCAGTTGCCGGCGCTGCTGACGATGGAAAAGCTGCTGTTCCGCCTGATCGGCTTCGGCTTCGTGCTGCTCAGCCTGACCGTCCTGTCCGGCATCGTCTTTTCCGAGCAGCTGTTCGGCCAGGCGCTGAAGTGGGACCATAAATCCGTGTTCACGCTGCTCTCGTGGATACTGTTCGCCGCGCTGCTGGCCGGCCGCCACTTCCGCGGCTGGCGCGGCAAGACGGCGCTGTCGTTCACGCTGGCGGGCTTCGCCACCTTGCTGCTGGCCTATGTCGGCAGCCGTTTTGTCCTGGAAGTAGTGCTACACCGAGGTTTCGCATGACACGTGTTCTGTTCTGGCTGGCGCTCGCGCTGCTGGTGTATTTCGCCATCCGTTCCAAGTTGAAGCAATCGCAGCGCCGGCAACAGCAGCTGTGGGAGCAGCAGAGGGAGCAGCAGCAAAGGGAGCAGCAGCGGCAGTCGGCGCAGCGCGAGGTGGTGCGCGCCGAGCCGATGCTGCGCTGCGCCCAGTGCGGCGTGCATTTTCCCGCATCGGAAAACGTGCCGGTGGGCGGGCGGGATTATTGCAGCCCGGCCCACGCGCCCGTGAAATGACGCCGGCCGGGTGAGCGGCGTGATCGATACCGCGACGCCGCCGCCGGCCTTGCCCCGGCATTTGCCGCCGCATTTGTCCGCTGCTGCGCGGGAAACGTTCTGGCGCTCGCTGCAAACGCTGAACGCCACGCGCGTGGTCATCGCCCTGGTGCTGCTGGTCTACCTGAGCATCGACAGCCGCGCTCTGACCACTTCCGGCGACTTCCTGTACGCGCAAACCTGCGCCGCCTACCTGTTCCTGGCGATCGTGTTCGCGCTCATGGCCGCCTGGTGGCGCCGCCGTTTCCTGGTGCAGCTGCTTTCGCAGGTCGCCTGCGACCTGGTCGTGATCTCCCTGTTGTATACAGCGGCCGGGGGCTTGCGCAGCGGCCTGGCGATCCTCTACCTGTTTCCGCTGGCCGGCTGCGCGATCCTGGCGCCGCTCATGCTCGCGCTGTTCTGCACGGCGCTTGCTTCGCTGTACATGCTGGCCGAGAGCATCTGGCGTGCCCTGTCGGGCGCCGGCGACATGGCCGTGCTGCAGGCCGGCCTGTACGGCGCGGCCTTCTTCGCCGCCGTGCTGCTGGTGAACCGCATGGCGGCACGGCTGATCAAGCAGGAGGCGCTGGCGGCGCAGCGCGGGGTCGAGATCGGCGTGCAGCAGGCCGTCAACCGGCTGGTGATGTCGCAGGCCGGGGATGGCATCGTGGTGGTGGGGCCGGACGGCGAACTCCTGGCCGGCAACCCGGCCGCGCGGCAGATGCTGGGGCTGGCCGGCGCGCTGGGCCTGCGGCTGGCCGCGATGCCTTCGCTGCACCCGATCGCGCAAGCCTACGCCCACTGGCGTGCGAATCCAGCCCTCCACACCGTCTATGTGACGATCAAGCCCTACACAGACCCGGCGCTGCAGGAGCTGGCCGCCGCCTGGAGCGCGCGCGCCGACCTGGCCGCCCACCTGAAGGTGCGCTTCGCCGCCGCCGACACGATGGAACTGGGCACCGAGCGCAACGTGATCTTCCTGCAGGACGTGACGGCGATCGAAAACCAGGCGCAGCAACTGAAGCTGGCCTCGATGGGCCGGTTGACCGCCAGCATCGCGCACGAGGTGCGCAATCCGCTGTCGGCGATCGGCCACGCCAATTCGCTGCTGGCCGAAGACCTGGACTCGCCCGTCCACGCGCGGCTGGTCAAGATCATCGGCGACAACGTGGCGCGCGTGAACCGTATGGTGGAAGACATCCTGCAACTGTCGCGCAAGGCGCACCCGCACGACGAGCCGCTGGCGCTGGCGTCGCTCGTGGCCGAGTTGAAGGCCGAGTTCGACGAAACGCAGCGGCTCGACCCGCGCGTGCTCGATATTTCCCGCGTGAGCGACGTGACGGTGCGCTTCGATCCCGTGCACCTGCGCGCCGTGCTGCTCAACCTGCTCGGCAATGCGATCCGCTATGCCAGCAGGCAACCCTCGTCGATCCGGCTGTTCGTGGTCGGCGTGCAGGGCCGCAGCGCCGAGCTGCACGTGCAGGACGACGGTCCCGGCATCTCGACAGAGGTGCGGGCCCACCTGTTCGAACCGTTCTACACTACGTCGTCGAAGGGCACGGGCCTGGGCCTCTACCTGGCGCGGGAGCTGTGCCTGAACAACGACGCGATGCTGGACTACGAATACCGCTTCGACACGGGCCCCGTGGCCGTGCCGGGGTCGTCCGGCCGGTTCGTCATCACGTTCGCGCAACCCTCTCGAGAAGACAGGCCATGAGCTCTTCCCCCCGCGTTCTGGTAGTCGATGACGAGGACGACCTGCGCGACCTGCTGGAAATCACGCTTCTCAAGATGGGATTGGACGTGGACGGCGCCGCCGACCTGCGCGGCGCCCGCGCGCTGCTGGCCGCCCATGACTACGACCTGGTGCTGACGGACATGCGCCTGCCGGACGGCCTGGGCCTGGAACTGGTGCGCGAGATCGCCGCCAGTGGCCGCAACCTGCCGGTGGCGGTGGTGACGGCGTTCGGCAGCGCGGAAAACGCCGTGGTGGCGCTGAAGGCGGGCGCCTTCGACTACGTGACCAAGCCCTTGCAGCTCGACCAGCTGCGCGTGATGGTGCAGTCGGCGCTCAAGCTCAATGCGCCGCCTGGCGCCGCCGCGCCGCATCCCGGCCCGGTGGACAGCCGGCTGAAAGGGCAGTCGGCCGCCATGCAGGCGCTGCGCGCGCAGATCGCCCGGCTGGCCCGCTCGATGGCGCCGATCGCCATCACCGGCGAATCGGGCTCGGGCAAGGAACTGGCGGCGCGCGAGATCCACGCGCAAGGTTCACGGGCCGACAAGCCGTTCATCGCCGTGAACTGCGGCGCAATTCCCGAGGCGCTGATGGAGGCCGAGTTCTTCGGTTACCGCAAGGGCGCCTTCACGGGTGCGGCGGACGAGCGCGACGGCTTCTTCCAGGCTGCCAACGGCGGCACGCTGATGCTCGACGAGGTGGCGGACCTGCCGCTGCCCATGCAGGTGAAGCTGCTGCGCGCTATCCAGGAGCGGCGCGTGCGCAAGATCGGCGCCACCGCCGAGGAACCGGTGGACGTGCGCATCGTCAGCGCCACCCACCAGGACCTGGCGCGCTGCGTGGAGCAGGGCAAGTTCCGGCAAGACCTGTTCTACCGGCTGAACGTGATCGAACTGTCGCTGCCGCCGCTGCGCGAGCGGCTCGACGATCTGCCGGTGCTGACCGACGCGATCCTGGCCCGGCTCTCCGCCGCCAGCGGCCAGCCGGCCACCCTGGGCCCCGGCGTGCTGGACGCGCTGCGCGGCTACAGCTTTCCCGGCAATGTGCGCGAGCTGGAAAACATCCTGGAGCGGGCGCTGGCCTTTGCCAACGATGGCGTGATCGACGTGGCCGACCTGTCGCTGAAGGGGGCGAAGCTGGCCGAAGTGCCGGCCGCCGCGCCGGTTCCGGGTCCGGGTCCGGGTCCGGCTTCTGCCGCCGCGCCCCCGGTTTCAGTGCCGGCGCCGGCGCCCGGCAGCGAGCGCATGCCGCCGCTGCCCGACCTGTCCGTGCTGCCGTCGAACCTGCCAGCCTACCTGGAGCGGGTGGAGCGGGAGATCATCGTGCGCGCCCTCGCGCAGACCCAGTACAACCGCACGCAGGCCGCGCAACTGCTGGGGATCAGTTTCCGGCAGTTGCGGTACCAGATGCAGAAGCTGGGGATACAGGAGCCGGAGGGGTAAGTTGCCGGCCAGCGGCGGCTGAAGGCCTGGTGTCGTACACCTTTTCCTGCGGAAAAGGTGTACGACACCAGGCGCCTCATGTGTTCGCGGCTGGCATTCGATGCCTATCCGGCAACGTAAGAAACATTTCTGCTGAAGCATTAAGCACCGCCCCCGACCTACCACATTTCGTGGGCGAGCGTGTGCTCAACGAAGAACGCCCGTCCTTATCGCAAGCTTGAAAAGTCAACAGAATTATTAGCCGTTCTGGCAAAAAAATTCCGCCTGTAGCGCTTGTCGCGAGCAAGCGCGCTCACTACAATTAGTGCCAGAAATTGTGTGGCGCACTAAATCTAGTGCCTTCGTGGATAAATCGGTTGATAAGCAGTTGATAACCGGGTGCATAACCTGGTTGATAACTCAGTTGATAACTGCTTGGATAACTTTGACCAGCGTCAACATCCACAGAGGGCGCCAGCAGGGCGTCGCACAGCAGCCACCGGGCGAAATCCCGGCACCGGAGAGTCTGTCGGACATGAGTTCGAGGGGCCCGGTTTTGCCGTTTTCATGCCGTTTTTTGTTACGGCAGGTGGCAAAGAATTTTTTCCGAACAATCAATCGGGAGCATACATGCAATCCAACCAAGACATCACCACCCCAGCAGCATCGCAACCAGCGGTGCCAGCGTCCGCCCAGCCGGCCAGCGGCCTGACCACGGCAGCCGACCTCGGCGACTACCGCATCATCCGTCGCAACGGTGCCGTCGTGGCGTTCGAGCCCTCCAAGATCAACGTCGCCATGACCAAGGCCTTCCTGGCCGTGCAGACGGAAAAGGGTGGCCCCGCCGCCGCGTCCGCGCGCATCCGCGACCTGGCCGAACAGCTGACGAACAATGTGGTGAATGCCTTGGTGCGCCGCCAGCCTTCCGGCGGCACGTTCCATATCGAAGACGTGCAGGACCAGGTGGAACTGGCCCTGATGCGCTCGGGCGAGCACGACGTGGCCAAGGCCTACGTGCTGTACCGCGCCAAGCAGATGGAAGAGCGCCGCGCCAAGAAGGCCGCCGCCGGCGCACCGGAAGTGGCCGAGCCGCAATTCCACGTGCTGGACAACGGCCAGCGCCGCCCGCTGGTGGTGCAGGAAGTGCGCGAGCTGATCGACGCCGCCTGCTCGGGCCTGGAAAAGCACGTCGATGCCGACGCGATCCTGGCCGAGACCTTCCGCAACCTGTATGACGGCGTGCCCGTCGAGGAACTGTACAAGTCCGCCATCCTGGCTGCCAGAGCCCTGATGGAAAAGGACCCGGCTTACTCGCAGGTCACCGCCCGCATCCTGCTGCACACGATCCGCAAGGAAGTCTTCGGCAAGGAAACCCCGCAGGCGCAAGCCGCCGCGGCCTACGTGGAATACTTCCCGCAGTACGTGGCGAAAGGTATCGCCGCCGAGCTGCTGGACCCGAAACTGGCCGAGTTCGACCTGCAGAAGCTGGCCAAGGCCCTGGTGGCCGACCGCGACCTGCAGTTCGGCTACATCGGCCTGCAAACCCTGTACGACCGCTACTTCCTGCACGTGCGCGACGTGCGCATCGAAATGCCGCAGGCGTTCTACATGCGCGTGGCCATGGGCCTGGCCCTGAATGAAGAGAACCGCGAAGCGCGCGCCATCGAGTTCTACAACCTGCTGTCCTCGTTCGACTTCATGTCGTCGACGCCGACGCTGTTCAACTCGGGCACGCTGCGCTCGCAGCTGTCGTCGTGCTACCTGACCACCGTCTCCGACGACCTGGAAGGCATCTACGACGCGATCAAGGAAAACGCACTGCTGGCGAAGTTCGCGGGCGGCCTGGGCAACGACTGGACGCCGGTGCGCGCGCTGGGCGCCCACATCAAGGGCACCAACGGCAAGTCGCAGGGCGTGGTGCCGTTCCTGAAGGTGGTCAACGACACGGCCGTGGCCGTGAACCAGGGCGGCAAGCGCAAGGGCGCCGTCTGCGCCTACCTGGAAACCTGGCACCTGGACATCGAAGAATTCCTCGACCTGCGCAAGAACACGGGCGACGACCGCCGCCGCACGCACGACATGAACACGGCGAACTGGATTCCCGACCTGTTCATGAAGCGCGTGATGGAAAAGGGCGAGTGGACGCTGTTCTCGCCGTCCGAGACGCCGGACCTGCACGACAAGGTCGGCAAGGCATTCGAACAGGCTTACCTGGGCTATGAAGCGGCTGCCGCCCGCGGCGAAATCCGCGTGTTCAAGAAAATCCAGGCGCTGGACCTGTGGCGCAAGATGCTGTCGATGCTGTTCGAGACGGGCCACCCGTGGATCACGTTCAAGGATCCGTGCAACATCCGTTCGCCGCAGCAGCACGTGGGCGTGGTGCACAGCTCGAACCTGTGCACCGAGATCACGCTGAACACCGGCCCGGACGAGATCGCCGTCTGCAACCTGGGTTCCGTGAACCTGCCGGCCCACATGAAAGAGGGCAAGCTGGACCACGTGAAGCTGCAGAAGACGATCCGCACCGCCATGCGCATGCTGGACAACGTCATCGACATCAACTACTACGCCGTGGACAAGGCGCGCAACGCGAACATGCGCCACCGTCCGGTCGGCATGGGCGTGATGGGCTTCCAGGACTGCCTGCACATGATGCGCGTGCCATACGCCTCGCAGGAAGCGGTGAACTTCGCCGATACGTCGATGGAAGCGGTGTGCTACTACGCCTACTGGGCCTCGACCGAGCTGGCCGAAGAGCGTGGACAGTACGCTTCGTACAAGGGTTCGCTGTGGGATCGCGGCATCCTGCCGCAGGATTCCGTGAAGCTGCTGGCCGAAGAACGCGGCGGCTACCTCGAGCAGGACATGTCGTCGTCGATGGACTGGACCCCGCTGCGCGAACGCATCAAGCAGTTCGGCATGCGCAACTCGAACTGCGTGGCGATCGCTCCGACCGCGACCATTTCGAACATCATCGGCGTCTCGGCCTGCATCGAACCGACGTTCCAGAACCTGTACGTGAAGTCGAACCTGTCCGGTGAATTCACCGAGATCAACTCCTACCTGGTGCGCGACCTGAAGGCGCGCGACCTGTGGGACGAGGTGATGATCGCCGACCTGAAGTACTTCGACGGTTCGCTGACGAAGATCGACCGCGTGCCGCAAGACCTGCGCGACATCTACGCCACGGCGTTCGAAGTCTCGCCGAGCTGGCTGGTGGAAGCGGCATCGCGCCGCCAGAAGTGGATCGACCAGGCCCAGTCGCTGAACATCTACATGGCCGGCGCCTCGGGCAAGAAGCTGGACGAAACGTACAAGCTGGCCTGGCTGCGCGGCCTGAAGACCACGTACTACCTGCGCACGATCGCCGCTTCGCACATGGAGAAGTCCACCACGAAGACGGGCGCGCTGAACGCCGTGTCGCCGGCCGCCGTGGGCTCCTTGGCTTCCGCCTCGGCAACGTCGTCTGCCGCCCCGGCCGTGCCGACCCACTCGGCGCCGGCCACGGTGCAGGAAGTGCAGGAAGGCGCCGCATGCTACCTCCGTCCGGGCGATGCGGGCTTCGAGGAATGCGAAGCTTGCCAATAAGCTGCCAGTAAGGCGGTCGATGAAGTACTTGCGCGACTCCCGTCGAGTCGCCATCTAATATGAATACGAACTGCCCCGACGGGGCAGTTCCCGTTACCAAACGAAGGAAAGAATATGTTGAACTGGGAAGATGACGTGGCCAAGCCCGCCGCCGCGCCCGTGGCGGGGCAAATCTCCGCCGAGCCGGAAACCACCGCCGAGCAGATCTCGCACCGCGTCAACGCGGAAGACAAGCGCATCATCAACGGCAAGACGGACGTGAACCAGCTGGTGCCGTTCAAGTACAAGTGGGCCTGGGACAAATACCTGGCCGGTTGCGCCAACCACTGGATGCCGCAGGAAGTGAACATGCAGCGCGACATCGAGCTGTGGAAGAACCCGAACGGCCTGACCGAAGACGAGCGCCGCATCGTCAAGCGCAACCTGGGCTTTTTCGTGACGGCCGACTCGCTGGCCGCCAACAACATCGTGCTGGGCACCTACCGCCACATCACCGCCCCGGAATGCCGCCAGTACCTGCTGCGCCAGGCGTTCGAGGAAGCGATCCACACGCACGCCTACCAGTACATCGTGGAATCGCTGGGCCTGGACGAGCAGGAAATCTTCAACGCCTACAACGAAGTCAAATCGATCCGCGACAAGGACCAGTTCCTGATCCCGTTCATCGACACGCTGACCGACCCGGCCTTCACGACCGGCACGATTGAAAACGACCAGAAACTGCTCAAGTCGCTGATCGTGTTCGCCTGCCTGATGGAAGGCCTGTTCTTCTACGTGGGCTTCACGCAGATCCTGGCGCTGGGCCGCCAGAACAAGATGACCGGTGCCGCCGAGCAGTACCAGTACATCCTGCGCGACGAATCGATGCACTGCAACTTCGGCATCGACCTGATCAACACGATCAAGCTGGAAAACCCGCAGCTGTGGACCCCGCAATTCCGCGACGAGCTCAAGGAACTGTTCATGAAGGCCGTCGAGCTGGAATACGCATACGCCGAAGACACGATGCCGCGCGGCGTGCTGGGCCTGAACGCGGCCATGTTCAAGGGCTACCTGCGCTTCATCGCCAACCGCCGCGCCGTGCAGATCGGCCTGGAACAGCTGTTCGACCAGGATGAGAATCCGTTCCCTTGGATGAGCGAGATGATCGACCTGAAGAAGGAGCGTAACTTCTTCGAGACGCGCGTGACCGAGTACCAGACGGGTGGGGCGCTGAGCTGGGATTGATACCGGCGCGCTGGCGTTGCTATCGATGAAAGGCCTGTCGAGAGACAGGCCTTTTTGTTTTAGGGGATCGTTGCACAAAACCTTCGAGTCCTGGCACTTCGCACCCCGTCGTTTAACGCGACCGAAAAAGCTCCGCCCGGACCCAGCCGTCGAACGTCCAATCCAGATCGAATCAGACCGGCATAGCGCATTCTGGATGCTTCTTTACCGTCGGTCTCGGGCAAGCGGGAAACGTCCTCTCCCCGATGCCTGCGGCATCTCGCTCGCTTGCGATAACGATATTAATCGTCCAGCGTCTCGAGTGCCGAGTGCATGTCGCCGCGCTTTTCACGATCGGATTCATGCAAGCCACGCTCGAGCGCGCGTAGTTTGGCAGCGGCAATCATCACGACAACGACGGATGCCCCTGTGACCGCGCCAAAGACGAGCATTATCGTCCAGCTACCCGAAATCACGTACATCAGGACAAGCACTGTAATCAACGTCACCCCGGCCGCGATCATTACGCGGGCCCACAGGCGTTCAAGCGCGTTCATCTGGTCGCCGGTCAACTGTACTTGGCTCATGTATCATCCGATCGAAATGTTTGGCGGCAACAGCTTCTGCCAATAACCGCCGGCGAGTGTACGACAACTTCCTGCCCAGCGAAACCTGGGGAGCGCAGGGCGCAGGACCTCAGCTGTGGACCGTGCAATTACGCGATGCGCTGAAGGCGCTGTTCATGCGCGCCGTCGAGCTGGAATACACGTATGCGGAAGACACGACGCCGCGCGGCGTGCCGGGCCTGAACGCGGGTCATGTTCAAGGGCTACCTGCGCTTCATCGCCAACCGCCGCGCCGTGAAAATAGGCCTGGCGCCGATGTTTTCTGCCCCGGGCAGCAACACCGCAGGATGCATATCAGGCGGCCGCTTTCTGCGCGAGGTCTAATCGGACCTAAACGCCGCCGAAACGGTCTAAATCGGACGAAAACCGGCAGCTCAGCGTCTATTCTGATCGATATTACCCGGCATCTGTCATGAATCGGTCTAGACGAACGTTGCGAATGTTATTCCGATGGATCAGCTTAGACCTTACCGGTCTGGTCGGATCTCCCAGCACGGCAGCCATCAAGACGCACCCGGCAATCGGCAGCACGCCACCAATGCTCGTCGCCGGGAAATCGCAGCCAGACAAAGCGCCACGCGTTCCGCCCCCTCGCGTGGCGGTCAGCAAATTGGGACGGCGTCAGGATGGCGCCATCGTCCGACATGATACGGTCGCCGCAGACCCTGGCGAACTCGACCGTTTCGCCATGACAGGTGCGGCCACCGCGATGCCGCCGACCGTAAAGTGCGACGTGGATACGCTCACGACATTGTCGCCGCGCGCTGTGCAAGCGCAACTTGCCTGACTTCGCCGGCGATATGCTTTCCCGACATTACTTAGAGGAGGGAACATGTCTGACTTCTATCGCTACTTCAAGGAAAACATGGAAGGGCTTGGGCTGCCTGCGCCCGAATCCTTGTATGGAACGCTTCAAGCGGCAGTCGCCAATGCGGCAGTACTTCTCGGACAACTCGACAAGTTCGGCCGAAAGGTTACCGTTCGGGAGCTCATCGTGGCGGGCACGCGGTTGGAAAAGCTCGCGGTGATCGGTGCCCTGTCCGCGGCGTTTTATGTGGGCGCCGTCATTGGCAGTATCGCCGTCGCAACCGGGCGAGTACTGGGCAATGGAACCTCGCTGGCAGACGTATTGTTATTGGCCCAACAGAATCATCTGAACAGGCCATGGCTTCCCGCCACCCTCCAGCGCTGGCCGGGTACATATAAAGAGGCTCCCGGACGCCAGATGTATCGGCTGGCAGCGGCACGGTGATGAACGACCGCGTCCTGCTCGTCTTGAGCGCCCTCGCAAGCTCCCTGGCCGCCTGGGCCTTCTGGCACTACCTGGACCGTGATGCGATCGATGTGCTGGTCCTGGTGGCCTTGATAGGTGCTATCGCGGACAACCGGCGATTGCGTCGGGCCCTGCGGCAGTCAGCGGCGGGGGATGGCAAGCGTTAGCGGTTGGATGAAGCGACGGGATGGCGTTCACAAGAAACGCCATCCCAAATGGTTGGCGTTTAACGTTGACGTTCTCCTGGCCCGTTCACCCTAGCCAGCTCATTTCCACGTGAACCGGGTTCCATCTCCACTCTCGGTCAGCGGCCCCGGGCTATCCACCGCCACCTTCCCGTTCGCCGCATCCACCCGCACGAAGCGGTGATTGGCCAGCGCCATCAGCACCAGCTCCCCGGTCGGCGTCTCGATCCACTGGAAGCTCTGCGCCTCCCCAGGCGCGCCGTCGGCCAGCGACAAGGCACCATCGGCACCGACCGTCACATACTGTTTACCCGAGCGCAGCGCCACCCGACCCAGCTTCATGTCTTCAACAGCGAAGGCGGACGGCGCGCCCACCGACAAGCGACCGCCGGCAGCTAGCAAGCCAGTTTTCGCACCAAAAGAGGTCAGGCGGATCGTCTTCCCGACCGGGATCGGCCGCATCAGGCAGTGCGGGTAGGGCTGGTAGACATCGATGCTGTCGAAGTCCGCCACGCCGCCCTCGCTGCCTGCGGTGTTGTAATTGAAGAGGGCATAGCGCCCGCCCTGGAAGGTCACGAGCTGGAAGACCATCGTGAACTCGTCGCCGACCGGCACGAAGGTCTTGCCGTCGACCGAGTACGAGAAGCGCGCCTTTTCCGTCAGGAAGTCGGCATCGGCGCGCAGCCAGACACGAGGAGCCTTGAGAGGCACGCGCTTCGTCGCATTCTTCATCTGGTCGAACACGGCGACCGACAGGCCGCCGGCGGTTTTTTCGACGCCCAAGGTCGCATAGGGCAGGTTCAGCAGCGCCAGGCCGGCCACGTCGCCGTCTTTCAGTCCGCCGGCATCCAGCACGACGGTGGGGGAGGATAAAGGGCCGATGGCGCGCTGCGTGAGGCTGTTGCGAGCCTCCCAGAACGACTTGGCCGGCAGCGCGTGCAGGCGCAGGTAGCCCGGCCGCTCCGCCAGCGACCATTTATCGGCCACCGGCACGTGGTTCCACTGCCAGACGGGTTTAAGCGACGGCCCGGAAAAATCGTCGCTGCGTTCGAAGGGCACCTTGATCGCTTGCGCCTCGGCCGTCTTCGGCTTCACCCACGTGCGCGGATTGCGGCCCAGGTTGCCGGGCAGGCCGAAGTAGGGCCAGCCATCCTTCCACGTGACCGGTGACAGCGAGAGCAGGCGGCCCACCGAGTTGTAGTCCATCATCGAATAGCCCCACCATTCGCCGGCGTGCGTGAGCACGATGCCGCCCTGGTGGATCGCGGTGGAGTCGTGCCGCTTCGGATCGCCCGGCTTGACCTCGAAGGGCGGCGTGTTCTTCTTCAGCCGGTTGCCCTCGGCCATGCCGAAGCCCTCGTTGGTGCTGATCGACCAGTTCACTTCCCATGGGCCGAACGGGTGGTCGGCGCGCGCGGCCGGCATGCGGAAGCCGCCGGCATAGTTCGCGCTCAGGATGAAGTACTTGCCGTCGATCTTCAGCAGGTGGGCGCCTTCGCCCATGCCCTGGTCTTTCTTGAAAATGACCTTTTCCGTGCCCGGCACCAGGTCGGTGAGGTCGTCCGTCAGCTGGGCCATCTTCATTTCCTGGTGGTCCCACACCACGTAGACCTTGCCGTCGTCGTCGAACAGCACCGACAGGTCGTGCAGGCTGCGCTTCATCTCGCGGTGCGTCCATGGGCCCTTCGGGTCGGTCGCCGTGTAGATCTGCGTGCCGCGGCCGTTCACGTTGGAAAAGATATAGAAGGTACCGTCGTGGAAGCGGAAGCTGGGCGCCCAGATGCCCCGGCCGTAGATCCCCTTGCCGTCTTCCAGCCGATAGGCCGGGCCGAAGTCGAGCTTGGGCGAGGCGTAGCTGAGGAACTCCCAGTTCACCAGGTCCTTCGAGCGCAGCACCGGCAGGCCCGGCATCGCGTGCATCGTGGTGCCGGTCAGGTAGAAGTACTCGCCCACGCGGATCATGTCCGGGTCGGAGAATTCGTCGTAGAGCAGCGGGTTGGTGAAGGTGCCGTTGCCGTTGTCGGGTGTCCAGGTCTTCGTGGACAGGCCGTGGGCCGGGCGCGGTTCGTGCTGGGCCAGCGCGGCCGCGGAGAGCAGGGACAATGCGAGGGTGGAGGACAGCGCCAGCGCGGCGAACCGCAGGGAGAGGGGAGTCGTCATCGCAGCAAGGTCGGTTATGTTGGGGCACCCAACATAACCGCACCCGGCGCCGATATCCAATCAATTTTTACGGCTCATCCATATGCACTCCGGTATTGGTTGCCGGGCCTGGAAAGGCGACGCCTTCGCTGCGCCATGCGACGGGCGCGGGCAGCGTGAAGCCTTCCAGCAGGAGGCCGCCGAACGGGGCCAGCGTGCGCCGCACCGCGGCGTCGAATAGCCGCTTGCCGGTGGCCGAGTCGGCCGTGATCGCAGCCATGGCGGCCACCAGTTCGTCGGCCAGGCCGGGGTCGAGGGCGCGCAGGCGGCGCGCCAGGTGCTTGCCCTCGCCCGACCAGGCGCCGGCGGCACGCAGTGCGAAGTGCGCCAGCATGTCGTACAGCCTGACGGCCGTGGCCAATGTCTCATCCGGCGCGGTGCCATCGATCAGGTCTTCGAGCAATGTCGTGATCCCGTAGCGGCGGCCGGCCAGCATCGCTTCGGTGAGCGGCGGCGGACCGGCATCGATCAGTTGCCGCGCATGAGTTCGCAGCCATGCGGCGGCGTCGCCGTCGGCCATCACGCTCACGCCTTCCACCACCATGTCCGCCAGCGGCATGCGGCCGTTGGGGCGGTCGATCTCCCGGCAGAAGTAGTCGAAGGTGGCGGGGTCGTGGCCGAACAGCTCGACCGTTTGCGTGCCGATCTTCAGCGTGTCGCGCCATGCCTGGTCGACGCGATCGAACACGAGCAGCAGGTCGATGTCCGAGGTCGGCGTCGCCTCGCCGCGCGCGATCGAGCCGCCGATGATCGCGACCCTGGCGTCCGGCCAGCGCGGCAGCAGTTCGGTGGCGACGAGGTGGCGAGCAGCGTCGATATGCATGGCATGTCTTTCGATATGAGGAGCCGACAGTGTAGCCGCCGTCGCGCCAGGCGGGCCGTCAACGTCGAGCACGTTTCGCGATCGTGTGAGGTGGGGGCGCACACCTCATCATCTTTTTGGCGGAGTTCGCGCCATGCCGCGCGTGCGATGTCATCCATGTCGTGCGATGGCGACGGCGCGCGATTGCGCCGTGTGCATGCCGGCTCATGCATGTCGCGATGCCTGGCCGCTTCGCATAACGCCTTTAGGTAAAGGCCGTATGCGAAGCGGCATGGTCCGGGCGGCATCGCTTGGCGGCACTGCGCGATGGCGCGCGCAGTGCATCGCGCTTGCTGCTATGTGCGTTACCTCGCGTAGCCCAGTAAAAAAAGACTGCGAAAAGCATGCGTGCCGGTTGCACATTCCAAAGGTTTTCGTGTACTTTACGAGCTTGAAAACACGGTGATATGCAAGCGCTCTTTTTCGAGTGTGCGATCGCCGCGAGAAGTGAAGTACATAGCTAAGAACAACAGGACAAAAGTTCGCACAGATATGCACGATGACCACACGTGATCTGGTATGCCGCCTCGCCTGAACCTAGTCAGGCCGGGCGGTTTTTTCTTTGAGAGCCAGACGTCGATGTGGAGCAGATTCTAAGATCCGGAGCTGAGTAGACGCCCGGCCTGGGAGACACGAACAACAAGAATGTAAGACCGGCGCCGCACGCCACGCATGAAGCGGAAAGCAAAGTACGCAGCGTATGCGGGTGGTCCTGGTCGAATGGCTGAAGTGCTGCAGTCGTGAGGAGCTGCAGCAGTTCAGCCGGGTGCCGAATTCATTAGTGCAAACACCGAGATGCTTGTGCCGATGAATAATTCGCCCGATGTGCCGACGGGCATGCCGGACGGGTTTCAACAATGTGCGTATTTTCATCCCGGATGAAGGAGAAATAAAATGGCTACCGCCACCAAGAAGACCGATACGAAGAAGCCAGCCGCCACCAAGGCCGCTGCCGCTCCTGCCAAGAAGGCGACTGCGAAGTCGACCGAGAAGTCCGCCGCCGCCAAGCCGGCCGCGAAGAAGACCACCGCTGCCGCCAAGCCTGCTGCTGCGGCGAAGAAGACCACGGCCGCCGCCAAGCCGGCCGCCGCGAAGAAGACCACGGCTGCGAAGTCGACGGCAGCTGCCAAGCCGGCAGCGAAGAAGGGTACCGCCACCAAGTCCACGGCTGCGAAGTCGACGGCAACGAAGTCCACCGCGGCGAAGTCCACGGCAGCAAAGTCCACGGCAGCAAAGTCCACGGCAGCGAAGTCGACGGCAGCGAAGAAGTCGACCGCGGCGGCCAAACCGGCAGCGAAGAAGGCGACGACGGCAACCAAGTCGACGGCAGCGAAGAAGTCGACGGCAGCCGCCAAGCCGGCAGCGAAGAAGACCGCCACCAAGGCCGCTCCGGCAGCCAAGAAGGCCGCCACCACGACCGCCGCCAAGCCGGCAGCGAAGAAGGCCGCCGCCAAGCCTGCAGCCAAGGCCGCCGCCAAGCCGGCAGCGAAGAAGACCGCGACCAAGACCGCCGCCGCCAAGCCGGCAGCCAAGAAAGCCGCCGCCAAGCCTGCAGCCAAGGCCGCCGCCAAGCCGGCAGCGAAGAAAGCCGCCGCCAAGCCGGCAGCCAAGGCAGCAGCCAAGCCGGCAGCGAAACCCGCAGCCACCAAGGCCGCCGCCAAGCCCGCCGCGAAGAAAGCCGCCGCCAAGCCTGCAGCCAAGGCAGCCGCCAAGCCGGCAGCCAAGCCGGAAGCTGGCAAGGCAGCAGCCAAACCAGCGGCGAAGCCTGCAGCGAAGAAGGCAGCTTCCGCAAAAAAGCCTGAGGCCGCGCCGGCTCCCGCCACGGCAGCGACTACGGCCGACAAGCCAGCGGAACAACCTGTAGCGAAGAAAGCTGCGCCGAAGAAGACCGCGGCGAAGAAGGATTCCGCTGCGAAGCAGGAAACGCCGGCGGCAGCTCCGGCTGCGGCTCCGGCCGCCGCCGCGCCGGCAGCGAAGACCACGCTGGCACCGGCGGCCGCCTGGCCGTTCCCGACCAGCACCCGTCCTTCCTGATCGGTGATAGGGCGGAACCGGCAATGCCGGCTGCCGTCCCTGCGGCCGGTCCCGGCCGCCGCCACGGGCATGGTCCCCGGACCCGTGCTCCGTTTGGCGGCCTGATGGGCGCGAATACCGCTGTGTGAGACAATCGCACGGCGGTTTTTTTTATGGAGAATGCTCGTGCTTAGTATTGTGATGCTGATCGTCGATACCGTCGCCGTCCTGCTCGGCGGGGTGCTGCTGCTGCGGTTCTGGATGCAGGCGACACGCGTGCGCCCGCCTTCGTCGGTGGCGCAATTTACGTTTCAGTTGTCCGACTGGCTGGTGCGCCCCATGCGCCGCATCGTGCCCGGCGTGGGCGGCTACGACTGGGCCAGCCTGCTGGGCGCGTTCCTGATCGTATTGCTGGCCACCTCGGTGCGCTGGTTTGCCGGCTATCCGTTCGAAGTGATCCTGCTGATGGCGCTGCACCGCTTCCTGCAGTGGATCCTGTACGGCTTCATGATCCTGCTGGTGGTCGAGGCGATCTTCAGCTGGGTCAATCCGCACGCCCCGCTGGCGCCCTTCGTGCGCGCGCTGAACGAGCCGATCCTGCGGCCCGTGCGCCGCGTGGTGCCGCTGGTGGGCAATCTCGACCTGTCGCTGCTGGTGGCGCTGGTGTTGCTGCAGATCGCGCAGATCGTGCTGGATATGCTGTTCAGGTGAACGGCCGTCAGGAATGAAAAAAGGCGCCTCTGGCGCCTTTTTGTTTTTGGGGTGAAGCTTGGAAGTGGAGAGAGCGCCTGCGTACTGGGGTCTGTCCCCGGTAAGTGTCGGCATTAAAGTTCGCTGCTGACGCAACAAGGGGACTGACCCCGGTTTCGTTGGCGCCGTCGAAGCGCCGGCAAAAACCGGGGTCAGTCCCCTAGGGAAGCGCCCTTCCCTAGGAAACGTCAACAGCGAGCATTAGAGCTACCACTTACCGGGGACAGACCCCTGTACGCAGCCGCTATCCGTGACCTCGATGTCTCAGAACCGGTAACCGAACGCCTTCTCGAACCGGTCCGCGATCTCTTCCTGCGTGAAGTGGTGGTTCTGCGCTCCCTTGTGCGCGATCTTGATGGCGCCCAGCAGGCTGGCCAGCCGGCCCGTGGTTTCCCAACCCAGGTCGTGCGTCAGGCCGTACAGCAGGCCCGCACGGTAGGCGTCGCCGCAGCCGGTCGGGTCCAGCACCGCTTCGGCCTTCACGGCCGGGATGTCGATGCTGGTGCCCTTCGTGTAGATTTCCGAGCCTTTCTCGCCGCGGGTGACGATCAGCGCGTCGAGACGGTGGGCGATGTCGGCCAGGGACAGGCCGGTGCGGTCGACCAGCAGTTCGATCTCGTAGTCGTTGCAGGTCACGTAGGTGGCCTGGTCGATGAACTTGATCAGTTGCTCGGGCGTGAACATCGGCATCTGCTGGCCCGGGTCGAAGATGAACGGAATGCCCAGGCGCGCTAGGTCTTCGGCGTGCTTGAGCATGCCCAGGTGGCCGTCCGGCGAAATGATCGCCAGGCGGGCCGGGCCTGCCTCCTCGATGTCGTTCTCGTGAGCGAACGACATGGCGCCGGGGTGGAAGGCGTTGATCTGGTTGTTGTCCGAGTCGGCCGTGACGAAGCACTGCGCGTTGTAGGCATCCTTCTTGATCAGGATGTTCTGCGTGGAGATGCCGAGCTTTTGCAGGCGTTCCAGGTACGCCGCGCAATCCTGGCCCATCACGCCAACGATGCGCGGGTCGCCGCCGAGCAGCTTCAGGTTGTAGGCGATATTGCCGGAGCAACCACCGAATTCGGTGCGCATGGTCGGCACCAGGAACGATACGTTCACCTTGTGCAGCTGGTCGGCCAGCAGGGTGTCGCCGAAGCGGCCCTCGTATTGCATGATGATGTCGATGGCGAGCGAGCCACAGATCAGGGAAGTCTGGTTCATGAAAGTCTCAGGGATGGAAGATGGCGATGTGGTAGCCGGAGGCGCGCAGGCCGTCCAGCTCGAAGTACAGTTTCACGGCTTGCTCACTGCGTGGCCGGAAGCCGGCTGCCACGTCGGCCGGCTTCGCCAGGTAGTCGCGCGGCGCGAAGACGCGGCGCAGCACGGGCTTCTCGGCGGCATCGTTCAGCACCAGCTCGATGTGCGGCCAGGCCTGCACCGTGCGCGACTGGTTGCGCAGCACCGTGACGAAGCTGAACGTGTTCGGGGCGAGCGTCTGCAGCTCGCCCTGTTCGATCGCCAGCGCGTCGATCTGGCGCGGCAGCTCGACCGTGCAGCCGAGCGGGCCGCACAGCGCCTGCAGCGCCGGTTTCAGCGAGGGGTAGTCGGCCGCCAGCCGGTTGCGCAGCGAGTACACGCCCTGGCCCAGCAGCACGAAGGCCAGCAGCGGGATGCCGGCGATCATCGCCAGGCGCGACAGATTGCGGGTGCGCTCCCGGCGTTCGGCCTGGCGCACGAAACCGGGCGCCTCGTCGTCCTCGCCACGCTCCTCGGCCGGCGCGGCCGCGGCACCCGCGCCGGCGGCCAGCAGCGCGCTGTCCGGCGCCGCCGTCAGCAGATCGGCGGCGGCCGCGTCGTCGGCGGTGCGGTCGGCGGCTTCGTTGGCGGCGCGCCCGGTGTCCGGCTCCGGCGCTTCTAACCGTACCGGGACGATGGGTTCCGGCGCTTCATCGAAGTGATGAAGGTCGTCGAGCGCCGCGGCCACCAGGTGCTCGGAAGGCGTGTCGAGCGCGGGTTCGCGGCGGGAGGCATCGGCCTCCGATCCGCGCCGGCTCTCGGGTTCCGGGCTGGGTTCCGTCAGCGTCTCTGTCGCTTCTTCCGAGTCAGCGATGGATTCGGGGGGCGGACCCTGCGGGGTGGAGCCGGGGTTTCGCGGAGCACTGCTCCGCGCCGGCGGAACGGTGCCGGCATCCGGGCCAGCACTCCCTTCCGACCCCTTATCTACCGCCGCGGGCTCGTCGACGACGGCCGTCGCCTGTTCATCCAGATCCAGCTCGAGATCGAGCTTCGGCGCGGCAGGCGAGGACACGGGCACCGGCAGCGGCGCAACCACCACCGCCGCTCCAGGCTCTACCAGCGCCGCATTCCCATCGAAGATTTCATTGCAGGCGCCGCAGCGCACAATGCCCCCACGCAGCTTCAACTGGTCCAGGGCGACCCGGAACACGGTATGGCAGTGGGGGCATTTGGTGGCGAGCGCCATGCGTGAAAGAATTACCCTTGGCGTGAGGGAGGCGGCGCGAAGTTGCCATCCTCCGCGCCCTGGCGGCCGGCAAGGGCGACCCAGCCCTCGTGCTCGGCCCAGACGGACAGCTTGATGAACGGCGCATACGCGGCGGCCACTTCTTCGGCCTGGCGGGCCAGCACGCCGGACAGCACCAGCGCGCCGCCGTCGGCCACGCGGCCCGACAGCATCGGCGCCATCAGCTTCAGCGGCGACGACAGGATGTTGGCCACCACGATGTCGAATTTCGCATTGGCGTAAGCCGACTGCGCGAAGTCCTCGGGAACGAAGTATTCGATATCCTCGACACCGTTACGCACGGCATTGTCGCGCGCCGAGTCGATGGCCTGCGGGTCGATGTCCACGCCGGCAACCGGCGCGGCGCCCAGCTTGCGGGCCACCATGGCCAGGATGCCGGAACCGCAGCCATAGTCGAGCACCGTCTTGCCCGGCGCCGGATGGGCTTCCAGCCATTCCATGCACAGGCGGGTGGTCGGGTGGCTGCCGGTGCCGAAGGCCAGGCCAGGGTCCAGTTCCAAGATCAGCGCTCCAGGGTCCGGCGCCTCGTGCCAGCTCGGCACGACCCAGATGTTCTTGCCGATGTGGATCGGCTCGAATTGCGATTGCGTGAGGCGTACCCAATCCTCATCGGCCACCTTGCGGGTGGTGAAGGCGGGCAGCGTCTTCAGGCCCACGGCCTGCGCGGCTGCCGCCACGATGAAGGAATGATCGGCATCGTCGTCGGCCAGGGCTACGACGCGGCTGTGTTCCCACGCCGCTTCCTTCGGCTCCATGCCGGGCTCGCCGAACAGCGGCTGCTCCGCGTCGGTGCCTTCGTCCGCATCCTCGACGGAAACGGACAGGGCGCCCGCTTCCATCAGCGCGTCGGACAAGCCTTCCGCGTAATCGCGGGCGACTTCGATGACGATTTCAGTCCAGCTCATGAACCCGCCTTGGGCATTGCCGCCAGTTTCTGTTCCAGATAGTGGATATTCGTGCCGCCCTCGATGAAGCGGGCATCGACCATCAGCTCGCGGTGCAGCGGGATATTGGTCTGGATGCCTTCGACCACCATTTCCGACAGCGCGATCTGCATGCGGCGGATCGCCTGCTCGCGGGTCGCGCCGTAGGTGATCACCTTGCCGATCATCGAATCGTAGTGCGGTGGCACATAGTAACCCGCATACGAGTGCGAGTCGACGCGCACGCCAGGGCCGCCCGGCACGTGCCACGCCGTGATGCGGCCCGGGGATGGGGTGAACTTGAACGGATCCTCGGCATTGATGCGGCACTCGACCGCGTGGCCGGACAGCATCACGTCGCGCTGGCGGAAGCGCAGGCGCTCGCCGCAGGCGATGCGGATCTGTTCCTGCACGATATCGATGCCGGTGATCATTTCCGTCACCGGGTGTTCGACCTGCACGCGGGTGTTCATCTCGATGAAGTAGAACTCACCGTTTTCATACAGGAATTCGAACGTGCCGGCGCCGCGGTAGCCGATCTTGCGGCACGCTTCGGCGCAGCGGTCGCCGATCTTCTCGATCAGCTTGCGGGGAATGCCCGGTGCCGGCGCTTCCTCGATCACTTTCTGGTGGCGGCGCTGCATCGAGCAGTCGCGCTCGCCCAGCCACACGGCGTTCTTGTGCTCGTCGGCCAGGATCTGGATTTCCACGTGGCGCGGATTCTCCAGGTACTTCTCCATATAGACTTCCGGATTGCCGAAGGCCGCGCCCGCTTCACTCTTCGTCATGGTGACGGCGTTCAGCAGGGCCGCCTCGGTATGCACCACGCGCATGCCGCGGCCGCCACCGCCGCCGGCCGCCTTGATGATGACCGGGTAGCCGACCTTGCGGGCGATCTGCACGATGGCCTTCGGATCGTCCGGCAGGGCGCCGTCCGAACCGGGCACACAAGGCACGCCGGCCTTGATCATGGCCTGCTTGGCCGACACCTTGTCGCCCATCATGCGGATCGAGTCGGAGCGGGGGCCGATGAACACGAAGCCGGATTTCTCCACGCGTTCGCAGAAGTCGGCGTTCTCGGACAGGAACCCGTAGCCCGGGTGGATCGCCTCGGCATCGGTCACTTCGGCCGCGCTGATGATCGCCGGCATGTTCAGGTAGGAGAGGCTCGACGAGGCCGGGCCGATGCAGACGGATTCATCGGCCAGTTTGACGTATTTCGCGTCCTTGTCCGCTTCGGAGTGCACGACGACCGTCTTGATGCCCATCTCGCGGCAGGCGCGCTGGATACGCAGCGCGATTTCACCACGGTTGGCAATGAGAATTTTTTCAAACATGGCTAGTTCTATGTTTGCGAACACCCGGACGCGCCGGGTGTTCTTGTAGAAGAGGGGAGCTTACGTGGCGGCGGGCCGCCGGGCCGGCGCTGGGCCGGCTGCATCGGACTTTCGCCGATGGTCGATCAGCCAATGACGAACAGCGGCTGGCCGAATTCGACCGGCTGGCCGTTCTCGACCAGGATCTGGGTGATCGTGCCGGCTTTGTCGGTGTCGATCTCGTTCAGCAGCTTCATCGCTTCGATGATGCACAGCGTGTCGCCTTCCTTCACGGTGGCGCCCACTTCGACGAACGGCGGATTACCCGGCGCGGACGAGCGGTAGAACGTGCCGACCATTGGCGATTTCACGATATGGCCGGTCGGCTCGGCGGCGGCCGGCACTGCCGGCGCGGCGGCAGCGGCGGCCGGCGCAGGGGCAGCGGCCGGAACATACTGGGTCGGAGCGCCTTGCGGCGGCATCATCACGACCTGGTTCTGCGGCATGGCGGACGACTTGACGATGCGTACCTTGCTCTCGCCCTCGGTCACTTCGAGTTCTGCAATATCCGATTCGGCAACCAAGTCAATCAACGTCTTGAGCTTGCGTAGATCCATCTGAGACTCCCGTCTAATCTTGTTTTGTGAATGTTGGCGCGGCTGCCATGATAAGCGAAAACGCAGTAAATAGCGCGCAGATCGCGTACATTAACTGCTTTTTAAAGCAAAGTCGATCGCGAACCGGTATCCATCGGTACCGAGCCCGCAAATCGTTCCCTTGGCAATCGCGCTGAGAAATGAGTGGTGGCGAAAGCTTTCGCGCTGATAAATATTCGAGATGTGCACTTCGACGAAGGGGATCGCCACACCGGCCAGCGCGTCGCGCAACGCCACGCTGGTATGGGTATAACCGCCTGGGTTGATGACGATGAAGTCCACGCCTTCGTCGCGGGCTGCATGGATGCGGTCGATCAGCGCACCTTCATGATTGCTCTGGAACGTGGCCAGTTGCGCGCCGGCCTGCGTGGCCTGGTCCCGCGCCGCCTGTTCCACCTGTGCCAATGTCGTGGCCCCATAGACGCCGGGCTCCCGGGTGCCCAACAAGTTCAGATTGGGGCCGTTCAGCAGCAGCAGGTGTTTTGCCATGTTCTGACCTTTGTCCAGCGAAAGTTCCGCATTTTGCCGTCTAGCGCGACTATTTGGCAAGAAAAAAGAACTTTCCAAACAGTTAACTCAGTCGTTACCCGGAGCGCGCTGCCGGGCCTGCGCGCTTCCCTACAGGGCCGCGAGGTCCTGGTGCAGCTGGTCGAACTTCAACAGGCCCAGATAGGTCTTCTTCACTTGCCCGTCGGCGCCGATCAGCACCGTGAACGGCAGGCCACCCTGGGTATTGCCGAACTGGCGCGCCAGTTCCGTGCCGCCCACGCCGTCCACGTAGATCGGATAGGCGATCTGGAATTTTTGCGTGAATTGGGCGATGTTCGACGGCGAGTCGATACCGATGCCGATCACCTGCAAGTCCTTGTACTTGCCGCTCCGTTGCAGCGCGGAGAGTTCCGGCATCTCCTTCACGCAGGGGGCGCACCAGGTGGCCCAGAAGTTCACCAGCAGCGGCTTGCCCTTCCATTGCGCCAGCGCTTGCTGGGTGCCCTGGGCGTCCGGCATCGACCGGGCCAGGAAGGCATTGACCACGGCGCTGGCGGCCGCGGCGCCTTCGGGCGGCACGGTGGCAGTGATGGGCGGGGCGGGTTCTTTCTTGTTGACGCCGACCCAGGCGCCGATCGCGCCAAATAAAAGGGCGATGACGCCGCAGGCCAGCAGGTGGGATTTCTTCATTCGGTTCCGTGTTCAGTATCAATGAGGGCGCGCAGCTCGGCGATGTCGGCGCGCGCCGGGCGTTCTCCCGCCTTTTGCTTCTTTGCTCCGCGCAGGTCGTGCTGCTCGTACAGTTCCACGTGCACGCCTTCGCCATGCCACATGAAGCTTACCGTCTCGACCGGATCGTGGCGCGGGCCCTTGAAGTGCTCGCTCTCCGAGATCTCGATATCGACGTTCTTATTCAGCAGGAAGATCTGCACTTCCTTGGCGCTGTCCGCGAACAGTTGCAGGTGGATGTCGTCGTGCTCGCCGGCGCTGCCGCTCAGGACCGCCCCCGTCACGAAAGGCTGGAACTGCTCCAGCCGCTCCATCACCTCCAGTGCGACGGTGCGCAGCTTGTGCAGCCGGGCCGGTTGCGTATCGGCGTTGAAGAGCGCGTGATACTGGCGCACTTCCTCTTCGATCTGCGCATCGTCCGGCAGCGCATCGCGCATGGCGTTTGCCTGCGCATCGCCGAGGATGCGGCGGGCCGCCTTGCGCTTGGCGGTGGCGTAATCGGCCCCATCCTGCGCAACCATCCGGGCCGCCGCGGCGGCGATCTCGGCGCGCAGCTGCGCTACCTGGTCGTTGGCGTCGTTCATGCCGGAATGATACTCTGAACCGGCCAAAGCCAGCGCGTCGGGTAAAATCGCGTCCTTGACCACGCAGCACCACGGAGCAGATTCGACCATGCACATTCACATCCTCGGCATTTGCGGCACCTTCATGGGCGGCCTCGCAGTGCTCGCCAAGGAAGCCGGCCACAAGGTGACCGGCTGCGACGCCAATGTCTACCCGCCGATGAGCACCCAGCTCGAAGCCCAGGGGATCGAGCTGATCCAGGGCTTCGACGCCGAGCAGGTGAAGTTGAACCCCGATCTCTACGTGATCGGCAACGTGGTCTCCCGGGGCAATCCGCTGGTCGAGGAAATCCTGAACCGCAGCCTGCCGTACGTGTCCGGCCCGCAGTGGATCGGCGACCATATCCTGCGCAATAGATGGGTGCTGGCGGTGGCCGGCACGCATGGCAAGACCACCACGTCGTCGATGCTGGCGTGGATCCTGGAAGACGCCGGCTATGCGCCGGGCTTCCTGATCGGCGGCGTGCCGATGAACTTCGGCATTTCGGCGCGGCTGTCCGCTCCCGGCAAGGAGTCGGAATTCTTCGTGATCGAGGCGGATGAATACGATACCGCCTTCTTCGACAAGCGCAGCAAGTTCGTGCATTACCACGCCAAGACGGCGATCCTGAACAACCTCGAATACGACCATGCCGACATCTTCCCCGATATCGGTGCCATCGAGACCCAGTTCCACCACCTGGTGCGCACGGTGCCCGGCATCGGCCGCGTGATCGTCAATGGCGACGAGGAATCCCTGCAGCGCGTGATCCGCCGCGGTTGCTGGAGCGAGAAGGAAACCTTCGGCAACGACGCGCACGCCAACTGGACGCTGAAGGAACACCCGGACGGCAGCTTCGATGTGCTCTTCAACGGCAAGTTCGAAGCGCTGATCAACTGGAAGCTCACGGGGCGCCACAACCGCTACAACGCGCTGGCCGCGATCGCCGCCGCGCGCAACGTGGGCGTGCCGATCGCCCAGGCGGCCAAGGCGCTGGAATCGTTCGAGAGCGTGAAGCGCCGCATGGAAGTGCGCGGCGTGGTGAGCGGCGTGACCGTGTACGACGACTTTGCCCACCACCCGACGGCCATCGCCACCACGGTGGGCGGCCTGCGCCAGAAGCTGGGACATGACACGCGCATCCTCGCCGTCCTGGAACCGCGTTCGAACACGATGAAGCTGGGCGCGATGAAGGATGCGCTGCCCGGCAGCCTGAAGGATGCCGACTTCGTGTTCGGCTTCGGCAGCGAGAAGGCGCTGGGCTGGAGCCTGGCCGCCACGCTGGCGCCGATGGGCTCGAAGGCTTCGGCCTACGAGGATATCGATCTGATGGTGAAGGCCATCGTCGGCCAGGCGCGGCCGGGCGACCATGTGGTGGTGATGAGCAATGGCGGCTTCGGCGGCGTGCATGGCAAGCTGCTCGAAGCCTTGCAGGCCCTGAAGGTCTGAGCATGATTCTGTATCTGCACGGCTTCCGCTCGTCGCCGCTGTCGATGAAGGGGCGGCTGCTGGGCGAGCGGATGGCGCAGCTGGGCCGCGCCGCGCACTATGTGGCGCCGCAGCTGCCGCCGTCGCCGAAGCTGGCGATGGAACAGGCGATGGCTCTGGTGGCCGGCGTACCGGCGGACGAACTCGCGATCATCGGCTCCTCGCTGGGCGGCTATTACGCTACCTGGATGGCCGAGCAGCTGGGCTGCCGCGGCGCGCTCCTGAATCCCGCCGTCACGCCCTTGCGGGACCTGGAAAAATACGTGGGCATGACGACGATGTTCCACAGCGGCGAGCCGTTCGAGTTCAAGCGCGAATACATCGCCGAGCTGGGCGAGCTGGCCGTGCCGGCCATTACGCGCCCGGAACGCTATTACCTGCTGGCCGCCACCGGCGACGAGGTGCTGGACTGGCGCGACATGGTCGCCCACTACCCGGGCGCTCGCCAGCACGTGATCGACGGTTCCGACCACGGTATCGCCGAATTCGCCGACTACGTGGATGAAGTGCTGGCCTTTTGCGGGGTCCGATGAGGGAACGCTCGCTGCGCCGGGCCAACTGGTACCGGCATGTGCTGGCGGTGAACGCGCCGCCCGCGCTGGCGCGCTGGCTGGCCTCCGGCGGTTCGCTCACGGCCCGCTTGAGCGCCCATGCCGGCGCGTTTCGCGTGCAGGTGCTGCACCAGCATGCGGCGCCGTGCCTGGCCGACGAGGCGGCGGCGCTGGGGCTGCACACGATGGGAAAGCGGCCCGGCCGGTGCTGGGAACGGGAAGTGCTGCTGCGGTGTGATAATACGCCCGTGGTGTTCGCGCACACGGTGGTGCCGATGAGCGCCGACGCTTCCGACTGGCCGCTGTTTTCCGCGCTGGGCGAGCGCTCGCTGGGCACCACGCTGTTCGGCGACCCGATGGTGGCGCGCGGCGAGCTGGAATACGCGCGGCTGCGCGGCAGCCACCCGCTGGCGCGCCGGGCGCGCGCCGCGCTGGCGGCGCAGGGGTGCGCCATCCCCGAAGAACGATTGCTGTATGCACGGCGCTGCCTGTACCGGCGGCGCCAGGGCACGCTGCTGGTGACCGAGGTGTTCTTGCCCCAGGTCGCGGCGCTGGTGCCGAAAACCTCCAACACGAGATGAACATGAATGTCTTTTTTGAAGAATCCGGCGATTTCAAGGTCGGACAAGTGCTGTCCACCGCCGGCGAGGCTTACCAGGTGGAGATGGCCAGCGGCAAGCGCAGCAAGGTGAAGACCAAGGATGTGCTGCTGCAGTTCGAGAAGCCCGCGCCCGAGGAGCTGATGGAAGAGGCGCGCGCGGTGGCGGCCGAGGTCGACCTGGATTTCCTGTGGGAGGTGGCCGGCGAGGAAGAATTCGGTTTCGCCGAACTGGGCGCCGAATACTTCGGCCATGCGCCGCTGCCCGCCGAGGCGGCGGGCCTGATCCTGGCGCTGCACACGGCGCCCGTGTATTTCTACAAGAAGGGGCGCGGCCGTTATAAAGCCGCGCCGGAGCAGGCGCTGAAGGCGGCGCTGGCCGGCATCGAGAAGAAGAAGCAGCAGGCGATCGTCCAGCAGCAGTACGTGGACGAGCTGAAGGCCAATCGCTTGCCCCCTTCCATGGCGGGCATCGTGCAGCAATTGCTGTTCAAGCCGGACAAGAACACCATCGAATACAAGGCGCTCGAAGCGGCCTGCAATGAACTGCACACCACGCCGGCACGGCTGATGCTGGCCGTGGGCGGCATCGGCTCGGCCAAGGACCTGCACATGGCCAGGTTCCTGTTCGAGTCGTTCCCGCGCGGGCACGGCTTCCCGGAAGTGGCGGTGCCCCCGCCGCCGGCCAACCTGCCGCTGGCCAATGTGGAGGCATTCTCGATCGACGATGTGACGACGACCGAGATCGACGATGCGATTTCCATCGTCCACCTGGACGACGGCAAGGTGCGCATCGGCATCCACATCGCCGCGCCAGGCCTGGGCATCCGGCCGGACGACGCGATCGACAAGATCGCGCGCGCGCGCCTGTCCACTGTCTACATGCCGGGCGACAAGATCACCATGCTGCCGGATTCGGTGGTCGATGCGTACACGCTCGCCGAAGGCAAGACCTGTCCGGCACTGTCCCTGTATGCCACCTTGAACAAGGCCGACTGGAGCGTGATCTCGACCGAGACGCGCGCCGAGATGGTGCCGATCGCGAACAACCTGCGCCACAACGACCTGGACGACGTGGTGAATGAAGAAACCCTCGCGAGCGGCGAGGGCGACTACCCCCGCAAGGCCGAGCTGACCCTGCTGTGGGGCTGGGCGCAGCACCTGGAAGCGGGCCGCATGGCCAAGCGCGAGGCGTTCGGCCTGAAGCCGGAACAGAACAACCGCGTGGACTTCAACTTCTACGTGGAAGACGACGTGGTGACGATCACGCGCCGCAAGCGCGGCGCGCCGCTGGACAAGATCGTGGCCGAGCTGATGATCTTCGCCAACAGCACCTGGGGCAAGCTGATGCACGACCATGGCGTGCCCGGCATCTACCGCAGCCAGGGCCGCGGCGTGGGCGGCTGGAACGCCAAGATGCAGGTGCGCATGCTCACGCACGCCGCGCCGCATGAAGGCCTGGGCGTGGACCAGTATGCATGGAGCACGTCGCCGCTGCGCCGCTATACCGACCTGGTGAACCAGTGGCAGATCCTTGCCGTGGCCGAGAAGGGCGTGATGGCGCCGCTGGTCGCGCCGTTCAAGCACAAGGATGCCAACCTGTTCGCGATCGTCTCGGCGTTCGACGCCGCGTACGCGGCCTATGCCGACTTCCAGGCGAACATGGAGCGCTACTGGTGCCTGCGCTGGCTGGGCCAGGAAAACAAGCAGCAGGTCGATGCCGTGGTGCTGAAGGATGAAGTACTGCGCCTGACCGAGATCCCGCTGGTGATCCGCCTGCCGGGCATGCCGTCCGCCCCGCGCGGCGCCGCCGTCAAGCTCGACGTGCTGCGCTGGGACGAAGTCGACCTGTCGATCGAGACGCGCCTGCTCGAAATCGAGGCCGCCGCCCCGGCCGCCGTCGACTTCGAGGAAGAAGAGGAGCTGACGGGCGAGACCGTGCCGGAACTGGTGCCGGATCCCGACCAGCCGGCCGACGAGAAGGCGGAAGTGGCCGAAGCGGCCGATGAAGTTGACGCTGCCGCGGCGCCGCCAGCCGTCAGCTGACCCGCCACGCTCGATACGCTTGGTGTCGCACACCTTTTCCGCAGGAAAAGGTGTGCGACACCGTACATGGACGCCCCCGGTATGCCAAGCTTTCTTTTCGTGATGGTTTGTAGGTAAAGATTGCACCCGTACATTCGGACTTTGATGTGGCTGATGCCACTGTCCCTGATGGGATTTGCTGGTCGACGCCCCCTCGGTTTAACGCACTCAAGGTGCTTGGTGTCGCGCGGGCTAAGCCGACCACGGTCTTACCTGGTTTGCCATCACTTCTTGATCGCTTGTGCAATCGGTGGAATGTACTGCTCCGCTTCCAAAAAACTGTCCGCTACCCTCCGCGAAGGCCCTCAGCCGAGCCGATTACGCGGCAGCGTAATCGGCTCGGAACTCTCTGTCATGAGCCAATAGGGCCCAGACAGTCCTTGCATTCTTGTTGGCCAATGCTACTGCCGCAACGTTCTTGTGCCGTCGCCCAAGCAGTGAGTGAAGCCAGCCGCTCTTGCTTGGATCCTTTTTGACTGCATGCTGGATCACCGCTCGGGCTCCATGAATGAGCAAAGTACGCAGGTACGTATCGCCCCTTTTGCTGATGCCCAGAAGATTCGTGCGACCGCCTGTCGAATGCTGCTTGGGTACTAGGCCGATCCACGCTGCGAGTTGCCTGCCATTGGCGAAGTTCCTCGCGTTACCGATCGCCGCGACCAAAGCGCTGGCTGTGATCGGTCCTATGCCGGGTATCTTCTCCAACCGTTTGGACATCGGGTTCGAGCGGTGCCATTTCAGAATTTCCAGCTCGAATTCGTTGACTCTTCTATCCAGCACCTTCAAGTGATCGAGAAGTTCCAGAATGGTCTGGCGAAAAATGCCGGGCAACTCATCCTTCGCTTCGTCGAGCAGTGCCGGTACTCGCTCCCTGAGCACGGCCAAACCCTTCGGGACAACGAGGCCAAACTCCGCCAGCAGGCCGCGAATCTGGTTGGCCTGAGCAGTACGCTGCTTGACGAACCCACTACGCGCCGTGTGAACAGCGATAATCGCCTGCTGCTCAATAGTCTTGATCGGCACAAAGCGCATGTTTGGCCTTTGCACTGCCTCGCAGATTGCCTCGGCATCGGCTGCATCGTGCTTGTTGGTCTTCACGTATGGCTTGACGAACTGCGGAGCTATCAGCTTGACCGTGTGGCCCAGGCTCTGCAACTGCCGTGCCCAGTAATGCGCGCTGCCACACGCCTCCATCCCAATTAGACACGGCGGCATGTTAGAGAAAAACCTCATCACCTTGCCACGCCGGAGCTGGCATCGCATCTCGACCTTGCCGCTCGCATTAACGCCATGGAATTGGAAAACTTCCTTTGCCAGATCCATACTGCATGTCGTAATCTTCATGGTGACGCCCCTCTCTGGTTAAGTGAAACTTCGACAGCTCCACTTTGGCACATCGATGCCGTCTCAGGGTGGGGGCGTCCATCCCATTGGTTTTCTCCCGAACTCGCCGACACCGCATCCAGGCTCCGGGAAAACCGGTGTCTGACACTTTTTTCCGGATGATGCACCCGGAAAAAAATGTCCGACACCGAGCGCGGTTAGAATGTCACATTTCGCCGACGCTTTCCCTTCCTCTGCGTGAAGTATTTACAAGAAAACCGGTTCCTCGCGATCGCCCTGGCCGTTTCGGTGCTTGCGCATGCGGCCTTGCTGGCGGTGCGGTTCGTGGCGCCGCCGGAGATCAAGCTCAAGCCCACCGACCCGACGCTGGAAGTCATCCTCGTCAATGCCAAGCACGCCAATCGGCCGCTGAAGGCGGAGGCGCTGGCGCAGGCGAACCTCGATGGGGGAGGGCAGGCCGACCAGGGACGCTCGAAGTCGCCGCTGCCGGACATGCGCCGCGTGGCCGATGGCGACAGCATCGAAGCGTCGCGCCGCCGCATCGAGCAGCTAGAGGAGATGCAGAAGAAGCTGCTCACCCAGGTGAAGACCACGCCCTACCGCGCCGCGCCCGTCACGGAGAACAGCAAGCCCGATCCCACGGCCGGCGGCGCCGAGCTGATGGAAAGCAGCAAGGCCATCGCCCGCATGGCCGCCGAGATCGCGCAGACGATCGAAGACCAGAACAAGCGCCCGCGCCGCACCTACATCACGCCGAGCACGCAGCAGGTGGGGTACGCGATGTACTACAAGACCTTCCAGCGCAAGGTGGAAGAAGTGGGCACGCTCAATTTTCCGCAGAAGGATGGCCGCAAGATGTACGGCGAGCTGGTGCTGTCGATCCCGATCTTCCAGGACGGCACGCTGTACACGAAGGAGGGCGGCATCACGGTGCAGGCCAGCTCCGGCAACCGCGCGCTGGACGAAGCGGCGATCGCGATCGTGCGCCGCGCCGCGCCGTTCGGCAAGTTCCCGCCGAACATGCTGTCGAACGACCGCGACGACCTGTGGGTCATCATCACCCGTTTCAAATTCACCCGCGAACAAAAACTCGAAGCCCAGCTCGGCGGGGCACCATAGACATGGACAAATACTGCGTATTCGGCAACCCGATCGCCCACAGCAAGTCGCCCGACATCCATGCCGCCTTCGCGGCAGCGACGGGCCAGCAACTGACCTATGAAAAGCGCCTGGCGCCGCTGGACGGCTTCGCGCAGGCCGTGCGGGATTTCATCGCCGAAGGCGGCCGGGGCGCCAACGTGACGGTGCCGTTCAAGCTCGAGGCTTACCGGCTGGCAAACGCGCTGACGGTGCGCGCCCAGGCCGCCGGTGCCGTGAACACGCTGCTGTTCGACGAGCATGGCATCACCGGCGACAACACCGATGGCGCCGGCCTGGTGGCCGACATCACCGTCAACGCCGGCGTGCCGATCGCGGGCAAGCGCGTGCTGTTGCTGGGCGCCGGCGGCGCCGCGCGCGGTGCCGTGCTGCCGATCCTCGAGCATCGGCCCGCCGCGCTGGTGATCGCCAACCGCACGGTGGCCACGGCCGAAGCGCTGGTGCAGCAGTTCGCGCCGCTCGGCGGGGAAGGTGTCGTTTCCGCTTGCGGCTTCGCGGACATCGCCGGCAGCTTCGATATCGTCATCAATGCAACGTCGGCCAGCCTGCAGGCGGACCTGCCGCCCGTGCCGCCATCGGTATTCCACCCGGGCGCGCTGGCATTGGATATGATGTACGGGAAGGAGCCGACCGTCTTCATGCGCTTCGCCGAAAGCCACGGCGCCGCCACGCGCGACGGGTTGGGCATGCTGGTCGAGCAGGCCGCAGAGGCCTTCCACGGCTGGCGCGGCGTGCGCCCCGGCACGGCGGAGGTGCTGGCCAGCCTGCGGTGACGAATTTTTCTTCCTGCGTACTTATAAGTAATGACAAAAACGCGCAACGCGCCCGGCCGCTGGTCCTGGGTCAAATGGATCTTCATCGTTCCCATCGCACTGTTCATCGCGGTGCAGCTGTATTTTCTCGCGCAGATCTGGTGGTGGCGCGACCATGAACCGGGCATGACCGCCTTCATGCGCCAGCAACTGGCGGTGATGCGGGAAACGAATCCCGACGCGCAAATCAGGCAGCAATGGGTGCCCTACGAGCGCATCTCCACCAACCTGAAGCGCGCGATCATCGCTTCGGAAGACGCCAACTTCTCCGACCACGACGGCGTGGACTGGGACGCGCTCGAGAAAGCCTACGAGCGCAATGAAAAGCGCAAGAAGGTCACGCACGGCGGGTCCACGATCACGCAGCAGCTGGCCAAGAACCTGTTCCTGTCCGGCTCGCGCAGCTATCTGCGCAAGGGCCAGGAGCTGATCATCGCCTACATGCTGGAGACGGTGATGGACAAGCGGCGCATCTTCGAGATCTACCTGAACGTGGTGGAATTCGGCCGCGGCGTGTACGGCGCCGAGGCGGCCGCGCGCTACTATTACAAGATTCCCGCCTCGAAACTGGGCGCGGCCCAGGCGGCGAAGCTGGCGGTGATGCTGCCCAACCCCCGCTATTACGACGCGCACCGCAGCACGCGCTACCTGAACCGGCGCACCCAGATCATCCTGCGGCGCATGGGGTCGGCCGAGTTGCCGTGATCGGCGCCGCTTAGTGGTAACTTAAGCAACGCACAATAAAGCTGCAATGTACGGTTCCACCGGTAAAAAGTGGTTCTCCGGTCTGGTCCCGGCACGGGCTTTGCCTGTACACTTGCGCTGTTTTATTTTTTGCGTCTTGCAAGTGTCCAGAATTCCACCCGGCTGAGTGCGCCTATGATCAATGTCTTCGTTCTACAAAATGGCCGGCTGAACCAGGTTCCCATCGAGACGCGCGAAGACCTTGAGCAAGTGGCACCGGTATGGGTCGACCTCACCGACCCGACCGACGACGAGCGCGCCTGGGTCAAGACGATCTATGGCGTGACCCTGCCGGGCGAGGACGAAGTCAAGGACATCGAAGCCTCGGCCCGCTACTACGAGGCGGAGAACGGCGACCTGCACCTGCGCACCGACTTCCTGCTGGAAGAAGACGATGGCCCGTCGCGCGTGGTCACCGTCGCGTTCATCCTGGCCCGCAAGATGCTGTTCTCCGTCCATACGGACGACCTGCCCGTGTTCCGCCTGGTGCGCATGCGCGCGCGCTCGCGCCCCGGCTCGATCGCCGACTACATGGACGTGCTGCTGGACCTGTACGCGACCGACGCCGAATACTCGGCCGACGCGCTGGAAGGCATTTACCAGAAGCTGGAAGAGGTGTCGTTCCGTGTGCTGCAAAAGGAATTCACCGACAAGGATGCGGCCGACGCGCTGTCCGCGATCGCCCACGAGGAAGACTTGAATGGCCGTATCCGCCGCAACATGATGGATACGCGGCGCGCCGTCAGCTTCCTGATGCGCGGCCGGCTGCTGAACTCCGAGCAGTTCGAGGAGGCGCGGCAGATCCTGCGCGACATCGAATCGCTCGATGGCCACACGTCCTTCCTGTTCGACAAGATCAACTTCCTGATGGATGCCACGGTCGGCTTCATCAACATCAACCAGAACAAGATCATCAAGATCTTCTCCGTGGCCAGCGTCGCCTTCCTGCCACCCACCCTGATCGCCAGCGTGTACGGCATGAATTTCGACTTCATGCCGGAACTGAAGTGGTCGCTCGGCTATCCGTGGGCGTGGGGCTTGATGATCACCAGCGCGATTGCGCCCTTCCTGTATTTCCGGCACCGCGGCTGGCTGAAATAATACGCACGATAAAAGCGGCCGCGGCCGCTTTTATCGTTTCAACGATTACGCACGGCGCGCCGCCGCTTCGATTTCCACATTGCCCATTTTCTTCTTCTGGAGGTTCAGGAAGATATTGGCGGTCATCGCCAGGATCGCCACCGCGGCCGAGACTTCCGAAATCACCAGCGCCGGCAGGATTTTCACATCCCCCGTCAGCAGCACGTAGGCAAGCGAACCCATCATTACCGGCAACGCCAGGTTCAGCAGCCAGAAGTGCACGCGCGCCAGCAGCGTGTCACCCGTTTGCGGAAACACCGTGTAGATGAGCCCGGAAATGGCCAGCGTCGTCCAGCCCAGCAGGTTCACGTGCGCATGCACTGGCCGCAGCGTGAAGTTCTGGCTCGCGCCCATGGCAATGCCGATGGCCACGCCGACGACGAGGTACAGCACCGCCAGCTTGATCCAGATGATGCCGGACTGGCCCTGGCCTTCTTGCATCTGTTCAGTACGCATGATGAACACTCCGAATGATCTTTGACGCAGCGAATTCTAAAGATCGGATGTCATCGAAATGTACGAAGATTGTCGCTTTAAGAAGTTTTTAGGGTTCGAACGCTGCCATAGCGAAATGTTTCCCGGAAAATGGGGTCTGTCCCCATTTTCTGGGCAATAAAAAAGGACGGTCGCCCGTCCTTTTCGCTCGAAGCCTGCGCCGCTTACTTCAGCCGCGCAAACACCCGCCGTGCCGCTTCGATCGTTTCGTCGATGATCTCGTCGCTATGCGCCGCCGACACAAAGCCGGCCTCGAACGCGGCCGGGGCGAAGTACACGCCCTCGTCCAGCATCGCGTGGAAGAATTCGTTGAACCTGGCGCGGTCGCCGGCCATCATTTCGGCGTAGTTGCGCGGCGGCTCGGCGCTGAAGTACAGGCCGAACATGCCGCCCTGGTAATCGGCGCAGAACGTCACGCCTTCCTGGAAGGCGGCATCCGTCAAGCCTTCGGCGAGGCGCTTGGCGCTGGCCGTCAGCCGGTCGTAGAAGCCCGGTTCCTGGATCAGCTTCAGCGTCGTCATGCCGGCCGCGACAGCGATCGGGTTGCCGGACAGCGTGCCCGCCTGGTACACGGCGCCGACCGGCGACATCTTGCTCATCAACTCGGCGCTGCCGCCGAAGGCCGCCACCGGCAGGCCGCCGCCGATCACCTTGCCCAGCGCCGTCAGGTCCGGCTTGATGCCGTACAGCGTCTGCGCACCGCCAAGGCCGACGCGGAAGCCGCACATCACCTCGTCGAAGATCAGCAGCGCGCCGTGTTTCGTGCACAGGTCGCGCAGCGCCTGCAGGAACTCGGGCGCGGCCTTGATCAGGTTCATGTTGCCGGCCACCGGTTCCACGATCACGCAGGCGATCTCGTCGCCAAATTCGGCGAACGCCTCTTCCACCTGCGGCACGTCGTTATAGTCCAGCACCAGCGTGTGCTTGACGAAGTCTTCCGGCACGCCGGCGGACGTCGGGTTGCCGAACGTGAGCAGGCCGCTGCCGGCCTTGACCAGCAGCGAGTCGGCGTGGCCGTGGTAGCAGCCTTCGAACTTGACGATCTTGTCGCGGCCCGTGGCGCCGCGCGCCAGGCGCAGCGCGCTCATCGTGGCCTCGGTGCCGGAAGAGACCAGGCGCACCTGCTCGATCGACGGCACCAGGCGGGCGATCTCTTCGGCCATTTCCACTTCACCCTCGGTCGGCGCGCCGAACGACAGGCCGCGCGTGGCCGCTTCCTGCACGGCCTTCACCACCTGCGGATGGGCGTGACCGACGATGGCCGGGCCCCAGGAGCCGATATAGTCGATGTAGCGCTTGCCGTCGGCATCCCAGAAATACGGGCCCTCGGCACGCTTGATGAAGCGCGGGGTACCGCCCACGGAGCGGAAGGCCCGCACCGGCGAGTTGACGCCGCCGGGCGTGGTCTTTTGCGCGCGTTCGAACAGCACATCGTTTTGCGAAATCGTCATTGCTTATCCTTTCTGTTTTTCGCCACCGCATGGAAGCGGTTCGGCACCAGCCTGCCCATGCCGTAGCGCTGGGCATGGCGCAGGGCGCCGGCGGTGTATTGCTGGGCAAGGTCGACGGCTTGCGGCAGGGCCATGCCATGCGCCATGTAGGCGGCAATGGCGCCCGACAGCACGCAGCCGGCGCCCACGAACGGGCCGGGCAGGTGTTGCCAGCGGTCGTGGCGGATGATGCCGCCGTCGCCGTACAGGGTGTTGGCGCGCATGCCCGTCTCGGCGCGCGAGGTGCCGGCCGGCGTGCCGGTCACCAGCACGTATTCGCAGCCCAGGTCGATCAGGTGCTGGGCATCGTCGGCCATCGTTTCGCCGTTCGACAGGTCGCGCCAGGTCTCGGCCATGCGCCCCAGCTCCACCTGCGACAGCATCAGCAGGGTGGCCTGCGGCACCAGCAGCTGGCGCATCACGGTCAGCAGTTCTTCCGGATCGGTCTGTTCCGACAATGGCGGCAGCTGCGAGCCGAATGGGTCGAGGATCAGCGGCGCATCGGGGTAATCGGATACCACTTCGGCGATCGAGGACACGTGTTCCATGTGATCGAGCGCGCCGATCTTGAACGCCGCCACCTGCACGTCTTCCAGCACCACCCGGGCCTGGTCGGATACCCAGTCCGGTTCCACGTGCTGCTGGTCTTCCACGCGGGCGCTGTCGCCGATGAGTAACGCGGTCGTGACCGACAGGCCCTGGCACCCGAGCGCGGCGAAAACGCCGATATCGGAATGCACGCCCACTGCGCCGATCGGATCGGCCACGCCGAATGTCAGGATGAGGGGTGATGTTTGGTTTTGCACGGCCAGTAGATTAAGATACCCGATTCGGCATTTTACTTGATTGAGGGTGGCAGAACGTGAGCAGCAATATCGTAAACGGCGGGGTAAGCGGCGTGGAGAAAAACGCCGGTGGGGAATTCAAAAGCTGGATGTGCCTGATTTGCGGCTGGATTTATGACGAAGAGGCGGGATTGCCGGAAGAAGGCATTGCGCCGGGCACCCGTTGGGAAGATGTGCCGATGAATTGGACGTGCCCGGAATGTGGGGCCAGAAAAGACGATTTCGAAATGGTCGCCCTGTGATGATGCCTCGATAAGCCCGTTGCGCAACGCCAGACGCTGGTCTGCGGTACTCCGCGGCGGCGGACCGCCCGTACATTGAGTACGGCTCCGTTCCTCAACCAGGTCTGACGTCGCCCATTACGGTTTCTCGAGGCCTCGAGGCGCACGCAGGAAAAGCGGTGCACGGCTGCCGCGGATTTCCCGTCCGCCTCTCTGGATTTCGCTGTGATAAGGTAGCGATCCACCTTTCCCCGAGATCTTCCGGCGCTGCAACGCGGCGCCGAACCCGACGAGACCATGAGCGAAACCGACTTTGCCACGCACTCCTTCGATCCCGGCCCACTGTCGTGGGTGATGGGCGAGGTGCGGGAGGCGTTGGGGAGGTCGCGCACGGCCTTGTTCGAGGCCGGCGGCCTGGAGCCGGAATTCCAGGCGACCGCGCTGCGGCTGGCCAAGTCGCACCTGCAGCAGGCGCATGGGGCCTTGCAGATGGTCGATGTGCAGGGCGTGTCGGTCATCACGCAGCTGGCCGAGGAGGCGCTGGACCGCTTCAAGGATGGCAGCGTGAAGTGCAGCGCCGACCATGTGCAGGCCATCGCGCGGCTGTACGGCGCCCTGGTCGAATATCTTGAGGAATTGCTCGATGGCGCGCCGCCGCAGCCGGTGCGGCTGTTCCCGTATTACGCGGCCGTGCAGCGCATGCTGGGCGGGCCGCGCATCCACCCGGCCGACCTGTTCTTTCCCGACCTTGCCCGCGAGCCTGAATTGCCGGCGCCCGCCGGAGCCCCGATCGATGTCGGCGCGCTGCGGCAACGCTTCGAACGGGCACTGCTGCCTTACCTGAAATCCGGCGACCCCGTGCAGGCGCAGCCGCTGGCGGACATCATCGCCGAGGTCGCGGCGGCGCAAGCCGCGCCGCGCGGCCATGCATTCTGGCTGGCATTGCAGGCATTCGCGGAACTGGTGGCGCAGGGCCACGTGCCCGGCGGCGTGGACGTGAAGCAGCTGTTCGGGGCGGCCAACCTGCAAATGCGCCGGCTGGCACAGGGCGCACCGGAATACCCGGACACGGTGCTGCGCGACGCGCTGTTCTTCGTCGCCGCGGCGCAGCCGGAACACTTGTCGCTGCCCGCCAGCGCCCTGCGCGCCGGCTTCGCGCTGGACGGCATGGTGCCGCCGGATTACACGCTGGAGCGCTACTGCCGGCCCGAAGCGGCGGGCGGGGCCGCAGGTGAAGCCGGTGCACCGGCGGCCGCGCCATGGGCACCTGGCCTGGCCCTGCAACAGGACGAGGCGGTGGTCGAACCGGCGCAGCGCCTGAAGGCGGCACTGCGCGGGGTGGAGCGGGAGCTGGACGGCTTTACCGCCGACCCGGCGGCCCGGCTGCGCCTGGCCGGCCTCGATGCACTCCTGGAACCGCTGGAAGCCGCGCTGGCGGACATCGGCCAGCAGGGCGCGCGTGCCGGCGTGGCGCAGGTGCGCGTGCAGGTGGCCGCGCTGGCGGCGACCCCGGGTTCCGGCGAGCCGGCCGAACGCGATCGCCTCGCGCAGAATGTCGCGGCGCTCGGCTTCTTCGCGGACATGCTGGCCCAGAACGTCGCCGGAGCGCGCGAGCGCTTTGCCTTCGATGCCGCCCAGGGCGCATTCCGTGCCGTGCCGCTGCGCAAGATCCCCGGCCCGGAATCGATTCCCGTGCTCGATGAAGCTGTGCCGGCGCCCGCCGCCCCCGAGTCCGCGAGCAGCCTGCTGGCGGCGGCGGTGCCGGGCGCAAGCGACCCGGCCATCGAGCAAGAACTGCTGGAAATCTTCATCGGCGAGGCGCGCGAGACGCTGGCCTTCATCGAAGCGGCCTTGGCCAAGCCGCGGCCCGAGGCGGGCATGCCGGACGGCCTGGCGCTGCTGCGCCGCTCGTTCCACACGCTCAAGGGCAGCGGCCGCATGGTGGGGCTGAACCAGTTCGCCGACGCCGCCGCCGCGCTGGAAAAAGTGTTGAACGCGTGGCTGGCCGAGGCGCGCCCGGCCGACGCAGCCTTGTTCGGCCTGCTGGAATGGACGGCGGCCGAGCTGGATGCCTGGGTCGGCGACCTGGTGGCGAAAGGCATCTCGCCGCGCGGTGCCGCGCCCGTGGTTTCTGCCGCCGCGCAGGTGCTGGAAGGGCGGCCGTTCATGTCGCCCGATGACAAGCCTGCGCCGATCGAGCCGCCGCCTGCGGAACCGTATGTAACGGACGAAAACGCGACCGAGGAAACCGCGGCCGCGGCGCCCGAAATGGGTGCTACAGATGCTTCGGCGCACGAAACCCCCGACCCTGTCGCCACGGCGCACGAGGACGTGGCACAAGAGGACGTGGCACAAGAGGACGTGGCACAAGAGGACGTGGCACACGAGGACTTGGCACACGAGAACGTGGCACGGGAGGACAGCGCGCAAGAGGACTGGGCGCGGGAGAACGTGGCGCACGAGGCCAGGCTGCACGACGATGAAGCGCGCGCCGACGAAGCGCCCGGCGACGGCATGCGCTTCGCTGGCCGCCTGGCCGTGCCGGCGGCGCAGTTCGACGATTATGTGGCGCAGGCGGGCACGCTGGCCGGCGGCCTCGCCGGGGCTTTCGATGCCTGGCGCCGCCAGGGCGGGCTGGACCCCGAGGCGCTGCACCAGGCCCAGGCGCTCGCGGACGCTTCCGGCGCGGTCGGCTTCAAGTCCATGCGCGAGCTGGCCGCCGCGCTCGAGGCCACGTTGCAGGCGGCACCCGCCACGCTGCACGACCCGGCCCACCACGACCTGTTCGACCTGGTCGCCCAGCGCATGCGCGGCATGGTGGACAGCTTTGCCACCGGCGACATGCCGCCTGGGCAGGCGGAACTGATCGCCGCGCTGGAGCGGCTGCGCGACGAACTGGCGCGTGCCCATGCCGCCGGGCCGGACGTGGCGGCGCGGCTCGATGGAATGCTGGCGCCGGCATGGCAAGAACACGGGACGGCACCGCAGGAAGAGCCCGCGACAGCGCCGCCCGAGGCGCCCGCGGTGGACGCGGTGGACGACCTGGCCACCCGCCTGGACACGCTGTTTGCCGACACCTATCACGCCCTGCTGGCCGACCCGCCGCCGGTACCGGAGCGGGGCGCGCCGCTGCCGCTGCGGCCGCAGCTGGCCACGCAGGACGAATCGATCGACGACCTGTTCGACGCGGCATTCGACGACGCATTCGCCGAGCCGCCGCTGACGCAGGCCGCCGCGCCGCAACTGACGCTGGTGCCGCCGCCGGAGCGGCCGGCCGAACCGGTGCCGGCCGGCAGCGAAGCCGACCTGCAAGGCACGACGATCGACCTCGCGATCGACCGTTCGCGGCTGGAAAGCGAGGTGGCGGCGTTGCGCACGACCCTGTTGGGCTTCGAGGACAAGCTGGACCGGCTGCGGCAGCAGTTGCGCGAAGTGGAAGCGCAGGCCGAGTCGCATATCGCGTCGCGGCTGTCGGTGTCCGGCCTGGAGGAGTTCGACCCGGCCGAATTAGACCGCGTCACACGGTTGAAGGAATCGACGCGGACGCTGGCCGACAGCGTGGACGACATCGTGTCCTCGCACGCCAGACTGCGGCAGTCGGTGGAGTCGATCGCCGGGTTGCTGCCGGGGGAGTCCGGCGAGCGCTGACCTGGATCAGCGCCCCTTCACCACCTCATAGCGCTCCAGCGTGCGCTGCCGCGCCTCGGCATGGTCGACGATCGGCGCGGGATAACCCGCCGCGCCGCCGTGCAGCCAGGGTGCGTGGATCTCCTTGGCCGACAGGCCGCGCAGCGGCGGCAGGTAGTGGCGGATGAAGTCGCCGTTCGCGTCGAACCGTTCCGATTGCGTGACAGGATTGAAGATGCGGAAGAACGGTTGCGCGTCGCAGCCGCTCGACGCGGCCCATTGCCACCCGCCGTTGTTCGACGCCAGCTCGTAGTCGTTCAGCTTCAGCGCGAAATACGCTTCGCCGCGGCGCCAGTCGATGCCAAGATCCTTGCACAGGAAGCTGGCAGTGACCATGCGCAAGCGGTTGTGCATGAAACCCGTGGTGTTCAACTGCACCATGGCGGCATCGACCAGCGGATAGCCGGTGCGGCCTGCGCACCAGGCGGCAAACAGTTCCTCGGCTTGCGGTCCCGTTTCCCAGTCCACCTTGTCATACACCGGCTTGAACGCGGCGTGCACGACTCGCGGGTGGTGAAACAGGATCATCTGGTAAAACTCGCGCCACACGAGCTCGGAAAGCCAGGTGGCGCCGCCGTCGCCGGCCTGGCCGCGCGCGGCCAGCTGGATCACGGTGCGCACGAGGTGGCGGATCGATACCGTGCCGAAGCGCAGGTGCAGCGACAGGTGCGAGGTGCCGTCGCGCGCCGGATAGTCGCGTTCCGTGCCATAGCCGGCCAGGCGCGGCAGGAAGGCCTCGAACACCGCGGCGCCGCCGCGCATGCCCGGCGTGACGCCGACCGCGGCCAGGTCGGCACCCTCGAAGCCGATGGCTTGCAGTACCGGCAACTGCGAGCGGCCCGGGGCGAACGACGCGGCATGCGGGTCGATCGGCCATGGCGCCAGCGCGTCCGGGTGCGCTTCCAGGCGTTTCAGCCATGCTTTCTTGTAGGGCGTGAACACACCGAGGGGCTTGCCGGCTTGCGACAGCACTTCGTCCTTCGCGAAGATCACCTGGTCCTTGAACAGGCCCAGCGCGCGGCCTTGCGCCGCCAACGCCTCGGCCACGGCCGCGTCGCGGGCGATGGCGGCGGGATCGTAGTCTTCGTTGGCGTAGACGGCACCCACGCCCAGTTCGGCTGCCAGGGCCGGGATGACCGTGCCGGCGTCGCCATGCCGCACGAGCAGGTGGCCGCCGAGCGCTTCCAGTTCGGCCGCCAGTTCCACCAGCGAGGCGTGGATGAAGGCGACCCTGCGGTCGTCGCGTGGCAAGCCTTGCAGGATGGTTGTATCGAAAACGAAGGCGCAATGGACCGGCGCGCCGGCGGCGAGGGCGTGGTGCAGCGCGGCATGGTCGAAGACGCGCAGGTCGCGCCGAAACCACACCAGGGCGCCGTGCCCGGCGCGAATCTCCATGGAATTGCTTTTGGGCATGCTTAAGCTCAAGTCGGGAAAGGAATTATTGCTTACCATCAGTTTACGGGGTGCCAGCCTTGTTTGGATGGCCGTTCCGGCAATTCATAGTAAACTGTCGATATGGCGCCCAGTTTCCTTGCGTCATTGCGCGTCACCAGTTCCAGTATCATCAAACCCAGAAGCAACCAAGACAGTCCAGCGAAGAGAGCAGCTTATGAAGAAGAGCAAAGTGAGCAAACCGCTACCTGTGCCCGGGCTGTTACAGGAAAGCGAATCCCCGCTGCATAAGATGGAAGCGCGGGAATCCTCCACGACGCCCACGTTGAACCTGGCGAATCATTTCCTGATCGCCATGCCTTCCATGCAGGATCCCGTGTTCGGCGGAACCGTCGTGTATGTCTGCGAGCACAATGAAAATGGCGTGCTTGGCGTGGTCATCAACAAGCCCACCGACATGACGATGGATGTGCTGTTCGAGCGCATCGACCTAGAGGTAACGGCCGCGAACGACCAGATGACTTCCAAGCCGATCATGTTCGGCGGCCCCGTGCAGGACGATCGCGGCTTCGTGCTGCATACGCCCTGCGCGCGCTACTCGTCGTCGCTGACGGTGACGGACGAGGTGGCATTCACCACCTCCATCGACGTGCTGGAAGCCGTGGCCAAGGGCACCGGCCCACAGCGCATGCTGGTGTCGATCGGTTACTCGGGCTGGAGCCCGGGCCAGCTCGAGGATGAGATCAGCCGCAATGGCTGGCTGACCGTGCATGCCGAGCCGAGCATCCTGTTCGACCTGCCGATCGAGGAACGCTACGTGGCCGCGATGAAACTGCTGGGCATCGATCCGCTGATGCTCACTTCCGAAGCGGGCCATGCGTAGTTTGGAAACGGTATTCGCTTTCGATTTCGGTATCAAACGTATCGGCGTAGCAATGGGGAACACGATGATCGGCCAGGCAAGCCCGCTGGCCGTCATCAAATCCATCGACAATCAATCCCGCTTTGCGGAAATCAAGACCCTGATCGACAAGTGGGGCCCGACCAGGTTCGTCGTCGGGCTGCCGCTGCATCCGGACGGCGCCGAACACGAGATGACGGCGCGCTGCCGCCGCTTCGCCAACCAGCTGCATGGCCGCTTCAACATACCCGTCGAGCTGGTGGACGAACGCTATTCCTCCGCGATCCTGTCCGGCAAGCGCGGCGAGGTGATCGACGATCGCGCCGCCGCCGTCATCCTGCAACAGTATTTCGACCAACATTCCTGAAACCATGTCCCACACTGACCCCACCGCCCTGGATGCCGAGGCGCTGTATGCCGCGCTGCTGGACCAGGTGAAGGCCGGCCTCGCCGGCGCGCACGAGCCGGCGATCGTCGGCATCCATTCCGGCGGCGCCTGGATCGCCGAGCGCCTGGCCTCCGACCTCGGCATGAGCGAACGCTGCGGCGTGCTCGACGTTTCCTTCTATCGCGACGACTACGCGAAGAAGGGCTTGCCCGCCGATGTGAAGCCCACCCAGATCGGCTTCGACGTGGCCGGCGCCACCATCCTGCTGGTGGACGACGTGCTGTATACCGGCCGCACCACGCGCGCCGCGATCAACGAACTGTTCGACTACGGCCGCCCCGCGCGCATCCTGCTGGCCGCGCTGGTGGACCGCGGCGAGCGCCAGCTGCCGGTGGCCGCCGACTTCGTGGCGGCGCACACCCGCGTGCAGCCGGGCCAGGCGCTGCGCCTGAAACAGTTTCAGGATCAAGGTCAGGACCGACGATTCCAACTCACCATCGAACACGAGTCTGCGTAAATTCCCATGCTTAATCCGCAACTGAACAAACACGGCGAACTGCAGCACCTGCTGACGACCGAAGGGCTGCCGAAAGCCATCATCAACCAGATCCTCGATACGGCCAGTTCCTTCGTCAGCGTATCGGACCGCGAAGTGAAGAAGGTGCCGCTGATGCGCGGCAAGAGCGTCTTCAACCTGTTCTTCGAGAATTCCACGCGCACGCGCACCACGTTCGAGATCGCCAGCAAGCGCCTGTCGGCGGACGTGATCAACCTGAACATCTCAGCCTCCTCGGCCAGCAAGGGCGAATCCCTGCTGGACACGATCGACAACCTGTCGGCCATGCATGCCGACATGTTCGTGGTGCGCCACTCGCAGTCCGGCGCGCCCTACCTGATCGCCAAGCACCTGCACGACACGAAGCAGAACCACGTGCACGTGGTGAACGCGGGCGACGGCCGCCACGCGCACCCCACGCAGGGCCTGCTGGACATGTACACGATCCGCCACTACAAGAAGGACTTCACCAACCTGCGGGTGGCCATCGTGGGCGACATCCTGCACAGCCGCGTGGCCCGCTCGGACATCCACGCGCTGACGACGCTGGGCGTGCCGGAAATCCGCGCCATCGGGCCGCACACGCTGCTGCCGGGCGGCCTGGAACAGCTGGGCGTGCGCACGTTCACGAACATGGACGAAGGCCTGAAGGACGTGGACGTGATCATCATGCTGCGCCTGCAGAACGAACGCATGAGCGGCGCGCTGCTGCCCTCGGCGCAGGAATACTTCAAGAGCTACGGCCTGACGCCGGAGCGCCTGGCGCTGGCCGCGCCCGATGCGATCGTGATGCACCCGGGGCCGATGAACCGCGGCGTGGAAATCGATTCGGCCGTGGCCGATGGCCCGCAGGCGGTGATCCTGCCGCAGGTCACGTTCGGGATCGCCGTCCGCATGGCGGTGATGAGTATTTTGGCTGGTAACCAAGGGTAAGCGCAGCAATGAGCAATCTCCATATCAAGAACGGCCGCGTGATCGACCCGGCCAACGGTGTCGACGCGGTGCAGGACCTGTACATCGTGGACGGCAAGGTGGCCGCGCTGGGCGCGGCGCCGGAAGGTTTCGCGGCGGCGCGCACGATCGACGCGACCGGCCTGGTGGTGGCCCCCGGCCTGGTGGACCTGGCGGCGCGCCTGCGCGAACCGGGCTACGAATACAAGGCCACGCTGGAATCGGAAATGCAGGCCGCCTTGCAGGGCGGGGTGACGAGCCTGGTGTGCCCGCCGGATACCGATCCCGTGCTCGACGAGCCGGGCCTCGTGGAAATGCTGAAGCACCGCGCGCGCGGCCGCAAGGGCGCGCACGTGCATCCGCTGGGCGCGCTGACCATGGGCCTGAAGGGCGAGGCGCTGACAGAAATGGCCGAGCTGAGCGAGGCGGGCTGCATCGGCTTCTCGCAGGCCGAAGTGCCGGTGACCGATACCAATGTGCTGCTGCGCGCGCTGCAATACGCGAAGACGTTCGGCTACACCGTGTGGCTGCGCCCCCAGGATGCGTACATCGGCAAGGGCGGCGTGGCGCACAGCGGGCCGTTGGCCTCGCGGCTGGGCCTGTCCGGCGTGCCGGTGATGGCCGAGACGATCGCGCTGCACACGATCTTCGAACTGGTGCGCTCCACCGGCGCCAGGGTGCACCTGTGCCGCCTGTCGTCCGCGGCCGGCCTGGAGCTGGTGCGCGCGGCCAAGGCCGAAGGCTTGCCGGTGACCTGCGACGTGGGCGCGCACCACGTGCACCTGACCGATGCCGACATCAATTTCTTCGACCCGAACGCGCGCGTGACGCCGCCGTTCCGTACCCAGCGCGACCGCGAGGCGATCCGCGCCGCGCTGGCCGACGGCACGATCGACGCGATCTGCTCGGACCACACGCCGGTCGACGACGACGAGAAGCTGCTGCCGTTCGCCGAGGCGTCGCCGGGCGCGACGGGCCTGGAGCTGCTGCTGTCGCTGGCGATCAAGTGGGGCGAGACCCTGAATGGCCATGCGTCCGGTGACAAGCACCTGTTCAAGGCGCTGCAGCGCGTGACGGCCGATCCGGCCCGCGTGGCGGGTCTGGACGCCGGACACCTGCGCGTGGGCGCGAACGCCGACGTGGTGCTGTTCGACCCGGCCGACCGCTGGCTGGTCGAGGGGGCGGTACTGGCCAGCCAGGGCAAGCACACGCCTTTCCTGGGCTACGAGATGCCGGGCCGGGTGCGGGCCACCATCGTGGCGGGCCGCGTCGCCTACGAACGCAAGGCCGGCTGAGCCGATGATCCTCGCACTGCGCATCGCGCGGCTCGTCTTCCACCTGCTCTTCGGGATGGCGATCTGCGCGCTGCTCTTTCCGTGGATCGGCCGCGAGGCGCGCGAGATCCACGTCCGCCGCTGGTCGCGCCACCTGCTGGGCATCTGCAACGTGCACGTGCAGATCACGGCGGGCAGCGCCGTGCCGCGCGCGCAGGCGCTGGTGGTGGCCAATCACGTGTCGTGGCTGGACATCTTCGTGCTCAACGCGCTGTACCCGTGCCGCTTCGTGGCCAAGGCCGAGATAAGGTCCTGGCCGCTGGCCGGCTGGCTGGTCGAGCAGGCCGGCACGGTGTTCATCGCCCGCGGCAACCGGCGCGACCTGCGCCGCGCCTTCGAGGGACTGGTCACGGCCCTGAAATCGGGCGAGCGCGTGGCCTTCTTCCCGGAAGGGACGACCGCGCCGCAAGGCACGCTGCTGCCGTTCCACGCCAACCTGTTCGAAGCGGCGGTGGACGCGAAATCGCGCGTGCAACCCTACGCGATCCGCTACATCGACCACGAACGCAAGCCCCATCCATCGGTGGAGTTCATCGGCGACATGACCTTCGTGCAGAGCGTCCTGGCGATCCTGTCCGGCAAGGCGATCCATGCCCGCGTGACGATCCTGCGCTCGATGAAGGCCGAAGGCGCCCACCGGCGCGACCTGGCCGAGCGCTGCTACCAGTCGATCCGCGAAGCGCTGCACATCCCCGCGCCAGCCGACACCTCCGCCCCAGCCGACACCCCGGACGCCGAGCCCGAGAACCGGTAACAGTCCGCGGTCCCGGGGTCTGTCCCCGCCAGCCCGCGGCCCCAGGGGTCTGTCCGCGCCAGTCCGCGGCCCAAGGGGTCTGTCCCCGCCAGTCTGCGGCCTCGAACACGGTCGCCGGCCCTGATCAAGGGGACTGACCCCATTTTTCACCAGCAAAAAACCGGGGTCAGTCCCCTCGGTCCATGCTGGCGACTGTGTTCCGAGCCACGGACTGGCGGGGACAGACCCCTACGGCGCGGACAGACCCCTACGGCGCGGACAGACCCCTATGGCGCGGACACACCTCTACGCCTTCCCCTTAGCCCGCTGGAACTCCGGGCATTCCACCTGCAACAGCGAACGGTCGTCCAGGCACACGGCCGAGAGTTGCCCGCCCCACACGCAGCCGCTGTCGAGGGCAATGTACTTCGGCGTAATGCGCAGGCCCAGGGCGGACCAGTGGCCGAACACCACGGTCACGTCTTCGGTGCGGCGGCCCGGCACCTCGAACCACGGCATCAGTCCCGTGCCGGGATCGACGGTGGCGCTTTCCTTCAGCTTGAAATCCATCTCGCCGTCAGCGCTGCAAAAGCGCATGCGGGTCAGCGCGTTGACGATGCAGCGCAGTCGCGCGGTGCCGCGCAGGTCGTCGTCCCAGCGGTCCGGCTGGTTGCCATACATCTCGGCCAGGAAGGTCGTCCATTCGGCGCTGCGCAACGCCGCTTCCACTTCGCCGGCCAGCGTAACCGCCTGCGCCGCGGTCCATTGCGGCAGCACGCCGCCGTGCACCAGCAGGTGCCCCTTCGTGAACAGCGCCAGCGGGCGTTCGCGCAGCCAGTGCAGCAGCGCCTCGCGGTCCGGGGCGGCGAGGATGGTGTCGAGCGTGTCGGAACCCGACTCGGGGCGGATGCCGTTGGCGACCGCCAGCAGGTGCAGGTCGTGGTTGCCCAGCACCGCGTCGATGCGGCCGCCGCTGCCTTGGGCCAGCGCCTGCACGTAGCGCAGCGTCGACAGGGAATCGGGGCCGCGGTTGATCAGGTCACCGCAAAACAGGATGGCTGGCGGTTCATTGCCCCGCTCGCGTTCCAGGATGCGCTCGACGAGCGCGACAGTTTCAGCATGGCACCCTTGCAGGTCGCCGATTGCGTAAGTCCGCATACCTCTCCACCGGGCGCCGCTATTATTGAACCAGCAGCGCCCTTTGCCATTACAATCGAAGTTATCAAAAACTAAAGCCAAACAGGGATACTAAATGATTTTAGTGACAGGCGGGGCCGGTTTTATCGGCTCGAACTTCGTGCTGGACTGGCTCGCTCAATCGGACGAGCCCGTGCTCAACTTCGATAAACTGACCTACGCGGGGAACCTGAACAACCTGGCATCGCTGAAGGACGACGCGCGCCACGTCTTCGTGCGCGGCGACATCTGCGACGGCGAGCACGTGCTGGCCATGCTGCGCGAGCACCAGCCGCGCGCGATCGTGCACTTCGCGGCGGAGAGCCACGTGGACCGCTCGATCCACGGCCCCGCCGAGTTCATCAACACGAACATCAACGGCACTTTCGCCCTGCTGGAAGCGGCGCGCGCCTACTGGAGCGAACTGGCCGAACCGGGCAAGGCCGCGTTCCGCTTCCTGCACGTGTCCACCGACGAGGTGTACGGCTCGCTGGGCCCGAACGATCCGCCGTTCTCGGAAACCACCGCGTATGCACCGAACAGCCCCTACTCGGCCTCGAAGGCGGCCTCGGACCACCTGGTGCGTTCCTACCACCATACCTACGGCTTCCCAACGCTGACGACGAACTGCTCGAACAACTACGGGCCCTATCACTTCCCCGAGAAACTGATCCCGCTGATGATCGCCAACGCGCAGGCGGGCAAGCCGCTGCCGATCTACGGGGACGGCCAGCAAATCCGCGACTGGCTGTATGTATCCGACCACTGCGCGGCGATCCGCCGCGTGCTGGCCGGCGGCAAGCTGGGTGAAACCTACAACGTGGGCGGCTGGAACGAAATGGCGAACCTGGACGTGGTGCACACGCTGTGCGACATTCTCGACAGCCTGAAGCCGAAGGCCGACGGCGCCAGCTACCGCACCCAGATCACCTACGTGAAGGACCGGCCCGGCCACGACCGCCGCTACGCGATCGACGCGCGCAAGCTGGAGCGGGAGCTGGGCTGGAAACCCGCCGAAACGTTCGAGACGGGCATCCGCAAGACGGTGCAGTGGTATCTCGACCATCCGGACTGGGTGGCCGACGTGCAGTCGGGGGCGTACGCCAAGTGGGTCGAGACGAATTACTTCAATCGGGAAGTGGCACAGGGAGGCGCGACATGAATACGGACGTCATCAACCAGCGCAAGGGCATCATTCTTGCCGGCGGCTCGGGAACCCGGCTGTACCCGGTCACGACGAGCGTCTCGAAGCAACTGCTGCCGATCTACGACAAGCCGATGATCTATCATCCGCTGACGACGCTGATGCTGGCCGGCATGCGCGAAATCCTCATCATCTCCACGCCGAACGACACGCCGCGGTTCCGCGAACTGCTCGGCGACGGCAGCCAGTGGGGCATACAGCTGTCGTACGCGGTGCAACCGTCGCCGGACGGCCTGGCGCAGGCGTTCATCATCGGCCGCGAGTTCGTGGGGGATGCGCCTTCCGCCCTGATCCTGGGCGATAACATCTACTACGGCAACGACCTGGACGCGCTCTTGCGCAGCGCGGCCGGCCAGGGCGACGGGGCCACCGTCTTCGCCTACCACGTGAACGATCCGGAGCGCTATGGCGTCGTGGAGTTCGACGGCAACCGGCGCGCGGTGAGCATCGAGGAAAAGCCGGCGGTGCCGAAATCGAACTATGCGGTGACGGGTCTGTACTTCTACGACAACCGGGTGTGCGACATCGCCGCCGCGATCAAGCCGTCGGCGCGCGGCGAGCTGGAGATCACGGACGTCAACAAGGCCTACCTGGAGCAGGGCCGCCTGCGGGTCGAGCTGATGGGCCGCGGCATGGCCTGGCTCGACACGGGCACGCATGAATCGCTGCTGGACGCCTCGCAATTCATCGCCACGATCGAGAAGCGGCAGGGCCTGAAGGTGGCCTGCCCGGAGGAGATCGCCTACCGCAAGGGCTATATCGATGCCGCGCAGTTGCACCGCCTTGCCGAGCCCTTGAAAAAGAACGGCTATGGCAAGTACCTTCTGCAAATCCTGGAAGACAAAGTGATTCCGCGATGAATGTCATCTCCACCCCGATCGATGGCCTCCTGGTCATCGAGCCGGCCGTGTTCGGCGACGAACGCGGCTTTTTCTACGAGAGCTTCAACGCGAAACGCTTTGCCGAGCTGACCGACGTACAGCTGCCCTTCGTGCAGGATAACCACTCGCGCTCGGCGCGCGGTGTGCTGCGCGGCATGCACTACCAGATCCGCCAGACACAGGGCAAGCTGGTGCGCGTGACGGCCGGCAGCGTGTTCGACGTGGCAGTCGACCTGCGCAGGAACTCGCCCACGTTCGGCCGCTGGCATGGCCTGGAACTGTCGGCCGAGAACAAGCGGCAGTTCTGGATCCCCCCGGGCTTCGCCCACGGGTTCGCCGTGACCAGCGAATTTGCCGAGTTCCTGTACAAGACCACCGATTACTACGCCCCCGAGCACGAGCGCGCGCTGGCGTGGAACGATCCCGCGGTCGGCATCGAATGGCCGATCGACGGTCCGCCCCTGCTGTCGGCCAAGGACCGGACCGGCGTGTCCCTGGCCGAGGCCGAAGTGTTCGACGACGTGTCCAGGTAAGCGCATGAAGATCCTGTTGACTGGGAATACCGGGCAGGTCGGCTACGAGCTGGAACGCAGCCTGCAGGGCCTGGGCGAGATCGTCGCCGTCGACCGCACCCGCATGGACCTGGCGAACCTGGACCAGGTGCGCGAGGTGATCCGCGCCGTGCGGCCGCAACTGATCGTCAACCCGGCCGCCTACACGGCGGTGGACAAGGCCGAAAGCGAGCCGGAACTGGCGTACCGGGTCAATGCCGAGGCGCCGGCCCTGATGGCGGCCGAGGCCAGGGCGCTGGGCGCGGCGCTGGTGCACTACTCGACCGATTATGTGTTCGACGGGCAGTCGCCGGAAGCGCGGGTGGAAACCGATCCCGTCGCGCCGCTGAACGTGTATGGCGCCAGCAAGCTGGCGGGAGAACAGGCCATCGCCGCGTCGGGCGTACCGCACCTGATTTTCCGCACCAGCTGGGTGTACGGCATGCGCGGCAAGAACTTCCTGCTGACGATGCTGCGCCTGGCGAAGGAGCGGGGCGAGCTGCGCATCGTCGACGACCAGCACGGCGCACCCACGTGGAGCCGCACGATCGCCGACACCACGGCGCTGATCCTGGCCCAGGCGCGCGCGGGCGGCGCCGGGTGGTGGAGCGAGAACGGCGGCATCTACCACCTCTCCAGCCAGGGCCGCACCACGTGGTGCGGCTTCACGGCCGCGATCCTGGAGGAAGCCGGCATCGCCTGCAAGCTCGTGGCGATCACCACCGACCAGTATCCGCTGCCCGCCGCCAGGCCCCGCTATTCGGCACTCGATTCGAACCGCCTGCAGGAGCGTTTCGTGCGCCTGCCGGCATGGCGCGACGCATTGCGCCTCTGCCTGCGGTGATCATCGCGCACCGTGGCCGAGTGTATCGAATAGTAATTGATCTTTGGAAACTCCGCGTGCCCGGTAGAATCGTGGCCTTTCGCAGCCCGGGCACGGGGCTGGTTTTCCCAGTTTCCGCTTATTAATCCGGTACAATCGCTGGTTGGCACGCGGAGCACATCCGTACCGCGCTGCGGCTTTGCCCGACCACGACCGATCTACGATACATGTTTTCTTTCCTTGTGAGCTTTGTCGCTTCAGCCTTGCTGACCTTACTGGTCATCAAGGAGGCGCGGCTGCACGGGCCAGCGCTGGATGCCGATTTCAACGGCGTGCAGAAAGTGCATTCGCACAGCGTGGCCCGGATTGGCGGGCTATCGATCTTTCTCGCCGTCGCCTTATCGGCGTGTATTTCCGTCTGGCGGGTCCCGGCATTGACGACCTGGATGCTGTCGCTGATGGCGTGCAGCACCTGCGCATTTGTCGGCGGCATTGTCGAGGATTACACGGGGCGGGTGTCGGCCACGCGCCGGCTCTTGCTGACGATGGTGGCGGCGCTGCTCGGCTATTATCTGCTCGATGCCCGCATCGACCGCATCGACTGGATCGATGCGGTTTGGTCGCTGCCGTATATCTGGCTGACCCTGCCGCTGACCGTATTATCGGTGGCCGGCATCGCCAATGCCGTGAATATCATCGATGGATTTAACGGCCTGGCCAGCGTGGTCACGATATGCATGCTGCTTTCCCTCGGCTATGTGGCGCTGCAGGTGAACGATATGTTCGTGCTGGTGGCGGCATTGATGGTGGCCGGGGCCACGGCGGGCTTCCTGATCTGGAATTACCCGGTGGGCCTGATATTCCTGGGCGATGGCGGCGCCTACTTTATCGGCTTCATGCTGGGTGAGCTGGCGCTGTTGCTGGTGATGCGCAATCCGCAAGTCTCGACCTGGTATGCGGCACTGTTGCTCATCTATCCGGCGTTCGAAACGCTGTTTTCCGTGTACCGCCGAATGTTTATTCGAGGCAAGTCGCCGGCCATGCCGGACGGTATTCATCTGCACAGCCTTATTTTCCGCCGCGTGGTGCAATGGGCCGTCGGGCACAAGGATGCCCGCGCGCTGATGCGCCGCAATTCGCTGACATCGCCCTACCTGTGGATGTTTTCGCTGATGGCCGTAATTCCCGCCACCGTATTCTGGCGCTATACGGGCGTGCTGATGCTATTTTGCCTGCTGTTCATTATCAGCTATGTCTGGTTATATGTACGAATCGTCCGATTTAAAGCGCCGCGCTGGATGATTCGCCACAAAAAGAACCGGTGAATCCAGAGTTGGTGTATATTTCGCACAGAAACACGTTCCCTGAACATTTTTATAAAGGAATACACGATGGATCTGTCGAATTTGTCGGCTTCGGATTTGCGTAATCTGCAGGAACAGGTCAAGCGCGAGCTGAAAAAACGCGAGACGCAGGATCTGCAAAAGGCAAAGGACGAAATTCTCGCGATCGCCCAGCGTGTCGGCCTGCCGTTGAAGGAATTGATCGCCACCAATCCGCGCGGCAAAGGCGGCACCGTGGCTGCCCGTTTCCGCAATCCCGACGACGCGGCCCAGCAATGGACCGGCCGTGGCCGCCAACCGAAATGGGTGAAGGACTGGGTCGACGCCGGCAAGTCCATCGACGAACTCCGCATCTGAACGCGTTGCCGGGCGAATTCCCGGCAAGGATCAGCCGGCGCGCGGCAGGACGACACTTGCCTGTAGCCGGCTTCGCACTTACTATACCGGTTGTTTCCATTTCATAAAGCCGGCTGCCCGCTCAGCCTGGGCTCCCGACATTCATGGTCTCCCTCTCGAAATCGATCTTCAAAGCTTACGACATCCGCGGCATCATCGATAAAACCCTCGACGCAGGCGTAGCCCGCCAGATCGGCCATGCCTTTGGCGCGGCCGCGCTGGCCAAGGGCGAGCGCAGCGTGGTCATCGGCCGCGATGGCCGCCTGTCCGGCCCCGCGCTGGCCGCGGCGCTGGCCGAAGGCCTGCAAGCCGCCGGCATGGACGTCATCGACTTGGGCGTGGTCGCCACGCCGATGGTGTACTTCGGCACCAATGTGCTCGAGACGAAATCGGGCATCATGGTTACCGGCAGCCACAATCCGCCGGACTACAACGGTTTCAAGATGGTGCTGGCCGGCGAAGCGATCTATGGCGACGCGATCACGGGCCTGTATGAGCATATCGCCGCCGGCACGCTGCAGCCGGCCGCGCAGCCGGGCGCCTACCGCACGCACGATATCCGTGCCGCCTACCTGGAACGCATCATCGGCGACGTGAAGATCGCCCGTCCCATCAAGATCGCGGTGGACTGCGGCAACGGCGTGGCCGGCGCGTTCGCGGGCGACCTGTACCGCGGCATGGGCTGCGAAGTGATCGAGCTGTTCTGCGAAGTCGACGGCAACTTCCCGAACCATCACCCGGACCCGGCGCACCCGGAAAACCTGCAGGACCTGATCCGCTGCCTGCAGGAGACGGATGCCGAAATCGGCCTGGCCTTCGACGGCGACGGCGACCGCCTTGGCCTCGTGACCAAGGATGGCCAGATCATCTACCCTGACCGCCAGATGATGCTGTTCGCGGCCGACGTGCTGTCGCGCGTGCCGGGCGAACAGATCCTGTACGACGTGAAGTGCACGCGCCACCTGGCGCCCTACATCGAGAAGGCGGGCGGCAAGCCGCTGATGTACAAGACGGGCCACTCGCTGGTGAAGGCCAAGCTGAAGGAAACCGGCGCCCCGCTGGGCGGCGAGATGAGCGGCCACATCTTCTTCAAGGAGCGCTGGTACGGCTTCGACGACGGCCTGTATGCCGGCGCCCGCATGCTGGAAATCCTCACGAAGGAACAGGAACCGTCGGCGCTCCTGAACTCCCTGCCGCAATCGGACAGCACGCCGGAACTGCACCTGCACCTGAAGGAAGGCGAGAACTTCGCGCTGATGGACAAGCTGCGCAGCGACGCGAAATTCCCCGGCAACGAACGCATCATCACGATCGACGGCCTGCGCGTGGAATACGCGGACGGCTTCGGGCTGGCGCGCTCGTCGAACACCACGCCGGTGATCGTGCTGCGCTTCGAAGCCGAAACCCCGCAGGCGCTGGCGCGCATCCAGGGCCAGTTCCGCGACGTGATCCTGACCGCCAAGCCGGACGCCGAGCTGCCCTTCTGAGCCAGCGTTCCCGAACCAGATGAACATCCTGCTGGTGCGCGTCTCCTCGCTGGGAGACGTGCTGCACAACATGCCCATCGTGGCGGACATCCGCCGCCACTTCCCCGGCGCGAACATCGACTGGGTGGTGGAAGAGGGGTATGTCAGCCTCGTGCGGCTGAACAAGGATGTGCGCAACATCATTCCCTTCGCGCTGCGGCGCTGGCGCAAGAACCTGGGCGACAAGGCGGTGCGTGCCGAGGTCGGGGCGTTCTTCCGCCGCCTGCGCGAAGTCGAATACGACTACGTGTTCGACACGCAGGGCTTGTTGAAGACGGGCGTCATCATGGGCGCCGCGTGCGTCCGGAAGGGTGGCCAGAAGGTCGGCCTGGCGAACGGCAGCGAAGGCTCCGGCTACGAAGGCATTTCCCGCGTGTTCCACACGAAGAGCATTCCCCTCGATCCGCGCACGCACGCGGTGGCGCGCGGCCGCCTCGTCGTCGGCGCGGCGCTGGGCTACGCGGTCGATACGCCGGCCGATTTCGGCCTGCCCGAAGTGGCGGCCGATGAACCGCGCCCGGACTGGATGCCCCCCGAACCGTACGCCGTGTACTTCCACGGCACGGCGCGCGACGCGAAGAAATGGGCACCCGCGAACTGGATCGCGCTGGGCCGCGAGCTTGCTCCGATGACCATCCTGCTGCCCTGGGGCTCACCCAGGGAAAAGGCCGAAGCCGAAGCGCTGGCGGCGGGCATTCCCAACGCCCGCGTGCTGCCCGGGCTGCCGATGGCGGACGCCGTGATGCTGGCCCGCCGCGCCACGCTGGCCGTCGGCGTCGACACGGGCCTCACCCATATCGCCGCCGCGTTCAGCCGCCCGGTGGTGGAGATCTACTGCGACTCGCCGCGCTGGAAAACCGAAGGCAACTGGTCGCCGAAGATCATCAACCTGGGCGACCGGGGCAATCCGCCTTCCGTGGCCGAGGTGGCGGCCGCCGCCAAGAGCCTGCTGGGAAGGTGATGGCCTGATGCGGTTCCTGTACACCCTCATGTGGCGGCTCGCACTGCCGCTGGTGCTGGCGCGCCTGTGGTGGCGCGGCCGCAAGGAACCGGGCTATCGCCAGTTCTGGAACGAACGCCTGGGCATCTACGGCCGGCGGGCCGCCAACGACGAACCGCTGACGATCTGGGTGCACGCCGTCTCGGTGGGCGAGACGCGCGCCGCCGAGCCGCTCGTCGAGGCGCTGCTCAAGCGCTACCCGCGCGGCCGCATCGTGCTCACGCACATGACGCCGACGGGCCGCGCCACGGGCAAGAGCCTGTTCGGCAAGCACGGCGCCCGCGTGGTGCAATCCTACCTCCCGTATGACCTGCCGGCGCTGGTGGGGCGCTTCATCGCCCACTTCGAGCCGCGCATCTGCATCCTGATGGAAACCGAGGTGTGGCCGAACCTGATCGCCGGGTGCAACCGGCGGCAGGTGCCGGTGGTGCTGGCCAACGCCAGGCTGTCGGAACGCTCGCTGCGCAAGGCCCGCAAGCTGGGCAAGCTCATGGCCGAGGCGGCACGCGGCATTTCGCTGGTTGCCGCGCAGACCGCCGAAGACGCCGAGCGCGTGCGCGCGCTGGGTGTCGCCAACGTGGCGGTCACGGGCAGCATCAAGTTCGACGTGGTGGTGCCGCCGGCCGCGCTGGCCACCGGCACCCAGCTGAAGAACCAGTTCGGCGCAGGACCCGGAACGGCGCGGCCGGTGCTGCTGTGCGCGAGCACGCGCGAAGGCGAGGAAGAGGGCATCCTCGACGCGTTCAAGGCGGCCGGCCTCCCCTCACACACGTTGCTGCTCCTGGTTCCGCGCCATCCGCAACGCTTCGACGCTGTCGAGACGCTGGCGCGTGAGCGGGCACTTACTGTCCAGCGCCGCTCCGCGCTGGCGCAGCCCGGCGCGAGGGTCGATGCCGCCACGCGCGTGGTGCTGGGCGATTCGATGGGCGAGATGTTTGCCTACTACGCCACCTGCGACGTGGCCTTCATCGGCGGCAGCCTGGCGCCGCTGGGCGGGCAGAACCTGATCGAGGCCGCGGCGCTGGGCAAGCCGGTGCTGATCGGCCAGCACACGTTCAACTTCGCCCAGGTGACGGAAGACGCGGTGGCCGCCGGCGGCGCGCTGCGCGTGGCCGATGCCGCGGACCTGATGGTGCAGGCGGGCCGGCTGCTGGCCGACGAGGCAAGCCGCACCGCAATGGGCCAGGCCGGCCTGGCATTCGCCAACCAGCACCGCGGCGCCACCGCGCGCACGCTGGAATTGCTGCCCCCGCTCAACGAAGCGTAGCCCTTCTAATTAAACAGCACCGGCAGCTCCTGCGAGCGGCGCCGCAGCAACTGTTTCGCTTCCTCGTACTGCGGATAGACGCGGCCCACGTGCGCCCAGAAGCGCGGGCTGTGATTCATTTCGTGGATGTGCGCCAGTTCGTGCGCCACCACGTAGTCGATCAGAGGCAGCGAGAAGAACATCAGCTTCCAGTTCAGCCGGATCACGCGCTGCACGGTGCAGGAACCCCAGCGCGAGTCGGCCGAGGAAAGCGAGAACGACGCGTACTGCACGCCCACGCGGGGCGCGTAGAGATCGAGCCGCTGGGCGAACAGGCCCTCGGCCTGCTGCTTGTACCAGTTCTTCACGCGCTCCTTCACGAGCAGCTCGGTGGCGCCCTGCACGAGGCCCAGCGACAGTTCGTTCGTGGCCGGGTTGAAATCGGTGCGGTTACGCGGCGCGTGGTACAGGCGCAACGTGACCTCGCCGCCCAGGTAGGGCAGCTTCGCGCCGTCGACCCATTCGATTGGCGGCTTTTCCAGGCGCGCGGCGCGGCGCTGGCGCCGGTCGTCCAGCTTCTCGAGTATCCAGCCCTGTTTCGCGCGGATCGCGTTCTCGATATCAGCCAGCGTGCAGCGCTTTGGCGCCGTTACGCGCAGGCCGTTGTCGTCGACCATGAAGCCGATCGAGCGGCGCGTGGAGCGGCGCAGCGCATATTCGAGTATGAAGCTGCCCACTAGGACCTGGCGCCGCTCCATGCCGTCCGCAGGCGGCAGGACCGGCGACGGGTCCGGCCGGCGCAACGGCACCGTAGGGCGCAGCAGGTTAACGGCGGCGGGGGCCGGAATGGGGAATGCGGAAACGGGAGGGGGAGGGAACGGAGCCGGCGCTTCAACTGCTGCGGCGCCGGCGGCGAACAGATCGAGCTGGGATTCACTCCCGGAATGATCGGCCTGGGCGGCGCCTGCGCCGCTGCTGCCGTCATCCCGGTCGCTGGCCTGGGTACGGGTCTCTAGCCAGCGCTGTAGGCGTGGGGCGAAATGACGCGCATTTCTGATTCTATCCACTGTTCCACCTGTTCCATCATGCTGTCGGGGGTATGCCCGTCCGGCGAGATCGGCTTGCCTACGGAAACCGTGATCTTGCCCGGGTATTTGATAAAGGAGTTCTTGGGCCAGCATTCCCCCGAGTTCACCGCGATGGGTACCACCGGAACATTCGTCTCGATCGCGAGCCGCGTGCCGCCGCTCTTGTACTTGCCCGCCTGGCCCACGGGAATGCGCGTGCCTTCCGGGAACATGATAATCCATTGGCCGTCTTTCAGGCGACGCTTTCCGTGTGCCACCACCATCCGGAACGCGTTCTTGCCCTGCTTGCGGTCGATCGGAATCATGCGCAGGAGCGCGATGCCCCAGCCGAAAAAGGGGATGTACAGGATTTCCTTCTTGAACACGAAGACGAGGGGACGCGGCAGATTGGGCAGCAGGAAGATGGTCTCCCATGCCGACTGGTGCTTCGACAGGATGATGGCGGGGCTGTCCGGGAAGTTCTCGTAGTTCTTGAATTCGTACTCGATCCCGCAGATCACCTTGGCGCACCAGATCACGAACACGTTCCAGCGCGAAGTCACGTAATAGCGCTTGTTGTAGGGCAGGGGCGCGGCCAGCATGCAGACGAAACACCACACGACGGTGGCGATCGCCATGACCAGCGCGAACACGACGGAACGGACAAAGGGTACGACTTTACGCAACGCGGTTTCTCCAGTTTGGACGATTGTTGTCGATTTTTATTGGTTCGCGGGCGCGGGGCCCTTCAGGATGTGCTGCACGGTGGTTGCCAGGTCCGGGAAGGTCAGTGTGCCGGGCGGCAGGCCGCCCGTCATGGCCGTCTTCTCGCCCTTGCCGGTCAACACCAGGTAGGGCACGCAGCCGCTGATGAAGCCCGATTGCAGGTCGCGCAGCGAATCGCCCACCGTCGGCACGCCCTTCAGGCTCACCTGGTAGCGCTTCGAGATCTCGGCGAACATGCCGGGTTTCGGCTTGCGGCAGTCGCAGTTGTCCGCCGCCGCGTGCGGGCAGAAGAACACGGCATCGATGTCCGCCCCCACCTGCAGGGCGAGGCGGTGCATCTTCGCGTGGATCGCGTTCAGCGTGGTGATGTCGAACAGCAGCCGCGCGATGCCGGACTGGTTCGAGGCAATCACCACACGGTAACCCGCCTGGTTCAGGCGGGCGATCGCCTCCAGCGAGCCGGGAATGGGAATCCATTCGTCGGGGGACTTGATGAAGTCCGGCGAGTCGTGGTTGATGACGCCATCCCGGTCGAGGATGATCAGCTTGGGTTGTGACGATTGCGGCATTGCGATCTTTGTTCGACTCAGGCGGCCAGCTTCGAGATGTCCGCCACGCGGTTCATCATGCCGTGCAGCGAGGACAGGAGCGCCAGGCGGTTGTTGCGCAGCGCGATGTCGTCGGCCATCACCATCACGTCATTGAAGAACGCATCGACATCGTCGCGCAGCTGCGCCAGCGTCTTCAGCGTGCCGGTGAAGTCGCCGGCCGCGAAGGCGGCGTCCACTTCCGGCTGCACGCGCGTCACGGCGGCGGCCAGGTTCTTCTCGGCCGTGTCCTGCAGCAGCGCCGGGTTCACCATGCCGGCCTGCGCCAGCGCTTCCTCGTTCTTCTTGAGGATGTTGGTGATGCGCTTGTTGGCGGCGGCCAGCGAGGCCGACTCGGGCAGGGCGGCGAAGGCTTGCACCGCTTCCAGGCGCTGCACGATATCGTCCAGGCGGTCCGGGTTCTGGGCCACCACGGCTTCGATCTCGTTCGGCGTGAAGCCGCGCTCGCGCAGGATGCCGCGCAGGCGATCCAGCATGAAGGCGGTCACCTCGACGGTCGGGTCCTTGAAGTTCGGTACCGACGTGAACTGCGCCACGGCATCGGCCAGCAGCTCCGAAATGGCCAGCGGCAGGCGCTTCTCGATCAGCATGCGCAGCACGCCCAGGGCATGGCGGCGCAGCGCGAACGGGTCCTTGTCGCCGGTCGGCTGCAGGCCGATGGCCCAGATACCGACCAGCGTTTCGAGCTTGTCGGCCAGCGCGACGGCGGTGCCGGTCTGGGTGGAGGGCAGGGCGTCGCCGGCGAAGCGCGGCTGGTAGTGTTCGGAAGCAGCCAGCGCCACTTCCTCGTTCTCGCCGTCATGGCGCGCGTAGTACGTGCCCATGATGCCCTGCAGCTCGGGGAACTCGCCCACCATGTCGGTCAGCAGGTCGGCCTTGGACAGGCGCGCGCCGCGCTCGGCCAGTGCCGCGTCGGCGCCGAGGCGCGTGGCGATGGCAGTGGCCAGCGCCGTCACGCGGTCGCTGCGCTCGGCCTGGGTGCCCAGCTTGTTGTGGTAGACCACGTTCTTCAGCAGCGGCAGGCGCGATTCCAGCGTTTTCTTCTTGTCCTGCTCGAAGAAGAATTTCGCGTCCGACAGGCGCGGGCGCACCACGCGTTCATTGCCGCCGATGATCGCTTGAGGCGTGTCGGTGGCGATGTTCGAGACGATCAGGAAGCGCGAGCGCAGCTTGCCGTTGGCATCCGTCAGCGCGAAGTATTTCTGGTTCGTCTGCATCGTCAGGATCAGGCATTCCTGCGGCACGGAGAGGAATTCATCCTCGAAGCGGCATTCGTAGACCACCGGCCATTCGACCAGCGAGGCCACTTCTTCCAGCAGCGCTTCCGGCATCAAGACCTTGTCGTCGCCGGCCTTGGCCAGCAATTCCTTGCGGATCTGCTCTTTACGGGCCTCGAACGAAGGGATGACCTTGGCCTTTTCCACCAGCGTATCCGCATAGGCGTCGGCGTTCGGCACCATCACGGTGCGCTGGCCCGGCGCCGTCAGGAAGCGGTGGCCTTGCGTGGCGTTCGAGGCGGTCAGGCCCAGCAGGGTCAATGGCAGCACCTTGTCGCCGAACAGCGCAATGACGCTGTGCGCGGGACGTACGAACTGCACGGTGCTGCCATCCGGGCGCTGGTAGCTCATCACCTTCGGGATCGGCAGCTTCGCCACCGATTCCTCCAGCGCGGCCTGCAAGCCCGCCTCCAGCTGCGAGCCGGGCGCCGTGTACGTGTAGAAGAACGATTCGGCCTTGCCGTCCTGGGCGCGTTCCAGGTCCGCTACCTTCAGGTCGGGGAAGCCGAGGGCGGCCAGTTTCTTGGCCAGCGGGGCGGTCGGGTTGCCTTCCTTGTCCAGGGCCACGGTCACGGGCAGCACTTTTTCGCGGATCGATTTGTCCGGCGAGACGTCGCGCACCTTCGTGATGGACACGGCCAGGCGGCGCGGCGTGGCATATGGCGTGGCGATGCTGTCTTCTTCCAGGAAGTCGCGCGCCTTCAGGCCGTTGACGATGCCGGAAGCAAAGGCGGCGCCCAGTTTCGCCAGCGCCTTCGGCGGCAGTTCTTCGGTCAGCAGTTCGATGAGCAGGGTTTGAGTCATGTCGGTATTCTTAAGCTTTGTCTGCCATCGGGAAGCCGAGGCGTTCGCGGGAATCGTAGTAGGCTTGCGCGACGAGGCGCGACAGGTTGCGCACGCGGCCGATGTAGGCAGCGCGTTCCGTCACGGAGATGGCGCCGCGCGCATCGAGCATGTTGAAGCTGTGCGAAGCCTTCATGATCTGTTCGTAGGCAGGCAGCGTGAGCTGCAGCTCGATCAGGCGCTTGGCTTCCGATTCGTGGTTCGCGAACTGGGCGAACAGCAGCTCGGTGTTGGCGTGCTCGAAGTTGTACGTGGACTGTTCCACTTCGTTCTGGTGGAACACGTCGCCGTATTTGAGGACTTTCTTTTGACCGTGCTCTTCCCACTCGGTCCATACGAGGTCGTAGACGTTTTCAACGCCCTGCAGGTACATCGCCAGGCGCTCGACGCCATACGTGATCTCGCCCAGCACGGGCTTGCAATCGAGGCCGCCCACTTGCTGGAAGTAGGTGAATTGCGTGACTTCCATGCCGTTCAGCCACACTTCCCAGCCCAGGCCCCAGGCGCCCAGCGTGGGGCTTTCCCAGTCATCCTCGACGAAGCGCACGTCGTTCTGCTTCAGGTCCAGGCCCAGCGCCTCCAGCGAACCCAGGTACAGGTCCAGGATGTTTTCCGGCGCGGGCTTGAGCACCACCTGGTACTGGTAGTAGTGCTGCAGGCGGTTCGGGTTTTCGCCATAGCGGCCATCCTTCGGGCGGCGCGACGGCTGCACGTAGGCGGCGCGCCACGGCTCGGGGCCGATCGCGCGCAGGAAGGTGCCGGTGTGGAAGGTGCCCGCGCCCACTTCCATGTCGTACGGCTGGAGCAGGGCGCAGCCCTGCTTGTCCCAATAGGTTTGCAGGGTGAGGATGATTTGTTGGAATGTCAGCATTGTGTTCTTTTGTGGCGCGCACGGCGCGCTCCATGTGAGCGGCGATAACGGGTCGCTAAAACTGGGTTCGCCAAAACTGGGTTCGCTAAAACGGCCCATTTTAGCAATTTTCGCAATGGACCAGTAGAGATCAGGCGTTTGCCTTCCTGCGGCGCGAGAGCAGCCAGGCAGCCAGTACCGCACCCGCGGCCAGCAGCAGAACGAGGCGGTTCTGCAGCACGATGTACGGCGTGTCGCCCGTCATGCCCTGCACCGTGGCCTTCAGCACGCCGGCCTGGTAGTACGGCAGGCTGGCCTGCACGGCGCCGCGGCCGTCGATGACGACGGTGGCGCCGTTGTTCGTGGCGGCCAGCATCGGGCGGCCCGTTTCCAGCGTGCGCATCTGCGAAATTTGCAGGTGCTGCGGGATCGCCACCGATTCGCCGTACCAGGCCAGTTCGGAGATATTGAGCAGGATGGTGGCGCGCGAGCCCGCATTTTTCCCATTACTGAGCTGCGCGGCGATCTCTTCCCCGAAATTGTTTTCGTAGCAGATGTTCGGCAGCACACGCTGGTCCTTCACCGCGAACGAGGGCTGCAAGGCGTGGCCGCGGGTCTGGTCGCCCAGCGGAATGCTCATCATGTCCGTGAACCAGCGGAAACCGAAGGGAATGAATTCGCCGAACGGCACCAGGTGGTGCTTGTCGTAGCGGTAGGGCTTGGCCAAGGTCGGGCCCAGGCCCATCACGCTGTTCGCGTAGCGCGTGGGGCTGTCGGCGAACGGCATGCCCAGCACCACGGCGCTGCCGGTCTTGCGGGCGAACTGGCCGTACATGTCCAGGTAGCCGGCCGGCAGCTGTTGCGGGAATACGGGGATGCCCGTTTCCGGAATGGCGATCAGGTCGGCCGGCTCGGCCATCACCAGTTCCTGGTAGCGCCGCAGCGTGTTGCCGATGTGGTTCGGGTCGAATTTGGTTTGCAGCGGGATATTGGCCTGCACCAGGCGCACGGTGAGCGGCTGCCCGGCAGGAACGGTCCACTCGATCATGTGCAGCGTCCAGCCACCCATCCACACGGCGGCAATCAGCGACAGGGCGGGCTTCCTCGTGGGGTGCATCAGCAGCAGCAGGGCGCCGGCCGTGATGGCGACGATCCAGCCGATGCCGAACACGCCGAGCAGCGGCGCATAGCCGGCCAGCGGCGAGACATTGTGCGCATAGCCGCTCGATGCCCACGGGAAGCCCGTGAACAGCCAGCCGCGCGTCCATTCGGAGACGGCCCACAGCGCCGGCAGCACGAGCAGGTTCGCCGCCGGCAGCGACAGCGCCCAGCGCTTGCGCAGCCAGGCGGCGCCACCCATCGCGGCGGCGCAGTGCAAGCCCATGTACACGGACAGCAGGCCGATGGCGATCCACGCCAGCGGCAGCGGCAGGCCGCCGAAGCGCGAGATCGCGATGGTGAGCCAGTGGACCCCGGCGAAGCACCAGGCAAAGCCGAAGGCCCAGCCGATGAAGAACGAGGCACGGATGGAATCGGCCCGCAGCACCTGGTAGAAGAGGACCGCGAGGGTGAGCAGCTGTATGGGCCACCAGCCCCACGGCGCGAACGACAGCACGCTCGCGCCGCCGGCGACGGCGGCGATGATCATGCGGCTCCTGGTGCTGCGGGGTGGTTGGGGCGTCTCGCCGGGTGCGGCGCGGCGAAGGCGCATCAGTCCTGCTCGTCGATGGCGGGCGGCAGTTTCTCGACCGTCAGCACGTGGACCTGGCGGGCATCGGCACGCAGCACTTCGAAGCGCAGGTTGTCGATGTCGAACGAGTCGCCCTTGTGGGGCATGCGGGCCAGGTGCTTGGCGACGAAGCCGCCGATGGTGTCGACGTCGTCGTCCGGCAGGTGGGTGTCCAGTTCCTCGTTGAACTGGGAGATTTCCGTCAGCGCCTTGACGCGCCAGCGCGGGCCCAGCTGGCCTTCGCGGATCGAGAGGATATTGTCTTCCTCTTCGTCGAAGTCGTATTCGTCCTCGATGTCGCCGACGATCTGCTCGAGCACGTCCTCGATCGTGATCAGGCCGGCCACGCCGCTGTATTCGTCGACGACGATCGCCATGTGGTTGTGGTTGGCGCGGAAGTCGCGCAGCAGCACGTTCAAGCGCTTCGATTCGGGAATGAAGATCGCCGGGCGCAGCATGTCGCGCACGTCGAACGATTCCTCGGCGTAATAGCGCAGCAAGTCCTTTGCCAGCAGGATGCCGACGACCTTGTCGCGCTCGCCCTCGATGGCCGGGAAGCGCGAATGCGCCGTTTCCAGCACGAGCGGCATCCACTCGTCGATGGGCTTGCTGATGTCGATCACGTCCATCTGCGAGCGCGGCACCATGATGTCGCGCGCGGACAGGTCGGAAACCTGGAACACGCCTTCGATCATCGACAGCGCGTCGGCATCGATCAGGTTGCGTTCGTGGGCTTCGTGCAGGACTTCGAGGAGCTCGGAGCGGTTTTCCGGCTCGGGGGAGATCAGGGCGGTGAGCCGCTCGAGAAGGGAGCGATGGGGTTTTGCTTCGCTCTTGCCGTTACGCGCGGTAAGGCTACGTGATTGGCTTGCGTCAGTCCGGACGCTACGGTTAGGGTTCGCGTCATTTCTGACGCTACTAGAATGCTCTTGCATAGCAGGCATGAAGCCATTTGTTTCGAAGGGATATAGCATACACGAAACCGACACTGCGGGCCGCTTTTGTCAAAAAGTCATGCGGGGAAACATCGGTGTCATATTGTTCTGCTAGGCTGGCGTCCGGGAGGAATGCCAATGCAGGCAAATGCGCTGGAGTACGGGTCGGATCAGAATGGTTTGGTGTGCGGCTACCTGTTCGGGCAAGGGTCCGGCACCGTGCCGATCGGCGCGGCCGAGGCGGCGGCGTGGCTCAGGCAGGGCAAGGCCGGACCGGACGAGTTCCTGTGGCTGCACTTCAATCTTGCCAACACGGCCAGCGAGAAATGGCTGCGCGAGCATGCCCGGCTGTCCGACGAGTTCTACGATTGCCTGCACCAGGGTTCGCGGTCGACGCGCATCGAGCAGGCCGACGATACGCTGGTGGCGGTCGTCAACGACGTGCTGCGCGATTTTTCCTTCGAGCCGTCCGACATCTCCAGCCTGTATCTATCGGTGGAGCGCCAACTGGTGATCAGTGCGCGGCGCAGCCCCTTGCAGGCCGTGGAGCGCCTGCGCCAGGCGGTGCGGCGGGGCGAGTCGATCGCCTCGTCCGTGGTGCTGCTGACGCACCTGCTGCGCGACCAGGCCGACGTGCTCACGCGCATCGTGCGCGTGGCGACCGGCAAGGTCGACAATATCGAGGATAACCTGCTGTCCGGCCAGCTCAAGTACAAGCGCGCCGACCTGGGCGCGCTGCGGCGCGTGCTGGTGCGGCTGCAAAGGCTGCTGGCGCCGGAACCGGCGGCCATGTTCCGGCTGCTGCAGCGCCCACCCGGCTGGGTGACCGTGCAGGACCGGCAGGAATTGCGCGAAGCGAGCGAGGAATTCGCCGTTACGCTGAACGATATCGCCACCTTGCAGGAACGCATCAAGCTGCTGCAGGAAGAAATCGCCGCCCTCGTCAACGAGGCCAACAACCGCAGCCTCTACGTGCTGACGATCGTTACCGTGCTGGCGCTGCCGATCAATATCATTGCGGGCTTGCTGGGGATGAACGTGGGCGGGGTGCCGCTGGCTTCGGATGCCTCCGGCTTCTGGATCATTGCCGGGATCGTGGCAGCGTTCACATTCGTGGCCGGGTGGGTGGTGTGGCGCAAGCGGCGGGAGCTGGAGTAAGGATGATCCGCGGCTTTCGGGCATTGGTGTCGCACACCATTTTCGCGAGCGAAAATGGTGTGCGACACCGGTGTTCTCCAGAGGTCGCGAATTGCGGTGAAGAAAACCGGTCGGTCCGCCGCAGCGGTCGGACACCCGGAGGGTGTCCGACACCAGGCGCATCGGCCAACGGCCGGGTTCAGGCTTTCTCAGCCGCGTACGGATCCGCGTACCCGAGGCCCACCAGCAACTCCGTCTCGAGACTTTCCATCTCCTCGGCCTCGTCATCCTCCTCATGGTCATACCCCTGCGCATGCAGCACGCCATGCACGATGAGGTGCGCGGCATGCTCCTCGACCGTTTTCTTCTGCTCGGCCGCTTCGCGCTCGAGCACGTCGGTACACAGGATGATGTCGGCGCGCGTCGGCTCGTCGTCGGCGATTTCCTCGCCTTCGTTGTAGGCGAACGTGAGCACGTTGGTGGCGTAATCCTTGCCACGGTATTCGCGGTTCAGTTCCTGGCCCTCGGCCGCGTCGACGAAGCGGATCGTCAGCTCGGCCGGGGCGAAGAGGGCGGCCTTCACCCACTTGCGGATGAGCGGGCGGGTGATGGTTTCCTGCAGGCGGGTGTCGGCGTACTGCACCGACAAGGTCAGCTTATTTTTTTCGGACATTCCGGGTGGTACTTTTTACGGGTTTCAGCAGGGGCGCGATATCGGCGGTGCTCTGGTGCGCGCTGTCGTAGGCGTCGACGATGCGGGCCACCAGCGGGTGGCGCACCACGTCCTCGCTGGAGAAGTGGGAGAACGCGATGCCGCGCACGTCGCGCAGCACCTGCACCGCGTCGACGAGGCCGCTCTTCTGGTGTTTCTGCAAGTCGACCTGGGTGACGTCGCCCGTCACCACCGCCTTGCTGCCGAAGCCGATACGGGTCAGGAACATCTTCATCTGCTCGACGGTGGTGTTCTGCGCCTCGTCCAGGATCACGAAGGCGTGGTTCAGCGTACGGCCCCGCATGTAGGCCAGCGGCGCGATCTCGATCACCTGTTTCTCGAACATCTTCTGCGTGCGCTCGAAGCCCAGCAGGTCGTACAGCGCGTCGTACAGCGGGCGCAGGTAAGGGTCGACCTTCTGCGCCATGTCGCCGGGCAGGAAGCCCAGCCGTTCGCCGGCCTCGACGGCGGGGCGGCACAGGATGATGCGCTTGATGGCGTCGCGCTCGAGCGCATCCACGGCGCAGGCCACGGCGAGATACGTCTTGCCGGTACCGGCCGGGCCGACGCCGAAGCTGATGTCGTGTTCGAGGATATTGCGCAGGTAGCGGATCTGGTGCGGCGTGCGGCCGCGCAGGTCCGTGCGACGCGTCTTCAGCGTGGGGCTGGCGATCTCGGGATCGTTGAACGGCGGCTCTTCCTCGTCGTCGCCATCGGGCACGGCGGCGCTGGTGCGCTGCTCGACGAGGCCCAGCTGCACCTCTTCGACGGGCACGGCCTTGTCGGCCACGGCATAGAATTTTTCCAGGATCTGCACGGCGCGCTCGGCATTGGTGCCGCTGACGATGAATTTCTCGCCGCGCCGGAAGATCGTCACATCGAGCGCCGCCGAGATCTGGCGCAGGTTTTCATCGAGGGGGCCGCACAGGTTGGCCAGCCGGGTGTTGTCGAGCGGCTCCGGGACGAAGTAGTGCGGTTGTACGGGTGTCTTTGTTTTCAATGGCGTAGGCTGTTGGGTAGGCGCGGCACTGTGTCCTCAAGTATCAGACGAGCTCTCCGCGCAGGGAATAGGACAGGCTTTCCGTGATCTTCACATCCACCATCCTGCCATGAAGCGAGGTAGACGCGTCGCCACCATCGAACAGTACGGTGCGCGTGTTGCCGGCGCGGCCGGCCAGCTCGGTGCCGCCGTTCTTCGACGGGCCCTCGACCAGCACGCGCATCGTCTTGCCCACCATGGCCGCGCTGTGCCGCTTCGTGTTGGCATCGATCAGCGCCTGCAGCCGCTGCAGCCGCGCCAGCTTCACGTCGTGGGGCGTGTCGTCCGCCAGGTTCGCCGCCGGGGTGCCGGGGCGCTTGCTGAAGATGAAGCTGAAGGAATTGTCGAAGTCGATGTCCCGCACCAGCTTCATCATCGCCTCGAAATCCTCTTCCGTCTCGCCGGGGAAGCCCACGATGAAGTCGGAGGCGATCGTCACGTCCGGCCGCACGGCCTTCACCTTGCGGATGATCGACTTGTATTCCAGTGCCGTGTAGCCCCGTTTCATCGCGCCGAGGATCTTGTCCGAGCCGTGCTGGGCGGGCAGGTACAGGTGGTCCGCCAGCTGCGGGATGCGCGCATAGCAGTCGACCAGGCGCTGCGTGAATTCCTTCGGGTGGCTCGTCACGAAGCGGATGCGCTCGATGCCGGGAATGGCGGCCACGTATTCGATCAGCAGCGCGAAATCGGCTTGCTGGCCGTCGGCCATCTGGCCGCGGAAGGCATTCACGTTCTGGCCCAGCAGCATCACTTCCTTCACGCCCTGGGTGGCCAGGCCCGCCACTTCGGTCAGCACATCCTCGAAGCGGCGCGAGACTTCCTCGCCGCGCGTGTACGGCACCACGCAATAGCTGCAATACTTGCTGCAGCCTTCCATGATCGACACGTAGGCGAACGCGCCTTCCACCCGGGCCGGCGGCAGGTGGTCGAATTTCTCGATTTCGGGGAAGGTGATGTCGACCTGCGGCTTGCCGGACTGGCGCCGCAGCTCGATCATCTTCGGCAGGCGGTGCAGCGTTTGCGGGCCGAATACCACGTCCACCTGGGGCGCGCGCTTCACGATCGCATCGCCTTCCTGCGAAGCGACGCAGCCGCCCACGCCGATCACGAGGTCGGGGTTCTTTTCCTTCAGCTTGCGGAACACGCCCAGGTCGGAGAACACCTTTTCCTGCGCTTTCTCGCGCACCGAGCAGGTGTTGAGGAGGATGACATCCGCTTCTTCCGGGGTTTCGGTGCGCACCAGGCCATCCGTGGCGCCGAGCAGGTCCGCCATCTTGTCCGAGTCGTACTCGTTCATCTGGCAGCCGAAGGTCTTGATGAATACTTTTTTCTGCATGGCCGGCAGTTTACCGTAATTCCCGTGCCGGGCCAGGCTATCTGTCAGCAAGGGGAGAAAAATTCCGATGCCAGCAGGCATGCGGCTTTCCGGCTCATCAATATCAGGAAGGAAACTCTGTCACTGCTGAGTTGACTGTTGTAACAATTTCCCACCGGTTCTATCGTGCGCTGCCCCGTGTTTCCGTGTGTTGAAATAGCATTGTTGTCAAGTATTTCAGCGAATGATTGATATTGATTAAAAGTTCGCTTGGCATCGCTAGGCTGGAGCGTGCTTGTTTGGGCATAGAATTTTGTAGAAAGTGCAAGTTTCTACTTCTCGTTTCTACTTTTCTATCCCGATGGTCGCCGGCCCTTGCGCCAGTCGTTTTTGGCGCAGTCGTTCCGGAACTGAACGGAACAGGTTTGAAACGAAGGTAGAACTATGGTCTTTCAGAAAATCCGGAGCAGCATCTTCAATCAACTATATCGACGAGGATCAATCATGGCACACCACGCACTCTCATCCCAGGAAAGTTACAACCCGAATCACCTGCTCGATATCCTGCTGGGCAAGATGCAACTGAAAAACGATGCTGCCCTGTCGCGCCTGCTGGAAGTGGCGCCGCCCGTGATCAGCAAGATTCGCCACCACCGCCTGCCGGTCGGCGCTTCGCTGCTGATCCGCATGCATGAAGTGACCGGCATGAGCATTCGCGACCTGCGCGACTTGATGGGCGACCGCCGCACCAAGTATCGCCTGTCCGACGCGCAAGGCCGTCCGAAGCCAGAAGAGAAGGCCGCACAGCAGGCCGCCGCCGCAGCGGCACAACAAGCTCAGCAAAAGACCGAGGGCAACTACACCCACTGAGCCTTGCCGGCCGGAGCGCAGCTCCGGCCGATCTCCGGCGCGTTTGCCGCGCGTTTGCCGTATTCTGCGCCCTGATTGTTTCAGCTTCATTACGGCAACAATAGCGGCGCCATCCCTTCGAACTGCGCCCGCGTGTCCTCGAACACGCGCCGGCACGTTTCCTCATCCAGCTCCAGTGCATGCCACGCCGCGGCCGAGACGGGCGGCACGAGTTCGTCCGGAACGCCGGCCAGGTCCAGCGCGTGCGCGATCGCGTCCGCCACGTGGACGATCGTCGCCAGCATGCCCGCGCCCGGCAAGTCGGGGGCGTGGTGATGGCCGATGGCCCCGCGCATCGTGGCCGAGAAATTCCAGTGCTCGGCCAGCGCGAGGCCGGCGTCGACATGGTCGATGCCGAGCACCGAGCGTTCCGCATCGATCCAATGCACATCGTGCGCCGCGCGCCAGGCAATCACGGCCGCATAGTGTCCGGGGAAACAGCTGACCAGCGCCAGCCGGCCCACGTCGTGCAGCAAGCCCGCCGTGAAGGCGTAGTCCTGGTTGAAGCCGGCGTGCCGCGCCAGCGCCTTGGCGCAGATGGCCGTGGCGATCGCATGGCGCCAGAATGCCGGGTGCGAGAAGCCGGCGCAGCGGTTCTCGGGAAAACAGCCGGTGAGGGCGGCGGCCGTGATCAGGTTGCGCGCCGTCTGGAAGCCGAGGTAGGTGATCGCCTGCTGTATCGTTGTCATCCGCACCCGCAAGCCATACAGGGCGGAATTGGCCACCCGCAGCGTCTTGGCCGTGAGCGCCTGGTCCAGCGCCACCTTGCGGGCCAGCACGGCGATATCGACTTCCTCGGCGTCGATGCTGTCGAGCAGTTCCATCACGACGGCCGGCAGCGAGGGCAGGTCGTCCAGGTTCTGCACCACGTCGTCGTAAGCCAGGCGGTTCACCCTTGCGCTCCGGCGCGCCACGCGCGCAAGCGATCCTTCAGCGCCTGTCCGGCCCAGGCATCGCCGGCCGCCGGGTCCAGCTTGCGGAACAGGTAGTCGAGACGGGCATCGGCAGGGCGCACCGGCAGCGCCGCGATGCCATCGCGCGCCAGCGCGGCCAGCTGCGTTTGCGTGAGTACCGTATCGCGCGGCAGCAGCACGCGGCCCCGCGCATCGCGCACGTCATCCGAGAGCACCATGCCGGCGCGCGCCCGCGCCAGCGGCAGATCGCCGTTTTCCATCGCATCCTCCTCGTCGAAACGATCTTACCACCGCGCCGCGAAGGGGCGGACCGGTCCGGCCGGGGCCGCAAGCCGGGCGCCCGCTTTGACGTGGCTGACGCATACTGCGGCCAAGGGAGGCTACATGAGCACACAGCGGCAGATCGCCTTGCTCAGGGGCGTCAATGTCGGCAGGGCCAAGCGTATCGCGATGGCCGATCTGCGCAAAGTCCTGGGCGACCTGGGTTTTACAAACGTACGCACGCTGCTCAACAGCGGCAATGCGGTATTCGACTGCGCCGCGCGCGATGCCGCGCTGTCGGCCGTGCGCATCGAGGAAACCCTGGTGCTCAAGCTCGGCGTGCCGGCCCGCGTGACGGTGCTCGATGCGCAGCAACTGGCCGAGGTGGTCGCCGCCAATCCGCTGGTGGACGTGGCCGCCGACCCGGCGCGGCTGATGGTGGCGGTGCTCAGCAATCCGGCCCATCGCGCGAAGCTCGAACCGCTGGCGCACCAGCAATGGCAGCCCGAAGCGTTCGCCCTGGGCCGGTGGGCTGCCTACATCTGGTGCGCCGATGGCGTGCTGGCCAGCCGCGCCGCCGCCGCCGTGGGCAACCTGCTCGGCGATGCCGTCACGACCCGCAACTGGAGTACCATGTCGAAATTGCATGCTTTGGCAATGGAAAGTTGAGGAGACAGCATGGCGAAGGTCAGCGGGGAATTCGATGTGAAACTGGTGCCGGAAATCCTGGCCGAAGGCAGCGAGGGCACCGGCATCGAGCGGATGACGCTCGACAAGCACTACCACGGCGCGCTGTCGGCCACCGGCCGCGGCGAATTCCTGTCGTTCCGCAGCCCGGTGCCCACGTCGGCCGTCTATGTGGCCATCGAGAAGGTCGATGGCGCGCTGGAAGAGCGTGCCGGCAGCTTCATATTGCAGCATGCGGGCGTGATGGGAGGCGAGTTCGCCGGCCTGCGCATCCTCATCGCCCCGGATTCGGGTACCGGCGAACTGGAAGGCATCCACGGCACGCTGAATATCCGCATCGAGAACGGCAAGCATTACTACGATCTCGACTACACCCTGCCTGGCCGCGACTGACGCCGGGCGCCGTCAGCCGTCCTGCTGCCGGCGCTGCCGGAACGACGCCACCTTGTTGCGGTTGCCGCACAGGGCCATGCTGCACCAGCGGCGCCGGTGCGACTTGGTGCGGTCCAGGAACCACAGCACGCATTGCTCGTCCTCGCATTTGCGCACCAGCGCGAAGTCGCCCGTAGCGATGAGTTCGGCCGCCCGTTCGGCCAGCGGTGCCAGCAGGCGCCGCGGCAGGTCGCCGGTATAACGCTCCGCCAGCGTCAGCGCGCCATCGTCCTGCCACGCCAGCTCCAGGTGGCGCGGCCCCTCCGCCAGCACGGCATTCAATGCCCGCACGTCGGGCCGCTTGCCCGCCTTCCTGTCCATCACCAGCTGCCGCACCACCTCCCGCAACGCCCGGGCCATGTCCAGCAAGCCGGCGGGCGCGGGGCCGCCGAACGGCTCCGGCAATACGCCGGCGCCGGCGCCGGCGAGCCAGTGCAGCACGTCGGCATCGCTGCGCCACCGGTCGACGAGTTCGCCGTCGGTGCGCACCACCGTGTTCAGCAAGTCGAGGGCCGGGTGGTCGCCCAGCAGCGCAGTGTCTTCCATGGTCGCTCCGATAAGTTACGTTCATTGTAACCGGCAAAAAATGACTTGACTAGTTACGGTGGTACGGTAATCTGTAACCGTTAATTCGACTTTTAACGGTTTCAACCTCGAAAGGAACTGCCATGCCCCACGCCACCAATCGCGTCGCCTTCCATGCAGTGCAAGCCGACGGCGTCGATATCTTCTATCGCGAAGCCGGCCCTGCGGACGGTCCTGTCGTGCTGCTGCTGCACGGTTTTCCCACGTCCTCGCACATGTTTCGCGACCTGATCCCGCTGCTGGCCGACCAGTACCGCGTCATCGCACCGGACTTGCCGGGCTTCGGCTTCACCAACGTGCCGGCCGAACGGAACTACGTCTACACCTTCGACAACCTGGCCGCCACGATGGAAGCGTTCGTGGGCGCGCTGGGCCTGCGCAAGTACGCGCTGTACGTGTTCGACTATGGCGCGCCGACAGGATACCGGCTCGCCGCGGCCCACCCCGAGCGGGTGACGGCGCTCGTCTCGCAGAACGGCAACGCCTACCTGGAAGGCCTGGGCGATGCATGGGAACCGCTGCGCAAGTACTGGGCCGATCCGAGCCCGGCGAACCGCGAGGTGGTCCGCGGCTTCCTCACGCTGGAGGCCACGAAGTGGCAGTACGTGCACGGCGTGGCAAACCCCGACAGCGTGGCGCCCGAGGCCTACCACCTCGATGCGGCCCTGCTGGCCCGGCCCGGCAATGCCGATATCCAGCTCGACCTGTTCCTCGACTATGCGAACAACCTCGAACAGTACCCGCGCTTCCAGCAATTCTTCCGCGAGTGGCGCGTGCCCACGCTGGCGATCTGGGGCCGCAACGACCCCTTCTTCATCCCGCCCGGCGCCGAGGCATACCGCCGCGACAATCCGGATGCGATCGTGACGTTGCTGGACACGGGCCACTTCGCGCTGGAGACGCACGTCGACGAGATCGCGGCCGCGATGCGGGCCTTGCTGGCCGGGGTGCCGCCGGAGCGCCTCGTTTGAGTTGCGTTAGACTGCTGGCTTCATCGTCACCGTGAAGCCACATGAAACATCTACCCCTCGTTGCCGTGCTGGCCGGCGCCTTGCTGGCCGGCTGCGGCATGATCAAGAAAGACAGCGCCGCCGGCCGCATCACCGGCATGCAGGAAGCGGCCAATCCGCAAGTGCTGCTGCTGGGCGAAGTGCACGACAATCCCCAGGGGCACAAGCTGCGCTTCGAGGAATTGAAGAAACGCGTGGACGCCGGCTGGCATCCCGTCATCGCCATGGAACAGTTCGACCATGAAGACCAGCCGCTGCTGGACGATGCGCAAAAGGGCTGCGTCGATGCCGGTTGCGTGATCCGCGTGATGAACAAGAAGGGCTGGGACTGGCAGCAGTACTACCCGGTGATCCAGCTGGCGCTGGACAAGCATCTGCCGATCGTGGCCGTGAACCTGTCGCGGGCGAACGCGTCAAGGGTCGTACGCGACGGCGTGGCCTCGAGCTTCGATGCGAAGACGGTGGCCGAGTACCGGTTGAACGAGCCGATTTCGGCGGACTGGCGCAAGGCGCAGGAAAACGAGATCCGCACCGGCCATTGCAATATGCTGCCTTCGATGATGGTGCCGGGAATGGTCGATGCGCAGCTGGCGCGCGACATCTGGATGGCCAAGCTGATCCGCGACCAGCAACCGCGCGACGTGGTGCTCATCGCCGGCAATGGCCACGTGCGCAAGGACATCGGCGTGCCGCGCTGGCTCAATGCCGTCGGCCCGAAGCTGGCCGTGAAGACGATCGGCTACGTGGAAGGGGGCGGGCAGAAGGAGCTGTACGACGAGGTGCGAAGCATACCCGCGCAGAAGCGGGCCGATCCCTGCGCGAAGTTCAAGAAGTAGCGCGCGTATTTGGTGTCGGACATTTTTTTCTGGGGTCTCATCCAGAAAAAAGTGTACGACACCGGTTTTCCGCTGCCCTTGCCGGCAACTCGCGAGATAGCCGGTGCCGGCAGAGAAAACCGGTGTCGAACACCCTTTTTCGCCAGCGAAAAAGGTGTTCGACACCAAGCGGGCTATTCTTGTTCCATCAATCCTTGTACATCGGCCCATCGAAGATGAACTTGCCGCCATGGTAGTTGAACGTGGCGTCATCGGCCGGCGGGTATTCGCCGGTTTCCGGCACGTCGGCGCGGAATTGTTCGGAGGAGTCCTTCGGGTGGAAGCCCAGGTGGGCGGCCTTGCGGTTGTCCCACCACTGGCGCTTGTTGTTCGAGGCGCCGAACAGGATCGTGTAGCCCACGCGCGGCGTGAGCAGCGAGCAACGCAGCGCTTCCACCAGATCGTCGTAGGACAGCCAGGTGCACATCATGCGCGGGTTGTTCACCGACGGGAACGAGGAACCGATGCGCAGGCACACGGTCTCGATGCCGGCGCGGTCGAAGTAGTAGCGCGACAGCTGCTCGCCGAACACTTTCGAGATGCCGTACATGCTGTCCGGGCGCGGCGGGTCGTCGGCGTCGATCACCTGGGTCTGCGGGTAGAAGCCGATCGCGTGATTCGACGAGGCGAACACGATGCGCTTCACGCCGTGGCGGTGCGCCGCTTCGTAGATATTGTAGGTGCCCTGGATGTTCGCGAACATGATGTTCTCGAACGTGTTCTCGGTCGAGATGCCGCCGAAATGCAGGATCGCGTCGACGCCTTCCACCATCTTCAGCACGGCCGCCTTGTCGGCCAGGTCGCACTGGAAGATTTCCTCGCCTTCGCCGGCCTCTCCCATGTCGCCGATGTCGGAGAGGCGCACCACGTCCGCCCACGGCTTGATCCGCTCGCGCAGCACTTTACCGAGGCCGCCGGCCGCGCCGGTCAGCAACAGGCGCTTGAAAGGTTTTTTCGTCGTCATTGTCGTCTCTTGTGTCTTGTACGAAGGGGAGTGTGCATCCTAACCGAATCGGCCGCCCATGGCGGGCGGCTGCGAAAGATTCGCGGAAGGTTGATCAGGTCACCGGCGCCGGGTTGAACAGCACCAGGGCATTGTGCAGTTTCCACTGCTCGGCCCAGGTCTTCCTGCCGCTGGCCACGTCGAGCAGCAGGTGGAACAATTCCCAGCCCACGCTTTCGATCGTCGCCTCGCCGGTGGCGATGCGGCCCGCGTTCACGTCCATCAGGTCGTGCCAGCGGCGCGCCAGGTCGTCGCGCGTGGCCACCTTGATTACCGGGCACTCGGCCAGGCCGTAGGGCGTGCCGCGGCCGGTGGTGAACACGTGCAGGTTCATGCCGGCCGCCAGTTGCAGCGTGCCGCAGATGAAGTCCGACGCCGGCGTGGCCGTGTACAGCAAGCCCTTCACGCCCTTGGCGGTCGCCTTCTCGCCCGGCGACAGCACGCCGGAGATCGGCACGCTGCCCGACTTGACGATCGACCCCATGGCCTTTTCCACGATGTTCGACAGGCCGCCCTTCTTGTTGCCCGGCGTGGTGTTGGCGCTGCGGTCCACGCCGCCGCGCTTCAGGTACTCGTCGTACCACGCCATCTCGCGGATCATTTCCTGCGCCACGTCTTCATTGACGGCGCGCGAGGTCAGCTGGTCGATTCCGTCGCGCACCTCCGTCACTTCCGAGAACATCACGGTGGCGCCGGCGCGCACCAGCAGGTCGGTGGCGAAGCCCACCGCCGGGTTGGCGGTCACGCCGGAGAACGCGTCGCTGCCGCCGCACTGCACGCCCACCACCAGGTCCGATGCCGGGCAGGTCACGCGCTGGCGCTTGTTGAGCACTTCGAGCTGCGCCTCGGCCGTCTGCATGATCGACTCGATCATCGACATGAAGCCGACGTGGCCGGCATCCTGAAGGCACACCACCGGCGGCTCGCTGGCCACACTCTGATCCTTGCGGCGGATCTGGATCGAATTGGCCGGGAACAGTCGGTTCGGCTGCAGCTTTTCGCAGCCCAGCGACACGACCATCGCCTGGCCGCCGAAGTTCGGGTTCTTGCTGATGTTATGGATCGTGCGGATCGGGATGTTGGCGCCGGGCGCATCGATCGCCACGCCGCAGCCATAGGTGTGCTCCAGGCCCACCACGTCGTCCACGTTCGGGTACTTCGGCAGCAGCTCGGCCTTGATGCGCTTGACCGCGTGCTCGACGACACCCGACACGCACTGCACGGTCGTGGTGATCGCCAGGATGTTGCGGGTCCCTACCGTGCCGTCTTCATTGCGATAGCCCTGGAACGTGAAGCCTTCCAGCGGTTCGAGCGGCGGCACCTTCACGGTGGCGATGGGCAGGTTGTCCAGCTCGCGCGCCGGCGGCATTTCCAGCAATTGCTCGGACACCCAGCTGCCTGCCGGGATGTCGCGCACGGCGCGGCCGATCGTCACGTTATAGCGGCGCACTGCCTCGCCCTGGGCGATATCGGCGAGGGCCACCTTGTGGCCTTGCGGCACGCCTTCGACCAGCGTGAGGCCATCGGGGAATACGGTACCCGCCGGCAGGCCGCCATCGTTGACGACGATCGCGACGTTGTCGTTGGCGTGCATGAGGATACGGCGCGGAGTGCTCGCTGTCATGGTTCCATCCTGAGGGGCCGGCAGCACCCGAGCAAGTTGTTGGTACGCAACAATCAGGCGTGCCGGCGAGTTGTCTGATGACTTCAGTATGACAGATGGCCGTTTTTTTGGCTAGTCCACATTGCTCATTTGGCCTGACCGGTTTAGAATGGCCTGACCAGATGCAAGAATGAAAAGTAATGTCGAGACGCCTGCCAGTCATCCACGAGCACCCCGAGCCACGGCTCTACCGCGTGGTGGCGGAGCGGATCGCACAGCTGATCCGCGAGGAAGGCATCGAGCCCGGCGCGCGCCTGCCGTCGGAGCGCGACCTGGCGGCCAAGCTGTCGGTCAGCCGCGCCTCGCTGCGCGAGGGCCTGATCGCGCTGGAGCTGGGGGGTGTGATCGAAGTGCGCGGCGGTTCCGGCGTGTACGTCTGCAGGACGCAACAAACCAGGGAGCAGGAAAGCGACGTGCCCGAGGCAGGGCCGGGGCCGTTCGAAGTGTTGTCGGCGCGCCGCCTGGTGGAGGCGGAAGTGGCGGCGATCGCCGCCCGCGTGGCAACCGACAATGCGATCGACGCGATCCTGCGGACGGTCGAAGTAATGGAAGCGCACCACGCGAACCGGACCACCGACGAGCTGGCCGATCGCAACTTCCACCTCGCGATCGCCCGCGCCACCGGCAACGGCGCACTGGTGGGGACGACGGCCTACCTGTGGGACCAGCTCGGCCGCCTGTGGCACAAGCTGCGCGAGCATTTCGAGACGGACGAGCTGCGTTTGCAGACCTTGAAGGACCACCGCCTCATCTTCGAGGCGATCGCGGCGCACGACCCCGCCGCGGCGCGGCGCGCGATGCGCTCGCACATCGAACGCGTGACGCGGACGTTCTCGCGCGGCCGCGGCAACAAGGAGGATTGAAGCGGCGAGCCGGAAGCCGGGCCCGGCGGCACGCGACGGCGGTGCGGGAACGAGCAGCAAGGCAAGTAGCAAGACAAACAGTAAGAAAAAAGCAGCAGGCGGCAAAGAACAAGCAGCAAAGACTAAGCAGCAAAGACTAAGCAGCAAAGACTAAGCAGCAAACACTAAGCAGCAAACACTAAGCAGCAAACACTAAGCAGCAAACACTAAGCAGCAAAGATAAGCAGCAAAGATAAGCAGCAAAAAATAGGCAGCAGCGAACAAGCGGCACCAGACAAAAAAGCAGCAGGTGCGCCCCGACAGGCGCGCCACAGGAGACAGGATGTACACGGAACCACCCGCCACAATCGCCGGCAGTGCGCCACGCGCGGCGCCGCCGCGCGCCTGATCTTCCATAACAAAGAGTTTATCCACCGCCTGCGACCCGGCCTCGGCCTTCCATCGCAGCGGCACGGAGCACGCGAGGTGCTCCATCAACGCCGCCTGCCCCGACACGCGGGCGGCGCGAACACCATCGGAAAAACCAGGAGACAAGCATGAACAACCGCGCAAGCAAGCAAACCCGCTTCCAGCCACGGCTGGCATTGACCTCGATCGCCCTGGCCGCCATGGCCGTGGCCAACGGGGCGGCCGCACAGGAAGCGGCGATGCAGCGCATCGAAGTGACGGGTTCCTCGATCAAGCGACTGGCCAATGAGGAAGCGCTGCCCGTCACCAGCATCAAGGCCGAGGAATTCACGCAGCGCGGCATGACCACGCTGGCCGACGTGATGATGGCCCTGCCGCAATCTGCATCGCTGGCCCCGTCGAACGCCGGCTCGGGCACCAACATCAACCTGCGCGGCCTGGGCGTGAACCGCACGCTGGTCTTGCTGAACGGCCGCCGCCTGGCCAATGAAGCGATTTCGGCTGGCTACGCCAACCTGGACGTGATCCCATTCTCCGCGCTGCAGCGCGTCGAGATCCTGCGCGACGGCGCGTCCTCGCTGTATGGTTCCGACGCGATCGGCGGCGTGGTCAACTTCATCACCAGGAAGGAATTCGAGGGCGTGCAGGTGACCGGCCAGTACGTGACGCCGGAACGCAAGGGCGGCGGCGACGAGCGCCGCGCCACGCTGACCTTCGGCAAGGGCAGCCTGAACCGCGACGGCTGGTCGGCCTATGCCACGGTGGACTTCCACGACCGTTCCCGCCTGGCCGCGAAGGACCGCGCGGAGTTCAGTTCCGACGAGCTGCTGGCCTCCCTGGGCCGCCCGCGCACGCTGGGCTCCGGCGGCTACGCCATGCCGGCCAACTTCACCACGGCGGCCAACAAGAACGCGCAGAACCCCTACGCGGCCACTTGCGCCGAACCGTATTCCACGATCGGCGCCAAGAACACCTGCACGCTGAACAGCAATGAATACGGCACCGCGCTGTATGAGAACGAGCAGATCAGCTTCTACGCCCGTGCGGCCAAGCAGATCAGCGAAGACCACACCTTTACCGTCGAATACACGCGCGGCCAGTCGTACATCATTTCGGCCCGCAATCCCACCCAGTCGGTGGCGGTGAACGGCAAGGCGGCGCTGCTGCCATCCACGTCGAAATGGTATCCGGGCAACAGCGGCGGCGTGCCCGCCGTGGCTGGGCTGAGCGGCGAGCCGCTGACCGTCACCTGGTCGGTCGCCGACTACGGCCTGGCAGCGCAGAAGGACAAGCAGGTCAACCAGCGCCTGGCCTTCGTCGACGAAGGCCGCTTTGGCGAATGGGATTACCGCGGCGGTCTCGTGATCGGCCTGTCCGACCGCGAAAACTTCTACCAGAACGGCTTCTTCCGCGGCCAGGGCATCATCGACGGCCTGGCCAGCGGCGCGCTGAACCCGTTCGGCCTGCAGGACCAGGCGGGCCGCGACTACCTGGCCTCGATTTCGGTCGACGGCATGAAGAACCGCGATTCGCGCACCACGTACAAGGGCCTCGACTTCTCGGCCAGCCGCTCGCTGTTCGCGATGGCCGGCGGCGATGCCGCGATCGCGCTGGGCGCCGACATCCACCGCGAAACCACGCGCGACGACAAGCTGGCGATCCAGAACGAGGTGCAATACCTGAACAGCACCGCATCGCACGGCGAGGGCGCGCGCAATGTGTACGCGCTGTACGCCGAGATGGACCTGCCGGTGACGAAGACCCTGAACGTCAACCTGGCCGTGCGCGACGACTATTTCAGCGACTTCGGCAACACGGTCAACCCGAAGGTGTCGTTCCGCTGGGAGCCCAGCAAGACGGTGATGTTCCGCGGTTCGGCCAACACGGGCTTCCGCGCGCCGACGCTGTTCGACGCCTACGGCTTCCGCCTGCCGGGCGCCACCGGCAAGACGTCGGCCCGCTGGGACGACCCGGTGCTGTGCCCTGGCGGCACGCCGGGCGTGACCGGCACCGGCACGGCACTGCCGGGCTATGTGTCGTCCGAAGTCTGCAACGTGCAGCTGCCCAAGCAGAACGGCTCGAACGCCAGCCTGAAGCCGGAAAAATCGAAGGGCTACACGCTGGGCGTGGTGGTGGAGCCGACCAAGTCGCTGACCATGTCGTTCGACTACTGGAACATCCGCATGAAGGACATGCTGGCCAACCTGCCGGAGCAGGTGTACTTCCTGGACCCGGCCAAGTACGCCTCGCTGTTCGTGCGCAACGCCGACGGTACGCTGGCCTACATCAACAACACGACGATGAACCTGGGCGGCCAGAAGGCGGCCGGTATCGATGTCTCGGCCACCTACCGCTTCCCGCGCAGTGCCTACGGCGACTTCAAGGTGGAGCTGGACGGCACCTACCTGACGCAGTTCGACAACCAGCTGTTCCCGGGCGAGGAATGGGTGAACAACGTGGGCCGCTTCGGCGCCGCCTCGAACGGCACCACGTCGAGCTTCCCGATCATTACCTACCGCTGGAAGCACGTGCTCAAGCTCTCCTGGGCGCAGGGAGACTGGACCGCGCAGGCCACGCAGAACTACAACTCGAAGTATGAAGACCAGAACCTGGTGGCGCAGCAGTACTGGCGCGACATCAACTCGTACAAGCCGTGGAACCTGACGGTGGGCTACAAGGGCTTCAAGAACACGCAGCTGACGTTCGGCATCACCAATGTGTTCGACTCGGCGCCGCCAGTCACGAACCACAGCGGTTACTCGTTCGGTTACCTGTCGAGCGCGGCCAGCCCGATCGGCCGCGCTTACAATCTGCGCGCCACCTACACCTTCTAAACGAAGTCCGGCCGCCCGCCATGTGCAGCATCGCTGCCATGGCCGGTGGCCGTTTTTTGCATGAAACGGAGGTCTTGCATGAAGCAACGTTTCCTGTCGGTCGCGGTCACGGCGGTGCTGTTCGCCGGCGTCGCCCAGGCCGCCGACAAGCCGGTCAGGTTCATCCTCGTCGGCGATTCGACGATGGCATCGAACAGCGGCTACGGTGACGCGTTCTGCGCCCGCGTGAACCGCGCGCACACCTGCATCAACCTGGCCAAGGGCGGCCGCAGCTCGTCGAGCTTTCGCGCCGAAGGGCGCTGGGACGAGGTGCAGGGCCTGCTGAAGGGCGGCGCGGCCTACCGCGCCACCTATGTGCTGATCCAGTTCGGCCACAACGACCAGCCGGGCAAGCCCGGCCGATCTACCGACCTGAAGACCGAATTCCCCGTCAACATGGCGCGCTATGTCGACGAAGTGAAAGCCCTGGACGGCGTGCCCGTGCTGGTCACGCCGCTGACGCGCCGCATCTTCAAGGATGGCGTGCTGGAAAACACGCTGGCGCCTTGGGCGGACGTGGTCCGCGCCACCGCCAGGGCGAGGCAGGTGCCCCTGCTGGACCTGAATGCCGACAGCCATGCCGCCGTGCAGGCGATGGGGGAAGCCGAGGCAGACACGTTCGCCGTGGCGCCAAAGCCCGCGGCAGTGCCGGCGCCGGCCAGCGGTGCGGCGGTCGAACCGCAAGGAGCGGCCAAGAGCGCCTTCGACTACACGCACCTCGGTGCCAAGGGAGCTAAATACTTCGCCGCAATGGTCGAGCGCGAGCTGAAGGCGGCCGTTCCCGCCGTGGCGGCAGAGTTCAAGCCGGAGGGCGAGTGATGCGCGCGGCGCTCCTCCTTGCAGCCGCGTCTTTTGCCGCCGCCGCCCAGGCGCAGGATACCGGCGCCATCGGCCGTCCGCAGCTCATGGAGGCGCAGGCGAAGCGCTATTCGATCGCCGAAGTGCTCAAGACCACCGGCCGCGCCGGTGCCGAGAAGACCGATCCGTGGAATCCGCTGGTCGATCCCCTCGCGCAGGGCATGGCATTCAAGGCCGACTACACGGTGGATGCGGCCGGCCGGGCCGACGGCGTGACCACTTTTGTCAGCGTGCAGCAAGCCGTCAACCGCGCCGTCATCGACGCGGCGGCGAAGCCGAAAGGTGGCCGGCAGTACATCCTCGTCAAGCCCGGTACCTACCGGGAGCTCGTGTACGTGCCGGCGTCGGCCCGGCCGATCACGCTGTACGGCGAGGGCGCCAGCGCGGGCGACACGGTGATCTCGGCCGGGCTCGACGCGGCCATTTCCATTGCCGATTACCTGAAGCAGTACGGGCGCCAGTTCGAGCGGCTCGACCCGTCCATCGTCGCCATGCATGCACAGATCGCGGCCCGTGCGCCCACGATTTCGACCAGCGGTTCGATGACGGTGTGGACGCGCAACCACGGCTTCCAGGCACGCAACCTGACGATCGAGAACGCGTACAACAAGGCCACCGGCAATGCTCGCGACGAGTGCGGCGAGCGGGTGTGCGGCACGCCCGACAAGCCCCAGCAGCGCGTGAGCCACCAGGCCGTGGCGCTGCTGGTGGAAGGCGCGGACAAGGCGCAGTTCGAGAACGTGCGGCTGATCGGCTTCCAGGATACGCTTTACCTGAAGTCGGCCGAAACCCGGGTGACCGCGCGCAGTTTCTTCCACAAGTCGTATATCGAGGGCGACGTCGATTTCATCTTCGGCGACACCACCGCCTATTTCTATCGCAGCGAAGTGCGCTCGCTGGGCGACCGCACCATGTCCTACGTGGGCGCGCCGAACACGAACTGGCGCACGAAGTACGGCTTCGTGTTCAATGAGGTGCGCTTCACCAATGACGGCTCGCCGAATGCACTGGCCGGCAAGTACTATCTGGCGCGGCAGTGGTTCCACAATTCGCGCTGCAGCCCCTACGCACCGGTGGCCGTGGAAGGCTACGCGTGCACCTTGGGCAGCGAGAGCGTCTACAAGGCGCCGAAGGGCACGATCACGCCCACGGTGCTGGAAACGGTCGGCAAGATGGTGGTCATGAACTCGCGCATCGGCAAGCACATCGACCGGAGCAAGCCGTGGTCGGACTGGAACGCGCCGGGCACGCTGGCCTACCGTCCGGCGCAGTTTTCGTCCGACGATTTCTATAAGAACCTGAAGAACGCGGGCTTCGACCCCGTCCACCAACTGGGCTACGGGAAGCAGCCCCTGCCAGCGGAGATCTACCTGGCGGAATTCCATAACGCTGACGAGTAGGAGACAGCATGAACTTTTTCAACCAGCAACGCGTCAATGAAGACCGGATCAACGACCGGCGGCGCGCCATGATGAAGGCGGTGTCGGCGTCCAGCCTGGCGCTGGCCGGCGGCACCCATCTGATGGCCAGTGCGGCGATCGGCGACGACCCTTGGGGCCGCGCCAAGGAAATCGTCGACCGGCTGAGCAGCAAACCGCGCTTCCGGGACCAGGATTTCCCCATCACCGACTTCGGCGCGGCGCAGTGCAAGCTGGTCAAGGTCAAGGCCTGGATCTCGCATGACGACCAGGCCACCATCGACACGCAGGCGCCGGGTTCGCACGATTGCTACCCGGCGATCAAGGCTGCCATCGAGGCATGCCACAAGGCCGGCGGCGGGCGCGTGGTGATCCCGGCCGGACACTGGTTCGTGGCCGGCCCGATCGTGCTGCTGTCGAACGTGCACGTGCACCTGAAGAAGGGCGCCAACGTGCTGTTTTCCACCAACCCCGTCGACTACGCCAAGTACGGCGAATTCGATTGCGGCAAGCACGGCAAGCTGGTGATCACGCGCTGGCAGGGCAACGACTGCCTGAACTTCGCCTCGCCCGTCTATGCCTACGGCGCCGACAATATCGCGTTGACGGGCGAGGACTGGACCAGCGTGCTGCACGGCCAGGGCGGTGTCCCCTTCAATGGCAAGGATGGCGACTGCTGGTGGACGTGGAAGGGCAAGAACCGCACGATCAACCCGGCCTCGCAGGCCAATACGCCGGGCTACGCGGAGGGCAAGCTGACGCAGCGCGTGCCGAACCCGATCAATCCGAAGTCGCTGAAGGACGTAGCGCCGCACCTCACTGAGGAAGAGCGCCTGCACATCCAGGGCGAAGGGGAGCGCTGGCGCGCGGACGAGCAATACCTGCCGGCGTTGTCCGAGGCGGGCGTGCCACTGGCGCAGCGCGTGTTCGGCCTGGGCCACATGCTGCGGCCGACGATGATCCACCTGATCGGCTGCACCAATGTGCTGCTCGAGGGCTATGAAGTGCGCGACACGCCGTTCTGGCAGCACCATCCGGTCCACTGCCGCAATATCGTGATCCGCAACGTGCACTGCAACAGCAAGGGCCCGAACAGCGACGGCTTCGATCCCGAATCGTGCGATATGGTGCTCATCGAAGGCTGCACGTTCGACACGGGCGACGACTGCATCGCCATCAAGGCCGGCAAGGACCTGGACACGCACTATGGCCCGTCGCAGAACATCGTGGTGCAAAAGTGCATCATGCAGAGTGGCCACGGCGCCGTCACGCTGGGCAGCGAGATGGCCGGCGGCATCCAGAACGTGTATGCGCAGGACCTGGTGTTCGAGAACATCCACTGGGCGACGGACCCGCTGAATACGGCGATCCGCCTGAAGACCAATATGAACCGGGGCGGCTACCTGAAGAACTTCTACGTGCGCAACGTGAAGATCCCGAACGGCGTGCAGACCAGCCCATCGTTCTATGCCTCGCTGCCGAACTCGCCGATCGAATCGAAGACCGTGGCCGTGGCCGCCGGCGCCGTCGTCACCTTCGACTGCGACTACACGCCGACCGCCGACACGGTGCGCACACGGCCGCCGGTGGTCGACAATGTGCAGATCTCGAACGTCACCGTCGGCAACGTCGAGGTGAAGAAGGGCGCGAAGAAGGGGCAGAAGGCTTCGTGCTACCAGGCGGTCGTCATCCTCGGGCCGGTGTCCAACAACTACAACGGCCCGCAGCCGATGCCCCAGGTCCCGCCCGTCACCAACGTGACGATCAGCGACTGCGACTTCGGCACCACCGTCAGCACCGAGCAGCCGTACTTCCTGTACAACGTGCGCGGGCTGAAGCTGAACCGCGTAAAGATCGGCGGCAAGGAGTACAACACCACGCTGTCGGCATAAAGGCAACCCCAACACCGGTGACAGGCACCGGCATTTTTGAAATGTTTCCAGAAACGGGGTGCCTGTCATCGGTCTTGAAGAAATGTTGCAAAAAACCGGGTGCCTGTCACCGGTTTTCGGGAAACATTTCCAAAAAAACGGAGCCTGTCACCGGTTTTCGGTGTGCACGCGGTTTCTGGCAGCATGGTAAGGTTCCGCCAACAAACCTTGCCATTGGAGTCAACATGGAACGCACCTACCAGGAAGCTGCGCCCACGCGCGCCGAGATCGATGCCTTGAGCGGCCCCGCGCTGCTGGAGTTCGGCACCAACTGGTGCGGCTACTGCCGCGCCGCCCAGCCGCTGCTGGCCGAGGCCTACGCGGACCATCCCGGCATCAGGCACTTCAAGGTCGAGGACGGGCCCGGCCGCTTGCTGGGTCGTTCCTTCCGTGTCAAACTCTGGCCGACCATGATCTTCCTGCAAGACGGGAAGGAAGTGGCGCGTGTGGTGCGCCCCGCAAGCGCGGGCGAGATTCGCGACGCGTTCGCCAAGATCGCCCAACCCGGCTGACGGCACCTTTATCGGTTTTCCCTTCACCCCGGAGTATGCATGTCCCAGCCTCACCCGGCCGGTCGAGTCAACTCGCCCGGCACCGTGCTGTTCGCCAGCCTGATCGGCACGACGATCGAATTCTTTGACTTTTATATCTACGCGACGGCGGCCGTTCTCGTCTTCCCGCACCTGTTCTTCCCCGCCGGCGACCCCACCGCCGCCACCCTGCAGTCGCTGGCCACGTTCGCCATCGCGTTCTTCGCGCGCCCCGTCGGCTCGGCCGTGTTCGGCCACTTCGGCGACCGCGTGGGCCGCAAGGCCACGCTGGTGGCCGCGCTGCTGACGATGGGCCTGTCGACGGTGGTGATCGGCCTGCTGCCGACCTATGCGCAGATCGGCGCCTGGGCGCCCGCGCTGCTGGCCCTGTGCCGCTTCGGCCAGGGCCTTGGCCTGGGCGGCGAGTGGGGCGGCGCGGTGCTGCTCGCCACCGAAAACGCGCCGCCGGGCAAGCGCGCCTGGTACGGCATGTTCCCGCAGCTGGGCGCGCCGATCGGCTTCTTCCTGTCGGGCGGCATCTTCCTGCTGCTCTCCGAAGTGCAGACCGATGAGCAATTCTTCGGCTGGGGCTGGCGCATTCCGTTCCTGGCCAGCGCGCTGCTGGTGCTGGTGGGCTTGTACGTGCGGCTGAAAATCACGGAAACGCCGGACTTCCAGAAAGTGCTCGACAAGGGCGAGCGCGTAAAGGTGCCGGTGAAGGCCGTGCTCACCGAGCACACCCGCGCGCTGGTACTGGGCACGCTGATGGCGATGGCCACCTTCGTGCTGTTCTACCTGATGACGGTGTTCGCGCTGAACTGGGGCGTTCAGGGGCTGGGCTTCTCGCGCCAGCGCATGCTGATCCTGCAACTGGTCGCCGTGGTGTTCTTCGGGTTGACGATCCCGATGGCCGCGCTGCTGGCCGACCGCCACGGCCGCCGCGGCACGCTGATCTGGGTATCGGCGGCGATCGCCGTGTTCGGCCTCGTGTTCGGCCCCCTGTTCGATTCGCAGAGCGCCGTGCAGGTGACGGTGTTCCTGGCCCTGGGACTGGGGCTGATGGGCATGACGTATGGCCCGCTGGGCACCATCCTCTCCGAACTGTTCCCGGCCGAGGTGCGCTACACGGGTGCTTCGCTGACGTTCAACCTGGCCGGCATCCTGGGCGCCTCGCTGGCCCCCTATGCCGCGACCAAGCTGGCCACCACGTATGGCTTGCAGTACGTCGGCTACTACCTGTCCATCGCGGCGGTACTCAGCCTCATCGCGCTGGTGCTGGCCAAACCACGCAACTGAGCTACCTCTTTCGGCATAGGAAGGGCGTGCCCCGTCTAGGGATGACTGGGCACGCCAGGTGCGTATGATGGACCCACCATCGCCAACGCACACCAGACCATGCTGATCCTGACCAACGGCCGCTTCCACACGGCCGACAAATCGAACCCCGTCGCTACGGCAGTCGCCATCGCCGACGGCAAATTCCTCGCCGTGGGCGACACCGAACAGGTGATGCGCCATGCCACGGCCGACGCGCAGGTGGTCGACCTGAACGGCCGCACCGTGATCCCCGGCCTGAACGACTCGCACCTGCACCTGATTCGCGGCGGCCTCAATTACAACCTCGAGCTGCGCTGGGAAGGCGTGCCTTCGCTGGCCGACGCGCTGCGCATGCTGAAGGAACAGGCGCTGCGCACCCCGAGCCCGCAATGGGTGCGCGTGGTGGGCGGCTGGAACGAATTCCAGTTCGCCGAGAAGCGCATGCCCACGCTGGACGAGATCAACGCCGCCGCTCCGGACACGCCCGTGTTCGTGCTGCACCTGTACGACCGGGCGCTGCTGAACCGTGCCGCGCTGCGTGCCGTCGGTTACGACAAGAACACGCCCGCGCCGCCGGGCGGAGAGATCGTCCGCGATGCGCAGGGCAATCCCACCGGCATGCTGATTGCCCGCCCGAACGCGATGATCCTGTATGCCACCCTGGCCAAGGGCCCGACGCTGCCGCTGGAGCACCAGGTCAACTCCACCCGCCAGTTCATGCGCGAGCTGAACCGCCTGGGCCTGACGAGCGCCATCGACGCCGGCGGCGGCTTCCAGAACTACCCGGACGACTACGCAGTGGTCCAACAGCTGGCCGCGCAGGACCAGCTGACGATCCGCATCGCCTACAACCTGTTCACCCAGAACAAGGGCCAGGAACTGCAGGACTTCAGGAAGTGGACCGAAGTGGTCAAGCCCGGGGACGGCAACGACTGGTACCGCCACAACGGCGCCGGCGAAATGCTGGTGTTCTCGGCGGCCGACTTCGAGGACTTCCTGGAGCCGCGCCCGGACCTGCCGCCGGAGATGGAGGCGCAACTGGAACAGGTGGTGCGCCACCTGGTGGAGCAGCGCTGGCCGTTCCGCCTGCACGCCACCTACGACGAATCGATCTCGCGCATGCTCGACGTATTCGAGAAGGTGAACCGCGACATCCCGTTCGACGGCCTGCACTGGCTGTTCGACCACGCCGAGACGATCAGCCCGCGCAATATCGAGCGCGTGAAGGCGCTGGGCGGCGGCATCGCGATCCAGCACCGCATGGCATTCCAGGGCGAGTACTTCGTGGACCGCTACGGTGCCGAGGCGGCCAAGCACACGCCGCCGATCAAGCGCATGCTGGAAAACGGCGTGCCCGTGGGCGCCGGCACCGACGCCACGCGCGTGGCCAGCTACAACCCTTGGACGGCCCTGTACTGGCTCGTTTCCGGCCGCACCGTCGGCGGCCTGCGCCTGTACGACGCCGGCGCGAAGCTGGACCGCGAAACGGCCATCGAACTGTGGACCGCCGGCAGCGCGTGGTTCTCCAACGAGCAGGGCAAGAAGGGCCGCATCAGGGAAGGCATGCTGGCCGACCTGGCCGTGCTGTCGGCAGACTTCTTCAGGGTCGACGAGGAAGCGATCAAGGCGATCGAATCGGTGCTGACGGTCGTCGGCGGCAGGATCGTCTTCGCGCAGGCCGAGTTCGACAAGCTCGGCCCGCCGCCACTGCCCGTGCTGCCCGACTGGTCGCCCGTCAACAAGGTGCCGGGCCATTACCGCGCCACCGCTCCAGCCGCGCAGAAGAAGGCACTGCCGCACCAGTGTGCCGGCGCCTGCGTGGTGCACAAGCATGCGCACGACGTGGCCCGCAAGTCCGACGTGCCGGTCTCGGACTATGCCGGCTTCTGGGGCGCGTTCGGCTGCAGCTGCTTCGCTTTCTGACGAGGAGGGGCGATGAACTACGTGAAGATCCTGGCCGGGCTGGTACTGTCCTTCGTCGTCGGCCTGGCCTGTCGCAAGTTCGGCATTCCGGCCGCGTCGCCGCCCGTGCTGTCCGGCGCGCTGCTGGTGTTCATGATGAGCAGCGGCTACTGGCTGGTCGACCGTTATGTCGCCCGACGTGCCGCCGAGAACAAGCGCCATTGCGGCGGCCATGCACTCGATGCCGCGCCGGGGCAGGCGGGAGGACGACAGTGAGCGCCCTCGTTGCCGGCGCCGTGCTGGGTCTCGTGATCGGCGCCGTATGCCGCGCCTGCGACATTCCTTCGCCGGCGCCGCCCACGCCGATCGGCGCGCTGCTCGTGGTGGCGATGACGGGCGGTTACGTGGTCGGCGGTCTCGTTTGATCCCTTCCTGAGGCAAGCCCGCGGCCGCGCGGGCTTTATCCTTTCTATGCCGGTGCCTGCACCAGCTGCGCCAGTACGCGGTCGCGGTTGTTCAACATGAAGGTGCGGAACGTGGGTTCCTTCACGGCCAGCCTTACCAGGCCGGGCAGCAGCTCATAGCAGCAGCCGATCACCGTGTCCATCGCCTGCTGCTTCTGCAGTGCCGCCACCGTCCATTCCCCCGGCTTGCCATCGAGCTTTTGCAGGATCTGCGCGCGGTGCTCGCCGATCACTCGCAGGATTGGGGACATCAAATCGGGTTGCATCAGGTCGACCATGTTTCCTCCTGTGGTGTGAAAAATCCACAGTCTGCTCCCATGCGCCGCCGATATTGCTGAGGTGACGCAACAATTGCCCATGGGAATTGCGTTTGCGCAATTTCCACAACGCGCTGCCCGCCTAAAGTCGCACCTACAACAGACGACAAGCGGGGAAACCATGAGAAGCCAGGGTACCGTGGCATTGCTGCTGATTTCGGCGGGATGCCTGATTTACGCGGCCACGCACCAGCCGCGCGCCGCGTCACCGATGCAATCGAACGAGCGCGGCACCGAGGCGCCCGCGCGGCTGGCGTACGGTGTCGGCCCGGCCGAACCGCGCTTCGCCGCCGACATGCTGGATGCGCGGGTCGAGCGCATGCTGGACAGGGCCGTCCATAGGCAGCCCGCGCACCAGGGAACGAGCCGTTTCGTGTGCAAACTGCCCGCCGACGTGGGGCCGGTACCCATGCTCGAATTGGTCGATGCCTACCTGCGCGGCTTGCCGGACAGCCGCCGCGATTCCATCCTGCTGGGTGGCCTGCACGAGGCCGCCCGCCAGGGCAACTGGCTGGCAAAGGTGCAGGTATTGCTGTCGCAGGGCGGCCGGCATGCGGCGGACGATACCTCCGCCTTCCGCCGGATCACGCTGAAGGAATGGATGCAGGAGCAACGCATCGGTGCCGTGTATGCGGCCGCCGGCAACGCGCCGCCCGCCGCCCGCGCGCGCCGCGCCAGGCCGTCCGGCGCGCTGACGAGCCTCGACATCTACGCCGCCATGCACCACAACTACCCGTCGCAGTACAAGGTGGGGCGCGAACTGCTGCGCAGCGGCGACGCGCAGCAGGCCGCCGTGGGGCGGCGCATGCTCGATTGCGCGGCGCGGGCGCTGCCGGTGTACCGGCAGATGCATCGGGACCGGGCGCTGGCGGCGCGGTAGGGATTCAACTGGACAGGCTAACCGCGAACGCCAGAATGAAAAAAGCCGCCAGTCTCGCAACTGGCGGCCTTTTCCGCATCTGGTGGTGATAGGTGGACTTGAACCACCGACCCCAGCATTATGAATGCTATGCTCTAACCAACTGAGCTATATCACCGAAAACTCTACATCAACTTCGCTAACAAAAAGACCTGATCCGTGTTCGATCAGGCCATTTTGATGAATCCTGGTGGTGATAGGTGGACTTGAACCACCGACCCTAGCATTATGAATGCTATGCTCTAACCAACTGAGCTATATCACCGCAACGGCAAGCATTATCGCGGCTCCCACGCGCCGTGTCAAGGACGGTACCGATTTTCGGCGTCCATGAACAATCCGTCAATATAGCGCACTTTTGCAGCGGGCCGCGCAAATTCGTCAAGCCGCAGGAAAGGCGCACGCTACCGGATCGGCAGCCGTGCGAGGAGCTGCGCCGTGGCATCCGGCGCCAGGCAATCGATCACGATCCGCTCCGGCATTGCCCGCAGCCACGTCAGCTGGCGCTTGGCGAGCTGGCGCGTGGCGATGATGCCGCTCTCGCGCATGTCCTTGTAGCCGATGTGTCCGTCGAGGTATTCCCATACCTGGCGGTAGCCCACGCAACGCATCGACGCCAGGCCGGGGTGCAGGTCGCCGCGCCGGCGCAGCACTTCCACCTCGTCGATCAGCGCGTCGTTTTCCAGCATCAGGTCGAAACGGCGGGCGATGCGTTCGTGCAGCACGGCGCGATCCGATGGTTCGAGCGCGAGCGGCATCAGGTCGAACGGCAGCGGTTCCGGCTCGCGCTGCGCGAGCAGGGCGGACATCGGCTTGCCGGACAGGCGGATGATTTCCAGCGCGCGCTGGATGCGCTGCGCATCGTTCGGTTTCAGGCGGGCGGCCGTTTCCGGGTCGAGCGTGGCCAGCCGGGCGTGCAGCGCCGGCCAGCCCAACCGGGCTGCTTCGTCTTCCAGCTCGGCGCGGATGGCGGGGTCGGCGCCGGGCAGGTCGTCCAGGCCGTCGGCCAGGCCCTTGAAGTACAGCATGGTGCCGCCCACGAGCAGGGGCAGCTTGCCCCGCGCCAGGATCTCGTCGACGAGGCGCAGCGTGTCGGTGCGGAACTGGGCGACCGAATAGGCATCGAGCGGGTCGATGATGTCGATCAGGTGGTGCGGCACGGCGGCCCGCTCCTCGCGCGTGGGCTTGGCAGTGCCGATGTCCATGCCGCGATACACGAGCGCCGAGTCGACGGAAATGATCTCGGACGGGATGCGCTCGGCGATGGCCAGCGCGGCGGCCGTCTTGCCCGACGCGGTCGGGCCCATGATGGCGACCGCGAGCGGGCGCTTGGTTTGCTGGTTCATACGGCTTACTGCCCGCGCAGGAACAGTTTATCGAGGGCGGAGATTTCGACCTGCACCCAGGTGGGGCGGCCATGGTTGCACTGGTCGGCACGCTCGGTGCTTTCCATCTGGCGCAGCAGCGCATTCATTTCCGGCGTGGAGAGGATACGGTTGGCGCGCACGGCCGTGTGGCAGGCGAGGGTGCCGAGCAATTCGTTGCGGCGCTCGATCAGCACGCGCGAGCCGCCGAATTCGCGCACGTCGCGCAGCACGTCGCGCGCCAGGGTTTGCGCATCGGCGTTCTTCAGCAGGCTCGGCACGGCACGCACGGCCAGCGTGGTCGGCGACAGCACGGCGATGTCGAAGCCCAGCGTCTTCAGGGTGTCGCCATGTTCCTGCACCGTGCCCACCTCGACCGGGTCGGCATAGAACGTGACCGGGATCAGTAGCGATTGCACCTGCATGTCGGTGCCGGCGATCTGCGCATCGAGCGCGTTCTTCAGCTGTTCATACAGGATGCGCTCGTGCGCGGCGTGCATGTCCACCAGCACCAGGCCCTTGCTGTTCTGGGCCAGGATGTAGATGCCGTGCAGCTGGGCCAGCGCGAAGCCCAGCGGGAATTCCTCGTGCGCCAGCGCGGCGGCCGAGGCGGTGTAGGTGCTCGGCTGCGGGATCGCGTAGGGCGCGGCCTGCTCGGCCGCGCGCGGCGGCTCGGATTCCGCGAACAGTGCCCCATAGCGCTCCGTGCTCTGCACCACGCCGCCGCTGTCGCGCGATCCAGGAGGGGAAGCCCAGGGAGACGGCGAGAACGTGGGCGTGTAGGCCGGGTTCATCATCGCGCCGAACGATGTTTGCTGCTGCGGGCGCCACGCATGGCCGCTCAGCGGCGCGTCGCCGTTCAGGGTATTGGCGGCGGGGAGCGGCGCCGGCACGTTGCCGTGGGCCGTGGCCGACGTTTGCGCCAGCGCGCGCTGCACCGCGTGGAACACGAACTGGTGCACGGCGCGGCTGTCGCGGAAGCGCACTTCGATCTTCGACGGGTGCACGTTCACGTCCACCAGCGCCGGGTCCAGCTCCAGCGCCAGCACATAGGAGGGGAAGCGGTCGCCGTGCAGCACGTCCTCGTAGGCCGCGCGCACGGCGTGCACCAGCAGCTTGTCGCGCACGAAGCGGCCGTTCACGTAGAAGTACTGGCAGTCGGCGCGTGCCTTCGAGGCGGTGGGCAGGCCGGCGAAGCCGGAGAGGCGCAGCACGCCCGAGGCTTCGTCGATGGCCAGGCGCGCCTCGGCGAACGCTTCGCCCAGGATCTGTGCGCTGCGCTTGGCCATGTCGCTGGCCATCCAGTGGTCGACGGTGCGGCCGTTGTGCGTAAGCGTGAACGCCACGTCCGGCCGCGCCAGCGCGATGCGGCGCACCACCTCGGCGCAGTGGCCGAACTCGGTCTGCTCGGACTTGAGGAATTTGCGGCGCGCGGGCGTGTTGTAGTACAGGTCCTGCACGTTGACGGTGGTGCCCGGCGCGCCGGACGACGGCTGCACCGTGCCGAGGTGCGAGCCTTCCAGTTCCCAGGCATGGGCGCCGTCCGCCGTGCGCGAGGTCAGCGTGACGACGGCAACCGAGGCGATCGACGCCAGCGCCTCGCCGCGAAAGCCGAGCGTGTTCACGTTCTCCAGGTCGTCCAGCGAGGCGATCTTCGAGGTGGCGTGGCGGGCCAGCGCCAGCGGCATCTGGTCCGGCGGGATGCCCTTGCCGTTGTCGGTGATGCAAATACGCTTGACGCCGCCTTCCTCGAGCCGGATCGTGACCTGGGTGGCGCCGGCGTCCAGCGCATTCTCCAGCAATTCCTTGACGACGGCGGACGGCCGTTCGACCACCTCGCCGGCGGCGATCTGCGAGATGAGCTGGTCGGGAAGGGCCCGGATCGGGCGCGCAGGCATCGGGGCGTGAATCGGGGCGTTCATGGTGGCCGAATTATACCCCGGCCGCCCGACGCGCCGTTTCGATCATCAGCAGCCCGAGGATGGCCGCGTGCAAGCCGGCGGCCAGGCCGATGCCAACGGCGCGCGAAGTCGGCCGCGCCGGCGCCGCGGCCGTCACGATCCCTGCCCGGCACCCTTCGATCGCACCGGAATCGGCACGTTGCACAGGTCGACGTGGCCGGCCGCCACCTTCGTCCACGGGCCGCCGCGGTTGCGCGACGCTTCGGCGACCGCCTTGAAGCTGGCCGAGTCGGTGCGCATCACTTCGAGTTTGCTGCGCTGTTCCTCGGGCACATCGGCCGCCAGCTTCACGGATTTGATCGTCACGCGCTGCGCCGGGTCCTCATAGAAGCCCATCGCGCCGGGGCCGCGCGGCATCACGGCGAGGAGCGGCATGCCGTCGACGACGCGGCCGACGACGGTGATGTTGCGGTCCAGCTGGCGCGGCGCCTGGCCGATCACGGCATACAGCGCGCCGCCGTTGCCGCTGTCGGCGCCCACGTCGCGGCCCACGCCCACCATGCCGTAGCAGTGGGCCAGCCAGGCCTGGCCGGTCTTCGGGTCGCGCGCGGACGGGAAGCTGTTCGAATGGCCCACCTGCGGAGCGTAGCCGTCGCGGTCGGGCAGGCGAGTAAAGCTCCTGTCGTTCTTCAACGGAATCGTGAATTCACCGGCCAGCTTCGCCTTCGCCGTCTTCAATGGGCGCGGGTTCGCTTCATCGGGGTCGCCCCACTGCACCACGAAGTTGTCCTGCGCGCGCAGGATCGCCAGGCCGTCGAAATACCCCTCGCGCACCATCGCGCGGATATTGTCGGCATGGTTCGGCGCGTATACCGGAGCCAGCTCGATGACGACGCGCCCGGCCGGGAGCTCCAGGTACAGCGTGCTGGCCGGGTCGAGCGCGCGCCAGTGGCTGGCGGGCGACGCCTTGATTACGTCCGCCACCGTCGGCTTGGGTGGCAGTTCCTTCGCCGCCGAGGGCAGGGCGGCCAGCAGGGGAAGGCAATACAGGGGCCAGCGGGTCATGCGATCTCCAGGTTTGCTTGCTCAACCGAACCAGAAGATTGTAATCTTTTAAATTCACGTAATGAAAATATGTTGCCGCGGCCGGGGTATCCGGGCCCCCTCGCTGGTGTATGATTCCGCCGCAACCTTATAGGACTGATATGGAATTCGTTCAATTGATGGAGATGCTGGTTCACGTCGACAAGGCGCTGGACACGCTGATCGCGCAGTACGGCACCCTGGTTTATGCGATCCTGTTTGCCATCATCTTTTGTGAAACGGGACTCGTGGTCCTGTTCTTCTTCCCCGGCGACACCCTGCTCTTCATTGCAGGCGCGTTCTGCGCCACCGGCCACATGCATCTGGGCTTGCTGATCTTCCTGCTCGTCAGTGCGGCCGTGATCGGCAATACCACCAATTACTGGATCGGCGAAGCGATCGGCACCCGGGTCTTCACGCACGATTACCGCTGGCTCAACCGCGACGCGCTGCAGCGCACCCATAACTTCTTCGAGCGCCATGGCGGCAAGACGATCATCCTGGCCCGCTTCGTGCCTGTGGTGCGCACGTTCGCGCCCTTCGTTGCCGGGGTGTCGGACATGACATTCGCCCGCTTCCAGCTCTATAACATCACGGGCGCCGTGCTGTGGGTAGTGTCGCTGTGCGTGGCCGGTTACTTCTTCGGCAATATTCCCATGGTGCGCGACAACCTGACGACCATCGTGCTGATCGGCGTAGCCGTCGCCATCGTGCCCGTGGCGCTGGGCGGCGTGTGGAAGATGAGCCGCCGTATTCTTAACCGCTGATTTCTCTCAGGCAAAAACTTCTCAAGTTTTTCCGTACGGCATCCGTTAACCGGGGCAAGTCTGTTTTCTGCCCCGGATTGACATGCGCAAGCTGCTTGCCCTCATCGCGTGCTGCCTGGCCTTCGGCCCGGCGCTCGCCAACGAAACCCCGTCCAGGATCGCCGGTGTGGCGCCGTCGTCGCCCGCGCGCGAAGATGCGATGGGCATCGGCGACCCGAAGACCAAGCACGCCAAGCCGGGCCGCAAGCTTTCCGCCCAGGAGGAGGAAGAGCAGGCCGAAGCCGAGCTGTCCGCCCGGATTGCCGAGCGCCTCGCGCAGATGAAGGCCCGCCAGGCGGCCCGCGCGGTCGCCGCCGCCAAGGCGCGCAAGGAAGCGCAGGCCCGCGCCACCAAGGCGGCCTATACCGCCGCGCCGCCGTCGGCCCCCGCCAACGGTACGTTCTGGACCTACGAGGGTGAATTCGGCCCGGCCAACTGGAGCAAGATCAACGCCGCCTGGAACAAGTGCAATGGCGGCGACCGCCAGTCGCCGATCGATATCCGCGACGGCATCAAGGTGGACCTGGAGCAGATCTCCTTCGATTACCGGCCATCCGGCTTTTCCGTCACCGACAACGGCCATACCGTGCAGGTCGCGCTGGGCGCCGGCAATTTCCTGTCCGTGGCCGGCCGCACCTACGAGCTGCAGCAATTGCATTTCCACCGCCCGGCCGAGGAGCGCGTCAACGGCAAGACCTATGAAATGGGTATCCACCTGGTACACAAGGATATCGAGGGCCGCACCGCCGTGCTGGCGCTGATGCTGCAGCGCGGGCGCCCGCAGCCGGCCATCCAGACGGTGTGGAACAATTTGCCGCTGGAAAAGAAGGAAACGTTCACGCCGTCGATCGTGTTCAATCCGAACGACCTGCTGCCGGAACGGCGCGACTATTACACGTACATGGGTTCGCTCACGGAACCGCCGTGCACGGAAGGCGTGCTGTGGCTGGTGATGAAGGAGCCGGTACAGGCATCCGGCGAGCAGATGGCGCTGTTCTCGCGGCTGTATCCGTTGAACGCGCGGCCCGTGCAGGCCGCCGCGGGGCGGATGATCAAGGAATCGCAGTAACCGGTGCACGGCACCGGACGACCAGTTCTCTTAGTGGGGGAATTTTCAGGGCGCAGCGATGCGCCCGTTTTTTTGCGCTAAGATTTCCCGAAAAATGGGGACGTACCCCATTTTCTGGGCAATGTTTCCTAAAAAATGGGGTCTGTCCCCATTTTTCGAGCAACTTTCAGGCTTGGACGGTGATCGTATGCACGCCGGTCCACTCGCCGCCGGCGTCCAGCGGCTGCTTGTCGACGCGGGCAGGTTCGATGCAGACGAAGCGCTGCCATTCGTCGTCCCGCATGTCGGCCAGCTTGGCGGCGCCTTCCGCGCCGGGGTTCCAGACGACGAATTCGGTAAAGCCCTGCTGCGCGAGGCGCAGCGCGCCGGTGCCCGGTTGCAGCGTGACTTCGGCCGGGGCGGGGTAGATATTGTCCAGCGGCGGGCCGAAGTGCAGCGGCGATTCGCCCGGCAGGCCGGTCAACACCGTGCGCGTGAATTCGTCGACCTGGAAATACGTGTGCAGGGCGCAGGCGAAGTCGAACGGATCGGTGCCCGTATTGCGCACGTGGTAGCGCATTTCCAGCGCGTCGGGCCGCAGGGTGAAGCGCAGCGCCAGCGCGAACGGGTGGGGCCAGCCCTGTGCCAGCGCGGCCGGCACGTCCTCGTGCGTGAGCAGGAACTCGGCCCAGGCGGAGGCGCCGTCAATGCCGTGCTCGCCCAGCTTCCAGTGCGACAGCCGGGCCACGCCATGGCGCTGGCCGGTGCCGCGCGTGGAAAACTGCGGGAAGATCACGGGCACGCCGCCGCGGATCGCGGCGCTGCCGTCGCGCGGCGACGCTTCGCTCATGAACAGGCGTTCGCGGCCATCGGGCGTTTGCCATGACACCAGGTGCGCGCCGTACAGCGCGATGGTGGCGCGGGCGCCGTCCGGCGCGGTGATGGTCACGGCCGGGAGCTGGCCGAACGTCGTCGATTGCATGCGGTGGTCCTCAGGTCAGCCGGCTCTTGGCGAGCGGCGGGTTCTTGGCGAAATACGAGCGGATGCCGCGCACGATGGCGTCGGCGATCTGATCCTGGTAATTGTTGTCGTTCAGGCGCTCTTCCTCTTCCGGGTTCGAGATGAACGCGGTCTCGATGAGGATCGAGGGAATGTCCGGCGCCTTCAGCACGGCGAAGCCGGCCTGCTCGACGGCGTTCTTGTGCAGCTTGTTGACGCCGCCGATCTGCTGCAGCACGGCCTTGCCCACTTTCAGGCTGTCGTTGATCTGCGCCGTCGTCGACAGGTCGAACAGCACGCTGGCCAGCTGCGGATCGTGGCCGCCAGTGTTGGCGCCGCCGATCAGGTCGGCCTGGTTTTCCTTGTTCGCCAGCCAGCGCGCCGCCGACGAGCTGGCGCCCTTCTCGGACAGCACGAACACCGACGAGCCGCGCGCCGTGGGCTTCACGAACGCGTCCGCGTGGATCGACACGAACAGGTCGGCATCGACCTTGCGCGCCTTTTCCACGCGCTTGTTCAGTGGCACGAAGAAGTCGCCGTCGCGCGTGAGCATCACGCGCATGTTCGGGTGCTGTTCCAGCTTGGCCTTCAGGCGCTTGGCGATGGCCAGCACGATATCCTTCTCGCGGCTGCCGCGCGCGCCGATCGCGCCGGGGTCCTCGCCGCCATGGCCGGGGTCCAGCGCCACGGTGAGCATGCGCACCAGCTTTTCGTTCGGCTTCGCCGCCGGCGGCTTCGCTGGTTCCGTCTTCGCGATATCGGGCCGCGGCACGGCTTCGGAAGGCACGCCGGGCGCGGGGATCTTGTTGTCCGGCAGCGGCAGGCCGGGGGCGGGGTGCTGCTCGGCCACGTTCGGCTGGCCGACGGGCACGCCGTCGCTCGACCATTCGCCCTTTTCGATCATGGCCGCGATCGGGTCCACTTCCTGCACCGGGTACAGGTCGAAGATCAGGCGGTGCTTGTATTCGCCCACGGGCGCGAGCGTGAACACCTGCGGGCGGATTTCCTCCTTCAGGTCGAACACCAGCCGCACCACGCCCGGGCGGTTCTGGCCCACGCGCACCTGCTGGATGTAGGGATCGTTCGACTGGATCTTCGCCACCAGCGACTTGAGCTCGGGATTCAGGTCCAGGCCTTCGATGTCGACCACCAGGCGCTCGGGATTCTTGATGATGAAGTGCGAAGTCTTCAGGTCGGAATCGTTTTCCAGCGTGACGCGGGTGTAGTCGTCCGCCGGCCAGACGCGCACGGCGAGGATCTGGGCGGCGCGCGCGGGCAGCGGCGTCAGTACCGACAGCAACAGGGTGCCGCCGGCTTTCAGGAAGGTACGGCGGGTTGGACCGCGTCGATCGCCGGGCTGGTGCGGCATCAGAGGATCTGCGGGAAGTGGAGGCGTTGCAGGCATGACATACCTAATGCAGAGAACGCGTGCAATTCTACATCACGTCCTTCGCCGGCGACGGCAAGGGTGATGCGCAGGTCCGGCGGCGGCAGCACGCCTTCGGCTTTTTCCGGCCACTCGACGATGCAGATATTGTGGCCGTCGAAGTCTTCGCGAAAACCCGCGTCGAGGAATTCCTCGGGGCTGCCCATGCGGTACAGGTCGTAGTGGATGATATCGATCGGCCCGCTGTCGAGCGTCACATGATACGGTTCGGACAAGGTGTAGGTCGGGCTCTTCACGGTGCCGGCATGCCCGGCCGCGTGCAGCAGGGCGCGCGTGAGCGCCGTCTTGCCGGCGCCGAGGTCGCCGTGCAGGTGGATCGAGAGGCCGGGCAGCAGGGCGCGCGCCAGCGAAACGCCAAGGGCGGCCGTGTGGCTTTCATCGCGCAGGTGGGCTTTCATGGGTGGGATCGCATAAAATGGTGGATTGCCCCCGCATTGTACCGTCCGATGTCCCTGTCACCCGAAGTGTTGTCGTCACTTGCCGCCGCGATCAAGCGGTGGGGGAACGAGCTCGGCTTCGCCGAGGTGCGCATCGCCGACATCGACCTGGCGGCGGCCGAGCCGGGCCTGCAGGCGTGGCTCGACGCGGGCATGCATGGCGAAATGGATTACATGGCCGCGCACGGCATGAAGCGCGCGCGCCCGGCCGAGCTGGTGCCGGGCACCGTGCGCGCGATCACGGCGCGCATGGATTACCTGCCGGCGAGCCAGGATACGGACTGGCGCGCGCGCGAGCGCGCCCGGCTGGAAGACCCGACCGCCGCCGTCGTCTCCGTCTATGCCCGCGGGCGCGATTACCACAAGGTGCTGCGCGCCCGGCTGCAACAGCTGGCCGACCGCGTCAGGAACGAAATCGGCGAGTTCGGCTACCGCGTCTTCACCGATTCCGCGCCCGTGATGGAACTGCCGCTGGCGGAAAAGTCCGGGCTGGGCTGGCGCGGCAAGCACACGCTGCTGATCAACCGCGATGCCGGCTCGATGTTCTTCATGGGCGAGATCCTCGTCGATCTGCCGCTGCCGGTCGACCCGCCCACGGGGGCGCACTGCGGCCAGTGCAGCGCCTGCATCACGGCGTGTCCGACGGGCGCCATCCTCGGCCCTGGCCGCCTCGATGCGCGGCGTTGCATTTCCTACCTGACGATCGAGCTGAAAGGCGGCATCCCGGAAGAACTGCGGCCGCTGCTGGGCAACCGCGTCTACGGCTGCGACGATTGCCAGACCGCCTGCCCGTGGAACAAGTTTGCCCGGCGCGCCACGCTGCCCGATTTCGACGAGCGCCACGGCCTGGGTCGCGCCGGCATGGTGGAGCTGTTCGGCTGGAGCGAAGAGGAATTCAATCGTAAGATGGAGGGCAGCCCGATCCGGCGCATCGGCCACGAGCGCTGGCTGCGCAACCTGGCCGTAGGCCTGGGCAATGCCGCCGCGCTGGGGGGGCGGGGCGATCCCGCCATCGTCGCCGCGTTACAGGCGCGGTGCGATCATCCCTCGGAGCTGGTGCGCGAGCACGTCAGCTGGGCACTCGCGCGGCACCAGGCTTGAGCTGCCATTGGCCCTTGCGTCGTGCCGCCCGCAGCAGCACGACGGCGGCGGCGCCCCAGGCAAGCACGGTCACGATCGACCCTTCGATACCGTAGGCGCCGCCGCTCAGCCATTCGGGCCCGCTGGCGGTGACCTGGATCCAGCCGTGCGCCGCATGGCCCGAGACGGGGATCGAGAACACGGCATCGAACAGATAATTCCATGCGAAGTGCATGCCGACCGGCACCCACAGCCGGCGCGTGGCGAGGTAGCCGGCCGACAGCGCGGCCGATGCCGCGGCCGTGGCCAGCATGCCCAGCACGCTGATGTGTTCACTCGGCAGGTGGGCGGCGACGAAGAGCAGGGTCGACACCACCAGCGCGGCGGTCGTGCCCCACGCTTTTTCCAGCAGCCGGTACAGCACGGCGCGGAACAGGATTTCTTCCATGAAGGCCACGAACACCTGCTCGGGGAACGGCTTGAACAGCGCGCTCCAATGCTCGGTCCCCGTATAGGTGTAGATGCCGCCGGCCAGCAGCGGCACGCTGCAGCCGACCATCAGCAAGGCGCCCAGCCCCAGGCCGGCACCGAGTTCACGCCCGGCGCCGGCCAGCGTCAGTTCGGACACTTCGCGCTTCTCGATCTTGCGTACGTACAGCCGGTAGCCGGCCACGATGGCACAGGCGGCCAGCAGCAGCGGCCACCCGGTGCGGTACGGCTTCGGCACGAGCTCGGACAGGCCAAGCACCAAGAACATCGGCAGCAGTACCGACAGGATGCCCAGCAGGGTGCGGACGAAACCGTTGGCCAGCAGGCGGGCACCCAGCGACGGGCGGGATGGTGCGGAAAGCGATGCCGTGTTCATGTTTCCTCCTTGTGGTCTTGTAGTGTCAGGCGTTCCCGCGCGGCGCGGATGCGCGCGCCGAACGGCTGGCATTGCAGTGCTTCGATCGCGTGCGCGAGCGTGGCGGACAGCGGATACGGCAGGTCGGCATCGAGACTGGCCGCCGCGGCGCTGGTGGCAGCCCAGCAGCGTTGCAAGTGCGGCAGCAGGTCCCGGCCCCGTTCCGACAGGCGTACCAGCTTTTGCCGCGCATCGCCCGGCGCCGGCATCGTGGCGACCAGGTCTTCCTTCAGCATCAGCGCCACGGTTTGCGTGGCCGCCGGCTGCGTGATGCCGGCCGCTTCCGCGATCTGCCCCACCGTGCGCGGCGTGCCTTCGGCCAGCGCGCGCATCACCGGCGTGTAGCGCGGGCGGTAGTCGATGCCGGCTTCCACGTAGGAAGCGGCCACGGCGCCGTCGAGCAATTCGATCAGGTGTCGCAATTGGGTTCCGAGTCCTTGTTTCATGGACCGATAATTACATAAGTGCTTATGTATATCAATACGCGCCGTGCGCCATGGGCGAAATATTTCGTGCAACCGGGGACGGTCCCCGTTGTGGGAAAGCCACTAAAAAAAGCGGGGACTGTCCCCGTTGTGGGAAAACCACGTAAATGAACGGGGACTGTCCCCGTTGTGGAAAACATACGTCAAGTTTCGTCGCCGAGCAGGCTGTCCAGCGCGCCGCGCGGGTCGCGCAGGAAGTCGAGGGTGACCTGGTAATGTTCGGTGTCTTCGTAGTCCGTGCGCCGCAGGCCGTCCGGCAGGCAGGCGTAGATGCGCGCGTCCGGGTAGGCCATCAGGATCGGGGAGTGGGTGGCGATGATGAATTGCGAGCCGGCCTTCACGAGGCGGTGGATCTGCTGCAGGGCCGCGAGCTGGCGCTGGGGGGAGAGGGCCGCTTCCGGCTCGTCCAGCACATACAGGCCCTGGCCGCCGAAGCGCCGGGTCAGCAGGGTCATGAACGATTCCCCGTGCGACTGTTCGTGCAGCGAATGGCCGCCATAGGAGTCGATCACGGGCGGACCGCCGGCGGGATCCTCGTCGAGCCGTTCGATCTCCGTGGCCACGTTGAAGAAGCTCTCGGCGCGCAGGAACCAGCCATCGCGCGGCTTGCGGTAGCCGCGGCTGATGCGCACGTATTCATGCAATGGCGAATGCGAGGCGCGGGTGTCGAACCGAAAATTGCGGCTGCCGCCCTCGGCGTTGTAGCCCAGCGCGACGGCGATCGCTTCCAGCAGGGTCGACTTGCCGCTGCCGTTCTCGCCCACGATGAAGGTCACGGCCGGGTGGAAGGTCAGCACGTCGAGGTGCTTCACCGCCGGCAGCGAAAAGGGGTAGCGGTCGAAGCCGGGCACGGCCTCGCGCCGCAGGGTCATGCTGATCGCGAAGTTGCGCGACAGCGCCACGTTACTTGAGCAGGCCGGCCAGTTCCACGGCCGTCTTGACCTGCATCTTGTCGAAGATATGGGCGCGGTGTACCTCGACCGTGCGCATGCTGATGCCCAGCTCGTCCGCCACCACCTTGTTCATCTTGCCGGCCAGGATCAGGTCCAGTACTTCGCGCTCGCGGGTCGACAGCGTGGCCAGGCGCGCGTGCACGGCCGCGTGGGCGCTGGCCTGTTGCGAGCGGGCCAGCCCTTCCTGCACCCGGTCCATCAACTGGTTGTCGTTGAACGGCTTCTCGAAGAAGTCGAAGGCGCCGCGTTTCAAGGTGTCGACGGCCATCGGCACGTCGCCGTGGCCGGTCAGGAAGATCACCGGCAGCCGCTGCGCCAACCCGCGCGCGTGCAGCTGGTCGAACACGGCCACGCCGTTCATGTCCGGCATGCGTACGTCCAGCAGCACGCAGTCGCCGGCCGGGTCGAACTGGCCTGCTTCCACGTAGGCCAGGAACTTGGCGCCGCGATCGTAGGTGGCGGCGGGAATGGCGCGCGAGGAGGCCAGCCACGACAGCGAGTCGCGCACCACTTCTTCATCGTCGACGATATGCAGCATAAGATTTCTCCGTAAAACACTACTGGCTTGAGGCTGCGGCGTGGCTGGAAGCCGGCAGCGTGAAGGTGAATATGGTACCGCCTTGCGGGTTGTCCCGGTGTGTCAGCGTGCCGCCGTGGAATTCGATCGCCGTGCGGCAGATGTTCAGGCCCATGCCCATGCCTTGCGCCTTGGTCGAGAAGAACGGCGAGAACAGGCGCTCGGCCACGTCCTGCGGGATGCCGTGGCCATTGTCGATCACGCTGACGACGACCTGGCCGGCGGCCGCATCGTGGTGCGCCGCCACGCGCAGCACACGCCGCCCCGGCGACACTCCGGCCATGGCCTCGATGGCATTGCGCGTGAGGTTGAGCAACACCTGCTCGATCATGATGCGGTCGGCCCGCACCAGCGGCAGGTTGCCCGGAATGGCGGTCTGGAACGACACCTGGTGGGGCCGCGCCTGCAGCTCGATGAGGGCTCGGATGCTGTCGATCATCGTTGCCAGTTCCACGTCGTGCCGCTCGGTCTCGCGCTTGCGCACGAATTCATGCACGCTCTTGATGATCTGCCCGGCGCGGCGCGCCTGCGTGCCGGCCTGTTCCAGCGCCGGTTTCAGCTTGGCGGGATCGACGTCGGGCCGGGCCAGCAGGTTCAGCGCGCCCGTCGTGTAGCTGGAGATCGCGGCCAGCGGCTGGTTCAGCTCATGGGCCAGCATCGAGGCGATCTCGCCCATCGTGGCAAGGCGGCTCGATGCCTGCAGCTTTTCCTGGTGCTCGCGGTTCAGTTCCTCGATGCGCTTGCGGTCGCTGATATCGAGGATGGAACCCATCCAGCCCGTGTGGCGGCCTTCGTTGTCGACCAGCGGCGCCTCGAAGATGAGCACCGGAATGCGGGTGCCGTCCGGGCGCTGGAAGATCGTTTCGAACTGCGGCGTCACGGTACCTTGCAGCACGTTCTGCAGCCGGTGCTGGTACTCGGCCATCACCTCGGGTGCCCAGTAGGGCATCGGCGGCGAGCGGCCCACCAGTTCGTCTTCGCTGTAGCCCACCATGTGGCAGAAGGCCGGGTTCACATAGGTGATGCGGCCTTCCAGGTCGCGCGCGCGCAAGCCGGTGACGAGCGAATTTTCCATCGCCGTGCGAAACGCCATCTGCTGGCGCAGCGCCTCTTCGGCTTCCAGCCGGCGCGAGATATGCCCCCACAGCGCCAGCAGGCTCCACAGCAGGGCCAGCGCCAGCACGATCACCGAGCCCACCAGCAGGTTCGGCAGCAGTTTCGGCGCAGTCTTCACGCTGTCCGTCATCAGCGTGATGGTGGCACCGGGGAGGTCCAGTGCGCGCTTGTGCGTGTACACGCCGTGGCCAGGCCCGGCGGCGGCGCGGCGCGCCAGGATACGGTCGTCGCGGTCCAGCAGCGTCACCTGGTTGTCCTGGGCGAACCACCACGGCACCATCTCTTCCAGGATCGCCGACAGCTGGTACGTTCCCACCAGCGTGCCCAGGTAGGTGGCGCCCCGGTACAGCGGATAGTGATAGTCCATCATCATGGCACCGGGCGTGCCCGCCGGATTGCGCGTCTCGGGCGACGGTTCGCTGTACACGCCATCACGGCTGAGCCGCGCGCGCTCGGCCGCTTCCCGCGAAGCGGCTGACAGCGTGGCCACCGGCAGGGGCGCCTCCTCGCTCGAGGCGGCCACCTCGCCCTCGGGCGTTACCCACATGACCCGCTTCAGCTCCAGGCCCGTCCTCAGCTCGTTGGCCATGCGCTCGTGCAGGCGTTCGACCGTGGCGCCGGCCAGGATTTCGTTGGCCACGCTTTTCAGGTCTTCCTCGTGGCGGCCTAGCTGGAAGCGGATGGTCTGCTCGACCCACAGCGTGTCGGCGATCAGTTGCTCCTGCCGCTCGTTGCTTTCCATCTGGCGCGCCTGCCATGGCAGCCAGATCAGGATCGCCAGGAACAGCAGCACCAGCACCACTGGCAACAGCCAGCGCGCGGAATTCGGGAACGGCAGGCGCGCCGCCATGGAACGAAGGGATGTCATTGTCGGAGAGTAACCAATCCGGCCCGGCGGACTATTGTGGTTTTCCACAGTTGCCCCTTGCGATGTCGTTCTACAGAATGGAACAGCAAGAATAATAAATGCAACTTCTAATTGGGGACACACATGAAGCTGAAGACCATCCTGGTCGCGCTCGCCGCGACCGCCTGCATCACCTCCAACGCCTGGGCCCAGGCACCGATCGTCATCAAGTTCAGCCACGTCGTGGCCACGGATACGCCGAAAGGCCAGGCCGCGGCACGCTTCAAGCAGTTGGCCGAGCGCGCCACCAATGGCCGCGTGAAGGTCGAGGTGTACCCGAACAGCCAGCTGTACAAGGACAAGGAAGAACTCGAGGCGCTGCAATTGGGTGCCGTGCAGATGCTGGCTCCCTCGCTGGCCAAGTTCGGCCCGCTTGGTGTAAAGGAATTCGAGGTTTTCGACCTGCCGTATGCGTTCCCCACCAAGCAGGCGCTGTACAACGTGACCGAAGGGCCGATCGGCAAGGGCTTGCTGAAGAAGCTCGAATCCAAGGGCATCACGGGCCTGGCGTACTGGGATAACGGCTTCAAGATCATGTCGGCCAACAAGCCGCTGTACACCCCGGCCGATTTCCGCGGCCTGAAGATGCGCATCCAGTCGTCGAAGGTGCTCGACGCGCAGATGCGCGCGCTGGGCGCCAACCCGCAGGTGCTGGCGTTCTCCGAGGTGTACCAGGCGCTGCAGACGGGCGTGGTGGACGGCACCGAGAACCCGCCGTCGAACATGTACACGCAGAAGATGCACGAGGTGCAGAAGTACGCCACGGTCTCGAACCACGGCTACCTGGGCTACGCGGTCATCGTCAACAAGAAGTTCTGGGATGGCTTGCCGGCCGATATCCGCACCGCCCTGGAAGGCGCGATGCGCGAAGCCACCACGTATGAAAAGGCCATCGCCCAGCGCGACAACGACATGGCGCTGGAAGCCATGAAGAAGTCCGGCCGCACCCAGTTCATCACCCTTAATGCGCAGCAGCAGGCCGCGTGGAAGAACGCGCTGATGCCGGTGCACAAGCAGATGCAAAGCCGCATCGGCGCCGACCTCGTCAACGCGATCGCCAAGGAAGGCGCGAAGTAATCGCCCGCGGGGCGGCGTCCTGCCGCCCCGTTGTTCCGATGTGCCGGCCGCCCTGGCCGGAATCCGAAAGCTACCCCATGAAATTCCTGGATCACCTGGAAGAGTGGCTCATTGCGTTCTTGATGGGCGCGGCCACCTTCATCATCTTCGTGGCGGTCGTGCACCGCTACCTGTCCGGCCTGCCGATCCCCTGGCTGCAGGACGAACTCATTCAAATCAATACCAGCTGGGCGCAGGAGCTGTGCATCTACATGTTCGTGTGGATGGCCAAGTTCGGCGCCGCCTATGGCGTGCGCACCGGCATCCACGTGGGCGTGGACGTGGTGATCAACCGCCTCGATACGCCGTGGCGCAACAAGTTCATCGTGTTCGGCCTGCTGGCCGGCGCGCTGTTTACCGGCATCGTGGGCGCGCTGGGCGCGACGTTCGTGTGGGAAATCGGGCATACCGAGCAGACGTCGGCCGACCTGGAAGTGCCGATGTGGCTCGTCTACCTGGCCGTGCCGGCCGGGTCCTGGCTGATGTGCTTCCGCTTCCTCCAGGTGATGGTCAACTTCATCCGCACCGGCGAACTGCCGAAACATGACCATGCCCACGTCGAGGGGCTTGACGACGAACTGGGAGCGAAGGCATGAACGCGCTGATCATTTTCACCCTGCTGCTGGTGCTGATGCTGACCGGCATGCCCATCTCGATTTCGCTGGGCCTCACGGTGCTCACGTTCCTGTTCACGATGACGGAAGTGCCGATCGAATCGGTGGCCCTCAAGCTGTTCACCGGCATCGAGAAGTTCGAGATCATGGCCATTCCGTTCTTCATCCTGGCGGGCAATTTCCTCACGCATGGCGGCGTGGCGCGGCGCATGATCAATTTCGCCACGTCGATGGTGGGCCACTGGCACGGCGGGCTCGCCCTGGCCGGCGTGCTGGCCTGCGCGCTGTTCGCGGCCGTCTCCGGCTCCAGCCCGGCCACCGTGGTGGCGATCGGCTCGATCATCCTGCCGGCCATGGTCAAGCAGGGCTTCCCGAAGCGTTTCGGCGCCGGCGTGATCACCACCTCGGGCGCGCTGGGCATCCTCATCCCGCCATCGATCGTAATGGTGATGTATTCGGTGACGACCAATACCTCGGTGGGTGCGCTGTTCATGGCCGGCGTGGTGCCCGGCATCATGCTGGCCTTCCTGCTGGGGCTGACGACGTGGGTGCTGGCGAAGAAGCGCGGCTATCCGCGCATGCGCAAAGCCACCTGGGGCGAGCGATTCGCGGCATTCCGCAAGAGCGCGTGGGGCCTGCTGCTGATCCTGATCGTGATGGGTGGCATCTACACCGGCATGTTCACGCCGACCGAGGCGGCGGCAATGGCGGCCGTGTATGCGTTCATCATCGCCGTGTTCGTCTACAAGGACCTGAAGCTGAGCCAGGTGGGCAAGGTGCTGCTCGATTCCGCGTCCATGTCGGCCATGCTGCTGTACATCATCACCAATGCCGTGCTGTTCTCCTTCCTGATGACCAGCGAGAACATCCCACAGGAAATGGCCGCCTGGCTGACGGCGCAGGGCCTGGGACCGATCGCCTTCCTGCTGGTGGTTAACCTGATCTTGCTGGCGGCGGGCAACTTCATGGAACCGTCGTCGATCGTGCTGATCATGGCGCCGATCCTGTTCCCCGTGGCGGTCGCGCTCGGCATCAATCCGATCCACTTCGGCATCCTCATCGTGGTGAACATGGAAGTGGGCATGTGCCACCCGCCGGTGGGCCTGAACCTGTATGTCGCCTCCGGCATCACGAAGATGGGCATCTCCGAACTGACCGTGGCGGTGATGCCGTGGCTGCTGACGATGCTGGCCTTCCTCGGCGTGGTGACCTACGTGCCGGAGATTTCGCTGTGGCTGCCGAGGCTGGTGTACGGCGCTGTGTGACACGCTGTGTGACAAATCGATGACGCGTTTACCAAACTTTCGTAAACATTGCCACACTTTATTTATGCACAAGGCAAATATTTTCTTGCTACAAAAAAACAGGAGAAAACCGCGTTTGGATCAGTTATGATCGCTCCTGTTTGGTGCAGCACATAACGATATGCACCAACGTAGCAAGGAATACGCGAGTTAGTGGGGAGTGGTAATAAAAACGTTATGCCGGAGACGGCGATAATCGAGGAGACACGCGGTTCACAGTATGTTGTTGGCATCACTGCTGAAGGCGGCCAAAAGCCAGCCGCGGCGGGACCAAACAACCGGAACCGTGCCAAAGCAATACTTAAAACGCACCAGCAGGTGCGTTTTTTTTCGTCCGCGTGTTCCGCCACGCAGCGGCACCGCAACCGGCTGCGATCGGGCGCGTTGGCGATGCCGTGCAAGCGCGTGGCGTACCTTTGATCTAGCTCTGGGTCAGCCGTTCGTGTAGCATGTTTGCGACAGTAGTCTGGAGTTAATTGTGACGCAAATACAACAAGCTGCCGAGTTGTTCGCAGCGATCGTTCCCACGCCCTTCGGCGCGCTCGGTATCCGCACCGGCGGTGCCGTCGTCAGCGAGCTGGTTTACCTGCCCGCCAGCCAGGGGGAGAAGGCACCGGCCGACGCGGTCGCCGAGCAGGCCGCCATGCAGGTGCAACGCTACTGCCTCGATCCCGATTTCCCGTTCGACCTGCCGCTGGCGCAGGTGGGCAGCGCATTCCAGCGCAAGGTGTGGGATGCGATCCGCGCCATTCCGCGCGGCGAGGTGCGCACCTACGGCGAGATCGCCAGGTTCGTGGGCTCGATGCCGCGCCCGGTCGGCCAGGCGTGCGGCGCCAATTATTTTCCGCTGGTGATTCCCTGCCATCGGGTGACGGGCGCGCAGGGCCTGGGCGGTTTTGCCGGCAGCGACGACCGCAATGGCTTCACGCTGGACGTCAAGCGCTGGCTGCTGGCCCACGAAGGCCACCGCGAATACGCATGGCAGCAAACGACGCTGCTCTGATCGACGAGTTCTGCGACACGCTGTGGCTGGAAGACGGCCTGTCGAAGAACACGCTCGATGCCTACCGGCGCGACATGAAACTGTTCGCGGCCTGGCTCGCCCAGGCCCGGCCCGGCACGGGCCTGCTGGCGGTACATGCGGGCGATATCGCCGGCTATTTCGCCGCCCGGCATGGCGACACCAAGGCCAGTTCGTCGAACCGGCGCCTGTCGGTCCTGAAACGCTTCTACCAGCAGGCATTGCGGCGGCAGCGCATCAGCGAGGACCCGTGCCTGAAGCTCGCGTCGGCGAAGCAGCCGGCGCGGTTCGTGCATACACTGTCCGAGAGCCACGTGGAAGCGCTGCTCGCCGCCCCTAGCGTGCGCGAGCCGCTCGGCATCCGCGACCGCACGATGCTCGAACTGATGTATGCCAGCGGCCTGCGCGTATCGGAACTGGTGGCCATGAAAGTCACCGAGCTGGGCTTGAACGAGGGCGTGGTGCGCGTCACCGGCAAGGGTGCGAAGACGCGCCTGGTACCGTTCGGCGATGCCGCGCGCGAATGGATCGAGCGCTACCTGCGCGAGGCGCGCGGCGTGATCCTGAACGGCCAGCAGGACGATGCGCTGTTCGTCACCGCGCGCGGCGGGCCGATGACGCGGCAGATGTTCTGGGTGGTGGTGAAGAAATGCGCGCACAGGGCGGGCATCACGGTGCCGCTGTCGCCGCACACCCTGCGCCACGCCTTCGCCACCCATCTGCTGAACCACGGCGCCGACCTGCGCGTGGTGCAGTTGCTGCTTGGTCATGCCGACATTTCCACCACCCAGATCTATACCCACGTGGCGCGCGAGCGGCTGAAGCAACTGCATGCGTTACATCATCCGCGGGGATGAGAAATCTGCGATGCTCGTTCTGTCGCATAATGTTGGCAACGGAGGCAGTCATGGCAAAAACGAATTTCTCGTATGAAAAGCGGCAACGCGAGTTGGAAAAGAAGCGCAAGGCCGAGGAAAAGGCCAAACGCAAGCTGGAGGCGAAGCACAGGCCGGCCGGCGAGCAGGAAGCCGATACCGTCGGCTATGAGGTTACGGAAGATACCGCCGAGACGGATACGACGGCACTGCGGCAAGAGTGAACGGCCGGCCCGTTCACTGGCAACAGTCAGCCGCCCGCTCCGGCTGACTGTCTTGTATTTTGTATCCGGGCAACATAAATATCCATCAAGCAGTCATTCTTGATGCAACGCAAGCGCCAGCTGAGCAGGAGGGCAAGAATGGCACGATGGCCTCGCAAGATCTTCCCATTCCTTCCGCATCTGCCGCGCTCGCGCTCGTCGCGCGCCTCGTGGCCGCCCTCGAGCACACGGCCCTCGTTGCCGTGTGCGGCATCGACCGCGCCGGGAAGGTGCGCTTCTGCAATAACGCATGTGCCGGGCTAGCCGGTGTCGCGCCGGAAGCGGCAATCGGGCAGCCGCTGCATCACCTGTTTTCGCGTGGCGACCGGCAGGCCGAGCATGACGCCTTGGTGGAGGAAGCCTGGCGCAGCGGCAAGCATGTGCCCGCGGGGGACTGGCACGTGCGCACGGCCGATGGCCGCGAGCTGTGGCTGTATTCGACGCTCGTGCCCGTCTGGCACGAAGGCGAGCTGGCGCAGGTGTTCTGCATGGACGTGGACGTGACATCGCGCCGGCATGCCGAGGAAGCGCTGGCCGCCGCCGGCGTCAATTTCCGCCAGTTGTTCCAGAAGTCGGCCGATGCGATCCTGCTGGTGCGCCATGGCCTGATCGAGGATGCGAATCCCGCGGCATTGCACCTGTTCAAATGTGCCGATGCCGGCCGCTTCGTGGGCCGCCGCCTTGCCGATTTTTCACCGCTGCAACAGCCTGGCGGCGTGCTGTCCGTGCCGGCCGGGCGGCGGCTCGAAGAGCAGGCGCACCAGCTGGGCAACTGCCGCTACGACTGGCGCTACCTCGACTGCAGCGGCAACCTGTTCTGGGCCGAAGTGCTGATGACGTCCGTCACGCTGAACCATGAGCACCTGTTCTACGTGGTGGTGCGCGACATCTCGGCGCGCAAGAACGCCGAGCGCACGCTGTACCTGGCGGCCCAGGTGTTCGAGAACAGCCGCGATGCAATCCTGCTGGCGGACAGCTCCCGCCACGTCATTTCGATCAACCGCGCCTATTCGGAAATCACCGGCTACGGCAGCGACGACATGCTGGGCAAGCCATTGTCGGTGTACCGCTCCGGCATCGAGGACGAAAGCTTCTTCCGCGAGGTGTGGGACCAGATCGAGGCCACCGACCACTGGCAGGGCGAGATCTGGTCGCGCCGCAAGAGCGGCGAACTGTTCCCCGCCTGGCTGGCATTGACGGCGATCCGCGACAGCAACGACGCCATCAGCAACTACATGGCGATCCTGTCCGACATCACGGAACGCAAGCGCTCGGAGGAGCACACGCGCCACCTGGCCGAGCACGATTTCCTGACCGACCTGCCGAACCGCGTGCTGTTGCTGGACCGGCTGTCGCTGGCGCTCTCGGCCGCGCGCCGCAAGGGCAGCATGCTGGCGATCCTGTTCCTGGACCTGGACCGCTTCAAGCAGGTCAACGACACGCTGGGCCACCAGGTGGGCGATCAGTTGCTCAAGGAAGTGGCCGCGCGGCTGCTGCGCTGTGTGCGCAAGGTCGATACCGTCAGCCGCCAGGGCGGCGACGAATTCGTCATCATCCTGGCCGATATCGGCGGCATCGACCACGCGGCCCATGTGGCGGCCACCATCCGCCAGGCCGTCGGCCAGCCGTACGTGATCGCCGACCATGAGTTGCACGTGTCCACCTCGATCGGCGTGTCGATTTTCCCCAGCGATGGCGACGACATCGACACGCTGGTCAAGAATGCCGATATCGCCATGTACCACGCCAAGCAGGGCGGCCGCAACAACTTCCAGTTCTTCAGCGCCGAGATGAACGAGCGCATCGTGGAGCGCGCATCGTTCGAGCAGGGCCTGCGCCGCGCGCTGGCCGAAGGGCAGTTCGAACTGGCGTTCGAACCGGAGCTGGACATCGCCACCGGCGCGCTGGTGGCGGCCGAGGCGCTGATCCGCTGGCGGCACCCGGAGCTGGGCCTGCTGTTGCCGGAACGCTTCATCGGCGTGGCGGAGGAGGCCGGCCTGATGGTTCCGATCGGCGACTGGGTGCTGCGCGAAGCGTGCCGCCAGGCGCGGCGCTGGCGCGACGCCGGCCACCCCATGGCGGTGGCGGTCAACCTGTCGCTCGCCCAGTTCGTGCAGCGCGACCTGGTCGACAACGTGCGCGCCGCGCTGGCGGAATCGGACCTGGAACCGCGCTGGCTGGAACTCGAATTGACCGAGGCAATCATCATGAAGGGCGGTGGTGCCACCGCCGCCACCCTCGATGGCCTGCGGGCGCTGGGCGTGCGGTTGTCGCTGGACGACTTCGGTACCGGCTGGTCGCGCCTGGGGCAGTTGAAGGATTACCCGATCGACAAGCTCAAGATCGCCCAGGCATTCCTGCTCGGCGGCAGCGATGAAACGGCGATCCGCACGATCATCGCCGTGGCGCGCAGCATGCGCATGACGGTGATCGCCGAAGGGGTGGAAACGGCCGGGCAGCTGGCCTTCCTGCGCGGCGAAGGCTGCGACATGTACCAGGGCCGGCAGGCCGAGGCGGCGGTACGCGACGGCGGCCTCGACCGCCTGCTGCACTGAGGCTGCCGATCAGAACAGGCGCATGCGCACCAGCACCTGCCCGTGGTCGGAAGCTTCCGGCCGCTCCAGCCGCAGGTGGTCGTTGAAATAACTCACGTCGATCACCTCGCCGATCGCGCGCGGCGAGTTGCGGTTGAATTCCTCCGACACGAGCACGTGGTCGATCGTCGAATAATGCCCCTCGTGGATGCTGGTGTAGCCCACGTGGCGCAGGTGGTCCTGGCGCAGCTGGATCTGGTTGCTGTCATACAGCCGACCGCGGCGTTCCTCGGTGATGCCGTTGGCGCCGTTCGCGATACTGCGGGTGCTGCCCGTGCCGAGCACGATCGTGGTGGTAACGGCGTCCGCCGTGTCGTTGAAGTCGCCGAGCACCACGCAGGGCCGGCGCGCCTCGCGCATCATCTTCGACAGCAGCACGCGCAGCGCCACGGCCTCGGTGCCGCGCCACACGAGCGAGCGCAGGCTCGCCATCGCGTAATGCAGGGGGTCCTCTCCGCTGTCGCCGGCGCGGTAATCGGGGCGGCGCGATTTCAGGTGCACCACCACCACGTCCACGATGCGTTCGCCGGGCAGCACCACCTTCACGTGCAGCGGCGCGCGGGCGAAACGGTCGGAATCGGGGTTGCCGGAATCGCAGGGCACGTCTTCGGGGAAGTGGGCGTAGACGGCCGGGGCACCGGCAAGCGGCAGCCGCGACACGATGGCGACGTTCGGCGTAAGGCGCGTGGCGCGCGGGTCGGGGTCGAAGCCGGCGTGCAGCGCTTCGCGGTACTTGCGCGTGCGCGACAGCACATCGCGCAATGCCGCCTGCGAGAAGATTTCCTGGAAGCCGATCACGTCGGCATCGAGTTGGTCGAGTTGCTGCGCAATCCAGTTCGCCTTGGCATCATAGGCCTCGGGCGTGAGGGGCTCGAGGTTGTCGTACAATTTCGCGCCGGGCGGGGCGAGGTTGCAGACGTTGAAGGTGGCAAAGCGAATTTCTTCCTGCATAATGAGAAACTCCTTTTCACAACGATCGTAACACGGCATGGCCAAGAAAGAGCACATTTCAGAGACCCCGGCCACCGCGCTGCTCAAGCGGCACAAGGTGCAGTTCACCGAACATCCATATGAATACGAGGAACATGGCGGCACGTCGGTTTCCTCGCGCGAACTGGGCGTCGACGAGCACCACGTGGTCAAGACCCTCGTGATGCAGGACGAAGCCGCCAAACCATTGATTGTGCTGATGCACGGGGATCGCAAGGTCTCCACGAAAAATTTGGCCCGCAACATCGGCTGCAAGTCGGTCGAGCCGTGCAAGCCCGAGGTGGCGCAGCGCCACTCGGGCTACATGGTGGGCGGCACCTCGCCGTTCGGCACGAAGAAGCCGATGCCGGTGTACGTGGAGGAATCGATCCTGGGCCTGGAAACGATTTATATCAATGGCGGCCGCCGCGGCTTCCTGGTCGGCATCGCGCCGCGCGTGCTGACCGACGTGCTGGGCGCCAGGCCTGTCAACTGCGCACTGGCCGACTGAGGGGCGCTTGCGGTATAGTCGGCGCCCGCTGAACCGAATGTCAAAATAAACTAGGAATACTTGGGGAAATGACTACCATCCTGCTGGCGATTGCCGCCTACCTGATCGGCTCGATTTCTTTTGCCGTTGTCGTGAGCAAGGCCTATGGCCTGTCGGACCCGCGCACCTACGGCTCAGGCAACCCGGGTGCCACCAACGTGCTGCGCAGCGGAAACAAGGGGGCCGCCGTCTGGACACTGATCGGCGATGCCTTCAAGGGCTGGCTGGCGGTCTGGCTGACGATCCATTTCCAGAAGCAGCTCGGCATCGGCGATGGCACCATCGCCATCGTGGCGCTGGCCGTCTTCGTCGGCCACCTGTGGCCGGTGTTTTTCCGCTTCGAGGGCGGCAAGGGCGTGGCCACCGCGGCGGGCGTGCTGCTGGCGCTGGACATCTGGCTCGGCCTGGCCACGCTGGCGACCTGGCTGATCGTTGCCTATGCGTTTCGCTACTCGTCGCTGGCGGCCCTGGTCGCCTCCGTGTTCGCGCCGTTCTACTATGGCCTGCTGTTCGGGGTGGAACCCCAGCTGTTCGCCGTGGTGGTGATGTGCGGCCTGCTCATATGGCGCCACGCCAGGAACATCGGCAACCTGATGGCCGGCAAGGAAAGCCGGATCGGCAGCAAGAGCAAGGCCGCTGCCGCGGCGAAGAAAAAGTAACTTGTAATTTCGACAGCGGCCCTCATCATCCCGCGACGGGCCGCCGCCGGCGGCCGCACTCGAAAGGCCGCCATGACCACACCCACCCAGCCGCTGCGCATCGATTTCGTTTCCGACGTTTCCTGCCCGTGGTGCGCCGTCGGGCTGAAGTCGCTGGAAACGGCGCTTGCGCGCATTCCCGAAGCCGACGTCGAATTCCACTTCCAGCCCTTTGAACTGAACCCGAACATGGGCAAGGAAGGGCAGGACATCACCGAACACATCACCGAAAAATACGGCAGCACGCCCGAACAGCAGGAACAATCGCGCGAGATGATCCGCCAGCGCGGCGCCGCGGTCGGCTTCACGTTCGCGATGGACAAGCGCAGTCGCATCTACAACACCTTCGACGCCCACCGCCTGCTGCACTGGGCCGAGGAAGAGGACCGCCAGCGGGAATTGAAGCACGCGCTGTTCGAAGCCTATTTCACGAACGGCGAAGACCCGAGCTCGCACGAAGTGCTGCTGCGCGCGGCCGAGAAAGCCGGCCTGGACCGCGAGGCCGCCCGGGACGTGCTGGAATCGGACCGGTATGCGGACGAAGTGCGCATGCTGGAGCAGTACTGGCAGCAGGCCGGGGTGCGCTCGGTGCCGGCCATCGTGGTCAACCAGCGCCACCTGATTTCCGGCGGCCAGCCGCCGGACGTATTCGAGGGCGCGTTGCGGCAGATCCTGGAAGGCAAGTAGCCGTCAAGCCACCTTTGCCGGCGCCTTTGCGGGTATTGCAAGGCATGCCTTTTGCGCTACACTGCCGCGTCACCAAACGGTGGCCGCTTGCCGCCTGCACGTGGGAAGCGGCGCCATGCAAACGACCGTAATATCCCAATCGGATTCAGACACCAGGAGAACAGCCATGCCGAAAGCCATCTGGAACGGCGCCGTGATCGCCGAGGCAGCCCCCGACGAGGTGGAGATCGTCGAACAGAACGTGTATTTTCCGCCGGAGCGCGTGAAACGCGAATACCTGAAGGACAGTAGCCACACCACGCTGTGCCCGTGGAAGGGCGTGGCCAGCTATTACGACGTGGAAGTGGATGGCCAGGTGAACCGCAACGCCGCCTGGTACTACCCGGCCGCCAAGGAAGCGGCCAAGTCGATCGAGGGCCGCATCGCCTTCTGGCATGGGGTCGAGGTCAGCCGCTGAGTGCCGATTGAGTGCTGATTGAGTGGATAACGTTACCCATACCTTCGTCGGCCTCGGCGTCGGCGAACTGGTCCAGCGTTCGCTGCCGGCCGAGCCCGACGCGGCGCGGCAGGGTACCCGCCACCGCCTGCTGCTGACGGCCTGCGCGGCGGCCAGCAACTTCCCCGACCTGGACCTGGTGCTGACGGACCTGCTGCCGGCGCCGCTGGGTTACCTGCTGCATCACCGCGGCCATACCCACACGCTGCTGTACGCGCTGCCGCAAGCCTTGCTGCTGCTGGCGGCCCTGTGGCTGCTGTGGCCGAATGCGCGCCGGCTGCTGAAGGAGAGCCGCCACGCCCGGCTCGGCCTGGGCCTGGCGATCGTGCTCGGTTTCCTGCTGCACATGTCGATGGATTTCCTGAATTCCTACGGCATCCACCCGCTCGCGCCCTTCGATCCGCGCTGGTTCTACGGCGACCTGGTGTTCATCGTCGAACCCGTGTTCTGGGTCGCCTTCGGCGTGCCGCTGGCGCTGGCGATTCCGCGGCCCTTCCTGCGCTGGCTGGCCGTGGCCGCGCTGGGCATCTTCCTCGCGTTCGTCACCTGGCGCGGTTACCTGGACCCGCTGTCGCTGGCCGGCCTGCTGGCCATCGGCGGCGTGATCGCGGCGCTGCGCATCACGCGCACGCAGAGCCGGCGCGCGCTGGCGCTGTCCGCGCTGGTGTGCGTGGGCTTCATCGCGGTGCAGGGAGGCGCGTCGTCGCTTGGCCGGGCGCGGGTCGAAGCGGCCTTGCACGCCATCGACCCGGCTTCGCGCGTGCTGGACGTGGCGATGACGGCATTCCCGGCCCAGCCGCTGTGCTGGTCCTTCGTGGCCGTCGAGGAAAACGCCACGCAGGGCAGCTACCGGCTGCGGCGCGGCTCGCTGAACCTGGCGCCGGGCGTGCTCGGGCAATGCCCGGCGGCGTTCCTCGATCCGGCGGACCGCGCCACGGCGTCCACCGGCGTCGGCCTGGCTTCCGAATGGCAGGGCAACCTCGCCACGCTGCGCACGCTGGCGAAGACCGATTGCCATGTGAACGCCTGGCTGCGCTTTGCGCGCATGCCGGCGGTCGATGCCGAGGTGGCCAGCGACCTGCGCTTCTCCGCCACCCCGCGCGGCAATTTCACGACGATGGACATTGCCGCGGCCAGCCGTGAACCCTGCGGCAATGTGCCGCGCTGGGCGTATCCGCGCGCCGACCTGCTGGGGCTCGCGCTACACTGAACGCCCCATGAACGTCCGTCCGTCCAAGGCTCCCGCGCCGCCCGAGCAATCGGCCGACCCGAACCAGCGCTTCGGCAAGCCCGAGGGCGGCTGGCGCGAGGAACTGTACGAAGTCATCTTCGAATCGCATACGCGCAAGGGGCAGATCTTCGACCTGGTGCTGATCGGTGCCATCGTGCTGTCGGTCGTCACGGTGGTGCTGACATCGATCGAGTCCGTCGCGAAGTCCTACGGCCACTGGCTGTTCATTTCGGAATGGATCTTCACCTTCCTGTTCACGGTCGAATACATCGGCCGGCTCCTGTGCGTGCGGCGGCCCGACCGTTATGCGCGCAGCTTTTTCGGCATCATCGACCTGATGTCGGTGGTGCCCAGCTATGTTTCGCTGTTCATTCCCGGCTCGCACGTGCTGCTGGATGTGCGGATCCTGCGGCTGCTGCGCATCTTCCGCATCCTGAAGCTGACGCAGTACATCCAGGAATATGGCATGCTGGGCAATGCGCTGCTGGCCAGCCGCCGCAAGATCCTGATCTTCCTGTCCGTCGTGTTCATGATCGTGTTCCTGCTGGGCACGGTAATGTACGTGGTCGAAGGGCCGCAGCACGGCTTCACGAGCATCCCGACCGCGGTGTACTGGGCCATCGCCACCGTGACCACGGTCGGCTTCGGCGACCTGGTGCCGAAGACGGATATCGGCCGCGCGATCGCCTCGTTCATGATGCTGCTGGGCTGGGGCATCCTGGCCGTGCCGACCGGGATCATCAGTTCGGAGATCACGCACCAGCGCGGCATGCGGGCGCTCACCGGGCGTGTCTGCACCCGTTGCCATGCGCCCGGTCATGAAGCCGGTGCGCGGTTCTGCAAGGCGTGCGGCGAAGCGCTGCCGCAGGAGATGCATTAAGGATACGCGGAAGCAGACTCGGCCATTGTCAATGCGACCACGACCGTTTCAAAATCGTGGCCATGGCACGCCAATTGCTGCTACATTGTCTCGTATAGACAAATCCCCACAGGAGTGCATCATGAGCGAATCGGTTTCCCCAGCCAAGCCCGCGCCACGAGAACGCGAGCACGAGCGCGAGTCATCCAAGCCGGCGCGCGCCGAGCGCATGGAGGATATGCGCAAGAAACACGCGAAAACCGGCGTCGTCGCGGCCGGCGGGCTGCTGGCCCTGGTGGGGTTGGCGGCAGTCCTGCTCGGCGCTTGAGCCGCCGTCCTGCCCACCATCCTCGTTTCAGATCACCCGTAATTCATCCAGCGGCCAGCGCGGGCGCACATTGAACGCATACTCGCGCCGGGCGGCGCCGGGATTGATCGACAGTCGCATGGCGCCGGCAAAGGCAATCATCGCGCCGTTATCGGTGCAGAACTCCAGCTCGGGGTAGTACACACGGAAACGCTTCTTCGCCGCCGCCGCGTTCAACGCGGCGCGCAGCTGGCTGTTCGCGCCCACGCCGCCGGCAATGACCAGGCGCTTCAGCCCGGTCTGCTTCAGGGCGGCCACGCACTTGGCCACCAGCACGTCCACGATCGCGTCCACGAAGCCGCGTGCGATGTTGGCCTTGTCCTGTTCGCACACATTGGCCGCGCCCTGGTTCTTCACCACGGTCAGCACGGCCGTCTTCAGCCCGGAAAAGCTGAAATTCAAGTCCTTCGAGTGCAGCATGGGCCGCGGCAGCTTGTACGCGGCCGGGTCGCCGAATTCGGCCAGCCGCGAAATGGCCGGGCCGCCCGGGTAACCCAGGCCCAGCAGCTTGGCCGACTTGTCGAAGGCTTCGCCGGCCGCATCGTCCAGCGTCTCGCCCAGCAGTTCATACTGGCCGACGCCATCGACGCGCATCAGCTGCGTATGGCCGCCGGACACCAGCAGGGCGACGAAGGGAAACTCGGGCGGGTCGGACGCCAGCAGCGGCGAGAGCAGGTGGCCTTCCAGGTGGTGGATGCCGAGCACGGGCTTGTCCAGCGCCAGCCCCAGGCTGCACGCGATCGACGAGCCGACCAGCAGCGCGCCGGCCAGGCCCGGGCCCTGCGTGTAGGCGATGGCATCGACGTCGGCCGCGGCAATGCCGGCTCCTTGCAGCGTCTGCTGGAGAAGCGGGATGGCGCGGCGGATATGGTCGCGCGAGGCCAGCTCCGGTACCACGCCGCCATATTCCTCGTGCATCGCCACCTGCGAGTGCAGCGCATGCGACAGCAGGCCGCGGCGCGTGTCATACAGGGCCAGGCCGGTTTCGTCACAGGAAGATTCGACGCCGAGAACGATCATGGTAAACAGCTGATATTGAAGGGCAATCCGCCATTGTAATGGAAAGCGGCAAGCGTTTCAGCCGGCCTTTGGCGGATGAGTCCGTGTCTCTCGGTGCCAGGCACCGAAGACACGGACTCAACAATGTTTGCAACGTAAGCGATTGATATTGAAGAGGTCAGCCATTGCGCAACACATGAGCTTGTGTCTCACGGTGCCTGGAGGGAGTGCAGCCTTGCATGGCTGCACCGTTCCGCCGGCGCAGAGCAGTGCTCTGCGAAACCCCTGCTCCACCACCAGGGGGACACGGCCTCGGCCGTAGTGGCACTTGCGCCACAGCGCGGGGCGCTCCCGCACCGCGGCAGTGCGGCCGCGTGCCGCGGCGGTGAGCTTTATTGTCCTGGCGATGGCATTGCTCTTGCTACTTCTCCCGTGTTGCGGCAAGAAGCCGTGGGAGGAGAGGCAATGCCCGAGCACTGGAAAATGGTTTGCAAGGTCAAGGATATTCCGCCGGGAGGCGCGCATCACGTGCCGCGCGGCCTGGCGTGGCAGGAGTTGCCCGGCGTGGCGGTGTTCCGCACCGTGGACGATCGCATCTTCGCATTGCTGGACAGTTGCCCGCACCAGGGCGGGCCGCTGTCGCCGGGCCTCGTGTCGGGCGAGCATGTGCAGTGCCCGCGGCATCAGTGGAATATCGCGCTGGAGACGGGCTGTGCCGTGGCGCCCGAGCAGGGATGCACGCGGCGCTATGCCGTCAAGGTAGAGGACGGCAAGGTCTACCTCGACCTGCTGGAGCTGAACGCGCCGGCCAGCCGCGCCGAAGCGGCGTTGGCCGGCACCTATGGCGTGGCGCCGCTGGTCGGCACGTATCTATAGCGTCAGGGGCGGCCGCGCAGTTCCGCGTCGGCCTGCTTGAGCATCTGCACCGTGGTATCCCAGTCGATGCACGCGTCCGTCACCGAGCAGCCGTACTTGAGCTCGGAGAGGTCGGCCGGGATCTTCTGGTTGCCGGCGCAGATGTTCGACTCGATCATCACGCCCACCAGCGAACGGTTGCCGTGGACGATCTGGTTGATCACGTCCGTCATCACCAGCGGTTGCAGCTCCGGCTTCTTGTAGCTGTTCGCGTGCGAGCAGTCCACCACGATATTGGTCGGCAGCTTGGCCTTGGCAAGCGCCTGTTCGGCGATCGTCACCGACACGGAATCGTAGTTCGGCCGGCCATCGCCGCCGCGCAGCACCACGTGGCCGTAGGCATTGCCGCGCGTGCGCACGACGGCCACATTGCCTTCGCCATTGATGCCCAGGAAGGCGTGCGGATTGGCGGCCGACAGGATCGCGTTGATGGCGATGCCGATATCGCCGTCGGTGCCATTCTTGAAGCCGACCGGCGTCGACAGGCCGGACGACATTTCGCGATGCGTCTGCGATTCCGTGGTGCGCGCGCCGATCGCCGTCCAGGCGATCAGGTCGCCCAGGTATTGCGGCGAGATTGGGTCCAGCGCCTCGGTCGCCGTCGGCAGGCCCAGTTCGCACACGTCCAGCAGAAACTGGCGCGCCTTTTCCATGCCGATGTCCACGCGGAACGAGTCATCCATGAACGGGTCGTTGATATAGCCCTTCCAGCCGGTGGTCGTACGCGGCTTCTCGAAATACACCCGCATCACGAGCAGCATCGTGTCCTTCACCTCTTCCTGCAGCGCCTTCAGGCGGCGCGCATAGTCCAGGCCGGCAACAGGATCGTGGATCGAGCACGGGCCGACCACGACGAACAGGCGCTTGTCCTTGCGGTCGAGGATATTGCGCAAGTCTTCGCGGCCCTTGGTGACGGTGGCGGACGCTTTCTCCGTCAGCGGCAGTTTCGCATGCAGTTCGGCCGGCGTGGGCATGGGCGCGAACGAGGTAACGTTGATGTTTTCGAGATCGGGGGCAATCATGGCTTCATTCATTTGGCTTCCCTGCGTAGGGCTCTGTCTGCTTCATCTTTCGATGGGTAGTCGATTAGTGTAGCCGAAATGCGGTAAGCTGTTTCCATGAGTATCGAAAACACAATCCCACCCGAATCGTCTCCATTCGCGGCCGCGCCGTTCATCAAGGAAATCGGCCGCGGCGTCAAAGGCGCCCGCAGCATGAGCCGCACCGACGCCTTCACCCTGTATCAAGCGATGCTGGACGGCCGCGTCTCCGACCTGGAACTGGGCGGCATCCTGCTGGCGATGCGCATCAAGGGCGAGTCCGTGGACGAGCTGGCCGGGTTCCTCGATGCGGCCGAAGCCTCGTTCGCGCCCTTGCAGGCGCCCGCCGGCCCCTACGCGCCCGTGCTGATTCCCACGTATAACGGCGCGCGCAAGATGGCCAATCTGACGGCCTTGCTCGCGCTGCTGCTGGCGCGCGAGGGCGTGCCCGTGCTGGTGCACGGCGTGCCGCACGACGTGGGCCGCGTCGCCACCGCCGAGGTGCTGGCCGAACTGGGCATTGGCGCCGCAGTCACCGCCGCGGACGCGGAGCGGGCGCTGGCTGATGGCCATGTCGGTTTCATCACCATCGACACGCTGGCGCCCAAGCTGGCCCATCAACTGTCGCTGCGGCGCATCCTCGGCGTGCGCAACTCCACGCACACGATCGTCAAGATCCTGCAACCGTTCGCCGGCCCTGCCTTGCGGCTCGTGTCGTACACGCACCCGGAATACCTGGAAACGCTGGGCGAATACTTCACCACGGCGGCCCCCCGTGCGCGCGGCGACGCCTTCCTGATGCGCGGCACCGAGGGGGAAACGGTGGCCAACGCCAACAAGGCGCAGAAGATCGACTGGTTCCACGACGGCGAGCGCACCGTGCTCGTGGAGCGCCAGATGATCGCCGAGGCCGAACCCGCGCTGCCCGAAGACAAGAGCGCCGCCGCCACCGCCGCCTGGATCCAGTCGGTGCTGCGCGGCGACGTGCCGGTCCCCGACCCGATCGCCCAGCAGGTCGGGCACATCGTCACCGTCGCCCGCGAACTGCGCACCCGCCACGGCTGAAGTACAATGCCCGGTTTGACTGGCAGGCGGATGCGATGGCGGAACGGTTTGACGTAGTGGTAATTGGCGCGGGCGCGGCCGGGATGATGTGCGCCGCGGCGGCCGGCCAGCGCGGCAGGCGTGTCGTGCTCGTCGACCATGCCGAAAAGCTGGCCGAGAAGATCCGCATCTCCGGCGGCGGGCGCTGCAATTTCACCAATATCAACGCCGGGCCAGCGAACTTCCTGTCCGAGAACCCGCATTTCGTGAAGAGCGCACTGTCGCGCTACACGCCGCAGGATTTCCTCGCGCTGGTGAAGAAATACCGCATCGCCTGGCATGAAAAGCACAAGGGCCAGCTGTTCTGCGACGATTCGGCCGAGCGCATCATCGACATGCTGAAGGCCGAATGCGACGCCGGCAACGTGCGCTGGCGCATGCCGACCAGCGTGCAAGGGGTGGCGAAGGAAGGGGAGCAATTCCATGTCCAGACGCAAGCAGGCACCTTCATCGCCGAGTCCGTCGTGATCGCCACCGGCGGCCTGTCGATCCCGAAGATCGGCGCCACCGATTTCGGCTACCGGATCGCGAAGCAGTTCGGCTTGGGCCTGATCGAGCCCCGCCCGGCGCTGGTGCCGCTCACCTTCGATGCCCAGCAATGGCAACCGTTCGTGCCGCTGGCCGGCGTGTCGCTGGAAGTCGATGTGGAGACCGGCACGCTGAAGGGCCGCAAGGCTACCGGCGCGCGCTTTCGCGAGGACCTGCTGTTCACGCACCGCGGCCTGTCCGGCCCGGCGATCCTGCAGATTTCCAGCTTCTGGCAACCCGGCACGCCGATCACCATCAACCTGCTGCCGGAGCTGGACGTGGCCGCCACGCTGATCGAAGGGAAGGGCACGATCAAGAAGCACCTGGGCAATGTGCTGGCGCAATGGCTGCCTGCCCGGCTGGCCGAAGGCCTGCTGCAGGCGCACGGTTTCCATGCCGATGCGCGGCTGGCGGACATGCCCGACGCCCAGTTGCGCCGGCTCGGCCAGGCCATCAACGGGTGGACCATCACGCCGAACGGCTCGGAAGGGTACCGCAAGGCCGAGGTCACGCGCGGCGGCGTCGACACGAAGGAACTGTCGCAGCAGACGATGATGGTCAACGGGGTGCCCGGCCTGTATTTCATTGGCGAAAGCGTCGACGTGACCGGGTGGCTGGGAGGCTACAACTTCCAGTGGGCCTGGGCTTCCGGGGTGGCCGCGGGGCTGGCAGTCTGATATCATTCGTGACCCGGCAGCGCTGTTGCGCGCCGGTTTCACTCTGTTCGGATGTTAGCGGGTAGGCACGAAGCCTCTTGTCTGTCTGGACAAATGCTGCTATTATCGCTGTCTTCCTAAAAACCCTCTAACGGTTTGAATTTTTACATGACCACTATCCGCCTTAAAGAAAACGAGCCGTTCGAAGTTGCCATGCGCCGCTTCAAGCGCACCATTGAAAAAACCGGCCTGCTGACCGAACTGCGCGCACGCGAGTTCTACGAAAAGCCGACCGCAGAGCGCAAGCGCAAGCTGGCCGCTGCCGTGAAGCGTCACTACAAGCGCATCCGCAGCCAGCAACTGCCGAAGAAGCTGTACTAATTCTCGCTGCACTGACCGGGCCGTCGACGGCGCATTCGCCTCCGGTCCGCGTGTCGCGTCCGCCCGCTCCGGCATCGTCCGCAGCGGGTTTTTCGTCTTTACCGCACCATTTTCGAGGACCCCATGAGCCTGAAAGCCCAGATTTCCGATGACATGAAAACCGCCATGCGCGCCAAGGAGGCCGGCAAGCTGGCCACGATCCGCCTGCTGCTGGCCGAGATCAAGCGCAAGGAAGTGGACGAGCAGATCGAGCTGAACGATACGCAGGTCGTGGCCGTTGTCGAGAAGATGATCAAGCAGCGCAAGGATTCGATCACGCAATTCGAAGCGGGCGGCCGGGCCGACCTGGCCGACATCGAGAAGGCCGAACTGGCCGTGCTGTCCGCCTACATGCCGGCCGGCCTGTCGGATGACGAGATCGCCGCCGAAGTGAAGGCCGCCGTGGCCGAGTCCGGTGCCGCCGGCCCGCAGGACATGGGCAAGGTCATGGCTATCCTGAAGCCGAAGCTGGCCGGCCGTGCCGACATGACCGTGGTATCCGGCCTCGTCAAGAAGGCCCTCACGGGCGCCTGATTGGTGCCTGAGCTTGCCTGCCGCCGCGCATTGAGGCCGATCAAATTCCAGCCCGGCGCGGCGTTATAGCCTGATCCGTAACAACATGGAAGAACCGCGGTTGCCACAGTGATTCCACAATCCTTCATCTCCGACTTGCTGAACCGCGTCGACATCGTGGACGTGGTGGGGCGCTACGTACAGCTGAAAAAGGGTGGCGCCAATTACCAGGGCCTGTGCCCGTTCCATAACGAAAAATCGCCGAGCTTCACCGTCAGCCCCACCAAGCAGTTCTATCACTGCTTCGGCTGCCAGGCGCACGGCACGGCGATCGGTTTCCTGATCGAATATTCCGGCATGGGCTTCGTCGATGCCGTGAAGGACCTGGCCCAGAGCGTGGGCATGGTGGTGCCGGAGCAGGACGACAAGATCCCGCCGGCCCAGCGCGCGCAGATGCAGGCGCAAAGCCTGGCGCTGTCCGACGCGATGACCCAGGCCGCCGACTTTTATAAAGCCCAGCTGCGCAAGGCGCCGGCCGCGATCGCCTACCTGAAGGGCCGCGGCCTGACGGGCGAGATTGCCGCCCGCTTCGCGCTCGGCTATGCGCCCGAGGGCTGGGACAACCTGCGCGCCGTGTTCCCGCAATACGATGCGCCCGTGCTGGCCGAAGCCGGCCTCGTCATCGACAAGGTCGACGAGGAAGGCCGCCACATCAAGCGCTACGACCGCTTCCGCGAACGCGTGATGTTCCCGATACGCAATACCAAAGGGCAGGTGATTGCCTTTGGCGGGCGAATCATGGAGCAGGGCGAGCCAAAGTACTTGAATTCTCCCGAAACGCCTTTATTTTCAAAGGGTTCGGAACTGTATGGCCTGTTCGAGGCACGCCAGGCGATTCGCGACGCGGGCTATGTGCTGGTGACCGAGGGCTATATGGATGTGGTGGCGCTGGCCCAGATGGGCTTTCCGCAGGCGGTGGCCACCTTGGGAACCGCCTGTACGCCGATCCACGTGCAAAAGCTGTTGCGCCAGACCGACAACGTGGTCTTCAGTTTCGACGGCGACCGGGCCGGCCGCAAGGCGGCCCGGCGCGCACTGGAAGCTTGCCTGCCGTACGCGGCCGACGACAAGACGATCAAGTTCCTGTTCTTGCCGTCCGAGCACGATCCCGACAGTTATATCCGGGAATACGGCGCGCCGGCCTTCGAGCAGCAGGTGCACGAGGCGATGCCGCTGTCGCAGTTCCTGTTGCGCGAAGCGCAGGGCGAGCACGACCTGGACGAGCCGGAAGGCCGTGCCCGCGTGCAGTTCGACGCGAAGCCGATGCTGCAGGCCATGGCGCCGTCCGCATTGCGGTTGCAGATCGTGCGCGGCCTGGCGGCGATGACGCAGAGCACGCCCGGCGAGATCGAGGCGCTGTTCGAGCTGTCCAAGCCGGTGGCGGCGAGCCGCAAGGCGCCGCCCAAGAGCAAACGGCAGGAGCCCGTGGGGCTGGAGCTGAAGATCATCCGCTGCCTCATCGCCTACCCGTCGCTGGCGCTGGAACTGGACGAAGCGGCTTTGGAAGCGTTCCGCCAGTTCGGGCCGGAGCAGAGCGAGCACCTGGTGCATCTGGTGCAGACCGCCCAGGGTTTTGGCGAAGGCGCCACGTTTGCCGCGCTGGCCCAGCAATTGAAGGAAGAGGGCTCCGGCTATGATGCGCTGATCAGTGAAATTGCCGCCGCCGACGAATGGGATATCGAGGCGGAGCGGCTCTGGCTGATCGCCACGGTGCGCCAGCTGAAGCAGGATGTACTGAAGGCGGAGTTGAACCAGCTGTTTTCCTCCGGCCTGCCGCCCGAGGAATTGGGCGTGCGCTATCGCGAGATTAACGAAAGGTTGCAAATGTTATCTCGCGAAGAACAGTCCGTGCTGGCGAACCGGTAATTGCCGCCGTTCGCGAAACGGGCCGGCCGCGCTGCGCCAGGGGCGCGCGTCTGGTATTCAAAAAGTGGCGTGCTATAATAAAACGCTAAGTATTTCAATACCTTGGCAAGGTTCTTCAGTTCAGAATTTGTGTTTGTTTTCAGTAGGTTGGGCTCATCGCCGGCGCGCAATAAAGTGTGAAAGCACGAGGCCGGAGGCGGGGCAAGACTTGGTTGGGACGGCGCGAGTTTCTTGTCGCGTATCTTGGCGCCGAACAGGCGAAACAGCCCGCTCCCTCACACCGTTCGCGCCCCTAGCCCCCACGCGTGGTCATACAGTAGAATTTCTGCCAAACATAGCCATTCGATAAGTTTCGTGCGCGAGTGGCCGCCGGCAGCGTCAGGACTGTCGCCGGGAATGAGCAAGGAAGTTTTGTAGCAGTGCCGGATGGAGGAGTCCCGCAGTGTTGGTTGCTGAAAGGGCTCCGGGGATTACGGCATCATCCTAACCCGTAAGCTAGTCGTTGTGACATCGAAAGCGCCTGTGCCAGCAAAGAAACCTGAAACCAAAGCGGCTGCAAAGCCCAGCAAAGTGACCGCCCGCGCAGCCAAGACGGCAGACAAAGCCGAGACGAGCGCGGATCCGCGCGCGCCCGCGGCGCCGCCGGCGGTGAGTCAGACTACCGATGCGGCAACCCTTGCCGCCATCGACACGTCCGGCTACGTGCTCCCGTCCGTCAAGGTACCGGGCCGCCGCGGTCGCAAGCCAAAGGAATTCCAGCCCGAGAACGACGAAGTCGCCGCGCTGAATGCCGTCGAGCGCGCCGAACTGAAGGCCGTGGACAAGGCGAAAGCCAAGGACCGCAAGGCCAAGGAAAAGGCGCTGCTGAAAGACGCGTTCTCGTCGGATACGGAAGCGACCGAGGAAGAGCTGGAGCGCCGCCGCCAGAAGCTGAAAACGCTGATCAAGTTCGGCAAGGAACGCGGCTTCCTCACCTATGCCGAGATCAACGACCACCTGCCGGACAATATCGTCGACCCGGAAGCGATCGAAGGCATCATCGGCACGTTCAACGACATGGGCATTGCCGTGTACGAGCACGCGCCCGATGCCGAAACGCTGCTGCTGTCCGATAACGTTGCAACGGTCACCAGCGACGACGAGGCGGAAGCCGCGGCCGAGGCCGCGCTGTCCACCGTCGACTCCGACTTCGGCCGCACGACCGACCCGGTGCGCATGTACATGCGCGAGATGGGTTCCGTCGAGCTGCTGACGCGCGAGGGTGAAATCGAGATCGCGAAACGCATCGAAGACGGCCTGAAGGACATGATCCAGGCCATCTCCGCCTGCCCGGTCACGATCGCCGAGATCATCGCCACCGCCGATCGCATCCGCAACGACGAGACCAAGATCGACGAGATCGTCGACGGCCTCGTCGACGAGGAAGAGGAAACGGCAGCAAGCGCACCGCCGCCCGTCACCCCGTCCGAGGACGACGAGGACGAGGAGGAAGAAGAGGAAGAGGAAGAGGAAGAAGAGGAAGAAGCAAGCCCGTCCGGCGCGGCGGCCGGCTATTCGGCCGAACAGCTCGAGGCGATGAAGAACAATGCCCTGGCCAAGTTCGACGAGATCGCCAACCAGTTCGACAAGATGCGCAAGGCCTTCGAGAAGGAAGGCTACAACTCGAAGTCCTACGTGAAGGCGCAGGATGCGATCTCGAACGAACTGCTGGGCATTCGCTTCACCGCCAAGGTCGTCGAAAAGCTGTGCGACACGCTGCGCGGCCAGGTCGACGAAGTGCGCCACATCGAGAAGCAGATCCTGGACGTGGCGGTGAACAAGTGCGGCATGCCGCGCGCCCACTTCATCAAGGTCTTCCCGGGCAATGAGACGAACCTGGAATGGGTCGACGGCGAAGTGGCCGCCGGCCACGCGTACAGCGCCATCCTGGGCCGTAACATTCCCACGATCAAGGAATTGCAGCAACGGCTGATCGACCTGCAAGCCCGCGTGGTGCTGCCGCTGCCGGACCTGCGCAACATCAACCGCCAGATGGCGGCCGGCGAAATGAAGGCGCGCAAGGCCAAGCGCGAGATGACGGAAGCGAACCTGCGTCTCGTGATCTCGATCGCCAAGAAGTACACGAACCGCGGCCTGCAATTCCTGGACCTGATCCAGGAAGGCAATATCGGCCTGATGAAGGCGGTGGACAAGTTCGAGTACCGCCGCGGCTACAAATTCTCCACGTACGCCACGTGGTGGATCCGCCAGGCCATCACCCGCTCGATCGCCGACCAGGCGCGCACGATCCGCATCCCGGTGCACATGATCGAAACGATCAACAAGATGAACCGGATCAGCCGCCAGATCTTGCAGGAAACAGGTGCCGAACCCGATCCGGCGACCCTGGCGATCAAGATGGAGATGCCGGAAGATAAGATCCGCAAGATCATGAAGATCGCCAAGGAACCGATTTCGATGGAGACGCCGATCGGCGACGACGACGATTCCCACCTGGGCGACTTCATCGAGGACAACAACACCCTCGCGCCATCGGATGCGGCCCTGCACGCCTCCATGCGCGGCGTGGTGAAGGACGTGCTCGATTCGCTGACCCCGCGCGAAGCGAAGGTGCTGCGCATGCGCTTCGGTATCGAAATGTCGACCGACCACACGCTGGAAGAGGTGGGCAAGCAGTTCGACGTGACGCGCGAACGCATCCGCCAGATCGAAGCGAAGGCGCTGCGCAAGCTGCGGCATCCGTCTCGGTCGGACAAGCTGAAGAGCTTCCTCGAGGGGAATTGACCCCGACTGTCCAGTCACCGGCGGCTTGCCGGTGACTGTTTTGTCATCAACAAAGTCTTGACGGGAGCCGGTGCAGGCCCTATTCTGCCGAGTTCGTTTTGTAGTCGTTTGCTCAACGAACCCGTGCCAGGGCAGGGTGCATCGGCTCCGGCACTTCCGCGCTACGCATTCGCAAGCGCGACCGTACTACCTCAGGGCCTCTAGCTCATGCCTGGTTAGAGCAGCGGACTCATAATCCGTTGGTGCCCGGTTCGACTCCGGGGAGGCCTACCAATATCATGCTCATGCGTGGCTAAATGGTAACATCAGAAGTGGCTTACTCAGCCTTTGCATTTTGCAATCAACCGCATCGTTTGGTCGTCAACGGTTGCCGGCATTTGATATCATGGCACGGGGTATCCTGCGATGAAAGAAGCCCGGTTGTCTACATGCCACTAGTATTACCCATCTAGCTCAATATAGGACGATAAATGTTCAAACCTCCAGAAATTAAGTATGCTCATGTTGATGAGCTAATGCTTGATCCAACAAATCCTCGGCTTGGCAGACGAGTAGCATCGGAAAAAACCAAGCAGGACGTCGTACTGGATCTGATGAAGGATTGGACACTTGAGGAGTTAGTTACTTCATTTGCTGAGAGTGGCTTTTGGCCACAAGAGGCTGTGATTGTTGTTAAGGAGGAGCTTTACGGCAAGTCAAGTTTGGTCGTAGTTGAGGGAAACCGACGACTCGCGGCTGTGAAGTTTATGCTCAGGGTTCTGCAGGGTGAATCTGCTCCTTCGAAAGTGCGCAGCGCGTTATCGGGTGAAGAGATTCCAGATGAATTCTTTCAAAACATTCCATATATCGAGGTTGGATCGCGTAAGGACGTCGCCGCGTATCTGGGATTTCGGCACGTAACCGGAATTAAAGAATGGAATCCTGCTGAGAAAGCTCAATATATCGCGAAGCTGATCGACGAGGACGGGATGTCCTATGAGGATGTTAGAAAGAAAATCGGCAGTAAGGCTCCGACTGTGCGGCAGCATTATATATCATACAGACTATTGCTCCAGATGGATAATGCTGAAGAGATAGACGTAAATCTCGTGGAGGAAAAATTCAGCGTGCTTTATCTAACTCTGCGTACCTCCGGCGCTAAAAAGTATTTGCACATAAACGCAATGGCTGAGCCTGGCGAAGCTGAGTATCCCGTTCCGGATGAACACCTTGATAATCTAGCTAATTTTGCGAAGTGGCTTTTCGGAACTAATAAACACCCTCCCCTCTTCACTGATTCCCGAAACGTTGACGATTTCGGAAAGATATTGGAAAGCGATGAGGCCGTTGCATATTTGGAGAGGACAGAAAATCCTCGCTTCGAGATGGCCTATAGAAAGTCCGGGCTGGGTGAAGATAATCTCATTGCGTATGTAAATCAAGCGGATGATAATGTTCAACTTTCATTGCAGGAAGCCCATCTTCATCGTAACTCGAAGCTCTTGCAAAAGGCGGTTCGCAGGTTGAAAGAAGATGTCCTGCAACTGGTCAGCATATTCCCTGAAATTAAAAGGGAGTTAAAAGCCGACCTGGAGGAGTAATGTTAGGTTTGCCTGAAGAAGGGATGTCCTATTCTGTATCAAAGCACAACGTTGATATTGGAATACTTTGTGATTGGATAGAAGCTAGCGTATTGTTCGATGATAATGAGTTGTCGAAAAGCGATGTAATTGATATTTTGGTGGAAAACGAGGTCTACGCATCCCAAGGATTTGCGTCGGAAGTGGTAGACATAGCCTGGGCTGTACTTCGTCAGCGGCTGATATTTCCAGGGGCGGATCTCCAATTCAAAATCACAGGTCACCGGATAACGAGAGTCAACGACTGGGAGACATTTCCTGCGTATGCGTTTTGCCTTATCTTATCCTGTTTGAGCTACTTGTATCCACAATCAGCTAGAGCACTGGGGTATGACTTCACTGGGCAAGGAAGTCTATTCGAAAGACTGGCTTTTGCTTCGCTGTCAAAATCGTTTCCGAACTGGACTGTTAAAAGAGTTGGTTGGGCGCCTGATAATCCATTGAAACTAAAGGAAGCCGTCGGTAGTATTCTTTCTGACTTAAATGAAGTAGCGAACGGTGATATTCACTTACATGTAACTGAGTATGCTAACGAGCTTGGACTGGATATCTTGGCGTTTTGCTCGTTCAGTGATAATCATGCGTCGTTTCCTGTGATAATGATGCAGTGCGCCAGCGGGAAGAATTGGGAGGAGAAACGACATACACCCGATTTTACAGTATGGCGTAAGATCGTGAACTTTAATTCGCAGCCATTGAAGGCGTTCGCAATTCCTTATGCATTCACGAATGCAGATGAATTCCGTGCAAAAGCGACAAAGGTGGATGGCCTGTTTATGGATCGTTATAGGTTGATAATACCAACTGCTGGGCGCGCTCTTCAAAATTTAGATAACGAGTTGCGTGACGATTTGTTGGCTTGGATTACTCCGCGTGTACGTGCCCTGCCGAGAGCAGATGTTTAGTAATTTTCCTCGGTGAAGTATAAAAGGCAATATAATGAGATATTGTGGAATTGGAAATGACCAAAAGGCTTTTGGAAAATTTAGATTTATTGATCTATTTGCCGGGCTTGGAGGATTTCACGTCGCCCTAAGCAGGCTTGGAGGAGTGTGTGTTTTAGCTTCAGAGTGGAAAACGCATTTAAGTGAATTGTACCATTATAATCATGGATTAAAGCCTTTCGGCGATGTGTCTAAGATTGATGTTAATTCAATCCCGACGCATGACGTATTGGCAGCTGGATTTCCATGTCAGCCTTTTTCAAAAGCCGGGGAGCAACTAGGGTTCTCTTGTACCAAGCAGGGGGCGCTTTTTTTTGACGTAGTAAAAATTTTAAGCATAAAAAAGCCGAAGTATTTTATCCTCGAAAATGTGCCGAATCTTTTGCATCATAATGAAGGAAAAACATGGAGGGAAATTCAGGAGCAACTGAATGGATTAGGCTACAATATTCTTGCTGAAAAACTATCGCCTCATCATTTCGGGATTCCTCAGACGCGTGAGCGTGTCTATATTGTGGGATCTACGCAATCACTTGAGTCGTTTCGCTGGCCTGAAGCGTGCCATGGCCCGACATCCATAGAATCTGTTCTAGACAAATTTCCGCTTGACGCTAAACCGTTGTCATCTCAAGTAATCGAATGTATCGACGTTTGGGACGAATTTATTAAGCTTCTCCCTAAAAACTGCGAATTACCATCTTTTCCCTTGTGGTCTATGGAATGGGGAGCTAGCTATCCCTTCGAGAATGAGACCCCGCACGCTAGAGTTTTATCGCTTGGAGAGAAAGGCCTACTAGGGTTCTGCGGGAGCCATGGTAGAGCTCTAGGTCGTTTGCGTGGCTTAGAGGCACGGTGGAATGCATTGCCAAGTCATGCCCGTACTGAACAACTGCAATTTCCAGAATGGAAAAAGAATTACATTCGACAAAACCGTCAATTTTACTCTAAGCATAAGGAGGTTATTGATGGTTGGAAAGCGAAGATTCTAAAATTTCCGTCGAGTCTTCAAAAGCTAGAGTGGAACGCAAAAGGTGGTGAGAAGAATATTTGGAGCTATGTCCTGCAGTTCAGGGCCTCGGGGCTTCGGGTTAAGAAAAGAAATAAAGCACCTGGCTTAGTAGCAATGACAGATACTCAGGTCCCAATTATTGGATGGGAGCGACGATATATGACGCCGAAAGAATGTGCTCGCCTTCAAAGCCTAGATGTTTTATCGAAATTGCCTGACAGCCCTATTAAGGCATTTGAGGCTCTGGGAAACGCCGTAAATGCTCAAGTAGTGGAACTAATCGCTAGCTCACTGATCTCGTGTGATGAGTAAAATGGCAGAATTTGCAAAAGACCTTAAAGATTTTTTCTCTACGTATAGTCCTCAGTCAAGCCTTCAGTCTAGAGTGGCGCAAGAGCCGAGTGGTCAAGAGATAAAGACTGTACCTTTTTCACAAATAGAAATCCGCGCGTCGCTCAGGAATCGGCACGAAGCCATGCATGAGGCCCGATGAAACTTCGCGACGCATCTGCTGGAAGAGCTTTCTTTTCCAAAGCGTCGAGTTTGCGTTAACGACTCTGTAAGGAACAGCTCGGCAGTGAGTACACTTGCGTCGTTGCGGAGAAGAAGAACGAACGTTGGGTCAGCGGCTGCCGCCACTGATGACACGCTCTGGCCCGCTGGCTTTGAGAAGTGTGCCGCCGATGGCGGTGAGTACCACTTTGCTATCGGTATTCGACGTAAGCGTCCAGCGACACCACCTTCCACCGCGATTCAATCCTCGGTAGAGTTGCCAAACGGCAGCAGCGAATCGATCCTGCTATTCGGGCAAGTTGGCAGTCGTTCCAGGGTATCGGCAAGCCAGCGGGCAGGATCAAGCCCGTTTAGCTTGGCAGTGGCCAACAAGCTCTGGATAGCCGCGGCGGGGCGGCCTGCGCGTGCCGTGCCGGCGAAAAGCCAGTTCTTCTTGCCGATTGCGATGGGAATGATGGCGTTTTCGATTGGATTATTCTCTATCGGCTGGATGCCGGAGTCGGCGTAGCGTTTCAGCGCGGCCCAGCGCTTCAGGGCATGGTCGATGCCTTGGCCGTGCCGCTGCCGGCAGCGACACCCCGTTTGGGTTGCTAGCAGCCAGGCGTGCAGCTCGGCAGGCACTGCGTGCTGCTGGCGTAGTTCGAAACGCTGTTCTGGCGTCAGTCCACCATGAAACATCCGCGCTTCCTTGAAACTGCGGAGTTGCATATCAGGCAAGCTACAATGGCCACCCCGAAGGAGACGCCATGCCCCGCCTGTTCACCCTGCTGCTCACCGCCACCCTCGCATTACAAGCCCACGCCGGCCCGGCCGAAGACCTCGTCCAAGCCGCCCGCGCCCAGATCGGCGTGACGCTCAGCTACGACCCCAGCTACCAGCGCATCGCCTACCCGAACGGCGACGTGCCTTTGGAGACCGGCGTATGCACGGACGTGATAATCCGCGCCTACCGCGCCATCGGCATCGACCTGCAACAGCGGGTACACGAGCAGATGCGGGCCGAGAAAAAAGCCACCGACCGCAATATCGACCACCGCCGCGTGCCGAACCTAGCCGCTTATTTCCGCCAGCACGGCACGGTGCTCCAGCCCAGCGACAAGCCGGCCAGTTATCTTCCCGGCGATGTCGTCACGTGGCGCCTGCAAGGCGGGTTGAACCACATCGGCATCGTATCCGATCAGGTATCGCGGAACGGCACGCCGCTGGTCGTCCACAACATCGGCCTGGGGGCGCAACTGGACGATATCCTGTTTGCCTTCCCGGTGACCGGGCACTTCCGCTACCTGCCAACCGCCAGGTCAAACTAGCAGCATCCCTTTGTCTGCAGGCCGCGGCAAAACGCCGCGGTGTCGTCATCGACCGGGAAACACGACTCGATGTGCAATTCGTCCAGCGTCACGTCGCGTGGCGTGCCGAACGTGGTGATGGTCGAGAAGAAGGCGAGCCGCACGCCGTCGCGCTTGAAGCACGTGGTGAGCACCGGCGCTGGAGCCGTGCCCAGCTCGCGATGGCGCCAGTGGGCCGGCACGCCGGGATAGGCGAGCACTTCCTCGAGCAGCGTGGCAGCCTTGGTGTCCGAACGGGATGCCGCCACCTCGTTGTGCAGGTGGCGCAGCAGCGGGCCGGCGATTTCCTCCCAGTTCTCCAGCGTGCCGCGCAAATCGTCGGGGTCGAAGAACTGGTGCAGCATGTTCACGTGCTTGCTGTCCCGTCCTCCGAGCACGAAGCGGTTGATGCGCATGGCCGCGTCGTTGGCCATCAGGATGTCCCAGTGCCGGTTCAACAGGAAAGCGGGGTAGGGCTCCTGCTGGGCGAGTATCGCTTCCACCGCGTAGCGCATTTGCGCCAGCCTGGGCGTATCGAGCCCGCTCTCGGGATACTTGGGCGCGAAACCGCCCGCGATGAACAAGGCATTGCGTTCGCGCAGCGGCACGCCGAGCGCTTCGGCGAGCCGCACGATCATCTCCCTGCTGGGTTGCGACTTGCCGTTCTCCACGTAGCTTAGGTGGCGCGCCGAGACGTCGGCCTGCAAGGCCAGCTCCAGCTGGCTCAGGCGTCGCACCAGGCGCCATTCGCGCAGCATCGCGCCTACGCCGGCGCCGTCGTACGAAACTTGTCCATTATCCATCCGGCAATCTTAACCAATTGACGAGTGGCGTTCCATAACCTCCGAGGTTATATCCATGCGCAATGCCCGGTCATTGATCGCGGCGCGCGGCAGGGTGATGATGGCGTCTCCCAACCCAGCGATGAAGGAGACCTGCACATGAACCAGCAACAAGAACGCGCCCGCCACTTCGCCTCCCTGCACCGCAAGGGCGACCCGCTGAAGCTCTATAACGCCTGGGATGCCGGCAGCGCCAAGGCGATTGCCGGCGCAGGCGCGAAAGCGATCGGCACCAGCAGCTGGGCCGTCGCCGCGGCGCATGGCTACGAGGATGGCGAAGCGATTCCCCTTGGGCTGGTCGAGCAGGTCGTCGGCCGCATTGCCCGATCGGTCGCCGTGCCCGTCACCGTCGATGTGGAGGGCGGCTACAGCGCCGATCCGCAAACTTGTGCCGGCAATGTGGCCCGCTTCGTCGAACACGGCATCACCGGCATCAATTTCGAGGACAGGGTAGTGGGCGGCAGCGGGCTGTATGGCATCGATGCGCAGTGCGAACGCATCGCGGCGATCCGCGACATGGCCAGCGCGCGCGGCATCGACTTGTTCATCAATGCCCGCACGGACCTGTTCTTCGACCCGGCGCTGCGCCCGGCCGACGGCCTGGACGAAGCGAAACAGCGTGCGGCGGCTTATGCCAACGCGGGCGCCGCCGGGTTCTTCGTTCCCGGCCTGGTCGACCTGGCCGTCATCGCCGAACTGGCGGAGGCGATCGAGTTGCCGCTGAACGTGATGATCTTGCCCGGCATGGCCGACAACCGCGCGCTGGCCGAGGCAGGCGTCGCACGCATCAGCTACGGTCCCGGCCCCTACCTACGGGCGATGGAGGCGACGCGCGAAGCGGCGCAGGTTGCCTTGGCCGCATGAATGGGTGAATAAATGAAAACGGCCCGGGCGCTCGCGCGCCCGGGCCGTCAAGCCCAGCTTGGTCGATCAGTGTGCCGACGCGGCGGCGGCACCGATACCGGTTTCCGAGCGCACTTCCTGCGCCTCGAAGCCGGCGCGGTCGATGGCGGCGCGCTTGCTCTTGTCCAGCAGCGACACGATGTAGATGCCCAGGAAGCCCGCGGTCATCGAGAACAGCGCCGGCGAGGTGTACGGGAAGATCGCCGCTTCGTTGTGGAACACGTCGACCCACACGGATTTCGACAGCACGGTCAGCGTGACGGCCGTGATCAGGCCGAGGAAGCCGCCGACGGTGGCGCCGCGCGTGGTGCACTTGCTCCACAGGACGGACATGAACAGCACCGGGAAGTTCGCCGAGGCGGCAATGGCAAAGGCCAGCGATACCATGAAGGCCACGTTCTGCTTCTCGAACACGATACCCAGCAGCACGGCGATCACGCCCAGCACCATCGTGGTGAGTTTCGACACGCGCAGCTCGCTGCCCGGCGCCGGCTTGCCCTTCTTGACCACGGTGGCGTACAGGTCGTGCGACACGGCCGAGGCGCCGGAGAGCGTCAGGCCGGCTACCACGGCCAGGATGGTCGCGAAGGCCACCGCCGAGATGAAGCCCAGGAAGATGTCGCCGCCCACGGCTTTCGCCAGGTGCACGGCCGCCATGTTGTCGCCGCCCAGCAGCTTGCCGGCGCCGTCCTTGAAGTCGGGGTTGGTACCGACCAGCACGATCGCGCCGAAGCCGATCACGAACACCAGCACGTAGAAGTAGCCGATCCAGGTGGTGGCCCACAGCACCGACTTGCGCGCTTCCTTGGCGCTCGGCACGGTGAAGAAGCGCATCAGGATGTGCGGCAGGCCGGCGGTGCCGAACATGAGCGCCATGCCGAACGAGATGCCGGAGATGGGGTCCTTGATGAAGCCGCCCGGGCCCATGATCGCGTCGCCCTTGGCGTGCACTTCCACGGCCTTGCCGAACAGCTGCGAGGGGCTGAAGTCATACATCGCCAGCACGGCGAACGCCATGTAGCTCGTCGCGCCCAGCAGCATCACGGCCTTGATGATCTGCACCCAGGTCGTGGCGGTCATGCCGCCGAACAGCACGTAGACCATCATCAGCACGCCCACCAGCACCACGGCGATCCAGTAGTCCAGGCCGAACAGCAGCTTGATCAGCTGGCCGGCACCGACCATCTGGGCGATCAGGTAGAACAGCACCACGACCAGCGTGCCGGAAGCGGCGAACATGCGCACCGGCTTTTGCGCGAAGCGGTAAGCGGCCACGTCGGCGAAGGTGAAGCGGCCCAGGTTGCGCAGGCGCTCGGCCATCAGGAACGTGAGTACCGGCCAGCCGACCAGGAAGCCGATCGCATAGATCAGGCCGTCGAAGCCGTTGATGAACACGGCGGCGGAAATGCCGAGGAACGAGGCGGCCGACATGAAGTCGCCCGCGATCGCCAGGCCGTTCTGGAAACCGGTGATGCCGCCGCCGGCCGTGTAGAAGTCCGAGGCCGAGCGGGTGCGCTTGGCGGCCCACTTGGTGATGAACAGCGTGAGCACCACGAACGCGGCGAACATCATGATCGCGGTCCAGTTGGTGGCTTGCTTGGTGGCTTCGCCCAGGTCGGGCGCCGCGAGGGCGCTGCCGGCCACGGCCAGGGAGGCCAGGGCGCCGGCGGCGGAAACGAGACGGAAGGTGTTCATCAACGCACCTCTTCGGTCTGGGCAGCGTTCGCGCTGGCGGTCTTGCCAGCGGCGGCGTTCTTGTGGATGGCTTCCGTCAGCGCGTCGAATTCACGGTTCGCGCGGCGCACGTAGATGCCCGTGACCGCCACGGTAAACAGGATCACGAACAGGCCGAGCGGCACGCCGCGCGACATGACTCCCTCGCCGATCTTGGCGGCCATGAATTCCTTGTCGAAGGCGTTCAGCGCGGTGAAGCCGTAGTACGCGATCATGACGGCCCAGGTGAGCTTCCAGCCGTAGCTCGAGCGGGTCTTCACCAGCTTGTGGTAATTCGGATCATTCTTGACCCGCTGAACAATGTCTTGTTCCATTTCTTGTCTCCAATCGTTTTAGTAATCGCCAGCTTTGCAACCAGCCACGATCGATCCTAAGTACCCTTGCTTACCGGTTGCTTACGGTTCAGAGAAACCATCTGAACGCAACTGTCTTTCTGCAATGCAGCAAATTTTCCGCGCAGAAATTTGGTATCGGTCGAGCCCGGCATTGCTGGCGGTTCGACCGCCGCATGCCTTACCATCATCGCTTCCTGCATTCATCACACGGAAGCGACCCATGAAAACCTTCATCCGCGGCCAGAAGGCCAAGCTGTCCGACCTCGGCCTGCACGGTGCATTCAACGTGGCGATCGACCTGCCCGGCAACGGCCTGTCGATCGACCTGGCGTGCTTCGGCGTCGATGCGGCCGGCAAGCTGTCCGACGACCGCTATATGGTCTTCTTCAACCAGCTCGCCAGTCCGGAAGGAGCGATCCGCGCCAGCTTGTCCGGCACGCGCGCCGAATTCCAGCTGAATCTCGACGCGCTGCCCGCGGCCATCGACAAGCTCGTGTTCACCGGCGCGATCGACGGCAACGGCACCATGCGCGGTCTCGGCAGCGGTTCGATGAAGCTGGGCGAGGCCGCCGTCTTCGCCTTGTCCGGCGCCGACTTCCAGGACGAGAAGGCCGTCATGCTGGGCGAGCTGTATCGCAAGGAGGGCCAGTGGCGCTTCGGAGCGATCGGGCAGGGTTTCAATGGCGGCCTGTCGGCCCTGCTGGCCCATTTCGGCGGTACCGAGGTCGCCGCACCCGCACCCGCACCCGCACCCGCACCCACTCCCGCGCCGGCACCCGCACCGAAGGTCTCGCTGTCGAAGGTGACGCTGGAAAAGCGCGGCGACAAGGTATCGCTCGCCAAGAACGCCGCCAGCCGCGGCTTCGGCCGCATTCGCGTCAACCTGAACTGGAACCGCCAGCCGGGCGGCGCGCAGCCCGCCCAGAAAGGCGGCTTGCTCGGTGGTCTGTTCGGCGGCGCGCCGAAGGCGAACGGCGTGGATCTCGACCTGGGTTGCCTGTACCAACTGGCCGATGGCACGCCCGGCGGCGTGCAGGCGCTGGGCGATTCGTGGGGCAGTTTCGACAGCCGGCCGTTCATCAAGCTCGATAGCGACGATCGCACCGGTACCCGTGCCGACGGCGAAAACCTGTACATCAACGGCGACCACTTCGACCAGATCCGCCGCATCCTCGTGTTCACCTTCATCTACCGGGGCGTGCCGAACTGGGCGGCCACCGATGGCGTGGTCACGATCGAGGTGCCGGGCAATGCGCCGGTCGAGGTGCGCCTCGATCATGGCGGCACGGGCGGCATGTGCGCCATCGCCTCGATCGAGAACCGCGACGGGCAGCTGCAGGTGACCAAGCTGGTCGACTATATCGCCGCCAGCGGCGGCATGAGCAACCACGAGGCGATGGACCGCAAGTATGGTTTCGGCCTGCGCTGGGCGCGGGGTTCGAAGGACTGACGTGCGCTGGTTGCTGCGTATACTCGTGGTGGCGGTAATCGCGCTGCTGGGCTACGAGTTCTTGGCGCCTTCCATCGAACGGGTCCTGTATCCGCTGCGCCTGGCCGCCATGCCCAAGCCGCTGGCGCTTCCGGTGCCGGTGGAGGGCGTGCCGGCGCGTGCGCTGCGCGATACCTGGCACGGTGCGCGCAGCGAGGGGCGCAGGCATGAAGGCATCGATATCTTCGCCGCGCGCGGTACTCCCGTGCTGTCGGCGACCGAAGGCATCGTCACGCAGGTGGGCACGAATCGTCTCGGCGGCATGGTGGTATGGGTATTGGGGCCGGGGCGCCAGCATCATTACTACGCGCACCTCGATCGCTACGCGGACGTGGAAGCGGGCATGCGCGTCGAGGCCGGCCGGGTGCTGGGCTACGTTGGCAATACCGGCAATGCGCAAGGCACGCCGCCACACCTGCACTACGGCGTGTACGAGATCGGCGGCGCGATCAATCCCTATCCGCTGCTGCGCTGACATGGCAAGGGCAGCGCAGGGAAGCGTGTTTTCCCGACCCCGCCAGCCCTTCGTGCTGATAATCATGATATTGGGAAACATATAAGACGGCTGGGTTCTGCCGGTACATTCTCTTCCCGCGGCTGCCGGTTCCGGCAACGCATCTCCTCACGCTGCGCACCGGCCGTCACGCCGGTTCCACAACAGTACGGACACACGGTACGACACGTGGCCGCCGCCATGGCCACGCGGCTGCGCCTCTCGCGCAACGCTTGAAGAGGGGCTGCAAGCCCCGGCAGGGGGGACTTCTGCATCAACCATAAAAAGGTGCGCAAAAGCACCATCACCCATCTCATGATTGGAGACTATATGAGCAAAGCACGTCTGTTATGCCTGACCGCGGCGATCGCCGCGGCCATGGCGACCACATTCCCGGCCCAGGCCAAGAAACAGCAGCAGCAACAGCAGCAGACCACTTATGGCACCGTGGCGTACCGCGCCTCGGTGCTGCATTTCACCGGCGATCCGGCCGTGACGCAGCAGCCATACGAATACTACGAGGATGGCGTGCTGCTGGTGGGCTCGGACGGCAAGGTGAAAACGGTGGGCCCGGCCAGCACGGTCCTGGCCGCGAACCAGAACGTCCAGGTAGTGGATTATCGCGGCCGCCTGATCGTGCCAGGCTTCATCGACAGCCACGTGCACTATCCGCAGACGGAGATGATCGGTTCCTTCGGCGAGCAATTGCTGGAGTGGCTGAACACCTACACCTTCCCCACCGAAAAACAGTTCGGCAACAAGGACTATGCGCGCGGCGTGGCCAGGACCTTCATCGGTGAACTGGTAAAGAACGGCACCACCACCGCGCTGGTGATGGGCACCGTGCACCCGGAATCGGTCGACGCGCTGTTCGAGGAAGCGGCCACGCGCAATATGCGCATCATCGCCGGCAAGGTCATGATGGACCGGAACGCGCCGGATTACCTGCTCGATACGCCGGAAACGTCGTATGCCGATTCGAAGGCCCTGATCCAGCGCTGGCACAAGCGCGGCCGCGCGCTGTACGCGGTCACGCCGCGCTTCGCGCCAACGTCCACGCCGGAGCAGCTGACGATGGCGGGCAAGCTGCTGCAGGAATACCCGGACGTGTACATGCACACCCACATCTCCGAGAACAAGAGCGAGATCGCCTGGGTGCAGGAACTGTTCCCCGCATCGGCTGGCTACCTGGACGTGTACAACAGCTTCGGCCTGTCGCGCAAGCGCTCGGTCTATGCGCACGGCGTGCACCTGCGCGAGGACGAATTCGCGTCGCTGGCCAGCACCGGCGCGGCCATCGCCTTCTGCCCGACCTCGAACCTGTTCCTGGGCAGCGGCCTGTTCGACCTGCAGCAGGCCGAAAAGCATGGCGTGAAAGTGGGCATGGGCACCGACGTGGGCGCGGGCACCAGCTTCTCCGCGCTGCGCACGATGGGCGAGGCCTACAAGGTGATCCAGCTGCACAAGGCGTTCACCGACACGCCGGCCGACAAGAAGCCGCTGACCGCATTGAAATCGTTCTACCTGTCCACGCTGGGCGCGGCCCGGGCGCTCGACCTGGAAGACAAGATCGGCAGCTTCAAGGCCGGCAACGAAGCCGACTTCGTGGTGCTGAATCCGAACGCCACCGAGCTCCTGAAGTTCCGCTCGGCGAAGGCGACCTCGCTGGAGGAAAAGTTGTTCGTGCTGCAGACGCTGGGTGACGACCGCGCGGTCGAGCGCACCTATATCATGGGCAAGCGGCAGTAATCGCGCGCGGGCAGTGCACGCGGGCGGCGTGCCGTCCGCGTGCCGGCCGGGGCGCTGGCTGCCGCTGGTTTGCGTGCCAGGCCGGGCGCCTCTTGCGTGCTAGTCCGCGTGCTTAGCCGCGTATTTATTGACGTGCTCATCGGCGTGCTTTATCGGCGTGCTTTATCGGCGTGCTTTATTGGCGTGCATATCGGCGTGCTTATTGGCGTGCTTATCCGGGTGTGCGCCGCGTACTCATGCGCCTGCCGGTTTGCGCGCCTTCTTGCCGGCGGCCGCATTGTGCACGATGGCGGCCCGGATCAGCGCCTGCAAGGCCGCGGCATCGATCGTCTCTCCCTCGTGGATGTCGATCGCGCGCCGCGTATTGCCCTCCAGGCTGGAATTGAACAGGCCGGCCGGATCGGGCAGGGCGGCCCCCTTGGCGAACGTCAGCTTCACGGCCTTCTTGTAGGTTTCGCCCGTGCACAGGATGCCGCCGTGCGACCAGACGGGCACATTCCATTTCCATTCCTCGACGACGCCCGGATCGGCCTGCCGGATGGCGGCGCGCACGCGCGCCAGCGTTTCGCCGCGCCAGTCGTTCAATTCCGCAATACGGGCGTCGATCAGGCTGCTGGGGGAGGTGGTAGCGGTATCGGTCATGTCTCGGGCTCCGTTGTTGTTTTTCAAGCAGTAATATACGCGGCCATGCGCCTGCGATCACGTCCCGGCGCGAGCCTTGGCTACGTGCAGCCAAGGGCGTGAGGTGCGCCTCCCGCGATACCGCCCATGCACGAAATTGTATACAAAATCTGTTGACAACTTTTTCGCGACTGGGCACCATGGCTTCCCATTAGAGCTGCCACAGAGCAGTGCCGAAGCATCCGCGGATGAGCCGTCGATGCGAAGCAGGCCCGATAAGAGGCTTGCTCGCGCGCCAACCGGTACCCGTACCCGGGCGCCGGCTGTGCCGAACCTCATCCCCGCATATGCCAGACCTCGACATACCCAGCAGGCGCAGATCTGCAAGCGAGGATGCCGAAGCACCGAACAGTAGTTCACACACAACATCTTGGAGACACAGATGAACAACCTGCTATACCAGGTCGACGACCGTCCGCCGCTGCTCACCACCACCTTGCTGGCTGCCCAGCACATGCTCGCCGCGCTGGGCGGCATCATCGCGGTTCCCCTGGTCATCGGCGCGGTCCTGAAACTGCCGGCCGACCAGATCGTCGCGCTCGTCAATGCCGCGTTGCTCGGCTCGGGCATCGTCACCATCATCCAGTGCAAGGGCGTGGGCCCGGTCGGCATCCGCCTGCCGTGCGTCATGGGCACCAGCTTCGCCTTCGTCGGCGCGGCCATCACCATCGGCTTCGAGCATGGCGTGCCCGGCATCCTCGGTTCTTCGTTGGCCGGCTCGGCGATCATGATCGTCGGCAGCTTCTTCATGCCGCAGATCCGCAAGCTGTTCCCGCACACCGTTACCGCCGTCGTCGTCACGATGATCGGCCTGTCGCTCGTGCCGGTCGCGATCGACTGGGCCGCGGGCGGCAAGGGCGCCGCCAACTACGCCGCCCCGATCAACCTGGGCATCGCGCTGTTCGTGCTGGTCACCGTGATTGGCCTGGTGCAGTTCGGCAAGGGCATCATTTCCGCGGCCGCCGTCGTGATCGGCATGGCCATCGGCTATGTGGTCTGCCTGGCGTTCGGCCTGGTGGACTTCACCTCCGTGCACAAGGCTGCCACGTTCGCGCTGCCGCAACCGCTGCAATACGGCATGACGTTCCCGATCAGCGGCATCCTGGCGATGGGCCTGGCCTATGTGGTCACGATCGTGGAAACCACCGGCACCTTCATGGCGCTCGGCACGGCCACCAACACGAAAGTGCGCGGCAAGCACCTGTGCCGCGGCGTGCTGTGCGACGGCCTCGGTTCGGCCTTCGTTTCCGTGCTGGGCAGCCCGGCCGTCTCCACCTTCGCACAGAACGTGGGCGTGATCTCGCTGACCGGCGTGGCCAGCCGCCACGTGGTGGCGCTGACCGGCGCGTTCCTGCTGCTGGCGGGCCTGTTCCCGGTGCTGGGCGCGGTCGTCGTCACGATCCCGCAACCCGTGCTCGGCGGTGCCGGCCTGATGATGTTCGCCATGATCCTGGCCGCCGGCGTGCAAATGCTGGCCAATGTGGAGCACAACAAGCGCAACGGCCTGATCATCGCCGTGTCGCTCGGTTGCGGCCTGGCCGTGAGCGCCCGCCCGGAACTGCTGGCGCAGATGCCGGCAATCGTGAAGGAAATCTTCGGTTCCGGCATCAGCACGGGCGCCATCATGGCCGTGGTGCTGAACCTGGTACTGCCGGGCCGTGAAGTGGAGGTGCATGACGACGAAACCGAACAGGAAGAGCCGCCACAGCCTCTGCTGGTAAAAAACGTTGGAGCGGCGTAATCTATCGTTACTGACGCTTCACGAAGCGCCGCGCGGTCTGCGAGAGGGCCGCGCGGTTTTTTTTAAGCGACATTGTTTCCGCAGTGCCACAGGGATGCGTCCCTGACATTGTTTCCGCAGTGTCATCAACAACGGAAACAATGAGATGAGCAAGACTCTGCTGATCAGGAATGCCCGCGTCGTGGTGACGATGGACGATGCGCGGCGCGAAATCGACAATGGCGCGGTGTACGTGCGCGACAACGTCATCGAGGCGGTCGGCCCCAGCGCCGAGCTGCCGCAAACGGCCGACGAAGTGATCGACGCGGCGGGCCAGGTCGTCATGCCCGGCCTCGTCAACACCCACCACCACATGTACCAGAGCCTGACGCGCGTGATCCCCGCGGCGCAGGACGGCGAACTGTTCAACTGGCTGACGAACCTGTACCCGATCTGGGCCAACCTCACCGGCGAGATGGTGCACGTGTCGACGCTGACGGCGATGTCGGAACTGATCCTGTCCGGCTGCACCACCAGCAGCGACCACCTGTACATCTACCCGAACGATTGCCGGCTCGACCAGAGCATCGAGGCTGCCCAGCGGATCGGCATGCGCTTCCACGCGGCACGCGGCGCCATGAGCGTGGGCCAGTCCAAGGGCGGCCTGCCGCCGGACGCGGTGGTGGAAGACGAGGCCGCGATCCTGAAGGATACGCGGCGCCTGATCGAGACTTTCCACGATGCCGGGCGCTACGCGATGCAACGCATCGTGGTGGCGCCATGCTCGCCATTCTCCGTCTCGCGCGAATTGATGAAGGAAGCGGCCGCGCTGGCGCGCAGCTACGGCGTGTCGCTGCACACGCACCTGGCAGAGAACGTCAACGATATCGCCTACAGTCGCGAGAAGTTCAACATGACGCCGGCACAGTATGCCGAGGATTGCGGCTGGGTGGGCCACGACGTGTGGCATGCCCACTGCGTGCAGCTCGATGACGACGGCGTCTACATGTTCGGCCGCACCGGCACGGGCGTGGCGCACTGCCCCTGCTCGAACATGCGGCTCGCTTCCGGCATCGCCCCCATCCGCAAGATGATCGACGCGGGCGTGCCCGTCGGCCTGGGCGTGGACGGCTGCGCGTCGAACGATGGCGCGCACATGCTGGGCGAGACGCGGCAGGCGATGCTGCTGCAGCGCGTGGGCTTCGGGCCGGATGCGATGACGGCGCGGCAGGCGCTCGAAATCGCCACGCTGGGCGGCGCGAAAGTGCTGAACCGCGACGATATCGGGGCATTGAAGCCGGGCATGGCGGCCGACATCGTCACGTTCCGGCTCGACCAGATCGGCTTCGCGGGGGCACAGCACGATCCGGTCGCCGCGCTGGTGTTCTGCACGCCGTCGAACGTCACGCACAGCATCATCAACGGCAGGGTGGTGGTGCGCGACGGGCAGTTGCAGACGGTCGACCTGCCGGTCGTGATCGAGCGGCACAATGCGCTGGCCGGCGAGCTGGCGCTGGCGACGGGAACGCGCAAGGTCTAGTTCCAGCGCATCCGATAACGCCAGAATTCACCCCAACGGCGACTCCCGGCTCTGCTTTTGGGGTGAAAACGCGGTCTCGAACCGCAACACCGCGCACCATGCTTACTTCAGCAGCGCCGACACCAGGTCCTTCTCGTGCTGGGTACCGCTATCGAAACGCAGCGCGGCTTCCACGTGGGTGAGGTGTTCGAGCATGACGCGGGCGGCCAGGTCCGCGTCGCCCGATCGCGCCGCCGCGATGAATTCGGCGTGTTCGTTGGCCGAGCAGGCGGCGTCGCGGTCGGACTGGTACAGCATCGTGATCAGCGAGCTGCGCGCGACCAGCTCGTGCAGCATCTCGCGAATGACCTCGTTGCCCACGATCTCGGCGAGCACCACGTGGAAGTCGCCCAGCAATTGCGAGCGCACCTTGTGGTCGCCTTCCAGGGAGCGGCGCTCCGCTTCCAGGTGCTTTTCCAGCTTGTGGTAGTCGGCCGGCGTGGCCTTGGCCACGAACTCGCGCGCCAGGGCCCCCTCGATGATGCGCCGCGCGGCGAAGATGTCGCGCGATTCCTTCTCGCTGGGCTGGCTGACGAACGCGCCCTTGTCGGGCACGATCTGGATCAGCTTGTCCTTGGACAGGATCAGCAGCGCGGCCCGGATCTTGGTGCGGCTGACGTGGTAGAGGCGCGACAATGCTTCCTCGCGCAATTTGGTGCCAGGGGGGAGCTTGCGCGCCGCGATGGCTGAGGCGATATCGTCGGCAATGTCGTTCGAGCTCGCGCCGCTGCTCTGCTTTTCTTCTGTGGCTGCGATGGACGCTGACATGGAAATGGAACAGTGAATGATCCGCAATCATACATGCGCAAGCATATATTGGCTATCTCGCAAGTGATCTGGTCATGTTCCTTCCAATTTGCTTGGCAGCGCCCCGTTCGTAAAGTCGGTGGTTCTCGGGAGAAACTGCCGAGGCCGGTTGCCGCCTCAGCGCTTTTTCCCCAGCAATTCCTTGCGGAACCAATCCTCCAGCATCTGCTTCTCGTGGCTGTACATCTCGTTGTCGTACCGGTTCGTACTCATCAGGTAGTTCGGGTCGGCCAGCTTCGCATCGCCGCTCTTGATTACCTTCCCGTCCTGCTCGATCGAATAGTGGAAATCCATGCGCGGCCAGTCGGCGCGACCTTTCAGCACCCGCACATCCTGGATCGCCACGCGGGGGAACTGGTCGCCGGCCAGGTCGATGTCGCGGAATTCCACGTTCAGCTGCTGCCCGGCCGGCAACTGCTCGGCCAGCCGCTGCAAGTGCTCCCGGAAATGAATCTCCATCGACTCGCGGTCGACCGCGAAGCGGGGCACATCCGTCATCTCTTCCGTATCCACGTAAGTCACCTTCGCGCCGGCACTGGCCATGCCCGAAGCTGCGAGCATCATGGCAACGCCTGCCATGCGTATCCAACTCTTCATGATAAATGTCCTTGATAGGTCGTGTTGTCGAATATACGCCCATTCCTGGCTGCTTCAACGGCGCTTAAGTACCTGATGTAACACGATGTGACAGCAGCCTCGCCCGACCCGGAACCGCCGGTGAAGACCGGTGACAGGCACCGGGTCTTTTGAAACATTTCCAGAGAATAGGTGCCTGTCACCGGTTCTGGGAACGTTGCTGCAATTCGGGGCCTGGCGCACCAGGCCGATATCCAGGCCGCACCGGTTTGACGCGGCAGGCGCGGCAATGGCCGGGTGGATAGGGGGAAAGTTGTTGGCATGAAAATCGCATAGCAATATGGGTCTTCATCGGCGGGGAGGAGCATGACACTGCAGCAATTGCGGGACTTCGTGGCCGTCATCGAGCATGGCGGGTTCAGGGCGGCGTCGCGAGCGCTCCGCGTGTCCCAGGCCGCGCTGACGAAAAGCGTGTCGAAGCTCGAAGTCGCGCATGGCGTGGAGCTGATGCTGCGCATGCAGTCGGGCATCGCGCTGACCGAGCCCGGCCGGCAATTGCTCAGCTATGCACGCGCGATCCTGCGCGACGTGGACGATGCCATGGCAATGCTCGACGCCAAGCGGCTCGCGGAACGCATGACGGTGGTGGTGGGGGCGAGCATCGACCCGGCGCTGACCCTGGTGCCGCGCGTCTCCGAGGATTTCAAGCGCCGCAACCAGCACGCCAATGTGCACATCCAATACGGCGCGCCGGGCGACCTGGTCGACATGCTGCGCGAAGGGCGCCTGAACGTCGTCGTGTCGGAACTGCCCAGCGGGCTGAACACGGGCAACCTGTGCGTGGAGCCGATCTACAAGGAAGCGCTGTTCATCGCCAGCCGGTCCGGCGCGGCCGATGACGTCGTCGATGCCGGTGCGCTGGCCGAGCGCCCCTGGCTCGTGCTGGGTGAAACGAACAGTGCCAAGCACCCGCAGGATGCCCTGCGCGAGGTGTTCGCCCGCTGGGGCTGGCGCCTGCCGAAGACCGTGTACTCGTCCAGCTCGCTGATCGCCGCGATCGATGAGGTCTCCAGCACCGACACCTTCTGCCTGCTGCCCGAACGCATCTTCAGCCACCCGATCGCGGCGCGGCGCATCCGCAAGACCTCGGTGGCGGGGCAGCCGGTCGCCGAACGGGAGGTGGCGATCATCACCAAGGGCTCGCGCCATGGCCAGGGAGGCGTGGCCGAGTTCGTGTCGATGACGAAGTCGCTGGCACGCATCAGGGACGTTGCCTTCGCCTGAGCGCGCCCGGGCTTCACGGCTGGCGCAGCTTGCGCACCATCTCGCCCGTCAGGGCCGGCGCGTCCGGCTTCGCGAACGTGCGCTGCACATAGGTCGCCACGGCGGCGATCTGTTCGTCGCTCATCATGCCGGCAAAGGCCGGCATGCCGCGGTGGCCGTTGGCCACGCGGTGGACGATGTATTCCGGGCTCTGCACCAAGGGATTGCCGGCCAGCTTCGGGTAGAAGCCGGCGCCGCGCGCGCCTTCACCCTTTGCCATGTGGCAACCTTGGCAGCTGGCTGCGTACAGCGCCTTGCCATCCTTCTGCGCGAAGGTGTAGCCGCTCGACATCTGCGGCACGTCGGCCGCCCAGGCAGCGGTCGAGAACAGGGCGGCGATCCAGAACGTCTTCTTCATGCTGCTCTCCCGTCTTGCGTGGTGGCCTTGATCTTCGCGTGCAGCCGCGTGATCGCATCGTGTGCCGACAGCACGGCGCCTTCCTGCCAGCCGCCGATGAACGAGGCGTGTTCGCCGGCCAGCACGAGGCGGTTGTCGATGGCGCACAGGTTGTCGTAGTGTTGGGCGCGGGTCTGTTCGGTCCACATGCCCAGGCAGCCGTTGATCCAGGGCACGCGGTGCCAGCCCACGGTCACGCCGTTGTCGAATTCCTTGTCGTATTGCGCGTGGAGCTGGCCGCCCTGGCGCACCACCTCGCGTAGCCGCTCTTCCGTCTCCATCGCGGAAAATTCAAAGGCATTCGGCCCGAACATGTAGGCGCCCAGCACCACGGCGGGGCCCGGCTTGTTGAATTCCGAGCTCGGGTAGCAGATCCGGTTGATGGGCTGGTCCGTGTACGAAATACCGCCAAAGATGCCTTCATCCTGCTCCCAGAAGCGGCGCTTGAATTGCAGGCCCGCCTTGAACGCGGCCGCATACGGCACGGCGCCGATCGCCGCCAGCATGTCCGGCCCGGCCGTCACTTCCACCTGGCTGAGGATCGACAGCGGAATCGTGCACACGCACCAGTCGGCCTTGACCTGGCGGACGCCCTGGCCGGGATGCCGGGCGTCCTCGACCGTGACGGTAACGCCGCGCGCATCCTGGTCGATCTTCGTCACCTTGGCGTGGAACTGCACGTGCTGCTTCACGTCGCGGTAGAGCGCCAGGGCGATCTGGTCCATGCCGTGCTTGGGCTGGAAGATGCTGGTCTGGAATTCGTATTCGTGAGCCACGGCCAGGCTCTGCCACAGGCTGGACCCGATCAGTTCATTGCGCGCCACGGGCGTCGAATACTGTGCCCTCGCCATCAGGCCGCCGCCCGGCGGCACGTCGAAGCCGCGCCGCTCGCTCGAGCGCAAGCCCTTGGCGTACAGCATGTCCTTGTTCAAGCCGCCGAACGAGGCCAGCGATTCGAGCAGCTTGTCCTTTTCCTCGGCCGTAATATCGCCATCGAGCCGGCCGGCATTGGTGGCCTTCGCCAGCAGCTCGGCCACGTGGCCGTTGTAGTCGGCCTGCACCGTGCGGTAGCGCTGCGGCTTGCCGCCGAAAGCGCTGGTGCTGTGCAGGTAGGCGTTGTAGTTGACCTGGATGAACGGTTCCAGCGGCACGTTGAAGCGCCGCGCGTAATCGAGCATGCCATGGTGGTGGTAGGGAATGCGCCACGGGCCGGGATTCACGTATTCGCCCTTGGCGAAGCGGCACACCTGCTCGGCGCCGCCCAGCTCGGTGTAGCGGTCGCCGCCGCGGATCGACCAGCTGCGTCCACCGGCCCGGCCGTTGTATTCGAGCACCGACACGCGGTAGCCGGCATTGCGCAGCTCGAAGGCCGCCGCCAGGCCGGCAATGCCGGCGCCCAGCACCAGCACATGCGTACCTTTCGGCGCGCCGTCGAGCCGCAGCGGCCCGTCGAACGTGGACGGCTGCGCAAAGCCCAGCGAGGCCATGCCGTGATACATCGCCGCGCCGCCCAGGGTCTTGCCCAGCATGGCCAGCATGTGGCGCCGGGTGACGCCCCCTCGAGAAATGTGCTGCATCGTGCTCCTTCCTTCGATGAACTCAACGGCTTCATCGTCGGGCACGGGCCTGGCGGCGTCGACCGCTTCCCGGTGTTTGTGATTCCATCGAGGAATCACCCGAGGAGCGCGGCGGCACGATGTTTATTCTCTAACGCACAACGTTTCCCTTAGAATACGCCCTCCCGCAACTTCCCCAGGGCAGGCCATGGCCACGCAAGGCGAATACGACTATTTCAAGAACATCGGCGCAGCCGGCTTGCAACACGCCACGCACAAGCCATGGTCGGACAGCCAGTGCGGCCTGTACCTGATGGAGCTGGGCGCCATGATGGGCCTGATGCCTGAAGGCGGCCGCCTGCTGGACATGGGGTGCGGCACCGGCTGGACCAGCGTGCTGTTCGCCAAGCGCGGCTATGACGTGGTGGGCACGGACCTGGTACCCGAGGCGATCGAGGCGGGCCGCCAGCTCAAGCGGGAGAATGGCTTGCGCAACCTGGACTTCGTCGTCGGCGATTATGAGTCGCTCGCGTTCCAGGAGGAATTCGACGTGGTCGTGTTCTTCGATTGCCTGCACCACGCCGTCGATGAAGTGGGAGCACTGCGCAGCGCCTACCGGGCATTGAAGCCCGGCGGCATCTGCATCACTTCCGAGCCGGGCCGCGGCCACGAACGCCGTTCGCGCGCGGTGATGGACGAATTCGGCGTCACGGAGCGCGACATGCACCCGGCCAAGATCATCCGCGGCGCGAAGCAGGTCGGCTTCCGGCAGTTCAGCGTGCACCCGCACGCCTCCTACCTGTACATTTCCCTGTACCGCCAGGAACAGCGCGGGCTGATCGGCAAGCTGCTGCGCATTCCCGGCATGCGCACGCTGGTCGGCATGGCCACGGTGCTGTTCTCGAAGCACCAGGCCGGGATCACCGTGCTGCGCAAGTAACGACCGGCCAGAAAAGCAAGAAACCCGGCGCGGCAGGATGAGCGCCGCGCCGGCGCCGCTCTCATGCCGCGTGGGCCGGCTCCCGCAGCACCTTGACCACCGCGGCAAACTCTTCCCGCGCATAGCCGGCCTGGGCCGCATTGCGCAGCAATTTGGCGACCAGCGCGGGCACTTCCGCATTCAGGCCGGCGGCGCGCACTGCTTCCTCGATCCGCCGCGTGGCGTCGACCGAGATCGACAGGGGGCTTTGCGTGATCGCGTAATCGTCAGTGGCGATCGCTTCGGCCTCGTGGCGCAGGAAGGCCGCGAACGAGGGCGCCATCGCTTGCGCGATATCGCCATAAGTGCGCACGTCCATTCCCGCGCGCTCGGCCAGCGCGGCCCCCTGGAAGAAGCCGGCGGCCGCGCCATAGATATAGGAGAGCGTTGCCAGGTCCATCGTCGCGGCGGCGTCCGCTTGCTCGCCCAGGTACACGATATTGCCGCCCAGGGCCGCGAGCACGTCGCGCACGCGGTCGTGGTCCGCCGCCGGGCCGGAGACGAGGATCGTCGTATCCGGCTGGCCCATCTGCTCCGGCGCGACCTGGATCGCGCCGGCCAAGTGCCCCGCATGCAGCGCCGCCACGGTTTCGGCGATGGCGCGCGCTTCCTGCGGGCTCGTCGTGGTCAGTTGCACCAGCACCTTGCCGGCCAAGGCCGTCGCCACGCCGTCCGCGTCGAGGATATCTCTTACCGCCGCATGGTCGTGCACGCAGATGACGATCACCTGCGCCGCCCGGACAGCGGCTGCAGGATTGCCTGCCACGATAGCGCCGGCGTCGGCCAGCGCCGTGCTCCTGCCCGCGGTGCGGTTCCACACTTGCACTTCCATGCCGGCCCGCAGCAACAGCTGCGCCAGCGTGGTGCCCATCTGGCCAAGGCCGAGAACGGCTACCTGTTTCATGGTGATCTCCTGGAAAGGTTGGAAGCGCCAGTATCGTGATGTACCATCTTGGTGGTCAAGTACGTACCAGATTGTCAGGTACTATCCAATTGGTAAGTTTTGGGAGGCATCATGGCGGCGGAAAAACCGTTCAATTGCGGGATCGGCCCCGCGTTCGAAGTCATCGGCGGCAAGTGGAAGGCGGTGATTCTCTACGAACTGCACGAGGGACCGGTGCGCACGGGGGAATTGCGGCGGCTGCTCGGCGGGATCACGGAAAAAATGCTGATCCAGCAGTTGCGCGAGATGGAGGCCGATGGACTCGTCACGCGCGTCGCCTATCCGGAAGTACCGCCGCGCGTCGAATATTCGTTGACGCCGGCCGGCAGCGAACTCAACAAGGCCTTGGGACCGATCGCGGACTGGGGCAGGAAGTACGCGGAAGGGCGCGGCGCGGCGGGTGTCAGCGCTTTGTCGGCACGAAGCGCAGCAGGAAAACGGTAACGCCCAGGCCGATCGCCACCAGCAGCGCCACCAGCATGGGCATGTGCGAGACGCGCGTCATCGAATATGCCATCGACCCCCACATGAACAGCAGGATGGCGATCTTGCCGCGCAGCGGCAGGCCGCGCCCGTCTTCCCAATCGCGCAGGTATTTGCCGAAGAGCGCATTGGTGCGCAGCCAGTTATGCGCCCTTACCGAGCTGCGTGCAAAGCAGGCCGAGGCCAGCAGCAGGAATGGCGTGGTGGGCAGCAGCGGCAGGAAGGCGCCGAGCACGGCAAGCACCACGGCGATGGCGCCGATCGCTTTGAGCAGGAACTTCATCGGTCGATTCATGTCGGCATCGTATCATTCGCGGCCAGCAAGGCCTGGCCAACGACAGCGCTGATCGACGCGTGCGCCGCTTGTGAAAGCTCTTTGTTTTGCGCGCCGGCCCGCATCCCAACCGTGTTTAGCCATTTCTCGTATTGCCATTAACATCACCGTCGGTTCCCGCCCGGATACGATCCGGCACGCATGCATCGAACCTTTCCGGCCTCCCACCCAAACGCCAAAGGATGCGAACTCATGGATGAAATCGACTCGACCCGGCGCGACCTGCTGATCGCCGGCGCGCTCACCGCCACGGCCGCGGCCGTGCCAACGGTGGCGGGGGCGCAAGCCACGCCCGCCGCCACCCCCGTTCCGCAAACGCCCGTTTCGTCGAAGGTCACGCTGAAGGTCAATGGCCAGCAGCACACGATCGCCGTCGACACGCGCACCACCTTGCTCGACCTGCTGCGCGAGCAGCTGCACCTGACCGGTACCAAGAAGGGCTGCGACCAGGGCCAGTGCGGCGCCTGCACGGTGATCGCCGACGGCCGCCGCATCAACTCCTGCCTCTCGCTCGCCGTGATGCACGAAAACTCGGAGATCACCACCATCGAAGGCCTCGGCACGCCCGAGAAGATGCACCCGATGCAGCAAGCCTTCGTCAAGCACGACGGCTACCAGTGCGGCTACTGTACCCCTGGCCAGATCTGTTCGGCTGTCGCCGTGCTCGATGAAATCAGGAAGGGCATTCCCAGCCACGTCACGGCCGACCTGACGAAGCGCCCGCCGCTCACCGAGCTGGAGATCCGCGAGCGCATGAGCGGCAATATTTGCCGCTGCGGCGCCTATTCGAACATCGTCGACGCGATCGTCGAGGGCGCCGGCACTGCCGGCGCGGGAGGTGCCTGATATGAAAGTCTTCACGTACGAGAAGGCGCGCACGCCCGCCGAAGCCGCCGCGGCGGCCGCGCGCGTGCCCGGCGCCCGCTTCATCGCTGGCGGCACCAACCTGCTGGACCTGATGAAGCTGGAGATCGAAACGCCGCCGCACCTGGTGGACGTGAACGGCCTGGGCCTCGACAAGATCGAGCCGACCCGTGAAGGCGGCCTGCGCGTGGGCGCACTGGTGCGCAATACGGACCTGGCCGCGGACGAGCGCGTGCGCCGGGACTACGCCGTGCTGTCGCGCGCGCTGCTGGCCGGCGCCTCGGCCCAGTTGCGCAACAAGGCCACCACGGCCGGCAATCTGCTGCAGCGCACGCGCTGCCCGTATTTCTACGACACGGCCCAACCGTGCAACAAGCGCAACCCGGGCAGCGGCTGCTCGGCCATCGGCGGCTTTACCCGCCACCACGCCATCGTCGGCACCAGCGAGGCCTGCATTGCCACGCACCCGAGCGACATGGCGGTGGCCATGGCGGCACTGGACGCCACCGTGGAAACCGTGCGGCCGAACGGCGCCACGCGCGTCATTCCCATCGCCGACTTCCACAAGCTGCCGGGCAATACGCCCCACATCGAACACGTGCTGAACCCCGGCGAGCTGATTACTTCGGTAACGCTACCGAGGCCAGTGGGCGGCCGCCAGCTGTACCACAAGGTGCGCGACCGTGCGTCCTACGCGTTCGCGCTGGTGTCCGTGGCGGCCATCGTGCAGCCGGACGGCACGGGGCGCGTCGCCGTCGGCGGCATAGCGCACAAGCCCTGGCGCGTGCCGGCGGCGGACCAGCAAATGCCACGCGGCGGCCGCGCCGTGGCCGAGCAGCTGCTGGCCGGCGCCAAGCCCCAGCACGACAATGCCTTCAAGGTGCCCCTCGTCCAGCGCACGATCGACGCGGTGCTGGCGGAAGCGAAGAAAGGATGAAGCGATGAAGTTCACCACTCCCGCCACCACCAATCCGATCGACCAGCTGAAGGTGGTCGGCAAGCCGACCGACCGTATCGACGGCCCCTATAAAACCACCGGCACCGCGCGCTATGCCTACGAGCGCCACGACGTGGCGCCAAACGCCGCCTACGGCTACGTGGTCGGCGCGACCATTGCCAAGGGCCGTATCACTTCGCTCGACGTGGCTGCCGCGCGGCGCGCGCCCGGCGTGCTCGCCGTCGTCACGCACGAGAATGCGGGCAAGCTGGAAAAAGGCGACTACAACACGGCCAGGCTGCTGGCCGGGCCCCTCGTCGACCACTACCACCAGGCCGTGGCGCTGGTGGTGGCCGAAACGTTCGAGCAGGCGCGCGCCGCCGCCGGCCTGGTGAAGGTGGAATACTCGCCGATCAAGGGCGAATACGACCTGGCCAAGGCAAAGGACTCGGCCAAGGTGCCGAAGAAGGAAGAAGACCCGGAAACGAAGGCCGGCAATTTCCAGTCCGCCTTCGACAGCGCGCCGGTGAAGTTCGACGCCACCTACACCACGCCGGACCAGACGCACGCGATGATGGAGCCCCATGCCTCGGTGGCCGCCTGGGAAGGCGACAAGCTCACCATCTGGACATCGAACCAGATGATCGACTGGGGCAAGGGCGACATGGCGAAAACGCTCGGCATCCCGAAGGAGAAGGTGCGGCTGGTGTCGCCCTACATCGGCGGCGGCTTCGGCGGCAAGCTGTTCCTGCGCGCCGAGGCCGTGCTGGCGGCGCTGGGCGCGAAGCAGGCCGGCCGGCCCGTGAAGGTGGCACTGCAGCGCGCGCTGATGATCAACAACACTACGCACCGCCCGGCGACGATCCAGCGCATCCGCATCGGCGCCACGCGCGAGGGTCGCATCACGGCGATCGCCCATGAAAGCTGGTCCGGCGACCTGCCGGACGGCAAGCCGGAAACGGCCGTGCAGCAAACCCGCCTGCTGTACGCCGGCGCCAACCGCCTGACGCGCCTGAACCTCGCCGTACTCGATCTGCCGGAAGGCAATGCGATGCGCGCGCCCGGCGAGGCGCCCGGCATGATGGCGCTCGAGATCGCCGTCGACGAGCTGGCCGAGAAACTGAAGATGGACCCGGTCACCTTCCGCATCGTGAACGACACCACGGTCGATCCGGAAAAGCGCACGCGCAAGTTCTCGCAGCGGCGCTTCGTCGAGTGCCTGCGCACCGGCGCGGAAAAATTCGGCTGGAACAAGCGCAACCCGCAGCCGGCCCAGGTGAGGGAAGGGCGCTGGCTGGTCGGCATGGGCGTCGCCTCCGCCTTCCGCAACAACCTCGTGCAGAAGTCCGCCGCGCGCGTGCGGCTCGACGGCAAGGGCGTCGTCACCGTGGAAACCGACATGACCGATATCGGCACGGGCAGCTACACGATCATCGCGCAGACGGCGGCCGAGATGATGGGCGTGTCGCTCGACCAGGTGGTGGTGAAGCTGGGCGATTCCGATTATCCCGTGTCGGCCGGCTCGGGCGGCCAGTGGGGCGGCAACAGCTCCACCGCCGGCGTGTACGCCGCTTGCGTGAAGCTGCGCGAAGCGGTGGCGAAGAAGCTGGGCCTGGCGGCAAACGCCGATTTCGTGGACGGCACGGTGCGCGCGGGCGGCAAGTCGCTGCCGCTGCGCGAGGCGGCGGCCGGCGGCGAACTGGTGGCCGAGGACAAGATGGAGTACGGCGACCTGGACAAGAAGTACCAGCAATCCACGTTCGGCGCCCACTTCGTGGAGGTGGCGGTCGATGCCTACACGGGCGAAGTGCGCATCCGGCGCATGCTGGCCGTGTGCGCGGCCGGCCGCATCCTGAACCCGAAGACGGCCCGCAGCCAGGTGATCGGCGCGATGACGATGGGCGCCGGCGCCGCGCTGATGGAGGAACTGGCCGTCGACAAGCGCATCGGCTTCTTCGTCAACCATGACCTGGCCACCTACGAGGTGCCGGTACATGCGGACATCCCGCACCAGGAAGTGATCTTCCTCGACGAGACCGACCCGATGTCCTCGCCGATGAAGGCCAAGGGCGTGGGCGAGCTGGGCATCTGCGGCGTGGCCGGCGCCATCGCGAACGCGATCTACAACGCCACCGGCGTGCGCGTGCGGGAGTATCCGATCACGCTCGATAAGCTGATCGGGAAGATGCCGCAGGTGGCGTGAGATAGCTGCGGCGTCGCGCCGGCCGGCTGCCGGCGCACTGGCGTAATGCAAGTCGAACCCCGGATGGCGCTTCGGTGCCAACCGGGGTTTTTTCGTTTGGCAATGGGATGGAGGCCGCTCCCGAAACGCCATCGATGGGCCGAAGTGGAAGTGTCGACAAGTTACGACATCGAGAGAGGCGTCGATAGCGACATGGTACCTGTCGAAAGTGTCCGCCGGCATGGGTAAGCCCACCGGCCGATATCGGCAAGATCACCCGGCCCCGGACGCAGACCTGCGTTGGACGACATAGTGCCGATACTGCATCGACCGCAATATATCCCGACGGTACAATGCGCGGCCGTGATAGCTGCGGGGTTCCAGCCCGGCGCGCATTGCATATGCAGCGCGGGACACCCTGGCGGCTATCGTAGCGGCTGCGCGCGAGCGCCTGGAACCACGCGCTCGGCGCCGCGGAGGCGCCCTTTGCGCCGAATGCATGCGATGTGTTGCCCAGCTTTCTCGGCGTCCTTCTGTGAAGCCGGGGCTGCCATTGCGTTCCATACCTGACCAGGCATGAAAAGAAAATATATTGTCGCGCTGGCCGCCATGGCTGTATCGGCAGCCCTCATCGCTCCTGTCATACTGGCCTTGCGGGAAGCAGACCGGCAAGGCTTTCAGGCGGAAGCCGCGCTCGCGCTATGGCACGCGCGCGATATCCTCCACCGCACGGACGAAACGACGCACCAGGTCGCGGATGGCATCGCGGCGCTGGCGAAGTTCCACGCCGAAGTCCCGTGTTCGCCGGAGAGCATCGGTCGCATGCGTGAAATCGACCTCCAGTCAGGCTATATCCAGGCAATCGGGTACGTCAGCGGCAACCGGTTCGAGTGCTCGTCTGTCAGCGGATACGACGACGGCTTCGATATCGGTCCGGTCGAGTTCCAGACCAGCACCGGCCTGAAGGTGCGGCGCAATGTCGTCTTCCCTATCGTGCCGCGCCAGCATTTCATTGTCCTGGAACAGCACGGTTTCGCAGTCGTCCTGCATCGTGACCTGGCGATCGACAGCTTCACCACGCAAGCCGACGTCACGCTGGCGATCATCGTACTGGCCCCCCGCGGTGTGCCGGCGCCCCGCGAGGTCCTGGTCGTGCAAGGCCGTGCCGACACGCGCTGGATCGACCGGCTCGGACCACGCATGGAAGCGACTTTTTTCGATGCCGACCGCGTCGTAGCCGTCGCCAGGTCGACGCGCTATCAGACCGCAGCGGTGGCGGCGATTCCCGCCGCACGACTACGCGCGCGCTCCAGGGAGATTGCCTGGCGTCTCGTCCCCGCCGGCGCGGGCATGGGCCTCGCGCTCGCGTTCGTCATCGGGTTGCTCGCACGCCGCCGGCTGGCCATGCCGGCAGCCATACGGGCCGGCCTGCGGCGCCAGCAGTTTTATGTGGTCTATCAACCGATAGTCGACTTGCATACGGGGCAATGGGTTGGTGCCGAAGCGCTGGTGCGATGGCACCGGCCGGGTTCCGGCGTCGTCAGCCCGGATGGGTTCATCCCGGCTGCGGAACAGGCCGGGCTGATCGTCTCCATCACTGACAAGGTACTGGAACTGGTCTGCCGCGAGACCGGCGACTTCCTGCGCAGCCGTTCCGGCTTCCACGTTGCGATCAACATCTCGGCAGCGGACGTGCACAGGGGAGACCTCGCCGGGCGCCTGCGTGCCGCGACGCTGGCTGCGGGTATCGCACCGGACAGCCTGATGATCGAGGTGACGGAACGCGGCCTGCTGGACAAGGAGATCGCCGGCAAGGTTCTGTCACTGCTGCGCACCGAGGGGTTCCCGATCGCGATCGACGACTTCGGCACCGGCTACTCCAGCCTGTCCTATCTGGAATCGCTCGCGCTGGACTACCTGAAGATCGACCGTGCGTTCATCGAAGCGATCGGGACCGGGGCAGCGACGAGCCAGGTCGTGCAGCACATCATACGCATGGCCAGCGGCCTGGGACTGAAAATGATCGCCGAAGGAGTCGAGAATACGGCACAGCGCGACTTCCTGCGCAGCCAGGGCGTGCAGTTCGCACAGGGATGGCTGTTCGGCAAGCCGATGCCTTTCTCCGACTTCATGGGACACATGCGCGCCAGACCAGATGCGCGGTAATCGGGGCGGACCAGCAACGTCCCGTCGGTCCCGGCGAGGAGGCACGGCCGGGCGCCCCGTCCTCGATCATCCGTCGAGACGTCGTCAGTCCTCTTCATCCGCGCGGCTAAAATTCATGGCAACATCCTGAGCGGCGCTCGCATCTGCCCGCGCCAGCCGCTACCACCGTGAAAGGATGCCCATGAAGCTGCTCGTTGCCTCCCTGCTGTTCACCGCCGCCACCTTCGCCCACGCGCAAACCGCCGAAACAGCCCAGAACCAGCAAGCCATCGACGAAGCCAAGGCGGCCGCCGACAAATGGCTGGCCCTGGTCGATGCGGGTCACTACAAGGCTTCCTGGGAGCAAGCCGCAGCGCCGCTGCGCAGCGCCATCAGCCTGGCGCAATGGGAGCAGGGTGGCCGCGCGGCGCGCATGCCGGTCGGCGCGTTGCAGGAGCGCACGCTGGCGTCGTCCACCTACACCACCACGCTGCCCGGCGCGCCACAGGGCCGGTACGTGGTGTTGCGATATACGACACGCTTCGCCGATCGTGCGAATGCCGTGGAAACGGTGACGCCGATGCTGGAGGCCGACGGCACGTGGCGGGTATCCGGTTACTTCATCCAATGATAGTGTCGCGGCGCGTGGCCAAGCACCTGCGCCCATGATCGGCCGCGCGCAAAACCGGTGACGCAAAACCGGTGACAGGCACCGGCTGGCTGGAAATATTGCAAAAAACCTGGTGCCTGTCACCGGGTGTTCGTGATGGCCGTCAGAAGTACTTGGAGAGGTAGTTCACGCCCGAATCCGGGAAAATCGTCACCACCCGTCCCGACAGTTTGGGCAGCAGTTGCGCGATGCCGGCGGCCACGCAGCCGGATGAGCCGCCGGCGAGGATGCCTTCCTCGCGTGCCAGCCGGTGGCAGTAGTCGACGGCCACGTCGTCCGGGACCTGGATCACGTCGTCCACCACGGCCGCGTCGAAGGCGCCGGATGGGCGGCGCTTGCCGACGCCTTCGATGACCGTGCCGAATTCTCCCTCGGCGGCCGCGCCGGTGACCGCCGAGCGGTACGAGGAATGCAGCGGTTCGACGCCGATCACGGCGATGCGCGGGTTGTGCTCCTTCAGGAAGCGGGCGATCCCGGAAATCGTGCCGCCCGAGCCGATGCCGCAGACGAAGACGTCGATCTTGCCGTCGAGCTGGAACCACAGTTCCGGCGCCGTGTCGGTGTAGTGGGCTTGCCGGTTCAGCGCCGAGCGGTACTGGTCGAGGTGAAAGGCGCCGTGCTCGGTGGCGATCTTCTCGGCCATGCTCAAGTAGCTGTGCTCGTGGGATTCGGTCACATCGGACAAGCACATGTGCACTTCGGCGCCATAGGCTTCGATGCGCCGGATCTTTTCCTGGCTGGTGCGGTCGGGCAGGGTCACTTCGCAGCGCAGGCCGCGCACCGCGGCCGCCATCGCCAGCGCGGCGCCGGTATTGCCGGAGGAGCTTTCCACCACGTGCTCCACGCCGCAGGGCAGGTGGCGCAACATGTGGCGCACCATCCGGTCCTTGATGCTGCCGCCGGGGTTCATGAATTCGAGCTTGGCCACAACGTCGTGGCCGGGGAACAGGCGCTGCAGCCGCACCACGGGCGTGTTGCCGATGGCATCGAGGACCGAGCCATGCACCTGCGACGTGCGTTCAGAAACCGACATGGTTGCACCTTGCAATGTTTTCCCAGTGGAAATTTTAGCAGGGATGCCGCGTGCGCAGCGCGCGCTTGCGCGCAAACCGCATAAGTTTGCGTAAATTCCGCATAAGGCCGCGATAACGGGGCCGCGGCCGCCAACCCGGCCGGGAAACCTGCGTTAAAATGGCCGGTTTCGGCAATACTCGAGGTAAGCGCAATGAAATGGGCCCTGGTCGGTTTTTACATCCTGTCCGTGCTGCACATCCACTTCCGTGGCAAGGTGCGGCTGCCGTTCGGCCGCCAGCTGTTCGACCACTCGTCGTTCATGGCGCCGATCAACATCTTCATGCACTTCTTCTCGCGCGTGCCTTCCACGCCCTACCTGCCGGTCGCGGACTTCAAGGAACTGACGCCGCTCCAGGAAAACTGGCAGGTCATCCGCGCAGAAGCTGAAAATCTCATTCGCCTGCAGAAGATCAAGGCATCGGAAAAGAACGATGACGCCGGCTTCAATTCCTTCTTCAAGGCGGGCTGGAAGCGCTTCTACCTGAAGTGGTACAACGCCAGCCACCCGTCCGCGGCCGAGCTGTGCCCGAAGACGCACGCGCTGCTGCAGGGCATCCCTTCCGTGAAGGCGGCCATGTTCGCCGAGCTGCCGCCGGGCGGCAAGCTGAACCCGCACCGCGACCCGTTCGCCGGCTCGCTGCGCTACCACCTGGGGCTGGCCACGCCGAACGACGACCGCTGCTTCATCGACGTGGACGGCGTGCGCCACAGCTGGCGCGACGGCGAAGGCGTGATGTTCGACGAAACTTATATCCACTGGGCGATCAACGGTAGCGAGAGCGACCGCATCATCCTGTTCTGCGACGTGGAACGCCCGATGCGCTACCGCTGGGCGCAGGCCGTGAACCGCTTCCTGGGCCGCACGATGATGACGGCCGCCGCCTCGCCGAACGAGACGGGTGATCAGGTGGGGCTGGTGTCCAAGCTGTTCCGCGTGTCGTACTACGCCGGCATCTACCGCCGCCGCTTCAAGGCATGGAACAAGACCGTGTACAAGATTACCAAGGTGGCGTTGATTATTGGGCTGGCTGCGCTGATCTACTACATCTGACCGACCGGCAAAGTTTCCTCAAAAATGGGGACGTACCCCATTTTTGAGGAAATGTTTCTCAAAAAATGGGGTACGTCCCCATTTTTCTTGCAACATCAAGGTGCTCCGCCCAGCACCTTGTCCGGCGTCATCGGCGTGCTGCGCAGCCGCTTGCCGGTGGCGTGCCAGATGGCGTTGCTGACGGCGGCGGCCACGCCCACGAGGCCGATCTCTCCCACGCCCTTGGCACCGAGCCGGCTGACGATCCGGTCGTCTTCCTCCACGAAGATCACGTCCATCGCGTGGATGTCGGCATTCACGGGCACGTGGTATTCCGAATAGTTGTGGTTCATGAAGCGGCCCAGCCGGTGGTCGGCGTACGATTCCTCGTGCAGCGCCTGGCTGATGCCCCACACGATGCCGCCCACCACCTGGCTCGTCGCCGTCTTCGTGTTCATGATGCGGCCGGCGGCCACGGCGCTCGTCACGCGCGTCACGCGCACCGTGCCGGTCTGTTCATCCACGCGCACCTCCACGAACACGGCCGAGTGCACCAGCTTGCGGTACTTGCGCTGCTTGAGCATGTTCGGCAGCATCAGGTACTTTTCTTCCAGCCGCACCAGGCCGCTGTCGTTCAGGATCGCCGTCAGTGGCAGTGCCGCCCCGCTGCGCCGCTTGTGCCGCAGCATGCCGCCCACAAACTCCACGTCCTTGAACTTCGCATCCGCGAACGGCGATGCGCGCAGCTTCTGGGCGTGCTTGAACAGCGTCTTCTGCAATTTCTCGCACACGCCGGCCACGGCCGAACCCACCGTCGTCACGTGCGACGAACCGCCTTCGATCGGCGCCACGGGCAGCGTGGAATCGCCCAGCTGGAACGTCACGTCTTCCAGCGGCAGGCCCAGCGCCTCGGCGGCGATCGTGGCCATCACGGTATAGGTACCGGTGCCGATGTCGGTGGCCGCGCTGGACACCACCAGCTTGCCGTCCGCATGCAGCACGGCGCTGGCGCGGGCGAACATCTGCATCGCATCCCACACGCCGGTGGCCATGCCCCAGCCGACGAGCTCCGTGCCTTCGCGCATCGAGCGCGGCTCCAGCGGACGTTCGGCCCAGCCGAAGCGCTGCGCCCCCAGTTCGTAGCAGGCGCGCAGCTCCTTGCTGGAGTAGGGCTTGTCCTCGACCGGCGAGCGTTCCGCGTAGTTCTTCAGGCGCAGCGCCAGCGGGTCCATCTTCAGCGCGTACGCGAGTTCGTCCATCGCCACCTCGAGCGCATGCACGCCGTGGGCGGCGCCGGGCGCGCGCATGTCGATCGGCGTGTACTGGTCGAGCTTCACGAGCTTGTAGTCGAGCTTGATGTTGTCGCAGGTGTAGAGGTAGCCCGACCAGTTCACGACCACCTCCACGTAGTCCTCGATCGGCGACGTCTCCGCGATCGCCTGGTGCCAGATCGCCCGCAGCGTGCCGTCGCGCTCGGCGGCCAGCTTCACGCGCTGCACGGTCTCGGGCCGGTGCCCGAAGGTGAACATCTGCTGGCGGGTGAGCACCACGCGCACGGAGCGCTTCAGGTGCAGGGCCGCCATCACCGCGAGCGTGAGCTGGTATTGCGGGCGCAGGCCGGAACCGAAGGCCCCGCCCACGTAGGTGTTGCGTACCGTGACCTTGTTCTTGGCCAGGCCGAAGACGTGCGACACGTACCAGCGGCTGTTCTGCGAGCTCTGGGTCTTGTCGTGGATCGTGAGGTGACCGTCCGGATCGCGGATCACGGTGGAGGCGAACAGTTCCATCGGATTGTGGTGTTCCACGCCGCTGTAGAACTCCGCGTCGATCTTTACCGGCGCCGCCGCGAAAGCACTGTCGGTATCGCCTTTCTCGCTTGGGGGCGGCTCGAAGCCGGCCTTCAGGGGCTTGGGCTTGTAGGCGCGCTCCAGGTTGGCCGAGAGCTTGGTGTCGTGCGGTTCGGGCGCGATGTCGAACCTGACCAGCGAAGCGGCATACCGGGCCGCCTCGAAGGTTTCCGCCACTACAAGCGCCAGCGGCTGGCCGCTGTACATCACATGCTCGTCGTACAGCGGGCGGAATGGCGAACCCGCCGGCGCCGTCATGTCCTTGTAGGCGATGTCGAAGGCGCGGACCTTCGGGCGGTTCAGGTGCGTCAGCACTTCGACCACGCCCGGCACCGCCAGCGCGGCACGCGTGTCGATCGATCGGATCGTGCCCTTGGCCGCCGGGGAACTCACGACGACGCCGTAGGCCAGGTCCGGCGCGGCGTGTTCGGCCGCGTATTTCGCCTGGCCCGTCACCTTGGCCCGGCCATCCACGCGCGATACCGGCGTGCCGGTGCGCACCGGGCCGGTGCCGCGATCCGCCGTGGGCGCCCGCAAAGCTTCGATCAGATCCGTCATTCGCGTTCTCCCTGCCTCGTTCCTTGATTGGTCACGGTCCCCTGGCTGGCCACGTGCAGCGCGCGCACGATGGCGTTGTGCGCCAGCGGAATCTTGAAGTCGTTGGCGCCACGGCCCACGGCGCCCTGCAGCAGTGCGTCGGCGACGCCGGCGAAGACCGCGTCATCCGGCCGTGCGCCTTCCAGCAGGCGCTCCGCCTCGGGCAGGCGCCACGGTTTATGGGCCACGCCGCCCAGTGCGATGCGCGCCGCCGTGATGGTGCCGTCGGCGCCGATGTCCAGCGCGGCAGCCACCGAGACGAGGGCGAAGGCGTAGGACAGGCGTTCGCGCAGCTTCAGGTAGGCCGAGTGCCGCGCGAAGCGGGCCGCGTCCGGCAGCTCGATGCCGGTGATCAGTTCATCGGGCGCCAGCGTGGTATCGACGTCCGGCCGGTCGCCGGGCAGCCGGTGGAATTCGGCGAACGGGATGGCGCGCCTGCCGCGCACCGATTGCACGTGCACCACCGCTTCCAGCGCGGCCAGCGCCACGCACATGTCGGAAGGGTGGGTGGCGATGCACTGTTCGCTCGCACCCAGGATCGCGTGCTGGCGCGTGATGCCACCGTTGGCGGCGCAGCCGCTGCCGGGCGCGCGCTTGTTGCAGGGCGTGGCCACGTCGTAGAAATACCAGCAGCGCGTGCGCTGCAGCAGGTTGCCGCCATTGCTGGCCATATTGCGCAGCTGCGGCGAGGCGCCGGCCAGGATCGCGGCCGACAGCAGGGGATAGCGCTGTTCCACCAGCGGATGCCATGCGGTGTCGGCATTGCGGGCAGTCGCGCCCAGCAGCAGGCCGCCACCCGGCGTTTCCTCGATGCCGTCCAGCGGCAGGCGGTTGATGTCGACCAGGTGCGGAGCGAGCGTCACGCCTTCCTTCATCAGGTCGAGCAGGTTGGTGCCGCCGGCCACCATGCGGATCTCGTTTTGGTTGGCGGTGGCGCCGCCGGCATCGGCATTGGCGGCGATCGCCCGCAGCGCGGCGTCGACGGTCGCGGGGCGGTCGTAGGCGAACGGGTTCATGCGGGCACCGTTCCGGTGATGACCGGCCCTTCGGCGTTCTCGCTGTCGGCCGGAATGCCGGCCACTTGCGATACGGCGCGCAGGATCTGCGGATAGGCGCCGCAGCGGCAGATGTTCCCGCTCATGAGTTCGCGCACCTCCGCCGAACATTTGGCGCGGTTCTCGTTGATCAGGCCCACGGCGGAACAGATCTGGCCGGGCGTGCAGTAGCCGCACTGGAACGCGTCGTGCTCGATGAACGCCTGCTGCAGCGGGTGCAGCGTGTCGCCCTGCGCCAGCCCTTCGATGGTCGTCACCTCGCGGCCGTCGTTCATCACGGCCAGGGTCAGGCAGGAATTGATGCGCCGCCCGTCCACAAGCACCGTGCAGGCCCCGCACTGGCCGTGATCGCAACCCTTTTTCGTGCCGGTCAATCCCATGCGCTCGCGCAGCAGGTCGAGCAGGGTGACCCAGGCTTCAATATCCATCGTGTGCTGTTGCCCGTTGACGGTGATCGTCAGCGGGCAGCGCGCGGGAGCTCCCATGGCGTGGCCCTTTCCAGTGTGTTCATGACAAACGCCACGTTAGCGTGCACAGCCGAAGGCGTGCGTGCGCGCACACACACAGATGCTCGGGAAAGGGAAAAGGTGCTGTCAGGATCGGCAGCGCGAAGAAAGGCGCTGTTCTCGACGAACAGGGCCAAAGAAAAAGCCCATGGCAGATGCCATGGGCCGAGTGTCAAACAAGTGTTCTTGATTGTTATTCCTGCGCGCCGGCGCTGCCGGTGCGGTGAAATCTGTTGTTAATACTAATCAACTCTTTGCCAAATTTCAAGCGGGAAACTACGAATACAGATCAGAAATGTGTAGTTTGCGCAACAGTGCCGCTCAGGCGCGCTTGCCGCGCCGGCGCCAGGCGACCGCGCCCAGCACGGCGAAGCCGGCCAGCGTCATCGGCAAGGCGTGCGGCTCCGGCACCGGCAGCAGCGTCGGCGTGCTGGTCGAGATATCGCGGCCGAAGAACACGAGGTTCGAGAAGCCCGGTACCTGCCCGCCATTGTTCAGCCACTCGATGCTCCAGGTGCCCGAGAGCGTCTGGCCGGCGGCCACGTCCTGGTTATCGAACAGGAAGGCGGTACTGGCATTCGCGGCGTGGATCGCCACGGTCAGGTCGAGCGTGGCGTTCAGCGTGCTGCTGGTGTTCGTGATCGTCCAGGTACCGCTGGTGGCGCTCGTCTTGTCGAACGAAAAATCGAACAGCGTCGACGCATCCGCCAGCGTGCCGGACTTTTCAACCGTGCCGAGCACGCCCCACGCGCTGGTATCGGCCTTGCCGAACTCGCTCGAGAAGCCGGCCGTATTGCCGCCGTATTGCATCGGGTTGACGGTGGAGAAGGCGATCATGCCGGCGTCGGCGTTTTCCAGCGTGACGTCGTCGGCGCTGGCGGCGCCGATCGATGGGCCGCTGTTCTGTTGCGCGGTGTTTCCGGAATTGCCTTTACCGTTGTTGTTCTTGGCCTGCGCGCCGGCGCCCATGGCCAGTGCCGCGCAGAGCAGCACTTTCGTCATCGTCGAGGTGTTCATGAAATCCTGTTTGGTCGGTCTGCCGGGGGCTGAGGCAGCGTATGAAGTAGGCAACTTTTAGGCCATCATTCCCAGTTTACCTGTGGCCACAAAGAATTTCAACAAAGAATTTAGTATTTCGCAATGCCAAGTTCAATAAAACATGGCATGCGACGCGACGTGGGAAACGTTCGAGCGCCGCTTCAGCGCTTTTCTCCCGGGTGGCGCGCCAGCCAGGCCGACAATTGTTTCTCGTAGCGCTCCAGGGCGCCGTTGTACAGGTCATGGATACACACGGCGCAACCGCTGCCGCAGCAGTCGCCCGGCTCCGGCGGCCTGGGTGGAACAGGGCGCGGATCGGCTGGCTGGACAGGCATTGTCATGACGGAGCTTGGCGTGCAGCTCAGGCCACTGCCTCCCCCTGCGCCATCAGCGTGCCGTTCTTGCCGCGCACCTTGGCGCGCAGCAGCGCCTCGTCGGCGCGCCGCACCAGTTCCTGCGGGCCTTCCGATTGCGGCCGCATCGCCGCCACACCGATGCTCACGGTCAGCACGCCGAACGGCGAATCCTCGTGCGGCAGCGCCAGCGCGGCCACCTCGGCAACGATCGCCTGCGCGCCCTGCTGGGCCACCGCCGCGTCGCCGGCGGCCCACAGCACGGCGAATTCCTCGCCGCCGTAGCGTGCCACCACGTCGGTGGTGCGGCGGCCATGGCGGCCCAGCACGCCGGCCACGGCGCGCAACGCCGCGTCGCCGGCCGCATGGCCGTGGCGTTCGTTGTATTGCTTGAACCAGTCGAGGTCCACCATGGCCAGCGCCAGCACCTGGCCGGTGCGGGCGGCGCGGCGCCATTCGGCGTCGAGCTTGGCGTCGAAGCCGCGGCGGTTCGCCACGCCCGTCAGCCCGTCGGTGGTCGATTGCGCCGCCAGCTTCAGGTGCGATTCCTCCAGCGCGGCGGTGCGCGAGCGCACCAGGTCTTCCAGCGCGCGGTTGGCGCGCTTCAGGCGCCGCATGCGCCAGTGCCAGACGCCCCACAGCAGCACCAGCACCAGGGCGGCGGCCAGCGCGCGGAACCACAGCGTTTCCCAGAACGGCGGCGTGATCGTCACCGTCAGGGTCACCGGTTCCTCGTTCCACTGGCCGCGGTGGTTCGATGCCTTTACCCGGAACACATAGCGGCCCGGGTCGAGGTTGGTATAGGTGGCGGCGCGGCGCGTGGCATCGGTCTCGACCCACTCGCGGTCGAACCCTTCCAGCCGGTATGCATAGCGATTCAGCGCCGGCTCCGTGTAATGCAGCGCCGCGAACTCGATCGAGAAGGCAGGCGTGCCGGAGAGCGTGAGCGCGCGCGGCGCCGTCACCGTGCCTTCCAGCGTCACGCCCGCATGGGGGCCCGGCTCGGCCAATGAACGGTTGTAGACCTTGATGTCGGTGATCGCCACCTGCGGCGACACCGACTGGCTGCGCACTTCGCGCGGCGCGACGGCCGTCAGCCCGTGCACGCCACCGAAGTACAGGACGCCGTCCGGCCCCGGCGCGGAAGAGTTGACGGTAAAGCCGTCGGTCATGCCGTCCGCCGCCGTGTACAGCGTCGCCTTCGCCGTGGCGGGGTCCACGCGGAACAGGCCGACGATCGTGCTGACCCACAGCTGGTCGTCCAGGTCGCTCCGGATCGACAGGATTTTCGCGCCCTTGGTCGCCTCCGTGTACGACCGGAACGTGATCGCCGCGCCGTTCTGCACCACCTGCTGCAAGCCCTTGGCGGTACCGATCCAGATGCGGCCGAGGGAATCCTCGTGCACGGACGAGACATTGTCGTCGGCCAGGCTGTCGGCGCGCGCCGGGTCGTGGGTGAAGTGGCGGAACTTGCCCGTCTTCGGGTCGAGCAGGTCAAGGCCGCCGCCATTCCATTCGGACCCCATCCAGACGCGGCCACCGCGGTCTTCCAGCACCGACGAGGTGCCGTTGACGGCGCGGCTGTCGGGATCGGCGGCATCGTTCTGGAAGATGCGGTGTTTGCCGGTGGCCGGTTCATACCGGATCAGGCTGTTGCCGGTGGCCAGCCACAGGATGCCGTCGCGGCCCGGCGCGATGGCGTTGATGTAGTCGCTGGCCGGGTTGCCGAAGTGGATCGTCCTGAACGGCCCGGCCGGATCGTCCAGCCGGTTCAGCCCATTGGGAGTACCTGCCCACAGCGGGCCTTCGGCACCCTGGTACAGGCTGTAGACGATGTTCTGCGACAGCGAGCCGGGCCGGCTCGGATCGGAGGTGTAGCGCCGTACCACCTTGTTGGCGGCCGGGTCGAACAGGCTGATGCCCACATTGCCGCCGAGCCAGAGCTTGCCGTCCGGCGCGCGCGCCACGGCCAGCACGGCATTGCTGGTCGAAATATTACTGGTATCGAAATGCTGCGGCACGTAGCGGGTAAAACCGCTGCTGTTCAGGTTGACGAGGCTGATGCCGTCCGTGAACGTGGCGATCCACAGCATGCCGCTGCGGTCCTGCAGCATCGCGCGCGTGCTGTCGCCCGGCAGCGAATACGGATCGTTCGGCGTGTGCCGGTATTGGGTGAACGCGGCGGCCGGCGCGTTCCAGCGCAGCAGCCCGGCCGAGAGGGTGGTGGCCCACAGCGTGCCGCTGCGGTCGATGTAGAAGCTCGTCACGCGGCTGTTCGGCGCGGGAATTTGCCGGCGCGTATCCCAGCCGCGCTTGCCGTCCCAGCGCAGCACGCCGCTCTCGGTGCCGATCCACAGGGCGCCGTCGCCATCGAACTGCAGCGCGCGCACGATGTTCGTGCGCGGATCGGTCTGCCCGGCCGGATCGACCTGGTGGTGCGCGAACTCCGTGCCGCCGGGCGGCAGGTAATCGAGCCCACCCGGCCACGTGGCGGCCCACAGGCCGCCCTTCGCATCGAGGGCGATCGCGTTCACGTCATTGCTGGCCAGGCTGCCGGGCCGCTGTGGATCGTGCTGGTGGACGGTGAACCTGCCGGTGGCGGGATCGAAGTGCTGCAGGCCGCCCCAGCTGGCCAGCCACATGCCATCCTTGCCGTCGGAGATGATCTGCTTGATGATGCCGCGGTTCTTCGGCCCCTGCGGCGCGACATACACCGTGAAGTCGTTGGTGGCGGCGTTGTACAGGGCGAGCCCATTCTGCGTGCCGGCCCAGATGCGGCCCTGGCGGTCTTCGTACAGCGTGGAAACGCGGTCGTGCGGCAGGCTCTTCGGGTCGTTGCTCCGGCTCTGGTAGCGTACCGCCTGGTAACCGTTATAGCGGTACAGGCCGTTGACATGGGTGCCGATCCACATGAAGCCCTGGCGGTCCTGCAGCAGCGACAGCATCGAGGGCTCGTCGTTGCCCAGGGGGCCCAGCTTCTTGAAGCGCAGGGTCGGCGGCGCCGCCGTTTCCGCGCGGGCGACCGGGGTGACCGAGGCCAGCAGCAGGGCGGCGGCCAGGAAGGCCGACATGAAGGCGGTCATTGCCCGCGGCGGGCGGGCCAGAAAGAGTGTATAAGCTCGCATGCGCCGATTATGCCAGTATCGCACTTCCTTTTATGCAATAAAAAAGGCTTCCACACGGCTATTTTGTGCGTATCCGGCTCGAAACAGGTATTATTCGACGTTGGCCGTCCGGCCTCGGCAGCGCGGCCCTTGGCTTGCTGCATCAGTATTTTTCGGAAAACACGGTCACCCGACCACTCATTTATGTCTGACATCGAAACAACCGCCCAGCCTGTGGCGCCCGCCCAGGTGCGTTTCTCCGACTTTGGCCTTTCTCCCGACATCCAGCGCGCCCTGACGGAACAGGGCTATGAACATCCGACGCCGATCCAGGCGCAGGCCATTCCCGTGGTGTTGCAGGGGCGCGACGTGATGGGCGCGGCCCAGACCGGCACGGGCAAGACCGCCGGCTTTTCGCTGCCGATCATCCAGCTGCTGCTGGCCCATGCGAACACGAGCATGAGCCCGGCGCGCCATCCGGTGCGCGCACTGGTGTTGACGCCGACCCGCGAACTGGCCGTGCAGGTGGCGGAAAACGTGGCCAATTATTGCAAGCACACACCGCTGCGCTCGACCGTGGTGTATGGCGGCGTCGACATCAAGCCGCAGGCGCAGATCATGCGCGGCGGCGTCGAGATCGTGATCGCCACGCCCGGCCGCCTGCTGGACCACGTGGAGCAGAAGAGCATTAGCCTGTCGCAGGTGCAGATGCTGGTGATGGACGAAGCGGACCGCATGCTCGACATGGGCTTCCTGCCGGACCTGCAGCGTATCATCAACCTGTTGCCCAAGCAGCGCCAGAACCTGATGTTCTCGGCCACGTTCTCGCCGGAAATCAAGAAGCTGGCCAACAGCTTCCTGAACAATCCGGTCACCATCGAGGTCGCGCGCAGCAACGCCACGGCCGACAAGGTCACCCAGGTGGTCTACAAGGTGGGCGAGGAGCACAAGCGCGACGCCGTCGCCCACATCCTGCGCCAGCGCGAAGCGAAGCAGGTGATCGTGTTCTCGAACACCAAGATCGGCGCCTCGCGCCTCGCCCGCGGCCTGGAACAGGAAGGCATGAAGGCTTCCGCCATCCACGGCGACAAGACGCAGCAGGAACGCATGGCGGCGCTGGAAGCGTTCAAGCGCGGCGAGGTCGACGTGCTGGTGGCCACCGACGTGGCCGCGCGCGGGCTCGACATCTCCGACCTGCCGTGCGTGATCAACTACGACCTGCCGTACAACGCCGAGGACTACGTGCACCGCATCGGCCGCACCGGCCGTGCCGGCGCCTCGGGCGATGCGATCTCGATCTATTCCGACAAGGACGAGCGCCTGCTGGCCGACATCGAAAAGCTGATCAAGCAAACGATCAAGCGCGGCGAGCTGGAAGGCTTCCGCCCGGCCTCGCGGGCCGGCGGCGAAGAGCGCCACGGCGAGCGCCGCCATGCGCGCCGCGGCGAGGGGGAACGCACTTTCGGCAATGGTGGCAATGGCGGCAGCACTGGCCGCCCCGCCCCCGGCGCCGACCGTGGCCCGCGCCCCTCCGGCCCGCGCCGCGACAAGATCGACCCGTGGTTCCTGAAACCCTACGAGCCGACGCGCGGCAGTGCGAGCACGACTTCGGCGCAGGCAGCGCCGTCGTCATCGAAACCGAAGCCGAAGCTGGCTGCCCTGCTGGGCGGCCTGCGCAAGGAATAGGCGCGGTGGTGGACCGGTGGTGGACAGAAAAAAAGCGGGCATTGCCCGCTTTTTTTATTGGCTGTGCGCTACTGCACGACCACGTTCTGCAGGAACAGCGCGATGCGCCGCTGGTCCGGCGCGCCCGGGGGAGGCGTGATGGGCTTGTGTTCCAGTTCGACGACGATCGGCCCTGGGGCCGGCGGCACGTCGAAGGGCAGCGCCTTGCCGTCCAGTTTTACCCAGCCGTAGTCGTGCCCGTTCACCGACACGCGGGTCGTGTGCCCGGCGGGTTCGTGGTAGAAGCCCGTGATGAAGATGCGTCGTGGCTGCATGCGCGCCGGAATCGGCAGGCGCATGTACGACACCGGCGCCGAGCTCCACGTGCCGGTCCATTGCTGGTCGCCGAACTGCGGCGGGCTCCAGCCGTCGCCCAGCACGCCGCCCGGCCCGAACTGTTCCGCGTCGAAGCGCACCGGGAAGTAGCCCGGAGCCGCCACGCAACGCACGTCCCCGTTGATGTAGCGCCAGTGCTGCGTCGTCTCGGTGAAGGAATTGTCCAGCGCCAGCAGGTGGCCTTTGCCGCACAGGCGCTCGTCCACGTGCTGGTTGCTCAGGTGGTACATGGTCTTCAGCGGAAGGTTGCCCTCGCTGTGCCGCAGGATATCGTCCGTGCCGGCGGCCACCTCGCCGCGCAGCGCGCGTTCGTAGAAGATTTCCGGGTCAGGGTTGTACCATGCAGGCGCGTGCCGCATGGCCCATAGCGCCAGCGGCGAGAAGGCCGTGTAGGGATAGCTCAACATGTGTCCCATCGCCAGCGCTTGCACCAGCAGCACGGCCACGGTGGGGCCCGCGCCGATGCCGCCCCGCTCGCGCAGCTGCCAGAGCAGCACGAACAGCAGCGGCATCGCGGCCCAGAACGCATAGCGCATCACGCCGGCCGCGCCGGAGTTCCAGTTCGTCACCACCAGTGCCGGCAGCGTCATGCCCAGGATGACCAGCACGACGCAGGCCAGCAGGATGCGGCTGCGCGCCGCGCCGCGCTGGAATGCCAGCCACAGCATCAGCACCGCCACCGCCGGAATGGCCAGGAACATGCCCTGGTTCAGGTCCAGGAAGACGGAGTGCAGCCGTTCCCAGGTGCCCAGTTCCGGCACCGTGTAGCCCACCGCGATAATGCTCGGCACGCCGAAGGCGTGCAGGTTGAACAGCGGGTTTGCCGCGAACAGCAGCGCGCCCGCCGCCAGACCGCCCACGACGGGCGCATGCCACACGCGCTCCCAGCCCTCGGCGGTGCGCATGCCGGGGCGCCAGTGCTTGCACAGCACGATCACGGGAATCAGCCCCAGCGCCAGCACCACGCTCGGGTTCTGCGTGGCCGCCAGGCCGACCAGCACGCCGCCGGCCAGCGGTGCCGAACTGCCGCACAGCAGCAGGCCGGCCAGCAGGGCCGAGGCGGTCACCGATTCCGGGCTGCTCCAGTTCGCGTAGGCGAGGCCGCCGCACAGCAGGTACAGCGCCAGGCCGCCCAGCGCATGCAGGCCATTGCCGAAGAAGCGGCGCAGGGCCAGGCCTAGCACGAGCAGCAGGGCCGCGTTGACGAACTGGTAGCACTTCATCGGCGGGGCGCCGACGGCGTCCAGCAGCTTGTAGGGAATGACGGCCAGCGCCGAATAGGCGAAGAAATGGATGGCCTGCACATTTCCGCCATTGTCCAGGTGGAAGCCGGCGCGCGGCACCTTGTCGCCGCGCGCGATACCTTTCTGGAGGTCGACGAACGCGTAATCGAGCTCGGGGGCGACGCGAATGGCCTCGGCGATGTCGGCGGCGCGGATATCCGGCGTACCATGGTTGGCGAGCGCGACGGTCATCAGCGAATACTCGGCGATGTCGCCGCTTAACTGGTAGCGCACGCCGCAGGCGCCCAGGAACAGCACGGCCGCCAGCAGGCATGCGTAGGCGCGCGCGCTTTCCAGCGGCAGGCGCAGCGATTTCAAAACTAAGGTAACCAGATGGCCTCCATGTAGTGCCCCGCGAGGAGCATATTCGTCAAGACAGGCGCACCTTGCGCAGGAAGAAGCTCAGCTGGCGACTGTCGCTTGCATCCGGGCGGCGGGGCGCTTCGTGGTCGAGCAGGATTTCCAGCGTGGCGCCCTGCGGTACGCCGGCCAGGGGGATGACCGGCGTGGCAGCCAGGTCGAACCAGCCCAGCTCCTTGCCGTTTACGGTCACGCGGGTGCGCCGGTTGCCGTCGAAATACTGGCCGGCGAGCGTCAGCGCCGTTGGCCGGTGGCCATCCGCCAGCGCCACCTCGATGCGCGATTTGGCGCCATCGGACCAGGCGCCAGTCCAGTTGCCGCCGCCCCGCTCGAGCCGGCTCCAGCCGCTGGCCAGCCGCAGCGATTCGCCGCCGGCGGGCGACTCGAGCAGCAGCGTGTTCAGGTCGGCGGACTTGCACTGCACGGCGCCGTTGATATAGCGCCAGCCCAGGTAGCTGTCCGACGTGTTGTTGCCGGGCGACAGCTGGCCGCCGGGGCCGCACAGCGCCGCGGCCACGCCCGTGTTCGCCGCGTTGTACAGCGTCTTGACCGGTTCTACTCCCGCCGCGTATTGGTACACGTGCATCGGATCGATGTAGTCGTCCTTGTGCTCGGCGCGTTCGGCGAAGATTTCAGGTTCCGGATTCACCAGGCCTGGGGCCAGGGCAAACACGGCGCGCTGCAGCGGGCTGAACGCGGTGTAGTGGTAGCTCAGCGCATGCACCATGCACAGCGCTTGCAACGCCGCCAGCAGCGTCACCTGCGGCGTGGGCCAGGCGACCTGCAGCCGCACGAGGAAGGCGAACAGCAAGGGCATCGCGCACCAGAAGCCGTAGCGCATCACGCCGGTGGCGCCGGAATTCCAGTTGTTGATCGAGAGCGCCGGCACGGCCAGGCACAGCACGAAGAGTGCGCTGGCGCCCAGCAGCAGGGCACGGCGCGGCCGCTCCGCGCGGTCACCCGTGAACAGGCCTGCGACCAGCACCGCCGCCAGCGCGGGCACGGCGATCAGCATGCCCTGGTTCAGGTCGAGGAAGAACGAGTGCAGCCGCGTCAGGCCGATCAGCGCGGGCGTTGTGAATTTCTTGGCGATGATGTTCGGTACGCCGAACGCCCACAGGTTGAACAGCGGCGCCAGCGCGAACACGGCCAGGCCGGCGCCGATGGCCAGCACGACGCGCCATTGCAGCGCCGGGGCGAGCGCCGCGCGCAGGCCCGCGCCGCGCCGGTAATGCAGGCAGCACAGCAGCAGCGGTGCGAAGCCGAAGAAGAACACGGTCGTGGGATTCTGCAGCGTGGCCACGCCGGCCAGCAGCGCGCCGCGCAGCGGTGCGCCGCTCGTGAAGTACAGCAGGCCGGCCAGCAGCGCGGCGGCGGTCACGCATTCCGGGCTGCTCCAGTTCCAGTACAGCGCGCCGCCACAGACGAAGAACAGGGCCACGCCGGCAAGCATGCGCGGCAGCGTGCCGAACGCGCGGTACAGGGCCGCCCCGAGCACCAGCACGAATGCCAGGTTCAGCAGCTGGTAGCACTTCAAAGGCGACAGGCCGGTCCATTGCAGCAGCTTGAACGGCACGGTCGCCATCAGCGGATAGCCGAAGAAGTGCACCGCATACACGGCGTTGCCGCGGCCGCGCACGTAGGCGGCATACAAATCCGCGTTCGGATCGCGCAGACCGGGTTCCAGCAGCGCATACGGCGCCGCCATTTCCGGCAGCATGCGCTGCGCCTGTTCGAGGTCGGACAGGCGCAGATCCGGCGTGCCGTGGTTGGCGAATGCCAGCGTGGTGAGGATGTATTCGTTGGCATCGCCGTAATGCTGCGGCCGGAACAGCGCCGGCAGCAAGGCCAGCAGGACGGCGAGCAGCAGCAGGGCGCGGCCGGCGCCCTGCCGGCTGGCCACGGAGGTAACGTTCAGGACGGCGCTCATCGGGCGATCAGGAAGGCACCGGCGGCCAGCAGCACGAAGCCCAGCAACTTCGCCATGCCCAGCGATTCCTGCCAGACGAGGTAGCCGGCCAGTGCCACGACGGCCGTGGTGACGGCCGTCATCAGCGGATAGGCCAGCGACATCTGCAGGCGCTGCAGCGCCATCGAATAGAACACGAAGCCCAGTGCGTAGCTGCCGCATGCCGCGCCCAGCCACAGCAGGCGCGCCAGCGTCCAGCCGGCGTTCGCGACGGTGCTTTGCTTGATCAGGAACGTGGCGGCCGCGCTGGCGAAGGCGGCCGCCACGCAGAATGCGTAACCGGCCGCGTGAGAAGTCATGGAACCCATTGGCTATCCTTACCAGCTGGCCACGCCGGCGATCGCGGCGCACAGGCCGATCACGAGCAGGCTGACCTTGTCCTTGCTGACGTACAGCACGGGATCTTCGTTAACGAGGCCGCGGTATGCCAGCAGCCACAGGCGGCCGAGCCAGAACACGAGCAGCGGTACGATACCCATCAGCAGGTAGGGCTGTGGATACATCTTCAGCACCGCTTCGGAATTGAAGTAGAGCATGAAGATCAGCACGGATAGGAAGCCGCAGGCCACGCCCATCGTGCCGACCGGCACCTTGTCGGCGGTGGTATAGCCGCGCCCGCTGGTCTTTTCCTTGCCCTGGCGGTGCAGGTTGAACAGCTCGCTGTAGCGCTTGAGCAGGGCGAGACTGAGGAAGATGAAGAACGAGAACGCCAGCAGCCAGAACGAGGGTGTGATGTGCGTTGCGGCACTGCCACCCAGGATGCGCAGCGTGTACAGCAGCGACAGCGTGACGATGTCGATCATCAGCAGCCGCTTCAGGTACAGCGAGTAGCACACGGTGGTGACGAAATACACCGACAGTGTGAGCAGCAGCAGCGGGTCGAAGTACGCGCACAGGCCGATCGCGGCCAGCGCGAGCAGCGGGCTGGTCATCAGGGCCAGCGGCAGCGGCAGCAGACCGGCGGCGATGGGGCGGTTGCGCTTGGTCGGATGGCGGCGGTCATCCCCCGCGTCGAGCGCGTCGTTGAGCAGGTAGGCGCTGGAAGCGCACAGCGAAAACGCGACGAAGGCCACCAGCGACTGGACGAACGTGTCGGCCGCCAGGGCGTGGCCGGTCAGCATCGGCACGAACACGAGCATGTTCTTCAGCCACTGGCGCGGCCGCATGCCCTTGAGCAGGTAGCGCGCCGCGCCCGGGCGATGGCCGCCCAGCTGGCTCGTGCTGCGCCCGTCCGGCAGGCGGAACGGTTTGTGCGTGACCGAATAGGCGCCGTGGCTGCCGTGCCAGACTGGAATGTCGACGCGCGAATTGCCCACGTAATCGTAGTTGCGGTCGCCATATAGGCCGTTCAGGTGCGCCGCCTTGTGCTTGCCGGTCAGGTTCACCTTGTCGTCCGTGGCCGCCACGTGGTCGAACAGTTGCAGGTGCTCCGCGATCTGCTCGGCGAAGCGCCGTTGCGAACCGGTGGCCAGCACCACCTTGCGGCCCAGCGCGCGCTGGGCGGCGATTTCCTTGAGCAATTGGTCGTCGTAGGGCAGGCTCGCCGGGTCCAGCTGCACGGCAGCGGCCAGCCGTGCCTTGAACGCGGCCTTGCCGCCGAGCAGCCAGAACGGCAGGCGCCAGGCCTGCCAGAAATTCTGCTTGAGGAACAGCAGTAACGCTTCCCAGAGCAGGTCGGAATAGATCAGTGTGCCGTCCAGGTCGATGACCAGGGGGCGCAGGCGGGAGTCGCTGCCCCGGGACAGAGTGTCGGTCGAATGCATGTTGGAATCAGGTCAGCGCTGCGAATGCGGCCGGATGAGATTGCAGAATGATAACACGTTTATGATAAGTGTTTGTTTCAAAAAGTTACGCTACGGTAAGGACGCGTGCCATCCAGCGTATCCTTCAGTTGTCGCGCGCTGTCGCGCCACGTCAGCCACGGCATGTCTTGCGAGTGCGGCGCGGTGCCGGCAGCCGACAGCTCGAGCCAGCGTGCGACGGCCTCGGCCAGCACGGTACCCGTTTCTCCATCGAAGTAATAGGCATGGTCGCCGGCCACTTCGCGGAACACGGGAAGCGCGCGCGCGATGATCGGGATCTGGTGCTGGGCCGCCTCGATCAGCGGCAGGCCGAAGCCCTCGCCTTCAGAAGGCGCCAGCAGGCAGGCGGCTGACTGGTAGAGCTTTTGCAGCAGCTCGTCCGAGGCGCCCTGCAGCCAGAACAGCCGCTTGCCCAGTTCGGGATGGTTCTCGAGACGCTCGGCCAGGTCGTCGACCATCCACCCCTTCTTGCCCACGATGACCAGGTTGACTTCCTGGCCGTCGCGCCACAGCAGGTCGAAGGCGTCGACGACCTGGCGGTGGCCCTTGCGGGGTTCCAGCGTGCCGACCATCAGGAAACCCGGCCGCGTCGACAGCGTGGCCAGCAGCGTTTCCGCGTCCGCTGGCAGGCCGGCGGTGGGCGCGCTCGCCTCGATGTCCGCGCCCAGATGGAAGTAGCCCAGTTGCAACGGGGCCACACGGATCGGCGGATGCTTCTCGTACCAGTCCGCCAGCTCGTCGGCCACGGCCCGCGAGATCGCCACGATGCCGTCCGACACGGTGCCGATCGTGTCGAGCCAGTCGGCGAACACCTTGTCGGAGCCGAACGGGAAGAAGGCCGGCTTGAGCACGGGCAGCAGGTCGTAGACGACGAAATGCACGTGCACGCCGCGGTTGCGGTAGCTCTGCAGCAGGGCGCGGTTCGTGTGTACCCCGTGCATCATCAAGTCCAGGCCGAGGAAGATGTCGCCCGCATGCAGCTCGATCGGCGCATCGTCCAGCCCGTGCACGGGCGTGACGAGGCCGCGCTGCAGCCAGGCCCGCGCGTAACGGTACGGTTGCCGGTTGCCAGGGCTGTATACCGGTTCCACGATGAAGCCGGCAGGCGGCTCGGCCAGCAGGGCGTGCAGGATGCTGCGCACCACGCGCTGGATGCCCGTGCGCAGGTCGGTCTGCACCATGGCCGACACGTCCACCAGCAACTGGCGCGGGCCGCGGGCCGGCTGGTTCGCCGCCAGCGCCCGTGCGCAGCGCAGCAGGTCGTCCTCCGGTGGCTCGGTGGGCGGCATCAGTTCCTGCAGCGCCCGCACCTGGCGGCGGTAGTGCAGCAGCGGATTGTCTTGCGCAATGCGCTCCAGCGTGGCGTGGTATTGCGCGCCCACCTGGGCCGGGGCGTGGTGCGTGGCGATGTAAGCGGCCGCCAGCTCGCCCAGGTGCGCGCGCCGGGCCGGGTTGCGGTACAGGTCGAGCAGTGCCGCTTCCAGGTCCGCCGTGGCGAACTGGTCTTCCAGCTTGATGAGCACGTCGGCAGGCAGCTCGGCCATTGCGCCATGCGCGTTGATGACCGTGGGCAAGCCGTGCAGCATGCAGTCCAGCACGGCGGCCGAGGTTTCGCCGCGCGTGTTGTTGCGCAGCTGGACGGCGGCATCGCATGCCATCAGGTAAGTCTGGTACTCCTCCTGCGACACGAAGCCCGTGACGACGATACGGCCTTCCGTATGGCGGGCGCTCAGCTTGGCGTTCAGTTCGCGCGCGTAGGCATCCGCGCTCAGTTCGCCGACGAAGACCAGGCGGGCATGCGCCTCCGCCATCAGCGGCGAGGCCAGCCAGGCATCGACGAGGCGATGGTTCAGCTTGGTCGGGCCCAGCAGGCCGAACGAACAGACGAGGAAATCTTCCGGCTTCAGTCCCAGCCGGTCGCGGGCCGCCTGGCGCAAGGCGGCGCGGTCGCCGCCCGGATGGCCGCGCAGCAGCGGCAGCGTGTGCCAGTTGGCGGCCGCGTCGGGCCCGTACCACTGCCGCGCCAGCTGGGCGGGGAATGCCGAGTGCACGATGACGCCGGTGGCGGCATCGAGAACCGGTTTGTTGCACGGGTATTTCCACACTACCGCAGTGCCTTCGCGTTCCAGGTCGAACAGCGCACCGAAGCCGTGCGAGCGGAACAGCCCGTCGCGCAGCGCATTGGGCAGGTAGCCGATATCTTCCATGCGGTGCAGGATGTTGCCGAGATAGAAGTCGTGCAGCACCACGACGCCGGGATGCCGCTCCAGCAGCGCGAACATGTGCTGGTGCATCGGCGAGTTGCCGAAATGGTAGAGGCGGTGCGCATACTCGTCCGCATGCTCCTCGAACCAGGCCACGCTGCGCACGGCCAGGTTTTCCTGCACCCACGGCGCATTCAGTTCCGGTTGCTCCAGCACCACGTCCACGTCGTAGTAACGGGCCAGCTCGGGCAACAGTTCGGCGCTGTAGTCGGCGATGCCGGATTTTTCCGGTGGCAGCGGGGAAATATAGGCCAGGCGCGGCTTGTGCGCCGGCGGCGGCGCGGCGGCCGCGGTAGCGCGCGCGGCGGCCGCGCTTTCCAGCAGCGGCCACAGGTCGGCGGGTGCCGCCATGGCGACCGTCCGGTCCGGCAACAGCGCAGCCAGCTGGGCGCGGTCCTGCTCCGTGTCGGCCAGCAGCAGGTCGGCCTGCGCCAGCGGCGCCAGCAGGGCTACGCCACGTTGCGCGGCGGCCTTCACGGCGGCCACGTCGCCTACGCGGACGACGCTGGTCCAACGCACGAGCGCGGGGTCCGCGCCCTGCGCCAGGTGGCGCGCGGGTTCGGTCCGGAAATCGGCCGCCAGCACCAGGTCCGGCGCGCGGGTCGCGAAGGCGCCGGCGCGCAAGGCGTCGGCAGCCTTCTCGAGCCAGTGCCGGCCGGTGCCCGGCTCGCCGTCCGGCGCGGCGACCTCGAACACGAAGAATTTTTCTTCGGGAACGAAGGGCAGGAACGCCTGGCGCAGGGCGGCGATATCGTGCTGGAAATGGCCGTTCGCGGCCAGCCAGACGTCGTGCCCGGCGGCCTGTTCGGCCAGCTGCAGGGCGAAGCCGCGCGCGGCGGCACATTGCTCTGGCGTGCCGTGCTGGCACGCCTGCAAGTCGATGATGATGCGCATGGGGTTCAGGACTCCGGGGGACGGGGGCGCTTGGACAGGTCGGCGAAGGCGCGGCGGGCCGAGACGGGCAGGTCGCGCAGGTTCGGCTCGACCGTTCCCTCGCGGGCTTCCTGCGGCACTTCCGGCGGGCGGCGCTTGAGCCGCGCCACGGTGTCGACGACCCGTTCGTTCAGCGTGGGGAAGCGCGCCAGCATGGGAATGACGCGGCGGCGCAGTTTTTCGTTGGCGACCAGGCGCGTGACGGTGTCGCGCACATGGGCCGAGGTGCGCCAGCGCACCCACTGCTTGAACTCGCCCGCGTTGACGGCGCGCAGCGGTTCGGTGATCTTCCACGAGGTGCTCGCCAGCACCGCATCGAGCCGGTGCTGCACCTCGCGCGTGCGCTGGTTGGCCGCTGCCAGTTCACGTTCCAGCAGCTCGGCATACGCGCTCGTTTCACCCAGCTGCCGCTGCGATGTCGCGTATTTTTCCTCGCCGTCCAGCAGGGCACGGTCGAGCTGGACGATGCGCTCGCGCGCGGTCGCGAGCTTGGTCGTGCCGTCGCGCGTGAGGCCATCGAGCTCGGCGATCCGCGCATGCGCCGCTGAGAGTTCGCCCCGGCCATCCTGCACCATGCGATCGAGCTCGGTGATGCGCGCGCGTGCCGCCGCAAGTTCGGCCCGGCCATCCTGCACCATGTAATCGAGCTCGGTGATGCGCCCGTGCGCCGCCGCGAGTTCGGCCCGGCCATCCTGCACCGTGCGATCGAGCTCGGCGATGCGCGCGTGCGCCGCCGCGAGTTCGGCCTGGCCGTCGCGTGCGATGCGATCGAGCTCGGTGATGCGCTCGTGCGCGGCCAGCACGTCGGCGTGCTTGGACCGCGTGTCGCGCTGCGCCGCCTCGAGCGCGGCCACGGCATGCGCGTGCGCCGCGTTGGCCGCTTCCCATGCGGCCACGGCATTCGCATGCGCCTCGCCCGCCGCGGCCGCCGCGGCGCGCGCTGCCGCGGCCTGCTCCCGTTCGTACACCAGGTGATGCGACAGGTAATCGTCGAACACGTTCGGCTGCACCGTCAGCGCCGCCAGCAGCTCGGCATGTTCCTCGGCCACGTAGTAGCGGTTCAGGCCGTCGAACCAGGCGAAGCGGTAGCCGTTCTCCACGACCAGCGGTTCCCATTTCTCGTGGTTCGTCACGCGGCTGTTCGGCAGCGTGGCCTCGACCACCAGCACCCATGGCCGGTGGCGGCGCAGGTCGAAACCGCGCAGCACTTCGGCCTCGAAGCCTTCGACGTCGATCTTCAGGAAGTGCACGTCGCCACGCACGTGTTCGTCCCAGACCGCGTCGAGCGTGCGCACGGGAACCGTCATTTCCACGACATCGAAGCCTTCGGCGCGGTGCGCCGCGGCCACGCCGGCATCGGGCGACGCCCAGCCGTTCACGGCGGGCACGTCGTACAGTGTCAGCTCGCCCTCGGCGCTGCCGGCGGCGATCGCCAGGTTGATGTCGCGCGGGCGCTGTTCCTCGAAGCGCCGGTGGAACGAGGGCAGCGGCTCGATATTGATGCCGGACCAGCCGGCGTCATAGAACGCCCGGGTGACGGAATGCTCGACCGGGTCGTTGGCGCCCACGTCCACGTAGAAGCCGCCCTGGATGTGGCCGAGCGCGCGCCACAGCAGCACGTCCTCGCCATTCTGTGCATAGGTGATGAAGGTCATTGCGCTGCCCCCGGCGCAGGTGCGTCGAAGGGCGCGGCCAGTGCCGCGCCGGTGGCGACGTCGTGGCGGCGCGCCAGGTGTTCGGCATACGACGGCTTGTCGTAGACCAGCAGCGCGACGAGGGCCTGGGCCAGCAGGTCGCGGGGCGCCAGCGTGCCGCCGGTGCGGAAGAACACCGCGTCGCCCCAGCCGAGCCGGTCGCGCGAGGCGCCTTGCGCCGCGCCGTGGTACGGGTAGCGGCACAGCGAGCTGAAATCCATGAACGTGAAACCGGCCGCGCGCAGCAGCGCCTCGATGTCGGAGAACAATGCCTGGCCGGCATAGATCGGCATGAACGACACTTCGCAGTGCACGACGTTGGTGCGGGCCAGCACCTCGCGCGCATGTTCCAGCGCGGGCAGCTCGAAGCCCTGGATGTCCAGCTTCAGGAAGTCGACCGTGCCGTCATCCTTCAGCACGTCGTCGAGCCGGCTCGTGGCCACCTCGAAGGTGCGCACGGTTTCCAGGTGGCTCAGGTCGACCAGTTCCCCCGTCAGCGGGCGGTTCAGCGGCAGCAGCGAGGACGTGGCGTCGTCGTTGTTGATGTGGAAGGTGTGCGTACCGCCGTCGCCGATGAAGGTCGGGTACAGCCGCAGGCTGCCGTCCGGCTGGCGCGCGAGGCTGGCGGCGATCTTGTCTTCCTGCGGTTCGAAACCCGTCACGCGGCACGGCAGCCCCGCCGCCTGCAACGGCGCATAGACGTGCTGCTCGCCTTCCAGTTCCTGCGCGCCGATGTCGACGATCGACAGGGGCTGGCCGAGCAGCGGCACACCGGCCGCGGCCATGGCCTGGCGCAGCGCGGCATGCCGGGCGCGGCCGGCCTGGATCTTCAGGTATTCGGGCGAGGCCATGATCGCCTCGACCAGCTCGCTGCTGGCCGTGCCGGCGCCCAGCCGCGCAACCCAGTGGGCGAGGCCGGGGGCATCCGGCTCGCGGCCAAGGAAGCCGCGGTACATGCCGCGCACCAGTTCGGTGTGCGGATCGGTCGGTGCGGTGGTGAAACTCAGTTCGGACATAGGAGATAGGGTTAGCGTTGGCTGAGCCGGAGTTGCGGCGCCAGGTTGACGAGACCGCTCCAGACGGGCGAATCCGGGTTCTGCAGCACGGCGAAGCTGGTCACTTCATGCAGGTAGTTGAGCACCTGGCGGAACGAGCCTTCGCCATAGCCGCCGTCGCCCAAGCCGACCGTGATCGTATATTCATCCGGGAACAGGGACAGCGGCATCGTGAACTGCGCCGTCAGGATGCTCCCGGCGGCAACCGGGCCAGGTGCCTGGCGCATGCAATAGCTGTTCGTCTCGTACAGCACGGCGCCGAAACGGTTGCGTATCTTGAAGCCCACGTGGGGATCGTCGGCCGCCTGGTGCATCAGGTAATCGATCTGCAGCGTGGCGTGCTGGTCGGCCAGCAGCGCGTTGCGCTCGTTGCCCCGCTCGTCGAGCAGGCGCACGCCCACGCAATCGGCCAGCGGGGTGGTGATGCTGCCCGCCTTGCCGCCGAGCGCCGTCATGTCGGCCGGCACCGGGGCCGGCTGCCCGGTCTGCACCGTGATCTGGTCGGGTGCCTGGTCGAGCCGGCCGAGCAGTTCTGCCTGGTACAGGTCCAGCGCATCGGCCGGCGCGCCGTCGAAGGCCACGCGGCCGTTGCGCAGGAAGATGCAGCGGTCGCAGATATTGAGCACCGTGCCGGCGCTGTGCGACACGAACAGCAGCGTGGTGCCGGCCTTGATGAAACTCTCGATGCGGGCGAAGCACTTTTGCTGGAAGAACACGTCGCCCACGGCCAGTGCTTCGTCGACGATCAGGATGTCGGGCCGCACGCAGGTGGCCACGGCGAAGGCCAGGCGCATCTGCATGCCGCTGGAATAGACGCGCACCGGCTGGTCGATGTATTCGCCGATGTCGGCGAACGCGAGGATCTCGGGCAGCAGGGCACGCACTTCGTCGAGGCCCAGCCCCAGCAGTTGCCCGGCGATCAGCACATTGTCGCGGCCCGTGAAGTCGGGCTGGAAGCCCAGGCCCAGTTCCAGCAGCGCCGCCACGCGGCCATGCACGTGCACGGCACCCGCGCTCGGCTGGGTGGTACCGGTGATCAGCTTCAGCAGCGTGCTCTTGCCGGCGCCGTTGATGCCGATGAGGCCCACGGCTTCGCCGGGCGCGATCGAGAAGTCGATGTCCTGCAACACCCAGTGCAGCCGGTGGCGCGGGCCGAGGAAGGGCAGCACCCACTCGGCCAGGCGCGACCAGCGCGCCGGATATTGCCGGTAAGCCTTGCCCAGTTGCTGGACGGTGATGCTGCCGGTCATAATTCATCCACCATTTCACCGGCGCGGCGCCGGAACGTGTGCAAGCCCAGCACGCACAGCACCAGGGCGGCGATCGTGGCGGGCAGCAGCGATGCCCAGTCCGGCGCGCGCGCGTCGACGAGGATCGTCTGGTAGGCGCCGACCACGGCCGCCATCGGATTCCACACCAGCAGCTCGCGGATCGGGTCCGGCAGGATGGACGTGGGATAGACCACCGGCGTGAACCAGAACCAGAATTGCAGCAGGATGGAGAACAGCTGGCCCACGTCGCGGAAGAATACGTTGAGGAGGCCGACCAGCAGGCCCAGGCCGACCGCGAGCAACACCTGCACCAGCAGCACGGGCAGGATCGCGGCGAACACGAGCCCCGGGAATGTGCCGGAGATGACGAGGAAGGCCGTGAACAGGCCGAAGATGATGGCGAAGTTCAATAGGGCGGACAGCACCACGATGACGGGCAGGCAGATGCGCGGGAAGCTGATTTTCTTGATCAGGCCCGCATTGTCGATGAACATCGTTTGCGCGCGCGACAGGATTTCCGCGAACAGGCCCCAGGTGAGGATGCCGGCGCACAGGTAGATGCTGTAGGCGAAGGTCGACGTGTTGCCGGGCAGCTTGGTGTGCATGACCTCGGCAAAGATGACCGTGTAGACCACGATCATCGCCAGCGGCTGGAGCAGCGTCCACGCCGCGCCGAGCACCGCATTGCCATACTTTGCCTGGAATTCCCGCCGCACGCTGCCGGCGATGAAGCCGCGATACGACCACGCCGCGCGCGCCAGGGCGAACGCCTTCATGCGGCGCCCGCGCGCGCGCCGGCCGGCACGGCAGGGAGGATTGTGATCGATCTGTTCATCTGCGCTCTGGCGGCTAGCCTGTTTAAACGAGCGCAAAATTATACTACAACAACTTGCCCGAAGACTAAGAGCGCCTAACAAAACCCGCAGGGCAAGGCGAGGCGTCGAAGACAGTACACCTGTACGGCGAGACGCTGCAACGCAGCCATGGGGGTTTTGTTAGGCGCTCTAGGAACTGTGTACCAGGCGGCGCAGCGCCTCGGGATCGCGGATCACGAGGCGGTGCTGCTCCTTTTCGATGATGCCCTGCTGGGCCAGCGCCAGCAGCGCGCGCGTGACCGTTTCGCGGCTCGTGTTGATCATGTTGGCGATGTCCTGGTGGGTGGGCAGGTTTTCCACCACCGGCAGGCCCTGCGCATCGCGCCGCACCATCAGCGACAGATAGGTGAAGATGCGCCTGGTCGTGTTGTTAATGCTGAGCAGGGCGCGCAATTCCGAATCGCGCTGGATCTTCTGCGCCAGGTGCTGCAGCATCTGGCGCGCCACCGAGGGCGAGTGCGAAAACAGGTGCAGCGCCGTCGGCGCCGGGAGGAAGCCTACCAGCACCGGCGTCATCGCCACCACGGAAGCGGAGCGGGGAGCATTGTTGATCAGCGCGATTTCGCCGAAGAAGTCGCCGGGCGCCAGCGCGCGCAGGCCGATTGCGCGCCCATCCTCGGCAATGTCGATCACCTGCAGCTGCCCGGTCAGCAGGAACAACAGGCCATCGCCGCCACCGTCCTTGTGCCATATCACGTCGCGCTTGGCGTACGCGCGCACGCGCAGGTCGGCCTTGACCCGCTGCATTTCCTCTTCCGTCAGGTTGGCCAGCAAGGGGATATTGCGCAGGTGGATCTTCAGCTCGCCCTTGCCACGCGCTGGAACGGGGATCTCGGCTGAGGGACTGGTGGCTGTCATCGTAGCCTCTCGGGAGCTTTTCATGAAAATTCTACAATGGCACGCACTTGGGGGAGCGCTGATTTATTCATGGCGGCGATCAATCGGTGCTTCCCTGGCGGACCAGTGCCGCCGGCCGGAAGCCGGCACGGGTGGTGGCGATGTCCGGCCGGATCATGCACCGCGCACGCGGCCGACATTGTAACGGATCAGGGCGCGGCCCATTGCCAGCTCAGCTGGGCCTGCCCGCTGATATAGCGGAACAGGGCGATGTTCTCGTCGTTGCGGATCTTGCGCAGGTCCAGCACCACCTTGTGGCTGCGGTTGATCGCATACGACAGCGAGGCACGCAGGGTCTGGGTGCGCTGGTCGCGCACCTGGTCGATCAGGTCGGGCGCATACGCCGAGCTGCCGCGCCATTGCTGACGGGTGTAGGCCAGTTCCCCGGTCAGACCTGCCGGCAGCGGGCGCCGCCACAGCAGGGTGGCCAGATTGCCGTGCCGGTCGCCGCCCGGCCGGGGGCCGGCCGCGCGGTCGTTGTGCAAGCCCAGGCTCGCGCTGGCGTAATGGCCGCCGTCGCGGTACACCAGCTGGCCGCGCCATTCGAACGTGGTGCCGTCGAAATCGGCCAGGGTGAGGTAGTCGGCGCGCGTCACCCCGGCCAGGGTGGTGAACTGCCACGTTGCCGGCAGCGGCAGGGGGACGCCGAGCTGCGCCTGCAGCTGCCCCAGGCGCTGGTAGCCGTGGCCGCCGAGCGTGACGAAGCCGCCCTGCACGCTGGCGCGCATGGTCCAGCGGCCGCGCCGCCACGGCGTTTCGGCGCCGAGGAACAGGGCGGTGCTGTCGTAGTCGCGCATGCGGTCGTGACGGCGGCTCTGCAGCTGGACATAGCCCAGCGTGCCGTTCGGCGTGAGGTCGCGCATGGTGTCGACCGAGAGCGCGGTGTACTGGTCGTGCCGGGGCAGGAATTCCGACGACAGCGCCGACTGCAGCGACGCTTCGCTGCCGTCGCCGACGTCGTACAGCGGATTGCTGGTGCCCTGGTTGACATTCTGGTCGATGCCGCGGCCGATCTGCACGGCCGTGTAGCTGCGCGGCCGCCAGCGGGTGCAGCCGCGCGAGCGCGCCTCGCCGATCAGCTGCAGGATGCCGGGCGGCGGGTCGAAGCGCCGAAGGATGGCGGCAAACAGCCGTTCCGCCTCGTCGGCCCTGCCCAGCTCGCACTGCACCAGCGCCAGGTCGAGCCATGCGCCGGCGTGCAGCGGGTCCAGTGCCACCACGGTGCGCAGCGTATCGCTGGCGTCGGTATTGCGGCCTTCGGCGATCGCGCGCAGGGCATCGCGGTACATGGCGTCGACCGTGCCGCCCCCGCCCTGGGCGGCCACGGGCCCGGCCAGGATGCAGCACAAGGCCGATGCTGCCAATCCGGCTTTCATGCGACGGGTCCCAACCGGGTGGGGGACGGAGTACGCATAGTCAGGTCCAAGGTATGCAAAATGACGGTCTTCCCTCGCAACAAGCGTTCGCCCAGCGGCAGTAGTGCGCCGGCGCCGGCCATCGATTGCCGGGAGGCTCGCGTGCCATGTGCCCGACCCGGTGCCGCCACGGCAGTATATATGCTGCGGAACGGGAACCCCCAATCCCGGCCTCGACCGGCCCGCGGCGGTCCATCGATGGCGCCGGCGCCGGCCGCGGCATTGTAAAGTTCACGTTCAGGGGCAGGCCGATAGCTCATCGGCTTCGTCGGCCTGGCTGCGGCTTTCGGTTGCATGCCAGCACTGTGGCGTATCGGCAGCACCGGTGAGTCCGCCGAGCCCCGATCGGTTGCGCCACGGCACCTTACTGCGCCGATTTGTGATTTTCGTCACAGATCTGAGGCTGTTTCGGTCATAATACCGTCTGCCCGCTCCCGGGCGCTCAGCGTTTGCCGGTCGCGGCGAGCGCCGCTTCCGCTGCACAGCGGCAACCCGTGCATGGCGCATCGATGAAAAACCAATTCTTCAAGCCGAAAAACGAGATCGAACAGGTCTTGCATACGCTCAAGCGGGCGTTCCTGACCGTGGGCATGTTCAGCGCCATCAGCAACCTGCTGATGCTGGCGCCATCGATCTACATGCTGCAGGTGTACGACCGCGTGCTCAGCAGCCGCAACGAATACACGCTGTTGATGCTGACCCTGCTGATGCTGGGTGCCTACGTTGTCATTTCGCTGCTGGAACTGATGCGCAGTTTCGTGCTGATCCGCGTCGGCGCGAAATTCGACCTGGAGCTGAACCGCCGCGTGTACACGGCGGCTTTCGAGCAGAACCTGAAGCGCTCGGGCGTGCCGGCCGGGCAGGCATTGACGGACTTGACCAATATCCGCCAGTTCCTGACCGGTAACGCGCTGTTCGCCTTCTTCGACGCGCCCTGGTTCCCCATCTACCTGCTGGTGATCTTCTTCTTCGAACCGTCGCTGGGCTTCTTCGCGCTGGCCGGCACGGTGATCCTCGTGGCGCTGGCCTTCCTCAACGAGCGCGTCACGCGCCAGCCGCTGGCCGAGGCGAACACGCTGGCCATCGCTTCCAGCGGCATCGCCACGAACAACCTGCGCAATGCCGAGGTGATCGAATCGATGGGCATGCTGCCCAACCTGATGGGCCGCTGGTTCAAGCTGCATGGCAAGTTCCTGCGCACCCAGGCCGATGCCAGCGAAAAGGCCGGCAAGGTGCAGGCAATGACCAAGTTCGTGCAGTTGACGCAGCAGTCGCTGGTGCTGGGCTTTGGCGCCCTGCTGGTGCTGGAGAACAAGATGACGCCAGGGATGATGATCGCGGCCTCGATCCTCGTGGGTCGCGCGCTGAGCCCCGTGCAGCAGGTGATCGGCGTGTGGAAGAGCTGGAGCAGCACCCGCAGCGCCTACGACCGCCTGTGCGAGCTGCTGGCCAACAATCCGCAGCGCTCGGTGGGCATGGAATTGCCCCAGCCGACCGGCAACCTCACGGTCGAGCAGGTCACGGCCGCGCCGCCGGGCGCCACCGTGGCCGTGCTGCGCGGCGTGTCGTTCGGCATTGTCGCCGGCGACGTGCTGGGCATCGTGGGGCCGAGCGGTTCCGGCAAGTCCACCCTGGCGCGCCTGCTGGTCGGCGTGTGGCCGGCCGCCATGGGCAAGGTGCGCCTCGACGGGGCGGACATCTACCAGTGGAACAAGGCCGAGCTGGGCCCGCACCTGGGCTACCTGCCCCAGGATATCGAATTGTTTGCCGGCACGGTCAGCGAAAATATCGCCCGTTTCGGTGAAGTGGACGCGGAAAAAGTGGTGCTGGCGGCCAAGCGCGCCGGTGTGCACGACATGATCCTGCACCTGCCGAAGGGCTACGACACGATGCTGGGCGACGGTGGCGCCGGCCTTTCCGGCGGCCAGAAGCAGCGCCTCGGCCTGGCGCGCGCGATGTACGGCGACCCCGCCGTAATCGTGCTGGATGAACCGAACTCCAACCTGGACGACGTGGGCGAACAGGCGCTGCTGGCCGCCGTCAACGACCTGCGCCAGCGCGGCAAGACCATCGTGCTGATCACGCACCGCACCAGCGCGATCGGCATCACCAACAAGCTGCTGCTGTTGCGCGACGGCGCGGCGGAAATGTTCGGCCCCACCAGCCAGGTGTTGCAGGCCCTGCAGCAGAAACAGCAGCAGCAGATCCAGCAAGCCCAGGCCGCCAAGGCGCAGGCGGCACAGGCGGCGCAGGCCCAGGCGGCACAGGCCCAGGCACGGACCGCACAGGCCGCCCAGGCACAGGCGCAAGGCGCGCCATCGGCACAGCCGGCACAGGCCCAGTCCGCGCCGTCGGCACAGCCGGCCCAGCAGGGCGGGGCCACGGCACCGGCTGCGGGTGCCGTCCCGGTCGAAGCAGGCCCGGCAACATCGGAACAGGGTAAGGCATGAAAGCGATCACCACCAAGAAGAATGCGGCAACCGAAGTCATCGCGCATGACGTCGAACCGCTGACCGTCCACACCGACCCGACCGCATACAGCCGGTTCGGCTGGCTCGTCGTCCTGCTGGGCGTGGGCGGCTTCCTGCTGTGGGCACTGCTGGCGCCGCTGGACAAGGGCGTGCCCATGGTCGGCAGCGTGGTCGCCGAGGGCAACCGCAAGGCCATCCAGCACCTTACCGGGGGCACCATCCGGCGCATCCTCGTGCAGGAAGGTTCCGTGGTCAAGGCCGGGCAGCCGGTGGTCGAAATGGATAGCGTGCAGGCCACCTCGCAGCTGGAAACGGCGCGCGCCCAGTACATTGCCGCGCGCACGACCGAGGCCCGCCTGCTGGCCGAACGCGACGGGCTCAAGTCCGTCGACTTCCCGGCGGAGCTGGAAGGCATGAAGAACGACCCCCGCGTGGTGGAAAGCATGGCGCTGCAGCGCCAGCTGTTCACCTCGCGCCAGCTGGCATTGCAAAGCGAACTGTCGGCCTACGAAGAGAACATCGCCGGCCTGAAGCTGCAATCGGCCGGGGTGGAGCAGTCGCGCGAGAGCAAGAAGGAGCAACTGGCGATCCTGAAGGAGCAGCTGGGCGGCCTGCGCGACCTGGCCAAGGAAGGGTTCGTGGCCCGCAACCGGTTGCTGGACGTGGAGCGCACGTATGCGCAGGTCAGCGGTGCGATTTCCGAAGATATCGGCAACATTGGCCGCGCCAAGCGCCAGATCATGGAGCTGACGCTGCGCCGCACGCAGCGCATACAGGATTACCAGAAGGAAGTCCGCACCCAGCTCGCCGAAGTGCAGAAGGAAGCGGAAGCGCTGGCCAGCCGCATGGATGCGCTGCAATACGACGTGAACAACACGATCGTGCGCTCGCCCGCCGATGGCGTCGTCGTCGGCCTGGCAGTGTTCACCCACGGCGGCGTGGTCGGGCCGGGCGCGCACCTGATGGACGTGGTGCCCAGCGATGCCGCCCTGATCGTGGAAGGCCAGCTGGCGGTCAACCTGATCGACCGCGTGCACCCGGGCCTGCCGGTCGAGCTGATCTTCTCGGCATTCAATGTCAACAAGACGCCGCATATTCCCGGCCTGGTCACGACCGTCGCGGCCGACCGGACCGTCGACGAAAAGACGGGTAACGCGTACTACAGCGTGAAAGCGAAGGTGACGCCCGAGGGCCAGCGCCTGATCGCCCAGAAAAAGCTCGACATCGTGCCCGGCATGCCCGTGGAACTCTTCGTGAAGACCGGCGAACGGTCGATGATGAGCTACCTGCTCAAGCCGCTGATCGACCGCGCCAACACCTCGCTTTCGGAGGAGTGACGTGCAGACGATCCGACGACTGTTCGATCGCCGCGTGCTGGCGGCCAGCGTGATCGCGGCAGGCTTCGCCGCCGGCCAGGATGCGGGGGCGCTGACGCTGATGCAGGCCTACCAGGCGGCATTGCAGAGCGACCCCCAATATCGCACCGCGCTGGCCGAGAATGCCCAGGGCGTGGAATATCGCAATCTCGGCCGCGCCGGCTTGCTGCCGCAGGTCTCGGCCAGCTACAGCCGCAGCAAGAACTGGGCGGACCTGATCCAGCACCAGCGCGGCGTGGAACTCCCCAGCGAGCCGCGCTACATCTCGGGCACCGTCGCCCTCCAGCTTCGCCAGCCCCTGTTCAATATGGATGCCTGGGCGCGCTGGAAGCAGGGCCAGGCCCAGAGCAATGCGTCGGCGGCCACCTTCAGCGTGCGCGCCCAGGAGCTGGTGCTGCGCGTGGTACAGGCTTACACCGATGCGCTGTTCGCCACCGAGCAGTTGCGCCTCGCCACGGCGCAGCGCGATGCGCTCGCCGAGCAGCGCAAGGTCAACGACCGGCTGTTCGAAAAAGGCGAGGGCACCCGCACCGACATGCTGGAAACCCAGGCCCGCCTCGACGCGGCCGAGGCGGCCGTGCTGGAAGCGGAAGACAACCTGGCCACGGCGCGCGCCACGCTGGCCGGCATCGTCGGGCAGGAGCCCGGCGAGCTCGACATGCTGGCGCCGAACTTTCGCATCGTGCCGCTGGGCGAAGGAGGATTCGACACCTGGAAGAGCGTGGCGCTGGCCAACAACCCGGCGCTGCTGACGCGCACCTTCAACGTCGAGGTCGCGCACCAGGAAGTGAACAAGGCGAAGGCCGGCCACGCGCCGCGCCTGGACGTGGTGGCCACGCTCAACAAGGCGAATGCCGAGACGCTGAACACGTACACGCAGGAATCGACGTCGCGCGTGCTGGGAGTGCAGTTGACGGTGCCGCTGTACCAGGGCGGTTACGTAAACGCCAGCACGCGCCAGGCGGTGGCTGGGGAAGAGCGCGCCAAGTCCGAGCTCGACGCCGAGCGCGACCGCATCCTCGTCGAATTACGCAAGCAGTACAGTGCCGTCGTCAGCGGCGTCACGCGCATTCGGGCGCTGGAGAAAGCGGTCGAGTCGGGCAAGCTGCTGATGACGGCGACCGAGCAGAGCATCAAGGGCGGCGTGCGCATCAATCTCGACTTGCTCAATGCCCGTCAACAGCTGTTTGCCAGCGAACGCGACCTGGCCCAGGCCCGCTACAACTACCTGCTGGCGCTCTTGCGGCTGCGCGCCGCCGCCGGCATGCTGGGGCCGGACGACGTGCGCGAGATCGCGCTGTATTTCCGCTGAGGCGAGGTTCGCGGACCCGCACGGCTTCGGGACCGAAGTTCAATATCGTCATCGGTTCAGGCGCAGCAGCGCAACGTCGGTCTCGTCGTTGCGGACGCACATCCGCGCCGCCACGCGCCGCTTGCGCGGCCCAACGCACCCCGCCAGGACCAGGATATTCGGGCCGCACTGGCATAGTTGTAGGCCCTTGCGAACAGCTTCTGCCAATTCTATCACCCGAACAATCACAGTAAAGGACTGGGGGTTTCGGAAAGGACAGACAGTGACAATCCGGAGGTGTACGTGCAATTGAAGAAATCCGATTGACTCATTACCTGGATTGGCGCGACGGAGTCAGATTCCCTGCCGAGGCTGGTTGAAATTTCGAAATTTCAGTGTGGGTTCATGAGGTGATGAAACGATGAAAAATAGGATATTTCTTTGTATTTCAGTACTGCTCTCTATGCCAGGGGGAGTCACAGCCGATTCATTGCCGGATCCGAAAGAATGTAAAACCTTAGGAAAAAACCTATTGCTCAAACTGTCGGCAAAAAGCGATGCTGAGGGTTCAAAGTCGCCCATTCATTTAACGGTGACGATCAAGAATATTGGAGAGGATAACGTCTCCTTGGTTCCCTATATGGGTCTGGAGCATTACTGGCTAAGATTTGAAGTGCGCGATGCATCAGGGGAGAAGATGACATGGATCGGTCCCGACATTAACCTGCGGTCCACAAGCAAACGTGTGGTGCTATACCCGGGCTATTTTTGGGGCGTGACTATCCGTAACATTGAAGATCACTATAACATTTCTCGGCCTGGACAGTATTCTATCCGCGCAATCTATGGCATAACATGGGATGGGTCATGCCCAATGGGGAAACACCTTTCTAACGTAGTTACGGTCGAAAGAAGGGCTAACGGAAAACCGTTAACGCTTGTCAAAGAGTAGAAACCACCTTTTGCACTCCATGCGGCTTCCGTTGACGAAACCCTCGATGAAGGGGTATGCCCGGCCGCTTCGCGGAAGGTGAACGCCTCCACGAACTAAGAGCGCCTAACAAAACCCGCAGGGCAAGGCGCGGCGTCGAAGACAGTACACCTGTACGGCGAGACGCTGCAACGCAGCCATGGGGGTTTTGTTAGGCGCTCTAAGCGCTGCGTGATGCAAGACGGGGATGCGTTCGGCGCAGGTGACTATGGCGTCCGCATCGAGCCCCCAAACTACGGCGATCTGCCCACCCTCGTAGTGCTCAACAATGCCTTCGCAGCCCAAGCAGTGTTCCCTGGAGATTCTGCCCTGCAGGGCAGAATCGTTACGCAGGCGCGGAGCATGCTCCGCGAAACCCCTGCTCCACCGGCTGCCCTCGCCGGGCTTGACTCCAGGGTTACCCCTTCGGGTGTAGAGATGCTCCCATCCACAAGCAGATGAGGCTTCACTGAATGAAGCTTGGATTGAACGACGCTACCGTCAGGCCGTCGTCTTGTCGTGGCAATGCGGGCACGAAACCCCATACACATATTCCGGCGCCAGTTGCTGGCGCGGGGTGACGACGGCGCGGCAGGCGAAGCATTGCACCGTTTCGGTCGGCTCCAGCTTCGGGTTGAGGGCCGTGCGGTAGTCGAACACGAAGCAATCGCCCGTGTAGTGCGCGCCGCCCACTTCCTCGAAGTATTTCAAGATGCCGCCCTCGAGCTGGTACACATTGTCGTAGCCGATGTTCTGCATGTGGATCGCCGCCTTTTCGCAGCGGATGCCGCCGGTGCAGAACGTCACCACGGTCTTGCCTTCGAAATCGGCCTTGTGCTCTTCGATCACCTGCGGGAATTCGGTGAACTTCTTGATGCGGTAGTCGACCGTGTTGTCGAACGTGCCCACGTCCACTTCGAAGTCGTTGCGCGTGTCCACCATCACCACCGGCTTGCCGTCGTCGTCATGCCCCTGGTCCAGCCAGCGCTTCAGGGTCTTCGCTTCCACGAACGGGGCGCGGCCCAGTTCGGGCTTGATCAGCGGCATGCGCATCGTGATGATCTCGGCCTTGATCTTGACCAGCATGCGCTTGTGCGACTGCTCGGCCGACAGGCTTTCCTTCACTTCCAGGTCGGCCAGGCGCGCGTCGGCGCGCACCCAGGCAAGGAACTCGTCGATGTTTTCCCGGGTGCCGGAGAGGAACATATTGATGCCCTCGGGTGTCAGCAGGATCGTGCCCTTCAGGCCGAGGCGCTGCGTGATGTCCTGGTACTGCGGACGCAGGACGTCGAGATTGTCCAGCGTGATGAACTTGTAGGCGGCGATGTTGACGAAGGGGCCGGTGGCCTGCGCCGCCGGATGTGCCGGAACGGCGCCGGCCGGGGCGGGGGCGCCGGGAGTGCTAGCTTGCATAACGGATCAGAAAGGAAGTGCGGAACAGCCGACATTATAAGCGTATCGGCTGGCATTTCCCCCGTGCCGCCGCTGCTCTTCCGATCTATGCAACAGCGGCCGCGCCGCGGCGCCGCAGGCGCGGCGCGAGCATCGCGGCCAGGCCGATGCCGGCCAGCAGCAGCGAGGATGGTTCCGGCACGGCCTGGCGCTCTTCCTGCAACGACCAGTGCGCGTAAGTCACGCCGGCCCCCTTGGCGGCATTGCCGACCACGATATACGGAATGATCGGGTCGACATAGCGCGTGGAGGTGTTCGTGAAGCCCACGCCGTGGACGCCCAGGAAGCTGAAGTCGTAGGCCGTCACGACCAGGCAGCTGAGCGGGTTCGAGCAGCCGTTCGTCCGGCCCGGCGATGTGTCATACACCCCCTGGAACACGAGCCTGTCGAGGGCATCGGCGGCGGCATAGCTGTCGTCGAAATTGAAAAATCCCAGGTTGCCGGTGGTCGGGCGCGCATCCGAGAACGACACGTCATAAGTATGCCCGTCGAATTCCACGCCCTGCGCACCCATCAGGATGCCGTTCGTGACGACGAGGATCGGTCCCGCGTGGGCCGCGGTTTGCATGCCCAGCAGCAAGCCGCCGGCAAGGAGGATATTCTTGAAGATGTTTCGCACGAGAGGCTCCTGGTCATGGGGTGTCGGAGCTCGTGTAAGCAAGCATGATGCCAGCAAGATAATCTTGAGGAAAATCAATGATATGGTTGAGTCGGCGCAAACAGGCTCCGCGAAACTGTAAGATTTTCCGACAGTTAAGTTCAGTTGTGAACAGTGCATGGTCGTTACGTGTCGAAAGCGCCATTTCCGGCTTCGCGATCGCGGCAGTTCGAATGGCCGCCACGCTGATATCTCCGCTATAATTTCCGGTTTTCCTATCACATTGTCTGCTTGCCCATGAATAACACGAAACGCGTCCTGGTCACGGGCATTTCCGGTCAGGACGGTGCTTACCTGGCACAGCTGCTGCTCGAAAAAGGTTACGAGGTCACGGGCACGTTCCGCCGCACCAGCTCGGTCAACTTCTGGCGCATCGAAGAACTGGGCATCCAGAACCACTCGAACCTGAAGCTGGTCGAGCACGACCTGACCGACCTGTCGTCGTCGATCCGCCTGCTGCAGAACGGCCAGTTCCACGAGATCTACAACCTGGCGGCGCAAAGCTTCGTGGGCGTGTCGTTCGAGCAACCGGTCACCACGGCCGAGATCACCGGCATCGGCGCCGTCAACCTGCTCGAGGCGATCCGCATCGTCGACCCGAAGATCCGCTTCTACCAGGCATCGACCTCGGAAATGTTCGGCAAGGTGCAGGCGATCCCGCAGAAGGAAGACACGCCGTTCTACCCGCGCAGCCCGTATGGCGTGGCCAAGCTGTATGCGCACTGGATGACGGTGAACTACCGCGAGTCGTACGGCATCTTCGGTTCCTCGGGCATCCTGTTCAACCACGAGTCGCCGCTGCGCGGCCGCGAGTTCGTCACGCGCAAGATCACCGACTCGGTGGCCAAGATCAAGCTGGGCAAGCTCGAGGTGCTGGAACTGGGCAACCTGGACGCCAAGCGCGACTGGGGCTTCGCCAAGGAATACGTGGAAGGCATGTGGCGCATCCTGCAGGCCGACCGGCCGGACACCTATGTGCTGGCCACCAACCGCACCGAGACCGTGCGCGATTTCGTGACGATGGCCTTCAAGGCGGCCGGCATCGCGATTCGCTGGCATGGCAGCGGCGAGAATGAAACGGGCCACGAAGTGGGGAACGACGGGCAGGCCGGCAAGGTGCTGGTACGCATCAGCCCGAAATACTACCGCCCGGCCGAGGTGGACCTGTTGATCGGCGACCCGGCCAAGGCGAAGAAGGAACTGGGCTGGGAACCGAAGACCACGCTGGAAGAGCTGTGCCAGATGATGGTCGAGGCCGACCTGCGCCGCAATACCGCCGGCTTCTCGTTCTGATCCCCCTGTAGAATAGCGCGTTCCGCCGTCCCCATTTCGTGAGCTTCATGAGTACCACCACCCTCGAACAGCCTGTCATCCAGCCCGACGAACCCGCAGCGCCGCCGGGCCCGGATTTCGTCCACCTGCGGGTGCACTCGGAGTATTCGATCGTCGACGGCCTGGTGCGCATCGACGACCTGGTGAAGGCCGCGGCGAAGGACCGGCAGGGCGCGCTCGCCGTCACCGACCTGTCGAACCTGTTCGGCATGGTCAAGTTCTACAAGGCCGCCCGCGGCAAGGGCGTCAAGCCCGTGATCGGCTGCGACGTGTGGATCACCAACGATGACAACCGCGACAAGCCATCGCGCCTGCTGCTGCTGGCAAAGAACCGCGTGGGCTACCTGCAGCTGTGCGAACTGCTGTCGCAGGCATGGCTGACGAACCAGTACAAGGGCCGCGCCGAGCTGCGCACCGAATGGTTGCAGGCGCTGAAGGACCAGTCGTATGACGTGCTGCCCGGCGAGAGCGGCGCCAACGGGCTGATCGCCTTGTCGGGCGCGCAGTTCGGCGATATCGGTTGCGCGATCGACAACGGCAACCTGGAGCTCGCCGAGCAGCATGCGCGCAAGTGGTCGGCCATCTTCCCCGGCCATTTCTACATCGAGATCCAGCGCGCCGGCCAGCCCAACCAGGAAGCCCAGGTGCGCCAGTCGGTGGCCCTGGCGGCCAGGCTGCGCCTGCCCGTGGTGGCCACCCACCCGGTGCAGTTCATGTCCGAGTCCGAGTTCATCGCGCACGAAGCCCGCATCTGTATCGCCGAAGGCGAAATGATCGCCAACGCCAGGCGCGTGAAGCGCTTCAACGAGCAGATGCGCTTCATGACGCAGGAAGAGATGGCGATCCTGTTCGAGGACCTGCCGGCCGCGTTGCAGAATTCCGTGGAAATCGCCAGGCGCTGCAACGTCACGCTCACGCTGGGCAAGCCGCAGCTTCCGAATTTCCCCACGCCGGGCATGACGATCGACGAATTCCTCGTCGCCGAAACGAAGAAGGGCCTGGAGGAGCGGCTGCTGCAGCTGTTCCCGAACCCGGAGGAACGCGAGAAGCAGCGCCCCCGCTACGAAGAGCGGCTCGAGTTCGAGAACAACACCATCATCAAGATGAAGTTCCCGGGCTACTTCCTGATCGTGGCGGAGTTCATCCAGTGGGGCAAGAACAACGGCGTGCCGATCGGCCCGGGCCGGGGTTCCGGCGCCGGCTCGCTGGTGGCCTATGCGCTGAAGATCACCGACCTCGACCCGCTGAAATACAACCTGCTGTTCGAGCGCTTCCTGAATCCGGAACGGGTTTCGATGCCCGACTTCGACATCGACTTTTGCCAGGAAAAGCGCGAACTGGTGATCCAGCACGTGAAGGACCTGTACGGCCGCGAGGCCGTGTCGCAGATCGCAACGTTCGGCACGATGGCGGCCAAGGGCGCGATCCGCGACGTGGGCCGCGTGCTGGACTTCGGCTATAACTTCTGCGACGGCATCTCCAAGCTGATCCCGTTCAAGCCCGGCAAGCCGGTGACGATCGCCGAGGCGATCGAGGAAGAACCGCTGCTCAAGGAGCGCCTCGAGAACGAGGAGGAAGTGCGCCAGCTGCTGGACCTGGCCCAGCAGGTCGAGGGCATCACCCGCGGCATCGGCATGCACGCCGGCGGCGTGCTGATCGCCCCGGGCAAGCTGACCGACTTCTGCCCGCTGTACACGCAGTCCGGCGACTCGGGCGTGGTGTCGCAGTACGACAAGGACGACGTGGAAGCCGTGGGCCTGGTGAAGTTCGACTTCCTGGGCCTGACGACGCTGACGATCCTCGACCGCGCGGTGAACTACATCCGCGAGCTGGACCCGGCCGACAAGGACTTCGACCTGGCCAACGTGCCGCTGGACGACCGCGCCTCGTATGACCTGCTGACCAAGGCGAAGACCGTCGCCGTGTTCCAGCTGGAATCGCGCGGCATGCAGGGCATGCTCAAGGATGCGCGCCCCGACCGCTTCGAGGACATCATCGCGCTGGTGGCGCTGTATCGCCCGGGCCCGATGGACCTGATTCCCGACTTCTGCAAGCGCAAGCACGGCGAAAAGTTCGAGTATCCGGACCCGCGCACGGAGGGCATCCTGTCCGAGACCTATGGCATCATGGTCTACCAGGAGCAGGTGATGCAGATGGCGCAGATCATCGGCGGCTACTCGCTGGGCGGGGCCGACATGCTGCGCCGCGCGATGGGCAAGAAGAAGGCCGAAGAGATGGCCGAGCACCGCGAGATCTTCCGCAAGGGTGCCGGCGAACGCGGCCTGACGGTGGAAAAGGCCGACGAGATCTTCGACCTGATGGAGAAGTTCGCGGGCTACGGCTTCAACAAGTCGCACGCCGCCGCCTACGCGCTGCTGTCGTACCACACCGCCTACCTGAAGCAGCACCACACGGCCGCGTTCATGGCGGCCAACATGTCGCTGACCATGGACGACACCGAGAAGGTGAAGATCCTGGTCGAGGATGCGATCGAGGTCTGCGGCCTGACCATCCTGCCGCCGGACATCAACCTGTCGGCCTACCGCTTCCGGCCGGACGGCCAGCCGCGCTCCGTGACCGGCAAGAAAGTCACCGCGATCCGCTACGGCCTGGGCGGCGTGAAGGGCGCCGGCCAGAACGCGATCGAGGCGATCATCGCCGCGCGGGAAGCGGACGGCCCGTTCACCAGCCTGTTCGACTTCTGCAAGCGGGTCGACAAGAAGCAGATCAACCGCCGCACCATCGAGGCGCTGATCCGCGCCGGCGCCTTCGACTCGTTTGGCGTCGATCGTTCCGTGCTGTTCGCCTCGGTGGGCTTCGCCATGGAATGCGCCGAGCAGGAGCTGCGCGCCGCCAACCAGGTGAGCCTGTTCGGCGGCGACGACAGCGATCTCGTGGCGCCGCCCGAATACGTGCAGGCCACGCCGTGGACCGACCGCCAGAAGCTGGCCGAGGAAAAGATCGCGCTGGGCTACTACCTGTCCGGCCACATGTTCGACTCGTACGCGGCCGAGGCGCGGCGCTTCGCCCGCACCAAGCTCTCCGAGCTGGAGCCCTCGCGCGACGCGCGCATGATGTGCGGCGTCATCACCGGCATCCGCACGCAGATGACGCAGCGCGGCAAGATCCTGATCGTCTCGCTGGACGACAAGAGTGCCGTCGTGGAGGTGACCGTGTACAACGAGATCTTCGAGGCGAACAAGAAGGCGTTCAAGGAAGACGAATTCCTGTGCGTGACGGGCAAGGTGTCGGAAGACCGCTTCACCGGCGGCCTGCGTATCTCGGCCGAGAAGGTGTACGACATCGTGTCGGCCCGCCTGCAGTTCGGCCGCCAGATGGGCTGGCTGCTGCCGTCAAGCGTGCCGCCCGCCAAGCTGCGCGAAGTGCTCGCGCCGCACCGCGACGACTACGGCCTGCCGGTCCAGATGCGCATCCGGCCGCAAGGCATCGACTGCACCTTGCAGCTGGGGGATGACTGGCGGGTGGCGCCTTCGGACGAGCTCAAGCTGGCGCTGGAGCTGGCGCTGGGGGCGAAAGAGGTGGCGGTGGAGTACTGACCGGGTTTCAGGACAACCGGTGTCGCACACTTTTTTCTGGATAATGCCCAGAAAAAAATGTTCGACACCGAGTGCCCTGGCGCTGCGGACGCTGGAAGCATCGGTGTCTGACACTATTTCCCCAGGAAATAGTGTCAGACACCGGTTTTCCCATGAGGCAGCTCCCTCGGCGCCCTTACCGCGGCCACCAGGTTGCGCACGAACGCCTTCATGTCGAACCGGTCATCGAACGCATGCAAGGCCCGGCCGGCCATCTGCTCCATGTACGGCGCATCCTCCAGCAGCCGCACGATCGCCGCGCGCATCGCCGTCGCGTCGCCCTGCGGCACCAGCAGCGCCTCGTTGCCGTCGCTGACGTAGTCCTCCACCGTCAGCGTGCGCGTGATCACGGTGGCCTTGTTGAAGGCCATCGCCTGCAGCAGTACCATCTGGCCGGCGGAGATGTCGGCCACGCCGAGCGGCACCACCACGAAACGCGCGTTCTTCAGCTGCTCGACATAGTCGCCGTCGTAGCAGTTGCGCAGCACCGTCACGTTGGGCGGGATCGTGAGCCCGGCCAGCGGCTTGTCGTTGTCGCACACCACGTGCAGCCGGATCGGCAAGCCGGCTACGGCCTCGAACAACGTGCCGTAGTCGCGGCCGGAGCGGCCGGCCGTCAGGATGTAGGGCGAGTTCGATGCTTCGGGCAATTCCTCGCGGCCGTAGATGTGCGTGCCGTGCGGCATGTAGAACACTTCGGTGCGGCCGTTCGCGAACAGTTCCCTGTAGCGCTCGCGTTCCTTCTTCGAATGGCAGATCACCTTGGCGACGAACGACATCACGAAGCGGAAGTACATCAGCCGCAGCCGGTTCAGCAGCGGGTGCTGGCGCGGCGTGAGGATAAAGCCCAGCAGCACGATCTGCGTGCGGCGCGAGAACAGGGCGCGCAAGGGCGCGAAGATCAGTACCTCGATATCCGAACCCAGGACCACGGCCTCGGGATGGGTGCGGCTCGTGACTAGCGAGCGGATGCCGGCGCGCAGCGCGAACCAGGCCAGTTTCGGCCAGCCGACGAACAGCAGTTTCAGGCGGGAGTGGTAGCGGAAGCGTACGTCGTCGGCGAACAGCCGATAATCGACGCCCAGTTCCTTCAGGCCGAGGGCGAACGGCGAACGGGTGCCGTCCTTCGTATAGGTGGGGAAGAAATGGATCACGGCAGGCCCTGTCGCGGTATGTAAGGGGAGTTACCAATTTATTAATTGTAACCCCTTGTAACCCTCTTGCGAACGCCGCCGCCAGCGACATCGGGCCTGCTGTTGCGCCAGCACAGCGCAACGGCATCCGGCAGGCGCCGGATGCCACGGATGCTACATATCCTACATATCCTTCAGGCCGGTGATCGCGTAGCCCTTGGTGCCGATCTGCTCGGGCAGGTGTTCGATGTGGAACTCGGGCAGGGTGTCGGCATCATCGTCGACTTCCAGCGCCTTGGCCTCCGGTTCCCAGTCGGTATTGATTGCCTCCTGCGGGATCGGTTTTCCTTCCGGCACGGCCAGATAGGAATAAATGCCATCGTGTTCGGGTCGTCGGTAAATATCCAGGCGCATCGCGGTTCCTCCTTGGTGGTTTGCTCAGTCGCCAGCTTGGCAGTACCCGCATGCAATATCAGTTCGGTACCGCACATGCCGCCGTTGCCGGTCAGATTGTACTCCGCACCTGCCCATCGCCCGTTTCGGAAGGCAGAGCGGCGGAAGGCGGGGCGGCAACCGGCGCCGCGCCGGCCGTCCTGGCCATTTCGCGCAAGCCCGTTTTTGCCTGCGTAGTGCCGTCCGCGGCGCGCTGCAGCACCACCTTGCGGTTGGACGTCGCATGGTCGCGCAAGTTCTCGTGGTGCCACAGGTGGTAGACCTCCGTGGCGAAGGCCCCATCCTTGCGCAGCACGCCGGCGTTGTACAGGCGTACCACCAGGTCGGAATCCTCGTGGCCCCAACCTGTAAAGCTTTCGTCGAAGCCGTTTACCCGATCCAGGTCGCTGCGCCACACGGCCAGGTTGCAGCTCTTGATGCGACGCCACGTGAATTTGCGCCGCTCGCGGCCGACGTCCGGCAGCACCAGCACAGTTTGCAGGAACTTGTTGAAATGACCACCCAGGCGCAGCCGCAGCCGCTCGAGGGCGCCCAGCTTGTGCAGGTTGATGCGCGCATCGAGCAGCCTGCGCGTATACTGCTCCGACATCAGCACGCGGCTGCCGGAAACGATGAAGCCGGGACGTGCCAGCTTGCGGTGCTGCGATACGAAGTGCGGCGGGGGGATGCAGTCGCCGTCCAGGAACACGATATAGTCGCCGCTGGCCGCGAGCGTGCCCAGGTTGCGTACCCGCGCGGCGCGAAAGCCTTCGTCCGACTGCCAGACGTGCCGCAATGGCACGGGCGAGCGGCGGCGCAGCGCTTCCACGCATTCCCGCGTGTTGTTCGACGAGCCGTCATCAGCGATAATGATTTCAAAATGCGGGTCATCCTGTGCAAAGCAGGCTTCGATCACGGCCGTCAGCGCGTCCGGGCGGTTGTAGGTTGTAACAATGACAGAAATTTTCGACGCTGGTTGCATGTAGTCGGCGCGCCCCACAAGAACATTGATGAATAAAACTATTGCCAGGGGCGCCGATGCAAGCGCCGATTCCGCCGTTTCCGCCGTTACCACTATTATCATCCACTGCCTGGTCTTCCTCCTGCCCTTTCTGACCCTGATCGCCAATGCCGGTGTGGGCCTGTGCAGTTTCGGCTTCCTGCTGGCGGCGATCTGGTCCCACCGGCGTGGGCTGCCGGCGTTCCGGCGACATCTTAACGATATCCGTGGCGTTTTGACAGCTTTTGGCGCTGCGTGTGTGTTTGCCGGCCTGTCAGCGCTGTTGTATGACGATATCCACCTGCGGCAGTTCGAAAAACCCGTGCGCATGCTGCTTGCCGTTTCGGCATGCATTGCCGTGCTCGTCTACCGGCCCAGCCGCAAGGCCTTGTGGTGGGGATTGATCGGCGGCGCCGTCGTCGGGGCCTGCGTGGCGGGCTACCAGCGCTGGGGCCTGGGCATCGAGCGGCCCGGCGGGTCCATCAATGCCATCACGTTCGGCGACATCGTGCTGGTCATGGGGCTGATGTGCCTGGCCGCGGTGCTCGATTTCCGCGGGCGGCAACGCATCTGGCCTGCGCTCGGCGTCATCGCCGGCCTCATCGGTATGGTGGCCACGGGCACGCGCGGCGGCTGGGTGGCGATCGTGCTTGCGGCCCTGCTGTTCCTGAAATATGGTCATTTCTTGCGCGGCAAGTTCGCGAAAGCCAGCGCCTCGCTGGTGGCGCTGCTGATGGCCGGCGCCTTTTTCGTGCCGCAGACCGGCATGAGCGAGCGCATGGAGCAGGGCGTAAACGACGTGCAGACCTATTTCAACGGTGGCAGCGCATTCACCAATGTCGGCGTGCGGCTGGAACTGTGGAAGGGCGCCGTGATGCTGGCCGAGCGCCATCCATGGACGCCGAGCGGCCAGGAACGGATCAAGGCCGAGCTCGCCCAACTGGTCGACGCCGGCGTCTTGCAGCCCTTCGTGCTCGAAGCCGAGCATTTCCACAACGATGCGCTGCAGGCCCTCGTGTACGGCGGCGTGGTGGGCCTGCTGTGCTGGTTCGCCACGCTGCTGCTGCCGTTCCTGTTCTTCCTGCGCATGCTGCGCTCGCACGAATCGGCTCCGGCGGGGCTCGTGGCGGCGGCGCTGGCGGGCTTGCTGCTTGTGCTGAGTTACTTCAGCTTCGGGCTGACCGAGGTGATTTTCTATTCCGTGCGCAGCACGATGTTCTATGTGTTGATGCTGTTCGTGCTGATGGGGCTGTGCCTCGCCGCGAAGGAGGGCAGTCATGGCTGACGCCGCCAACGTTTCCCCTGGCGTTCCCAGGATCCTGGTCATTTCCCCGAACTGGATCGGCGATGCCGTGATGGCGCAGCCGCTGCTGCAGCGGCTGCGGGCCATGCACCCCGACCGGCCGATCGACGTGCTGGCACCGCCGGCCGTGGCGCCCGTGTGGCGCCAGATGCGCGAAGTGACCGAGGTGTTGCAGACGCCGTTTCGCCACGGCCCGTTGCAGCTGCGCGAGCGCTGGCGCTATGCCCGGCTGTTGAAACGGCGCGGCTATGCCGAAGCCTATGTGCTGCCGAATACGCTCAAATATGCGCTGATCCCCTGGCTGGCCGGCATCCGCCGCCGCGTCGGCTACAAGGGCGAAAGCCGTTATGGCCTGATCAATGTGATGCACCACGACGACGTGACGCCGCGCCCGATGGTGCCGTTCTACGCGGCGCTGGCCAACGCGCCCGGAGCCCCGCTGGTGCCCGCGCCCCGCCCCGCCTTGCAAGTGACGCCGGACCAGGTGGCCGCCGCCTGCGCGAAGGCCGGCCTGGCGGCCGAGCGGCCGCTGATCGTGTTCGCCCCTGGCGCCGAGTTCGGCTCGGCCAAGCGCTGGCCCCCCGGCCATTTCGCCGCGCTGGCGCAGGTCATTGTCGCGAGCCGCCCCGGCGTGCAGGTTGCGCTGTTGGGTTCGCCGAAGGACCGTGCCGTGTGCGACGAGATCCTCGCCGCCCTCGCGGGCACGCCGGCCGCCCCGGCCGTGCTGAACATCGCCGGCCAGACCAGCCTGGCCGAGGCGGTGGCACTGATCGGCCACGCCCAGGCCGTGGTCAGCAACGATTCCGGCCTGCTGCACGTGGCCTCGAGCCTGGACCGTCCCGTGGTCGCCATCTACGGCCCCACCGACCCGGACCACGCGCCGCCGTTCTCGACCGTGGCGGCGGCGCTGTCGCTGCGCCTGGACTGCTCGCCGTGCCGGCAGCGCGAATGCCCGCTGGGGCACCACGATTGCATGCGCAAGCTCGATGCCGGCACCGTCTGGCAGACCCTGCACCCGATGCTCCCCGCCGCCGTTCCGGCCTGATCCGGTGTCGGGGTGGCGATGAAGCGGCTGCCGATCACCTTCTGGACCACGCTGTTCGTCACGCTGGTGTGCGTGGCGCTGGTGGCGCTGGATTTCCAGCGCAGCTGGCTGGCGCGCAAGGCGCTGCTGGACCAGACCACGCGCAACGCCACCAACCTCGCCAGCGCCATGGCCGGCCATGCCGACGATACGCTGCGCGCCGCCGACACCAGCCTGGCCGACCTGGAAGAGCGCATCGAGGTCGACGGCACCGGCACGCCCCAGTTGCGGCGGCTGCACGGGTTAATGGCCACCCACGTACGCGCGCTGCCCCAGCTGAATGGCCTGTTCTTCTACGACGCGGCAGGGCGCTGGATCGTCAACTCCTTCGGCGCGGCGCCGCCCGGCGCCAATAACGCCGACCGCGAATACTTCATCTGGCACCGCGAGCACCGGCAAGCAGGCCCGCGCATCGGCAAGCCCTTCGCCAGCCGCACCACGGGCAAGTGGGTCATCCCACTGTCGCGCCGCGTCGACAAGCCCGACGGCAGCTTCGCCGGCGTGGTACTGGCCACGGTCGACATCGAGTACTTTCGCCAGTTCTATGCCGGTTTCGACATCGGCGGCAAGGGTGCGGTGGCGCTACTGACGAACGAGGGCACGATGCTGGTGCGGCGGCCCTACCGGCAAGACAGGATCGGCAGCAGCATCGCCCACACGCCGCTGTTCCGCGCCTATAGCCGCGTGGCCACGACCGGCACCGGAATGTTCCGCTCCACGCAGGATGGCGAGCTGCGCCTGAACAGCTACCGCCCGCTGCGCACCTATCCGCTGTTCGTGACGGCTGCGCTGTCGACCGAGGAGGTACTGGCGCACTGGTGGCGCGACACGCTGATGCGGACCGCGGGCGTGCTGATGCTGGCCGGCATGCTGGCCCTGTTCGGCTGGCGGCTGGTGCGGCAGATGCATCGGCGCCTGCAGGCGGAGCAGGAATTGCGCGAAGCGCGCGACGCGCTGGCCAGCCTGAACGCCACGCTGGAAAAACTGGCGCTGCAGGATGGCTTGACGGGCCTGGCGAACCGCCGCCAGTTCGACGTCTCGCTCGGCAACGAGTTCAGCCGCGCAACGCGGCACGGCGCGTCGCTGGGGCTGGCAATGATCGACGTCGACCACTTCAAGGCCTACAACGACCACTACGGCCACAGCGCCGGCGACGATTGCCTGCGCGCGGTGGCCCGCGCGATCCGCGAGCACACGCCGAAGCGGGCCGGCGACCTGGCCGCCCGTTACGGCGGCGAGGAACTGGCGGTGCTGCTGCCGAATACCGACGTGGCAGGCACGGAGGCGGTGGCTGAACGGATGCGTGCGGCGGTGGCCGCCCTGCGCCTGCCCCATGCGGGCAGCGCGCTGGGCATCGTCACCATCAGCGCGGGCGTGGCGGCGCAGGTACCGCGCCGCGGTATCGACGAAGCGGGCGCGCTTGTCGAACGGGCCGACCGGGCCCTGTATCGCGCCAAGGCGGCGGGACGCGACCGGGTGATGCGCCCGGTGGACTTGCCACCAGGATAAGGCGGTAACAGGGCTGTAAGCGCCTGCCACAGCGCGCGTACGGCCGGCGTAGGCCGTCGCCAAACGGCGACGTTGCTCGTACTGCGCGTCGTGCTGTAGGCGTATTCCTACGAGCGCTTACACGGCTCCCCGTTTTGCTCCACATGAGCTTGATTATTAAAGTCTTTTCGCCGCGGTGCGGCGTTGTCGCCGTGTTAATTGCAAGTATCGTAAGAATGCAAGAATCGCATCAGCAAACTTTCCCGGTGCGTGCTCCTTTGTTAACTTGTCCGTGCTTTTGGCGAGCCCATCCATTTCAATCAAGGAGCAAGAATGACGAACATGAAGAACATCGCGGCCTCTCTGGCCCTGGCATGCGCTGCAATGACCGCGCAAGCCGCGGACATCAGCCTGCCGGACGGCAGCATCGATGTCATCGATGGCGCAGGCGCGTTCAGCCGCCTGATTACCGGCAACCATTCGGGCGATACCTTCACCGACACGTACGCGTTCGACGTGACCGGTGTTTCTTCCTTGACGGCTAACCTGTACTCGAACGCTGGCAATGCCAACGTGGGCCTGGACATCACCGGGTTCTCGCTGTATTCGGGCGACGGCACGCTGGTGAGCGCCGGCACGCAAGTTTCCACCGGCAAGTTCGACCAGTGGAGCCTGGACCTGTCCAACGTGGCGGGCGGTACCGGCTACTACGTGGCCGTGACGGGCAGCGTGGTATCGCGCGCCGCCGGCAGCTACTCGGGCGACCTGGCGATTTCGCCGGTACCGGAACCGGCCACCTACGGCATGCTGCTGGGCGGCATGGCGCTGGTGGGCGTGGTGGCACGCCGCCGCGCGCAGCAGAAATAAGCAGGCAGCAGTAAGAGACAGCAATAAGAGACAGCCCGCGCGCCATTCCCCCCACTTGGCCGCCGAGAGCGGCGCGCGGGGCTACATCAGGATCACGTCGTACTGTTCCTGGTGATACGAATTCTCGACCTGCAGCGAGATCTTCTTGCCGATGAAGTCGCCCAGCATTGCCAGGTGCTGCGATTCTTCTTCGAGGAACAGGTCCACCACTTCCTGCGAGGCGAGGATGCGGAATTCGCGCGGGTTGAACTGCTTCGCTTCGCGCAGCAGTTCGCGCAGGATTTCATAGCAGATCGTGCGCGAAGTTTTGACTTGCCCTTTGCCGCCGCAGGCGGGGCAGGGCTCGCACAGGATGTGCGCCAGCGATTCGCGGGTGCGCTTTCTCGTCATCTCCACCAGGCCCAGCGCCGAGAAGCCGGAGACCGATACCTTGGTGCGGTCCCTGGCCAGTGCCTTTTTCAATTCGGCCAGCACGGCGTTGCGGTGCTCGGCGTTTTCCATGTCGATGAAATCGAGGATGATGATGCCGCCCAGGTTGCGCAGGCGCAGCTGGCGCGCGATCGCGTGCGCCGCCTCCAGGTTCGTCTTGAAGATCGTGTCGGCGAAATTGCGCCCGCCCACGAAGCCGCCCGTGTTGACGTCGATCGTCGTCATCGCCTCGGTCTGGTCGACGATCAGGTAGCCGCCCGACTTCAGGTCCACGCGGCGGCCCAGCGCGCGCTGGATTTCCTCTTCCACGCCATACAGGTCGAACAGGGGCCGCTCGCCCGTGTAGTGGTGCAGCCGGGGCAGCACGCTGGGCGTGTAGGTCTTGCCGAATTCCGTGAGGTTCAGGAAGTTCTCGCGCGAGTCCACCTGGATGGTGGCCGTTTCGTCGTGCACGAAGTCGCGCAGCACGCGCTGCGCCAGCGACAGGTCCTGGTGCAGCAGGGAGGTGGGCGGCCGCGTGCGCGCGCCGTGCGTGATCGCGCCCCAGGTCTTGCGCAGGTAGTCGATGTCGGCCGCCAGGTCGGCGTCGCTGGCATCCTCGGCCTGCGTGCGCACGATGTAGCCGCCTTTCTCTTCCTTCGGCAAGAGGCTCTGCATGCGCGCGCGCAGCGCCTCCCGCTCGCTTTCCTTCTCGATCTTCTGCGAGATGCCGATGTGGGAATCCTGCGGCAGGTAGACCAGCATGCGGCCGGCGATCGAGATCTGCGTCGACAGGCGGGCGCCCTTGGTGCCGATCGGGTCCTTGATCACCTGCACGGTCAGCACCTGGCCGTCGAACAGCAGCTTTTCGATCGGCGTGGGCGCCGCATTGCTGCCGTCGTGCGGGCGCGCTTCCCAGATGTCGGCCACGTGCAGGAAGGCGGCGCGCTCCAGGCCGATGTCGATGAAGGCCGATTGCATGCCAGGCAGCACACGCACCACCTTGCCGGAATAGACGTTGCCGGCCAGGCCGCGCGTGAGCGTGCGCTCGATGTGCAGTTCCTGCACGGCGCCCTGCAGCACCAGGGCCACGCGCGTTTCCTGCGGTGTGATGTTGATGAGGATGTCCTCGTTCATGGCAGCCTCAGGCCGGCGCGGCGCAGCAGGTCAGCCGTCTCGAACAGCGGCAGGCCCATGATGCCCGAATGGCTGCCTTCGATATGCTCGATGAACATGGCCGCCAGCCCCTGGATGCCGTAGCCGCCGGCCTTGTCATAGGGCTCCGTGGTGGCGCAGTAGGCGGCGATGTCGGCGGGCCGCAGCTGGGCGAAGCGCACCTGCGAGACTTGCGTGAAGCTGTCGGCGAACTCGTGAGTTCGCACCGCCACCGTGGTCAGCACCTGGTGGGTGCGGCCGGAAAGCTTGTTCAGCATCGCTTCGGCCTCGGCCTTGCCGGCCGGCTTGCCGAGAATGGCGCCGTCGATCGCCACCGTGGTGTCGGCCGTCAGCACCGGACGCGGCCTCAGGTGGCGGCGGCGCGACAGGTCGAACGCGAAGTCGGCCTTCTCGTTCGCCACGCGGCGCACGTAGACCTCGGCCGGTTCGTCCGGCAGCACTTCTTCCGTTACGTCGGCGCCGCGCGGTCCGTCGCTGCGCAGCAGCAGCAGTTCGAAATCGACGCCGATCTGGCGCAGCAGTTCGCGGCGCCGCGGGCTTTTCGAGGCCAGGTAGATTTTTCGTTCGACCGGTTTCATCTTGTTGTTGTGTTGTTCAAGCGCCCCGGCCACCAATCAGGAATAAGCCGGGACTACACCCGATGATAAGGGTGGTTTTGTGTGATTGTCCACGCACGGTAGAGCTGCTCGGCCAGCATCACGCGCACGATCCCGTGCGGCAGCGTCATGCTGGAAATCCGGATCAGCCCCTCCGCCTTCGCCTTCAGGCCGGGATCGAGCCCGTCGGCACCGCCGATCAGGAAGGCCGTGTCGCGGCCATCCTGCTGCCACAGCTCGAGCTGCTGCGACAGGCCCACGCTCGTGAGATCCTTGCCGCGTTCGTCGAGCGCGATAATGCGCACCGACTTCGGCAGCGCTCCCTCGATGCGCTCGCGCTCGAGCGCCATCGCGGTGGCCGCGGTCTTGCTGCCGGAGCGCTCGACGGGCTTGATTTCCTTGAGCACGATGCGCAGCTCGGGCGGCATCCGCTTCACGTATTCGGTGAAGCCGGTTTCGATCCAGGCGGGCATCTTGTGCCCGACGGCAGCGATGATCAGCTGCATGCGGTACCCGTGCTTACTCTTCGGCGGCCGGCTTGCGGATGCGCTTGATCACGGTCTTGGCGGGCGCCTTCGGTTCCTTCGCCTTGGCTTCCTTGGCTGCCTTGGCCGATGCCACGGCCGTCTTGGAGGCGGCGACCTTCACCTTCTTGCCTTCCGGCGCCTCGACTGCCGGAGCCGCTTTCTTCGCCGCGGCCTTCTTCGCCACGGCGCCCGCGGCGGCGGCCGCCTTCACGGTACCGGGCTTGCGGGCCGGCGCCTTCTTCTCGATCACCGGTTCGGCTTCCTTGACCGCCTTCGAGGCCGCCAGGTGGCCGGCCTTCTTCTTCGGCGCTGCCTCGGCGGCTTCGGCTACCTTGCCTTCGGCCGACGACTTGCGCTTTGCGGCGCCCAGCTTCACGGGCTTCTCGCCCCAGATTTCTTCCAGGCGGTAGTAGGCGCGGATCGGCTGCTGCATGATGTGCACGATCATGTCACCCAGGTCGACAAGCACCCATTCGCCGGTGTCTTCGCCTTCGATGCCGACCACGTCGCCGCCGGCTTCCTTCACCTTGTCGCGCACGGAGGCGGCCAGGGCACGGGTCTGGCGGTTCGACGTGCCGGACGCGATGGCGATACGGTCGAACAGGCTCGTGAGGCCCGTGGTGTCGAACAGGACGATGTCCTGGCCCTTCACGTCTTCCAGGGCGTCGACGACGAGGGCTTGCAGTTTTTTAATATCCATTCAGTTTTACTTCTTATAAAGATTATGTTGTTCAATATAGTCTAGCACCCGCGCGGGAATCGGCGAGCCGCTATCGTGCTGGAAGTTGCCAGCCGCCAGTGCTTCCCGGATCTGCGTGGACGAGATGTCCACCGCCAGGTCCGGCGCGATGCAAGTGTTCCCGGCTGGCCGGCTGCACAGCCGTTGCGCCGGCACGAGGCGCGCGCCGAACTCGGCCGCCACCTCGACCGGGATGTCCGGCCCGTCGAGCCGGAAGCCGGGGCGGGCTGCCACGCACAGGTGGGCCAGCGCGAACAGGTCGCGCCACGCATGCCAGGTGTGCAGCCGCTGCAGCTGGTCGGCACCCATCAGGAAGCACAGGGCCGTTTCGGGGCCGAGTTCGCCGCGCAGCGCGCGCAGCGTCTCGACCGTGTAGGTCGGCCGGCCCCGGTCGATCTCCTGCCGGTCGATCACCACCCGGCAGGGTTCATCCGCGAATGCCAGCGTGGCCATGTCCGCGCGCTGCTGCGGCGTGGCCACCAGGGTGCTCTTTTGCCACGGCACGGTGGGAATCACGCGCAGCTCGGCAGCGCCCAGCAGCCGCACGAAGGTGGCGCCGAGCGCCACGTGGCCGTTGTGGATGGGATCGAAGCTGCCGCCCAGCAGCAAGACGCAGCGAGTCACGATGCAGCCGGTCACACCAGCCAGTCGCGGTGCGGCAGGAAGTCGGTATACAGCGCCGCCTCCGGCGTGCCGTCCGCCGGGTGCCAGTCGTAGCGCCATTTCACCACCGGCGGCATCGACATCAGGATCGCCTCGGTGCGCCCGCCCGACTGCAGGCCGAACAGCGTGCCGCGGTCGAACACGAGGTTGAATTCCACATACCGGCCGCGCCGGTAAGCCTGGAAGTCGCGTTCCCGTTCGCCATAGGGCGTGTCCTTGCGGTTTTCCAGGATCGGCAGGTAGGCTTTCACGAAACCGTCGCCCACGCTCTTCATCATCGCGAAGCTGGTGTCGAAATCGCGCTCGTTGAAGTCGTCGAAGAAGATGCCGCCGACGCCGCGCGCTTCCTGGCGGTGCTTCAGGTAGAAATACTCGTCGCACCACTTCTTGAAGCGCGGGTGCAGGTCTTCGCCGAACGGCGCGAGCATGTCGCGGCAGCTGCGGTGGAAGTGCCGCACGTCGGCCTCGTTGGCGTAGTAGGGCGTCAGGTCCATTCCGCCGCCGAACCACCACACCGGCGTGCCGTCCCCGGTCGTCGTCGAGAAGAAACGCACGTTCATGTGCACCGTCGGCGCATACGGATTGCGCGGGTGGAGCACCAGCGAGACGCCCATCGCTTCCCACGCACGCCCGCCGATGCCGGGGCGGTGCGCCGCGGCCGAAGGCGGCAGCTTCGCGCCGGTCACATGCGAGAAGTTGCAGCCGCCCCGTTCCAGCACATTGCCTTCCTCGACGAGGCGCGAGATGCCGCCGCCGCCTTCCGGGCGCTCCCAGGCGTCGCGCAGGAACGGCTTGCCGTCGGCCGCCTCGAGGGCGGCGACGATGCGTTCTTGCAGGTCGATCAGGTAGGCTTTGACGGCGGCGGGGTTGGGGGTGGTCATGGATTTCGTTGTAGGGTGTCGATATCTGTAGTCAAGCAATCGGGTCAGTGCTTCAACCCGCGCCAGCCGATATCGCGCCGGTACTGCATGCCATCGAACCGGATCTTCTCGACCGTTTCGTAAGCCTGCTTCTGCGCCAGCTTCACGGAGTCGCCCAGCCCCACCACGCACAGCACGCGGCCGCCCGAGGTGACCAACCGGCCGTCTTCCTCGGTCGTGCCGGCATGGAAGGTGACCGCTTCCGGCGTCTCGGCCGGAATGCCTTCGATGATGTTGCCTTTCACCGGGTTGTCCGGATAGCCGGCCGCGGCCAGCACCACGCCCACGGCGGTGCGGCGGTCCCATTCCAGGCCCACGGCGTCCAGCGTGCCGTTCACCGCGTGTTCCATCACGCCGACCAGGTCGGTCTTCAGGCGCGCCATGATCGGCTGGGTTTCCGGGTCGCCCATGCGGCAGTTGAATTCCAGCGTCTTCGGGTTGCCGGCCGCGTCGATCATCAGGCCCGCGTACAGGAAGCCGGAGAATGGGATGCCATCCTTCGACATGCCCGCGATGGTCGGGTTGATGATTTCGCGCATCACGCGCGCATGCATTGCCGGCGTCACGATCGGCGCGGGCGAATAGGCGCCCATGCCGCCCGTGTTCGGGCCCTGGTCGTTGTCCAGCAGGCGCTTGTGGTCCTGGCTGGTGGCTAGCGGCAGCACGTTCTTGCCGTCGCACATGACGATGAACGATGCTTCCTCGCCGGCCAGGAATTTCTCGATGACGATGCGGGCGCCCGCGTCGCCGAAGCGGTTGTCCGACAGCATGTGCTCGACGGCCTGGTGCGCTTCTTCCAGGCTCATCGCCACTACCACGCCCTTGCCGGCGGCCAGGCCGTCGGCCTTGATCACGATCGGCGCGCCCTTGGCGTCGATGTAGGCGTGCGCCTTGGCCGCGTCGCTGAACGTTTCGTACTCGGCGGTGGGAATGCCGTGGCGCTTCATGAACGCCTTGGCGAAGTCCTTCGACGATTCCAGCTGCGCCGCTTCCTTCGTGGGGCCGAAGACCTTCAGGCCGCGCGCGCGGAACAGGTTGACGATGCCGCCGGCCAGCGGCGTTTCCGGGCCCACCACGGTCAGCGCGATGTGTTCCCTCGTCACGAATTCAGCCAGCGTGTTCAAGTCCGTGATCGGCAGGTTCTGCAGGCGCGGGTCGCGGGCCGTGCCGCCGTTGCCGGGCGCGACGTAGACGATCTGCACCCGTTCCGATTGCGCCAATTTCCAAGCCAGCGCGTGCTCGCGGCCGCCGGAGCCGACTACCAGAATTTTCATAGGGATCTTCGGTTGGTTTTTTGGGAAGCTGTTTCCGCATGCGCCACTGCACGGGCGAGGACGCATGCGGAAAGAACCTCGCAGACTGAAACAGCGGCCCGCGGGCCGCTGCTGCATCGTTTTACTGCATCGCCGGCCGTTGCCGGCGCCATCCGTCACTCTTCGATGACGGCGTTGGTATAGACCTCCTGGGTATCGTCCAGGTTTTCCAGCGCATCGAGCAGTTTCTGCATCTTCACCGCATCTTCGCCGGTGAATACCGTCTCGGTCGATGGCTTCATCACGATCTCGGCCACTTCGGCCTTGAAGCCGGCCTTTTCCAGCGCATCCTTGACGGTGGCGAAATCGTTCGGCGCGCACAGCACTTCGAAGCCGCCTTCTTCGTCGGCGATCACGTCTTCGGCACCCGCTTCGAGGGCGGCGTCCATCAGTGTCGCTTCATCGGTGCCGGGCGCGAACAGGAACTGGCCGCAATGCTTGAACAGGAAGGACACGGAGTTTTCCGTGCCCATGTTGCCGCCGAATTTGCTGAATGCGTGGCGCACTTCGGCCACGGTACGCACGCGGTTGTCGGTCATGCAGTCGACGATGACCGCCGCGCCGCCGATGCCGTAGCCTTCGTAACGGACTTCCTCGTAATTGGTGCCTTCGTCGCCGCCGGTGCCGCGCGTGATCGCGCGTTGCACGTTGTCCTTCGGCATATTGGCGTCCGCCGCCTTGTCGATCGCCAGGCGCAGGCGCGGATTGGCATTGACGTCGCCGCCGCCCATGCGCGCGGCGACCGTGATTTCCTTGATCAGGCGCGTCCAGATCTTACCGCGTTTCGCGTCCGTTGCAGCCTTTTTGTGCTTGATATTGGCCCATTTGCTGTGTCCAGCCATGTTCGGTCTTCCTTAGACGGTATGCAATCGAGGGCGGTATTCTAGCATACCGCCCCCCTGCCGATTGCGCCGCCCGGGCCGCGGAAAAGGCTCGTCAGCCGAGGTACAGCGTGTACTCGATGCCGTTCTGGATCTCGCCGATCACGCCCGCGATGTTTTCGGGGCTCTGGGCGAATTCGTTCAGCACCTCGGCGCGCGACGCGCCGCTGTTCAGCGCATTCATCCAGAAGTCGAACCCGCCCTGGTCGTAGGGACGGTCGAGGATGTTGTTGTACAGGCTCGTGAGGAAGTCGTTGTTCGACGTGTTCGCCCCGTACTTGTTGATGAACTCCTGGCTCGCCATGAACTGGCCGGCGATGTACAGGTTGTCGTAGCCGCGGTCGGATGCCGAGATCCAGAAGCCGAGCCCGCCCGCGTCGGGATTGCGGTCGAACGCTGCCTCGTACAGGCGATACATGTCGCCGGCATTGTCGCCCTTGGCGATGTCGAAGGCGACCGACTTGTCGGCGAATTGCAGGCGCTCGACCATGGAGACCGTGTCGGTCACCCCGACCGACGTGACACCGACGGGCTTGCTATTGCTGACCTGCACGCTGTAGCTGGCGCGCTGGCCCGCGTAGATTGCCGTGTCGAGGCCGCCGCCGCCGTTGATGAGATTCGTGCCGCTGCCGCCGACCAGGTAGTCGGCGCCCGAGCCGCCTTGCAGCGAATCGTTGCCGTCTCCGCCGTCGAGCCAGTCGCCGAAGAAGTCTTCCCGGAAACCGGTGACGGAGTTGCTGTCCAGGTACTCCTTGCTGTCCAGCGCGTCGTTGCCGGCGCCGCCGATCAGCGTGTCGTTGCCGCCGTAGCCGTAGAAGACGTTGTTTTCAGCGCCGCCTTCGAACCTGTCGTTGATATGCGTGCCGCCCAGGAATGATGAGTCTGCCATGATAATTTCCTTGTTGGATAACAAAATTGCATTATCCAGACTACAATGAAATTGCAGAGTTGTCGATGGCAAGTTGCTGTCGTGCGGCCCTTGCGCGGCCGGCATGGATGGAGTATGGCGGACAGCGGCGGCGGATTGCCCGTACAATGTTCCGATGGACAAAACAATAACGACCCCATCCGCGTCCTACCTGGGCGGGCTGGCGCTGGCCGTCGGCGGTGCCGTGCTGTTTTCCGCCAAGGCCGTCATCGCCAAGCTGCTGTACCGCTACCAGCTCGACGCCGTCACGCTGATCGCCTTCCGCATGCTGTTCTCGCTGCCGGTGTTCGCCGCCGTGGCGCTGTGGAAGATGCGTGGCGCCGTGCCGCTGTCGCTTGGCGACCGCTGGCGCATCGTCGGCCTGGGGCTGGTTGGCTATTACCTGTCCAGCTTCCTCGATTTCCTCGGCCTGCAATACATCACCGTGGGCCTGGAGCGGCTGATCCTGTTCCTCACACCGACCTTCGTGCTGCTGATCTCGGCCACCTGGCTGCGCCAGCACATCGGCCGCATGCAGTGGCTGGCGCTGGCCGTGTCGTATGGCGGCATCGTGCTCGTGTTCGTGCACGACCTCCAGGGCGGCGGCTCGAACGTGCTGCTCGGTTCCTCGCTGGTGCTGGGCTCGGCGGCCGCCTATGCCGCCTACCTGCTGCTGTCGGGCGAAATGGTGAAACGCCTCGGCGCGCTGCGGCTGGTGGCGTACGCGATGTGCGTTTCCAGCGCGGCGTGCATCGGCCAGTATTTCCTGCTGCGCCCGGCCGCCGGCCTGGTCCAGCCGCTGGAGGTCTATGGCCTGTCGCTGATGAACGGCCTGCTATGCACGGTGGCGCCGGTATTCATGACGATGACCGCGGTGCAGCGCATCGGCGCCGGCGCGGCCTCGCAGGCCGGCATGATCGGCCCCGTTTCCACGCTGTTCCTCGGCGCCGTGATCCTGGCCGAACCCGTCACCAGCTGGCAGCTGGCGGGCACCGCCCTGGTACTGGCCGGCATCTACCTGCTTTCCCACGCTAAACCCAAGAACGGAAATTGACATGACCGCTCCACGCATCGCCCTGATCGCCCACGACAAGAAGAAAGACGACATGATCGCCCTGGCCGGCGAGTACGTGGATTTCCTGCGCCGCTGCGCGCTCACCGCCACGGGCACGACAGGCGGGCGGCTCGTCAACGAATTGGGGCTGACGGTGGACCGCAAGCATTCCGGCCCGCTGGGCGGCGACCTGCAGATCGGCGCGCTGCTGGTCGAGGACGGCATCGACGCGGTGATCTTCCTGCGCGATCCGATGACGCCACAGCCGCACGAGCCGGACATCAACGCGCTGGTACGCGCCTGCGACGTGCACAACGTGGCCTGTGCCACCAACGTGGCGACGGCGCACCTGGTGCTGTCGCAATTGCAGGCGGCCGGTGCCGCCGACGGGGAGGGAGCATGAGCAAGCCAATGACGGGCAAGGCGATCCGCATGAGCAGGACCGGCGGGCCGGAAGTGATGGAATACGTCGACGTCGAGGTGGGGCCGCCGGGGCCGGGCGAAGCCACCGTGAAGCACGGGGCGATCGGCGTGAACTTCATCGACGTGTACTTTCGCACCGGCCTGTACCCGCAGCCGTTGCCGAACGGGCTGGGCATGGAAGGCGCGGGCACCGTGGAAGCGGTGGGCGAGGGCGTCACGCACGTGAAGGTGGGCGACCGCGTGGCCTATGCCGGCCGGCCGAACGGTGCCTACGCGCAGGTGCGCAACATGCCGGCCAGCCTGCTGGTGGCGCTGCCCGACCATATCGCCTTCGACACGGCGGCAGCCATGATGCTGCAAGGGATGACGGTGCAATACCTGCTGCACCGTACCGCGCACCTGAAGCCGGGCGACACGATCCTGTGGCATGCGGCGGCGGGCGGCGTGGGGCTGATCGCCTGCCAGTGGGCGAAGGTGCTGGGCGTGAACCTGATCGGCACCGTGGGCTCGGAAGAAAAGGCGGCGCTGGCGATCGAGCACGGCGCCGCGCACGTGATCAACTACAAGCGCGACAATTTCGTGGACAAGGTGCGCGAGCTCACGAACGGCGAGGGCGTGTCCGTCGTCTACGATTCGATCGGGCAGGACACGTTCTTCGGCTCGCTCGATTGCCTGGCCCCGCTGGGCCTGATGGTCAGCTTCGGCAACGCCTCCGGCCCCGTGCCGGCGTTCGCGCCGTCCGAACTGCAATCGCGCGGCTCGCTGTTCCTCACGCGCCCCACGATGATGCACTACACGGCCAAGCGCGAAGACCTGGAAGCGACGGCCCGCTCGCTGTTCGGCGTGGTCGCCAGCGGCGAAGTGAAAATCGCCATCAACCAGCGCTACCACCTGCCGGACGTGGCCCAGGCCCACGCCGACCTGGAGTCGCGCAAGACCACCGGTTCCTCGATCCTGATCCCGCGCTGAGATGAGCAATCCACCCGACGACAACGACGGCAATCCGAAATTCGGCTGGCTGCTCATCGCGCTGCTGCTGGCGCTGGTGCTGGTGGTGTTGATCACCTTCGCCAGCGAAGCCCTGTTCACATGAGGCGCCTGATTGCCGCCACGGCGCTGGCCGCCACCTGCGCCGCGGCCACGGCGCAGGTTCCGCCCGCCACCCCCGCCGGCTGGCAAGCCGCCGCAACCCGCGACATCGTGGCCGCCTACGACATCACGCTGGCCAACCATGCGGGAGTGCTCGATCCGCACAATCCGGGCTTCAGCGCCAGCCTGAAGGCGGCGCGCGACCATGGCCTGGCGCTGGCTGCCAGGGTGACCGATGCGCACGGCTACGTGGCCGCGGTGCAGGGCTTCACCGCGCGCATCCAGGACGGCCATGCGGGCATGCGCTTCAAGATGGACGGCAGCGCCCTGGCGCCGCATCGGTGGCCCGGCTTCGTGGCCGCGTGGCGCGGCGACCTGTATGTCCATTCCGCCGAGGAGGGCGCCGCGCGGCAGGGCGAACGGATCGTCTCCTGCGACGGCAAGAGCGCCCGGCAGCTGATGCTGGAGAACGTGTTCGCGTTCCAGGGCCGGCCGGCCGAAGCGGGGCAGTGGTGGAGCCTGGCGCCTTGGCTGTTCCTGGACGCGCATAACCCGTTCGTGGCACGTCCGGCCAGCTGCGTGTTCGAGCTGGCCGGGCAGCGCATCGAACGCAAGCTGGACTGGCGGCCGATGACGGCGCAGGCGCGCGCCTGGCAGGAGAACAACCTGGCACCGGATACGCTGCCGGTGGGCCTGACTGAACCGCGCCCCAGGCTGTTCTGGATGGCGATGCCCACGTTCCATCCCTCGGACGCGGAACGGGCCACCTACCACGCCGTGTACAAGCAGGTGGAAACGGAGCGCGCGCGCTTCCTGGCCGCGGACGCGGTCGTGATCGACCTGCGCAACAACGGCGGCGGCAATTCGGTCTGGAGCGGCAATTTCGCGGCGGCGCTGTGGGGTGGCGACCGGGTGATGCGCCGCGCCCAGGCGCGCAGCGCGAACGAGCGCGTGTGGTACCGCGCCACGCCGGACAATATCGCCCACTTCAGGATGATCGCCGATACCTTCGCGGCCAAGAAGGAAACGGCGATCGCCGGGTGGGCGGCGCAGCGTGAGGAGGGCATGCGCGCGGCGCTGGCAGCGGGCAAGCCGTACTACATCGACAACGAGGATGCGCCGCCGCCGGTGCCTGACCCGGCAGCGGACCGGCCGGGCGACCCGCCGGCCTTCACCCGGCCCGTGTACGTGATCGTGCCCGGCAATTGCGCCAGCGCCTGCCTCGATGCGGTGGATGTGTTCAAGCTGTTCCCGAACACGAAGCTGATCGGCGCCCCCAGCTCGGCCGATTCGACATATATGGAAGTGCGCTCGCACGACTTGCCGGGCGGCTTGGCCCGCGTGATCGTGCCGGTCAAGCTGTACGTGAACCGGCCGCGCGGCAATGGCCAGTTCTACGAGGCCGATATCGCCGTGACAGCCTTGCAGTGGACGACGGCCGAGTTCCTCTCCGTCGTCGAGCGCGACTTAGCCAGATAAAAAATTGCCGGCAAAATGGGGACAGACCCCATTTTCCCGGCAATATTTCCTCGAAAATGGGGTCTGTCCCCATTTTTGAGGCAACATTTGCGCGAGATATCGCTCGATCTCTGCCGGTAATGCAACCCGGCCTTACTGCAGCTCCAGCTCCACCCGTTTCTGCTTGCCATTCTCCCCTGGGAACCCGGTAAACGCGCTCTGCACGAGCAGCGGCATCACGGAAGGCGTCGACTGCCGGCTGCTGGTGTTCTGCACCGTCACGTCATAGAGCTTCTTGCCCGCCGTGTCGGCGATGGTCACGTTCAGCTTGCGCTCGTAGTTGTGCCGGATCACTTCGCGGTATTCCACGGGACCGTACATCCACGGATCGTAGTACGGGCGGAATGCCCAGTAGCGGTAGCGGTAGCGGTGCGGGTAGAAGCCGCGGTAGGGCCAACCGCCGTAGGGCCCCCAGTACGGGCCGCTGGCCCAGAACGGGTCGTAGGCTTGCAGCACCCGCGTGGGCCGGTCGATCGTCGAGAACGCCATGTCGACGCGCAGCTTCGCCTGCTCGGCAGCGCCCGCCTGCGCAAAGCCCAGCTTGGACAATTCATTGGCCACCAGGCCCTGGTAGCTGCGGTATTCCAGCGTGTCCTCGCTCGGCGCCGGCGTGTCGAACACATAAGTCTTTTCCTGCAGTTCCGCCGGCCACTGGTGGAATACCGTGACGTCGCTGCGGATGGTGGTTGCGCACCCGCCGAGCAGCAGGCTGCCTGCAAGGACAAGGAGGCCTAAGGATTTCATGATCTACTCCCAGAAAAAGGTATTTCCCCACGTTCAGTGTATGACTGCTCCGCTTGCGTCACTCAATTATTACAGATTGTTACGGGCGTTCGGAAAGCGGAAACTTTCAGCGCGCTATCGGGCATCGGTGAGGCTTGGTGTTGGTAAAATAACCTTTTGTCCGCAACGAAGGTGAAGGCCCCATGAGAACCGACAGCCCGCAGACGATTTACCGCAAGGATTACACCCCGCCCAGCTACCTTGTCGAAACGGTGGAACTGGGTTTCGATCTCGACCCCGCCCGCACGATCGTCGCCAACCGGATCACGCTCCGCCACAATCCCGACAGCAAGAGCCGCGACATCGTCTTGCACGGCGAAGAAATCGAGCTGGTGGCGCTGCGGCTGAACGGTACCGAACTGAACCCGGGCCAGTACATACTGGGGACGAACACGCTCACTATCAAGAAGGCGCCGCTGAACGCGGTTCTCGAGATCGAGACGACGTGCGTGCCGGAACAGAACACCACATTGTCGGGCCTGTACGTCTCCAACGGCAGTTTCTACACGCAGTGCGAGGCCGAGGGTTTCCGCCGCATCACTTACTTCCCGGACCGGCCGGACGTGATGGCCGTCTTCACCGTGATGCTGCGCGCCGACAAGGAAAAATATCCGGTGCTGCTGTCGAACGGCAACCTGGTCGAGCAGGGCGACCTGGATGACGGCCGGCATTACGCTAAATGGGAAGATCCGTTCAAGAAGCCTTCCTACCTGTTCGCGCTGGTGGCCGCCAGGCTGGTCTGCCAGGAGGAAACGTTCAGGCTGGCGGACGGCCGCGACGCATTGCTGCAGGTGTGGGTGGAAGAGGGCAACCTCGACAAGACAGACTATGCGATGCAGTCGCTGAAGAACTCGATCCGCTGGGACGAGGAGCGCTGGGGCCTGGAGCTGGACCTGGACCGCTTCATGATCGTCGCCGTGGGCGACTTCAACATGGGCGCCATGGAAAACAAGGGCCTGAACATCTTCAACACCAAGTTCGTGCTGGCCAACCCGGCCACCGCCACGGATGTCGACTACGCCGGCATCGAGGCGGTCGTCGGCCACGAATACTTCCACAACTGGACCGGCAACCGGGTCACGTGCCGCGACTGGTTCCAGCTGTCGCTGAAGGAAGGCTTGACCGTGTTCCGCGACCAGGAATTCTCGGCCGACATGATCGGCACTGCCAGCGGCCGCGCCGTGACGCGCATCGAGCAGGTGCGCACGCTGCGCCAGGCCCAGTATCCGGAAGATGCCGGCCCGATGGCCCATCCGGTGCGCCCGGACTCTTTCGTGGAGATCAACAATTTTTATACGGTGACCGTCTACGAGAAGGGTGCCGAGGTCGTGCGCATGTACCAGACCCTGCTGGGCCGCGAGGGCTTCCGCAAGGGCATGGACCTGTACTTCCAGCGCCACGATGGCCAGGCCGTCACGTGCGACGATTTCCGCGCCGCGATGGCCTCGGCCAACGATCGCGACCTGGCGCAGTTCGAGCGCTGGTACAGCCAGGCCGGCACGCCGGTTGTGACGGCGCGCGGCGAATACGATGCCGGCGCGCAGCGCTATGTGCTGACCTTGTCGCAGCACTGTCCCCCCACGCCCGGCCAGCCGGAAAAGCTGCCGTTCCATATCCCGGTCGCCGTCGGCCTCTTGGCCGCCAGCGGCGCCGACCTGCCGCTCAACCCGAACGGCGACACCACGGTGGTGCTGGAACTGACCGAAGCGGAGCAGGCTTTCACGTTCGACGGCATTCCCGAAGCACCGACCCCGTCGCTGCTGCGCGATTTCTCGGCGCCGGTCGTTCTCGAATATCCGTACACGGACGAAGAACTGCTGCACCTGTTCCGCTTCGACAGCGACCCTGTGAACCGCTGGGAGGCGGGCCAGCGCCTGGCGATGGAGCGCCTGTTGAAGCTGACGGCGGCCGTGCAGGCCGGCGAGAAGCTCGAACTCGACTATACCTTCGTGTCCGCCCAGCGCACGCTGCTGCTGGACGACTCGCTGGAAGCGGCGTTCCGCGAACAGGCGCTGATCCTGCCATCCGAATCGGTGATTGCCGACCAGATGGAAGTGGTGCACCCGCAGGCCATCCACCATGCGCGCCAGTTCATGCGCCGCACCATCGCCGAGGTGATGCGCAGCGAATTGCTCAACGCGATCGCCGCCAACCAGACGCCGGGACCGTACAGCCCGGACGCCGTCTCGGCCGGCAAGCGCGGCCTGAAGAACGTGGCGCTGGCCTACCTGCTGGCCGCGCCCGATGCGCACTCCCTCGACCTGGCGCGCCGCCAGTTCGCCGAGGCGACGAACATGACCGACCGCGCCGCGGCCCTGACGGCGCTGATCCACAGCGGTGCCGACGTCGAAGAGCAGCTGCAGGCCTTCTACGACCAGTTCAAGGGCGAGGCGCTGGTGGTCGACAAGTGGTTCGCCATGCAGGCCAGCGCACCGACCGCGAACGTGGCGCGCGTGCGCGAACTGATGGGCCACCCCGCCTTCACGCTGCGCACGCCGAACCGCGCGCGCAGCCTGCTGTTCGCCTTCGCCAACAACAACCCCTCGCAATTCCATGCGAAGGATGGCAGCGGCTACGAGTTCTGGGCCGAGCATGTGATCAAGCTCGATGCGCTGAACCCGCAAGTAGCAAGCCGCTTCGCGCGCAGCATGGACCGCTGGCGCCGCTATGCGCCGGAGCTGCAGGCGCACATGCGCCGCGCGCTGGAGCGCGTGGCCGGCGCGCCGAAACTGTCCAACGACGTCATGGAAGTGGTGTCGAAGGCACTCGCGAACTGACAGAATTCATTATCAACCAAGGGAATCCATGAAACGTATCAGCCTCACCCAATACCTCGTCGAGGAACAGCGCGAGCACAACACCATCCCGGCCGAGCTGCGCCTCCTGATCGAGGTGGTCTCGCGCGCCTGCAAGACGATCGCCCACTCGGTGGGCAAGGGCGCCCTTGGCGACGTGCTGGGCGCGCTCGAGAGCGAGAACGTGCAGGGCGAAGTGCAGAAGAAGCTCGACGTGATCTCCAACGAAATCCTGCTGGAAGCGAACGAGTGGGGCGGCCACCTGGCCGCGATGGCGTCCGAGGAGATGGAGTCGATCCACCCGATCCCGAACCGTTATCCGAAGGGCGAATACATGCTGGTGTTCGACCCGCTGGACGGCTCTTCGAACATCGACGTCAACGTGTCGATCGGCACGATCTTCTCGGTGCTGAAGGCGCCGGAAGGCATGTTCGAACCGACCGAGCAGGACTTCCTGCAGCCGGGCACGAAGCAGGTCGCCGCCGGCTACGCCGTGTACGGCCCGCAGACGATGCTGGTGCTGACGACCGGCCACGGCGTGAACTGCTTCACGCTGGACCGCGAGATGGGTTCTTGGGTGCTCACGCAGCGCAATATGCAGATCCCGGCGAAAACCAAGGAGTTCGCCATCAACATGTCGAACCAGCGCCACTGGCATCCGCCGGTGCAGCGCTACATCAGCGAACTGCTGGCCGGTTCCACCGGCGCGCGCGGCACGGACTTCAACATGCGCTGGATCGCCTCGATGGTGGCGGACGTGCACCGCATCCTGAACCGCGGCGGCATCTTCATGTACCCGGCGGACGTGCGCGACCCGAGCAAGCCGGGCAAGCTGCGCCTGATGTACGAAGCGAACCCGATGGCCTTCATCGTCGAGCAAGCCGGCGGCATGGCCACGGACGGCAAGCACCGCATCCTGGACATCGTGCCGACCTCGCTGCACCAGCGCGTGCCCGTGTTCCTGGGCTCGCGCGACGAGGTGGCGACCGTCACGGGCTACCACCACGAAGGCGCCGCTTAAATTTCTGTGGCTGGCCCTAGTCAACCGTAAAATCGGTTGCTATAATGTGGCCTCTTTCGCAGCGCTACATGTGATGCGAAGAACAGGTTAAACAGTTTGTACAGGTTTAGCCGCTGTAGCTCAGTCGGTAGAGCAGCGCATTCGTAATGCGAAGGTCACCAGTTCGATTCCGGTCAGCGGCACCATGACGTAGTAGCAAGCAGTATCAGGTGGTATCAAAACCCGCTCTCCTTCATAGGAGAGCGGGTTTTTTGTTGTCTGCAAAAAGCTCACGGCGTCGCATGGAAGCGCGCACAAATGTCGATACTTTCGTCGGATCTCCGAAGCCAGATTTCCTGATTCGCGGTCGCGCATGACATGGTGGAGCGCGACATCACAGAGTTTTATTGGCCATCACGTGGGAGATCGATGGCTGGCAGGCCGAAGGAGGGACATCTACTCGTCTCCGATTTGAGAGAGAACCTAGCGCATCCGGTCTCGCGTTCTGCCGACTACTTCGGAGGGACCGAAAGGACGGTGATCGTGCGAATGAATTACCCTATAGATAACATCTGCAGGTACTCCGACTGACCTCAGATAATCCTCTGCTTCTTTAATGCCAAGCATCTGACGGTACACCAGGCCTACCTGAATGTGCCCTGCGGTAAGTTCGTCTGTTCTAGCGTTCACTGTGCCACCCTTGTCCACTTGCGCCATGGCAGCTTAGAGCAGATCGGGGCAACTGTACGTGCGGCGGATTACTTACGTGGCCGGAAATTGGCGATGCACAAGGTGGAGCAGCGGGACGAAAAACGCTGACCATGCGGGAATCGGAAAACGGTTCGGAGCAGGCTTTGGCATCCTGTGTCTTCTGCTCGTATGCATGATTGCGATCAGCAGCAAGATGCTCAGGCAGATCAACACGGGAACGGAAGAGATCGTCAATAATTGCATGCCGAAAATCGAGGCGACCAATGCGTTGGTAGGTTTCTGACCGCTCGGCGCACGCCAGCGGGGCCGAAGCTTACCTTGTGCCTCGTGCTTCGCAGCCCGCAGCGGCGGCTCGAGGCAGTGGTATCGTCTGGCAGGTCGTCATGTCGAGCGCGCTGCGTTCAGCCCGGGCAAGCTTCGATGTTACGCTATCTGTTTCGGGTTCATCGAGGGGCTTCGCCTGATGAAAAGACGTCGGCACGCCGGACTGGGCGATTATCTGGCCGTTGGTTTCTGCGGCCTGGCGAGTCTGTTGAGTGTGCTGATCGCATTCGTTATCGGCGATCACGCGGTGCGCCAGGCGAAGCGCGAGGTCGGCCTGGGGCTGGTCGATCTGGCCCGCCAGATCGCCGACAAGCTCGACAGCGGCATGCAGGAACGCTATCGGGAAGTGCAACTGATGTCGCGCCGGCCGGACCTTGTCGGCGCCGGCAGCAATATCCACACTCGCCGTGCGGTACTGGACGAGCGCCAGGCTACCTATCCGCACTATGCATGGATCGGCATGGCGGGACCCGACGGACGAGTGATCGCGGCAACGCGGCGGATGTTCGAGGGCACGGACGTGTCGGCACGTCCTTGGTTCCGGAGCGCGCTCAAGGGCTTGCATGTCGTCGATGTGTCCGAAGCGGGGCCGGCCCCGGAATCGCGCCCGGACGCCAATGCGGCCAGCCGCTTTGTCGATATCGCGTTTCCCTACAGTACACACGACAGTGAGGTGGCCGGGGTGCTCGCGGTCCACCTGTCGTGGAACTGGGCCCGGGAAGTACGCGACTCCGTGGTCCTCCCCAGCAGCGGCCATCGGAATATCCAGGCGCTGATTGTCAGCGAGACTGGCAAGGTTCTGCTCGGCTCCGGCAAGCACACAAGCATACCAGCACGTACCCTGTCTTCCGCCCTTCGGAACGCCGACGGCTATCTGGAGGACACCTGGACGGACGGCGGTTTTCTCGTCGGGCATGCCAGTACCCGTGGATATCGCGATTATCCGGGCCTGGGCTGGCGGGTCGTCGTCAGGCAAGAAGCGGACGAAGCATACCGTACCGCGCGCGCGCTGCAAAAGCGTGTCATGCTCGCTGGCGTCGCCGCCGCGCTGCTTTCATCCCTGCTCGGTTACCTGATGGCCAGGTACCTCGCCCGGCCGCTGCGCGACCTCGCCGCGACGGCCGAGCGGATCAAGAGCGCCCAGGCGCATGCCATCGCACTGCCGCCTCGTGCCTATTCCGAAGTACGGGCGCTGGTGGACGCGCTGAACCGGTTGATCTCGGGGCTATTGCAGCGTGAGCAGGCGCTCGACGAACTCAATCGTACGTTGGAGCAACGGGTAGCGCGGCGTACCGAGGAACTGGAACAGGCACGCGCGCAGGCGCATGCCGACGAGGCACGCATCCAGACGATCATCGAGAACGCGCCCGATGCGTTCATCTCGATTTCGGCCAAGGGCGATATCCGCGACTGGAATCCCGCCGCGCAGAGGCTCTTCGGCTGGCGCCGGGAAGAAGTCGGGGGGCGGTCGTATGTCGAGCTTCTGATACCACCGCGTTTCCGCCAGGGCCACGAAACTGTGCTGCAGGGACTGTGCGGCGGAACGGCTGGCACGCCGCGGCAGCGTTTCGAATGGCTGCTGCTCGACCGGCGCGGCGAGGAGGTGGCGGTCGAGGTAACGGTGGGCCGCGCGGCGACACCCAACGGGGACTATTTCGGGGTCTTCGTGCACGACATTTCCGAGCGCAAGCGGGTCGAGCGCATGAAGAAGGAGTTCATCTCCACGGTTTCGCACGAACTGCGTACACCGATGACGTCGATTAACGCTTCGTTGCTGATGCTCTCGCAAGGAATGGCGGGCGAACTGCCGCGGGACGCGGGAATGCTGATCGACGTGGCGTGCCGGAGTACCGAGCGCATGATCCGGCTCGTCAATGACATGCTCGACATGGAAAAGATCGAGTCGGGAAACCTGCAGTTCGAAATCCGCAGCCAGCCGTTGTCGCCGCTGCTGCGCCAGGCGATCGATACGGTCGCCGGTACTGCGGCGGCGCGCGATGTCCGGCTGGTGGTCGATGGCGATGCCACAGGCCTGGAAGTGCTTGCCGACCATGACCGCATCATCCAGGTCTTGGTCAACCTGCTGTCGAACGCGATCAAGTTCTCGCCAGCCGGCGGCGTCGTCCATGTGCGCGTCGAGCAGGAGGAGAATGCCGTGTCGGTGGCGGTGTGCGACCAGGGCAGGGGCATTCCGGCCGAGTTTCAGGACCGCATCTTCCAAAGGTTCGCGCAGGCCGACAGTTCGGATTCGCGCCGCCGGGAGGGCACCGGGCTCGGCCTGGCGATCTGCAAGGCCATCATCGAAGAGCACGGTGGCGACATTGGTTTCGTGTCGCAACCGGACCACGGCACCCAGTTCTACATCGTGCTGCCCCAGCAAACCCGGTGCCCCGGTCCGGCGGCGCCACACTAGCGGCGCACCGGCAGCGCGTGCAGTGCAAATCCCGCGAACGATGTCCAGGCGGAGAACTGTCTTTCCAGGCCCGGCAGCAAGGCCAGCAGCGCCGGCTCCCTTCCATGGAACGTGGTCTCGCTGCCATCGAGTATCCGTTCATGGCCCAGGCGATAGGCAGGGCCAACGGGGTTCGGTCGAGCGGCATCGAGCAGCAACAATGCGCGCTGTCCCCCGACCTCGACCATCCATAATTCCCCGGACTGCGCCCGCACGTAACGGCGCTGGCGTTCCGCGGCGACCGGCCCCGCTTCCAGCGCGATGCGGACCTGCCTGGCATGCACGACTCCCCAGTCGAGCAATGGTTGCGCGAATGCGGCTATCTGGGCCGGGTCGGTGCGGTAATCCATGATGGTGACCGACGTGGCGCACCGCGCCAGCGCGTCGAGCATGACCGAGCCGGGGCGCCACCAGAACGGAATGACGAAGTCGAGCGCCATGGCGCCCGCGGCATCGCGCAGTGCGCAGGCGAGGGTGCCGTAACGCGAGTCGAGCTGGGCGGCAGCCGCTTCATATCCCGGCAGCAGGTAGTGTTCGACATCGAACTGTACCCCGGCCAGCCTGGCATCGGCGTGCACGGAACCGTTGTAGGCAGCGTAGGCGCGGACACGTCCGATGGTGTTCGCCTGCTCGCCGGGCAGCACCATGCGCGGATCGCCGTCCACCGTCCAGACCGTCATGCCTCGGCGACCCGCTGCGCGAACGAACGATGCCAGTGCGGCGGGCGCCTGCACGGCGCCATGGCGGACCGGCACCGTGACGAACAGCGTGCCGATGCCATGGCTTGCCGCGTGCTCGAGCACCTGACGAGGCGCATGACGCCACATGTCGGCGGACCATATCCAGGTGGCGCGGGCCGGCGGCAGGGAGGCTTGGGTGACGAGTCGCAGCGCGGCCAAGCGTATCGATGCGCCGTTGTCGGGGCAGGCGATCGTGAAGTGTCGCCATTCCTCGCGCGCGAATCCGGCACCTGGCAGATCGGCCTGCCCGGCACCCGATTCGATATGCCCCAGTCCGATGGCGGACTCGCGGGAGGCAAGCGACGCATCTGCCATCGCCAGCGCGAACGTGCCATGGCCGCGGGCCTGCCAATGCAGCCGGGCCCGTGCCAGCGGCAGGGACCAGGGACCCGTCAGGATTGCACCGGCCGGACGCGTCCCCGCGGCACAGTCGAGGACCAGCGCGCTTCCATGGCGGCGTATCGCGACCCGTTCTTCCACACCGAAGGCGCGCCCGGCAAGCAGCGGCATTAAATCTTCATCGAGCGGGAAGGGCTTGCGTGCCTCCGCGTCGTCGCCGGCGGGTATCTCGGCCGATGCGATCCTGAACGGTCCCGTGGCGCCACGGCCGTACAGCAGCAGCGTGTCGCCGGTGCGATCCGGCAGCGGGTGGAGAGACAGCACCTCGTCCGTCGCGACGGGGAGGGCAAGGGCGCCCGAGCAGCCCGGCAGCGGGTAGGGTGCGACCACCAGATGGGCTGCCGATCCGTCGGCGCGGACGAAACTGGCCTGTGGGGCGGCCGAGGGAACGGTGTCGGGGCAAATCTGCAGCGTGGTGGCGCAGGCGGGCATTGCGGTCGTCAACACAAGGAATGGAAGGAGCATCCGCACGGCCTACACCTTGCGCTGCCAGTTGCCCTTGCGCTTCATGGTACCCCAGGTGGACTCCTGCTGCCGCACCCAGCGCCACAGTCCGACGAGCCGCCACCAGCTGTTCAGCTGCCGGTAACCGAAGTTTTCGATGACGACGATCAGGCCGAGTACCAGCAACTGGCGGGGGCGGGGATAGATATGGAACGACATCTCTTCGAGCAGCAAGCCCGATGCGGACAACAGGATGCCGAGGCCGACCGCAAGGAACAGGAACGTGGCGAACGCTTGCCACGAGATCGCCCCGAGCACCCACGCCGCGATCATGAACAGGTAGCCCGCCAGCTCGACGACCGGACCCAGCCATTCGAACAGCATCATGAATGGAAAGGCCAGCCAGCCCGGCACACCGCCGCGCAAACTGAACATCAGCTTCCAGTTCAGCGACAGGCTTTCCGCCAGGCCCCGCTGCCAGCGGATGCGCTGATTGCGCAATGTGGCGATGTCTTCCGGGGCTTCGGTCCAGCAGACCGGGTCCGGCACGAATTCGACCCGGTAGGGCTGCCGCCGCTCGCGCAGCACCCGATGCATGCGCACGACGAGTTCCATATCCTCGCCGATCGTGTTGGGCCGGTAGCCGCCCACGTCGATGACGGTCTGCTTGCGGAACAGGCCGAAGGCGCCGGATATGATCAGCATCCCGTTGACGACCGACCAGCCGAGCCGGCCGAACAGGAAGGCCCGCAGGTATTCGACGACCTGGAACAACGCCCAGGGGTTGTTCGGCAAGCCGACGCGCGTCAGGAAGCCGCCCGAGACCGTGCAACCGTTTGCCACGCGTACCGTGCCGCCGGTGGCGACCGTCGTCGCGTCGGCAAGGTAGGGGCGAACCAGTTTCTGCAGGCTGTCGCGCTGCAGGATCGAGTCGGCGTCGACGCCGCAGAACAACGGGTAGCGCGACGCGTTGATGCCGGCGTTGAGCGAATCGGCCTTGCCGCCGTTGACCTTGTCGATGACACGCAGGTTCGGGTAGCGCAGGGAACGATAGATCGCCAGCACCGGTTTCGTGGCGACCTGTATGCGGTAGGCCTCGGGGAAAGGCCGCAGGGAAAATTCGTCGATCAGTACTTCCAGCGTACGATCCTTCGAGCCGTCGTTGACGACGATGATTTCCAGTTCGGCATACGACAATTGCAGCATCGAGCGCACCGAGGCGGCGATAGTTGCTTCCTCGTTATAGGCAGGCACGAGCAGGCTGATCGGCGGTTCGAGGCCGGAATAGACCTGCGGCAGGCTGTCCAGCACGGCATCGCGGCTGCGTCGTCTCAGCGCAATGATGGACAGCAGGTTCAGCGTCAGATAGGCGCCGTTGAGAAGGATGAAATAGCCGATGATGACGGGCGTCAGGGCATGCACGAGCAGCAGGTACAACGTCATGTCGCCCCCTGTTCCGCAAGGACGTGTCGCATGATGTCGCTGGCAAAGCGGTCACCGGACGCCAGCTCCGTCAGCTCGTCGCGGCGCAGGAAGGGCAGGCTCGCCAGGGCCTGGGCCGCGCGGTAGCGTACCCACCACTCTCGATCGGCGAGCATTGCGCGCAGCGGTGCGATGTCCTCCCGCCCGCCGAGCGGGCCAAGCGCGCGGGCAGCCTGGGCGCGTACGCGCCAGTCCGCGTGGCTCAGGTGAGCGCGCACCAGGAAAGTGGATTCGGGAGTCACTGCAAGCCGAAGCGCGGCGATGACCACTTCGGTGTCGGAGTGGCCAAGCATCCGTTCCAGGACCGGCGGCGGGAGGATCATCCGCACTGCGGCGACGAGGCGCAATGCGCCCGCCAGCCTGGATTGGTCGACGGACTCCATCGCATCGGCCAGTGCCGGTTCCCACGCGGTCCGGTCCGACTGCAGGATATTGGCAAGTTGCCCCAGCGGCCAATCTGCCCGTTGCAGCAGCGGCAGCGCGAGTGCTGCCGCGGTGGCGCCAGGGTCGATCTGTGCGAGTGCCCACAAGGCGAGTATGGACGCCGCGCTGTCCGGTTGCGCCGCGGCGCGCTCGAGGTCGGGCCATGCCGGCGTTTCGCGCAAGTGCCCCAGGACCAGCGTGGCAACGACACGCTCGGCGCGGTTTCCCTGCACGAGCAGGCGCCGGGCCAATGCATCGCACCCCACGCGCCGCGCCAGGGTATTGAGCTCGCGACCGGCCTCGCCGCGCACCGATTGCTGCATCTGGAGCCAGTACACCATGAACCGCATCATGTCGCGCGCGGCCAGCGGAGGCAATTGCGCCGCCGTTTCGCCCATGACCGCCGCGTTCAGCAGGGGCCGCCAGGCTTGTACCATCGCATGCTGCCGGGCGGAGCGCCGCCGCGCGGCGATGCGCATTGCGATGATCTGCAAGGCAATCAGCATGGTCAGCGCCATCGCGCCCATGGCAGCCCACCATGCGACTTCGAGCCAGGGGTCAGAGAACGACCTGTAGACCAAGGCTGGCACCGTTCCGACTGTAGTAATCGCCTTCGCGGGTATGCGCGGCACTGTAGGTAAGGGCCAGCCGGGGGTGCATCCAGTAGCGCCCCGTCAGTGCGACCGAACGCTGGCTGGTCAGCGTGACGATGCTGCCGATGCTGGTCGCTTCGCGGCCGGCCGCCACGATCAGGCCGATCGAGTTGCGCTCCCCATGGTAGTACGTGCCACGCAATTCGCCGCTGCCGGCATTGGTGCCGAACGCATGCGCCCGGCGCCCGCCGATGGACCAGCTGAACGGCCCGGTGTAGTGCTCCAGCGCCAGCGAGGCTTGGTTGATCCGTGCGTTGTCGTAGCGGGTCGTCCGGACACCGCCGTGCACCAGCCATGCCTTCGCGAATTCGTACTGCAGTGCCGTGCCGAGCGCCGATTCCGGCAGGACGCGATGCGTGGTGCTGCCGCTTGCCTCGATGGTGGCGAAGACCTTGGGCGCCAGCGGCGTGGCCAGCGATACGCCGGCCTGGCTGTCGCGCAGGCCGAACCGTTCGGTGCGCGTCAGGGCGAGCGTTGCGGCCGCTCCTGGCGTGTCGTCCCGCAGGCCGTGGCGAACGAGCACCGTGCTTTCGCGCCAGTCCCGCGCGCCATTGGACAAATGTTCGATGCCGTGGCTGGCCGAGATGCTGGTCTGCGCCGACGCGATGCCAAAGCCGCCGCCGAGCGCGGCGGCCAGCAGCGCTGCCCCGCGGATCACGGCTTCTCCTTCAGGTAACGGCGCACGCGCGCGAGCAGCTCGTTCGGCTGGAAAGGCTTGACGATATAGTCGTTGGCGCCCGCGTCGAGTGCGCGAACGATGTCGGGCTCGGTGTTTTTTGCCGTGAGCATCACGACCGGGACATCTTCCCAGCCAGCGCGTGCACGGATCAGACCGACGACTTCGAAGCCGTCGATATAAGGCAGCATCACATCGAGCAATACCAGGCGGGGTCGTTCCGTCAATTCCTCGATGGCCTGGCGCGCAGCCAGCCCGTCCACTGCCAGACGCGTACGGTAGCCCTGGCGTTCGAGCATGAATTGCAACAGCTGGCTGATCAGGTCGTTATCTTCGATGATCAGGATGAGCGCTGAGTCGTCGGTCATGGACATACCGAAATGAATGAGGGATGACGTATCTTAGCGGAACGGCGCCGTCGACGCTTGCTCGGTTCCAGAGTGCAATAATCGTCGGGCAGCGTGGGCACGTACCGTGACCAGCCCGGCATTGTGCATGCGATGCTGTCCGGCCCCGAATCCCACCTCTGGGCAGTCGCGATCGGCCCACGCAGGGCGGACGCCCGGAGGCCGGGGCTGCGGTGCGTGGCGCATGTTGTCACACGGTAGAATGAACTCGTCGTGTTAGGCTGGTTCCCCGACCCTTCGACCCTTCGACCCTTCGACCCTTCGACGCTGCGCCCGTCGCGTTGCGCCCATGACTGTTCGCTTTTCCATGAAAAGTATTACCCCACGCACACCCGTTACCGTTGCAACGATCGTCAGCCTGCTGTTGCTGGCCATTGCCCTGGCCGTGCTGGCGCGGGGCATCCGGAATCACTCCGAATCCTGGCGATGGGTCGCTCATACCCGCGAAGTGCTGGAGCATGTCGAGGCGACCCTGACGCTTGCCAGCGATGCGGAGACAGCCCAGCGCGGGCTCCTTTTAACGGGCAATCCCGTTTTCCTGGCCGACTACCGGCGGGCGCGCGATGGCGTCCTGCCCGAGGTGGCCCGCCTGCGTACGCTGACCAGCGACAACCCGCGGCAGCAGGCAGCCCTGCGGCCCTTCGAGGATGCGCTCCGCGCGCGCCTGGAACTGCTCGAGCAAGTCGTGCGGGAAAAGCTCGCCGGCCGGGCACCCGACATGGCCACGCTCGAATCGGGGCGGCTTCTCAAGCAGCGCATCCTGGCAAAGGCCGAACTGGTGCGCTCCGAAGAGAGACGCCTGCTGGAAGAGCGGCACCTGCGCGTCGAGCAAGGGCGCCGCGAGCTGATCGCCGCGTTCGCCACCACCGCGGGCGTGGCGGGGCTGCTTGTCGTACTGTTGTGGGTCATCTCGTCGCGCGACGCGGCCCGGCTGCTGGCCGAGCGCGCCCGGCTCGACGCTACACTGCGCAGCATCGGCGACGGCGTGATCGCCACCGCCCCGGACGGCACCGTTACCCTCATGAACCGCGTCGCGGAAGTGCTGTCGGGAATCCCTGAAGCCGGGGCCGTGGGCCGCCGGCTCGATCAGGTGCTGCACTTGCGCGAGCAGGACAGCGGCAGGCCGATCAGGGCGGCGGAAGCGATTGGCGATCTTTTCGACAGGGCTGTGTTGATAGCGGGGGAGGACCGCGAGTACGCCATCGAGTTGAACATGGCGCCGATCACTCCCGAGGGAACGGAAGCTGTCGGGAATGTGATGGTCTTCCGGGACGTTACCGAGCGCAATGCGCGCGGGCGGGCCCTTGCCGAGTCGGAAGCCAACTACCGCTACACAGTCGAACTCAATCCGCAAATGCCTTGGAAAGCATCGGCCGACGGCACCATGCTGTTCCTGTCCGACCGCTGGCTCGCGCTGACCGGCCAGGCACGCGACGCCCTCATCGGGAGCGGCTGGATGGAAGTCATCGATGCCGACGACCGCCCGGCGGTCGCCCAGGCATGGAAGCATGCCGTGTCGAGTGGAGCGACCTACGATGTCGAGCACCGCGTGCGTACGGCCGATGGGCAGGTGCGCTGGGTTCGGGCGCGGGCCAATCCTCGCCGGGACGCGAGCGGTGCCATCGTGGCATGGTACGGGCTGACGGAGGATATTCATGCTCGCAAGGAATCGGAACTGGCGCTGAACCGCAGGCTGGCCCAGATCGAGACAATCTATCGGGCGGTCCCGGTTGGTCTGGCCCTGCTGGATGCCGACATGCGCCTGGAAGAACTCAACGACGCGCTGGCCGACGTGAGTGGCAGGCTCAAGGATGCGATCGTCGGCATGCGGCTGGCGGACGTGCTTCCCGATCCGCTGAACGGGCAGGTCGGCGCCCTGGTCGGGCAGGTCGCGCTCGATCGCCGCCAGCTCGCCGGAGTCGAGTTCAGCGTTTCCGGAGACGGCGAGGAACAGCAGCGCGATTGGCTGGCTAGTTTCTATCCCGTGCAGGAGGGCGGCCATTTCCAGGGCATCGTGGTCGCGCTGCTGGAGGTCACGCAGATCAAGATCGCGCAGCGCAAGCTGTCCGAAGCCAACCAGCTGCTCGAGCAGCGCGTCGAACAGCGCACCGCGCAGATAGCGGAAGCGAATGCCGAGCTGCGCGCCTTCGCGCACACGGTCGCGCACGACCTGCGCGCGCCGCTGCGCAACGTCGAAGGGTTCGCCACCGCCCTCATGGAAGACGAAGCCGACCGGATGTCGGAAGACGGCAAAGTGTTCGCCGGCCGCATCGTTGCCGCCGTCGTGCGCATGGACCGCCTCATCACCGACCTGCTCGGATATAGCCGCCTGTCGCGCGCCGAGCTGCGTTTCGAGCGGGTCGAGCTGGGCATGGCCTTCAAGACCGCGCTGCGCGATATCGAGACGCAAATCGCCGAGAGCGGCGCCCGGCTGGACATTGGCTATCCGTTACCGGCCGTGTGGGCGAACGGGACCATCCTTGCCCAGGTGCTGGGCAATTTGCTGTCGAATGCCATCAAGTTCGTTGGCAAGGGCGTCGTCCCCCACATCCAGGTTAGCGCCGAACGCAATGGAATGGCGGTACAGTTGTCGATCGCCGATAATGGCATCGGCATCGCCGCCGAGCATCGCGAGCAGGTGTTCGGGGTATTCGAGCGCCTGCATGGCGAGGAACGCTATCCGGGCACCGGAATCGGCCTGGCCATCGTGAAAAAGGGCCTCGAGCGCCTCGGCGGGTCGGTAAGGATCGCCGGGCGCGAGGCAGGCGGAAGCGTTTTCGAGCTGACCATGCCGGCGGCCGACTGACATCATCATGGAGATATCGCATGCACATCACGCCGCACGACGGCATCGAAGCGGGCCTGCCGGTCCTGCTGCTGGTCGAGGATAATCCTGACGACGTGCTGCTGGCGCGGCGCGCGCTCAAGAAGGCGGGCCTGCCGGTGGCGATGCAGATCGTCGAGGATGGCGACGAAGCCGTAGCCTACCTGGATGGAACGGGCCGGTTCGCCGACCGCGGGCGCCATCCGCTGCCCGGCCTGGTCCTGCTCGACCTCAAGCTGCCCAGGCGGCCCGGCCTCGAGGTATTGCGCTGGGTGCGCGACCAGGCCGCCCTGGATACGACGCCCGTGGTCGTGCTCACTTCGTCGAGCGAAGACGAGGACATCCAGAAGGCCTATGCGCTGGGTGCCAATTCCTACCTGCAAAAACCGGTGGCCTTCAATGGGCTGGTCCAGTTGCTCGGCGTGCTGGACCTGTACTGGTTCAAAAACAATCTGACCGTTCCGCCAGCAATCGTGCGCGACGGCAACGAAAACTGACAAAGCATGGCATCATGGCGCCTTGCATGAAGAAACGCGATGACATTGAACCTACTGCTGCTCGACGATAATCCGGATGACCGTGCGCTGGCGCGGCGTGAACTGGAACGGCACCTGCCCGACTGCTCCATCGGCGAAGTGGGTGACCGCATCGGGTGGGAACGGGAGCTGCAGGCGGGATTGCGGGTAGACCTCATCATTACCGACTTCCAGATGCGCTGGATTACCGGCCTGGACATCCTCAAGCAGGTCAAGGCCATCGACCCGCAGATGCCCGTGATTATGTTCACTGCCACCGGAACCCAGGAAATCGCCGTCGAGGCGATGAAGCTCGGTCTCGACGACTACGTCATCAAGAGTCCGCGCCACTACGCTCGCCTGCCGGTAGCCGTGCGCACCTGCCTGGACCGGAAGGAGATCCGTGCCCGCGCGATAAGGTCCGAAACCCGGCTGGCCGCCCTGCTGGAGAATATCCAGCTCGGCGTATTCCGCATGTCGCTCGATGGCAGGCTGGAAGAAGCCAACCGCGCATTCTGGAACATGCTCGGCGGTGACCCTGGCGCGCCGGATTCGCTGCGCCACCCTTTGCTCGACCAGGTGGCGCGCTGCCTGGCACAGCTCCAGGCCCCCTCCGAAACGGCCGAGTTGCAGGCCGAGGTGAATGCCAGCGACGAGGCCGGCCGCTTCTATGTCGTCAAGCTGGTGCGTGTCAAGGTCAATGGACACGACGCCATCGACGGTATCGTGGAAGACGCGACTTCGCTGCGCCGGGCGGGGGCCGAAATCCACCGCCTCAACGCGGAACTCGAGCAGCGGATCGTCGAGCGCACCCGGCAGCTCCAGGAGGCGAACGAGGCGCTGGAAACCTTCGGGGTGTCGGTCTCCCACGACCTGCGCGAGCCCCTGCGCACGATCCAGGGCTACGCCGCGGCGCTGCGCCAGGACCTGTCGGCGCGCGACTTCAGCAATTTCGAACAGTATGTGGACCGCATCAATGCCATCGCGCGGCGCATCGACCTCATGGTGTCGGACCTTCTCGAGTTTGCGCGACTCTCGCGCGCAGAGCTCAATATCGATACCCTGCCGCTGCGCGACATCGTGCAGGATGCGCGTGCCACGCTGCAGGGCGAACCCGCCTACCAGGCCGCCGATATCCAGGTCGACGTGCCGGAACAGATGATGGTGCGGGCGCACCGGGCGGTGCTCGTGCAGGCCCTGGCCAACCTGCTCGGCAATGCGGTCAAGTTCGTGCGGCCCGACTCGCACGCCGCGGTGCAGATCGTGGCGCGCGCCCGTGGACGTACCGTGCGCATCGAAGTGCAGGATAACGGCATCGGCATGGCCGATGAAGCCAGGGCGCGCGTGTTCAACGTGTTCGAGCGCCTGCATGGCGAGGAGGAATATCCAGGCACCGGGATCGGCCTCGCGATCGTCAAGAAGGGAGTCGAGCGCATGAGCGGCAGCGTGGGTGTCGAGGCTGCGCCGGGCGTCGGCTCGAATTTCTGGATCGAGTTGCCAGGTGCCTGATCACATTGCCGCGCAGGGACCGCTGCGGGTCCTGCTGATCGACGACAACCCCGACGACCGCGCCCTGGTCGAGCGCGAGCTACGGCTGCGCATCGACCAGCTCGAGGTGCGCCATGTCAGCGACGCGGCGGCGCTGGACGTGGTGCTCGATGCCGGCGGCTTCGATGTGGCGGTCACGGATTACCGCCTGCGCTGGACGGTCGGCACCGAGGTGCTGCGCGAGATCAAGCGGCGCTACCCGCATGTACCGGTAATCATGTTCACCGGCAGCGGCAACGAGGAAGTCGCCGTGGAAGCCATGAAGGAAGGGCTGGACGATTACATCACCAAGACGCCCAGGCATTACCCGCGGGTCCCTTATGCCGTGCTTGGTGCCTTCGAGCGCCTGAACACCCGCGCCAGGTTGCTCGAATCGATGGCGCGCGAATCGCTGGCCAGGGAATGCCTCGAGGTCGCCCTGCAATCGGCAGGCATGGCGGCCTGGCAGGTCGACCTTGCCACGGGCCGCATCACCTGCTCGGACGATGCCGGCCCGATGTTCGGCCATCCTCGCGGGTTCGCTCACGCCAGCATAGGCGATGCGCTGGCACAGGTGCATCCCGATGACCGCGGCAGGCTGGAAAACCTTTGGAACCCGGCACCGTGCGCGAACAGCCGCGTCGCCGCCGAGTTCCGGGTGTTGGGAGCGGACGGCCAACTGCGCTGGATCGGCGGCAGCGGCAAGCTGCTGCGCCTCGACAGCGGTCGAGCGCGCCTTGCCATCGGCACCCTGCGCGATGTGACGGCGGAAGTCATGACGAAGGAAACGCAGCGCAAGCAGCAGGAGGAACTGCAGACCATTCTCGACGTCGTGCCCGTCGGTATCGCGATCAGCCACGACCCGGAAGCCCGGGATATCACCACAACGCCATACCTCGACGCCCTGCTGGGGACTGATGCCAGCCAGGGCAACGCCGGCACACGCGCATACCGTTACCTGAGCGGTGGCACGCCCCTTGCGCCACAGGAATTGCCGATGCGCGTGGCGGCACGGCGAGGGCAGCCGGTGCGGGGCGAGGAGCTTGACGTGCAGCTTGCCGACGGCCGCTCGCTGACACTCCTGGTCAATGCGGCGCCGCTGTTCGACGCAGGGCAACGGGTGCGGGGCGCGGTTGCCGCCGTCATGGATGTCACTGCGCTGAAGAATGTCCAGCGCGAACTGGAAACGGCGAACCGGCAGAAGAGCCAATTCCTGTCGGTGCTGGCACACGAGCTGCGCAATCCGATGGCCGCCATCGGCTACTCGGTCGAGATGCTGCGCCACGTGGCATCGCCCGGAATGATCGGCAAGGCACGCGAAGTGATCGAGCGCCAGACCCGCCACATGAGCCGACTGCTCGACGACCTGCTCGACCTGAGCCGCATTGCCCTCAACCGGATCGAGCTCGATACCCGCCTGATCGACCTGCGCCGCCCGATCGAACTGGCCTATGAGAGCACGCGTGCACTGGTCGAATCCCTCGGCCACGATATTCGCTTCGAGTTGCCGGTGACGCCTGTCCTTGTGCAGGGCGACGAGGTCCGGCTGACCCAGGTGATGAGCAACGTCCTGAACAACGCGGCGAAGTTCACGCCTGCGCCCGGGGCCATCACCGTCCGCGTGGTCGCCGGGCAGGGCAGGGCCGTCGTCACGGTGGCCGATAACGGAACCGGGATCGCGCCCGAGCAGCTCGAGTCGGTATTCGAGATGTTCTCGCAGGGGCAGTCGAAAGTCAGTGGCGGCGCCGAAGGCCTGGGAATCGGGCTGGCCGTGGTGCGCAAGCTCGTCGACCTGCATGGCGGGACGGTACAGGCATTGAGCGAAGGCGCCGGACGTGGCACGACGGTGCGAATCGAGCTTCCATGTGCCGCCACCGAACGTTCGGAGGACCCGGTTGTCGCTGCCGGCGCCACGTCGGCAGCCGGCACGCATGCGCGGCTGCTGGTGGCGGACGACAACATCGACGCGGCCGATCTGCTGGCTGAAGTGCTCCGGCTCGAAGGGTACTCGGTGCAGGTCGCCTACGACGGGCGCGAAGCAATACGGCTGGCCGGGGAAATGCGATCCGACGCGCTCGTTCTCGATATCGGCATGCCTCATGCGAATGGTCTCGACGTCGCGCGCTGGGTGCGCGCGCAGGACTGGAGCAGCAATGTCGTGCTGATAGCGGTGACGGGCTGGGGACAGCACCATGACCGTAGCGCCACGCTGGAGGCGGGATTCGATGAGCATCTGGTCAAGCCGGTCAGCCCTCAGGAGATCATCGCTGCGCTCGGCCGGCACTTGTCCGGATGAGGGGTGCCAGCGGGCGTCGGCTTGCCATGAAGGCTAGTTGTTGTCCTGCATGTCTGCCACCATAAAGCACCCACGGCCCTGTGCCTTGGCTGCATACAGAGCCCTGTCGGCGGTTTCGCCCAGCTCCGTCAGCCCGACAGGGAACTTGCTCGTAAAGGCAACGCCAACGCTGGCCGATACCTTGCGACTGCCCGCGGCCAGGTCGAACGGCGCGTTGAATGCGGCAACGATCTTCTGCGCCACAAGGGCCGCCTCGGCCGCGCATGCCAGCCCCTCCACGATCACCGTGAATTCGTCGCCGGCCAGGCGGCAGACCGTATCGGTGACACGTACCGCGCCCTTCACGCGGCGCGCGAACTCCTGCAGCACGATATCGCCCGCGGCATGGCCCAGGGTGTCATTGACTTGCTTGAAGTGGTCGACGTCAAGGAACATCAGCGCCATGCCATCGCCGCTGCGCCGGGCACGCTGCACCGCCGCGTCCAGGTATTCGTGGTAGGAGCGGCGGTTGGGCAGGCCCGTCAGTATGTCGACGCGCGCCAGGCGGCTCAGCTCTTCCTCGTGCCGCCTTGCCGCCGAGATGTCGGTACCCAGCACGTAGACACCGTTGCAGACGCCGTCGTGGACGTCCGGGATGCGCGTCACTTCGACCGTACGCGCACGGTCTCCCTGGCCAATCGTCATTTCGAACGTGACGTTATCGCTGCCGCCTCGCAGCTTGTCGCGGTGCTCACTGTACAACTCGTCGCCCATCACTTCCCGAACCGTCTTGCCGGAAATGCCACCGGCCTGCACGCCGAACCAAGCCTCGTAAGTTGCGTTGGCAAAGGTGTAGCGCTCCATGCGGTCCACATAGCCGATCAGTACGGGCAGGTTGTTGGTGATGGTGCGCAGGCTGCGTTCGCTCGCTTCCAGTCGCCTGGCGGACTCCTTCAGTACCGTCACGTCCTTCAAGGCGATCACCGCGCCGATGCCGGTGCCGTCTTGTGCATGCAAGGCGCGGCCGCTGGCGAACAGAAAGCGGGGCGCTCCGTTAGTGGGCCTGACGACGACTTCCGCGTTTTCCACCTGCTCGCCGTGCAGCGCGCGGAACAGGGGCACCTGACCGGTGACCATCGGCGTCTGGCCGTCGCCCAGGAACAGGCGGTAGTGGTCGGCCCACTGCTCGGGCGGCAGGGGCGCGGGAGGCAGGCCGTGGATCTCGCGTGCGGCGCGGTTGAACATCGTTACTTCACCGCCGCTCGAGCAGACCACTACACCCACGTCAATGGAGTCGAGCACAACGTCCAGCAGTTCACGTTCCCTGGCCAGCGCATCCTCGATTTCCTTGCGCTGTGAGATATCCTGGATAAAAGTGCCGAAGAAGTGCGTATCGCCGGCGTTGATCAGGCCGATCGTCATTTCAACGGGGAATTCTTCGCCATTGCCGCGCAGGGCGGACAGCTGCAGCCGCTTGCCAACCACACCGCTGCTGCCTTTGGCGCCGAAACGGCGCATTCCGTTCTGGTGGGCTTCGCGGAAGCGGGGCGGGATGATGGTTTCCGTCACGGTCTTGCCCAGTACTTCCGCGCGGGGCCGGCCGAAGATTTCCTCGGCGCGAGGATTCCAGTCGGTGATGCGGCCTTCCGCATCGACGCCCACGAAGGCGTCGAGTGCCGTGTCGATGATGGCGCGCACCCGGTGTTCGCTCTTGCGGGTGTCTTCGACGGCCGAATGCAGCGCCGCCGTGCGCTCGGTGACGCGGTTTTCGAGCGTGGCGTTCAGCTCGCGCAGCCCTGCTTCCTTGGCTTGCACCTTGGCGAGCAGTTCATTGAGCGCGTCCTGCAGGATCTGCACTTCTGCCAGCCGGCTCCGCACGGGGGGAATGCGGTCCAGCTGGCCCGTGGTCAATTCGCCGGCATGGCGCGTGATGCGCTCCAGCGGGTTGGCGATGCCGCGCGAAAGCAGCCACACCAGTAGCGACACGAGGGCTGCGGCGCCGGTGCCGCCCCACAGGATCTTGTCGCGCAACGCGTCGACGGGCTCGAATGCCTTGTCGAGCGGCTGGCGCACCAGCACGGTCCATTCGAGTCCTGGATAGGACTGGTGGCCGCGACTCTTGCTGTAACCCACCAGGTAGCGCTTGCCGTCCGGCCAGACTTCGATGACGGCGCCGTTCATTCCCCGCCGTGCGAGCTGAAAGCTCTTGGGTTGAAGCACCTTGTCCGTGTATTCGGGCGGTCCCATCAGCACTGCGCCGCCTTTGCTGAGGATCAGGGTGTCGACCGCCTTGCGTTCGGCCAGCGGACGCAGCACCGAGCGCTGGACATTGGCGGCCCACTGCCAGCTCAGGTGGGTGCCGAGGACGCCCAGCATCTGACCCTTCGCGTCGCGATAGGGGAACGCAACGTCAAAGAATCGCTTTGGTTCGCCGGTGGGGTTAGGCAGCAGCTTGGCCAGCAGCACCGCCTCGTGCACGTCCAGCAGATGCACGCCACGGCGGGCCGCGGTGAACCATGGGCGGCCTGAGACATCTTTTCCTTCCAGCAGCGCGCCGGTGGCAATCTTTACTTGGCCATCATTATCGGTGATACCGATCCACGCGTAGTAGGGATGGGTTTGCTGCATTCGCTCCAGCACGGCGCGCTTGGCAGTCGTGGGTACATCGGCGCTGGTGATCTCGTAGCGCTCCGCCATCAGCTGGACTTCACGGTAACGCTCGTACATACCTCGGTCGAGCTTGTCCGTGGTCTGGAACGACAGTTCGGCCAGGTTCTGGCCGATTTCTTGCTTGACCTGCTTGGCCATGGTCTGGCCCACGACCTGCAGCGTCACAAGGGTGAGTAATAGCATGACTGCCGCCGACACAGCCGCCAGAGACGGCGCCAGAGCAATGCGCTTGAAACAAGGCAGCGAAACCATGGGAACCACGCGGGGAAAATGCAGTCGCAAATGATAACATGCAATTCCATGAGGAAATAAAATTTGGGGCCCTGCGCTACGGTTGAGGCCCTGGGATGTCGCCGGAGCGCGACAGAATATCCACAATAGCGAATCCCCTAGTGGCTGTTCTGTTGAGCGTGCCAGTCAACGCGTTATATCTGCTCCCGCATCCCATGCACCGATAGCGTTGCAAGCCAGAAGATCAGACAGCGTTCGCAGCGGAAGTGCCCATGGCATTGGCGAACACCGCCTATAAAAAAAGCCCGCACGCGGCGGGCTCGTGGCAGGACGGCGTCGCCGTCCGGGGGGCTTAGAAGCTGACGCGCACGCCGGCCGAGAACAGCGATGCTTTCACCGAATCGCCGTATTCGTCGTCGGCCACTTTGCCGAGGCGGGTGTACTCGGCAACAACCGCCACGGTTGGCGTCACCTGGAAGGCGGCGCCGATGCCGAACAGGGCGCTCGTCTTGTTGACCTTGGTGCTGTCCGCGTCGTCCCACTCGCGGTCGATGTAGCCGACCTTCGTGCGGTGGCGCGCGACGCCCACCTTGGCCGACAGCGAGAACGCCGGCGTCACGGGCAGGGTGCCGACCACGGCGCCGTAGAACGATTTCGGCTTGGCGTAGATCGTGTAATCGTCCGCGCTCTGCGAGAACTCGCCCAGGTACAGGTAACCCGCTTCGACGGCGACGTTCGGGTTGAACTTATAGCCGAACGCAGCGGTCACGCCCGTATCATTGTCCTTGATCGACACGTCGTCGACGCTGAGCTTGTGCTCGACGCGCGCAACCTGGCCCGTCACGTACATGTTCTGGGCGAAGGCGGGAACGGCGGCCAGCAGCGCTGCCAGCAAGACTACTTGTTTCATCAGAAATCCTAAATTACAGTTGCAAGAAGGACCATTATCATTCCTGAAGGCAATTTTTGCAAGCTGGCCTGTTGCAAATTGGCACTGAACGCCCCGGCGCGCGGCCCGGGAAACCGGCTAATCAGGCAATCAGCGGACCTGAATATCTCGATTCTTCGATCGGGGTTTGCATCACATCCGTGCGAAGCGCTGCGATGGCGGTTGCAGGAATTTAGGCAAGGCGCCGCAGTCAGTCTGTTGTCTTAACGACATACTTAAAACAACTTCCTTCGTGGCATCACTTTTGCTAAAATGCAAATTTCACCTTGTAAGTGGGTAGTTGCGGCGAGTCGCGGGGGATTTAATTGCGCGTCAAGGCCACGGCTGTGACTTTTGGTGAGAAATTGCGCGAGGGATACGATTACAATGTCCTCCGTTTGCCCCTATCAGCGGGCTCATCAGTTTCAGGAGGAGACGTGTCACCCCCGGTCCACGATGCGGCGTTCGCGATCTCCCGGCTGTCGGCGGAATTCACCGACAGGACGATCGAAGCGCACTTCAGCCATCACTTGCTGCCGCAGACAAAGGCGCAGCTGCGCACCACGCTGCTGTTCTGCGCGGCCGTATATGTGGTGTTTGCCATTACCGACATCCTCGCTCTCGGCTTCACGCCGGCGGCACTGACATTGTTCGTCTGCCGCATGGCGGTGGCCGTGGTGGCGATCGGCAGCTGCGTCACGAATCACCTGCACCCGCATTCCGTCGGCCGCGTCTACCTGTCTGCCAGCATCAGCGAGATCGTCGGCATGCTTGCGTTCGCGCCAGTCGTGCTGATGCGCCCCGACGAGCTGCCCTGGCACTCCATGTCGATGGGGCTGATGGTGCTGGTCGTCTACCTGTATATCCCCAACCGGCTGATGTACTCGCTTGCCATCTCCGTGATCAGCACCATGGTCTTCATCGGCATCGCACTGTGGATGGGCGTGCTCACGCCCAAGGAACAGCTGACGATGGTCATGCTGCTGTCGCTGGCCAACTGCTTCGGCTACATTGCCGCGCGCCGCTACCACCTGATCCGCCGCGAGGAATTCCGTGTGCAGTCGGTGCTCAAGAACCTGTCCGAGCGCGACCCGCTCACGGGTTGCCACAACCGGCGCTACCTGCAGCAGGAATTGCTGAACATGGAACTGTCGCGGGCGCGCCGCTTCCGCCTCAGCCTCGCCGTGATCGCCTGCGACATCGATTACTTCAAGTCCGTCAACGACACATACGGCCACGCGGCCGGCGACCGGGTGCTGGTGTCCTTTGCCGCGCTGCTGCGTGGCATGATCCGCGAAAACGTGGACAGCCTGATACGCTTCGGTGGCGAGGAATTCCTGCTGGTGCTGCCGGAAACGGACCTGGCCGGCGCGATGCACCTGGCCGAGCGCATGCGCGCGGCGCTGTCCCTGGCGGTCACGGAAATCGCGCCCGGCAAGACCGTTGGCGTGACGGCCAGCTTCGGCGTCACGTCCGTCAACTTCGCCAATGTATCCGGCCGCTTCCCGCAGGAGGCGGTGATCGAACTGGCCGACCAGCTGCTGTACGCGGCGAAGCGCGACGGCCGCAATACCGTCAAGGCACTCGAATTCTTCGGGCGGCCCGGCCTGCACGTGGCGGCACGCGCGGCCGGCTGAACGCATTACGGCCGAGCCCGTGTCCACAAGCTGGGCAGTATCAATAGCTGGTCATTATCAATAGCTGGTCAGCGCACTCGGCTGTCCGCCCTTGAACGTGAAGATCGTCACCGGCGAAGCTTTCATGTCGCCCTTCGCATCGAACGCATAGGTGCCGGCCACGCCCTGGTAGGAGCCGGCCGAGATGGCGGGGCCGACCTTGGCCGGTTCGATGGAATCGGTCTTCTGCATCGCCTGGGCGAACAGGTTCACCGCATCGTAGTACGAGGCGGCGTACACGTCGGGCTCGGCGTTGAAGCGCTTCTTGAATTTGGTCTTGAAGGCCGGGCCGTTGGCGGCTTTGTCGAGCAGGGCGCCGCCCTGCGAGCACAGCACGTTGGAGCCCACCGCGTCGCCGCCCAGCTTGCCCATCTCGGCGGTGCAGATCGTGTCGCCGCCCAGGAGCTTCGCCTTGATGCCGAGCTGGCGGATCTGGCGCGCCATCGGGCCGCCCTGCGGCGCGTAGCCGCCGAAGAAGATCGCCTCCACGTTCTTCGGCCGCAGCTTGGTCAGGATCGAGGTGAAGTCGACGGCCTTGTCGGTCGTGTACTCATGGCCGGCCACGGTCATGCCGGCCGCGCGGGCGGCGCGCTTGAATTCCTCGGCCAGGCCCTGGCCGAAGGCGGTGCGGTCGTCGATCACGGCGACCGTCTTCAGCTTCAGTTCCTTGGCCGCGTACACGGCCATGCGCGAACCGAGCTGCGTATCGCTGGCGTTCACGCGGAACAGGTTCTTGTATCCCTGCTGGGTGAGTTTCGGATTGGAGGCCACGCTGGCCACCACCACGCCGGCATTGGCGTAGACGCGCGAGGCGGGAATCGCCACGCCCGAGTTGTACGGGCCGACCACGTAGCGGACGCCGCCATCGGCAAGCTTCTGCGCCGCGTTCACGCCGGCCTTCGGGTCGCCCTGGTCGTCTTCCGACACGAGTTCGAAGCGGATCTTCTTGCCGCCGATGGTGAGCGGCTTCGCATTCAATTCCTCGATCGCCAGGCGCGCGCCGTTTTCATTGTCCTTGCCGGAGAACGCCTGCGCGCCCGACAGCGGGCCGCTGTGGCCGATACGTACGACGGTTTCCTGCGCGGCTGCACCAGCGCTCATCCCTGCCAGCGCCAGCGCGCCCACCAAGTACCTGGTCTTCATTCCCGTCTCCCGTGGTTATAGTCGAGTTGCGTGAATTATCCACGTTCTCGCGGCGGGAGCAAGCACCAGGTTGATCACCCCATCGTCATACCGGCGGCACGGTGCCGGTGCGCGTGACCGGCCGCACCGCCGGGTTGATCTCGTTGCGCGGCGGCGGCGCCGCACCGGTCGGCCCGCTGCCGACGCCGCCGGCCAGGTACTGCGCGGCGATCGCGGCGGCGGTGGAAGGATCGGCCGCGTTCGGCGGCCGCGCCGTGTTGGCCGTGCCCGCGGCGTTGCCGTTCGCGCCCGCCGCGCCCGCGGCAGGAGTGCCCGCGCCCGTGCCGGCAGGCGCCCCCGTCGCTGTCGGCGTGCCGCCGGGCGTGGTGCCCGCCGCCGGGTTGGCGGGGGTGCCCAGCGATGCCTGGGCCGCCACTGCCGTATCCGCCGCAGCTTGCGCGGTGGCGGCAGCATCGGCCGTTGCGCGCGCCGCCGCGTCGGCCGCGATCTGCGCATCGGCCGCGGCGCCGGCCAGCGCCTGCTCGTTGGCCATGCCGGTGGCAGCCGCCGCGCCGGCAGCGGCGCCCCGGCCGGCCGCCGTGGCGGCCTGCTGGGTGCGGCGCGCCAGGCGCTCCTGGTCCAGGATCGCCTGCGCGCGCTCGGCGCCTTGCTCCTGCAGCACCCGCAGGGCGTCGCGCTGGCGGGCATTCTCGGCGTCCGCCAATCGTGCCGCCTGCTGCGTGTCGGCAGCCTGCTGGCTTGCCGCCAGCCGCGCCTGGACGAGCCTTTGCTCGAGCAGCGCATCGTCCTGGGTGGCCAGCGTCTGCCGGCCCGCCGCGCGGCGTGCCTCGAGCAGGCGGTCCTGCGCCAGGGCATCCGCCCCGTCCAGGGCATCGCCGCGCGCCTCGCCGATGCGGTCGGCCAGCCGCTGCGCGGCCGCATCCTCCTCGCGCGTGGTGGTCAGCTGGCGCAGCTCGGCGGCGCGGGCTTCCTGCAGGCGCTGGTCCTGCGTCACCACGTCCTGCTGGTCGGCCAGCGCCTGGCTGGCCGTCTGCCGCGCGATCGCCAGGCGGCCGGCGGCGGCGCGTTCCTGCTGCGTCAGGGCGGCACGGTTCAGGTCGAGCCGCGCAGCTTCGTCGCGCCGCACTTCCTGGCGCCGCGCTTCCGCGGTCTCGGCCACGGCGGCCCGCTCGGCCGCGAAGCGCTCGGCGGCCAGCTGCCGGGCCAGCGCCTCCGCATTGGCGCGGTCGGGCGACGTCGTCGCGGAGGGCGGGGTCGGCACCGGATTCGCCTGCGCCTCGCCCGTTGCCCCGGCAACCCGCACCGGCGGCGGCTGCACCGTGTCCCGCGCAGCCTGCTGGGCAGCGGCGGTTTCGGCGGGCGTGGCCGGTGGGCGGTTCGCCGGCGCCGGACCCGCCGTTGCAGCCGAGAGATTTGCGCTAGCCGCCGGCACGGGATTGCCGAGCGCCGACGGCGCGTAATTGGGCACCTGCGCCGGCACCTGCGGTTGCACTTGCATCGGCACCTGCGTTGGCACCTGCGTCGGCACCTGCGCCGGGTTGTTCGCGGGCAGCGCATCGGCCGTGGAGGGCAGGGCGCCGGTGGCGGCCTGCGCTGCCGGCGCGCTAGCCTGTCCCGGCTGCTGCGGGGGCGTGTTGGCCGGGCCAAGCGCCCCGCTGGCGCTGTTGTTGGCCTGCGCGGCCGTCAGCTCGGCAGCCTGGTTGTCGAGCATGGCCGCTGGCGTGCCGGAACCCGCGATCTGCGGCGCCTCGGGTTGCCGGGCCGGCGGCGCATCGGGCGCATCGTCGAGCGCCCCGGCGGCCTGCCGGTCCGGCGGATTCGGCTGCACCGCGGTATCGCGCAGCGCATTGCGCAGGGCCGCGTCGCTGATCTCGCTCGGCGGCAGGTTGGTGGTGGATGGTGCCTGGAGCGAGTTGCCGTCCGGCCCGATGGCATCGCGCTCCTGTGCCAGCACGCTGGCGGCTTCGTCGAAGCGGCCGGCGGCGCGCGCCAGCGTGTCCAGCGTGCCCTGGCGGTCGGCCTGGAACGCGGCCAGCAGGGCTCGCTCGTCCACGGCCAGCATGTCGCCGTCGTCCCCCAGCAGCGAGGGCGCGAGGTCGATGCCCAGCCGTGCCAGCGCGGGGCGCTCTTCATCGAAGGTCTGCGTGAGGCGCGTGGCAAGCGCGTTGGCCGGCAGCGGTTCGCCGGACGGCGGCGCGAGCGTGCCGGCGGCGCGCCCCACGTTGAATGCTTCGACGAGTTCGCCGGCGGCCGTGCCCAGCTGTTCCAGATCGCCTTCGGTGATGCGCCCGCCGCTCGCGGCGGCCAGCTCGCCCAGGCGTTTCTGCGAGAGCGCGAGCGTGCCCATGAACTGGCCCAGCGAGGAAACGTCCACGTCGGAGCTCGGCGCTATGTCGGGCCGCGCCGGCGTTGCGCCCACGCCGGCCGGGGCGAACAAATTGGCCATGCCGGAAGGATCGGTGACTGACGAGACAGGAATCATGGCGCACCTCCACTGCGTGATCCGCGCAGCATGCCACAAAGCGTGCTGCGGCGGCGTGCGACAGGCGCGGGGCCACGAGCCGGAAGCGACTGTCTTTACAGTTTGTTATGCACCGCACGGTCTACCTTCCGCGATCGGCCTATCGTTGATCCCGCATACACCAACCAAGAGGATACCGATCATGGACAACGAAAAAACGACCATCAATGCGACCGGCTCCGTGACGCCGATCGGCAATGGCAACCGCAACGACGCGGCCAATGCCCACAGCGCCATCGACAAGGCCGCCGACAAGGTGCAGCCTGCCGCCGACAAGGCCGCTACCAGCGTCCACGCCGCGGTCGACAAGGTGCAGCCCGCTGCCGAGAAGGCCGCCACCAGCGCCCACGCCGCCGTCGACAAGATCGCCGAGAAGGTTCCCGCCGCCGCCGACAAGGTGCACAGCACCGTCGAGAAGCTGGCCGACAGCGTGCCCGCCGCCACCGACCGCCTGGTGAGCAAGGCGCACGACACCGTGGACCGCGTGTCCAGCGGCGCCGCCAATCTTTCCGACCGCCTGAGCCAGAAGGCTTCCGACCTGAACGTGGCTTATGCCCGCCTGGCCGAGACGGGCCGCAGCTATGTGCGCAAGAGCCCGGGCACTTCCGTGCTGGTCGCGCTGGCCGCCGGCTATGCGGTGTCGAAGCTGCTGGGCTCCCGCCGCCACTGATCCATCGCCGCTTGGCCCGCCGTCCGCCCACCCCTTGCGGATGGCCGCGCCCGGCCGTGCATCGTGCGATGCGCGGCCGGGCGTCGTTGCGTCCCTGCCTTTGCAACGCTTGCCCCGCTGCCAGCCTGCCATCCGTCACGGCGCCCCTGGCGTGCATGGCAGGCGGTTGCTCTGCCATAAGTGGTGACTCGCCTGGCCCATGCGCCGCGCAAACCGGCCGGGCCGTATGATGTCACCTCGCAGACTGCTCGGCCGTTTGCATGGATCGCATTTGGATACGCGTCAATGGATGTCTACGCCCCCCAGACCTGGAAGCCTCATGAGCGGCCGATGCTGCCGGGATCGCCGTCATCGCCCCTGCATTCCACGCCGCGCCGCATCGCCTACCTGATCGTCGGCTTCATCGTGGCGCTCACGGGTGGCCTGGGCAATGCGCTCGTCACCGTCAATCTCGTGTATGCGCAAGGCTCGCTGGGCGTGTACCAGGCCGAGATCCAGTGGCTGCCCACCGTCTACGTGATGGCCAACGTGTCGATGAACCTGCTGCTGGTGAAGTTCCGCCAGCAATTCGGCCTGCGGCTGTTCACGGAGCTGTTCCTGGTGCTGTACGCGCTGGCCACGCTGGCCCACCTGTTCGTGCACGGGCTCGGCTCGGCCATCGCCGTGCGCGCCGCCAGCGGCATTTCGGGCGCCGCGCTCACCACGCTCGGGCTGTACTACACGCTGCAGGGGTTTCCCGCCCAGCACCGCCTGAAGGGGGTGGTACTGGGGATCGGGTTTTCGCAGCTGGCGCTGCCGATCGCGCGCATCTTTTCCACCGAACTGCTGGAAATCGCCGAATGGCGCGGCCTGTATTTCTTCGAGCTGGGCCTGTGCCTGCTGTCGCTGGGTTGCGTGCTGCTGCTCAAGCTCCCGCCCGGCGACCGCATCCGCGCGTTCGAGAAGCTCGACTTCCTCACGTTCGCGCTGTTCGCGCCCGGCGTGGCGCTGCTGTGCGCGGTGCTGGGCCTGGGCCGCACCCTGTGGTGGTTCGAAACGCCCTGGCTGGGCTGGTGCCTGGCCGGCTCGATCGTGCTGGTCGCGGCGGCGGTGACCATCGAGCACAATCGCGCCAACCCGCTGCTCAATATCCGTTGGCTGACCACGGCGAACATGGTTCGCCTCGCGCTGTCGGTGCTCCTGATCCGCATCGTGCAATCGGAAGCCACCGGCACCGTCGGCTTCCTCCAGGCGCTTGGCCTGCAGAACGACCAGATGCGGGACCTGTGGCTCGTCACGCTGGCGGCCAGCGTCGCCGGCATGGCGGCCAGCGCGCTGACGATCGCGCCCAGCCGTGTGCAGAGCTCGCTGATGTTCGCGCTGGTCCTGATGGCCGCCGGCGCGTGGATGGATTCGCACGCCACCAATCTCACGCGGCCCGCGCAGATGTATATCAGCCAGGGCCTGCTGGCGTTCGCCGGCGTGTTCTTCATCGGTCCCGTGTTCGTGTCCGGCTTCGGGGCGATCATCGCGCAACCGAAGAACCTGATCAGTTTTTCGCTGATGTTCTCGATGACGCAGAACCTGGGCGGCCTCTTGGGTTCCGCGCTGGTGGGCACGGTGCAGGTGATGCGCGAAAAATACCATTCCAGCCAGCTCGTCGAACACCTCACGCTGATCGACCCGCTGGTGGCCAGCCGCGTGCAGGGCAGCGGCGCCACGCTGGCCGGCACGCTGGCCGACCCGGCGCTGCGCAACGCGGAGGGCGTGGCGCTGCTGGGCGCGGCCGCCACCCGCGAAGCCAATATCCTGGCCTACAACGACGTCTTCCTGTTGATCAGCATCGTCGCCGTCGCCACGCTGGCGTGGATGCTGTTCCACCACCTGTGGCAGCTCTGCACCGCATGCCGGCCCGCGCCTCCCAAGGGGCCGGCGCAGGATGCGCAGACAGGCATGGCCAAGGTCTCCCTCGACAACTCCGGATCAAGATGAGCGCAAACGACATGGGCGCAAACGATACGACTCCCGCATCCACACCAACATCCGCCACGCCGCCCGCCGCGGCGCCGGCGCCCGCGGCCGCCCCGCCTGCGCCGGGCCAGCCCGACAGGCCGCAGCAGTGGCTGGCGATCGCCGGCTTTGCGCTGATCGCGCTCATTGGCGTGCTGGTGGTGCTGTATGCCTGGCGGCTGCCGCCGTTCACCAGCCCGATCGTCTCCACCGAGAACGCGCTCGTGCGCGGGCAGGTCACGGTGATCGGCACCCAGCTATCGGGTTACGTGACGCAGGTGCACGTGCAGGACTTCCAGCACGTGAAGCAGGGCGACCTGCTGGTGGAGATCGACCGCCGCGTCTACGAGCAGCGCTACGAGCAGGCCGAGGCCCAGCTGGCGGCGCAGCAGGCGGCGCTGTCCAACTGGGCGCAGTCGCGCCGCAGCGCCGCGGCCACCATCGCGCTGCAGGAAGCGGCGCTGCGCAACGCCCGGGCCCAGGCGGACCGCGCCCGTGCCGACCTGGCGCGCGTGGAACAGCTGGTGCAGGATGGCTCGCTGTCGCAGCGCGAGCGCGACGCGCAGCGCGCCGCCCATGCCCAGGCGCAGGCGGCCGTGGCCCAGGCGCAGGCGAATGTGGAAATCTCGCGGCAGCAATCGCAATCGGTGACGGTCAACCGCGCCGCCCTGGAAGCGGCCGTCGCCAACGCGGCCGCCGCGTTGAAGGCGGCCAGGGTGGACCTGGACAACACGCGCATCGTCGCGCCGTCGGACGGCCAGCTGGGCCAGGTCGGCGTGCGGCGCGGCGCCTTCGTCAACTCCGGCGCCCAGCTGATGGGGCTCGTGCCGCGCCAGATGTGGGTCATCGCCAACCTGAAGGAAACGCAGATGAACGGCGTGCGCGTGGGGCAGAGCGCCACGTTCAAGGTCGACGCGCTCGATGGCGCCACGCTGACCGGGCAGGTCGAGCGCATCTCGCCGGCCACCGGCTCGGAATTTTCCGTGCTACCGGCCGATAACGCCACCGGCAACTACGTGAAGATTGCCCAGCGCATCCCCGTGCGCATCCGCATCGACCCCGGCCAGCGGCTGGCGGAACGGCTGCGGCCCGGCATGTCCGTCATCGTCAGCATCGACACGTCGGCAAACCTGGACGGCGGGGAGGCGCGCCGATGAGGCGGGTGGCATTGGCGGTGGTGCTTACCCTGCTGGGAGGATGCTCGCCCAGGGTGGCCGAGCCGCCGGCCTCGCAACTGCACGTGCCCGCGCAATGGCGCGCCCCTCTTTCCGATGGGGCCGCGGCTCTGCCGGCCGACCGCGCCTGGTGGCAGGCGTTCGACGACCCGGCGCTGACCGCGCTCGTCACCACGGCACTGGCCAACAACGGCGACCTGCGCGTGGCGCGCGAACGGGTCGAGGATTACCGTGCCCGCGTGCGCGCCGCGGCGGCCGCGCAGCAACCCACGCTGTCGTTCGATACGTCGCCCACGCGGGCGCGCACGCTGTCCGCCGCGACCGGCAAGCCCTACGTGGCCAATGTGTTCCAGGCCGAATTCCAGGCCGCCTACGAGATCGACGTGTGGGGGCGGCTCGCCAATGCCACGGAGGCGGCTGCCGCAACGCTGCGCGGCGAGCAGGCGAGCCTGGACGCGGCGGCGCTGTCGATCGCCGCCAGCGTGGCGAGCGGCTACCTGAACCTGCGCGGCCTCGATGCGCAGCTGGAGCTGGCGCAGGCCACGCTGCAGGTGCGCGAACGCTCGCGCGACCTGGCGCGGCGCCAGTTCGAGGTGGGCTACAGCTCGCGCCTCGAGTGGCTCCAGGCCCAGGCGGAGTACGACACGGCGGCCGAACAGATTCCGCAATTGCAGCGGCAGATCTTCGAGCAGGAAAATGCCCTGTCGCTGCTGGCGGGCGGCTCGCCGGGGACCGTCGCGCGCGGAAAGCCGCTTGCCGAACTGGCGCCGCCGCCGGTGCCCGCCGGCCTGCCGTCGGACCTGCTGCGCCGCCGCCCCGACATCGCGCGTGCCGAACAGGCCATCGCCGCCGCCAGCGCGCAACTGGCGGCCACGCGCGACCAGCTGCTGCCCACTTTCCGGCTGACGGCCGGCGGCGGCATCCAGTCCACCGAGCTTTCCGACCTCGTGCACGGGCCCACGCGCCTGTGGCGCCTGTCGGGCGCGCTGGTGGCGCCGATCTTCGACGCGGGCCGCGTGCAGGCGGCCACCGATTCGGCCGCCGCCCTGCGCAACGGGGCGCTGATCGCGTACGAGAACACGGTGCGGCAGGCGTTCGTGGAGACGGAGAATGGCCTGGACGCCATCACGCGGCTGCGCGAGCAGGCGGTGCAGAACGACGCGCGCCGCGCCACCGCCGCCGAAACGCTGCGCATCGCCCACAACCGCTATGCCAATGGCTATGCGGCCTACCTGGAAGAGCTGGATGCGCAGCGCAACCTGTACGCGGCGGACGTGGCGCGCCTGCAGCTGCGCGCCCGCCTGCTGGCCGCTTCGGTGGACCTGTACCGGGCGTTGGGCGGAGGGTGGATGGCGCCGGCCGGCCGATGAGCTGATCGGCCCGGCTCATCGGTTAAGATATTCCGATGGACTATCACATCACCCTCACCACCCCGCGCCTCACGCTGCGCCCGCCCCGCCCGGGGGACGAAGACGACCTGCTCGCCATCCACGGCGACCCCGAAGTGATGCGCTACTTCAGCGAGCCCGCGTGGACCGATCCGGACCGTCCGGCCCAGCAGATCGCCAAGGATGCTGCCGCCTTCGCGGCGCGCGAGTACTTCCGCTTCGCCATGGTGTCGAACGACACGGGGCGCCAGGTCGGCAACTGCACACTGCACGCGCTGCACTGGCAGAACCGGCGCGGCGAGGTGGGTTATGCGCTCAACCGGGCGCACTGGGGCAAGGGTTATATGGGCGAGGCGCTGGGGGCGCTGCTGCGCTTCGCCTTCCTGGAGCTCGACCTGCACCGGCTGGAGGCGGACATCGATCCCCGCAACGCCGCGTCCATCGGGGCGCTGGAGCGGCTGGGCTTCCAGCGCGAGGGCCTGCTGCGCGAACGGTGGATCGTGGGCGGCGAGATCTTCGATTCGGTCCTCTACGGTTTGCTGCGGCGCGAGTGGGAGGAGCGGGCCGACCGCTAGCCGCGATCACGGCCGCGGGCCCGTCGGGTGGAACTGGGCGGCCAGCGGTCCGGCATTCCCGCCCATGCAGCCGCGCTGGTTGGGACCATGGCGGCATTGCGCGGAATCGGTGGCGGCCGTGCGTTTCGCGGCAGGTGGCGGCGCCGCGCTCGCGGGCCGGGCCGGTGGCGCGGCGCGTGGCGCCGGCGCCGGCCGCGTGGGCGCCCGTTCGGGCACGAAGTCCGGTGTCGCGTGCCGGAACGCCGCCGGTGGCGGAGGCGGCAGGAAGATGGGCAGGCCGAACGGGCCGTATGGGTGCGCCGCCGCGCCCACGCTGGAGAACAGGCCGCCCGCCAGCAGCAGCCAGCGGCACGCGGCCGCGGCACGGCCATGGTGGACGGGGTAAGGGTGAGCCGGCCCGGCTCTGCCGCTGGTATCCATATCGGTTTCTCCTTGAAGAAGGGGCGCCGTTCGGACGCCGGCGGGAGCGCGTGGGTGATGTATCCATTGTGCGGCGCCGGCCCGCGCGGCATCACCCCAGAAGCGCCGGGGGGCAGGCCCGCACCAGGTGGCCATGAAAAGGAAGCCCCCACTTGGTAGGGTGCCGGCACCCCCCGAATTGCTCTACGATGGTCATTACTACCCGGACCCGGAACATGATGGAACCCGCCTTTTTCCGCAATGCCCTGCTGGTGGAAGACCAGGCACTGACCCGCCAGGCGCTCAAGACCCTGCTGATCCAGTGCGACCCCTTGCTGTCGGTCGACGAGGCGGGCGACGTGGACACGTGCCTTCGGCTGCTCGGCAGCGGCGCCTACGACCTGATGTTCCTCGACTACCAGCTCGGCAAGGGCCATTCGGGGATGGAAGTGCTGGAATGGGTGTCACAACATGAGCTGCCGCTGCATACCATCATGCTGTCGGGCCAGGACGACCGGGACACGGTCATGGAGTGCATCAAGGCGGGCGCCAGCGGCTTCATCTCGAAGAGCAGCGACGACGGCAACCAGGTGTTCAGGTCGGCGCTGGACACGATCCTGCGCGGCCAGATCTATCTGCCGCACACGGCGATGGGCAAGGGCGGCTTCAGCCCGCCCGCGGCCAGGCCGGCGGCCACGCTGGAAGGCCTGGCCCTGTCGCCGCGCCTGGCCGAAACGCTCGGCTATATCTGCCAGGGATTGTCCAACAAGTCGATCGCCCGCAAGATGGGGCTGACGGAAAACACGATCAAGGAATACAGCGGCGACCTGCTGGAAAAGTTCGGCGTGCGCCGGCGCACCGAGCTGATCGTGGAAATGGCCCGGCGCGGCATCGTCATTCCACGCAACGGTTGAGTTGGCCGCGGCCGGCCGCCTGGGCAATGGCAGCCTTCAGGCGCTCCGGGTGCATCGGCTTGGGAAGCACCGTCGCGGCGCGGCCGGCCAGTGCCGCCTGCGCGCTGTCGACCTCGCCGGTCACGGCGAGCACCGCGGGGCGGCGGCCGCCGTCCTCGCAGGCGGGCAGCAGGATATCGAGCACGTCGCTGGCGGTGGCGCCGTCCGGCAGGCGGAAATCGGTGATGATCAGGTCCGGCACCCGTTCCAGGCCGGCGGCCAGTGCGCGCGTCTCGGCCATGCCGGCAGCGGTATCGACCAGCATGCCCCACTGGCCCAGCAGCGCTTCCATCGCCGTGCGCACGAGGCAGTCGTCCTCCACCACCAGCGCATACATGCCGCGCAGGTCCGCCGCTATCGGCTCGCCGCCCGCGGGTGCGTCGGCGGCCGGCGTTTCGCTGCTCTTCGGCACGTCGAGGGAAAAGCGCGTGCCGCGCCCCACTTCGGACTTGAACTCGAGCCGGTGCTCCGGCAACAGGGCGATCATGGCGTTGACGATCGACAGCCCCAGGCCCAGGCCCTTTTCCCGGTCGCGTTCGGCATTGTCGAGCTGGACGAACGGTTCGAAGACGCGGTGCCATTGCTGCGCCGGAATGCCGATGCCGTTGTCCATCACGTCGATGCGCACACGCGTCTGCAGCCGCACGGCGCCGATCAGCACGAAGGCGCCACGCGGCGCGTCGCGGCGCGCGTACTTGATCCCGTTGCTGACCAGGTTGCGCACGATGCGGCTCACCATCTGCCGGTCGCTGAACACGGTGACCGGTGTGGCCGGCAGGCGCAGGCGCAGCGCCACCTGCCGGCTTTGCGCGAACGCGCCCAGATCCGTGGCGACTTCACGCAGCAGCTCGTCGAGATCGAAGTGCGAGGGCTCGGGCGCCACGAAGCCCGATTCGAGGCGCGACAGGTCGAGCACGGCGTTGAAGGTGGTGGCCATCGTGCGCGCCGAGCGGATCGACAGCGCCGTCAGCCGCGCCGCCTCGCCCGTATCGCCGCCGTCGAGGGCACGCTGCATGGCTTCCAGCGCCAAGCCCAGCCCGAACATGGGTTGCCGCAGGTCGTGTGCCGCGGCGGCCAGGAAGCGGGCCGTTTCCTGGCTGGCCTGCAGGGCCTGGCTGCGCTGCTCGTCCTTCAGGCGGATCAGGGCTTGCGCCTTGATCTGGTTTTCCTCCTTCTCGCTGGCAAGCTGCGCGTTCCTGCCGCTGAGCTCGACGTTCATGTCCGACAGTTCGCGTTCCTGCTGGAACTGGCGCCGGGCATTGCGTTCCAGCATGATCGCCATGCCGAGGCCGATCACCACCATATTGGCCAGGAGCCCCAGCGCATAACCGGCGTCGGGGAGCAGGCCGCCCCGTTCGGTACCGAGCAGCACGGCGTGCGCACCGGCGGTGACGGCCAGCACCACGATACCGGCCAGCATGACTGGACGGGCGCGCAGGTGCAGGAAGCCGAACAGGTAGAACGTGGCCATGCACAGGGCGACGAAGTAACCGTAGAAGCCGATCGATGGCGGCGTCAGCACGATCAGCAGCAACTCGCAAGCCACCACCGCGGCGGCTCCGGAAAGCATGATGACGTGGGCATTGCGGTCGTTGCAGAACGCGGCCGTCAGCGACTTCAGCACGCACTGCAGCAGCACGGCGCAAAGCACCGCACGGCAGAGCCAGACCTGGGTCAGCGGGAAATCCGCGACCTGCAGGAACAGGAAATAATCGAAGGCGAAGAATGCCGTGAGGATCAGCAGCGCCAGCACGGCGCCGGCGCGGCGAAAGGGCGCGAACCGGTGGGCGTGGTCGCGCAGGAAACGGCGTTCCATCTCGGCGGGAAAAGGAGCCGGCGGCGTGAAGGTTTCACGCAGGCTGCGCATCGCGGCCGCGCTGCGCGAACGCAGGCGCGACACCGTGCGCAGGCGGCGCTGGACGGCCGACTGCCACGAGGCTCCGGATGCGACGAACCACGACAGTGGTGACAAGGCGCCTCCCCACGGGATGACATGCTGATTCCGACGCTGATACCACCAGTATAGCGACAAGTGCCGGCTATGGCGGAGTCATGTGGCGGCGGCGCCGCGGTGTTGCGTTCAGGCCGCCAGCGCCGGCCCGCCGCGCCGCGCCGGCCCGCCCGCCGGTTCCAGCTGGAACGTATCGACCACGCCGGCCAGGTGGTCGGCCTGCATGCGCAGGGATTGCGCGGCGGCGGCAGCTTCGTCGACGAGTGTGGCATTGCGCACGGTCATGTCATCGAGCCGGGCGATGGCCGCGCCCACCGATGCGATATCGCCGCTTTGCGCGCGGGTCGTGTTCGAGATGTCCTGCATGATGCCGGACACGCGGGCAATGCCATCGACCACGCTCTTCATCGTGGCGCCCGCCGTGCCGACCTGCGCCGTGCCGAGGGCGACCTTGCCGACCGAATCCTCGATCAGGGCCTTCACTTCCCTTGCCGCCGTGGCCGAGCGGTGCGCCAGGTTGCGCACCTCGCTCGCCACCACGGCGAAGCCGCGGCCCTGTTCGCCGGCGCGGGCAGCTTCCACCGCGGCATTGAGCGCGAGGATATTGGTCTGGAACGCGATGCCGTCGATGACGGCAATGATGTCGACGATCTTCTGCGAGGAAGCGTCGATCATGTTCATCGTGGCGACCACGCTGTCCACCGCGGCGCCGCCCTGGCGCGATACTTCCGTGGCCTGCCGCGACAGGCGGCTGGCTTCCTCGGCATAGCCGGCATTGGCGCCCACCGATTCGACCAGGTGCTTCATCGACGCCGCGACCTGCGCCAGAGCGGCCGCCTGCGCCTCGGTGCGGTCCGACAGGTCCGCATTGCCGGCGGCGATCTCGGCGGAAGTCGCGGTGATCGCCACGGTGCCGCTGCGCACGTCCTTCACGATGTGCGCCAGTCCATCCTGCATCGTCGCCATCGCGTGCAGCAGGCTGTTGCCGTCGGCGCGGGCACTGTCCACCGGGTGCTGGAGTTCGCCGCGTGCGATGGCGCGTGCCACGCCGGCGGCATAGGCCGGCTCGCCGCCCAGTTCGCGCAGCAGGCCGCGCACGATCGCGGTCCCGACCACCACGCACAGCACGGCGCTGCCCAGGGCGAGCGCGCCGATCCACCAGCGCGCCTTCGCGGCCTGCGCGGTGGCAGCGGCGGTGGCCGCGTCGTTCCGCTGCTTCAGCTCGTTCAACAGCGTGTCGATGTCTGCGACGATGCGGCGGCGCAGGGGGCTGCATTCCTCGACCAGGAAGATACCGTAGCGTTCCAGGTCGCCGGCCGTGCGGTAGGTGCGCGGCCGTTCCAGCTCGCGTGCCATCTGCAGCATCCCGTCGCGCACCTTGTCGAATTCCGGCAGGCCGCGCAGCAGCGGCTCGATTCTTTGCAGCTCGGCCAGGTAGGCGGCCTTGTGGCGATCCAGAATGTCGAGCTCGCGCGTGGCGGCCGCGTCGTCGCGGAAGATGAAGGCGTTGCGTGCCGCGATACCGGTCTGCGCCAGCGCTTCGCGGGCGTTCAGCAGCGGATCGAGCTCGGTGCGGCGTAGCGTATTCGCGCTGTCGAGCGCGGCGTCGATCTGGTTCACGCGCGAGATCGCGAACACGGCAAGGATGACGGTGAAGAGCAGGACGAGTGCGAAGGCCGAATACAGCTTGGTGGCAAGGCTGGCGTGGCGGAAGGGGTTCATGGTCGGCAAATTTGATGAATTCGATCGATATAATGCCTTACTAGTTGCCGTAAATCAACATAAATTGCGAAATTTGATTGTCGGGTCGCGAGAATCCATCAAATTTGTTAAATCGACGGAACGGAGCGTATACTGTTGCCCACACAGGATGACCATATGAGCAATGAAGAAGACCCGATCCTGACGACCACGGCCGCCGCGCGCCTGCTCGGCGTAGCCACCAGTACCGTCCAGATGTGGATGGAAAGCGGCGCCATCGCTTCTTGGAAGACGCCCGGCGGCCACCGCCGCACCCGCCTCTCGGCGATCGCCAGGCTGCTCGACCAGGCGCCCGGCAATCCCCCGGCCACCGTCGGCCAGGCGGTGGAGGCCGCACTGTCGCCGGTATCGCCCGAGTTCCAGCCCGATCCGGCGCCCGGCTACCCGGTGGGCAGGGAAGAAGCGGAGCGCCTGGCGGCGCTCGCCGCGTCGCAACTGGTCGACACCGCATCGGAAAACCGCTTCGACCGCATCGTGCGCCTCGCGGCCCAGGTGACGGGCTCGCCGATCGCACTGGTATCGCTGCTGACGTCGACGCGGCAGTGGTTCAAGGCGCGCGTTGGCCTCGAGGCGCAGGAAACCCCGCGCGAGTGGGCGTTCTGCTCGCACGCGGTGCTGGCCGGCGACGTGTTCGTGGTCGAGGACGCGGCGGCCGACCCGCGCTTTCGCGAGAATCCGCTGGTGCAGGGCGACCCGAAGATCCGCTTCTACGCCGGTGTGCCGGTGCGCGACGCCGCCGGCCAGGCGCTGGGCACGCTGTGCGTAATCGACCGCGAGCCGCGCAAGCTGCGCGGCACCGAGCTGCAGGCGCTCAAGGACCTGGCCGATATCGCTTCGGAAGAGGTGAGGAAGAAGTAGCAGATCGGGGCTCGGCTTGAGAGCCGGGGCGCGTGCTCGAACCCCAAGGCGAAAGGCAGGGGTCAGGAAGCAGTCCGGGCTTGCAAGCCCGGACCGCTACGCCGGCGAGGAGCGGCGTTTTCCTTGCAACTCGGGCTGCGCCCCCGGATCTTGCACCTGGGGCCAGCTCGAAGGAACGGCACTTATGAAGCTCAATGCCCGCCCGCCTTGCCCGGCTCGGCCGCGCGCGGCAGGTTTGCCGCGCCGCCGTGCTGGTGCTCGACGTGTTCGCCGTGCGGGTGATCCTTGTGCCGCAGCTTGCGCACCATGCGCGCGATCCAGTGCTCGATATCGTCCACGTAGGTGAACACGGCGGGCACCACCAGCAGGCTCAGCAGCGTGGACGTGATCAGGCCGCCGATCACCGTGATCGCCATCGGCGCGCGGAAGCTGGGGTCGGCGCCCAGGCCCAGCGCCAGCGGCATCATGCCGGCACCCATCGCGATGGTCGTCATCAGGATCGGCCGGCTGCGCTTGTGGCAGGCATCGACGAGGGCGTCGGTGCGGCTCATGCCTGCCTGGCGCGCCAGGATCGCATAGTCGACCAGCAGGATCGAGTTCTTCGTCACGATCCCCATCAGCATGATCAGGCCGATCATCGACGGCATCGACAGCGCATTGCCCGTGATGAGCAGCAGCACGATGGCGCCGCCGATGGACAGGGGCAGGGCGGCCAGGATCGTGACCGGCTGCATGAAGTCCTTGAACAGCAGCACGAGCACGCCGTAGATGCACAGCACGCCGATCGCCATGGCGATGCCGAAGCTGGCGAACAGCGCGGCCATCTCCTGCGCATCGCCCAGCTCGGCGATGCGCACGTTCGGCGGCAGGTTGGCCAGCGCCGGCAGCGCGCGCGCCTCGGCATTGAGCTCGCCCAGCGAGCGGCTGCCCAGTTCCACGTCCAGCGTCACATTGCGGCTGCGGTTCAGGCGGTCGATCTGGGCCGGGCCGGATTCCATCGTGATCGTCGCCACATTGGCCAGCAGCACCGGACCGTTACGGCCCGGCACCGTCAGGCGCCCGATCGCGTCGAGGTCGGCGCGCACGGGGTCGGGCAGCTTGACGCGGATCGGCACCTGGCGCTCCGGCAGGTTCATCTTCGTCAGGTCGAAGTCGTAGTCGCCGGCCGTGGCCACGCGCACGGTCTCGCCGATCGAAGCGGCCGTCACGCCCAGGTCGGCGGCGCGGGCGAAGTCGGGCCGCACGATGATCTCGGGCCGCACCAGCGAGGCCGACGAGGTGACGTTGCCGATGCCCTGCAGTGTGCGCAGCTCGCGCTCGGCGCGCCGCGCGGCGGCGATCAGCGCCTCGGGGTCTTCCGATTGCAGCACCAGCTGCATCTTCACGCCCGTATCCGGCGGGCCCACGGTGAAGCGCGCGCCGGCGATATTGCCCAGCTGGCGCCGCAGCAGCGAATCGATCTCGGCCATCGTTTCATCGCGATCGGTGCGGTGCACGGTGGTGATGGTGAGCACGGCGCGGCGCGCCTCGGCCGCGGCACCCGGTGCGAACGCGTCGCCGGAAGAGCCGCCGCCGATCGAGCTGAATACGCCCGTGATGCCGGGCACGCGCATTGCCGCCTGCCGCGCCTGCTCGGCCACCTCGCGCGTCTGCGCCAGCGTGGAGCCGGGCGGCAGTTCCACGTTCACCTGGGTCTGCGCGCGGTCGGCCGGCGGCACGAAGCCCGTCGGCAGCAGGCCGACCAGCATGATCGAGCACACGAAGAACACGGCCGAGGCGATGGCCGTCACGGCGCGGTGCTTCAGGCACCATTTCATGGTGCGCAGGTAGCGCGTCATGATCGGGCCGTCCCGCTCCTGCTCATCCTCATGCTTGCGCTTGATGGGTTTCAGGAGGTACGCGGCCATCATCGGCGTCAGCAGGCGCGCCACCACCAGCGAGGCGAGCACCGCCAGCACGGCGGTCCAGCCGAACTGCTTGAAGAACTTGCCGGGAATGCCGCCCATGAAGGCGGTGGGCAGGAACACGGCCACCAGCGCGAACGTGGTGGCGATCACGGCCATGCCGATCTCGTCGGCCGCCTCCAGCGCCGCCTGCATCGGCGTCTTGCCCATCTGCAGGTGGCGTTCGATGTTCTCGATCTCCACGATCGCATCGTCCACCAGCACGCCCACCACGAGGGCCAGCGACAGCAGGGTCACCGTGTTGAGCGTGTAGCCGAACCAATAGATGCCCAGGAAGGCGGGCAGCACGGAAAGGGGCAGGGCGGCCGACGCCACCAGCGTGGCGCGCCAGTCGCGCAGGAACCAGAACACCACGATCACGGCCAGGATCGCGCCTTCGTACAGCAGCTCCATCGAGCCTTCGAAGTTTTCCTCGACCGGGAAGGCGTTGTCGATCACCTGCTTCATTTCCAGGTTCGGGTGGTTCTTGCGCAGCTGTTCCACGGCCGCGGCCACGCCCTCGGCCACCGCGGTCTCGCTGGCACCCTTGGTGCGGAACACCTCGAACGCGACGACCGGCTTGCCGTCCTGCGTGGCGACGGCGCGCGGTTCGGCGACGGTGTCCGTCACCTTGGCCACCTGGTCCAGCCGCACGTGGCGGCCATCGCCCAGCGGAATGTCCATCTTCGCCAGTTCCTGGGCCGACTGCACGGTACCGATGGTGCGCACCGATTGCTCGGCGCCCGATACGTCGCCGCGCCCGCCCGGCGCCTCGCGCTGGACGAGGCGCAGCTGGCGCGACACATCGAGTGCCGAGACGCGCAGCGCGGCCATCTGGGCATCGTCCAGCTCCACGCGGATCTCGCGGTCCACGCCGCCCACGCGCTTGACGGAGCCGACGCCCGGCACCGTCAGCAGCCGCTTGGCCACGGTGTTATCGACGAACCAGGACAGGTCCGCATCGTCGATGCGCGTGGTGCCCGGCTTGCTGGCCACGATGAACGTGGTGATCACGCGGCCCGCGGTCGACACCTTGCTGACGACCGGTTCACGCAATTCGGCCGGCATGTCGGCGCGCACCTGGGAGACGGCGTCGCGCACCTCGTTCACGCCGTCGGAGATGTTCTTCTCGAGGATGAACTCGACGGTGACCGTGGCCACGCCGTCGAGCACCTTCGTGTAGATGTTCTTCACGCCTTGCAGCGTGGCCACCGAATCCTCGATCTTGCGCGCGACCTCGGTTTCCAGCTGGGCCGGCGCGGCGCCCGGCAGCGTGGCGCTGACGGTGACGATCGGCAGTTCGATGTCCGGAAAGTCCTGCACCGGGTTGGCCTTGTAGGCCAGCAGCCCCGCCAGCGTGAGCAGGGTGAAGAGCATGATCGCCGGAATCGGATTCCGGATCGACAGGGCGGAAAAGTTCATCGCATGTCCTTCATTTCACGGTGCGCTGCGCCGGCGCGGCGGCGGCGGCCGGTGCCGCCGCCGGTGCCGAATTCGCGACCCGCACCAGGTCGCCGTCGTTCAGGAAGCCGGCGCCGTTCAGCACCACCGGCATGTCGGCCGTGACACCGGAGAGGATCTCGACCCGGTCGCCGGTACGCCGCCCGGTCTGCACCTTCAACTGGCTCACGCGGGAATCGGCGTTGAGCCGGAACACATAGGGAAAGCCGTCGCGCACCACCACGGCCGGCTGCGGCAAGGTCAGCGCGCCCGACGTGCCCAGTTCGAAATGGCCGCTGGCGAACATGCCCGCCTTGAACGGCGCATTGCTGCGTGAATCCGGTGGCAGGTCGACGTAGACGAGCGCCGAGCGGGTTTGCGCGTCCACCGTGGGCGCGATCATGCGCACCTTGCCCGCCAGCTCGCTGCCATTGGCGGCTTTCACCACCGCGGTGGAACCGATGCGGATGCTTTTCAGCTCGGCGGCCGTGACCTCGGCCCGCCATTCGAGGCGGCCCTGGCGGATCATGCGGAACAGTTCCGTGCCGGGACCGATCACGGCGCCGACCGTGGCGCTGCGCGCGGAGATCACACCGGCATCCGGCGCCACCACCTGCGTGTACTTCAGGCGCAGCTGCTGCGAAGCCAGCGTGGCGCGCGCCGATTCGATGCGCGCATTGGCCGTCTGCTCGGCCGTCAGGTATTGCGAGATCTGCTGCTCGGACAGCGCGCCCGATGCCTGCACGGCGCGCGCCCGCTTCGCATTGGCCTGCGCCTCGGCGGCATTGGCCTGGGCTTCGGCCAGCGCGGCCTTCGCCTGCGCCACGTCCGCGTTCACGGTATCGGCCGAGAACACGGCCAGCACCTGGCCCTTCTTCACCACGTCGCCCACGTTCACGCGCACCTCGGTCAGCCGCAAGCCGTTCGACTCGCTGCCGATCGACGCTTCCTGCCACGCCGCCACGTTGCCGTTCGCGGTCAGGCGCAGCGGCAGCGTGGCCGATTGCGGCCGGGTGGTCGACACGGTCAGCGCCGGGGTGGCGGTGGCCGGTTTCTTTTCATCCGCGGCACTGGAGGCGGGGCTGTACAGCGCCACGCCGGCGCCGCCGAGCGCGACGGCGGCCAGCAGGGCCAGCGCGAGCGGTTTGGCGCCCGGCTTGATGTTGAGCTTGGTGTTGAGCTTGATGTTGGGCTTGGTGTTGAGCTCGTGTTGGGTCTCGTTCATTGGTTGCTCGCGGAGGATATTGCAGATGAGTTTGCCGATGCGTTCAAGATGTCGCGGTTCCAGCCGCCGCCGGCGGCGCGGTACAGGGCGATCCACGCGGCGCTGCGTTCGCGCTGCACGGCGATCACCGCGTTCTCGGCGGCCAGGCGCGTGCGCCGCGCGTCTTCCAGCTGCAGCAGGCTGCCCATGCCGTTCCTGTACAGGTCTTCGGCGGCGGTGAAAGAAGCGCGGTAGCCTTCCAGCGATGCCTGCGCCTGCACGGCGCGCAGGTCGGTGCCCTGCAGGTTGACGAGCGCCTGTTCCACTTCGGCGACGGCCTGGCGGACGCTGCCCCGGTAGGTGGTCACGGCCGCCTCGTAGCGTTCGCGAGCCGCCTCGACGGAGGCGCGGCGCCGGCCGGCATCGAATACCGGCAGCGTCATCTGCACCGGGCCGATCGTCCACGTGCCGGCGGTCACGCTCTCGCCGGCGGCGTGGACCTGGCCGCGGCCGATCGAACCCGCGATGGTCAGCCGCGGAAAGCGCTGGGCGCGCGCGCCGGCCACCTCGAAGCTCGCGGCGGCCACTTCGCGCTCGGCGTTGAACACGTCCGGCCGCTGGGCCAGCGTCTCGGCCGGGAGCGACGCTAGCGCGATGCCCTGTGCCGGCGACAGTTCCGCCGTGGCGTCGGCCAGGCGCTTGCGCAGCTCGGGTTCGGCCATCGCGGTCAGGGCGACCAGCGTCTTCACGTCCACCTCGCACTGGGCGCGCTGGGCGATCTCGCGGTTGGCGCCGTCGGCCGCGCTGGCGCGCGCCAGGGCCAGGTCGGCCGGCGCCGCGAAGCCCGCCCGTGCCGTCAGTTCCGTCAGCCGCGCCGTGTCGGCGCGCGAGGCGGCGTCCTGCCGGGTCACGTCCAGCAGCCGTTCGCAGGCGCGGTACTGGTAATAGGTGTTCGCGGTGTCCGCCGCCACCGTCACGCGGGCGTCGTGCCAGCCGGCCTGCGCGCCTTCGTAGCGGGCCTGCGTCGCGTCGCGCACGGCGCGGTTGGCGCCGAAGATGTCGATTTCCCACGCGGCCTGGAAATAGCCCTGCGAGGTGGTGTTCACCGGCAGCGCTGCGCTTTGCTGGCTGGACCGGGTCGAGGTCAGCGCCCCGTCGACGGTGGGCGCCAGTGCCGCGCCGGCGGCCACGCGCGCCTCGCGCGCCTGGGCGAGCCGGCTGCGCGCCGCCGCCACGGTGGGGCTCACGGCCTGCGCCGCTTCCACCAGCTCGGCCAGCAGCGGATCGCCCTGGCTGCGCCACCAGAGCGACAGTTGCGCGACGGTGCCGCCGTGCGGCAGCGGCGCATGCCACGCCTCGGGGCCCTGGGCGTCGACCCTGGCCGGCGGGGCGGACAGCGCGCAACCGCCCAGCACCAGCGCGGCGGCCAGCGCCAGGGGCGTCTTCAATGCGTTCATGGACATTACCGCTGACTTCATGCTGCTCCTTTCTTTCTCTTTTCCTGTTCGGCGACCACGATCGCTTCGGCATAGTCGACCAGCCGGGGAATCCAGTCGTGCAGCGCATTCGGCCCTGTCACCAGTTGCGGCGTGACGGCGGCCACGATATCCAGCGAGATCATCAGGTGCGCGCCCAGCGCCGCGACGGCGTGCACCAGGCGGCGCACCTCGTCGTCCACCGGCACTTCGAGGTGGCGCGCCAGCACGGCGGCCAGGGCTTCGAATTCCGGGCGGATGCCGTTGTCGATCTCGTTCTGCCAGATGCCGGTGGGTTCCAGCACCTCGCGCAGCCACATGCGCAGCCGCAGCTGGGCCGTATCGTCTTCCAGCATCGGCGCCAGCATCTGCGTGTAGTAGCCATTCAGTACCTGGCGCAGCGTGAAGCCGGGCTGGTCGAACTGGGCGATGTTCTTTTCGGGCGGCGGCATGAAATCGGTCAGCGCGGCGCGGTACAGCCCCGCCTTGTCGCCGAAGTAATAGGCGATCGCCGCCACGTTGGCGCCGGCCGCCAGCGCAATCTCGCGCGTGGACGTGGCGTTGAATCCCTGGGCCCCGAACAGGCGCATGGCGGCCTGCAGCAGGCGCTCGCGCGATTGTTCGCCATCGGAGCGGGTCTTGCGTGTTTGTTTTTCAGCCATTCCTGATTAAAACATAAAATTCAAACGTTTGATATAAGTAAAGCGATTGTTTAGTTACCGCAGCGGCAGCCCGAAGAACAGCGCCGAAAAGTTTCCTGAAACCGGGGTCAGACCCCGTTTCCAGGCAATATTTACCAAAACCGGGTCTGACCCCGGTTTGTGGAAACATTTGCTTGGGGGATGACGAGGGGCGGGCGGTGGGCGCGCGGGGGAAGGAGGCCGGGCAAAAAAAATGCCCGCGAGCCGAAGGCTGCGGGCGAGGTCCAATTGTTCGGAGAACGCTTGGAGGAGACGGTTTCACTATAGCCCGGTTTATGTTGCGCTGCAATACCGTAAAACTACCGTGCGTGCCCCATTGCCCACGCGGAAGCGTTTCCAGACGTTATGTGCAGTGCATCAAAATTCGGCGATCGGGCGTGCGGGCGAATAACGGCAAGCTGAAGTGCGGGGTTTGCCAAGCGATCTTCAGCTGAGTAGCGGCGCGACCCACAGGGCGAGCACAAGCATGCTCCCCGCACATTTTTTTGCGGTTGCGTAAAACACACGCGGCTATGAATGCGCTGGTTACTTTGGCGTGGCAAGCGCGGCCTGGTTGGTGCGCTTGAGCTGTAACGTGAACTTGCTGCCCTTGCCGAATTCGCTCGTGAAGAACAGCGAGCCACCCAATACGTTGGCCAGGTTCTGGCACAGGTAGAGGCCCAGCCCCGCGCCTTCGGCGTGGCGGGTCGACGTGGAGTCCAGTTGCGAGAATGCCTGGAACAGCTTGGCCTGGTCTTCCTCGCGGATACCGGCGCCCGTGTCGGACACCGAGAATTCCGTGGCCGACGTGCCATCGTCGAGGGGGCGCCGCCCCAGTTCCACGCGCACGGTTCCCTTCTCCGTGAACTTGATGGCATTGTTGGCAAGATTGATCAGGATCTGCTTCAGGGCGCGCCGGTCCGTATCGAGGGCGATCGGTTGCTCGTCCAGCACCACTTCCAGCGCCAGGCCTTTCTGGGACGCCAGCGGCCGCAGCGTCTCGGCCACTTCGCGCACCACGTCCTGGCATTGCACGCGCTCGATCGACAGCGTGACCTTGCCGGCCTCGATCTTGGCCACGTCGAGGATATCGTTGATCAGCGAAAGCAGGTGGCGGGCCGAGCCGCGGATCGTGTTGAGCTGCTTTTCCTGCTCTTCCGTCAGCGGGCCGGGCAGCTTCATCAGCAGCGCGCCCGTGAACCCGATGATGGCGTTCAGCGGCGTGCGCAACTCGTGCGACATATTGGCGATGAAGGCCGATTTCATCCTGCTCGCCTCGCCCAGTTCCACGTTCTTCAGCGCAATCTCGCGGTTGATCGTTTCCAGCTGCCCCGCGTGGTGCGCCAGGCGCATGTTCAGTTCGATGACCTGGCGCTCGCGCGCCTGCAATTCGCTGTTGACCTGCACCGCCTGTTCGTAGGTGGAAATCAGGAGGTCGAGGATCTGCTGGCGCTCGGCATTGATGAAGTGCTTCTGCTCGCCCAGGTAGAGGGCGATGCCCACCTCCATGTTCTGGTCCTTGCGCAGCTTCTGGTTGACCAGCATGTGGCCGATGCGGTTGAGCAGGTAATCTTCCGCGTACGGCTTGCGGATGAAATTGTCGGCGCCGCACTCGATGCCGCGGATGATGTCCTTCGGATCGTTGAGCGACGTGACGAGGATGACGGGAATGTCGCGCATCGCCGAATCGGCCTTGATTGCGCGGCACAGCTCATAGCCATCCATCTCGGGCATCACGATGTCCGACAGCACGAGGTGCGGCTTGCGCGCCTGGATCGCTTCCAGCGCCAGCCGGCCGTTGCCCGCCACGCGCGCCTTGTAGCGCACGGACTGGATCAGCCGCCGCAGCCGCTCGGCCTGCGTCGGGCTGTCCTCGACGATCAGTATCTCGATTTCATCCGGTTCGATTTCGTAGGTGGAATCCACACGCGTGCCCTGTGCTGTCATCGATGTATGTCCGACTATAAATGAAATGCAGGCGCGACGGCGCCCAACGTGGCGCCTGCCGGCGCCTTGCTATGTACCGCCCTGGAAGCCGCCGGCCCGGTACGTGATCACCAGCGTGTCGCGGTGCCCATGTTCGCCCAGCGGCTGGATCGGCGTCGATTCGTGGATCACGGTCGCATCGTCCAGCAGCAGCATCGTCCACGGTTCGGTCATCGTGAAGCGCTTGCCGTTCGGGCCCTCGGCCTCGAAGATGCGCGTCTCGCCGCCCTTGATGCCATGCCGGCCGACCAGGATGACGGCAACGAAGTCGACGCCGTCGCGGTGCGCGCCTTCCGGCGTGGGGCGGCCGATGCCGTCGGCCGTGTCGATGCGGAACTGATGGGCTTCCACATACCACGCCGGTTCGCCGCGCACGGCGGTGAACAGCCGGCCCAGCGCCGTCAGCAAGCCTTGCCAGCCCGGCGCGGCCACCGTTTCGGGCAGCACGGGTTCGAACATGCGGTGCATGCCCCCGTGCAGCGCGTTGTACTCCACACTCTGCCAGTGGGCGCGGTGGGCCGTCTGCGCCAGTTCGGCGTCACGCTGCACGAAGCAGGAATGGCGGCGGCGGCGGTAGCGGCCGCCATCCTTCAGGTAATTGTCCAGTTCCAGGCTGTCCCAGCTCGGCGCCAGCGCGTCGAGCTGCGCCAGCGGCGTGCCGGACAGCGCCGCCACGTCCGGCGGCGCCAGCAGCGCCCAGCCTTGCGTGCGCAGCGCCTCTTTGACTTGTTCGATGGGAGTGAACTGGGGCGTCATGACGGACCTTCGATGGCTTGTAAATATTGTCGTATTGTACGACTTCGATCCGTGGTGCGTCAGGCTGGACATTCTGCCGATACTGAAAACCGATGTACGACACCAGCGGATCAGAACGTGTAGTTGAGCGACAGCCGCAGCGAGCGCGATTCGATCGGGTGGAAGTGATAATCGTCCACCGGCGCCGCCTCGCCCTTCAGCCGCGAAGCATAGTAATAGGTGATCGCCGCGTCGCGCCGGTCGGTCAGGTTGAATGCTTCGAGTTCCACGTGCAGCCGGCGGTCGACCTGGAAGGCAAGCCGGCCGTTCAGGGTCAGCGTCGCGTCGGAGCGGATCGAATCGTCTTCCACCAGCGGGCGCGGGCCGAACCAGCGCAGCCGCAGCGCGCCGGACCACGGGCCTTCCGGCGTGAAGGTGGCGGCCAGTTGCGCCACGCCTTCCACGGCGCCGGGTATGCGGTCACCGGCCGGATCGGCATCGCGGTAGCGGCCGCGCGCATAAGCCAGGTCGGCGTCCAGCGCCAGCCACTTGAACGGCTTGTAGTAACTGGAAAATTCGACGCCGTGGCGGCGGCTCGGGCGGCCCGCCTCGGTGGTGCCCGCATCGCCGACGAAGACCAGTTCGGAATCCATGTCGAGCCGGTACAGCGACAGCGACGTCTGCAGGCCCCGCAGCCATTCGCTGCGCACGCCCAGGTCCAGGCCGCGCGTGCGCGCGAGCGGCGTCACCCGGTCGACCGCCTCGTTCGTCTTCGGGTCGACGGCGATCACGGTGCCGCGCGCATCGTTGCTGTGGAAGCCCGTGCCCGCGTTGACGTAGAACTCGGTGCGCGCCCACGGCCCGAAGACCAGGCTGACCGATGGCGACAGCATCGTGTCGTTCGCCGTGCCGGTATTGGCCGCGCGGTCGCCGGCCACGTCGAAGCGGTAGTGGTCGGCACGCAGGCCGGCCACGCTGCGCAAGGCTGGCATCCAGCGCGTCTGGTTCTCGATGAACACGGCGCCGCTCGTTTCCACGATATGGTCCTGGCGCGTGGTGCCGATCACCTGGCGCGCCTTGGTGCGCTGCAGGCCGTTGTGGATATTGTCGTTCTGCGCCGTCGCGCCCACGGTGGTGGCGGAGGCGGACACGCCGTTGGCATCGTGCGTGTGCCAGGTGTAGCTGGCGTCGACACCGGTCGTCACGCGCCGGTCCGGCTGCGCGAACTGGTCGCCGTTCACGGGATCGTCCATGAAGTAAGTGAAGTTCGAGAACAGCGCCAGCCGGTTGGCGATCGCGTAGGCGGAAACGCGCGCCGCGCCACTCTCGGTCGTGCGGGCCCAGGCGCCGGACAGGCTGTAGCGGTGCGCGCTGCCGCCATCGGTCGGGTCGATGGCGTCGAAGCGGCCCAGGGCGCCCGTGTCCACCGCGCGCTGCGGGATCTGGTCGGTGGCATGCCATTTGGCCCGGTAAGCCATCGCCGTCACATGGAAGCCGTTGTTCGCATACCCCTGGCTGTAGCGCAGCACGCCATTCACCTTGCGGTAGTTGTCGCCGCGCGTGAACGGGCCGTCGTTGTGCATCGTCTCCAGCGCATACAGCAGGCTGCCCGCGCCCAGTTCCGGTGAAGCGGCGACCAGGGCGCGGCCGTAGCCATGCTGGCCCACGGCGATGTTGGCGATGCCGCGCGTGAGGCGGCTGGCGTAGGCGATGTCGGTGCTGCCCGCCGAAGCGAAGTCGCCGGCCTGCGCCGAGTATGGTCCCTTGCGGTAGTCGAGCCGGGCGGCCAGCTCGGGAATCACGAAGTTCAGGTCCGTCCAGCCCTGGCCGTGCGCATGGCTGCGCTGGTTGACGGGCATGCCGTCGACCGTCGTGCGCAGGTCGGTGCCGTGGTCCAGGTTGAAGCCCCGCAGGTAGAACTGGTTGGCCTTGCCCTCGCCGCTGTGCTGGCTCACGACGAGCCCCGGCACGGCTTCCAGCAGCTCGCCGGGGCGGTACGTGGTGCGCGCTGCCAGCTGGCGGCCCGTCACGGTGCCTTCCGTGGCCGAGTCGGCGATGCCGAGCTGGCTGATGCGGGAGGCGTCGATCGTGACGCGGGGAAGGAAGGGGTCGTCCGCGTGGGCGGCGAGGGAGAGGGTAGCGAGGAGGGGGGCGAGGGTGGTTTTGTTCATTGTGGTGTAACGGGGAGCAGGAGCGATCGTCGGCGAAGGAAAACCTGTGTCGTACACCATTTCGAGCAAGCTCGAAATGGTGTACGACACGGGTGTTCTGCTGTCCAACAGTGGGAGCATGCGCGATCGGCATGCAAGCGGCAAGCGTCAATCGACGTATTGCCGCTTCAAGGCAGCCGCTGCTCCGCTTGCGAGGCGGTAAAGGTCAGCGTGGCCGCCGCCCGCCCGGCGCTGCCGCCGACATTGACGGTATTGATCTGCGCGGCCAGGAAGTCCGTCAGCACGCCATTCTTCAGTACTGCGCCGGCGGGCAGCGCGGTGCCGGGCACTTCCTGGAACACGGTCACGGTGTCCGCACTGGCCTTCACGCCCACCCATTGCAACGGCAGGGCACGGCCGTCCACGGTCAGCACGAAGCGCTTGTCCAGGTAGCGCCGCAGCGCTTCCTGGTCTTCCTCGGCACCCAGGTCGAACTGGCGGCCATACAGGTTCGCGAGCAGCGCTTCCACGTCGTGCGCGGTGTACGTGTGCACGATTTCCGTGTTGCCGGTGGCGGCGTTGTAGCCGATGTCGGCCAGGCCCATGTGGTAATTGTGGGCCGTGGCGGCGCCGCACAGCAGCGCCGCCGACAAGGCCACCCGGTGCAGCCAGCGCAACATCAGCGCTTCGGCTCCGCCGGGGCCGCCGGGGCCGGCAGGGCGGCGGGAGCTTGCGGTGCGGCTGGGGCGAGCTGTTGCGTCTCCGCCTGCTGCTTGGCCGCGGCGCCGTTGGCCGGGGTACCGGCATCAGCCGGCCTGGCATCGGCCTTCGCGCCCGCGTTTGCACCATTGTTGGCCGCCTCGTCACCCTTCAACGGCGCGTTGAAGTCCTTCATCATGTCGTTCGGCTTGCGTTCCATCTTGAACAATTCCAGGCGCGAAGGCGTGGCCTTGCGCGGCCAGGCATTGTTGCTGGTGTCGATGTCGGCCGTTTCCCAGAACGGGTCGTGCGTCAGGGCCGTCATCGGCTCGTCCGTCACGAGCAGCTTGGTGACCTTCTTCGGCGAGTAGCGCCACACCTCGGCCGGCACGCGCTCGATATATTTCTTGCCCGACTTGAGCGTGATTTCCAGGATCAGCGGCATCACCAGGCCACCCTTGTTGGTAAAGTCGACCAGGTAGATGTACTTGCCCTGCTTGAGCAGGTCCTTCTGCCACGGCTCCAGCTCGGCCAGCGCTTCGCGGTACTTGTTGCGGTCCGCGTTGGTGACGGTGAAGTCGTCGTGCTCGTTATAGAAGTCCTTCAGTTCCGGGTGCCGGTCGACACGGCGTGCCATGCCTTCGTTGCGCTGGTCCGTGACGGACACGGGTTCCTCCGCCTTGCGGGCGCGCTGCCAGGCCTTTTCGATCTCCGGGTCCTTCGTGTCGATATTGAACTCGGTGATGTTGTCCAGGCTGATGTCCACCGCGTCGGTGGTGTAGAACCAGCCGCGCCAGAACCAGTCGAGGTCCGTGCCGGAAGCGTCTTCCATCGTGCGGAAGAAGTCGGCCGGGGTGGGGCGCTTGAACTTCCAGCGGCGCGCGTATTCGCGGAACGCGTGGTCGAACAGTTCGCGGCCCAGGATCGTCTCGCGCAGGATGTTCAGCGCCGTGGCCGGCTTCGCATACGCGTTGTTGCCGAACTGAAGCAGCGACTCGGAGTTTGTCATGATCGGCACCTGGTTGGCCGAGCGCATGTAGGCGGTGATGTCGCGCGGGTCGCCGCGGCCGATCGGGAAGTCCTTTTCCCAGGCTTGCACGGCAAGGTATTCGACGAAGCTGTTCAAGCCTTCATCCATCCAGGTCCACTGGCGCTCGTCGGAATTGACGATCATCGGGAAGTAGTTGTGGCCAACCTCGTGGATGATCACGGCGATCAGGCCATACTTGGTGCGCTTCGAGTAGGTCAGCTCGCCGGTCTTCTTGTCCTTCGTCGGGCGCGGCCCGTTGAAGGAGATCATCGGGTATTCCATGCCGCCCACCGGGCCGTTCACGGAAATGGCGGTCGGGTAGGGGTAGTCGAAGCTGTACTTGTTGTACTGCTCGATCGTGTGGATGATCGACGCCGTCGAGTAGCGTTCCCACAGCGGATTGCCTTCCTTCGGGTAGTAGGACATGGCCATCACGTTCGTGCCATCCTTCCGGTAGCCCTGGGCATCCCAGATGAACTTGCGGGACGAGGCCCACGCGAAGTCGCGCACGTTCTTCGCCTTGAAATGCCACGTCTTGGTGGCCTTGCTGGCGTTTTTCTCGGCGCTTTCAGCCTCGGCCTGCGTGACGATCACGACCGGCTTATCCGAAGTGCGGGCCCTGGCCAGGCGGTCGCGCTGCGCCGCCGTCAGCACGTCGCCCGGGTTTTGCAGCTCACCGGTCGAGGCCACGATGTGGTCGGCCGGCACCGTGAGCTTCACATCGTAGTCGCCGAATTCCAGCGTGAATTCGCCCGAGCCGAGGAATTGCTTGTGCTGCCAGCCGGCCACGTCGTAGTAGGCAGCCATGCGCGGGAACCACTGCGCGATCTCGAACAGGGCGTTCTTGTCTTCCTCGAAGTACTCATAGCCGGCGCGGCCGCCCAGCACTTTCTGCTCATTGATCTTGTACGACCAGTCGATGCCGAACGTGACCTTGTCGCCCGGCTTCAATGGCGAGGGCAGGTCGATGCGCATCATCGTGCCGTTGACCACGTGGCGCAGCGGCGCGCCGCCGGCGGTGCGGATATTGGAGAGCTTGAAGCCGCCGTCGAATTCGCGGCCCGTCAGCACGCTGCGCAAGCCTTCGAACTTGGCGCCGCCTTCCTCGCCCTGCGGCTTCATCCATGCTTCGCGCGACGGCGCGGTCTGCACGCGGCGCGCGTCCGAACCGGGCTGGTAGATGTTCTGGTCCAGCTGGAGCCACAGGTAGGTGAGGGTATCGGGGGAGTTGTTGTGGTACGTGATCTGTTCCGTGCCGCTGATGCTGCGGTTGGCTTCGTCCAGTGTGGCGCGGATCGTGTAGTCCGCACGCTGTTGCCAGTACTGGTGCCCCGGCGCGCCCGAGGCAGTACGGTATTGGGTAGCGGTGGGCAGCAGCTCGTCGAGCTGGCGGAACTTGTCGTCGAACCTGGCGGCCGGCGGATCGGCGGCAATGGCGGAGGCAGCCAGGCCGAGTGCGGTCAGGCTGGCGGCGATGGTGATAGGCAGGCGCTTCATTGGGACCCCAGGGCAGTGAGGGTGCCGCGCCGTGCCGGGTCTGGCCGGGCGGAACTCCTTCGTGTTTTTGTGGAAACAGCCGGGGTATTCTAAGCGGGCTCGGCAGTGATTGCCGGCCTTCCAATTGTAACAATGCTGAAACATTGCCGAGGCCGGACGTCCGTGCCGGACGGGCGGACGCGGCGGGCCGCGCCATGAGCGCATCGGCAAGGAAGAAGGCCGGACGTCCGCTGTCCGGCCCTGCCGCCACGCCGTGGCTGCCGCGCTACGTCAGCTGGCGTCCGTCAGGCTGCCGCGCAGCGTGTCGAGGCGGCGTTTCAAGTCCTGCACTTCCTCCAGGCTGCAGTGGCTCGCGGCCAGCACGCAGCCGGGGATTTCCTTGGCCTGCTCGCGCAGCGCGTCGCCCTTGGGCGTGAGCGCGATGATGACCTGCCGCTCGTCGTTGGCGCAGCGCGTGCGCGTGATCAGCTCGGCCTGCTCCATGCGCTTCAGCAGAGGCGTCAGCGTGGCCGAGTCGAGGAACAGCTTTTCGCCCAGCTCGCTCACGGTCTGCTCGTTACGCTCCCACAGCACCATCATCACGAGGTACTGCGAATAAGTAAGGTCGAGCTTGCGCAACAGCTTGCGGTAGAGCTTGTTCATGGCCAGCGAGCTGGAGTAAAGCGCAAAGCACAGCTGCTGCTCGAGCTGCGGCACATGCGGGGCAATGGTGGAGGAATTCTTGGTGTCCATGCCTCGCAGTATAGATAGCGTGCGATCTAATTGCAACCTACTTTTGATGCCGCGAATATGCTTGCAAGCGATCCCTGATTTGGCTATCGTGGTCAGGCCCGCCTTTCCGATGGTGGGCCAGGAGGCTTCCAATGAATCGTGCAAGCAACCGAGCTGAATATCGAGCAAGCCCACATTCCACAGAACCTCGCCAACCGGCTGAGCAACGGTTCGAGCAAGCGCATCTCTACCTTGTCCAACTCGATCCACAGACGGTGGTCGACGGGGTGCGCTACGACGACACCTATCTAGCGGATGATATCCGTACCTGCGGCACCATGCGCGAAACCTGCCCCGTGTGTGCCGAAGGCCATCTGCAACTGGTGTTGCGACAGAAGAGCGTGCGCGTGCCGCACCTGTTCTGCCTGGAATGCACGCGCTGCTTTGGCGCCTTTCTCGAAGACGGCACCCCGGCCCTGATCGAGTAAATTCACCCGGCGCTTTCCCGCAAGGCGCCGTTTCACCGGCCGTGCCCCCAACTGCCGCCGGCTGTCCGGCAGCGTGGCCGTGCTCGCGGGTCGATTGCGCCCGGCCCCATGCTATAGTGGCTTGCGGAAAACAAGCATAAGCAGGGGACATGATGCGCGCACACGGTTACCTGGCCTTTGCCGTCGGGATCTGCCTGACCGCCTGGGCCTGCCTGTTCGCGATGGAGACGCAGGACCGGCAAGTCGCCGACCGCTTCCGCCACGACACGGACAAGGTGGCGCGCGATACCGAGGCGCGCCTGAAAACCTATTTCGACACGCTGCTGGCCATTCGCGGCACCTTCGCCGTGCATGGCACGATCAGCCGCGCCGACTTCCACCGCTACGTGGCCGAGCTGCACCTGGCCGAGCGCTATCCCGGCTTCCAGGCGATCCAGTGGGTGGTGCGCGTGCCGGAGGACGAGCTGGGCCGGCACATGGCCGACGTGCGCGGCGATACGAGCGTGGTACCGGCCGGGTACCCCGACTACCGGGTCCACCCGACGATCGTGCGGGGCGAGCACTTCCCGATCGTCTATACCGAGCCGATGGCCGGCAACGAGAACGCCTTCGGGCTCGACCTGGCAGCCCTGCCGGCCCACCTGCGCGCGCTGGAACTGGGGCGCGACAGCGGCGAACTGGTCGCCACCGAACGCATCACCCTCGTGCAGGATGCCAGTGGCCAGCCGGGCTTCATCGCCCGCCTGCCCGTCTACCGCAAGAATGCGCCGTTGGGGACGGTGGAGGAGCGCCGTGCCGCGCTGGTAGGCTTCGTGGCGATCGTGTTCCGCGTGACGGACCTGATGCGCGAAGTGATCGACCCGCAGATGCTGAGCCATCTGCACGTAGTGATCCACGATACCGGCTATGTGCAGGACGGCGCGCCGCCCGAACCCGTGATCGACGGCCTGCTGTTCGACAGCGCCGGCAAGGTGGGAGGTGCCCGCCCGGCGCGTACCGTCGTGCCCGGCCTGGTGTCGAAGGCGGTACTGACCGTGGGCCAGCGCCGCTGGCTGCTGCACGTGGAAGGCTATGAAGGCGCGCGCTATGGCCGGGACGGCGAAGTGGCCTGGCTGATCGGCGGCTGCGGCTTCCTGATCAGCGCGCTGATCGGCGTCCTGCTCGTGACCCTGCAGCGGCGGCGCGCGCTGGCGCACACGCTGCGGCACGCGCTGGAAGAGCAGCACGCGCTGCAGGACAGTGCCGTGGTCGGCATCGGCCTGTTCTCGGACGGGCGCATCGTGCGCTGCAACCGCGGCCTGGAAGAAATGCTGGGTTATCCCCACGGCGCGCTGGCGAACCGCTCGACGGCCACGCTGGTGCCGGAAGGACTGGACCCTTTCATCTGCGGCCCTTCCGGCCAGCGCATGCACCGCGAACTGGAATTGACGCGGCGCGACGGCGGCAGCATGTGGTGCATCGTCAACGGCCGGATGCTGGACCGGCAGGCGCCCGACAAGGGTTGCGTCTGGGTGCTGTGCGATATCAGCGACCGGCGGCGCACCGAAGCGGCGCTGGAGGACAGCCTGCGCGAGCTGGCGCAGCAGAAGGAAGAGGCGGAGGCGGCCCACCGCGAACTGTCCGAGGTGCTGGACCGGCTGCGGCAGGCGCAGGATACGCTCGTCACGTCGGAAAAGATGGCATCGCTGGGCGCCCTGGTGGCCGGCATCGCGCACGAATTGAATACCCCGATCGGCAACAGCCTGCTCACCGTCACGGCGCTGGCGGACATGGTGCGGGACTTCGAGCGCCAGGTGGAGGGCCCGGGCATCCGCCGCTCGGCGCTGGAGGCCCACCTGGCCGATGCGAAGACGGCCTGCAACATCATCGCCGGCTCGCTGGGCAAGGCGGCCGATTTGATCACCTCGTTCAAGCAGGTGGCGGTGGACCAGACCTCGGACCAGCGGCGGCGCTTCGGCCTGGCCGCGGTGGTGCACGACACGCTCGCCACGTTCGCCGCCCAGTTGCGGCGCGCCCGCTGCGAAGTCCGGGTGGACGTGCCGGATAACCTCGACTGCGACTCCTACCCGGGCAGCGTGAGCCAGGTGCTCAGCAACCTGATCAACAACGCGCTGCTGCACGCGTTCGACGGCCGGCCGCAGGGCACGATCACGATCGCCGCGCGCGCGGTGGGCGAGGACATGGCCGAACTGCGCTTCACCGACGATGGCGTGGGCATGAGCGGGCGCACGCTGCACCAGATCTACGATCCGTTCTTCACCACCAAGATGGGGCAGGGCGGCTCGGGACTGGGCATGAACATCGTCTACAACATGGTGACCGGCGTACTGAAGGGCACCATCCGTGTCGAATCCGCACCGGGCAGCGGCACGACCGTGGTGATCACGCTGCCACGCAATGTGGCCGATGCCGCGGCTGCCTGAGCGCGCGCACCACGATGGCCCGCCGGCCGGCGGGCGCCGAAACAACTCTATTCGATGGCTGCCCGGCGATCGTGCACGGCGACCCCGGCTGGTGCAGCGGCGCACCATCGCATGGCGCGGCGTGCCACGGCCGTGCATCCGTATGCATGAGCTGCCACTGTCGCGGTGGCAGGCCCGCTTCTTGCTCTTCCTCAAATAAAGAGCGCACAGCTCTTCGTTCAAAACATACAAGGGGAAAACACATGGCGTACCTGGTGCCTTCGGAATTCGTGACCAAGATGGTGGACGCGGGCGAATCGAAAATCTACATGGCCACGCGCGACGCGCTGATCCGTGCCTACATGGCCGGCGCGATCCTGGCGCTGGCGGCGGTGTTCGCCGTCAGCTGCACGGTCGCCACCGGCATTCCACTGGTGGGCGCGATGCTGTTCCCGGTGGGCTTCTGCATGCTGTACCTGATGGGCTTCGACCTGCTGACGGGCGTGTTCGTGCTCACGCCGCTGGCCTGGATCGACCGCCGCCCGGGCGTGACCATTCCGCGCATCCTCAAGCACTGGGGCGTGGTCTTCGTCGGCAACTTCCTCGGTGCCTTCACGGTGGCGGTGCTGATGGCCTATATGTTCACGTACGGCTTCAACACCGACGGCGGCAAGATCGCGCAGACCGTGGCGCACATCGGCGAGAACCGTACCACCGGCTACGCCGCCTACGGCGCCGCGGGCATGCTCACGCTGTTCATCCGCGGCATGCTGTGCAACTGGATGGTGTCGATGGGCGTCGTCGGCGCGATGGTCTCCACCACCGTGGGCGGCAAGGTGCTGGCGATGTGGATGCCGATCATGCTGTTCTTCTTCATGGCCTTCGAGCACTCGGTGGTGAACATGTTCCTGTTCCCGTTCGGCATGATGATGGGCGGGAATTTCACGATCATGGATTACCTGATCTGGAACGAGATCCCGACCGTGCTGGGCAACCTCGTGGGCGGCCTGGCGTTCACGGGGCTGACGCTGTACTCGACGCACGTGCGCACGGGCGCCAAGCGTAAATTCAACTGATCGAGCATGGCGGCCCGACTGACGCTGTCCATCGGCCAGCACACGGACCCGGGCCGCAAGAGCATCAACCAGGACTTCCACGGCAACTGCGTGCCGCGCGAGCCGCAGCTGTCCGTGAAAGGCGCCGCGCTGGCGGTGTCCGACGGCATCGGCAGCAGCGACGTGAGCCACATCGCCAGCGAAACGGCGGTGGCGGCCTTCCTCGAGGATTACTACTGCACTTCGGACGCCTGGTCGGTGAAGACCTCGGTGGAGCGCGTGCTGGCGGCCACCAACTCCTGGCTGTATGCGCAGACCCAACAGGGGCAGGGCCGCTACGACAAGGACCGCGGCTATGTGTGCACGCTGTCGGCAATGGTGATCAAGTCGAACACGGCGCACCTGTTCCACGTGGGCGATACGCGCATCTGCCGCGTGCACCCCGACGGTACGCTGGAACCCTTGACCACGGACCACCGCGTTTGGGTATCGCCGGGCCAGAGCTACCTGGCGCGGGCATTGGGCGTCGATGCCCACCTGGAGATCGACTACCGCAAGGTCGGCCTGGCGCCGGGCGACCTGTTCATGCTGGCCAGCGACGGCGTGCATGAACACGTGTCGGGGACCGAGGTGCGCGAAGCGCTGGCGGCCGCCGCCGACTTGAACGAGGCCGCGCGGCTGCTCGTGGACCGCGCCCTCGCCAATGGCAGCGACGACAACCTGACGGTGCAGCTGGTGCGCGTGGAAACGCTGCAGGCGCACGAGGCGGGCGAACTGCTGCAGCAGATGGCGGAGCTGCCCTTTCCTCCGCAATTCGAACCGCGCAGCGAATTCGACGGCTACCGCATCATGCGCGCGCTGCACGGCAGCAGCCGCAGTCACCTCTACCTGGCGCTCGACCTGGCCAGCGGCGAGAGCGTGGCGATCAAGACGCCGTCGATCGACCTGCGCGACGACCCGGCGTACCTGGAACGCTTCCTGATGGAAGAGTGGATCGCGCGGCGCATCGTCAGCCCGCACGTGGTCGAGCCGGTGGTGCACGAGCGCCCGCGCAGCTATGTCTACCTGGTGACCGAATACCTCGAGGGCGTGACCCTGGCCCAGTGGCTGCGCGACCGCGGCAAGCCGGACCTGGACGCCGCGCGGGGCATCGTCGGGCAGGTGGCGAAGGGCTTGCGCGCCTTCCACCGCCTGGAGATGCTGCACCAGGATATCCGCCCCGAGAACGTGATGGTCGACCGTACCGGTACCGCGAAGATCATCGACTTCGGCTCGGCCAGCGTGGCGGGCGTGCGGGAGATGGGGCCGGTGTGCGACAGCGCGTCCGGCGCGCCGGCCGGCGCGGCGCTGTTCGCAGCCCCCGAATACTTCCTCGGCGAGCCGGGCACCGTGCGTTCCGACGTGTTCTCGCTGGGCGTTCTCGCGTACCACATGCTCACGGGGCACCTGCCATACGACGTGCGCATCCCGCAGGCGAAGACCCGCGCCGCCCAGCGCAAGCTGGTCTATACCCCGGCGCGCGAACACGATCCATCGCTGCCGGCGTGGGTCGACGCGGCGCTGGAGAAGGCGGTTTCAATCGACCCGTCCAAGCGCTACGAAGACGTCGACGAATTCGTCTTCGACCTGCACCAGCCGAACCGCGCCTTCCTCGACCGCACGCGGCCACCGCTGATCGAACGCAGTCCCGTGGCATTCTGGAAAGGCGTGTCGCTGCTGTTGCTGGTGGCGCTGGTGGTCGACCTGGCGCTGCGGCGGTAGGTGTGTCGGGAGCGAGCCCTTAGTCCAGCCGCTCGACCGAGTTGTAGCGCGGCGTCGCCTCCTCGTGGAACAGGTCGCCGAGATACTCGGCCAGCTCGTCATCGGCCACGTATGCCGGCACAACGAAATCGGCTGGCCGGCGCTTGCCCTCCGGACCGAGATAGAACACCTGCCGGGCACCCGGGCGGCCAGTGACCGCGACGAGCTTGCCGAAGACCTTGAAGCGGAATTCCTGCATGGATCCTCCCTTGTTGGGGAAGTATAGACCAGCCCTGCGCGCCTGAGGCTGAGCTCGTGTCTCGTGGGGTCAGACCCCAGTGACACGGACTCGACAGCAATTAATGCCGAGTTCGTATCTCGTAGGGTCAGACCCCAGTGACACGGGCTCGACAGCAATTAGTGCCGAGTTCGTGTCTCGTAGGGTCAGACCCCAGTGACACGAGCTCAGCCGGTCCGCTGTGTACAGGAAGCAATGAAGGAGCTAACGATTCGACGAGGCGGCGGCGATGATCCTGCTAACCGTCCTGGTCGATAGATTGAAATGCCGCGCAATCTGATCGCGCGTATATCCGCGGCAAGCCCAGGCTGCCACGACAGCAGCATCGCGGCAAGCATGCTGGCGCTCCAGTTGTTCAAGGAGCGGTATCTCCATGTAGGCAGCATCGATGCTGACATATCGCTTCCCGCCGTAGCGAGAAGGCGGACGTTGTTTGTCGCCGGCATCTACAAATTCACGGTATGCGCGAATACGGTCTTGTCTTGTCGAGCCAGGAAATTGATCGAGGACCCAATCGCTGTTCAGCCACGCTGGCTTTTGCAATTTGCCGCTGGTGTGCAGATGTGTGCTCCAATGCCAATCGTCGGCATGCCTGACCAGGCGGGCGCGGATGGGATTCAAAACAACGTAGCGCAGCAGTTCGAGCAATTGTTCCTGATGGTCGACTAGCTCCGTGAAGAATCGCCCCTGGAAAACATGGCCAGTCAATCCATGACGCCAATTGAACTTCTGGGCGTAGTTGCCTTTCAGGTATTGCATCGCCCTCGAAATATTGGCATCGGGGGTTTCCAGCAAGAAGTGAAAGTGATTCGGCATCAGGCATAAGGCATAGACGACAAGATTGAATCGCGCAGCCGTATCGCCGTACAGCTTCATCATGATCTCGCGATCGCGATCGTCTACGAAGATGGTCGCCCGGCGATTGCCGCGCGACGTCACGTGATAAATCGCACCCGGGAATTGAATACGTTTCTGTCTGCTCATCCGGCTACGCTAGCATCGTGCGCGGCTGCAGCGCTGAGTTCGATCAGCAATAAACGTGCAACTTTCAACTGTCGAGCTCGTGTCTCGTAGGGTCAGACCCCAGTGACACGGCCTCGACAGTTACTAGTGCTGAGCTCGTGTCTCATGGGGTCTCGTATGATGATCCCGTCGGATCTTTGGCAAAATTACCGCTGAAGGAAACGGCCAGGCAGAGTGATGTCGATGGTGTCTAAGGCCAAGAGCCTGTGGGTCAGATTGGCGCCTCTGCCTGTTTTTCATTGTTAAGTCCGGACGGTATCTTAGGCTTCGAGCCTGCATACGAGGGTGGTCAACAAATGAATTTCGTAGGCACGCCAGTAGTAGGAATTGATGTCAGCAAAAGCAAACTGGATATAGCGTTGCTGAAGAATGGGAAGCTCAAGAGCAAAGTGCTTCCGAACAACAGGGACGGTTACGCAGAGCTGATAAAGTGGTTGAAGAATCAGGATGTTACGCTCGATGCGGTCCATATTTGCATGGAATCGACAGGCGTGTACAGCGAGCCTGTTGCCCTGGCATTGAGCGACATGGGCATGAAGGTCAGCGTCGTCAATCCTGCCAGCATCAAAGGATTTGGCCAGAGTCTAATCATCCGAAACAAAAACGACAAAGCTGATGCAGCTCTCATTGCGCGATACTGCGCAGCGATGAGCCCAGCGCTTTGGCAGGCCCCTTCGCACGAGCAGCGGCAATTGAGGGCTTGGAACGAGCATCTGGCATCGTTGAAAGACATTCGACAGCAACAGGCCAATCGTATCGAAGCACTTGAGTTTGCAAACCAGACCGAGGTGGCAGCTCACGCCAAGACGCACTTGGATTGGCTGGACAAACAAATCAAGCAGCTGGAGAACGATATCGATGATCACATCGATCGGCATCCGGATCTCCGGCACGATGCTGAGCTGATTGAGTCGATCCCAGGCCTTGGCCGCGGGACCGCGGCCAAGGTACTTGGTCGTGTGGGGAACCTGCGGCGCTTCGGCAGCGCCAAGGAACTGGCGGCCTACATTGGGGTGACGCCACGCCAGAGGCAATCAGGCAGCTCGGTGAGGGGTAGGACTACCATTACCAGAATGGGCTGTCGCGACCTGCGGGCAGCCCTATACATGCCAGCACTTACAGCGATCAGAAAGAACCCGCTGTTAAGGGAATTTGCAAACCGGCTGCAGTCAACAGGCATGGCTAAGATGGCTGTCATCGCTGCCGTCATGCGTAAGCTCGTGCACCAGATGTACGGCGTCGTCCGCTCAGGAAAGCCATTTGACCCGAATCACATGGGCAAAAGGCTTGCGGGTGAACACGGTATCTGACCCCACGAGACACGAGCTCAGCCGTTAGCGGTACCGCTCCCGCAGCAGCTTGGCCATCGCGACATTCAGCTCCCACGCATCCGCCACGAGCTCCTGGGTGTACGGCATCCGGAACGTGTACGGCGCGGGCCCGAATTCCGGGGTGATGGTCAGCACGGCGTCGCCGGCGGTGCGCCGCATGGTGACGATGCGGTCCCACCAGCCGAGGTGTGCGGCGAGTTCGACGGCGAATTCGGGGGCGCGGAAGTCGGGGACTTGCGGGCCTTGCGCGTGGCCCACGCGGGCGTGGATGTGCCGCACGCGCGGCAGCACGGCGTCGAGCGTCGAAGGCTGGTCTTCCAGCAGCGATTCGCAGGCGGTGCACCAGTGCGACAGGTCGGCCGTCAGGCGCAGGCCCGGCAGCCGCTCCAGGTAGGGCAGCAGCAGCATCGGATGGCCGGAGAAGCGGCTGCGGTGGATTTCGTGGACGATGGGCACGCCATGCTCGCGGGCGATCGCGTCGGCCAGCGCGATCAGTTCCTCGTTCTGCTCGCGGGTATAGTAATCCTTGCCCGTGTGCGAATTGACCAGCAGCGGCCGCGCCGCGCAAGCCCGCGTGAGCAGCGATTGCAGCGCGGTTCGGTGGGCGAAGAATTCACTGTGGAAGACGGTCTGCCATTGCGACACCACCAGGTCCAGCCGCGCATCGCCGATGCGCCGCAGCCAGTCCTCGCGTTCACCGGCATCGTCCGGCAGCGACATCTCGATGCCGTCGAATCCCGCGTCCACGACCCGCGCGATGAATTCGGCGGCCGGTACTTCGTTATTGCCCCACTGCGGGGCGAGGATGCGAATGGCGGTCACAGGAACCCTCGCACCGGGAACGCCTCGTCGCGCTGGATCCAGTTGCGCGGCGAGTAGACCGTGCGCCCGTCCGTCACGTGCAGCGTGTAGGCATGGCGCGACACGGGCGAGCGGTTCGGCGCGCTGTAGTGCGGCAGCAGCCCGTGGAAGCACACCAGCGCGCCGGCCTTGCATTCGAGCGGCACGGCGGTGCTGTCGTCCGGCCATGGCGTGCTGTCCAGCTTTTCGACGCCGATGTCGTCCCCGCTGCGCACGAAGCGCTCGCGCAGCGGCGTGCGGTGGCCGCCCGGCTCCGCCCACAGGCAGCCGTTTTCCAGGGTGGCGTCTTCCAGCGCGAACCAGAACGTGGTCACGCTGATCGGGTCCGTCTCGAAATACGTCGCATCCTGGTGCCAGCGCACTTCGCCGCCGATGCCGGGCTGCTTGAAGATATACATCGATTGCCACACCTGCGGCTGTTCCAGGCCCAGGTCATGCGCCACCTGCTGCAGGCGCGCGTCGGCCGAGAACGCGCGGAACGTGGGATCGAGGTCGTGCATCGCGTGGCCGATCTTGTTGATCGACAGTTCCTTCGCCTGGCGCAGCTGGCCGTCCGGGCCGAACGCCTCTTCCTCGAAGAAGCAGCGGATCGCGTTGTCCGAGCGGAGGAAGTATTCGTCGGCCTTCTTTTCCTGGTCCTTCGTGGTGAAGATGCCGCTGGCCACGGCCGGGTCGAAGGCGTCGACGATGCGCGCGGCGCCGGCGCGCAGCGCGGCGATCTCCTCGAGCGATTTAAAACCTGGAATGACCAGGAACCCGTCCCGTTGGTACTGCTTTTTCTGCGCCGCGCTCAGCATGGCATCCCTCCCGATAAGTAATGGCAGCGATTCTAAAGCGCGCCGGTGTCCACCGATACCCAGACAATGGTTGACACATTGTCGCCGAAATGAAGACAATGCCCGCATGGACCAATTGCGGGCAATGGAAATCTTCGTCGAGGTGGCCCGGCAGCGCAGCTTTTCGGCGGCGGCACGCCGGCTGGGGATGTCGCGCGCCATGGTGTCCAAGCATATCCTGCAACTGGAAGAAAGGCTGAATGCCCGCCTGCTGCACCGCTCCACCCGCGAAGTGAGTCTCACCGATGCGGGCCAGGCCTACCTTGCGCCCTGCGACGCGGCGGTACGGCAGGCGCAGGAAGCGGCGCGCATCGTCACGCAGGCGGGCGACGCGCTCGCCGGCCCGCTTCGCATCCAGGCGCCGTCCAGCTTCGGCGTCACCTGGCTGGCCGACGCGCTTGCGCGCTTCAGCCTGCCGCATCCGCAGCTGCAACCGCTGCTGCACGTGGACGATGCGCTGCTCGACCCGATCGCCCACGGCTTCGACCTCACGATCCGCGTCGGCGGCATCCCGGACAGCCGCGCGCTGGCCATCCGCCCCCTGGCGCCATGCCGCGCCGTGCTGTGCGCCTCCCTCGCTTACCTGGAACGGCACGGCGTGCCGCGAGAGCCCGACGACCTGGCGAGCCACCGCTGCCTGCACTTCTCGCACCTGACCGACGGCACGGCCTGGCATTTCGAGCGGGCCGGCGAGCGCCGCACGGTGCACGTGGATGCCGCCTTCACATCGAACAACGGCCTGGTGCTGCACCAGGCCGCGCTGCAAGGGCTGGGCATCGTCTACAGCACCACCTTCCTCGCATGGCGCGAGCTTCGGGCCGGCACGCTGTTACCGGTGTTGCAGGACTGGCAGCTGCCGCTCAATCACCTGTCGGCGCTGTACCCGGCCAGCGGCCGGCCGTCACCGAAGGTGCGCAAGCTGATCGATTTCCTCGTGGCCGAATACCAGCCCATGCCGCCGTGGGACGCGGCGTTACAGCCGCGCGCCCTTCAAACGGTCCACGCCCCATCCGCGTAGATCCGCTCGCCATCGAGATACACCCCCTCGGTCACGGCGAACACATCGACGTGATAGCGCGCATCCTTGCGCTTGAACTGCGGCTTCTGGTACTGCCCATGCTTGGCACCCAGCGACAGGTGCACGCCGCACATGCGCTCGTAGGTGCCGATATCGTCCACCGTGCGCTCGAAGGTGAAGGCGCGGTTCATGCCGAAGCCCAGCTCGCGCACCCACACGTCGCCCTCGTGGGCGCGGATAATGCCCAGCATCTCGTCGAACGCCGGCGTGCTGTTTTCCGCACCCACGACGCGGCCCTTTTCCACGATCATCGTGATGGGCTCGGCAGGGCGGTTGACGCGGAACGCCGTGTCGCCGAACACGAACACGCGTACGCGGCCATTCACCGCCTCCAGGTCGCGCGCCTCGGTGAACACCTCGCCGATCGGGAACAGCCCGCCCACGTTCTTCATCGCCGAGTAGTCGCCGATATTGAGCTTGGCTTCCTCGAACGGCGACGCATACGCCAGTTCACAACCATCGCCGCTGTCCACCACGCCGCCCCGCGCCCGGTCCAGCCGCGCCTTCAGCGCATGGCCCGTGCCGCGGAAATACGCCGGGTCGTAAGCCAGCGCGTCGATGTAGACGAGGCCCTGTTCCCCCGGCATGCGCGACAGGTGCAGGTGCTCGATCACCTTCAGGCCGCGCTGGAACAGCTCCATGCGGATCCGGTACTCGTTGAGGCGAAAGCTGGTCGTCTGGACCAGCACCACGAGGTCGCGCGGCGCCAGGTCGGCGAACGCGGCCAGCACCGCCTCGGGCGCCACGGCGTCGAAATCGATGAACGTGCCGTCGGGCAGGGCGCGCCGATACGCTTCCGTCAACACCGCGTTCAATTCGCTGCGGCGGTCGAACACCACCAGCGCCCGGTGGGCCGGCCCATGTCCGATCGCGTGGGCCAGCAGGTCGGCCACGTTGCGCGATGCCTGGTCGATGGCGGAAGGTGGAAAAGTCGTCATGATTGCTGGGAGGGTAAGAAAAACACAAAAGTGTTGCGGCAGGCGCATTATAAGTCGCGTGTTGCTTGTGGCCGGTCGGAACCCCAAGGTAGAATCGCCGAACATATATCCGCACGGCAATACCTGTAAGGCCGGCGCAACCACGGAGCAAAGATGAGCATTACGTTTGGCCAGGATCTGCCCCAGGAGCGGCCCGATGCGGATGGCCGCGCGGCACTGTTCGTGCCGAAGCCGGACATCAAGGAAGAAGTGCTGCAGGCACTGCGCCTCGGCGCGGCCGTGGTCGGCTTCGGCAACCATGACCGCAGCGTGACGATCTACTACGAGAGCAACCGCTTCAACGAACCCACGCTCGCCAAATGGGAACAGAAGGCCCGCAAGGCCTATGCGCGCCTCGTGGACGACCTGCCCACCACGTCGAAGATGACGACCAAGCTCGAGTACTTCGAGCAGGTGGGCTATATCAGCGGCAAGGGTATCAGCATCCGCCGCATGGAAAGCCTGAAGCGCTGGCTGGCGCAATCGGACGCCCTGGACACGGCGCCGGAGACCGAAACGGTTACCTGGGCCCTGCCGCCGCCACCGAAAAAATCCACGATCAACAACGACCTGTGACAAAACGCGCCGATCGGCTTCGATCTGGCGCGAATCCGGCTGAAAACGACGCCCCGCTCTCGAGTGGGGCGTTTGTTTTGGGTCGTGTCGGCACGTGCAAATGCGTTATGATTGACGCAACAGATTGCAATCGTGGACGGGGGATCGATGGATGAATGGTGGCGGGCCGGGGACAGCGTATGGCGCGAGGATGAAACGGCGTCCACGCGTTTCGTGCTCGAGGCCGTGCAGGGCGTGCCACGCATCGACTGGGACCTGGCGCGCGGCCGGCTGACCGATGTCGCGCTGCTGCTTGGCGCAGCGCTGCCCACCACCTGCGCGCATGCGGCCATCTTCCCTCCGGAATTCGCCTTTTGCCCGGAGTGCGGCGCCCAGTTGCACCACGCCCGGCCGGCGGGCCACGCCGCATGGTGGGGCCCAACCACGGGCACGTTGCCGCCCGCCGCGGCGCCGCTGCCCCGCCACGTGCCGCACGGCTTGCCGCAAACGGCCCTGCTGCTCGGCGAAGCGCTGGAAGAGCGCGAGCCGGAGCCGGCCGTGGGCCGGCCGGACTGGCGCATGCCGGCACCCCCGAACGCGGTGTGCGTGTTCGCCGCCGCCGATTTCGGCTTCGCGGCGCAGCGCCTCGTGGCGCTGGCCTACACGCGCAACGTGGTGCAGTACTGGGACCCGCCCGGCGCCCGCTGGCATGTGTTCACGGCCGAGGAAGGCGCTGCCGACCTGCATTTCACCGCGTCGGCCTATGCCTGGCTGCCGCCCACGGGGGGCGCCGCGCGCGGCGAGTTCGGCATGGTGCCCACCAACGGCGGCCTGTTCCGCCTGACCCTGAATCCGCTGGCCGAAAGCTGGCGCACCGAACCCGTCTTCCAGGCGCGCCTGGCCGCCAGCCCCGGTGGGGTCGGCCGCCGCATCGCCTGCCCGTTCGTCACGGCGGACGGCGTGCGCCTGTGGACGGCGCTGGCCGATGGCGCCGATCCGGAAGTGCTCGACATTGCATCGGGCGACCCCACCGTGCCGCTGCCGCATGGCGGCTGGTCGCGCCCGTTCAGCTACGACGGCCGCCTGCACTGGCTGCACGATGAAGGCCAGTTGCATTGGCGCCCCGGCCAGCCGCCGCGCTGGTTGCCGTGGCCCTTCCCGTGGGTGCCGCGCCTGCAGTTCGGCGGCCCGGTGCGCAGCCGCGACGGCCGCCTGTGGCTGATCGGGAACGATGGCGCCGGTTACTCGTTCCGGGCGCTGGGCGACGAAATGGGCGCGCCGCAGGTCGAACCCATCGACGGCGCCCGGCTGGGCTTCGGCACGCTGCTGTTCCGCCGCGGCCACCAGGTGAAGGACGATCCCTGGGCGGTCGAGGACGTGGAAGACCAGGCGCGCGGCGACGCGCTCGTGCTGCCCCTGCTCGAGGCGGTGTCGGCCACGCGCGACCAGCCTTCCGGGCTTGTGCTGCGCATGCCCGGATTTACCGGCCGCGCCGAGGCGGCGCTGGCCGGCGAACTCCTGCCGCGCACCTTCGTGGAATGGATCGGCCGCCAGAACGTGATCCTCGACGAGGTCGCGCGCCTGAAGAACCCCGGCGATTGCGTGCCCTTCGTATGGCACGGCAGCCTGTGGCTGCACCACCCCACGTGGAACGAGATCCGCGGCTGGCAGTTGAAGGAGCTCGCGTGACGCGCTGGCGGCAAGCCGGCCTGCTCGTCCTTGCGCTGTCGGCAACGTCCGCGCAGGCCGCTTCGCAGGTCTTCCTCGTGCAGAATTCCGGCTGGATGGAGCCGTTCTACACCGACCCGAAGTCGCCCTATAAGGCGCTGGTGACGGAAGTGGTGCAGGCCGCGATGGCACCAGGCGACGCGCTGGTGCTGGCCGCGTTCAACCAGGCCGTGCCCGGCGCGCCGTCGCCGCGCGCGCTGCTGGCGCAGCAGGGCAAGCCTGACCGCGCCAAGGTGCGCGCCGTGCTGGGCCCGCTCGAGGTGGGCCGCAAGCCCGGCGGCCGCGCGCTGGCGGACACGGACCTGGGCGAAGCCGTCGGCAGCGCCATCGACGGCGCGCTGGGCGGCAAGCCCGGCCTCGTCTGGCTGTTCACGAACAACCGCAACAGCCCGAACAACGACCAGGCCACGGCGCGCCGCAACCGCGAGTTCTACCAGCTGATCCACGAAGGCCAGGCGATCCGCAAGGCGCTGGCCTTTCCCTTGAAGATGCCGGTGCAGGGCGCGCAGTACAGCGCCGGCGGCCTGATGGTCTACGTGTTCGCCGTGCACGAGCAGGGCGAGCGCGAACTCGATACGCTGCTGGCCAGCGGCCGCCTGAAGGGCGTGATCACGGAAATGCCCGCGCGCCTGAAGCCGCTGGACCGGGACACGGTGCGCCTCGTGCCGGCCCGCGTGGAAAACACGCCGGGCGTGCGTTATGCCGTGCTGCCGAACGGGCGGCTGCGCGCCGAGATCGAGGCGGACAAGCCGGCAAGCGGGGATGCCCGCATCACCTGGCGCCTGGAAAACGCCATGTATCCGTACACGATCACGCAGGCCGACATCAGCGCGCAAGCCGCGCTGGCCGGCGAAGTGAAAGCGGTGGGCCTGAAGCCGGAAGCCGTGCGCGGCCTCGCGCCGGGCAAGCCGCAGCCGTTGGCGTCGGCCTTGAGCCTGCCGGTGGCGAACCTGCCCGGCAAGTGGTCGCTGGCCGCGCTGTCGACCGCCGGTTCGGCCCAGGTGATTCCCGGCCGCATTGAAGTGCGCCTCGCCAACCAGCGGCTCGAGCTGTCGCAGGGGTTCCGGCAGCGCATGGCCGAGCTGTTCCCAGGCGACCCGCTGCCGGACATTTTCACGCCGCCGGCACGGATCCAGGGTTCGCGCGCCGTGCTGCCCGTCGAAGTGCGGCTGCATTACGGCGCCGGCCCGCTGCTGGCCGCGATCGGCGGCCTGTTCGCCGTGCTGGCCGGTGCCGGCGCACTGGCCGTGGCGGCCACGCGGGGCAGGAAAGTCATCGTCAGCATCGATGGCGAACAGCGCACGCTGCGCACCAGGGCCGGCGCGAAGACGCCGCTGTACAACAGTGCCGGCGACCAGGTCGCCGAGCTCCATACATCGATGTTCGGACACCAGCTGGCGAATGTGCGCGAAGGCGCCAACGTCCATATTGGCAGATAACTTCGGCAGATAACGTCGGAAGATAAAACAGAGGAAAACCATGCAAGCCACCCAGACCCAGAGCGATCCCGGTTTCCGGATCCCGGACGATAAGTCGCCCGCCGGCGCGGTGCCGCCGAGCCAGCCCGCCGGCGGCGGCCTGTCCACCACGCCGCCCGCCGAAGGCACCACGGGAACCACCGGCATCGAAGTCGCGCCGGAAGGGCAGGCCCCGGTCACCGACACGTCCACGCGCGACATCGCCATCGGCGGCGCCGTGTTCCTGTTCCTGCTGGTCGTGTTCTTCTTCGCCCGCAACGCCTTCGCCAACCACCTGGTGCGCCGGCGCGTGGCGCCGTCGTCGGCCGACACAGCCGGCTGGCTGCTGTTCTTCGGCCTCGCGTTCCTGTCCGCCGCCGTGGTGCTGGGCTTCGTCAATTCCACGAAGTTCCTGAACGTGGCGATCACCGGCACCTTGCTGGTGTTCGGCATCGCGGCGATTGCCGGCGCGCTGTTTACGGGCCGGAGGTAAGCCGTGGACCCGATCGGTAAGAAGACCGAACTCAAGGTCGACCTGCGGCCCACGCTGTTCATCGGCGCCGGCGGCACGGGCATGGAAGTGATGATGCGCATCCGCCGCCGCATCCTGTCGGCCGTGTGGAACCGCCACCACCCGACGCGGGTGGAATCGATCGGCGAATTCCCCGTCGCGCGCTTCCTGCACATCGACCTCGACAGCGGCGCCGTCATCGACGAAGGGAAATCGCAGCGCACCGACCCGTGGTACGAGCTGGTCAAGCTGGGCGACGAGGAACGCCTGGTCGAACCCATCGACCTGCAGCAGTACCACGAATCGGACGACAGCCTGGCCCGTTTTCCGCTGATCGAAAGCTGGATGCCGCTGCGCCCGAAGAAGCTGCGTTCGCTGGGCATCGACCCGTCGCTGGGCGCCGGCCAGATCCGCGCCGTGGCGCGGCTGTACCTGTTCGACAAGTACCCGAAGCTGCGCGGCCGCATCAAGGGGGCGCTGAACTTCCTCGCCTCGAACGCGGGCATCGAGCGAAAGGACAATTACCAAAGGCTGGGCCTGCAGGTCGACACGTCGAAGTTCCGCATCGTCGTCATCGCCTCGAACGCCGGCGGCACCGGTGCCGGCACGGCGCTGGACCTGGGCTGGCTGGCCAAGGCGATCGCCCGGCAGGAAGTGTCGGACAGCCAGGTGGACCTGGTGATGTTCATGCCCACCGGCTACGCACGCGCCAACAAGGAACGCACCGAGGCGAACGCCTATGCCACGCTGATGGAAATGGAAACGGCCATGCGCGACATGAACGCGCAGGTGCGCTGGGCCGACCCGGACAGCCTGGCCGGCCGCGGCGCGCCGTTCGACGACGTGTACTTCGTCGATACGGCGAACCTGGCCAACAAGGCCACGCAGGACGTGAAGGACGTCTACCAGATGGTGGCCGATTCGCTGTTCGAGGATTTCGCCTCGGCCGATTTTGCCAACCGCAAGCGCTCGGTGGCCGTCAACCAGCAGCAGCACAAGCTGGGCCCGTTCAATCCGAAGGTGCCCGAGCAGCGCTTCGGCGACATGCGCCTGTCGTACTCGAAGGTGTATTCCGCCTTCGGCCAGGCCGTGCTCGACACGCAGCAGGGATTGCGCGACGATATCCGCGCCTACGAGCTGGCCGCGCTGATGGTGAAGGCCTTCTTCGGCATCATCGGGAAAGACGGCGCCCCGGCGCGGCGCGCCGGCGACAACGAGCGCGACGTGTTCATGCGCGAGCAGATGTGGCTGGCCGAGCGCCCGTTCGACGAATTCCCCGATTTCAAGAAGGGCACGGTGGAGGTGACGCCGTTCCAGGAATACGCGCTCACCGACCAGCTGTTGATGGACAAGGACCAGCGCTCGCTGCTGGAACGCGTGGAAGCGAAGGTGCAGGCCGAGATCGACCGCATCACCAGCGGCTACATTCTTACGGAGTGGCGCGCCAAGATCGCCGAGCTGCTGCCGCAGCTGGAGCGCGACGCGATCCGCGAGGCCGGCGCCATCGCCGAGACCAGCGAAGACCGCCTGAAGCGGCACACGCAGGAACTCGTGACGCGCCTGAAGGGCCGCGTGCGCGAGCGCCTGTACGCGCTGCTGGACGACCGCCGGCAGGGCGGCCTGGAATTCGTGCTGTCGCTGCTCGAGCAGATCAAGGCCCGCATCGCCCAGCGCGATATCCCGCGCATGGAGCACAACGAGCGCCGCTACCGCGAGATGCGCGATGCGCTGCGCACCCGCCAGGTCGAGGAATCGCTGAACAACCTGGCGCAGGCCGCCAACAAGTGGATCAATGCCGGCGCCCAGGCGCGCGAAGTGATCGTGCACCTGAAACGCGACATCGCCGACTACCTGCGCTTCCACCTGCTCTCCGTCACGGCCGGGCAATCGGCCGAGGTGCTGCGCCAGATGTCGGCCTGGCTGGGCGAGCCGAAGTCCGTGGACGAGCGGGGCCAGGCCGAATGGTCCGGCATCGCCGGCGAGTTCCAGGAAGGGCGGCGCTGCGTGGAAGCGATGCTGGGCACCGTCGACCAGCGGGTGGCGCAGCTGCGCGCCGATGCGCAGCACGACCATGCCACCTACATGAAGCTGGCGAACGACGAACCGCCGCCGCCCGTGAAGCTCAGCGGCGACGTGTCGGCATGGAGCGAGGAAGTGTTGCTGGAATTCGGCGGCTCGGCAAGGCTGTTCCCGCAGCTGAACGACGAGAAGCTGCGTTCGAACCTGTTGCTGAAACTGTTCCGCCGCGCGCAGACGCAGCTGTCGACCGAGGAGGCAGGGGCGGAACCTGTCGACCCGCTGCTGGAACGCCTGCTGGCGCTGTCCGTGCAGGAACGCCAGCGCGTGTTCACCGAGTGGCTCAAGAGTGCCATGCCGTGGGTGAATGCACGCTTCTCGGCCGAGTTCACGCCGGGCGCGGACCAGTTCAAGTGCTTCGTCGGCGTGGGCGACGTGAATGCCTGGAAGCGGCTGGAAGGCGAGATCCGGGCCGCCGCGCCCACCGGCTACTTCCACGGCGACCTGGTGAACATCGTCAATACGGGCGTGAAGGGCAGGGCGGTGTGCTATATCGAGCTGTCCGGCTACCCGATGACGGTGCTGCGCGGCCTGCCCACCTGGCGCACCTCGTACCAGATCGAGAACCCGAAGATCCCCACGCACCTGCACTTCGACGCCACACGGTTCCGCCATCCGATCGCGCCGGGCATGGATGAATTGAACCGGCTGGCCGACGACTATGAATGGTTCCTGCAAGCCGTCGCCATCGGCGTGTTGAAACGCAAGGCCGACCTGGCCGACCGCGAAGCGTCGTTCCAGCCGCGCGGCCAGTACCTGTTCGAGGTGGAGCAGGGCTCCGGCGAATGGCTGCAGGTCGGTAACGAATACGCGATCCGCTCGAACGGCCTGCCGTCGTATTACCGCGAGCAGATCATCGCCACCGTGCAGCAGCGCCTCGCGCGCATGGGGCCGCACCAGTTCCTGCTGCTGGCCGCGCTGATGCGGCATTACCAGCACCGCGTCTACCAGCCGCGCCTGGAAGTCGATGAAACCGGGGCGGAACTGCCGTCGCCGTCGCTGCCGAACATCACGGCCAAGCGGCTGCACGACGAATGGCTGCGCCGGGCACTGGCCGCCGAGCCGGCGCTGGGCGGCGCCCTGGACCGCGCGCTGGAACTGCTGCCGCAGTGGAGCGAGCCGGTGCCGGGATCGGCATCGGACGCCTACCAGTGGGAAGTGCAGCACAGCGTGGACAAGCGCGTGCCGCGCGCCGAATACCTGGCCGGGGACGCTGCCGCCCAGGCGCTGCTGGCCGGCGGCGTGTCGTTTGCCAAGGCGGCGCCGACGGCGTCCGGCACGCCGCCCACGGCGTCCAACGCCTTGTTCAAGGTGTTCGTGAATCGCACGCAGCAGGGGCCGTACACGGTGGCCGAGCTGGCCGAGCGCATCGCCCGCGGCGAGGTCACCGCCGCCACCAAGGCGTGGAACATGCGCTGGGTGCCGCACGTGGACCAGTGGCAGCCGGCGGGAGCGCTGGCGGAACTGGCGCCGCTGTTTGCCCAGGCCATTCCCGACCCCGTGGACGATATCCCGGACCCGGAGTAAAGCGTGGCCGAATACCATTGCATCAACGCGGCTTGCGGTCGCACCTTCCCGCGCGCCGTGCGCTTCTGCCCGTACTGCGGTACCGGGCAGGCGGGCGCGCCACGGAACGCGGCCACGCCTGCCCCCGCTTCTGCACCCGCCCCTGCGCCGGCGCCCGCACCTGCACCGGCGCCTGCACCCAGTCCGGCGCCTGTTCCGCCAGCCCCCGCGGCGGCACCGCCGGCGCCCGTGCCGCCCCGGCCGGCCGTACCCGCGCCGCCGGCGCCCGTGCCGCCATCGGAACGGCCGCCCGCCGCGCCCCCGGCGGCGCGCCCCGGCCCGACCGCGACGCAGGGTTACCGCCAGCCGCAGCCGACCGTGGGCGTGCCCCGCCCGCCGGGCGCGGGCATTCCGGGGGGGCCGTCGCTGCCGCCGGTGCGCAAGCCGGTCGGCAAGGCGACATGGTTCATGGTGGGCCTGTTGCTGGTGGCGATCTGGTTCCTGGCCAAGCCGGGCGACCCGACGAAGAAGCTGGACGACAAGGTCGACGACGCCGTCGCGCTCACGCAAGAGTGCAAGATCGGCGATGCCCGCGCGGCACTGGCCGAGCTGCGCGGCGCCAAGGCCAGCGCCGCGCAGCTGGGCCGCGTGCAAAAGGCGATTGCCGCCACCGCGCCCGCCTGCGAAAAGAAGGCACAGCGCGCCAAGGCCTGGAAGGATGCCCGCGCGGCGCTCGATTCGGCGCTGTCCGGCAATGCACTGGACAAGGCCTCGGCACGCCTGTCGGCCTTCGTCAAGCGCTGGAGCGAGGATGAAGACACCCGCGAGATGCGCGAGCGCATCGATGCGCGCCGGGTGGAAAAGCTGCTCGACGAAGCCGATACGTGCCTGGAGAAAAAGGATCGCGCCTGCGTGGAGGCGAAGCTGGACGCGGCCGAGAAGCTGCGCCGGCCGGAAGCGAAGGCGCGCATCGAGGCGCTGCGCGAGGCACTGTCGCGCATGCTGGAATCCACGCTGCTCGAAGGGCAGGGCAGCACGCAAGGCAGTGCACAAGGCGGCGGGCAGGCCGGCTATCCGCCGCCGCTGTCCGCCACGCCGCCGCGGCTGGCGACCGCCGCGGTGCAAGGCATGGGCGTGGCCAATCCGCCCGAAGTGCGGCGCCTGTACGCGCAAGCCGAGCGCGAGGTCGCCCAGGGCAACTACCGCAGCGCGATGGGCCTGGCCGGGCAGTGCGCCGCGCTCGGCGCGACCGAGTGTTCGGGCCTGCGCGAAAAGGCGGCCCGGCTGGAGCGTGAAATGCACGCCTGCGTGGGCAGCGGCCGCGAATGGGTCGGCGAGCGCTGCGAGTAGGTAAACCGCGCCGGCCGGCGAAGTTTGTTAAGCTGCCGCCCAAAGGAGGACAACATGCAACCCATATTCCGATTGACGACGGTGGCCGGCGCGCTGGCGCTGCTGCTCGCCCTGGCCGGTTGCCACAAGGACGACGACCGCCGCGTGGAAGGCCCGGCCGAGCGCGCCGGGCGCGAGCTCGACCAGGCCACCGAGAAGGCGGCCGAGCACCTGGAAAAGGCCCGCGAGGACTTCCAGGAAGCGGCCAAGGAAACGACGCGCGAGCTGGACGAGGCTGCGGAAAAAGCCAGCGAGCACCTGAGCAAGGCCGGCGATCAGCTGGACAAGGCGGCCGAGGTGGTGGGCGAGAAGCTCGAGCGGGCCGGCGAGAAAGTGCAGGCCAGCGCCGAGGCCGCGCGGCAGGACGAGGACGACGAGAAGGGCAAGGCGAAGTAGCCTGCCGCCAGGTTCACTAGGCCGCCGCCGCTTCCCGGAGCTCCACCGTCTCGCCGGGCACCACGGCAAGATCGACGACGCCCTTGCGCCATGCACCCTCGAGGTCCTGCTCGATGGCTTCCAGCGTCGTCGTGCCCAGCTTGGTGAAGGCCTTCAGGCCATAAGCACGGTTGCGGCCGTGCGACTTGGCCATGTACAGCGCCATGTCGACAAGGTTGACGGCGCGTTCCCACGACAGCGGCGTGCCGCCGGCGGCAAGCGGGAAGGGCGCGAAGCCCACCGACACGTGGACCCGCAAGGTCGTGCCCTGGTACTCCAGCGCCTGTGCGCGGATGCCGCGCAAGATGCGCCGCGCCACGTCTTCCAGGCCGTCGCGCGGCACGGCCGGCAAGAAGGCTAGGAATTCCTCGCCGCCCCAGCGCACGATCATGTCGGTTTCGCGCAGCGTCTCCCGCAGGTTGGCGGCGATCATCTTCAGCACCGCGTCGCCGGCGGCGTGGCCATGCGTGTCGTTGATGTGCTTGAAGTGGTCGACATCGAGCAGGAACAGCGCGCCAACCATGTCGCCGCCCGTGTTCTGGCGCCGCTCCACCTGCGCATGCGTACGCATGAAGTCCTGGAAATGCCGGCGGTTGTACAGGGCGGTCAGCGGATCGAGCGAACTCTGCTGCTTCAATTCCTGGTTCTTCACTTGCAGCAGGGCGTTCGCCTGGCGCACCTTCCGGTATAACAGGCCCACGACCACGGAGGCGAGGGCGAACACGAGCGCCAGCAGCCACCAGATGCGCTGCTGCAGCTTGCGGTTGTCCAGTTCCGCGCTCTTCACGCGGTTTTCCTGCCGCAGCGCCTCGATCTGCCGCCCCTTCTTTTCCGTGTCGTACTTCTGCTGCAGTTCCAGCACCGCCTTCTGGCGCTCCTCGGCGAACATCTCGCTCGACAGCGTGCGTTCGCGGTGGTACGCGTCAATGGCGCCCCGGTAATCGCCGGCGCGCTCCAGCGCCGCGCCGTACTCCAGCAGCACGGCCTGCACTTCCGGCTTGACGCCCGTCTTTTCGTAGGCGGCCAGCCCGGCCTCGAACTGGCGCTTGCCGTCGGCGACGCGGCCCAGGCCCAGGTAGGCCTGGCCCAGGTTGATGCGCGCGGTCGCGGTCCCGCCCGGGCTGTTCACTTCCTCGGCCGCCGCGAGCGCCTGCCGCGCGAAGTCGATGGTGCGCCGGTAATCGTGCTTCTTGAGGTACAGGTCGGAGAGGTTGACGAGCGTATCGGCGATCATCTGCCGGGCACCCAGCCGGCGCTCGACGGCCAGTTCGTCCAGCAGGGCGCGGCCGGCCCGGTCGTACTGCCCCGATTCGATCGCCAGGCCGTATTCGGTGGCCAGCGCGATAGCGAGCCGCCCGGGCGAGCGCATGCGCCGCGCCACGGCCAGCGACTCCTCCTGCACTTCCCAGCCCTTGTCGAACTGCTTCATGTCCGTGTACAGGAAGGCGAGCGCATTGAGGGCGCTGGCCAGCGGCGCATCGTCATCCTTGACGGTGCGTGCCAGGTCGATGGCGGACTGCAGGCGCGCCAGCGCGGCCGGGTAGTTGCCCTGTTCCTGGAACGACTGGCCGGCCGAGATCGTCGCCTGCACGCGCAGCGGCAGGTCGGCCGTGTTGCGCGCCAGGCGTTCCGCCTCGAACGCTGCCTTGTGCGAGCCGGGCAGGTCGTCCAGCGCGAACAGCGCATAGGCGCGCGCCAGCATGCCTTTCGCCACCACCGCGTCGTCGTGCGCCGCGCGGCCCCAGCCCACCAGCTCGTCCGCCATCGCCAGCGCCCGTTCCGGATCGCCGGCGCGGCGGATCGCGCTGCTGTACAGCCACAGGAATTCGGCGCGGCTCGCCAGCGGGGCGGCGCGTGCCTGGGCCTCCAGCCGGGCCAGCCGCGCGGCGGCATCGTCCGGCACGAAACGCACCATTTCCCGCGTGGCGGCCAGCTCCGCATCCAGGTTGGCCTGCGCGAAGGCGAGCACCGGCGCCAGCGCAAGCGCGGCAACCAGGCGGCGAATCGGGCGAGACGAAGAGGGAAGCACAGGGGCCACGGCAGGTCCTTGCCGCGCTGAGGAAGGGTGCGGCTGTGCCCATATTATAGGCTTGTTGCTATAAGGAATTGCGCCGACAAGCGCGATTTTTCGTCCTTGCGCGGCATGCATCAGCATTTCTGCAACAAGCTTGCCCGCATGTCATTGACTCGCGTGCAAGCCCGGTTCCGCGTTCCCCAGCCGGGCAATCGCCCGCCCGTGTGCGAGGTGGCGAGCGGGCGATCGCTCATCTTGCACGCCGATAATTCCGTGGCATATACTCGAAAAAGTTAATATTTTTGCATTTACTTGCATAATATAACCCGGCCCGCAGTCCGTCCCTGCGGATACCACTGAGAGAATCAACATGACCCGTTTCGCGACCTATGCATCAACGATGATCGCCGCCGCATTTCTTGCAGTCCCTGCCGCCCACGCTGCCCAGTCGACGGCGTCCGCAGCCTTCAGTAACGTCCAGTTCAGCGTCGTCGACCTGACTCCGAATGACGGCCATGCGGCAGGCTACGCGTTCAGTCCGCGCACGTCCGAATTTGAAGCGAGAATAACGAATGGCTGGTATTCGGATGGCATGTCGAGTGCTCCTTATTTCCCGGTTCCGGTGAATGTCTCGGCAACCTATCGCGATGATTTCGCGTCCGCGTCCAGCAATGGCCAGCTGGGCAGTCTTGCGGCATCCGTCGACACGTCCAGCCCCTATCGCGGCGAGTACGATGCCGCGTGGGCCAGTGGCCAGCAATTTGTCCATGTGCTCATCAAGGCGCACACTGCTTTTGCAGTGAGCGGGGAAGTGGACGCAGCCGTTTGGGCCAGCGCGTACGATGATCCAAGGCTCGCAGCAAACGCCAGCGTGTTTGCCGGGCTGGGCCGACTGTCGGATGGCCAGTCCCTCTCCAGGGAGCTTTCCCTGGAAACCGGCCTCTCGTCCAGCTACAGCGACACGTTTTCGTTCTATTTGCAGAATAATAACGACTACGATATCGAAACGACGATGTACTTCACGGTCCAGGCAAGTACCAAGGGGTCCGTTTCTCCGATACCGGAACCTGCGACTTATCTGATGATCGGCGCCGGGCTACTGCTCGTGGCCGGCAGTCGCCACATCCACCGCAATAAACGCTGATCCAATCGCACCAGGGCCCGGCATGCCCGCCAGGTCCTGTCGGCCGATCTGCGCCGGGCCAGCCGAGAAAAACACTGGATCGCCGTTCGGGCCCGGCTGAACTCCACCGCGATCTCAGGCGGCCAGCTGCTGCAACAGGTAGAGGCGCTGGTACAGGCCGCCCTCGATCCGCATCAGGTCGTCGTGCGCGCCGGCTTCCTCGATGCGGCCGTGGTTCAGCACCACGATGCGGTCGGCGTCGCGGATCGTTGACAGGCGGTGGGCGATCGCGATGATCGTCACCTGGCCGCGCAATTCGTCCAGCGCCTGCTGCACGATCTGCTCGGTGGCGCTGTCGATGCGCGAGGTGGCTTCGTCCAGCATCAGCACGCGCGGTTCGCCCGCCAGGGCACGGGCGATGGCGATCAATTGCTTCTGGCCGGACGACAGGCGCGAGCCGCCTTCGCCCAGCAGCGTGTCATAGCCGTTCTCGAGCGCCATGATGAAGTCGTGCGCATGGGCGGCGCGCGCCGCCCGTTCGATCCGTGCGAAAGGCAGGTTGCGGCCCATGTCGATGTTCTCGCGCGCCGAGGCAGCCAGCAGGAACGGGTCCTGCGGCACCAGGCCGACGCCGGCGCGGAAGGCGTCGTGGCCGATATCGTCCAGCGGCACGCCATTCATCAGGATGCTGCCGCGCGGCGCCGGGTAGTAGCGCAGCAGCAGCGACAGCAAGGTCGACTTGCCGCTGCCGGTGTGGCCGACGATGCCGTAGAACGCGCCGTGCGGGATGCGCAGGTTCACGTCGTGCAGCACCTTCTGGTTGTCGACATAGGCGAAGTCCAGGTGACAGATATCGATGGCGGGCGTGGCCGGGTCGATCGCTTCATTGGCCGCGCCCGCGCCGGCATCCTTGCCGTGCTCGGGCGCCCCCGGCTCGTCGAGCAGCGTGGCCACGCGCGCCGTGGCCACCACCGACTGCTGCAATTGGGAGAATTGCATGGTGATCTGGATCAGCGGCTCGATCACGCGGGCGATGTAGTTGATGAAGGCATACAGCACGCCCACCTCGGCCACCCCCAGCACGGTGCCCTCGGCGCGCTGGCCGAACAGGAAGATCACGGAGGCGAGCAGCACCACGTTGAGCATGTCCAGCGCCGGGCGCAGCAGCCAGGCATTGGCGCGGATCTCCGCCACGCGCTGCGTGTACTGGTCTTCGTTGGTGCGCGCGAAGCGTTCGGCAAAACGCGCCTGGGCATTGTTCGCCTGCAGCACGCTCATGCCGCCGATCGATTCGGCCACCTGGGCGTTGATCTCGCTGCGCAGCTGGCGCGCCTTGGCCACGGCCGGGGCGGACAGCCGCTGGTACAGCCAAACGATCAGCAGCACGCAGGGCATCAGCGCCACCACCAGCGACATCAGCCGCCAGTCCAGCCATGCCATCGCCAGGATCGTGCCGATCAGGACGATCGTGCTGTCCAGGATCACGAACAGCACCTGGATGTACAGCGCCTTGACGGCTTCGGTATCGTTGGTCACGCGCGACACGAGCTGGCCGGTGATGGCGCGGTCGAAGAAGGCCATCGGCAGGCGCAGCACGTGGCCGTACACGCGTTCGCGCAGCCGCTGCACGGAGCGCATCGCCAGGCCGGACAGGCGTACCAGCTGCAGGTAGCGCAGCCAGCTCGACAGGCAGCCGGTCAGCACCACGCCGGCCAGCAGCAGCGCCATGTTCGGCCAGTCGGCCACGCGCGGCAGCAGGTGCTCGTCGATCAGGCGCTTGCCCAGCAGGGGGCCGATCACTTCCAGGCCGGCGGCCAGCACGAGCCACAGTACCGCCCACCACAGGTGGTGGCCATCCGGGCCGGCCGCATCCTTCAGCAGGCCGACCGCGCGCCGCATCGCCTGCGGGTCGGTCTTTTCCATGCTTTTTTTCTTGTCGTCAGCTTGCATCGAGGCTCGCCTCCAGTTGTTGGTAGCGCCACTGGCTGGCATACCAGCCGTCGTGCGCCAGCAAGCCGTCGTGCGTGCCCTGTTCCACGATGCGGCCGTGGTGCAGCACCACGATCCAGTCCGCATTGACGACGCCCGACAGGCGGTGGCTGGCGATGATGGCGCTGCGCACCGGCCGTTCGCGGCGCAGTTCTTCAAGATGTTCGAGGATGCGCGTCTCGGTGCCCGTGTCGACGGCTGACAGCGCATCGTCCAGCAGCAGCAGGTCGTTGTCCGAAAGCAGGGCGCGGGCGATCGCCACGCGCTGGCGCTGGCCGCCGGAGAGCGTGATGCCGCGCTCGCCCACCTCGGTCTCGTACTTGTGCGGGAACAGCAGGATATCGTCATGGATCGCCGCCAGGTCGGCCGCGTGCTCGATCTCGGCGCGGGTGGCGCCCGGCTTGCCGAGCGCGATGTTCTCGGCGATCGACGCGGAGAACAGGAACGATTCCTGCGGCACCCAGCTGATCGCGCCGCGCAGCGCGCTCAGCTTGTAGTCGTCCAGCGCGTGGCCGTTCCAGCGCACCGCGCCCGATTGCGGCTGCAGCTGGCGCAGCAGCACGCGCAGCAGCGTCGTCTTGCCGGACCCCGTCGGGCCCACCAGTCCCAGCGTCTGCCCGGGGCGCAGGCGCAGCGATACGTCCGACAGTGCCGGCTCGGCGTGGCCAGGGTAGCAAACGGTCAGGTGTTCGACCGTCAGCTCGCCGGCCGGCAGGGTGTCCAGCTTGCCCTGGTCGGCGATCGTCAGCGGCGCATCGAGCATCGGCTGCAGGCGCTGCCAGGCGGCGCGGCCCCGTTCCAGCAGCGACAGCACCCAGCCGGCGGCGAACATGGGCCAGATCAGCTGGCCCAGGTACATCGAGAAACTGGTCAGCGCGCCGATGGTGAGCTGGTTTGTCCACATCAGGTAGCCGCCCACGCCCAGCGTGAGGCCGGTGGCGGCCGCGAGGGTCAGGCCGACCGCCGGTTCATAACCGGCTTCCCAGCGCTGCGCGGTGAGCGCCGCGTCCGAGGCCTTGCCGGCCAGTTCCGAGAAGGTGGCGGCGCTGCGCTTTTCCAGGCCGAGCGTGCGCAGCGTGCGCACGCCGGTCAGCGTTTCCTGCACATGGTCGTTCAGCGCCGAGAAGCGCTTGAGCGAATCGGCCGCCGCCGTGTGGATTTGCGTGGAGATGCGCCAGAACGCATAGGCCATCAGCGGAAAGGGCAGCAGCGCCACCAGGGCCAGCCGCCAGTCCACCCCCAGGGTCATGATGCCGATCACCAGCACGAGCGTGAGCGCGCCGTCGAAGCCGGCCAGCATCGCTTCGCCGGCGGCTTGTTCGATCGAATCGATGTCGTTGGTGGCCAGCGCCATCAGGTCGCCGGTGCGCTGCTGCTGGTAGAACGCCGGTCCCTGCAGGGTCAGGCGCTGGTAGAAGCGGGTGCGCAATTCCACGCCGAGGCGGTAGGCGGCCGAATACAGGCGGATGCGCCATGCAACCCGCAAGGCGTAGTTGGCCACGCCGACCAGCAGCAGCAGGCCCACGCCTTCTAGCAGTTCGGCATGCGGCAGGCGCTGGGCGGCCAGGGCGTCGACCAGCTGGCCGATCTTGCGGGGAATCCAGACGCCGATGACGGCAACGAGGACCAGCATCACGCCGGCGCCCGCATAGGCGCGCCAGTGCGCGCGCACGAAGCTCGTGAGTAGCCTCGATAAGCTCATGACATATCCTTTGATGAGGCCCGCTAGGATACATCAGGCTGGCTGGGAGTGCTGGCCGGGTCCGTGCGGACCCGGCGTTCGTGCCGCGGAGGAAAGAGCAAATCGGGCCGCGCCGTCGCGGATGCTCGGGCCGGCCCGGTTACTTGCGGGACTTGCCGGGGGCCGACTTGGCCGGGCCAGCCGGCTTGTCCGCCTGCGCGGCCACGGGCTGCTCGCCGCTGCTCCTGGACTTCGACCGCGTGCTGCGCTGCGTGTGCGTGCCATGATCCGTATCGAACAGCGGGGCCGAGGAAGCGGTGACGGGGGCCGGCGCCTGCGCTGCCGCTTCGGTGACGCGTTCGACGGCGGCGGCGACGGCATCCGCGGCTGAGGGACTGGCGGAGGCTTCCCTGAGCAGGATGTCGGAGGCATCCTCGACGGCGCGCGCCGAGGCAGCCGCGGCGGTTTCTGCCGCCTGTGCGGCGGCGGAAACGCCAGCCTCGGCCGTGTCTTGCGCGGCCTTGTCCGCCGCTTCCACCGCGTCGTCGATTTCCTCGGTGGTGGCGCGCACGGCCTGCTCCGCGCCGTCCTGGCTGGCGCGTGCCGCCTCGGCAAGCGCGCCTTGCGTGTTGCGAGCGGCTTCGGCGGCGCTGCCCGTCGCCGCTTGCGCCGCATCGCTGGCGGCATGCACGGCATGGGCCGCTGCCTCGGTGGCACCGGAAGTGGCGGCCTGCGCTGCCTCGCCGGCCGCATTCGCCGCGGCGACGGCTGCATTCACGACCGTTTCAGGGACCTGTGCCACGGCCGGCGCGGCCAGCACCAGCGTCTTGCCCGGCACGTCGCGGAAGCGGTCGGTGGCCGTCTGCAAAAAGGCCTGCTGCGTCTTGCTGGCGATCGAGAACAGCTCGCGCTGGTAGGCGAACAGGCCTTCGATCGCGGACAGGGGCCGGGCCAGGTCCAGCACGGCGCGGGTATCCCTCGCTTCGATCAACTGGCGGGCCGCGGCCGTGCCGCGCTCGGCCACATTGCGGGCCGTGTTCAGGTTCAGCGCCACGATCTCGCTGGCGCCATCGACGGTATTCTTCAGCACGCTATTCAGGAAATCGAGCTGGCTTTCAAGCTGCGTTTTGCTCGTTCTGGAAATCTGTTCGGAAATCTGCTCGGTAATCGAAGACATACGCTCTCCTGGGAACAAGGTATGGTGCGTTGCAATAAATGAATTCTAGCGATGAAACAAGGCATTGGAAAGCGCTTTGTGCTTTCTTTATTCGTTGATTTATGCACTGCAACATACGTTACGGTGATGAATATTGCGGCAATGGCGGAGATATCCCTACAATCGGGTATCCCTATTTCCGGAGCTCATCATGGAATTCGTCATCCGCAACGCCACGCTGCCCGACGGCCGCACCGGCATCGACATCGCCGTGCAGAATGGCCGCATCGCCGCGCTGGCCCCGCGGCTCGCCGTGACCGCCGCGCGCGAGATCGATGCAGGGGGCGACCTCGTCACGCCGCCGTTCGTGGACGCGCACTTCCACATGGATGCCACGCTGTCGTACGGCCTGCCGCGCGTGAACGCCAGCGGCACGCTGCTCGAAGGGATCGCGCTGTGGGGCGAACTGAAACCGGACCTGACCCAGGAAGCGCTGGTGGAACGGGCCATGCGCTACTGCGACTGGGCGGTGGCACGCGGCCTGCTGGCGATCCGCACCCACGTCGACGTGTGCGACGACCGCCTGCTGGCGGTGGAAGCGCTGCTCGAAGTGAAGCGCCGCGTCGCGCCTTACCTGGACATGCAGCTGGTGGCCTTCCCGCAGGATGGCCTGCTGCGCAGTCCGACTGCGCTGGCGAACCTGAAGCGGGCCATCGCGATGGGGGTGGACGTGGTGGGCGGCATTCCGCACTTCGAGCGCACGATGGCCGACGGCGCCGAATCGGTGCGCGTGCTGTGCGAGTTCGCCGCCGCGCAGGGCCTGATGGTGGACATGCACTGCGACGAATCGGACGACCCGCTGTCGCGCCACATCGAGACGCTGGCGGCGGAAACGCACCGGCTCGGCCTGCACGGCCGCGTGGCCGGCTCGCACCTCACGTCGATGCACTCGATGGACAACTACTATGTGAGCAAGCTGCTGCCGCTGATCGCCGAAAGCGGCGTGGCGGCAATTGCCAACCCGCTCATCAACATCACGCTGCAGGGCCGGCACGACACGTATCCGAAGCGCCGCGGCATGACGCGCGTGCCGGAACTGATGGCGGCCGGCGTGACGGTGGCGTTCGGCCACGATTGCGTGATGGACCCGTGGTACGGCATGGGCTCCGGCGACATGCTCGAGGTGGCGCACATGGGCCTGCACGTGGCGCAGATGACGAGCCAGCAGGCGATGCGCGCCTGCTTCGCCGCCGTCACGGAAAACCCGGCGAAGATCCTGGGCCTGGAAGGCTACGGCCTGGAACCGGGCTGCCACGCCGACCTGGTGCTGCTGGACGCTGCCGATCCGATCGAGGCGATCCGGCTGCGCGCCGCGCGCCGGCTGGTGATGCGGCGCGGCCGCATCGTGGCCGAGTCGCCGCGCGCCGTGGCCCGGCTCGACCTGCCGGGCCGACCCGGCACGGTCGACTTCCGGCAGCTGGGCTCCCGATGAAGATCCTGGAAACGCGGCGGCTGCTGCTGCGCACGATGCGCGAGGACGACGCCGCGTTCTACCTGGCCCTCGTCAACGACCCGGAGTGGCTGGAGCATATCGGCGACAAGGGCATCCGCACCCTGGACGAGGCCCGCGAAAGCATCGTGGCCGGCCCGATGCGCATGCAGCGCCTGCTCGGCTATTCGCTGTACCTGGTCGAGCGCAAGGCCGACGGCGTGCCGGTGGGGCTGTGCGGCCTGATCCTGCGAGACACGCTGCCCGGCACCGACATCGGCTATGCGCTGGCGGCGCCCTACCGGGGCGCGGGCTATGCGTACGAGGCGGCGGCCGCCGTGGTCGACCATGCCCGCCACCGGCTGGGGCTGCGGCGCCTGTTCGGCATCGTCAACCCCGCCAACGCGGCATCGATCGCCCTGCTGGAAAAGCTCGGCCTGTCCTTCCTGCACGGCACCCGCCTGCCGCCGGAAGAACGGGAGACGCACGTCTACTGCATCGACTTCGCTGTGCCGCGCGACTGAGCAGGGAAGAACCACGTGAGCGCGCGGTGCACGCGGCCGGCCCAGTCGCGCTCGTTATGGAGGCCACCTTCGTCTTCCACGTACAGCAGGTCGCGCCCCTCCCGCCAGCCGTTCCTGATGATCGCCTGCCGGAAGGCGCGCGTGGCTTCCACGCCATCCATGGCGGTGCCCGCGTCGACGTACAGGCGGACCGGCGTCGTCGCCGCGCGCGGTGCCGTCGCGACGAGCGTGCCGCCATTCCACCAGAACGAGCCCGAGACGATGCCGGCCTGGCCGAACACGTCCGGATGGTGCTGGGCCAGGTACAGCGACGCCAAGCCGCCGAACGACGAGCCCATGACGGCGGTATTGGCCTGGTCCGGCAAGGTGCGGTAGCGGCCATCGATATAAGGCTTCACGCTATCGACGACGAAGCGCGCATATTGCGCGACCTTGCCGCCGCCGTACCACGCGTCGCAGCACGGCGTGTACTCGGCGTTGCGTTCCGGCGTGTTGTCGATGCCGACCACGATGATCTCGCGCATGTCGCCCCCCTTCGCCAGCCGGTCCACCACTTCGTCGATGTTCCACTCCACGCTGTAGGCGGTCTTCGGGTCGTACAGGTTCTGGCCGTCGTGCATGTACAGCACCGGGTAGCGCTTGCCCCCGTCGCGGTCATAGCCGGCCGGCAGCCAGATACGCAGCTTGCGCTCGTTGCCCAGCTGCGGCGAGGCGAACTTGTCGACGATTTCCAGCCGGCCTTTGGCCACCGGCGCCGGCGTGGCACCGCTCGTGGCGAGCAGGCGCACGCCATGGATGTCGAAGCGGTTCATCGGCCCGGCCTTGCCGCCCGCGTCGCCGTAGGTGGCGTTCGATTGCAGGCTGCTCATGTTGATGAAGTCCGACAGTTCGATCCGGTGCTGCCCGGCCTTCAGATGGGCGGCCAGCGGCGTCGAGTAGACGGCCTCGCCGGCGGGCGAATGGGGCAGTCGCACCACGCCCTCGGCCACGGCATGGCCGGCCTCGTCGAGCACCTTCATCCACTTCACGCCGCCCGTGATGCCCAGGTTCACCTGGTGCGCGTTGTTGCGGTAGCGGACCTGCACCGCATAGCTGCCGGCCCGCGGGACGGCGAGCGAGACGGCAAACGTGTCCGACGGCGCCCCCCAGTTGCCGATCACGCCGTTCTCCCTCCCCACGTTCGACGCGACGCTTGCGTCGCTTCCCCTCCCTACGCGCGCATCGCCCGCGCTCACCTCGATCGCATCGCCAGTGCAGGCCGGCGCGCTGTGATGGCTGCGGTTGCCGGAGACAGGGAACACGGCTTCCACTGCGTAGCATGCCGCGGCGACCGGTTTCGGGTCGGTCCACGCGGCGCCTTTCAGGTGTGAAGCGACGAGGCGGCCGTCGCGGTAGACGTTGTACACGGCCCCACCGGCCGGCGCGGCGGCGAACGCGAGCCTGCCCTTCGTGGCGGACGCGATGGCCGGTTCCGGCGGCGAGAACACGGCGGGATCATCGGCAAGGGGATCGGCCGCCACGCGGGTGATTGCCTGCCGGCCCGGCACCGCCGGCTCCAGCTGCACGACGATCGTATTGGTATCCGCCAGGTCTTCCCACTTGATCTTCCGGTCCACCGGCTTCCCGTTCAGCAGCACCTGCTGCACGGGGTGCCAGGCGGCCTGCATGTCCGCGGCGAAGGGCTGGGCCGGCGGCAGCACGAGCTGGACGTCGATGGCGTGGTTGCGCAGCTTCAGCCCGGCAAGGGTGGCCGTGCGGCCGTTGCCGAATGCCCCGTAGCGCATCCGGGTCGTGACGAAAGGATCGACGACGATGCCGTCGTTCGACGTGGAGACGCCGAACAAGCCGCCGACCATCGCGCCGGCGAAGCCGCCCACGGACCACAGCTGGCGGCGCGAATTGACGACCGGGCCGGACAGGTCCTCGCCTTGCGCGCCCTTCAGTTCGAGCATCGGCTGGCCGGTCAGCCATTCGAAATTCTCCATGTTCGACGCGTTCACGGCGGCACCGCGCAGCAGTGTTTCGTAGGCCGCGTTGACCGCCTCCACGTTCCTTGCCTGGATCGCCGCCTTCAGCCCGTAGGCGGTGACGAACGGCCAGATCGCGCGGTTGTGGTACACGGCGCGACCCGGCTGCTGCGGCCAGATCACGGGCGCGCCCATCGGCCCGTGCGGATAGCGCGCCACGATGCTGGCGGCCTGCTCGGCATCGGCCACGCCGGTCACGATGGCCAGAGCCTGGCCCAGCCAGTCGAACTTGTGCAGCGGCGCGCCGTCGAAGTGGCCTGCCGTGAGACTGCTGTACATGCCGGCGTCCTTCAGCCAGAGCCGGTCGTTGATCGCATCCTTCAGTTGCACGGCCCAGGCGTCGTAGCGCTGCGCCGTGGCGGGGTCGCCCTGTTCCGCGGCCAGCTGCGCGGCCAGCGTGAGGGCCTTGTAGTGCGCCACGTTGGTGGACAGCGCCTTGGCCGTTGCCATGTGCGCCAGCTGGCCGGGAATCCAGCTCGCGTAGCTTTGCTCGCGCCAGTCGAGGAACGATTCCTCGCCGTTGTACAGGCCAGCGATGGGATCGAAGGCGGCGACGCGGTCGATCTCGATCGTATTGGTCAGCGCCTTCAGCGCCACCGGCGCGAAGGCTGCGCGCTCGGCCGGCGGCAAGGCCTTCAGGGCCTCGTCGGCGCCAAACGCCCACGTCACGCGGTCCGTGCTCACGGGCCAGCTGCCGCCGCTGCCGGTGTCCTGCACGATCTGCAGTCCATCCGCGCTTCCCGGCACGACGGGAGGCTTCGTGACGCCCGGGCGGTAGCCGGAGAGCTTGAATTGCAGCGAATTTCGTACACGCCGCGGGTCAAGCATGCCCAGCCCCAGGCCGGCGGCATAGGACAGGTCGCGCGTCCACACATAGTGCCATTTCTCGCCCGTCTCGAAGCAGTCGCAGGGGATGGGCTCGCCACCGTTGTAACTGTCGTCGCGTATCGCCGACACGGCATCCTGGCGCATTTCCGCCATCGCCATCGCGAACAAGCCGTCGACGGCCACGTTCCCGCTGCGCACGCGCGGCAGGTCCGCCGTCTCCGCGTACGTGACCTGCTGGGGGTCGCCGGCGCGCAGCTTCAGCGTCGTCGAGTGGGTATAGGTGCGCAGCGGGGCGTCATCGTCCGGAGTGGCGATGCGCACCGCTTCCTGCTTGCCCCAGGAGCCGTACGGAAGTGATAGTTCGCTGGCAAAAGCGGCACCGGAGCAGGCTGCGTTGGCGGCGACGAGGGCGATGGCGGTAACGATGGTGTTGCGCTTCATTTCAGCTCCAGGATGATGGCCGTGCGGGGCGGCAGGGTGATGCCGCGTTCGAAAGTATGGGTCTTGCCGGTGACGACGTCGGTACCCGATGCGACGCCGGCGAGCATCTCGCGGAAGCGCTCCGCCTCCAGGGTGACGGGCTTCGGGTTCTTGTTCAGGGCGACCATCACCTTGTTCGCGCCGGTGTGGCGGAAGAACACATAGGTGTCCTGCTGCGGCCCGAAATGCATCGTGCGGCCGTGGTGGATGACGGCGGCGCCCTTGCGCCAGTTCAGCAGCTTCTTCAGGAACGCCTGCGCCTCGCGCTGCTGCGCGGTGAGGCCGGCGCCCGTGAAGGCGTCGACCTTGTCGCCCGGCCAGCCGCCGGGGAAGTCGTGACGGTACGAAGCATCGTCGCGGCCCTGCGTGGTGCTGGTCATCAGGATCTCGGTGCCGTAGTACAGCTGGGGAATGCGCGGAGCCGTCAACACGTAGGCCATCGCCATCTTCCACAGGCCCATATCCTCGTTCAGCACGCTCCACGTGCGGGGCAGGTCGTGGTTGCCCTCGAAGAGCACCAGCTGGTCCGGTCGCGGGTAAAGGTAATCCTGCGCCAGCGTTTCATGGAGATCGGTCAGGCTGAAGGTGCCGTGATTGCTGTCAGTCGCCGTGCTGGCCAGCGCGCGGCGCAGCGCGTCGTTCAGCGGAAAATCCATCAGCGAAGGCAGGTGCGACACGTAACCGTCGTGATTGACCTTGCCGCGCTGCCAGCGCGCCACGACGGGCACGCGCGTGCTCCATTCCTCGCCCACCACGTTCAGGTTCGGGTATTCGGCCATCACGCGGCGCGACCATTCGGCCAGGAAGGCCGTGTTCGAATAGCCGTAGGTGTCGACGCGCAGCCCCGACAGGCCCGCGTATTCGATCCACCAGATGGTGTTCTGGATCAGGTAGTTGGCCACGAAGGGATTGGCCTGGTTCAGGTCCGGCATGCCGCGCGAGAACCAGCCCTCGGTGAAGTTGCGGGCATCCTCGCGGCTGCCGTAAGGATCGTTCGTCGCCACGCGGTGATGCTGTGTCAGCACCGGCTTGCCGCCGTAGCCGATCCAGTCCGGCATCGGCATGTCCTTCATCCACCAGTGGTTGGCGCCGATGTGGTTCAGCACCACGTCCTGGATCACGCCGATGCCCTTGTCGCGGGCACGGGCGACGAAGGCGCGAAAGTCCTCGTTGCTGCCGTAGCGCCTGTCGATCCGGTAGTAGTCCGTGGCCGCGTAGCCGTGGTACGAGTACGCCGGCATGTCGTTTTCCAGCAGCGGGGTGGGCCACATCTGCGTATAGCCCATGGCCGCCACGTAGTCGAGGTGGGCCGCCATGCCGGCCAGGTCGCCGCCATGCCGGCCACCGCCCGCCGCGCGGTTCGCCTTGTCGGCCAGCGCGGGCACGCTGTCGTTGGCCGGGTCGCCGTTGGCGAAGCGGTCGGGCATCACCTGGTAGATCGCGTCGCGGGTATCGAAGCCCTGGCGGTCGCGCGAACCCGGTGCACGCGGCAGCAGCTGGTAGCGGTGCGTGAGCACGGGGGGCGCGCTCCCATTGGCGGCGAACGTGATGTCGAAGCTGCCTGGGCGGACATCGGCCGCCAGCTCAAGGTCGATGAACAGGTAATTCGGATTGGCCACGCGGGTGGTGGCTGCGAGCCGCACGCCCGCGTAATCGAGCCGCGGGTGCAGGTCGGCGATGCGTTCGCCATGCACCATCAATTGTAGTGCGCGATGCTGCATGCCGGCCCACCAGTTGGCCGGTTCCAGATGGTCGATACGATAGGAAGGGGCGGCGCTGGCCGGTGTGCAGGCCGGCACGAGCATGGCGAGCAAGGTGGGTGCGAGCGCTGCGCGCGAAAGCAGGGCGGGGCGCATGAGTCTCCTCTGTCGAAGTAGTGGGACTACAGGCTCTTTGGTGGCCTGCTGGGCGGTGAGGCGTGAGCAGAATACTATGATTGCCGGGTACGTTCAACGTCGGGCTGACCGCACATCCTAGTTTTAATACATGGCACCGCAGCTTCCATTGCTTCTGGATGACGGTTTCGTTAGATCTTTACAGTGGAAACGGTTGTTTCGGGGCATTTTTTGTAGTTCCACTACAGATGCTAAAAGGGCATCCTGTAGCCGCGATACAACGAAATGGCGAAAACGTGCGCATACCGGGCAGGAAAGGGCGTTTTCACGCGTAGTTGAATTGAACTTCAATTGACACTGCATCTAGTTTTAATACAAAATTCTTGCAGGACGTCTAAAAGAGCGGCCGCAATCCTTGGAATCCCGTGTAGTCGCGCTAACTGAGTTGGCCAAATTGTTGACCGCGGGAAAAATCGTATTTAAGTGAGGGGACTTCGATGAAATTCTTCGCGCCTGAGCGCAGCAAGCGCACGGCCCTGCAACTGAGCCCGGTGGCAACCGGCTGCGCACTCTTCGTTGCCGCGCTGGCGACCCCTGCCGCCGCGCAACAACAAACCACGCCATCGGCCGAGGCGCCGATCGCCACGGTGACCGTGACCGGCATCCGCCGCGGCATCGAGGACGCGATCTCCGTCAAGAAGGAAGCGACCTCGATCGTCGAAGCCGTGTCCGCCGAGGACATCGGCAAGCTGCCCGATGTGTCCATCGCCGAATCCATCGCCCGCCTGCCGGGCCTGGCCGCGCAGCGCGTGGCCGGCCGTGCCCAGGTGATCTCGGTGCGCGGCCTCTCGCCGGACTTCTCGACCACGCTGCTGAACGGCCGCGAGCAGGTCTCGACCGGCGACAACCGCTCCGTCGAATTCGACCAGTATCCGTCCGAGCTGCTGTCCGGCGTGACGATCTACAAGACTCCGGACGCCGGCCTGATCGGCCAGGGCCTCTCCGGCACGATCGACCTGCAGACCGTGCGCCCGCTGAACTTCGGCAAGCGCACCGTGGCGATGAACGCCCGCGCCGAGCACAACTCGCTGGGCAGCATGGCCGACACGAAATCGCTGGGCAACCGCTTCTCGATCAGCTACATCGACCAGTTCCTGAACCGCAAGCTGGGCGTGGCGATCGGCTTCGCCCACCTGGAGTCGCCCGTGCTGGCGCAGGAAACCGGCATCTACGAGCCGTGGAAGACCGACGCCCGCACGGGCCTGCCGGCCGGCACCACGGCGACCGACGGCATCAAGGCGCTGTCCCGCACCGGCTACAACCGCCGCGACGGCCTGATGGGCGTGGTCGAATACCGCCCGACCAAGCAGTTCACCAGCACGATCGACTTCTACGCCTCGATCTTCAAGCATGAAGACACGGCGAACCAGTTCGAAGTGAACCTGTCCGGCTGGAACGGCAACCTGGAACCGTCGCCGTTCTATTCGAACCTGGTCAAGGACGGCAATGCGATCAGCAGCGCGATCGCCAACAATGTCTATCCGCTGGTGCGCGGCATGTACACCAAGCGTCGCGACGATATCCGCGCGCTGGGCTGGAACAACGAATGGCGCCTGGAAGGCGTGAAGCTGGTGGCCGACCTGTCGTGGTCGAAGGCCAAGCGTTCCGAGCTGGGCCTGGAAAACAACCTGCAGCTGGGCGCGGTCAACAACCCGCAGTACCTGGACAAGATCAACCTGGACTTCAACAGCGGCGCCTTCCCGACCATGACGCCTGGCCGCGCCGACTACAGCGACGCCGCGAACCTGTACGTGAAGAACACGATCTACGGCTCCGGCTACGGCAAGGTGCCTTATGTGGAAGATGAGCTCAAGAGCGTGAAGCTGGCGGCCAACTTCCAGGCACCGGCGGCGCTGGAGAACTGGCTGTCCGGCTTCGACGTGGGCGTGAACCACAGCGACCGCTCGAAGGACAAGGACCAGCCGGAAGGCAATATCAACCTGGCCGGCAACCCGACCACGATCGATCCTTCGCTGCTGTACGGTTCCGTGGACCTGGGCTTCGCCGGCGTGGGCAACGTGCCGGCCTGGAACGTGCCGGCCGTCGTGGCGCGCTACATGACGTTCAACCCGACCGCGGGCAGCGGCGCCATCCTGATCAAGAACTGGTCGGTGCGCGAGAAGATCTCCACGGCCTACGCCAAGGCGAACATCGAACACGAATTCGGCGACATCTCGCTGCGCGGTAACGTGGGCGTGCAGGTGCAGCACACCAAGCAGTACTCCGATTCGAAGTACTTCAACGGTGCCCTGGCGAGCGACCAGCAGGTGCAGCCGATCCACGACGGCAAGTCCTACAACGACTGGCTGCCGAGCATGAACCTGAACTTCGGCCTGCCGAACGACCAGACCGTGCGCGTGGCCATGGCCAAGCAGATCGCCCGCCCTCGCGTGGACCAGCTGCGCGCGGCAATGGACTTCGGCGTCTCCGACACCACGTTCAAGCCGGGTGCATCGGGCGGCAATGCGCAGCTCGACCCGTGGCGCGCCAAGGCGTTCGACATCTCGTACGAGAAGTACTTCGGCAAAAAGGCCTACGTGGCCGGCGCCTTCTTCTTCAAGAAGCTCGACACGTACATCTTCACGCAGACGAAGACCTACGACTTCTCGGCGTTCGTTCCGGGCACGAAGGCCAACACCGTCTTCGGCGACTACAAGGCACCGTACAACGGCAACGGCGGCGTGATGCGCGGCATCGAACTGTCCGGTTCCCTGCCGCTGAACATGCTGACCCCGGTGCTGGACGGCTTCGGCATCGTGGCTTCCGGTACCTACACGGACAGCAATATCGCGATCCAGGAACCGGACGGCTCGATCGGCCAGAACATCCCGCTGCCGGGCCTGTCCAAGCGCGTGACGAACCTGACCGTGTACTACGAGAAGAACGGCTTCGAGACGCGCCTCAGCCAGCGCAAGCGTTCCGACTTCGTGGGCGAGATCGGCAACTTCGCCGCCGAACGTTCGCTGCGCTACGTGGTGGGCGAGAGCATCCTCGACTTGCAGGTCGGCTACACGTTCCAGAACGGTCCGCTGAAGGATGTGGGCATCGTGCTGCAGGCGAACAACCTGCGCAACGCCGCCTACGAGACGTACAACGGCTCGAAGAACCAGCAACTGGAATACCAGAAGTACGGCCGTACCGTGCTGCTGGGCGTGAACTACAAGTTCTAAGCTGCGGCATCAGCGGATGCGAAAAAGCCCCGGCGCGTGAGCGCCGGGGCTTTTTTTACGTTGGGGTTGATGCCGATGCTGCGTGATGTGTTCCGCGGCGTCGAATCATTGGTGTCGGACACCGGCCTCTGGGTGTCGGACACCGGTTTTCCCTTGACCAGTGGGGCGCTTCGGAGGAAAACCGGTGTCGCACACTTTTTCCCCTCGGGGAAAAAGTGTACGACACCAGCGGTACTATCTGTGCCTCGAAGGGTTGGTGTCGGAGACCGGTGTTCTCCAGAGGGCGAGGACGCTTCATGAGAGAACCGGTGTCGGCGGCGCTAGCCATGCCCCATATTGCGCGGGTGGGTATCGTCGAACGGCAGGATCGGCTCGATCCACTCGTCGCCGAACAGTTCGCACGGGTGCTGCACCCGCTCGGAACCATTGCCGCACGCCAGCGCGTCCACCGGGCAGTACTTGTCGCAACCCCAGCAGACGCGCTCGGGGTGCACGGGCTTGATCGGGAATTTCTTCGCCATCGCTTCGCTCCTCTCGTGAGAGGACCATGCTAAGCAGCGGCGCGGGAAATTCCCATGATGCGGATCACCGTTTCCGGGCCTGGGCACCTTGCTTCGGATCGGCCAGGTAGGCCCGCGCGCGGTACTCGAACCAGTCGAAGTCGGCGTGCAGGCCGGCCCCCGACATATCCTGGCATGCCACGCCCACGAAGGCACCCGTGAAGTTCGGCTGGCCCGGCGCATTGGCTTCGTCCGAGAGGATGCTCGCGTCGAACACCTGCGGCAGCCATTGCCACGCTCCACCCTCGGCGCGCCAGGCGAACATCAGGCGCTCCTCGTCCACTTCCACGCGCAATTCCACCGGCCCCGCCGGCAGCGGCACCGGCAGCGTGAAGGTGTCGGTCTGCACATGGTTCGGCAGGCTGCTCATCACGCGCAGGTGCCGGCCCACCACCTCGTCGTGCGTGATGTACAGGTAGTGGAATTTGGCGGCGTTGTAGTAGCACACGAGGCCCGCCTGCTGCTGGTAATGCTCCGGCTCGAAGTCGACCACGGTAGAAGCGCTGTAGCAGTGCGCATCCTGGCGCCGCGCCACGAGCGCCTGGCGGAACGTGCTGCCGATGCTTTCGCGGCCGAACAGGCGCAGGTGGCCGGGGCGGGCGGCAAGGCTGAACAGCTCTTCCGGGTACGGCGTGCGCAGCCACTGGAACGCGGCCGGCAGCTCCGGCGCGTCGAAGTCCTCGCGGGCGAGCGGCACTTCGAACGGGTGCGCGGGCAAGTCCGGCGCGGCAGGCTGCAATTCCGGCGTGCCTTGCCCGTCGCGGGTGCGCAGCCAGCCATCCTCGCCCCACACCACGGGCTGGATCGCCGTCTCGCGGCCCAGCGTGCAGGTGCCGCGGTTGCGCAGCGGGCGGCCGCACAGGTAGGCCATGTACGTCTGGCCGTCCGGCGTGTCCACGATCGTCGCGTGGCCGGCCCGTTGCAGCGGTGCGTCGGGGCGCAGGCGGGAGCTCAGCATCGTCACGTCCGGATGCAGTTCGTAGGGGCCGCGCAGTTCGCGCGAACGTGCCATCGTCACGCCATGGTTCCAGCCGGTGCCGCCCTCGGCGGTGAGCAGGTAGTACCAGCCGTTGCGCTTGTACAGGTGCGGGGCCTCGGTCAGGCCGTGCGGCGTGCCCTTGAAGATGTTCTCCCGCCGGCCGACGAGCCGGCGTTCCTCGACCGAGTATTCCTGCAGCACGATGCCGTTGAAACGGTTGCCGCCCGGGCGGTGGTCCCACAGCTGGTTCAGCAGGTACTTGCGGCCGTCGTCGTCATGGAACAGCGAGGGATCGAAGCCGCTGCTGTTCAGGTAGACGGGGTCGGACCAGGGGCCGTCGATCGACGGGCTGGTGACGAGGTAGTTGTGGAAGTCGCGCAGCGAGGCGCTGCCGGTGGCACCGCCCGTCGAGGTGCGGCCGTAGCGTTTCACGTCCGTATAGATCAGCCAGAACAGGCCGTCGGCGTACGTCAGGCAGGGCGCCCACACGCCGCACGAATCCGGCGCGCCCAGCATGTTCAGCTGGCTCGCGCGCGCCAGCGGCCGCGTGGCCAGGCGCCAGTGTACCAGGTCGCGCGAATGATGGATCTGCACGCCCGGATACCACTCGAAGGTGGAGGTGGCGATGTAGTAGTCGTCGCCCACCCGTACGATGGACGGGTCGGGATTGAAGCCGGGAAGGATCGGATTCTCGATGTTGCTCATGCTGGCTTGGTGAGGAGGGTTTCAGGGTGGGCGGGTTCCTGTGCCGGCTCGCGCACGAGGGTCCACAGCAGCGCGGCGGCCACCAGGTCCAGCACGGCCAGGCTGACGAAGAACGGCGTGTAGCCCACCGTGGCCATCAACCCGCCGATCAGCAGGGAGAAGATCAACAGGCCCAGGTTGCCGAACGTGCCGCACATGCCGGCCACGGTGGCCACCTCGTTGCGGCGGAACAGGTCCGAGGACATGGTGATGACGGTGACGGACAGCGTCTGGTGCGCGAAGCCGCACAGGCTGAGGAGGGCGATCGCCGTGTACGGGCTTTCGACGAAGCCCACGAAGGCCACTCCCATCATCATCGTGGCGCCCACGGTGAAGGCGCCGCGCCGCGCGTTGATGAGGCGCACGCCGCGCTTTTGCAGCCACAGCACCACGGCCGGCCCGAACAGGCAACCCAGGTCGGCCGCCAGGAAGGGCAGCCAGGCGAACATGGCGATCTGCGCCAGGTCGAAGCCGCGCACCGTGGTGAGATACAGCGGCACCCAGAACGACAGCGTGCCCCAGGCCGGGTCGGCCAGGAAGCGGGGCAAGGCGATGCCCCAGAAATTGCGCATCCTGAGGACGCTGGCGATCGACGGCCGCGTGCCGTCGCCCTGCAGGTGCTTTTCCTGGCCGGCGGCGATGTGCGCCGCCTCGGCCGCGGCGAGCTTGCGATGGCGCGCCGGCGCGTCGTACAGCAGCAGCCAGGCGCACACCCACACGAGGCCCAGCGCGCCGGTGATCACGAAGGCCGATTGCCAGTTGTAGTGCAGGATCGCCCACACGACGAGCGGCGGGGCCAGCATGGAGCCGAACGAGGCGCCGATATTGAAGATGCCGCCTGCCATGCCGCGCTCCTTGGCGGGGAACCATTCGGAGACGGCCTTCATGCCGGCCGGATTGGCCGATCCCTCGGCAAGCCCCAGCAGGCCGCGCAGGAAGGCCAGCGTCTGCCAGTTGGTGGCCATGCCGTGGGCCATGCAGATGAACGACCAGCATGTGGCGAAGATGGCGAAGCCGTATTTCAGCCCGATCACGTCCAGCACGTAGCCGCACAGCGGTTGCAGCATGATCGCGCCCTGGAACGCCGCCGTGATGTACGAGTATTCCTGGGTAGTGATCGACAGGTCCTGGAGCAGCGTGGGCGCCGCCACGGCCAGCGTGCTGCGGGTGAGGTAGTTGATGACCGCGCCCAGCATGACCAGGCCGATCATCCACCAGCGCAATCCCTTGATCTTGGAGGCCAGCATTGTTTGCGCAATCACTTTCCGAAAACGGTAATGGGATCGCTACCATAACATATGGCGAGATCGGAATGGTTGCGCAAACGTGAGCCGCTTCGATCAACTTCGGCTCACGTTACGATCAATGCGTTTCACCTGCGCGATACGCCTCACCACAGGTAGCGCGCCGTCAGCATCAGCGTGCGCCGCTGGCCGTAGAAGCAGTCGCCGCGCGCCAGGCAGGTGGTGATCTGCACCTTGTCCGCCAGGTTGACGGCGTTCAGCGCGAAACGCCATGGCCCGGTTTCATACGCGAGCAGCGCATCGACCAGGGTGACCGACGGGGTTTCCAGCGTATCGGTGCCATCCCAGGAGGTGCCGAGGTAGCGCACGCCGGCGCCGGCCGTGAAGCCGTCCGCGGCGCCGATCGAGAAGCCGCGCGCCAGCCACGCCGATGCGTTGTGCTTCGGGATGCCGGATACCCGCTTGCCCAGGTCCGGCCCATTGCTGCGCGACACGCGGGCGTCCGTGTAGGTGTAGTTGGCGGTCCAGTCCCAGCCGCGCAGGCTGCCGGCCGTTTCGAGCTCCGCGCCACGCACCTTCACCTCGCCCAGTTGCAGGCTGTTCAGCGGGTTCGCCGGATCGGTCGTCTTGCGGTTCTGGTCACGCAGTTCGTACAGCGCCAGCGACGCCGTCACCGCCGCGGCGGGTTGCCATTTCAGCCCTGCTTCCCACTGCTTGCCGCGCTGCGGCTGGAAGGAATTGTTATAAGCGTCCACGCCGCCCAGCGGCAGGAACGACTCGGCATAGCTCACGTACGGGGAGAACCCGCCGTCGCCGAGATAGAGCAGGCCGATGCGCCTGGTGTTTGCCTTGTCGTCCGTGCGGGACGCGGGGCGGCCTTCGATATCGTTCTCGGCATGGTCGCGGCGCCAGCCCAGCACGGCGACCCACCGTTCGTCGAACTTGGCCTGTTCCTGCACATAGAAGCCTTTCTGGTGCAGCAGGCCTGTGGGTTGGTGGGCGAGGGTGGCCGGCGGCGTGAAGGTGCCGTACACGGGATTGTAGACATCGAGCGCCGGCGCCACGCCGCGCCCGGTGGCCTGCCGCGTCTCGGCGCGCTGCACGTCGAAGCCGGCCAGGAAGGTGTGCTGCCAACGGCCGGTGGCGAATTTCGCTTCCAGCTGCGTGTCGAACACCAGCGTGTCGAGGGCATTGGCCTGCTGGATCAGGTCGCGCTCGATCGTGCGGTTGTCGGGATTGAACACGGGGCGCGCCGGGCGGCCGCGCGCCGCGATCGCCGTGAAGCTGGTGTAGGCGCTGCGGTAGTCCACTTCCGACTTGCTCTTGCGGGCATTCTGGCGCAGCACGAGGTTGTCGTTGAAGTGGTGGCTGAACTGCCAGCCGAACGAGGTCTGGTCCGTGTCGTACGCATCCCAGCCCGGCTCGCCCGTGAAGGTGTCGGTCGGGATCTGCCCGTACTGCGACGGCAGCAAGGTGCCCTGCCACGGGAAGAAGCCGATCAGCGAGCCGCTTTCATCCTGCTGGCGCAGCGCGTGCAGCGTCAGCGACGTGCCCGCGGTCGGCGCCCACGTCAGCGACGGCATCAGCACCTTCCGGTCGTCCGGCACGTGGTTCACCTGGGAGCCGCTGTCGCGGCCGATCGCCACCACGCGCAGGCGCCAGCGGCCGGCATCGTCCAGCACTTCGTTCAAGTCCACGTTGACCTGCTTGCGGTCGTGGCTGCCCACCTGCACCTGCGCCTCGTAGCGGCGTTCGGCCAGCGGCTTTTTGGTGACGTAGTTGATCACGCCGCCCACGCTGCCCTGGCCGTACAGTACCGAGGAGGGGCCGCGCAGCACTTCGACCCGGTCGAGCATGAACGGATCGTAGCGGGTGGTGTTGTAGAACCCGAAGTTGTATTGCAGGCCGTCGACCAGCGCGGTCGGCGATCCGCCGCGCGACGTGACGCTGTCGCCGCGGCTGTCGAACGACACGGATACGAGGCCGGCCGTGTAGTTCAGCGTCTGGCGCAAGGTCTGCGCGCCCTGCAATTGCAGGCGCTCGGCCGGGATCACGGAGATCGATTGCGGCGTTTCGATGAGCGGCGTATCGGTCTTGGTCGCCGAGCCGCCGCGGCGCGCCACGAAATCGTCGTCGGCCTTGCTGCCTTCGATCTTCACGACGGCGACCGGGGCCGCGTCGGCTTCCTCGGGCGTGTCGGCATGCGCCGGCGTCCAGGCGCACAGCAGTGCGAGCGTGAGTGGGTGGAACTTGAGAATGCCGGCGCGCGCCGGCCGGGAGAACTGCGCCATAAACCCTTCCTGCAGTGGTGACTGAGTGGTAGCGGGCTGGCGGTGGCTGGCTGCTTGAATAGTTGAGTAGAATGGTCGAGTATACCGTGAGGGGTGCAAAAAGGGCAAGGTGAGTTGGTGCCACTCGCGTTAACCCTGGAGGCGAAACCTGGGGTCAGGCCCGTTGGGTCTGACCCCGGATGCTGAACCTGGGGCCGCGCAATCGGCGCGCCAGCACCGCTCACCCCTTCTGCTGCGTCACCAGGACACGATTCTGCTCGTCCAGCCACGCCTTCAGCGGCGCGAAATACTCGAGCAGGGCGCCGGCGTCGATGCGGTCCTCGCCGCTGATCGCCTTCAGCGCCTCGGGCCACGGGTTGCTGGTGCCCAGTTCGAGCATCGCCTGCAGCTTCTTCCCGGCCTTCTCGTTGCCGTAGATCGAGCACTGGTGGAGCGGGCCCTCGTGGCCGGCCTCGCGGCAGAGCGCGCGGTGGAACTGGAACTGCAGCAGGTTGGCCAGGAAGTAGCGCGCATAGGGCACGTCCGCCGGAACGTGGTACTTGGCGCCCGCATCGAAGCCGCCGGGCGTGGCGGGCACCGGGCGGCGAATGCCCATGAGCTCTTCGCGCAATTGCCACCAGCTGCGGTCGTAGTCCGCCGGCTGGGTCTTGCCGGCGTAGACGTCCCAGCGCCAGCGGTCCACCATATAGGCCCACGGCAGCACCGCCACCTTCGACAGCGCGCGGCGCAGCAGTTCGCCGGTGTCCGCGCGCGGGTCGGGGTCTTCCTTCATCAGGCCGATGCGCTTCAGGTAGCCCGGAGTGACCGACAGCGCGATGGTGTCGCCGATCGCCTCGTGGAAGCCGTCGTTGGCGCCGTTGCGGAACAGCGTCGGCTGGTCCTGGTAGGCGAGGAAGTAGTACACATGGCCAAGCTCGTGGTGGATCACCGTGAAGTCCTCGGCCGTGGGGGTGATGCACATCTTGATGCGCACGTCGTCCTTCGCGTCGATGCTCCAGGCCGAGGCGTGGCACACCACCTCGCGGTCGCGCGGCTTGGCCAGCAGCGAGCGTTCCCAGAACGTGGCCGGCAGTTTCGGCATGCCCAGCGACGTGTAGAAGCGTTCGGCGTACTCCGTCATCTGCCGCGGCGTCGTCTTGCGCTGTTGGAGCGCCTTCGTCAGGTCGAAGGAGCCGGCGCCGGACTTCGGCGCCAGCAGCGGGTAGATGTTGTCCCACGTCTGGCTCCACATATTGCCGAACAGGTGGGCGGGCACCGGGCCGGTCAGGGGCACCACGTCCGGCCCGTAGGCGGCGCGCAGCTTGTAGCGCGTGTAGTCGTGCAGTGCCTCGTACAGCGGCCTGACCTGCAGCCACAGCCGCTCCATCTCGAACGCGAATTCTTCCGGCGGCATGTCGTAGCCGGAGCGCCACAGCGCCCCCGTGTCCGCGTAGCCCATCTCGCGCGCACCCTTGTTCGACAGCTGCACGAAGTCGGCGTAGCGCTGGCGGTAGGCCGGCGACTGCGCATGCCAGCCGGTCCACGCATCGAGCAGCTTCGCCGGATCGCGGCTGTTGGCGAGGATTTTTTCCAGCTCGCCCAGCGCCATGCAGGGGCGGCCATCGGTGGGGCAGTATTTCGCCTTGCCGTAGGCGCCCGTCAGCGCGGCGCGTGCGGCCGCGTATTGCGCGCGCTCCTTCGGGTCGGACAGCATCAAGGTCAGTTGCAGCAGCTTCAGCTTGCGCGCCTCGGTGTTGCTCAGGCCGGGGCCCTTGTATCGGCGCGCGGCCAGCGCCGCCTGGCCTGCCGCATCCAGCTGCAGGTCGCCGAACCAGGCGGCGATTGCCTCGGTATCGTCGGTGATGAAGTTGGCGGCCACCCATTCGGCCCTCGCCTGGTCGGCATTGAGCCTGTCGAACTTCGCTTCCGTCTGCGCCAGGAAGCGCTTGGCCTCGAGCGCGGTGGCCTTGCCCTCGGCCGCCGGCTTCGGCGCCGCCTTGGACGCCGGCTTCGCCCTGGCCTTCCTGTCCGTTTGCGCATGCGCGCTGCCAGCGCCCAGCGCAAGCAGCAGTGCGGCCAGTGCCAGCGGCTTCATGTCCATCGTTCCTCCGATCGCGTGAATGAGGCCATCAATATAGCTCACTTGTTCTTGTGTTTATGTCGCTGCTTTGTCATGCTCCCGGTTCTTTCTCACTCCCCATCGAGACCATGAAAATCACGACGACCGCAGCGTTCGCGCTGACCTTCGCCTGCCCGATCTTCTACTGCCAGGGCGCCATCGCACAGAACGCCGCCCGGCATGTGGAAAGCTGGAGCGAAAAGAATGGCGCGCTGCACATCATCACCAACGACGGGCGCTATGAGATCCGCGCGTATTCGCCATCCATCGTCGAGACCACGTTCACCCCTCGGGGCGAACGGCATGACGCGCGTTCGCATGCGGTGGTGCTGGCGCCGGCCGACATGGCCGCGACAGTGAAGGAAGCGCATGGCCGCATCGAATACGCGACGTCCGGCATCGCCGTCACGATCGAACGCCGCCCGCTGCGCATCGCCTACCGCTACAAAGGCCGGCCCCTGGTGGCGGAAAAGCTGGGCTACACGAAGAAGAACGGCATGGAAGCGCTGGAGTTCGCGCTCGACGCCGACGAGGCCCTGTACGGCGCCGGCGCCCGCGCGGTGGGCATGAACCGCCGCGGCCACCGCTTCCAGCTGTACAACAAGGCACACTATGGCTACGGCAACCGTTCGGAACTGCTGAACTTCACGATTCCCATGGCGCTGTCGTCGAAGAAGTACGCGATCCACTTCGACAATCCGCAGACCGGCTGGCTGGACTTCGACAGCCGCAAGGATGGCACGCTCACGTATGAAACGATCGGCGGCCGCAAGACTTATCAGGTGGTGGCGGGCGATGCCTGGGCCGACGTGATGGCCAGCTACACGAGCCTGACGGGGCGCCAGCCGCTGCCGCCGCGCTGGGCCTTCGGCAATTTCGCCAGCCGCTTCGGCTACCGCGACGAGAAGGAAGTGCGCGGCGTCGTCGACCGGTTCATCGCCGACAAGATCCCGCTCGACGCGGTGGTGCTGGACCTCTACTGGTTCGGCAAGGAAGTGAAGGGCACGATGGGCAACCTGGCGTGGGACAAGGACGGCTTCCCGAATCCGCAAGGCATGCTGCGCGACCTGCAACGCAAGGGCGTGAACACGGTGGTCATCACCGAACCCTTCGTGTTGACCACGTCGCAGCGCTGGCAGGAGGCCGTCGATGCGAAGGCGCTGGCCACGACGAAAGAGGGAGCGCCGTACACGTACGACTTCTTCTTCGGGAACACGGGGCTGGTCGATATCTTCAGCCCGCAGGGCAAGAGCTGGTTCTGGAATATCTATAAAGGCTTGAAGGAACAGGGCGTGGCCGGCTGGTGGGGAGATCTGGGCGAGCCGGAGCTGCACCCGGCAGCCCTGCAGCACGCCACCGGTTCGGCGGACCAGGTACACAATATCTATGGTCATGACTGGGCGCGGCTGATCGCCGAGGGCTACGCGAAGGACTTCCCGAACGAGCGGCCGTTCATCCTGATGCGTGCAGGCTACTCCGGTTCGCAGCGCTTCGGCCTGATTCCCTGGTCCGGCGACGTGTCGCGCAGCTGGGGCGGCCTGCAGTCGCAGATGGAGATTGCCCTGCAGATGGGCATGCAAGGCCTGGCCTACATGCATTCGGACCTGGGCGGCTTCGCCGGCCCCGTGCTGGACGACGAGCTGTACGTGCGCTGGCTGCAGTACGGCGTGTTCCAGCCGGTGTTCCGGCCGCATGCACAGGAAGAGGTGCCGTCCGAACCCGTGTTCCGCGCGCCGCGCGCGAAGGCGCTGGCCGCTGACGCCATCCGGTTGCGCTACGCACTGCTGCCGTACCACTACACGATGGCGTTCGAGAACAGCACTACCGGCATGCCGCTGATGCGGCCCGTGCTGTTCGAAGATACCGAAAACGACGCCGGTTCGCTCGCCTCGACCTACCTGTGGGGCGGCAGCTTCCTGGTCGCGCCGGTGACCGAGCCGGGGGCGAAGCGCAAGGAAGTGTACTTCCCCACCAAGGGCAGCACGTGGTTCGATTTCCATACCGGCGAGCGGCACCGCGGCGGCATCCAGGAAACGGTGGACGTGGTAGCGGAGCGCATTCCCGTCTACGTGCGGGCCGGCGCCTTCGTGCCGATGGCACCCGTCGTCCAGAGCACGCGCGACTACACGGGCCGCAGCATCGACCTGCATTACTGGCACGACGCCGTCGTGACGTCGTCGGCCGGCATGCTGTATGACGACGACGGCGCCACCGCCGACGCTTACGGCAAGGGCAAGTACGAGATCGCACGCTTCACGGCCAATGCACGTGACAGCGCACTCGACATCGGCATCACCACCGAGACGGGCAGCGCCTTCCAGCCGGTAGTGCGCGCTTACACCGTGCACGTGCACGGCCTCGCCAAGCCGAAGCGCGTGCTGCTCGACGGCCGCGAGCTCGTGTTCAGCTGGGACGCCAAGACGCGCATCGCGAAGGCCACGCTGCCCGCCCGCGCCCGCCTGCAGGCAACGCTGCGCATCGAGTAATCACACGCAACAATTTCCCAAACCCGGGGTCAGGGAGGAGTGCGAGCCTGCAGGCTCGCACCGCTATGCCGGCAAGGAGCGATGCTCCTTGAAACCCCGGCCGCGCCCCCGGTTTTGGGAAACACTTCGCAAAGCCGGCGCCAGAAACTCCGCGTGCGTCCATGGTTTCCCCCGGAATATTGCTCGAAAAATGGGGTACGTCCCCATTTTCTTCATGTTGTTTGACTACAAAGTGGCACGTAATCGGCCGTAATCAAGGTGCCAGGGCCATTGACGCGCTGTAGAGGTCATGTTATTTTGCTACAAATACAGTGGCGCATAACATCGGAGACCTGGATGCATTCTTCTTCCACCAAACCCAGGCTGTCTTTCTGGCAGCTCTGGAACATGAGCTTCGGCTTTTTCGGCATCCAATTCGGTTTTGCGCTGCAGAACGCCAATACCAGCCGCATTTTTTCCACGCTGGGCGCCAATCCGGAAGAGCTGCCGCTGCTGTGGCTGGCGGCGCCGATCACGGGCCTGCTGGTGCAACCCATCATCGGCTACCTTTCCGATAATTTCTGGCATCCGAAGTGGGGTCGCCGCCGCCCGTTCTTCTTCGCTGGCGCCGTGTTCGCGTCGCTGGCGCTGTTCCTGATGCCGAACTCGCAGGCGCTGTGGATGGCCGCGCTCGTGCTGTGGATGATGGATGCGGCGATCAACGTGTCGATGGAGCCGTTCCGCGCGTTCGTCGGCGACAAGCTCGATCCTTCGCAGCAGACGGCCGGCTTCGCGATGCAGACCTTCTTCATCGGCTGCGGCGCCGTCGTCGCCTCGCTGCTGCCGACCATCTTCTCCGACTACCTGGGCGTGAGCAATGTGGCCGCCGCGGGCGGCATTCCCGATACCGTGCGCTACGCGTTCTATGCGGGCGGCGCCGTGTACCTGGTGTCCGTGCTGTGGACCGTGTTCGCGGCCGACGAGCTGCCGCCCGAAAACCTGGAGCAGTTCCAGCGCGAGCGCAGCGCCGCGAAGGGCCTGGGACACGCGCTGGCCGAGATCTTCGGCGGCATCGGCCGCATGCCGACGACGATGGTGCAGCTGGCCTTCGTGACGTTCTTCACGTGGATCGGGCTGTTCGCGATGTGGATCTACACCACGTCCGCCGTGGCAGACAACGTGTTCGGCACCACGGACGCGCAATCGGCCGCCTACCAGGCCGCCGGCAACTGGGCCGGCAACATGTTCGCCGTGTACTCGGGGGTGGCGGCGCTGGCCGCCTTCATCCTGCCCGTGTTCGCCCGCGCCACCAGCCGCAAGATCGTGCACATGGTGTGCCTGGTGATCGGCGGCCTGTCGCTGGCCAGCGTATTTCTCATCCACGACCGCGAAACGCTGATGCTGCCGATGATCGGCGTGGGCCTGGCCTGGGCCAGCATCCTGACGATGCCGTATGCGATCCTGGCCGGCGCGCTGCCGCCCAAGCGGATGGGTTTCTACATGGGCGTGTTCAATATCTTCGTCGTGATCCCGCAGATCATGTCGGGCCTCGTGCTCGGCTTCGTCACGAGCCACGTATTCGGCGGGCACACGGCCAGCACGCTGGCGCTGGGCGGCGCCTCGATGGTGCTGGCAGCCGTACTGACCCTGTTCGTGAAGGACACGGCGCGCCCCGCGGAATGAAGAAGTTCGCGCGATAAAAATACGATCAAGCAACGAGCCGCGCGCCGCCGCACCGTAGATCGCGGTAGGCTGGGATGTTAATCTTAAGCTAACACCACAGCGGAGCGAACATGGCAATCCAGACGATCAATACGACGCCCATTCCCGGCCAGCGGCCGGGCACGTCCGGCCTGCGCAAGAAGGTCGGCGTTTTCCGGCAACCCCACTACCTCGAGAACTTCGTGCAGAGCGTGTTCGACACCCTCGGCGACCTGTCCGGCAAGACCCTCGTGCTGGGCGGCGACGGCCGCTTCCACAACCGCGCCGCGATCCGCACGATCCTCAAGATGGCCGCGGCCAACGGCGTGGCGCGCGTGCTGGTGGGGCGGGGCGGCATCCTGTCCACGCCGGCCGTGTCCTGCGTGATCCGCAAGCACGAGGCGATGGGCGGCATCATCCTGTCGGCCAGCCACAACCCGGGCGGGCCGGACGGCGACTTCGGCATCAAGTACAACATCGGCAACGGCGGCCCGGCACCCGAGGCGATCACCGAAGCGATCTATCAACGCACCACGGCGATCACGTCCTACCGCATCAGCGATGCGCCGGACATCGACATCGACCACGGCGGCCGCACCTGGATCGAGCAGATGCAGGTGGAGGTGATCGACCCGGTCGACGATTATGCGCAGCTGATGGAACAGCTGTTCGACTTCGACGCGATCCGCAAGCTGTTCGCCGGCGGGTTCAGGATGTGCTTCGACGCGATGCACGCCGTTTCCGGCCCTTACGCGAAGGCGATCATCGAAGGGCGTCTCGGCGCGCCGGAAGGCACCGTGATCAATGCCGTACCGCGCGAGGACTTCGGCGGCGGGCACCCGGACCCCAACCCGGTCAATGCCGCCGAGCTGATCGAACTGATGGCGCGCGACGACGCACCCGACTTCGGCGCCGCCTCCGATGGCGACGCGGACCGCAACATGATCGTGGGCCGCAAGTTCGACGTGACGCCGTCGGACAGCCTGGCGATCCTCGCGGCCAACGCCCAGGTGGCGCCCGGCTACCGCGGCGGCATTGCCGGCATCGCCCGTTCGATGCCCACCTCGCGTGCGGCCGACCGCGTGGCCGAGGCCCTCGGCATCCCGTGCTACGAAACCCCGACCGGCTGGAAGTACTTCGGCACCTTGCTGGACGCCGGCCTGGCCACGCTGTGCGGCGAGGAGAGCTACGGCACCGGTTCGAACCACGTGCGCGAGAAGGATGGCGTGTGGGCCGTGCTGTTCTGGCTGAACCTGCTGGCCGCGAAGGGCCAGTCCGTGCAGCAGATCGTGGAAGAACACTGGAAGCGCTTTGGCCGCAACTACTATTCGCGCCACGACTACGAAGGCATCGACGCGCACGCGGCCAAGGTGCTGATGGACGACCTGCGCGTGAAGCTGGCGGCCATGAAGGGCGTGGAGATGAACCACTACACGGTCGATTACGCCGACGACTTCGAATACACCGATCCGGTCGACGGTTCCAAGGCCACGCAGCAGGGCGTCCGCATCGTGATGACGGATGGCTCGCGCATTGTCTACCGGCTGTCCGGCACGGGCACCGAGGGTGCCACGCTGCGCGTCTATCTCGAGCGCTACGAGGCCGACCCCGAGCAGCATCACATTCCCACGCAGCAGGCACTGGCGGCACTGATCGCCATTGCCGACAGCGTGGCCAGCATCGCCTACAACACGGGGCGCAGCAATCCATCCGTGATCACTTAACCACAAAGGAAAGGTCGCATGAAACTCACATCCCTGGCATTGTCCCTACTGTTGGCGGCGTCCGGCTCATCGGCGATGGCGGCGCCCGCCACGCCGAAAATGTCGATGCCATTCGTGTGGGAGAACGCGACCGTCTACTTCCTGCTCACCGACCGCTTCGCCAACGGCGACAAGTCCAATGACCTGGCCTATGGCCGCAAGGCCGACGCGGCGCCGCTGCGCGGCTACATGGGCGGCGACCTGAAAGGCCTGACGGCCAAGGTGAAGGAGGGTTACTTCGACAGCCTGGGCGTGAACGCGATCTGGCTGACGCCGCCCGTGGAGCAGATCCATGCCGGCACCGACGAGGGAACCGGCAAATCCTATGGCTTCCATGGCTACTGGGCGCGCGATTTCACGGCCGTCGATGCCAACCTGGGCACGGAGCAGGACTTCCGCGATTTCGTCGATGCAGCCCATGCGCGCGGCATCCGGGTATTGCTGGACGTGGTGATGAACCATACGGGGCCGGTGACGGATGCCGATCCCGTGTGGCCGGCGGACTGGGTACGCACGTCACCCAAGTGCGCGCACAAGGACGCGCCCACCACGATCTCGTGCACGCTGGTGGACAACCTGCCGGACGTGCGCACGGAAAGCGATACCCCGGTGGCGCTGCCGCCCGTCCTCGTGCAGAAATGGAAGAAGGAAGGGCGCTACGAGCGCGAAGTGAAGGAGCTGGACGAGTTCTTCGCCCGCACCGGCTATCCGCGCGCGCCGCGCTACTACCTGATGAAGTGGCACGCCGACTGGATCCGCAAGTTCGGCATCGACGGCTACCGCGGCGACACCGTCAAGCACACCGAGGCCGGTGTGTGGAAGGAGCTGCGTACCGTCACCGAGGCCGCGCACGACGAATGGAAGAAAGCCAATCCCGGCAAGGTGCTGGGCGACGGCAAGTTCTTCACGGTGGCCGAGGTGTACAACTATGCGATCGGCCATGGGCGCGAGTTCGACATGGGCGGCGGCGTCAAGACCGACTTCTACGCCAACGGCTTCGACAGCCTGATCAACTTCAGCCTGCCCGGCGACGGCAAGGGCGACTACGAAAGCATCTTCTCGAAATACGCGGCGCAGCTGGCCGGGCCGCTGAAGGGCAAGTCGGTGCTGAACTATGTCGACTCGCACGACGACGGTAACCCGTTCGACGCCGCGCGCGTGAAACCGTTCGAATCCGCGAACAAGCTGCTGCTGGCACCGGGCGCCGCGCAGGTCTACTACGGCGACGAGACGGCGCGCCGGCTCGACATTGCAGACGCGGTGGGGGACGCCAAGCTGCGTTCGTTCATGAACTGGGACGAGCTGCAAGCCAATGCCGCGCGCGACGGCTACCGCATCGCCGACGTGCGCGCGCACTGGGCCAAGCTGGGCCAGTTCCGGCGCGGCCACGTGTCGATCGGCGCCGGCGCGCACGCCAGGCTGGCCGATGCGCCTTACACGTTCTCGCGCACGTTCACCGGCGGTGGCCTGTCCGACAAGGTGGTGGTGGCGCTCGACGTACCGGTCGGCAAGCCGGTCGCGATCCAGGTCGGCGGCATCTTCGCCAACGGCACCAAGGTCCGCGACGCCTACGCCGGCACCACCTACACCGTCACCAACGGCACCGTGCGCACGCGCGGCAAGTTCAGCACGGTCCTCCTCGAAGCCGCGCGGTAAAAAAAAGGGTTCTGCTGTTGTAAAAAATCGGGGACAGTCCCCGATCTTTTACAACACTTTGGAGGTGGGGACAGCCCCCGAATTTTTACAACAGTACCTGTGGCGTTCAACCAACAGGGACAGTCCCCGGATTTTTATAGCGCTTTTTCGTGGCGTTTATTCCACAAACACGACGGCGGTGCGGGCCGGGATGGTGAAGCGGCCGGTCGAGGCGTCGTAACGGGCGTCGAGGGCGCGTGGGTCGGCGGCGCTGGAGGACGTGTGCACGGGGTGCGGGTGCCAATTGCGGCCGGCTTCCTGGGGCACGGCGATCGATCGCGGCACCTTGTCGACGTTGATCAGGTACAGCACGGCCTCGAAGCCCGCACCGTCGTAGCCGGCGCCGTCGAGACGGCCGGCGATCACGGTCGGGACCTGCGCCGGGCCCGTATTGTAGAAGCGCAGGCGCGCCTTGACGTCGTCGGCGCTGCGCAGCCGGAAGAGCGTGCTGCTGGCGCGGATGTTCAGCAGGTCGCGGAACGCGTCGCGCGTGAAGGCGATGTCGCGCGGCGCCGGCTTGAACGCCGGGTTGGCCAGCAGCGGCTGGAACAGCGCGTAATCCTTGCCGTTGTCGGCCGCCGGCGGCAGGCCCGTGCCGAAGTAGTTGTCGCGGTAAGTCCAGTCCAGCCGGTTGAACCAGTCGCCGGATTCGAAGCTGTTGCGGTCCAGGGACTTCGAGCGCAGGATGTCGAAACCGGCGTGGAAGTAGGCCACGCCCTGGCTGAAGGCATTGATGGCGGCGGCCAGCACCTGCACGCGCGCGCGCTCGGCGGTCGACGTCGATGCCGGCAGCCGCAGCACGTTCAGGTCGTACAGGGTCTGGTTGTCGTGGTTCTCCACGTAGTTCACGACTTCGCCCGGCTCGCTCGCATAGCCGGCGGGCTGGCCGCTGTAATCGATATGCTGCAGCTCGCGCACCTCTCCCGTGTAGGTCTGCAACGGATACGTGCGCAACGTTCCGGCCAGGCCCACTTTCACCAAGTCCGCCGCCTTCAGCAGTTCGGTGCGGTCGCGCGGCGCGTTGCGCGCATTTTCTTCATTGGGATCGTAAACCAGGCCATTCACAAAGCCCTGCCGCGTGAACATGTCGCGCCCCGAATCGCCCGCGCCACCGCCACGCACGGCATCGCGCCCGCGATCGCTGAACGTGCCGATGCCGCTGCCGTTCAACGACAGCTGCGAAGCCTGCACGAAGCGCTTGCCGTCGGCGACTTCGCCGAAGTTCCAGCCTTCGCCGATCAGGTTCACGTGCCGGCCCGTCGCGGCGTTCACGCGGCGCTGCAGAGCCTCCATCACGGCGCGCGGCTGGTGGCCCATCAGGTCGAAGCGGAACGAGTCGATGTGGTAGTGCCGCGTCCACAGCTCGCTCGAATCGATCATCAGCTTGCCCATCATGCGGTGTTCCGTCGCCGTGTTCTCGCAGCACGTCGAACGCTCGATCGCGCCCTTCGCATCGAGCCGGTGGTAGTAGCCGGGCACCACGCGGTCCAGCACCGATTTCTCGTCCTGGCCGGCCGTGTAGGTGTGGTTATAGACGACGTCCATGCCCACTCGCAGGCCGGCGCGGTGCAGCGCCTGCACCATCTGCCGGAACTCGACGATGCGTCGCGACCCATCGGCAGGGTTGGTGCTGTAGCTGCCTTCCGGCGCGCTGTAGTGGTACGGGTCGTAACCCCAGTTGTAGCAGTCCGTGAGCTTGCTGGCGCCGATCAGCTTCTGTTGCGCGTCGCTGTCCGGCGCGCCGGCCGGCGCCGGTGTCGCGCAGCCCTGCTCGGGAATGCTGCCGATGTCATACACGGGCAGCAGGTGCACGTCCGTCAGCCCGGCCTGCGACAGCGCGCGCAGGTGCTTCATGCCGTCCGATTCCGTTTCCAGGAAGGCGGTGTACTTGCCGCGGTTCGCCGGGCTCACGGTGGCATCGCCGATCGAGAAGTCGCGCACGTGCAATTCGTAGATCGACATGTCCGGCTGGGCCTTCACTTTCGCGGGCCGCACGTCGTCGTCCCAACCGGCCGGCTTCAGGCGCGGCGCGGCCAGGTCGGCGATGTAACTGCGCCGGGAATCCGTGGTGAGGCTGACCGAATAGGGGTCGGTGACGAGGTTGCGCACGATGCCCGCGCTTGGCGCCAGCACGTCGACCGCGTAGCGGTAATACTTGCCATCGAGGTTGCCGCGCAGCTTGGCGGACCAGATGCCCGTCTTCGCATCGAAGCGCATCGGCGTGGCTGCGCGCGACGGGCCGCTGTCGCCATCGTAGGTGCAGACCGATACCTGCCGCGCCGTCGGCGCCCACAGCTTGAACGTGGTGCCGTCCGCGCCCGGAGCCGCACCCAGCCGGCTTTCCGCTTCGGCCGCCGCGTACAGGTCGTCCAGCGCGCCGGCCACCTGCACGCGCGTGGCGTCGAGGACGGTGCCGTCGGGTGCTTCACTCACCAGCAGCAGCTGGCCGCGGTGCAGGGCGGCGATACGCCCTTCGTCCACCGCGCGCAGCGCGAACACCGGGCCATTGCCGAGATGGCGCAGCCGCTCGGGCACGGCAGCCTGCGATGCGTCGAGCCGCAAGAAGCCATCGGCGCCGGCGACCTTGCCGCCGGCGGGCGCGGTCAGCGCCGCGTTCCGCGAGTGATACAGGCGGATGCGCGCGTCGGCGCGGGCTCCCGGCCACAGCAGCGTGCGCCGGTCCAGCCACGCGGCCCGCGCGTCGAACGTGGCGGCGGCGGGGGAGAGGATCGCCTGGAAGGCATCGCCATCGCACAGCGCGGCGGCGGATGTGGCGGCGTGCGCCGCGCCCGAGGTGGCGAATGATGTTGCGACCGATGCCGCAACGGCGAGGCGCAGCGCGCGGCTGCGGTGTGGATTGTCCATGCGTCCCCCTGTTTCGATGGGGACGTATGGTAAAGGAAGGTTGCGACTACAGCCATGCTGTAGTCGCACGGGATCAGAACTCTTCCCAGTCCACGGTGTCACCGTTGGCCACCTTGCGCGGTGCGGCGCGCCGCGGCGTGGCGGCTTTTGCCGGCGCGGCGGGCAGCGGGGCAGGCGCGGCTGGCGCAAGCGCCTTCGGCACGGCCAGCCGCGGCGCGGCCGCGGGGGCGGTGGCCTGCGCGATCGTGAACGTGTTCACCAGAGCGGCCAGCGTGGCCGCCTGTTCGCGCATCGCCTCGGAGGCGGCGCTGGCCTGCTCCACCAGCGCGGCATTTTGCTGCGTCACTTCGTCCATCGACGCCAGCGCCTTGTTCACCTGGTCGATGCCGCAGCTCTGTTCGCGGCTGGCGGCGGAGATCTCGGTCATGATGTCCGTCACGCGCTGCACGCTGCCGACGATCTCCTGCATGGTGGCGCCGGCCCGGCCGACCAGCTGGGTGCCGACGCCCACCTTTTCGACGGAGTCGTCGATCAGCTCCTTGATTTCCTTGGCGGCCGCCGCCGCACGGTGCGCAAGGTTGCGTACTTCGCCCGCGACCACGGCGAAGCCGCGGCCCTGTTCGCCCGCGCGGGCCGCTTCCACGGCGGCGTTCAAGGCAAGGATATTGGTCTGGAAGGCGATGCCGTCGATCACGGCGATGATGTCCACGATCTTCTTCGCGGCGGCGTCGATCGCGTCCATCGTGTCCACCACCTTTGCCACCACGGCGCCGCCCTGCACGGCCACCTCGGATGCGCTGGCCGCCATGGCGCTGGCCTGTTGCGCGTTCTCGGCGTTCTGCCGCACGGTCGACGTCAATTCCTCCATCGACGAGGCGGTTTCCTCGAGCGCGCCGGCCTGCTGCTCGGTGCGGGCGGACAGGTCGAGATTGCCGTCCGAAACCTCGCTTGCCGCGGTGGCGATGGTGTCGGTGCCGGCGCGCACCTCGGTGACGATGGCGGCCAGCTTGTCGCGCATGTCGCGCATGGCCAGCATCATGCTGCCGGTGTCGCCCGCCTTCACCGGCACGTCCACGGTCAAATCGCCGTCGGCGATGCGCGCGGCGATGACTGCCGCCGTCTCCGGCTCGCCACCCAGCTGGCGCAGCAGCGAACGGGTGACGAAGGTGGCCGCGCCGATGCCGGCGAGGAAGGCGACCACGCCCAGCGCCAGCATCAGATTCACCGCCGTCTGGTAGGTTTCCTTGGCTTGCCGCGCATTGGCGACGTTCAGCTTTTCCTCCAGCGTGATGAGGTCGTTCATCGCATTCACCCACACGCGCTGCACCGGCCGCACCCGGTACATCAGTGCATAGCCGGCCTCGGCGCCTTCCATGGCCAACGCCAGGTCTTCGGCCTGCTTCATCAGCGGCACGGCGACGCGTTCCTGCTCCTGGATCGTTGCCAGCAGCGCCTTCTCTTCCGCCGTGGCACCGGCATCCCGGAACGACGCGGCGAGCCTGGCGACGGTCCCGCCATAGCGCGTCTCCTGCTGGCGGATGCGTTCCACTTCGGGGCGCATCGTCTTGTCCTCGACGAGCAGGGCGAGATTGCGCAGCGCGATCATGCGTTCGTTCACGCTGCTGCGCAGCGCGGTGACGTGGGAAATCTGCACGTTCTTGATGTCCGTGATGTTCTCGATGCGCGCCTGCATCTCGCCCATCTGCACCACACCCGTGCCGACGATCATCGACAGCAGTAACAGGACCAAACCATAACCGGCGGCCAGCCGGGTACCGACTTTCATGTTCTTCATTTGCTCTTCCATTCGTCGTCGCCCGGTGCGCGCAGCGGGCGCTCTGCGTTGTGGTGGCAGCCGGAGACATCCGGCAAGCATGATGAGAAATGCTGTTCGGAAATTATAGGGAGCAATTTCCCTGGCGAAAGTAGGTGTTGCACGCATACCGCGCCATGCATAACGGGCGGGTTCGTCGTTGTGCTCGCTCAAGGAGAGCGCTGTTCAGCGACGGCGCGAAGAGGCGGGGAGGAGGTAGGCGATGCGTTGCTGAACGCATGAAAAAACGCGCGACGGCAGCCAGGCTGCCGTCGCGCGTTCATGGGGAGGGGATCAGAACTCTTCCCAGTCCGAATCGGAACCGACGGTGACGTTGGTCTTGCGGGCCGGTGCCTTGGCCACGGCGGGCTTCTTGTCCGCGGCCGGCAGCGCGGCGCGGCTGGTGCCCTTCGCGACAGCCGCCACCGCGGCCTTGGCCACGGCCTTCGGGGCGCTGGCCTTCGGGGCAGCGGCCACCGCCGACCCGGCGCCCTGGGCCAGCGTGAACGTGCCCACCAGCTCGGCCAGCCTGCGGGCCTGTTCCTGCATCGCCTCGGAGGCGGCGCTGGCTTCTTCCACCAGCGCGGCGTTCTGCTGCGTCACCTCGTCCATTTGCGTGATCGCCACGTTCACCTGGTCGATGCCGGCGCTCTGCTCGCGGCTGGCGGCGGAGATTTCCGACATGATGTCCGTCACGCGCTGCACGCTGCCCACCACTTCGTTCATCGTGGCGCCGGCCTGGCCCACCAGCTGCGTACCCACGCCCACCTTTTCCACGGAGTCGTCGATCAGCGCCTTGATTTCCTTGGCGGCGGTGGCGGATCGGTGCGCCAGGTTGCGCACTTCGCCCGCGACCACGGCGAAGCCGCGGCCCTGTTCACCGGCACGCGCCGCCTCGACGGCCGCGTTCAGCGCCAGGATATTGGTCTGGAAGGCGATGCCGTCGATGACGGAAATGATGTCCACGATCTTCTTCGCGGAAGCATCGATCGCGCCCATCGTATCGACCACCTGCGCCACCACGGCGCCGCCCTGGGCGGCCACGGTGGAGGCCGAGGCGGCCATGGCGCTGGCCTGCTGCGCGTTCTCGGCGTTCTGGCGCACGGTCGACGTCAATTCTTCCATCGACGACGCGGTTTCCTCCAGCGAGCTGGCTTGCTCCTCGGTGCGCGAGGACAGGTCCTGGTTGCCGGCGGAAACTTCCGCGGCGGCCGTGGCGATCGTGTCGGTGCCGGTGCGCACTTCGCTCACGATGGCTGCCAGCTTGTCGCGCATATTGCGCATGGCGAACAACATGCTGCCGGTGTCGCCGGCCTTCACTGGCACGTCCACGGTCAGGTCGCCATCGGCGATGCGCGCGGCGATCGCGGCGGCGGCATCCGGTTCTCCGCCCAGTTGCTTGAGCAGCGTGCGGGTGATCATCCACGCCGCGGCAATGCTGACGGCGATCGCCACAGTGGCCAGGATCAGCATCAGGCGCACGGCGGTCTGGTAGGAGGCCTTCGCGGCATCGGCGTCTTCCTTGTTCGACTTCGTTTCCAGCTGGATCAGTTCGTTCATGGCCTTCTGCCATTCGATCTGCACCGGGCGCACCTTGTCCATCAGCAGGGCGGTGGTCGCCTCGGCCTGGTTCGCCAGGCCCAGCTTTTCCGCTTCCGCCATCAGCGGCAGCGCCGTCTTTTCCTGCTCCTTGATCCTGGCCAGCAGTGCCTTCTCCTCGGCCGTCGTGTCGGGCGCCTCGAATGCTTTCTCCAGCGCCGCCAGCCTGTCGGCATAGTTTTTTTCCAGCACGCGCAGACGTTCCGCCTCGGGCCGCATGCGTTCCATGTCGCTGAGCAGGCCGAGGTTACGCAGGATGATCGCGCGCTCCATCAGGCTGTCCTGGAGCGCCCCGATGTTCGAGATCTGTATATTGTTGACATCGGTGATGTTGTTGACGCGCCCCTGCATCTCGCGCATCTTCAGCAAGCCCGCGCCCACGATGATCAACAGCAGGGCGAGCACGATTGCATAGCCCAGCGCCAGCCGGGTGCCGACTTTCATATTTTTCAGATTCATGGTTGTCCGTTCGGTGTCGAGGACCGCGGGGGGAGGGCGATCGGAAGCCGGCGGCGCGAGGATTGGGCGGTTGCCGGCGGCACATGCTGTTAGTGCCGTTGGGCAATTATAGGGAACTCCGCCGCGAAAGGAACGAGTTTGTTGCGTGGATGCCGCAGGAAAGACACATATTGCGTGTCACGACAACCGATACTCGTGCGTGTGCAGCAAGTACCGGTGGCCCGGGTTGGCAATCAGGCCATGGCGGCCTGGGTTCGGTAGTTGTCGACCATCTTGTAGCGGCGCGCGTACAGGCCGAACACCACCGCCGTCAGCGCGGCGAAGCCGGCAAAGAAGAACATCTGAAACGCGACGACGGACAACCCCGTATCGCCGATGTGGCCCAGTACCGCGTCGTTCTTCACGCTCGCGTTCACGATCAGCACCCACAGGTTGCCGACAGTGACCGCCAGCGTCCAGAAACTCATGATCGATCCCTTCATCGACGCCGGCGCCTGGCTGTATGCGAATTCCAGGCCGGTGGCCGATACCAGCACCTCGCCCATCGTCAGCAGGGCATAGGGCAGCAGCTGCCAGAGGATCGACATCGGCGTGCCGGCATCCATCGAGACCTGGATCCAGCCGATCACCAGCCACGACACGGCGGAAAAGGCAATGCCCGCCGTCATGCGGCGCAACGCCGTCGGCTCGAAGCCCAGCTTGTTCAGCAACGGGAAGATCACCAGGTTGTTGAACGGGATCAGGAGCATCACGAGGGCCGGGTTCACGGCCTGCATCTGCGCCGGCAGCACCTGGAATTCCCAGCCGAACAGGTTCAGCACGGGGCTCGTCATCGAATTGGCTTGCACGATCCAGGTAGAAGCCTTCTGGTCGAACAGCGACCAGAACGGCGTGACCAGGGCGAACACGACGAGGATGCGCAGCACGGCGCGCACGCCTTCCACCGCTTCGTCGGGATGATGGCCGCGCGCGCGCTCCAGCTGCATCGCGGTGCCGATGCCGCCGAACGCCAGCAGCAGCACCAGCGCCGTGCAGGCGGCGATCACGAAGCCCCACGAGAACGACATCAGCAGCGAGACCACGGCACCGATTGCGCCGATGATCGCCACCACGAGGCCGGGCCGCCCCTGGCCGGGTTGCCTGGCCAGCAGCGCCGTGCGCGCCACCCGCGTCAGCGAGTGCGGGCTGGGCGGCGCCGGCGGCACGTGCACGTACTTCTTGTTCCCCAGCCAGAAGATCAGGGTGGCGAAGGCCATCAGAAGGCCCGGAATGCCGAAGGCGACCGCCGGCCCGTAGTTCTTCAGGAACAGCGGCATCAGCAGCGAGGCGAAGAAGGAGCCGAAGTTGATGATCCAGTAGAAGGCGTCGTAGACGACCTTCGCGCGCTTCTTGTTGGTCTGGTTGAACTGGTCGCCCACGAAGGCCGAGACGAGCGGCTTGATGCCGCCGGCACCCAGCGCGATGAGGAACAGGCCGGCATAGAAGCCCGTCAGGTTGTCCTCGAAGATCGCCAGGCAGGCGTGGCCCGCCACGTAGACGAGGCTGAGCCAGAAGATGGTGTTGTACTTGCCGAAGAAGCGGTCGGCCAGGAAGCCGCCCAGCAGGGGGAAGAAATACACGCCGATCACGAACGTGTGGAACACGTGCTTGGCCTCGCTCGTGCGGTCTTCCATCGGAATGAACAGCAGCAGGGTGCTGATCAGGAAAGGCGTCAGGATATTGCGCATGCCATAGAAGGAAAAGCGTTCGGCCCCTTCGTTGGCGATGATGTACGGTATCTGGCGCGGCAGCGGGCCGTTGCCCGCTTCGTGGGTGGCGTTTGCCATGGATAACCCTTCTTGAATTGTGGGATGGACGCGATGCTATGCCGAACAGGGCCGCGCTGGCAATGGGCCAAAGTGGACCGTGTCGATCGATCACTATTCAATCTGATGTAGTTTGACTACGGTTGAGTGATCGTACTTTTTGTCGATCGTTATCTAAGTCATTGTTTTATATGGTTGGCGCGCGACTACGTTGTGGCTCCGATCCGTTGAAGTATTTATACGCTTGCTGTATATTCTCTACAATAAGCCCGTCAACCTCATCGGAAAACCCATGACCAAGCCTACGTCCCCTACCTGGTGGCAGGAAGCCATCATCTATCAGGTGTACCCGCGCAGCTACCTCGACACGAATGGGGACGGCGTGGGCGACTTGAACGGCATTACCGACCGCCTCGACTATATTGCGCAACTGGGCGTGGACATCGTGTGGATCTCGCCGTTCTTCAAATCGCCGATGAAGGACTTCGGCTACGATATCGCCGACTATTGCGACGTGGACCCGATGTTCGGCACGCTGGCCGACTTCGACCGCCTGATCGCCAAGGCCCATTCAGTCGGCGTGAAGATCATGATCGACCAGGTGATGAGCCACTGCTCCGACCAGCACCCGTGGTTCGTGGAAAGCCGTTCGAGCCGCGACAACCCGAAGGCCGACTGGTTCGTGTGGTCCGACCCGCTGCCGGACGGGAATCCGCCGAACAACTGGCTGTCCATCTTCGGCGGCTCGGCATGGCAATGGGATTCGCGCCGCAAGCAGTACTACATGCACAACTTCCTCACCAGCCAGCCGGACCTGAACTTCCACAACCCGGAAGTGCAGCAGGCCATGCTGGACAGCCTGCGCTTCTGGCTGCAGCGCGGCGTGGATGGCGTGCGCCTGGACGCCGTCACCTTCCATTTCCACGACAAGGAACTGCGCAGCAACCCCGTCGCCACGGTGCGCGACACGGCGACGGTGACGGACGTGAACCCGTACGGCATGCAGGCCCACGTGTACGACAAGTGCCGCCCGGAGAACGTGGCGTTCCTGCGACGCGTGCGCCAGGTGCTCGACGAATTCGGCGCCGTGTCGATCGGCGAGGTGGGCGCGGACGACGCGCTGGCCTTCATGGCCGAATACACGGCCGGCGGCGACAAGCTGCACATGGCCTACAGCTTCAACCTGCTGACGGAAGACCATTCGGCACGCCATATCCGCACCCAGGTGGCGGAATTCAACCGCCGCGTGAAGGATGGCTGGGCTTCCTGGTCGGTGGGCAACCACGACGTGCCGCGCGTGGCCACGCGCTGGGGCAAGGGCAAGGACCCGGCACAGTTCGGCAAGCTGGCGCTGGCCATGCAGCTGTCGCTGAAGGGCACGCCCACGCTGTACCAGGGCGACGAGCTGTCGTTCACCGAGGCCGACGTGCCGTATGAACTGATCCAGGACCCGTACGGCATCACGTTCTGGCCCGAGTTCAAGGGGCGCGACGGCTGCCGCACGCCGATCGCCTGGACCGATGGCGATCATGGCGGCTTCACCACCGGCAAGCCATGGCTGCCGGTGGCGCCCGAGCACATTGCCGCGGCGGCTTCGGTGCAGGAAGGCGACCCGCAGTCGCCCTTGAACTTCGCACGGCGCATGATCGCCTGGCGCCGCACCATGCCGCAGCTCACGCGCGGCGACATCGAATTCCTGGACGCGCCGGAACCCGTGCTGGCCTTCCGCCGCACGCTGCCCGGCGAACGTGCCGTGCTGTGCGTGTTCAACCTGGGCGCGGAAGCGGTCACCTTCACGCTGCCGCAGGCGAAGGGGGCGCAAAAGCTGGAAGGGCCGGGGTTGCCGGGCGAGATCGAGGATGGCGTCGTCACGCTGCCCGTATCCGGCGGGTGGTACGGCTACGAAGCATGAAGCCGGGCCGGCGCTTTTTCGGCGCGCCGGTTTCAGGTATGCTGCGGCTCGCGCGCGAGTAGTGCCAAAGCGGTGCCAAAGCGGTGCCAAGGCGGCGCCGGGGCGGCGCCGGGGCGGCCGCAGCGACAAGCAAAAAGAGAGCGAGATGAGACAATTGGAAGTGGAACAGAAACTGGGGCGTGCCGCGTTTGCCGATGGCCCACGGCTGCTGGCCGACATCGGCGCCACGCACGCGCGCTTCGCACTGCAGACGGCGCCCGGCGAATACCAGGCGGTGCGGGTGCTGCAGTGCGACGACTACACCGGCATCGTTCCCCTCCTGCGCAGCTATCTCGCCGACCATCCGGACATCAACCTGAATCACGGCGCGCTGGCGCTAGCCAACCCGGTGCACGGCGACTACATACGGATGACGAACCGCGACTGGCAGTTCTCCACCGATGAAGTGCGCCGCGAACTGGGCCTGCATACGCTGCTGGTGGTGAACGACTTCACCGCGCTGGCGATGGCGATCCCCGGCTTGAAGCCCACGGACCTGATGCAGGTGGGCGGCGGCGCGCCGGCGGCCAATTCCGTCATCGGCGTGCTCGGCCCGGGCACGGGCCTGGGCTGCTCCGGCGTGATTCCCACCGTCGACGGTTTCGTCACGCTCGGCTCCGAAGGTGGCCACAACAACTTCGCCCCGGCGGACGAGCGCGAATACGCGATCCTGCAATACGCGTGGCAGACCTGGTCGCACGTGTCGAACGAACGCCTGATTTCCGGCCCCGGCATGGAGATCATCTACCGCGCGATCGCGCGGCGCAACGGCCTGCAGGTGCGCGACCTGACATCCCAGCAGATCATCGCCGGCGCCCTGAAGGATCGCGACGCGCTGTGCCTGGAAGTGCTCGAGTGCTTCTGCGCGATGCTGGGCGGCGCGGCGGCCAACCTGGCCGTCACGCTCGGTTCCTTCGGCGGCATCTTCATCGGCGGGGGCATCGTGCCGCGCATGGGCGAGTGGTTCAGGAGCTCGCCGTTCCGCGCCCGCTTCGAAGCGAAGGGGCGCTTCTCCTCGTACCTGGCGGAGATTCCCACGTATGTGATCACCACGCCGAATCCGGCTTTCTACGGCGTGGCCACGATCCTGTCGGAACACCTGCGCGGCCGCAGCGGCGCCAACACGCTGATGGAGCGCGTGCAGAACCTGCAGCGCGAGCTCACGCCGGCCGAGCAGCGCGTCGCGCAACTGGTGCTGGAACAACCTCGCCTCGTGCTGAACGAGCCGATCGCCGATATCGCGCGGCTGGCCGAGGTGTCGCAGCCGACCGTGATCCGCTTCTGCCGCTCGCTGGGCTTCACGGGCCTGGCGGACTTCAAGCTGAAATTCGCCAGCAGCCTGACGGGCGCGATCCCCGTGCGCCACAGCCAGGTGCGCAACAGCGACAGCACGCACGACCTGTCGGCCAAGGTGATCGACAATACCGTGTCGGCGATCCTGAAGTTCCGCGACCAGCTGGACGTGCGCGCGCTGGACCGTGCCATCGCCCTCGTGGCCAAGGCCAAGAAGGTGGAGTTCTACGCGATGGGCAATTCGCGCGTGGTGGGGCTCGACGGCCAGCACAAGTTCTTCCGCTTCCGCATTCCCACCGCCTCGTACGGCGACTCGCACCTGCTGTCGCTGGCGGCCGAGCTGCTGCAGCCGGGCGACGTGGTGATCGCCATCTCGAATTCGGGCCGCCTGCCGGAATTGCTGGACGCCGTCGACACGGCCCGCGCCGCCGGGGCCGACGTCATCGCCATCACGACGAGCCAGTCGCCGCTGGCGAAGAAGGCCAACGTGTGCCTGGCGGTGGACCACAGCGAGGACAGCACCACGTTCCTGTCGATGATCTCGCGCATCCTGCAACTGCTGCTGATCGACATCCTCACCGTGGGCATTTCGCTGGACGAGCAGAACAAGGCGCTGGTACTGGAAGGGAAGGGCGCCGCGAACGGGCAGCGCCTGCAGATCTCGCACCTCGACAGCTGATTTTTTTTCCGCTCCACGAAAAAACGCCGGGTCACCCCGGCGTTTTCATTTCCAGCCACGGCCTCAATAGCCGCGCCACGTCTTCTGCACCGGCGCGCGCCGCAGCATCCGCGCCTGCACCTTTTTCCATAGGAAGCCGGCTATGGCCATCATGATCATCTTGCGCATACATCCTCCTGTCGGTTGGTTTCATTGCACCACGGCATGGCTCGATGCGCCGCGGCGATGAGCCAACCATACCGCAAATAAAAAATTGTAAGCGCGGCAATAAGAGCGGCCGAGCCCATGTCCCTCTCGTGCCACGTCACTTGGTGCCAGGCACCGCGAGACACGAGCTCAGCCATGAAAAATTCTTCTTGCACTTCTCCGTAGAACGTTTACGATATATCTCAATACGATATATCTTAAGGAGTCCACATGTTTCACAAGTTCCAACATCACGTCTTCCACTCGCACGAACACCACCACCACCGCGGCGGCCAAGGCGGCCATGGGGCGGGTCGCGGGCCGCGCAGGTTCGATGCGGGTGCGATGCGCTACGTGGTGCTGCAATTGATCGCGGAAAAGCCGCGCCACGGCTATGAAATCATCAAGGAGCTGGAAGGCCGCGTCGGCGGCGGCTATGCGCCCAGCCCAGGGGCCATCTATCCGCTGATGGCGATGCTGTACGATATGGGGCACGTGTCGATCAGCACCGAGGGCAACAAGAAGCTGCATTCGATCACCCCGGAAGGGCAGGCCTTCCTGGACGAGAACCGCCAGATGGTCGACGCGTTGATGGGTCGGCTGTCCGAACCCGGTTCCGGCGGGCGCGACGATCTGCGTTCGCTGATGCATGAGCTCAAGCATGCCGTCATCGAAAAGGGCCGCGACCCGGCCGCGCCGGCGACGCGCGCCGAGCAGATTTCCGCGATCCTGCGCCGCGCGGCGGACGAGATTCGGCAATTGCCTTGACCGCATGGCGGGTGCTCGCCACCCGCCATCCCAACAAGAAGAAAAGCCTATGACCACGACCCTTCCCCCGGCGCGCGAGCGCCTTGTGCTGTGGCTGCTGGCGCTCACGCAATTCACCGTGATCATGGATTTCATGGTGATGATGCCGCTGTCGCCCCAGCTGATGCACGCGTTTTCCATCACCCCGGCGCAGTTTTCCGGCGCCGTCTCGGCCTATGCGTGGTGCGCCGGCGCGTCCGGCCTGCTGGCTGCGGCCTATATCGACCGCTTCGACAGGAAACGCCTGCTGTTGACGGTATTCATGCTGTTCAACCTGTCCAACCTGGCCTGCGCGCTGGCGCCCAGCTTCCAGGTGCTGGTGCTGTCGCGCGCCTTTGCCGGCCTGACCGGCGGCGTGCTGGGCGCGATCGGCATGGCCATCATCGGCGACCTGATTCCGCCGCAGCGGCGCGGTGCCGCCACCGGTGTCGTCATGACGTCGTTCAGCATAGCCGCCATCGCCGGCGTGCCGCTGGGCGTGGGCCTGGCCGCGCGCTATGGCTGGCAGTCGCCGTTCTTCCTGCTGGTCGTGTTTTCGCTGGCGATCTGGCTGCTGGCCGCGGGCGTGCTGCCGGCGCTGGGGACTCACCTGGGCCAGCGCGTGCCGCTGGCACGCGTGCTGCCGGACCTGGCGGCACTGCTGCGCGTGCCGGCGCACCTGCGCGCCTTCCTGCTGACGTTCCTGACCATGCTGTCCGGGATGTTGATCATTCCGTTCATCTCTCCGGTACTGGTGGGGAACCTGGGCGTTCATCCCGGCGACATCATGTGGATCTACCTGGCTGGCGGCCTGGCCACCTTCTTCACGTCGCGCCTGATCGGCACCTGGTCCGACCGCGCCGGCAAGCACCGCGTCTACCGCGTCACGGCGCTCTGGTCGATTTTGCCGATGCTGGGGATAACGCACCTGCCGCAACTGCCGTTGCTGGCATTGATCGCGCTGTTCCCATTCTTCATGGTCGCCATGTCCGGCCGCAACGTGCCGCTGCAGGCGTTGATGACGACGGTGCCGGAACCGCAGCGGCGGGGCGCCTTCCTCAGCGCGAACGCGGCGGTGGCGCAGATCGGCACCGGCCTCGGTGCGCTGCTGGGCGGATCGTGGCTGCACACGGATGGCGCCGGCCATATCGCCGGCTACGGCATCAACGGCTGGGTGGCGGCGGCGCTGGCGCTGTTCGCGTTCTGGTGGGCGGGGCAGGTGCAGCCGGTTCCGGCACCCGCGCCGGTCACGAACCCGGCTTGACGACGGCGTCGAGCAGGCGCTGCGCTTCCCTCAGCACGGGGGAAGCGACCTGGTCGCGGTCGATGTCGCCGAACGTGCCGTCGCGCACATGCAAGCCGTCCGCGGCCAGCAGCGACAGGCGGATACTGCCAAGCGTCGGCGCCGCCGCCCGGTTCTTGACGGTGCCGCGGGCGGCCAGCGGGATCGCCGCATGCACCAGCAGCTTGGCTTGCCGGGCGACGTCGTCCGGCGCGCCTTCGAAGACGGCCACGCGGCCAGTATGGTGGATGTAGCGCACGCTGCCGTCCGCATAGGCGGCCAGCACGTCCAGGCCGCCTTCGAGGGGCACCTCGACGACCACGCCCAGCAATTCGCGCGACGCGACGGGCTGGCCGGCGGCGCGCAGCCATTGCCAGGCCAGCAGCCGCACGCGGCTTTCCTCGGCGGGATCTTCGCCGATGGTCTGCACCACGCGCGGATCGGGTGCGGCGCCGAACAGCGAGGCTGTCTCCGGACCCTGCTTCACCAGTTGCGGATCGTCGCAGAACAGCATCTGGTACAACTGGTTCAGTTCGTCCTGCTGGTAGGGCAGGATTGGGGCGGCGTGCCGGCGCGACGTCAGCGCGGCGAGGAGTTTCTTGAACATGGCGTGATTGTACTGTTACTGCGCCTCGTCGAGCAGCCAGCCACGCAAGCCTTCGTGCCCGACGGCGCGGCGCCACGCGGGCCGGGCGGTGACGAGCCGTGCCAGCCGCTCCAGTTCCGGCCATTCGGTGGCCGGCTTCGGCATCGCGCGCGACCAGCGCAGGTACATGCATAGCTGGTAGTCGGCCGTGCTGAAATGTTCGCCCAGCAGGTATGGGCCATGCGCGGCCAGGTGCGAGGCGATGCGTTCGAAGCCTGCCTCGAGGGTGCGGCGGATCGGTGCGCGGCTTTGCTCGTCATGGGCATCGAGCCCCAGGTCCTGCGGGTAGAACCACAGCCGGAACGGGCCGCCGAGCGAGGTGGCGAGCGCCACGCTCCACTGCAGCCACGCGCCCCGGTCGGGCGCCCCGGGGGCGGGCGCCAGGCCGGCTTCCGGGTGGCGTTCGGTCAGCAGCATCAGGATGGCGGCCGATTCGCGGTGTGCCAGGCCGTCGATGTCCAGGGTGGGCACGGTGCCCTGCGGGTTCAGGCGCAGGTAGTCTTCCGTGCGGGGCACGTCGAGATCGACGTTCACCAGCCGATGGGGCGCGCCCGTGTCGTGCAGCGCGGCGTGCACGGCAAGGCTCGCCGCGCCAGGGGAGTAGTACAGGGTGTACATCGGTCTCGTTCTCCGTTCCGATCCAGGGGATGTTCAGCGGGCGGCCCGTTCCATCGGCCGTTGTTCGGTGCGCCAGCGTGCCAGCGGCAGCAGCGTTTGATCGTCCTCGACGAGGATCTCGCCATCGGCCGCGCCGACCAGGAAGCTTTGCCAGGTCACGGCGGCCTCGGGCCGGTTCTCCACGAAGCTCAGCTGGTGGTACTGCCTGCCGTCCACCGCGCGCAGCGCCGGGTCGAAGGGGATCACGGCGCCGCGCACCTTGCCGCCTGACGCGGTCTCGATCTGCCTTGCCCAGGCTTGCAGCTCGGGCAGTGCCATCAGGCGCGCCACGGCCTGGTCGCGGGTCAGCGCCTGCCTCGGCGCGGCAGGGGCCGAAGTGACAGGAGCGGCAGGAGCGGCAGGCGTGGTGGTGGCCGGCCGCGCCGGCGCATTGCCGGGCCCCACGTGCTGCGGATACAGGTACCACGCCCCGAATGCGGCGGCCAGCAGCCCGGCCAGGGCGCCGGCGAAGGCGGGGAGGTGGGAGGATTTGCTCATGCGGCGCTCTTGGTATCCATTCTGTCCATGTGGCGCCCATGGTAATCGAAAGCGCGGCGTGGCGGCGCCCTCGCCGGAGCGGGACTAGTCCTTCCTGGGCGGGAACCACGACTCCCATGTCTCCTTGATACTGGCGCGCACCGTCGCCAGCGCGTCCGGATCGCCCTTCAGCAGCGCCTTGAAGTAGGCGGCGGCCTGCTTGGCCGGCACGTCCGGCGGCAGCGGCGGCACGTGCGGGTCCGTCACCATTTCCAGCACGCAGGGGCGATCCGACGCGAGCGCCGCTTCCCAGCCGGCCGCCACCGCGTCCGGGCTGTCGATGCGGATACCTTTCAGGCCCAGGAGTTGCGCGTATTGCGCATACGGGAAATCGGGCATGACCTGCGAGCTTTCGAATTTCGGATTGCCACCCATCACGCGCTCTTCCCACGTGACGAGGTTCAGGTCGCGGTTGTTGAGCACCATGACGACGAGCTTGCCGTTGCCCCAGCGCGGCCAGTACTTGGCGATCGTGATCAAGCCATTGATGCCGTTCATCTGCATGGCGCCGTCGCCCACCAGCGCGATCACGTGCCGGTCCGGATACGCGAACTTGGCGGCGATCGCATACGGCACCGCGCAACCCATCGTGGCGAGGCCGCCGGAGACGCTGGTCATCATGCCGCGGCGGATCTTCACGTCGCGCGCGTACCAGTTGGTGGCCGAGCCGGAATCGCCGACCACGATGCACCCGTCCGGCAGCCGCGGCGACAGTTCCCAGAACACGCGTTGCGGGTTGATCGGGTTGGCGTCGTTCATGGCGCGGCCTTCCAGCACGCGCCACCAGCGCTCCACGTTGGCGCGGATATCGTCCTGCCACTGCCGGTCGGTCTTGCGCAGCAAGAGCGGGATCAAGGCGCGCAGCGTCTCGCGTGAATCGCCGATCAGGTTGAACTCCATGGGATAGCGCACGCTGGCGCGCCGGGCGTCGATGTCGATCTGCACGCCGCGCGCCTGGCCTTCCTTCGGCAGGTGCTCGCTGTAGGGGAAGTTCGAGCCGACCATCAGCAGCGTGTCGCATTCGCTCATCATGTCATGGCTGGGCTTCGTGCCGAGCAGGCCGATGGCGCCGGTGACGAACGGCAGGTCGTCCGGCACGGCGGCCTTGCCCAGCAGGGCCTTGGCGATGCCGGCGCCGAGGATGTCGGCCACCTCGATCAGTTCGTCGGTCGCGTGCAGGGCGCCGGCACCGGCGAGGATCGCTACCTTCTTGCCCTCGTTGAGGATGCGCGCGGCCTGCTCGAGCGCCTGCTGCGACGGCACGTGGCTGCGGGTGAGGGCACCGATGCCGGAGACCACGGTGCCATGCTCGCGCGGCGGCCTGGGCACCGCTTCCAGGTCCTGCACGTCGTTCGGGAAGATGATGCAGGTGACCGCGCGCTCTTCCTTGGCGATGCGGAAGGCGCGATCGATCAGGTGGCGCACCTGGGCCGGGTCGGTGGCCATGTGCACGTATTCGTGGGCCACGTCCTTGAACAGGGCGGGCAGGTCCACTTCCTGCTGGTAGTCGCTGCCGATGGACATGCGCTTTTGCTGGCCCACGATGGCGACCACGCCCTGGTGATCGAGCTTGGCGTCGTACAAGCCGTTCAGCAGGTGTACGGCGCCCGGGCCGGAGGTGGCCAGGCAGACGCCGACTTCGCCGGTGAATTTGGCGTGCGCGGTGGCCATGAAGGCGGCCATTTCCTCGTGCCGCACCTGGATGAATTCGATGGTTTCCTGCCGGCCGAAGGCGCCCATGATGCCGTTGATGCCGTCGCCGGGATAGCCGTACACGCGCCGCACACCCCATTCGCCCAGGCGTTGCAGGAGGAAGTCGCCTACCGTATCTGCCATGTCGCTCTCGCTCGTCTTGTCCAAACGGCATGATAAAACCGCGACCGCCGCGTTGGCGCACGCAAGCAGTGCAGTGCAGCACGCGCGCGGTTCCGGGCAGGATTTTTGGCGGTCTGTCGCCAGGGAAAAGGCCGCTTGATGCGGCGCAAAAGCGTATCGTGCAAGCGTCTGAAAACGTTGTTCAAGCGGGACGTTTCGCTTAAAAAAACAGCAGAGGGATCGAAAAGCGGGTGTATATTGAATCCACAACAACCACGGAACAGGAGACGCAAGATGGATATGGAACCGGACGACCGCACCGGGCGCTATGTTGGCTTCGGTATCAGCCTGGGTGCAGCGATCGGCTGCGCGATCGGTGTTGCAATGGGTAACTTCGCGATGGGCATTGGCCTCGGTGTCGGCGTCGGCAGCGCCGTCGGCGCGGGCCTGGCGCGACGTCGGCCCTGAGCATCACCACCTGCGATGTGCTTGGACGGCTGCTGCGGCAGCCGTTGTTGTTTGTGCCGGTCCCGACCAGCGAGTCAGGCGGGCATGAGTCCCCCGAAGCAGGAAAATGAGCAGGAAAATGGGGACGAGGAAAATGGGGACGCGAGGAAAATGGGGACGTACCCCATTTTCCAGGAAATATTGCTCAGAAAATGGGGGTGGAGCAGGGGTTTCGCGGAGCATGCTCCGCGCCCGCGGAACGGTAAGAGCCTGCGGGCTCCTACTCTCCGGACCATTCACCATAAAAAAGGCCGCTTCCGGGGAAGCAGCCTTTTCAGATGTATCGGCTAAGCCGGCAATTACATCATGCCGTCCATGCCACCCATGCCACCCATACCGCCCATGCCACCCATGCCGGCGGCAGGCTTGTCTTCCACCACTTCGGCGACCATGCAGTCGGTCGTCAGCATCAGGCCGGCGATCGATGCGGCGTTTTGCAGTGCCGAGCGGGTGACCTTGGCCGGATCCAGCACGCCCATTTCGACCATGTCGCCGTAGGTGCCGTTGGCGGCGTTGTAGCCGTAGTTGCCGGTGCCGGACAGCACGGCGTTCACGACCACGGACGACTCTTCACCGGCGTTCTGCACGATCATGCGCAGCGGCTCTTCCATCGCGCGCAGCACGATCTTGATGCCGGCTTCCTGGTCGGGGTTGTCGCCCTTGATGTTCAGGGAAGCGCGAGCGCGCAGCAGGGCAACACCACCGCCCGGCACGATGCCTTCTTCCACGGCAGCGCGGGTAGCGTGCAGTGCATCTTCCACGCGGGCCTTCTTCTCTTTCATCTCGACTTCGGTCGCGGCACCCACCTTGATCACGGCAACACCGCCGGCCAGCTTGGCCACGCGCTCTTGCAGCTTTTCACGGTCGTAGTCGGAGGTCGCTTCTTCGATCTGCACGCGGATCTGCTTGACCCGGCCTTCGATGCCAGCGGCTTCGCCGGCGCCGTCGATGACGATCGTGTTTTCCTTGCCCACTTCGATGCGCTTGGCCTGGCCCAGTTCGGCCAGCGTGACTTTTTCCAGCGTCAGGCCGACTTCCTCAGCCACCACCTGGCCGCCGGTCAGCACGGCGATGTCTTCCAGCATGGCCTTGCGACGGTCGCCGAAGCCAGGAGCCTTCACGGCGCAGGTCTTCAGGATGCCACGGATGTTGTTGACCACCAGGGTCGCCAGCGCTTCGCCTTCGATGTCTTCGGCGATGATCAGCAGCGGACGGCCAGCCTTGGCAACTTGCTCCAGCACCGGCAGCAGGTCGCGGATGTTCGAGATCTTCTTGTCGAACAGCAGCACGAACGGGTTTTCCAGGACGGCGACTTGCTTTTCCTGGTTGTTGATGAAGTACGGCGACAGGTAGCCGCGGTCGAACTGCATGCCTTCCACGATGTCCAGCTCGTCGTTCAGCGACTTGCCGTCTTCCACGGTGATCACGCCTTCCTTGCCCACTTTTTCCATTGCTTCAGCGATGCGCTCGCCGATCGAAGCATCGGAGTTCGCCGAGATCGCGCCAACCTGGGCGATTTCCTTCGAGGTGGTGCACGGCTTGGCGATGTTCTTCAGTTCCTCGACGGTGGCGGCCACGGCCTTGTCGATGCCGCGCTTCAGGTCCATCGGGTTCATGCCGGCGGCCACGAACTTCATGCCTTCGCGCACGATCGCTTGTGCCAGCACGGTCGCGGTGGTGGTGCCGTCACCGGCGTTGTCGGAGGTCTTCGATGCGACTTCCTTCACCATCTGCGCGCCCATGTTCATGAGCTTGTCTTTCAGTTCGATTTCCTTGGCGACCGAGACACCGTCCTTGGTCACGGTCGGGGCGCCGAACGAGCGCTCCAGCACCACGTTGCGGCCTTTCGGGCCCAGCGTTACCTTGACCGCGTTGGCCAGAATGTTCACGCCTTCAACCATCTTGGCGCGCGCTGCGTCGCCGAAAATCACTTCTTTAGCTGCCATGTAAAATTCTCCTGAATCTGTTCAAAAGGGGACGGCGTCGTATTACTTGTTGACGACGGCCAGGATGTCTTCTTCGCGCATCACCAGCAGTTCTTCGCCGTCAACCTTGACAGCCTGGCCGGAGTACTTGCCGAACAGAACTCGGTCGCCGACTTTCACTTCCAGTGCACGCACGGTGCCGTTGTCGGCAACCTTGCCGTTGCCCACTGCCAGCACTTCACCCTGGTCCGGCTTCTCGGCGGCGGCATCAGGGATGATCAGGCCCGACGCGGTCTTGGTTTCCTGGTCCAGGCGTTTGACGATGACGCGATCGTGCAAGGGGCGAAGGTTCATACAAAAACTCCTTATGTACAGTGAGGTTGTGATCTTTGTTAGCACTCTCGGCTAACGAGTGCCAACAATTATAGGGATGGTGATATTTGATTTCAAGAGAATTCATATTGGAAAAACGTCTAAGCGGCCGGCTTCGCGCAACAGGCGGTCGATCGGCCTCTTTGTGTTTTGACAAAGCCGCGCCGCAGGCGCAAACTGTCCGTTCGCATTCGTCGGCATTCGACACCCCAGCGGTCGGTTCGAACGCATGGCTCGATGTCGTTGGCGATGTCGGTTGCGATGTCGATTGCGATGTATTTCCGTGGTTACTCCAACCTTAGCGAGGCTGCGATGTTCCAGACGAAATTACCGAGAGACTTCCACGCGCCGGAGTGGGTGCGCGTGGCCATCAACGTGGCGGCCGGCGCGGCGCTCGGCGTGCTGTTCGGCGGCGCAATGTTGCTGGTCATCGGCGCGATCACCTAAGAGCGCTAACGTACATGCCGCCGCCCCCAAGCGGCCATCCCGGCTGTCGCCGCCATCGACCCGTGCGGCGACTTTGCCGGCCATTAAGATGTAATTAAGTGTAGAAGGTTGCCGATTCGGTTGACCCCGTTATCGCGCAGCCCTATAGTGGCGGGATGATTGCAGATTTCCAAGAACTTTCCGACAAGATCGAGCAGTTGGCCGAGCTGACGCAGTCATTGCGTCGCGAGAATGCGCAGCTGCGCCAAGCCAATGCGGCGCTTGTCGCTGAAAATCTCGGCCACCAGAAGCGGCTGGCCGAAGCGCATGCACGCGTGTCGGCGTTGCTGGAACATATCCCCCCGCTGGAGTCGGCGGACGCCAACCCCGAGAAAGAGGACCTCCAATCATGAGCAACGTGGACGTCAACATCCTGGGCTCGTCGTACCGCCTCGTCTGCAAGGACGGTGAAGAACGCGCGCTGCGCGAGGCCGCCGCGCTGCTGGACAAGAAAATGACCACCATTCGCGACACCGGCAAGGTGAAGGGCAACGACCGCATCGCCGTGATGGCCGCGCTGTCGATGGCGGCCGAGTTCCTGACGGCGAAGGCGCCGGCCGGGCCGCTGTCCGAAATCTCCCTGCTGGAGGTGCAGCACAAGATCGCCGCGATGCACCGCATCCTCGACAGTGCGCTGACCCCGCAGGAAAATCTCTTCTGACGCACGATAGGACTTTCCCTCGATCGGTTTGAGGAGTAAACTACGCGTCACCCTGCGGTGTTCGAGAAGTGCCATATATTCCTTGAACCATTTACACGCATAGGTTGCGGAAAATTGTTTGGCGGGAGTGAGCGTCGCTAGTCCGATGAACCCGAAGTTGAACTGACTGTGACCGCCTTGAACCGTAAGGTTCAGGATGCCGGCATGACGGCACAGGCGGGGCCTTATTCAATAGAGAAGCGGTTGCATGCATCGCAAGGTGCGCAACCGTTTTTTTTACGTCCGCACTTTACGTCCGCTTTTACGTCTGTCCATATCGAACGCGGGAGACAATCCATGCCGAAGCAATACTGGTTGATGAAGTCCGAACCCGATGACGTCAGTTTCGACGACGTGCTGGCGGCGCGGGACCAGACCACGTCGTGGTACGGCGTGCGCAACTACCAGGCCAGGAACTTCATTCGCGACGGCATGCAGGTCGGCGACGGCGTGCTGTTCTACCACTCCAGCTGCGCGGTGCCCGGCATCGCCGGTATCGCGGAAATCGCCAGCACGCCCTATCCCGATGCCACCCAGTTCGATCCGAAGAACCCGTACTACGATCCCAAGGCCACGCCGGAACACCCCCGCTGGATCGGCATCGACGTCAAGGCCGTGAAGAAGGGCCGCTACGTGGACCTGAAGCAATTGCGCAGCCACCCGGAATTGGAGAACATGCGCCTGCTGGCCAAGGGCAGCAGGCTTTCCGTGATGCCGGTGGAGCCGGCGGAATGGCGCTTCATCCTGAAGCTGATCGGGTGATGGACGAGGCGCCCGTCAGCAGCCTGCGCGGCCTGGGCCCGAAGTCCGGTGCGGTGCTGGCCCGCGTGGGCATCCACGGCGCGCGGCAGTTGCGCGAGCACGACCCGTTCGAAGTCTATCGACGCTTGAAGGAAGCGGTGCCGGGAACGTCGCTGAACATGCTGTATGCGCTCCTCGGGGCGATCGAGGGCCGGCACTGGCAGGACATCCAGCGCGAGCGCAGGACCGAGATCCTGCTGCGCCTGGAGCAAATGGGGCTGGCGCCCCGCTGATGCGGCCCTACGCCGCCGCCGGGGCCGTGCCCCGGACATTGCGGCGGTACGACCACACCAGCATGGCGATGGCCGCCACGATCATCGGCAGCGACAGCACCTGGCCGGAGGTGATGGGCAGGCCCAGCACGGTGGTTTCCCAGTCCGGCGTGCGGAAATACTCGGTGAAGAAGCGTGCGCACCCGTACAGCAGCGTGTACATGGCACCCACCGCCAGGCGCGGGCGGGCATGGCGCGCGAACAGCCACAGGATGATGAACACGAGGATGCCGTCCACCAGCATCTGGTAGATCGGCGAGGGGTGGCGCGGCAGCGCATCCACGTTCGGCCAGATCATCGCCCATGGCAGGTTCGGGTCCGCCACGGGGCGGCCCGGCAGTTCGGCGTTGATGAAGTTGCCCAGGCGGCCGGCGGCATACCCGAGCGGCACCATCGGCGCGATGAAGTCGTACACGTCCAGCAGGTTGCGCCGGGCCTTGCGGGCCCAGAACCACATGGCGACCAGCACGCCGAGGAAGCCGCCGTGGAAGCTCATGCCGCCGTGCCAGACCTTGAAGATCTCGATCGGATTGGCGAAGAAGTACTCGGGGCGGTAGAACAGCACTTCGCCCAGGCGGCCGCCGATCACCACGCCCAGCATGCCGTAGAACAGCATGTCGTCCAGGTCCTGGTTCTTCCAGCCCAGGGCGGCGATGTGCGGCTGCCTGATGCGCACGCGGCCCAGCACGATGAACAGCGTGAACGCCAGCACGTACATCAGGCCATACCAGTGAATCGCGACGGGGCCGATGTGGAGGGCGACGGGGTCGGGCATCGGGTGGATCAGCATTACAGTCTCTTTCTCATCAAATCCAGGAAGCCCTTGAGAACGGGCGAGGTATTGTCACGGCGCCAGGCCAGGCCGGTCTCCACGAGAGGCGTGGTCTGCGCCAGCGGCCGGTATTCTACTCCCGGGCGCCGCAGGTTGGAGACCGATTGTGGCACAAGTGCGATCCCCATGCCGGCCGAGACGAGGCTGACGATCGTCTGCATCTGGATCGCTTCCTGCCCGATCGTGGGCGTGATGCCGGCGGCGCGGAACACGGCCAGGATCGCGTCGTACAGGCCGGGCGAGATCGGGCGCGGGAAGATGATCAAAGGCAGCGGCGGCAGCGTGCGCAGGTTCGCCTCGTGCTTGCCGCGCAACTCCGGCAGGTCGGCCGGCGACGCGAGGATCAGCGGCTCGGTCAGTACGGGCAGGTATTCCAGCTCGGCCCGGGCTTTGTCCGGCAGCGGCGGGATCAAGAGGCCGGCGTCGACGCGGCCGTGCATCAGTTCCTCCAGTTGCAGGTCGGACGTTGCTTCCTGCAGCGTGATGTGCACCTGCGGAAAGGCGGCGCGATAGGCGCGCAGCGAAGGGGGCAGCACGCTGTAGTCGGCGGAGGAAACGAAGGCCAGCACCAGCTTGCCCGTGGCGCCCGAGGCGGCGCGCTTGACGAGGTCCGGCAACTCGCCGGCCTGCGCCAGCAGCCGCCGCGCTTCCGGCAGCAGCGCCTCGCCGGCCGCGGTGAGCGCCACGCCACGGCGGTTGCGGTCGAACAGCAGGGCGCCCAGCATGTCTTCCAGCGCGAGGATCGTTTGCGACAGCGGTGGTTGCGTCATGTGCAGGCGCCGGGCCGCGCGGCCGAAGTGCAATTCCTCGGCCACGGTGACGAAATAGCGCAGCTGGCGAAGTTCGATATTCATCCGTGTTCAGTGATAGCTATAGTGAATCACAGACCATTAAATCATATATTTGACAACTAAGGCGAGACGGCGCAAGCTGGTGCACTTTCACGCGTTACCGCGCCTTACCGAACAAGTCTGAGGAGACAGTCATGCCTACCTACCGTTCCTACACCACCACCCAGGGCCGCAACATGGCCGGCGCCCGCGCGCTGTGGCGCGCCACCGGCATGAAGGATGGCGATTTCACCAAGCCGATCATCGCCGTGGTGAACTCGTTCACGCAATTCGTGCCCGGCCACGTGCACCTGAAGGACCTGGGCCAACTGGTGGCCCGCGAGATCGAGGCGGCCGGCGGCGTGGCCAAGGAATTCAACACGATCGCCGTCGACGACGGCATCGCCATGGGCCACGGCGGCATGTTGTATTCGCTGCCGTCGCGCGACCTGATCGCCGATTCGGTCGAGTACATGGTCAACGCCCACTGCGCGGACGCGATGGTGTGCATCTCGAACTGCGACAAGATCACCCCGGGCATGCTGATGGCCGCGATGCGCCTGAACATCCCGGTGGTGTTCGTGTCCGGCGGGCCGATGGAAGCGGGCAAGGTGCTGAAGGTCGTCAACAACGACAAGAAGATCATCAAGCTGGACCTGGTGGACGCCATGATCAAGGCCGGCGACAGCACGGTGTCCGATGCCGACGTGGCGGAGATCGAGCGCTCGGCCTGCCCGACCTGCGGTTCCTGCTCCGGCATGTTTACCGCGAACTCGATGAACTGCCTGACCGAGGCGCTGGGCCTGTCGCTGCCGGGTAACGGCACGATCGTGGCCACGCACGCGGACCGCAAGGAACTGTTCCTGCGCGCCGGCCGCCTGATCGTGGAAATCACCAAGCGCCACTACGAAGAAGACGATTACTCGGTCCTGCCGCGCAACATCGCCAGCAAGGCGGCCTGGGAAAACGCCATGGCCCTGGATGTGTCGATGGGCGGTTCCACCAACACCGTGCTGCACCTGCTGGCCGCCGCGCACGAGGCCGAAGTGCATTTCACGATGGCCGACATCGACCGCATCTCGCGCAACGTGCCATGCCTGTGCAAGGTGGCGCCGATGACGGACAAGTACCACATCGAGGACGTGCACCGCGCCGGCGGCATCATCGCCATCCTGGGCGAGCTGGCACGCGCCGGCCTGCTCGACACGTCGCTGCCGACCGTGCACTCGAAGACGCTGGGCGAGGCGATCGAGAAATACGACATCAAGCGCAGCGATGATCAAGCTGTACATCAATTGTTCCGCGCCGCGCCGGGCGGCGTGCCCACGCAGGTGGCGTTCTCGCAATCGGAACGCTACGACACGGCCGACCTGGACCGCGCCACCGGCTGCATCCGCGACCGCGAGCACGCGTACTCGCAGGATGGCGGCCTGGCGGTCCTGTACGGGAACATCGCCGAGAAGGGCTGCATCGTGAAGACGGCCGGCGTGGATGAAAGCATCCTGAAATTCTCCGGCAAGGCGCGCGTGTTCGAAAGCCAGGACGCGGCGGTCGAAGGCATCCTGGGCGACACGGTGCATGCCGGCGACGTGGTCATCATCCGCTACGAAGGCCCGAAGGGCGGCCCGGGCATGCAGGAAATGCTGTACCCGACGTCGTACATCAAGTCCAAGGGTCTCGGTAAAGCGTGCGCGCTGTTCACGGACGGCCGCTTCTCCGGCGGTTCATCGGGTCTCGTGATCGGCCACGCCTCGCCGGAAGCGGCCGAGGGCGGCGCGATCGGCCTGGTGGAAGAGGGCGACATGATCGACATCGACATCCCGAACCGCACGATCAACCTGCGCGTGACGGCCGAGGAACTGGCGCACCGCCGGGCGAACATGGAAGAACGCGGCGCGGCCGCCTGGCAGCCGGTCAACCGCGTGCGCGCCGTCTCGCAGGCTCTGCGCGCCTACGCCGCGCTGACCACGTCCGCCGACCGCGGCGCCGTGCGCGACCTGTCCCAGCTGAAGCGGTGAAGCCATAGGGTGGCGGAGCAGTGCTCCGCCACACCCTCCCACTACTAGCGGTTGAGCTCGTGTCTCTCGGTGCCAGGCACCGAGGGACACGAGCTCGGCTGTAGCCTTATTTGCGTTTCGAGGCGCCGAAACGGCCGTCGACCCGGTCCTTCCGCCGCTTCGTGTCGACATCGTGCGCCTTGCGCTTGTCCAGCCCAGCATCGGTTCGACGAACTCGAACCAGATGAAGGCGGCCACCATCAGCCCCACGATCCACCACCACGACAGGTCGGAGAAACGCCAGACTTCGAAAAAGCGCAGGGCAGACAGTGCAAGAATGGCAAGGATGATGGGCATGGCGAACTCCGGTGACAGGCCATGGTACTTACATTAGTTACGTATGGCAACAATTTAGGGCCGCCGCCCGGGTCAACGGAATACCCGAGCGCTTCGTTGTGGCAATAGACGCTATACGTACCTGCTGATGGGAAAAGCGTTAGAATCACCAGCGGATTTTATTTGGAGAAATCGATGAAACGTTTCGTAATCGGTGCAATGGTAGTGGGCTCGGCTTTCGTGTCGCAGGCGGCAATGGCGAACGCAGACCTGGCGAAGGCAAAGAACTGCATGGCGTGCCACGCCGTTGCGAACAAGCTGGTGGGGCCGGCCTACAAGGATGTGGCCGCCAAGTACGCGGGCCAGAAGGATGCGGAAGCCAAGCTGGTGACCAAGATCATCAAGGGTGGTTCGGGTGTGTGGGGCGCGATCCCGATGCCTGCGAACCCGCAGGTGAGCGAGGCGGATGCGCGCACGCTCGCCAAATGGATCCTGGCGCAGAAATGATCTTCTGCGCAGCGATGTGAAAAACCGGGCAGTGCCCGGTTTTTTTTATTTCACGACCTCGATCAAGGTCTTCTTCCCACCACGGAAGGTGAACAAGGTCAGCGCGCCATCCTTGATGTCGCCGAACTGGTCGAAGGCGATCGTGCCGGTAATGCCCGGGTAGCTCACCTTCGCCAGGCTCGGCAGGTACTGCTTCGGATCGGCCGACTTGGCCGCCGCCATCGCGGTCGCCATCGCCATCACCGCGTCATACGAATACGGCGCGTAGATCTGCAATTCCTGGCCGTAGCGCTTGCGGTAGCGGCCGGCGAATTCTTCCATCTTCTTTTGCTGGGCCGGCGTCACGCCGCCTGCCTCCGCGCAGACGATCGAATCGTCGCCCGCCGTCGGGCCGGCCAGTTTCGGCATCGCTTCCGTGCAGATGCCGTCACCGCCCATCAGCTTCGTCTTGATGCCCAGTGCCTTCATCTGGCGCAGCAGCGGGCCGCCCACCGAATCCATGCCGCCGAAGAAGACCAGGTCGGGGTTCTTCGACTTGATGCTGGTGAGGATCGCGTTGAAGTCGGTGGCCTTGTCGTTGGTGAATTGCTTGTCGACGATCTGCGCGCCTTTTGCGCCCTTGACGAACTCGGTAGCCACGCCCATGCCGTAGGCGGTGCGGTCATCGATCACGGCGATGCGCTTCGCGCCCAGCTTCTCGACCGCGTACTTGCCCAGCGTGCCGCCCAGCTTCAGGTCGTTCGCCACCACGCGGAACGTGGTGTTGAACTTCTGCCGCGTGTAGACCGGGCTGGTGGCCGATGCCGAGATCTGCGGAATGCCGGCGTTGTAGTAGATGCGCGAGGCGGGGATCGAGGTGCCCGAGGTCTGGTGGCCGATCACGCCGTTGACCTTGCTGTCCGCCAGCTTTTGCGCGGCCGCCGTGGCCTGCTTCGGCTCGGCCGCGTCATCCTCGGCCATCAGCACGAATTTGACGGGCTTGCCGCCGATCTGGAAGCCCTTGGCGTTCAAGTCTTCCACGGCCATGCGCGCGCCGTTCGACGTGTCCGTGCCCAGGTGGGCGGACTGGCCCGACAGCGGGCCGACGTAGCCGATCTTGACCACTTCCTGCGCCATCGCGCCAGTCGATGCCGCCAGCGCGGCGCCAATGGCGAGGGAAATCAGCTTTTGTTGCATATGCGTTTTACTCCAATCCTTATGCGGCCATCATATATGAGCCGCTGAAAAAACAAAGGCCGTCCACCAGGGACGGCCGCGGGAGGTGTTGGACACCCCGTCTCCCGTTGTTATCGGTTATTTCACGACTTCCATCTTCGTCTTCTTGCCGCCCGTGTACGTGAACAGCGTGAGCGCGCCATCGTTGATGTCGCCGTACTGGTCGAACGTGATCAGGCCGGTCACGCCCTGGTACTTAACCTTCTTCAGGAATGGCAGGTACTGCTTCGGATCGCTCGAGCCGGCATCCTGCATCGCCTGGGCCAGGGTCATCACGGAGTCGTACACGTACGGTGCGTACAGCTGCACTTCCTGGTTGTACGCCTTCTTGTAGCGGGCCCGGAACTCGTCCATGTTCTTCTGCAGTTCCGGCGGCACGCCACCGGCTTCGGCGCAGGTGACCACGCCATCGGCCGCGGCCGTGCCGGCCAGGCGCGGCAGCGCGTCCGTGCAGACACCGTCGCCGCCCATGAACTTGGCCTTGATGCCCAGCGCCTTCATCTGGCGCAGCAGCGGGCCGCCGACCGCGTCCATGCCGCCGAAGAACACCAGGTCAGGGTTCTTCGCCTTGATGCTGGTGAGGATCGCGTTGAAGTCGGTGGCCTTGTCGTTGGTGAACTGCTTGTCCACGATCTGGGCACCCTTGGCGCCCTTGATGAACTCGGTTGCCACGCCCATGCCGTAGGCGGTGCGGTCGTCGATCACGGCGATCTTCTTGGCGCCCAGCTTCTCGACGGCATACTTGCCCAGCGTGCCGCCCAGCTTGGAATCGTTCGCCACCACGCGGAACGTGGTATTGAATTTCTGCTTCGTGTAGACGGGGTTCGTGGAAGCCGGCGACACCTGCGGAATCCCGGCATTGTAATAGATGCGCGAGGCCGGCACCGTGGTACCGGAGTTCAGGTGGCCCACCACGCCGTTGACCTTGGCATCGACGAGCTTCTGGGCCACGGTCGTGCCCTGTTTCGGGTCGGCGCCGTCGTCTTCCAGGACGAGCACGAACTTGACGGGCTTGCCGCCAATCTTGATGCCCTTCGCGTTCAGGTCATTGACCGCCATGTTCGCGCCGTTCTCGTTATCCTTGCCGAGGTGCGACTGGGGGCCGGAGACCGGGCCCACGTGGCCGATCTTGACAATCTCCTGCGCGCCCGCCGAGCCCGCGAAGGCGAGGGCGATGGCAACTGCGATGAACTTCGTCTGCATACTCGTCTCTCCAATGTAGGTAATGGATGTCTCGTGAACATCATCTGGCGAGAAGGTACAACAAATTTTTCAATTGGCAAAGACGCAAATGACGTTTGTTGCAGGGCGCACCGGGAGAGGGCGTCCATGCACCAGCCGGGGCTGGCTTTTTCACCCTTTTTGTGCCCGCAATGACGCCAGTTCCTCCTGCACCGCCGTCGTTACCACTTCGGCGACCGATTCGCCGAGGCCGGTGCGCAGTTCGGCGGCCAGGGTTTGCAGCACCCCCTCCAGGCGCTCGGCGACCAGCGCGTCCACGCGCGGCGCCAATTGCTGGAGGATACGGTCGGCAAGCGCCTGTTCGATGGCGGCCAGGTCGATGGCGGGCGCAGCGGGCACTGCTTCCTCCGGCTCGGCGGGAATGACAAGGTCGATTTCCGGGGGCGGCACGAGGACCGACACCGGGACCGCCGCCGCCGTGCCGGTGCGCCAGACGGCCGGCTTGCACGGCGCGGGCGCCGGCGTCGCGACGGGCACGGGGGCGGCAGGAACCTCCTGCAACACTTCGGTCAGCACGGGAATGCCGGCATCGAACGGCGCGGAGGTGCTCATGGCTTGCCCACGTTGAGGTGGGCGGGCTTGAAGTCCTGCCGTTTATAGGAGACGAAGCGGATGCGGCCGGCTGCCGCGTCGTCTTCGTCGGCGGCGACCACTTCGATCAGACGCGGGAAATTCTCGAACTGCGCCGGCGCGCGGCGCGCCAGGTTCACCAGCAGGTCGGCCTGCGGCAGCTCCACGTCGTCGCTGTCGGCCAGCACGATGGGCGTATCCGGCGCCAGCGGGTCGTTCGCGTGCACATGGGGCAGGAAATCGACATCCGACACGGCCCACAGCGCCGCATCGAAGCGGGCCAGCTGGGCGCTGTCTTCCGTCATCACGACGATGCGGTTCTTCGCGCCGTAGGCTTTCCGCACCAGGCGGCAGGCGTAGGCGATCTTGTCGGGGACGTTGGTGTGGAAATCGATGCGGGTCATGGCCGCTATTGTAGCGCGGCCAAGCGCGGCAAACCCGCGAGCCGAACCCCGGTGACAGGCACCGCCCGGTGACAGGCACCGGGTTTTTTGAAATGTTTCCGGAAAACCGGTGCCTGTCACCGGTGTTGCCGCTGTCGCGCTGTTGCGGTTATGCAGCCATGCCGCTGTGGCGCAGCAGGGCGTCGATCTGCGGCTCGCGCCCCCGGAACGCCGTGAACGACTCCAGCGCCGGCCGCGAACCGCCGACCGACAGGATCTCGTGCAGGAACTTGCGGCCCGTGTCCACTACGCGCTGGTCGGCGCCTTCCAGCCCGGCCGCTTCCTCGAAGGCCGCGTAGGCGTCGGCGGACAGCACCTCGGCCCACTTGTAGCTGTAGTAGCCGGCCGCGTAGCCGCCGGCGAAGATGTGGCCGAACGAGTTCTGGAAGCGGTTGAACGACGGCGGGACGATCACGGCGAAGCGCTTGCGCACGTCGTCGATCACGTCCTGCACCGAGCGGCCCGACTCCGGGTCGTAGTCGTAGTGCAGGTGCATGTCCAGCAGCGAGAATTCCACCTGGCGCAGCGTCTGCAGGCCGGACTGGAAGTTCTTCGCCGCCAGCATCTTGTCGTACAGCGCGCGCGGCAGCGGCTCGCCCGTCTTCACGTGCGCGGTCATGTGCGACAGTACGTTCCACTCCCAGCAGAAGTTTTCCATGAACTGCGACGGCAGTTCCACCGCATCCCATTCCACGCCGGCGATGCCGGACACGCCCAGTTCCTCGACCACCGTCAGCATGTGGTGCAGGCCATGGCCGAATTCGTGGAACAGCGTGATCACTTCATCGTGCGTGAACAGCGCGGGCTGCACCTTGCCGTCGATGACGGCCGGTTCCGTGAAGTTGCAGGTGAGGTAGGCGATCGGGGTCTGCAACTGGCCGCCTTCCACGCGGCGGCTACGCGCATCGTCCATCCACGCGCCGCTGTTCTTGCCCGGGCGGGCGTACAGGTCCAGGTAGAACTGGCCCACCAGGTCGCCATCGCGCTCGATGCGATAAAAGCGCACGTCCTGGTGCCACGTGGGCGCCTCGTCCGGCAGGATCATCACGCCGAACAGGTTCTGCACCAGCTTGAACAGGCCGTCGATCACTTTATGTTCGGGGAAGTACTGCTTCACTTCCTGCGCCGAGAATGCGTAGCGATGCTGCTGCAGTTTTTCGGAAGCATAGGGCAGGTCCCAGGCGTTCAATTCCGTGAGCCCCAGGTGCTCGGCCGCGAACGTGCGCAGTTCCTCCAGGTCCTTCTCGGCATACGGGCGGGCGCGCTTGGCGAGATCTTCCAGGAAGCCGATCACCTGCTCGGGGCTCTGCGCCATCTTCGGCACCAGCGACACCTCGGCGAAGTTCTTGTAGCCCAACAACTGCGCCTCTTCCGCGCGCAGCTTCAGGAGCGTGACGATGTTGGCGCTGTTATCCCACTTCTCACGCTCGGAAAATACGTCGCCCAGCTCGGATGCCTTGGTCGCGTTGGCGCGGTAGACCTTCTCGCGCAGCGCGCGGTTGTCCGCGAATTGCAGGATCGGGTAGTAGGACGGGAAGTGCAGCGTGAATTGCCAGCCCTGCTTGCCTTCCTTCTCCGCCAGCGATTTCGCGGCGTGCTTGACGTCGTCCGGCAGGCCGGCCAGTTCCGCCTCATCGGTGACGAGCAGTTTCCAGTCGTTCGTGGCATCGAGCACGTTTTCAGAGAAGCGCGTCGACGTGGCCGCATGTTCTTCCTGGATCGCCGCGAAGCGTTCCTTCTGCTCCGGCGGCAGCTCGGCGCCGCCCATCCGGAAGTCGCGGATCGCGTTTTCCACGATGCGCTTGCGTGCGGGGGACAGGGTGGCGAATTCCGGCGAGGCCTGCAGCGCCTTGTACTTGGCGAACAGCGCCTCGTTCTGCGCCAGCTCGGTCCAGAACTCGGTCACCTTCGGCAGGTTCTCGTTGTAGGCGGCGCGCAGTTCCGGCGTGTCCGCCACATTGTTCAGGTGACTGACGATGCCCCAGGCACGGCCGAGCAGCTCCGTGGCGTTTTCCAGCGGCGTCACGAAGTTGTGCCACGTCACCGGGTCCACTGGCGCTTCCAGCTGGGTTACCACTTCCCGGTTCTTCGCGAGCAGCTCGTCGATGGCCGGCGTCACGTGTTCCGGCCGGATCGCGTCGAAACGCGGCAGGCCGCCAAAGTCCAGCAGGGGGTTGTCAGTCGTCATCGTCATTCCTATGGTTGGCGAGCCGTGCCCGGCTCATTCAATACTATTCAGCCGCGTTCGGCCGATTCGATGGTGTTCATCAACAGCATCGTGATCGTCATCGGACCCACGCCGCCCGGTACCGGCGTAATGTGCGCGGCCACTTCCTTGATGGCGGCAAAATCCACGTCCCCGCACAACTTGCCATTATCGTCGCGATTCATGCCCACATCGATCACGATTGCGCCCGGCTTCACCATGTCGGCAGTCAGCGTGTTGCGGCGGCCGACGGCCGCCACGATCACGTCCGCCTGTTTTGTATACACGGACAGATCCGGGGTCGCGCTGTGACAGATGGTGACGGTGGCGTTGGCCTGCAAGAGCAGCAATGCCATCGGTTTGCCGACCGTGTTGCTGCGGCCGATTACCACGGCATGCTTGCCGCGCAGGTCGAAGCCGGTCGACTCGATCAGTTTCATGCAGCCGTACGGCGTGCAGGGACGGAAGCCGGCCAGGCCGGTCATCAGTTCACCGGCCGACAGCACGGAGTAGCCGTCCACGTCCTTCGACGTGGAAATCGCCTCGATGACCTTGTGCGGATTGATGTGCTTGGGCAGCGGCATCTGGACCAGGATGCCGTGGATAGCCGGGTCCTCGTTCAGGGCGGCGATACGGTCGAGCAGCGCCTGTTCGGTCAGGTCGGCGTCGTATTTTTCCAGCACGGAGTGGATGCCGACATCGCCGCAAGCCTTCACCTTGTTGCGCACATAGACCTGGCTGGCCGGGTCTTCGCCCACCAGGATCACGGCCAGGCCGGGTTGCCTGCCTTGGGCGGTCAGTGCGGCGGCGCGCGAAGCGATTTCGGCGCGCAGTTTTTGGGAGAGGGCGATTCCGTCGATCAGTTGGGCAGACATGGTGATTGGCTAATGGTGGGATGAAAGACCGACATTATAAAACGGCGGGAAAGGAGGCGGCTCTTCCCGGCGCCCCGCGTGATATGGGCAAAGGTGTTGCAAGTTTCCTACGCCAGCTGATCCGGCGCCGAGCGTCGAACCGGCGAGAAGGCGCTGGAAGTGTGACCGATGGTGCAGTGCGGCGCGGCTTCCCGATTCGTGCGAGCGCCGCGGCCCACCACTCTGCGGCGTACGCCATCGACTGCTCAATCCGATGATTTTTATCTCTTCATTAACACGCTGGTGCCAGCATTCATGCGGCATCGCAGCATTCCGTCATAGGGAAATTTCACATTATAAAATCCTCTTTCGTATTTTGAAAAAGCGGAATTTCACTGTTAGAATCCCCACACTTCGTAAAGTCTTGGTAAATAATCACCCCTCGCGTCCGCCACGATCGAAGATCGGTCCGGGCCAAATCACTTAGGAGACTAGATAGATGTCAGCTCAACTTGACCAGGTCACGGCCCAAACCGCCAACGATCCGGACGCACAGGAAACCAAGGAATGGCTCGAGGCGCTCGAGGCGGTCCTGGAAAATGAAGGACCGGACCGCGCGCACTACCTGATGGAACGCCTGGTCGACCTGGCCCGCCGCCGCGGCGCCCAGATCCCGTTCTCCGCCACCACCGCCTACGTCAATACCATCCCCGCCCACCTCGAAGCACACTGCCCCGGCAACCTCGAATACGAGGAGCGCCTGCGCTCGTGGATGCGCTGGAACGCGATGGCGATGGTCGTGAAGGCCAACCGCGCCGATGGCGACCTGGGCGGCCACCTGTCCTCGTTCGCCTCGCTGGCGAACATGCTGGGCATCGGCTTCAACCATTTCTGGAAAGCCCCGTCGGAAAACCACGGCGGCGACCTGCTGTACATCCAGGGCCACTCGTCGCCCGGCGTGTATGCGCGCGCCTTCCTGGAAGGCCGCCTGACCGAGGAGCACCTGCTGAACTTCCGCCGCGAAGTCGACGGCAAGGGCCTGTCGTCGTACCCGCACCCGAAACTGATGCCGGACTTCTGGCAGTTCCCGACCGTGTCGATGGGCCTGGGCCCGCTGATGGCGATCTACCAGGCGCGTTTCCTGAAGTACCTGCACGCGCGCGGCATCGCCAATACCGACGGCCGCAAGGTGTGGGCCTTCTGCGGCGACGGCGAAATGGATGAACCGGAATCGATGGGCGCGATCGGCATGGCCGCGCGCGAGATGCTGGACAACCTCGTCATCGTGGTCAACTGTAACCTGCAGCGCCTGGACGGCCCGGTGCGCGGCAACGGCAAGATCATCCAGGAACTGGAAGGCGAATTCCGCGGCGCCGGCTGGAACGTGGTCAAAGTCATCTGGGGCCCGGGCTGGGACGAACTGCTGGCCAAGGACAAGGAAGGCATCCTGCAGCGCGTGATGATGGAAACCGTCGACGGCGAATACCAGAACTACAAGGCCAAGGATGGCGCCTACGTGCGCAAGCACTTCTTCGGCAAGCATCCGAAGCTGCTGCAAATGGTCGCCAACATGAGCGACGACGATATCTGGCGCCTGACCCGCGGCGGCCACGACCCGCACAAGATCTACGCCGCCTTCAAGGTCGCCCAGGAAGCCCAGGGCAAGCCGACCGTGCTGCTGGTGAAGACCGTCAAGGGCTTCGGCATGGGCAAGTCGGGCGAGGCGCGCAACACGGCGCACCAGACCAAGAAGCTGGACGACCAGGCAATCCGCGAAATGCGCGACCGCTTCAACATCCCAATTCCGGACGACAAGCTGGCCGAGATTCCGTTCTTCAAGCCGTCCGACGACGCGCCCGAGATCAAGTACCTGCATGAGCGCCGCAAGGCACTGGGCGGCTACCTGCCGGCCCGCCGCGTGAAGGCCGACGAAACCCTGGTGGTGCCGCCGCTGGAGGCATTCAAGTCCGTGCTGGAACCGACCGCGGAAGGCCGCGAGATCTCCACCACGCAGTCGTTCGTGCGTATCATCACCGCGCTGCTGCGCGACCAGAGCCTGGGCCCGCGCGTCGTGCCGATCCTGGTCGACGAATCGCGTACCTTCGGCATGGAAGGCCTGTTCCGCCAGATCGGCATCTTCAACCAGCAGGGCCAGCTGTACGAGCCGGTGGATAAAGACCAGGTGATGTACTACCGCGAAGACAAGGCCGGCCAGATCCTGCAGGAAGGCATCAACGAAGCGGGCGGCATGAGCTCGTGGATCGCCGCGGCAACGTCGTACTCGACCAACAACCGCGTGATGCTGCCGTTCTTCACGTACTACTCGATGTTCGGCATGCAGCGCGTGGGCGACCTGGCCTGGGCCGCGGGCGACATGCGCGCCCGCGGCTTCCTGATGGGCGGTACCGCCGGCCGCACGACGCTGAACGGCGAAGGCCTGCAGCACGAAGATGGCCACAGCCACCTGTTCGCCGCGGCGATCCCGAACTGCCTGCCGTACGACCCGACCTTCGGCCACGAACTGGCGGTGATCGTGCATGACGGCCTGCGCCGCATGGTGACGGAACAGGAAGACGTGTTCTACTACATCACCATCATGAACGAGAACTACGCTCATCCAGGCCTGAAGCCGGGCCAGGAAGAGGGCATCCTGAAGGGCATGTACCTGCTGCAGGAAGGTTCCAAGGACGCCAAGGAGCGCGTGCAGCTGGTGGGCTCCGGCACGATCCTGCGCGAATCGATCTTCGCCGCCGAGCTGCTGGAGAAGGACTGGGGCATCGCCGCCGACGTGTGGTCCGCTCCGTCGCTGACCCTGGTGGCGCGCGACGGCCAGGACGCCGAGCGCTGGAACCTCGTGAACCCGACCAAGGAACAGCGCGTACCGTACGTGACCGGCCTGCTTCAGAACACGCAGGGTCCGATCATCGCCACGACCGACTACATGCGCCTGTACGCCGAGCAGATCCGCGCGTTCATGCCGAAGGGCCGCACCTACCGCGTGCTGGGCACCGATGGCTTCGGCCGTTCGGACAGCCGCGCCAAGCTGCGCGAGTTCTTCGAGGTGAACCGTTACTACATCACGGTGGCCGCGCTGCGTTCGCTGGCCGACGAAGGCAAGATCGACATCTCCGTCGTGGAGCAGGCGGTCGCCAAGTACGGCCTGAACCCGAACAAACCCAATCCGGTGACCCAATAACGAGAATACGGAGCAAACGCTATGAGCATTGTGGAAGTCAAAGTCCCGGATATCGGTGATTTCAAGGAAGTCGAAGTCATCGAGCTGATGGTGAAGGTCGGCGACACGATCAAGGTCGACCAGTCGCTGATCACCGTCGAATCGGACAAGGCGTCGATGGAGATTCCATCGTCCGCCGCCGGTGTCGTCAAGGAATTGAAAGTGAAGGTCGGCGACAAGGTGGCCGAAGGCACGCTGCTGTTGCTGCTGGAAGCGGACGGCGCGGCCGCCGCGCCGGCTTCGGCCGCTGCTGCTCCGGCCGCGGCACCTGCCGCCGCCGCGCCGGCACCAGCTCCCGCGCCCGCCCCGGCTCCGGCCGCGGCCGCCGGCCCGGTAGAGGTGAAGGTTCCCGACATCGGCGACTTCAAGGAAGTGGAAGTGATCGAAGTGATGGTCAAGGTCGGCGACACGATCAAGAAGGACCAGTCGCTGATCACCGTCGAATCGGACAAGGCATCGATGGAAATCCCGTCGTCGCAGGACGGCGTGGTAAAGGAAATCAAGGTCAAGGTCGGCGACAAGGTGGCCGAAGGCTCGCTGGTGCTGATCGTCGAATCGACGGGCGGCGCTGCCGCCGCTCCTGCTGCTGCCGCTGCCGCGCCGGCACCTGCTCCGGCGGCGGCCGCGGCACCTGCGCCCGCACCGGCTCCGGCCGCTGCGCCGGCATCGGCACCCGCTGCTGCTCAGGCAACAAGCGCGGCCAGCACCGGCGTCTCGGGCAAGCTGGCCCACGCCTCGCCGTCCGTGCGCAAGTTCGCCCGTGAACTGGGCGTGGATGTTTCGAAAGTGCCGGGCACTGGTCCGAAGAACCGCATCACCCAGCAGGACGTGCAGAACTACGTGAAAGGCGTGATCGCCGGCGCAGCCGCTGCCCCGACCGCCGCTCCCGCCGCCGCCGGTGGCGGCGCGGGCCTGAACCTGCTGCCGTGGCCGTCGCTGGACTTTTCCAAGTTCGGCGAGACGGAACTGCAGCCGCTGCCGCGCATCAAGAAGATCTCCGGCCCGAACCTGCACCGCAACTGGGTGATGATCCCGCACGTGACGCAGTTCGAGGATGCCGACATCACCGACCTGGAAGCGTTCCGCGTCGAGACCAACAACGCCAACGCGAAGAACAAGGATGCCGCCAAGCTGACCATGCTGGCCTTCGTGATCAAGGCATCGGTCGCCGCGCTCAAGAAGTACCCGGCGTTCAACTCCTCGCTCGATGCGAAGGGCGAGAACCTGATCCTGAAGAAGTACTACAACATCGGCTTCGCGGCCGATACGCCGCAAGGCCTGGTGGTGCCGGTGGTGAAGAACGCCGACCAGAAGAGCGTGTCGCAGATCGCCCGCGAAATGACGGAACTGTCGCTGGCGGCCCGCGAAGGCAAGCTGAAGCCGGCCGACATGCAGGGCGCCACGTTCACGATCTCGTCGCTGGGCGGCATCGGCGGCTCGCACTTCACGCCGATCGTGAATGCGCCGGAAGTGGCGATCCTGGGCCTGTCGAAAGCTTCGATGAAGCCCGTGTGGGACGGCAAGCAGTTCGCGCCGCGCCTGATGATGACGCTGTCGCTGTCGTACGATCACCGCGTGATCGACGGCGCGTCCGGTGCCCGCTTCGCTGTCTACCTGGCCGAAGTGCTGGGCGACATGCGCAAAGTGCTGCTGTAAGGAGCCCGCCACATGAGCATCGTTGAGGTAAAAGTACCGAATATCGGCGACTTCAAGGAAGTCGAAGTCATCGAGATCATCGTCAAGGCCGGCGACACGATCAAGGTCGACCAGTCGATCGCCACCGTGGAATCGGACAAGGCATCGATGGAGATCCCGTCCACGCACGCCGGCGTGGTGAAGGAATTGAAGATCAAGGTGGGCGACAAGGTGAGCGAAGGCTCGCTGCTGTTGTTGCTGGAAGAAACCGCCGGCGCTGCCGCTTCTGCACCGGCAGCGGCACCGGCTGGCGTTCCCGCATCGCCCGTGGCCCAGCCCGCCGAAAAGGGCGAGGCTCCCGGCCAGGCAGCCCCAGTGTACGGCGGCCCCGCCGTCGCGGCGCCCGCCTCGTCTCCCGCCTCGTCCGGCCCGGCGCCTGCCGCCGGCTCGTACTCCGGCAATGTCGACATCCAGTGCGACATGATGGTGCTGGGCGGCGGCCCCGGCGGCTACTCGGCCGCCTTCCGCGCCGCGGACCTGGGCTTGAACACCGTGATCGTCGAACGCTACGCCACGCTGGGCGGCGTGTGCCTGAACGTGGGGTGCATCCCGTCGAAAGCGCTGCTGCACCTGGCTGCCGTGATCGATGAAACGTCGCATATGGCCAAGCATGGCGTGAAGTTCGCCAAGCCCGAAGTCGACATCGACGAAGTGCGCAAGTACAAGGAAGGCGTGATCGGCAAGATGACCGGCGGCCTGGCCGGCATGGCCAAGGCGCGCAAGACCCAGGTCGTGCAAGGCGTGGGCCAGTTCGTCAGCCCGAACCACATCGAAGTGACGGGCCCGGACGGCACGAAGAAGGTCGTGCAGTTCAAGCAGGCGATCATCGCCGCCGGCTCCTCGGTCGTGAAGCTGCCGTTCATTCCGGAAGATCCGCGCATCGTCGATTCGACTGGCGCGCTGGAACTGCGCTTCATCCCGAAACGCATGCTGGTGATCGGCGGCGGCATCATCGGCCTGGAAATGGCCACCGTGTACTCCACGTTCGGTGCGCGCATCGACGTGGTCGAGATGATGGATGGCCTGATGCAGGGCGCCGACCGCGATGCCGTGAAGATCTGGCAGAAGTACAACGCGGCCCGCTTCGACAACATCATGACCAAGACGAAGACGGTGGGCGTGGAAGCGCTGCCCGAAGGGATCAAGGTCACGTTCGAAGCTGCCGAAGCCGGCGCCAAGGCACCGGAACCGCAGATCTACGACATGGTGCTGGTGGCCGTGGGCCGCAGCCCGAACGGCAAGAAGATCGCCGCCGACAAGGCCGGCGTGCAGGTGACCGACCGCGGCTTCATCAACGTCGACAGCCAGATGCGCACCAACGTGCCGCACATCTTCGCCATCGGCGACCTGGTGGGGCAGCCGATGCTGGCGCACAAGGCCGTGCACGAAGGCCACGTGGCCGCCGAAGCGGCCGTGGGGCAGAAGTCGCACTTCGATGCATCCGTGATTCCGTCCGTCGCCTACACCGATCCGGAAGTGGCATGGGTCGGCCTGACGGAAGACGAAGCGAAGGCCAAGGGCATCAAGGTCGAGAAGGGCCACTTCCCGTGGGCCGCCTCGGGCCGCGCCGTGGCCAACGGCCGCGACGAAGGCTTCACGAAAGTGCTGTTCGATGCGGAAACCCACCGCATCGTCGGCGGCACCATCGTGGGCACGCACGCGGGCGACATGATCGGCGAGATCGCGCTGGCGATCGAGATGGGCGCCGACGGCACCGACATCGGCAAGACGATCCACCCGCACCCGACCCTGGGCGAGTCGATCGGCATGGCCGCCGAAGTGTACGAAGGCGTGTGCACGGACTTGCCGCCGGTGCGCAAGCGCTGATCCTTCATCGCCGTTGCATCCCAACGCCACCTCCGGGTGGCGTTTTCACAACGGGGACTGTCCCCGAACTTTTACAACACATCCTGTTGTAAAAAATCGGGGACAGTCCCCGTTGTCATCAAACGACAATGCCCGCACTTCATTTACACAGGAGCCATGCATGAAGACCATCGCCATCGCAGCTGGAATGTTCTTGCTGACGGCGTCCACCGCCTGGGCCGTGGATTGCGCCAAGGCGGTCGCCACGCCCGACCTCAACGAATGTGCCGCCCAGGAGCAGAAGGCGGTCGAGGCCAGGCTGAACAGTACGTATCAGAAGGTGCTCAAGGCGCTCGAGGAGCGCGACGAGAACCATGTGGAAACGCGCAAGAAGTTTGTCGCGGCCCAGCGCGCATGGATCAGGTTCCGCGAAGCCGATTGCAGCGCCGCTTACCAGTACTACATCGACGGCTCCATGCGCAACCTCGTGCACATCGGCTGCATGCAGAAGCGCGCGGAGCAACGGATCAAGGAGCTGGACGCCTTCCTCGGACCGTAAGCGACAACGTGCCCATCCTCTGGCGCGGGGCCTCAGCCGAAGCGCGCCCGATAGTCGCCCGGCAGCACTCCCAGGCGCTGCGTGAACGCTCGCCGCAGGTTGTATTCGCTGCCGTGGCCGCTGCGCCGCGCGGCTTCCTTCACCGTCATCCGCGGCCGCTCCAGCAACTGGCACGCCGCTTCGAGCCGCAGCCGGGCCAGTAACTGCGCCGGCGTAACGTCGGCCTCCTGCCTCAGCCGGCGGTGCAGCGTGCGCACGGAGAGCGCGCAGGCCGCGGCCATCTGTTCCACGTCCAGTTCCTTCGCGAGCCGCGGCCGCAGCCATGCGGTCAGCTGCCCGGTGACGCCTTCGGGCACCGCCTGCGCCAGCAGCTCGGCGCTGAATTGCCGCTGCCCGCCCGGCCGTTTCAGGAACAGCACCATGCGCCTGGCGACCGCCAGCGCGGCGGCGCGGCCCAGGTCTTCCTCGACAAGGCTCAGCGCCAGGTCCATGCCGGCGCTGATGCCGGCGGAGGTGCGGAACTTGCCGTCGCGGACGTGGATGGCATCGTCCTGGACGTCGATCGAAGGGTGTTCGGCCCGCAATGCGTCGACATCCTGCCAGTGCGTGACGGCGCGGCGCCCGTCGAGCAGGCCGGCCCTCGCCAGCACGAATGCACCGGTACACACCGAGCAGCAACGCGCCACGTTCGCACTGGCGCCCGCGACCCAGCGCAGCACCGCCTCGCCATCGGCCGTTGCTGCCGACGGCAGTGCCGCGCCGCCGCCGCCCGCCACCACCAGCGTGCCGCCTGCCAGCGCGCGGCGCGGCAGCGGCGCGGCCAGCATCGCGACGCCGGCCGACGAGGCGATGGCGCCGCCGCCATGGGCGACCAGGTGGATGCGGTAGGGCTCGGGCAGGCCGGCGTCGCGCGCTTCGTCGTTGGCGCTGGCAAAGACCTGGATCGGCCCCGTGGCGTCGAGCAGCAAGAAGCCGGGGAATACCAGCAGCCAGATATCGATGGGTCGTCGGGGATCATTGCGCATGTGGCAGATATTCATCCTTCGTTGTCATTCCTGTCAATCGCGGCGGGCCCAGAATGCCGGTGATGAATGAAGGAGAAGCCATGCTCGAACTGCGACCCACCTGCGAACACTGCAACAAGGCACTGCCGCCCGACGCGACGGATGCGCGCATCTGTTCCTACGAATGCACGTTCTGCGCCGGGTGCGTCGACGGCCTGTTGCACAACGTTTGCCCGAACTGCGGCGGCGGCTTCGTGCCCCGGCCCGTGCGGCCGGCGCGCAACTGGAAGAACGCTAATTACCTCGGCAACGACCCCGCGCGCACGGCGCCGAAGTACCGGCCGGTGGATGCCGCCGCGCACGCGGTATTCGCGGCGGCGATCGCGGACATCGCGCCCGAGCGGCGGTGAGATACCGCCGCTACTGCGCGATTACGCCAGCTGGCAGTGGAAGCGCCCATCGGCGCAGGCGCAGGTGAGCCGGAAGCGCCCGCCGCTGTAATAAGCCGGATGGCGCTGGGACATTCCCAGCGTGCCCGTTGCAATGCTGTCGTGGAAAACCGCCAGTTTTGCCACCCTTCCAGTTTGGCAGCATCGACGCCCAGCTTCCCTAGGGCTACGGTCTTGCATTTGGATTTGCCAATGATATACTCCATGCTGGCGTGACCGCGCCTGCCTGTCCACCGAGGGTAAATCCACAGAGAAGGTCTTCAAACCATTTAATTTTTCTGCGCGCACGCGACAAGGTGGACGTCTAGTGCCATGCGCGGGAGAATACAATGAGCAAGACCCCTCTGACCCTGCTCGAGCGCAAGCTCCGTGAACAAGCCAAGAAGCTAGTGCGCGGTGGCGATGACTCCTGCTATATGCAAGTGTTGGATCGCCTGGCGAAGGAAAATCGCTTCCTCGGCAGTGATCAGCTTCGACGAATGGCGCAAGCTGAGCGCTGCGCATATTCCCTTGGCGGTGCCCAAATGCTGCCATGTCTTCCTGCCAGTGGCTGCGTTTACCGCATTAAGATCGGACAAAGTGTCTGGTCTCTCCATGTTTCGACCTCAGGTCCCCAGCTTTGGCTCGAGGACCGTCCTCCTGCATTTTTTTCGGACCGCTCGAATCGTTCTGATCTTGGATTGTTCCAGGTGCTTCTAAAAGCGAGTGAGATGTCTCGATATCAGGCCGGTTTTCCGGCGCACGGTTGGGTTGTGACACGTTATGGCTCTTATCGTCAACAAACCGCTGAGTTCTTTTCGGACGATGACGCAAGGTCGCTTTCCTACCACTTTGGAATCCCGATCGGGGGGAGCTTTCGCTACGGTGAACAACGTGAATTCTCCGAGCTATGTTTCCTTAAGAGCCCTGCATTTGCAGCACTCAGGGCCGCGATTCGAAGCGGCGCAGTTGCCCTGCCAGATCAGACACAATGGTCCTGTGGCCTTAGTCCTTTATGGGAACATCTGATCGCCATGGCGGACCACGATTTCCGGGATGTTGAACGCATGGCGGACTGGTACTTCAAGCATGCGTCCTATGAGCAAATCAGGAATATTGGTCAGGTCGCGCATTGGGGGCAAGTAACTGAATCGCAGCAAGGCTGGAACGGATCGTCTACCCCATTTGTCGAGTATTTCCGCACAGCTGTGCGGCAGCGCCGGGCGCCGAAAAATTAACTGCGGCCTGAGGCGCATTGAAGCGCGTGTGTACCGGCGCGCTTCTCCCACCTAAGGGGCGGCATTCGTGCGTTGCGGTGGCGGAGCAAGGGGTAACATGAGGCGCTCTACGTCTCCGCATGCTTTTCCATCCTGAAAGGCTCGCATGAACACGCGCTTCCTTGCAATACTGCTTGCCGGCCTTGTGCCGGTCCTTGCCTCGTTCGCCAACGATGCCGCCGCCCAGGCGTCCGTCGAGCAATCCCGGCAGTCAAGCCGCGCGCTGGTCACCAACCAGCCTTACAGTGCCATCCAGACAGTGACGGTGCGCCGCCTGCTGGAGGATGGCGACGAGTTCACTCGGCAGACCGTGACAAGGCTGTACCGCGACAGCGCGGGCAGGACGCGCCGCGACACACTCGACAGCGACGGTGAGCTCGATCACTCCATCATCAGCGGTGCCGACGGCGTACGCATCTTCCTCGATCATCGGAACGAACTGGCGCAGGAGCGCGAGGCGCGGCCCCAGCCGCTCATGCAGGACAACCTGACGCCAGCCTCGGCAGGCAAGGCGCCGACTGTGGTGGAGCAACTGGGCCAGCGCGACATCGAAGGCGTGGCGGCGACCGGCCGCATCGCCCGCACGCAGGTCGGCAGGGAAGGCGAGGACATCGAGGTGACCAACGAAACCTGGTACTCGGAAGAGATGGGGATGGCGCTGTACCGCAAGCACAGCGACCCGCGCTACGGCGACTCGATCATCGAAATATCGGACCTCGACCGCAGCGAACCCGACCCCGCCCTGTTCGAGGCGCCGGAAGATTACAAGCTGCTGACCTCGCACTTCCGCCGGAACTGACCGGCGCTCGCGCGAAGGAGACCTCAGCCCTCCTTGTGATGAAACGGCGCAAACCAGGTCACGAGGAACGACGGTATCGTGGCCGCCATCACGAACCAGAAATAATCCACATAGCCCAGCCATTGCTGCAGGTGGCCGGACACGGCGCCCGTGACCATCATGCACAGTCCCATCAGGCCGGTGCCGAACGCGTAATGGGTGGTGCTGTACTTGCCCGGCGCCAGCTGCTGCATCAGGTAGATCATGAAGCCCACCGAACCGAAGCCGTAAAAGAACTTCTCGATCGCCACGCCGGCGCTGATCGCCACCAGGTTGGTCGGCTGGTACATCGCCATCAAGAGGAAGGTCACGTTCGGGATATTGACGGCGCAGCACAGCAGGAACAGCGTGGGCTTCAGGCCGCGCCTGGCGACGAAGAAGCCGCCCAGCAGCGAGCCGACCAGCACCGCCACCAGCCCGTAGGTGCCGTACACGATGCCCAGTAGTTCATTGGACAGTCCCAGGCCGCCCTTGGCCACCGGGTCCACCATGAAGAACGGACCGATCTTTTCCAGCAGGCCGATCGACAGGCGGAACAGGAAGGCGAAGCCCACCATCAGCCACACGTCGCGTTTCTGGAAGAAGGTGACGAACGAGTCCCACAGGATATGCAGCGCCTGCCCGACGGAGGTGGGGGCGTTTTCCGCCTTCGAGCCTTCGGGCATCGTGCGCACGTGCCAGACGGCCATCACGATCGTGATGGCGGCCACGATGAAGAACACGATGCGCCAGCTGTCGATCCACGCCTCGCCGAACACCTTGGGGTCGTGGCCGAACACATTGGTGTGCAGCCAGCCGGACAGGTACACCATGCCGCCCGAAGCGACGATCGGCCCGATATTCCACGACAGGCTCTGGATACCGCAGTACAGCGACTGCGTGCGCGTATCGAGCGCCGTCACGTACACGCCGTCCGAGGCGATGTCCTGCGTGGCGCCGATGAACGACAGCACGATGAACAGGGCGATCATGATCGCCATGTAGCCGGGCAGCGACATCGCCAGCGCCACCAGGCCGAAGCCCACGCCGATCGTCAGCTGGGCGCACAGCACGAAGAACTTCTTGGTGCGGTACATTTCCACGAACGGGGCGAACAGCGGCTTGATCGTGTAGGCCAGGATCAGGTAGCTGGCATATTCGGCCGCCTTGCCGTTGTCCATGCCCAGATTCTTGAACATGATCGCGGTCACGCTGGTGAGCATCACGTAGGCCAGCGCCATCGTGAAGTAACCGGTCGGCACCCACAGCAGCGGGCTGGCCGTGCGCGCCGGTGCGGCGGTGCCGGCCGCGGGAACGGTGCCGGGCGTGGCGGCTTTCGTGTTCATGTCGTCTCCTGTCTTGGTCGTCACGATCGTGTTCATGATTGCGGCGGCTATGCTGCCGCCGTCAGGTGATGATAGCGCGAACAAACGTCCTTATCGGCGCTGCATGTCGATGAATTCGCGATACCACAGCGCGCTGTCCTTCGGGGTGCGCTTCTGCGTCGCGTAATCGACGTGGATGATGCCGAAGCGCTTGGCGTAACCGGAGTTCCACTCGAAGTTGTCGAGGAGGCTCCAGAGGAAGTAGCCGCGCACGTCCACGCCCTGGTCCATCGCCGCCTTCAGCGCGGCGAGGTGGCGCTCCACGAAGTCGATGCGCTTCGCGTCCGGTACGCGGCCGTCGACCACCTGGTGGTCGGGATTGGCCATGCCGTTTTCCGTGATGTAGATCGGCGGCAGGTCGTACTCGCCCTTCAGCTTCACCAGCAGCTCGGTCAGGCCCTGCGGGTAGATTTCCCAGCCCATGTCGGTGGTGCCCAGGGCGGCCGGCGCCTGGCGCGGCGGCGTTTCCGCGCTGGCGTAGGAGCGGAAGTAATAGTTCACGCCGAGGAAGTCGATCGGCTGGCGGATGATCTCGAGATCGCCTTCCTGCACTTCCGGTGCGTTGGCGCCATGGCCGCGCAGCGCGTACGCGGGGTAGTGGCCCTTGAAGATCGGGTCCATGAACCATTGCACCGAGCGCGCGTATTCCCATTCGGCCAGGTCGCGGTCGGCCTGGCTGTCGGTCGCCGGATCGGCGGTCCACTGGTTCAGCACGATGCCCAGTTGGGCGGAAGCGCCCACGGCGCGCATCGATTTCATTGCCAGGCCGTGCGACAGCAGCAGGTGGTGCGATACCTGCACGGATTGCTTTGCGTCCGCCACGCCCGGCGCGAACTGGGCGTTACCATAGCCCAGGTTCGCCGTGCACCACGGCTCATTGTGCGTTGCAATCGTTTTCACGCGATTGCCGAACCGGCGCGCCACTTCCGCCGCGTACTCGGCGAAGCGGTAGGCGGTTTCCCGGTTCAGCCAGCCGCCTTCGTCCTGCAAGCCCTGCGGCAGGTCCCAGTGGTACAGGGTCACGTGGGCCGCAATGTTCTTTTTGTCCAGCTCGTCCAACAAGCGTTCGTAGAACGCGAAGCCGGCCTCGTTCCAGGCACCCTTACCGGCCGGCTGCACGCGCGCCCATGCCATTGAGAAGCGGTAGGCGTCCACGTGCAGGTCCGCCATCAGTCCCACGTCTTCCGCGTAGCGGTGGTAATGATCGCAGGCGACGTCGCCGTTGGTGCCGTCGATCACCTTGCCTGGGGTGTGGCTGAACGTATCCCAGATGGACGGCCCCTTGCCATCGGCGGTCGCGGCGCCCTCGATCTGGAACGCGCTGGTGGCCACGCCCCAGGTGAACGAAGGCGGAAATTGCAGTTTGTCGGTCATTGTCTTAATCGGCTTGGAAGAGGTGGGAGCAGAAAGCATGAAAACGATTTCATGCACCGCTGGACATTAGACCGCAAGGAGATTTGGGTGTCAATTACAAAAAAGCTGCTCATGAACACGTTTTTCACCAATAAAAAAACCGGGGCAGTTTCCTGCCCCGGTCGGGTGTTTCACTGGCGGCCTGGCGGCCCCGCGTCGTTCAGCTCGCGATGAAGCGCGGCGGAATTTCCATGCCGGCACTGGCGGCTGCAGCGTAGGCGCGCAGCTCGTCGATGGCCAATTCGAGTTGTTCCTGGCTGGGATTGGCTTGGAAACCGCGGATGCGTTCATTCAGCGCGGCGACTTTCTGCGTCCATTCCAGCCTGTCGATCTTGCTCATACAGCCTCCCTGCAAATTATGTTCTTGAGGAATCTTCAGGAAACAGTATCCCTCAGCGATGGCACGGTCTCCGTGCGCCAGCGCACAGTGCGCCGGTCACTAAGGATGAGTTAGCATTGCCTTCCTGTCAAGCCTTCGCACCGTTGAGGAACAGGTCGACCCGCTGCTCGACCAGCAGGGCGTCGGCAGGGGCCGGCGCGTGGCAGGCGAACAGGAAACGCTTGAGCAAATCTCCCATCAGGCAGTTCAACAGGTGCACGGCCAGCTGGTCGGCAGGAATGTCGCGCAACTGGGTGCGCACGTCGGGCCGGGAAAAATAGCGCTGCAGGGCCTGCCGCGTCTGCTGGGGGCCAGATTCGAAGAAGGCTTCGGCCAGCTCGGGATCGTGGTGCGCCTCGGCGATCACCATGCCGTGCAGCTTGACGGCCACGCCGGACGACATCAGCTCATGCATCCGCAGGCCGAAATCGATGAGCACTTCGCGGATCGGGCGCTGGTTCGTCTCCAGGTCTTCCATCGTTTCGAAGTAGACGGCGCGGCCCGACTTGAGGATCTCGCGGAACAGGCCGCTCTTGCCGCCGAACTTCACATAGATCGTGCGCACGGCCACGCGGGCCCGGCGGGCGATCATGTCCAGGCTCACCTTCGAATAGCCTTTTTCCAGGAACAGCTCGGCGGCGGCGCTCATCAGCTCCTGGGTACGCGCCTCCGTCTCGCTGGCACGTGGGCGCCCGGCGCCGCGGTTGGCGAGAGGGCAGGGGGAATCAGCAGTAATTTGCTCGTCAGACATTGGGCGGGACATGATCAAGGCGGCAACTACGCCAGAGGCTAACAGATGGCAGCACTTTATTCCACCTAGAAATGAAATGCAACCGTTTCATTTCTTGACACCGAGATTGCTTTGAAGAATAATGCGCAGACTTCCTTTCATTTCTCGGAGCGTTTCCATGTCTAACCAGGCAGAACAAAAAGTGCTCGGCGCCGCGCCGCAAGCGGCCGCGCCGGCGAAGAAGCCGAATCCGCGCGTGCTGATCGTGGCCGGCCTGATCGCCGCGGCAGCCATCGGCGCGGGCGGCCGCATGTGGTACCGCAGCGCGCATTTCGTGGAAACGGAAAACGCGTACGTGGCCGGCCACGTGCATCCCGTGTCCGCGCGCATCGCCGGTACCGTCACCAGGGTGCTGATCGACGATAACCAGTATGTGAAGGCGGGCGCCGTGATCGCCGAGCTGGATCCTTCCGACCAGCGCGTGAAGGTCGAGCAGATCCGCGCCCAGATCGCCAGCGCCGAGACGCAGGTGCTGCAGGCCGACGCCGAGGTGGCGCAGGTGAATGCGCAGGCGAGCGCCGCCGCCGCGCAAGTGAAGCAGGCCGAGGCGCTGCTGGTGCGCGCGAAGCAGGACGCGGAGCGTTATGGCCAGCTGTTCACGAGCCAGATGAAGGCCGTGTCGAAGGCCGAGGTGGATGCGGCCAACGCCGCCCGTGCCAGCGCCGTCGCCGACGTGGCCGCGCGCAAGGATAGTGCCACCGCCGCCAAGGCGCAGATCGCCGCCGCCGCGTCCGCGCGCGACGTGCTGAAGGCGCAGATCGACGTGCTCAAGGCGCAGCTGAAGGAAGCCGAGCAGCAACTGTCGTACAACACCATCGTGGCGCCGGTGTCCGGCCGCGTGGGCAAGCGCAGCATCGAAGTGGGCCAGCGCGTCTCGCCGGGCCAGCAATTGGCGGCCCTGGTGCAGGACGATGTGTGGGTTACCGCCAACTTCAAGGAAACGCAGCTGGCCGACATGCATGTGGGCCAGCCGGTGCACATCAGCGTCGATGCGCTGCCGGGCAAGGAATTGACGGGCAAGGTGGACAGTTTCTCGCCCGCCTCGGGCAACCAGTTCGCCCTGCTGCCGGCCGATAACGCCACCGGCAACTTCACCAAGATCGTGCAACGCGTGCCCGTGAAGATCACGCTCAAGCCGGAAGACCAGAAGGCGCTGGCCGGCCGCCTCGTGCCCGGCATGTCCGTGATTGCCGAAGTGGCGATCGGCGAAACGGCGCAAGCTCACTGATCGCGGTGAACGTATGAGCACGCAGACTATGACCGGCAATCCCGCGGGCGCGCCAGCCATGGGCCAGGCGGCGGGTGCTGTCTCGGGCCGCACCTGGATCGCCGTGGCCGCCGGCATGCTGGGCGCGTTCATGGCGGTGCTGGATATCCAGATCACCAACTCCTCGCTGAAGGATATCCTCGGCTCGCTATCGGCCACGCAGGAAGAGGGTTCGTGGATCTCCACCGCCTACCTGGTGGCCGAGATCATCGTGATCCCGCTCACGGCCCTGCTGACGCGCGTGTTCTCGCTGCGCGGCTACATGATGGGTACCACCGGCCTGTTCCTCGTGTTCTCCACGCTGTGCGGCTTCGCCTGGAACCTGGAGAGCATGATCGCCTTCCGCATGGCGCAAGGCTTCACGGGGGGCGCGCTGATCCCGATGGCGATGACGCTGGTGATGACCAAGCTGCCGCCAGCCAAGCGCGCCGCGGGCATGGCCCTGTTTGGCCTGACCGCCACGCTGGCGCCGGCCATGGGCCCCACGCTGGGCGGCTACCTGTCCGAGCTGTACGGCTGGCCGTCGATCTTCTACATCAACTGGGTACCCGGCGTGCTGCTGATGGGCGGCATCGCCTATGGCCTGGACAAGGAAAAATGGCAGCTCGACAAGCTGTGGAATGCCGACTGGCTCGGTATCGCCTTCATGGCCGTGGGCCTGGGCTGCCTGACGATCTTCCTCGAGGAAGGCAACAGCAAGGACTGGTTCGATTCCGCCTTCATCGTCACCTTCGCCGCACTGGCGCTGGTGGGCCTGCTGGGCTGGGTCGTCACGAGCGCGATGCGCGAGCAGCCCTTCGTCAACCTCGGGCTGTATGGCCAACGCAACTTCCTGGTCGCCACTGCCCTGTCCGCGGTAATGGGCATGGGCCTGTACGGTTCCTCGTTCCTGCTGCCGCTGTACCTGGGCCAGATTGCCGGTTACTCGCCGATGCAGATCGGCGAAGTGATCATGTGGGTGGGCTTGCCGCAGCTGTTCATCATGCCCTTCGTGGCCAAGCTGTCGAGCAAGATCGACAACCGCATCCTGTGCTCGTTCGGCCTGCTGCTGTTCGGCGGCTCGTGTCTGATGAATGCGTACATGGACGCCACCACGGGCTACGACCAGCTGATGCTGTCGCAGATCATTCGCGCGCTGGGCCAGCCGTTCGTCATGCTCACGCTGTCGAATTTCGCCATGAACGGCATCGCGCCGAAGGACATGCCGTCGGCATCGAGCCTGTTCAACATGACGCGCAACCTGGGCGGCTCGATCGGCATCGCGCTGCTGGCCACCGCGCTGTCGACGCGCGAGCACTTCCATTCGGCGCGCCTGGGCGAATCGATCACCAGCTTCTCGCTGGCCACGCAGCAGCGGCTGGACCAGATGACGCAGGCGTTCATCGCCCAGGGCTTCGACCCGGCCAACGCGGCCGACAAGGCCTTGAAGGCCGTCGACGGCATCGTGCGGCGCGAAGCCTATGTGATGGCCTACAACGACGGTTTCTTCATCGTCGGCGCCATCCTGCTCTCCTGCATCGCCATCCTGTGGCTGTCGGATAAAGTGAAATCGCCTTCCGGCGCCGGTGGCGGCGGTCATTGAAAACAAAGGTAAGACCATGATCAAGCAAAGCATTACCGTGGCGGTCGCATCCGCCGTGCTGTTCCTCTCCGGCTGCGCCACCGTCGGTTCCGACTTCAAGGCGCCGGCCAACGTGGCCGACGCGGCCTTCCGGCACGCCCAGCCGGGCGCGGACAGTGCCGCGCGCCTGCCGCGGCAATGGTGGAGCGTGTTCGGCGACGAGACCTTGAACCGGCTGGAAGGGCAGGCGCTGGCCGACAGCCCGACCGTGAAGGCGGCCGCGCAGCGGCTGCTGCAGGCCGAGGCGCAGCTGGGCGTGACCCGCGCCAGCGAAAGGCCACAGCTGAACGTGAATGCCGGTGTGTCGAACTCGCGCACGTCCGCCAACACGTCGCAGGGCATCGCGCTGGGCCGCCGCGCCATCGACGGCAACAATTATTCGATCGGCTCCACGTTCTCGTACGAGCTGGACCTGCTCGGCCGCGTGCGGCGCGCCGTGGAAGCGGCCGACGCGCAGGCACTGGCCGCGCAGGCCGACCGCGACGGCGTGATGCTGCTGCTCACCTCGCAGGTGGCTACCACGTATTGGCAATTGCGCGGCCTGGACGCGGAAATCGCCATCCTGCGCGGCGCGCTGGACACGCGCCGCGAAACCGAGGAACTGGTCAACGCGCGTTTCGACGCCGGCCTGTCCAACGAGCTCGATACCTCGCGCGCCAAGATCGAACGGGCCAACGCGGAAGCCGACCTGGAAGAGGCGCAGCGCGAGCGCAACACACTGGAACACGGCCTGGCCGTGCTGCTGGGCGCTTCGCCGTCGTCGGCCGTGCTGTCGGCGGCGGACGCAAAGCTGCCGCCGCCGCCGGCGATTCCCGTCGGCCTGCCGGCGAGCCTGCTGGCGCAGCGGCCCGACCTGGCCGAGAGCGTGGCGAGCCTGAAGGCGGCCAACGCCAATATCGGCGTGGCCGAAGGCGCGCTGTACCCGTCGCTGAGCCTGACCGGCAACTTCGGTTTCGCTTCCGAGAGCTTGTCCGAGCTCGCGAAGGGCGGATCGCGCACGTTCAGCTTCGGCCCGCTGGCGCTGTCGCTGCCGGTCCTGGACGGCGGCCGCAACAAGGCCAACCTGGCGCTGGCGCAGGCCCGCTATGACGAGGCCGTGGCCAACCACCAGAACAAGCTGTTGACGGCCCTGCGCGAGGTGGAAGACGCGCTGTCCGATGTGCAGCAGCGGCAGCAGCAGGGCAAGGCCCAGGCAGTGTCGCGCGAAGCGGCGGCGCGCGCCTACCAGGTGGCGCGCGCCCGCTACGAGCGCGGCCTGTCGACTTACCTGGACGTGACGGATGCGCAGCGCAGCGCGCTGGCCGCCGACCGCGCCGCCGCGCAGATCGACACGCAACGCTTGCTGGCCGCGGTTTCGGTGGCGCGGGCGCTGGGTGCGGGCTGGCAGCCCGAAGGCAAGCTGGCGGACCTGGCGCAGGCGCCGAAGTAAGGGGGCAGGCGCGCAGTGACGCTACGTTGCGCTCCGGTCGACCAGCAGGTCGATCAGCGCGCGCGCCGGCGGCGAGAGCCCGCGGTGCGGCGCGTAGACGAGCGAAAAGGCGCGCTTGCGCCCGGCCAGGGCCGGCAGCACCTGCACCAGGCGGCCGGCCTCGAGTTCCCGGGCGGCCATCAGCTCCGCGCAGATCCCGATGCCGAGGCCCTGCGCGGCGAGCGAAACGACGCCCATCACATCGTCCGACACGGTGATGGCGGGCGCGGCGGGTTGCCAGTCGACGTCCTTGCCGTCGACCCGCAGCAGCCAGGGAATCACGCGGCCCGTGCTCGGGCGAACGAAGGCGATGCAGCGCTGGCGCTGCAAGTCGTCGAACGTTTCCAGCGGCCCCGCCTTGCGCACATAGTCGGGCGAGGCCACGAGGATCATCGGGCCATCCTCGAGCGTGCGGGCGACCAGGCTGCTGTCGGGCAGCGGCCCGGAGCGGATCGCCAGGTCGTATCCCTCGGCCGCCATGTCCACGTTGCGGTTGGTGATGTTCAGTTCGACCTGCACCTGCGGGTGGCGGCGGGCAAATTCGGCCAGCATGGGCGGCAGGCGGCAGTGGCCATAGCTGGTGGGAACGGAAAGGCGCACGCGGCCCGTCAGTTCGGCACGCGGCGTGCTGCCGCAAATCGCCTGCTCGGCTTTTTCCACCAGGGCGAAGGCCTGGCGCGCCTCGTCCACGTAAAGCCGACCTGCATCCGTGAGGCTCTGGCTGCGGGTCGTGCGCCGCAGCAGTTGCGTGCCCAGCCGCGCTTCCAGGCGGGCGATGGCGCGGCTCAGCACGGAAGGTGTCGTTGCCAATACCACGGCGGCATTGGTCAGCGAACCTTGCTCGACGACGCAAAGCAGGGCCTCCACATCGGCCAGGTGATCGAAACGGCGGGCCATTTTATCCTCTCAAGAACAAATACTTTGCTATTGCCCGAGTTTATCCGCCTCGCGGATATAAATACAATCAACTCATTCACTCATGAAGGAATCCACCATGGAATTACTGGACAAACTCCACTGGCGCTATGCCACCAAGAAGATGGACCCAAGCCGCGCCGTGCCGGCCGATAAAGTCGAGCGCATCATCGAAGCGGCCCGGCTGGCGCCCACGTCGAGCGGCTTGCAGCCGTATGAGATCCTGCTGGTGACGAACCAGGACATCAAGAAGCGCATCGCCGAAGTGGCGTGGAACCAGCAGCAGGTCGTCGACGGTTCGCACCTGCTGGTGTTTGCCGCCTGGGACGACTACACGGCCGAGCGCATCAACCACATGTTCGACCTGACCAACGACATCCGCGGCTTCAAGAACGAAGGGTGGGAAAACTATCGCCAGATGCTGCTGTCCACCTACCCGCAGCGCGGCGCGGAAGTGAACTTCAGCCACACGGCGCGGCAGGCCTTCCTTGGCCTGGGCGCGGCGCTGATCGCGGCCGCGTTCGAGGAAGTGGACAGCGTGCCGATGGAAGGCTTCGACCCGGCCGCCGTCGACGACATCCTCGGCCTGCGCGCGCGCGGCTTGAAGAGCGTGGCGCTGCTGCCGCTGGGCTACCGCGCCGATGAAGGCGACTGGCTGAAGGACCTTCCGAAAGTCCGCAGGCCGCGCGAGCAGTTCGTCACGGAAGTGGCCTGATTCCAACACCGGTGACAGGCTCCGGTTTTCGGGAAATGTTGCCGAAAAATCGGAGCCTGTCACCGGTTCCTGGGTACGGGCTCGTCTAAGGGGCCGAAGCGCTCCAGCAGGAAATCCACGAACGTCGTCTGCTTCGGCGTCGCCCGCCGGTCCCGCGAATACACGAGGTGCATCGGGCGGGGCGTGGGCAGCCAATCCTGCAGCAGCGGTACGAGCCGGCCGGCGGCGATGTCGTCGGCCAGGATCAGTTCCGCCTGCATCACGATGCCAAAGCCCGACAGCGCGGCCATCCGCAAGGCGGCCGTGCTGTTCGCGCGAAAGCGCCCTGGCCGCACCAGCCGGCCATCTTCCTCCCCCTTCAATTTCCACCTTGCCTGCGGCAGCCAGCCGGTGAATTCAAGGCATTGGTGTTCCTTCAAGTCCGCCGGCGTACGCGGCGTGCCGTGCCTTGCCAGGTACTCCGGCGCGGCGCAGATCGCCATCGCATATGGCCGCAGCGGCCGCGCCACCAGCGAGGAATCGGGCAGGGGCCCGATCCGCACGGCCAGATCGAAGCCTTCTTCCACCAGGTCCACCGTGCGGTCGTTCAGGCTCAGGTCCACCGTCACGTCCGGATGGCGTTCCAGGTAATCCGTGATCGCGGGGCTCAGCCACTGGGCGCCGAACGACACGGGCGCCGTCACCTTGATCAGGCCGCGCGGCGCGGCGCGCATGGCTTCGGCCACCGATTCCGCTTCGCCGATCTGCGCGAGGATGGCACGGCACTGCTCCGCATAGCGGCGGCCGATTTCCGTCAACGCCTGGCGGCGCGTGGTGCGCGCCAGCAGCGCCGCGCCGAGCATCTGCTCGAGCGCACGAATGTGTTTGCCGACCATCACGGCCGACATGCCGCAGCGCTGCGCCGCACCGGCGAAACTGCCGGCGTCCACGGCGGCGAGAAAGACTTCCATGCTGCGCAGCTTATCCATTGCTAACCTGTGGTTTGGAATATCCGTCATGCTAGCGCATTTATTCCTGTGGTGACGGAGACCATACTGGCTGCTCATTCAACAATGGGAGCGGATATGAAAATCATCGTCATCGGTGCGGCAGGCACCATCGGCAAGGCAATCGTGGAACGGCTGGGCCAGCGGCACGACATCATCACGGCGGGCCGTTCCAGCGGCCAGCAGCCGGTGGCCATCGAGGAGTACGCCAGCGTGCAGGCATTGTTCGCGCGCACCGGTCCCGTCGATGGCGTAGTGGTGGCGGCCGGTGGCCTGCACCTGGGGCCATTCGCCGACATGACGCCGGAGCAGTTCCGCGTGGGGCTGGACAGCAAGCTGATGGGGCAGGTGCACGTGGCGCTCGCCGCCCAGCACGCGCTCAACGACGGCGGCTCGATCACGCTGACTTCGGGCATCGACGCCTACCACGCGATCCGGCACGGCGCGAATGCGATGGCCGTCAACCTGGGACTCGAGGGCTTCGTCGCCGGCGCCGCGCTGGACCTGAAGCGGGGCGTGCGCGTCAACCTCGTCGCGCCCACCGTGCTGACCGAGTCGGTGCCCCTGTACGGCCACCTGTTCCCCGGCTTCGAATCCGCCGACGGCAAGCGCGTCGCCCTCGCATACGAGCGCAGCGTGGACGGGCCCGAAACCGGCAAGGTCTACCGCGTGTACTGACGGCCGAGCCCGTGTCTCGGCAGTATCGCGGTCGCGTCGTCATCCGTGTACGCAAGAAACCGGTGACAGGCTCCGATCAAAATGAAAGTTGCAGGAAAACCGGTGCCTGTCACCGGTTCGTACAGTTGAGCCTGTGTCACTCGGTGCCTGGCACCGCGAGACACGGGCTCAACAGTGGGCAGGGCAGGATTACAATGGCCTTTCTCTTATCACCAGGCGAAGTCCATGAAAAACCTCCTGCTCCCGATGGTGCTGGCCGTATCGGCGGCGACGGCGATGGCCGATCCAGCCGCTCCGGCCGGCGTGGCCGAATTGACGAAGATGACGCAGCGCTTCGAGCCCGTCGAACTGAAGGCCGACACGTCGATGCTGTCCGCCGGCGACCGCAAGGCGATCGCGAAACTGATCGAGGCGGCGCAGATCATCGATACCCTGCAACTGCGCCAGCGCTGGGTGCACAACGAGGCCGTGTGGGCGGCGCTGAAAAACGACACGTCTCCGCTCGGCAAGGCGCGCGCCGAGTACTTCTGGCTGAACAAGGGACCGTGGTCGAACCTGGATGGCAACGCCTCGTTCCTGCCCGCGCAGGTGGGCGGCATCGCCATCCCGCCAAAGAAGCCGGAAGGGGCGAACTTCTATCCGGCCGGCGCCACGAAGACGGCGCTGGAACAGTGGATGAACAGCCTGCCGGCCGCCGAGAAACAGCAGGCGCAGTGGTTCTTCACCACGATCCGCACCGGCAAGGATGGCAAGTTCAAGATCGTGAAGTACTCCGAGGAATACAAGCCGGAGCTCACCAAGCTGTCCGCCCTGCTGAAGGAAGCGGCGGCCGCCACCGACAATGCGTCGCTGAAAAAATTCCTCGCGCTGCGCGCCGAAGCCTTCCTCACCAACGACTACCTGCCGTCCGACTTCGCATGGATGGACCTCGATTCCGTGGTGGACGTGACGATCGGCCCCTACGAAACGTACAACGACGAGCTGTTCGGCTACAAGGCCGCGTTCGAAGCCTATGTGAGCATCCGCGACCAGGCCGAGACGGCAAAGCTGGACTTCTTCGCCAAGCACATGCAGGAGATCGAGGACAGCCTGCCGCTCGATCCGCAGTACCGCAATCCGAAGGTTGGGGCGGTGGCACCGATGGTCGTCGTCAACCAGGTATTCGGCGCCGGCGACGGCAACATGGGCGTGCAGACGGCCGCCTACAACCTGCCGAACGACGAGCGCATCATCAGCCAGCGCGGCTCCAAGCGCGTGATGCTGAAGAACGTGCAGGAAGCGAAATTCAAGGCCACGCTCACGCCGATCGCGAAGCTGGTGTTGCGCCCGCAGGACCGCAACGACCTCGACTTCAACTCCTTCTTCACGCACATTCTTGCGCACGAGATCACGCACGGCCTGGGGCCGCACAGCACGCAGGGCGGCAAGTCCACGCCGCGCCAGGACCTGAAGGATACCTACTCGACGATCGAGGAGGCGAAGGCCGATGTGACCGGCCTGTATGCCCTGGTGACGATGATGGAGAAGGGCCAGCTGAAAGACACGCTGGGGCAGGGCGAGGCCGCCGAGCGCAAACTGTACACCACGTTCCTCGCCTCGGCCTTCCGCACGCTGCACTTCGGCCTGTCCAGCTCGCATGCGCGCGGCATGGCGATCCAGGTGAACTACCTGCTGGACAAGGGCGGCTTCGTGGCCCATGCCGATGGCACCTTCTCCGTGGACTTCGGCAAGATCCGGCAAGCCATCACGGATCTCGACCGTGAATTCCTCACGATCGAGGCCACCGGCGACTATGCCCGCGCCAGGGACATGATGGCGAAGTACGTGGTGATCCGCCCCGAAGTCGGCCGCGCACTGGACCGCATGAAGGCGATTCCGAACGATATCCGCCCGTCGTTCCCGACGGCCAGGGCCCTGCTGGCCAGATAGCCGTGGTGGCGGGCGCGTGCCCGCCCGATGGCGCCTGTTGGCGCCTCCCCACAGCCGGTTTGCGCTGTCGCAAGCCGGCTTTACGCAAGGAAATTCCAGCCGCGCTCCGGTGATAACGTCATCGCGTTTCCTCCTCACAATTTCAACAGGAAAAGCGCATGAATATCACCAATATCGGCTCCCGCCTGGCGCTGGGGTTCGGCCTCGTCTTCCTCCTGCTCGTCGTCGTCACCGCGGTCGGCGTCCACCGCGTGGATTACATCGACACAGTCCTGACCCGGGTGTCGGACGTCAACAACGTCAAAGGGCGCCACGCCATCGATCTCCGTGGCAGCGTGCATGACCGCGCGATCGCCCTGCGCGACGCGGTGCTTGCCCAGGACGAGAAGCCGGCCATGGCGAAGATCGATGCCGACGCCGCGCTGTATGCGAAATCGGCCGCGCCGCTGGACGAGCTGCTGGGCGCCCGGGCCGACACCACGGCGGCCGAGCGCGAGGCGCTTGCCGCGATCAAGCAAGCCGAGGCGCGCACGCTGCCGCTGATCGCGAAGGTGATCGCCCTGCGCCAGGCCAACAGTTTGCCCGAGGCGGCGGGCGTGCTGCAGCAACAGGCGTCGCCCGCATTCGACGCCTGGCTGGCCGCCGTCAACCGCATGATCGACTTGCAGGAGAAGACGAGCGCCACGCAAGCCCACTCCGCCCGCGAAGTGGCGCATGGCTTCCTCGTGCTGATGGTGAGCCTTGCCGTCTGCGCCAGCGCGATCGGCGCGGCGGCCACCTGGCTGATCCACCGCGGCCTGCTCCGGCAGCTGGGGAGCGAGCTGAGCCACGCATCGGCTATCGTGGCCGCGATCGCGGCCGGCAACCTCGCGGTGGCGATCGATACCCGCCCGGACGACAAATCGAGCCTGCTGCATGCGCTGCGCGGCATGCGCGACAGCCTGGTCGACATCGTCAGCCAGGTGCGCCAGGGAACGCAGACGATCGCCACCAATTCGCGCGAGATCGCGGCCGGCAACCAGGACCTGTCGCAGCGCACCGAAGCCCAGGCCGGCAATATCGAGGAGACCGCCGCGTCGATGGAAGAGCTGACCGGCACCGTCAAGCAGAACTCCGATCATGCGCGGCAGGCGAACCAGCTGGCGCTGTCGGCCTCGGAAGTGGCGACCAAGGGCGGCGAGGTAGTGGCCGAGGTGGTCAAGACGATGGCCTCCATCGATGCCTCGTCGAAGAAGATCGTCGACATCATCGGCGTCATCGACAGCATCGCTTTCCAGACCAATATCCTGGCGCTGAACGCGGCCGTGGAAGCGGCGCGCGCCGGCGAGCAGGGCCGCGGCTTCGCCGTGGTCGCCACCGAGGTGCGCAACCTGGCCCAGCGCTCGGCCGGCGCGGCCCGCGAGATCAAGGCGCTGATCGATGATTCCGTCGAGCGCGTGGACGTGGGCGCCCGGCTGGTCGACCAGGCCGGCGCCACGATGGCCGAGATCGTGACGAGCGTGCGGCGCGTCACCGACATCATGGGCGAGATCTCCACCGCCAGCATCGAGCAGACGGCCGGCATCGAGCAGGTCAATTCGGCGGTGGCCGAGATGGACCAGGTGGTGCAGCGCAATGCCGCACTGGTGGAGCAGGCGGCCGCCGCGGCGTCGTCGCTGCAGGATGAGGCGGCGCACCTGTCGGACGTGGTATCGGTGTTCAGGCTGGCCGAGACCGGGGCCGCACCGGCGGCCCCGTGCCTGGCGACGCCGAAGGCGCAGCGGCCGGCCGTCACCCCGCCGAACCGGAAGCGTGCCGAGCCGCCCGCGGCGCGCCCTCGCGCGCCGGCAAGGAAAACCGTCAATGCCGCGGTACAGCCGGACGACGCCTGGGAAGAATTCTGAGCAACAGCCGTTGAGAGAGCGGCAAAGTTGGCACTTTCAGTAAGGAAATATTTTGTAACAGGGGCCGTTTGCCGGTAACAAATTTCCGCCCGGCATGTATAGTGATTCTTCCCGATGGAGTTCCTCATGCCGACGTTTTTCCGCCCCTTCCTCGCTCCCTTGCTGCTGTCCCTGACCGCTGCTTCAGCCCATGCCGCCCAGCTGACCACGCTGGAAACGCGCTGGCTCAATGCCGCCGCGCCGGTGCTCGGCTATGCGAAGACGCTGAACCTGCCGATCGACGTCATCGTGCAGCCGAAGGCAGGCCCGAACGACGTACCGCTGGCGATGGGGTTCAAGGATGGGCGCTGCAAGCTGGTACTCTCGATGCGCGGCAACCCGAATGCGGAAACGGTCCTTGCCGACGTGCCGGATGCGCGGCGCGACGTACTGATCGAGGCGATGACGGCGCACGAGGTGGGCCATTGCTGGCGCTACGCGCAGGGCAGCTGGCACCTGTTGCCGGCCGGCTTCACCGAAGCGGGCCAGGAATTCGCCGACAATCCGGAATTGCTGGAAATGTCGAAACAGATGCGGCAGACCCGCCGCGAGGAAGGGTTCTCCGACCTGGTGGCGCTGGCCTGGACGCAGCAGCGCCATCCCGACCAGTACGCCCATGTGTATGCGTGGATGCGCAAGGTGCGCGACGACCAGCCGACGGCGCACGGTTCCCATGACACCCGTGCCTGGCTGGAGCTGGCCCCGCGCGGCAGCGCGTTCGCCGCCGATACCGGCCCGTTCGAGCAAGCGACGGTGCTGTGGCGCAAGGGATTGCTTACGCTTGAGTGATTTTCTGACAACAAGTCCCGACCTGTGTACGGCCGCGCACAGAAGGATGGGCTGCGGTAGCGTTTAATCGACCGTGCCAATCATCTTAAGGGGACTTATCATGAAAAAAGCCGCATTCATCACGCTGGCACTGGTCAGCGCATTTGCCACCGCCCAGTCGACGAACAATGCCGCTTACAAGTCGGCGCACGACAAGGCCGAAGCGAACTACAAGGCAGCCAAGAAGCAGTGCGACGCACTGAAGGATAACGCCCAGGACGTGTGCGAGGAAGAAGCGAAAGTCGCCCGCGCCCAAGCCGAACGCGATGCCGTGGCCCAGCACAAGAACACGGGCAACGAACTGCAGCGCGCCGAGCGCAAGCTGGCCGAAGCCAAGTTCGAACTGGCCCAGGAAAAATGCGACGACCTCTCCGGCGACGCCAAGGATTCCTGCCAGGCCCAGGCCCGCTCCATGAAAGCCAATATGGCCGCGACGACGGCTGGCGACGGCCGCACCGCCGTACTGGTCGATAACGGCACCGGCGCCGCCGTGGCCGGTACTGGCGCCGCCGTGGCCGGCAGCGCCGCCGCTGCCGCCGATCGCGCGGGCGACCGCACCGCCGCCGCGCTGGACCGCGCCGGCGACCGCACCGCCGCCGCTACGGCGAACGCCCGCGAAAAAGCTTCCGACTTGGCCCAGAACGCCAAGGAAAAGACGTCGGACCTGGCCCAGACCACGAAGGAAAAGACTTCCGACATGGCTCAGTCGGCGAAGGAAAAGACCGCCAGCGCCACCGGCACCGCGCAGGCTGCGATGTCCGACACGATGATCACGGCGAAGGTCAAGGCCGACATGGCTGCCGACAAGACCGTGAAGGCCACCGACGTGCACGTGGAAACCCAGAAGGGCGTGGTGATGCTGAGCGGCTTCGTGCCGTCGAAGGCCGAGGCTGACCGCGCCGTGGAACTGGCCAAGGGCGTGCAGGGCGTCACGGACGTGAAGAGCTCCATCCAGGTCAAGAAATAGAAGTAATCGGCCAGGCTGTAACAACTCCGGACTGGCCCGCGCAAGCGGGCCTTTTTTACGCCCGCCGGCGCCATTTCGGCCTCCCTTCATCGTCGGGCTATACTCCCGCCCAGGAGGATGGCCAATGATCGAGCAAGTGAAACGGGTGGCGGCGTTCTGCGCCGGCGAGGCCGGCGGCAACCCAGCCGGCGTGTGGACCGGTGCCGTGCTGCCGCCGGAGGCGGTAATGCAAACGGTGGCCGCCGAAGTCGGCTACTCCGAAACCGTGTTTGCCGCGCGCGATGGCGAGTCCTGGCGCGTGCGCTACTTCTCGCCCGAATCCGAAGTGCCGTTCTGCGGCCACGCCACGATCGCGCTGGGCGCCGTGCTGGCGCTCGAGCACGGCGCCGGCACCTTCCCGCTGCAAACCAATCACGCCCGCGTGACCGTCGAAGGCAAGGCGGCAGGCGGTGCCATCTCCGCAAGCCTCGTGTCGCCGCCCGCGACCGGTGCCGCGGCGCCGCAGGCGATCGTCGACGAAGCGCTGGCCCTGTTCGGCTACACCCGCGCCGACCTCGATGAGCGCATCCCGCCGGCGCTGGCAAACGGCGGGGCCGGCCACCTCATCCTGCCGCTGAAGACCCGTGCTGCGCTGGCCGCGATGCGGTACGAGCTCGATGCGGGCCGCGTCCTGATGCGCCGCGAAGGCTGGGCCACGATCGCGCTGGTGCATGCCGAATCGCCGCGGCGCTTCCACGCCCGCAATCCCTTCGCTTCCGGCGGCGTCTACGAAGATCCCGCGACCGGCGCCGCGGCCGCCGCGCTGGCGGGCTACCTGCGCGAGATCGGATGGCCCGAGCGGGACATCGACATCGTGCAGGGCGAGGACATGGGCGTGCCCTGCCACCTGCACGCGCAGGCGTTGCCCGGGCGGGGTGCAGCGGTGCGCGTTTCGGGCCTGGCGCGGCTGATCGGAGAGGACGCCTGATTTCCGCCGGGATCAGCCGCCTGGAACATCCGCCTGACGGAACGCGCGCGGCACGGCTACGTCGCGCGCCCACAACAGGGACACAACAGGGACAGTCCCCGATTTTTTACAACGGTTCGGCTGGGCATCACGTTGGGCACGCCGGCGAATGGAGCAAGGTGGGCTCAGGGCTCGTCAATGCGACGTCGTCTTCGAAAACAGCTGCATGACCAGTACGCCAGCCACGATCAGGCCGATGCCCGCGAGCGCCGGCAGGTCGAGGCGCTGCTTGAACAGGAAATAGCCGGCGAGGGTGATCAGCACGATGCCGGCGCCCGACCAGATCGCATACACCACGCCCATCGGGATCGTGCGCAGCGTCAGCGACAGCATGTAGAACGCCACACCATAGCCCACCACCACGAGCGTGGACGGCACCGCGCGCGTAAAGCCTTCGGAAGCCTTCAGGGCCGATGTCGCGATCACTTCGGCGACGATGGCGATCGCCAGGTACAACCAGTTCATGGACACTCCTTGCAGGGGAAAGCCGCACTGTAGCACCCTGTTCCGCTACCTTGCCGCAACATCGCCTTCGCATGGCATCATCGCGTACCGTGCCGCCGCAGTTATCCATTCGCTTCACCCGCCCCGAGAGGAAATCCGATGCCTTCGCCGTTCCGTGCCCGCCTCGTTCCCGTCCTTGCCGCCATCTCGCTGACCCTTGCCGCTGCACCCGCTTTCGCCTGGAACGGGCCGGTCGAAAAGGGCGTCAGTCTTGAAAAGGTGGCCGATTTCGGCCACCAGGTCACCGGCGTCACGGTGGCGGAGGACGGCCGCATCTTCGTCAATTTCCCGCGCTGGACCGAGGATTCGCCCGTCTCGGTGGCTGAGGTGAAGGATGGCGCGATCGTGCCGTTCCCCAATGAGGCATGGAACGCCTGGCGCAACGCCCGCAAGGACGAGCTCTCGCCCGGCGAGCACTGGGTGTGCGTGCAGAGCGTGGTGGCGGACAGGCAGGGCAATGTGTGGGTGCTGGACCCGGCCGCCCCGGCGCAGGGGCCGATCGTGCCGGGCGGCCCGAAGCTCGTGCGCGTGAGCCTGGCGTCGAATGCCGTGCTGCAGAACATCCGCTTCGACGAAAGCGTGGCAACACAGGGCTCCTACCTGAACGACGTACGCTTCTCGCCGGATGGCAAATGGGCCTACATCACCGATTCGGGCGTGCGCGGCGCCATCGTGCTGGTGGACCTGGGCACGGGCGAGGCAAAGCGGCTGCTGGACGGCGACCCCTCCACGCAGCCGAAGAAGGGCCTGGTGGTGACGGCTGACGGCAAGCCGCTGCGCCGGCCCGACGGCAAGGGCATCGAATTCGCCGCCGACGGTATTGCGCTGTCGCCCGATGGCCAGTACCTGTACTGGCAGGCGATCAAGGGCGACACGCTGTACCGCATCGCCACCCGCGTGCTGGCCGAGGAAGGGTGGCGCGGCGACGATATTGGCGCAAAGGTGGAAACCGTGGGCCGCAACGGCGTGGCGGATGGCCTGCTGATCGACCGCGGCGGGCGGCTCATGTACATCACGTCGCCCGAGGACGATTCGGTCAAGGTGCGCAACCTGCAATTGCCCGGCAGCGCGCCGCGGCTGGTGATCCGCGACCCGCGGCTGCGCTGGCCAGACACGTTCAGCCAGGGCCCGGACGGCAGCGTGTACGTGACCACGTCGCGCATCCAGGATTCGGCGTTCTTCAAGCCCGGCGCGCCGATCGCGTTGCCGACGTCGCTGTGGCGGCTGAAGAACGGCAGGTGAGGCTCCGTTACAGGTCCACCTTCAGCCGCGCCACCACGCTGCGCTCCGCGCCGGGCTGCACGTACAGGTTGCCCCACGACGAGACGTAGTACAGCCGGTTGGCCAGGTTGTGCACGTCGACCGAGAGGCGGGTGCGGCCGTTGATCTGCCAGTAGCCGACCAGCTTGAACGTGGTGTAGGCAGGCAGCGAATACGTGTCTGCGTTGTTGCCCGAGCGCTCGCCGGCGTAATTCACGCCGGCGCCGACGCCGTAGCGGCCGCCGCCGGGCAGGCGGTCTTCGCGGATCGCCAGCAGGCCGGCGCTGTACTCCGGCACGTTGGCCAGGCGCGTGCCGGCGGCCAGCGTCTTGTCCTTCGTGACCCGCGCATCATCCCAGGCGAAATTGCCCGTCACGCGCCAGTGGCGGTCCAACTGGCCGTTGACGTCGGCCTCGAAGCCCGTGCTCTTGATTTCGCCAGCGGCCACGGAGTAGCCGGGAACGTCGCTCGCCGTCAGCACATTGGTCTTCGTGATGTCGTAGACCGCCAGCGTGGCGCCCAGCCGGCCGTCTGGCGTATTCAGTTTCCAGCCGGCCTCGTAAGAGGTCGAGCGCTGCGGGTCGAAGGCCCGGCCGGCGATGTCGGTGCCGTTATTGCCGCGGAAGGATTTGCCGGCCGAGACATACAGCGAGCTCCAGGCGTTCGGCAGGAACGTCACGCCGGCGCGGGGCGTGACGGCGCTCTGCTCGCGCTGCGTGAACGTCTTCGCCACGCGGTTCTCCAGCGACTGGCTGTACTCGTCCCAGCGCAGGCCGGCCAGCAGTTTCCAGCGGTCCGACAGGCTGACCTGGTCTTGCGCGAACACCGCCTTCACGCGCTGGCGCTCGTCGGTGCTGGTGGTGCGCGTGGTCAGTGGAGGAGCGGTCGCGCCGTACACGGGCGTGTAGATGTCGATCGGGTAGTTCGCCGAGCGCAGGATTTCCGTGTTCATCCACAGGCGTGACGCTTCCGCGCCGACCAGCAGGGTATGGCCCACGCCGCCCGTGGCGAACTTGCCTTCGAGCTCGGCCTGCAACGCCGTGTCCCGCGAGGGCAGCGTGCGCCAGGTGGCCTGCCGGTTCAGCGTGCGGTTGTCGGCGGCCAGCGAGGTCGCTTCCGTGTATTCGCCCTCGAAACGGCTTTCCTTGTAGCTGGCGCCGACGCGCAGGCGCCAATCGTCCGACAGCCGGCGTTCGAGCGTGGCCTGGTGCGTGTCGCTGGAAAGGTGCAGGTTCTCGTCGCCCGGCTCGTTCAGCACGCGGTCGCGCGGCAGCGTATCGAGCACGCCGCGCACATTGATCACGCCCCGGTCCAGCGGCGTGTTGGCGCGCAGGAATTCCGATTCCAGGTTCAACGTGGTGCGGCTGTCGATCACCCAGGTCAGCGCGGGGGCCACGAGGTGGCGCTTGCTGTGCAGGAGCGAGGAGCGCGAGCTGCCTTCCTCGGCCATCACGTTCAGCCGGTAGGCAACGGAATCGCTCAGGGCTCCCGTGCTGTCCAGCGTGGCGCGGCGCAGGCCGTTGCTGCCGAGGCTCACCTCCGCCACGTTCGCCCCCGTGAACTGCGGTTTCTTCGTGACGATATTGATCGTGCCGCCCGGTTCGCTGCTGCCATAGATGGCACCGGCCGGGCCTTTCAGGAATTCGAAGCGCTCGACGGTGGCGGTGTCGCGCGGCGGATTGTAGCCGCGCGAACCGGGAAAACCGTTGACGAGGTAGCCCATGTCCGTGCTGGAAAAGCCGCGGATGGCGAAGTTGTCCCACGTGCCGCCGAAGTCGTTCAGGCGCGCAATGCCGCTGACGTAGTCGACCGTATCGGCCAGGCGTGTCGCGCCCAGGTCTTCGAGCTGCGCGTTGCCGATCACGCGCACCGATTGCGGCACTTCGGTCAGCGGCGTCTCGGTGCGGGTGGCGCCACGGCTGTGCTGCGGGTTGTAGGTGGCGCGCTCGGCGGTAACGTTCACCTGCGGCATCGCCGGCTCGGTATCGTCGGGGTTCTGGGCCAGGGCCAGTGGCGCGGCGGTGAGCAGGCTCAGGGCGAGAAGGCGGGAAGACATGCAGGCTTTCGGTTCGGGATGAAAGGGCTGCACTATAAATGCGAATGGTTCGCATTTGCAAGGATGGGAGCGAAAAAAATGGCCAGCCGCGCAGGCTGGCCGAGGGGAGGAGGTAATCGGTTAACAGCGCGCGCAGTGGTACGGGCCGCGCACTGTTTCGTGCTGCGGTGCGTACCTTACTTGCGCTGCCCGTTGCGGCGCAGGCGCCAGCCGAGGCCGGCCAGGCCCAGCGTCAGCAACGCCACTTGCGACGGTTCCGGCACCGCGCTGACGTTGGCGTAGGCCGAGGCGGTATAGCCGATCTCGCCATTGATGGCTTCCGCCCCGGACGAGAACGTGATGGACAGGGTGCGCGCATCGCTGCTGCCGAGGTAGCTGATCATATAGTCGCGCAGCTCGACCTCTTCCGTAGTCCAGTAGTCGGCAAATACGGCGGCGTTGCTGCTGCCGTAGCGCTCGTCGTCGATGGTGCCGGCGACGCTCGCGTCCGCATACACGACCAGCTTCGTGTTGGCGGTCAGCGTGAAGGAACTGTCCCAGCCGAAGGTACCGAACAGCTGGCCCTGCGTGCCGACGTGGTTGGCACTGGCGTTGGCGACGCCGCCGGCAAAGCTGACGGTGGAACTGCCATGCGCGACGTTCGTCGCCACACTGCCTTCCTCGGTCAGGTAGTCCAGCGGGTCGGGGATGCCGTTCTGCTGGAAGCCGGCCATCAGCACGAAGCCGGTGTCCTCCAGCGTCAGCGCGGCGGTCACGCCGTCGTTCAGGTCGAGATCGATCACTTCATAGCGGAAATTGCCGATCTGGGCGGTGGCCGTGGCGTCGGCCTGCGCGGCCATGGGCAAGGAAAGGGCGAGTGCGGCAGCGATAGCGGAGAGTTTCATGCAGGCTCCATGATGTTGGTAGAAGAACAGCATGCTACCCAAGTCGTTGTTTTTAATTTAAGTCTTTTCTAGGGTGATTTGTCGTAGAAGTTTCACGGCTACCGGAAGGAGCAGCCGTCTTGTCGATATTGCATGCGACGCTGTCCGGCTAACTCGGCTATTCTCTCGTCCTTTATCAAAACGTCACGGACATCAGGAAAGCGCTGATTTAGCCATGGCGGCGATCTTAGCCCTGAGAAAACGTGCCCAGCTGCGCCGCATGTCCCGCCATACCTCGGTATGACGAGGCATCTGCATCTTGCTGGACACGTTTTTCAGGACTGATCTCATCCACCAGCAATAAATCAGCGCTTCCCTGCGGCCCGGACGAGCTGCAAAGGAAGCGGATGGACGGAACAAACCTGGGGACGCGTGAAGCGGGCAAATCGGAATTCGGATTGATCAACCTGCTGAAGGCAGTGGCGGCGCAGCTGATCGTGCTGCATCACCTCGCTTTCTATGGGCCGATGGCGGACCATGTCCGCCCCGTGCTGCCGGAGTTGATCGACTGGCTGGGCGACAGCGCCCGCATCGCCGTGCAGGTATTCCTCGTGATCGGCGGCTTCCTGGCCGCGAAATCGCTCGCTCCCGCCGGCCGCCCCGGCCTGGCCAATCCCCGCGGCGCCATCTGGCGGCGCTACGTGAAACTGGCGCCGCCTTTCCTGGCGGCGACGTTGCTCGCTGCGGTGGCCACTGCATGGGCCGCGGCGTGGATGACGCACGACTCGATTTCCGACCCGGCGACCCTGGCGCAGCTGTGTGCCCACGCCGTGCTGCTGCATGGGGTGCTCGGCTACGAGGCGCTATCGGCGGGGGCGTGGTATGTGGCGATCGACTTCCAGCTGTACGCGGCACTGGCCGCGCTCTTGTGGCTGGGCGGGCGCATTGCCGGCGGCCGCGACCTGCCGTGGCTGATGCCGGCGCTCGTCGCGGTCGGCATCACGTTCTCGCTGCTGTATTTCAACCTCGACAGCGACTGGGACGACTGGGCGCCTTACTTCTTCGGCAGCTATGGGCTCGGGGTGATGGCATGGTGGGCGGGCGAGCGCGGCCGGGGCGCGCGCGGCGTCCTGCTGCTTGCGCTGCTGGGCGTGCTGCCCGTGCTGGCGGCGCTGGTGCTCGAGTTCCGCAGCCGGGTGGCGCTGGCGCTTGCCGTGGCATGCGCGCTGTTCCTGTTCGGTCGGCTGCGCACCCGGTCGGCCGGGCATCTCTGGTCGGCCGTGAACGGGCTGGCCCGCGTGTCGTATGCGATCTTCCTGGTGCATTTCCCCGTGTGCCTGGTCGTGAACGCGGCATTTACGCGCTACCTGCCGGCCGAGGCGGCATGGCAGGGCGCGGGCATGTTGACGGCGTGGGTGGCGAGCCTGGCCGCGGGTACCGTGTTCCATCGCTGGGTGGAAGTCCCGCTGGGCGGGGTGATTGCCGGGCATGCGCGCTCCCGGCAGGGCGTGCGTTCCGCCTATGTGAAAGCGTGAGGTTGCTGGTTCAGTCCCGCTTGAAGCGCCGCTTCAGGCGGCGAACGAGCTCGGGGAGATGAACCACGACGCCCTTGATCTCGACATCCTTGACGGTGACGACCTTGCCGACCAGCGGCTCGGTATCGGGTTTCGCGGGCGCCGGCGGCGATGCCGGTAGGGCGGGCGGGGGCACCTGCTTGAGCAGGTAGTTTTCCACGCGCAGTGCCTCTATCGTCTGGTTCTTAGCTTCCAGCACCGCCGCGCCCAGCTGAAGCTGGCTTTGCAAGTGCAAGATGTTTGCGTTCATCTGCATCGCCGCGATATCCGATGAAGTTTGCAGCTGCTGCCGCAGCCCGGCGTTGCTCGGTAACTGCAAATAGGCCTGCAGCGCGTCGCGCAGCGTTTGCAGTGCCTCGTCCGGGTCGGTTGGGGTCACGCTGAAAAGGATGCGGTGCGCTTCGTGGCTCAGGCCGATATCCGCCTCGATGCCCAGGTCGGCGAGAAACTGACCGAAATAGACGAGGTACTGCTGGCACGCTGTTTCAATTTCTGGTGGGAACTCGAAGATGTTCACCAGCGTGTTCGGACCGGCTTTGAGGCGCAAGCGAGCTTCGACCTGGTTCATTAGTTCGGCAATGCGAGGTAGCCAGCGATCCAGTTCGTCCTGGACCGTGCCGTTCAGGTCCGCGATCGGCCAGATGAAGCCGAAATCGTTGGTGACGATATCCTCCTCGGCGTAGCACACCAACCCTTCGTAGTTCGCGGCATCTGTGACCGCCAATATCTCCTGGGTGTATTGATTGATGCTCCATGGGCGGGCCCAGTCTTCCGGCTCGAACCGGAATGGCAAGCTGATCGATGGCTCGCTTGCCCGCCAGCTTGCATCGATGACTTCGACACAGTCGATCTCTTCACACCAGTCGGATTCGTACGGAAGCGAAAGAAGTTGAAATTGTGCCGTCAAGTCCCCGATCGGGCAGTCCATCAGGAATCGGTAATCCGGATTTCTGTTGTCATCCTCAATGCCGCCAGTAATCCTTTCCCCGCGCGACTCGCTGCCCCACGAAATAGGGAAGAGTGTGCCGTCGATGATCAGGCGCTTAGATTCGGGCGATGATACGGATTCGAGCGTGACGTGCATGGCAATACTCTCCGAAAATCGTTATCGATGTCCTAGTATTGCATGCTGAAGATAAAAAACAAAAAAGCCAACCGCGAACGGTTGGCTTCCCTGTTTCATTCTGGTAGGCCGTGCGGGGCTCGAACCTGCGACCAACGGATTAAAAGTCCGCTGCTCTACCAACTGAGCTAACGACCCGAAAGAGGCCACATTATATACAGCTCATTCCGCTCTGCCAAGTCCTTCGAACGGAAAGTTGGCGAAGGGGCAGGGCAAGGCAGCCGATCACGAGAATGACGCCGTCGCCTTCAGCACTTCCTCGGCCGTGGTGGCGCCCTCGATCACTTTCCAGGCGCCCGCCAGGCGCAGCGGCTTCATGCCGTCGGCCACCGCCTGGCGGCGCAGCGCGGCAATGTCGGTTTCTTCCTGCACCAGCTCGTTGAACGCGGCGCTCACGGTGAGCAGCTCGTAGATGCCCGTGCGGCCGCGGAAGCCCGTCTGCCGGCACTCCGGGCAACCGACCGGGCGATACACCTGCGCCGGCTTCGGCAGGTCCCAGGGGCCGCCGATGCCTTGCCAGATCTCGTCCGGCAGGTCGCCGTCCGGCGTCTTGCACTCGGTGCACAGCGTGCGCACCAGGCGCTGGGCCATGATGCCGATGACCGTCGCCTCCAGCAGGTAGTGCGGCACGCCCAGTTCCAGCAAGCGCATCACGGCCGATGGCGCATCGTTCGTGTGCAGCGTCGACAGCACCAGGTGGCCGGTCAGGGCGGCCTGGATCGCCATCTCGGCGGTGGCCAGGTCGCGGATCTCGCCGACCATGATGATGTCCGGGTCCTGCCGCATCAGCGCGCGCACGCCGTCGGCAAACGACAGGTCGATGCCCGGCTGCACCTGCATCTGGTTGAACGAGGGCTCCACCATCTCGATCGGATCCTCGACGGTGCATACATTCACTTCCGACGTGGCCAGTGCCTTGAGCGTGGTGTACAGCGTGGTGGTCTTGCCCGAGCCGGTGGGGCCGGTGACGAGGATGATGCCGTGCGCCCGCTTCGTGAGCGCATCCCAGCGCGCCGCGTCGTCCGGCGGGAAGCCCAGTTCCGGCAGCGTCTTCACGACGACCTCGGGATCGAAGATGCGCATCACGAGTTTTTCGCCGAACGCCGTCGGCAAGGTCGAGAGCCGCAGTTCGATTTCCTGGCCGCCGTCGGTGCGCGTCTTGATGCGGCCATCCTGCGGCCGGCGCTTCTCGATCACGTCCATGCGTCCCAGCAGCTTGATGCGCGCCGTCATCGCGATCATCACCACGGCCGGCACCTGGTACACCTGGTGCAGCACGCCGTCGATGCGGAAGCGGATATTGCCGATGTCGCGCTTCGGTTCGAGGTGGATGTCGGAAGCGCGCTGCTCGAAGGCGTATTGCCACAGCCAGTCGACGATATTGATCACGTGCTGGTCGTTGGCGTCCACCTGACGGTTGCTCTTGCCCATCTCGACCAACTGCTCGAAGTTGTTGCGCAGGGCGAGATCCTGGCCAGTGGACTTGTTGGCGTCGCGGATCGACTTGGCGAGCGAGAAGAATTGCGACGTGTATTGCGCGATGTCGAGCGGGTTGGCGATCACGCGCCTGATCTGGCGGCGCGATACCTTGGCGATCTCCGGCTCCCATTCGAGCGAAAAGGGGTCCGCGGTGGCCACGGTGAGCGTGTCGGCCGTGATTTCCACCGGCAGGATGTTGAAGCGCGCGGCGTAGCTGGCGGACATCACATCGGCCACGCGCGTGAAATCCACCTTCAGCGGATCGATGCGGTACAGCGGCAGGTGGGTGCGGCGGGCCAGCCATTCGGTCAGCACGTCCAGCATCAGCTGCCGGTGCGGCGGCTGCGCCGACAGGATCTTGCAGTGCGCCACGGCGCACAGCGGATGCATCGCGCCGGCGGTGTTGCGCAGGATGCCTTGCGCCTGCGTGTAATAGGCCTTGGCGGCGGCTTTCTCGACCAGGCCGTCGGCCAGCAGCCAGCTGAAGATCTGTTGCAGGTCGAGTGCCTTCGCCATGGCCGTCGGTCAGCTATCCAGGCTGGCCGCGAGGCCCTTGACCCAGGATTTCGCGGGCAGCCTGGTCTGCTCGTGGATCTCCTTGGCGCGCGCTTCCAGCGCAGCAAGGGTGGACGGGTCGAACTTGTGCGCGCGCTTGAATGCCAGCGCGACCACGTTCCCGTCGTGCACCTCCGGCAGGCTCACCACCTGCGCGAACGCGTATTTCATCGCCTTGATGTTCTTCGCGTAGCTCGGATGGTCGCCGAACAGGTTCACGGTGAGGATGCCGTCGTCGGCCAGGCAGGCGGCACAGGCCGCATAGAATTCGGCCGAATCGAGCACCGGGCCGCGCGCGGTGGCGTCGTACAGGTCCACCTGCAGCGCATCGAAGGTGCCATGGTTTGCCGCGTCGTTCACGAAGTCCAGCGCATCCATTTCCAGCACGTGCAGGCGCGCATCGTTCGGCGGCAGCTTGAACATGCCCTGGCAAATGGCGATCACGTGGGGGTTCAATTCCACCGCGGTCACCTGCGCCTCGGGGAACGTCTTGTAGCAGAACTTGGTCAAGGTGGCCGTGCCCAGCCCCAGCTGGGCGATGTGGCGGGGTTCGGCGTTCCACAGCATCCAGGCCATCATCTGCTGCGCATATTCGAGCTCCGGCCAATCGGGCTTGCGGATGCGCATCGCCCCCTGCACCCACTCGGTGCCGAAGTGCAGGTAGCGCACACCTTCCTGCTCGGAGAGCGTGACGGGGGCGAACCTGGGCTTGTAGCGGGCAGGCTTTTCCGGCGCCAGCTTGCGCGCGGCCGTTTTGACGGCAGCTTTTGCCGGCCGGGACGATTCTTCTTTTTCGATGGATTTACGTTTGATCAGCATGGTGGATTCCGAAGGAGCCTCATTATCCCGCGCCGCTTTGCCCGGTAGCAAGCGTGCAAATGCAAACTGCCGGCCCGGGGGCCGGCAGTTTGACGGGATCGAAACGATTTACTGGATCGGTTCGACGGAAACGCGCAGGCGCACGCGCTCGCCCGGGTCTTCCGACATATAGCTGGTGTAGTTGCGGCCGCGGTAGTCGTACACGACTTCATAGCCGGTCGTGCGCGATTCCCAGCGGTCGACGGTGCGGCACTGCTTCACGGCCTGTTCCTGCACGCCGCCCGGCGCCGCGTTCTGGTTTTCGACACGGTCGCCCACCACGGCACCGGCGATCGCACCGGCGGCAGCCGCCGCGGTGCGGCCGCTGCCGCTGCCGACCTGGCTGCCCAGCAGCGCGCCGGCGATGCCGCCGACGATGGAGCCGCCCACGCCGCGCTGCTGCGGTTGCTGGACCTGCACGTACTCCGTGCGGCATTCCTGCTGCGGGCGATTGATCCGCTCGACCTGCGGCGTCACGCGCACGACACGGGCGTAGTCTTCGAAATCGGCTGCCTGCACGGCCGGCAGGGAACCGAGCAGCATGGCCGACACCATGAGTTTCATTGGCAACTGAGCTTGCAGCTTCATTTGAGGTACCTCGTCAGGTGATTGTCTTTTTATCTGTATGGAACGGGAAAATATGAATTATCCGATTCAATGGTAACGCCGGCGCGCGACTGAAATCTGGGCTTATGGCAACAAAATGTAACCCGTTGGGCAGGGCGGCGATGCAGCGGCCGCGTCAGGGAAAGGCCAATGGAGCAGGGCGCGCATTGTCAGCAAGGCATCTTAAATCGCGCTGAAAATGACCGGTTTTTAACAAATCTTGCGCGCACTGCCACATTAAAGTTGATTCATGCTGTACAACACGTTACCCTTACACTCTAGGGATCGAATTGACGGAGAGAAACGCGACTAGCGCTGCCGGTGCAGCGGCATGCCGCGCCACGTGTATTGCACTGGTCGGCTTGCCTTGTATAGGTGCCTTCAATATAAAACACATACCGTACAACAGGTCGATTTTGAGGGAAAAATGAGTTTGTTCTTAACCGTGCCGCCCAACCTCGTTCAGTCCATCAGGGCATTTAGGATCGCTGAACTGCAAGAGGAGGCCGGCCGCCTGGGCCAGCATTTTTTGTATGCGCATTGCCATGCCGGCCAGACGAAGCAGCAAGTGCTGGGCATCATCGCCGAATCGTTCAGGTTTCCCAAGCCCTGCGGCAAGAATTTCGATGCGCTGCGCACCACGCTGACGGAAACGCTGTTCCATGCCGGCACGCAACCTGGCTTCGTGATCGTGCTGGAACAACTGCCCAATACCCAGAAATTCGACCGCGAAGCGCGTGAAACCCTGCTTGACGTATTCCGCGACGCCGCCGACTGGTGGGCCGAGAAGAAGGTGCCGTTCCGCGTCTTTTATTCGTTCGAATAAGGCCCGGCCGGCCCGCGGCCCGTTGGTCCGCTCTGCGGCTGCGGGTACAATGTCGGCCATGAAAAATATCGTCATCCTCATTTCGGGCCGCGGCAGCAATATGGAAGCCGTCGTCCGCGCCGCCGAAGCGGAGCAGTGGCCGGCGCGGATCGCCGCCGTCATCAGCAACCGTGCCGACGCGAAGGGCCTGGAATTTGCCGCCGCGCGCGGCATTCCCACGGCCGTCGTGCCGAACAAGGAATACCCGAGCCGCGAGGCATTCGATGCCGCGCTGCAGGCCGTCATCGACCGGTTCGCGCCGGATCTGGTGGTGCTGGCCGGGTTCATGCGCATCCTCACGCCCGCCTTCGTGGAACATTACGCAGGCCGCATGCTGAACATCCACCCGTCGCTGCTGCCGCTGTTCCCGGGCTTGCACACGCACGAGGCAGCACTGGCCGCGGGCCATGCCGAACATGGCGCCACCGTCCACTTCGTCACCGCCGAGCTGGACCATGGCCCCGTGGTGGACCAGGTGTCGGTGCCGGTACTGCCCGGCGACACGCCGGAGACCCTGGCGGGCCGCCTGCTGGTGCAGGAACACGTGCTGTACCCGCGCGCCATCCGCTGGTTCGTCGAAGATAAACTGATTGTCGAGAACGGCCAGGTGTACGGGCCGCATCGCCCGCATCCATCGGCAGCGTTGCCGAACTAATTCATCACCAGGATTCCCATGAGATTGCCACCAGCAGTGCTCGCCAGCGCCGAAGAGGTGCTGCGCGAGATCTTGCGCTTTACCGCGCCGGCGGACACGACCCTGTCCCGCTACTTCAAGGACCACCCCCGCCTCGGCGGCCGCGAGCGCGGCGCCATCGCCGAGTGCGTGTACGCGGTGCTCCGTAACAAGAATTTCTTTACCGAGTTTTCCGAGCCGAACGGTGGCGCCACGATGCGCCGCCTGATGCTGCTGGGCATGGCAGACGCCGTCGGCATCGACGCGCTGCCGGGGCTGACGGCCGAGGAAACCGAATGGCTGAAGCGGATGAAGGACATCGACCGCTCGCTGCTGCACAAGTCGCTGCGCACCAATATGCCGCTGTGGCTGTGGGAAAAGCTCGTGGCGCAATACGGCGAAGCCGAGGCGCTGCAACTGGCCGATGCGCTCAATACGCCGGCGCCGCTGGACCTGCGTGTCAACGCGCTGAAGGCGGACCGCGACAAGGTCATCGCCGAACTGGCCCAGGCGCCGATCGCCGCCAACCCCACGCCGTATGCCCCGCTGGGCCTGCGCGTGCTGAAGAAGCCGGCATTGCAGAACCTGCCGCTGTTCAAGGAAGGCGCGATCGAAGTGCAGGACGAAGGCAGCCAGGTGCTGGCCCAGATCCTGGGCGCGCGCCGCGGCGAGATGGTGGTGGACTTTTGCGCCGGCGCCGGCGGCAAGACGCTGGCACTGGGCGCGCAGATGCGCAACACGGGGCGCCTGTATGCGTTCGACGTGTCGGAAAAGCGCCTGGCCAAGCTGAAGCCGCGGCTGGCCCGCTCCGGCCTGTCGAACGTGCACCCGGTGGCGATCGCCCATGAACGGGATGCGAAGATCAAGCGCCTGGCCGGCAAGATCGACCGCGTGCTGGTCGACGCGCCATGCTCGGGCATGGGCACGCTGCGCCGCAATCCGGACGTGAAATGGCGCCAGCCTGTCGAGGCGATCGCCGAGATGCACGCCAAGCAGGTAGCGATCCTCGATGGCGCCGCGCGCCTGGTGAAGGGCGGCGGCCGCCTCGTGTATGCGACGTGCAGCCTGCTGAACGAGGAAAACGACGCCGTGGCGCAGGAATTCGTCGCCACCCACCCCGACTTCCAGCTGGTGCCGATGCACCAGGTGCTGGCCGAGCAAAAGATCGACCTGGAAATGGGCGACTACCTGAAGCTGCTGCCACACAAGCACCAGACGGATGGCTTCTTCGCTGCCGTGTTCGAGCGCAAGCCGATGCCGAAGGCGGCGCCGGCGGAAGACACGGAAGACGAGGCCTGATGAAGCAGATTCCGCTGTCGGCGCTGTGGAACGACCTGCTGGGCGACCTGCGCGATCCGGGACTGATGTGGCAGCTGGGCGCGCTCGCGCTGTCCGTCGGGCTGGGCTGGACGCTGTCGCGCTTCGTGCTCGCGCGGCTGGCGCAGCGCGCCGAGCGCACCGGCGTGGCGCGCTTCGGCGTGGAAAGTTTTGCCCGCGTGGTCGGGCCGCTGGCGATCGTCTGCCTGCTGTGGCTGTCGCAGATCGTGTTGCAGCGCTGGTACCACGTGAACCTGCTGAAGGTGGCGCTGCCCATCTGGGGCTCGCTGGCGGTGATCCGCTTCACGTTCTACCTGCTGCGGCGGGTGTTTGCCCGCCACGGCCAGATCGGCGCGGCGATGCTCACGTTCGAAAAGATCTTCCAGCTGCTGGTATGGGTGGCGTTCGCGCTGTACATCACCGGTTATTGGGACGATATCTATCGCTACCTGGATCACCGGGAGCTGCACCTTGGCAAGAGCAGGGTGACGATCGCGGAAATCCTGCAGGGACTCGTCTCGGTGGTGGTCACGCTCGTGCTTGCCATGTGGGCCGGCGCGGCGCTGGAAGAGCGCCTGATGGGCGTCGATACGCTGCACGGCAATGTGCGCGTGGTGCTGGCGCGGATCGGGCGGGCGCTGCTGATCGTGTTTGCCGTGCTGTTCAGCCTGAACCTGGTGGGCATCGACCTCACCGTGCTGTCCGTGTTCGGCGGCGCGCTCGGCGTCGGCCTCGGTCTCGGCTTGCAGAAGATCGCCAGCAACTATGTTTCCGGTTTCATCATCCTGCTCGACCGCAGCCTGCAGATCGGCGACATGATCACCGTCGACAAGTTCAGTGGCCGGGTGGCGCGCATCAACACGCGCTACACCGTGCTGCAGGGGCTGGACGGCGTGGAGTCCATCGTGCCGAACGAAATGTTCGTCTCGAGCCCGGTGCAGAACACCACCTTGTCGAACAAGGAAGTGTGGATCGGTACCAAGGTGTCGGTGGCTTATGACACGGACCTTGATTTCGCGCTGAAGTTGCTGGAAGAAGCGGCGGCATCGGTGCCGCGGGTATTGAAATCCCGCCCGCCGGGCGCCACCTTGTTGAACTTCGGGGCGGACGGCCTGGAATTGCAGGTGGGTTTCTGGATCAACGACCCGGAAAACGGCCGCGGCGGTGTCACGTCCGATGTCAATCGCGCAATCTGGAAAGCATTGAAAGACCATCGGATATCGGTGCCGTTCCCGCAGCGCGAGATGCGGATCATCGGCCAGTTGCCGGTCCCGGAAATACCACATGACGTTCGGTAATCGGTGCGCATGTCATGGACGAATCCGCGTACAATGGATGGTAACGTCTGCTGGCGTTGCGCAAGATTTCCGCGCGCTTGGAAATCATTTAAGAGAATGGATTGAGCTTGAACGCTGTTTTGGACTTCCTGACGCATGGCATCACTGGTCTGTCTAACTGGCAAACCGTCATCTATACGCTGATCGTCACCCACATCACGATCGCGGCCGTCACGATCTACCTGCACCGTCACCAGGCGCACCGCGCGCTGGATCTGCACGCGATTCCGAGTCACTTCTTCCGCTTCTGGCTGTGGCTGACTACCGGCCAGGTAACGAAGCAGTGGGCGGCCGTGCACCGCAAGCACCACGCGAAATGCGATACCGAGGAAGATCCGCACAGCCCGGTCACCAAGGGCATCAAGAAAGTGTTCTGGGAAGGCGCAGAGCTGTACCGCGCGGAAACCAAGAACCAGGAAACGCTGGACAAGTACGGTCACGGCACGCCGGACGACTGGATCGAGCGCAACCTGTACACGAAGTACAGCTGGCAGGGCGTGGCGCTGCTGCTGATCCTGAACATCATGCTGTTCGGTGCGAAGGGCCTGACGGTGTGGGCCGTGCAGATGCTGTGGATTCCCGTCACTGCCGCCGGCATCATCAACGGCATCGGCCACTACTGGGGCTACCGCAACTTCGACTGCTCGGATGCAGCCACTAACATCATTCCGTGGGGCATCATCATCGGCGGTGAAGAGCTGCACAACAACCACCATACGTATGCGACGTCGGCCAAGCTGTCGTCCAAGTGGTACGAGTTCGACATCGGCTGGGGCTATATCCGCATGATGGAAATGGTGGGCCTGGCGAAAGTGAAGAAACTGCCGCCGAAGCCGAAGTTCGCGCCCGGCAAGCTGAATGCGGACATCGAAACGCTGCAAGCCGTGATCGCCAACCGCTACGACGTGATGGCCAAGTACGCCAAGTCGGTCAAGCATGCGTGGGACGAGGAAGTGGAGCACCTGAAGCACAAGGCGCAGCTGGAGTCCGGCTTCCTGAAGTCGGCCCGCAAGCTGATGCAGCGCGAACCGGCCAAGCTGGAAGCGGCGCAGAAGGAACACCTGGTCGAGCTGTTCCAGCACAGCAAGGCCCTCGAGACGATGCACAATATGCGCGTCGAACTCGGCGTGATCTGGGAACGCTCGCACTTCAGCCGCGAAGAGCTGGTGCACAAGCTGCAGGACTGGTGCCAGCGCGCCGAAGCCTCCGGCATCAAGGCGCTGCAAGATTTCTCGCTGCGGCTGCGCAGCTACGCGTAACCCCCCGCGTCACCTCACCAAAACGGCCCTTCGGGACCGTTTTGGTTTCTCTTTTGGAACATTTCCCAGCACCGGGGTCGGACCCCGATCCTCGGGCAACATTCCGCGCTGGAAAGCTGTTGTAAAAATTCGGGGACTGTCCCTGTTGTACCTACGCGACATCCGACCGTGCCACGGCAGGCAATGTCGGGGCCTCGCGCCGCCGCGTCGTGCGCACCATGCCGGCAGGACTGTTTCCAGAAATTGGGGTCTGATGCCCGGTTTCGGGAAATTATTCGGTCAGGGAACGTCGTGGAAATTGGGCAGCCATGCTGCCGCTCCATCCTGTCCAGGCAACAAAAAAGCCGCTCGAGAGCGGCTTTCTTGATGGAGCGAGGATCAATTACTTGATCTTCGTTTCCTTGTACGTCACGTGCTTGCGTGCCTTGGGATCGAACTTCATGATCTCCATTTTGCCAGGCATCGTGCGCTTGTTCTTGGTCGTGGTGTAGAAGTGACCCGTACCAGCGGTCGATTCCAGCTTGATTTTGTCGCGGCCAGTTTTTGCCATGATAGCTCCCTATTAGACTTTTTCGCCACGAGCGCGCATGTCGGCCAGGACGGCGTCGATGCCGACCTTGTCGATCACGCGCAGACCGGCGTTGGACAGACGCAGGGAGACCCAGCGGTTTTCCGATTCAACAAAGATGCGGCGATTCTGCAGGTTCGGCAGGAAACGACGCTTCGTTTTGTTGTTTGCGTGGGAAACGTTGTTGCCGACCATCGGCTTCTTCCCAGTGACTTGGCATACACGTGCCATGTTGCACTCCTAAGATAACTTCCAAAATTGGAAAAACAGGAGTGTATCCAAAAACCTCAGGTTTATCAATCACTTGTGAAAAACAATTGTGTCTCAAGCACGCGATAAAATTTAACATTTGCAACGAGCGCCCACCCGTGACATGAAGCATGCCGCCGAAGTCCTTGATATCTAACGGTAAACGCCCGGCGGGGCAGGGAGGTGATTGTCAAATCTGGCCGTTTTCCGCGAAAGAATGAACCCGATGCCCTGCCACAACAAAATGGTCCAGGATGCGAATGTCGACGAGGGCCAGCGCCTGCACGAGCGAGCGGGTGAGCAGTACGTCGGCCTCGCTGGGATCGGGCAGGCCGGATGGATGGTTATGGGCCAGCATCACGCTGGCGGCATTGCGCGCCAGCGCCTCGCGCACCACTTCGCGTGGATAGACGCTCGTGTGCGTGAGCGTTCCGCGGAACAGTTCGCGGGCGGCGATCAGGCGGTTGCGCACGTCCAGGAACAGCACGTGGAAGGATTCATAGGGCCGCCCGGCCATCGCGAGGCGCAGGTAATCCTTGGCGGCCTGTGGCGAGCACATCGATTCGCCGGACAGCATCTCGTCGCCGATCGCCCGCCGCGCCAGCTCGATCACGGCGTTCAGTTGCGCATATTTCGCCGGGCCCAGGCCCGGCACCTCCGTAAAATCCTTCAGGCTGGCGCGCAGCAGCGCATGCAGGGAGCCGAAGTGCCGCACCATGTCGTGCGCGAGGTCGACGGCGTTCTTGCCGCGCACCCCCACGCGCAGGAACACGGCCAGCAATTCGGCATCCGACAATGCCTGCGCGCCTTCGCGGATCAGCCGTTCGCGCGGGCGCCGGTGAACGGGCCAGTCAGAGATGCTCATGCCGCCTCCATGGCTGTGGTCGGATCGCCATTATGAAAGCCGCCACTGCCGGCCATGCTGATATGAAATAAAGCCCGCGTGCCAATTACGCCCGGGCTCGTGTCATGGGGTCAGATACCGTGTTCACCCGCAAGCCTTTTGCCCATGTGATTCGGGTCAAATGGCTTTCCTGAGCGGACGACGCCGTACATCTGGTGCACGAGCTTGCGCATGACGGCAGCGATGACAGCCATCTTAGCCATGCCTGTTGACTGCAGCCGGTTTGCAAATTCCCTTAACAGCGGGTTCTTTCTGATCGCTGTAAGTGCTGGCATGTATAGGGCTGCCCGCAGGTCGCGACAGCCCATTCTGGTAATGGTAGTCCTACCCCTCACCGAGCTGCCTGATTGCCTCTGGCGTGGCGTCACCCCAATGTAGGCCGCCAGTTCCTTGGCGCTGCCGAAGCGCCGCAGGTTCCCCACACGACCAAGTACCTTGGCCGCGGTCCCGCGGCCAAGGCCTGGGATCGACTCAATCAGCTCAGCATCGTGCCGGAGATCCGGATGCCGATCGATGTGATCATCGATATCGTTCTCCAGCTGCTTGATTTGTTTGTCCAGCCAATCCAAGTGCGTCTTGGCGTGAGCTGCCACCTCGGTCTGGTTTGCAAACTCAAGTGCTTCGATACGATTGGCCTGTTGCTGTCGAATGTCTTTCAACGATGCCAGATGCTCGTTCCAAGCCCTCAATTGCCGCTGCTCGTGCGAAGGGGCCTGCCAAAGCGCTGGGCTCATCGCTGCGCAGTATCGCGCAATGAGAGTTGCATCAGCTTTGTCGTTTTTGTTTCGGATGATTAGACTCTGGCCAAATCCTTTGATGCTGGCAGGATTGACGACGCTGACCTTCATGCCCATGTCGCTCAATGCCAGGGCAACAGGCTCGCTGTACACGCCTGTCGATTCCATGCAAATATGGACCGCATCGAGCGTAACATCCTGATTCTTCAACCACTTTATCAGCTCTGCGTAACCGTCCCTGTTGTTCGGAAGCACTTTGCTCTTGAGCTTCCCATTCTTTAGCAACGCTATATCCAGTTTGCTTTTGCTGACATCAATTCCTACTACTGGCGTGCCTACGAAATTCATTTGTTGACCACCCTCGTATGCAGGCTCGAAGCCTAAGATACCGTCCGGACTTAACAATGAAAAACAGGCAGAGGCGCCAATCTGACCCACAGGCTCTTGGCCTTAGACACCATCGACATCACTCTGCCTGGCCGTTTCCTTCAGCGGTAATTTTGCCAAAGATCCGACGGGATCATCATACGAGGCACCTTGACACGAGCTCGAGCGCGGTATCGTCGCATCAAGGCGAGGCATCCTGGAACGGCTCGAACGTGGTATCGGCAGCATCGCGACAGGAGCCCGGCCATGCCCGCAGCCGTACAGCGCGGCCCAAGCTGGCTTACAATACCGGTTTGCCTGTTCCTGGCCTCATCTTCGCTCCCATCATGTCGAACGTCGTCACTCCATCCGCGTATCTCACCCTGCACTACCGCCTGGCCCAGCTGGACGGCACCGATATCGTCTCCACCTTCGGCGGCAACCCGGCCACGCTGATGCTCGGTTCCGGCCAGTTGGCGCCGGTACTGGAAGAGCTGCTACTCGGCCTGCCGGAAGGCACGCACAAGACCTTCGACCTGGAACCGGGCGTGGCTTTCGGCCCGCGCAACCCGGACTTGATCCGCCCCGTCTCGCGCACCACGCTGGACGAGAACTCGGTGCCCGGCGCGGAATACCGTGTGGGCGACCTGGTCGACTTCGCCGCCCCGGGCGGCGGCCGTTTTTCCGGCATCCTGCGCGAACTGCGCGAAGATGCCGCCATCTTCGACTTCAACCACCCGCTGGCCGGCCAGCCGGTGCGCTTTGAAGTGAACCTGATCTCCGTCCTGTGACCATGCAAACCGATAAAGAAATCCTCCTGGCCCAGCCGCGCGGCTTTTGCGCGGGCGTGGACCGCGCCATCGAGATCGTCGAGCGCGCGCTGCAACAATTCGGCGCGCCGATCTACGTGCGCCACGAGATCGTGCACAACGCGTATGTCGTCGAAGACCTTCGTGCAAAGGGCGCGATCTTCATCGAGGAGCTGGACGATGTCCCGGCCGGCAACACCCTGGTGTTTTCGGCGCACGGCGTGTCGAAGGCCGTGCGGGCCGAGGCGGAAGCGCGCGGCCTGTCCATCTTCGACGCTACCTGCCCGCTGGTGACGAAAGTGCACGTGGAAGTGGCCAAGATGCGCAAGGGCGGCTGCGAGATCATCATGATCGGCCACGATGGCCACCCGGAAGTGGAAGGCACGATGGGCCAGGCCGAGGAAGGCATGCACCTGGTGGAAACCGTGGAGGACGTGGCGAAGCTGCAAGTGAACAATCCCGAGCATCTGGCCTATGTCTCGCAAACCACGCTGTCGGTGGACGACACCGCCGAGATCATCGAGGCACTGAAGGCGCGCTTCCCGGCCATCCAGGAACCGAAGAAGGGCGACATCTGCTACGCCACCACGAACCGCCAGGAGGCGGTGAAGTTCATGGCGCCGCAGGTCGAGGTGGTGATCGTGGTCGGCAGCCCGAACAGCTCGAACTCGAACCGGCTGCGCGAAGTGGCCCACAAGATGGGCACGCCCGCCTACATGGTCGACCGCGCGGACCAGATCGATCCCGCCTGGCTGCAAGGGTACCAGCGCATCGGCGTCACGGCCGGCGCCTCGGCCCCGGAAGTGCTGGTGCAGGCCGTCATCGACCGCCTGAAGGAGCTTGGCGCGAAGAGCGTGCGCCCTTTGGCTGGCGTGGAAGAAAACGTCACCTTCCCGCTCCCGAAAGGCCTGGCCTGAACGGCATATGTTATAAACTGAATATTGTTCAGCGTCGCCGCCATTTTTCCGCGCTAAGTTTTCGGCGGGAATCGTTATGATGGCGAGCACATCAGTAAAACGGCCGATCGGACTTCTTTTTGACCGGCTTCCGGGACGCGCGCGAACGTAGTACGATGCGCCCCGTTGTGCGCGCTGGACATGCACACGATGGCATTGGCATTTGCATTGGCATAATGCGGCGGCACCGCGGGGCTATCCTCCGGGTGCCGTTTTTGTTACGGGGCGGGGGGCGCCATGCGCCTTGCCGCCGTGATGGTCGGGCAAACCAAAGGAAGCGATGGATACCTTCATCCAACAAATTATCAACGGGCTCGTGCTCGGCAGCATGTACGCGCTGGTCGCGCTCGGGTACACGATGGTGTACGGCGTGCTGAACCTCATTAACTTCGCCCATGGCGACGTGCTGATGGTCGGCGCCATGATCGGCCTCACGATCCTCAACCTGCTGGGTGTCCACTTCCCCGAAATGAACGGCTGGCTGCAACTGGGCATCGCCATCCTCGGCGCCATCCCCGGCTGCATCATCGTCAACGTGCTCATCGAACGCATCGCCTACCGCCGCCTGCGCAATGCGCCGCGGCTGGCCCCGCTGATCACGGCGATCGGCATGTCGATCCTGCTGCAGACGTTCGCCATGATGATCTGGGGCCGCAACCCGCTGCCGTTCCCGCAACTGCTGCCCTCGGACCCGATCGCGATCGGCGGCGCCGTGATCAGCGTGACGCAGATCCTGCTGCTGGCCCTGGCCGCGCTGTCGATGTGCGCGCTGGTGGTGCTGGTCGAGAAAACCAAGATGGGCCGGGCCATGCGCGCCGTGGCCGAGAACCCGCGCGTGGCCGGCCTGATGGGCGTGGATTCGAACCGCGTGATCGTCTACACGTTCGCGATCGGCGCCGCGCTGGCGGCCGTGGCCGGCGTGATGTGGGGCGCCAACTATGCGTCGATCCAGTTCGCCATGGGCACGATCCCCGGCCTGAAGGCGTTCTGCGCCGCCGTGCTGGGCGGCATCGGCAACATCTATGGCGCCATGATCGGCGGCATCGTGCTGGGCATTATCGAGAGCCTGGGCGCCGGCTATATCGGCGACCTGACCGGCGGCTTCCTCGGCAGCCACTACCAGGACATCTTCGCGTTCATCGTGCTGATCCTCGTGCTGACGGTGCGCCCGTCCGGCATCATGGGTGAACGCGTGGCCGACCGCGCTTAAGGAGACCGACGATGGCACTGCTCGATTTCGATACCGCGCGCAACCCGAAGAAGGCATACGCCAGCATGGCCTTGCTGCTGGCGGTGATGCTGGTCTTCCCCTTCGTCGCCCAGCACTACGGCAACTCGTGGGTGCGCATCGCCGACCTGGCGCTGCTGTACATCATGCTGGCCCTGGGCCTGAATGTGGTGGTCGGCTTTGCCGGCCTGCTGGACCTGGGCTATATCGCGTTCTACGCGGTGGGCGCCTACCTCACGGGCCTGCTCGCATCGCCCCAGTTCGCCACGCTGCTGGAATCGATCATCATGCTGCACCCGGCGTTCGGCGAAACGCTCGTGGCGATCCTCGGCGAGGAGATCCGCACCAACGGCATCCACCTCTCCGTGTGGTTCATCGTGCCGATCGCGGCGGCGCTGGCGGGCCTGTTCGGCGCGATCCTCGGTGCGCCCACGCTCAAGCTGCGCGGCGACTACCTGGCCATCGTCACGCTGGGCTTCGGCGAGATCATCCGGATCTTCATGAACAACCTGAACGATCCGATCAACTTCACGAACGGCCCGCAGGGCATCAACCTGATCGACCCGATCAGGGTGTTCGGCGTGGACCTGGCCGGCGAGCAAGGCTCGGGTGCGATGGTCGCGATCGGCCCCTGGCAGATCCCGTCCGTGAACGCCTACTACTTCCTGTTCCTGGTGCTCACCATCGCCACGATCTTCATGACCTCGCGCCTGCAGCAGTCGCGCCTGGGCCGTGCCTGGGTCGCCATCCGCGAAGACGAGATCGCCGCCAAGGCAATGGGCATCAATACCCGCAACGTGAAGCTGCTGGCGTTTTCGATGGGTGCCTCGTTCGGCGGCGTGGCCGGCGCCATGTTCGCGTCGTTCCAGGGCTTCGTCTCGCCGGAATCGTTCTCGCTGACCGAATCGATCGCCGTGCTGGCGATGGTGGTATTGGGTGGCATCGGTCACATTCCTGGCGTGGTGCTGGGCGGCCTGCTGCTGGCGGCGCTGCCGGAAGTGCTGCGCCACGTCGTGGAGCCGGTGCAGATGCAGTTGTTCGGCAAGGTGCTGATCGAGGCCGAAGTGCTGCGCCAGCTGCTGTACGGCCTGGCGCTGGTGCTGATCATGCTGGTGCGGCCAGCGGGACTCTGGCCTTCGCCCAAGCACGAGGATCGCCCGGACGGCGACTCGGACACGAAGAAGCAGGCAACCGGCGTCGTGGCAGCGTAAGGAAGACACATGAACGAAGAAGTCATTCTGAATATCCAGGGCGTCAACAAGCGTTTCGGCGGGCTGCAGGCGCTCACCGACGTGCGCATCAACATCAAGCGCGGCCAGATCTATGGCCTGATCGGCCCGAACGGTGCCGGCAAGACCACGTTCTTCAACGTGATCACGGGTCTGTACCAGCCCGACACCGGCACGTTCGAGCTGGCCGGCAAGCCGTATTCGCCGTCCGCGCCGCATGCGGTGGCCAAGGCGGGCATTGCCCGCACCTTCCAGAACATCCGCCTGTTCGGCGAGATGACGGCGCTGGAAAACGTGATGGTGGGGCGCTACGTGCGCACGCACCAGGGCGTGTTCGGCGCGGTCTTCCGCCACAAGGCGGCGCGCGAGGAGGAAAAGGCGATCCGCGTGCGCGCCCAGGAATTGCTGGACTTCGTCGGCATTGGCCAGTTCGCCAGCCGCACGTCGAAGTACCTGTCGTACGGCGACCAGCGCCGCCTGGAGATCGCTCGCGCGTTGGCGACCGACCCGCAGCTGCTGGCGCTGGACGAGCCGGCCGCCGGCATGAACGCCACCGAGAAGCTGGCGCTGCGCGAACTGCTCGTGAAGATCAAGGCCGAAGGCAAGACGGTGCTCCTGATCGAGCACGACGTGAAACTGATGATGGGCCTGTGCGACCGCATCAGCGTGCTCGAATACGGCAAGCTGATCGCCGAGGGCCTGCCGCATGAAATCCAAAGCAACCAGGCTGTCATCGACGCCTATCTGGGAGGGTCGCATTGATGGTGGCAACTGATATGGCGGCGGCCGGCAAGGCGGCCGTCGATCCCGCGAAGAACGTCTTGAAGATCGCCGGCCTGCACGTCGCCTATGGCGGCATCAAGGCCGTCAAGGGCATCGACCTGGAAGTGAACGAGGGCGAACTCGTGACGCTGATCGGCGCCAACGGCGCCGGCAAGACCACGACCCTGAAGGCAATCACCGGCACGCTGCCCGCCTGCAAGGTCGAGGGCACGATCACCTACCTGAACGCGCCGATGAAGGGCATGCAGAGCTTCCATCTCGTCGAGAAGAAGCTGGCGATGGTGCCGGAAGGGCGGGGCGTCTTCACGCGGATGACGATCCTGGAAAACCTGATGATGGGCGCCTATACGCGCAACGACAAGGCGGGCATCGATGCCGACATCGCCCGCTGGTTCGACATCTTCCCGCGGCTGAAGGAGCGCGCCAACCAGCTGGCCGGCACGCTGTCCGGCGGCGAGCAGCAGATGCTGGCCATGGCGCGCGCGCTGATGTGCCACCCGCACCTGCTGCTGCTGGACGAACCGTCGATGGGCCTGTCGCCGATCATGGTCGACAAGATCTTCGAAGTGATCCGCGACGTGTCGAGGCAGGGCATCACGATTCTCCTCGTGGAGCAGAACGCCAAGCTGGCCCTGCAAGCCGCGCACCGCGGCTACGTGATGGACTCCGGCGCGATCACGATGACCGGCAACGCCGACGACATGCTGCACGACCCCCGCGTCAAAGCCGCCTACCTGGGCGAATAGTTGCGAAAAACCGGTGACAGGCACCAGGTTTTCTGAAATGTTTCAGAACACCGGTGACAGTGAACTGACCCCCAAAAGTTGGACACCAACTTTTGGGGGTTTTTCATGGCGAAGTACAGTGTGCAGTTCAAGCAGCAGGTGGTCGACCGGTATCGAGCCGGGCCGCTAGGCTGCGTTCGTTTGGGCAGAGAGTTGGGCGTGGACCCTAGTCTGGTCCATCTGTGGGTCAGGCTATACGAGACCCATGGCAAGGCAGGCTTGGAGAAGAAGCACTACAGCCACACCGCCGAGGGCAAGCTGGCGATATTGCGGCACATGTGGAAACATGAGCTGTCGTACTTCGAGACGGCGGTGGCCTTCAATGTGCGTCATCCCTCCAGCATCGGCCAGTGGGAGCGCTGTTATCATGGCGGTGGTATAGAGGCGCTACGTCCTCGACCGCGCCAGAGACCGAAGAAAATGCCCACATCCAAGCCCCCCGCACCGCTGACGCCTGTCAGCGAAGAAACCAAGACCCTTGAAGAGCTTCTCGAGGAAGTGAACTACTTGCGGATGGAGAATGCCTACTTAAAAAAGCTGGGGGCCTTGGTTCAGGAGCAGCGGACGCAGCGTGCGACAGTGCGCAAAAAGCGAAAGTAGTCACTGAACTGAGGCAGCAATTCCCCTTGGCTGGCCTGCTGAAAGTGGCAGGCCTGGCACGTAGCACCTACTACTATCAGCAGCAAGTGGCAGAGCAAGGCGATAGGGATGAGGCCTTGAAAACGCGTGTCCAGGACGTCTTTGACGCCCATTCCGGGCGCTACGGCTATCGCCGTGTGACCGCCGAGATCCGAAAGGCTGGGCAGAAGGTCAACCACAAATGCGTACAGCGCTTGATGAGCGATCTCGGCTTGAAATCCTTGGTACGACCGAAGAAGTTTCGCACTTACAAGGGCGAAGTGGGCGAAGTAGCAGATAACCGCTTGGAGCGTAATTTCGAAGCTGCAGCCATGCACGAGAAGTGGGTAACCGATGTCACTGAATTCAAGGTCGGTGGGGAAAAACTGTACCTCTCGCCGGTCATGGACCTGTGCAACGGCGAGATCATCGCCTTCGAGATGAACACCCGACCAGTGCTGAGCTTGGTTACCAATATGCTGAGAAAAGCACTGCGAAAGCTCGGCAAGGACGACAAGCCAGTGCTGCATTCAGACCAGGGATGGCACTATCAAAAGTCAGCTTACCGACAGGCGCTGAAGGGGAGCAATGTCGTGCAGAGCATGTCGCGTAAGGGCAATTGCCTCGACAACGCTGCGATGGAGAGCTTCTTTGCCGTACTCAAGACCGAGTACTTCTATCTGCAGAAATTTGCCAGTATCAAAGAGCTGAAGAAGGGCCTGGCGAAGTACATCCATTACTACAATCACAAGCGCATCAAGCTCAGGTTGAACGGGCTGAGTCCTGTGCAGTACAGAACTCAGCTCCAAGCAGCCTAGCTACAGACCGTCCAACTTTTTGGGGTCACTTCACAGGCACCGGGTTTTTTGAAACATTTCCCGAATACCGGTGCCTGTCACCGGTTTTTTTGCAATACTTTTAGCCGACCAGCTCGGCGAACCGCGGCAAGTCCACGTTGCCGCCACTGATGATCACGCCGACCTTCTTGCCGCGCAGTTGCTCGCCCATGGCCCGGGCGGCGGCCAGGCCCAGGCAGCCGGTGGGTTCGACGAGCATCTTCATGCGGCTCGCGAAGAAGCGCATTTCCTCGACCAGTTGGGCATCCGTCGCGGTGAGGATATCGTCCACGTCCCGGCGCAGGATCGGAAAGGTCAGGTTGCCCAGGTGCTGTGTCTGGGCGCCGTCGGCGATCGTCTTCGGCGTGTCGATGTGGACGATGCTGCCGCCGCGGAACGAGCGCTGGCCGTCGTTGCCCGCCTCCGGTTCCACGCCGTACAGCTTCGTTTTCGGCGACAGCACGCGCGTCGCCAGCGCCGAGCCGGACAACAGCCCGCCGCCGCCCAGCGGCATGAACAGGTAATCGAGCTCGCCCACTTCCTCGAACAACTCCTTTGCCGCGGTGCCCTGGCCGGCGATCACGTCGGGGTGGTCGTAGGGTGGAATGAGCGTCAGGCCGTGCCTGGCCGCGAGATCACGGCCGATCTGCTCGCGATCCTCGGTATAGCGGTCATAGGTGACGACCGTGGCGCCATAGCCGCGCGTCGCGGCCACCTTCGCGGCCGGCGCGTCGAGCGGCATCACGATCGTGGCGGGAATGCCCAGCAAGCGGGCCGACAGCGCGATCGCCTGTGCATGATTGCCCGACGAGAACGCGACTACGCCCGCCTTGCGCTGCGCCGCGTCGAACCGGGCGAGTGCGTTGAAACCGCCGCGGAACTTGAACGCCCCCATGCGCTGCAGGTTTTCCGCCTTGAAGTACAGTTCGGCGCCAAGTTGCTCATTGGCGGTGCGCGACGTCAGCACGGGCGTTCGATGCGCGTGCCCCGCGATCCGGCCGGCGGCGGCCACCACGTCGTCGTAAGTGGGAAGCATGGGTTCGGTCATGGTCTGTCCTTTCAGTGTCGAATATTGACAGATTATCTGATTTTGGAAAATTCGTGTATATCGCACTCAAAAAAAAGCCCCGAACCGAGGTCCGGGGCATGCGAAGGACATCCGCTGAGAGGATCCACGGATGCCGAGGAGACCTGATACAGCGATGCTTTCAGTGCGCCGGCATGGCCGGCACGGGTATTACGCGGCAGCGGCAGCGGAGTTGGCCGCTGCGGCCGGTGCGGATTTCACGGCGGCGGTAAACTGGTTCACGGCGGCGTTCACGTTCGCTTCGTAAGCCTCGGCGGCTTGCTTGGCGGTGCGGGTGAACTGCTCGTAGCCGGCGTTGGCGCTGCCCAGGGCGGACTTGAACAGGGCGACGGCGTTTTCGGTGCCGGCCGGGGCGTTCTTGCTCACTTCATCGACCAGCGAAATCACCTTGCGGTTGGTTTCCAGGATCTGTGCTTCGGCAGCTTTCGAGAACTCGGAAGCGGTGCCCGATGCGATCTGGGCCAGGTGGCGGCTGTATGCGATGGCTTTCTCGGCGTTCGGCTGGGCGCGGGAAGCGGTCACCGAGAAGAACTCTTGCGGATCCTTGGCGGCCAGCAGCTGCTTCGCGGTGGCGGAGGTATCTTCCAGCGATGCTTTGGCGGCGGTCAGGTTCAGGTCGACGAGCTTTTCAACGCCTTCGAACGTCTTGTTCGTCAGGGAGGAGAAAATCGCGAATTGGCTTTCGAAATTCGCCTTGGTCGCATTGGAAAATTGCTCAGGAATCGAAAACATGTAGTTCTCCAGTAAGGATAATCGTTGATGAAAGCTTGGCTGTGGTCTACGACAGCTATTGTGCAACGCAACATGCCTAATTTTACGGCTGCTCAAGATTAAGTCAAGCGAAATTTGTGCATTGCACAAGAGCACGAAACCGTTGTGCAAGACAACTCGGCCAGGGCCGGCCGCGGTGCCTGCCCGCCAAACTCGGCCGTGTTAGACTGCCGGGATGTCCCTTCTCCTGTCGCCGATTCCCTTATTCTTTGTTTTCCTGTGGAGCACAGGGTTCATCGTGGCGAAATTCGGACTGCCCTATGCGCCGCCGCTCACGTTCCTGCTGGTGCGCTACGCGTGCGCGGTGGCCGTGCTGGCGCCGCTGGTCTGGCTGCTGAAGGCTCCCTGGCCGAAGGGCAGGGCCGGGCACATCGCCGTGTCCGGCCTGCTGCTGCACGGCGGTTACCTGGCCGGCGTATGGTGTGCCATCAAGCTGGGCATGCCGGCGGGGCTGTCTGCGCTGATCGTGGGCATGCAACCGATCCTGACGGCGTTCGCGGCACCGCTGATCGGCGAGCGCGTCACGCCGCGCCAGTGGCTGGGCCTGGCGTTCGGGCTCGGCGGTGTCGCCTTCGTCGTGTATGCGAAGATCACGCTGACGGGGCTGTCGTGGCAGGCCATCGTGCTGTGCCTGGGCGCGCTGCTGTCGATCACGGCAGGCACCTTGTACCAGAAGCGTTGGTGCCCCCAGTTCGACTTGCGCACCGGCACGGCGATCCAGTTTTCCGCGTGTTTCCTTGCCACGCTGCCGTTCGCCGTGGCGTTCGAGTCGTTGACGCCGGCATTCGCGTCGGTCGAATGGACGCCGCGTTTCCTCGGCGCGCTGGCATGGTCGGTGTTCGGCCTGTCGATCGGTGCGATCTTCCTGCTGTTCGCGCTGATCCGCCGCAGCGACGCGACACGTGTGACGAGCCTGTTGTACCTGACCCCGCCGACGACCGCGCTGATGGCGTGGCTGATGTTCGGTGAAGCGTTCAGCCCGCTGGGCGTGGCCGGCATGGCGCTGGCCGTGACGGGGGTGTTCTTCGTGGTCCGCAAATAAAGGAAATGACATGATCTCCAGTCCCGAACAGCAGACAGTGGATGCCGCCATCACTTCACGCCGCTCGATCCGCGCTTTCCTGCCCACGCCGGTGGCGCGCGAGGATATCGTTGCAATCCTCGAAGTGGCCAGCCGCGCTCCGTCCGGCACCAACACGCAGCCGTGGAAAGTGTATGTGCTGACCGGGGCGGCGCGCGACCGCCTGTGCGCGCGCATCACGGGCGCCTACCGCGACCCGGAGCAGAACCGCCGCCACCAGGAAGAGTATGCCTACTATCCGCGCGAGTGGAAGTCGCCCTACATCGACCGTCGCCGCAAGGTGGGTTGGGACCTGTATTCCCTGCTGGGACTGGCGCGCGACAACAAGGAGGGCATGGCGGCCCAGCACGCCCGCAATTTCAATTTCTTCGATGCGCCGGTGGGCCTGATCTTCACGATCGACCGTATCATGGAACAGGGCTCGTGGCTTGACTATGGCATGTTCCTGCAGAACGTGATGGTGGCCGCGCGGGCCCGCGGGCTGGACACTTGCCCGCAAGCAGCCTTCACACAATTCCATTCGATCATTGCAGAAGAGCTCTCATTGCCCGACAATGAAATGGTGGTGTGCGGGATGGCGCTGGGTGTTGCCGATCCATCAAGGATCGAAAATTCCCTGGTGACCGAACGCGAACCGGTCGAACGGTTCGCCACGTTTATGGAAGGGTAACGTTTCGTTGCAGCGGCGCCTCAAGATTGCTGATTGCGCTATCTGACTGATTAACTTTTGTGCTCAACAATGTGAAATCTTGTTGTGCGGGATCAGGCTTTTGCTACACTGCAACGTATCGTTGAAAACATCGGCAAATGCGCGGCAAATGCGCGTCCAGCGCGTTTCCGCTGCCGACCTGGGGAATCTCATGTACAAAGTTATCGTAGCCGCCTTGATCTCCGCCTTGTGCATCTCGGTGCCGGTGACTGCCGTGCAGGCAGCCGATGGGGTCAGGAAAACCGCGGTCAAGAAGGCAGCCGCGAAGAAATCGGTCAAGAAGAAGTCCGTCCAGCGGGCGGGCGTGCGCCGCAAGGCCGTCGCCGCGCCGGACAGGATGGTGCGCCGTGTGATCACCGTGCGCGGCAAGAAGAAGGTCGTGTTCCAGCGCGTGATGGCCGCGGCGCCCGTCGTGGCCGCGCGCCCGACGATGGGCGACCTTGCCGGCCTGAACCTCACGCGCGACCCGCTCGACCTGAAATCGAACGTGGCGCTGGTTGTCGACCAGGCCAACGCCGAAGTGCTGTTCGAAAAGAACGCCCATGTGGCACTGCCGATCGCCTCGATCACGAAGATGATGACCGGTCTCGTGGTCGTCGAGGCGAACCAGGACATGGACGAGATGCTGACGGTGACGGAAGAAGATGTCGACCGCGCCAAGTTCTCCAGCTCGCGCCTGAAGGTGGGCGACCAGCTGACGCGCCGTAACATGCTGCATATCGCGCTGATGAGCTCGGAAAACCGTGCGGCCTCCGCGCTCGGCCGCAATTATCCGGGCGGCTTGCCCGCCTTCGTGGCGGCGATGAACGCCAAGGCGCGGGCGCTGGGCATGACGGACACGCACTATGCCGATTCCACGGGCCTGTCCAAGCAGAACGTGGCGAGCGCGCGCGATCTGGCCAAGCTGGCGATGGCCGCCTACGAACATCCGATCCTGCGCGAATTCTCCACCGATCCGAAAGCGATCGTCGAGCGCAATGGTCGCCCGGTGCAGTTCGGCACCACGAATGGCCTCGTCGTGCCGACGTCCGGCTGGCAGATCGGCCTACAGAAAACGGGTTTCATCAATGAGGCGGGCCGCTGCGTGATGATGCAGGCCGTGATCGAAGGGCGTGCCGTCATCATGGTGCTGCTCGATGCGAAGGGCAGCGCCGCGCGCGTGGCCGATGCGATGCGCATGAAGAAATGGCTGACGGCCTTGAAGCCGATGCCGTTCTCCGACGCGACTCCCGCCGCCGGCACGGCAGGCACCACCATCACGGCCGGCGGCACGTTCGGCGCCGGCGCCGCGGCAATGACTCAGTCCGCCGCCGGCATGTAACCCAGGGTGGCGGAAATCTGGTTGGCGGTGTTGACCAGGTCTTCCAGCCATTCGTCCTGCAGGCGGTCGGCCGGCGCCGAGATCGACAGGCCAGCCACCAGCTTGCCGCTGTCGTCGCGAATGCCGGCGGCCATGCAGCGCACGCCCAGTTCCAGTTCCTCGTTGTCGCGCGCATAGCCGCGCGATCGCACCAGCGACAATTCGCGCTCCAGCTTCGCCAGGTCGGTGATCGAATTCTTGTTGTGCCCCGCCAGCCCCGTGCGGGTGGCATAGGCACGGATCGCCTTCGGCTCGTCGACCGACAGGAACAGCTTGCCCGTGGACGTGAGATGCAGCGGCCCGCGGCCGCCGATCGCACGCACCACCTGCATGCCGGAGCGTTCCGAGAACGCGCGGTCGATGTACACGATTTCGTCGCCCTGGCGTACCGACAGGTTGATCGTCTGCTGGGTTTTCTTGTGCAACGCGCGCATGAAATCGAGCGCCGCTTCCCGCACCGACAGCCGGCTCTTTACGATATTGCCCAGCTCCAGCAGGCGCATGCCCAGCCGGTAGGTTCCCGGTTCGATACGGTCGACAAAGCGCGTCAGCACCAGGTCGTTCAGGATCCGGTGTGCCGTCGATGGGTGCAGGCCCGATTCCTTCGATAAATCCTTCAGGCTCACAGGATCCGGGTACTTGGCCAAGGCGTCGAGCAGGCCCACCATGCGTTCGATGACCTGGATGGTCGTTTTTTGTTCTGGAACGGATTCGATTTTCATGATGTGGTTGGTGCAGTGCAGTATGTATCCAGGTCTTTATACCATGATGTGAAAAAATTGGGAATTGCATCGAGACGTGGCCGCTATAATGGCGCACCTCTGTTCAAGCGACTTTTCATGACCCAGCCCCTCAGCGAATTCAAGAGCCGCAGCGGCCTGAAACGCATCCTCTCCGCCATCCATTACTCGCTCGACGGCCTGAAGACGGCGTGGCGTTATGAACACGCTTTCCGCCAGGAGCTCGTCCTTTTCTTTTTTGCAGCCTTGCTCGCGCTGGCGTTGCCCGTCTCCGCCTTCCAGAAGCTCGTGCTGGTGGGCGTGCTGGTCCTGGTCCTCATCGTCGAGCTGATCAATTCCGCCATCGAAGCCGTGGTCGATCGCATCTCGCTGGAACGCCACCCCCTGTCGAAGAACGCCAAGGACTTGGGCAGCGCGGCCGTGCTGCTGGCCTGCCTCCTTGCGGCCGCCACTTGGGGCGTGGTGCTGTTCAACCGCTTCTGGTGACCTTCATATAAGCTTTTGGTATAAGGAAGGGACGAAAACTTCGTTCTCTTTCATAAGCTCAGCAGCTAATCTGCGAACTCCAATCATTAGGGGAATCAGATGCTGTCCAAAAAACTTTCCACGCTGGCTGCCGCAGTTGTCACGACCCTTGCCGTATCGCTGACCGCCCACGCGGCCGAAGTCACGCTGCTGAACGTTTCCTACGATCCGACGCGTGAGCTGTACCAGGACGTCAACGCCGCCTTTGCCAAGGATTGGAAGGCGAAGACGGGCGACGACGTGAAGATCAAGCAATCGCACGGCGGGTCGGGCAAGCAGGGCCGCTCCGTGATCGACGGGCTGCAGGCCGACGTCGTCACGCTCGCACTGGCGTACGACATCGATGCGATCGCCGAAAAAGGCCTCGTCAGCAAGGACTGGCAAAAGCGCCTGGCCAAGAATTCCACCCCTTACAGCTCCACCATCGTGTTCCTGGTGCGTAAGGGCAACCCGAAAGGCATCAAGGACTGGGCCGACCTGGTCAAGCCGGGCGTGCAGGTGATCACGCCGAATCCGAAGACCTCGGGCGGTGCGCGCTGGAACCACCTGGCCGCCTACGGCTACGCGCTGCGCCAGCCCGGTGGCAACGATGCCACGGCGCGTGAGTACCTGAAGAAGCTCTACAAGAACGTGCCGGTGCTGGACTCCGGCGCGCGCGGCGCCACCACCACCTTCGTGGAGCGCGGCATCGGCGACGTGCTGATCGCCTGGGAAAACGAAGCGCTGCTGGCGATCAAGGAACTGGGTCCGGACAAGTTCCAGATCGTGGCGCCCTCCGTCTCGATCCTGGCCGAACCGCCCGTCGCCGTGGTCGACAAGGTCGTCGACAAGCGCGGCACCCGCAAGGTGGCCGAGGCTTACCTGAGCTTCCTGTACACCGACGCTGCCCAGGAACTGATCGCCAAGAACTACTACCGCCCGACCGTGGAAAAGGAAGCGAAGAAATACGCCGCCCAGTTCCCGGCCGTGAAACTGTTCACGATCGAAGACGTGGCCGGCGACTGGACGAAAGCCCAGAAGACGCACTTCGCCGATGGCGGCGTGTTCGACCAGATCTACCAGAAGTAATCGACAAGGAGAGGGCGCATGCCGGGCAAGCTTTCGCAACTGCGCGTGCTGGTGGCACCGGGCCTGCACAACAGCGGCCCCGAGCACTGGCAAAGCCGCTGGCAGCGCCTGTATCCCGCCTTCGAGCGGATCGAGCAGGATGACTGGAGCGATCCGATCCTGCCGATCTGGAGCGCGCGGGTGGACGAGGTGCGGCAGCGCGACCGGCGCCCCACGCTGATCGTCGCCCACAGCTTCGGTTGCCTCGCATCCGTGCACAGCGTGGCGCGCGACCCTGCCAACATCGTCGGCCTGCTGCTGGTGGCGCCGGCCGACCCCGAGAAGTTTGGCGTGGCCGAGCTGCTGCCGCGCCCGCCGCTGCCCGTGCCGTCCACCATGATTGCCAGCACCAATGACCCGTGGATGCCGCTCGAGCGCGCGCGTCAGTGGGCCGAGCGCTGGGACAGCGATTTTGTCGACGCCGGCCCTCTTGGGCACATCAATGCCGAGTCGGGGCTGGGCGACTGGTTGCCGGGCCAGCGCCAGTTGCAATTGTTGGTTGATCGGGCGCACAATGTAAAACCAATGCAATATTGATCTTTGTCTATTACGGAGACTTCCATGACGCTACGCCTCGGCGACACCGCACCTGACTTCGAGCAGGATTCTTCCATCGGCCGCATCAAGTTCCATGAATGGGCGGGCGATTCCTGGGTGGTGTTGTTCTCGCACCCGGCCGACTTCACCCCCGTCTGCACGACGGAACTGGGCCTGACCGCGAAGCTCAAGCCCGAGTTCGACCAGCGCAACGTGAAGGCGATCGCACTGTCCGTCGACCCGGCCGATTCGCACAAGGAATGGATCAAGGACATCGAGGAAACCCAGAAGACCGTCGTGGGCTTCCCGATCATCGCCGACGCCGACAAGAAAGTGGCCACGCTGTACGACATGATCCACCCGGAACAATCGGCCACCGCCACCGTGCGCTCCGTGTTCGTGATCGACCCGAACAAGAAGATCCGCCTGCAGCTCACCTACCCGATGAGCACGGGCCGCAATTTCGACGAAATCCTGCGCGTGATCGATGCCCTGCAACTGACGGACAAGCACACCGTGGCCACGCCGGGGAACTGGAAGGATGGCGACGACGTGATCATCCCGCTGACCGTGCAAGACCCCGAAGTGATCAAGCAGAAGTACCCGAAGGGCTTCACCGCCCCGAAACCGTACCTGCGCCTCACGCCGCAGCCGAACAAGTAATCGGCTCCGCTCCACGACAAACCCGGGCTTGCCCGGGTTTTTTGTTCCGACGCAACCGCAGCGCTGGCACCCTGGCTCACCCTGGTGTCGGACACCTTCAGGTGTACGACACCGGTTTTCCCCAGCGGCAACCACGTTGCTCGAAAATGGGCTCAGACCCCGATTGCAGTAAATATTTCGTGCGCGAACGCCTCGCCAGCCCGCATGGTTGCGCCATATCAGCAGAGGCATCTAAGCAAATGACAAAAGGTTAGTTTGGTTTATAACGCCCAGATGCGAGACTTCGGCCTCATTATCCGAAAATGTAATAAGAGGGGCCACCATGTCTGCAGTACTGCCGGTTGCGCAACCGGTGCCGTTCGAAGCGAGAAAGCGGGCGCCGTACCGGGTGATGCCGGGCTTTAAGCTCTCGCTGGGCTTCACGATCTTTTACCTGACGCTGATCGTGCTGATTCCATTGTCGGCACTGTTCCTGAAGACGTTTACGCTGACGTGGGAGGCCTTCTGGAGCGCCGTTACGTCCGAGCGCGTGATGGCTTCCTACCGGCTGACCTTCGGCGCCTCGCTGATCGGCGCGGCCATCAACGTCGTCTTCGGCGGCATCGTCGCCTGGGTGCTGGTGCGCTACCGCTTCCCGGGCAAACGCATCGTCGATGCGCTGGTCGACCTGCCGTTCGCGCTGCCGACCGCGGTGGCGGGCATCACGCTGACGGCGCTGTATTCGTCGAACGGCTGGATCGGCCAGTTCGTCGAGGGCACGCTGGGCATCAAGGTCGCGTTCACGCCGCTGGGCGTGGTGCTGGCCCTCACATTCATCGGCCTGCCATTCGTCGTGCGCACCGTGCAGCCCGTGCTGGAAGATGCCGAGCGCGAGCTGGAGGAAGCGGCCGCCTCGCTGGGCGCCTCGTCGTGGCAGACATTCACCAAGGTGGTGTTCCCCACCGTGATGCCATCGCTGCTGACGGGCTTCGCGCTGGCCTTCGCGCGCGCCACCGGCGAATACGGTTCGGTGATCTTCATCGCCGGGAACATGCCCATGGTCTCCGAGATCACGCCGCTGTTCATCATCACCAAGCTGGAACAGTACGACTACACGGGCGCCACCGCGATCGCCGTCGTGATGCTGGTCGTGTCGTTCATCATGCTGCTGGCCATTAACCTGCTGCAGGCCTGGGCCCGCGGCAAGTCGGGGAAATAAGAAATGAGTGGAACTTCCCACCGGGGCGAACTGCCCTCCGTATCCGAAATGCTGGAACCGCGCTGGGTGCGCTATGCGCTGATCACCGTGGCGCTGGCGTTCCTGACGCTGTTCCTGTTCGTGCCGCTGATCGCCGTCTTCGTCGAGGCGCTGAAGAAGGGCACCGAGGTCTACCTGGAATCGATCCGCGAGGACGATGCGATCGCCGCGATCAAGCTCACGCTGCTCACCGCCGCGATCGCCGTGCCGCTGAACCTCGTGTTCGGCGTGGCCGCGTCGTGGGCGATCGCCAAGTTCGAATTCCGCGGCAAGAGCTTGCTGCTGACGCTGATCGACCTGCCGTTCTCCGTGTCGCCGGTGATCTCGGGCCTGATCTACGTGCTGCTGTTCGGCGCCCAGGGCTGGTTCGGCCCGTGGCTGGCCGAGCACGACATCAAGATCCTGTTCGCCGTGCCGGGCATCGTGATCGCGACGATCTTCATCACCTTCCCCTTCGTGGCGCGCGAACTGATCCCGCTGATGCAGGCGCAGGGCAGCGAGGAAGAGGAAGCGGCCGTGGTGCTGGGCGCCTCGGGCTGGCAGACGTTCTTCCGCGTGACGCTGCCCAACATCAAGTGGGGCCTGCTGTACGGCGTGATCCTGTGTAATGCCCGCGCGATGGGTGAATTCGGCGCCGTGTCCGTGGTCTCGGGCCACATCCGCGGCGAGACCAACACCATGCCGCTGCAGGTCGAGATCCTCTACAACGAATACAACTTCGTCGCGGCCTTCGCCGTCGCCTCGCTGCTGGCGCTGCTGGCGCTGGTGACCTTGGCACTGAAATCCTTTATCGAATGGCGCCTGCACGAATCGCGCAACGCCGACGCCAACGACAACTAAAGTACCGGAGCAAGACATGACGATCGCAGTCAAGAACATCAACAAGCGTTTCGGCGACTTCGTCGCGCTGAACAACGTGTCGCTGGATTTCCCGGCGGGCGAATTGACCGCGCTGCTGGGTCCCTCGGGCTGCGGCAAGACCACGCTGCTGCGCTGCATCGCCGGCCTGGAACACCCGGATTCGGGCCAGGTCCTGCTCGACGGCCAGGATGCTTCGGACCGCCACGTGCGCGAGCGCCAGGTGGGCTTCGTGTTCCAGCACTACGCGCTGTTCAAGCACATGACGGTGTTCGAGAACGTGGCCTTCGGCCTGCGCGTTAAGCCGCGCGGCGAGCGACCGTCGGAAGACCAGATCCGCAGGAAAGTAAAAGAGCTTCTCGAGCTGGTGCAGCTGGACTGGCTGGCCGACCGCTATCCGCCGCAGCTCTCCGGCGGCCAGCGCCAGCGTATCGCGCTGGCGCGCGCCCTGGCCGTGGAGCCGCGCGTGCTGCTGCTCGACGAACCGTTCGGCGCGCTGGACGCCAAGGTGCGCAAGGAATTGCGCCGCTGGCTGCGCCGCCTGCACGACGACCTGCACGTGTCGTCCATCTTCGTCACGCACGACCAGGAAGAGGCGCTGGAAGTGGCCGACCAGGTGGTGTTGATGAACAAGGGCACCGTGGAGCAGATCGGCACGCCGGACGAGGTGTACAACCACCCCGCGTCACCGTTCGTGTACGGCTTCCTGGGCAATGTGAACGTGTTCCATGGCCGCGTGCACGAAGGGGTGCTGGCCAGCGAAGGCGTGCAGCTCGACGTGCCGGACCATACCCGCGTGCGCGATGCGAAGGGCACCGCCTACGTGCGACCGCACGAGATGGAAGTGGACCGCTACGAAGCCGGCGCGGAAGGCATCGTCGTCAAGCTGCGCCGCGCCCACGCGATCGGGCCGCTGGCCCAACTGGACCTCGAACGCGCCGACAATGCGCAACTGATCGAGGCAACGATTTCCAACGAGCGCTTCCGTAACTTGGCACTGAAGGAGGGCGAGACCCTCGTGGTGCGGCCGAAGCGCCTGCGCGTGTTCGTCGACGAAGGAGCTTCCATATGAATTTCCAGCAGCTGCGTTCCATCCGCGAGGCGGCCCGTCGCAACTACAACCTGACCGAAGTGGCCAATGCGCTGTTCACGTCCCAGCCGGGCGTGAGCCGCCAGATCCGCGAGCTCGAGGATGAGCTGGGTGTCGTGATCTTCGAGCGCAACGGCAAGCGGTTGACGGGCCTGACCGAACCGGGCAAGGGCATCCTGAAGATCATCGACCGCCTGTTGATCGAAGCGGAAAACCTGCAGCACGCCAGCATGGAATACAAGGGCCAGAGCACCGGCACGCTGACCGTGGCGGCCACGCACACGCAGGCGCGCTACGCGCTGCCGAAGGCCGTGTCGCACTTCCGCAAGACCTTCCCGGACGTGCGGATCGCCCTGCAGCAGAGCGCTCCCGAGCACATCGCCGAATGGGTGTTGTCCGGCAAGGCCGATATCGGTATCGCTACCGAGGGCCTGTCGCAGTTCCCCGACCTCGTCTCGTTTCCGTGCTATCGCTGGAGCCACCTGATCGTGGTGCCGGAAGACCACCCGCTGCTGGCGCGCACGCCGGTGCGGCTGGAAGACCTGGCCGAGTTCCAGCTGATCACGTACGACGTGGGCTTCACGGGTCGCGGCCACATCGACGACGCGTTCGACAAGGCGGGCGTACGGCCGGACATCGTGCTGACCGCGATGGACTCGGACGTGATCAAGCAGTACGTGGCGCTGGGCCTCGGTGTCGGCATCGTCGCCTCGATGGCCTTCGACCATGGCCGCGACAAGGGCCTGCGCGCGATCGAGGCATCGCACCTGTTCGCACAGAACACCACGCGGCTCGCCGTGCGGCGGGGCGCCTACCTGCGGCAGTATGCGTATGAATTCATCGCGCAGTTCGCGCCCGAGTTGAAGCGGGGGGATATCGAGCAGGCGCTGCTGGGCAGCGAGGCGGCGTAATGGCCAAGGGTTTCAGCAGCAATCGCAGCAAATGAACCCGGCCTTCGCCGGGATTTTTTTTGCCGATTACCAGCCGAGAATCATCCCTCGCAGTATCAACAGCAGAGCACCGAAGCTGGCTGCATAGATAACCAACACGAAGAGCAGCGCAACTCCCGCGCTGTACAGGCATGTCTTCGCGGCTTCATTGCTGATCTGGGGCACGCAATAGAAGGGTAGCGGCAGGATGGCGATCACCAGAGGAATTGCCAGTGACGTCATATTGATCGACAGGATGCCGAAGCCGAGGAAACCAACGAGTATCAACAGGCATAGATGCCATGTGATGAACTCGGAGCGGTCATGTTGAGGGGCAGCAGTCATGCATTGATCTCCACGGTTGATTAATCGGGCATATCCCGCCACACATGTTGCTGGCATCGGCACCGGTGCGGGTTGACAGCTGTCAGCCTTGCACTTGTCCTACGGTGAAAAGCGTACATGCCGGCTACCTGCACAATCCCGCTGGCGCCAAAGCACTGGTGTCGGACACTTTTTTCTGGGCGGTTTATCCAGAAAAAGGTGTGCGACACCAGCAGCCGTTCCCGGAAAAAAAAATCCCGCTCGATGAGCGGGATTTTTCGTTGAAGCAGCCGGAACGCTTACCAGCTATACCCCACCTTCGCATAGAAGAACCGCCCATTGAACCCGGCCGGCGAGAAGTTCGAATACGGGTAGATGCCGTTCGTGTTCAGGTTCGCGACGCTCGTCGTCTTGTCCGGGTAGCTGTCCGTCACGTTGTCGATGCCCGCGGTCACGCGCCAGTTCGTGACGAGGCGCACGGTGCCCGACACGTCCAGCACCCATTGGCGGCCGTAGGTCTGGTCGTTTGCCGGGTTGTTCTGCGGGACGGTGAACTTGCCGTACTGCGTGGCCAGTGCACGGGCGCTCCACGTGCCCGCCGTGTAGTCGGCGCCCAGGCTGAACTTGTCCTTCGGCGAGCCGACGGTATTGCGCAGCACCGTCTGGCGGTCGATCAGCAGCAGGTTGTTGGCCGTGAGGATCGCCGGGTTGGCGGCCACGTTCTCGACTGTCGTCTTGTTGTGGTTGTAGGCGGCCGTGAAGTCGATGCGGTCGCGGTTGGCCAGGTTCCACCGGTAGGTGCTGACCAGGTCCACGCCGGTCGTCTTGGTGTCGATCGCGTTGGTGAAGTAGCGGCCTGCGCCTACCTGCACACCCTGGGCAGCGAGCACGTTGCGCAGCGCCTGCGGCAATTGCAGGTTGGCCGACAGGGCGATGCGATCGTCCACGAAGATGCGGTACACGTCCACCGTGGTGTTGAAGTTGCGGGTCGGCGACCACTGTACGCCGATGCCGTAGTTGCGGGCTTTCTCGGCCTTCAGCGGCGTGGCGCCCAGCGCCTGCGCGGCGGCGCTGCCGACCGCGAACGTGCCCGTCTCGATCGGCGTGTTCACACCGTTGACCACAGCGAAGTTGGTCGTGGTGATCGTGTAGAACTGCTGCGCCAGCGATGGCGCGCGGAAGCCGGAGGACGCGGTGCCGCGCACGGAGAGCTGGTCGTTGAACGCGTAGCGCGCGGAAGCCTTGGCCGACGTTGTGCTGCCGAAGTCCGTGTAGTGCTCGTAGCGGGCGGCCAGCGCGCCGGACAGCTTCGGCGTGACCTGCGCTTCCAGGTTCACGTAGGCGGACTGGTTGCTGCGGCTGTTCTTGCCGGCGTTGACGGGCCGGAAGCCGGAGAAGCCCTGCGAACCGGAGCCCGTGTAGGACGCGGCATCCCCGGCGTTGATCTCATAGTCTTCGTGGCGGATTTCCACGCCGGTGGCCACCGTCAGCGGGCCGGAAAAGGCCGCGACCTGGATCTCGCGCGCCAGGTCGAAGTTGGCGACCGATTGCGTGTTGGTCAGCTTGCCGAGGTGGAAGTGCGTGGGGCTGTTGGCGCCCAGGTCCTGGTTGACGGTGTTGTCGATGTCGAGCCAGAAGCTGTTGCGGCCCCAGTCCAGGCTTGCATCCCAGCGCCAGCCACCCAGGTCGCCGCGCACGCCGGCCACGATCGAGGAATCGGTCGATGTGCTGTTCTGCAGCGGCAGGAAGCCTTGGGGGAACAGGGGCGTGCGCTGGGCGCCGCCGTTCAGCGCGGTGCGCCACGTTGCCGCCGCTTCGGTATCGCGCTCGCCATACTGGCCGAACGCGTAGAAATCGGTGTTCTCGCCCAGCTGGTACTGCGTGTTGAAGAATACATTGCGCGGCTTGGTATCCGAATCGCCGTAGCGCTGGGTGATCTTGCCGTACAGGGGCTCGGCCGGGTTGCGTGTGTCCGGCCCGGCGCGGTTGGTCGGATTGCGGTCGGCGCCTTCGGCGGCCAAACGCAGCCAGCCCTTGTCGCCCAGCGCGAAGCCGGCGGAAGCCTTCAGCGACACCTGTTCGCCATCGCCTTCGCCATACCAGCCGGTGCCGATCTCCACGTCGCCGCCGTTCGGGCCCTTCTTCAGGATGATGTTGACCACGCCGGCGATCGCATCGGAACCGTATTGCGCCGAAGCGCCGTCGCGCAGCACTTCGATGTGGTCGATGGCGGCCAGCGGGATCGCGTTCAGGTCCACCGGCGCCGAGCCGCGGCCGGCGGTGCCGTTGACGTTGACGACGGCCGAGGCGTGACGGCGCTTGCCGTTCACCAGCACCAGCGTCTGGTCAGGCGCCAGGCCGCGCAACTGCGCCGGACGCACCGCATCGGAAGCGTCGGCGCCGGAAGGGCGCGGGAAGTTCATCGACGGCAGGAGGCGCGACAGCACGGTGGCCAGCTCGGTCGAACCGGTGGCCTGCAATTCCTTCGCGCCGATGATGTCGATCGGCGATTCGGAATCGGCCATGCGGCGGTTCTTCGCGTAGGTGCCCGTCACGACGACGGTCTGCAATGCTTCGGTGGGAACTTGCTGCAGCTGGGCGCTGGCCGGAGAGCAGATGGCTGCAACGGCGGCGGAGATCAGGGTGAGGGCGAGGGGAGACTTCTTGAGGCGTGTGGTCATCGTTTTTATTGGTCAGTTGACGATCACGCTATGTTAATCGGTCGGTCTCATGCCACGAACGATTGAGTTGGGGTTTGCTTATGCTTCAGCCGCATAAGCGAAAAGCTGTAGCGCATGAGTACTGGTGGCTGGACAGGGGGTTCGCGGAGCTTGCTCCGCGCCTGTCCAGCGGCGATGGCTTGCAAGCCATCGCTCCTTCCGCACACTTTTTCCGGATGAGGCACCCGGAAAAAATGTTCGACACCAGTGGTTCACTGCCCCGGATTCGTGATCCGCGTGTGGATCGCGTCGATCCCTTCCAGCACGTGCTGCGGCAGCGTGACACTATAGGCGTCGATGTCTTCCTTCAACTGCGCCAAGGTGGTGGCGCCGATGATGGTCGAGCCGACGAACCAGCGGGAATAGCACCAGGCGAGCGCCATCTGCGTGGGCGTCAGGCCGTTGTCGCGGGCGAGCTTCGTGTACTGCGCCACCGCTTCCAGCACGGATGGGCGCAGGTAGCGCGGGCTCCACGTTTGCGGGAAGATCGTCAGGCGGCCGTGGGCCTTCGGGTCGTCGTGGTACTTCGCCGTCAGCTGGCCGAATGCCAGCGGGCTGTAGGCCAGCAGGGTCACGTCTTCGCGGAAGCACGTCTCGTCCAGGAAGCTCGTCTCGAAGTGGCGCGCCGTCAGGTTGTACAGGTTCTGGATCGTGGCGATGCGGGGCAGGCCCTTCATCTCGGACTGCTTGATGAATTCGCACACGCCCCAGTTCGACTCGTTCGACACGCCGATGTGGCGGATCTTGCCTTCGTCGATCAGCTTGCCCAGCGCGGCCAGCGTGTCCTCGATCGCCACCGACGCTCGCTCGTTCTTCGGGTCGAACGCGTTCGAGCCGAAGATCGGCACGTTGCGGCTCGGCCAGTGCAGCTGGTACAGGTCGATGTAGTCGGTCTGCAGGCGCTGCAAGCTCGTCTCGACTGCTGCGCGCAGGTTCTTCTCGTCGAAGTTCTGCTCGCCGCCGCGCACCCAGTGGATGTTCGGGTTCGGGCCGGCGGCCTTGGTGGCCAGCACCAGCTTGTCGCGCATGCCCGTCTTCTTCAGCCACGTGCCGATGTAGCGCTCCGTCAGGCCTTGCGTTTCGGCGCTCGGCTGCACCGGATACATCTCGGCCGTGTCGATGAAGTTGATGCCGCGCTCGATCGCATAGTCGAGCTGCGCATGCGCATCGGCCTCGGTGTTCTGCCGGCCCCACGTCATGGTGCCGAGGCAGATCTTCGTCACGTCGACATCGGTACGGCCCAGTTTGATCTTTTCCATGAACTCCTCGAATGTACGTCAGGGTTTGCGGATGGCGTCCGCGCAATCGCGAACGAGCGCCGGGCCAGCGTAAATCAGGCCGCTGTACAGCTGCACGAGCTGGGCGCCGGCATCGATCTTAGCCTTTGCGTCGATTCCGCGCATGATGCCTCCCACGCCGATGATCGGCAGCGCGTCGCCCAGCTCTGCCTTCAGCAGGCGGATCACGCGGTTCGACGGTTCGAACACCGGCGCACCCGACAGGCCGCCCGCCTCCGCGCCATGCTGCATGCCTTCCACGGCGGTGCGCGACAGCGTGGTATTGGTGGCGATCACGCCGTCGATGCGGTGGCGCACCAGTGCGTCGGCAATGTTCTTGACCTGGTCTTCGTCCATGTCCGGCGCGATCTTCAGCGCCAGCGGCACATAGCGCTTGTGCTGGTCGGCCAGGCGTTGCTGCGCATCCTTCAGCTGGCCGAGCAGGCCATCGAGTTCCGAGCCGCCCTGCAGCTGGCGCAGGTTCTTCGTGTTCGGCGACGAGATGTTCACCGTCACGTAGCTGGCGTACGGATACACCTTCTGCAGGCAGTGCAGGTAATCGTCCGCGGCGCGTTCGATCGGCGTATCGGCGTTCTTGCCGATGTTCAGGCCCAGCACCCCTTCGCCCTTCTGGTAGAAGCGCGACGACTGCACATTGGAGACGAAGGCATCCACGCCGCCGTTGTTGAAGCCCATGCGATTGATGATGCCGTGCGCGGCGGGCAGGCGGAACATGCGCGGCTTCGGGTTGCCGGGCTGGGCGCGCGGCGTTACGGTGCCAACCTCGATCGAGCCAAAGCCCAGGTCGGCCAGCGCGTCGATATAGGCGCCATCCTTGTCCAGGCCGGCGGCCAGGCCGACCGGGTTCTTGAACAGCAAGCCCATCACGGTGCGCGGGTCCGGCTTCGGCGCGTGCACGATGGCGCGCATCAGGCCCAGCTTGGACAGGCGTTTCAGGTTGTCGAGGGTGAAATGGTGGGCGGACTCGGCGTCCATGGAAAACAGCGCCGGACGCGCGAGGGAATACAGGAATTTGTCGGACATGGAGGGGCAATCTAGGGGTGAACTGCAATTGCCCGGTATTTTACCTTGCCGGAAAGCCTACTCGCTCAACCGTCGGCCTGGCGCGGCATTACCGCCCACACCCCCTTGCGGCGCGCTTCCAGCGGCTGGAACTTGATCTTGTAGCTCATCTTGGGACTTTCCTCGATCCAGTAGCCCAGGTACACATAGGGCAGGCCCAGTTCGCGCGCCTGCTGGATCTGCCACATCACGTTGTAGGTGCCGAACGAGGCACTCGGCACCTCGGGGTCGAAGAAGGTGTAGACGGAAGACAGGCCGTCGGACAGCACGTCGATGATCGACACCATGCGCAAGGTGCCGTCCGGCTCGCGGAATTCCACGAGGCGGGTATTGACCCGGCTTTGCAGCAGGAATTGCGCATACTGGTCGCGGCTGTCCTGATCCATGCCGCCCCCGGCGTGGCGCGTGCTCTGGTAGCGCAGGTACAGGGCGTAATGCTCGTCCGAGAACGACAGCGTGGCGACGCCGGTGCGCAGGTTGCTGTGCCGGGCCCAGGCACGGCGCTGGCCGCGCGTGGGCGCGAACTCGCCGGCCACCACGCGCACGGGGATGCATGCCTGGCAACCGTCGCAATACGGGCGGTAGGTGAAGATGCCGCTGCGGCGGAAACCGTTGCGCACCAGTTCGGAATACACGTCGGCATTGATCAGGTGCGACGGCGTGGCGACCTGCGAGCGGGCCTGGCGTGTTTCCAGGTAACTGCAAGGGTAGGGCGCCGTGGTGTAGAACTGGAGCGCGGCAAAGGGTAGGTCGTTCAGCTGCGTCATGCAGAACCTGTCGGGTCAATGGCGGTTGTTCGTATCATAGCGCGTTCACAAGATCGCTGTGTGCGCGGGCACACCGTCAAGAGCCTGCAACCACGGGCGGTATCGGCCGCCAGTCGCGAATCCGGGGCCTGGCGATGGCCCGTTTCAGGTGCAGGAGGAAATCGCTGCGCGGGATCGGCCGCGCGCCCAGCGAAGCCAGGTGGCCGGTCTCCTGCTGGCAGTCGATTAACTCCACGCCGTGCAGCTTCAGGAAATGCACGAGGTAGGCCAGCGCCACCTTCGAGGCGTCCGACACGCGGGCGAACATCGATTCGCCATAGAACATCCGCCCGATCGAGACGCCGTAGGCGCCACCCACCAGCTCGCCATCGAGCCACACTTCCGAGGAATGGGCGAAACCCAGGCCGTGCAAGCCCGTATAGCCGCGGACGATGTCTTCCGAGATCCACGTGCCGGGGCCGTCGCGCCGCGGCGCCGCGCAAGCGCGCATCACTTGCTCGAAGGCGCTGTCGAAGCGCACCTGCCACCGCCCGTCCGTGCGGCCGCTTTTTTCCACTTTCTTCAACGTTTTCGTCAGGCTGGCGGAAACCTTGAACTCGTCCGTGTGCAGCACCATGCGCGGATCGGTGCTCCACCACAGGATGGGCTGGCCTTCGGAAAACCACGGAAAGATGCCGCGCTGGTAGGCGGCCAGCAAGCGCTCGGGCGACAGGTCGCCGCCAGCGGCCAGCAAGCCGGGCGCCTCGGTCGTGAGCGCTTCGGAAACGTCGGGAAACGGGGTATGGGCGCCGAGCCAGGGGATCATGAGTCGCCGCGCATGGGGCGCGTGATGTCCTGCGTGTGGAAACCGTAGCTGCCGCCTTCCAGCATCCTGGCGCGATCGGCGAAGAAGTATTCCAGCGTGGTGCGGATCGTGGGGAAGGCCAGCTCGTCCCACGGGATCTCGCTTTCCGTGAACATTCTCACATCGAGGCTTTCCTCGCCCGGCGCGAAGTCGAGGTCGCGCAGCGTGGCCAGGTAGAACATGTGGACCTGGTGCACGTGCTTCACGTTTAGCAGGGCAAAGAGCGGGCCCAGTTCGATGTTGGCGCCCGCTTCCTCCTGCGTTTCCCGCTCGGCGGCATCGGCCGTGGTTTCATTGTTTTCCATGAAACCGGCCGGCAGCGTCCAGTAGCCGTAGCGCGGCTCGATCGCCCGCCTGCACAGCAATACGCGCACTTCGCCATCGCGTTCCCACACGGGGACCGTGCCGAGCACCATCTTCGGGTTCTGGTAGTGGATCGTGGCGCAGTGGGTGCATACGTAGCGGGGGCGGTTGTCGCCGGCCGGAACCATCAGTTCGACCGGGTTGGCGCATTCGGAGCAGAATTTCATACGGGTGGGCTAGCGGTTGTCGTTTGCCTACTTTACACCGTTTGCCGGCCCGCGCGGAACTGGCGCCACGGTATTGCCGCGTGCTGTTGACGTATATATCAGGTCTATCATGCGGAAAACGCGGATAAATATTGCCTAAGTCTGCGAAAGCCCGTATAATTCATTTCATCAGACGCGGGGTGGAGCAGTCTGGCAGCTCGTCGGGCTCATAACCCGAAGGTCACAGGTTCAAATCCTGTCCCCGCAACCAGAATTCCAGGAAACGCCATCGTTATCGAAACCGATACGGTGGCGTTTTTTATTGTCGTTGCAGATTTCCTCACAGCGACAATTCGGCTGACCCCACCGTTATAATTGCCATTTTACAAATGGCGACGACTATCATGATAAAAGCGGCGCGAGGTCCATCCTCGCCGGTGGGTCTTGTCCTTGTCGTGATACTTCACCTGCTTGCGCTTTACCTGCTGTCGCAGGACCGCGGGCGCGTAGAAAAGGCGCCGATAAATCGTTATTCCCAACTCCTGTTTCTTCTCGCTCCCCACCAGCGCCCATCGGTAAAGCCACCGGAGGCGCCTTCCCACACTGCCGCGCATATCCCGACGCGGTCTTCCAACGTTCCGGCCTTGGTGGCACCGATAACCCCCGCAGCCATTGCGCCGCCGATTCCCGCCGAGAAACCGGTAGTTGCCGGACATCCCGATCCATTCGCAGAACCCGCCCGTTTCAATATCGACGACCTCGTCAAGCAGGCGGGAAAGGCCGACCGCGAAACCCGGCCGGTGAATGAAACCACGGTCCCCGGCCCAGCCGCCGATTCAGTCGAGGCAATCATGACGAAGGCCTTTAATGAGGCAAAACTGGCTGTGCCTTTAAAATGGTATGAGGCTGCGCGCATTGAATTGTTAAGCGCCCCGAACGATCCCAAGAAGATTTACCAGGTGAAGACGGCATTCGGGACGTACTGCCTGTCCTACCCGAGCATGTACGAAGAGGTTGGCGATCGGCAGCCGAAAGTGTCGAGCTGCCCCAGGCGATTCGGTAAGGGCTAAGAGCGCCTAACAAAACCCCATGGCTGCGTTGCAGCGTCTCGCCGTACAGGTGTACTGTCTCGCCGCGCCTTGCCCTGCGGGTTTTGTTAGGCGCTCTAAGTAGCGGAGGTCACGCCGAAATCTGGCTTGAATATGCCAGGTTTCGGCATGACCAGGGCGACATGCGCCCCCGCTCGCCGACTCAGGCTCGTGCGTGCACCATGCGCAGCCAGGCCATCAGCTCATCCGTCAAGCCCCGCGCAACGCGCAACACCGGTTCGTTCGCCAACGCGGCGCGGAAACGCTCGAGCGTCTCAGGATTATCCCCGACCATATCCTGGAACAGCGAGAACTTGTGTTGAGCGACTTTCTTCGATTCCGGCATTTTTCCCTCCGGATCGATATGGAACTGCTCGCGGATTGCTTCGAACAGCGGGAACCATTCCTTTCCGCGCGTTCGATGATGACGGCGCATGCGCTCGAGTTCAACGGGCAGCAGATATTTTGCCCATGCATCGAGTTTTATTTCGCTGATTACCTCGGCGATATAGTCGTGCATCGCCACGCTGATACCCGTGCTTTGCTGGATGGCCGGCTCATTCGCGTGCATTGCATCGAGCCGCGCGATGATCGAGGCGTTGCCGCCAGTATCGCGCTCCAGCATCGTCATCCAGCGGTGGCCCAGTTGTTTCGCGTCGAGACTGCCTGGCGTGGCACCGGCTTTCATTGCCTCGGCGACTTCGGAAACAAGGGCAGCCCATTCGGCACGGCAGCTTGCGTCATTCACGATGCGCAAGTTCGCCAATTCTTCCTTGGAAAAATATTTGTCGTACATATTCATTTGCTCCAGTGTGGTCAGCCATTCGGCCAATTCCGGTTGTTCGCCCCGCGCCAGGCGGGCATGCAATTGCAGCAAGTGCGCGTGCATGCGTGCCGACTCGTTGATTCGTTTTTGCAGGGCGGCCAGCTGGCGCTCGACGATGGTCAGCGCGGAAGCGCCGGAATGGGCCAGGAAGGATCCGATGTCGGCCAATGGCATGCCGAGCTGGCGCAGCGCCTGGATTTGCTGCAGGCGGGCAACGTCGTCACGGTGGTACAGCCGGTAGCCGGCATCGGTGCGGACCGAAGGGCGGAGCAGCCCGATGTCATCGTAGTGGTGCAGGGTGCGGACGGTCAGGCCCGCGTGTTTCGCCAATTGTCCAATCTTCAGCATCGTCAGCTCCTCTTCGGTAAGGCCATCGTGAGGCCTGACGTTGCGTGAGGGTCAAGCAATATTGGACAAGCAACATTGGTCAAGCGGTATCGTCGGGCGGGGCCAGGCTGGCCCATAGGTGAGCCGCCGCCATCGTACGGTGTGGTTGATATTGTTGCAAGATCTGCTCGGCGCGAACCATATCCGGCCTCGCCTCATCGCCGGCCAGGCGTTGCAGCGCTGTGCGTACCGCCACGTCGCCATGCAGGGAGCAGTCGGGATAGCCATAGCCCCGCAGCAGGCCGTAATTGACGGTCCACGGGCCGATGCCCTTCACCGCCAGCAGCTTCTTGCCGATCTGCTCGATCGTATTGCCGGGGCCGGGCTCGAGATCGAGTTCGCCGCTGGAGACGAGGTGGGCGAAACGGAGCAGCGTTTCGGCCTTGGCGCGGGAGAATTTGCGCGTGGTGAGCTCGTCGAGCTCGAGACGGGCGGCGTCCGACGCTTCCGGATAGCACCACAGCCCGCACGAATGCGGGCGCCCGGCCTGCTGGATGAAGGTGCGGCGCAGCGCGATCGCGAACGACAGGTTGATCTGCTGGCCGATGATGGCCCACGTCAGCGCCTCGAACACGGTGGCCGATTGCACGATCCGCAAGCCCGGCTGCCGCTGTACGAGCGGGCCGAACAGGGGATCGGCGGCGGCGAATGCACAGAACGGGGCGGGGTCGATGCGCAGCCCGAGAATGCTGTGGAAAGCTGCGTCGGCGCGGCGCTCCAGCGCCGGCGCGGGCTTGCCGTCGAGCTCGGCGGTACAGAGCGCTGCCGCCGGCGTGAAGTCGACGGCCAGCAGGACGGGCACGCCGTCGAGCATCACGCCTTTGCGCAAGCCATCCTGGCGCACCTGCTCGGCAACGCTCTCGGTATCGCGGCGGTGAAAGGCCAGCACGTCGCACAGGCGGTAGTCCGGCGGCAGCGCAATGGTGCGGCGCAGAGTCGCGCGCGGCGGGTTCATGCGACGCTGGCCTTGCGGCCGAAGTCCGGCCGGTAGCCGGTAACGAGCGCGGTGCCCGCGATGACGATGCCGGCACCGAGCACGGTATGCCACCCGACCACTTCATGCAGGAAGAGCGCACCCCACAGGATGCCGAACAGGGGGCTGATGAACGTGACGGTCAGCGCGGAAGTCGCCCCCACGTCGCGTATCAGGCCGTAGTACAGCAGGTACGCGACGCCGCTGCACAGCACGCCCAGCGCGATGGCGGCAGCCATGATCCCGGTGGTTGGCTCGCCCGGAGCGGGGAAGAACAGCAGCGATGGCAAGACCATCAATGCCGCCGTCCACATGCTGCCGTGCGCGTTGGCGAACGGCTCCACGGCCGGGGCCGCCTTGGCATAGGTGCTGGCGATGCCGTAATTGAATGAGGCGAACAGGGCTGCGGCAATGGCGAGGGCTGCGCCCTCGCGCGCGCTGGCATGGTCGAACCCGACCAGCAGCGCCACGCCGGCCGTGCCGAGCGCGATGCCCAGCAAGACGCGCACGCTCACCATCTGCCGCCGCCACACGGCGCCGATCAGCGCGCCCCACATCGGCGCCGTGGCATTGAGCACGGCGAGCACGGAGGCCGACAAGGTCCGCGCCGACCAGGCGAACAGCAGGAAGGGCAGTGCCGAGTTGAAAAAGCCCAGTACCACGTAGTGCTTCCAGTGGCGACGCCAGTCGAGCGGCTTCTTCATCAGGAGCGCGATCGCCGCCAGGAACAGCGCCGCGAACATGACACGGTATTCGATCAGCACGGCCGGCCCCAACACAGGCGCGGCAATGCGCATGAACAGGAAGGAGCCGCCCCAGATGGCGGCCAGCAGGATAAGGCGGAACAGGTTGGCGGTGGACATGGTTTTTATCGATATTGTTCGGCTGCCGCCCGCGCGGGTGCAAGCCCAGCCCCGGTGACAGGCTCCGATTTTGGAGAAACATTTCCTGAAACCGGGGTCTGACCGCGGTTCTGGGAAATATTTCCCGAAATCCGGAGCCTGTCACCAGTTGTCGGAGTACGCCACCTGTTTCTTGCTTTCAGCCCCCGTGACAGGCTCCGATCTGGAGGAAATATTTCCCGAGAACCGGAGCCTGTCACCGGTTGTCGGGTTACGCTACCTGTCTCTTGCTTTCGAGGTCGACGAGGCAGGCGTTCGTGCCCGGCGCCTCGAGGGCGGCAGCGTGGTTGACCTGGAGGGTGGCTGGCACGCCGTTCTTCACCGCCGTCATTTCAGCCAGGATCGAGATCGCGATTTCCGAAGGCGTCTTGCTGCCGATGTACAGCCCGATCGGCCCGTGCAGCCGCGCCAGCTGAGCTTCGGTCAGGTCGAATTGCAGCAGGCGCTCGCGCCGCTTGGCATTGTTGGCGCGCGAGCCGATCGCCCCCACGTAGAACGCGTCGGACTTCAATGCTTCCATTAAGGCCAGGTCGTCCAGCTTCGGATCGTGCGTCAGCGCGATCACGGCGCTACGCCGGTCGAGCTGCATGTCGATCACCAGGTCGTCCGGCATGGCATGCACGAGCCGCACCTCGGGCAAGGTCCAGCCCGAGCGGTATTCCTCGCGCGGGTCGCAGACGGTGACGTGGTAATCCATGGCGGTGGCGATCTGCGCCACGAAGCGTGACAGCTGGCCGGCGCCGATGATGAGCAGCCGCCAGCGCGGGCCCTGCTGGGTGATCAATTCGGTTTCCGTGCGCACCAGCACATTGCCGGCCACCGCCCTGTCCAGCTCGACCGCGCCGGTGCGCAGGTCCAGGCGGCGCTCCACCAGCTGGTGCTGCTCCAGGCGTTCGAGCAGTTCGGCGATCCGGCTGCGCTTGGACAGGGGCTCGAGCGCCAGTTCGATGGTGCCGCCGCACGGCAGGCCGAAGCGGTGGGCTTCGTCCGCCGTGATGCCGTAGCTGACGATCTCGGGCACTTCGCGCGTGATGCCTTCGCGCCGCACGCGGTCGATCAGGTCGTCCTCGATGCAGCCGCCGGAGACGGAGCCGACGACACGGCCGTCGTCGCAGATCGCCAAGGTGGCGCCGACCGGCCGCGGGCTCGAACCCCAGGTGCGGATCACGGTGACGAGTTCGCAGCGGTGCCCGGCCGCGACCCACGCGGCGCTGGTTTTCAATACTTCGAGATCGATGCTGTCCATTGCCGGACTATACTACGGCGCCGTTTTCCCTGCCGGCGCCCGCCCGCACACGGTGTTCATCGCCGTAGCATAGCGCGTGCCGGGTTCCACCTGCTCGGCGTCGAAGGCCTCGAACTTGTAGGTGCCCACCGCTTCACCCTTGGCCATCGCCTCGGGGTAGAAGGTCTGCGAGCGAAGCGTCATGCTGCGCTCGGCGCAGTCGTACAGGTGCAGCGCCTTCACGGACAGGTATTGCTTGCCGTCGGGCGCCGTCTGTGGCTTCTTGAACGATTCCAGCGTCCACGCGCGGCGGCCGGCATCCTCCTTGCGGATCGATGCCTTGTCGATGTAGACCCAGCTGTCCTTCGTGCTGCCGGCCTTGCTCCACGTGACGGCGTGCGCCATCACGGGCAGGGCACAGAGGGCGATGAGGAAGGCCGGGCGCATCACGGCACCAGCGGCTTCTTCGCGGCCTGCTTGGCACGGATCTCGGCCACGATCTTGTCCATCGCGGCCAGCCGCGGCGCGATGTTCGGGTGCACGGCCATGTAACCGTTCGGTACCGATGCCGGGTATTGCGCCGCCAGCCGCTGCCAGAACGCCTTGTAGCGTTCCACGCCGTAGTTGGCGCGCGCCAGCATGTACAGCGCCAGCGTGTCGGCCGCCACTTCCAGGTTGGCCGCCAGCGGCTTCACGTTACCGGCGCCGGCGAGCTGCGCCTGGTCCGGCTGCACGCGCGTGACGTTGTCGATGATGGCCGCCACGGCGGCCGTGTTGCGCGACACGGCCGGGTGGCCCAGCACGTTGTGCGCGATATCCTTGGCGAGCACGTAGGCGATCGCTTCGTCGTTGCCGGCGAAATTGATCATGCCGCGGGTGATGGCGATGCGGCCGCCGTCGGCATAGGAATTGACGTTGTCGGCATTGCCCAGGTCGACGCGCATGGCGCAGGCACGCGTGACGGGCACCTTCAGGATCTGCGTCTGACCATCGCGGCCGACCGTTATCGACAGCTGCGTGCGTCCGGAAACGAGGGGTGCGAAGACTCCGGCGGCGGCCGTTTCGGCGCCCGTGCCGGTGGGCAGCGCGCGGCCGTCGGCGGCCACCAGCACATCGCCCTTGCGCAGGCCGGCGCGGGCCGCGCCGCTGCCCGGCAGCACGCCGGAGACGCGCAGCGCATCGTCGTAACCCAGCACGGCCGACGCCGCATCGGCGTATTCGCCGGGGTAGGACCATTTGTTCTTGGCGGTGAAGCCGAGCAGGCCGCGCGCCGCCGTGCGGCACAGGTCCACGTTATTGATCAGCAGCGGCGCGGCCACGCGGTAGAGGCGGTCCTGCTGGGTGACCATCTGGTCGAGCGCCGTGCGCGCCGCCTGCATGCGCGGTGTGACGAGCGGCGCTTCCGCGGCGGGCGCTCGCCCGGGTTCGGCGACGGGAGGAGAAGAGGTGGAAAGCGGTACCGTGGTGCAGGCCGACAGCAGCAGGGCCGCCATGGCTGCGCACAAGGCCGATGCGCGGTGAGGGATTGAATGAATGCGCGATGTGACGCGTGCCGCGGTTCCTGCCATGGTTCCTTCCTGTCTTATTATTGAGAGCCCCTTACAAAACCTCCATGGCTGCGTTGCAGCGTCTCGCCGTACAGGCGTACTGTCTTCGACGCCGCGCCTTGCCCTCAGGGTTTTGTCAGGCGCTCTAATGCTTGCCGGTGCTGCCGAAGCCTCCTTCGCCCCGCTCGCTGGCACCGAATTCTTCCACCACGTTGAAGCCCACCTGCAGCACGGGTACGACGATCAGTTGGGCCAGGCGCTCCATCGGTTGCAGCGTGAAAGCATGCTGGCCACGGTTCCACGTCGAGACCATGAGCTGGCCCTGGTAGTCGGAATCGATCAAGCCTACCAGATTCCCCAAAACAATGCCGTTCTTGTGACCCATGCCGCTGCGCGGCAGGATCATCGCCGCGTAGCCGGGATCGGCGATGTGGATCGCCAGGCCGGTGGGCACCAGCACGGTCTGGCCAGGCTCGATCGTGAGCGGGCTGTCGAGGCAGGCGCGCAGGTCGAGGCCGGCGCTGCCCGGCGTGGCGTAGGCGGGCAGCAGGTCCCGCATGCGCGGGTCGAGGATCTTGACGTCGATGGTTTTCATTTATTGGAACAGCGAGTGCTTGTTGATGCGTTTGGAAATTTCGGAAATCAGCTGGCGTGCCAGCGTCAGCTTGGGGGCCTGCGGCAGGATCGTGTGGCCCTGGTCGTCGAACAGCACGATCGTATTGTCGTCCTGGCCGAAGGTGTGGTGGCCGATATTGCCCACCAGGAGCGGGATGCCCTTGCGTTCGCGCTTGGCCGCGCCGTATTCCAGCAGGTTCTCCGATTCGGCCGCGAAGCCCACGCAGTAGGGATGGCCGGCCAGCGTGGTGCGGGCGGCGATGGTGGCGAGGATGTCCGGGTTCTGTTCGAAGCGCAGTTCCGGGCCTTTTGCCCCGTCGCCGCCACCTTCGGTCTTCTTGACCTTCTGCGTGCTGGGGTTGGCGACCCGCCAATCCGCCACCGCGGCCACCGCGATGAACACGTGCTGGCCGTCGATGGCGCGGTTCACCGCGTCCATCATCTGCTGGGCGGTTTGCACGTCCACGCGCGTCACGCCGTGCGGCGTGGGCAGCGCGGTCGGGCCGGAAATGAGCGTGACATCGGCACCGGCTTCGCGCGCCGCGCGCGCCACCGCATAGCCCATCTTGCCGGACGAAAGGTTGGTGATGCCGCGCACCGGATCGATGGGTTCGAACGTGGGGCCGGCCGTGATGAGGATGCGCTTGCCCGCCATGACCTTCGGCTGGAAGGCGGCCACGATCTCGTCGAGCAGTTGCTCGGGTTCGAGCATGCGGCCCATGCCCACTTCGCCGCACGCCTGCTCGCCGGCGGCCGGGCCGAGGATGCGGATGCCGTCGTCGCGCAGTTGCTGCGCATTGCGATGCGTGGCGGGGTTGGTCCACATTTCCACGTTCATCGCGGGCGCGACGAGCAGCGGTACATGGCGCGGCCGGGCCAGGCACATGGTCGACAACAGGTCGTCGCAGGCGCCGTGCGCCAGCTTGCGGATGAAGTCGGCGGAGCAGGGCGCGATGACGATCGCGTCCGCGTCGCGGGTCACATCGATATGGGCCATGTTGTTGGCCACGCGCGGGTCCCACTGGTCGGTGAAGACGGGCTTGCCGGACAGCGCCTGCATCGTTACCGGCGTGATGAAGTGAGTGGCCGCGTCGGTCATCACCACCTGCACCGAGGCACCTTCCTTTGTGAGGCCGCGGCACAGTTCCGCCGCCTTGTAGCAGGCCACGCCGCCGGACAGGCCGAGGACGACCTTCTTGCCGATTAATTCCATATGCGTTCCATGCTGTCTCTTCAGGGGATTAACGGTTCACCCGGCGCAGCTCATCGAGGATGAACAGCGCGGCGCCGATGCAGATCGCCGTGTCGGCGATGTTAAAGGCCGGGAAGTGGCCCAGGCCGCGCCAGTGGAAGTCGAGGAAGTCGATCACGTGCCCGTGCACCAGCCGGTCGATCACATTGCCGATGGCCCCGCCCAGGATCAGCGCAAGCGCCCAGCAGAACAGCCGCTGGCCGGCATGCTTTTTCAGCAGGTAGATGATGTACACCGCGGCACCGATGCCGATCGCGGTGAAGAAATAGCGCTGCCAGCCGCCCTGGTCATGCAGGAAGCTGAACGCCGCGCCCTTGTTATAGGCCAGCGTGAGGTTGAAGAAGCTCGTCACGTACAGATCCTCGCCGTACGCGAACAGCTTTTCGATAGTGATCTTGGTCAGCTGGTCGACCAGGAGGATGATGGCCGCAATGCCGAGCCACGGGGTCAGGCTGCCGCCGGAAGGCTTGCTGGAGAAGGTTTTCTTGGATTTTGCCATTGTTCTTGTCGAGTCCGTGGAACCGCCGGGAAAACCGGTGACAGGCTCCGATGTTCAAGCAACATTTCGCGAACCGGCGACAGGCACCGGGTTCATGGAAACGTTTCAAAAAACCCGGTGCCTGTCACCGGGGTTCGGGAAATATTTCAAAAAACCCGGTGCCTGTCACCGGTTGTGAAGAAATGTTTCAAAAAAACCGCTGCCTGGAAGGAGAGATGGCTTGCAGGCCATCTCCGCAATGCAGGGGTTTGCCATCAGGCGAAGCGGCGGGCTTCGCCGGTGCCGAACAGGTTGCTGTGGCAGCGCCCGCACAGGGTCGGGTGCTCGGCGTGCGCGCCGACGTCGGCGCGGTAGTGCCAGCAGCGCTCGCACTTCAGCGCCGTGGAAGCCGCGACGTTGACTGCCTCTTCGCCGTCGTTCGCCACTTCGACGGCTTGCGCCAGCGAGGTGATGAAGACGAACTTCAGGTCGTCGTCCAGGCTGGCCAGGGCACGGAACTTCTCGCCGGCCGCCTTGATCTCGAGCTCGGCCTGCAGCGACGAGCCGATGGCGCCGGAAGCGCGCAGGTCTTCCAGCTGCTTCGTCACGTCGGCGCGCACTGCCAGGATCGTCGCGTACTTGGCCAGCAGGCTTTCGGCGTCGGCGATTGCCGGCAACTGCCAGAACGTCTGCGTGTAGATCGTTTCGTCCGACGCCACATACTGCTCGCCTTCCGCGAACACGGCCCACGCTTCTTCCACCGTGAACGGCAGGATCGGCGCCAGCATGCGCAGCAGGCTTTGCGTGATGTGCCACAGCGCGGTCTGTGCCGAGCGGCGCGCCTTGGAATCGACGGCCGTCGTGTACAGGCGGTCCTTCAGGATGTCGAGGTAGAAGCCGCCCAGGTCTTCCGAGCAGTAGTTCTGCAGCTTCGACACCACCGGATGGAATTCATACTGTTCGTAGTGCTTCTCGATCGACTGCTGCAGCACGGCCAGGTTGGCCAGTGCATAGCGGTCCGTTTCCAGCAGCTCTTCGATCGCCACCGCATTGGCCTTCGGATCGAAGTCCGAGGTATTGGCCAGCAGGAAACGCAGCGTGTTGCGCAGGCGGCGATACGATTCCGTCACGCGCTTCAGGATCTCGTCGGAGATCGACAGCTCGCCCGTGTAGTCGGTGGAGGCCACCCACAGGCGCAGGATGTCGGCGCCCAGCGTGTCCGAGATCTTTTGCGGCGCCAGCGTGTTCCCCAGCGACTTCGACATCTTCTTGCCTTCGCCGTCGACGGTGAAGCCGTGCGTCAGCAGCGCCTTGTACGGCGGGCGGCCGTTCAGCATCGAGGAAGTCAGCAGCGACGAGTGGAACCAGCCGCGGTGCTGGTCCGAGCCTTCCAGGTACAGGTCGGCCGGGAAATGCGACTGCTCGGCATGCGAGCCGCGCAGCACCGTCTGGTGCGTCACGCCCGAGTCGAACCACACGTCCAGCGTGTCCTTGTTCTTCACGTAGTGCGCGGCGTCGTCACCCAGCAGTTCGGCCGGGTCGAGCGCGAGCCAGGCGTCGATGCCGCCCTTTTCGATGCGCTGCGCCACCTGTTCCAGCAACTCGGCAGTACGCGGGTGCAGTGCGCCCGTTTCCTTGTGCAGGAAGAAGGCCATTGGCACGCCCCACTGGCGCTGGCGCGACAGGGTCCAGTCCGGCCGGTTGGCGATCATGCCGTGCAGGCGCGCCTTGCCCCAGTCTGGGAAGAAGCGGGTGGCGTCGATGCCTTCCAGTGCGGTTTCGCGCAGCGTGGAGCCGCCATCGATCGGCTGCACGTCCATGCCGGCGAACCACTGCGAAGTGGCCCGGTAGACGATCGGCGTCTTGTGGCGCCAGCAGTGCATGTAGCTGTGGTCGAACATCTTCAGCTCGAACAGGGCGCCCGCCTCGCGCAGCGCGTCGCAGATCGGCCTGGAAGCTTCCCAGATCGTCATGCCGCCGAACAGCGGCAGGGTCGACACGTATTTGCCGTCGCCCATCACGGGCGTCAGGATCTCGTCATCCTTCATGCCATGCTGGCGGCAGGACACGAAGTCTTCCAGGCCGTAGGCAGGCGCGGAGTGCACGATGCCGGTGCCGGAATCGGTCGTCACGTAGTCGGCGAGGTAGACCGGCGAATAGCGGTCGTAGAACGCGTCGCGCGCATGCAGCGGATGCTTGAAGCGGATGTTTTCCAGCTTCGCGCCCGTGGTCGTGGCGATCACCTTGCCTTCGAACTTGTAGCGTTGCAGCGCGGCTTCGACCAGGTCCTGCGCCAGCAGCAGCAGCAGGGGCGCGCCGTCGCGCGACGTTTCGACCAGCGCGTACGTCACTTCCGGATGCACGTTCAGTGCCTGGTTCGACGGGATCGTCCACGGCGTGGTGGTCCAGATCACGACAAAGCCGTTGGTGGTCGGCAGCGCCGGCAGGCCGAAGGCGGCAGCCAGTTTTTCCGGTTCCGCGAACGGGAAGCCCACGTCGATCGCCGGGTCGCGCTTGTCCTGGTATTCCACTTCCGCCTCGGCCAGCGCCGAGCCGCAGTCGAAGCACCAGTTCACCGGCTTCAGGCCGCGGTACACATAGCCCTTTTCCAGCAATTTGCCGAGTGCCCGCAGCTCGTCGGCCTCGTTACCGTGGGCCATCGTCATGTACGGGTTTTCCCACTCGCCCAGCACGCCCAGGCGGATGAAGCCGGCGCGCTGGCGGTCGATCTGCTCCAGCGCATACGCCCGCGCCTTGGTCAGCACCTCGGCCGTCGGCAGGTTCTTGCCGTACTGTTTTTCGATCTGGATCTCGATCGGCATGCCGTGGCAATCCCAGCCCGGCACATAGGGCGCGTCGAAGCCGGCCATCGTGCGCGATTTGACCACGATGTCCTTCAGGATCTTGTTGACGGCGTGGCCCAGGTGGATGTCGCCATTGGCGTAAGGCGGGCCGTCGTGCAGCACGAACTTGGGACGGCCCTTGGCGGCCTTGCGGATGCGCTGGTAGATCTTCTTGTCCTGCCATTGCTTGACCCAGTTCGGTTCGCGCTTGGCCAGGTCGCCGCGCATCGGGAACGGGGTTTCGGTCATGTTGACCGGGTACTTGCTGGCGGGCTTCGCCTCTGCCTTCTTTGCTTTGTTGTCGGACATGGTAATTCTTGGATAGGTAAATCGGTGAGCGGCGCTTTTCACTGCTCCGGATGCTGGATATGGCGCGCGCTCAAATTCGGTCGGTGGCGGTCACGGCGCCGCTGCGTTCGCGGAAGTAGGCGCGGGCTTCCCGTGCGTCCCGCTCGATCGCCTCGGTCAAGGTCGGCAGGTCGATGAATTTTTCCTCGTCGCGGATCTTGTGCAGGAATTCCACCTTGACGCGCTCGCCGTACAGGCTCTGCGCGAAATCGAAGATATGCACCTCGAGCAGCACGCGGCCAGCGTCTTCCACCGTGGGGCGCACACCCAGGCTGGCTACCGCGGGCAGCGGCGCGTCGGTCACGCCGTGCACCTGCACGATGAAGATGCCGGACAGGGCAGGGCGGTGAGGAACGCGCAGGTTCAGTGTGGGATAGCCCAGCGTGCGGCCCAGCTTCTGCCCGTGGATCACATGGCCGGAAATTGCATACGGGTGGCCCAGCAATTGTTCGGCCTGCGCGAAATCACCGGCGGCCAGGGCCGCGCGCACCGCCGAGCTGGAAATGCGTGTGCTGCCGTTCATCACGGTAGGCAGCGTCTCCACCTCGAACCCGTAGCGTTTGCCCGCTTCCTGCAACATCTGCACATTGCCGGCGCGGCGGGCGCCGTAGCAGAAGTCGTCGCCCACCATCAGCCACTTCACGTGCAGGCCATCGACCAGCACGCGCTCGGTGAATTCCTGCGGGGTAAGGGCCGCGAAGCTGTCGGAGAAATGTTCGACGATCACGCGGTCGATGCCGTTGGCGTCCAGCGAGGCCAGCTTGTCGCGCAGGTTGGCGATCCGGGGCGGAGCCTTCGCCGGGTCCTTCATCTTGTTGGCGAAGAATTCGCGCGGATGCGGTTCGAACGTCATCACGGCCGCTTCCAGGCCGAGGCGCGAGGCGGCGGTACGCACGTGCGCCAGCAAGGCCTGATGGCCGCGGTGGACGCCGTCGAAATTGCCGATCGTGAGGGCGCAGGGTGCACGGGACGCTGCGTTGGGAAGTCCGCGAAATACCTTCATGGATATGGAATTCTTTGCCTGAACCACGGATTATACGGCGGTTTTACAAATTCACATGGGAAATGCCGCAGCGCACCAGAGCGCGGCGCCCGTGGCAATAAAAAAGCGCCGCCTGCACGGGGCAGGGCGGCGCTTTGCCGAGTGTGCTGCGCGGCTTACGCGGCAATGTTCGGGTTGTTGATGTACATGGTCCAGTAACGGGCCAGGTCGGCCTCGCCGGCGGTACCTTTCACGTCCTTCAGTGCGGAGACTGCTTGCTGCTTCTTGCCGGCGTTGAACAGGGCGATGCCGTAGTGCAGCTTCATTTCTTCCGGACGGCGCGCGGTGCCGAACTTCATGGCCTGGTCCATCAGGGCGATGCCCTTGTCGGCCTGGCCGGCGGACACGAGCGCATAACCCATGTTGAACAGGCCGTCCGCATCCTTCTCCTTGATGAGATTGGCCTCGTGGGTGGCCTGTGCAGCCTGGTTGTCCGCCAGGGTCTTGTTGGCCAGGTCCTTCAGGCGCTGGTGACGGCCGGCGTCGGCGCCGGTGCCCAGGGCACCCTTCTTGTAGCCGGCGTCGATGATCTTGATCGCTTCCGGCGCGTTACCCGCCTGCAGTGCCAGCTGGCCCATTTCCATGAACTCGGCAGGCTTGCTCAGCTGGCCCAGGGCCAGGCGCAGGCGCAGCACGTCCAGGTTCAGGGTGCGGGAGAAGCCCGTCTTGCCCTGGACGCGGTTCAGCAGGTCGGCCCAGTAGCTCTGCTTCGGGTAGCTGGCGGCCAGCTTCTCGATGGTTTGCACATAGCCGTTCTTGTCGTTCTGCTTCAGCTGGATGTTGGCCAGCATCTGCAGGCTCTGCTCGGTCTGCTTGCCCGACTTCAGCTGCGCGATCGCTTCATTGTTGCGGCCGCTGATGAAGTAGGTCTGCGTCAGCAGCTGCTGCATCTGCGTATTGTTCGGGTTGTCCTTCAGCACTGCCTGGATGGCGGTGATCGCTTTCGGGTAATCCTTGGCGCGGTAGTACATGCCGGCCAGGCCTTCGTTGAACTTCGGACGCTCGGCGGCCGGCAGGCGCGACGACGCGAGCAGGGCTTCGAAGGCCTTGATGGCGGTGGCGTTATCGCCGGCCGTGCTGGCGGCGGCGGCGCGCACGCGCTCGATCTGGTACTTCTCGAATTCAGTCTTGTTGTTGACGGCGTCCGCTTCTTTCAGCTTCGCGAGCGCCTCCTTGGCCTTCTTGCCGCTCAGCAGGCGCTGTGCTTCCTGCAGGGGTTTGCCCACTTCGGCACGTACCGCATCGGCAGCATACGCGGCAGGCACCAGGCCGGCCAGGGGAGCTGCTGCGCTAAAACCGATGGCGGCCATCACCAGGCCGAGATGGGCGAGACGGAACTTGGACATAAGCGAGGTATCTTTCATCAAAAAACAAGAACAGGCAGCATAACCCGCCTATCGTGGAAAATAAAGGGTTGTACTCTTCAGTTTCGCGGGGGCTCCGCACAAACAAAAATCGCGGTACCGAGGTACCGCGATTTTCATGGGGGAGCTTCGACACGTGTCCAGCAGCTTGCAGGCTATTACTGGAACTGCTCGTTGCCGACCAGGCCAATCTTCGTCACGCCCAGACGCTGTGCCGCAGCCATCACGCCGGCAACGGCGTTGTACTCGACCAGCTTGTTGGGACGCAGGTGCACTTCCGGCTGGTCAGCCTGTGCCGCGACGTTCATCAGCTTCTGTTCCAGCGTTGCGCGATCCGGAACGACCTGGCCGTCCCACAGGATCGTGCCGTCGAAGTCAACGTCGATCTGCACGACCACCGGTTCCGCCGTCGATGGCGGTGGGGTGCCCACCGGCATGTTCAAGTTCACCGAGTGGTTGGCCTTGGGGATCGTAATAATCAGCATAATGATCAGCACCAGCATCACGTCGATGAGCGGTGTCATGTTCATTTCCATCATTGGTTCCGGATCCGCTGCTGACGCGCTACCCGAACCGACATTCATACTCATGGGTGTGTTCCCTTTCAAAGACTGCCCGGCCAGTACATTGCTGGACCGGCCGGGCAGGGGCCTTACATCTTGTCAGGCGGTTCGGTGATGAAACCAACCTTCTGGATGCCGGCACGCTGGGTCGTGAAGATCACGCGGCCGATGGACTCGTACTTGGCTTCCTTGTCGCCACGCACGTGCACTTCGGGTTGCGGCACCTTCACGGCCTCGACCTTCAGAAAATCGAACAACTCATTCGTGTCCGCCATTTTCTTTTGATTCCAGTAGATGTCACCATCCTTGTTGACGACGATGTTGACATTCTCCGGCTTCGTTTGGATCGCCTGGTTGATCTCTGCCGGCAGAGTGATCTTCTGCAGTTTGAGAACGACCGGGCTCGTGATCAGGAAGATGATCAGCAGAACCAACATGATGTCCACGAGGGGCGTCGTGTTGATTTCCGACATGACTGTTTCTTCGCCTCCGGTATCGGAGCCTACGGACATCGACATGGTATTAGCCTACTTTTTTGGCAGCGCGTGCGGAGTCAGCGGTCGACATGGCGCCGGAGATCAGCACGGAGTGCACGTCAGCCGAGAACGAACGCACTTCTTCCATTGCGGACTTGTTACGACGCACCAACCAGTTGTAGCCCAGAACGGCCGGAACTGCGACTGCCAGACCGAATGCCGTCATGATCAGTGCTTCACCCACCGGACCTGCAACCTTGTCGATCGACGCGTTACCGGTCATACCGATGTTGGTCAGTGCACCGTAAATACCCCACACGGTACCGAACAGACCGATGAACGGTGCGGTCGAGCCGACGGTTGCCAGGAACGACAGGCCATCCTGCAGGCGGGACTGCACTTTGTCGACAGCGCGCTGGATCGACATCGTCACCCAGGTCGACAGGTCGATCTGCTCCAGCAGGGCGCCGTCGTGGTGGCCGGATGCCTTGGTGCCGGTTTCAGCGATGAAGCGGAACGGCGAGCCTTCAGCCAGCGTGGCGGTACCGGCGGAGATCGACGAAGCTTTCCAGAACTTGGCCTGGGCTTCTTTTGCCTGACGCATGATCTTGGCCTGGTCGATCAGCTTGGTGATCAGGATGTACCAGGTACCGATCGACATGATCGACATGATGATGATCGAGCCGCGTGCCACCCAGCCCGAGTTCCACACAGCCTTCGGGCCGAACGGGTTTTCCACTTCTTCTTTATTGCCGGCACCGCCATGGGCGCCTTCGGCTGCCGCAGGCGCGGCTGCGTCAGCCGCTGCCGGAGCTGCTGCGTCGGCTGCCGGTGCTGCTGCCGCATCCGCTGCCGGAGCTGCCGCAGGTGCGTCAGCGGCGGCCGCGGCAGGAGCGTCGGCCATCGCCGGCGCGCTGACCAGGGCGGATGCTGCGGTCACCGAGAACAGCACAGCGGCCAGTACAGCGGACAAACGGGTATTCTTAAACATGCTTCCTCCAAATTTATAAAAGATCAGTTCGCTGAACGTAACGACAACGAAAATTACTAGGTGAGACGGTGGGGTCGTCTCGGGTTATTCCAGCGTCCAGACGTATTGCATTTGCATCCACGCTTGTTCCGGTTTGCCGTCAACCATGGTCGGCTTGAACTTGCACTTGCCGATACCTACCACAGCAGCCTTATCAAGATCCCTAAAGCCACTGGATTTCACGATCTTGGAGTCGGCGACGCGGCCGTCGACTCCAATCAGGAACGATAAGGTTACCGTGCCCGTTTCTTCGTTACGCAGCGACGACTTCGGCCATTCCGGTTTCGCGCAGGTGCTGAAGTCAGCCACTGCAGGAACACGTACGGACTGGGCCGGAGGCGCTGGCGGTGCCGGAGGTGCCGGCGGCGCAGGCGGTGCCAGTTCCCGCGTCGGCGGAGCCTGGTTCGTCGCGTTCGCGATCACGTTCTGCTGCGGCGGCGGCTGCTGCACGTTCACTTCGACGGGCGGAATGAACGGCGGAGGCGGTGCTTGCATTTCCGGAGGCGGCGGCGGTGGTGGCAGCTCCTTCGGTGGAGGTGGGGCGACCTCTTCGATGATCTTGGTCTCCACCGGTTCCATCATCTTGGTGAACACCTTCTTGCCCAAGCCAGTCACGATCCCGTAAGCAGCCAAAAGGTGCAAGGCCACCACTACCACGACCCCGGTATAGTTCTTTTTGACCTTCCCGTTATCACTAAAATTCATGCCTGCTTTCTCCAATACCTACTCTACTTGAACCCCAAAATAGCGACACAAAGCTACAGCCGCATCCGGGACGTCGGCGAATTATACATACGATTTCTTCATTGTACATAGAATTTTGGGCTCAAAAAAATGGTTAATTTTCATGCCCTTAGGTGCATCCTTGCACCAATCTGGCGCCCGTCTGAGGGCACCGCTGACCAATGCTGTGCAAGCCATATAAACGGTGCCATGAAGTTTTCCGAATGCGAAAAAAACAAAATTTTCTGCAGGCGATCCCCCCTTCTGGCTGTGTAAAATTTGGTATGAGAAATTGCTATTTCTTAATAATGGGAGCGTTATCTCGGACACTTCAGTATATGCAAATCCGGCGCCCGTGGAGCATGCGCATGCAAAAAAAACAAGCTTGAAACTTCACTACAGAAAAAGCAGCTCAACCGTTCGGAAATGTAGGGCCGGTCCAGCCGGTCGCGAAATGCGGTCAGACCAGTGGTTGCGCTACCATATTTTAGCTGGTTCGCCGCCGAAATCTAGGGGGGACCCCGCGAAAAGCTGGAAAATCCTGCAATCCAACCCGTGCCGCCGAATTTTCGCTCAGCCATATTGAGCGGATGAGCGGTCGCGTTAGGCGAGGCGACACCCACCCTCTTGTCCCTGACGCCGGCTTGCCCATTGCTGCGTGGATGTGAGCCCGGCATGAGCACCGGTAAAAAGTGTAATCATGTCCCGGCGTGCCGGCACCGGGTTTTCGATCAGCTTGATGAGAGATCCAGGGCTGGCCTGGCGAAGGCGGGATTGCGGGCAGAATGGCACCGCGGGGGGCAGGGAAACTTCCGGCAGCCGCTGCCGGCTGCCGGATGGGGGGAACTCAGATCAGGCGACCGCGCTTTTCGCGCTTGCACTCCAGCGTGCTGATCAACTTGCCTTCCGGCGAGACCGTGTCCAGGTGGACGTCGAAGCCCCACAGCCGCGCGACGTGCTTGAGCACCTCGTGTGCCTGCTGGTTCAAGGGGCGGCGGTTGAACTGGGTGTGCCGCAGCGTGAGCGCGCGGTCGTCCCGCGTGTTGACGGACCAGACCTGGATGTTCGGTTCGCGGTTGCCAAGGTTGTACTGGTCGGCCAGTTGCTGGCGCACGTAGCGGTAACCCATCTCGTCGTGGATCGCCGAGACGGACAGCTTCTCGTTGCGGTCGTCGTCCAGTACCGCGAAGAAGTGGAAATCCCGGATCAGCCGCGGCGACAGGAACTGCGCGATGAAGCTTTCATCCTTGAAGTTGCGCATGGCGAAGTCGAGCGTCTTGCGCCAGTCGCTGCCGGCAATGTCCGGGAACCATTCGCGGTCCTCGGCCGTCGGGTTCTCGCAGATGCGGCGGATGTCCGTCATCATCGCGAAGCCGAGCGCATACGGGTTGATGCCGTTGTAGTACGGGCTGTGCACCGGCGGCTGGTAGACCACGTTCGTATGGCTCTTCAGGAATTCCATCATGAAGCCGTCGCCGATCACGCCTTCGTCGTACAGCTGGTTCAGGATCGTGTAGTGCCAGAAGGTGGCCCAGCCCTCATTCATCACCTGGGTTTGCCGCTGCGGGTAGAAGTACTGCGAGATCTTGCGCACGATGCGCACCAGTTCGCGCTGCCAGGGTTCCAGCAGCGGCGCGTACTTCTCGATGAAGTACAGCAGGTTCTCCTCGGGCTCGGGCGGGAAGCGGGAGGGGGCCTGCGCCACTGCTTCCTCTTCCGGCTTTTTCGGCACCGTGCGCCACAGCTCGTTGATCTGCGATTGCAGGTAGGCTTCGCGCTCCTTCTGGCGCTGCTGCTCCTTGGCGAGCGACAGTTTGGCCGGCCGCTTGTAGCGGTCCACGCCGTAATTCTGGATCGCGTGGCAGGAATCGAGCAGCAGCTCGACGGCATCGATGCCGTGCCGCTGTTCGCATTCGGCGATGTAGTTCTTGGCGAACACCATGTAATCGATGATCGCCTCGGCATCCGTCCAGGTGCGGAACAGGTAATTGCCCTTGAAGAAGGAGTTGTGGCCGTAGGCGGCGTGGGCGATCACCAGCGCCTGCATCGTCAGGCTGTTTTCCTCCATCAGGTAGGCGATGCAGGGATTGCTGTTGATGACGATCTCGTAGGCCAGGCCCATCTGGCCGCGCTTGTAGCCCTTTTCGGTGGACAGGAAGTGCTTGCCGAACGACCAGTGGCTGTACGAGACGGGCATGCCGACGGACGTGTAGGCGTCCATCATCTGCTCGGCCGTGATGATTTCCAGCTGGTTCGGGTAGGTGTCGAGGCCGAAATTCTCGGCCACGCGCTTGATTTCCTCGTGCGCCTGTTCGATCAGCTCGAACGTCCATTCCGACTGCTCCGGCAGCGCACGAGGATGCGGCGGGCGTTTCATCATCTGGTTCATTATTTGGGCTGCTTCTTGAACAGTTCGCGGAATACCGGATAAATATCAGCCGGCGTGACAATCTTCTGCATGGCGAAGTGCTGGTGGTGGTCCGGCACCTGCGCATATTGTTCCCACAGGTTCTGCGGCGGGCCGTCGGTGATTTCCACGTAGGTGTAGTACTGCACCTTCGGCATGATCGTGTTGGTAAGCAGCTGGCGGCACAGCACCGAGTCGTTGTCCCAGTTGTCGCCGTCCGACGCCTGGGCGACATAGCTGTTCCACTGGCCCGCGCCGTAGCGCTCGTCGATGATCTTGTTCAGCAGGTTCAGCGCGGAGGACACCACGGTGCCGCCCGACTCGCGCGAATGGAAGAACTCGTGTTCGTCCACCTCGGCCGCCGCGGTGTGGTGGCGGATGAAGACCACTTCGATCTTGTCATAGACCCGTTTCAGGAACAGGTACAGCAGGATGAAGAAGCGCTTCGCCGTATCCTTGCGCTGCTCGTCCATCGAGCCCGACACGTCCATGATGCAGAACATCACGGCCTGCGTCATCGGCTTCGGCACCTTGATGCGGTTGCTGTAGCGCAGGTCGAACGGATCGATGAACGGGATCGCCAGCAGGCGCGTGTGCAGGTGGTGGATTTTCTTCTTGAGCTCGACGACGCGGAAGTCGTCCAGCGGGACATCTGCCAGCAGCAGCGCTTCGAGCTCCTGCTCGGCCTCCGCGAGCTGCCGGCGCGAAGGGCCGCCCACGGCGATGCGCCGCCCCAGCGCGCCGCGCAGCGAACGCAGCACGTGGATATTGCTGGGCGTGCCGGACACGGTGTAGCCGGCACGCTGGCTCTTGAAATCGGTGGTTGCCGTGAGCTGCGTCTTGACGAGGTTCGGCAGTTCGAGGTCTTCAAAGAAATAATTCATGAATTCCTCGCGCGACAGTTCGAAGATGAAGTCATCCTCGGTGGTCTGGTCGCTGTTGCCCGCCTTGCCGCGGCCGGAACCGCCGCCGCCCTTGGGCCGGGCGATCTGGTCGCCCTTCTGGTATTCCTGGTTGCCGGGATTGACGACTTCCCAGACGCCGCCATGGGCGTGCCCGAAGGTGGGCTCGTTCACGTCCTTGACGGGAATCGAGACCTTCTCGCCATTTTCGATGTCGGTGATCGAACGGCCCTTGATGGCGCGCCCGACCGCGTCCTTGATCTGGGCCTTGTAGCGCCGCAGGAACCGCTCGCGGTTGACCGCGGACTTGTTCTTGCCTTGCAAACGACGGTCGATGAGGTAAGCCAAAGATTCCTCCTTAGTGGGGCCTTGCCCGACCTGCCGCGCGCTTCAACGCAAACTGCTGCCGCGCGCGACGGTCATGCAAGGCCCCGATACGTCTGTAGGCCGGGAGCGTGGCTCAACCGGATAGCTGATGAAACCCTTCGGCCTATTATGGCACTTTGAGCCTTACGACGATTTCCGTACGCGCAGATACCACTCGCACAGCAGCCGCACCTGCTTGGCGGTGTATCCTTTTTCCACCATCCGGGCCACGAAATCGGCGTGCTTGTTCGCATCCTCGGCGCTGGCCTTGGCGTTGAACGAGATCACCGGCAACAGTTCTTCCGTATTCGAGAACATCTTCTTCTCGATCACGCTGCGGAATTTCTCGTACGACGTCCAGGCCGGGTTCTTGCCACCGTTGTTGGCGCGGGCGCGCAGGCCGAAGTTGACGATCTCGTTGCGGAAATCCTTCGGATTGCTGATGCCGGCCGGCTTCTCGATCTTCTCGAGCTCTGCATTGAGCGATTCGCGGTCGAAGCTCTCGCCCGTATCCGGATCGCGGTATTCCTGGTCCTGGATCCAGAAGTCGGCGAACGTCACGTAACGGTCGAAGATGTTCTGGCCATATTCGGAGTAACTCTCCAGGTAGGCCGTCTGGATTTCCTTGCCGATGAAGTCCACGTAGCGCTGCGCGAGGTGCTCCTTGATATAGGAGAAGTATTTTTGTTCCGTCTCCGGCGGGAACTGCTCGCGCTCGACCTGCTGCTCGAGCACGTACAGCAGGTGCACCGGGTTGGCCGCCACTTCGGTCGAGTCGAAGTTGAACACCTTCGACAGGATCTTGAACGCGAAGCGCGTCGACAGGCCGTTCATGCCTTCGTCCACGCCGGCATAGTCGACGTATTCGTGGATCGACTTCGCCTTCGGATCGGTATCCTTCAGGTTCTCGCCATCGTAGACGAGCATCTTGGAGAAGATCGACGAGTTTTCCGGCTCCTTCAGGCGCGACAGGATGGCGAACTGCGACATCATGCGCAGCGTGCCCGGCGCGCACGGCGCTTCGGCCAGCGACGAGTTGCGCAGCAGTTTCTCGTAGATCTTGATCTCGTCCGACACGCGCAGGCAATACGGCACTTTCACGATGTAGATACGGTCGAGGAATGCCTCGTTGTTGCGGTTGTTGCGGAAGCTCTTCCACTCCGATTCGTTCGAGTGCGCCAGCACCACGCCGTCGAAGGGGATGGCGCCGAAGCCTTCGGTGCCCTTGTAGTTGCCTTCCTGGGTGGCCGTCAGCAGCGGGTGCAGCACCTTGATCGGCGCCTTGAACATCTCCACGAATTCCATCAGGCCCTGGTTCGCCAGGCACAGGCCGCCGGAGTAGCTGTAGGCGTCCGGATCGTCCTGCGCGTAATCCTCGAGCTTGCGGATATCGACCTTGCCGACCAGCGAGGAAATGTCCTGGTTGTTCTCGTCGCCCGGCTCGGTCTTCGAGATCGCGATCTGCTTCAGGATCGACGGGTAGCGCTTGACCACGCGGAACTGGTTGATGTCGCCGTTGAATTCATGCAGCCGCTTCACTGCCCACGGGCTCGGAATGCTGCGCAGGTAGCGGCGCGGGATGCCGTAATCCTCTTCCAGGATCACGCCGTCCTCGGCCTCGTTGAACAGGCCGAGCGGCGATTCGTTCACCGGCGAACCCTTCAGGCAGTAGAACGGCACCTGTTCCATCAGGGATTTGAGTTTTTCGGCGATCGACGACTTGCCGCCGCCAACCGGGCCCAGCAAATACAGGATCTGCTTGCGTTCCTCCAGGCCCTGGGCGGCGTGGCGGAAGTAGGACACCACCTGTTCGATCACTTCCTCCATGCCGTAGAACTCGCGGAAGGCGGGATAGATCTTGATGACCTTGTTGGCGAAGATACGGGACAGCCGGGTATCGTTGCGCGTGTCGACCAGCGTCGGCTCACCGATCGCAGCCAGCATCCGCTCCGCCGCCGTCGCGTAGGTCAGGTGATCCTTCTTGCAAAGCTGCAGATATTCGGAAAGGGACATTTCCTCTTCCCGGGTGCGCTCGTACCGTGCTGCGTAAGTGTCAAAGATGGTCATGTGCATGTCCTCTGATGTAAGCCTGCTAGTTACGGGGGGCCGTCGATCCTGCGTCGCCATCGCGAAGCCGCCATGTGGCGAGGCGGGGCGGTTCGTCAGGCTCCCTTACCGTGGTCGGCAGTCGTCGTGCAAGGCTGTCGGCCTGATCCTTTTGATCGTGTGTGTGCTGCTCCTTGATTGTCCGGTACCTTCGGCTTCTGACTTTGGCGTGCGTTGCGCGCGCCGTGAGCCGAGTTTTCTTATTTGCCGCGCTGTGGAAGGGTGCCGGCCTGCGTGTGTGTGCGCCGAAACGCATCTTACGCTTGTGAAATTGATTATTGCGCTATTGGTGCAGGAAGTCAAAAGGTTATCCAGCATCGTCAATTTCTTCTCCAAGACCCTGATCCGCAAGGACAAACGTGCGCACGGTTGATGCCTCTCACGGCATTGTTGCCATTACCTTCACGCTTGACGTCACAGTAGCATGGTTGTTAAAGCCGTGCTGAACGCCATGCAAACCGTGCGGAAGGAGAGGGCATGAAAAAACATTTGATCTTGCGCTAAGATGCCGCCTATCAGCGAACAAAGGAACCCCATGAATACTCAACTCCGTCACATCGTGCAGAACATGCCGAAAGCCGAACTGCACATCCACATCGAAGGTTCGCTGGAACCCGAACTGATTTTCGCGCTGGCGCAGCGCAATAACGTGCAGCTCGCGTATCCATCGGTCGAAGCCCTGCGCGCCGCCTATGCCTTCAAGGATTTGCAGTCGTTCCTCGATATTTATTATGCCGGCGCCAGCGTGCTCCTGAAGGAGCAGGATTTTTATGACATGACCGCCGCCTACCTGGCGCGCGCCAAGGCCGATCACGTGCGCCACGCCGAAATCTTCTTCGATCCGCAAACGCACACTTCGCGCGGCGTGCCGATCGGCGACGTGATCAATGGCATCCACCGCGCCTGTGCCGACAGCGACGTGTCCGCCACGCTGATCCTGTGCTTCCTGCGCCACCTCTCCGAGGATGATGCGCTGGCCACGCTGGAGGCGGCGCTGCCGTACCGCGACAAGTTCATCGGCGTGGGCCTGGATTCCTCCGAAGTGGGCCACCCGCCGGAAAAATTCACGCGCGTTTTCGCGCGCGCCCGCGAGCTGGGCTTGCACCTGGTGGCGCACGCCGGCGAGGAAGGCCCGCCGGAGTACATCTGGTCGGCGCTGGACGTGCTGCACGTCGAGCGCATCGACCACGGCGTGCGCTGCCTGGAAGACGCCGCGCTCACGCGCCGCATCGCCGCCGAAAGGATGGCGCTGACGGTGTGCCCGCTGTCGAACATCAAGCTGCGCGTGTTCGACACGATGAAGGAGCATAACCTGCTGACCCTGCTGGACGCGGGCGTGGTCGTCACCATCAATTCCGACGACCCGGCGTATTTCGGCGGCTACCTGAACGAGAACTTCCTGGCCGCGTTCGACTCGCTGCCGCTGGGCCTGCAGCACGCGCACGACCTGGCGAAGAACGGCTTCGCCGCCTCGTTCCTGCCGGCGGAGCAAAAGCAGAAGTTCCTCGATGAGGTGGATGCCTATTTTGCGGCGTTCGATGTAGTCTAGTGCGGTGAATCGGACATTCGTTGATCAACGAATTTCTGACTCGGCACACTTAGCCAGTGCCGGCATTTGACCCAAGGCCGATGCCGGGGCGAAGCAGGAATTTCAGGGAGCACTGCTCCTTGATCAGCGTAGCGGTGCCGGCCTGGCAGCCGGCATTCCTGCCGGATCCCTGGGGGCCTCGTCCGCGGTAGCTCTCCAGGCTTAACGAGAACCCTGTTTACTTACACACCCATGTTCCTCCAAGCCCTCCGCATGACCGCGCGCGACTGGCGCGCGGGCAAGCTGCGCTTCCTGCTGGTCGCGCTGATCGTCGCCGTGTCCGCGCTGTCGGCGGCCGGCTTCTTCATCGACCGCCTGCGCGCCGGCCTGGACCGCGATGCGCACCAGTTGCTGGGGGCCGATCTCGTGATCGCCGGCGACCAGCCGCTGCCCGCCGCGTGGCGCGAGGAAGCCACGCGCCGCGGCCTCGTGCTGGCCGACACGGCCATCTTCCCCAGCATGGCCCAGGCGGGCGAGGGCGAGGCGGCGCAATCGGTGCTCGGTTCGCTGAAGGCCGTCAGCGCCGGGTATCCGCTGCGCGGCCGCCTGAAGGTGACGACCGATCCGGACCAGGCCAACGACAACGTGGGCACTCCCACGGCCGATATCCCGGCGCCCGGTACCGCATGGGTCGACGTGGCGGTGCTGCGCGCGCTGAACGCCAGGGTGGGCGACGAGGTGCGCGTGGGCGACGCCACGTTCCGCATCGCCCAGCTGATTGCCGCCGAACCGGACCGCGGCACCGGGTTCGCCAATTTCGCGCCGCGCGTCATGCTGCGGCTCGACGAGCTGGCCAAGACCAACCTGGTGCAGACGGGCTCGCGCATCACCTACCGCCTGCTGGCGGCGGGCGAAGGGCCGGACGGCCGTGCCGCCGTGGCGCGATACGCCGAATGGCTGCGCGGCGAGATCGGCGCCGGCAAGGCGCGCAATATCCGCATCGACACGCTGGAAGAGGGCCGCCCCGAGATGCGCGAGACGCTGGAGCGGGCCGACCGCTTCCTGTCGCTCGTCGGGCTGCTGTCGGCGATGCTGGCCGCCGTGGCGGTGGCGATGGCGGCGCGCCGCTTCATGCTGCGCCACCTGGATGCCTGCGCCATGCTGCGCTGCCTGGGCCTGACGCAGAACCAGGTGACGGCCATCTACCTGATCGAATTCCTGCTGGTGGGCCTGGTGGGCAGCCTCATCGGTGTGCTGGTCGGCTTTGCCAGCCACTTCGTGCTGCTCGAGCTGCTGGGCCGCCTGGTGCAGGCCGAGCTGCCGCCCGTGTCGATCAAGCCCGCCCTGCAGGGACTGGCGACCGGCATGCTGCTGCTGGCCGGCTTCGCGCTGCCGCCGATCCTGCAACTGCGCAATGTGCCGCACAACCGCGTGATCCGCCGCGAGCAGGCGCCGCCGCAGCCGATGGCGCTGGCCACCTATGGCCTCGGTCTGGCCGCCTTTGTCGTGCTGCTGCTGTGGCAGGCGGGCGACCTGAAGCTGGCGCTGTACACCGCGCTCGGCTTCGTCGGCGCGTTCGGCGTGTTCGCGCTGGCCGGCTTCGGCGGCCTGGCGGCGTTGAAATCGCTGCGCACCTCGCTGAAGCATCCGGCGTGGCGTTTCGCCGTCACGTCGCTTCAGCGCCGCCCTGGCGCCACCGTGGTGCAGGTCGTGTCGCTGGCACTGGGCCTCATGGCGCTGCTGGTCCTGACGATCGTGCGCGACGACCTGATGACTTCCTGGCGCAACGCCACCCCGGCGGATGCGCCGAACCACTTCGTGATCAATATCCAGCCGGACCAGAAGGAGGAAATCGCCGCGAAGCTGCGCGCCGGCGGCGCGCACGAAGCGCCGCTGTATCCGATGATCCGGGGCCGCCTGGCGGCCGTCAACGGCAAGCCGATCACGCCGGCCACGTACCCGGAGGGGCGCGCGCGCGGCTTGGCCGAGCGGGAGTTCAACCTGTCGACGATGGCCGAGCTGCCCTCGCAGAACCGGATCACGGCCGGCAAATGGTACGGCGACGCACCCGGCAGCGCCGAGGCTTCCGTCGAGGAAGGGCTGGCGAAAACGCTGGGCCTGAAGCTGGGCGACACCATGCGCTTCGATATCGCCGGCTCGCCGGTGGAAGCGAAGATCACCAGCCTGCGCAAGCTGGAATGGGGGTCGATGCGCGTGAACTTCTTCGTCATCATCAATCCGCGCGCGATGGAGGATACGCCGCAGACGTGGATCACCGCCTTCCACCTGCCGAAGCAGTTCACCGCGTTGGGCACGCGGCTGTCGCGCGACTATCCGAACCTGACCGTGATCGACGTGGGCGGCGTGCTGCGCCAGATCCAGTCCGTGCTCGACCAGGTGATCCAGGCGGTGGAATTCCTGTTCGGCTTCACGCTTGCTTCCGGCCTGCTGGTGCTGTACGCGGCGCTGATGGGTTCCCAGGATGAGCGCACCCGCGAGTCGGGCCTGCTGCGCGCGCTGGGCGCGACCCGCAGCCAGCTGTCCCGCGCGCAGATGATCGAATTCCTGCTGGTCGGCTCGCTGGCCGGCCTGCTGGCCGCCACCGGCGCCGCCGCCATGGGCTGGGGCCTGGCGAAGTACCAGTTCAAGTTCGACTGGGTGTTCAGCCCGGCCGCCTGGATGGCCGGCGTGGCCGTGGGCGCGCTGTGCGCGGCGATCGGCGGCTGGCTGGGCTTGCGCAACGTGCTGCGGCAGCCGCCGTTGCAGACCCTGCGCGAGGCATAGGCGGCAGCCCTGGTGTCGAACATTTTTTCCGGGCGCCGTTCCCGGAAAAAGTGTACGACACCGGTTCTCCCCTGAAGCAATCGCCGGCAGGCGAACACCGGTGTCGCACACCTTTTCCGGATAACCCGCCCGGAAAAGATGTCCGACACCAGCCCGTGGCTCAGGCCGCCAGCACCCCCTGCCGGGCGTTGAGAAATTGTTCGAACGGCGCTGGCGGCGCTGCCAGGTAATGTTCGGGAAAGTCGAACAGCGCCCAGTAATACTTCTCGCGCCCCATGCATACCTGTGGCGCACGGCAGTGGCGATGCCATTCGTCGCCCGCCTCCGTCGAATACATGCCGTCGCCGGGCGGGAAGAACGGCAGCACGCGCCGTTCGGACAGCGCCAGCAGCAGCGAGTGCGGCGCATCGTTGTCGCGCGCCACCTCGTATTGGGCACACATGCCCTGTTCCGTCTCGATCACCATCAGCTTGGCGCGGCCGTAGCGGTCGAAGAACAGGATGCCGGCCGGGCCGGGGTACAGGTAATGCTCCACGAAGCCGTGACGGCGGTACAGGTCCTGCATCACGGCTGCCATCGCCTGGCAGCGCAGGAAGCTGTAGTCGTGCAGCGCCAGCATGTCGGCCAGCGTTTGCGCGTAATCGAGGAAGAAGGCGCGCTGCATATTGCCGATCTCGACTTCCAGCCGGTCGAGCGCGTCATCGTCGCTCTTCTTGATGTAGCGGTCGATCAGGCCGCGGTTGAACGCGTCCACCGCGATCTTTTCATCCGCCGCGCCCGTGAACAGGATTTTCTTCGTGGGCAGGTGCTGCAAGGCTTCGCAGAATTCCACGCCATTCATCTGCGGCATCGAGTAATCGACCACGAGCACGGAGGGAATCGTGAAGCGCAGCGGCTGCTCGCACACGCGGTGGATGCGGCGCATGTCCACCGCCACGTTCGGCTGGTCGGGCGACTGGTTCAGGCTGTCGAAATCCACGTGCAGCGGCAAGTCTTCGCGCCGGGTGCTGCGCGCGAACCAGTCCAGGGCCACCGTCGTGTCGTGAAAGGTCTTGCTCGGCAGCAGCGGGTCGAGCTGGAACGACAGGCTTTTCAGGAACGAGTCGCTGTCGTCCACCAGCACGACCGTGGTCGGATGGGAAAGGATGGGAAGTCTCATGAGTCACCTGCTTGCTTGGCGCTGCGCTGGACGGGAAATTCAAGCACGAAAATCGAATAGGCGTGCTCGCGGGAAACGCAGCGGATTTCCGCGTTCCACGCGCGCATGATCTGGCGGCACAGGGCCAGGCCGATCCCCGTGCCATTGTGGGCCGGGTAGGCATAAAAGCGCTGGAAGATCAGCGGTAGCCGGCGCGCCGCGATGCCGCACGCCGTGTCGATGAACAGCAACCTGGGCGACTTGCGGTTGCCGTCGACGACGATGCGCACCCGCCCCTTGCCGGCGCGGTGGATCGCCTTCAGCGCATTGCGCAGCAGGTTGAGCAGGATGACGACGGTCAGCTCGTGCTGGCCGGCGAAGCGGAAATTGCCGCGTACCTCGACCGTGACGGCCTCGCTCTGCTCCGGGCTGGTGAACGGATAGCGGCGCAGCACGGCCTGCACCGCATCGGCCATCGATACCGTCTCGAACGGTTCGTGGCGCCGCCGCACGGCATTGGCCGACAGCAGGAACAGGTCGATCAGGTGGTTCATGTGGCGCACTTCGTACTGCACGCGACCCATCGCCTGGCGGACATCCTCTGGTTGCCCGGCGGGCAGCGCCTGGAGCATGCGCGTCAGACCCCGCACGTTCGCTTCCATGCTGGCCAGCGGCGTGCGCATCTCGTGCGCCACGGCGCCCAGTCCTTCGCCCAGGCCGGCCATTTTTTCCTGTTCCAGCGCCACCCGGGAAAAGCGCGCAATGCCCAGCACAAGGATGATCATCGCGTGCACCGGCAGTTGCTCCAGCACGCCGTCCGACAGGATCACGTGCCCCTGGCCTTGCACCGCGACGCCCAGGCAGGCCAGCACGATGCCGGCCGCATAGCAGCGCAAGGCAAGCCCGGTCGGGAAGTGAAACAGTCCCACGATCATCACCGTCAGGCATTGCGTCCATGCGCTGGAGGCCCCGTTCATCATGAACATGTAGGCGGCGAAGAAAGGCAACTGCCAGGTGAGCGCTACCGGAACGTACAACTCGCACCACCGGGTACGGTAGCGCGCGGCCGCAATGCCGGCCGCGCCCAGCGCAGTGCCCAGCAGGCGTGCCGCCGGGCTTTCGTAGTGTTGCGGGAAGACCCACGTGAACACCACGAAGTAGAGGGGGTGGAGGATGACGCTGAGCCAGCCCAGGAGAAACGCCTGGATGGCCGCACGCTCGCCGCCGCGGTGGCGCCGCACCAGCCGGCCGATGAAGCTGCCGGCCGCACGTTCGAAGGCATCGTGACGCATGGCTGTGTGAATGGCTCGAGACAAGCAACCATCTTCCTATCAAACCCAGCCATGTTGAGCGGTATCGCAACGGCGATTGATTTGGATCAATCGGCTTACGTGCAGTGCGCTATCATGGCAACTATGACTGAATCACGCACCGAATCACGTACCCTCTTCGAAGTCATCGGCGGCGCCGACAAGCTCCGCGAGATGGTCGACCGTTTCTACGACCTGATGGAGCTGGAGCCGGAATTCGCCGGCATCCGCGGCATGCACCCGCCGTCCACCGATGGCTCGCGGGACAAGCTCTACTGGTTCCTGACCGGCTGGATGGGCGGCCCGGACCTGTACCAGGAACAGTTCGGCCACCCGCGGCTGCGCGCCCGCCATTTGCCCTTCCCGGTGGGCAGCAGCGAGCGCGACCAGTGGCTGCGCGCCATGGCATGGGCGATGGAAGACGTGGGCATTCCCGAGGACCTGCGCCTGCGCTTGATGCAATCGTTCTATCAGACGGCCGACTGGATGCGCAATAAAGCGGACTGAACCAGCCTTAGCATCATGGAAATCTATGCCTTGCTGGCGCTGGCCGTCGCCATCCTCGTCCTCCAGGTCGTCACCCTGTTGCGCGGCAATGGCGCCAGGGACGCGAACGACATCGGCGAACGGCTCGAACGCGTCGAGCGCGAAGTGCGCATGCAATTGCAAACCACCGCCCAGGCGCAGCGGCAGGAGATGGGCCACACGCTGGCGCAGTCGCATGCGGCCACGGTGCAGCAGCTCGATGCCATGCGCCGCCAGATCGAGGTGCTCACCGAATCGAATGCGCGCCGCATGGCCGAGGTGCGCGTCACGCTGGAAACGCGCATCCGCGACTTGCAAACCGATAACTCGGCCCGGCTGGAGGAAATGCGCCAGACGGTCGACGAGAAACTCCACGCCACGCTGGAATCGCGGCTGACCGAGTCGTTCAGGCAAGTCTCGGAGCGCCTGGAGCGCGTGCACCAGGGGCTGGGCGAAATGCAGCAGCTGGCGCTGGGCGTGGGCGACCTGAAACGGGTGCTCACCAATGTGAAAACGCGCGGCACATGGGGCGAGGTACAGCTTGAAATGCTCCTCGAACAAGTGCTGACGCCCGATCAATATGCTAAAAACGTGGAAACGGTGGCCGGCACCAACGCGCGGGTCGAATTCGCGTTGAAACTGCCGGGCCAGAAGGACGGGGCGGCACCCGTGTGGATGCCGATCGACGCCAAGTTCCCGAAGGAGCAGTACGAGCGCCTGCTGGAGGCGGCCGAGCGGGCCGATGCCGATGGCGTGGCGCTGGCCGGCCGCGAGCTGGAGCGGGCCGTGCGGGTGGAAGCGAAGACCATCGCGGAAAAATACCTGTGCCCGCCGCAGACGACCGATTTCGCGATCCTGTTCCTGCCCACCGAAGGGCTGTACGCGGAAGTGATGCGCCGCCCGGGCCTGGCGGACGAATTGCAGCGGGTGAACCGCATCAGCATCGCCGGGCCGTCCACGCTGTCGGCCCTGCTGAACAGCCTGCAGATGGGGTTCCGGACGCTGGCGCTGGAAAAACGCTCGTCCGAAGTGTGGCAGGTGCTGGGCGCCGTGAAGACGGAGTTCGCCAAGTTCGGCGACGTGCTGGCGGCGACCAGGACCACGCTCGAGCGGGCGGCGAAGAACATCGAGTCGGCGGAAGTGCGCAGCCGCCAGATGGCAAGGAAATTGAAATCCGTCGAGGCGCTGCCGGCCGAGGCGGCGGAACTGTTGCTGGGCCGGCAGGTCGAACACGAACTGGACGCGACGGACAACTGAGGAGGCCGCCATGCCGAGCCATCGCAACAAGGTCGTCAGTGCGCAGGAGGCGGTCGGCAGGATACGCGATGGCGACACGGTCGCCACCGGCGGCTTCGTCGGCGTGGGCTTCGCCGAGAACATCGCCGTGGTGCTGGAACGGCGTTTCACTTCGCAGGGCACTCCCCGCGACCTCACGCTGCTGTACGCGGCCGGCCAGGGCGACGGCCGCGAGCGCGGCCTGAACCACTTCGGCCACGAGGGCCTGGTGAAACGCGTGATCGGCGGCCACTGGGGCCTGGTGCCGAAGCTGCAGCACCTCGCCATCGAGAACCGCATCGAGGCCTACAACCTGCCGCAAGGCGTGATCAGCCAGCTGTTCCGCGACACGGCCGCCGGCAAGCCCGGCCTGCTCACGCACGTGGGGCTGGGTACCTTCGTCGATCCGCGCCACGGCGGCGGCAAGGTGAATGCCCGCACCGTCGAGAATCTGGTTGAACTGACGACGATCGGCGGCCACGAATGGCTGTTCTACAAGGCCATCCCCGTGAACGTGGCGATCATCCGCGGCACCACGGCCGACAGCGCCGGCAACGTGACGATGGAGCGCGAAGCCCTCACGCTCGAAGCGCTGGCGATCGCCATGGCCGCGCACAACAGCGGCGGCATCGTCATCGTGCAGGTCGAGCGCCTGGCCGCCTGCGGCACGCTGCCGCCGCGCCAGGTGCGCATCCCCGGCATCCTGGTCGATTGCGTGGTCGTCGCCGAGCAGCCGGAATACCACATGCAAACCTTCGGCACCCCCTACGATCCCGCCTTCGCGGGTGAGCTGCGCGTGCCGCTGGACAGCTACGCCCCCATGCCGCTATCGGCCCGCAAGGTGATCGCGCGCCGCGCGTTGCTGGAGCTGGCCGACGGCGACATCGTCAACCTCGGCATCGGCATGCCCGAGGGCGTGGCCGCGGTGGCGGCCGAGGAAGGCATGCTGGACCGCTTCACGTTGACGGCCGAGCCGGGCGTCATTGGCGGCATGCCGGCGGGCGGCCTGGACTTCGGCGCCACGGTAAACCCCGACGCCGTCATCGACCAGCCGTACCAGTTCGACTTCTACGACGGCGGTGGCCTCGACGTGGCGATCCTCGGCCTGGCGCAGGCCGACCGGCACGGCAACCTGAACGTGAGCAAGTTCGGCCGCAAGCTGGCCGGTGCCGGCGGCTTCATCAACATCAGCCAGAGCGCCCGCAAGGTGGTATTCATCGGCACGTTCACGGCCGGCTCGCTCGAAGTGGCGATCGGCGATGGCGGCCTGCGCATCGTGCGGGAAGGCGAATCGCGCAAGTTCGTGCACGAAGTCGAGCACCGCACCTACAGCGGCGCCGTCGCGCTGGAGCGGGGGCAGGAGGCGCTGTTCGTCACGGAGCGGTGCGTGTTCCGCTTGACGCCGCAGGGGCTGGAGTTGTGCGAGGTGGCGCCGGGTATCGATATCGGGCGGGATATCCTGGCGCGGATGGATTTTGTGCCGCGCATCGCGGCGGAGGTGAAGGTGATGGATGCGCGCTTGTTCGGGGAGGGGGCGATGGGAAGCGAGAATGCGCGGTGAGCGGCTCGCAAGCAAGACCGCGGATCCGCATCAACGCACCGCTCCGTCGAGGTCTAACGTCTGCTCGGTGAAAGCGGCCTGGAACACGGCTTCGATCCGTGCCAGTTCCTCGTCGGTAAGTTCCTCGAACTGTAACCGCTTGCCTTTCGAAAGTGTCCCGTTGTTCTGGTACAGCAGCTTGATCAACATGTCGAGGCGTGCATTAGGCATGTCCACTACATCGCGGATCGATAACTTGGCCTGGTCATAGCCGCGGATGAACATGATTTCGGTGACGAGTTCGGTATTGATCGTCTGTTCCACCGCATGCAGCAGGTATGCGGCTTTCCACATAGGCCAGGATGCGGGGAGTGCCCAGTCTGGCGAAGGACTGATCAAGGACATCAAGATTGAAATCGTCGTACTTGAGGGCGAACACAAGGTGATCGAACGCATCGTCACCGGGCCAGTAGTTCGGTTGAAAAATTTCCTGCACTAGCCCTGGCTCGGTTACATCCGAAGGCGCACGGGCACCGATGTACGACTCGTGCGACAATGGGAATGCAGTAAGGCCCAGCTCCCTGATGAGCCACGTATATCCCACCGGCCGGTCAGGCATATTCATTGTAATTCCCGTACCAATACCGTTTAAACGCCTTCGGTCTCCCATAAAAACGTTGGAACAAATCCCAAAACGTTAAAAAATTCGCGCTTTTGCATAGAAACGTGAAAACCGGACCAGCGTACCCAGGCCTAAACCAGCCCCTCGAACATCAACACCTCGACTAGGTCCCCAGCCGTTATATTGCCGCGCTCATCCGGCAACACGACGATGCAATTGGCCTCGGTCATCGAGCGCAGGATGCCCGACCCCTGGGCGCCGGTGATGCGCACTTCGCGCGTGCCGTCCGGCGCCACGGAGAGGATGCCGCGCTGGAATTCGGTGCGGCCCGGCCGCTTGCGGATGGCTTGGGCGGAGCGCGCCTGCACCAGCAGGTCGGCCGGGGCGTCGGCACCCATCATGCGCAGCAGGGCGGGGCGGGCGAAGAAGTAGAACGAGACCATCACGGCCACCGGATTGCCGGGCAGGCCGAACAGGAAGGCGTCGTGGCCATCCGCGCCGATCCGGCCGAAGGCCATCGGGCGGCCGGGGCGCATGCCGATCGTCCAGAATGCCACCTCGCCCAGGCGCGCCATGATATCGCGCGTGTAGTCGGCGGCGCCGGCCGACACGCCGCCCGACGTCACGATCGCGTCCGCGCTCTGGCAGGCGTCGCGCAGCGCCGCTTCCAGCGCGGCCGGGTCATCCTTCACGATACCCATGTCCACCAGCTCGCAGCCCAGGCGCGTGAGCATGCCGAACAGCGTGTAGCGGTTGCTGTCGTACACGCAGCCTTGCGCCAGGGGTTCGCCAACCGAGCGCAATTCGTCGCCGGTGGAGAAAAACGCCACGCGCAGCCGGCGCCGTACGGGCACCTCGGCCATGCCGAGCGAGGCGATCAGCCCCAGGTCGGCGGGGCGCACGATCTTGCCGGCCGGGAGCGCCGCGCGGCCTTCCATCAGGTCTTCGCCCTTCAGCCGGCGATTGTCGCCCGGGCGGATGCTGCGCGGGGCGATGGTCACCCAGTCATCCTCGACGCCGGCCGCATGTTCCTGCGGCAGCACCGTGTCGCAGCCTGAAGGCATCACCGCGCCGGTCATGATGCGCAGGCACTGGCCGGGGCCGGGTACCAGGCCGGACGGGCGGCCGGCGAAATCGGTACCGATCACTTTCAGCTTGGTCGCATGGTCCGGCGACAACTGGGCGCCGTCGAAGGCGAAACCATCCATCGCCGAATTGTCGTGGGCGGGCACGCTGATCGGCGAGATCACGTCCTCGGCAAGCACGCGGCCCAGGGCGGCGCGCAGCGCCACCATTTCCACGCCGCGCACGGGGCGCACGAATTGTTCGATGACCTGTCGCGCGCGCCGCACGGGCATTGCGCCGGGATCCAGGTCCGCGGTGAGTTCCTGCAGGCTTTGCGCGCGGTCTTCGCGCGCCAGTTCGTCCAGCGTATTGATGTTGCGGAATGCGGCGGCGTCGTTGAACAGCACTTCGGCCACCTTCAGGCCGTCGTGCCAGCCATCCATCTTGCGGCCGCCGGCGGCCAGGTAGGCGTCGAGCCGGGGCAGCACGGCCGTCTTCATCAGCGCAAAGACGGGATGCGGCTGCTTGCGCGCGGCGCCGGCGTCATCGGCTTCCATCGTCACGGCCATGGCCAGGTCGGCATCCTGCGCGCGCAATGCCTCGCGCAACCGTTGCACCAGGTCTTCCGGCACGAAGGGCGAGTCGCACGGCACGGTGGCCAGCAGGGGCGTCGCGCAGTGGCGCAAGCCCGTCTGCAGGCCGGCCAGCGGCCCCTCGAAACCTGCCAGCTCATCGGGCAACACCATGGCGCCTAGCGCCGCATAAGTGTCGCCGTTGCGGTTGGCGCTGATCGTCACCGCCGCCACCTGCGGGGCCAGGCGGCGCAGCACATGCGCCACCAGCGTCGCGCCGCGGAACGGTTGCAGGCCCTTGTCCACATGGCCCATGCGGCTGCCGCGGCCGCCCGCGAAGATGAGGCCGCTGACGTCGTCGTCTCTCAAATCACCCTCCGATATAGGACATTTCGACCTTGCGCCCGCGGCTGCCCGGCAATCCGTCCGTATTGATCGTGCGCAGTTCCGAATAGCGATCGCCGCGGGCCTGCCACAGGGCGCCGATCGCCCCGGCCAGCTCTTCGTCGCTGCGGCCTTCGCGCAGCAGGGCACGCAAGTCGTGGCCCTGGGTAGCGAACAGGCAGGTGTACAGCTTGCCCTCGGTGGACAGGCGGGCCCGCGTGCAGTCGCGGCAAAACGCCTGCGTCACGCTGGAAATGACGCCGATCTCGCCGCCGCCATCGGCATAGCGCCAGCGCGCCGCCGTTTCGCCCGTGTAGTTCGGGTCGGCCTGCACCAGCGGCAATTCGGCGCCGATCCGGCGCACGATCTCGGCCGAGGGAATCACATCCTTCATATTCCAGCCGTTCGAGGCACCCACGTCCATGAACTCGATGAAGCGCAGGATGTGTGGCGAGCCGTGGAAGTGTCGCGCCATCGGCAGGATTTCCTGCTCGTTGGTGCCGGCCTTGACGACCATATTGACCTTGATGGGCCCCAGGCCCGCCGCGTGGGCGGCTTCGATGCCGTCCAGCACGTCGGCGACGGCGAAGTCCACGTCATTCATGGCGCGGAACGTCGCGTCGTCCAGGGCGTCCAGCGATACCGTTACCCGCTGCAGGCCGGCATCCTTCAGCGCCTTCGCCTTGCGGGCCAGCAGCGAGCCGTTCGTCGTCAGCGTCAGGTCGAGCGGCTTGCCGTCAACGGTGCGCAGCGCGGCCAGCATCTCGATCAGCCGTTCGATATTCTTGCGCAGCAGGGGTTCGCCACCCGTGAGGCGGATCTTTTCCACGCCGTGGGCCACGAACTGGCGCGCCACGCGCGTGATTTCCTCGAACGTGAGCAGCGAGGAGTGGGGCAGGTACTGGTAATCCTTGTCGAACACTTCCTTCGGCATGCAATACACGCAACGGAAGTTGCAGCGGTCCGTGATCGAGATGCGCAGGTCGCGCAGGGGCCGCGCCAGGCGATCGCGCACTTCCCCGGTGGGCGCTTCGATCGACGCCGGGATCGCCGGCGGCCGGCTGCGGCCATCGGACAGGATGATGATCTTTTCGGTCATTTACTCAACTATGCTCATCGAGCGGATTAACTGGGCAGTATTATTTAAACTGCACTAAGGCATTGATTCCAAAGGCGTAATGTAGCACGAGGCCGACGATCGCACAGCCCGCGAGCAACTTTACGGGGCCCGTTTGCCACCGCAACAACGCCCAGGCGGCCACCGCGGCGATCGCCACCGCGGCCCAATCCCACTGCCCCCCGCCATGGAACACGTGATTGCCGAAGAAAACGGCCAGGCTGGCGATCACGCCGACCACGGCGGCCGAGATGGCCGTCAGCGGCGCCGTCATGCGGATATTGCCGCGCGTGGCTTCCACGAGTGGCCCGCCGGCCAGGATGAAGATGAACGAGGGCACGAACGTGAACCAGGCGGCGACAAACGCGCCCGCCATGCCGGATGCGACCGGGTTGCCCAGCACCAGGTGTGTCCAGCCGCCGACGAAACCCACGAAGGCGTTCACCATGATCAGCGGGCCGGGCGTGGTCTCGCCCAGCGCCAGGCCGTCGATCATCTGTGCCGCCGTCAGCCAGCCGTGGGTTTCCACGCCGCCCTGGTAAACGTACGGCAGCACCGCATAGGCGCCGCCGAACGTGAGCAGCGCGGCTTTCGTGAAGAACCAGCCCATCTGCGCGAGTGGATTGGTCAGGCCCGTCAGCGCTGCCACGGCCAGCCAGCTGGCCGCCATGATGGCCACGCCCAAGGCGGAGGCGGCGGCAAGCTTGCCCCATGTGAAGCGGGCATGCGGCGGCGTTGGCGTATGGTCGTCGATCACGGCGCCCCGGAGCGTCGATGATGCCTTCGTGTGGCCGGGTGCCCCCGGCATGAATGCTTCCGGCCGCTGCCGCGCGCCGAGCCAGCCGAGCACGGCCGCGCCCAGCACGACCGCCGGGAAGGGCACGTCCAGCATGATGGCCAGGAAGGCGGCACAGGCCAGGCCTGCGAGCAGGGCATTCTTCAGCGTGCGCCGCCCGATGCGCCACGTGGCAGCGAGCACGAGCGCCACGACGGCTGGCTTGATACCATACAGCACCGCCGCGATGGCGGGCAGGTGGCCGAACGCGAGGTAGATCCAAGCCAGCCCCATCAGGATCAGCAGCGAGGGCAGCAGGAACAGCACGCCGGCCGCGATGCCGCCGCGTGCCCGGTGCAGCAACCAGCCGATGTAGACGGCCAGCTGCGTGGCCTCCGGCCCCGGCAGCAACATGCAATAGTTCAACGCATGCAGGAAGCGCTGCTCGGAAACCCAGCGGCGCCGCTCCACGAGCTCGGCATGCATCATCGCGATCTGGCCGGCCGGGCCGCCAAAGCTGATGAAGCCCAGCTTCAGCCAGTAGCGCAGCGCGGTAGAGAAAGAGGGGGCAGGGGGCATGGCGAAAAAAAAGGGAAGCCGTGGCTTCCCTTTTCAATGGCTGCGATCAGCGTCGGGTATCCACCTGCACCAGCGGCTCGTCGGAGACTGGCGGGGCGGGCTTGCGGGTGCGGCGTACCCGGACCGGCGGCTCTGCGTGTGCCGCCGCTTCCTGGGCGGCCCGCAGCTTGGCCGGATCGGTCGCGGCCATCTGCAGGCCTGCAGCCGCCAGGACCGCCTGCAGGTCTGTCGCTGCCGGGGCAGGAGCAGGAGCAGGAGCAGGCTGCGCGGCCGGGGCAGGAGCAGGAGCAGGCTGCGCGGCCGGCGCGGCGACCGGTATCGGCTGGGTTGCCACGGCTTCGGCGGAAACCGCCTCTACCGTTGCAATCTCGGCGGCGGCCGGCACGACGACCGCGGTTTCCACGACCGGCAACACATCGGCGGCGGCGGCGGGCGCGGTGGCCGGCGTTTCCTGGGCCGGTGCGTGGGGGGCGGCCGGCGGCAGCGGTTCGGCGGCCGGAGCCTGCACGATTTCCGCTTCGGCCGGTTCGATGGCGACGGGGGCCGGCGCTGCGGCAGCGGGTGCCTGCTGAGCCACCACTTCCGCCGGGGCCGCTTGCGCAGTTACGGGCGGCAGCGGTTCGGCGGCCGGTGCCTGGACGATTTCCGCTTCGGCCGGTTCGATCGCCACAGGTTCCGCCTCGACAGGCAGGGTTTCGGCAGCCTGGGCCGGCTGCACCGCTTCCGCGGCCGCCGGAGCCACCTCGGCCGCAGCCGTGCGCTGGGCCGGTTCCACGGCAGGGGCATGCTCGACAGCCTCGATCGCGGCAGCGGCGGCAGCCACCGGCTCCGGCTGGGCCGGCGCCTTCGGCGCTTCGACCGGTGCGGCCGCTGCTTCGCGGGCGCCGGCTTCGGCATCCTCGGCCACGACGGTGGCGGTGACGGACTTGATGGCGTCGCCCTCGGCAGCGGCGAACTCGTCGCCTGCCTCCATCACTTCGCCTTCGGCGCCTTCACGCTCGCGGCGATTACGGTTGCGGCCGCCACGACGGCGGCGGCGGCGCGGTTCGTCGCCGCCTTCACCCGCTTCCAGCTCATCGCCTTCCGGTCCCGTGTTGCCGGTCGATTTCACCAGGCCGGGAGCTTCGGTGGCGGGCGCAACAGGAGCCGCCGCCGTGCCGGTGCCGACCGGGCCGACGCCGGCCGCGGCCAGCGCCAGTTCCTCGGCTTTCGCTTCGGCCGGCTGGGCTTTCGGTTCGCGCGGCTCGCGCGGCGGGCGGGCTTCGCGCGGTTCGCGCTGCGCTCGCTCGGCCCGTTCCGGGCGTTCCGCGCGTTCGGGGCGCGGCGTCACGGCAGCTTCGGCGGTCTCGGCCTTGTCCACGGATTTCTCCAGGCCTTTTTCCACGCCTTTTTCCAATTTTTCACGCGGTTCGCGCGGTGGGCGCGGCGGACGGGCCGGGCGGGCTTCCGCAGCCGGTTTCACGGCCTCCTCGCGTGGTTCCTTGGGACCGCGTGGCGGACGGGCGCGCGGTGCACGGGCGTTCTTGTCGGCGCGCTCGGCCGGTGCGGCGGCGGCCGGCTTCGTCACGATGGCCGGGGCGGCCGGCGGAGCCGGTTCCTCGGTCTTGCCGGTGAAGAAGGAGACCAGCTTGGCGAAGAAACCTTTTTCGGCCGGTGCCGGGGCGGCCACCGGTGCCGGTGCGGCCGGCTGTACCGGCGCGGGCGCCGGGGTGCGGTCCACCATCGGGGCCGGCTGGCTCGGCGTGATCGTCTTGACGACGGCTTCCTGGCGCGGCTTCTGCTCTTCCTTCTGGCGCTTGGCGAACGACATGTCCGTCTCGGCCTGCTCGGCCATCGTGTAGCTGGCGGCCACGTCTTCCAGGCGCGGATCGTCGTGCTTGATGCGCTCGAGCTTGTAGTGCGGCGTGTCCAGGTGCTTGTTCGGCACCAGGATCACGGTGATGCGGTGGCGGTTCTCGATCTTGAGCACCTCGCCGCGCTTCTCGTTGAGCAGGAAGGCGGCCACGTCGACCGGCACCTGCACGTGGATGGCGGCGCTGTTTTCCTTCATCGCCTCTTCCTGGATGATGCGCAGCACCTGCAGGGCGGACGAGTCGGTATCACGGATATGGCCGGTGCCAGAGCAGCGCGGGCAAGTCACGTGCGAGCCTTCGGACAGCGATGGGCGCAGGCGCTGGCGCGACAGTTCCATCAGGCCGAAGCGGGAGATCTTGCCCATCTGCACGCGTGCACGGTCATGGTGCAGCGCGTCCTTCAGGCGCTGTTCCACTTCGCGCTGGTTCTTCGACACTTCCATGTCGATGAAGTCGATCACGATCAGGCCGCCCAGGTCGCGCAGGCGCAGCTGGCGGGCCACTTCCTCGGCCGCTTCGCAGTTGGTGTGGAAGGCGGTGGTTTCGATGTCGGAACCGCGGGTGGCGCGGGCCGAGTTGACGTCCACGGAAACCAGCGCTTCGGTGTGGTCGATCACGATGGCGCCGCCGGAAGGCAGGGGCACCGTGCGGCTGTAGGCCGTTTCGATCTGGTGTTCGATCTGGAACCGGGAGAACAGCGGCACGTCATCGCTGTAGCGCTTCACGCGGTGCACCATGTCGGGCATCACGTGGCTCATGAACTGGTGCGCTTGTTCGTAGATCTCGTCCGTATCGATCAGGATCTCGCCGATATCCGGCTGGAAGTAGTCGCGGATCGCGCGGATCACGAGCGACGATTCCTGGTAGATCAGGAAGGCGCCGGAGGCGGCCTTGGACGCGCCTTCGATGGCACGCCACAGCTGCATCAGGTAGTTCAAGTCCCACTGCAGCTCTTCCACGGTGCGGCCGATGCCGGCGGTGCGGGCGATCACGGACATGCCCTGCGGCAAGTCCAGCTTGTCCATCGTTTCGCGCAGTTCCTGGCGTTCCTCGCCTTCGACACGGCGCGAGACGCCGCCGCCGCGCGGGTTATTCGGCATCAGCACCAGGTAGCGGCCGGCCAGCGAGATGAACGAGGTCAGCGCCGCGCCCTTGTTGCCGCGCTCTTCCTTTTCCACCTGGACGACGATTTCCTGGCCTTCGCGCAGCGCATCCTTGATGGTGGCGTTGCGTACGTCGATGCCTTCACGGAAATAGCTGCGGGCCACTTCCTTGAACGGCAGGAAACCGTGGCGGTCTTCGCCATAGCTGACGAAGCAGGCTTCGAGCGACGGTTCGATGCGGGTGATGACGCCTTTGTAGATATTGGACTTGCGTTGCTCGCGTCCGGCGGTTTCGATGTCGATGTCGATCAGTTTCTGTCCATCGACAATGGCTACGCGCAGCTCTTCCTGCTGCGTAGCGTTGAACAACATGCGTTTCATTTTTTATTTGACTCCGCGACCCTTCGGCCAAATGCGCCGCCCACGCTCGTGAGGCATGAGCGGCAACCGTACAAGGATATACGCGGGAACTAAGGAGGCTGCGGGGAAATGCCTCGTCGTGCGGCAGCGCGCAGGCGCAGCTGCCGCAGTGGGCGCATGAGGCCGATCGTCATGCCGAGTTCGCACCACCTGCAACTCATCCTGTCCGGCCGATTGCGATGAAAAAATCGCAACGGAAGGCCGCGGAGAATGCGGGCGTGCGCAATTGGTCGAGCCAGGCCATCTTGTGTGGTGCCTGGCGAAAACGGCAAGCGTTATCAGCTCCATCAAACCGGCAAGCAACGACTCTGTGCTTGCTTGCCGGATTCATCCTAACGATCCAGCCAATCTAATTCCAACATCCGCCCACCAACCCGATGACAACAGTGGTCGCCACCCTGATCCGTGCACGCATGTGCGTATACGTTTATTTCCGCTGAATGAGCAATTAAGCGAGGCCAGCGGATGCGCCCCTGTGTAAAATCGTGGTTTTCTTCTTACACAAAGCAACAGCGTGCAAGCACTACATCGAGCGCTGCATCGCTACGGCGAATTGATTATATATTCAAAATGAAGGACTTAGAGAGATTTTCTGGGAAGACAACCCAAAAGGGCCGGCAAAACAGCGCCGATGCTTCCCCCCAAACAGTCCTGCCACAAGCACAATTCGTGACGATCGGCGAAGAAGAGGCCGGACAGCGCATCGATAACTACCTGTTGCGTATTTGCAAAGGCGTGCCGAAGAGCCACGTCTACCGTATCCTGCGGTCGGGCGAAGTGCGCGTCAACAAGGGCCGCATCGACCAGCTGTACCGCCTGGTAGCGGGCGACGTGGTGCGCATTCCGCCGGTGCGGATCGCGGAGAAACCGGACAATGCAGTACCCGCCGCCGAATTTCCCGTCATTTTCGAGGATGCCCACCTGCTCGTGGTCGACAAGCCGGCCGGCGTGGCCGTGCACGGCGGCTCCGGCGTGTCCTTCGGCGTGATCGAGCAATTGCGCGCTTCCCGGCCCGATGCGAAGTTCCTGGAGCTGGTGCACCGGCTGGACCGGGAGACTTCCGGATTGCTGTTGCTCGCCAAGAAACGTTCGGCGCTGACCAGCCTGCACGAGCAGATGCGCGACGGCGAAACGGACAAGCGCTACCTGGCCCTGGCCGTGGGCGACTGGAAGAACAAGCGCCAACACGTCAAATTGCCGCTGCACAAGTACACGACGGGCGACGGTGAGCGGCGCGTGGCCGTGCAGGCCGACGGCATGGCCTCGCACACCGTCTTCACGCTGCTGAAGAAATATGCGGAATTTGCGCTGCTGGAGGCGGAACTGAAAACGGGCCGCACGCACCAGATTCGCGTGCACCTGCAGTCGACCGGGTTTCCGATCGCCGGCGACGACAAATATGGCGACTTCGCGCTGAACAAGGCCTTGCAGAAGCGGCCGGTGCCGCTCAAGCGCATGTTCCTGCACGCGCACCAGATCACGTTCCGCCATCCCGACAGCGGGAAAATCATGACCCTGAACGCCCCGCTTGCCCCCGAATGCGAAAAATTCTTGGTAAGCTTGGGCCAACCCGATAACTCTGCTCTGCAATAAGCGGACATGGCAACAATCAAAACAGGAGCCGGCCCGGCCGGAGCACATGGCAAGAAAGCAATTTGACCTGATCGTCTTCGACTGGGACGGCACGCTGATGGACAGCACGGCAACGATCGTGAAGAGCATCCAGTCGGCTGCGCGCGACCTGGGCCTGCCGATTCCGTCCCGCGAGGCCGCTTCGCACGTCATCGGGCTGGGCCTTTCGGAAGCCATGCAGCGGGTACTGGGCCCGGATGTGGATCCGAAATACTATCCGCGCATGGTCGAGCGCTACCGCTTCCATTACCTGACGAAGGATCACGAGCTCACGCTGTTCGATGGCGTGCCGGATTTGCTGGCCGACCTGTCGCAGGAGGGTTACTTCCTCGCCGTGGCCACCGGCAAGAGCCGGGTGGGCTTGAACCGCGCGCTCGATGCGGCCAAGTTGCTGTCCACCTTCCACGCCACCCGCTGCGCGGACGAGACGTTCTCCAAGCCGCATCCGGCCATGCTGCAGGAATTGACGCGCGAACTGGGCCAGGACCTGCGCCGTACGGTGATGATCGGCGACACGACCCACGACCTGATGATGGCGCAGAACGCCGGTTCGGCGGGCATCGCTGTCGAATATGGCGCCCACCCGGTCGACCAGCTGCACGCCTGCCGTCCGCTGTTCTCGGCCAGGAGCGTGCCGGAGCTGCACCAGTGGCTCAGCGCGAACGCGTGATGACGCAGAGGGATACAATCTTGCCGTGAGCACCGATATACTGATTTGCGCCGCCGACGCGGTGCCGGACGGCGGCAAGGGCGTGCGCTTCGCCGTGCAGGCTGGCGGCCAGCCGGCCACCGCCTTCGTCATCCGCCATGGCGGCAAGGCCTATGCTTACCTGAACCGGTGTGCGCACGTGCCGATCGAGCTCGACTGGAATGAAGGTGAGTTCTTCGAATCCAGCGGCCTGTACCTGATGTGCTCGACGCACGGCGCCGTGTATATTCCCAGCAACGGCCAATGCGCCGGCGGCCCCTGCCGCGGCGGCCGGCTCCGGCCGGTGGCGCTGGCCGAGCACAACGGCAACCTCTACTGGCAACCGGACGATTACATCCGCCCACCGACCACAGTTTTATGAGCAACGAAATCAAAGACACGCCGGGCAGCGCATCGCCCGAATCTCCCCGTACGGATGTGCCACCCATCAAGTGGGAGCGCGAAGTGCTGGAGAAGCTCGTGTTCGCCACGATCAAGGAACAGCGCGCCAACCGCCGCTGGAGCATCTTCTACAAGATCGTGATGCTGCTGCTGGTGTTCTTCGCGATCGCCAGCTATTTCGAGGTCGACCTGCTCGGCGGCGAAGGGGAAGTGGGCCGCCACACGGCGCTGATCGAGATCGAAGGCGATATCGAGACCGAAGGCAGTGGCGCGGCCTCGGTCGTCATTCCCGCCTTGAACAAGGCGTTCTCGGACGATGGCTCCGTCGCGGTGGTGCTGCACATCAACAGTCCCGGCGGCAGCCCGGTGCAGGCCGGCATGATCGTCGACGAGATCCGCCGGCTGCGCCAGGGCTACCCGGAAAAGCCGCTGTACGTGGTGGTCGATGAGATCTGTGCCTCGGGTGGCTATTACATCGCCTCGGCGGCGGACAAGATCTTTGTCAACAAGGCCAGCATCATCGGCTCGATCGGCGTATTGATGGATGGCTTCGGCTTCACCGGTGCGATGGAAAAGCTCGGCGTCGAGCGGCGCCTGCTCACGGCGGGCGCGAACAAGGGTTTCATGGACCCGTTCAGCCCTCAATCGGAAAAGCAGAAGCAGCATGCGCAGGAAATGCTCAACGAGATCCACCAGCAATTCATCGAGGTCGTGCGCGCAGGCCGCGGCAAGCGGTTGCAGGAAACGCCGGAAACGTTCTCCGGCTCGTTCTGGACTGGCGCCCGTGCAATCGACATGGGCCTGGCCGACGAACTGGGCAGCGTGGACAGCGTGGCGCGCGACGTCGTGAAAGCCGAAGACATCATCGACTACACCCAGCACGAAGGCTTGCCGGAGCGGGTGCTGAAGAAATTCGGCGCGGCGGTAGGGCAGGGTGCCGTCAAGGCCGCGGTGGCGACCGGCGTGCCGGTTATCCGATAATGCTGGGATCGCGCGTGAACTTCCCTGTATGGCCGCGATCGCAAGCTTGAAAACGAATGCAGATGGCGTATAGTGATCGTAAGTTCTTGAACGGAGGGCGTCTATCCTTACAAGCCGTCAATATCCGATCGCGTGGTATTCGATCGAAACGCCTCGCGTAACGAACCTGTCGATCGCATCGAAGCGAACCTGAGAGAATTTAATTCCTCACTGCTCCCGACCGGGAGAGAGAACGGCGGCCACTGGCCGCCGTTCTCGTCACGAAGCGCCGATTTATTGCCGGCGGATGAGGGCCAAGATCGCCGCCATGAATAAATCAGCGCTTCCATGGCGGCACTGGCGCTTCGATCTCGCTCTGAAAGCCGCCGTCGCGTAGCCAGTCGTGCAAGCCCTGGGTTTTCGTGGCGAACCAGCGCGCCTGCGGCATCAGCGCCATTTCGGCGCTGTTACGGCAACGGGCCATCAGCAAGTCGGTGGCGAAACGGGCAGCGGCCTGGCGGGCAATGTCGGAGCGGCTTTCGAGGGTGATCATGGCGGGCCTCCTTGGCAAATCGATCGTATCGGGATCGCGGATACTTTCTTAACGAAACGTAGGAACGATGGGCTGCGGTTCAGCAAATTCCTACACGCGTTTCAGTGTATCAACGGCTAGCCCGGGCGACTTGACATTCCTCAACTACCGGGTGGGACAGCCTTGCAATCCGGTAGAATGCTGCTCATGAGTAAATTATCGCTGGATCGCATTCTCCAATCCCAAGGTTTCGGCACCCGCAAGTACTGCCGCGCGCTGATCGAAGACGGCGAAGTGGCCGTCAACGGTAGTGTCGTCGACGATTACAAGGCGTCCATCGAAACGGACGGGCTGGTACTGACAGTGTTCGACGAGGAATGGCGTTACCGCGAGCGCGTCTACATCGCGCTGTACAAGCCCGCCGGGTACGAGTGCTCGCGCAAGCCCAGCCATCATCCCGCCGTGCTGACCCTGTTGCCGGAACAATTCACGTGGCGTGACGTGCAACCCGTCGGCCGCCTCGACCACGACACGACGGGCTTGCTGCTGATCTCCGACGACGGCCCCTTCATCCATGCCCAATCCTCGCCGAAGCGCCACGTGCCGAAGGTTTACCAGGCCACGACCGCGGAACCGGTCACGGACGCGCTGGTGGAGCACCTGCTCACGGGCGTGCAGCTGCACGACGAGCCGGCGCCACTCGCTGCGCAAGTCTGCGAAAAGAAGGGCGAGCACCAGCTCGAGATCGTGCTGGAGCAGGGCAAGTACCACCAGGTCAAGCGCATGCTTGCCGCCGCCGGCAATCACTGCAGCGCACTGCACCGGTCGGCCATCGGCGGGTTGCAGCTGGCCGACCTGGGGCTGAAGGAGGGGGAGTGGTGTTATCTGGAGGGGGAGCAGCTGGCGTTGCTGGCGCCGGCCTGAGTGATCGAGTCAATGCCATCTCGGTCCAGATCTCGCCAGCTGGTTTGTCGTTACCGTAACTCACACCGAGGATTGCAGGATGATGATCTTTTCTCTGGCGGCAGTTGCTGCGTTATCCGCGCCCGGAGCGCCGGCCTGTTCTCCCGTGACCTATGCCGCGCTGACCGCCCCCGCGCGGGCTAATGAAAAGCCTTTCGATTTGTCCTGCAGTGTCACCCTCGAAAAGGGAGACAATATCTATCGCCGGTTGCGCCTTGCAGGACCTTCGGCGTCGCGCGTCCTCATCGACTGCAACGGCGGTGCCATCGGTTACGACGGCATGGTTGCCGAGCTGCGCCGCCGGGGAGGGGCCGAGCTCTCTCCGTTTGCGGTGCCAACCGTTAAAATCGTGTCCTTGCGAGAGGGAGCGACATGGAGCCCCCCGGTCGACATAGTCATACGCCGGTGCACCATATATGGTGCGACGCAGATCATGGGAATGGAAGGTTCCCAGTTGCTTTCGCCATCCAGGGAAAAGAATTTCACCAGTATCGCCCAGAAGAATGCGCCAGGCAGGATTACCATCGCCGACAGCGCACTCGTTTCGTATTGGCATGTTCCGCTGTACATTGGAGCCGGTGCGAACGAAGTGACGTTAGTCCATTCCGAAGTGAAGGGTGTCGGGGACCTGGGCATATATCTGGATCATGAATCCGCCCGCAACCGCATCATCGGAAACACGTTCACGATACGGCCGAAGCGGGAAATGATCGCGGTCGATGGGTCGGCCTACAATGTCATCAGTGGCAATCGCATCCAGTTGAGCGAACACGACGGCGTGTATTTGTACAGGAACTGTGGAGAGAATGGCGTCGTCCGCCACCAGACACCAAGCAATAACCGGGTCATGGACAACACGTTCGTTATTCCCGAGGGATCAAAGCTGCAGCCCGTTGTCGTCAACTCCCGCTCCGCGGCAGCCAAAAAACAGGCGTATTGCCACCTCGACGATGGCTTCCCATTTGGCAGCAGCAAGGACGACAACGACAACGGCGTCGCGAATACGGTAGAGAATAACCGTGTCATCACGGAGGCACGCTGAGTCTTCCGACCGCCGGCGTCATGCTCGTGCCGCGATACTACTGTTCCGGCATCGATGCCTTGCCCGTTGCCGGGGCGCTTTTTTCCGTGCTGTCGCCTAGCGCCCGGGTGATGATCGACATTGCAAACGGTGTGAGCAAGGTGCGCCATTTGCGCTTCTCCGCGCGCAAGCTGAGCTCCGTCATAAAAGGGGCTCCGGGTGCCACCCAAGGGTCAGCCAGGAGACTCAGCAGCCTGCTGCGGCGGATGGCAAAAGTGTTCGCCGTTATCGCCTGGACCGTTCGGCACAGACCTGCACCCCCTCCGATGCTGGCATCGGCGATTGCCAGCCCTTGGTAAAGCTGCCTGTATCCCGCAGGGTCAGCCGGATCGTCATAGCTGATGCCCGCCGCTGCAACCTTCAACCGCGAATCGAGCAGCTTCGCTCCGACCAGGGCGATTTCCGTGCGCAGGGCTTGGGACGCAAGCTCCCTGAGCCAGGCTTCCGTGCTGCCGGCAGGTAGTGCATGCTCCAGCCAGATACAGACATCGCCTTTTGCGGCGGGAAGCAATGCCTGTATATACTTTTCACGGCGTGATTCGATGTTCTCCAGCGCATCGGCGTCCTCGATGTTGCCAGCAAGTATTTGCATGCGCGGCCATTGAAGCGCCGAAATCGCGTCGATGACTTTCCGGACGCCAGGATCGGTCCTTGCAAAGGGCATGAGAACGGTGATGGAGGGCGGTGGAACGGGAAGCGGCCAAACCACGCGGCAGAACACGCCCTGTACGGCTGGTTCGCATGCCGCAGCCGAGCCGATTGCGCGCAGGTGGTCACGCAGCGCCTTGTGCATGGCAACCACCGCGTAGCTCTTCTCCGAATTGGCTAGCGCAGTCGAGCCCGGAATTGCCCGCCAATGGTACAGAACCCGGGGGATATGCTTGATCTGCGCGGAAGTAAGCGCACGGCTGACGCGCAGCGCCAGGTCGTAATCCTGCGACCCTTCGTAACCAGGGCGGAACCCGCCAAGCGTGCGCACGATCTCCGTGCGAAACACCCCAAGATGGCTGATACAGTTTTGCCCGAGGAGCAGCTCCGGATCCCATCCTGCCTTGCGATAGGGCGCATAACGCAGGCCATTTTCGTTGCATTTGTCTTCGTCCGAAAAAATCATGCCGACGTCGGGATTTTGCGTAATGACATTCGCTACCTCGAGCAGGGCGTCGCGATGCAGCAGATCATCGTGATCCAGCAATGCAATGAACTCCCCGCTCGCGAGCGCCAGAGCCGAATTCGAAGACCTGCAGATGTGTCCGTTCTTTTCGCGGAAAACAACCCGGACGCGGTCATCGTGTGCGGCGTGTTTTTCCAGGATTTTCCTGATCGCTGGATCAGGTGATGCGTCATCCGCAATGCAGAGCTGCCAACGGGAATACGACTGCGCTCTCACCGAATGGATCGCGGCCTCCAGAAAAACCGGAGGGGGATTGTAGACAGGCATCAGGATTGAAATGACAGGGCCGTCGCGGCGAACGTTCGCCGCGACGGCAGGCGCTCCATCATTCTGCGCCTGCCGGAAATAGCTGGCTTCCGTATGGAGCACCGCTGGGCCGTGACCAAGCTCCTGTCCGGTGGTCGATTCCCGGACGCGAATAGTCAGTCGCTCGCGATCGTACCATTCGCCTGGCAACACCATTTGAAAACCGTGCTTGCCGGAGCCATTCCCCATTGCGAGCAGGTCCGGGCGGTACAGGATGGCCTCCAGCGTGACATGCCCTGCATCTTCCGCTTCGACATCGACGGAAACGGTGCGTGATGGACTGGCTCTATCGATTACCCAGCCCTGCAGCAAGCCGTCGGCGTCAATGCCGAAATCCCCATGGATCAGGGAATCTTTCGACAAGCAAAGTGTTATCGGATTCCGGTTGAGCTGGAACAGTTGGCCTTCGCAGGAAGCTTGCACGCTGAAAGCATGCGGTTTCCCATCGTAGAAGCTGATGGGAATCTGGAACGTGAAAGCGTGTTTTCCGTCGCCGATTCCCGCTGCCTGCAGGTCGAGGCGGAATTCCTCGGCCGATTTGCCCATCACTGTTCGGCCATCGATCGCGCAATGGACCTCGAGCCTCGCTTGCGGGCACGTTGTACACCACGCCCAACCGGTAATACCGCTGGCATTGCACGTATCGACATGGCCGTGGACCGTCGTCACTGGCAGCCCCCAGACGGGTGCGAATCGCATCGACGGACGATCGACACCCGTCTCGACCGCGCGGCAGTGGGAAGGAAAAAGCCGAGACTTTTCATCATGTTGTGTATAGCGTCGTTATTGTGGTCGCATCCATGTGCTTTGTCCCGCCTGAGGGGCGTCCTGTCTTCGCACGCGGCACGAACCGGCGACAACCGCGACCGGCAATCCGCGCACCGCCGTAGCCCCGCGCGGTTCACCAGATCAATTGCCCGGCTGCCGCCTGCGCGAACTGGCGTCGGCGCTCTTCGAGCCGGGCAGTCAGATAATCGTGGATGGGAACCGTCGAGGGCTGGATCGTGTGGTTCAGCGGCGCGCCCGGATCGATTGGCGCCCCGGCAATACGCCCGCCACCGCTTGTCGCGGCGTGACCGAACATTCGCTCGACGAGGTGTGCCAGTGCGCCGTCATTTGCTCCAGTTTCCGGAGCGAAATGAGTCATGGTCAAGCTGCCGAGCGGATTCAGGAAACGGGGGCGCAACCAGAACATCGTACCGGCGAAGAACCCCTCGTCCATCGGCGGTGCAAGCAGCGTGCTGGCAAGCTGTCCTCCATCATGGTAGGGGTAGCCGGCCAATGGCTGCAGATATGGGGATGGGCCGACCATTGCCAGTGTCGGGTCGGTGCGGAACGCATCGAGAATGATGTCGACGCGTTGGGCGCTCCCAAGGAGAGCGGCAAGGGCTTCGTCGCGCCAGAGGTCGCCGAGCTTGGCCAGCAGCCTTCCTTGCTGATAATAGCCGCGCTTGGTCTGGATCTTCAGGACGGCATCATAGTCTTTGTCCACGATGAGTGGCAGGACGTCGAGGAATGGCGCGATATCCCGGCCGCGGTTCACTGCCTGGTAGAACAGCGCTTCCGGATAAACCGCTCGGACGGACGCGATGATTGCACGTACGCCCCAGTCCGGCAGCGTTACGATCAGGTCAAAGGGTTCCGTGATGTGCGCCAGCTTTTCCAGGAGTTCAGGCACGAGGTCGCGGTAGTAGAGGTGTGCTACCACTGCGATGCGATGGCTACGCTGGCGCAACGCGTCGCCGATCTGTTGTAGTTGTGTCTGCCGATATGCCTCTTCCTCTTCGGTCAGAGGGTAATCCTGCAATGCCGGTTGGGCCATCATTTCCTTCGCCGCGCGCTTGAGCAGGTCGAGCATCGCGTCCGGCGGGCAAGGGTCGGCCCCCGGCCTCGGCAAGCGGTTTTCCAGCATGCCGTAGTGGGAAAAATGCTGGATTGGATCGATGTTCATCTCGCGAATATCTGGATACATGTTCAGATAGTATTCAGGGTCCACCAACTTGCCGGCACGGATGATTTCGGCACGTCGCTCTGCCACTGCCCATGCGGAATCGAGCCATGCGAGCAGGAAGTCGAGACTCGGCTTGCCCGCATGCAGCCAGAGCCGCCGGGCGGCCAATTCGTAGGCTCCAAATCCCCCAGCATTGCCGCTATCCGCCGCATTGATCGAATCCAGTGCTTGGGCAAACTCCGCCTTACCGGCCGTCGACCGCCCATGCCGCAATACTGAGCGGGCGATTGTTTTCGATGCCGCCGCGGCATGCCAAATGCTGCGTGCAAAGGCTACTGGATCGCCCGGTGCGGTAGTGCAGATCTCGTCGATCGCGCACACGCGCTGCAGGAACGCCGTGGCGTCGCTCGTGAGACTGTCATGCTGCAAATACGCGTCCAGCATGAAACGGCGCAGGAGCCCCGCGCCGTGAAGGAAGGATGCGCGGTCGAAGCGATCTTCCAGCATGTCATCGAGCGACGGAAACAGGTCGAGGGGCTTGTACACGGCATCGCCGAGCACGACGACAGGCTTGTCGAAGTAGAGGGCCTCGAAACCAACGGAACTATTTACCGTCACGACAAAGTCCGCGAGCGAGATCAGGCGGGCATTCGGGATGGGCTTCGGGTGATCGCACCAGACGACATATTTCCACCAGCGGCGCAGTGCCGCGCGTGCCACCGCGTTCGCCGTGGCCGCGCTATGCCGCTGTTCGGAAGCCGGATGGGGCTTGACGAGTATCGTATAGCCCTTGTCAGCAAGCTTTGGAACCACATCCAGGACTGCTTCTTCCACTGTCCTGTACGGCGAAAAGCGCAGCAAGTTTGCATCATCGAACAGTTGCAGCGGCAGGAAGACGATCTTTTCCTCGCTGGTCAATCGCGAGCTGATGTCCGCCGGGAGGGGCAGGAACTGTTCCTCGTAGCCCAGGCTTTCCACGTTGTGGGAATACGCCATTAATGCTTCATGGCGCGACATGGGCCTGTTCCCCACAATCTCGCTCAATTCGGCAACCGTCAATTTCGGCACGACGCCTGATCCGTTCGTGCCGAAAGGGTCGATTGCAAGGCTCTCCATGAACGGGGGACGCGTGCATCCCAACTCCATGCCGATCCTGGTCACCGGCCGCTCTTTGACGAAATGGCGAATCGCCCCGTTCTCGCCCCAGTTGACGATAATCTCAAACGGGAAGATATTCCACACCCGCCGGAGGACCCTGAGATAGTCTTCGGTCACCTCGCCAGTACCTGCCATCAGGTCCAGCCAGGTCGACATCCCAGCTTGCTGCCAAGGCAACATATGGGCCTTGAACATCTGCTCCTCTTCCTCGGTCGCGCTGATCAAGCGCTCGCCATGGGTCGACAGTGCCGGCTCACCCAACATGTCCAGGGTTGCCTTGTTGCCGAACATGCGCACGTCGTAGGCGGAACCGGCGGCCAGCAGGGGAAGAAGCTTGCGCGACACGCCTTGAAAGTGCGTCAGGCTGTTTCGAATCGGGAACGGTTCGATATAAAGCAGGATTCGCATGTCAGCTCACAAAGGACCGGAGGCCATCGATGCCATCGTTGGCACCGAGGAAAGCGAGATTGCGCTGGACGAGTGCCGACCTGGCCTCGGCATCGAGCGGGGCGGAGAGTGCCTCGTACCAGGCGTCGGTGGTAGAAACAAGCGTGATGTGCGCATCGCCGACAGCGGCCATGTCGGGAATCGGCGTTGCAATCAGCCGGCATCCACCGATAGCCGCTTCCAGGAACTTGACCCGTGACTTGCAAGCATTGAAAGCAGTGGTCTCGAGTGGCGCGATGACCGTGGCGCACATGCTCATGAGTGAAGGCAGGCGCAGGAAACTCGTCGCGGGCGCAGTGGTCACGTTGGGCAGCGAAGCAAGCCCTCGCGGTACCTGGACTGGTCCCACGATCAGGAGATTGAAGTCCGGATTCTCGGACAGGACACGATGCAAGACCGCCCCGACGATGGGGAAATCCTTGTCGTGGCTGCGCGTTCCGGAAAAATAGCCGATGCTGGTCGGCGGTCGCCTTATGAATGGGGTGCGCAGTTCGGCATGCGGACCGACAATCGATTCCGGCAGGAAGTTCGGCACCACTTCAACCTGTGCGCCGGGATTGAATTCGCGTACCCGCTCGGCCAACGGTGCGGTCGACGTGGTGACCTTGTCGAACTGCCTCAATCCGGCAAGATTACCGGCAAATGCTTCGATGGCGCGTTCCTCGCTCAACGTGCCGTTCTTGACAGCGGAAGAGATCAGCGCGATCTCGGCCGTGCCAAAGATCAGGTCGTCGTAATCGGCAATCAATGTCGCGCCTTGCCGGCGCAATGCCTGGAGGATCTGGGCGAAGTTGTCACGCGCCATGTTCGGCCGGTGAAATACATACACGTCATGCCCAAGGCTTGGCATTTCGAAGAACTGGGATGCGGATTTGACCGTGCACCAGTGCCCCTCGGCGGCAAGTTTCTCCGCCGGATGATAGCAGCGGTAGCGCACCGATGGATCCAATATCGGCCGAGTGGCGTGCCGCGTTTCACTGACGAAGCAGATCGACCTGCGAGTCGACAGGCTGGGCGTGTGCTGGCTGGTGGCAGTCTTCGAATCCAGGAGATTCATCTTTCAAACGGTTTCATAGGTGAGAAAGGAGGTGTGTACAAGGCAGCGGCAACCGCCGGCTGCCTTCGGATCGTAATCGTAGCCGGGCGCAAGCGCGCGCGGCCTCGCTTCGTCCTGGCTGCGAAACGCGCAGTTGCCGGCCAACTCCACCGCAACTATATCCTGCCAGGCGGGAAACTGCGGTCGCGCAGCGCGGTGTACCTCATCACCCTGCATTGAAATCGACCAGCGCTCCTGTGCGGGGCACGCGCGGGCGTGGTGGCAGCGCAAGGCCGCCGAAGGCGTGGCTGTTCGGATCGAGGCTCAAGCTCGGATGGTAGGCCGGGTCCTGCAACAGCAGGGGACCCCAGCGCCGGCGCAACTGTTCGGTTTCACGGCGCGCGCGCGCGCGCTTCTGCGGCGTATCTTCGTTTCCCCGGCTGGCCGATTCGGCGTGCAGCAGTTTGGCGTGCGGTGTCCAGATGATAGCCTTGCCGGAAGCGCGCATCCTCAGGCACAGATCGACGTCGTTGAACGCGACGGGGAACGCCAGCGCGTCCATGCCGCCCAGCTCCAGGTAATCCTGCCTGCGCAGAAACAGGCAGGCGGCCGTGCAGCCGCTCACCCGGTGAACCAGCTGGTTGCGCCCGTGGTCACCCCAGTCGGCATCAGCCAGCAGATTGCCGAAATGCCCGGCGGCGTTGCCCACGCCTACCAGCACACCGCCGTGCTGCACCATGCCGTTCGGCCATAGAAGCTTGGCGCCGACGGCACCGACACCGGGCCGCGACAACTGGGCAACGATTTCCTCCAGCCAGCCGTCATGCAAGGCTTCGATGTCATTGTTGACGAGCCCGACGATATCGCCGGTTGCGAGCGCGACAGCCCGGTTGTTCAGGTCCGCATAGTTGAACGGACCGGGCATCGGCATGATGCGCACGCCATGCTGCGCGATTTCGGCGAAATAGTCGTGTGTCGCCTGCTCGACCGAGCCATTGTCGATGACGATGATCTCCAGACTGGGCCAGGCCGTGAACCGTTCGATACTGTCGATGCAGCGCTTCAGCAGGTCTGCGCGGTCGCGCGTTGGAATGACGAGGCTGACTATCAGCTCCCGCGCGCCGGGTGGCAATGCCGCGCGAACTCGGCGGGAAGGCATGGCCAAGTCCGGTGCAATGCGATCTGACACGTCCAGCGCGACGGCCGGTTCCATGGCCCGGATCGCCCGCGCGGCAGCCGCGGCACGGCCGGCACGCTCCTGTTCCGTGAACGGGGAGTTGACCTGGTACAGCACGCGCGGCACGTGCACGATCGCCTGCTCGCCGTGCGCCCATGCGCTCGCCAGCGACGACCAGGCAAACTGCGCCTGGCTGTCCGGCCTGGGCAGGACTTGCGCGACGGACCGGTGCACGAGCAGCAGCTCCAGCGGATAATCAGTAGCCAATGCATAGTCGGGATCCCAGGCGGGCTTGAACCACGGCGTGCCGTCCTGCTCGCTATCGGTGTACACCACCCGGGCATGCGGCAATGCGAATCCTGCCAGCGCATGGGCGAGCGCGGCCGGAGCAAGTGTATCGCCGGCGCGAATGCAAGCAATGACGTCGCAGCCTGCCGATAGCGCCTCGGCCAACAATGCGGAAAAGGGGGACGCGGTAAAGACACGGATGGCGACCCCCTGCCGTTCCAGGCTTGCCCTGGTGCGCTCGATTGCCCTCGCATCCGGCTCGCCGGTAATGAGAACGGCGGTCCTGAACGAGGCAACGGCTGCCGGCAGCGGCTCGGGCGGTGCCTGGTCGAAGCGGGCCGACCATTGCGGCCATGCGTTCATCGGCAGGCTGCGCGGGACACGGCGCTCGTACATGGCCGCAAGTTCAAGGGTCAGTTTGTCCGTATCGGCGGGCAAGAGCGCGGCCATGCCGTCGAGCGCGCAGCACGCCAGTACCGGGCTGCCGTTCAGTTCAACGCCATTGTCGTCCATTACGCGCACCGAGTGCGTCCGGCCGTCCGCCAGCGTAGCCGGTAACGCCAGGTCGAATCCATGCGCGCCTTCGACATACGCGCGTGCCGCCGGCAGCATCAGGTCCGCCGTGGCTTGCGCCACCATTTCCTCGCCAATGTAGGCGCGCACGGTGGTCGTGCTGCGCGGGTCGAGAGGATCGACTGCCCAGCCGAACAAGCGCAGGCCGCCGTCTCCCCAGACAAGACTGAGCGCGGGCGGCGGAGGGACTGTCGCATCGTCCAGCGCGAAACTGCCAGGGAGCATGACGTCCAGGTTGGCGACGCGTGCCGAAAGAATACCCGCCATGCCCTCGGGAAGGGACTTGAGATCGGCAACGAATCCGTGGCACACATCGGCATTGGGGTGCAAGGCGGTGAAGGTCTGGGCGAGGTCGGTACGCGCAACGTCCGCCGTGGCGGATACGCGCGGCACGCCGTCGAGACAGATCTCCACTACGACCCGTGCGTGGGGCCGCCCGCGATCGAGGGCCCAGCCGTACAGGAGGCCATTGCAAAGGCCTTCGATTGCGCCATGCCAGCGCCGGGCTGAGGAGTCCGGGGGAAGGTCGAGGGACACGTCAGTTTTCATCGCTTCCATTTTTCGAATTCATCAGGCGGTCATCGTACCTGGCTTGACCATGCCAGTTCGCAAGCCAGGATGCGGGATCGAAAGTGTCGTCGAGCGACACGACGCGCAGCCTGGTCGGCAGGCCTGCCGGGTCATCGGACAGCACGATACCGCAGCCGGCCGCCTGGAGCACGCGCACGTCGTCCAACAAGGGAAGGGCATCGCCACTGGCCGGAACATGGTCGACCACGCCGGTGTGCCACAGTGCTTCGCTGCAATCACCGAACACGAGCAAGCGCAGCTGCGAACCGGGCTGGCCGGCGATCGCCCTGGCAAGCGCGAGTGTATGGTGCACCCCGCGCGCCGAGGTACCGTGGCGCCAGACGGCGATGCGCTGGCAGGAGGCCCGCAGTGCCGGGAGCACGGCCGGCAAGGGCTTCTTTGCCACCGTGTTCGGCAGGGCCGCGGTGGCTTGCGCGGCTTCGGCCTTGCGCAGCCACGCGGCGGCGCCGGACCGCGCCAGCCCGGTGCGCAGTGCGAGGCGCGCCTTGCGGAGCGGGTCATCGCGCCGGAATGCCGCGAATTCGGGATAGAACGATGGATACCGTGCCTTTACCACGGTGCGGTTTTGCGCCACGCGAAGCGATTTCTCGGCGCGGAACGACACGGTGCCCGCATGCGCGACGAAGACGCCGGTCGCCTGCACATGGCGCCAGCCGGCGGTGCGCGCCCGCATGCACCAGTCGACTTCCTCGCCGTAGCCGCGCACGAGGGCGGTGCCGTCGAGCATGCCGACCCCGTCGAGCACGCAGCGGCGGATCAGCATCGTGAAACCGCAGCACGATGGGAGTTCGATATCGCTGCTGCCGCCGGCCGCGTGAACCACCGCGGCCGCGCCGTCCAGTGCGGCAAGCTCGCGCGCGTCGGGTGCCGGTGCGGCCTGGCTCATGACGGGGAAGCTGCTGATCTCGCCGTTATTGGTCCACGGCGTGACGGAAGCGATATCGGGCGCGGCATACAGCGCGCTGGCGAGCCGGTCGATCCAGTTGCCATGCACCTGTGTGTCGGCATTGAGCAGCAGCACGTCATGGTCGGGGAATTCGCGCATGCCGCGGTTCGTCGTTTCGATGAATCCAAGATTGCATGGATTGCGCAGCAGCTTGATCCGCCCCGCCGCGGCCTGCTTGTCGAGCCATGCCGACAGTGCCGGCTCGGGGCTGGCGTCATCGACCACCACCACGCGGGCAGGGGTGGCGTTGGCGTTCAGGCTGGCAAGCACACTGTTCAGGCACGCCTGTACCAGAGCCAGTTCGCGATAGACGGGAATGACGATCGAGACCGGTCGCGGTCGCGCGCCATCTTCCGCCGGAGCGCGTGCCTGCATGGTCGGCGGCTCATAGAACGCCAGGGGTGATCCCGGCAGAAGTTGTTGTTGTCCGTCGGGCTCCACCAGGGTCAGGGACCAGACGGCGCCGGGCCGCGGGCAGGCCAGCCGGAAGCGGCTGCCGTCGGCTGGCACCTCGAGGCGAAATTGCCGGGTTTCGTCCGAGAGCAGCAGTGTGGCGCGCGGCGCCGTGCCGCCCTGGAACACCATGCCGCCCTGGAACACCATGCCTTCGATGGCGTCGCCTGCTTTCCAGCACGCGCCAGTGTGAGCGACGCCAGCCGCGCGCAGCAGTGGCAGCAGGCTGGCATGCTTGCCTTCGCGGCAGCGGGCGGGAAGGAAGGCGGGGCCGAGGCTGGCCACGTCGGCGCGGCCGCCATCCTGCAGCCAGCTCTGCAGCATCGCGTCTTGCAGCACGGGATTTTCGGCGTCCGACAGCCATGCCGCGTGCCATGCGCGCGCGGCCAGAAATGGGTAGCCGGTCTGCAGCACTTTCGCGCGCAGCATGGCGGGAATGCTTTTCTGGGGAAAGCGCCGGCAAACGTACTCCGCGGCCACCAGCGCATCGGCGAGGTGGCCTGCCTTGAACATTTCCAGCGCCCGGGTCAGCAGTGCATCGTCGCGCAAGCGGGGCGTGCAGGTCGACAGGAAAAAGGGGGCGGGGCCCCCTTTCATTGGCATGAGACTGTTATCCCAGATCGATGCCCTCCACGACGGTGACCGAGCCGATCACGTTCACCTCGCCCGACGCGGGGTCGGCAGCGGCCATTGCAATCCCCGCCGCGACCTCGCCGCGCGTGGCAGCGGCCGTGTTGAGCAAACTGGACCAGTATGTCAGGCCACCCGCATCCGCCGCTCGACCGAGGCCGTTCAGGTAAAGCGATTCGACGAACTGTTCATTGGTCAGGCCGCCTCCAGTGTACTCCGCCGACGTCGTGAAGAAGTTCCCGATCTGGCCGATCCACACGCCCGCATCCGCCTGGTCGAACCAATACTCCAGGCCGCCCGCATCGGCCGTTCGGCCAAACAGTGCCTGGTACAGGTTCGCCACGGTTGCCTGCGCCATGTCATCCGCGAAGATCAGCGCGTCGCCACCATCGAGCTGGACGTACTGCACGTTCGAAATGTCGACGGCAAGTCCGCTGGTATTGTTGACAATAGCTACCGTGCCGGTCCCTTCGGTAATCGTGAAGTCTTCGTCGGTCCCCGCTGTCGCAATGATCGTGTCGCCGCCACCCGCGACGATGCTGCTGCCTTGCGCCGCGGTGACGATCGTAAAGCCCGTGCCGGCATTGATCGTGTCGCCGTTGCCGGCCACGACCTGGGTAGCCATCGCGTCGAGGATCGTGATGTTGTCGTTTCCAGCCGTCCCCGCGATGAACCGTTCGATCGGGTCGCCCGGCGCGCCCTGCACCGCGCTCGCGGAGAGATCCTGTCCCGCGGTCGGTACCGGGACATTGAATGTGGCGTTTACGCCGGCCGCACCCTGGAACAGCACGACGGGAATGTCGGAGGCGACAGTCACATTGGTGACGGTGAGGTCGGAAACGGTCACGAACGCGAGCTCCGTGCCCGGAGCAACGGTAACGATCTGGTTGTCCGTGGCGGCAACCTGTTCCGCGGCGATTACCGTATCACCGCCGGAAATCACCAGCGACATGATGCTGTCGATCGTGGCCGAGTTGAAGACTTCCGGTGAGGCCGTGGTCAAGGCGTTCGTCACGTCGGTCTGATTGGTTTCGTACATGAGAGACCCACTCCTAAAAAAGTTGAAGATGCCCCGGCAGCGAACCGGGTCTTGTCAAACGGACCCGGTGGCAAAACGCGGTCCGCTATTCGAATCATCTATTTCATCCACTCTTCGAGCTGCGCGGCGTTTACTTGCCAGCCAGGCCGAGCTGCACGGGTACAACCCTGTGTTCAAGTCTCGGCGACTTGATCCGAGTGGGAAGGGTGCCACGTTTTCTCACCGACGAGGAATCGTGTTCCAATCGTGCCGAAGGTGTCGCACATTATCCTCAGCCATTGTTGTGGATACACGTCAACTACTGAATGCATACCGAGAATCTACATTCGGATCGGCAACATTTCCAGCCGGAACGTCCTATACGATCAAAAATCGGCCTTTGCGAGGTGATCCTCGCGTTTCCTTTCTGAAAAGTGTTGCGCAGTTGAAACACCAAACAGCTCCGCGTTTCCCCCGCTGTTTCGATCTTCGTTCTCCGCCACCTTCCCCGACAATGCTTCCTGAATCATAGCGAGGCATTCCGGAGCACCCGATGGCAGAAGACAGCGAAGCCGAAAAGACAGAACCAGCGTCAGAGAGGCGCCTCCAGCAGGCGCGTGAGGAAGGCGACGTTCCCCGCTCGCGCGAAGTCGCGACGTTCACCGTGCTCATGGCCGCGGGGGCCGGCCTGTACATCTTCGGCTCCACCATGGCGCGCCAGCTGTCGGCCACGCTCGCATCCGGCCTGTCGCTCACACGCGAACAGGTGTTCGACATGGACGTGCTGGGCCACCGCATCCTGGCCGACGTGGTGCAGGTGCTGGTCACCTTCCTGCCGCTGGGCCTGGCCGTGATGCTGGTGGCGATCGCCTCGCCGGTGCTGGTGGGTGGCTGGCTGTTCACAGCCAAGGGCTTCATGCCCAAGTTCAGCAAGCTCAATCCGATCAACGGCATCACCAACATGGTGTCGAAGAATGCGCTGGTCGAGCTGGTCAAGGCCATCCTCAAGACGATTGTCGTGGGCGCCGTCGCCTACATGGTCGTGATGCGCTACAAGGACGCGATTTTCGGGCTGCCGACCGAGCCGGCCAACGAAGGCTTTGCCCACATGCTGGACATGCTGGCGATGAGCTTCCTGATCCTCGTGGCAGCGCTGGGCTTCATCGCCCTCATCGATGCGCCGTACCAGATCTGGCATTACGCGAACAAGATGAAGATGACGCGCCAGGAAATGATCCAGGAATCGAAGGAGTCGGACGGCAACCCGCAGATCAAGGGCAAGATCCGGCAGATGCAGCGCGAGATGGCGCGCCGCCGCATGATGCAGGACGTACCGACGGCCGACGTGGTGGTCACCAACCCGACCCACTACGCGGTGGCCCTGAAGTACGCCGATGGCTCGAAGGGCGCGCCGAAGGTGGTGGCGAAGGGCACGGACGCGGTGGCCGCGAAGATCCGCGAGCTGGCCAAGGAAAACAAGGTGGCAATCCTGGAAGCGCCGGCGCTGGCCCGTGCGCTGCACAAGCACACCGACATCGGCGACGAGATCCCGCAGCGGCTCTACGCGGCCGTGGCCGAGGTGCTGGCCTATGTGTACCAGCTGCGCGCCTACCGGCCGGGCGGCCATTACCCGGACCGGCCGACGAAGCTGGACGTGCCGGCCGACATGGACCCGAACAACGCCAAGCCGGCGCAGTAACCGGCAACGACACAGGTAAAGAGGGAAGAACACGATGCAAGCGCTCAAGATGCCCGGCTGGATGAACAATGTCACCGGCGGGAATGTCCAGACCCTGGCCGCGCCGATCCTGATCATCATGCTGCTGGCGATGATGATCCTGCCGTTGCCGGCATTCATCCTCGACCTGTTCTTCAGCTTCAATATCGCCATTTCCGTGATCGTGCTGCTGACCGCGCTGTACACGGTGAAGCCGCTGGACTTCATGGCCTTCCCGATCGTGCTGCTGCTCACGACGATGCTGCGCCTGGCGCTGAACGTGGCTTCCACCCGCATCGTGCTGACCGAGGGGCACACCGGGCCGGACGCGGCCGGCAAGGTCGTCGAGGCCTTCGGCCACTTCCTGATCGGCGGCAACTACACGGTCGGTATCGTGGTCTTCATCATCCTCACCATCATCAACTTCGTGGTGGTGACGAAGGGCGCGGGCCGGATTGCCGAGGTGGGCGCCCGCTTCGCGCTGGACGCGCTGCCCGGCAAGCAGATGGCGATCGACGCCGACCTGAACGCCGGCCTGATCGGCGAGGCCGAGGCGAAGAAGCGCCGCAGCGAAGTGTCGATGGAAGCCGAGTTCTACGGCGCGATGGACGGTGCCTCGAAATACGTGCGCGGCGACGCGGTCGCCGGCATCCTGGTCACCGTGATCAACATCGTCGGCGGCCTGCTGGTGGGCCTGATCATGCACGATATGGCGTTCGGCGACGCGGTGCGCACCTACACGCTGCTGGCCATCGGCGACGGCCTGGTGGCGCAGATTCCCTCGCTGATCGTTTCTCTGGCGGCCGGTGCCGTGGTGTCGCGCGTGGCATCCGAGAAGGATATCGGCGCCCAGCTGGTCGGCCAGCTGTTCGCAAAGCCGCAGGTGATGTATATCACCGCCGCCATCATCGGCGGCCTGGGCCTGATCCCGGGCATGCCAAACCTCGTGTTCCTGCTGCTGGGCGGCGCGCTGGCCGGTGGCGGCTACCTGCTGGCCAAGCGTGCCGGTGCGGCCGAGGAGGGCGGCGGCATGGCCGGCCCGGCCGGTCCGGGCGCCGCGCCGGGCGGCGCACCCTCGGGCGGCCCCTCGGCGGCCGGGCAGGGCGGCGCCGCGGCCGAGAGCGAAGAGGCCACCTGGAACGATGTGATGGCCGTCGACACGCTGGGTCTCGAAGTGGGCTACCGCCTGATTCCGCTCGTGGACAAGGCGCAAAGCGGCGAGCTGCTCAAGCGCATCAAGGGCATCCGCAAGAAGTTCGCGCAGGAAGTGGGCTTCCTCGCTCCGCCGGTGCACATCCGCGACAACCTGGAACTGAAGCCATCGGCCTACCGCATCACCCTGAAGGGCGTGGAGGTGGGCACCGGGGAAGCCTTCAACGGGCAATTCCTGGCCATCAACCCCGGCATGGCCAGCGGCACGCTGCCGGGCCTGGCCACCACCGACCCCGCCTTCGGCCTGCCGGCCGTGTGGATCGACGCCAGCCTGCGCGACCAGGCGCAGGGCATGGGCTTTACGGTCGTCGACGCGGGCACCGTCGTCGCCACGCACCTGAACCACCTGATCACGTCGCATGCTTCCGAATTGCTGGGCCGCGGCGAGGTGCAGGCACTGCTCGATCACCTGGGCAAGGAAGCGCCGAAGCTGGTGGAAGACCTGGTGCCGAAGACGATCTCGCTGTCGGCGCTGCAGAAGGTGCTGCAGAACCTGCTGGCGGAAGGCGTGCACATCCGGGACATGCGCACCATCATCGAGGCGCTGGCCGAGCACACGGCGCACACGCAGGATCCAAACGAATTGACGGCGCTGGTGCGTATCGCGCTGGGCCGGGCGATCGTCCAGCAACTGTTCCCGGGCAATGGCGAACTGTCCGTGATGACGCTCGACAACCGCCTGGAGCGGCTGCTGATGCAGGCGCTGGCCCAGGGCGGCGTCGATGGCGCCGGCATCGAGCCGGGTCTGGCCGATACGATCGCCCAGCAGGCTGCCCAGGCCGCCATGCAACAGGAAGCGCTGGGCGTCAACCCGGTGCTGCTCGTGCCCGGCCCGCTGCGGCCGCTGCTGTCGCGCTTCCTGCGCCGGGCGCTGCCGCAGTTGAAGGTGCTCTCGCATGCCGAGATTCCGGAATCGAAGACGATCCGGGTGACGGCGCTGGTCGGTAACACCTGATCCGCCACGCTTGGTGCCGCACACCTTTTCCTGCGGAAAAGGTGTGCGGCACCGGTTTTCCCGGCCGGAGTCTGCAGCGCAACCGCTACGGCTCGCCGGTCCCGGACTCCGGATGAGAACACCGGTGTCGTACACCATTTTCCGTAAGAAAATGGTGTACGACACCAGACGTATCAGGCGTTGCTGGCCGGCGCTGGTCGGTAACACCCGATCCGCCACGCTCGGTGTCGCACCTCTTTTCCGCAGGAAAAGGTGTGCGACACCGGTTTTCCCGGCCGGTCTGCAACGCAACCGCTACGGCTCGCCGGTCCCGGACTCCGGAAGAGAACACCTCCGAAGGAAAATGGTGTATGACACCAAGCGCGCCAGCGCCGCTGGCCTCTTCTTGAATTACACCCCTTTTCCCCGCCTGTTCCCCCGATGCTTTCTCCACGGCATCGTCAATAATTTCACCATCAAGAAAACTCTGTGCATGGCGAACAGGAGCAGCAATGAACGTCAAGAAATTTACCGCGCCCACGTCGCGTGAGGCGCTGCGGAAGGTGCGCGAAGCGCTGGGGCCGGATGCGGTGATCCTGTCGAACCGCCCGATGGATGGCGTGGTCGAGATCCTGGCCTTGGCCAACGACGACGCCGCCTCGCTGGCCAGCCCGGTGGACGATGCGCCGCCGGCAGCGCCGCACCTGGAGCTGGACGACGGCTTTGCCGCCGCGCCGGCGCCGCGCCCACAGGCATCGTTTGCTGCACGTCCCGCCGCGCCGATGAGCCGGCCCGCGCCGGAGCCCGTGATGGCTCCGCGCCCGAGCCCGGCGGCAGCCGCGCCGATGGCGCGCGCCCCGTTCGCCCAGGCGATGCAGGCCGCGCCGCAACCGGTGCAGCCGGCGCTGGACATGGCGAGCATTACGGCGCTGGTCGCCGAGGCCGTCACTTCCGCCAAGGCCAATGCCGCCGCCGAGATGCACGGCATGATGAGCGAGCTGCGCGCCATGCGCGGCATGATGGAAACCCAGCTGGCCGAATTGTCGTGGGGCAGCGCGCAGCAGCGCGAGCCGCACAAGGGCGCCGTGCTGCGCGAGTTGCTCGCTGCCGGCTTCTCCACCACGCTGGCGCGCCGCCTGATCGACAAGCTGCCCGCCGGCCGTGGCGCCGATGAGGCGCTGCGCTGGATCCGTAGCGTGCTGGCGCGGAACATCGCCGCCATCGCCAACGAAGACGCGCTGATCGAGCGCGGCGGCGTGTTCGCGCTGGTGGGCCCGACGGGTGTCGGCAAGACCACCAGCACGGCGAAACTGGCGGCCCGCTGCGTGATGCGCCATGGCCCGGAAAAGCTGGCGCTGATCACCACCGACGCCTACCGTATCGGCGCGCACGAACAGCTGCGCATTTACGGCAAGATCCTCGGCGTGATGGTACATTCGGTCAAGGATGAGGCCGATCTGCGCATCGCCCTGAAGGAGCTGCGCAACAAGCACACGGTGCTGATCGACACGGTCGGCGTCAGCCAGCGCGACCAGATGGTCACCGAGCAGGTAGCGATGCTGCAAGGCACCGATGTCGACGTCAAGCGGCTGCTGTGCCTGAACGCCACGTCTACCCAGGAAACGCTGACCGAGGTCGTGCGCGCCTACCAGGGCAGTGGCCTGGCCGGCAGCATCATCACCAAGCTGGACGAGGCCGCCTCGCTGGGCAATGTGCTCGACGTGGTGATCCGCCAGAAGCTGCAACTGTTCTATGTGTCGAATGGCCAGCGCGTGCCGGAAGACCTGCACCTGGCCCAGCCGGCCGAGCTCGTGGAGCGCGCGTTCCGGCTGAAGAAGGATACCAACCAATTTTCGGACGGCGACCTGCCGATGCTGATGGCGGCCGCCGGCAACGATGCAATGCGCGAGGTGCACCTTGGGTAACTTCAACTTCGATCAGGCGGAGGGACTGCGCCGCATGCTGGCGGGCCCGCCGCGGCCCCGCATCGTCACCTTCCTTTCCGCGACGCCGCAAGACGACAAGGGCGCCATGCTCGTCAACCTGGGCGCCTCGCTGGCACGGGCCGGCAACGACGTGGTGGTGGTCGATGCCTGCGCCAGCGCGCATGGCGTGGCTTCACGCCTCGGCGTGGACAATGGCGCTAGCCTACTCAACGTGGCGCGCCAGGAATGCGCGCTGAACGAAGTCATCCACGCGGTGCCGCAGGGCTTCAATGTGGTGTCCATGACGCGCGGCGAACCGAAGAGCGGCCCGCAGGAAGCGCGCCGCCTCGCCAAGGCGTTCGACGTGCTGGCGGCGCAGGCCGGCATCGTGCTCGTCGACGGCGAATTCGATGGCGAAGCGTTCCCGGTACCGGTGATGGCCAGCTCGGAAATCGTGGTCCAGGTATCGAACAGTGCCACCTCGATCACCAATGCCTACATGATGATCAAGCGCCTGAACCATGAGCTGGGGCGGCGGCCGTTCGGCATCGTCGTCACGGGTGCTTCCGAAAAGGAGGCCCGGGTCGTTTACGATAATATGGCACAGGCGGCAAGCCGTTACCTGGCAGTGAATCTCGTTTCGATGGGGTCAGTGCCGGCCGATGAGTATCTGCACCGCGCGGCGCGCCTGGGTCGCGCCGTGGTGGACGCGTTTCCGCTGGCTGGCGCCTCGGTAGCGTTTCGTCAACTGGCGGGGCGGTTTGCGCTGGCCGCGCCGGCGCAGATTGCAGGGGGCGGCCACACCATGCAGCACTGAAAAGAATAGAGATTTATGTACACGGTCAAAGGGAAGGTGAACAAGGATTCGCTGCTGTCGGAGCATATGCCCCTCGTGAAGCGCCTTGCTCACCACATGAAGGCAAAGTTGCCGCCCAGCGTGGAAGTGGATGACCTGGTACAGGCGGGCATGATCGGCCTGCTCGACGCGATCAACCGCTACGAGGAAACGCACGGCGCCCAGTTCGAAACCTATGCGGTGATGCGCATCCGGGGCGCCATGCTCGACGAATTGCGCAGCAGCGACTGGATGCCCCGCACGCTGCGGCAGGACATGCGCAAGGTCGAGAACGCCATGTCGGTGCTGCAGCAGAAGCTGGGCCGGCCGCCATCGGAATCCGAGGTGGCCAAGTCCCTCAAGCTGTCCCTCGAGGATTACCAGCAGATGCTGGGCGAGGGCGGCGGCCACCAGCTCCTGTACTACGAAGACTTCAAGGATGAAGAGGGCGATGGCAGCTTCCTCGACCGCTACGCGCACGACGAAGAGGCAGACCCGCTGCGCGCCCTCATGGACACCAATTTCCGCCAGGCCGTCATCAATGCCATCGATGTATTGCCGCCCCGCGAGAAACTGTTGATGGGCCTGTACTACGAAGAAGAATTGAACCTGAAGGAAATCGGCGCCGTCATGGGCGTTTCCGAATCACGTGTCTCGCAGTTGCATACCCAGGCGGTGTCCCGGCTGCGCGCCACATTGCGGGAGGGTGCATGGACTGGTCCAGCGTAGCGGGGCTCCTGCTGGCGCTGGCCGGGCTGATCGTGGGCCAGGCACTCGAAGGCGGTAACCCCTCGTCGCTGATCCAGCCGGCGGCATTCGCGATCGTGGTCATCGGCACCTTCGGTGCCGTGCTGCTGCAAACGCGGCCGGCCACCCTCAAGCGCGGTATCCAGATGACGCGCTGGGTCTTCCGGCCGCCGCCGGACAGCCGCATCCTGCTGGCCCGCGACATCCAGGCCTGGAACCAGACCGTGCGCCGCGAAGGCCCGCTGGCGCTGGAGCGCCACATGAACAGCGCGCGCGACGTGTTCCTGGCCAAGGGCCTGCGCATGATCATTGACGGCATCAACCCCGACAAGCTGCGCCAGCTGCTCGATACCGAAATCACGGCCTATGAAACGGCGCAGCGCCAGGCGGTGCGCATCTGGGAATCGGCGGCCGGCTATTCGCCCACGATCGGCATCCTGGGCGCCGTGCTGGGGCTGATCCACGTGATGGAAAACCTGCAGGACCCGTCGCGGCTGGGGCCGGGCATCGCCGTGGCGTTCGTCTCCACGATCTATGGCGTGGGTCTGGCGAACCTGTTCTTCTACCCGATCGCCAACAAGCTGAAGAACATCGTCACCGCCCAGGTGCACCAGCAGGAAATCGCCGCCGCGGTGTTCCACGACATCGCCAGCGGCGACTTCTCGCGCATCATGGACGAGCGGATCTCCACGCTGATGCAGGAGTATTAGTGTCCTGAATCACAAGTTCGTTGAAGATACATTTGACGAAATCGGTTCGAGACAAGGCGGAAATGCACGGCAAGGCCGTGGCCTTTCCGTGCATTTTCAACGCAGTATCGGGCCGATTCTCGTCGGATTTATTCAACGAATCTGGGATTTAGGACACTAACCATGAGCTTCCAGTACCGCCGCGCGCGCCGCCCGTTCGATGAAGAGCCGGAAAACCACGAGCGCTGGCTGATCTCGTACTCGGATTTCATCACGCTGCTGTTCGCGTTCTTCGTGGTGATGTACGCGATCTCGTCGGTGAACATCGGCAAGTACCGGATATTTTCCGATGCGCTGGGCGAGGCGCTGGGCGGGCAGGGTGCCAACGTCAAGCCGAATACGGAAGTGCTGAACCAGCCGATCCCGAACCCGAACCTGAAGAAGCGGCAGGAAATGATGCGGCAGGAGCGCGCCTCGCTCACCAAACTGGCCCAGGACCTTCAATCGACGATGGCGCCGCTGGTCAAGGAAGGCAAGGTGCGCGTGACGCAGAACAGCCGTGGCGTGTCCGTGGAAATCAATGCCAGTGTGCTGTTCGACCCGGCCGAGGCGCGGCTGACGCCGGAATCGCAGGAAGCGCTGACCGCCGTGGCCGAGGTGCTGAAGAACGACCCGCACGCGATCCAGGTGGAAGGCCATACGGACGACCAGCCCGTGCGCAATATCTATCCGTCGAACTGGGAATTGTCGTCGATGCGCGCCGCCACGGTGGTGCGGCTGTTCATCGAATCCGGCGTCGCGCCGACGCGCCTGACGGCCGTCGGCCACGCGTCGAACCATCCGGTGGCCTCGAACGAAGACCCGATCGGGCGGGCGCGCAACCGGCGCGTGGCGATCACCATCTTGTCGACGTTGCCGGATACGGAGACGGAGATTCCGACGGAGCCGGCGGGGCCGGCACCTCAATAGAAAACCAGTGTCGCGCACATTTTTCTGCGAAAAATATGCCCGACACCGTCATTTCATGCTTCAGCAACTGCGGCTTGCGCATCGGTGTCAGACACTATTTCCCTCGGGGAAATGGTGTCTGACACCGGTTTTCTTTTGAGCCAACTAGTCAGCCTGCCAGGAACCCGCGCGACGTCGTGGTCGTGGTGGTCAAGCCGCTCGGCCCGTAGACATTGCCGCCCGGGCTCGGTGGCCGCAGGGCTTGCAGGGCGCCCTGGGTATGCGACAGCTGCTTGTTGATCAGCGTGCCGTTCAGCCGGTTCAATTCCTTCGCCTCGCGCGTGTGCGCGAGCACGTCGTTCCACAGCGCCTTGTCGTCCGGCGAGCCGTGGGCGCACAACCACTCTTCCATGCCTGCCTCGTGCGGCTCGAAGCCCGCCTGGCCCAGCGCCGCATGGCGCTCCGCGGCGAGTGCGCCCATGCGGTTGATCACCTCGGCTTTACGGGGTGTCAGCGCGGTGAGCCTGTCGATGTCGGCCGCCACCAGGGATTGCTGCTCTTCCTTCAGGAGGCCGAGCAGGTCGGTCAGCAAATGCTGCTCTTCCAGCAGCATCGATACGGGGGCGCCGTCATGCATGGTGTTGCCTTAACGTTGGCGGGAATGCAGCAGATCCTTGACCGTGTCCAGCAGGCCGTCCGCCACTTTCTCCGAATTGACCTGGAACTGGCCATCGGCGATGGCCAGCTTGATACGTTCCACTTTCTTCGTGTCGAAGACGCCGCCGTTGCTGCTCGTGGCCATGGCCTGGCCCTGGGCGGACAGCTTGACGCTTTCCGAACCTGCTTGCGTGGAAGCTGTTTCCGCCGCTTTCTCGGCGTTGCGGGCATTGCTCGTGGTCGACGTCGCGGTCGCCGGCAAGCCCGTATTCTTTACTGAATCGTTGATTTTCACAGCATCTTCCTCGTCTGGTGGGAGCCGGCACAGATCCGTGTACTCCGCGCTTTTTACCAATGCACGAGTTTCTTAACGGCTGCGCCATTGCAAACTTTAGCGTGGCGCGCCGCAAATTTGGATCAATCAGTGTGGCAATCGTTGCGCCGCCCCGTTTCAGAACGCCACCTCGACCTGCCCGCCCGCCCGGGCAATCCCTGAAACGCTGCGCCCGCCTGTCGTGCGTACCTGCACGACCTGGCCCTCGGCGGCATTGGCGATCGCCTTGCCTTCTGCGGTGATCCGGAAGCCCGAGCCGGTCGTGACCAGCTTCACCATCTGCCCGTTGAGTACCACGGGCTGGCTGCGCAGCGTATCGAGCCTGACCGGCGTGCCTGCCGAAATCGAAACATTGCTGCTGCGCCCGATCACTTGCGCCTTGTCCGTGGCGATGCTGGCTGGCAACGTCGTCAGGTCGCCCTGCTGCGTCGCCAGTTGCGACTCCAGGATGGGCTGGCCCTGTGGCAGGGGCGCGGCCGCGGCGATGTAATTACCCAGCACCGAAACGTTCGCCTGAATATACACGGTCCAGGCCGACGGTGCAGCACAGCGCACGCCCACCGTGGTTTTTCCCCACGCCTTTGTGCCGGGCATCAGGAATGCCTCCGGGGCTGGGCAGTGAGCCAGCGTCATGCGCGTATCGACATTGCCGACGGTGATGGTGACTTTGCCGGGCAGCCCGGCGCTTTGCACTTGCAGGAACTGGTCGACCGTGCGCTTGATCGCGGCCGGGTCCATGGCCGCCGCATGGGCGGCCGGCGCCAACATGGCGAGCGAGGCCAGGGCGGTGGAAGCAAGAGCGAGGGGCAGCGATTTCATGGTACGTCCGTGGTGCTGTGATGCCGCCATCTTACGCGCGCGCGCCGCGGCGAAAGCGGCGAACAGCGTGGCAAAGTCCGTGCTTATTCCCCGATCATTTGCCGTACAGCATCCGTAACATGGCATCTGTCACCGATGGAAGGATGCCGTCATGCTGGGAAAACTCGACAATCACCTGCGCTTCAACGAACTGGCCCTGAGCCTGCGCTCCACGCGCCAGAGCGTGTTGGCGTCCAATATCGCCAATGCCGACACGCCGAACTACAAGGCACGCGATATCGACTTCACGAGCGCCCTGCAGAACGCGCTGGCCAATACGAACGCGAACGGCACGCTGAAGACGACCGCGGCGCGCCACTTCCCGACCCCGGCGCCGGACGGCAGCACGCTGGCCGACGGCACGCCGCTGCTGTACCGCGGCGTGGTGCAGGGTGCCGTGGACGGCAATACGGTGGACATGGACGTGGAACGCAACCAGTTCGCCGACAACGCGCTGCGCTACGAGGCGGGCGTAAATTTCATCAACAGCCAGATCAAGGGCCTGCTCACGGCCATCCAGGGCCAGTAACAGATAACCTCGGGAGAACGCCATGTCGCTGTTCAGTATTTTCAATGTTTCCGGTTCGGCCATGAGCGCCCAGTCGCAGCGCCTGAACGTGGTGGCCAGCAACCTGGCCAATGCCGACAGCGCCACCAGCGCCAGCGGCGAAGCCTACCGCGCCAAGCAGGTGGTGTTCGAGGCCACGCCGTCGGCGGACAACACGGCCACCGGCGTGAAGGTGCAGCAGGTGATCGAAGACCCGTCGCCGATGCGGCAGGTGTACGACCCGAAAAGCCCGCTGGCCGACGAAAACGGCTATGTGACGATGCCGAACGTGAACGTGGTCGACGAAATGGTCAACATGCTGTCGGCCTCGCGCTCCTACCAGAACAATGTCGAAACGATGAACGCGGCGAAAAGCATGCTGCTGAAAACCCTGACCATCGGTCAATAACCGGAAATACCATCATGGCCGTCATCACCACGCCCAGCGCCGCCTCCAACACCGTCTCGCAGTCCCTGATGGACTCGATGAACACTAAGTCCACCACCGGCAACCAGATCTCGGCCGAGCAGGACAAGTTCATGACCCTCCTGATCACGCAGCTGAAGAACCAGGACCCGCTGAACCCGCTCGACAATGCCCAGGTCACCAGCCAGCTTGCCCAGCTGAACACGGTCACCGGCATTAACAAGCTCAACGACACGCTCGACACGCTCAAGAGCGACCTGGCCGCCTCGCAGTCCGCCCAGGCCGTGAACATGATCAACCACGGCGTGCTGGCCGCCGGCACCACCATGCAGGTGGCCGAGGGCAAGGGCATCTTCGGCATCGAACTGGGTTCCTATGCCGACACGGTACAGCTGGACATCAAGAACAGCAGCGGCAAGGTCGTGCACTCGCTCACGATGAACAATGTCGAGGCCGGCGTGCTGCCGCTGGCGTGGGACGGCAAGCTGGAAGACGGCAGCACGGCCGCCGACGGCAACTACACGCTGGCGCTCACGGCCACGGCCGGCGGCAACACGCTGACCGATGCCAAGGCGCTCACGTTCGGCACCGTGGCCAGCGTGTCCACCGGGCCGACCGGCGCGAAACTGAACGTCCCTGGCCTCGGGCAGTTAACGATGGACCAGATCAAGCAAGTGCTTTAAGCAACTCGGCAAGCAACACCGAATCTCATTCAGAGGACACCATGTTCCAGCAAGGTCTCAGCGGCCTGAACGCCGCCTCCACGCAACTCGACGTCATCGGCAACAACGTCGCCAACGCCAGCACGGTCGGCTTCAAGAGCACCGAAGCGCAATTCGCCGACCTGTACGCGAATTCGCTGAACGGCATCAGCGGTCGCAATCCCGGCATCGGCGTGACGGTGGCCCGCCTCGCGCAGCAATTCTCGCAAGGTAATATCGAGACGACGAACAATCCGCTGGACATCTCGATCAATGGCGGCGGCTTCTTCCGCATCGTGCAGGACGGCGCCGTCGCCTACAGCCGCAACGGCCAGTTCCTGCTCGATAACACGGGCACCATCGTCAACGCGCAGGGCGCGGCGCTGACGGGCTACCTGGCCAACCAGGATGGCCTGATCCTGCAGGGCGCGCCGGTGCCGTTGCAGATCGACTCGGCCGACCTGGCGCCGGTGCAGACCACGCAGGCCAACTTCCAGATCAACCTGTCGTCGAACTCGGCCACGCCGACCGTGCAGCCGTTCGACGCCGGCGACCCGCGCACGTACAACAAGCAGACCGTGATCCCGGTCTACGATTCGCTGGGCAACGAGCACACGATGGGCATGTACTACGTGCGCACCGGCGGTAGCACGTGGGATGTCTACGTGGCCAACGACGGAGTGCAGATAAATTCCCAGGAAGTGATGCGCAGCGTGGTCACCAACCAGTCTGTGATCAATGCCCGCAGCGCCTACAACACGGCGGTGGCGTCCAACGATGCCAACGCGATCGTGGCGGCACGCCAGGCCTACGCCACCGCGGTCGGCACCGCCGTCACCGCCGCCGCCACCGCCGCCGGGGCATCGCCTGCCGCGCTGGCCCAGATCGCCGCCCTGTATGCTCCGGCCACCAGCGTGGGCAACGTGGCCAGCAATACGCCGGACACGATCGATGCGGCCTTCGCCGGCGCCGTCAATGTGCCGGCGACCCGCGCCGGCACGCTGATCTTCACGAAGAACGGCCTGATCGACGCGGCCGCCATGCAGGCGGCCGGCACCACGCTGCCGTTCAACGTGACCTTGCCGGTGTTCCCCGACAATGGCGCCATCCTGGAAATCCCGATCGCCGTCACGTTCGACGGCAGCACCCAGTACGGCACCGCCACGAGCGAGAAGAATTCCACGCAGGACGGCTATTCGTCCGGCAGCCTGCAGCGCTTCGCCGCCGACGAGAACGGCGTCATCATGGGGCAGTACAGCAACGGCAAGTCGCGCGCGCTGGGCCAGATCGTGCTGGCCGATTTCGCCAGCGTGGACAACCTGACCCCGCTCGGCAACAACGCTTGGGCCGAAAGCGCCGCTTCCGGCGTGCCGCAGGTGGGCGTGCCGAACGCGGGCGGCATGGGCCAGCTGCGCGCCTCGTCGGTGGAAGCGTCGAACGTGGACCTGACCGAGCAGCTGGTGGACATGATCACCGCCCAGCGCGTGTACCAGGCCAATGCGCAGACGATCAAGACCGAGGATTCGATCCTGCAAACCCTGATCAATCTCCGATAAATCCCGTTGACACCTTGAGGAGCAGTCCATGGACCGCCTGATCTACACGGCCATGACCGGCGCCAGGCACATCCTGGACCAGCAGGCCACCACGTCGAACAACCTTGCCAATGCGACCACGGTGGGCTTTCGCGCCCAGTTGGACGTGTTCCGCGCCGTGCCCGTCGTTTCCGAAGGCATGCCGACCCGCACCTTCGTGGTCGACAACACGGTCGGTTCGGACTTCCGGGCCGGGCCGCTGGAAACCACCGGCCGCTCGCTGGACGCGGCGATCCGCGGCCAGGGCTGGTTCACCGTGCAATCGCCGGATGGCTCGGAAGCCTATACCCGCAACGGCAGCTTCAAGATCAGCGAGAACGGCCTGCTGCAAACCGCGAACGGCCTGACCCTGCAGGGCGAGAACGGGCCGATCGCGATCCCGCCGAACACGGAAGTGTCGATCTCGGCGGATGGGACCGTGAGCGGCATCGACGCGAGCCAGGTGCAGGCCGGCCCCAGCAACATCATCGGGCGCCTGAAGCTCGTCAATCCCGACGTGGCCGGCCTGGTGCGCGGCGACGACGGCCTGTTCCGCCAGCAGTCCGGCGAGCCGGCCGCCGCCGATCCTGCGGTGCGCGTGGCGGACGGCTGCCTGGAACTCTCCAACGTCAACCCCGTCGATGCCATGGTTAACATGATCACCCTGGCAAGGTCGTTCGAGACGCAAATGAGCCTCCTGAAGAACGCCGAGAATAACGCTGCGAAAGCCGCCCAGATCCTTGCTTTGAACTGATCCCCCCCATCGCATAATGCTTTCGGACACATCGAATAAGCTGCTGCACGTTGCATTTCCAGCCTGCGATGCTCGCCGTACCTCTCGTACGGCTGCGCTTCTCGGCTGAAACTGCCGCCGTTCGCGACGCTTCTTCGACATGCCCTTCGTGGATGAAAGCCCTAGCGGGCAGGGAGAAAGCAGATGATACGTTCGCTCTGGATTGCCAAGACCGGCATGGAAGCGCAACAAACGCAGATGGATACGGTGGCGAACAACCTCGCCAACGTCAGCACCAACGGCTTCAAGAAATCGCGCGCCGTCTTTGAAGACTTGCTGTACCAGACCGTGCGCCAGCCGGGCGCCAGTTCCTCGCAGCAGACCCAGCTGCCATCCGGCATGCAGCAGGGTACCGGCGTGCGCCCCGTGGCGATCGAACGCATCCACACGCAGGGCAACCCGCAAGCCACCGGCAACGACAAGGACCTGATGATCAACGGTAACGGGTTCTTCACCGTGCTGCTGCCGGACGGTACCACCGGCTACACGCGCGACGGTTCGTTCCAGCGCGACGCCAACGGCCAGATGGTCACCTCCAGCGGCTACGCGCTGCAACCGCCCATCACGATCCCCATCGATGCCGACGAAATCAACGTGGCCAAGGATGGCACCGTGACCGTGCAACTGCCGGGCCAGGCCGCCGCCCAGCAGATCGGCAACCTGCAACTGGCGTCGTTCATCAACCCCACGGGCCTGGAATCGATCGGCGAAAACCTGTACCTGGAAACGGGCGCCTCGGGCGCGCCGCAGGCCAATGCGCCGGGCGCCAACGGCCTCGGGCAGATCCTGCAGGGCTATGTCGAAGTCTCGAACGTCAACGTGGTCGAGGAAATGGTCAACATGATCCAGACGCAGCGCGCCTACGAGATCAATTCCAAGGCCATCACCACCTCGGACCAGATGCTGCAACGCTTGTCGCAACTCTAAGGCAGCCGCAAGGATTCATCATGAAGTATTCCGTCTCCGTCCTTGCCGCGCTCCTGCTGGCGGGCTGCGCCAGCGAACCGACCTCGATCGTGGCCGGCCCCACCACGGCGCGGCCGATCCCGCCGGTGCCCGTGGCCACGCCAGCCAATGGCGCGATCTACCAGGCGCACACGTTCCGGCCCGTGTTCGAGGATCGCCGCGGCCGGCTGGTGGGCGACATCATCAATGTCGTCATCACCGAACGCACCACGGCCAACAAGAACGGCACCAGCTCGGCCACCCGCACGGGCGCCGTCAACGTGGGCATTCCGGGACCGCTGCAAGGCCGTTTCGGCCCGCGCATCGGTACCGAAACGGACAACAACTATGCCGATTCGGCCGCGCAAACGGCGAGCAACGCCTTCACCGGCACGCTGGGCGTGACGGTGGTGGAAGTGCTGCCGAACGGGAACCTGGTGGTGGCCGGCGAGAAGCAGGTCGCCATGGACAAGGGCACGGAATTTATCCGCATTTCCGGCGTGGTGAATCCGGACACGATCGGCGCCGGCAATTCGGTGCCGTCGACGGCGATCGCCGATGCCCGCGTGGAATACCGCACCAATACGCACCTGGACCGCGCCGAGCTGACGTCGATGGCGTCGCGGTTCTTCTTAAGCCTGCTCCCGTTCTGACATGAAAAAGCTCCTCATCGCCATCGCCCTGGGCGCCGCCATGCTGGCGCCGGCGGCCCAGGCCGAGCGCCTGAAAGACCTGGTCGGCATCGCCGGCGTGCGGGAAAACCAGCTGATGGGCTATGGCCTCGTGGTGGGCCTGGATGGCAGCGGCGACCAGACGACGCAAACGCCGTTCACGATCCAGAGCGTGGCATCGATGCTGCAACAGCTGGGCGTGACCTTGCCGTCCGGCAGCCAGCTGCAACTGCGCAACGTGGCGGCCGTGATGGTCACGGCTTCGCTGCCCGCGTTCGCCCAGCCGGGCCAGCAACTGGACGTGACGGTCTCGTCGCTGGGCAATGCGCGCAGCCTGCGCGGCGGCACCCTGTTGATGACGCCGCTGAAAGGCGCCGACGGCCAGGTGTACGGCATGGCGCAGGGCAACCTCGTGGTGGGCGGCGTCGGCGCCCAGGCACCGGGCGGCGGCGCGGCGACTGTCGTGAACCACCTGTCGGTGGGCCGTATCAGCAATGGCGCCACCGTCGAGCGCGCCGTGCCGACGGCGCTGGGCGAGGGCGGCCAGATCCGCCTCGAATTGAAGAATGCCGATTTCGCCACCACCAGCCGCGTTGTCACGGCCATCAACAACCGCTTCGGCGCCGGCGTGGCCTACGCGCTCGACGGCCGCGTGATTCGCGTGACGGCGCCGGCTGCCTCCGACCAGCGCGTGGCCTTCATCGGCCAGCTCGAGGAGCTGAACGTGCAACCGGCCACCTTGCCGGCCAAGGTGATCATGAATGCGCGCACCGGCTCGGTGGTGATGAACCAGTCCGTGACGCTGCAGGCTTGCGCGATCTCGCACGGCAACCTGCAGGTGTCGGTAGCGGCCGATACGCAGGTCAGCCAGCCAGGGCCGCTGTCCGGCGGGCAGACGGCCGTCACGCAGCCGGGCAGTGTCGACATCCAGCAGGCGCCGGGCAAGGTCCTGCAATTGCAGGCTGGTGCCCAGCTGGCCGACGTGGTGAAGGCCTTGAACGCCATCGGCGCCTCGCCGCAGGACTTGCTGGCGATCCTGCAGGCGATGAAGGCGTCCGGCGCGCTGCGCGCCGAACTCGAAATCATCTGATCACGGGGAAACCGAGCCATGATCCGCCAGACCAGCACGCCGACCGACCTTTCCGCCAACCTTGCGCTCGACAGCAAGGGCTTGTCCGAATTGCGCCAGGGCGCCAAGGCGGGCTCGCCGGAAGCACTGAAGGCGGCCGCCACGCAGTTCGAAGCCATGTTCGTCAACATGATGTTGAAGAGCATGCGCGACGCCACGCCGCAGGAAGGCATGCTGGACAATTCCCAGACGAAGATGTTCACCACGATGCTGGACCAGCAGACGAGCCAGAACATCGCCAAGAAGGGTGTAGGGCTGGCCGACGTGCTGGTGCGGCAATTGACGAAGACGACCGGCATCGGCGCCACCGAGGCGGAGACCGGCTTGCCGGAAGGCGGTTTTACGCGGGCCATGCTGGATGCCGCCAAATTGCAGCGCTCGATCGACGCGGCCGGCGGGAATGCCGCGAGTGGCGCGGGTACGGCAAGTACCGTGGCGGCGAGCACTTCGCGCCATGCGCACGTGCGCGCCTTCTCCGACAAGCTGGCGAGCCATGCCGAGGAAGCCAGCCGCGCCACCGGCATTCCGGCCAAGTTCATGCTGGGCCAGGCGGCGCTGGAAAGCGGCTGGGGCCGCCGCGAGATCAAGGGTGCCGATGGCAGCAACAGCCATAACCTGTTCGGCATCAAGGCCGGCGGGGACTGGAAGGGCAAGACGGTGGACGTGGTGACCACCGAATACGTGAATGGCCGGGCACAGCGCAAGGTCGAGCGTTTCCGCGCCTACGACAGCTATGCGGACAGCTTCAAGGATTACGGCAAGCTCATCACCAACAATCCGCGCTACGAAAAAGTGCTGGCCAGCGCCGGCGACCCGGCCGCGTTCGCCCGCAACCTGCAGAAGGCGGGCTACGCCACCGACCCGAACTACGCCGCCAAGCTGGCGGCCATTATCAACAAGACACTGGTGTGACGGTGCGCGTCCGGAGCACGATAGCCGTTCGGCAACTCAAGTTCCTCCGCTCATTGCCGTAAACTAGCCAGACGAACGAAGAGATTCCAGGCATGAGCAACCTTCTCAGCATCGGCAAGACGGGCCTGATGGCGGCGCAGACGGGCCTCGCCACGACCGGCCACAACATCACGAACTCGAGCGTGCAGGGCTATACGCGCCAGGGCGTGGTGCAGTCGACCTTGCCGCCGCTGCGCGAGGGCGTGGGCTATGTGGGCACGGGCACCCAGGTGGCCCAGATCAAGCGCTACTACGACGATTTCCTGAACAAGCAGGTCTTGAACGCGCAGGCCACGCAGGGCTCGGCCGACGCGTATCTCGACCAGATCAGCCAGGTCGACAATATGCTGTCGGATGCCACGATCGGCCTGTCGCCGGCGCTGCAGGAATTCTTCCGCGGCGTGCAGACGGCCAACTCGACCCCGTCGCTGCAATCGTCGCGGGTCTCGATGCTGTCGTCCGCCGAAACGCTGGCGTCGCGCTTCCATGAAGTCTCGGGTCGCCTGCAGGAATTGCAGGATGGCGTGAACACGAATATCACGAACACGGTCAACGGCATTAATTCGTATGCCGCCCAGATCGCCAACCTGAACAACCGCATCACGTCGCTGACGACCGATCCGCTGAACCCGCCGAACGATCTGCTGGACCAGCGCGACCAGCTGGTGCGCGAGCTGAACCAGCAGGTGAAGATCACCGTCCTGCCGTCGGACAACAATATGCTGAACATCACGTTCGGCTCCGGCCAGCCGCTCGTGGTGGGCACCAGCCACCTGGAGATGGCGGCGGTGCAATCGCCGACCGATCCGGGGCGGCTCGTGGTGTCGTATCCGGCCACCGGCCGCAGCACGATCATCGCCGACGACACGTTCGCCGGCGGCGCGCTGGGCGGGCTGATGGATTTCCGTCGCGAGTCGCTGGACCGCGTGCAGAACGAGATCGGCCAGGTCGCCGCCGGCCTCACGCAGGCGTTCAATGCCCAGCACCGGCTGGGGCAAGACCTGAACGGCGACCTGGGCGGCGATTTCTTCACGCCGCTGAAAGGGTATGTGGGCTACGACGCGCGCAATTCGCCGCTCAGCACGGCCGAGCTGGATGCGTCGATCACCGATGCGACCGCGCTGACCGGCCTCGATTACGAGGTGAACTTCGGCGGCACGCCGGCCCGCTACACGGTGACCCGGTCGGACGGCCAGGTGACGACGATCGCCGACCCGGCCGTGCCGCAGGAAATCGACGGTGTCACCTACACCTTCACCGGCGCGCCGCAGGATGGCGACCGCATCCAGGTGCGCCCAACGTACACGGCTGCCGCGAGCTTCGACGTGGCGATCACCGACTACCGCAAGATCGCCCTGGCCGCGCCGATCGCCACGTCCACGCCGTCGACCAACAGCGGCAGCGCCACCATCAGCCCGGGGACGGTCAGCGAGGCATACCTGGCCAATCCGCTTACGGCGCCGTTCACGCTGACCTATGACGGCACGAGCGGCACGTTCACCGGCCTGCCGGCTGGCGCGACGGCGGTGACCGATCCTTCGACCCGCATCACCACCGTCAACTACAACGGCATTTCGTTCGCCATTTCCGCTGGTGCCAGGAATGGCGACCAGTTCACGGTCGGCCCGAACACGAATGGCGTGGGCGATGCGCGCAACGGCGTGCTGCTGGCCGGCCTGCAGACGCGCAATATTTTGAATAACGGCACGGCCACGTTCCAGGGCTCCTACGCCGCCACGGTGAACTTCGTGGGCAACAAGACGCGCGAGGTGCAGGTGGGCAGCGCCGCCGCCGAAACGACGGCGAACCAGGCGATCGCCGCCCAGCAGAGCGTATCGGGCGTGAACCTGGACGAAGAGGCGGCAAATCTGCTGCGCTACCAGCAGGCTTACCAGGCCGCCGGCAAGGTGATGCAGGTGGCAGGCCAGTTGTTCGACACGCTGCTGTCGATCGCACAGTAAGGACGAGAGGTTTTATCATGGCAATTCGTATCAGCACCCAGATGATGTACGACCGGAATGTGTCGCAACTGTCGAACCTGCACGGCAATATGCTGCGCACGCAGATGCAACTGTCCACCGACCGCCGCGTGCTGACGCCGGCCGACGATCCCGTGTCCTCGGCACGCGCGCTGGAAGTGACGCAGTCATACGAGTTGAACGAGCAATATGTGCTGAACCGGCAAAGCGCCTCCGCTTCGCTCGTGCAGGTCGACTCGACGCTGGAAACCGTCAACGACATCCTCGATAACGCGCTCGTGGAAGTGGTGCGGGCGGGTAACCCCGGCCAGAGCCAGTCGGACCGCGATGCAATCGCCGTTGCGCTGGAAGGCCACCTGGCCGACCTGCTCAGCCAGGCCAACACGGCCGACGGCTCGGGCGGCTACCTGTTCTCGGGCTACAAGACCAACACGCAGCCGTTCGCCTTGACGGCCGACGGCGCCGACTACTACGGCGACCAGGGCCGGCGCGAGCTGCAGGTCGGTTCGGGCCGCCAGATGGCGATCAGCGCCACGGGCAGCGAGATCTTCCTTGAAAACCCCACCGGCAACCGGACGTTCCAGACCGGCGCCGACCCGGCCAACACCGGCACCGGCGTGATCTCGCCGGGCACGATCGTCGGCACGACGCAACCGATCAATTACGAGATCAACTTCACGAAGGATGCCACGACGGGCGCGGTGGAGTTCTCCGTCACGAATACCGACGACGGCAGCCAGGTGATGCCGCCGACCGCCTTCAAGTCGGGCGAGCCGATCGTCTTCGGCGGCATGTCGTTCGATATCACCGGCGCACCGGCCAATGGCGACAAGTTCACCATCGAACCCTCCCGCAACCAGTCGGTCTTCACCACGATCCGCGACGTCGTCAAGGCGCTGCGCAACCCCGGCTCCGGTCCGACCGCCGGCGCCGAGCTGACCAACGCGCTGAACCGCGCCAACCAGAACCTGCAGAACGCGCGCGACAACGTGCTGTCCGTCCGCGCTTCCGTGGGCGCGCGCGAAAACGAACTGGAAACGCTGGACTCTTCCGCCTCGGCGCTGCGCATCCAGTACTCCGACCAGATCACCAACCTGATCGGCCTCACCACCGAAGGCCAGATCGAAGCCGTCTCCCGCTTCCAGCAACAAACCACCAGCCTCACCGCCGCCCAGCAAACCTTCCGCAGCGCCACCCAGCTGTCGCTGTTCAACTACATTTAACGGGGCGCGGGCGGCGCCAGCCGCTTCGGCACTTGTCCTTCGCCTTGCAGGGCGCGGGGGATCAGTTGGGCCTTGGCGGCGCCCTGGCCCAGCAGGTTGACGAGCGGGGCGGCCAGGTAGGGGAGGGCGATCATCAGCACGAGGAAGCCGGCGCCCAGCGTGATGGGGAAGCCGATGCCGAACAGGTTCAGCTGCGGCGCGGCGCGCGTGAGGACGCCCAGGGCGACGTTGGTGATCAAGAGGGCGGCGACGATCGGCAGCGCCAGTTGCACGCCGGCGGAAAAGATCTTGGCGCCCCACAGGGCCAGTTCCCAGAAGCCACCGCCGTGGAACATGCGGCCCGAGATGGGCAGCGTGAAGAAGCTTTCGGCCAGTGCTTCCAGCAGCCACAGGTGCACGTTGGCGACCAGCAGCGACATCGTGGCGATCCAGACGAGGAATTGCGAGATGGCCGACGAGCGGCCCTGCGACATCGGGTCGAAGAAGCTGGCGAAGCCCAGGCCCATCGTGAGGCTGCTGATCTCGCCCGCCATCTCGACGGCGGCGAACACCAGCCGCATCGAAAAGCCCATCATCACGCCGGTGATGAGTTCCTTCGCCAGGATCAGCATGCCTTCCCACGATGCCGGGTCGGTCGCGGGCACCGCCGGTACCAATGGGGCGATGGCGATCGCCACCACCACGCCGAAGCCGAGCCGGGCGGTGCGCGGCACGCGCGCATTGCCGAACACGGGGGATGCCGCGATCAGGCCGAGGATGCGCGTCAGCGGCCAGATGAAGCCGGCGATCCAGGCGTTGATCTCGGCAAGCGTCAGGACCATCATGGCCTGGAACTAGCTGACCAGGCCCGGGATGCCGCCGAAGACTTCGCGCATGTAATCGGTCATCACGCCGATCATCCATGGCCCCGCCACCACGAGCGCGACGAACACGCCGACCAGCTTGGGAATGAACGACAGCGTCGACTCGTTGATCTGCGTGGCGGCCTGGAAGATGGAGACGATGAGGCCGATGCCGAGCGCCACCAGCAGCAACGGGGCGGCGACCATCAGCGTCACTTCCATCGCATGGCGGCCTATCGTCATCACGGTTTCGGGAGTCATTGCAGCCTCTAGTAGAAACTCTGGGACAGCGAACCCAGCAGCAGTTGCCAGCCATCGACCAGCACGAACAGCATCAGCTTGAACGGCAGCGAGATCACGGCCGGCGACATCATCATCATCCCCATCGCCATCAGCACCGACGCCACCACCATGTCGATGATGAGGAAGGGGATGAAGATCGCGAAGCCGATCTGGAACGCCGTCTTCAGCTCGCTGGTGATGAAGGCCGGTACCAGGATGCGCATCGGCACGTCCTCGGGGCCTTGCAGTGCCGGGCTGCGCGAGATCTTCACGAACAGCGCCAGGTCCGCTTGCCGCGTTTGCTTCAGCATGAACGTCTTCAGCGGTGCGGCGCCCCGTTCGATCGCCTGCTGCATCGTGATCTGGTTGGCCTGCAACGGCTGATACGCTTCCGTATAGATGCGGTCGAACGTGGGCCCCATCACGAAGAACGTCAAGAACAGCGCGAGCCCGACCATCACCTGGTTCGGCGGCGCCGTCTGCGTGCCCATCGCCTGGCGCAGCAGCGACAGCACGATCACGATGCGCGTAAAGCCCGTCATCATCAGCAGCACCGCCGGCAGGAACGTCAGCGATGTCATCAGGATCAGCGTCTGCAGCGTCAACCCGTACTGGGTGCCGCCGCCGGGCGCTGGTGCGCTCGTGAACGCGGGGATCGTGGGTTCCGCCACCGCCAGCAGCGGCAGCCCGAGGGCCATCAACGGCAGCGCACGGACAGCATGGATTACCGACTTACTTGCCATTGCGCTTTTCGATCGTTTGCTTGAACCATTCCGAGAAATTGGTCGCGGGCAGCGCGTGCTGCCGCGCCAGGTCGGCGGGATCGGCTTCCTGCCGCGGCATCGTGGCCAGCGCGTTCATGCGCCCCGGCGACGCGCCGACGACGATCCACTGGCCCCCCACCTCGACGACGAGGATCCGCTCGCGGGCACCGACGGACAGCGCGCCGACCAGCTTCACCGTATTGCCGCCGGTGACGGTGCGCGGCCCGAAGCGTTTCAACGCCCAAGCCAGGCCGAGCAGGATCGCCAGCACGAGCGCCAGCGATACAACCGTCTGCAGCAGGCTGCCCGCCGCGGACGGCGGCGAGGGCAGGGCGGCCGGCGTGGCCGAGCGCGCGCCGGCGATGGCCGCCTGCTGCTCGGGCGTCGCGACCGGCGGTGCGACGGGGCCGGGCGCCGGTGCCTGTTCGGGCGACACGACGGTGGCCGGCTCGCCCGCTTTCACGGGCGCGACGGCGCGATCGGTGGGATTGGTGATGACGGGCGCGGAGGAAGGGGCAACAGCGGTTGCACCCGCAGGGGCAACCGCGGGCGCTTGCGCCAACGAAATGCCGGGCGACAGCGTGCCGGCCAGCAGCAGGCCTGCCAGCCCGGCGGATACGGAGAAACGCTTCATTTATTCAGTTTTCGGATGCGTTCGGAAGGCGTGATGATGTCCGTGAGGCGGATACCGAACTTGTCGTTCACCACCACCACTTCGCCCTGCGCGATGAGGCAACCGTTCACCAGCACGTCCATCGGTTCGCCCGCCAGGCCGTCCAGCTCCACCACCGAACCCTGCGCCAGTTGCAGCAGGTTCTTGATGGCGATCTTCGTGCGGCCCAGTTCCACCGTCAGCTGGACGGGAATGTCGAGGATGAAGTCGATGTCGTTGTGGGTTTCCGTCTTGGTGGCCGTCTTCGAGAAATCCTTGAACACGGCCGCCGTCGCGGCTTCCTTCTGCAGCGCCTCGGCTTCCGCCTTCGCCTGCTCGGCTATCGCTGCGCCCCAATCGTCGTCGAGGCTTTGATCGTCTTGATTGTCCGCCATGATGCTCTCCTGCTTCACTTGCTTAGATTGTCGCTATTGGCGAGCAGCCGCTCGACCTTCAGCGCGTATTGTCCGTTCAGCACGCCGTACGTGCAATCGAGCACCGGCACGCCATCCACCGTGGCTTCGATCGTTTCCGGAATGTTCAGCGGAATGACGTCGCCCACCCGCATGTTCAGGATCTCGTCGAAGCTCACCTTCGCCGTGCCCAGCCGCGCCACCAGTTCCACCTCGGCGATCTGGATCTGCTGCGTCATCAGGCGGATCCAGCGCTTGTCCACTTCCAGCGCCTCGCCCTGCAGCGAGGAGGTCAGCGCATCGCGGATCGGCTCGATCATCGAATACGGCATGCAGAAGTGGATCTGGCCGGACACCGAGCCCAGCTCGACCGTGAAGGTGGAGGCCACCACCACCTCGTTCGGCGTGGCGATGTTGGCGAACTGCGTGTTCATCTCGGAACGGATGTACTCGAACTCGACGGGGAATACCGGCTCCCACGATTTCGTGTAAGCCTCGAACACGATGTCCAGGATGCGCAGGATGATGCGCTGTTCCGTCGCCGTGAAATCGCGGCCTTCCACACGGGTGTGGAAGCGGCCGTCGCCGCCGAACAGGTTGTCGACCAGCAGGAACACGAGGCCCGGATCGAACACCATCAGTGCCGTGCCGCGCAGCGGCTTCATGTGCACGAGGTTCAGGTTGGTCGGCACGACGAGGTTCCGGATGAACTCGCTGTACTTCGACACGCGCACCGAGCCCACCGACACTTCCGCGCTGCGGCGCAGGAAGTTGAACAGCCCCACGCGCAGCAGCCGGGCAAAGCGCTCGTTGATGATCTCGAGCGTGGGCATGCGGCCACGGACGATGCGCTCCTGCGTGGCCAGGTTATAGGTTCTGACTCCCGCGACTTCCTCGGGCGCCGCGACGTCGTCCTGGTCGCCGTTGACGCCCTTCAAGAGGGCATCGACCTCTTCCTGGGAGAGAAAATTATCCGCCATGATTCTGAAGGATACCTATGGTTGGTTGCTGGATGCTTATTGGATAATGAATGAGGTAAACAGTACTTCGGTCACTTCCTGCTCGTCGCCCCGGTCCTGGAACGGTTCGTTTACCTGCTCCATGATTTCCTTCGCCAGTTGGGACTTGCCCTCCGGCGTATTGATTTCCGATGCTTTCTTGGAGGATAGCAGTAACAGGATGCGGCTGCGCACCTTCGGCATATTGTTCTTGATGACCTCGGATTGCTCGGCGTCCGCTACCTGCAGGGTGAAGGCCAGTTGCAGGTACTGCTCGCCTTCTTCCGGATTCAGGTTCACGGTGAACGGCTCGACGGGCACGTACACGGGAGGACCTTCATCCTGCTTCTTCTTTTTCTTCTTCGGCTTGACGTCTTCCTCGTCGTGCTCGGCGGCGGCGCCCTTGTCCTGCAGCAGGAAGTAAGCGCCCGCACCGCCGCCAACCAGCACGAGCACGAGCACGGCGATCAGGATGATGACGAGCTTCTTGTTGCCGCCACCGGCGGGTGCCGCTTCTGCCTTCGGGTCAGCTTTCATATTGGTTTTTGCTTTCAATGTTGCACTTGCTGGAACGAACGATGCGCCATTATGGCATTATCGGCAGAGGCGGCGCGTCGGCATACGCGGAACAGCGGGCCAAAGACCCGCCTGCTCTGCAATATCGAAACCATGGGTATGCGATGGTGCGGCGGCAATACCGCGCCAATCAGGCGAATGTGTCGACGGCGCCCAGCACCGCGCGGCGGATGACCGGCTGCGCCTCTTCCTGCTGTCCCGAATCGCCGCCATTGCCGGCATTGCCATTGCGGCCGCCGCTGCCGCCGCGCGCCTGCTCGGCGAACGCCTGCTGCTGTTCCTGCGACCCGGCCGACACGGTAGCATTGCCCAGCGCGATGCCGGCTTCGCTCATCATTTCGCGCAGCTTCGGCAGCGCATTCTCGATCGCCTGCCGGGTTTCCGGCTGGTGCGCCGTGAACGTGGCGGTGGCGGAATCGTTCGAGACGTTCAGCACCACTTGCAGCGGCCCGAGATCCGGCGGGTTCAGCGTCAGCGAAGCGCTCTGGTCGCCGCCGGCCACCATCCACACGACCTTCTGGCCCAATTGCTGTTCCCAGGCATTCGTGCCCACGCGGGCCTGCAACTGGTTCGCGGCCACGGCGTTGGCGGCCTGCATCGCGCCGGCCATGGCTTGCGCGACAGGTTGCGCAACGGGCTGCGGCGCGGGCGCCGCCTCGGCAAGGCGTGCGGCAAACGACTCGGCCTGCTGGTCGGCCACGAGCGCCGCGTCGGTGCCCGCCTTGAGCAGGCGGTTCGCACCGGCCTGGTCGGCCAGCGCATCCTGCAATGCCGTGGTGCCTTCGGCCCCGGCCTTGCCGGCCCGCGCGTCGGCAGCGAGGTTGGCCAGCGTGGCCCTGCCGGCGGCGTCGGCCTGCATGGCCGCCAGCGCGGCGGCATCCGTGCCCGTCGCCGCTGCCGTGTCCGGCTTGACCTCGGTCTTGCCGGTCAGTTGGCCGTAGGCGGCCAGCATCGCCAGCATGCCGGCGGCCGGGTCGGCCACGGAGGCGGTGTCCTCGGCGGACTCGGCCGTTTCTTCGGCCGGGGTCGACTCGGTGGTGGCGGGCTTGGCGGCGGCATCGGTGGACGCCGGCGCCTGTGCGTCATCGGCCTGGCTGGCGTTGTTCGCGTTCTGGGCCTGCGCCGGCTTTGCCGGCTGGGCGTTCTTTGCCGGCGCTTTGGTCTGCGGGGCAGGGGCCGGCTGTTCCGGCGCCGCGCGAACGGGCGCGCGCTCGATTTCCAGCGTCAAGGCTTGCTTGAAGTCGTTGTTGGGCAGCGGCGCGCTCTTGGCCGGCTGCGGCTTGTTCGGTTGCTGGTTCTGGATGGATTGGGTCTGCATGGGGCGCCTGGAGGGTATTAACGGCGGAAGAAGGCCTGGCGCGACGCATGCTCGTCCATCGCCTTCTGGTCGCGCTTGGCCTCGAGCTTTTGCAGCTTGGCGTCTTCGCGGTCGCGCAGGGTGGAATAGGACACGCGTTTGCGTTCGGCCGCCTGCCACGTGGTTTTTTCCATGTCGCCGCGCTTCCTGGCGTGCCGCAGCACTTCTTCCTGGCCCTGGATCGCACTGTCGAGCTTGTCCATGAACGCCTGGAAGTTACGGTAAGCCATCGGCGTGATGCCGGCTTGCTGGCTTGCCTGGAACTTGCGCAGGTATTCATCGCGATAGCCGATCAGCATGTTCAGCTTCTCTTCCGCGTCGTTGATGGCTTTCAAGGCCGCGCCCAGGCGCTTGGCCGCGTCGTCCGTCTCGGTCTGCGCCAGGTCGATCAGGGTATTGAGTTGGTTTTTCGAGGCCATGATGGGAAATTATACGGAGCGCTCAACCGGTCAATCAGTCGAACAGCGTGGCCAATTGCCCCAAGCTCTCGGCCATGTCGACCCGTTCCGTGATCTTTTGTTGCAGGAAATGCTCGATGCGGTCGTGCAGCTTGATCGCCTCGTCGATCTTCGGGTCCGTACCCGGGGTGTAGGCACCCACGGCGATCAGGTCGCGACTGCGCTCGTACACGGAGAACAGCTGCTTCAGGCGGCGCGCCTTGTTCTGGTGGTCGTGCGACGTGATCGAGTGCATGGCCCGGCTGATCGATTGCTCGATGTCGATGGCGGGGTAGTGGCCCGCCTCGGCCAGGCGGCGGTTCAGCACGATGTGGCCATCCAGGATCGCGCGCGCCGAGTCGGCGATCGGGTCCTGCTGGTCGTCGCCTTCGGTCAGCACGGTGTAGAACGCCGTGATCGAGCCGCCGCCCAGTTCGCCATTGCCGGCGCGCTCCACCAGCACGGGCAGCTTCGCGAACACGGAGGGCGGATACCCCTTGGTGGCCGGCGGTTCGCCGATCGCCAGGGCGATCTCGCGCTGCGCCATCGCATAGCGGGTCAGCGAGTCCATGATCAGCAGCACGTTCTGGCCCTTGTCGCGGAAATGCTCGGCGATCGCGGTCGAGTAGGCCGCGCCCTGCATGCGCATCAGCGGCGGCGTGTCGGCCGGCGCGGCCACCACCACGGAGCGTGCCAGGCCTTCCTCGCCCAGGATGTGTTCGATGAATTCCTTGACCTCGCGGCCCCGTTCGCCGATCAGGCCCACCACGATGATGTCCGCCTCCGTGTAGCGCGCCATCATGCCGAGCAGGACGGACTTGCCGACGCCGGAACCGGCGAACAGGCCCATGCGCTGGCCGCGGCCCACGGTCAGCATGGCGTTGATGCAACGGACGCCCACGTTGAGTGTTTCGACAATCGGTGCGCGCCCCAGCGGGTTGGCGGGACGCACGTTGATCGGCGCCGAGTCGTTCGTCTGGATCGGGCCCAGGCCGTCGAGCGGGCGCCCGGCTGCGTCCACCACGCGGCCCAGCAGTTCCGGGCCCACCGGCAATTGCCGTGCGCGGTCGCTGGTGCGGCGGCGCGGGTGCGTGACGGTGCCCGGCTTGGGGATCGATGGTTCGATGGGAAACACGCGCGTGCCGGGCACGATGCCTTCGACATCGCTCTGCGGCATCAGGAACAGCCGGTCGCCCTCGAAGCCGACGACCTCGGCCTCGACCTTGCCGCCGGCCGGCAGCGGCACCGTGCAGGCGGCACCCACGGCGAGGCGCAGGCCGACCGCTTCCATGACGAGGCCGGCCACCCGCGTGACGCGGCCGGAGACCTGCATGGGCTCCACAAAGTCCAGCAGCGTGCCGCAGTCGCGCAGGTAGGAACGCCAGCGGTTGGCGTGCTTTTCTGGGCCTTGTACTTGAGTATCCATGTTTGCTTACCCCGCCGACCTGATACCGGTTGCTGCAAAGTCCAGCAGCGTGCCGCAGTCGCGCAGGTAGGAACGCCAGCGGTTGGCGTGCTTTTCTGGGCCTTGTACTTGAGTATCCATGTTTGCTTACCCCGCCGACCTGATACCGGTTGCTGCGAAGTCCAGCAGCGTGCCGCAGTCGCGCAGGTAGGAACGCCAGCGGTTGGCGTGCTGCTCGGGGCCTTCTACCAGGGCGTCCATTTAGTCGGTCTCCAGCCAGTCGAGGTTCTTGCCCACCGCATGCGCCAGGCGCGCCCAGCGCGCCTGCACCTGGGCATCGATCTGGTTGCTCGGCGTATCGATCTTGCAGCCGCCCCGTTCGATCGACGGGTCGTCGCTGATGATCCAGCCGCTCTTGTCCAGCTCCTCGCCAATGGCGCCGCGGATGATCGCCGCATCGTCGGGATTGAGGAACAGCACCGCGGGCTTCTGCATCGTCGGCAGGTAGGCGATGGCGTCCTGCACGATGGGGATGATCAATTCCGGCTTGGCGGGCAGCGCCTGCTTGAGCATGTTGCGGGCCAGGTGCAGCGCGAGGTCGAGCACGTCATTGGCGATCAGCTGGTCGGCGCCGCGCAGCGCCTCCGAGAAACTGGTCGCCAGGTTCGCCAGCGGGGCGAGCGCCCCCTTCAGCGCTTCCTCGCCTTCGCGGATCGCCTCGTCCTCACCGGCCCGGTGGCCTCCCGCGTAGCCGTCCTGGTAGCCCTGCTGGCGTGCCTCCTCGCGGATGGCTTCCAGCTCTTCCACGGTCGGGTAGACGGGGGGCGGCGGGGCGTTCATGGCGCGCTCGTACTCGGCCTGGCGCGCGGCGGCATCGGCCGCCTGCTGCTGCGCCAATTGCTCGGCGCGCGCCCGCGCCTCGGCCTCTTCGCGCTCCCGCTGCGCCAGCGTGCTGGGTCGCAGGTCACCGAACGATTTCAGTTCCCAGCGCTGGAATGCAGGCTGTGCATCTTTCGGAAAATTAGCCAAGCGTTACCTCTTCAACAACGGAAAACCGGTGACAGGCACCGGGTTTTTCGAAATATTTCTAAAAGTCGGGTGCCTGTCACCGTTGTTAGACGAACGAATCCTCTCCCTTGCCGCCCAGGACGATCTGTCCCTCGTCGGCCAGGCGCCGCACGATCTGCAGGATGCCCTTCTGCTGCGTTTCCACCTCCGATAGCCGCACCGGCCCCTTCGATTCCAGGTCCTCGCGCATCATCTCGCTGGCGCGCGCCGACATGTTCTTGAAGATCTTCTCGCGCAATTCCTGCGAGGCGCCCTTCAGCGCGATGATCAGCATTTCCGACTGCACTTCGCGCAGCAGCAGCTGGATGCCGCGGTCGTCGATGTCGATCAAATTGTCGAACACGAACATCTCGTCCATGATCTTCTGCGCCATGTCGTTGTCGTAGTTCTTGATGTTTTCCATGACGGAGTTTTCCTGCTCCCCGCTCATGAAGTTCAAGATCTCGGCCGCGGTGCGCACCCCGCCCAGCGTGGACTTCTTGATGTTCTCGTTACCCGAGAGCAGCTTGGTCAGCACGTCGTTCAGCTCGCGCAGGGCGGCTGGCTGCACGCCGTCCAGCGTGGCGATGCGCAACACCACGTCATTGCGCAAGCGGTCTGTAAAGTGTCCCAGAATTTCGCAAGCCTGGTCGCGCTCCAGGTGCACGAGGATAGTCGCGATGATCTGCGGGTGCTCGTTGCGGATGAGCTCGGCCACGGATTGCGAGTCCATCCACTTCAGGCTTTCGATGCCGGAAGCGTCCTTGCCGCCCAGGATGCGCGACAGCAATACGGACGCCTTGTCGTCGCCCAGCGCCTTGGTCAGCACCTGGCGGATGTATTCGTCCGAGTCCAGGCCCACGGTGGAAGCGGCGGCCACCTCGTCGCGAAAGCCGTCCAGCACGTCGACCACCTGCTCGTGCGGCACGTTCTTCATCGTGGCCATCGCCGCGCCCAGCTTCAGCACCTCGCGCGGGCCCAGGAATTTCATCACTTCCGCCGCTTCGGCTTCGCCCATTGCCAGCATCAGGATGGCTGCCTTTTGCAGCCCGGTATTTTCAGTCATTGTTGCCTATCCATGCTTTGATCACGTTGGCGACGATCCGTGGGTCTTCGTTGGCCAGTTTCTTGGCCAGTGCCAGGTTGTCGCGGTAAGTCCGTGCCGTGGTTTCTTCCAGCGCGGCCAGTTCCTGGGCGCGGATTTCCTCTTCCGTCGGGCCGGCCGGTTCCGCGACGATTTCTTCCTCCGGTTCGGGCTCGGGCGCGTTGATTTCGTCGATCTTCTTGAACACGGGGCGCATCATCGGGCGCACCACGCGCAGCAGGATGTACAGCAGGATCAGCGCCACGATCAGGAACTTGGCGATCTCGGCCGCCAGCGGCAGGTTCGCTGGGTCGCGCCACCAGTCGAGCGCGGGCGCGGCCGGCTTGTCGATGCCGTCGAACGGCACGTTCGCCACGCTCACCGAGTCGCCGCGGTCCTGGTTGTAGCCCATCGCTTCGCGCACCAGGCTGTTGATCTTCGCCATTTCCTCGGCGGACAGCGGGCGCACGGTTACCTTGCCGTTCGCGTCGACGATGCGGCGGTAGTTGACCACCACGCCCACCGTCATGCGCTTCAGGCCGGCGATGGCTTTCTGCTCGTAGCGCACCGTCTTGTCGACCTCGTAGTTGGTCGTCGATTCCTTGTGGCCGGGCAGGGTGCCGGGTGCGCCCGCGCCGACCACGCCGGGCGGCGCTGCCTCGCCGGGCGGCGTGGTTTCCAGCGGGGCGGTGGCCGTGCCGGGCGGCTGGTTGGACAGGGCACCCGGCACGCCGTTCGGGTTGGCGTTCGGGTTGCCCGTCGTCTCGCTGCTCTGCTGGCTGCGGATCGCCGACGGCGCCGGCGCCGAGTTCGGCTTGTACGATTCGGCGGCCTGCTCGACGGCGGAAAAGTCCACGTCGGCCACGGCCTCTGCGCGCACATTGTCTTCGCCGACGATCGGTTTGACGATGTTCTCGACCTGCTTGATGATCTGCTTCTGCAATTCCTGCACGTACTTCAGCTGCGTCGCATCGAGGCTCTTGATCGCCGTATTGCTGTCCTTGTTCTGGTTCGACAGCAGGTTGCCCTGCTGGTCGACGACGGTCACGTTGGCCGGCGTCAGGTCCGGCACGCTGGAGGCGACGAGGTGCACGATGGCGCTCACCTGGCCCGGATCGATCGAGCGGTTCGGGTGCAGGGTCAGCACCACGGAAGCGGTGGGGTGCTGCTGCTCGCGCACGAACACGGAAGGCTTCGGCATGGCCAGGTGCACGCGGGCCGCCTGCACGCTGCCCAGCGATTCCACGGACTTGGCCAGCTCGCCTTCCAGCGCGCGCTGGTAGTTCACCTGTTCCAGGAACTGCGAGATGCCGAGCTTCTGGTTTTCCATCAGCTCGAAGCCCACGTTGCCGCCTTTCGGCAAGCCCTGGGACGCCAGGCGCAGGCGCGTGGCGGCCACTTGCTCTTCCGGAATCAGGATCGCATTGCCGCCTTCGCTGAACTTGTACGGCACTTGCATCTGGTCCAGCGCGGCCGTGATGGCGCCGCCGTCGCGGTCGGAATAATTGGCGAACAGCACGCGGTATTCCGGCTGGCTCTGCCACAGCCAGATCATGGCGATCACCGCGATCACGGCGGCCACGGCGCCGCCGCGGATGATGTTCTTTCCGAGCGGGGTCTTGTAGAACGGGGGACGCGCGTCGCCGGCGGCGGGGGCGTCGAGGTCGAGTTGTTCGGCGGCTGCGGCCATGGATGTATTTCCGGGAACGTTGGATATCGGCGGCCCGGACTCAGCGGGCATGTACCACATTATCGGTTCGCGGCCTGTTCATCGATCCGTGGAAAAGAGGGCCGTTTCGGGGCCTGCTCGCCGCCGCCGCTGGCGGTCCTGGCTGATATTCTGCGAGGGTAGAAAAAGCATCCGGCCCCTGCGCTGGATCCTTTAGGTATTGTAGCGCGGCAACCATCGTTTTGCCTGGTTTTGTTCCGCTACAGCAACAGTGCACCAACCGAGCGGAGTCCACCATGCGCACAGGCGGTATCGACAGCAGCCAGATCCAGTCCATGATCGCCCAGCTGAAGGCGGCAGCAACGCGCCCGCAGGCCACGCCGCCGGCGATCCAGACCGAGCAGCCGGCCGCGAAGGTCGACTTTTCCAATGCCCTGAAGGGAGCGCTGGACAGCGTGGCGGAAAGCCAGAACAAGGCGCAGGCCATGTCGCGGCAATTCCAGCTGGGCGACGATTCGGTGAACCTGTCCGACGTGATGATCCAGATGCAGAAGGCCAGCATCAACTTCCAGGCCACCGTGCAGGTGCGCAACAAGCTGGTACAGGCTTATACGGACATCATGAACATGCAGGTGTAAGCGGAAGAAGACCGGTGTCGAACACCTTTTCCGCAGGAAAAGATGTTCGACACCAGCGGATTCGCAGTCCGCGGCGTCGATTTATTGGTGTCGGACACCCTTGCGGTGTCGGACACCGGTTTTCTGCCGAGGCAATCTTCCAGGCCACTTCCTAGCCGAGCCAACCGCATACGCCTCAACAGCTACAGCGATCATCCAATCCCGTTGATCCGGGCATTCCTCTCCCGCTCCAGCTTCGTGATATAGCGCTGCACGGCCGCGGCGGCGCCGCGCCCCATGTCGATGAACTGGCAGCCCAGCCGCCGGTTCGGCTTGTTGTTCAGCAGCGTCATGTCGAGCATGTTGCGGATCTGCAGGTTCGTCGTGATATTGCCCAGGTCTGGCAGTTCGATACGGCACTCGGCGTAGTCGCGGCCGATCGTATCGCCCAGCACGAACTGGTTGTCGAGGATGGCGATGCCGCCCACGCTGATGTCGGCCAGGGGGAACACGCCCACGCCGCCGCCCAGCTCGGGCGGCAACGGGATCGAGACGCGCACGGGGTTCGTCAGCGGCGTGGCCATGCGGTAGTACTCGCGCCGTTGCAGGCGGATCAGGCTGGCCGGCACGGCCATTTTCAGCGCCGGCTTGCCGTCGTGCAGGGAAGGGTGCAGGCTGTCGCTGCCGAAGAAGATGCGGATCTTGTCGAGGGACGTTTCGAACGATACGTCGCCCGAGAGCAGGGCCCGCTCGTAATCGGGATCGAGCGGGCGGTCGATCAGCACCGTGTCGGCATCGCCGTCGACGGCCAGGATCGCGGTGGTGTAGACGGCGCCGCCGTCGCGCGCGGCCACGCGTACTTCCTGTTTCTTGTCGGAGATCGCGCGCAGCAGCGCGATGACTTCCCGGCGCGATCCTACCTCGAAATCGTGCCAGTTTTCGGTATCCGTGTCCGCAATGAAGGGTTGCATCAGGGTTCGCCAGAGGTAGATGTGGAAGGGGGGAGGGCGGCTTCGGTATCGGGGGCTGGCGGTGGCGCCGTGCCGGATTTTTTTGCCGCCTCGATATGATAAAGCCAGGCCAATAGTTCCGCAATGACACGGTAGAGCGCCGGCGGGATTTGCCGGTCGAGGTCGATATCCATCAGCAGCGACACGAGTTCCTTCGACTCGTGCACGTACACGCCGGCCTCGGCTGCCACGGCGATGATCTGCTCGGCCACCAGGCCGCGGCCCTTGGCGACGACCTTCGGCGCCCCCTCGCCGTTCTTGTAGGCGAGCGCGACGGCGCTCTGCAGTGGGCGCTTGGGCGGATCGTCACGACGCATCGCTGTCGCCTTTCGCGGGCGCCGCCGGCGCCTCCGCACCGATCGACAGGGTCGACAGCGGCAAGCCCGCCGCGTCCAGCGCGCGCTGCAATTCGCCGGACCAGGCGCGCAACTCGGCGGCGGTATCGTCGGAATCGGACTGCATCGTCAGGTGCACCTGATCGCCCACCAGCGTGACGCTGGCAGCCACCTTGCCCAGCAGCGGCAGGTGGAAGCGTACGCCGCTCCGCCAGACCGGCTGCTCCTCCGCTTCGCCGCGGCCGCGCGAGCGCCCCTCGTTCTCCTCGCGCTCCACTTCCCACTGCATGCGCTGGCCCGGCCATGCCTCGCCGTGCCACTGCACCTTGCCCTGTTCCTGCGCGTGCAGTTGCAGGTTGATCATGTGCGCGGCCGAAAGGTCGGGCCCTCCCATCGCGCGCGCCATCGCGTCGGAGGTGGCGCCCTGCATCATGCGCTGCATCTGCGGCTCGCGCGCCAGTTCCTGCAGGCTGCGCTTGCCTTCGGCCCATTCGGCCACATGCGACTCGTAGAACAGTCCCGATTCGCCCAGCACGTTTTTCAGCGCGCCTTCCAGGCGGCCGGGATCGGGCACGCCGGCAGCGACCAGCGCCTGCTTGCCATGGATGACAACCGGTGCGCCGGGGGCCGTGTAAGCCTGCGTCAGCGCGCTGGCGATGGCGCGCGCGGCCGGGCTCAGCGTGGCCTGGGCGGAAGTATGGTCGAGGGTGGGGAGCTGGTCGGCGGGAACCAGCGGCGCCTTGTTGAGCAGTACCGCGGCCGAGCTCATCGGCCGGGTTTGCGCTGCGCCCGTTTCGCCGGGCGCGGTGTACACGGTAGCCAGCTGGGCCTGTTCAGTGCCCACCTGCAGCAGGGGGCGGGGGTGCGCGGCCACCACGTTCAGGGCGACCTGCGCGCCGACCTGGGTGCCGCCGGGCAGCATCATGCGCGCGTTGGTATCGGCCACGCGCACCAGGTAGCTGCCGTCCGGGATCTTCGCCAGCACCTCGCCCGCCACGGTCTTGCCGACCATCGGCGCCAGGTTCCGCTGGAACGCGGCTTGCCGCGGATCGGCGACCGCCTGGCCGCCGCCCGGCACGAGGGGCCGCAGCCCGGCCGAATCGAGCCGCGTCTGCACTGCTCAGGTTCTCCCGATAATGTTCATGAAATGCGGTTCATGAAATGCGGTTCATGAAATGCGCTGCATGCAATGCCGCTTGGATGCAACGCCGTCAAGGCAAGGCGGCTCAAACGCCGCCGTAAGCATTGGCGAGGCGCCGCTCGGTGCCGGTACTGTTGATCAGTTTCGCCAGTTGCGCCATCCACGGCGTGATCAGGTCGCGCACCTTGCGGTCGTCGTCCAGCATCTGCTTGATCAGCGTGGCCTTGCGCGTGCGCTGCTCGCCTTCCAGGCGCACCATGCCTTCCGTGGCCTTGAGCACCGCCACGTGCGCGTTCATGCGCTGTTCCAGGTCCTGCAGGTGCTCCCAGTCGGAAGCATTGGCGGCGGCCACCATCTGGCTGGTCAGCTCGCCCATCGCCGCGTACACCGACAGCACGTCGTGATTGGTCATCGTCATCGAAGGTTCTTGCCTGTCTCAGTAGCCGGAATCAGTAGCCGGAAAAAGCGGGGAATTGCTTGTGATTGGCGACGGGCGCGCCGCCCGCCGGCGCGGCAGGCACTTCGTCGCCGATCTGCTTCCACGTCTCGCGCAGGTCCGTCAACAGGCCGCGCACCTCGTCCAGGATTTCAACCTGGTTCTGCAGGTTCGCGGTCAGCAGGCGGGCGCTCATGTATTCATACAGCGCGTCCAGGTTTCGCGCGATTTCGCCGCCCACTTCCTTGTCCAGGCTGGCCTTCAAGCCATTGTCGATGATCTGGATGGCATGCGAAATCGCCTTGCCTTTCCCTTCGATATTGCCGGCCTTCATGTGGTTGGCGGCATTGATCAGCGCGACGATCGCGCCGTCGTACAGCATCACGATCAGCTTGTGCGGCGAGGCCGCGGCGACACCCGTCTCCAGGCCGACCTTGGCATAGGCGTTGACGCCGCGTTGAGGACTTCCGAACATGGTTCTCTCCTTGCTTCTTGTTGCTTCACATATTGGAGGACAGGGCCGCCAATTGCTGGGTCAGGTAACTGGACGTGGTCTGCATGTTTGCCAGCATGACGTCCAACGCGCTGTACTGCTTGCGGTAGCGGGCTTCGATGCCGGCCAGCTTGTCCGAGAACGCGTCGCGCTGCTTTTCCACGTCCTTGATCGATTTGTTGATGCCATCCGTGCGGCTGGTGATCTGGCCGGTCTTGCCCAGCATGGTCGTGGCAAGGTTGTTCAGCTGGTAAGCATAGCCTTGCGAGAAACTGACCGTGCCGCGCGGGCCGGTGGTGCCGCCGGTAATGTCGATCTTCAGGCCCTCGACATCGGTACCGGCCAGGCCGGTCATCGTCTGACCCGAGCCGACCACCGGATGGCCGCCCAGCGTGCCGGCCACGTCCACGCCCGCGACCGCCGCAGCGCCGCCGAACAGGCTGTCCACCGTCGTGCCGCTGGTGGAGCTCAGCGAAATATTCGACAGGGAGCCGTACTTCGCCGACGCGACGACGAGCTTGCCGTTGCTGTCGATCGATGCGGTGACGGACTTGCCATCGTTCGAGAACGTCGATATGCCATTGATCGACGACTGGATCACCTTGGCCAGCTCGGCCGGCGTGTAGGTGCCGGCCGGGATCGTCACCGTCGCCGTGTTCTTGCTGTCGCTCGGCGTCGTGTCGTTCAGCGTAACGGCCCACGTCGTGTTGGCGGCGATGGTCGTGCTGGCAGGTACTGCCGCGCCGCTCGTCAGCGAGCCTTGGGAAGCCATCTGGGTGATCGACAGGTCGTACGTGCCCGGCTTCGTGGCGGCCGTGGACGACGAGAACGACACCAGGTTGTCGGTGGTGTTGCCGACCGCGCCGAACAGGGCGCCGATATCGGCGAAGTTCTTGTCGATCGCCTTCTGGAACTTGCTCGAGTCGAGCGACAGCGTGCCATCCTTGGCAAAGCTGATGCCCACCTGGCCCAGGTTGCTGAATGCGCCCGTCAGGCCGGTGATGTTGGACGTCATCATGCGCCGGATCTGCGACTGGATCGACGTCGCGGTGGCATCGCCCTGCAGGGCGCCGGCCGCCTTGGTTTCCGAGTTGTAGCCGGTCAGCTTCTTCAACGTGCCGTTTAGGTCGTTGTAGGCCTTGACGAACGCTTCCACATTGGTCTTCACCTGCGAGGTATTGCGGCTGACGGCGAGCGTGCTCGACCCGGTCTGGGTGACGGTCAGCGTAACGCCCTGGATCGCTTCGCCCACATTGTTCGACTTGCTCGTGACGGCGATGCCGTTGACGGTCAGCTTGGTATCCTGCGCGGCGGAAGTCTGGGTCATCTTCTGCGCGCCGCCCGGATCGTAGCCCAGCAGGTCGGCCAGCGCGGCATCGGGCGGATCGGTGTCCGTGCCGGACAGCGAAATCTTCATCGACGCGTTCGCACCGGTGGCGTTCGACGTGAACACCAGGTGATACGGCTTGTCGCTGCCGTCCGACACGATGGTCGCGGTGACGCCGATATTGGCCTTGTTGACGGCGTCGCGAATGCCTTCCAGCGAATTGTTGGTGGAATCGATCGTCACGGTGCCGGAGGCGATGTTGGCATCCTGGGTGAACCCGCCGCCCAGGTAGGTGCCGCCGGTGCCGGCCGTCAGGCCGGCGGCGGCAGGGTTGCTGCCGGCGACCGTGATCGGGCTCGCCGTCGTCGAACTGAGCGAAATGCCGCTGACCGCCGTCACGCTGGACCCCACGTTGGCTTGCGCGGCGCTCTTGCCGATGCCGCCCGTCACGCCGCCCGACACCACTTCCTCGATCTGGAGGTTGGCGCCATCGGCGCGGGAAAATTTCAGGTCGCCGCCCGCCGCGCTGCCGCTGAAGGAGATGCCGGCGTTGGTCAGTGCCGTGAGCACGGTCGACGGCCCGGCGAGCGCCGCGTCGATCGATGCCGCCGTGACGCCGGCACCGGCCGCCGCGCCCGCCGCTTGCGCGCCGATTTCCACGCCGCCGACTTTCAGCGCATAGGTGCCGCCGCCTGCCGTGGACACATCGCCGAAGCCGCCGAACAGGGCAGCATCGCTCGTCGTCGCCGTGGCGGTGGCCGTCACGCCGGTCGTCGTGCTTTTCGCATTGATGGCCTCGGCCAGCGCGCGCGCGCTGGTGGTGGTGCTGTCGGTGGCAATGGCCGTGCCGTTGATCGTCAGCGAGCCGTTGCTGATGCCGCTCGCGGCGATATTGCTGGCGAGCTTCGTGCCGGGCAGGCCGAAGCCGCCGCTGACACTGCCGAACTGGAAGGAAAGGGTGGTCTTGCCGCCCAGGCCGATCGCCGACTTGTTGCTGGCGATGCCGGCCGTGGTCAGCGTCTGCGCCTGCGCCAGCTGCGTCACGTTGACCTTGTAGTTGCCGGCGACGGCCTTGGACGAAGCCGATGCGGAAAAGATGTCCTTGTTGCCTGGCGTGGCGCTGAGCGCGTTGAAGTCGGTGGCCTTGGTCAGCCCGCCGAGCGCGGTCTGGAAGGCGCCCACGGCACCCGACAGCGAACCGTAGGCCGACAGCGTGGCCTGGTACGAGGCGGTCTTTTGGTCGTACTTGGCCAGCGGTTGCTGCTCGACGGTCATCAACTGGGAGACGATGCTGTTGACGTCCAGCACGCTGCCGGTAGTGGTGATGGTTGCCACGGCTTTGCTCCTGAGAAAGCGATAATGTAGGTCATTATCGGCAGAATCAAACGAGACTTGAGAGGGGGAAATAACACCCAGTTTCGGCGATGGAACCGATGGTAGCCGAAAGCGGGCGGAGCCGACGCCCGGGTAGGGTCGGCTCCAGGTAGTTCGATACGGGCGCGGGCGGCGTCAGGCTTGCTGGCGGATCAGCAGGCCGAAGGCCTTGTCGAGCGACTTGGCGATCTGCAGCGCTTCCTCGGTGGGCATCTGCCGCACCACTTCCTTGGTGTGGGTATCGATGACCTTGACGATGGTGCGCTTGCTCTCCTCGTCGATCTCGAAGCTGATGCTTTGCTCGTGCACCGACTCGTTGAGCTTGCTTACCGCGGCGGCCAATTCGTCTTTCGGCGTGCTGTCCGGCGCGCCTGCCGTCGCTGGTTTCGTTTCCGCCGCCGGTTTGGCGGCGACGAGCGGCCGCGCGACGGACACGGTGGCATTTTCGGCGGCGAGAACACGCTCCGGCCGGGCTGAGAAAGTGCCGAGCTTGTCGATTGTCATGATGGCTCCTGAAATGGCAAAAATTCCCCGACCGGCAAAACCAGGCGGGGAACCGCAAAATACGATCCGTGATCGGCCGGCGCAAAGCCGGCCGGGTCACGCGTCGAAGCGATTAGCGCAGGAGGCTCATCACGCCGTTCGGCAGCGAGTTCGCCTGGGCCAGCATGGCGGTACCGGCCTGCTGCAGGATCTGGCCACGCGTCATGGCGGCCGTTTCCGCGGCGAAGTCGGTATCGACGATACGGCTCTTCGATGCCGACAGGTTCTCCGTCGTGGTCGACAGGTTCGAGATTGCCGAGGCAAAACGCGACTGCAGTGCACCGAAGGCGGCGCGCTGGGTGTTCACGGTTGCCAGTGCCGCGTCGGCGATCTTGATCGCTGCCTGGGCACCCTTGAAGTCGGAGATGTCCAGCGATGCGACGGACTTCAGGCTCGACGTGCCGCTGCTCGACAGGCCGGACGCGTCGGTCACCTTGAAGGCGCCTTCCGAGTCATAGGTGATCGTGCCGTTGGCGATCGTCGAGGCATTGTTCGCCTTCATGTCGTTCGCCGCGGTCAGGCCGCCACCGGCCTGGTACGTACGTGCATCGAAGGTCGTGTTGGCCGTGGCGCGCGTGTTCTTCAGGTCGATGTTGGCGCCGGTGGCGTGCGTCAGCTTGATGCCTTTGTTGGTGGCATCGTATTCGGCCGTGACGCCGGTCTTGGCCGCCTGCGCGTTGATGGCGTTAATGCCCGCGGCGTAGTCGGAAGCGGTGTCGCCGGTGCCGGCCACGCTGAAGTTGATCTTCACGGCGTCGGTCGTGTTGTCGCCCTTCAGTTCGAACGAGAAGTCTTCGTTGCCGCTCATTTTGACCAGCACTTCGGTTTTCGCCGACGCGGTCACGCCGGTGTTGGCCGTCTGCGCGTTCACCTTGGCGGCGATCGTCTGCGCGGTATCGGCACTGGTCGTGGTGATCTGGGTAGCACTGCCGCGCACGCCCGACACGTCCACCGTACCGGAGCTGGCCACGCTGGAAGTCGAGGTCGCCGCGGCGGCATCGGTCGCCAGGTTGTTGTTGCCGTAGGTGCTGGTCAGGAAGTTCGAACCGGTGGACGTGATCAGCTGGTTGGCATCGGCGCCGACCTGGAATTTCGCGGTCCCCATCGAGCCATCGAGCAGGTTCTGGCCGTTGAACGACGTGGTTTGCGCGATACGGTTCAGTTCAGACGACAGCTGCGTCACTTCGGTCTGCAGGGCCTTGCGGTCCGATGCGGAGTTCGAGGCGTTCGACGACTGGACAGCCAGTTCGCGGATACGCTGCAGGATGTCGCCGGAGGAGGACAGTGCGCCTTCGGCAGTCTGCGCCATCGACACGCCGTCATTGGCATTGCGGGTCGCTTGCGTCATGCCGCGGATCTGCGAGCTCATACGATCGGAGATCGCGAGGCCTGCGGCGTCGTCTTTCGCGCTGTTGATACGCAGGCCGGACGACAGGCGCTGCAGCGAGGTGGACAGGGCAGACTGCGATTGCGACAGGTTGCGCTGCGAGTTCAGGGATGCGACGTTGGTGTTGATTGGGGAAGCCATGGCATTACTCCAGACAGGTACTTCAATTCGGCATTTGCTCTTCCACTTTGGCCCGCCACGCTGTTCCTGTGACGATCAAGCCGCTGTTGAGTCAAATTACGGTTTCCGTACGGGAACCTTGAGGATATTTTCGTGAGGAAATTATTTTTTCTAAGGCTAAAGTTTCCGGCCGGAGGTGCGCTTACACGACTACTCAGCAATAAACTTGAGGGGTGAATAGGAGATATATTTTCGGCGCCGGTCGTGCGCGGCCGGTCTTGCGCCGACGCGCTGTCACCCAGGATTGTGGAAGTTTCGCCAAGCCATCGGCCTCAGGCGCCCCTGCGCCCTGGCGACGGGCGAACGATCCAGCCTCCCGCCCGGGCGCGTGGCAGCGCCAAAGAAAAAGCGCTGTTCCCCAAGCATTGGCGAACAGCGCCAAAGAAAAATCCCCGGCTGGTTGCCCAGCCGGGGATGTCGAGGGATTATGGATGTGCTGATTAGCGCAGCAGGCTCATCACGCCGTTCGGCAGCTGGTTTGCCTGTGCCAGCATGGCGGTACCGGCCTGCTGGAGGATCTGGCCACGGGTCATCGAAGCCGTTTCCGCGGCGAAATCGGTATCGACGATGCGGCTCTTCGATGCCGACAGGTTTTCCGTCGTGGTCGACAGGTTCGAGATCGCCGAGGCGAAGCGCGATTGCAGTGCACCGTAGGCGGCGCGCTGGGTGTTCACGGTTGCCAGTGCCGCGTCGGCGATCTTGATCGCTGCCAGCGCACCCTTGAAGTCGGAGATGTCCAGCGAAGCGACCGACTTCAGTGCCGACGTGCCGCTGCTCGACAGGCCGGAAGCATCGGTCACCTTGAAGGCGCCTTCCGAGTCGTAGGTGATCTGGCCGTTGGCGATCGTGGTGGCGTTGTTCGCCTTCATGTCGTTCGCCGCGGTCAGGCCGCCACCGGCCTGGTACGTGCGGGCATCGAAGGTCGTGTTGGCCGTGGCACGGGTGTTCTTCAGGTCGATGTTCGCGCCGGTAGCGTGCGTCAGCTTCAAGCCCTTGTTGACGGCATCGTATTCGGCCGTGATGCCGGTCTTGGCCGACTGCGCGTTGATGGCGTTGATGCCCGCGGCGTAGTCCGAAGCGGTGTCACCGGTGCCGGAAACGCTGAAGTTCACCTTCACGGCGTCGGTCGTGTTGTCGCCCTTCAGTTCGAACGAGAAGTCCTCGTTGCCGCTCATCTTCAGCATCACTTCGGTCTGCGCCGTGGCGGTCACGCCGGTGTTGGCCGTCTGCGCGTTCACCTTGGCGGCGATCGTCTGCGCGGTATCGGCACTGGTCGTGGTGATCTGGGTGGCGCTGCCTCGCACGCCCGACACGTCCAGCGTACCCGAGCTGGCCACACTGGAAGCCGAGGTCGCCGCGGGGGCATCGGTCGCCAGGTTGTTGTTGCCGTAGGTGCTGGTCAGGAAGTTCGTGCCCGAAGCCGAGATCAGCTGGTTGGCGTCGGCGCCGACCTGGTAGTGCGCGGTGCCCATCGAACCGTCGAGCAGGGTCTGGCCGTTGAACGAGGTCGTTTGCGCAATACGGTTCAGTTCCGAGGACAGCTGGGTCACTTCGGTCTGCAGGGCCTTGCGGTCCGATGCGGAGTTCGATGCGTTGGACGACTGGACGGCCAGTTCGCGGATACGCTGCAGGATGTCGCCGGAGGAGGACAGTGCGCCTTCCGCGGTCTGCGCCATCGACACGCCGTCATTGGCGTTGCGGGTCGCTTGCGTCATGCCGCGGATTTGGGAGTTCATGCGGTCCGAGATCGCCAGGCCGGCGGCGTCGTCTTTGGCGCTGTTGATGCGCAGGCCGGACGACAGGCGTTGCAGCGAGGTCGACAGGGCGCCTTGCGAGCCCGACAGGTTACGTTGCGAATTCAGGGAAGCGATGTTGGTGTTGATGACCGATGCCATGATGACTCTCCAAAACTGTACTGCTGATCCGGCGATTTGCTCTGTCCACTTTGGCCCGCCACGCTGTTCTTGTGACGATCAAGCCGCTGTTGTTTTGGGTAACGGTATCCATACGGAAAGCTTTAGCCTGCTTTCCGAGGGAAAAATTCAGGCACGGACCCTCAAGTTGTGCCGGAGCGCGCGTCCTGTCGGCGGTTTTCGGCGAACCTTTAGCGAGGAATTGAGGGGTGTTTTGCCCTCATTTCGACATTTTGAAGGGCAAAAAAAATCCCCGGCCATGGCCGGGGATCTTGTTCTTGCATCAAGACGGGATTAACGCAGCAGGCTCATCACGCCATTCGGCAGCTGGTTTGCCTGCGCCAGCATGGCGGTACCGGCCTGCTGGAGGATCTGGCCACGGGTCATCGAAGCCGTTTCCGCGGCGAAATCGGTATCGACGATGCGGCTCTTCGATGCCGACAGGTTTTCCGTCGTGGTCGACAGGTTCGAGATCGCCGAGGCGAAGCGCGATTGCAGTGCACCGTAGGCGGCGCGCTGGGTGTTCACGGTTGCCAGTGCCGCGTCGGCGATCTTGATCGCTGCCTGCGCACCCTTGAAGTCGGAGATGTCCAGCGAAGCGACCGACTTCAGTGCCGACGTGCCGCTGCTCGACAGGCCGGAAGCATCGGTCACCTTGAAGGCGCCTTCCGAGTCGTAGGTGATCTGGCCGTTGGCGATCGTGGTGGCGTTGTTCGCCTTCATGTCGTTCGCCGCGGTCAGGCCGCCACCGGCCTGGTACGTGCGGGCATCGAAGGTCGTGTTGGCCGTGGCACGGGTGTTCTTCAGGTCGATGTTCGCGCCGGTGGCGTGCGTCAGCTTCAAGCCCTTGTTGACGGCATCGTATTCGGCCGTGATGCCGGTCTTGGCCGACTGCGCGTTGATGGCGTTGATGCCCGCGGCGTAGTCCGAAGCGGTGTCACCGGTGCCGGAAACGCTGAAGTTCACCTTCACGGCGTCGGTCGTGTTGTCGCCCTTCAGTTCGAACGAGAAGTCCTCGTTGCCGCTCATCTTCAGCATCACTTCGGTCTGCGCCGTGGCGGTCACGCCGGTGTTGGCCGTCTGCGCGTTCACCTTGGCGGCGATCGTCTGCGCGGTATCGGCACTGGTCGTGGTGATCTGGGTGGCGCTGCCTCGCACGCCCGACACGTCCAGCGTACCCGAGCTGGCCACACTGGAAGCCGAGGTCGCCGCGGGGGCATCGGTCGCCAGGTTGTTGTTGCCGTAGGTGCTGGTCAGGAAGTTCGTGCCCGAAGCCGAGATCAGCTGGTTGGCGTCGGCGCCGACCTGGTAGTGCGCGGTACCCATCGAACCGTCGAGCAGGGTCTGGCCGTTGAACGAGGTCGTTTGCGCAATACGGTTCAGTTCCGAGGACAGCTGGGTCACTTCGGTCTGCAGGGCCTTGCGGTCCGATGCGGAGTTCGATGCGTTGGACGACTGGACGGCCAGTTCGCGGATACGCTGCAGGATGTCGCCGGAGGAGGACAGTGCGCCTTCCGCGGTCTGCGCCATCGACACGCCGTCATTGGCGTTGCGGGTCGCTTGCGTCATGCCGCGGATTTGGGAGTTCATGCGGTCCGAGATCGCCAGGCCGGCGGCGTCGTCTTTGGCGCTGTTGATGCGCAGGCCGGACGACAGGCGTTGCAGCGAGGTCGACAGGGCGCCTTGCGAGCCGGTCAGGTTACGTTGCGAATTCAGGGAAGCGATGTTGGTGTTGATGACCGATGCCATGATGACTCTCCAAAACTGTACTGCTGATCCGGCGATTTGCTCTGTCCACTTTGGCCCGCCACGCTGTTCTTGTGACGATCAAGCCGCTGTTGTTTTGGGTAACGGTATCCGTGCGGAAAGCTTTAGGCCTTTTTTTGAAGAATTTGTTGGAAATCGACGTACGAAGCTTACTGTTGAGCAGGAATTCGCCGAATTTGCTGGCAAAAGAAAAAGCCCGGCGGGCCGGGCTCATCAGGGACGTGGCAACAGGGTTCAGTCGGCGACAACGACGCGATTCTTGCCGGAACGTTTAGCCACATACATGGCCTGGTCCGCGCGCCGGACGAGGGCCGCCTGGTCTTCGCCCTGGCGGCGCAACGCCACGCCGGCCGAGAAGGTGATCAGGAGTTTTTCGTTCTCGTGCATGAAGAAATGCCGGGTCAGCTCGCGCTGCAGCCGCGTCATCGTGGCCACGGCCGCGTCGACGGTGGTTTCCGGCAGCATGATCAGGAATTCCTCGCCGCCGAAGCGGGCGATCACGTCCATGGAGCGCAGCGTGTCCTTGACCACCTTGACCAGGTGCTTCAGCGCGCTGTCGCCGGCGATGTGGCCGTAGGTGTCGTTGAGTTTCTTGAAATCGTCCAGGTCCAGCACGGCGATGCACAGCGGCGTGCCGCGCCGGTCCGCGCGGGCCGTCTCGCGCTCGAACACATCGTCGAGGCCGCGGCGATTCAGGCTGCCCGTCAACTGGTCTTCGCGCACCAGCTCGCTCATATGCTGCAACTGCATTTCCAGCGCCTTGATGCGTTCTTCCGCTTCCTGCACTTCCTGCCGCGCATTCACCATATTGTCGCGCGCCGCCAGCGCCTCGTTCTGCACCACGCGGGTCTCGTGCAGCACTTCGTCGAGGATCTGGTTCAGCTCGGTGATATCGTTCGCGTGGCTGATCTTTTCCGAGTAGGCGCCGATTTTTTGAGAAAAGTCGCCGGTCGAGGCCGCCACCTGGCCCAGGCGGTCGATGAAGGTCATCACCATGTTCTTCACGGTGGCCTTCACGTCCGCCACGCTGTGCTTGAGCTGGCTCTGCTTGAAGATCACGTCCTTCAGGCTGCGCGTGGCCGCCTCCAGCGCGCGCACGTCGAGGGGGCCGGCGATCAGCGCCTGCACCGCGTCGACCTGGCCGCGCAGCCAGGAATCGTCGTCGAGCAATTCGCTGACGTTTTCCAGCAGCAGGCGGAACAGGCGCAGCAGCAACTCCTGCTGCTCGGCCGTGTCGCCGTGCTTCAGCTCGATCTGGTAGCACAGCTGTTTCAGGCGCACGGCGATCTCGGACAGGTCGGCCTCGGTGTGCGCCTCCTTCGTCGCCGCGCCCAGCGCTTCGGCTTCCGCCGCCATCGCCGGCGCGTTCGACAGCAGCGAAGCTACCGCGAGCGTCAGCGTGCGGCTGAGCAGGTCGCGCAGCAGCCGCGTCTGCTCGCCTTCGTCCATGGGTGCCAGTTCGATGCCGCCGGCCTTCTTGACGGGCCGCTCGGCCAGCTGCGAGAGTGCGGTGGCATAGGCATCCCAGTCGCGCGTCTTCACGGCGCGGTTGAAGCGGCGGCCGAAGTCGGCCAGCTCGCCCGAGGCTTGCTCGGCCATCCGGGAGGCGAACCGGTTCAGCACGTTTTCAGGGCCCGGGTCGGCCGGGATGGCCACGACGGGCGGCGGCGCGGGAATGCCGGCAATCTCGTTGTAGATGTCCCGGTAAGCGTCCGGTGTCGGCGCGATGCGGCGCACGGCGAGGCGGCGGAACGCCTCCCGTGCGATTTCAGCCGGGTTCGCTTGCGCTGGACTTGGGGGTTTGCTCGACATCTGGCGTGCTGCCTTTACAAGGATTAACAACTAACATGCATGTTACGGCAACACGCGATTTGCCGAAGCACGAAGAAGGGGCATTAACATCCTTTATTTTCGGAACCAGAAGTTGCCCGATTTCATGCCGCGCATCGTCAGTCGATCAAGCCGTTCTTGATCGCATAATGCGTCAGCTCGGCGCTGTTCTTCAGCTTCATCTTGACCAGGAGTCGCGAGCGGTATTCGCTGACGGTCTTGACCGACAGCGACAGCTCCTTGGCGATCGCGCCCACCGTCATGCCCGAGGCGATCAGCGTGAGCGTCTGGTATTCGCGGTCCGATAATGCTTCGTGCGGTGCCGCCTCATGGTCTTCACCCACGTGGTTGGCCAGTTCCTGGGCCAGCGCGGGGCTGATGTATTTCATGCCGCCGGCGACCTGGCGGATGGCGTTGACGAGTTCCTTCGGCGCGCTTTGCTTGGTGAGATAGCCCGCCGCGCCGGCCTTGAGCGAGCGGATCGCGTACTGGTCTTCGCGGTGCATCGACAGCATCAGCACGGCCAGTTCCGGTTTTTCCTTCTTGATCTGTTTCAGCACCTCGATGCCGCTGCGGTCGGGCATCGAGATATCGAGCAGCACCACGTGACAGCCCGATTTGCGGAACAGGCGCAACGCGTCGCTGCCGTTTTCCGCCTCGCCGGCCACCACGATATCGCGCGTGTCGGCCAGGATCTGCTTCAGGCCCTCGCGCACGATCGCATGATCGTCGGCGATGAAGACCTTGATGGCTGCCTTGTCACTCATGTTGCGAGCTTCCTATTTCGTTGTTGCAGCCCGAATTGTAGCCGCTTCCGGTCCATCGCCCGGGCCGGCACGCCGGATGCGGATCGCCACCACGGTGCCGCCGCCGGGCGCGTGCGACAGGTTCAGCGTGCCGCCCAGCGCCCGGGCGCGCTCGGCCATGCCGCGCAGCCCGAAGGAGCCCGGCTTGGCCCGGTCGGCGGCGCGGATGCCGCGGCCGTTGTCCGTGATCTTTACGCCAACGTGCTGGCGGGTGCTGTGCAGCCGCACCGTGACGCTGGACGCGTGCGCATGCTTGGCGATATTGGTCAAGGCTTCCTGCACGATGCGAAACAGCGCGGTGGCCTGGTCGGGATCGAGTTCCACGTCCTTCTCGTTCGACTGGAAGGTGCAGGCGAGCCCGGCCTGGGCCGCGAATTCCTTCACCTGCCATTCGAGGGCAGCCACCAGGCCGAAATCGAGGATGGACGGGCGCAGGTCGAGCGTGATGCGGTGCACGGCATCGATGGTGCGGTCGGCCAGCTGGTCCACGTACGCCGCCTTCTGGGCCAGTACGGCATCGTCCTCCGGCAGGCGGGCCGCCAGCATGGCCAGCGCCATCTTGATGGCCGTGAGATTGCCGCCCAGGTCGTCGTGGATCTCGCGCGCGATGCGCGTGCGTTCCTGTTCCTTCACTTTTTCGATGTGGGCCGTGAGCTCGGCGAGACGGGCCCGGCTGGCGCGCACTTCCATCTGTTCCAGCTTGCTCTCGGTGATATTGGTCATGATGCCTTCCCACTGCACCGCGCCGCCGGGCAGCACGTGCGGCGTGGCGCGCAGGTTGATCCACTTGACGTCCTTCCACGCCTCGATCCAGATGCGGCCCTCCCAGTTCCAGCTCCACAGGGTGCCGGCCGAGGAGGTCATGGAGTCCAGGTACGACTGCCGGTCGTCCGGCAGCACCAGCTGGGCGAAACGTTCGGGGTGGGTCGCCAGCTCGGCCGCGGGCATGCCGAGCAAGGCGTGGCAGCCTTCGCTCAGGTAGGGAAAGGACACGCGGCCATCGGGCTCGCGGCGGAACTGGTATACGAGGCCCGGCGTGTGCGACACGATCGCGTCGAAGCGCGACTGCACGCGCTGCAGCGCCTCGGCCGCGGTCTCGTCCTCGGCGATTGCCAGCACGGCATCGCGCTCCTCGTGCCGTACCCGCTCCAGGCGCAGCGCCACGCGGTAGCGCGTGCCGTCCGCCCGGGCCAGCGCGGTGCTGACGATGGCGCCGCTGTCCAGGGCCGCGTCGAACTGCTCGCGGGGCAGCGCCGGCAGGATGGCGCTGGACGCCGTGCCATCCTCGTGGCCGCAGCCGTTGCGGGCGGCTGGGTTGGCATCGCGCAGGTGCAGCGTATCGGCATCGAACAGGAAGAGCTGGGACCGCGTGGCTTGCCAGAGGGCGTCGTGACAGGAGGCGTGGCTAAACCGGGCAAGGGGCATAAATGTGTACAATCGGTCCGTATTGGCAGGATGATACGTGAAACACCACCCCCATGAACAAAGCTTTTGTGAAAGAAACCGAGCAGGACGATGACGACGACGTGCAGCTGGCGCCGCCGATTCCGCCCGGTGCGAAGAACTACATCACCCCGTCCGGCTACCGCCGGATCAAGGACGAGCTGCTGCAGCTGATCGACGTGGAACGGCCGGAAGTCGTGAAGGTGGTGCACTGGGCCGCCTCGAACGGCGACCGGTCCGAGAACGGCGACTACATCTACGGCAAGCGCCGGCTGCGCGAAATCGACCGCCGCATCCGCTTCCTCACCAAGCGGCTCGACCTGGCCGAAGTGGTCGACCCCAGCGTGCACCACGGCAGCGACCAGATCTTCTTCGGCGCCACCGTCACCTACAGTAACCAGGACGGCGTGGAAAACACGATCACGATCGTCGGCATCGATGAATTCGACCCGCTGAAGGGCAAGGTCAGCTGGATCTCGCCGATCGCCCGCACCATCACCAAGGCCCGCGAGGGCGATACCGTCACCTTGCATACGCCGACCGGGGTGGAGGAGCTGGATATCCTGGAAGTGACGTATCCCGCGCCGGGGGAGTAGCCCGCAGCCTGGTGTCGCACACCTTTTCCCGCAGGGAAAAGGTGTGCGACACCGGTTTTCTCTTGAGCTCGCACAGTGTCGCGATGACTCGCTGCAAAGAAAATAGCGACACTTCCATCCTCGGAGACCAATATGTCGCGCCGCCCCCGCCTGCTCCTGTCCGGCGTTCCGCTACACATCATCCAGCGAGGACACAACCGGCAACAATGCTTTTTCAGCGACTCCGACTTCCTCGTCTATCTCGAATGGCTGCGAAAGCACGGTACGGCGATAGGGTGTTCAACGCACGCCTATGTCCTGATGTCCAACCATGTGCATATCCTGGCATCCTTCGAGGAGGTCATGCTGGCGCCAGAGATGATGCGACGCCTTGCCCAGCAATACACCTTGTATCTCAATCGGCGCCTCGGCCGCACGGGTTCCGTGTGGGAGGGCCGATTCTGGTCGCATCCGGTCCCAACGGAACGGTACTTCATGAAATGCCACCGCTACATCGAGGCGAACCCGGTTCGCGCCTTGATGGTTGATCACCAACAGCGCTATCGATGGTCGAGTTATCGGGGCAATGCCGGTTTCGACAAGGATCGCCTGCTATGCCCGCACGAGCTGTACCGGCGCCTGGGACTGAACGAAACAGAGCGGATCATGAACTATCGGCGACTGTCCGATTGCGAGCTGAGCGCCGAAGAGCTGTGGGAGATCCGTGGCTTGATGAACGCCCCGGCGCCGCGGGGAAGGCCGAGGAATCCGCCAGTCGAGAGGTGAACGTGGCGAGCTCAAGAGAAAACCAATGGGATGGACGCCCCCACCCTGAGACGGCATCGATGTGCCAAAGTGGAGCTGTCGAAGTTTCACTTAACCAGAGAGGGGCGTCACCATGAAGATTACGACATGCAGTATGGATCTGGCAAAGGAAGTTTTCCAATTCCATGGCGTTAATGCGAGCGGCAAGGTCGAGATGCGATGCCAGCTCCGGCGTGGCAAGGTGATGAGGTTTTTCTCTAACATGCCGCCGTGTCTAATTGGGATGGAGGCGTGTGGCAGCGCGCATTACTGGGCACGGCAGTTGCAGAGCCTGGGCCACACGGTCAAGCTGATAGCTCCGCAGTTCGTCAAGCCATACGTGAAGACCAACAAGCACGATGCAGCCGATGCCGAGGCAATCTGCGAGGCAGTGCAAAGGCCAAACATGCGCTTTGTGCCGATCAAGACTATTGAGCAGCAGGCGATTATCGCTGTTCACACGGCGCGTAGTGGGTTCGTCAAGCAGCGTACTGCTCAGGCCAACCAGATTCGCGGCCTGCTGGCGGAGTTTGGCCTCGTTGTCCCGAAGGGTTTGGCCGTGCTCAGGGAGCGAGTACCGGCACTGCTCGACGAAGCGAAGGATGAGTTGCCCGGCATTTTTCGCCAGACCATTCTGGAACTTCTCGATCACTTGAAGGTGCTGGATAGAAGAGTCAACGAATTCGAGCTGGAAATTCTGAAATGGCACCGCTCGAACCCGATGTCCAAACGGTTGGAGAAGATACCCGGCATAGGACCGATCACAGCCAGCGCTTTGGTCGCGGCGATCGGTAACGCGAGGAACTTCGCCAATGGCAGGCAACTCGCAGCGTGGATCGGCCTAGTACCCAAGCAGCATTCGACAGGCGGTCGCACGAATCTTCTGGGCATCAGCAAAAGGGGCGATACGTACCTGCGTACTTTGCTCATTCATGGAGCCCGAGCGGTGATCCAGCATGCAGTCAAAAAGGATCCAAGCAAGAGCGGCTGGCTTCACTCACTGCTTGGGCGACGGCACAAGAACGTTGCGGCAGTAGCATTGGCCAACAAGAATGCAAGGACTGTCTGGGCCCTATTGGCTCATGACAGAGAGTTCCGAGCCGATTACGCTGCCGCGTAATCGGCTCGGCTGAGGGCCTTCGCGGAGGGTAGCGGACAGTTTTTTGGAAGCGGAGCAGTACATTCCACCGATTGCACAAGCGATCAAGAAGTGATGGCAAACCAGGTAAGACCGTGGTCGGCTTAGCCCGCGCGACACCAAGCACCTTGAGTGCGTTAAACCGAGGGGGCGTCGACCAGCAAATCCCATCAGGGACAGTGGCATCAGCCACATCAAAGTCCGAATGTACGGGTGCAATCTTTACCTACAAACCATCACGAAAAGAAAGCTTGGCATACCGGGGGCGTCCATGTACGGTGTCGTACACCTTTTCTGGGGGCGTCGCCCAGAAAAAGGTGTACGACACCAAGCCGGAGACGCCGCGGGCTTACCCCCGCTCGCGGCTCACCCGATTGACGCCGCTGACCTTGCGCACATTGCGCAGCAGTCCGGCAAGATGCACGCGGTCTTTCACCTGGATGGTGAAGCGCAGCTGGTGCAGCACGTGGTCGTTGTCCTCGTCCATGCCCACGAAGGTGATGTTGCCGTCGGATTCGCCGATCTCCGCGGCCACGCGGGCGAGGATGCCTTTTTCGTTGTTGATCAACAGGCGAATGCGGCTGTCGAAGCGGCGGTTCAGTTCCGTGCCCCATTTCACGGCGATCCAGCGGTCCGGCTCCTTCTGGCGCTGGCGCCGGGCCACGCTGCAGTCCGAGGTGTGCACCTGCAAACCCTGGTCGCGCCGCAGCTGGCCGATGATCTGGTCGCCGGGGATCGGCAGGCAGCACGGCGCCAGTTGCACGGACACGCCTTCGCTGCCGTAGATCGTGACCGGATCGAGGTCCGCCGCCGAGTTGTGGTCGACCGGCACGGACGCCGATTCGCCGCCCAGCAGGCCGAAGATGTGGCGCGCCACGAGCGCCGCCATGCGCTTGCCGATGCCGATGTCGGCATACAGCTCGTCCATCGACTTGGCCGACGATTCGTTCAGCAGGCGTTCCACGAGCGGTTCGGGCAGGTCCGGCGAGATGTTGATCGCGGCCAGCGCCCCGTTCAGCAGCTGGCGGCCCAGGCCGATCGACTCGGGCAGGTTGATGGTGCGCAGGTGATGGCGGATCGCCGAGCGCGCCTTACCCGTGCGCACGAACGACAGCCAGCTCGGGCTCGGCCGCGAGCTCGGGTCGGTCACCACCTCGACGATGTCGCCGTTGCGCAGCTCGGTGCGCAATGGGGCGGGCTCGCCGTTGATCGTCACCGATACCGTGTGGTCGCCGATGCCCGTGTGGATCGCATACGCGAAGTCGATCGGCGTGGCGCCGCGCGGCATGGCGATGATCTTCGATTTCGGCGTGAACACGTAGACCGAATCGGGGAACAGGTCGACCTTCACGTGTTCCAGGAACTCGGCCGAGTCGCCCGTCTGCTGCTGGATGTCGAGCAGCGACTGCAGCCACGCGTGGGTGCGCTGCTGCATGTCGGTCATGTTCGCGTCGGTGTTCTTGTACAGCCAGTGCGCCGCCACGCCCGATTCGGCGGTGCGATGCATTTCCTGCGTGCGGATCTGGAATTCGACGGGCGTGCCGTACGGGCCGATCAGCGTGGTGTGCAGCGACTGGTAGCCGTTCAGCTTGCGGATCGCGATGTAATCCTTGAACTTGCCCGGCATGGGCTTGTACAGCGAGTGCAGCGTGCCCAGCGCCACGTAACAGTTCGAGAAGCTGTCGACAACGACGCGGAAACCGTACACGTCAAGCACCTGCGAGAACGTCAGGTGCTTCGAGCGCATCTTCTTGTAGATGCCGTACAGCGTCTTCTCGCGGCCGTACACCTCGGCGTGGATGCCGGCCATGGTCAGCGTGTTCTTCACCGAGTCGAGGATCTTGCCGACCACTTCGCGCCGGTTGCCGCGCGCCGCCTTCACTGCCTTGGCGAGCACGTGGTAGCGCAGCGGGTACAGGTGCGAGAACGACAGGTCCTGCAGCTCGCGGTAGATATTGTTCAGGCCGAGGCGGTGGGCGATGGGCACGTAGACTTCCATCGTTTCCTTGGCGATGCGCTGCTTTTTCGCGGGCGCCATCACGTCCAGCGTGCGCATATTGTGCAGGCGGTCGGCCAGCTTGATGAGGATGACCCGCACGTCCGACGCCATCGCCAGCAGCATCTTGCGGAAGTTCTCCGCCTGCGCCTCGATCTGGCTCTGGAATTCGATCTTTTCCAGCTTCGACAGGCCGTCCACCAGGTGCGCGACCGGCGCGCCGAAACGCTCGATCAACTCTTCCTTCTTGACGTCCTGGTCCTCCATCACGTCGTGCAGCAGCGCCGCCATCAGCGCCTGCGCATCGAGCTTCCAGTCCGCGCAGATCTCGGCCACGGCGATCGGATGCGAGATATACGGCTCGCCCGACTTGCGCACCTGGCCCAGGTGCATCTCGTCCGAGAACCGGTAGGCTTCCTTGACCTTCTTCAGGTCGGCCTCGGTCATGTACTCGGCCAGCTTCTCGGTCAGATGGCTGATCGTGGCCACGCCCGCCGGCGTCATCGGCGCCGCGAGGGAGGAGGTGGAAATGGCGGGAGGCTGGGCGGCATCGCCGTCGGGCCGCGAGGCGGCCGAACGGCGGCCCCGTGACGCGGGGCGATCGGTGATGCCGGATTCAGAGGAGTTCAGGTTCATGGTGTTCGCAGTGTAATTCAACTGGAGAACCTGTGGCGGTGCAGAGGAACCAACGGTTCCGTGATTACATCGGGACCTTCTTCAGCATTTCCAGTCCGACTTTGCCGGCAGCGATTTCACGCAGTGCCAGCACGGTCGGTTTATCTTTCGCTTCCACCTTGGGGGTGTGGCCCTGCAGCAGCTGGCGGGCGCGGTAGGTGGCGGCCAAGGTCAGCTGGAAGCGGTTCGGCACATTCTGCAGGCAATCTTCGATCGTAATACGGGCCATGGTAACTCCTGGGCAAATTCTGAAAGGGTCGGTTAATTTGTAACTGAGCGAGGTCACTGCGCAGGCCACTCAGTTACAACATATAGTCTTGTTGTTCGGCTTGGTGTGCCTCAGTCGTGCTGCTCGGCGTGGATGCCAAGTTGGGCAAACAGCGATGCATTGCGGGCCGCCTGTTGCGCAAATCGGCAACGGGCCGATCGGACGATCGCGCTCAGTTCGGACAAGGCGACCGGGAACTCTTCATTGATAATAACATACTCGAACTCGGGGGCGTGTGCGATTTCCCCACCCGCGGCCAGCAGGCGCCTCGTGATGACGTGGGGTTCGTCCTGGCCGCGCTTGTGCAGCCTTTCCTCGAGCGCCGCGATCGACGGCGGCAGGATGAAGATGCCGGCCGCCTGCGGGAACTGCTTCTTCACCTGGCGCGCGCCCTGCCAGTCGATTTCCAGCAGGATGTCGGTACCGGCCTTCATCTGTTCTTCGACGAACAGGCGCGACGTGCCGTAATAATTGCCATGCACTTCGGCCCACTCCAGGAACTCGCCGGCATCCGCGCGGGCCACGAAATCCTCGGCCGTCGTGAAGAAGTACTCGCGGCCGTGTTCCTCGCCCGGGCGCGGTGGGCGCGTCGTGGTGGAGATCGACAGCTTGATGGCCGGTTCCTGTGCCAGCAAGGCGTTGACGAGGGTAGACTTGCCGGCGCCGGAAGGAGCCGCAACCATGAACAGGCTGCCGGAGAAGTGTTGGTTCATTTGCAATCTCGAATCGCGGGCGGTGGCCCAAAGGCGTATTTTACCAAGGGCAACCGTTGTTTTGTAGCCGGCTTATTCCAGGTTTTGTACCTGCTCGCGCATCTGCTCGATCAGGAGCTTCAGTTCCATCGACGCGTCCGCCAGCTCCTTGACGGATGCCTTGGCGCCCAGCGTGTTGGCTTCGCGATTCAGCTCCTGCATCATGAAGTCCAGCCGCTTGCCGACCTGGCCGCCCTTCTTGAGGATATGCCGCGTTTCCGACAGGTGAGCGGACAGCCGGCCCAGTTCCTCGGCCACGTCGATGCGGATGCCGTACAGGATCACTTCCTGGCGAATGCGTTCCATTGCATCCTGGCGCGACAGCGCCGCGTTCGAGCCTTGCGAGGCCAGGCCCAGCGCTTCCTGCATGCGCTCGATGGCCTTTTGCTGGAACGAGGCGACCACTTGCGGAATCAGCGGCGTGATGCGCTTGACGATGCCTTCCATCGCCTCGATGCGCGAGATCAGCATCGCCTCGAGGGCGGCGCCTTCGCGCTGGCGGCTGCCCACGAAGGCTTCGACCGTTTTCGCCATCAGCGCGGCCACGTCGGCCTGCAGCGTTTCCTGGCCGATCTGCGCCTCTTCGACGACGCCGGGCCAGCGCAGCAGTTCGGCCACCGACATGGCATGCGCGCCGGCGAAATGCGTCGTCACCTCGTTCTGCAGGCGGGCCAGTTCGTTCAACAGGGGGACATTCAGGGCCTGGGTGCCCGCGCCGGCCGCCTTGCGGCCGAAGGAGAGCCTGATCTCGACCTTGCCGCGCGTGATCGCGGCCATGATGGCCGCGCGCAGGTCGGGTTCGAGGGCACGCAGGTCGTCGTTGATGCGGAATTGAAGGTCGAGAAAACGGGAATTGACGCTCTTGATTTCAATGGTCAGAGTTCCCGCCGCGCTTTCGCTGGTGGCAACCGCGTAGCCCGTCATGCTGGAAATGCTCAATGGATATCCCCGGTTTTGTCTTTACAATGCTTGGTTTTCTCAACACAATCCGGTCTTTGTTGCGCTCTCAGTTGCGCTCTTAGTTGCGCTAGTGTAGGCGAGGAAACGCATGGTTGCCAAGTTACCGGAAGGGCTGGAGTTAGCTGGATACCGCATTGTAAAGAAAATTGCGTCCGGCGGGTTCAGTATCGTCTACCTCGCCTATGACGCTCTTGGCAATGCGGTTGCCATCAAGGAGTATTTACCAAGCGCATTGGCATCGCGTCAAGAGGGAGAGCTGGCTCCGACCGTGGCACCGGCAAATCAGCCGCTGTTCCGGCTGGGCCTGAAATCGTTTTTCGAAGAGGGCCGCGCGCTGGCGAAAATCGCCCATCCGAACGTGGTGCGCGTGCTCAATTTCTTCCGCGCGAACGATACCGTCTACATGGTAATGGCGTATGAATCCGGCCACACATTGCAGGAGCAAATTGCGCGGCAGCGCGGCAGCGAGGCAAAATCAGCCGGCAAAATCGGCGAGGCATTTATCCGCCAGGTTTTCATTCAGATATTGAACGGCTTGCGCGAAGTGCATGCAAATGGCTTGCTGCATCTCGATTTAAAGCCGGCCAATATTTACCTGCGCAGCGACGGCACGCCATTGCTGCTCGATTTCGGTGCGGCCCGCCACGCGATCGATTCCGGCGCGTTGACGTTGAATCCCATGTACACCCCCGGTTTTGCCGCCCCCGAACTCACGTTCAAGACGTCGCCGCTCGGCCCCTGGACCGATGCGTATGGCATCGGCGCCGCGATGTTCACGTGCATGGCCGGCGCCCCGCCGCAGCCGGCCGAAGAACGGCGCAAGCAAGACCGGATGGCGGAGCATTTCACACAGCTGGCCGGGCGCTACTCGCCCGAACTCGTGCAACTGGTGCGCCGGGCACTGGCGCTGGACCCGTCCGCCCGGCCGCAAAGCCTGTTCGAGATGCAGAAGCTGCTGCGCGCGCCATGGGTTCCGGTGGCGCCGCCACGGCCGGCTGGGCGGCTGGCCCGCCTGCGCGCACTGGCGCGGCGCCTGCGGCCGGGGCGGCCCCTTGACACCCTGCAAGGCTGACACGATGCGCTTCTCCGTCTACCAGGAAAGCCATGTCGGCGGCCGCGACATGAACCAGGACCGCATGGGCTATTGCTACACGCGCGACGCGCTGCTGCTGGTACTGGCCGATGGCATGGGCGGCCACCCGCACGGCGAAGTCGCCGCCACGGTCGCGCTGGAGGCGATTTCCGCATTGTTCCGGCAGCAGGCCGGGCCATATGTGAAGGGGCCGGCACGGTTCCTGGAAGACGCCTGCCATGCGGCGCACCGGGAAATCCACCGGCACGCGGTGGTCCATGGCCTGGCCGACGTGCCGCGCACCACGATCGTCGCCTGTCTGGTGCAGCATGGCTCGGCGACCTGGGCGCATTGCGGCGATTCGCGTCTGTACCTGCTGCGCGGCGGGCGCGTGCTGGCGCGCACGCGCGACCATTCGCACGTGGAAAAACTGATCGGTGCTGACCTCGTTCCCGCGTCGGCGCGGCTCGCGCATCCGGACCGCAACAAGCTCTACAACTGCCTGGGCGCGGCGCGCCCGCCCCTGGTCGAGCTGTCGCCGCCGGCCCGGCTGGAGGCCGGCGACGTGATGTTATTATGCTCGGATGGCCTGTGGGCCGCGCTGCCCGAGGAACAGCTGGTGGCCACGCTGTCCACCGGTGCCCTGGCCAGCGCCGTGCCCGGCCTGCTGCGCGCCGCCTTGCGCAACGCCGGCCCCGGCGGCGACAATGCCACCGGCCTGGCGATCGCGTGGCAGGAAGGCCCGGATGTGCCCGGCGCCGGCTCCACGATCGTTTGCACGGAATCCGCCCCGGGCCCCCTGGCCGGCGCCGCCGATCCATTCGACGAAGCCGAGATCGAACGGGCCATCGCGGAAATCCGCGCGGCCATCGACAAGTCCTCCCAATTACTCTGACAGAAAGCCTTCATGACCATTGAAACCCGTCCCAGCGGCCGCGCCGTCGACCAGTTGCGCACCGTGCGCCTGACCCGCCAGTACACCAAGCATGCCGAGGGCTCCGTGCTGATCGAGTGCGGCGACACCAAGGTGATCTGCACGGCCAGCATCGAGGAAAAAGTGCCGGGTTTCCTGAAGGGCAAGGGGCAGGGCTGGTTGACGGCGGAATACGGCATGCTGCCCCGCTCCACGCACTCGCGCATGGACCGCGAAGCCGCCAAGGGCAAGCAGAGCGGCCGCACGCAGGAGATCCAGCGCCTGATCGGCCGCTCGCTGCGCGCCGCCTTCGACCTGGAGGCATTCGGCGAACGCACGCTGCACCTCGATTGCGACGTGATCCAGGCTGACGGCGGTACCCGCACGGCGTCCATCACCGGCGCCATGGTGGCCGCCCATGACGCGTTCACGAAACTGGTGGAGAAGGGCGCGATCCCGGCCGTGCCGGTCAAGCACTTCGTGGCCGCGATCTCCGTCGGCGTGTTCCAGGGCACGCCGGTGCTGGACCTCGACTACGTGGAAGACTCCGGCTGCGATACCGACATGAACGTGATCATGACGGAGGCGGGCCACTTCGTGGAAGTGCAGGGCACGGCCGAAGGCGCCGCGTTCGACCGCGCCACCATGAACCGGCTGCTGGACCTGGCCGAGGCGGGCATCGGCGACCTGATCAGGCTGCAAAAGCGGGAACTGGGGCTGGCGGAGTAGAATAAATGGGGACGGACCCCATTTTCCGAGAAACATTGCCGGGAAAATGGGGTCCGTCCCCATTTTTCAGGCAACATTTCCTATGACTCAAAAACTTGTACTTGCCTCCAACAACGCGGGCAAACTGAAGGAATTCAACGCGCTGCTGTCCACCGTGGGTTTCGAGGTGCATGCGCAGGGCGAATTCGGCGTGCCGGAGGCCGAGGAGCCGTTCCACACCTTCGTCGAAAATGCGCTGCAAAAGGCACGCCACGCAGCGCGGCTGACTGGCCTGCCGGCGCTGGCCGACGATTCGGGCGTGTGCGTGAACGCGCTCGGCGGCGCTCCCGGCGTCTATTCGGCGCGTTACGCCGGCGAGCCGAAGTCCGATGCGGCCAACAACGCCAAGCTCATCGCCGACCTGGCCCAGCACGAGGACAAGTCGGCCTATTACTACTGCGTGCTGGTGTTCGTGCGCCATGCCGATGATCCGCAACCCGTGATCGCCGACGGCGTGTGGCGCGGCGTGATCCAGGTCGAGCCTAGAGGCGAGGGCGGGTTCGGCTACGACCCGCACTTCTTCATCCCGGAGCTGGGTCTCACCACGGCGGAACTGCCGCCGGAGACGAAGAACCGCCTGTCGCACCGCGGTCAGGCCCTGCGTGCATTGGTAGAAAAACTGAAATGATCCCCATCAAACCCGCTGGCGCAGCAGCGAAGCCGGCGCGCACCATCGATGCCGCGGCCGGCGTTGCCGCGCAATACCTGCAACCGGGCGCGCTGAACCTGGCGGCGCTGCCGCCGCTGTCGCTGTACGTGCACTGGCCGTGGTGCGTGCGCAAATGCCCGTATTGCGACTTCAACTCGCACGAGGCAAAGGGCGACGTGCCGGAGAAGGAATACCTGGACGCGCTGCGCCTCGACCTGGAGATGGCGCTGCCGCTGATCTGGGGTCGCAAGATCCATACGGTGTTCATCGGCGGGGGCACGCCCAGCCTGATGTCGGCCGCGGCGCTGGACCGGTTGATGTCCGACCTGCGCACCTTGTTGCCGCTGGACGGCGCCGCCGAGATCACGATGGAAGCCAATCCCGGCACCTTCGAGCAGGAGAAATTCCGCAGCTACCGCGAAAGCGGCATCAACCGGCTGTCGATCGGCATCCAGAGCTTCAACGCAGGGCATCTGCAGGCGCTGGGCCGCATCCACGACGATGGCGAGGCCCGGCGGGCGGTGGAGATTGCGTTGTCCACCTTCGACAACTTCAACCTCGACCTGATGTACGCGCTGCCGCGGCAAACGCTGGAAGAGGCGCGTGCCGACCTGGCCACGGCGCTGTCATTCCAGCCGCCGCACCTGTCGCTGTACCACCTGACGATGGAACCGAACACGGTGTTCGCGAAGTACCCGCCGGAGCTGCCGGACGACGACACCAGTGCCGACATGCAGGATCTCGTCGCCGAGATGACGGCCGCCGCGGGCTACGGGCACTACGAAGTCTCGGCGTACGCGCGGCCCGGCCACCAGGCGCGCCACAACCTGAACTACTGGCAGTTCGGCGACTACCTGGGCATCGGCGCCGGCGCGCATTCGAAGCTGTCGTTCCCGCACCGCGTACTGCGGCAGGCGCGCTACAAGCAGCCGAAGTCCTATATGGAGCAGGTGGCGAATGGCACGCCGGTGCAGGACGAGCACGAGATCGCCCGCGCCGACATGGGCTTCGAATTCATGCTGAACGCGCTGCGCCTGCAGGAAGGCTTCGCGCCCAACCTGTTCACCGAGCGCACCGGGCTCGCGCTGAACACGATCGAAAAGCAGTTGAACGCGGCCGAGGCGAAGGGCCTGATCTACCGCGACCACACGGTGATCCGGCCGACGGAACTTGGGCACCGCTTCCTCAACGATTTGCAGCAGATCTTCCTCGCCTGACCGCCGCCGGTACTAGAACGCCGTGGCGAGGCTAACGTCCGGCTTTTCCACCCACCTGGCCAGCGCCTCGGCCATTCGCTCGCTTTCGCCGATCGCAAACGTCCAGTCCCGGATGCGCGCGGCGTGGTCTTGCCCGTAGTGCTTGAAGTCGTTCCGGTCCGGCAGCTTGCGGTTCGGCAGCCGGGCCACGAAAGAGGGCGACGGGCTGACGAGGATCACGTTGTCCAGTGCCAGGTTGCCGGATGCCGCGCGGGCGCGGCGCCACGGCATCGATTTGTCCAGCCAGCCGGGCACGATGTAATCGGTGAAGTGCGGGTACAGCACCAGGCCGGGGTCGCGCTGGTAGGGCAGGTGCAGGTGGTAGTCGATCAGGCCGCCGTCCCAATAGGCCCCCGGCGGGGCGCCGGCGATGCCCTGCACCGCTTCGAGCACGAGCGGGATCGAGCCGGATGCCAGCAGCGCGCCCCGCAAATTGTCTTCGCGCAGGCCGACGAAGTGCGAGGCGAAGGCATCGTAGCGTTCGCGCAGCCAGGCGGCATCGTCGCGCGCATCGTGGAACAGCACGCGCTCCATCGCGCCGGCCAGCCGGCTGCGCGACACCGCATTGCCTGCCGCCGCGCGCAGGAAACCCGCCATTTCGCGCCAGCGCACGCCGCCGGCACTGGCCAGCGGACCGATGCCGCGCGCCGTGATGACGGTGAGCCGGTGATGCGGGTGCGCCATCACATCCCCGCCATGCCCGCCCAGCACTTCCTCGAGCATGCCGCGCACCGTGCGCGTGACATAAGCCGCATCGACTTTCGCCGGATAGGTCTGGTGCGCGTAGTGATACGCAAGCCGCTTGTGCGCGGCGACCGGATCGGCGAATGCGCCGGCCGCCATGCGCCATGCACCGATCGACGCGCCGATCAGCCGGCGCTCGCGCGGCGCGCGCGGCAGCCAGTCGCCGAACAGCCAGGTGTCGATGCCATTGAGGATCAAGCCTTTCGGGCCGCCGGCCGCGGCGGGGATGATGGCGATGTCGGCGGGGTTCAGGCCATCGGCAGCGATGCGCTGGCGCGCGCGTGGGCCGAGGCGGAGGGTGATCGGGGAGTCCATGCGGCATTGTAAACCGCAGGTGACAGGCACCGGTTCTCAAGAAATGTTTCAGAAAACCCGGTGCCTGTCACCGGTTCTCAGCGCAAGCCGCCGCCCAGGGCCCGATAAAGATCGATCGCGCTGGTCGTGCGCAACAGGCGCGCCTGCACCAGCTGCTGCTCGGCGGCGAACAGCTCGCGTTGGGCGTCCAGCACGTCCAGCGAGCTGGCCACGCCGTTCTCGAAGCGCAGCGTGAGCAGGCGCAGCCGCTCGGCCTGGGCGTCCTGGATCGCCCGCTGCGCTGCCACCTGGTCGCCCAGGTAGCTGCGCGCGGCCAGCGCGTCGGCCACCTCGCGGAACGCGGTCTGGATGGTGCGCTCGTAGTCGACGACGGCGATGTTCTTGCGCGCCTCGGCCAGGTCCAGGTTGGCGCTGTTGCGGCCGGCCGTGAAGATCGGCAAGGTCAGTTGCGGGACGAACGACCACGTGTCGTTGCCGCTGTCGAACAGTTGCGAGAACTCGGGGCTGGCGCTGCCGATTGCCGCCGTCAGCGAGATGCGCGGGAAGAAGGCCGCGCGGGCGGCGCCGATGTTGGCATTCGCCGCCAGCAGGCGCTGCTCGGCGGCGCGGATATCCGGCCGGCGCGTGATCAGGTCCGACGGCAGGCCGGCAGGCACGGCGCTCATTGCGTCGATCTGCGCGTCGTCCACCATCGGTGCGTTATCGGCGGAAGCGGTGGCCGGCACGCCCACCAGCAGTGTCAGCGCGTTCTCGGCCTGCGCCCGCTGCCGCGCCAGCGCCAGCGCGGAAGCGCGTGCCGTCTCCATCAGCGTCTCGTTCGAACGCAGGTCCAGCAGCGACGAGGCGCCCGCTTCCAGCCGCTGCCGCGTCAGTTCGTACGTGCGGCGCCGCGCCTCGTAGGTGCGCTGCGCCAGCGCCAGCTGCTCGGCATAGGCGCGCTCGGTGAAATAGGCCTTCGCCACTTCGGCCACGAGGCTGATCTGGGCCGCCTGGCGCGCTTCGTCGGTGGCGAGGTAGCTCGCCAGCGCCGCTTCGGAAAGGCTGCGCACGCGGCCGAAGAAGTCCAGCTCGAAGGCGGAAATCGACAGCCCGGCATCGAAACGCTCCGCAATCGCCGGCTGTCCGGTGGAAGGATTCGCGAAGCCAGGCGTGCGGGCGCGGGTGCCGGACAGCGTGCCGTTCAGGTTCGGCAACTGGTCCGCGCGCGCGATGCGGTACGCGGCGCGCGCCTCCTCGATGCGCAGCGCGGCCGTGCGCAGGTCGCGGTTGTTGTCCAGTGCCGTGGCGATCAGCGATTGCAACCGGCCATCCGGGAAGAATTCGCGCCAGCCCGTATCGGCGGCGCTCCTGGCATCGGCCGGCGGCTGCGGCTCGCCCTTGCCGTCCGCGGCGGGCGGGGCGGCGGGGAACCCGGCGGCCACCGGCGCGGCCGGCCGTTCGTATTTCGGCGCCAGCGAGCACGCCGACAGGGCGGCCGCGGTGAGCAAGGCACCCAGGATCGTCAATTTCATGGCTTGGCCTCCGGCAGGTCGAGTTCATGGGCGGCGAGGCGGCGTTGCCGCTCGCTGCCCTTGAAGATGCGGCGGATCACGACGAAGAACACGGGCACGAGGAACACAGCCAGCACGGTGGCCGTGATCATGCCGCCCATCACGCCGGTGCCGATGGCGCGCTGGCTGGCCGACCCGGCGCCGCTGGCCACCACCAGCGGCAGCACGCCCAGGATGAAGGCGAGCGACGTCATGATGATGGGGCGGAAGCGCAGGTGCACCGCTTCCAGGGTGGCTTCGATCAGGCCCATGCCCTGCGCCTGCAGGTCCTTGGCGAATTCGATGATCAGGATCGCGTTCTTGGCCGAGAGGCCGATGATCGCGATCAGGCCCACCTTGAAGTACACGTCGTTCGGCAGGTCGCGCAGGTGGGCGCCGAGCAGGGCGCCCAGGACCCCCAGCGGCACCACCAGCAGCACGGCGATCGGGATCGACTCGCTTTCGTACAGGGCCGCCAGCACGAGGAAGGCCGCCAGCAGCGACAGGGCGAACAGCATCGGCGCCTGCGCGCCCGAGGTGCGCTCTTCGAGCGACTGGCCGGTCCAGTCGATGCCGAAGCCGGGGGGCAGCTGGGCCGCCAGGCGTTCCAGCTCGTCCATCGCCTCGCCGGTGCTGTACCCCGGCGCCGCATTGCCCGTCAGCCTGATCGACGGGTAGCCGTTGTAGCGCACCAGCTGCACCGGGCCGTTGATCCAGGTGGTCGTGGCGAAGGCGGAGAACGGCACCATGTTCCCACTCGCGGTGGAGCGCACGTTCAGGCGCAGGATGTCTTCCGGCTGCATGCGGCGGCTCTGCTCCGCCTGCACGATCACGCGTTGCTGGCGGTTATCGCTGTTGAAGTCATTGACGTAGGAGGAGCCCAGTCCGGCCGACAGCGTGGTGTTGATGTCGGCGAAGGTCACTCCCAGCGCCTGCGCCTTGTCGCGGTCGATGTCCACCCGCAGCTGCGGTGCGTCTTCGAGCCCCTCGGGCCGCAGGCCTTGCAGCACCTGGCTCTTGCCGGCCAGGCCGAGCAGCTGGTTGCGCGCGTTCACCAGCGCCGCGTGGCCGAGCGAGCCGCGGTCCTGCAGCCGCGCCGTGATGCCGGTGGCGTTGCCCAGCTCGCGGATCGGCGGCGGCGACAGCGGGAACACGATCGCGTCCGGTATGCCGGACAGCGCGCCGAACGCGCGCCCGGCCAGCGCATCGGCCGACTGGTCCTTGCCGCGCTCCGACCAATCCTTCAGCGGCACGAATACCAGGCCGGCATTCTGGCCGTTGCCCGAGAACGAGAAGCCCGCCACGGCGATGGTGCGCGCCACTTCCGGCTGCTTGCGGAAATAGGCGTCCACCTGCGCCAGCACGGCGTCGGTACGGGCGCGCGAGGCCCCTGGCGGCAACTGCACGTTGGTGATGATATAGCCCTGGTCCTCGTTCGGCAGGAACGACGACGGCAGGCGCACATACAGCCAGGCCACCAGCGCCAGGAGCACGGCGAAAACCAGCATGTAGCGCCCGGTGTGTGCGATGATCTTCGCCACCCAGCCCTGGTAGCGTGTCGCCGTGGTGGCGAAGGATCGGTTGAACCAGCCGAAGAAGCCGCGCTTTTCCACGTGGTGGCCCTTCTCGACGGGTTTGAGCATGGTGGCGCACAGCGCCGGCGTGAGGGTCAGCGCCATCAGGGCGGAAAACGCCATGGCTGCCACCATCGACAGCGAGAACTGGCGGTAGATCGCGCCCACCGCACCGCCGAAGAACGCCATCGGCACGAACACCGCGATCAGCACCAGCGTGATGCCGATGATCGCGCCGGTGATCTGCGACATCGCCTTGCGCGTCGCCTCGCGGGGCGACAGGCCTTCCTCGCTCATGATGCGTTCCACGTTCTCGACGACCACGATGGCATCGTCGACCAGGATGCCGATCGCCAGCACCATGCCGAACATCGTCAGCACGTTGATCGAGAAACCCGCCAGCTGCATCACCGCGAAGGTGCCCATCAGCGCCACCGGCACCACGATGGTGGGAATGATCGTGTAGCGGAAGCTCTGCAGGAACACGTACATCACGATGAACACCAGCAGCACGGCCTCGAGCAGCGTCTTCACCACTTCCTCGATGGAGATGCGCACGAAGGTCGAGGTATCGTAGGGTACTGTGTACTTCAGGCCCGGGGGAAAGAACTTTTGCAGCTCATCCATCTTGGCCTTCACCAGGTCGGCCGTCTCCAGCGCGTTGCCGGTCAGGGATTGCTGCACGGCGATCGCCACGAAGGGTTGGCCGTTCAGGCGCGCGCTGATGTTGTAGCTCGAGCCGCCCAGTTCGAGCCGGGCCACGTCGCCGAGGCGCACGGTGGAGCCGTCCGGGTTCGCGCGCAGCACGATCTTGGAGAATTGCTCGACGGAGGTGAGCTGGCCCGTCACCACCACGGGCGCCTGGTAAGTCTGCGTGGTGGGGCTGGGCAGGTCGCCGATCGTGCCGGACGTGACCTGCGCGTTCTGCGCGCGGATGGCCGCTGTCACGTCGCTCATGTTCAGCTTGTAGCCGGTGAGCCTGTTGGGATCGACCCATATCCGCGACGCCCGTTCGGAGCCGAACAACTGGGCCTGGCCCACGCCCGGAATACGCTTGATCTCGTTGACGACGTTGCGTGCCATGTAGTCCCCGATCGCGATCGGGTCCATCCTGCCATCCGTCGAGTACACGCCCACGAACATCAGGATGTTCGAGCGCGCCTTGTTGACCTGCACCCCCTGTTGCGTGACCGCCTGCGGCAGCCGGGATTCCACGCGCTTGATGCGGTTCTGCACGTCCACCGCCGCGATATCGGGATTGGTGCCGGGCAGGAAGGTGACGGTGATCGTCACGCCGCCGGCCGCGTTGCTTTCCGATTCCACGTACTGCAAGCCTTCGGCGCCGTTCATTTCCTGCTCGATCACGCTGGTCACGGCGTCGTCGAGCACCTGGGCGGTGGCACCGGGATAGTTGGCCGTGACCACGATCGAAGGCGGCGCGATCGTGGGGTACTGGGCCACGGGAAGGGTGGTGATGGCCAGCGCGCCGCCCAGCAGGATGAACAGCGCGATGACCCATGCGAACACGGGCCGGTCGATGAAGAAGCGTGGCATTCAAGCCCCCTTGGCGGCAGGGGCGGGGGCCGGCGCGCCGTTCGGCGCCGGCTGCCAGGGCTGCGGCGCGACGGGCGCGCCCGGCTTGGCCTTCTGGAAGCCCTCGACGATGATGCGCTCGCCGCCCTTCAGGCCTTCGCTGACGATCCACTTGTCGCCCGTCGAGGCTTCGGCCTTCACCGGCTGGGCGACGACCTTGTTGTCCGCGCCCACGATCATGACCGACGAACCCTCGGCGCCGCGCACGATGGCCTGCTGCGGCACCGTGATGGCCGCTTCGGCGATACCTTGTTCGAGCCTGGCGCGCACGTACATGCCAGGCAGCAGGGCGCGCTTCGGGTTCGGGAATTGAGCCCGCAGGGAAACGGTGCCCGTGCTTTCATCCACGGAGGCATCCGAGAACAGCAACTTGCCGGACGCCGAATATTCCTCGCCGGTTTCCAGCAGCAGGGTCACGCGCGCTTCATCCTTGCCCACGCTTTTCAGGCGCCCGCTGGCCAGCGCCTGGCGCAGCTGCTGCAATTCGGTGGACGATTGCGTGACGGTCACATAGATGGGGTCGAGCTGCTGCACCAGCGCCATCGGCGTGGCCTCGCCCTGGCCGACCAGGGCGCCCTCGGTCACCAGCGCCCGGCCCACGCGGCCGGAGATCGGCGCCGTCACCGTGGCATAGCCGAGGGTCAGGCCGGCCGTCTGGCGCGCCGCCTTGGCCGTGGCCAGGTCGGCGGCGGCCTGCTTCTGCGCCGTCACGGCGTCGTCGTATTCCTGCTGGCTCACGGCCTGTGCGGCCAGCAGCGGCTTGTAGCGCTTTTCCCGCAGGTTGGCCTGCGCGAGATTGGCCTCGGCCTTCTGCACGGCCGCCTCGGCGCTGGCAAAGCCGGCCTGGAATTCGGCCGGATCGATGCGGAACAGCACCTGGCCGGCCTTCACGTCCGACCCTTCCTCGAACACGCGCTTCAAGACGATACCCGGCGTGCGCGCCCGCACCTGCGCCACCCGGAATGCCTCGACCCGGCCGGGCAGCTCATCGGTCACGGGCACGGCGGCCGGCGACACGGTGATCACCGAAACGGTGGGAGGCGGCGGGGCGGGGGGAGCTTCTTCCTTCTTGCCGCAGGCGGCGAGCAACGAGAGCGACAGGACTGCAACAGCGACAGGCGTACGGCGTGCGACATTTCTCATGGATGATGTCTCGCGGAAGAACGGCAGGGCTAAGGGAGCTGGAACGCAGCTGCGATAGTCATTTTATAACATTGAAGATAACGATTTCGTATAGGGCGTGCAAAAGAAAAGGGGGCCGCAGCCCCCTTTTTGGTGTGACATGAGCCGATCAGCGCATGCCCGAGATGATCTGTTTCAGCTTGCCCGAATCGGCGCAGAACGCGCGAATGCCTTCGGCCAGCTTCTCGGTGGCCATCGCATCCTCGTTCAGCATGAAGCGGAAGGTCTTTTCGTCCACGGAGATCTTGGCCATCGCGCCGGCATTGTCGGCGGACAGCTTGCGCTCCACCGGCTCGTTGGAGTCGGCCAGCTGCTGCAGCAGCTCCGGGCTGATCGTCAGCAGGTCGCAGCCGGCCAGTTCCAGGATCTGGCCCGTGTTGCGGAAGCTGGCGCCCATCACCTCGGTCTCGTAGCCGAACTTGCGGAAGTAGTTGTAGATCTTCTTCACGGATTGCACGCCCGGGTCTTCGGCGCCCTCGTAATCGATGCCGGTCTGCTTCTTGTACCAGTCGTAGATGCGCCCAACGAACGGCGAGATCAGCTGCACGCCCGCCTCGGCGCAGGCGATCGCCTGCGGCAGCGAGAACAGCAACGTCAGGTTGCAGTGGATCATTTCCTTTTCCAGGATCTCGGCGGCCTTGATGCCTTCCCAGGTCGAGGCGATCTTGATCAGCACGCGCTCGCGGTCGAAGCCGGCGCGCTCGTACAGGTCGATCAATTCGCGGCCCTTGGCCACGTTGGCTTCCACGTCGAACGACAGGCGGGCATCGATCTCGGTCGATACGCGGCCGGAGACGACCTTCAGGATCTCGCCGCCGAAGGCGATCAGGAGCTTGTCGATCACCTCGCTGGTGGACGCGTGCGGATTGTCGCGTACCGCCTTTTCCAGCAGCGGCTTGTACTCATCCTTTTGCACCGCCTTCAGGATCAGCGAGGGGTTGGTGGTGGCGTCGCGCGGCGCATAGGCCTTGATCGACTGGAAATCGCCGGTATCGGCAACGACTTTGGTGTATTGCTTGAGCTGTTCGAGTTGATTCATGACTGGGCCAGGCGATGGGGAAAAACGCCATTGTACCGAATCGTGCCCCGGCGAATATTTTCACCACGGCGCTGTTGTAAAAATTCGGGGACAGTCCCTGTTGTAAAAAATCGGGGACTGTCCCTGTTGTAAAACCGCCAGTATTTCCAAGGGTCGGGATGGCAAGCTCAGCGAATTTTGGAAACACTCCGGCAAGTGGAGTATCCTTCGGCCACTCCGCTGATTCCCGTCCACCATGAAACACATCGCAGTCATCGGCGCCGGCGTTACCGGTGTCACCACGGCGTATGCGCTGGCGCGCCGCGGCTTTTCGGTCACAATCGTCGAGCGGCACCGCTATCCGGCCATGGAAACGTCGTATGCCAACGGCGGGCAGTTGTCTGCGTCGCACGCGGAGGCGTGGAATCACGTGGCGACGGTGCGCAAGGGCTTGAAGTGGATGACGCAGCCGGATGCGCCGCTGTTGCTGCACCCGGCGCCTACCTGGCACAAGGTGTCTTGGCTGGCGCGCTTCGTGGCGGCGATTCCCCGCTATCGCGAGAACACGGTGGCGCTGGCGCGCATGGCGGTGGCGGCGCGCGCCCACCTGTTCGCGTGGGCGGAGGAGGAGGGCATCGAGTTCGACCTGCGCCGCGAAGGCATCCTGCACCTGTATCGCGACAAGGCGGGCTTCGAGCATGCGCGGCGAGTATCGCGGCTGCTGGCCGAGGCGGGTCTGGTGCGCCAGGCCGTTACGCCATCGGAGATGCGCGCCATCGAACCGGCGCTCACGGGAACCTACTATGGCGGCTGCTATACGGACAGCGACAGCAGCGGCGACATCCACCGCTTCACCAGCGGCCTGGCGGCGGCCTGCGTGCACCGCGGCGTGCGCTTGCTGTGCGAGCACGACGTGCTGGGACTGGCGCCGTACGATGGCGGCGTCACGCTCACGCTAGGGCACGCGGGCGGTACCGACATCGGCCGCTTCGACGCCGCCGTGATCTGCGCCGGCACGGCCAGCCGCGCGCTGGGCAGGATGGCGGGCGACCGCATCGACGTCTACCCCGTCAAGGGCTACTCGATCACGGTGCACCTGGGCGACGCGGCCAGCCGGGCCGCCGCACCGACCGTCAGCCTCGTCGACGATGCGCCGAAACTGGTGGCCAGCCGCTTCGGCGCGCACCGCTTCCGCGTCGCCGGCACCGCCGAATTCGCGGGCTTCGACCGCGATATCCGCCACGACCGCATTCGCCCACTGGTCGACTGGGTGCGGCGCGAATTCCCGGGCGTGAACACGGCCGATATCAAGCCGTGGGCGGGGCTGCGGCCGATGATGCCGGACCTGCTGCCGAAAGTGGGTAAAGGAAGAGCGCCGCGCGTGTTCTACAACACGGGGCACGGGCATCTGGGGTGGACGCTGGCGGCGGCCACGGCGGAGGAGGTGGCCAGCGAAATCGGGGACGTCGTGGGGATGCCGAGGAAAACCGGTGTCGCACACCTTTTAGCGGACGTTGTCCGCTAAAAGGTTGTTCGCCACCAGGCGGCTCAGGTCTTCAGCCGATAAACGAATCGAACTGCACCTCGAACTCCTGCAGGGCTTTCTGCGCATTCTGCATCTTGCGACGGAATTCCGGCCCGCGCTGCAGCGCCAGGCCCACGGCCAGCACGTCGATCACGACGAGGTAGGCCAGCCGCGCGGAGATTGGTGTGTACGGGTCGGTGTTGAAGATCAGGTCGATCGGGATCAGCACCGTGCCCAGGTCGGCCAGCGGCGTGCCCGACGGGGCCAGCACGATCACGTCGGCGCCGCCGTCGCGCGCCAGTTGCGCGGAGCGCACCAGCGCCGGACTGTTGCCGCGCTGCGAGATCGCCACCAGCGCGTCGCCCTTGCGCAGCAGCGCCGCTGCGATGTTGTGGATGGCCGGGTCGGAATATGCCACGGTGGGCACGCCGGAGCGGAAGAATTTATGTTGTGCGTCCGCCGCCACGATGCCGGAAGTGCCCTGGCCATAGAACTCGATCTTGTTGGCCAGCGACAGGATGTCCAGCGCGCGCTGCACCGGCTCGTGGTGCAGGTTGTTGCGCAGGTCGAGCAGCGTGTTGATCGAGCGGCTGCAGATCTTGTTGATCAGGTCCGCCGCCAGATCGTCCTGCGACGGTGCCTCGTTCAGGCCGGGCAGCGCCACGGCCAGGCCCTGCGCCAGCTTCAGCTTGAACTCGTGCCAGCCGTCGTAGCCGAGCGTGCGGCAAAAGCGCACCACGGTCGGCTCGGACACCTGGGCGCTCTTGGCGAGCGCCGTGATGTTCGAGCTCACCGTGCGCGACGGGTTGTCGAGCACGGCCAGTGCCACCTTGCGCTCGGACTTCGACAGCGAATCGAGCTGGGTGCGGATGGAATCGAGAAGCATGTCAGTCTTCAGGGAGTGGTGAAGCGGGTGTTTCGCAAAGCATGCTTCGCGCCCGCGTAACGGCTCGGCCTTGCAAGGCCAAGTTCCTTGCACTTCCCATTTTCAGTCCTCCGGAAGTGCTTCTTCGCGCCACTGCAAGCCATCGCGCCCGATCAGCGCCGACGAGGCGGCCGGCCCCCACGTGCCCGACGAATAGGGCAGCGGCGCGGTGTCGTCCTGCTCCCAGTTGTTCAGGATCGGCTCGACCCATTCCCAAGCCGCTTCCAGCTCGTCGCCGCGCATGAACAACGTCAACTGGCCGCGCAGCACGTCGAGCAGCAATCGCTCGTAGGCATCCATGCGCGGCATCTTGAACGTTTCGCGGAAATCCAGTTCCAGCTCGGCCGGTTTCAGGCGCATGCCTTCCCCCGGCGTCTTGGCCATCAGGTTCATGCGCAGGCCTTCGTCGGGCTGCAGGCGGATCACCAATGAGTTGGGCTGGAAGCTCGAAGTGGGCTGCTGGAAGATCGAGTGCGGGATCTGCTTGAAGCGCACCACGATCTCGGCCAGCGAGTCGGCCATGCGCTTGCCGGTGCGCAGGTAGAACGGCACGCCGGCCCAGCGCCACGTATCGATTTCGGCCTTCATCGCCACGAAGGTCTCGGTGCGCGAGCCTTGCGGCGCGTCCGGCTCGTCGCGGTAGCTCGGCACCGGCTGGCCGTCGACGTGGCCGGCGCGGTACTGGCCGCGCACGATGTTCTGCGCCAGGGTGGTGGGCGTGAAGCGCTTCAGCGAGCGCAGCACCTGGAGCTTGGCGTCGCGCACGGCGTCCGGCGACGTCGACGCGGGCGGTTCCATCGCCACGATGCACAGCAGTTGCAGCAGGTGGTTCTGCAGCATGTCGCGCAGCGCGCCCGACGTGTCGTAGTAGCCGATGCGGTTGCCCACGCCCAGTTTCTCGGCGATGGTGATCTGCACGTCCGAAATCCATTCGCGGCGCCACAGCGGCTCGAACAGGATGTTCCCGAAGCGCAGGGCCAGCAGGTTCTGCACCGTTTCCTTGCCGAGGTAATGGTCGATCCGGTAGATCTGCGATTCGGCGAACACTTCGCCCACTTCGCGGTTGATCTGCTTGGCCGATTCCAGGTCGCGGCCCAGCGGCTTTTCCAGCACCACGCGCGACTCGGGCGTCACCAGGCCGTTTTCCTTCAGGTTGTCGCAGATCTGCGCGAACAGGGCCGGCGGCGTAGCCAGGTAGTACACGCGGGTCAGGCCCGGGTCGTTGCGCAGCGCCTCGGCCAGCCCGCCGTAGCTGGAAGGATCGGCGGCATCCACCGCCACGTAGGCGATGCGGCGCGTGAATTTTTCCCAGTTCTCCGGCGTGACCTTCGGGGTCTTGATGTGCGGGCGCGACGTCGTGTTGACCATCTCGATGAATTCTTCCGTCGTGTTCTCGTGCCGGCCCACGCAGACGATGCGGGCCGCGGGCGGCAGGTCGCCGCACACATCGCGCGAGAACATCGCGGGGAGCAGTTTGCGCATCGCGAGGTCGCCGCTGCCGCCGAACAGAACCAGGTCAAAATCGGAAAGTGCCATGATGGGATTTGTCTCGGTATTGATGGAGCGGCGCCGGGCACCGCTGAAAACTTACTACCAGAAAATGGGAATTTGACGAAAATATACTACAAATTCGTCAAGCCTGCAGCGTGGCCGGCCGTCACGGCCGATAGGCGGGCTGCACGAGCCCCGCGACCGGCACGCGCACCGACAGCACGCGGCCCGACAGCGGGTACTGCTCCAGCTCAGCCGCCGGGCGCTTGCCGGCGGTGGTGATGTACAGCGTGCGCAGGTCGTCGCCGCCGAACGCCACCATGGTGGGGCAGCGCACCGGCAGGGCAATCACGTCCAGCACCTCGCCGGAAGGCGACAGCTTGACGATGCGGCCGCCCTCGAACATCGCCACCCAGTAATTGCCCTCGCTGTCGACGGCTGCGCCGTCGGGGCGGCCGCCGTAGCCGTTCTCCTTGTCCATCGAGAACTGGCGCATCTCGCGCTGGTTCGACACCGCGCCGGTGGCCAGGTCGAAGTCGTAGCGCGTGATGCGGTGCGAGGTGGTGTCGGCATGGTACATCGTGCGGTTATCCGGGCTGAACGCCAGGCCGTTCGAGTTCGTCATGCCGCCGGACCAGGCCAGGCGTACCTCGCCCTTTTCAAGGACGTACATCTCGGCGGCCGGCTGGTCGCGCGGTTCGTAGATCGTGCCGACCCAGAAACGCCCGGCCGCATCGGGCTTGCCGTCGTTGAAGCGCGCCTTCGCGCGGTCGAACGGGGAGGGGGCGATGTCGCTCGCCGCGCCGGTGCCGGTGTCCAGGTGCACGAAGCCGGCACGGGTGGCGACGACGAGGCCGCCATTGGCGTGCGGCGCCAGCGAGGACGGCTCCGACGTCATGATCCACGACGTGTGCGCGCCGCTGCCGGGGAGCAGGCGGTGCACGGTCAACCCATCGATATCGACCCAGTACAGCGCCTTCTCGGCGGGAATCCACAGCGGGCCTTCGCCCACCTGCATGGCGCCATCGAAGGCGACCTTCACGTCATATCCGCTCATGCGACTTTCGCTCCCTTGGCCATCACGATAAGGCCATTGGTGGAACTGTCGTGCGCGGCCGGGTCGACGGCGCCTTCCAGCTCGGCCTGGATCTTCTTGGCCAGCACCTTGCCCAGTTCCACGCCCCACTGGTCGAAGCTGGCGATATCCCAGATCACGCCCTGCACGAAGGTCTTGTGCTCGTACAGCGCGATCAGCGCGCCCAGCGTAGCGGGCGTCAGCTGGTCCATCAGGATCGTGTTCGACGGGCGGTTGCCCGGGAACGTGCGGTGCGGTACCAGTTCGTCGATCTTCGCTTCCGGCAATCCCTGGGCCGTCAGCTCGGCGCGCACTTCCTCGGCCGTCTTGCCCTTCATGAAGGCTTCCGACTGGGCGAAGCAGTTCGCCAGCAACGCATCATGGTGCCCTTCCAGGTCGTGGGTCGCGCGCAGCGCGGCGATGAAGTCGATCGGCACGATGTCGGTGCCCTGGTGCAGCAGCTGGAAGTAGGCGTGCTGCGCATTGGTGCCGCATTCGCCCCACACGACCGGGCAGGTGGCCGTGTCCACCTGCTGGCCGCCGCGGGTGACGCGCTTGCCGTTGCTTTCCATGTCCAGCTGCTGCAGGTAGGCGGGGAAGCGGTTCAGGTCCTGGTGGTAGGGCGCGATGGAAAGCGACGCGGCGTCCAGGAACTCGCGGTTCCAGAAGCCGATCAAGGCCAGCAGCACCGGCATGTTCTGCTCCAGCGGGGCGGTGCGGAAGTGCTCGTCCATCGCGTGGGCGCCTTCCAGGAACGCCTGGAAGTAGCCGAAGCCCACGGCAAGCGCCACGGACAGGCCGATGGCCGACCATACCGAATAGCGGCCGCCCACCCAGTCCCAGAACGGGAACATGTTTTCCGGGTCGATGCCGAACTTCGTCACCGCTTCCGTGTTGGTGGACACGGCCACGAAGTGCCGCGCCAGGTCCTCTTCCTTGCCCTCGCACAGGAACCAGCGGCGCGCCGTCTGCGCGTTCAGCATGGTCTCGGCCGTGGTGAACGTCTTCGAAGCCACGATGAACAGCGTGGTTTCCTGGTTCAGGTTGGCCAGCGTGGCGTCCATGTCATGGCCGTCCACGTTCGAGACGAAATGCATGGAGAGGCGCGGGTGGGCGTAGGAGCGCAGCGCCAGCACGGCCATCTTCGGGCCCAGGTCGGAGCCGCCGATGCCGATGTTGACGATGTCGGTGATCGGCTTGCCGCTGTAGCCCAGCCAGCTGCCGGCGCGCACCTTGTCGGTGAAGGTCTTGATGCGGTCGAGCACCGCGTGCACGTCGGCGTTGACATCCTGGCCGTCGACGACGAGTTGCTTTCCGCGCGGCATACGCAGGGCCGTGTGCAGCACGCTGCGTTGTTCGGTAAGATTGATTTTCTCTCCAGCGAACATGGCGTCGCGCTGGCGTTCCACGCCGCGTTCGCGGGCCAGGTCCGCCAGCAATTCGAGCGTGCGCTGTGAAATGCGGTTCTTCGAATAGTCGAGGAACAGGCCGGCGGCGTCGACCGTGAAGGTGGGGAAACGCTGCGGCTCGGCGGCGAACAGGTCGCGCAGATGCCAGTCTTTCGCATCGGCGGCGTGGGATTGCAGGGCCTGGTAGGCGGCGGTAGTCGTAAGCAGTGGCTGGCGCATGGGGCTTGTGTGTCCGATTGTGTCAGTTTTGGATAGATGAACTATACAGGATCGCGAGGTAAATTCACTACCATCTGGGCGTAAAAGCGCGAAAAATATTTGTTTTTCCATCCATCCTCGGGCATTGCGCGGGCGGTTGTTTCGCTCGCAAACGAGCCAGGCAGCACGCCTCACGACTTCTGTAGTAAAATTTCGGGAATTCATCGATAAGGAAGCACAATGGCCTTGCACCCAGTCCTCGAACAAGTCACTGCGCGGATCGTCAAGCGCAGCCGTCCCTCCCGCGGCGCCTACCTGGCGCACCTCGAAGCCGCCCGCTACAAGGGCCCGCAGCGCGGCAGCCTGTCGTGCACCAACCTCGCGCACGGCTTCGCGGCCTTCCCCCAGAACGACAAGCTGGTGCTGAAGGAGGTGAAGAAACCCTCCGTGGCGATCGTTTCGTCGTATAACGACATGCTGTCGGCCCACCAGCCGTTCGAGTACTTCCCGAAGGTGATCAAGGAAGCGGTGCGCGAAGTGGGCGCGGTGGCGCAGTTCGCCGGCGGCGTGCCGGCCATGTGCGACGGCGTCACGCAGGGCCAGCCGGGCATGGAACTGTCGCTGTTCTCGCGCGACGCGATCGCGATGGGAACGGCAATCGCGCTGTCGCACAATATGTTCGATGCCGCGCTGTACCTGGGCATCTGCGACAAGATCGTGCCGGGCCTGTTGATCGGCGCGCTGCACTTCGGCCACCTGCCGGCCGTGTTCGTGCCGGGCGGCCCCATGACTTCCGGCCTGTCGAACAAGGAAAAGGCGGCCATCCGCCAGCGCTACGCGCAGGGCAAGGCCACCCGCGAGGAACTGCTGGAAGGCGAGGCGAAGTCCTACCACGGTTCCGGTACCTGTACCTTCTACGGCACCGCGAACAGCAACCAGATGCTGATGGAGGTGATGGGCCTGCACATGCCGGGTGCCGCCTTCATCACGCCGTACACGGAACTGCGCGACCAGCTGACGGTGGCCGCCGCCCAGCGCGCGGTGCAGATCTCGGACCTGGGCAACGAATACATCCCGGTGGGCCACGTGGTCGATGAAAAATCGATCGTCAACGCCATCGTGGCGTTGCTGGCCACCGGCGGTTCGACGAACCACACGCTGCACCTGCCGGCGATTGCGCGCGCGGCCGGCATCCTGATCGACTGGGACGATTTCAACGACCTCTCCGCCGTGGTGCCGCTGCTGGCGCGCATCTACCCGAACGGCGACGCCGACGTGAACCACTTCCAGGCCGCGGGCGGCCCCGGTTTCGTGATCCGCGAACTGCTCGACGCCGGCCTGCTGCACGACGATGTGACGACGATCATGGGCAAGGGTCTGCGCAACCACTGCAAGGAGCCGTTCCTGGGCGAAGGCGGCAAGGGCGTCGTGTTCAAGGACGTGCCGGCCGTTTCCGGCGACGACAAGGTGATCCGCACCGCCGCCGACCCGTTCTCGAAGGACGGCGGCATGGTGAAGGTCGAGGGCAATCTGGGCCGCGCGGTCATGAAGGTCTCCGCCGTGAAGGTCGAACATCGCACCGTGGAAGCGCCCGCGCTGGTGTTCAACTCCCAGGAAGACTTCATGGCCGACTACAAGGCCGGCAAGCTCGATCGGGACTTCGTGGCCGTGATCCGCTTCCAGGGCCCGCGCGCGAACGGCATGCCCGAACTGCACGCGCTGACTCCCGCGCTGGCGAACCTGCAGGACGCCGGCCGCAAGGTGGCACTGGTGACCGACGGCCGCATGTCCGGCGCTTCGGGCAAGGTGCCGGCGGCCATCCACGTGTCGCCCGAAGTGCTGGCCGGCGGGCCGCTGGGCCTGGTGCGCGACGGCGACATCATCGTCGTCGACGCGGCGACCGGCACGCTGGAAGCGAAGGTCGATTCGGCCACGTGGCACAGCCGCGCGCTGGCGCAGGCTGACCTGACGCCGAGCCACGTCGGCATGGGCCGCGAGCTGTTCGCCATGTTCCGCAACAACGTGTCGGCGGCGGAAGCGGGCGCGGCGACGTTCCCGCTGCCTTCGCCGATCGATACCACCGTCGAGCTGCACGGCGGTGACAACGTGGGCAATACCGTGCCCGGTTCCGATGAAGATTTCCTTGCCAAGAAAGCGTAAAGACATGAACCTGCTCGACATTATGCGTACCTCGGCCGTGATCCCCGTGATCGCGATCGACGATCCCGACCATGCCGTTCCCCTGGCAAAGGCCCTCGTGGCGGGCGGTATCCGGGTGCTGGAAGTCACGCTGCGCACGCAGCACGGCCTGGGGGCGATCCGCGCCATGAGCGAGGTGGAAGGCGCGATCGTCGGCGTGGGCACGCTCACGCAGCCGGAGGAATTTGCCGCCGCGCGCGACGCGGGCGCCGTGTTCGGCGTCTCGCCGGGCCTGACGGACGCGCTGATCGGCGCGGCCAAGTCGTCCGGCCTGCCGCTGCTGCCGGGCGTGATGACCCCTTCCGAAGTGATGAAGGCGCGCGAACAGGGCTTCAAGCAATTGAAACTGTTCCCGGCCGTGCCGGCCGGCGGCGTGGGCATGCTGAACGCGATCGGCGGCCCGCTGCCGGACGTGACGTTCTGCCCGACCGGCGGCATTTCGCAGGAAACCGCGCCGGCCTTCCTGGCGCTGAAGAACGTCGCCTGCGTGGGCGGTTCGTGGCTCACGCCGAAGGATGCGATGAAGGCGGGCGACTGGGCCCACATCACCGCGCTGGCCAAGGCGGCGAGCGCGCTGCGCGGCTGATTCTTTCCCCGTGTGGCAACATGACGGCGCCTGCGGGCGCCGTTTTCGCTGGCGCTCCGTTGGCGGCAGCGCGATTGCGGCCCGTTTGCAGCCCATGGTAGGCACGGCTAGAATCGACCGCGACCCAGGAAAGCGTTTCCCTGACCAACAGGAGCAGCAATGACCGAACCCCGCGACTTGCCCAATCCCGCCTTCACGCCGCGCGGTATTCCCACTCCCGGCTGGCGTTCGAGTACCGCCCTGCTGGTCGGCGCGGTGGCCGCCGCGGCGCTGGTCGTGCTGGCGCTGTTCTACTGGCGCCAGCAATCCGACCCGGCGTTCGCGCCGGGGCCGCTCGGCGTGCGCTATGGCGTGCAATTGCAGAACGGGCAGATGTTCTACGGCCTGCTGCGCGAAGTAGGGCCGCGTCACCTGCAACTGGACGACGTGTATTACGTGCAGGCGTTCACCACGCCGGACGGCAGGCAGGGCAACCGTGTCGTCAGCCGCCAGAAGAACGACTGGCATGGCCCGCAGTCGATGACGATCCCGCTCGACAGGATCCTCACCATCGAACAGGTCGGTGGCGCTTCGCAACTGGCGAAGCTGATCGAACAGGACAAGCAGGCGCGCTGACGTGTCTCATGGTGGCGCTGACGGCACCTTTCCTTGCGCCCGATCAGGGCGCTTTCTCGCCAGGTTCGTAGACTCGGGACTTTATTATTTCCGCTGAGCATTTGCACGAGGTGGCGCGAGCCTCCATGGCGCAGATGGTTCCGCGGTTTTCCCGAAAGGACCTGCGATGCACGCCACTGTTGTCTTTACGCGCCGCCACGGCCGGCTCGCCCTTCTGATTCTCGCGCTGGGTACCGCCCTGTTGGCTGGCCTGGCCTGGGGCGCCCGGGCTTGGCTGTTCATGGTGCCCGCGCTGTTCATGCTCGGCCGGTCGTATGGCTCAGAGGGGAGCACTGAGGTGTCCGGCCAGGCCCAGTATGGCGTGGGTGCCGCGCTCGCCGGCTTCACGCCGCGCGGCCGCCGCTGACCGCATTCCCGGCCTGTCCACGACAATGTGGCAGTGCGGTTACATTTTTAGCATAATTTTTTCATAATACTGTCCTGTTGAATGTATGATAATGCGCTCGCCGAATGGCACGGCCTGCCGCGCGCCGGCCCCGGCGAATCCAAATCCATCAACAGGGAATACAATGAAAAAATCACTTCTCGCATTGGCGGTAGGCGCAGCATTTGCAAGCGGCGCGGCTGGCGCCGACACGCTGCTGAGCGGCTTCGGCGGCGACCGCGATTTCGGCACCCGCGTCATGGCGCCCAACGACGATCGTTCGTCCGCCGAGCTGACGCTGCCGTTCCAGATCAACTTCTTCGGCAATGCCTACAGCACCTACTGGGTAAACAACAACGGCAATATCTCGTTCTCCGGCGCGCTGTCCAGCTTCACGCCGTCGCTGTTCCCGATCTCGCAGGCCGCGATGATCGCGCCGTTCTGGGCCGACGTGGACACGCGCGACCAGGTGACCAACCTGCCGAGCCCGTTCGCCAACAACGTGTACCTGGCCAATCCGGACAGCAAGACCGTCGTGGTCACCTGGGATTCGGTCGGCTATTACAACCAGCACAACGACAAATTGAATACCTTCCAGCTGGTGCTGAAGGACCAGTCGGCAAGCACCGGCCGCGCCGGCGACTTCGACATGGAATTCCGCTACGGCCAGTTGCAGTGGACAACGGGGGACGCCAGCGGCGGCAGCGGCGGCTTCGGCGGCCGGGCGGCAGTGGCCGGCTGGAATGCCGGCGCGGTGACCAATTCCTATTCGCTGATCGGCTCCGGCACGCAGAACGTGCTCGGCCTGGTCAACGACAGCAATGTGGGAACCGACGGCGTTTGGCGCTTCCAGGTGCGTTCCGAGGAACTGCCGGGTAGTGCTCCATACAATCCCATCCTGCCGGGTAATATCGACGATGGCACGGCGGGCTGGGTGTTCGAGAACATCCCGGTCGGCACGGGCACGCCGATCTGGATCGACCCGGTCGTGGCCACGGGCTACGACTATGCCGTGTCCAGCGGCCCCTTGGTCAACGGCGTGACGCTGCTGCCCGGCGTCGGCGACGGCCGCTATGACATCTGGCTGTGGCAGGACGGTGAATGGCAACTGTTTGCCGCCGGCGCCGAAGGCGGCCAGCATATCGAATTCGGCGAGTCGGTCGACCGCTTCCGCGTGACCGGCATCGAAACCTCCGCCGAACTGAACCCGAACAGCCCGATCGCCTTCTCGACCGGCCTGTGGTTCGATGGCGTCGGCAACGCCACGGTCACGCAGACGGCGCTGACGGTGGACGTGCCGACGTCGCCGGTACCGGAACCTGCCACCTACGGCATGCTGGGCGCCGGCCTGGCCGTGCTGGCCGTGGCACGCCGCCGCCGCCGCGCCTGATCCATCTTTTCGTCCCGATAAAAGCCGGCTTCCAGCCGGCTTTTTTTATCGCTGTATTTTCCGTGCATTAAACGCATGTAATAAATGCATACCCATGTATTGATTATTGGCCTGTCATCGCCTCGGTGACGAGCCGCAGGTTTGGAGCGCCTAACAAAACCCCCATGGCTGCGTTGCAGCGTCTCGCCGTACAGGTGTACTGTCTTCGACGCCGCGCCTTGCCCTGCGGGATTTGTTAGGCGCTCTTAATCCTGACTCTCTGTCAATTTCAATAAAAACTTCAATCGCGACAATACGTTAGCTCCAAATCAAGCTATGTCGGTTTTTTGCGACCATTAACATGAATTTGTCGCGCGCTGTCTTGCGGGACGGCAATATCCTCTGCAATATACATCCCGTGCACGGTTAATCCGATCGTGCAAGTGATTACCCGACGCGGTACTCCCAGTTCAATCCCCGATTTACTTTTGCCGACGAGACGGAGCGACGCGTGATGCGCCAACGCCCACTGCATTCCTGTTATCCCCTGGCGCTGGCCTTCGCGGCAGCGTGCGCCATCGTGCCCCTGGCCGGCTGGCAGTGGCACGGCTTCGCGATCGCCGCGTTGCTGCTGGCCGCCGGCGCCTGGGCTTTCTTCCAGCATGGTGCGGCGCCTCAGGCAGCCGCTTCGGCGGATGAGTACCTGGCCACCCGCCGCCAGTTCGCCGGCGAGGTTTCCGGCGTGTGGGCATCGCATATCGATGCGTCGCGCGCGCAGATGGAAACGGCCGTCGTGGCGCTGGTCGAGCGTTTCTCCGGCATCGTGGTCAAGCTGGAGCAGGCGCTGGCCGCCTCGGGCGCCGCGCGCCACCATGAGGGCGGCAGCATCGTCGAGGTGTTCGCCGCCAGCGAGAAGGAATTGCGCTCGCTGCTCGAAATGCTCGCCAGCGCCGCCGCCAGCAAGCAGCAGATGCTGCAAAAGATCGAAGGCCTGCAGCAGGTCACGGCGCAGTTGCAGACGATGGCGGCCGACGTGGCCAGCATCGCCTGGCAGACCAACCTGCTGGCGCTGAACGCCGCGATCGAGGCGGCCCGCGCCGGCGAGGCGGGCCGCGGCTTCGCCGTGGTGGCCAACGAGGTGCGCATGCTGTCGAACCGTTCGGCTGACGCCGGCAAGCACATCGCCCAACAGGTTGGCCAGATCAGCGCCGCGATCGGCGACACCTGCCGCGCCGCCAGCGATTCGATGCGCGCGGAAGGAGAGGCGGTGCAGGCGTCGGAACAGATGATCGGCAACGTCCTGTCGTCGTTCCGGGGCGTGACCGATGCGCTGGTGCAGTCCTCCGACCTGCTGCAGCAGGAAAGCACGGGCATCCAGGCCGAGGTGGCCGAGGCGCTGGTGCAGTTGCAGTTCCAGGACCGCGTCAGCCAGATCCTGTCGCACGTGCAGCAGAACATCGCGCGCCTGCCGTCCTACCTGGACGAACAACAAGGCCAGGGCGTGCCGCTGCCGCTGGACGCCCGCCCGCTGCTGGCCGAGCTGGAAAGCACGTACGCGATGGCCGAGGAACGCACGCTGCACCTGGGGGGCGCCAAGCCGGCGCCCCGGCAGGAAGACGAAATCACATTTTTCTAGGAGCCTTACATGGCAAAAACCATCATGGTCGTGGACGATTCCCTGTCCATCCGCCAGGTCGTCGGCATCGCACTGCGCCAGGCCGGCTATGACGTGATCGAAGGTTGCGACGGCAAGGACGCACTGTCCAAGCTGACGGGCCAGAAGGTCAACCTGATCATCAGCGACGTGAACATGCCGAACATGGACGGCATCAGCTTCGTGCGCGAACTGAAGACCCGCCCGGCCTACAAGTTCACGCCGGTAATGATGCTCACCACCGAATCGCAGCAGGAAAAGAAGGCCGAAGGCCAGGCTGCCGGCGCGCGCGCCTGGATGGTCAAGCCGTTCAAGCCCGACCAGCTGCTGGCCGCCGTGCAAAAGCTGGTCATGCCGTAAAGCCGAGGTCCTCCCGCCCGGCGGGAGATCACATCCCATGGAGAACCACATGAGTATTGGCGAGAGCCAAGGGCCCGTTGCGGCCCTCGCCGTCGAGGGCGAGCTGACGATCTACCGCGCGGCCGAGTTGAAGGACGTGCTGCTGGACGCCGCGCGCCAGCAGGAGACGCCGGCGTTCGACCTGTCGGCCGTGACCGAATTCGACAGCGCCGGCCTGCAGCTGCTGCTGGTGGCGCGGCAGGAAGCCGCGCGCCTCGGCAAGACCCTGCGCGTGCAGGGCGCCAGCGCCGCCGTACAGGATGTGTTCGCGCTGCTCGGCGTGCCGTTCCCCGGCATCGATGAACCGAAAGGCATGCAATGAATATCGACCAGGTGATGCATACCTTCATCGCCGAGAGCCGCGAGCTGCTCGAGCAGATGGAGAACGCGCTGCTGGTGGTGGCGCACGACGGGCCCGAGGCCGTGAATGCGATCTTCCGCGCCGCGCACACCATCAAGGGTTCGGCCGGCATGTTCGGCCTGGACGCCGTGGTCGACTTCACGCACGTAGCCGAGAGTGTGCTGGACAAGGTGCGCGACGGCGCCGTGCCCGTCGACGACGCGCTGGTGACGCTGTTACTGGGCTGCTGCGACCATATCGGCCACCTCGTCGACGCCGTCGAGGCGGGCACGCTGGAGAGCGATGCCGCGCTGGTCGGTGCCGGCGAGCCATTGCTGGCCGCCTTGCAGGTTTATCTCGACGGCGGCATGGCCGCGCCGGCGCGGGCGGCGGACACCGCCCGCCCGCAGGCCGGCAACGCCGAGCAGTGGCATATCTCGCTGCGTTTCGGCCGCGATGTGCTGAGGAACGGCATGGACCCGCTGTCGTTCATCCGCTACCTAAGCCAGATGGGCACGATCACGGGCATTGCCACGCTGGCCGACGCCCTGCCCGCCGCGGACGAGTTCGACCCGGAATCCTGCTACCTCGGCTTCGAGATCGGCTTCCACAGCAGTGCCGACAAGGCTGCGATCGACAGCGTGTTCGACTTCGTGCGCGACGATTGCCAGATCCGCATCTTGCCGCCGGAAAACCGTATCACCGAATACCTGGCCTGGTTGGACGAAGTGCCGGACCAGCGCGAACGCCTGGGCGAAATGCTGGTGCGCTGCGGCAGCATCACGGCGCATGAGCTGGAGCGGGCGCTGGCCGTGCAGGCCGCCGGCGGCGCGGCCGGTGCCCCGCTCGGCGAGATCCTCGTCGACCAGGGCGTGATCCAGCCGACCGTCGTGCAGGCGGCGCTGGCCAAGCAGAAGCAGGCGCCGGAGCCGAAGGCGGCACCGGCCGAGAGCCGCTCGATCCGCGTCGACTCGGACAAGCTCGACCGCCTGATCAACCTGGTGGGCGAATTGATCATCGCGGGCGCGGGCGCCAACCTGGTCGCCCGGCGCACGCAAATCCCCGAACTGCTCGAATGCACGTCCACGCTGTCGGGCCTCGTCGAGGAAGTGCGCGACAGCGCGCTGCAGCTGCGCATGGTGAAGATCGGCGCCACGTTCAACCGCTTCCAGCGGGTGGTGCACGATGTATCGCGCGAGATCGGCAAGGATATCCGCCTGCAGGTGTCGGGCGAGGACGCGGAACTGGACAAGACGGTGGTCGAGAAGATCGGCGATCCGCTGACGCACCTGGTGCGCAACGCCATGGACCATGGCATCGAACCGGCGGACGTGCGCCTCGCGCGCGGCAAGCCGGCGCAGGGCACGGTGGCGCTGAACGCCTACCACGACTCGGGCAGCATCGTCATCGAAGTCACCGATGACGGCGGGGGCCTGAAGCGGGAGCGCATCCTGGCCAAGGCGGTCGAGCGCGGCCTGGTGGAGCCGGGCCGCACGCTGTCGGACAAGGAAATCTTCGGCCTGATCTTCGAGCCGGGCTTCTCGACCGCGGAGCAGGTGACGAACTTGTCCGGCCGCGGCGTGGGCATGGATGTCGTCAAGCGCAATATCGTGGCGCTGCGCGGCAGCGTGGAAATCGCCAGCACGGAAGGCGTCGGCACCACGGTCACCGTGCGCCTGCCGCTGACGCTGGCGATCATCAACGGCTTCCAGGTCGGCGTGGGCAAGTCGGTGTTCGTGATCCCGATGGAGATGGTCGAGGAGTGCATCGAGTTCCGCGACGACGCCGAGCGTGCGCAGTCTTCCGACTATGTCGACCTGCGCGGCAGCCCGCTGCCGTTCGTGCGGCTGCGCGAGCGCTTCGCGCTGACCGGCGGTGCGGCACGGCGACAGAGCATCGTCGTGGTGCGCTACGGTAGCAGCCGCGCGGGCCTGGTGGTCGACACGCTGCTGGGCGAGTTCCAGACCGTGATCAAGCCGCTCGGCAAGGTCTTCAGCGGTGCGCGTTTCCTGTCCGGATCGTCGATCCTGGGCAATGGCGACGTGGCATTGATTCTCGACATGGCGGCGCTGCTGAACGGCGTCGAGGCCGACAGCTTGGCCGCCGCCGCATGAAATCCTCAATAAACCTTCGTAGTCCCTTGATTCTTGGAGAGCCATCGTGCTGAAGAATATGAAAATTGGTGTCCGGCTCGCGCTGGGCTTTGGCATCGTGCTGGTGCTGCTCCTGGTCGTTTCGCTGCTTGCGGTGCGGGGCATGAGCGAGATGGACCAGGTGTCGGACAGCATCCGCCTTGACGCGTATCCGAAAGTGATCGTCACCCAGAATATGGTGCGTGACTCGATCGATGCGGGGCGCCAGCTGCGCGGCATGCTGCTGACCCGGAGCGATGCGGAAGTGGAGCGCCATGTCAAGACCGTCGAGCGCATTCGTACTGAGACCGGCCAGCGTATGGCGGAACTGCAGAAGCTTATTTCCACCGAGAAGGGGCGCCACCTGGTCGATGTGATCATGGAAAAGCGTGCCAAGCTCGAATCGAAGTACGAGAAGTTCTATACGCTGTTCCGCACGGACAAGCAGGCGGCTGCCGATTTCGTCACCAACGAATACGCGCCCGTCAACCGGGAACTGATCCAGGCCTTCGACGACATGATCAAGTTCCAGAGCGCCCGCATGGATGACTTCGCCGCCGACGCGGACAAGACGTTTGAGAGCACCAAGGCGATGACGGTGGGCATGGCGATTGCCGCCGTCCTGCTGGCAATCGGGATCGGCGTATCGATCACGCTGTCGATTACCCGGGCGCTGCGCCAGGCCGTCACTGCCGCGAACAGCCTCGCCGAAGGCGACCTGACCGTGCGCATCGACAGCAACTCCCGCGATGAAGCCGGCATGCTGCTGCAGGCGATGAACCAGATGATCGTCAAGCTCACGCAGGTGGTCACCGACGTGAACGCCGGCGCCCAGTCGCTGGCCTCGGCTTCCGAAGAAGTCTCGGCTACCGCGCAATCGCTGTCGCAGGCCGCTTCCGAGCAGGCCGCCAGCGTCGAGGAAACCTCGGCTTCGCTGGAACAGATGACGGCATCGATCTCGCAGAACACCGAGAACGCCCGCGTCACGGACGGCATGGCCACCCAGGCATCGCGCGAAGCGGCCGAAGGCGGCGAAGCGGTGAAGGCCACGGTGACGGCGATGAAGCAGATCGCCAAGCAGATCGGCATCATCGACGATATCGCGTATCAGACGAACCTGCTCGCGCTGAACGCGGCCATCGAGGCGGCGCGCGCAGGCGAGCACGGCAAGGGCTTCGCCGTGGTGGCCGCCGAGGTGCGCAAGCTGGCCGAACGCAGCCAGGTGGCAGCGCAGGAAATCGGCGAAGTGGCCACGTCCAGCGTGGAACTGGCCGAGCGCGCCGGCAACCTGCTGGACCAGATGGTGCCGAATATCCGCAAGACGTCGGACCTGGTGCAGGAAATCACCGCCGCGTCCGAGGAGCAGTCGGCCGGCGTGGGCCAGATCAACGCGGCCGTGGGCCAGATGAGCCAGGGCACGCAGCAGAACGCGTCGAGCTCCGAGGAGCTGGCGGCGACGGCCGAGGAGATGAGCGGCCAGGCCGAACAGCTGCAGCAGGCGATGAGCTTCTTCAAGCTCGATGGCGGTGCCGCATCCCGCAAGCCGGCTGCCCGGGCACCGCGCACGGCGGCGGCGCCGAAAAAGCCGAAGAGCATCGCCATGCAGCCGGCCTTTGCCGAGGCGGGACTGGATGAAGCCAGCTTCACCCGTTTCTGATCATTCTTGACTGTCTAGAAAAAACCCGCGGCCGGTGGCCGCAAGGAGAACACCTTGTTCCGTAACATGAAAGTAAGCGCCCGCCTGGCCCTGGGCTTCGGCGTCGTCGGCATCCTGCTGGCAGCCAGCGTACTGCTGGGCATTCGCAGCCTGGCGAGCGTCAGCGAAAACGTCAACGAACTGGTTGGCGACAAGTACCCGAAGGTCGTGATGGCCCATGACCTGATCGGCAATATCACGACCATCGCGATCGCCATGCGCAACGTGGTGATCTTCGACGACGCGGCGGTCGCGCGCCGCGAACTGGCAACGATCGAAGGCGAGCGCACCAAGCTGCGCGAGACACTGGAAAAGCTGAAGAAGGTCGTCGCTTCGCCGGACGGCAAGGAAGCCTTGCAGGCGGTGGTGGAAACGCGCGAGCAGTACCGCGTGATCCAGGAGGAATTCCTGCGCCTCGTGGCCGCGGGCCAGCGCGCGGAAGCGCGCGACCTGCTGGTCAACAAGCTCGAAGGCATCCAGGCGACGTATATCGGCACGATCCGCAAGCTGATCGCGCACCAGGATGCCTCGATGGCGAGCTCCGGCGAACACGCGACCGAGGCTTACGTGAACGCCCGCAACCAGCAGGTCATGCTGGGCACGCTGGCAACGCTGATGGGCGTCGGCATGGCCATCTGGATCACGCTCAGCCTGACCCGCACCCTGGGCGGTGAACCCGCCTATGCGGCCGAATTGATGCAGCGCATCGCCGCCGGCGACCTGTCCGGCGAAGTCAAGTTGCGCAAGGGCGACGACGACAGCATGCTGTTCGCCGTGGAGCAAATGGTGGGCAAGCTGCGCCAGGTGATCGCCGGCCAGGGCACCGTGATCGCGGCGGCCAACCGCGGCAACTTCGATGCGCGCGTCGATACGGCGGGCCTGCAGGGCTTCCAGAAGGAGATGGGCGATGGCTTGAACCAGTTGATGACGACCACCGGCGCGGGTATCGACGACGTGGTGCGCGTGATGGCGGCGCTGGCCGAGGGCGACCTGACGGCGCGCATCGACAAGGAATACCAGGGCGCGTTCGCCAAGCTGAAGGAATATTCGAACGGCACGATGGACAAGCTGGCACAGGTGGTGGGCGAAGTGAATGCCGGTGCGCAGTCGCTGGCTTCCGCTTCCGAAGAGGTCTCGGCCACCGCGCAGTCGCTGTCGCAAGCCGCATCCGAGCAGGCCGCCAGCGTCGAGGAAACCTCGGCTTCGCTGGAACAGATGACGGCATCGATCTCGCAGAACACCGAGAACGCCCGCGTCACGGACGGCATGGCCACCCAGGCTGCGCGCGAAGCGTCCGAAGGCGGCGAAGCGGTGAAGGCCACGGTGACGGCGATGAAGCAGATCGCCAGGCAGATCGGCATCATCGACGATATCGCCTACCAGACCAACCTGCTGGCGCTGAACGCGGCCATCGAGGCGGCCCGCGCCGGCGAACATGGCAAGGGCTTTGCCGTGGTGGCGGCCGAGGTGCGCAAGCTGGCCGAACGCAGCCAGGTGGCCGCGCAGGAGATCGGCGAAGTGGCCACGTCCAGCGTGGAGCTGGCCGAGCGCGCCGGCAACCTGCTGGACCAGATGGTGCCGAACATCCGCAGGACCTCCGAGCTGGTGCAGGAAATCACCGCCGCGTCCGAGGAGCAGTCGGCCGGCGTCGGCCAGATCAACGCGGCCGTGGGCCAGATGAGCCAGGGCACGCAGCAGAATGCGTCGAGCTCCGAGGAGCTGGCGGCGACGGCCGAGGAAATGAGCGGCCAGGCCGAGCAATTGCAGCAGGCGATGAGCTTCTTCCACCTGGCCAACAACGACGGCGCGCGAGTGCTGGCGCGGGTGCGCCAGGTCAGCGGCCGGGCGCCGCGCCGTGGCTTCGGCGCGGCCGACAGCTTCGGCACCCAGGGCGGCCTGGACGACAAGAACTTCACCAATTTCTGATGACCCGACCATGAAGCATTCCAAGCAAGAGAGCAACGCGGCAGCCGCCAACGAGGCTGCCCAATACCTGACCTTCATGCTGGGCGGCGAGTCGTTCGGCATCGGCATCATGGCCGTGAAGGAAATCATCGAGTTCGCCGGCATCACCGAAGTGCCGATGATGCCCGAGTCGATCCGCGGCGTGATCAACCTGCGCGGCGCCGTGGTGCCTGTGATGGACCTGGCGGCCCGCTTCGGCCGGCCGATGTCCGTGCCCGGCAAGCGCACCTGCATCGTGATCGTCGAACTGGAAGCGGATGGCGAACGGCAGGTGACGGGCGTGGTGGTCGACGCAGTGAGCGCGGTGCTGGACATTCCGCTGGCCGAGATCGAGCCGGCACCGTCGTTCGGCACCCGCATCCGCGGCGACTTCATCGGCGGCATGGCGAAGCTGAACGGCAAGTTCGTGATCCTGCTGAACGTCGCCCAGGTACTGGCGCTCGACGGGCTGGGCATGCTGGCCGGCGGCGAAGCGCAGGCGGCATGAGCACGATCGCCATCAGCGAGCGCGAGTTCGCGCGCTTCCAGCGCTTCATCCTCGATATCGCCGGCATCACGATGTCGGACGCGAAGAAGGCGCTGGTCAGCGGCCGGCTCGCCAAGCGGCTGCACTACTTCGGGCTGGAGAGCTACGACGCCTATTTCGAGCTGCTGGCCGGCGGCCAGCACCCGGACGAGACCCAGACGGCGGTCGACCTGCTGACCACCAACGAAACGTATTTCTTCCGCGAGGCGCGCCACTTCGACCTGCTGCGCGAGGCGGCCACGGCGCATGGCGCGTCCGGCAACGGGCCGTTCCGCGTGTGGAGCGCGGCGTGTTCTTCCGGCGAGGAGCCGTACAGCATCGCGATGGTGCTGGCCGATGTGCTGGGCGATGTACCCTGGGAAGTGGTGGCATCGGACATCAGCACGCGCGTGCTGCAGCGCGCCCGCGTCGGCCACTATCCGATGGAACGCGCCACCCACGTCCCCGCCGATTACCTGAAGCGCTTCTGCCTGAAGGGTATCCGCGAACAGCAGGGCACCTTGCTGGTGGATCGCGCCCTGCGCGAGCGCGTGCTGTTTCGCCAGGTGAACCTGAACACGCAGCTGCCCTCCGAACTGGGCATGTTCGACGTGGTCTTCCTGCGCAATGTGATGATCTACTTTAATGCCGACACCAAGCGGCAGGTGGTGGCACGCGTCACGTCGCGCCTGAAGCCGGGTGGCCAGTTCTTCATCGGCCATTCGGAAAGCCTGCACGAGATCAGCAACGCCGTGCAGCCGGTCGTGCCGTCGGTGTACCGCAAGGCGGCATGAAGGGCGACGCGCCGCATCCGCATGCGCTACGCTGCGGCCATGCATGGCCTTGGGCGAGGCTGCGATTTTCTGGTTATCTATGAATCCTATCAATGTGATGGTCGTCGACGATTCCGCCGTGGTGCGCAAGATCGTCGGCGAAATGCTGGCGGCCGCTCCCGGCATCCGCCTGCTGCATGCCGTGGCGGACCCGCTGCTGGCGATCGAGCGCTTGAAGCAGCAATGGCCGGATGTGATCGTGCTGGACGTGGAAATGCCGCGCATGGACGGTATCACGTTCCTGAAGAAAATCATGGCCGAGCGGCCGACGCCCGTGATCATCTGTTCCACGCTGACCGAGAAGGGCGCCGAGACCACGATGGCGGCCATGGCGGCCGGCGCCGTGAACGTGATCGCCAAGCCGAAGCTGGGGCTGAGGGATTTTCTCAGCGAAAGTGCCGATGAACTGGTGAGTGCCGTGCGCGCCGCCGCCCAGGTGAACGTGCGGCGGCTGACCCAGCGCGCGCCCGCGCCGGCGCAGGCACCCGCCAAGCTGACTGCCGACGCGATCCTGGCGCCGGCGGGCGAGGGCCGTTCTCCACTGCACACGACCGAGCGGGTAGTGGCGATCGGCACGTCCACGGGGGGCACCCAGGCGCTGGAAGAAGTGCTGTCGGCGCTGCCGCGCGTGACGCCCGGCATCGTGATCGTGCAGCACATGCCGGAAAAATTCACGGCGGCGTTCGCCGACCGCCTGAACAAGGTCTGCCAGATCGAAGTGCGCGAGGCGCAGCACGGCGACCGCGTGCTGCCGGGCCGCGCGCTGATCGCACCCGGCGGCAAGCACATGCTGCTGCGGCGCGACGGCGCGCGCTATTACACCGATGTGATCGACGGCCCGCTGGTGAACCGGCATCGGCCGTCGGTGGACGTGCTGTTCCGCTCCGTGGCCAAGCATGCCGGCGCCAATGCGCTGGGGATCATCATGACGGGCATGGGCGACGATGGCGCCGCCGGTCTGCTGGAAATGCGCAAGGCCGGCGCCCGCACCGTGGCGCAGGACGAGGAAAGCTGCGTGGTGTACGGCATGCCGAAGGAGGCGGTCAAGCGCGGTGGCGTCGAGAAGACCGTAACGTTGAAGGCGATCGACCGCGAGATCCTGCAGCAGCTTTCACGCTGAGCCGCGGGAGGCCGCGGCGCGCAGCAGCGCGCGCGCATCGGCGCCATCGTAGGGCGACAGCCGCAACGGCGGGGCTTGTGGATCGAGCAGGTGCGCCACCGCGGCCAGCAGGGCGGCGGCAGCGTGCACCGCGGCCGCCAGCTCGCCGGCATCGACCGGCGGGCGGTGCCACGTCTCGGGCGGATCGCCGATGGATTGCCGGTCGATGTGGAATTGCGTGCGGTTGCGGATGCGCCGCAGCCGGGCCGAGGTTTCTTCCAGCGCTTCCAGGCCGATGCCGCACGCGGCGGCGGCGGCGATGGCTTCCTTGCGCTGGCAGCGCAGCACATACCACAGCGAGTGGGCATCCTTGTGGTCGTCGAACACGCGCAAGGTGCCGGACAGCGCATCGTTGTACAGCGCCTGGCGCGCCAGGGCCAGGAACGTGGCTGCCCCGGTATCGGCCGGCGCATTGGCTGGGCCGACACCCGGCGTATCGGGAAGCGCGCCATGCGCGGCCAGTTTCATCGCGGCGTGGTCCAGCTCCGCGACATTGCGTTCGATGACGGCGCGAACCTTATGGCTGTCCGGGCGCATCCTGGGCCGCCACGATCCGGTTGCGCCCCTGGCGCTTGGCCGCGTACAGCGCGCCGTCGGCGGCGCCGATCAGCGCGGCCGGCAATGCGGTCTGGCCCGGCAGCAGGGTGGCCACGCCGATGCTGACGGTGACCTGCTTCAGCGGCCCGGCCGCGTACTCGTGCGCAATGGCCAGCTCCAGCACGCGCGCGTGCAGCGTTTCGGCCATGTGCAGCGCCTGGCGTGCATCGTTGTCCGGCAGGATCACGGCGAATTCCTCGCCGCCGTAGCGGGCCAGCATGTCGACCGAGCGTTGGAGCAGGGCCTGCAGCGCGCTGGAAACCTGGATCAGGCACTGGTCGCCCTGCTGGTGGCCGTAATGGTCGTTATACGGCTTGAAGTAATCGATATCGATCATCAGGAGCGACAGGGTGGTGCCGTTGCGCTTGGCGCGCCGCATCTCGCGGTCGATCGCCGCGTCGAAGGCGCGGCGGTTGGCGATGCCGGTCAAGCCGTCCGAGAACGTCTGCATGCGCAGCAATTCCGTCTGTTCGCGCAGCAGCTTTTCGCGGCTGGCAGCCATGCTGACATCGTTCAGCTGGATCAGGCAGTGCGGCTGTTCGGCGGCGAACGCCAGCGGCGTGACGGCGATGGCTTGCTGGATGCGCTCGCCGCGGGCGCCGGCGGCCCCGCTGGGGTACAGCGGGAAGGGCGAGCGGTTCAGCGTGGGCGACAGCAGCGAGGAAAACTTGTTGGTGAGTGCCTGCGTGACGGCGGCTTCGACCCGGCCGCCACGCAGCTCGGGCATCAGCGCGAACAGGTCGGTGCCCAGCGCCTTGTCGGCCGGGCAGCCCGAATGGCGGCTCATCCATTTATTCCACAGCACGATGCGGCGTGCCGCATCGACGACGATGACGCCGGCGTCGACGGCTTCCAGCACGCTTTCCAGCAACGGCAGGCGGGACGGCTGAGGCATCCTTACTGGATTCCCATCGTGCGTTGCAGGTAGCGGGCGATCTGGTCCTTCAGGTCCGACAGCGCGGTGATGTCGAGGATGAAGGCGACATAACCGTGGATCTGGTGTTTCTCGAGGATGAAGTCGATGTGCAGCATCATCACGACCGTATCGGCGCGGGTGCCGGTGGCATGGAGGATATCGTCGCTGGAGCCCACGTGGTACACGGGCAGCGAGCCGTGCAGCTCCTGCTGGAAGATATTGGCCAGCGTGCCGACGCAGGAATTGAGGATGATGTTGCCGATCTCGCTCATCGCTTCCTGTTCCATCTCGGACAGCTCGTCCAGCGGCACTGTCTCGCCCACCATGAGGCGCACGATCTCGAGGCTTTTATCCTCGGGGAACATGAGCAGCGCCTCGGTCGAGAAGGCGCCCTCGTAATGCTGGCTGACACCGCAGATGCGTTCGCCGTTGCCCGCGTTGTTGTTGCGGTGCGCATCCTCGAGCAGCTGGGCTGCTTCGCTGCGGCTCAGGAAGGTAATCGAGGGCACCGACATGGTGACTTCTTCATTGACGATGCCGCTCATCGCGGCGGCCGCCTGGCCCACGCCGATATTGAAGATCTCGACCAGTGCGTCGTGCTCGAGTTCGGAGAGCTCGACCATGTCAGCCGGCCAGCAGGGCGGTCAGGCGGGCGATGCGTTCGGGCGTGATCGGCTTTTCCATGAAACCGACGCCGATTTCGCTGGCGCGTTGTCGGGTTGCATCCTGGACATTGGCGGTGAGCAGGGAGATGTGAGCATCCGGCAACAATGCGCGCAGGCGCTCGGCGCAAGCCAGGCCGCCCATGCCGGGCATGTTCACATCCATGAGCACCAGTTGCGGCTTGGCTTCCGGCGCCTTGGCCAGCGCTTCCTCGCCGGTGCCCGCTTCCACCACGGTCCAGCCGGGATGCAGCGTGGTGATGTACTGCTTCGCCACCAGGCGCGAAACGCGGCTGTCGTCGACGATCAGGACGGTCGGTGCGGTGGTCCCGGCGGGGGTATCGTTCGAAGTGGACGTCATGTTCTGTTTGGCTGACTTGTCAGGATCAGGTATTTTCCCACAAAGGCCGCCCGGTGCGCTGTTAAAATGGCGGCCCTCGAATCCGTTACTCCCCTAACTCCAATCATGACTCAAGACGAACTGAAACAGGCCGTGGCGCGCGCGGCCATCGGCTACGTGGTCGACGGCCAAATCATCGGCGTCGGCACGGGCTCGACCGCGAACTTCTTCATCGACGAACTGGCCGCCATCAAGGACCGCATCAAGGGCACCGTGGCCTCGTCGGAAGCGACGGCCGCGCGCCTGAAAGGCCACGGCATTCCGGTGTTCGACCTGAACGACGTGGAGTCGATCGCCGTGTACATCGACGGTGCCGACGAGATCGATGCTTCCGGCGCGATGATCAAGGGTGGCGGCGCGGCGCTGACGCGCGAAAAGATCGTCGCTTCCGTGTCGAAGCAGTTCGTCTGCATCGCCGACGGCTCGAAACTGGTGGAAACGCTGGGCAAGTTCCCGCTGCCGGTCGAAGTGATCCCGATGGCGCGCAACGCCGTGTTCCGCCAGCTCGCCGCGCTGGGCGGCCAGCCGAAGGTGCGCACCAAGTCGGGCACCGACGAGCCCTTCGTCACCGACAATGGCGGCCACCTGATCGACGTCGCCGGCCTGTCGATCACCGATCCGAAGGCGCTGGAAGCGACGATCAACGGCATCGTCGGCGTGATCGCCGTGGGCCTGTTCGCCGCCCGCGGCGCCAATGTGTGCCTGCTGGGCACCGCCGAGGGTGTCAAGAAGCTGGGCTGGTAAGCCGGGACAGCCAGCAGCGCCCGCCTGGTGTCGAACATTTTTTCCCGGCTTCTCGGGAAAAAGTGTGCGACACCGGTTTTCTCTTGAGGTCGCGGTTGCCTCTATCGAACACCGGTGTCGTACACCATTTTCCCTTGGAAAATGGTGTACGACACCAAGCTCAGGCGTCTCGGACGGCAAGAAAAACGGCACCCGCGGGTGCCGTTCTTGTTGGGCAGGCCAAGCTCAAGCCGTCGGCGGCACGTAGCCCTGCGCCGCATCGGCACCTTCGCCGAAGAAATGCTTTTCCATCTGCGCGGCCAGGTACTTGCGGGCACGCACGTCGGCCAGGTTCAGGCGGTTTTCGTTGACCAGCATGGTCTGGTGCTTCAGCCAGGCCGCCCAGGCCTCTTTCGACACGGATTCGTAGATCTTCTTGCCCAGTTCGCCGGGGTAGGGCGGGAAGTCCAGGCCTTCGGCTTCCTTGTTCAGTTTGATGCAGTGGACGGTACGGGCCATCGCGGGTGCTCCTCAGTGTGCAGAAACGTGCATTGTAATGCTTATTGGGCAAAAATCTTCAGAGGGTCTTCACCAGCACCTGCGACTTGCGCTGCCAGTTGTACATGCGCTGGCGGTCCTTCGGCAGCGCATCCACGGTGGCGGGCACGAAGCCGCGCTTGATGAACCAGTGCGCCGTGCGCGTGGTCAGCACGAACAGCCTGGTGATGCCGGAAGCGCGCGCGCGGTTTTCCATGTGCTTCAGGATACGCTCGCCGTCGCCCTGGGCCTGCGCTTCCGGATTGACGGTCAGGCATGCCATTTCGGCCATCTTCTCTTCGGGGAACGGATACAGCGCGGCGCAGCCGAAGATCACGCCATCGTGCTCGATGACGGAAAAATAATTGATTTCCCGTTCGATCAGCTCGCGGCCACGCTTGACGAGCGTGCCATCCGCTTCCAGCGGTTCGATGAGCTTGATAATTCCGCCGACGTCCTCAATTGTGGCGGGGCGCAGGCTTTCCAGGTTCTCGTGGCTGATCATGGTGCCCACGCCGTCGTGCGTGAATAGTTCCAGCATCGCGGAACCATCCATCGCGAACGGCACGATGTGCGAGCGCTCGACGCCGCTGTTGCACGCCTTCACGCAGTGGCGCAGGTAGAACGCGCTTTCCGGCGGCAGGAAGTTCGCCTGCAGCACCGCCTCGGCCTGGTGCGACGACAGTTCGCGGATCTCGGTACCGGCCAGGTCGCGCAGCATCTCGGTCTCGGTGATGAAGATCAGCTTGTCGGCATGCAGCGCCACGGCGGCGGACACGGCCACGTCTTCCATCGTCAGGTTGAATGCCTCGCCGGTGGGCGAGAAACCGAGCGGCGACAGCAGGATCACGGCGCCGGCGGCCAGGATCGAATGGATCGTCTCGGCATCGACCTTGCGGGTGATGCCGGTGAGTTCCAGGTCCACACCGTCGATCACGCCGAGCGGGCGGGCGGTGACGAAGTTGCCGGAAATGACGCGGATCGCCGCGTTCGACATCGGCGTGTTCGGCAAACCCTGGCTGAACGCGGCCTCGATGTCGAGGCGCAGTTCGCCGGCAGCTTCCTTGGCGCATTCCATCGCGGCCGTATCCGTGATGCGGATGCCGTTGTGGAAACGGCCCTCGACGTTGCGCAGCGCGAGCTGTTCGGCGACCTGGGGCCGCGAGCCGTATACGACGACGATCTTGATGCCGAGCGCGTGCAGCAGCGACAGGTCGTGCGCGAGCACCGGCAGGGCGCCGGCGGCCACCAGTTCACCGGGGAAGGCGATCACGAAAGTCTTGCCGCGGAAGGCGTGGATATAAGGCGCGACGGAGCGCAGCCAATGGACGAATTCGACAGGGTTTTCCATGCGCCGCATTATAATTCGCTGCGCGGCACTCGTAGCAAAACTTGCAGCAAAACTTCGTAAAAACAATGTCTGAAGCCATCAAGCAGTCCCCTTCCTCTTCCCCCGCGACACAGAACGCAACGAATGCCTCGCGCGAACCGCGTCGCGGCAAGGGGGAACGTCCCGCAGGCGAGCGTGCGGCCGTCGAGCGCCGCGGTAACGGTGAAAATCCGGCCGGCGAACGGCGCGGCAGCGGTGAGCAGCCCGCTGGCGAACGCCGCGGTAATGGTGAAAAAACCGCCGGCGAACGCCGGGGCGATGACCGCCGTCCACCGCGGGAAAAGCTCACGCCCGAGCAGGTTGCCGCGCGTGAGGCCGAGCGCCTGTTCCGCAATCCGCTGCCGCCAATCACGTTCCCAGAAGACTTGCCCGTTTCGGGCCGCCGGCAGGAGATTGCGGACGCCTTGCGCAAGCACCAGGTGGTGATCGTCTCCGGTGAAACGGGTTCGGGCAAAACGACCCAGTTGCCAAAGATCTGCCTGGAGCTGGGCCGCGGCCAGAAGGGCTTGATCGGCCACACGCAGCCGCGAAGGATCGCCGCGTCGTCTACGGCCAAGCGGATCGCCCAGGAACTGGGCTCGCCCCTGGGCGAGCACGTGGGCTACAAGGTGCGCTTCAACGACACCTTGCACAAGGGTGCTTCGGTCAAGCTGATGACGGACGGTATCCTGCTGGCCGAAACGCAGACCGACCCGCTGCTCAAGGGCTACGACACGATCATCATCGACGAGGCGCACGAGCGCAGCCTGAACATCGACTTCCTGCTGGGTTACCTGAAACAGATCCTGCCGCGCCGGCCGGACCTGAAGGTGATCATCACGTCCGCCACGATCGATGCCGAGCGCTTCGCCCGCCATTTCAGCCAGGAGGGCAAGCCGCCCGTGCCGGTGATCGAGGTATCGGGCCGCCTGTACGCCGTGGAAGTGCGCTACCGGCCCGTGGAGCGCGAGCAGATCACGTTGCCGGAAGGCGCCAACGCGGCGAAACCGCAACTGCGCACGGCCGCCGCCGCGCGCGAGAAGCGCGACCTGATGGACGCGATCGTCGATGGCGTCGACGAACTGTGCCGCCTCGGTTCCGGCGACGTGCTGGTGTTCCTGCCCGGCGAGCGCGAGATCCGCGACGCGGCGGAGGCGCTGCGCAAGCATCATCCGCCGCACGTGGAAATCCTGCCGCTGTTCGCCCGCCTGTCGGTGGAAGAGCAGGACCGCGTGTTCCGCACCACGAACGCGCGCCGCATCGTGCTGGCCACCAACGTGGCGGAAACCTCGCTGACGGTGCCGGGCATCCGCTACGTGGTCGATGCCGGCCTGGCGCGCGTCAAGCGCTACAGCTACCGCAACAAGGTCGAGCAGTTGCAGATCGAGCCGGTCGCGCAATCGGCGGCGAACCAGCGGGCCGGCCGTTGCGGCCGCGTGGCCGACGGGGTCTGCATTCGTCTGTACGACGAGGACGATTTCAACAAGCGGCCGAAGTTCACCGATCCGGAAATCCTGCGCTCCTCGCTCGCTTCCGTCATCCTGCGCATGAAGTCCCTGCACCTGGCGGACGTGGAGTCGTTCCCGTTCATCGAGCCGCCGCTGGCGCGCGCGATCGCGGACGGCTACCAGCTGCTGCAGGAACTGGGCGCCGTCGACGACGACAACAGGCTGACGAACCTGGGCCGCAAGCTGGCCAAGCTGCCGCTCGATCCGCGCGTGGGCCGCATGATCCTGGCAGCGCAGGAATACACCTGCCTGACCGAGGTGCTGATCGTGGCGGCCGCGCTGTCCGTGCAGGACCCGCGCGACCGGCCCATCGAGCACCAGCAGGCGGCCGACCAGGCGCACCAGAAATTCGCCGACGAGAAGTCGGAGTTCAACTCTTACCTCAAGATCTGGCACTGGTTCGCCGAGGCGATCGAACACAAGAAGACCAACCGCCAGTTGCAGGACAATTGCCGCGCCAACTTCCTGTCGCAGCTGCGGCTGCGCGAATGGCGCGACGTGCATTCGCAATTGCTGACGCTCGTAAAGGAGCAGGGCTGGCGCATGAACGAAACGCCGGCCACCTACGAGCAGATGCACCTGGCGCTGCTGACGGGCTTGCTGGGCAATATCGGCTTCAAGATGGAAGACGATCCGGGCTACCTGGGTGCGCGCGGCATCAAGTTCCATATCTGGCCCGGTTCCTCGCTGGGCAAGAAGGCGGGCAAGTGGGTGATGGCGGCCGAGCTGGTGGAAACCACGCGGCTGTATGCCCGCACCATCGCGCGCATCGAGCCGGAATGGGTGGAAAAGATCGGCGCCCACCTGCTGAAGAAATCGTGGGGCGAGCCGCGCTGGGAAAAACGCCAGGCGCAGGTAACGGCGGCCGAGAAGGCCACCTTGTATGGCCTCACGGTGTACAGCCAGCGCCGCATCAACTACGCGCTGTACAAGCCGGCGGAGGCGCGCGAGATCTTCATTCGCGACGCGCTGGTGGGCGGCGACTACGACACGCGCGCGCCGTTCTTTGCGCACAATCACCGGCTGGTGAAGGAGATCGAGAACCTCGAGCATAAATCGCGCCGGCAGGACGTGCTGGTGGACGACCAGCTGATCGAGGCGTTCTACGACAAGCTGATCCCGCACGACGTCGTCAACGGCGCCGGCTTCGAGGCCTGGTACAAGAAGGCATCGCAGGCCGAACCCAAGCTGCTGTACCTCGTCAAGGAAGACCTGATGAGGCACGAGGCGGCTGGCGTGACGACGGAACTGTTCCCGAAGAAGATGCTGGCGGCCGGCGTGGAAATGGCGCTCACGTATCACTTCGAGCCGGGCACGCCGCGCGACGGCGTCACGCTGCATGTGCCGCTGTATGCGCTGAACCAGCTCTCGCGCGAGCGCTGCGAATGGCTGGTGCCGGGCATGCTGAAGGAGAAGGTGCACCTGCTGCTGAAGTCCCTGCCGCAGAAGCAGCGCCGCCACATGGTGCCGCTGCCGGAATATGCGCAGAAGTTCTGCGATCGCATCAACGAGAAGCTGGCCTTCGGCCGCGGCGACCTGGTCGACGCGATCATTGCCGACATCCGCGAGCAGGTCACGATCACGGTGCTGACTTCCGACTTCAAGCCCGAACAGCTGCCGGCGCACCACTTCATGAACTTCAAGGTGATCGACGAGCATGGCCGCCAGCTGGACATGGGCCGCAACCTCGCCACCCTGCAGGCGGAGTACGGCGCGCAGGCGCGGCAAAGCTTCCAGAAGATGGCGGAGAATGCGCCGCCGGCGTCAAGCGCATCGCTCGCGCAACTCGGTACGGCAAGGTCGGAGAAAGGCGCCAGGCACGGCGGCATCGCGGCCGAGGTGAAGGCGGGCGGCAAGCCCGGCACGGCACCGCCGCCGGCCGCGCCGGCAGCTCCGGCACCGGCCGCGGCGCACACGAACATCACGGCATGGACATTCGGCGAATTGCCGGAACTGCTGGAGATCGTGCAGGGCAAGCTCACGCTGATCGGCTTCCCGGCGCTGGTGGACAAGGTTACGCACTGCGACCTGGAAGTGTTCGACGACCCGAACGTGGCGGCGCGCACGCACCGCATCGGCCTGCGCCGCCTGTTCGCGCTGCAGATGAAGGACCAGATCAAGTTCGTCGAGAAAAGCATCCCGAACCTGCAGCAGATGGGCATGCAGTTCATGAGCATGGGCACGCAGGAGGAATTGCGCGACCAGATCATCGCCAAGGCGATCGACATCGCCTGCCTGCAGGACCCGCTGCCGACGGACGCGGCTTCGTTCAACAAGCGCAAGGATGAAGGCAAGTCGCGCCTGGTGCTATTGGTGAACGAGATCGCCCGCCTGGTGTCGCAGGTGCTGACGGAGTTCCACGGCTTGCCGAAGCGGCTGCAGGGCATCAACCAGCAGGCCGCCGCGGACATGCAGGAACAGTTGAAGGGGCTGGTGCACAAGCGCTTCCTGCTCGATACCGAGTTCGCGCAGCTGGCGCATTTCCCGCGCTACCTGAAGGCGATGAACGTGCGGCTGGAAAAGCTGCGCGCCGATCCCGCGCGCGACGCCAAGGCGATGGCCGAGTGGCACCAGGCCGCCCAGCCTTACCTGCGCGTGGCGCGCGACAAGTCGGCCGGCAAGAATACCGATCCGAAGCTGGTGGAGTATCGCTGGCTGCTGGAGGAGTTGCGCGTGGGGCTGTTCGCGCAGGAGTTGCGCACGCCGATGCCGGTGTCGGTCAAGCGCCTGTTCAAGGTATGGGAGTCGATGCAGAGGTAGTAGGGCCTCGATAAACCTACTGCGCGACGCCAGGGCCGGCCTGCGATGCTCCGCATCGGCGGACCGATCGTACATAAGTACGACTGCGCTTCTTAGCCACCCCTGGCGCCTGCTCGCTACGGTTTCTCGAGGCCCCTTGAGGCTGGTAGGATTCGCGGTGGCCTGCGACTATTGCAGGATTTAGCGGATCACCAGTTAATACTTCTTGCTCGGATCATAGCTGGTGTTCTGGTTCGACAGCCCGCCGGCCTGGTTGACGTTCTTGTCCGTCAGGTCGGCATCGCCGCGCCCCAGGTCCAGGCTGCTGCTGCCCAGGCCGCTGCCGCTGCTGCCCAGGCTGCCGCTCTGGCTGGACATGCCGCTGCTGCCGCCCATGCTGCTGCCGGAGCTGCCAGACAGGCTGCCCGACTGGCTCTGGCCATAGCTGGAGCCGCTTTGCATGGTGCTGGTGCCGGAGCCCATCACGCTGCCGGTGGACGTCATCTGCCCCGGCATGGCGGTCTGGGTACCCCAGAAGCTGCTGATCTGGCTGCCGAATTCGGCGCTGGCCATGTCCGGCCAGCGGTCCTTGTCGAAGCCCGGCGCGTTTTCCAGGCGCTCTTTCGCCACGTCGAGGATGAAGCGCTTGTTCACGGTATCGAGTTGCAGGGCTTGCCAGGGCACGGCGAACAGCTTGTCGCCCATGCCCAGGATGCCGCCGAACGACAGCACGGCATAGGCGATCTGGCCGGACTGCATGTCGATCATGATTTCCTTGATGTCGCCCAGGTCTTCTTCCTGGCGGTTGTACACGTCTTCGCCCATCAGCGTGTCTGCACCCATCAGGCGTGGGCCAGGGCCATCATTGTCGCGGTCACGGTAAATGCCAAACGGGTCTCGGTCGAGATAGCTCATGTTGGTCTCCTGTGATTCGGTTCGTGGAAAGGCCGCCGCGCATCGCCCGGCGGTGCGCATGCCAGAATAGCGCAAGCGGATTTTTCGCGTCCTTACCGGAATTCAATAGTGTGGCCTGGCCCCGTTCGATGCGGGCTGGACAACGTCGGAGGAAGCATGGTCAAGAGAAATGCCGGTGCGCGCCTGGTGCGTTCCCTGATGAAAGCGGGCACCGCCCAGCGCAAGGCCGCGGCGAAGATCGTCGACACGATGTTCGCCGTGCCGAAAGGCAGCGTGCGCAAGCGGCCGGCCAAGAGTGCGAGTACTGTCCTCGCGGCGCCGCGCGTGCGCACGCCGCCGGCGGCCCCGGTGGCGCCGGGACAGTGGCTCGCCGGCCATCATGCGAGCGGTGCGCAGCAGATGCCGTACTGGCTGTACCTGCCGCAAGGCGAAGTGCCGCCGCAGGGTCTCCCACTGGTGCTGATGCTGCACGGCTGCCAGCAGACCGCCACCCAGTTCGCGCAGGGCACGCGCATGAACACGGTGGCGCAAAAGAAGGGCTTTGCGGTGCTGTACCCTCAGCAATCGGTGACGGTGCACGCGCAGCGCTGCTGGCGCTGGTTCGACCGGGCCACGCAGGCGGGTGGTGGCGATGTGCAACCGGTGGCGGCGATCCTCGCCAGGGTGTTATCCCAATACCCGATCGACCGGCGCCGCGTCTACGTGTGCGGCATCTCGGCCGGCGCCGGCATGGCCAACATCATGGCGCTCAATTTCCCCGACGTGTTCGCGGCAGTGGGCTTGCATTCGGGACCGGTGTTCGGTGCCGGGCATGGCACCGTGGGCGCGCTGGGCGTGATGCGCCACGGCGGCGGCTTGCGCACCGAACCGGCGATCCGCGAAGTGCTGGCGCGGCGCGCGGATTTCCCGCTGATGCCGGCGATCCTGTTCCAGGGCGATGCCGATACGGTGGTGCATGCCGTGAACCAGCAGCAACTCGTGCGGCAGAGCCTGCTCCTGAATGGCGTGCCGCCCGATGCGCCGGTGAAGGTCACGCGGCGTGGCACCCGCAGTGGGCATGAAATCCGCGACTACCTGGTGGGCAACAAGGTGGTGCTGCGCGTGGTGCGCATCGATACGCTGGACCATGCGTGGAGCGGCGGCGATCCGAAGATCGCCTTCCACGCGAAGGGGCCGGACGCGAGCCGGATGATGCTGGAGTTTTTCGGCAAGCACCGGCGATAAAAAAGACCGCCGCGGCGGTCTTTGTTGTGGAGAAGAATGCGAATCAGTGGGTGACGATGATCGTGATCATCGTTCCACACAGCACCAGCACGGCTGCCGTCAGCGAAACCATCACCTTGGCGAACTTGGCATCGTCCCGTACGATTTTTTCCATGTATTCGAGCATCGCTGCCTCCTTTGCTTCAACCAGAGCATCAGTCTATCACTATCGAAGCCAGAAATGGGTGACAGGGTAGAGGATGCACAGTGCACCCGTGATCAGGATCGAAGCACCGATCACATACCAGTTGGTGTTGCCGCCGGTAGCCGTGCGCAATGTACTGAAGCCCACGAGTACAGTGCATACAAAGCCCGTCAGCAAGCATAATGCGCAGATCAGGCCGATCATATCGTGGTGGGCAGGATGTCGGGGCCATGCCTCGATTGCATCGTGGGCAGTGGCGGCCAGCATCGAAATCGCGGTCCAGAACAATTGGCCGGTATCGACCGATTTCTTCAGCAGCTTGCGCCACGTGGTCCTGCCCGAACCGGGCTGATCGTGGACGATCTGGTCCAGCGCGATCAGCAGGATCATCAGGTAGGGCAGTAGTACCGGCACGAGAATATTGATGGTGGTCCAGAGCATGATCGCAGGTTCAACGAGACTGGTTTTCGATTAAGCACGGATCCGTGACCCAGCGTTTTGCCACGTCTCAAGCCGAGTCCGCTCGCGCACGATTGTCAAATTGTCATTGCCAAAACGCCCCATCGATAGTACTGTACGTATATACAGTATTTCTCCGCATCATCAACAATGGCCCATCTTGCTCCACTGCTGGCGCCGGAAACCGTGCATCCCTCACTTTGGCTTGCATCGCAACTGGCGCAATCGCACGACCGCTGCGTCGACACCGGCTACCCGGTACTGTCGACCCAGCTGCCGGGCGGCGGCTGGCCGACGGGCACGCTGGTGGAATTGCTGTTGCAGCAGCCGGGCATCGGCGAGATGCGCCTGCTGCAGCCGGTGCTGGCGGCGCTGCGGCGCCCCATCGTGCTGGTGCAGCCACCGTACGCGCCCCAGGCGCTGGCGCTGGCCGCGCTGGGCATTGCGCCCACCCAGCTGACCTGGATCCGCAACACGGGCAAGAGCGCCGATGCGCTGTGGGCCGCCGAGCAGGTGCTGCGCAGCGGCTGCTGCGGCGCGCTGCTGCTGTGGCAGCAGCACGTGCGCGGCGAAGCGCTGCGCCGCCTGCACCTGGCGGCGCAAAGCAGCGAAACGCTGTTCTGCCTGATGCGGCCGCTGGCGGCGGCACAGGACGCCTCGCCGGCACCGCTGCGGCTGGCGCTGCGGCCCGCCGCCGGCGGGCTGGAAATCGATTTTGTAAAACGCCGGGGGCCGCAACGCGATGCGCCATTGTTCCTGCCCTTGACTCCTTCTTTACTGCAACGCCATGCGCCTGTGGATCGGCCTGCACCTGCCCCGGCTCCCGCTCGAAGTGTTCTGCCCGAGCTGGTCGGCTGACACCCTCACGGCCGTGCTGGACCACGAAGTGGTGCTGGCCGCCTCGGAAGAGGCGCGCCGCGCCGGCGTGCTGCCGGGCATGCGCCGTGGTGGCGCGCTGATGATGGCGCCGGAAATCCAGCTGCACGAGCGCGTCCCCGAACGGGAAGCGGAAGCGCTGCAGGCCGTGGCGATGGCGCTGCTGCAATTCACCCCGCAGGTCGCCGAGGGCGAGGAAGCCACCTTGCTGATGGACGTGGGCGCCAGCCTGCGCCTGTTCGGCGGCATCCGCCGGCTGTGCGCGCTGGTGCGAACGAGCCTGCGCACGCTGGGTTTCACTGCCATGCTAGGCGTGGCCCCCACGGCGCGCGGCGCCTGGCTGCTGGCGCGCGGCGGGGCAGGGCGGGCATTGAAGATCGATTCGATGACGCGGCGCCTGCACCGCCTGCCCGCCAGCCTGCTGCCGCCGGCCCGGCCGTACATGGCATGGCTGGAAGGCATCGGCTGCCTGTCGGTGGGCGACGTGGCGCGCCTGCCCCGGCCGGGCCTGCAACGGCGCTGCGGCCGCGACTTGCTGGACGTGCTGGATGCCGCGCTGGGTCACACGGCCGAGATGTTCCGCTGGATCGAGGCACCCGCCAATTTCCAGGCCAGGCTGGAACTGTTCGGCCGCATCGAAAACACGGATCTGCTGCTGGCCGGAGCCTGCCGCCTGCTGCAGCAGATGACGGGCTGGCTGAACGCCCGCCAGCTGGCCGTCGCACGCATCGTGCTGCTGCTGGAGCACGAGCGGGGCAGGGTGGCGCGGCCGCCCACGCCGGTCGAGATCGTGCTGGCCGAGGCGGTGTGGCGCGACGACCACCTGGTGCGCCTGCTGAAGGAGCGGCTCGCCAAGCTCACGCTGGAAGCGCCCGTGATCGGCCTCGTGCTGGAAGCTCCAAACGTGAAGCCGATGGCGCCGCTATCCGATTCGCTGTTCCCCGAACCGGGCGGCAGCGTGGAAGACCGGCTGCGCCTGTTCGAGCTGCTGCTGGCGCGCCTGGGCCCAGAAAACGTGCTGCAGGCGGCGCCCAAGGCCGATTACCGGCCCGAGCATGCGAACGCCTGGGTGAGCGTGCAGCAAAAGGTGCGCGCCGCCGATATCGCGGCGCGGCTGCCACCCGGCGGCCTGCCGCGGCCCGCGTGGCTGCTGCCAAAGCCCATCGCGCTGCTGGTGCGCGACCACCGGCCCTTTTATTGCTCGCCGCTGCGCATGGTATCGGCCGCCGAGCGGATCGAGGCGGGGTGGTGGAGCGATACGCAGACGCGCGATTACTTCATTGCGGTAGGGGAGGACAATGCGCATTACTGGGTGTTTCGGGAGCGGCTGCCGGGTGGGGAGGAGGAGGCGGAGCCGCGGTGGTATCTGCATGGGTTGTTTGGCTGATCGCTTCCAGCCAGAGTCCAGCTAAACTTGTACGCTCCAAAATATTCATTTGCAGGTTCGCAAGCCGTGTCGAGCGGATTCCTCGTTCAGCATTTGCGACATGGGAGAAGAAAAATGTGGCGCACAATATTCATTGCCTTGCTGGGACTGGCCTCGGCGCCTGCGTGGAGCGCAGGCAAGCAGTGCGATCCCGATGCCAAAAATACGTTCACCTTCACCTGGATACCGAAAACAGCATCCGTGCCGACAGCAGGCAGCATGCGCATCACGGACCGTGCCGACCGGACCGTGCAGGTACTCGACAATCTCGAATACTATTACGGCGACAGCGAAGACAGCGGCAATCTCGTGGACGGCAGGGATTACAACAATGACGGCTGTGGGGACCTGGTCCTGGTCAGTAGCGTTGCCGCCATCGGCAACACAAGCAATACCGCGTTTCTGTATGATCCCGTGCGCCGACGCTTCGTCGAACATGAAGGACTGTCCGTGATCATGGGGCTGGACATCGATCCGCGCGACAGGCGTTGCGTTACCGGCTTCGGGAAAGGGGGGGCCGTCGATATCCATACCGCGCGGCATTGCTGGTCAAACGGCCGGCTGGTGCTGAAGGAGGAGTAATCCGTTTCGCCGCGCGTCAATTCCGAAGGCGAGCACACTTGCTACCTGCATACCACCACCACCTATCGGCACGGCAAGAAGAAGACCAGAACGACATGTACCAAGGATTTATAGAAAACGAAGCCTGAACAACTGGCTGGACATGCTGGCGGAGATTCTGGCCGGGCAAGTGGCTCATCGAAGACCCACCGCCCGGCCGACCTCTGCCAAAGGAGAGAGTCGCCGCGCCTTGTCCAGCCGCCACTCCCCGTGCACAGTAGTGGCATTGGACAGGCAACCAGGAGACCCTCAATGCGCGCACAACGACTCGACTTCCCCGGCACCCGCGGCGCCACGCTGGCCGCCCGCCTCGACGCCCCGGACGGCTCGGCCCGCGCCTACGCCCTGTTCGCCCACTGCTTCACCTGCGGCAAGGACGTCTTCGCGGCCAGCCGCATCGCCCAGGCGCTGACGGACCACGGCATCGCCGTGCTGCGTTTCGACTTCACGGGCCTGGGCGCCAGCGAAGGCGAATTCGCCAACACCAATTTCTCGTCGAACGTGGAAGACCTGCTGGCCGCCGCTGGCTACCTGCGCGAGCAGTTCGCCGCGCCGCGCCTGCTGATCGGCCACAGCCTGGGCGGCGCGGCCACCCTGGCCGTGGCCGGCCAGGTGCCGGAAGCGCAGGCCGTGGTGACGATCGCCGCGCCCAGCGACCCGTCCCACGTCACGCACCTGTTCCGCGACCACATCGACACGATCACGGCCGAAGGGGAAGCGGAAGTGCAGCTGGCTGGGCGGCCGTTCCGCATCCGCAAGCAATTCCTCGAGGACGTGGCCGAGCAGAAGCTGAAGGACAAGATCGGCGCGATGAGGAAGGCCCTGCTGGTGATGCACGCACCCGGCGACACCACGGTAGGCATCGAGAATGCGATGAACATCTTCATCGCGGCGAAACACCCGAAGAGCTATGTATCGCTCGATACGGCCGATCACCTGCTCACGAAGCGCGACGATGCCGTGTACGTGGCGAACCTGATCGCCGCGTGGAGCGAACGCTATCTGAAGGATTGATCAGCCGCGCGGCTTCCATTTCATGCCGGCCTGCACGGCCGGGCGCGCGCCGACGAGCGAAAGCCAGCGTTGCAGGTTCGGCTTGCCCAGCGACTCGGCCAGCATCTCCGGCAGCCGCTCGCTGGCCGCCATGATCCAGGGATAGCAGGCGATGTCGGCGATCGTGTACTCGTCGCCGGCCACGTATTCGGAACGGCCCAGCTGCGTATCGAGTACGGTCAGCAGCCGGCCGCCTTCCTTCACGAAGCGCTCGAGGCCGAAGGCATCATCCTGCTGGGCGAAATAGCCGAGCTGGCCCAGCATCGGGCCAAGCCCGCCGATCTGCCAGTGCAGCCATTGCATGGCCTGCCAGCGCGCCGGGCCGGATGGGGGCAGGAACTTGCCGTATTTGTCCGCCAGATAGGTGAGGATCGCGCCGCTTTCGAACAGCGACAGCGCTCCGCCTTCCGCCTCGTCGTCCACGATGGCGGGGATCTTGTTGTTCGGCGACAGTTTCAGGAATTCGGGATCGAATTGCGCGCCGCTGCCGATGTCGACCGGCGCGGTCTCATAAGGTACGCCCAGCTCTTCCAGCAGGATGATGGGCTTGCGGCCATTCGGGGTGGTCCAGGTATGCAGTGTGATCATCGCGGTCTCCAGTTCAAACAACTGTAGCGTGACCAAGGAAAAACGGGCGCACATCCCGCAAAGGAGGTGCGCCCGTCCAGCCCGGAGGCGATGCCTTATTTACGCGGCTGCAGGATGCTTTGCAGGCGGTCCGGCGTGCCCTCGACGCGCTCCAGGCGCGGATACTTCAGCCCGCCGTGGTAGTCCAGCGAGACGGTGCGGTAATCGTTGCCGCGCTTGACGAGCAGGTCGATCGGCTTGCTGTCCTTCGTGGCCGCGGTGATGGCCGCGCGCAGCAGCTCCGGCTTGTAGGCGCGGCCGTTCACGGCCAGCAGCGTGGTATTGCCGGACAGGCCCGCCTTGAAGCCCGGGCCATCCCACACGATGGCGACGATCTTGCCGTCGCTGCCCACCGAGAAGCCCAGCGAGTACTGGAAGTTGGCCGTTCGGCTCTGCTCTTCCACGCCCTTGAGGAAGTCGGTCTGCTTGTCCGTGTAGACGAGCTTCCAGCCGGCGCGGGCCAGGCCGTCCAGCGGGGCGGGGCCGGTTTCCTCCACGCGTTTTTTCAGGAACGGCGCCCAGTCGAAGGCCTGTACGGTGTTCAAGGCTTTCACCACGTCGTCGAACGTGTAGTGCTTGGCCTGGATTGCGCCATCGTCCACGCCGAAGAACAGGCGGGCGAAGTCGTCCAGGGATCGTTTTTCACCCGAGAGTTCGCGGATCTTCGTGTCGACATCCAGCCAGATCAGCGCGCCTTCCGAGTAATAGTCCTCGCTGCGCTGCCAGTTCGGCCATACCTGCGGGCGGCGCTGGCTGATGATCGGGTCGTTCGTCGTGTCCACCACCGGGCGCCAGGTGCGGCCCTGCACGTTCGCATACGTGGCCGCCATGTTGGCGATCATGTCGCGCACGCTGGACTGCTGCGCCAGGCCGGAGCGGGCGGTGAGCACCTGGCCCCAGTACTGCGTCTGGCCTTCGTAGACCCACAGCAGGTTGTTGTCCAGCGGGGTATTGAAGTTCGGCACGTCCTGGCCTTTCGGGCGGCGGAACTTGCCGTTCCACGAGTGCGTGAATTCGTGCGGCAGCAGGGTGCGCACGGCTTCCGTCTTGTTCCACTCGGTGAAGTAATTGGCCTTCACGCCGTTCTCGCTGGACTGGTGGTGCTCGCGGCCCACGCCGCCGAACTCGTCCGAGAGGGCGAACAGGAAATCGTAGTGCGCGTAGTGCTGCGAATCGAACAGTTTATAGGCCTGCTTGATCAGCTCGCGGTGCGGGGCGATCTGTTCCGGCTTCGCTTCCAGCGCTTCCGGCGTGTCGGCCACGATGTTCAGGCGCACCGGCAGTTTCGCGCCTGGATCGAGGTCGATCTGCTTGAAGTGGCGGCCGGCGAACACGGGCGAGTCGATGAAGGTTTCCAGGTCGGTCTGCTTGAAGCGCACCTCGTCACCCTGGCGCGAAGCCGTCTCCAGCGCCGTGCCGTACTGCCACCCGGCCGGCAGGGTCAGCGTGGTCTGGATCGGGATGCGGCGCACGTGGTAGCCGGCCGGGTACATCGTCATCGATTGCCACTGGATGCCGAGGATGTCCGGCGTCATCGCGATGCGGCCCTGGCTCGTCTCGTTCGGCGACAGGTGCTGGTATTCCACGTCGAGCGTCTTCGCGCCCTGCGGCACCTCCACCTGGAACGCGAACACGTTCAGGGGATCGCGCTTCCACGCCACCGGCTTGCCGTTGGCCGACACCTTCAGCCCCGCCAGCTGGTGCAGCGCGCCGGTCGGGCCGTGCTGGGCCGTGACCCACTGCGGATACAGCAGGGTCAGCTTGCCCGGTTTCACGGGGATCGATTGCTGGATGCGGAAGATGTTGCGGGCGGTGTCCGAGGCATCGATCTTCATCTGGATCGTGCCGGGGTAGGGCTGGTCCAGCGAGGGCGGCAGCGGGTTGGCGCTGGCATTGACGAAGACAGTGGTTGCAAACAAGGCAGGCAGGATCGCTGCGCGCAGGGGGAAGGGCAGGGTCATCGGCGATATGGTCGGGTTGTCCAAGCGGGCGAGTGTAGCACGCAGGAAACGTGAAATGTTTCAAAATGTAAAACCAAAATTTTTCAAAAGAACCCCCTTGAAACCTTTTTCGCCTGCCGTATATTGGGTGCATCGGTCGCCCAGAAGGGGGCCGAGAGGAGAGCCGGATGCGAACTGACCGGCTCGATATCGCTTGACTTTGAAAGGATATCCATCATGCGTACTTTTGACCTGACTCCGCTGTACCGCACCGCCATCGGCTTCGACCGCCTGGCACAAATGCTGAACAGCGCCGAATCCCAGCCCAGCTATCCCCCGTATAACATCGAACTCGTGTCCGAGGACCAGTACCGCATCGTGATGGCACTGGCCGGCTTCGACCGCTCGGAAATCGACATCACCAGCGAGCGCGACACCCTGTTCATCGTGGGCCGCAAGCAGAAGGATGGCGTCGAGCGCACCTATCTGCACCGTGGCATCGCCGCGCGCGACTTCGAGCAGCGCTTCCAGCTGGCCAACCACGTGAAGGTCACCGGCGCGTCGTTCCAGAACGGCATGCTGACCATCGACCTGGTGCGTGAAGTGCCGGAGGCGCTCAAGCCGCGCAAGATCGAGATCGGCGCCAGCGCCGACGGCGCCCCCGCGATCGAGCAATCGCGCGCCGCGGCCTGACTGGCCCCTGAGTGATCAGCTGAGGCGGCCCGCCATCCGGCGGGCCCGGCGGGCTGTGGAACGACCCGGCCCGCCCCAAAAAATTGTTTGTTGACCTTTGTACCCGCGGTTGCCCGCCTGGGGACCGCACCGATATCGCTTAATGAAAGGATACGATCATGCGTACTTTTGACCTGTCTCCCCTGTACCGTACCGCCATCGGCATCGATCGCCTGGCGAACCTGCTGAACGCCGCCGAAGCGCCGACCTACCCGCCCTACAACGTGGAGCTGGTCGCCGAGGATAAATACCGCATCGTGATGGCACTGGCAGGCTTCGACCGCTCCGAGCTGGATATCCAGACCGAGCGCGATGCGCTGGTGATCACCGGCCGCAAGCAGAAGGAAACCCAGGAACGCACGTTCCTGCACCGCGGCATCGCTGCCCGCGACTTCGAACAGCGCTTCCAGCTGGCAGACCATGTGAAGGTCACCGGCGCCGCGTTCGACAACGGCATGCTGACGATCGACCTGGTGCGCGAAGTGCCCGAAGCTTTCCGGCCGCGCAAGATCGCGATCGACGGTGTTACCAGCAATGTGACCGCGCTGGAACAGAACCGCGAAGCTGCATAAAATCCGAGGGCTTCGGCCTGCATTGAAGTGGTACGAAAGGCCGGGGCGACCCGGCCTTTTTTGCGTTTTGGCGCCACGCCGGACGGCAGGGTGGCGCAAGGTACGGCGCCGTTAAGGGCCGCATAAGCTGATGACCTCATATTGCAAGCATCGAATTTGATTCAATGGGGAGTACAGAAATGAGCAAGGACAAGGTCTTGACGTTGAAACGCCTGGTCCTGGCCCTGTGCGCGGTCGGCGTACTGGGCGCAGGCGCGGCAATCGCAGTCCAGGGCAACCATGAAGCACCCGCCGGGGCGCAGGTCGGCACCACGCCCGCACCCGCCGTGCCGGCCAATGCCGCCGCGGGCGCGCCGGCGCCGACCCCGGCGCCGATGATCGCGCTGCCCGATTTTTCCGTGATCGCCAACCGTAACGGCCCGGCCGTCGTCAACATCAGCACGACCGGCAGCGTGCGCACGGCCTATGAGGGCCGCGGCGAGCCGTTCGCGGACGATCCGTTCTTCGAATTCTTCCGCCGCTTCCAGGGCCCGCAGGGGCGCGGCGGCCGCGAAGCACCCAGCCATGGCGTGGGCTCCGGCTTCATCGTCAGCGCCGATGGCCTGATCCTCACCAATGCCCACGTGGTGCGCGATGCGAGCGAAGTGACCGTGAAGCTGACGGACCGCCGCGAGTACCGCGCCAAGGTGCTCGGCTCCGATCCGAAGACCGACGTGGCCGTGCTGAAGATCGACGCGAAGAACCTGCCGGTGGTGCCGCTGGGCCGATCGATGGACGTGAAGGTGGGTGAATGGGTGCTGGCGATCGGCTCGCCGTTCGGGCTGGAGAACACGGTCACGGCCGGCGTGGTCAGCGCCAAGGGCCGCTCGCTGGACGATGGCAGCGTGCCGTTCATCCAGACCGACGTGGCCGTGAACCCCGGTAACTCGGGCGGCCCGCTGTTCAACACGAAGGGCGAAGTGGTCGGCATCAACTCGCAGATCTACAGCCAGACCGGTGGCTACCAGGGCCTGTCGTTCGCGATCCCGATCGACGTGGCGCAGCGCATCAAGGACCAGATCGTCTCTACCGGCAAGGTGGTGCACGCGAAACTGGGCGTGCTGGTGCAGGAGGTGGGCCAGAGCTTTGCCGATTCGTTCAACCTGCCGTCGCCGGAAGGCGCGCTGATCGCGAACGTGGAAAAGGGCAGCCCCGCCGAGCAGGCCGGCCTGAAGCCGGGCGACGTAGTGCGTTCCGTGAACGGCCAGAAGATCGTCGCTTCCGGCGACCTGTCCGCCTTCGTCGCACTGGCCAAGCCGGGCGATAAGGTCACGCTGGAAGTCTGGCGCGAAGGCAAGGCCGTGCAGTTGGCAGGCAAGCTGGGCAATGCCACCGACCGCACCCTTGCCGCCGTGGACGAGGACGATACGCCGGCCGCGAAATCGCGCCTGGGCCTGGCCCTGCGCCCGCTCGACCCGGTCGAGAAGCAGGCCGTGGGGCTCGCTTCCGGCCTGGTCATCGAACGGGCCGGCGGCGCCGCGGCCAGTGCCGGGCTGCAGCCGGGTGACGTGCTGCTCTCCGTGAACGGCCGGCCCGTCAATTCGGTGGAGCAGGTGCGCGACGTGGTATCGAAATCGTCGAAGTCGGTGGCCCTGCTGATCCAGCGCGGCGAGGAACGCATTTTTATTCCCGTGCGATTGGGATAAACTGCGCCGCCTGGATGAAGAAAGAAAGGAAAATAAAATGCGCCTCCTCCTCGTGGAAGATGATGTGATGATCGGCGAAGTGGTGCTCGACCTGTTGCGGGCCGAGCACTATGCCGTCGACTGGGTGAAGGATGGCGCGATGGCCGACACCGCGCTGCAGACCCAGACCTACGACCTGGTGCTGCTCGACCTGGGCCTGCCCCACAAGGACGGCCTCGAAGTGCTGCGCTCGATGCGCACCCGCAAGGAATTGACGCCGGTGCTGGTGGCCACGGCGCGCGACGCCGTCGAGCAGCGCATCGCCGGCCTCGACGCGGGCGCCGACGACTATGTGCTGAAACCCTACGACCTCGACGAGCTGCTGGCCCGCATTCGCGCGCTGCTGCGCCGCTCGGCGGGCCGCGCCGAACCCGTGTTCGAGCACAAGGGCGTGTCGATCAACCCGCAAACGCGCGAGGTGATCGCGGGCGGCCAGCAGGTCAACCTGTCGGCCCGCGAATGGGCCGTGCTGGAAGCGCTGATCGCGCGGCCCGGCATCGTGCTCTCGCGCGCCCAGCTGGAGGAAAAGCTGTACAGCTGGAAGGATGAGGTGAACAGCAATGCCGTGGAGGTGTACATCCACGGCCTGCGCAAGAAGCTGGGCGCGGAACTGATCCAGAACGTGCGCGGCCTCGGCTATATGGTGCCGAAAGCATGAAGGTGCCGAAGGTCTACCGCGTGAAAGTCAACACGCACTCGCTGCGCGGCCGCCTGCTGTGGTTCCTGCTGGCGGCGATCTCGATGGCGGCGCTGGCGCAGGCGATGATCGCCTACCGCAGCGCGCTGCACGACGCGGACCAGATCTTCGACTACCACATGCAGCAGATGGCGCTGGCGCTGCGCTCCGGCGCGCCGCTGGCCAACACGCACAACGGCCCCAGCGCCGATCCCGGCAACGACGACATGGTGGTGCAGGTATGGACGCCGGACGGCATCCAGGTCTTCCGCTCCATCTCCCGCGCCGAGCTGCCGCAGCGCGCCGTGCTGGGCTTTTCCAACGTGAAGGCGAAGGGTACGACCTACCGCGTGTTCTCCGTGCAGACCAGTAACCAGACGGTGCAGATCGCCCAGGACATGTCGGTGAGGAAGCGCATGGCCGGCGCGCTGGCGCTGCGCACCGTGGGGCCCATCGCGCTGATGGCGCCGATGCTGATGCTGGTCGTATGGTGGGTGGTCAGCGGTTCGCTGGCGCCCGTGGCCCGCGTGCGCCGGCAGGTGGCCTCGCGCCAGGCGGACGATCTATCCCCCGTTTCCGAAAACGACCTGCCCGATGAAGTGAAGCCGCTGGTGCACGAGCTGAACCTGCTGTTCGGACGCGTGCGCACGGCCTTCGACGCCCAGCAGCACTTCGTGGCCGACGCCGCCCACGAACTGCGTTCGCCGCTGGCGGCGCTCAAGCTGCAGGTGCTGAGCCTGGAGCGCGCCGAGGACCCCGAGGCCCGCAAGGTGGCGATCGGCCGGCTCACGGCCGGCATCGAGCGCGCCACCCGCCTCGTCGAGCAATTGCTGGTGCTGGCCCGGCAGGAAGCGGCCGAGCCGAAGATGGACCCGGTCGACCTGGCCGAGCTGGCCCGGCGCACGCTGGGCGACATGGTGGGCGCGGCCCAGGCACGCGAGATCGACCTGGGCATCCACGAAGTGGCCGACGTCACCGTGCAGGGCCAGGCCGATGCCCTTCGGGTGCTGCTGCGTAACCTGGTCGACAATGCGATCAAGTACACGCCATCCGGCGGCACCGTCGACGTGTCGGTGCGCCAGCTCGACACCGGCGCCGAACTGGTGGTGGAGGACAGCGGCCCCGGCATCTCGCCGGAAGAACGCGAGCGCGTGTTCAACCGCTTCTACCGCGTGCCCGGCAGCACCGCCACCGGCAGCGGCCTGGGCCTGGCCATCATCAAGGCCATCGCCGAGCGGCACGGTGCCACGCTGGCGCTGGACGCCTCCGGCCGCCTCGGCGGCCTGCTGGTGCGCGTGACCTTCCCCGGCGCGAAGCCGTCCGCCAAGGTGCAGCTCGCGAAGTCCGCCGCCTGACACTCAATCCACCAGCGCTCGAGCACTGGTGTCGGACACCTTCCGGGTGTCCGACACCGGTTTTCCCATACCCTGTCGATAGCGCTTCACCCTCCGGGTGTCCGACACCGGTTTTCCCATACCCTGTCGATAGCGTTTCGCCCTCCGGGTGTCGCACATCGGTTCTCCGATGCCCTGTCGACAGTGTTTCAGTCTGCCTCCGCGCCTGTCCACGATAGAATGCCGATCATGACAGACAGCCAACAGGGCGGCGCATGAAAAAAATCGGTTTCTCGGGCACGCTGGACCCGATCACCAATGGCCACATGTGGGTGATCGGCGAAGCCCGCTCGATCGCGGACGAGGTGATCGTCTTCCTGTCCCAGAACTCCACCAAGCAGCCGCGCTTCTCGGCCGAGGAGCGGCGCGCCATCGTGCTGGAAAGCTGCGCCGAGCGGCAGTGGGACAACGTGCAGGTCTTGATCGTGAAGAGCGACTACACGGCACGCGTGGCGCGCAAGCACGGCGTGGACTACCTGATCCGCGGCATCCGCAGCACGGCCGATTTCGATTACGAGAACCTGATCCAGCAAACCAACGTGGAAGTGATCGGCGGCGCCAAGACGCTGTTCGTGATGCCGCCGCGCGACCTGGGCTCGGTGAGCTCGAGCTTCGTCAAGGCGCTGGAAGGCCCGGTCGGCTGGAACTGGACGACGAAGAAATTCGTGCCGGGCCCCGCCTACCGCGCCTGGATCACGAGCTGGCTGCACAAGGAATGGCAGGCGCTATTCCCCGGCGACACGGAGTGGTTCGCCAGGCTGACGGGGGCCGATGCCTACGGCGGCGCCACGCGCCATTACCACAACCTCGACCACCTGGTGCACGGCCTGGCCGAGATTCGCGCCTGGGCCGCCAACACGGGTGCCGCCGCGCGCGACGCGGATCTCGTACGCGCCGCGTTCTGGTTCCACGACGCGCATTACGGCCACGAGCCGTCGGCCATCTCGAACGAGGAGGCCAGCGCGCGGCTGTGGCTGGGCAGCGGGCTGGAACCGGATGCCGCCCGCGCGGAAGAAGTGGCCACGCTGATCCGCGCCACCGACCACCTGCAGGGCGGAGACGTGGCGCACCCGCTGAAGGACATCCTGCTGGGCGTGGACCTGGCGATCCTGGGGCAGAACGAGGAAGTGTACGGCCACTACATGCGCGGCATCCGCGCCGAATACGGCCACGTGCCCGAGGAGCGCTACGGCGAGCAGCGCGCCCGCGTGCTCGAACACCTGCGCGGCAAGGCTTATGGCGGCACGCTGTATGCCGATCCGTGGTTTTCGGAGCAGTACAACGAGCCGGCCATCGTCAACATGACGCGGGAGATCGCGCAGCTGGCGTGAAGGGCGCCGGCGCGGCTTAGATGACCCGGCGCGGGGCCGCCGTCAGCGGATCGCCGCTGTTCGGCGTTCCCGTCGGCTCGATCAGCAGGATATGCGCTTCGTCCCGTGCCCGCGGCCGGTGGCGCACGCCCTTTGGAACGATGTACATCTGGCCGGGCGCGAGTGTCACCGTCGCGCCACCTTCGAGGTCGATCTCGAGATGGCCGTCGAGGACCAGGAAGAAGTCGTCGGTGTTGTCGTGAACGTGCCAGTGATACTCGCCGCGCAGTTTCGCGACCATCACATCATGGCCATTGAACAGCGCGACGGTGCGAGGCTGCCAGGCCTCGTTGAAGGTGGCCAGCTTGCCGGCCAGGTCGATCGGAGTCTGCATGGATGGCTTCCCGAAAAGGTGAAAGTGCCATTCTTGCCTTGCCGGCCAGCGTGGTCTTGTACAATCGTTGCATGAGTCCCGATCCCCGTCAGCCGCTCAACCAGGCCACGTTTGGCGCCCTGGCCAATGGCGTAACGCTGATGCGGGCAAGCTTTGCCGACCATGCCTTCGAACGGCACAGCCACGACAGCTTCGCGATCGGCACCACCACCCATGGCATCCAGCGCTTTCGCTGCAAGGGAAGGCAGTATGACAGCCAGCCCGGCGATTTCGTGCTGTTCAATCCGGAGGATGACCACGACGGCAGGGGCGGCACGGAGGATGGCTTCCGCTACACGATCTGGTACGTGCCCGAAGAGTTCATCACCAGCGGCGTGACGGCCGATGGTCCGGCCCGCGAGCGGTATTTCTCCAAACCCCATGTCACCGATGCTGAGATGGCGGAACGCTTCAGCAGATTGTCCATCAGCCTGGCGGAGACACCTGCCGAGTCGCTGCGCGTGGAATCGCTGATGCTTGCGTTCCTGGGCACGATGTTATGCCGACATGGGGAGCGCCCGGAATCTACCGTCATGGCCCGTCTCGACGCCGGTGCCGCGGCGCTGGCCCGGGCGAAAGACTATATCCGTACTTGCTACGCGAACGACATGACGGTATCGGACCTGGCCGCCGCGGCAGGCTTGTCCCGTGCCCACTTGACCCGGGCGTTCAGCGCGGCGTATCACATGCCGCCACACATGTACCTGAATGCCGTCCGCATCGCGCAAGCGCAAGCCCGCATCCGCCTCGGCATGCCACTCGCATTGGTGGCGCTGGAATGCGGGTTCGCGGACCAGAGCCACCTCACCCGGCGGTTCAAGGGCAGCGTAGGTGTCACGCCATCGGCGTGGCGGACGATGACGTGCGCTGGCGCCAAGTCACCGATCGCAACCGGGGGATGACCAGCCTCCAGCCAGGAGTTTTTCGTGCGTCCCTGAGCAAGCGGGAAATACTGTCGTTACTTCCGGCAATCACGCCGGGGATAGACAAACCAGCTTGCACTCCTGCTGCGCCGCCACCAGCAGTGTCGTCTGCCTGAGCCGCAGCATGCCATCCGACGGGTGATTGAACACCCGCTCACCGCCTTCCCGATGCAGGACGGCCTGCTCCTTCCAGCAGCGCGAGAAGGCCTCGCTCCCCGCTGACAGGTCCTCGATCAGCGCGAGGAACGCCGCATCGTGCGGGCAGCGGCTGTAATCGGCCCTGAACTCGGCCGCCAGGCGCTGGCAGCGCTCCGGCCAGTCCGCGATCAAGGCCCGCGCGAGCGGCGAGAGAAAGACGAAGCGCATCAGGTTGCGATCCGCGGCGTCTTCATCCAGCCAGCCGCTGAACAGGCGCGCGGCCGGGGCATTCCAGGCGCGCACAGTCCATGTTCGATCGAGCAGGTAGGCGGGCACGGTGACCAGCGAGGGCAGGGCGAGCAGGTCCGCGGGGACGTCGGCGATGACGCTGGCAGGCGATGGGTCGCGCTTGCGGGCCAGGTCGAACATCGACGCGCGTTCGGCCGAGGTGAGCCGCAAGGCATCGGCCAGCCGGGCCAGCGCGGCGGCGGAGGCCGCAACCTCGCGTCCTTGTTCCAACCATGTGATCCAGGTGGTACTGACGCCCGCCGCGTCGGCCAGCTCCTCGCGGCGCAGCCCTGGCGTGCGGCGTCGGCCGACGCCGGAAACGGGTGGCGGCAGCCGCTCGCGGTGGGCACGAATGAAGGCGCCGAGCAGGCGGCGGGGATCAGGCTGGGTCATGGGTACGGAACATGGCGGGATTTATACCAGAATAAGCTGCTATCTTGTACCAGTTAAAAGGCGGGAACACAATGGACTTCCCAACCCTATCTTTGGAGTCTTCATGAACGCCCATAGCCACAATGAACACGTGAACAGCCAGTTCGGTCCGCAGGCACATGCCTATCTCACCAGCGCGGTCCACGCGCAAGGCGAAGACCTGGAGCGGATCGTGAACCTGGTGGGCAGCCGCCCCGATGCGATCGCGCTGGACATGGGCTGCGGCGGCGGGCATGTCACGTTCCGGTTGGCGCCGCAGGTGGGCAAGGTGGTCGCCTGCGACCTCTCCGACGACATGCTGCGCGTGGTGGCCGACGAAGCAGCCCGGCGCGGGCTCGCCAATGTCGTGACCAGGCGCAGCGCGGCCGAAGCGCTGCCGTGCCCCTCGGGTTCCTTCGACGTGGCCGTCACCCGGTACAGTGCACACCACTGGCACGACGTGCCGGCCGGCCTCGCGCAGATGCGCCGCGCGTTGAAAGCGGGCGGAACGATGATCGTGATGGACGTCGCCACGCCGGGCGTGCCTCTGCTCGACACGTGGCTGCAAAGCCTCGAATTGCTGCGCGACCCGTCGCACGTGCGCAATGCGTCGCCCGCGGAATGGCGCACCATGCTGGGCGCCGCTGGATTTTCCATCGCGGAGGAAACGCGGTTCCGCCTGCGCCTGGACTTCCCGTCCTGGGTGGAACGGATGAAGACGCCGTCCACGCATGTGGCGGCCATCCGGTCGTTGCAGCAGCGTGCGCCGAACGAGGTGCGCGATTACTTCGCCATCGAGGAAGACGGCAGCTTTACGGTGGACACGATCCTGATCGCGGCGGCAGCCACGTGACAAGAGAACACCGGTGACAGGCACCGATTCTCAGGAAATGTTTCCCAAGAGGCGGAGCCTGTCACCGGTTTTTAGGAAATATTTCCCAAGAATCGGAGCCTGTCACCGGTGTTGGCAAGGCACCGGTTCCAGGGGGCGCTTCTTAGAACTTCACATGCAGCCGCGCGAAGTACGAGGTGCCGTTCAGGCCGAACTGCACGCTGTCGTACTTGAAGCCGTTGTCGGTTTCGTCCGGGTTTTGTGCGGTCGGCTTGGCGCCCCAGATGTTGTTGGCGCCCACCGTGAACTTGATGTTCTGGGTGAAGCTGTAGGCCACCGACACGTCGGCCGACGTCTTGGCCTTGTAGTACAGGTTCGGCACGCCGGCGGCGGTGCCGCTGAAGGTGCCGAGGGTCTGCGGGCCGAAGTGGATGATGCGGAAGTCCGTATCCAGCGGGCCGGCGACGTAGTTGAAGCCCAGCGTGGCCTTGCGGCGCGGGCCGCCCTGTTCGATGAACAGGCGCTCGCGCTCGGACAGCAGCACGTCCTCGTAGCCGGCCAGCGATGCCGGGGCGTGGATGTCTTCCACCGTCGTCTTCGAGAAGTTCGCGGCCAGGAAGGTGGTCAGGCGGTTGCCGAACAGCGTGCCGCGGTGCGAGGCGGTCAGGTCCAGGCCCTGCGTCTTCGTGTCCACCGAGTTGACGAAGAACTGCGCCTGGCCCACGCCCAGCGTCGACAGGCGCGCCGCCAGTTCAGGATAGTTGTCGGCATCGAAGCGGCCGGACAGCACGATGCGGTCGCGGATCTTGATGTGGTACAGGTCGGCCGTCACGGAAATCGCCGGCGTCGGCGTCCACGTCGTGCCCAGGGTGAAGCTGGTCGACTTCTCTTCCTTCAGCTTCGGAATGCCGGCCAGCGTGGCGACGGCACCGCCGTTCGGCGCCAGCACCACGTCGGTCGGCACGCCACCGATGAAGTCGGTGAACGTGGAGGAGAAGTAGGCCTGCTGCAGCGACGGGGCGCGGAAGCCCGTGCTGGCCGAGGCGCGCAGCAGCGTGGTCGGTGCCACGCGGTAGCTGCCGGCCAGCTTGCCGGTCACGGTGGAGCCGAAGTCGCTGTATTTTTCCCAGCGCACGGCGCCCTGGAGCTTGGCCGCATCGGTCAGGTCCGCTTCCATGTCCAGGTAGGCGGCGGTGCTGTGGCGGCGCGCGTTCGTCACGTCGCCGGGCTGGAAGCCGGGGAAGCCCTGGCTGCCCGCGTTGCCGCCATTGCCCACGCCGTCGGCATCGATGTAGGAACCCGGCTCGCCGGCGAAGATCTTGTATTTCTCGACGCGGTACTCGGCGCCGAAGGCCACGTTCAGGCCCTTGCCCAGCACGCCGTCGAAGTAGCGCGCGAAGTCGGCGTTCGTCGTCCACTGCTCGAACGAGAAGCCGCCCGCATCGAAGCTGTTGGGGCTGATGCCGCGACCGCCAGCGAGCAGGTCGGCATTGGCGATGGAGGCGTTCAGCGTGTTGCTGATGTCGTACATCAGGCGGTTGTAGCCGTAGGTCTGCGAGATGTCGGCATTCCACTCGCCCAGTCGCGCGCGGTGGCCAACGATCGCGTAGCGGTCATCCATGTCGCCATTGATGAACGGGACGAAGCCTTCCGGATACATCGCGGCCGAGTTGCGGCTCGGGATATCGTCGGTACCGATGCCGCCGCGGCCAAAGGCGGCGGACGAGGCGTCGCGCTTCTGCACGCCGCCGGTGAAGTAGAACTTGCCCGTGCCGCCCGCCACGCCGGTCGGGATCTCGCCGTTCACGTACAGCGTCTGGTTTTCCGTCTTCGAGTCGCCGATGATGCGCGGGTTGCCCGGCTCGGAGCGGTCCGAACGGCCGCGATCCAGGTATTCGGCCGTGATGCCGACCACGCCGCCGCCCAGGGCGATACCGCAGTAGGCCGATGCCAGCCAGTTCTCGCCGTCGCCGGCCGAGTACTGGCCATAGCCCGTCACCGCTTCGCAGCCCAGGCTTTTCTTCAGGCCGATGTCCATCACGCCGGCGATCGCGTCGGAGCCGTACTGCGCGGCGGCGCCGTCGCGCAGCACCTGCACGTCGCGGATCGCCAGCATCGGGATCGCATTCAGGTCGGTGCCCGTGTTGCCGCGGTTGCGCGCGCCGAACAGGTTCACCAGCGAGGACGTGTGGCGGCGCTTGCCGTTCACCAGCACCAGGGTCTGGTCCGAACCCAGGCCGCGCAGGGCGGCCGAATCGACGAGGTCGGCACCGTCGGCACCGGACTGGCGGGTCGAGTTGAACGAGGGGGAAATATTGGTCAGCGTCTGCGACAGGTCAAACTGGCCGCCTTTCTCGGCGGCGCCGGTCAGCGGGATCACGTCGATCGGCACCACGGTATCGGTGGCCGAGCTGGTGGCGCGGCGCGAACCGACGATGCTCACGGTCTGCATCTGCTGGGGCGTACTAATTTGCACTGGCGCCTGCACCGGCTCCGTTGCCGCCTGGGCCTGGGCCAGCGCGGCGGGGGAGAAGGCGAGGGCGGAAGATCCATACAGGGCGGACAGGACGGCAAGGCGTAGTGTGGACAAGGGCTTCTCCGAAACGGGTAAATCGGCGATTTTATCGGCCCGTATACATTTGACCTAGGCGCAACATCCACAGTGTGACAATTTTGCAAACGACACAATTTTTATTACCGTGCAATGCCAAAATTCTGGTATGGAGCACTGCTGCCGCGTAGCGGCGCTTGAAGCGGGCCGGAGGGTATAATACTGTATGTTTATACAGTATCAGCGTCACCATGCCAGCCGCCACGCCACCCTTCGGACTGCCGCCCTATGCGGAACTGTTCTGCATGACGAACTTCTCGTTCCTGCAGGGCGCCTCGCACGCGGAGGAACTGGTGGCCCGCGCGATCCAGCTGGACTATGCGGCGCTGGCGATCACGGACGAGTGCTCGCTGGCCGGCGTGGTGCGCGCCCATGGCGAGGCGAAGGGGGCCGGCTGGCATGCCAATCTCCGCATCGGCAGCTGGTTCCGCCTGTCGAACAAGGATGGCAGCGAGGCGCTGTCGCTGCTGGCCATCGCGCAGAACCGCAACGGCTACGGCAACCTCTCGGAGATGATCACGCTGGGCCGCACGCGCGCCGCCAAGGGCGAATACCTGCTGCTCCCCGATGACTTCGCGGCGCCGCCGCCCGAGCGGACGCACCTGCGCGGCCTGCCCGACTGCCTGCTGATCGTGTTGCCTTCGTATCCCGTGTGGGAGCCGGCGGACGTCGACAGGCTGCATGCCCAGGCGGCCTGGATAGCGGCCACGTTCGGCGAGCGCGCCTGGCTCGGCCTCACCCTGTTGCAGCGCGCGTTCGACGAAGGTCACCGGCAAAGCATCGAGGAAGTGGCGGCGCAGCACCGGCTGCCTGTCGTCGCGGCGGGGCAGGTGTGCATGCACGTGCGCTCGCGCAAGCCCCTGCACGATACGCTGTCGGCGATCCGCCTCGGCAAGCCGGTGGCCGAATGCGGCTACGCGCTGGCGCAGAACGCCGAGCAGCACCTGCGCTCGCGGGTGCGGCTGGCCAACGTCTACCCGCGCGCGGCGCTGGAGGAAACGGTGCGCATCGCGGGCATGTGCGCGTTCTCGCTGGACGAGCTGCGCTACGAATACCCCAACGAATTGATCCCCGAGGGGCACACGCCATCGTCCTACCTGCGGCAGGAAACGTACCTGAGTGCGCACATCCGCTATCCCGGCGGCATTCCGGCCAAGGTGCAGCAGCAGGTCGAGGAAGAGCTGGAACTGATCGCCGAGCTCAAGTACGAGTACTTCTTCCTCACCGTGTACGACATCGTGCGCTTCGCCCGCTCGCAGGACATCCTGTGCCAGGGCCGCGGCTCGGCGGCAAACAGTGCCGTGTGCTACTGCCTCGGCATCACCGAGGTGAACCCGGCCGAGAGCACGCTGCTGATGGGCCGCTTCATCTCGCGCGAGCGCGACGAGCCGCCGGACATCGACGTGGACTTCGAGCACCAGCGCCGCGAGGAGGTGATCCAGTACATCTACGCGAAATATGGGCGGCACCGCGCCGCGCTGGCCGCCACCGTGATCTGCTACCGCCCCAAGAGCGCGCTGCGTGACGCGGGCAAGGCGCTCGGCGTGGACCTGGCCATCGTCGAGAAGGTGGCCAAGTCGCACCACTGGTTCGACAGCAAGCATGAACTGCTGAACCGCTTTGCCGAATGCGGGCTCGATCCCGATTCGCCACTGGCCAACCAGTGGGCCAGCCTGGCGCAGAAGATGCTGGGCTTCCCGCGCCACCTGTCGCAGCACGTGGGCGGCTTCGTCATCGCCCAGGACAAGCTCTCGCGCCTGGTGCCCATCGAGAACGCCACGATGAAGGACCGCAGCGTGATCCAGTGGGACAAGGACGACCTGGAGGAACTGGGCCTGTTGAAAGTGGACGTGCTGGCGCTGGGCATGCTGTCCGCGCTGCGCCGCGCCCTGGACCTGATCGGCCAGCGCCGCGGCGAGCAATTCCGCATGCAGGACGTGCCGCGCGACGACACCGCCACCTACGACATGATGTGCGAGGCCGACACCGTGGGCGTGTTCCAGATCGAGTCGCGCGCGCAGATGACGATGCTGCCGCGGCTGCGCCCGCGCCGCTTCTACGACCTGGTGATCGAGGTGGCGCTGGTGCGGCCCGGCCCGATCCAGGGCGGCATGGTGCACCCCTACCTGCAGCGCCGCCTCGACCCTTCGCTGGTCGATTACCCGGAAGGCCTGGAGGCGGCGCTGCAACGCACGCTCGGCGTGCCGATCTTCCAGGAGCAGGTGATGCAGGTGGCGATGATCGCGGCCGGCTTCTCGGCAGGCGAGGCGGACCAGCTGCGCCGCGCCATGGCCGCGTGGAAGCGCAAGGGCGGCATGGACAAATACCGCGGCCGCATCATCCAGGGCATGACCGACCGGGGCTACGACATCGAGTTCGCCGAGCGCATCTGCGAGCAGATCCAGGGCTTCGGCGAATACGGCTTCCCCGAATCGCACGCCGCCAGCTTCGCGCTGCTGACCTATGTGAGTTCCTGGATCAAGTGCCACGAACCGGCCGCCTTCCTGTGCGCGCTGCTCAACAGCCAGCCGATGGGTTTTTATGGGCCGTCGCAGCTGGTGCAGGATGCCAAGCGGCACGGCGTGGAAGTGCGGCCGATCGACATCACCGTGAGCGGCTGGGATTCGGCGCTGGAAGAGAAGGGCGAAGGCTTGCAGCCTGCGGTGCGCCTGGGCATGTCGCTGCTGCGCGGCATGCGTGCCGAGACCGCGGAGCGTATCGAGCAGACGCGCGCGCTGCGCGCGTTCGACAGCGTGGCCGACCTGGCGCGCCGCGCCCAGCTGGACCGCCACGACCTGCAGGTGCTGGCCGGCGCCAATGCCCTGCGCAGCCTGGCCGGCAACCGACGGCAGGCATTGTGGGAAGCGGTCGGCGCGGTGCCGGACAAGGACTTGCTGCGCCCCACCGAACCGGTCGAGGACACCCCGGCGCTGCGCGCGCCCAGCGAAGGCGACGACATCGTGGGCGACTACCGCTCGCACGGCCTGACCCTGGGCCGGCACCCGCTGGCCCTGCTGCGCCCGCAACTGCTGCAAAAGCGCTTCCTGCCGGCCGAGGTGCTGAACACGTTCGCCGATGGCCAGCTGGCGCGCGGCGCCGGCATCGTCACGGTGCGGCAGCGGCCCGGCACGGCGAAGGGCGTGCTGTTCATCACGATCGAGGACGAGACGGGCAACGTCAACGTGATCGTCTGGCCCGACCTCGTGGACAAATTCCGGCGCGAGGTGCTGGGCGCCTCGCTGCTGGGCGTATACGGCGTGTGGCAGCAGGAAGGCATCGTGCGGCACCTGGTGGCCAAGCGGCTGGTCGACCTGTCGCCGCTGCTGGGCAGCCTGCCCACATCGAGCCGCGACTTCTGTTGAGTGCCGGAGGGCGGACTTCGGGGGTAACATAGCGAACCAATCACCGCGAATCAATCACCGCGACCCAATCACCACGAATCCATTACCGCGAACTTATTACCAATACAAGGAGGAAAAGCCATGAACCAGCCAGAGGCGGATGAACGCGTGCTGACCACGCTGCGCATCGAAGTCGACCCGTTCCCGGAAAACGCCAGGGCCGCCCGGTTCACGATGGTGGACGAAGGCGGCGAATCGCTGACCGCGCCGATTTCACTGCGCGAAGGCGAACTGGAAAACCTGCACGACGTGTTCGCCAAGATCGCCGCGCACAACTCGCCCGCCGCCGGCGCGCTGCCATTCGGCATGCCGGACGAGGCCCGTGTCATCCTCGGTTTCGACGACTACGTGGCGCCGAACTTCCTCTTCTACTGCACCATCGCCTTGCCGTCCGGCGACGGCGGCTACCAGCCGACGACCGGGCGCGCCCTCGTGCCCGACGCCGCGCTGGCGCGGCTGGTCGACGGCTTGCGGCAGGTGAAGGATGCCGGGCAGGGCACGGTCGACTGGACCGTGGCGGACTGAATCGACATCGTGGCGGGCGCACGGCAGGCGATGCCGCGCCGCCCGCTCCGGGTGCACTGAACGTTTCCTCCATCGGCCTTTGCTGGCACAATGTGCCGATGGACAATTTGACAATACGCCCCGCCACCGTCGCCGACGCGCATGCGATCGGTTCCCTCATCAAGGACCTGCTGCCGTTCCTGACCGTGCATCCGCAAGGGCTGGGGGCGGAGCAGTTCATCGCCAATGTCGGCATCGATGCCCAGCGGCGCTACCTGGCCCAGGAGTCCTTCCGCTACCACGTCGCACTGCGTGGCGATGAGCTGGTAGGCGTCGTCGCCGTGCGCGACAACACGCACCTGTTCCACCTGTTCATCAAGGAAGCGCTGCACGGCCAGGGCCTCGGCCAGCGCCTGTGGGAACTGGCGCGCGATGATGCAATGGCGCGGGGCAATCCCGGCAATTTCACGGTAAAAGCCGCCGGACGGGCAGTGGGATGGTACCGCCGCCTTGGCTTCGTGCAGGAGGCCGAGCGGATCGAGCACGATGGCATCGTCGACGTGCCGATGCGGTGGGTGAAGGGACCGTAAAAAGACGCGAGCTCCCGAAGGAGCTCGCGTTGCGGCCGGGTTATGGCCGAAGCCGGCGGCCCGCGCAGGACACAACCGGCAAGGGAGATGACGGGGCCGGCCAGCGGCCCGTCATGCCATCAGAGCACGCGGCCGGAGTCGTGACCCAGCGGCGAGCTGCTGGTGGAAGCGCTGCCGGCACCCATGCCACCGCCGAGGCCGGTGCTGCCGCTCGTTCCATAGTAATTGTGGACTTCCGTCTGCCAGGCCTGGTTGGCCATGTCGGGCCAGCGGTCCTTGTCGAAGCCCGGGGCATTCTCGATGCGGTCCTTGTCGATGTTCAGGCGCAGCTGGTGGTTGGCCGTGTCCAGCGCCAGCGCTTCCCAGGGAATCGCGAACAGCTTTTCGCCGATCGTCAGCACGCCGCCCGATGCCATCACCACGTAGGCGACCCGGCCGCTCTGCATGTCGAGCATGATTTCCTTCACGGTGCCCAGGTGTTCATCCTGCATATTGTGGATGTGGTCGCCGATCAGCGTGTCGGCGCCCATCAGGCGCGGCCCCGGCCCCTGGTGGCCCTGGTCGACGTAGTTGCCGTATCCATCGCGTTCGAAACTCATGGTCGCCTCCTGTTGAAATAAAGATATTTTCCGTCCAGGCACGGGCGCAGTCTGTACGTTCGCGCACAATCGCTCGACCGGGGCGGCAGTCCCTGCGGATGATGAAGCCACGGAATTAAGCTATAATTTCAATTTCCCGCATCGCGCCTTTCCGGCGCCCGATCTCGCAATGACCAAATTTGTCTTCGTCACTGGTGGCGTTGTGTCGTCCCTTGGTAAGGGGATTGCCGCCGCCTCCCTCGCCGCTATTCTCGAATCGCGCGGCCTCAAAGTCACCATGCTCAAGCTGGACCCGTACATCAACGTGGACCCGGGCACGATGAGCCCCATGCAGCATGGTGAAGTCTTCGTTACCGACGACGGCGCCGAAACCGACCTGGACCTCGGCCACTACGAGCGCTTCATCAGCACCCGCATGCGCAAGGTGAACAATTTCACCACGGGCCAGATCTACGAATCCGTGATCCGCAAGGAGCGCCGCGGCGAATACCTGGGCAAGACGGTCCAGGTGATCCCGCACATCACGAACGAAATCCAGGACTACATCCGCCGTGGCGCGGAAGGCTACGATGTCGCGCTGTGCGAGATCGGCGGCACCGTGGGCGACATCGAATCGCTGCCGTTCCTGGAAGCGGCGCGCCAGCTGAGCCTGCGCGCCGGCCGCAAGAATTCGGCCTTCGTGCACCTGACCCTGGTGCCGTACATCGCTTCCGCCGGCGAACTGAAGACCAAGCCCACCCAGCACTCGGTGCAGAAGCTGCGCGAGATCGGCATCTCGCCGAACGCGCTGCTGTGCCGCGCCGACCGCAAGATTCCGGAAGACGAGCGCGCCAAGATCTCGCTGTTCTCGAACATCGAGGAGCGCGGCGTGATCTCCGTGTGGGACGTGGACACGATCTACAAGGTGCCGCAGATGCTGCACGACCAGGGCCTGGACGCGATCATCTGCGAGGCGCTGGACATCGACCCGGCGCCGGCCGACCTGTCGGTGTGGTCGAAGCTGATCCACACGCTGGAAAACCCGAAGCAGGAAGTGTCGATCGGCATGGTCGGCAAGTATGTGGAACTGACCGAGTCGTACAAGTCGCTGACCGAGGCGCTGCGCCACGCCGGCATCCACACCGAGAGCCGCGTGAACATCGAGTACATCGACTCGGAAGAGATCGAAGCGAAGGGCACGCAGGCGCTGTCGAAATACGACGCGATCCTGGTGCCGGGCGGTTTCGGCAAGCGCGGCGTGGAAGGCAAGATCAAGGCCGCGCAATTCGCCCGCGAGAACAAGGTGCCTTACCTGGGCATCTGCCTGGGCATGCAGGTGGCGCTGATCGAATACGCGCGCCACAAGGCGGGCCTGACCAACGCCAACTCCACCGAGTTCGAACCGCAGACGGATCAGCCGGTGGTGGCGCTGATCGACGAATGGCAGAACCAGGACGGCAAGGTCGAGAAGCGCGACATCAACTCCGACCTGGGCGGCACGATGCGCCTGGGCGCGCAGGCTTGCGCGGTGAAACCGGGCACGCTCGCGCACGACATCTACGGCGGTGTGGTCACCGAGCGCCACCGCCACCGCTATGAGGCCAACAACCATTACCTGTCGCGCGTGGAAGAAGCGGGCCTGGTGGTGGCGGCCCGCACGCCGACGGAAGACCTGTGCGAGATCATGGAACTGCCGCGCGACGTGCACCCGTGGTACATGGGCGTGCAGTACCACCCCGAGTTCAAGTCGACGCCGCGCGACGGCCACCCGCTGTTCACGTCGTTCATCAAGGCCGCGCTGGCGCACAAGTCGGCCAACGGCCAGGCTGCCAACAATGGTGTGGAACTGAAAGGAGATGCAGCATGAGTGGCAAGATGAATCTCTGTGGCTTCGAAGTCGGCCTGGACAAGCCGTTCTTCCTGATCGCCGGCACCTGCGTGATCGAGTCGCGCCAGATGGCCTTCGACGTGGCCGGCGCCATGAAGGAAATGACGGCCGAACTGGGCATCCCCTACATCTACAAGTCGTCGTTCGACAAGGCGAACCGTTCCTCCGGCACCTCGTACCGTGGTCCCGGCATGGAAAAGGGCCTGGAGATCCTGGGCGACGTGAAGCGCGAGCTGGGCGTGCCGGTGCTGACCGACGTGCACTCGATCGAGGAGATCGAGATCGTGTCGTCCGTGGTGGACGTGCTGCAGACGCCGGCCTTCCTGTGCCGCCAGACCGACTTCATCACGGCCTGTGCGCAGTCCGGCCTGCCGGTGAACATCAAGAAGGGCCAGTTCCTCGCGCCGCACGACATGAAGAACGTGATCGACAAGGCCCGTGCCGCCGCCCGCGCGAAGGGCCTGAACGAGAACAACTTCCTCGCCTGCGAACGCGGCGCCTCGTTCGGCTACAACAACCTGGTGTCCGACATGCGCTCGCTGGCGATCATGCGCGAGACCGGCGCCCCGGTAGTGTTCGACGCCACGCACTCGGTGCAGCTGCCAGGCGGGAACGGCACGTCGTCGGGCGGCATGCGCGACATGGTGCCCGTGCTGTCGCGCGCGGCCGTCGCCGTGGGCGTGGCCGGCCTGTTCATGGAAACCCACCCCACGCCGGCCACCGCGCTGTCGGACGGCCCGAACGCCGTGCCGCTGGGGCGCATGAAGGAGTTGCTGTCCACGCTGATCGAGCTCGATCGCATCACGAAGAAGGCAGGCTTCCTCGAAGACAGCTTCGAGTGATCCGTTTTTGAGCCTGCGTCTGGCTGGCCGCACGAGGACCCAACGGCAGTTTTCTGCCGTTGGGTTTTTTGTTTTTCAGTGGCCCTTTAAGAGTATCGACAGCCCCGCCGCGCTTCCCTCCGAGGCCATCCTCTGTTACGCTTGCTGCAATTTTTGCGCGTGGCTAATGTTGCAAGGCCTTTTACAAGCCAGCATGCAGCGAGCCCGGCCGCGCCGTCACCTGCTTTCCACCACCTTGGAGACTACACATGAGTGCAATCGTAGATATCATCGGCCGCGAGATCATCGACTCGCGCGGCAACCCGACCGTCGAATGCGACGTGCTGCTGGAGTCGGGCGTGATGGGCCGTGCGGCCGTGCCTTCGGGCGCGTCGACCGGTTCGCGCGAGGCGATCGAGCTGCGTGACGGCGATCCGAAGCGCTTCTTCGGCAAGGGCGTGCTGCAGGCATGCGAGAACATCAACACCGAGATCTCCGAAGCGATCATGGGCCTGGATGCCAACGAACAGGCCTTCCTGGACCGCACCCTGATCGACCTGGACGGCACCGAGAACAAGTCGCGCCTGGGCGCCAACGCGATGCTGGCCGTGTCGATGGCTGTCGCCAAGGCCGCCGCGGAAGAAGCCGGCCTGCCGCTGTACCGCTACTTCGGCGGTTCCGGTTCGATGCAGATGCCGGTGCCGATGATGAACGTGATCAATGGCGGCGCGCACGCCGACAACAACCTGGACATCCAGGAATTCATGATCATCCCGGTCGGCGCACCGACCTTCAAGGAAGCGATGCGCTACGGCGCCGAAGTGTTCCACACGCTGAAGAAGATCCTGCACAAGAAGGGCCTGACCACGGCGGTGGGCGACGAAGGCGGCTTCGCACCGTCCGTCGCGAACCATGAAGAAGCCATCAAGCTGATCATCCAGGCCATCGAGGAAGCCGGCTACGAGCCGGGCACGCAGATCGCCCTGGGCCTGGACTGCGCCGCTTCCGAGTTCTACAAGAACGGCAAGTACGAGCTGGAAGGCGAGGGCCTGTCCCTGACCGCGCAGGAATTCACGAACCTGCTGGCCACCTGGTGCGACAAGTACCCGATCATCTCGATCGAAGACGCGATGGGCGAAGGCGACTGGGAAGGCTGGGCGCTGCTGACGCAGGCACTGGGCAAGAAGGTGCAGCTGGTGGGCGACGACCTGTTCGTCACCAACACCAAGATCCTGAAGGAAGGCATCCAGAAGGGCATCGCCAACTCGATCCTGATCAAGATCAACCAGATCGGCACGCTGACCGAAACGTTCGCCGCCATCGAAATGGCCAAGCGCGCCGGCTACACCGCCGTGATCTCGCACCGCTCGGGCGAAACGGAAGATTCCACGATCGCCGACATCGCCGTGGGCCTGAACGCCTTGCAGATCAAGACCGGCTCCATGTCCCGCTCGGATCGCATGGCCAAATACAACCAGTTGCTGCGCATCGAAGAAGATCTGGGCGATATCGCTTCCTATCCGGGCCGCGATGCATTCTATAATCTCAAATAACTGCGTCTGAAGTAATCACCACTACAACCGGCCGGAACTCCCGGCCGGTTCTTTATTGTCTATGCGTCTGATCACCCTTGCCCTGGCGGCCCTGCTGCTGTTGATTCAATATCCATTATGGCTGGGGAAGGGCGGATGGCTGCGCGTGCAGGACCTGGAGCAGCAGGTGGAAGCCGCCCACGCGAAAAACGAGCAACTGCGGCAGCGCAATGCCAAGCTCGACTCCGAGGTGCGCGACCTGAAGGATGGCACCGGTGCCGTGGAAGAACGCGCGCGCTACGAGCTGTCGATGATCAAGCAGAACGAAATCTACGTGCAAATCCTGCGCAAGGGCCAGATCCCGGGCGACGGCGCCACGCCGGCCCCGCCGCCGGCCGAGGAACCCGCCAAGCCCGCCAAGCCCGCCCGCCCCTGACAACGCGCCTGTCCGCCGCGACCACCGCGACATCCTTTCCGCCGGTCGGTGGCTGGCACGTCACGCCGGTAGATCGCGGCGCTACGCAAAAACCCTCATTGGTTCATAGTCCCCAGGCAAGTATGATCGCTGCTTCAGCGTCGAAGCACCGCCCGTTGCAAGCCCATGCAAGCATTTGAAGAGTTCGAAAATGGCCAGTTTGGCTGCCTGATCAGCCAGCTACCCAAAGCGCTCTTCGCGGCGCCGGCAGGGAACCCCTGCCGCTGGACCTGACAAACACTCTGCTCAATGCGGGACGATAGTCCCGCCCTGACACGGCATGTTCGCCATGCCGTCGTTGGATAAGCAATTCCGAACACGTCAGCTCGCGTGCGCACCGCCCCCAGGGACGGTGGGCTGCCGCTTTCAATGATTCCTGGAAGGACCCATGCCATGACTCAAGAACATCGCAACACTCCCGCAGCGCCTGCCAAGGGCAAGCGCTTCTCCCGCCGCAAATTCCTCGGTGCCGCCGCCGGCACCGCGGCCGTACTGGGCGGCGCTTCCGTTGCATTCGGCGGCCAATACCGTGCCGACAAGGCGGATCGCAAGGTTGACGTGCTGCTGATCGGCGGCGGCATCATGAGCGCGACGCTCGGTGTCTATCTGTCCGAGCTGGAACCGAACTGGACGTTTGAAGTGTTCGAACGGTTGGACAAGGTCGCCGAAGAAAGCTCCAACGGCTGGAACAATGCCGGTACCGGCCACTCGGCGCTTTGCGAACTGAACTACACGCCGATGGACGACAAGGGGCAGGTGCATATCGACAAGGCGATCGACATCAACGAGAAGTTCCAGATCTCGCGGCAGTTCTGGGCGCACCAGGTGCGCAAGGGCGTGTTGGGCAATCCCCGCGAATTCATCAATTCGACGCCGCACATGAACCTGGTGTTCGGCCAGGAGAACCGCGAGTTCATGCAAAAGCGCGTCGCCGCGCTGAAGGCTTCGCCCCTGTTCGCCGGCATGGAACTGACCACCGATCCGGCCAAGATCGCCGCATGGGTGCCGATCATGATGGAAGGCCGCAAGCCGGACGAGGTGGTGACCTCCACCCGCTCGCCGCTCGGCACCGACGTCAACCTGGGGTCGATCACCCGCCAGTTCTACAAGCATCTCGGCGAGACGCGCGGCAGCCGTATCACGACCGGATACGAGGTGCGCTCCATCACCCGCAACGACGATGGTTCCTGGCGCGTGTCGGCCTTCGACGTCAACGACGATTCCAAGATCCAGACGGTCGATGCGCGGCACCTCTTCATCGGTGCCGGCGGCGCCGCGCTGCCCCTGCTGCAGCGGACCGGCATTCCGGAAGCGAAGCAGTACGCCGGCTTCCCGGTCGGCGGCGAGTTCCTCGTCACGGACAATCCGGCAATCACGTCGCGCCACCTGGCCAAGGTGTACGGCCTGGCGGATACGGGTTCGCCTCCGATGTCGGTGCCGCACCTGGATACGCGCGTGCTCGATGGTAAGACCGTGTTGCTGTTCGGGCCATTCGCTACCTGGTCCACCAAGTTCCTCAAGAACGGCTCGTACTTCGATATCGGCAAGGCCACCACGGCGTCCAACGTCCTGCCGCAACTCCAGGTAGGCGTGCATGAATTCGCGCTGGTGAAATACCTGGCGGAGCAACTGGAGCAGTCCCGGGAAGACAAGATGGCGGCGCTGCGCCGCTACATGCCCGAGGCAAAGGACGAAGACTGGCGCCTGTGGCAAGCCGGCCAGCGCGTGCAGATCATCAAGGACATTCCCGGCAAGGGCGGCCAATTGAAGCTCGGTACGGAAGTCGTGGTGTCGGCAGACCGCTCGGTATCGGCATTGCTGGGCGCGTCGCCAGGCGGCTCCACCTCGCCGGCGATCATGCTGTCGCTGCTGGAGAAAGCATTCCCGGATCGCGTGAAGACCGCCGCCTGGCAGGCAAAGATCCGTGAGATCGTGCCGTCCTACGGGAAAAAGCTCAACGAGAACGTGCAACTGCTGGCGGCGACCTGGGCGGCCACCGCGGAAACACTGCAGCTGGCGATCGCATCGCCAAGCCTGGAGGGCTTCGCTGGCGGCACGGCGCCGGTTGGTCAACCTGGGCAACTGAAGAAAGTGTCCGACATCGCGCTGTAACGCTGCCACGCTGACACCGTGCAGCAATCAAGAGAGTCCGCCTTCGGCGGACTCTCGCACAATACGCCGACGCGAGCCCGGCCGCCCGGCAGCCTGTCTCACCATGGATGAGCCCCATTTTGGCGCGTCAGCGCACCACTCCAGTGCTGATGAGCTGGCGATAACGGTGCGAAACATCTTTGTTCGCTATCGCGCACCATCAAAGCACTCCACTCCCCATAACGGCACAGTTCTTGCACTCCCTGCGTGCTTTTGCACTTTGTTAGGGAGTGGCTGTCGATGGAGTCGTTCAAGAGCGGTGCCGATGCCTTGTTTGTCCTGCTGGGAGGCATCATGGTGCTGGCGATGCATGCGGGGTTTGCGTTCCTCGAGCTGGGAACCGTGCGCAAGAAGAACCAGGTCAATGCACTGGTCAAGATACTGGTGGATTTTTCCGTGTCGACCATCGTGTACTTCGCGGTGGGCTATGGCATCGCGTACGGCGTGCACTTCTTCGGCCCCACCGATACGCTGGTTGCCAACAATGGCTACAACCTCGTCAAGTTCTTCTTCCTGCTGACGTTCGCGGCCGCCATCCCGGCCATCATTTCCGGTGGTATCGCCGAGCGCGCCAGGTTCTACCCGCAAATGATCGCCACGGCGCTGCTGGTGGGCTTCATCTATCCCTTCTTCGAAGGCATCGCCTGGAACAACCGGTTCGGCATCCAGGCCGCACTGGAATCCATGTTCGGGGCGCCGTTCCATGACTTCGCCGGCTCCGTCGTCGTGCATGCAGTGGGCGGCTGGGCCGCGCTGCCGGCCGTGCTGCTGCTGGGGGCGCGCCGCGGACGCTACGGCAAGGATGGCCGCATCGCCGCGCATCCGCCCTCGAACATTCCGTTCCTGGCGCTGGGCGCCTGGATCCTCGCGGTGGGCTGGTTCGGCTTCAACGTGATGAGCGCGCAGACGCTGGACAAGATCAATGGCCTGGTCGCCGTCAACTCGCTGATGGCCCTGGTGGGCGGCACGCTGGCCGCGCTGGTGCTGGGCAAGAACGACCCCGGCTTCGTCCATAACGGCCCGTTGGCCGGCCTGGTGGCCGTGTGCGCCGGCTCGGACCTGATGCATCCGCTCGGCGCCCTGGCCACCGGCGCGGTGGCCGGTGCCATCTTCGTGGTGATGTTCACGCTGGCGCAAAACCGCTGGAAGATCGACGACGTGCTGGGCGTATGGCCGCTGCACGGCCTGTGCGGCGCCTGGGGCGGCATCGCGGCCGGCATCTTCGGCAGCCACGCGCTGGGCGGGCTCGGCGGGGTTTCCTTCATGTCGCAACTGGCCGGCACGGTGCTGGGCATCGTCATCGCCGTCGCCGGCGGAGCGCTGGTGTACGGCGTCCTCAAGGCCACCGTCGGCCTGCGCCTCGACCCCGAACAGGAATTCGACGGCGCCGACCTCTCCATCCACAAGATCAGCGCCACCCCGGAACGCGAAACGCTGGCCGGCTGATGCCAATCTGCCACGGTACGTACAGAACATACCGAGCCGCGAGACCGGTGACAGGCACCGATTTTCCGGCAATGTTTCCGCAAAACCGGTGACAGGCTCCGCGTTCCAGGAAACATTTCCCGGAAAGGGGTGCCTGTCACCGGGTTTTTTGCAACATTTCTGTCTTGAAAATAAGAATCATTCGCATTAAGATGGTGGCCTTTGCCAGCCACCTGTTCCGATCCAGGAGCCAGCTCCCGACTGACTCTCTGACTGGAACATCATGGATGCACTTACCGCGCGCCGGCGCCTGCTGCCGGCGCTGATCATGTCCGCGCTGGCGCCGCTGGCTCATGCGCAATCTGCCGCCCCCACCACCACCACCGCCCTCGGCGAAATCACTGTCACCGCCGAGCGCGGCCAGGACAAGGCAGGAACGACGACCACCGTCACCGCTGCCGACCTCACGCGCCAGGCGGCGCAGAACATGCAGAACATCACGCGATACGCGCCGCTGATCAGCGTGCCGAATGCCGCAAGCGGCTCGGGCAGCGTGTGGGACAGCAGCGGCAACACGGGCTTCAATATCCGCGGCATCGACGGCAACCGCGTCAGCATGGACCTCGACGGCATTGCACTGCCGGATGCCGCCCCGAAGCCCGATGGTTCCACCCTGTCCAGCTTCGGCATCGGCCGCGATTATTTCGACCCCGAGACATTCCGTGAGGTGAACATCGCGTCCGGCACCACGACCACCGGTCCCGGCACGCCGGGCCTGGGCGGTGCGGTGCGCTTCGTCACCAAGTCCCCCGAGGATTACGTGAGCGCCGAGCGTCCCGTCCATGCCGACTACAAGTTCGGCTACGATGGTTCGAACCACATGCGCATGCACGCCGTCACGGGCGCCGCGCAGGCGGGCGACCTGCAGATCCTGGCGCTGTTCGTGCACCGCGAAGGCAGCGAGGTCGAGTCGGAAGGCAATGCCGTGCTGAACCCGGACGACTGGGATTCCGATGCCTTGCTGGCCAAGCTGGCATGGTCGCCGCTCGCCGGCCAAAAGGTCACCGCCACCATCGACGCCTACCAGGCCAGCCATACCCGCGAGTACATCAACAAGACCAGCGCGCTGTACCCGGAAGGCGTCGACCAGGCGTCCAGCACGCGGCGCAGCCGGTTCTCGCTGGACCACGAATTCATCGGCAAGGCTGCGCTGTTCGACAAGCTCGAATCGCGCATCTACGTTCAGAACGCCGAGGTGGACGACCACACGACCAGCCCCTACGTGTCGACTGGCCAGCGCTACTTCCGCTCGATCGAGACGGGTTACATCAACAAGAGCCGCGGCCTGGCCAGCAACGCCTTCAAGCAGCTCGGCGCGCATCGTCTCGCTTATGGCATCAGCGCCGAAGACGTCGACACGCGGCGGCCCTGGCGCGAAGACCGCACCGTGCTGGCCACCGGCGCGCACCAGATCACGAACAAGAACCGCATGGTCGACACGGACACGACGAAGCTGGCCGCCTTCGCCAGCGTCGACCTGGCACTGGCCGACGGGCTGACCCTGACCCCAGGCCTGCGCTACGACTGGCGTGAGATGGAGCCGAAGAATATCGAGCAGTACGTGGTGGCGGTGCCGGCAGCCCGCAATGAATTACGCAAGCGCAAGGACGACTACTTCACGCCGAGCCTGGAGCTGGCGTGGAAGTTCCAGCCCGAGCTGACGGCGTATGCGAAGTACACGCGCGGCACGCGGCTGCCGACGGCGGCGGAAATTTCCGGCACCTACGATTCGTTCAGCTATACCGGCAGCGGCACCGGCTACGCGGTGCTGGGTAACGCCGACCTGAAGAAGGAAACCAGCAACGCTTTCGAGCTGGGCCTGAAAGGCCAGCCTGCACGCGGCGTGACGATGCAGGCATCGGCCTTCCACACGAAGTACAGGAACTTCATCGAGTACGCGACGCAGCCGCTCGACCCCGTCAATTATCCGACCATCACGCAGGGCCTGTTCCGGCCGGAGAACGTGGGCGAGGCGAAGACGTGGGGCGCGGAATTCTCCAGCAGCCTTGCGCTGGGCGAATGGTACGCCGCGCTGGACGGCGCTAGCGTGACGCTGGCGGCGGGCGTCCAGCACAGCAAGGCACGCAATACCGAAACGGGTGCCGAAAGCGAACTGGCATCAACCCTGCCGCGCAAGATCAGCACCACCTTCGCGTGGGACGACCCGGGCAAGCGGGGTGGGGCGGCGCTGTCGATCTTCAACGTGCGCGGCAAACAGGCCGAGGCTGACGTGATCTCGAATTCGACCGGCGCGCGCTTCGCGGTGCCCGGCGCCACCGTGGCCGACCTGACGGCCTACTGGAATATCGGCAGGCACGCCACGATCACGGCCGGCATCTACAACCTGGCCGACAAAAAATACTGGGACTACGCATCGTCGCGCAGCCTCGCCGCCGGCACCACGGCCGCCACGCTGGCCGACATCGAACGCCAGGCCCGCCCGGGCCGCTACGGTGCCGTCACGCTCAAACTGATCTACTAAGGAGAAAACCATGAAGACCCGCCGCCGTACCCTTCAACTTCTGGCCCTGTCCGGCGCACTGCTGCTGGGTCACGCCCATGCGGCCACGCTGGCCGAACGCTGGACTGCGCTGCGCGCCGAACAGCCCAAGCTCGGCATCCGCGACGCCGCGAAGCAATTGAACGTCTCCGAAGCCGAGCTGCTGGCCACCGGCATCGGCACCACCGTCACGCGCTTGGCCGATACCAGTCATGCGCCGCGCGAGATCATGCGCCGCGCGCTGGACCTGGGCAAGGTGATGGCGCTAACGCGCAACGAGAATGGCGTGATCGAAGTCACCGGCGTGGCCACGCGCATCGCCAAGCAAGGTGACGAAGGCGCCAAGGATGCCGAACGGGAAGCGCGCGAACTGAACATCGCCGGCGGCTACCTGGGCGGGCCGATCGACCTGCGCTTCCACTTCGCCAAGTGGAAGCATGCGTTCGCCGTCGTGCAGCCGGGCAGGGACGGCGCCGTGTCGCGCAGCCTGCAATTCTTCGACGAGAACGGCACCGCCATCCACAAGGTGTACCTGAAGGATGACGGCAAGGTGGCCGTGTTCGACAAGCTGGTGGCCGACTTCCGCCATCCGCAGCAGGACGGCAAGCTGGCCATCGTGCCGATGGCACCGAAGGCCGCCGAGACGCCCGACGCGGCGGTGGACGTGAAGGAGTTCCAGCAGGCGTGGAAGGAGATGTCGGACGTGCACCAGTTCAATCGCATCGTCGCCGAGTTCAAGCTGTCGCGCGAACAGGCACTGCGCCTGGCGCCGGGCGGGATGGTGACGAAGGTGACCGCGCAAGCCGTGCGCCGGTTGCTGGAACAGGCCTCCGCGCAGCAGGTGCCGATCATGGCCTTCGTCGGCAATGGCGCCGTCACGCAGATCTACAGCGGCAAGGTGAACAAGGTGCAGGAATCGGCCGGCTACTTCAACGTGCTGGACCCGGACTTCAACCTGCACCTGCGCGACAAGGCGTTCAAGGCCGGCTATGTGCTGCAGCGGGCCGGCGTGACATCGGTGGAGTTCTACGACGACAAGGGCGAGCTGGTCGTCACCTTCTTCGGCGTGCGCGAGCGGGGCAAGCCGCAGCCGCAGGCGTGGCTGGACCTCGTGGCGGCGCTCCCGAAAGCATAATGACCGGCGCCCGCGGCCAATGGGCCGCGGTGTCCCGCGCGCCGATCGATACCCGTGGCCGATGCGTATCGGTGTCGGACACCATGCATGGTGTCCGACACCGGTTTTCCCCCGCGCTAGCCGCGACGGCGCCCCACCGGCATTGTTGCGGGTAAGAGGGAGCATGCACATGCGTCCCCATGCCGCTTTGGCGCTGGTTCGCGCCGCGCCGGCCGCTGCCGTCAGGGAACCAGCTTCTCCCGCTTCAGCCTTTCGAACAGTTCAAAGAACGCATCCGGCGTGCTCTGGTACTCCAGGAAGCCGGCCTTGCGGCTCTTCGTCATGTCGGTGATGACTTCCATCGGCCGGCCCAGGTCGGCGTCCGTGTGCCACCACGAGGCCAGCCGTGTCACGTCCGGCTCGGCAAGGCCGTGCTGTTGCGCGATCTCGCGCCACAGCGCCGGCGCATCCTGCATGCGCGATTCCAGCGGGCTGATTTGTTCCGGCAGCGGCGCCGCTTCGACACCGAAGTAGTCGGCCAGCTTCGGCCACAGCCACTGCCAGCGGAATACGTCCCCGTTCACCACGTTGAAGTCCTCGTTGCGGCCCGCCCCGCTGGTCGATGCCCACAGCAGGTGGCGTGCCAGCAGCCGGGCATCGGTCACGTCCGCCAGGCCTTCCCATTGCTGGTGGCTGCCGGGGAACACGAACGGCTGGCCCGTGTGCTTGCACAGCGTGGCGTACACGGCGAGCGTCTGCCCCATGTTCATCGCGTTGCCGACCGCAAAACCGACGATCGTGTGCGGCCGGTGCACGCTCCAGGTGAAGCCGAATTGCCGCGCCGCGTCGAACAGGCGGTCTTCCTGTTCATAGTAGAAGTTCGGCACGTCCTGCCGGCCCTGCTCCTCGCGGAACGGCGTGATCGGCACGGCGCCCTTGCCGTATGCATCGAACGGGCCCAGGTAGTGCTTCAAGCCCGTCACGAGCGCCACGTGGCGCACCGTGCCGGCGGGGCCCACGGCGTCCAGCACGTTCTTCACCATGGCGCCGTTGACGCGGATGTTCTCCTCTTCGTTCGCCTGCCGCGACCATGCGGTGATGAACACGTGGCTGGGATCCACCCCCGCCAATGCCTGGGCGACGTCCGGCGAGGTCAGGTCGGCGCTGATCTGCTTCACGCCGGCCACGCCGGGCGTGCGGCCGCGCGATACGCCGTGCACCTCCCAGCCTTCGGCCAGCAACCGCTCGGCCAGCGCACTGCCGACGACGCCGCTGCTGCCGATGATGAGTGCCTTGTTGCTCATGCTTTACTCCTCGTTGGACAAAGCAGGACTGTAAACAAAAACGGCGGCGCCCGCAGGAGCGGTGCGCCGCCCGCAGCTGTTGTAAAAATCTGGGGACAGTCCCCGAATTTTTACAACACTTTCTGTTGTTTTTTTTCGGGGACTGTCCCCAGGTTTTTTACAACACTCAGCCGGCCACGGCTTTCACACCCAGCGCCGGGTCGTCGGTGAAGAACCCGTCGAGCCCCAGCGCGAGGTAGCGCCGCATCTCGGCAATGGAGCCGGCTTCGTTGCGCGCGTGTTCGCCGGCGCCGTCGCGGAAGTCGGCGGCCAGGAAGCGGTTCTCGGGGCGGAAGGTCCACGTCTCCAGCCGCAGGCCCGCGGCGCGGGCGTCGCCGGCGAGCGCGGTGGGGGCATCGAGCCTGCCGTCTTTTTTCAGGGGAATCAGCGCGCGCGTCGGCGGCGAGAACACGTCGGCGTATTGCGCGATCGCGCGCAGGCCGGCCGGCGTGCACATCTCGGCATAGGTGAGCGAGCCGCCCGCAGCTGCCACGTCGCTGGGCCTGACTGGGCCGACGCCGACGAGCTGCATCAGCCGCAGGTTGACGCGCTTGCCCAGCTTTTCGCGCAGCATGCGCAGGTTGGCCACTTCGAAGGACTGGATCTCGACCGGGGCGCGGCGCGTGTATTCGTGCGCCGCGAGCGTGGCGACCAGGCGCTCTTCCAGCGGCAGGCCGAGGCTTGCGAAGTACGTGGAGTGCTTCAGCTCCGGTACCAGGCCGATCACGCGGCCGATGGTCGCCGACTGGGCGGCCACGAAGTCGATGACTTCCTCGAGCGTGACCACCTGGAATTGCCCGTCATATCGGGCGCTGCCCGGGCGCGATTCCGGGATGCGCTCGATCGCGCGCAAGGTCTTGAGCTCGGCCAGCGTGAAGTCTTCGACGAACCAGCCCTCGTGCGTGTCGCCGTCGATCGTCTTGCGCACGCGCCGGCCGGCGAACTCGCTTCGCCCGGCCACGTCGGTCGTCTCGGCCAGGAAGGCTTCGTGGCGGGCCACCAGCACGCCATCCTTCGTCGATACGAGGTCCGGCTCGATGAAATCGGCGCCGTCCGCAATGGCTTTCGCGTAGGCGGCAAGCGTATGCTCCGGCCGCAGCGCCGAGGCACCGCGGTGCGCGAACACCAGCGGCCGCGCGGCCGCCGCTTGCGCGCGCGGCAGCAGCAACGTGCCGGCCGCGGCGGCACCCAGGGCGATGAAGCCGCGGCGGGACAGGTGTCTGGTGCTCATCGGAAGTCGGCCATCAACGTGAGGAAGCCCTGGCGCGGAGCGATCGGGAAGGTATTGTACGTCTTGTCCGCCGCGCCCACGACGACGTTCAGGTCGCCCCGGCGGTCCGCCAGGTTCGTCACGTTCAGGCGGTAGCGCGCATTCTTCACCCAGCCGCCGTCCAGGAAGGGCAGCTTGCCGGAGATGCCCAGGCCCAGCAGGAAGTAGCTGCTCACCGAGAGGTCGTTCGTATAGGTCGCCTGGCGCTTGCCCACGTAGTCGCCCATCAACTGGAATTCGGTGCCACCGAGGTTCACCGAGGCGACGAACTTGTTCATCCATTCCGGGCTGCCTGGAACCTTCTTGCCGGCCGTCGGGACGAGCGTGGCGCCGTTCGAGTAATTGTCGTCGTACTTCGAGCGGTTGTACGAGATCGCGTCGTAGAACGAGAACGTGCGGCCGAAGTGGAACGTGCCGGACATGTCGATGCCGTCCGTCTTCACATTGCCCACGTTGGCCAGCACCGGATTGCCGCCGATGATCGCCGAGATCACGGGCGTGGGACTGATCGTCAGCAGGCGGTCCTTGAAGTTCACGTGGTAGACGTTGACCTGGCCGTCGAAGCCCGTCAACGGACCAGCGTTCAAGCTGCGGCTGGTGCGCAGGCCCGCTTCGAACGTGACCGAGGTTTCCGGCTTCGCCGTGGCCTTGAACAGGTCGAACGCGGACTGGCTGGCGAGACTCCATGGCGAGGCGCCACCGCCGCCGTACGTGACGAACTGGCGCATGTTTTTCTGCACGTTGACGAAGGCTTGATCGGTGCCCGTGATGTCCCAGCGCGCGCCCAGCTGCGGCAGGAACCACTTCTTCGTGTCGATATCGCCTTCCGGCAGGGCGGTGGAACCGCCGGCGATCGCGCCCAGCTTCGGCTGCACCGGCATGCGTCCCTTGGCGAACTGCAGGCTGGACTTGAAGCCGCCCTGCAGCACCAGGTCCGGGCGCACGCGCCACTCGTCCTGCAGGTGCAGCTGCACGACCTTGTTGTCGATCTCGCTGCCGTATTGCGTGATCAGCGGGTTCTCGGGGCGGTCATACGGCGAGCTGGGATTGTTCGCGTCCAGCGCATACCAGCGGCGGTAGGCCGAGGACTCGTTCTTCTCGAACCACAGGCCGCCCTGGATCGTGTGGTCGCCGATTTCGGTGCGCAGGGTCGACAGCCAGCCGGTGCGGTTGATGCGGTATTCGGTGGTGCGCGTGGCGTAGCCGGAATTGCCGAACACCCTCTTCAGGTTCTGGTTCGGGTAGTAGACGGCGAAGAGGGCGGGCAGGCCGGCCACGCCGATCGGGCCGGCGACGACGCCCACGCCGTCGTCATAGTGATAGTAGACCTGGTTCGACCACGTGGTGCTGTCATTGATGTTCCAGTCGTACTTCACATAGCCCAGGTAATCCTCGCGCTGCGCGTCGCTGTAGTAATTGCGGTAGTTGTTGCCTTCCGCTGCCGGCGTGGCGCCCGTGGGCGACAGGTAGTTCAGGGCGGCCTGGAAGTCCGGGTACAGGAAGGGGCGCGTGTATGGCTGGTACTTCTCGGTGGCCGAGTGGACCGTGCTGTCCTCGTTCGGCTCGATCTTGTCGCTGTAGTTGAAGAAAACGGTGAGGCGGCCGGTGGCGTTGTCGTTGACGAACTTGGCGTTGACCTGGTCGCCGCCCTGGCGGCCTTGGAAATCCCAGGCCCGTGCTTCGTGGTGCAGGGCGGAGACGTACAGGCTGGCGTCGCCCATTTTTCCCGAGTCGTAACGCAGGAAAGTGCGCGAGGTCTTGTGGCTGCCCACGGTCTGCTGGGCGGCGAAGTTGCGCTCGGCGAGCGGGTCCGACGAGAACATTTCGATGGTGCCGCCCAGGTTGCTGGTCGACGCGGTCGCCAGGTCGCCGGCGCCCGACGACAACACGACACCGCGCACGTTTTCCGAGATCACGGCGCGCTGCGGCGACAGGCCATTGTAGTTGCCGTATTGCTGGTCGCCCAGCGGCACGCCATCCATCGTGTAGCCCAATTGCTGGCCCGAGAAGCCGTGCACGAACAGCGACAGGTTCTGCTCGTTGTTGCCCCACGGGTCCGCGGTCTGGAAGCTCACGCCGGGCAGCGTCTGCAAGGCCTTCAGCGGGTTGGTGCCGGGGAGGATTTTCTGGATTTCATCCTGCTTCATCGCCACCGAGGAACGGGTGCGGCGCGTGGCCACTTCCACCGTCGCGATCGGCCCGGCCGCTGCCGCCGCCGCCTCGCCGCCCGCATCGGCCGCATTCGCCACTGCGCCGCTCTCCATCGCCGCCACCGCCATCGCCACCTGCTGCGCCATCGCCAGCGGCGCCAGCGCCAGGCTCGCCACCACGGCGGCCTTGATCTGATTCTTCATGTTTGCTCGTCGTCGAGTTGAAAATAAGTTGGTAAGAAATGCAACGACGCGCAGCGTAGCGGTGGGATGTGACGGCGTGATGACGCCCACGCAACAATGTTGCCGGAATTCGAGGACTGCTCCGGCGTTGTTAAAATTCGGGGACAGTCCCCGGTGTTGAAATTCGGGGACAGTCCCCGGTGTTGTTTTGCGACCAGCTCAGCAGTCCGGAATCAAAAACTTAGCGTGTTGTAAAAAATCGGGGACTGTCCCCGGTGTGGTTTTGCGACCAGCTCAGCTGTTGACTGCAACGAAAAAGCCCGCCGGAGGCGGGCTTGGTGTGGAGCGCGGGAGGCTCAGTGCTTGGCGCCGGTGGGGTGGATCAGCGCTTCGGCGGGGGCGTCGCTGGCGAACAGCTGGGCGCAGTCGACGGCGTCGTACTCGTAGTGCTTGCCGCAGAAGTCGCAGTTGATGCCCAGCTTGCCCTGTTCGGCGAGCGCGTCCTCGACTTCGGCCTGGCCCAGCATCTTCAGCATATTGCCCACCTTGTCACGCGTGCAGCTGCAGTGGAAGGACGGGTGCACCGGGTCGAACACGCGGATCGTCTCTTCCCAGAACAGGCGCTTTTGCAGCACGTCGATCGTGGTCGTCAGCAGCTCCTCTTCCTTCAGGGTGCGGCCCAGCATCACGGCGCGGTTCCACGTTTCCAGCGCTTCCTCGTGGGTAAGGGGATTCGCCTCGGCCTTGCCGCCGTGCAGCGGCAGTTTTTGCAGCAGCAGGCCGCGCGCCACGTCGTCGTTCGCGGCCAGCCACAGTTGCGTATCGAGCTGCTCGGAGCGCAGCATGTAGTGCTCGATGACGGTGGCCACGTCCTCGCCGTCCAGCGGCACCACGCCCTGGTACGGTTGCTGGCCCGGCACCTTCTCGGCCGGGTCGAGGGTGATGACGAAGCGGCCCTTGCCCGTCTGGTTCAGCAGGGACGTCAGGCCCGCGTTGTCGGCGATCGGCGCGTCGCCGGACAACTTGGCCGTGGCGCGCATGCGCAGCTGCGAATCGCATTCGACGACCAGCAGGCGCACCGGGCCGTCACCGTGGATCTGCATCACGATGGAGCCGTTGAACTTCAGGTTGGCCGACAGCAGGGCGGCGGCGGACACCATCTGCCCCAGCAGCCGCTTGACGGCCACCGGGTACTGGTGGCGAGCCTGGATCTCGCGCCACGTCTGCGAGATGTCGACCAGCTCGCCGCGCACGGCGGCGTTCTCGAAAATGAATTTTTGCAGCGTATCCTGGGTCATGCGTTATCCAATCTTTTTCAAATTTGTCTTGTACAGCTGCGCGCGTTCCACATAGCTGTCGGCGGCGCCTTTCAGGCGCGCCACGTCGTCCGCCGTCAGTTCGCGCACGGCCTTGGCGGGCGAACCGATGATCAGGACGTTGTCCGGAAACTCCTTGCCTTCCGTGACGAGCGCCCCCGCGCCCACCAGGCAACCCTTGCCGATCTTCGCGCCATTCAGGATCACGGCCTGGATGCCGACCAGCGCGCCGTCGCCGATCGTGCAGCCATGCAGCATTGCCTGGTGGCCGATCGTCACGTCGCGGCCGATCGTCAGCGGGTAGCCCATGTCCGTGTGCATCACCGTGTTTTCCTGCACGTTGCTGTTCTCGCCGATCGTGATCCGCTCGTTGTCGCCGCGCAGCGTGGCGCCGTACCACACGGAACTGTTCGCTGCCAGCGTCACCTTGCCGATCACCGTGGCACTGTCGGCCACGAAGGCGGAAGGATGCAGCTCGGGCGCATCCTCGCCCAACTGGTAAATCGTCATCGGTTGCCTTGTTCGGGGAAAATATTGGCGACATTTTACGCCCTTGCGCCCCGGCATTCGCCCCGTGCACGCTCGCGGGTTTATAAAGCACGATCGTGCTAATATAAGTTTTTCCCAAACGGAAGGCCCGCATATTGCGCCGCCGGCCCCCATTTCAAGACCATGACTCGTTCCCGTTCCGACTTCCTCACCATCCGCGGCCTGCGCACCCATGTCCGCCACTGGGGCCCCGAGGGCGCACCCAAGATCTTCATGCTGCACGGCTGGATGGACGTGGGCGCCTCGTTCCAGTTCGTGGTCGACCACCTGCACGGCGACTGGCACGTGATCGCGCCGGACTGGCGCGGCTTCGGCCTGACGGAGCGGTCCGGCACCGACACCTACTGGTTCCCCGACTACCTGGCCGACCTGGATGCGATCCTGCGCCACTACCAGCCGGAGGGCCAGGTGAACCTGGTCGGCCACAGCATGGGCGGCAATATCGCCGGCATCTATGCCGGCGTGCGGCCCGAACGCATCCGCCGCTTCGTCAACCTGGAAGGCTTCGGCCTGACGGGCGCCAAGCCCGAGGACGCGCCGAAGCGCTACGCGAAATGGCTCGATGAATTGCTCGACCCGCCGGTCATGAAAAGCTACCCCACGCAGGCGGCCGTGGCGGCGCGGCTGCAGAAGACCAACCCGCGCCTGACCGACGAGCGCGCCGCCTTCCTGGTGCAGCACTGGGCGGCGCCGAACGCGGCCGGAGAATGGGAAATCCTGGGCGATCCGGTGCACAAGCAGGCCAGCCCGCTGCCTTATCACGCCGAGGACATCATGGCATGCTGGCGCCGCATCACCGCCCCGGTGCTGTGGGTGGAAGCGGCCGACACCAATATGTGGCTGTGGCTGGGCGGTACGGAAGAGGGCAGGCGCGAGGTGGACCGCCGGATGACGAACATCGCCGACGTCACCGCGAAGATGATCCCGGACGCGGGCCACATGCTGCACCATGACGAGCCGGAAATGCTGGCATCGATGATCGCGCAGTTCCTCGCATAAATGGCCCGCGCCGGCGCGGCCTGGCAGGGGGCGGTACAATGACCGTTCGTTACCGTTTCGATCCCGCCATGCTGAAAGTCGACCTGCACTGCCATTCCAATGTTTCCGACGGCGTCCTCGCGCCCGCCGCCGTGGCGAAGTACGCGCGCCAGTCCGGCGTGGACGTCTGGGCGCTGACCGACCACGACGAGGTGGGCGGTATCCCCGCGGCGCGCGCGGCGGCGGCGGAGCTGGGCATGCGCTTCGTGGCGGGCGTGGAAATCTCGATCACCTGGAGTGGCGAGACCGTGCACATCGTGGGCCTGAACATCGACGAAAACAATGCCGCGCTGGTGCGCGGCCTGGCCGCGACGCGCGAGGGGCGCGACGCGCGCGGCCGCGAGATCGGCGAGCAGCTGGCCAAGGCCGGCATTCCCGACGCGTATGAAGGCGCGCTGGAATTCGTCGAGAACCCGGCGCTGATGTCGCGCACCCACTTTGCCCGCTACCTGGTGCAGCAGGGCTATTGCGCCAACACGGCCGAGGTGTTTCGCAAATACCTGTCCGAGGGCAAGCCGGGCTATGTGCCGCACCGCTGGGCCAGCCTGGAAGAAGCGGTGGGGTGGATCCATGGCGCCGGCGGCACCGCCGTCATCGCCCACCCCGGCCGCTACCGTTTCACCCAGTTGCAGCAGGGCGTGCTGTTCGACCAGTTCAAGGAGCTCGGCGGCGCCGCGATCGAAGTGGTGACGGGCAGTCATACGCCCGACCAGTATCCCGTGTACGCCCAGCTGGCCAACGCCTACGGCTTCCTCGCCTCGCGCGGCACCGATTTCCACGCGCCCGGCGAAGCGCGCGTCGACTTTGCCGCGCTGCCGCCGCTTCCTGCCACCGTCACGCCGGTCTGGCACGACTGGTTCTGACATGCGTTTCGGGGCCGAAGCGCATGGCGTCACCCCGGAAGCAAAAGGCCGGGGTCAGGGAGGAGTACTGGCCAGCAGGCCAATACCGCTACGCCGGCAAGGAGCAGAGCTCCTTGAAACCCCGGCTTCGCCCCGCTGGGGCCGACCCCAGGGTCAGGCCGCCGGGTAGCGAAGCCTGCCCTCCGCCAGCAAGACCAACCGGTAAAGACTCCGGTCGCCGCCTCGAAATACCCTTGTAATTTCGTGGGTATACCCTTATTTGACCCCTCGGATCACATCCGGAGACCCCCTACATGAAACGCATCATCCTGTTTATCGCCACCAACCTCGCCGTGATGTTGGTGTTGTCCATCGTGTTGTCGCTGCTCGGCATCGGCCGTCCCGGCGCGGGCGGACAGCTGGAGATGGGCGGACTGCTGGCGTTTTCGCTGGTGGTCGGCTTCACCGGTTCCATCATCTCGCTGCTGATCTCGAAGCCGATGGCGAAGTGGACGACCGGCGCGCGCGTGATCGACGCGCCGCAGAACTCCACCGAGCAGTGGCTTCTCGCCACCGTGCAGGGCCTGGCGCAGCGCGCCGGCATCGGCATGCCCGAAGTGGCTGTGTATGACGGCGAGCCGAACGCGTTCGCCACGGGCGCCTTCAAGAATTCGGCCCTGGTTGCCGTGTCCACGGGCCTGCTGCAATCGATGAACCGCGAGGAAGTCGAAGCGGTGCTGGGTCACGAGGTGGCACACATCGCCAACGGCGACATGGTCACGCTCACGCTGATCCAGGGCGTGGTCAATACCTTCGTGGTGTTCTTCGCCCGCATCGTCGGCTTTTTTGTCGACAAGGTCTTGCTGCGCAATGAGGACAGCCGCGGCCCGGGCTACATGATCACCGTGTTCGTGTGCGAGATCGTGTTCGGCCTGCTGGCCTCGATCATCGTGGCCTGGTTCTCGCGCCAGCGCGAATTCCGTGCCGACGCCGGCTCGGCGCGCCTGCTGGGCAGCACCGCGCCGATGCAGAATGCGCTGGCCCGCCTGGGCGGCATGGAACCGGGCGGCCTGCCGCAGAACATGGCCGCTTCCGGCATCTCGGGCGGCGGCGGCTGGTCGGCGCTGTTCTCCACCCACCCGCCGTTCGAGGAGCGCATCGCCGCGCTGCAGGCGCTGCGCGCATGAGGAACTGAATGAGTCAATTCTTCGAGATACACCCGCTCAACCCGCAGGGCCGCCTGATCAAGCAGGCGGCCCAGATCATCCACGGCGGCGGCGTCGTCGCCGTGCCCACCGACTCGTGCTATGCGCTGGTCTGCCACCTGGACGACAAGGCGGCCGTCGAGCGCCTGCGCCGCATCCGCGGCATCGACGAGAAACACCACCTGGCGCTGCTGTGCCGCGACCTGTCCGAGATCGGCGTGTATGCGCGGGTGGACAACAAGCAGTTCCGGCTGCTGAAAGCGGCCACGCCGGGGCCGTTCACGTTCATACTGGAAGCCACCCGCGAAGTGCCGCGCCGGTTGTCGCACCCGTCGCGCAAGACCATTGGGCTGCGCGTGCCGGAAACGCCGATCGTGGAAGCGCTGATGACCGAGCTGGGCCAGCCGCTGATTTCCTCCACGCTGATCCTGCCGGAGGAGACGGAGCCGTTGAACGATCCGGAAGAGATCAACGCCCGCATCGGCAAGCAGCTCGACCTGATCATCGATGGCGGAGCGTGCAGCATGGAAATGACGACGGTCGTCGACCTGACGGGTTCCGAGCCGGAACTGGTGCGTCTCGGCCGCGGCGACCCGGCCGTGGTAGGACTGTAAGCGGCCCCGTGGGCACCATCCCGCGAAGCTTTCCCCAGTGAGCCGGCCGCGCCGGCTTCTTTGCCTATCTTTACTTTCCCCCCTCTCTTGCTCTTCCAGGCCGTTCCTTGCAGTCTGGTAAAATTTTGCCCATGAGTGATTTCAGCCAAGCCATCCAGACCGTCGCGGTGTATGCGATTCCCGTCCTGTTCGCGATTTCGCTGCACGAGGCGGCCCATGGCTATGTGGCCAGGTATTTCGGCGATCCGACCGCCGCCCAGCTGGGCCGGCTGTCGATGAACCCGACCCGGCACATCGACCCGTTCGGCACGATCATCCTGCCGCTGATCCTGTACCTCACCATTCACATGCCGTTCGGCTATGCCAAGCCGGTGCCGGTCGACTACAGCCGGCTGCGCAATCCGAAGAAGCAGATGGGCTTCGTGGCGGCGGCCGGCCCGATGGCCAATTTCGCCATGGGCCTGGGCTGGATGGTCTGGCTCACGCTGATGCGCCGGATGGATGTCTCCGAGCCGTTCCTGGTCGAGATGGCGATCGCCGGCATCAAGGTCAACGCGATCATGTGCGTGTTCAACCTGCTGCCGGTGCCGCCGCTCGATGGCGGCCGCATCCTGACGGCCCTGCTGCCCATGGAGCTGGCGCGGCGCTATGCCCGCATCGAGCAATACACGCCGTGGATCTTCATCGGTTTGCTGGTGGCGATGTATTTCAATCTGCTGACGCCGCTGCTGGCGGCGATGGTGGGCGTCTTCATCCAGCTGCTGGGCTTGCTGGTGCTGCCCTTGCAGTTGCTGCTGAATATATGACAGGCGGCGTGCCGCCACGAAGGGGCCACCCGGTGGCCGGCATTGATGCGGCCCGCCTGCGCGGGCCATGTTTGAGTGATACCAGAAGGAACACATGAGCGACGTGGTTTCCCCCTGGGTGCAGCGTTTTGCACCATTGATTCCCGGCGGCGAGGTACTCGACCTTGCATGCGGCAACGGCCGTCATTCCCGCCATCTCGTCACGCTGGGCCACGCGGTGATCGCCGTGGACCGCCGGCCCGATGCGCTGGCCGCGACGGCCGGCCCGGGCATCGTCACCAGCGATATCGACCTGGAAGTCGACGGCGCCCCGTGGCCGTTCGGCCCGAACCGGTTCGCCGGCATCGTGGTCACCAATTACCTGCACCGGCCGCTGCTGTCCGCCATGGTCGGCAGCCTGGCGACCAACGGCGTGCTGATCTATGAAACCTTTGCAGACGGCAATGCGGCGTTTGGCAAGCCGAGCAATCCGGACTTCCTGCTGAAGGCGGGCGAATTGCTCGAACTGGCGCGGCAGCATGGCTTGCGTGTCATCGCGTTCGAGGATGGCCTCGTTAATGAAGACGGGAAACAGGCGCTGGTACAGCGTATCTGCGCCGTGAAGGCGGAGTTCCCCAGGGAGGCCGCGCTGCTGGGCCGTATCGAGAGCTGATACCGCCGCGAAATACCCCACGCGCGCAGGCTATCGTCTACAATCGACGTTTTCAATCTATTTGCAATTGGTTCAATATATGATTAAGGGCAGCATTGTTGCAATCGTGACCCCAATGCATGCGGACGGCAGTCTGGACTATGACAGCCTGAACCGCCTGATCGATTGGCACATTGCCGAGGGCACGGACGGGATCGTGATCGTCGGTACGACCGGTGAATCGGCCACGGTGACCGTGGAAGAACACTGCGCACTGATCAAGGCTTGCGTCGACCGCGTGGCCGGCCGCATTCCCGTGATCGCGGGCAGCGGCGGCAATTCCACGGCCGAGGCAATCGTGCTGACCCGCTATGCGAAGGAAGCGGGCGCGGATGCGACACTGCAAGTAGTGCCCTACTACAACCGTCCGACCCAGGAAGGCATGTACCAGCACTTCAAGGCGATCGCCGAGGCGGTCGACCTGCCGGTAATCCTGTACAACGTGCCGGGCCGCACGGTGGCGGACATGAGCAACGAGACGGTGCTGCGCCTGGCCTCGATCAAGAACATCATCGGCATCAAGGATGCCACCGGCAATATCGGCCGCGGCCTGGACCTGCTGCGCCAGGTGCCGAAGGAATTCGCCGTGTATTCCGGCGACGATCCCACCGCGATGGCGCTGATGCTGGCCGGCGGCAAGGGCAATATCTCCGTGACCGCGAACGTGGCACCACGGGCGATGGCCGAGATGTGCGCGGCCGCGATGGCCGGCGACATCGCCAAGGCCATCGACATCAACAACAAGGTCTTCCCCCTGCACCAGAAACTGTTCGTCGAACCGAACCCGGTACCCGCCAAATGGGCGCTGGCGGAAATGGGCCGCATGCCGGCCGGCATCCGCCTGCCGCTGGTGCCGCTCGCTCCCGAATTCCACCAGACGGTACGCGCCGCGCTGGTGGAGGCGGGCGTGCTGGCGTAAGCCCCACACGCGGCGGCCCGGCATCGCGGCCGCCGCGACGATCACCCAGCTGGATCTTCAGCTTTTATCTCAGTCACCACATGATCAAGAAAGCTTCCCTCTCCGCGCAAAGCGGCCTCGCGCTTGGCGTCCTGATGCTCAGCCTGACGGGCTGCGGCATGGTTGAATCCGTGGTCGGCAAGACCACGGTGGACTACAAATCGGCCAAGAAAGCCAGCACGCTGGACGTGCCGCCGGACTTGACCCAGTTGCAGAAAGATAATCGTTATGCGCTGCCGGACAGCGGTAGCGGTATCGCCACCGCATCCGGCTACGCGGCGCAGCGGGCCAACATGGCCGGCGGCGGCACCGCGGCCGCACCGGCCGCGGCGGCGGGCGGCAACGAAGTGGCAGCCACCGGCAACGACAAGGTACGCGTGGTGCGCGCTGGCAACCAGCGCTGGTTGGTCGTCAAGCAGTCGCCGGATACCCTGTGGCCGCAGCTGAAGTCGTTCTGGGAAGACAACGGCTTCACGCTGGCGCTGGACGATGCGACGGCCGGTGTGATGGAAACGGAGTGGAACGAGAACCGCGCCAAGATCCCGCAGGACATCATCCGCCGCACGATCGGCAAGGTGTTCGACTCGGCGTACTCTACCGGCGAGCGCGACAAGTACCGCACCCGCGTGGAACGCAATGCCGACGGCACCACCGAAATCTTCATCAGCCACCGCGGCGCCGAAGAGATCGCGCAGGGCCCGGAGAAGGAAATCGTGACGTGGACGCCGCGGCCTTCCGACCCGAACCTGGAAGCGATCTTCATGGCGCGCCTGCTGACGAAACTGGGCGGCACCGAGGAAGCGGCCGCCCGCACGGCCGTCGACAACGCGATCGTGCAGCCGCTGCACGCCTTCCTCAAGGGCGAGGGCGCCAACCGCTACGTGGAAACGGACGAAGGCTTCGACCGCTCGTGGCGCCGTGTGGGCCTGGCGCTGGACCGCGCCGGATTCACCGTGGAAGACCGCGACCGCGTGCAGGGCATCTACTACGTGCGCTACGTGGCCGACCAGGTCGAGAAGCCGGGCTTCTTCAAGCGCCTGTTCAGCTGGGGCTCGTCGGATGCCGACAAGGAAGCGCAGCGCTACCGCATCCTCGTCAAGGCCGCCGCGACCGGCAACACCAGCCAGGTCACCGTGCAGAACAACAAGGGCGAGCCGGATGCCTCGCCGACGGCAGAGAAGATCCTGACCTTGTTGCAGGACGAGCTGAAGTAATCGTAGTCGCAACGAAAAACCGGCCTCCAGGCCGGTTTTTTTTCGTGCAAACCGACCCGGGTGCGCCACCTGGGGCCGGACCCCGGCTTCTCGCCGCGGGATCGGGCATGCATCGCGTGCCTGCCGGGCCGGGCGCCGACTGAACGGCATCAGGCCGCGACGCCCCTTTTGTGTCATCCTGCCCCGTCTTTGCCCAGCCACTCCTGGTAGAACGCGACGAAGGCACGCACCTTGCGCGACACATGCCGGCCCGGCGGAAAGACGGCGAAGGTGCCGCCGGACGGCAGCGTCCACTCGGGCAGCAGGCGCACCAGCGCACCGCTGGCGAGATCGCGCCGCACGCTGTATTCGTCGAGGATCGACACGCCCGCGCCGTCCAGCACCAGCGCGCGCAGCGCGCCAGTGGAATCGGTGCGGATGCGGGCCCGCATCTGCACGGTGCGGCTGGCCCCGCCGGCTTCCGTGAAGGTCCATTTCAGCGGCGCGGGCAGGCGTGTCAGCGCGATCCAGTCCAGTTCGGCCAGTTCATCGGGCGCGCGCGGCAAGCCTGCCCGCGCCACATAGCCGGGCGATGCCACGGCGTACTGGCCGAAGTCGCCCAGCTTGACGGCACGCTGCGATGAGTCGCGCAGCCAGCCCATCCGGATGGCGATGTCGATGCCTTCTCCCACCAGGTCGGCGATGCGGTCGCCCGTCTGCAATTCGATCGCCAGGGCCGGGTGCAGCGCGGCAAAGCGCGCCAGCGCGGGTGCCACGAAATGCGCGCCGAAATCCGTGGGAGCGGTGATGCGCAGGCTGCCGGAGAGGACCGTCGAGGTCGCATGAACATCCTCGACCGCCGCATGCAACTGCCGCAGCAGGGGCGCGCAATCATCGTGCAGCGCCCGGCCCGCTTCGGTGAGTACCACCCTGCGCGTGGTGCGCACGAACAGGGCGGTGCCCAACCGGGCTTCCAGCCGGGCCACCTCCAGGCTCACCTTGGCGGGTGCCACACCGAGCCGCTGGGCGGCCTTCGAGAAGCCGCCGGCATCGGCCACGGCGGTGAAGACGACGAGGTCGTTGAGGTCGATATGTCCGGGCAGCGCCATTGCATTATTAAGAAATCCTGATGAATGAATTATGGACGCGACCATTTATCGGAGCAATGGCAGAGCGCATCATGACGGCACCACAACGTTCTTAAAGGAATCAAATGAAGATCGCATTGATTGGCGCCACCGGTTACGTCGGCGCAAAACTGCTGGCCGAGGCCGCCAGCCGCGGCCACGATGTGAAGGCTTTGGTCTCGCGACCGGAGAAGGTGCCGGCGCAACCCGGCGTGCAAGCGGCGCGCGTGGACGTGCAGGATCGCGATGGGCTGGCGGCGCAGCTGGCCGGCGTCGACGCCGTGATCAGCGCCTTCAGCGGCCATGCCCAGCAGGATGTGCGCGCGTACTACGTGCGGGGCATGCAATCCATCGTCGCGGCCACGAAGGCGGCCGGCGTGCCGCGCCTGCTGGTGGTCGGCGGCGCCGGCAGCCTGGAGGTGGCGCCAGGCGTGCAACTCGTGGATACGCCGGAGTTCCCCGCCCAGTGGAAAGGCACTGCCGAAGGGGCGCGCGACGCGCTGGCCTTGCTGCGCGCGGAGCGTGAACTGGATTGGACCATGCTGAGCCCGGCGGCACATCTCGAGCCGGGCACGCGTACCGGCATCTTCCGCCTCGGGACGGACAGCCTGCTGGCGGACGCTTCAGGGAACAGCCGCATCTCGCTGGAAGACTACGCGGTGGCGATGATCGATGAGCTGGAACGGCCTGCGCACTCGCGGACGCGGTTCACGGTCGCCTACTGATCGCGGCAAAACCGGTGGCTTGGCCGGGGTGCTGCAGGGCATGCTCTGCGCTGGCCAAGCGGTAACGACATGCAGGTCATCACCGGTGACAGGCTCCGATTCTCGGGAAACATTTCTTGGGAGTCGGAGCCTGTCACCGGTTTTCGGTACCCCAGAGGCGAGGGGCTGGGTCGGGCCCGGCGGGTCGCACCCTGGTTTCTGCACTTGGCGCCAGACTGCCGGATCGGCATACGTGGCCCACAAAAAACAAAACCGCCCACGAGGGGCGGTTGTGCGGGACGCCGTCCGGAGACGGCGGTCTCGATATTACTTGGCAGCAGCAGCAGCCGAAGCAGCTTCGGAAGCGGCGGAAGCAGCAGCGGAAGCGGCAGCAGCAGCGTCAGCAGCGGCGCCAGCGGCAGCGTCAGCAGCCGGAGCAGCAGCAGCGTCAGCAGCCGGAGCGGCAGCAGCGTCAGCGGCCGGAGCGGCAGCCGGAGCAGCAGCGTCAGCTGCCGGTGCGGTTGCTTCAGCAGCCGGAGCGGCAGGAGCTTCTTCTTTCTTCGAGCAAGCAGCCAGGGCAACAGCCAGCAGGGAGGCGATCAGCAGGGATTTTTTCATTTGTTTTCCTTAATTAATACACTAATTGATGACAGTGTTGCGATGAATAATTACCGGTAATTATCGCTCACTAGGGCGTTTCGTGGTCATTCGGACCATATGGTGCCCCAGACAACGGAAACTTCCTAACAGAATATTATAGCGATTTTAAATGAGTCGCAATAGCAACACCGGACACTTTCGCAACTTTTTCATACACACAATATTGCTACTTGGCCAAGTATCTTGATGCGAAATCATCTCAACCGTCGCAACCCGTGAAAAGCCTGCGACGGCAACGTAGAAACGCGGCGCGCGCAGGGCGTTTCGGGCACGAGCTCCCGGCTTACAAACCCGTGATGCCGGCCTGCAGGCCAGGCCTCGTTTCGGCCCAGATGGCTCCATAACGCTCGAGCTCGTTTTGGGTTGACATTGGGGCATGAAAAATTGCTTCGCCCCGGAAGTGATCGCTGTGGAAGCGGCGCACGAGATGGCGCTCGTCGCCGATGCAGAAGGAATCGGTCAGGTGGGCGATGGAGCGATTGGTCAGCCGGCACTCGACCAGATGGCTGTAGTCCTGAAGGACGCGCAGGAAGCGGGGCGCGTCGCGCTCGAGGCGGGCATTGCTGTGTGCGACCAGCCGCAGCCGCCCGCCGTGGCGCAGGAAGGCACGCAGCAATGCGTCGTTCCGGGCGCTGCCGAGCTCCCACCAGCCGAAGTCCGGATCGAACATCGCCAGCGCCAGGCGCGAGCGGGACAGGCAATCGTCCAGCGCGGCCTGGAAGCCCGCGCGGCTGTCGAAGGTTTGCCTGTCCATCGTTATCCCCTATTTATTCAGTTCGAGCCAGCCGTCCGTGTACCAGGCGTACAGCGCTTCCATCACGTCTTCCGACGCGGTGGCGACTTCCCCGCCCTCGAGCGCGCGGTTGTTGGCCAGCGCTTCCAGGGCCGCCTTGTCGGCGCGGCCGATGGCGAACGACTCGCCGTTGATGAACACGTGCTTGCCGCGGTACAGCATCTGCGTCTTGCGCGACAGCTTCACGCCTTTCTTCGCGGCGCTCTGGGCAAACCGGCCGGCGGGCAGCGGTTTTTCCGGACCGGTGAAGAACACATTGTGCTTCGGCTCGGACAGGTACTCGCCCAGGAAGATGGCGAAGTCGTCTTCCGTGAACTGCATCTTGTTCAGTTCATCGGCCAGCCGGCCCAGCATGTCCTTCGGGATCTCGGCCGGCTTGCCCGACGGTTCCAGGTCCGGGTCGGCATAGCGGCCGGGCAGGTCGATCGAGTCGGCCATGAACTGCAGGAAGGCTTCGCCCAGTTCCTGGTACGAAGGCGAGCGGAAGCCGATCGAATACGTCTGGCAATCGCCGATCGCCACGCCGTCGTGCGCGTAGTGCGGCGGCAGGTACAGCATGTCGCCCGGTTCCAGCACGAATTCCTCGGTGGGCTTGAACTTGCTGAGGATCTTCAGCGGCAGGCCTTCCACCAGCGACAGGTCCTTCTGCGGGCCGATGCGCCAGCGGCGCTGCCCCTCGGCCTGCAGCAGGAACACATCGTAGGAATCGAAGTGCGGGCCCACGCCGCCGCCGTCGGTGGCGAAGCTGACCATCAGGTCGTCGAGCCGCGCGTCGGGCACGAAGCGGAACTGGCGCAGCAGCGCATCGGCCCCGTCGTCCTGCAGGTTCGCGCCCTGCACCAGCATGGTCCATTCGCGCTGGGTGCGCGGCGGCAGCTCGTGCAGCGGACCGTGCTGCATGTTCCATTCGCCGTCCGTGAGCGTGACGAGGCGCGATTCCACGTAATCCTTGGTGGCCAGCTCGGCCAGCTGGTCGAACGGCAGCAGGGGCTTGAAGCCGGGGATCGCCTGGCGGATCAGCAGGGGTTTCTTGTGCCAGTAATCGCGCATGAACTGCGCGGGCGTAATGTCGCCGAGAAGGCGGAGCGGAGCGGATTTTTTCATGGCCGGATTATAGGCCATCCGGCAGCGCCGCCCGCGCCGGACTGCGGGCGGCGCGGGCGTTCACGTGCGGGCCGAACGGCCGCGGCGCGCGGCCATGGCGACCAGCGCCAGCCCGCCTGCCAGCATGCCGTACGTGGCCGGCTCGGGCACGGCCGACACGTGCACCGACATCGGACCGCCCGTCAGGTAGACATTGAAGCTCTGGTTGAAGCCGTGGATGCTCATCCGGAATGGCCGCGAGCCGTCCGTCGCATAGGATTGCCAGTCCGATGCCGTCGGCAGGGTATTCGGGACGTGCGTGCCCGGTGGCGCCACAAAGCCGAAGTCCACCACGAAGTATGGTTCGTCGGTGGCCGTGATGAAGCCGCCGCCGGACAGGGTCAGTCCATCGCCGGCGGCGTCGCGCGACATGGCGAGCGAAGAGTTGTCGAGGGTTACCTGCGTGCCGCTGAAGAAGAAGGTGAGCGAGTGCGAGATGACCGGCGCCGCGTAGCCGCTACTGGTCGGTTGCACGGGCGCGGCGTCGTCGTAGGTAAAGCTGCCGTAGACCGGATCGCCGAGATACGTCTGGAATCCCGGCAGGTAGGTGTTGTCCACTTCCTCGTAATAGTAGGGGTTGAGGTACTCCTCGGCGATCCAGTTGACATTGACCGAATACTCGACGGTCACGATGGCCGCCTGGGCGGTGCCGGCAACGAGCAACGATGCTGCAAACGCTAGCGCTGATTTCTTCATGATACTCCCCGGGTTGATACGGCATGGATGACATTATGAAAAGACAGTTTGCTAACCGATTGTCGGTTATCCAGCCCGGTTTGTCCATGTGGCCGGTCCGGCCGGCATCGTTGTCGCCACCATTGGCGGCAGCATGGCGATGGCGGCTGCGGGCTGGGGGTATAATCGGCGCCATCAGACCAGAAAGGAAGTCACATGAAGATCGCGAAGAACACCGTCGTCACCGTGCAATATAAATTGTCCGACGCTCAGAACAACCTGATCGAGGACGGCCGCCAGCCGATGGTGTACCTGCACGGCGGGTATGAAAACACCCTGCCGAAGATCGAGGAAGAGCTGGACGGCAAGGAAGTCGGCTATGAAAACACCATCCAGATCGAACCCGATGATGCCTTCGGCGACTACGACCCGAACCTGGTGAAGGTGGAGCCGCGCTCGCGCCTGCCGGAGCCGCTGGAAGTGGGCATGCAGTTCGAAGGCATGCCCGATGGCGAAAGCGACGAGGAAGCGATGATCTTCACCGTGACCGACATCGCCGAAGACAAGGTCGTGCTGGACGGTAACCACCCGCTGGCCGGCATGGCGCTGCGCTTCGAACTGAAGGTGCTGGACGTGCGCGAAGCCACCGAGGAAGAGATCGCCCACGAACACGTGCACGGCGCCCACGGCCATCACCACGGCGACGAGGACGACGAAGGCGAGGCGGGCGACCAGTTCCGCACCCACCCGATCCACTGATCGGGCCCTGCACAGGGCAGCGCGCGCTGCCCTGCCATGGACCTCGTTATTTGACGGGCAGCTTCGGCTGCCCGTTGTCTTTCCTGGCGCCGTTCCCTGGCTTGGCATGCCCGTTTTCATGGTCGGCAGGCTCCTGGCGCAGCGTGAACAATTGTTCGCTCCCCGGCGCCACGTGCAGCACATTCCACTCGCCCAGCAGCGTCACATGGCCCACGTTGCCGCGCCAGGTGAGCGTGCCCGGCGCCGGGTCCCCCTTGACCGGCGGTTCGCGGTTCGCATCGACGAGCAGCACCTTGCCGTCGTATTTCTCTGCCAGCGTGCGTGCCAGCCGCCGCGTCTCGGCGAAGCCATCGTGCTTGGTCGAGAAGCCGGCCAGCAGTGAAAAGCCCGGCTCGGCATGGATGCGCACGTCGCCGTCCGAGAACAGCACCAGGCCTTCCAGCTTGCGCCGCTTGGCCATGCTGAACAGCCGCTGCAGCCACGCGCGGTTGGCCACCAGCCGGTCTTCGTATTCGCTGTTGCGGCCCGCCTCGAGCAGGTAGTGGTTGTTGGCGGCGGGGAGGTTGATCGTGGCGAACAGCACGCCGCCGCGCTCCCAGTAGGCGTTCTCCGCATAGCTGCGGAATTTCGTGATCGTCGATTGCCGGTTCAGGTCGAGCATGCGCGCACCCAGCGCTTCCTGGCCGTCGTAGAAGATTTCGCGGATACGGTTCAGCCGCTCGATGGCGTTCGAGCGTCCCGCGGAATTGCGGCAGCCGGTCCAGTCGGCGCCCGTCAGCACCAGTACCAGCGGCTGGTCGGACTTGTTCAGCAGGGCCTTGCGCTGCAGGTACAGCTTGTCGCTGCACGGTTCGTCGGCCGACTTGATGCCGGCGGCGATCACGAAGGCCGGCTTTTCCATGTCGGCACGCGCGATCGTGCGTTTCAGGTCGGCGTCGCCCAGCTCGTCGGGGAAGGTATGCCCGATGATGGCGACGTCGAACGACTGTTCGGCCGCCGCCGGCGCCGCCGCGGCATGCAGGGCGGCACCCAGCAGCAGGGAGGCGAGGCCGGCGCGCCGCTTCATGCCGGCACGAGGCGCTTCAGCTGGTACAGCCGGTCCAGCGCTTCGCGCGGCGACAGGGCATCGGGGTCCAGCTCGTCCAGCGCCGCGAGCAGTCCCGCCAGTTTCGGATCTTCGGCCGGAGCCGGAGCGGCAGCCGGCTCGTCGTCAGGATCGGTGGACAGCGCCGCCGCGGGCGCGGCGAACAGGTCCAGCTGCGGCGTGGCATCGAGCGCCTGCGCCTCCAGGCGGGCCAGGTGCTTGCGCGCCGCCTTGATCACGCCCTGCGGCACGCCGGCCAGCTGCGCCACCTGCAAACCGTAGCTTTGGGAGGCCGGGCCTTCCTGCACGGCGTGCAGGAACACGATGCTGTCCTTGTGCTCCACGGCCGACAGGTGCACGTTGGCCGCCGTCGGATGGCTTTCCGGCAGCTGCGTCAGCTCGAAGTAGTGCGTGGCGAACAGCGTGAAACTGCGGCTCGTGTCGATCAGGTGGCGCGCGATCGCCCATGCCAGCGCCAGGCCGTCGAAGGTCGAGGTGCCGCGGCCGATCTCGTCCATCAGCACCAGCGAGTGTTCCGTGGCGCCGTTCAGGATCGTGGCCGCTTCCGTCATCTCCACCATGAACGTGGAGCGTCCACCGGCCAGGTCGTCGGTGGCGCCGATGCGCGTGAAGATGCGGTCGATCGGGCCGATGGTGGCGCTGGCGGCCGGCACGTAGCTGCCCACGTAGGCCAGCAGCGTGATCAGCGCGACCTGGCGCATGAAGGTCGACTTACCGCCCATGTTCGGGCCGGTGATCAGGAGCAGCCGGCGCTCGGCCAGCAGGCGGCAGTCGTTGGCGATGAAGCGCTCGATCTGGTTCTCGACCACCGGGTGGCGGCCTTCGCGAATGTCGATGCACGATTCGGCCACCAGCTTCGGGGCGCACCAGTTGTTGCGCAGCGCGTGTTCGGCCAGCGCCGTCAGCGTGTCGAGCTGGGCGATGGCCGCGGCGATCGTCTGCAGGCAGCCGATGTGCGGCGCCAGGTCGGCCAGCAGCCCGTCGTACAGCACCTTTTCGCGCGCCAGTGCGCGGTCCTGGGCCGACAGCGCCTTGTCCTCGAAGGCCTTCAGTTCCGGCGTGATGTAGCGTTCGCAGTTCTTCAGCGTCTGGCGGCGGCGGTAATCGTCCGGCACCTTGTCGGCCTGGCCGTTGGTGACCTCGATATAGAAGCCGTGCACCTTGTTGTACTCGACGCGCAGGTTGGCGATGCCGGTGCGGGCGCGCTCGCGCGCCTCCAGGTCGACGAGGAACTGGCCGGCATTTTCCGACAGGCCGCGCAGTTCATCGAGCTCGGTGTCGAAGCCGCGCGCGATCACGCCGCCGTCGCGCACCATGGTGGCCGGTTCCGGCATCACGGCGCGCACCAGCAGGTCCACGCAGGGGCCCGGCGACTCGATCTGGCCGTGGATGCGCGAAAGCAGGCTGTCGGCATTGTCCAGGCCCAGCACGCGCTCCAGCGACTTCTGCAGCTTGGGCAGTTGCTGCAAGCCGTCGCGCAGGGCCGCCAGGTCGCGCGGGCGCGCCGTCAGCAGCGCCACGCGCGTGGTGATGCGCTCGATATCGGGCACGTGCTGCAGGTGGAAGCCCAGCGAGCCCGTGGCATCGTCCTGCATCAGCGCGGCAATGGCGTCGTGCCGGCCACGGGCGACGGACTGGTCGCGGCGCGGGTGGTGCAGCCAGTGGCGCAAGAGGCGCGAACCCATCGCCGTGCGGCAGCCATCCAGCAGCGAGAACAGCGTGGGCGCTTCCTGGCCGCGGATCGTCTCCGTCAGCTCCAGGTTGCGGCGCGTGGCGGCGTCCAGCCCGATGAATTCCGTCTCCGTCTCGCACGACAGGTTCTTCACGTGCTGCAGGCCGCGCCCCTGCGTCGATTGCGCATAGCGCAGCAGGGCGCCGGCGGCGCCGAACGCGGGGCCCATGCCATCGGCGCCGAAGCCGGTCAGCGTGGCCACGCCCAGCTGGTCCAGCAGGGCCTTGTGGCCGTGCACCACATCGAAATGCCACTCCGGCATGTTGTTCACGTGGCAGATCGTGATCTCGTCGAACAGGTCGCCGCCATCGGCGCGCAGGATCTCGGCCGGCACGATGCGCTCCAGCTCCTGCTGCAGGCGCGCGTTGACGGCACGCTGGTCGCCCGAGAATTCCATCAGCTTCAGGTTGCCGGACGCCAGCGACAGCCAGGCCAGGCCGCAGGTGACGCCCTTGCGCTGCGTGAGCAGGGACAGGGCCAGCAGCGGGCGCTCGGATTTCTCGGGCAACAGGTCGGAGTCGGTCAAGGTGCCGGGCGTGACGATGCGCACGACCTTGCGCTCGACCGGGCCCTTGCTGGTGGCCGGATCGCCGATTTGCTCGCAGATCGCGCACGATTCGCCCAGCTTCACGAGCTTGGCGAGGTAGCCGTCCAGCGAATGGAAGGGTACGCCCGCCATCTTGATCGGCACGCCGTTGTTGTGGCCGCGCGCCGTCAGCGTGATGCCGAGGATGCGGGCGGCCTTCTCGGCATCGTCGTAGAACAGTTCATAGAAATCGCCCATCCGGTAGAACACGAGCATCGTCGGATGCTCGGCCTTGATGCGCAGGTATTGCTGCATCATGGGCGTGACTTTTTCGGCGGGGCCGTTCTTGACGGCGGCGGCGTTGATCTCTGCGGGGACGTTCATGGCTACGGCTGAGGAATGGTGCGGTTGGGCGTGCATTTTACCCGGTCCGAGGGGTGGATTGAGAAATAGACACCACTCGATGGCTGCCCAAGCTGTCCCGCGCGGCATGCCCGCCGCAGGATCAGCAATGGCTGTGTTGGCAAATTGATTACGGCTGAGGCATGGTGCGCTGAGGCGTGCATCTCACCCTGTCAGCGTACGGCGCTCGACGGGCTCTTCGAGGAACGAGGAGTAGAAGAAGTACAGGTCGTCGGCCAGTTCTTCCGGCGCCTCGAGTGGAACCATGTGGCCCGAGTCATCGGCGTATCCGAGGCAGGACTGCCGCACCCTGTCCGACATTTCCCGCAGGTCGTCGGCAGGGACTTTCTGGTCGAACTCGCCGCCCACGAACAACACGGGGCAACGCAACTCATGCAGCCGCTCCATCAGGTCGGCCCGCTCCATCGACGCCTCGAACTGCGCCAGCATGGTTTCCTTGCCCAGGTCCAGCGCCATCTGATGAATTACCCCCGCGATCGACGGGTCGTGCAGGTGCGGCGGGTGCACGAAGCCGCGCAGCTGGCTGGGCGGCATGCCCGCGAAGGGTTGCGTCTCCAGCGCGGCCATGGTGCGGCGGCGCCGCTCCTTTTCTTCCTCGCCGAGGCCGCGTGCCGAGGCCGCGATCAGCACGAGCGACGCCACCCGGTCCGGGTGCGCCAGCGCGTGCTCGAGGGCCAGGTAGGCGCCCATCGAGAACGCGACGATGTGCGCACGGGGCGCCGTGTGCGTGGCGATAAGCTCCTGCATCTGCGCCCGGGTGCGCGCCCCGTACAGCGGGACGTGGCGCGCCCCGAAGCCGGCCGGCAGCAGCGGCAGCAGCTTGTACCACAGGCGCTCGTCGCACAGGGTGCCGGGAACGAAGTCGATGACCATGGATATTCTCGAGTCTGGGGGACCAGGAATTCTAACGCAGGCAAGGTTTCGGCAGGGAAGTGTGTTCGCGCTTACACTAATCAGCTCTTCAACGCAGCGAAAGGAACCAACATGACCCAACCCCTGACCGTCGTCGCCACCATCACCGCCCATCCTGGCGAGGAGGCCGCCGTGCGCGCCGCCCTCGAGCAGGTGGTGCCGCCCAGCCGCGCCGAAGCCGGTTGCCTGCGCTATGAATTGCATGTCGACAATGCCGAACCGGCGAAATTCGTGATGCTGGAAGAGTGGACGGGCGAGGCGGCGCTAAAGGAGCATGAGGCGACCGCGCATTTCCTGGCCCTCGTGGCGGCGATCGGCAAGGCGGCCGACATCAAGGTCGACAAGCTGACGAAGCTGGCCTGAGCTGATTGCATGATGCAAGCCGGCACAGGCAGCTAAATATTTCTCGCCCCGCACAGGGGCGGCATACCGCCGCCATGGCGGAACAGGTATAGTTCAGCCATGGAAAAGCTCAAAGACTTCGCACAGATCGTGACCGAGGCCCAGCGCGGCGAGCTGGTATTCCCTACCAGCGTCAACGCCGCCCTGTCGTTGCAGATGACGCTGGCCGACCCGGATTGTCACGACGAGGAAGTGATCCGCAAGCTGCTGGCCGAGCCGATCCTGGCGGCGCGCGCGGTGGCGCTCGCCAACTCCGCCGTGTTCCGCTCGAACGGCGCGGCGCTGGCCACCAGCGTGCGCACGGCCGTGATGCGCCTGGGCTACCGCAACCTGTACACGCTGGCGGCCGCGATGGTGGTGCGCCAGTTCGGCGCGAAGATCCGCGATGCGCAGTTGCGCGTGCGTGCCGAGCAATTGTGGAAGTACACGGCGCACGTTGCGGCGCTGGCCTACGTGATCGCCGGCAAGGTGACGCGCACCGAGGCCGATACGGCGCTGTTCGCCGGCATCATGCACGAGGTGGGGGGATTCTACCTGCTGGCGCGCGCCGATGCGATCCCCGGCCTGCTGGACGATCCGGAAGACTGGATGGGCGCCGCGCAGGAAATCATCGCGCGCGAAATCATGAAGAAGCTGCAGGTGCCGGAGCCGGTCGCCCTGGCGATCGTGTCGCTGCGCGGTGGCGCCGTCGGGATTCCGCCCGAAGGCTTGCGCGACACGCTGCTGGTGGCGCGCTACCTGTGCCCGGTACCGTCGCCCCTGCCGCAGGCGCAGGACCATGTGCTGGCGCGCACCGCCGCGCTGGCCGGCTATCTGGAAGAGCACCCGCAGATCGCCGTGCTGATGGACGATGCGGCCGAACAGGCCAAGTCGATGAGTGCGGCGCTGCTGGTATAGAGCCGCGCCGCGCCATTCCTGCCGATCAGGCGCGCGTCTGTTCCAGGATGCGCACGAGCGATTCGATGCCGCGCGCATCCACGTCGTCGAAACGGTTCGGCAGCGGGCTGTCCAGGTCGAACACGCCGGCGATCGTGCCATTCACGAACACCGGCACCACCAGTTCCGAGCGCGACGCCGCGTCGCAGGCGATATGGCCGGGGAAGGCATGCACGTCCTGCACCACGATCGACTCGCCTTTCTCGACGGTGCTGCCGCACACGCCGCGGCCGCGCTTGATGCGGATGCATGCCGGCTTGCCCTGGAACGGGCCCAGCACCAGTTCATCCGGCGTTGGCAGGAAGTAGAAGCCGGCCCAGTTCAGGTCGGGCATCGTATTGAACACCAGGGAACTGAAGTTGGCCGTGTTGGCGATCCAGTCGGTTTCGCCGTGCAGCAGCCCGGTCAGCTGCGAGCGCAGGTCGGCGTACATGGTTTCCTTGGCTTCAAGGGTGTCGGTGCGGTAGGCGGTGTCGGAGAGGGCGAAAGTCATCGTGCGATCCTGTCTGAAAACGCGCATTCTACCGCCTGCGGCAGCAGCGTGCAGGCGGCCCGCGGCCCCGGCTTTCCGGAGGTTTCGTGTAACTTCTTGTCATCTACTTGTCGTTTCAACCATGCGCTGTCATCCTTGCAAACGTTGTAGCATTGCAGCTAATCAGGGCCGGACCGCCCACGAGGCGCCGCCCGGCCTATCCTGTTTGCCGTGAAGACCAGAACCAGTGACTGCACCGATCAATATCCTTGTCGTCGACGACATCCCGCAAAACCTGATCGCCCTCGAGGCATTGCTGGCCCGTCCGGGCCTGAACCTGTTGAAGGCTTCCTCCGGCGCCGAGGCGCTGGAAATGCTGCTCGTGCACGAGGTGGCGCTGGCGCTGGTCGACGTGCAGATGCCGGACATGGATGGCTTCGAGCTGGCCGAGCTGATGCGCGGCAGCGAGCGCACCCGCGCCATTCCGCTGATCTTCCTGACGGCCGCGTCGCGCGAAACGAACTACCGCTTCCGCGGCTACGAGGCCGGCGCGGTCGACTTCATGTTCAAGCCGATCGATGCCCAGGCCCTCGTCAGCAAGGTCAATGTGTTCGTCGAGCTGTACCTGCAGCGCAAGCAGCTGTCGCACCAGCTCGACGAATTGAAGCGCGCGCTGCACATGAACGAGATGTTCATGGCCGTGCTGGGGCACGACCTGCGCACGCCGCTGTCGGTGGTGATGAACGGCGCGATGCTGCTGCCGATGATGACCGATCATCCGAAGGTGGCGGTGACGGCGCAGCGCATCGGCGGCAGCGCCAGGCGCATGGCGCAGATGGTCGACCAGCTGCTCGACCTGGCGCGCATCCGCTCGGGCGACATGCAGCTGAAGAAGGCGCACCGCGACGTGGCCGAGCTGTGCCGCGCGATCGCAGACGAGTTCCAGGCCGCCGACAAGCCGTCGCGCGTGGTGGTCGAGGCGCACGGCGATGCGGCCGCGCCGGTCGATCCCGGCATTTTTGCGCAAGTCATCTCGAACCTGGTCGGCAACGCGCTGCAGCACGGTGAATCGGGGCACGCGGTACTGGTGAACGTGGATGGCAGCGCGCCGGAGCACCTGCGCATCACGATCGGCAACCGCGGCGTGATCCCGGCCGCCCGGCTGGCCGGCATCTTCGAACCGTACCAGCGGCTCGATGCCGCACGCAAATCCGGCCAGGGCCTGGGTCTGGGCCTGTACACCGCGAGCACCTTCGTGCATGCCCACGGCGGAGAGATCGACATCGCTTCCGACGCCGCGCTGGGCACGACGGTGGTCACGGTGACATTGCCGCGCGTGGGCGCGGGTGCCCCGACCGCGCAGGCGCTGGCATGAACGCCATCGGCGAGGCGGTGATGCGCGCTGGCGGCTACCGGCCACGCGGGGGTGGCGCCGTAGGCGAACTGGTACGTGCTTTCGACTGGGCCGCCACGCCGCTCGGCGATCCGGAAACCTGGACACCGGCCCTGCGTACCACGGTCGACATCGTGCTCAACTCGCCGATCGCCATGGTGCTCATGTGGGGGCCGCGGCACGTCATGATCTATAACGACGGCTACGTGGAAATCGCCGGCGCCCGCCATCCGGCCGCCCTGGGCGGCACCGTGCCGGACACGTGGCCCGAGATCTGGGACTGGAACCGCGCGATCCTGGAAGCGGGTTTTCGGGGCGAGACGCAGCAGCATCCGGCCACGCCGCTGACGCTGCTGCGCAACGGCGTGCCGGAAGAGGTGTATTTCGACCTGTTCTATACCCCCGTGCACGACAGCGACGGTGCCGTCGGCGGCGTGCTGTGCACGGTGGTGGACGTGACCGGGCGCGTGCGCATGGAATCGCAGCGCGAGCGGGACCGCGCGCAATTGAATCACCAGAACCGCCGCCTGCGCGAGGAAACCCAGCTGCTGCGCGAGCTGTTCGAGCAGGCGCCGAGCTTCATGGCCGTGCTGCGCGGCCCGCGGCACGTGTTCGAGCTGGCCAACCGGCCCTACCAGCGGCTGGTCGGCGACCGCGACCTGATCGGCAAGCCGGTCGCGGAGGCGGTGCCCGAAGTGCGCGACCAGGGCATCGTCGAACTGCTCGACCGCGTGTATGCCACCGGCGAACCGTACGTGGGCCGGCAGCTGAAGGTCCACCTGCTGGGCGAGGACGGCGAGCTGGAACCGCGCTACCTCGATTTCGTGTACCAGCCGCTGCGCGCGGCCGACGGCAGCGTGACGGGGGTGTTCGTCGAAGGCGTCGACGTCACCGGTCACATCCTGACCGAGGAGCGCCTGCGCATGGCGCAGCAGGCGGGTGGTATCGGCAGCTTCGAGTGGTTCCCCGCCACGGGCAAGCTGGCCGTGTCGCCCGAATACCGCCGCGTGTGGGGCTTGCCGGACGACGTGGAGGTGACGGAGGAACTGCTGGTCTCGCTGGTCGATCCGCGCGACCGCGCGCGGGTGGGGCCGGAGCGGCTGGGCGCCGATTCGAATCCGCTGGCCTATACCGAATACCGGATCCAGCGCCCGGATACGGGCGAGGTGCGCTGGCTGGCGCGGCAGGGCGAGGTGATCGAAGGAGCCACGCCGACGCGGCGGCGCTACGTGGGCGTGGCGTTCGACATCACGGCCCGCAAGCGCATCGAGCAGCAGCTGCGCACCAGCCAGGACCGGCTGGCGGCGATCTTCGGCCAGGCGTCGGTGGGCTTGTCGGAACTGTCGCTGGAAGGGCGCTACACGCGGGTGAACGGCGCGCTGTGCCAGATGCTGGGCCGCTCCGAGCAAGCGTTGCTGGGCATGCACATGGAAGACCTGATCCACCCGGACGACCTGGAGGAAAACCGCGCCCAGGTCGCGCGGCTGCGCGAGACCGGCGTTCCGTTCACGCTGGAGAAACGCTACGCGCGGCCGGACGGCCAGTGGGTGTGGGTCTCCAGCAGCATGAGCCGGCTGGACGACGAGGCCGGCCAGCCGGTGGCGCTGATCGCCGTGAAGACCGACATCACCGAGCGCCGCCGCATCGAAGTGGCGCTGCGCGACCTGAACGACACGCTGGAGCAGCGCGTGAGCCGCGAGGTGGCCGAGCGCGACAAGGCCGAGGAAGCATTGCGGCAGGCACAGAAGATGGAAGCGGTGGGCCAGCTGACGGGTGGGGTGGCGCACGACTTCAACAATGTCCTGCAGATCATCTCCGGCAACCTGCATTTGCTGGCGCAGCAACTGGGCGGCGACGACGCCGCACGGCGGCGGCTCGACATGGCGATCGCCGCCGTGGAGCGCGGCGCCAAGCTGTCGTCGCAATTGCTGGCGTTCGCGCGGCGCCAGCCGCTGCAACCGGTGGTCACCGACCTGGGGCGGCTGGTGGCGAACATGGACGAGCTGCTGCGCCGCGCGCTGGGCGAGGCGGTCGACCTGCAACTGGTGGTCGGCAGCGGCTTGTGGAACACGCAGGTCGACCCGGGCCAGCTGGAGAACGTGATCCTGAACCTGGCGATCAACGCGCGCGATGCGATGGAGGGTGCCGGCCGCCTCACCATCGAGCTGGGCAACGCGGTGCTGGACGAGCGCTATGTCAGCAAGCTGGTCGACGTGCCGGCGGGCCAGTACGTGATGCTGTCGGTGACCGATACCGGTTGCGGCATGACCCCCGAGGTCCTGCAGCGGGCCTTCGAACCGTTCTTCACCACCAAGCCGGAAGGCGAGGGCACCGGGCTGGGCCTGTCGATGGCGTATGGCTTCGTCAAGCAGAGCCGCGGGCATATCCGCATCTACAGCGAGCCCGGCCAGGGCACCAGCGTGAAGATCTACCTGCCGCGCACGATGCTGGCCGACAGCGACGGCGAGGCGGAGAGCAACAGCGCGCGCACCGGACCCGTCACGGGCGGCAGCGAAACCATCCTCGCCGTGGAAGACGATCCCGGCGTGCGCGCCGTGGTGCTGGACATGCTGGGCGCGCTCGGCTACCGCGTGCTGTCCGCCGAGAATGGCGAACAGGCGCTGCGCATCCTCGAATCGGGCGAACACGTGGACCTGCTGTTCACCGACGTGGTCATGCCTGGTCCGCTGCGCAGCCCCGAGCTGGCGCGTATCGCCCAGCAGGTATTGCCGAACCTGGCGGTGCTGTTTACGTCCGGCTACCCGCAGGACGCAATCGTGCATGGCGGCCGGCTCGATGCCGGCCTCGAACTGCTGAGCAAGCCCTACCGCCGCGAAGACCTGGCGCGCAAGCTGCGCCATGTGCTGAACAACCGCCGGCAGCAGGTCCAGGCACGCGAGCGACAGCTGGCCGCCCAGCACAGCCTGCTCGAACCGCAGCCGCAGCACCCGCAACATGCCTCGCTGCGCGTGCTGGTGGTGGAGGACAACCAGGATTCGCTGCAGATGGTGTGCGAGCTGGTGGGCATGCTGGGGCACACGGTTTCCGGCGTCTCCGATGGCGAACAGGCCTGGCAACTGATGCAGGAGCAGGACTTCGATGTGCTGTTCACCGACGTGAGCCTGCCGGGCATGTCCGGCATCGAGCTGGCACGCAAGGTGGCCAGCTCGATGCCGGTGCGCATCATCTTCTCGACCGGTTACGGCAAGGAAGCGCTCGACCACCTGGAATTCGAGGCGGCCTGCCTGCGCAAGCCGTACGACCTGATGGACCTGCAGGCGGCGCTCGACAAGGTAGAGCGGCCGGCCTGAACGATTTTTTCACTCACGCGGAGGAGCACATGAGCACCGAACTGGTTTTGCTGGGCTGGACCCTCGTACTGGCGATCGTGCAGATCATGCTGCATGCCTCGCTGCGCAACCGCGAGACAGGGATCGATTACAACGCCAGCGCGCGCGACGAGCCGGCCCCGCCGCCCGGCAAGGTCACCGCGCGACTGGAGCGCGCCAAGCTGAACCTGTTCGAAACCCTGCCGCTGTTCATCGGCGCGGTGCTCGCCACCCACGTGGCCGGCGTGACCGGCACGCTGACCTGGTGGGGTTGCTGGCTGTATTTTGGCGCCCGCGTGGTCTACGTGCCGCTGTACGCGTTTGGCGTGCCGGTCGTGCGCTCGCTGGTCTGGCTGGTCTCGATGGCCGGGCTGGCGATGGTGCTGTTCGCACTGCTTCGCGCCGCCTGACATGCGCTGATTTTCCCGGGAAAGGCCTCCTACATGCAGAGTAGGCAGTGTCCTATGGCGGCTGGTCAGTAAGCGAACTATCGTGTTCTTACGACAGTCCACGGACGCCACGGCGCACCTCATTGGAAGAGAACATGGTAACGAGAAACCTGAGCGCCAGCGAACAACGCGGCGCGCAACGGGCGGGTGCGGCGCTCACGCGGCGCATTCGCAACCTGCTCCACAACGTCTTCGGCGTCGACGCGCTGCGCGCCGGCCAGCAGCACGTGATCGACAGCGTGCTCGAAGGGCGCGACACGCTGGCCATCATGCCTACCGGCGGCGGCAAGTCGCTGTGTTACCAGATTCCCGCCTCGATCTTCAAGGGCACCACGGTGGTGGTATCGCCGCTGATCTCGCTGATGAAGGACCAGCTGGAAAAGCTGGAGGAAATCGGCATCGGCGCGGCGCAGCTCAACAGCAGCCTGTCGCGCCAGGAAGAGCTGGACGCGCTCGAGAGCATCCGCAACCACCACAGCCGCATCGTGTTCTGCACACCCGAGCGCCTGGTTACCCCGGAATTCATCGAGGTGCTGCAGGAAACCCACATCTCGCTGCTGGTGGTGGACGAAGCGCATTGCATTTCGCAGTGGGGCCATGATTTCCGTCCGGCCTACCTGGAGATCGGCGCCGCATTGCGGGCCCTCGGCCAGCCCCCCGTGCTGGCGCTCACGGCCACGGCGACCGAGGCGGTGATCGAGGATATCTCCCAGCAACTGGGTGCGCGGCGCATGAACGTGATCAACACGGGCGTGTTCCGGCCCAACCTGCATTACCGCGTCATCCAGGTCACCAATCCCGCCGAGAAAACGGCCGAGGCGCTGCGCCTCGTGCGCGAAACGGCCGGTGTCGGCATCGTGTACGCGGCCACCGTCAAGGCGGCCGAGGAAATGCACGCCGCGCTCGAACAGGCCGGCGAAAGCGTGGCGCTGTACCACGGCCGCCTGCCGGCAAAGGAGCGCAAGGAAAACCAGGACCTGTTCATGGCGGGCGAGCGGCGCGTGATGGTGGCCACCAATGCCTTCGGCATGGGCATCGACAAGAGCGATACCCGCTTCGTGATCCACCTGCAGGTGCCGGCCAACCTGGAAGCGTATTACCAGGAATCGGGCCGGGCGGGGCGCGACGGCGAACGGGCCGAATGCACGCTGCTGTATTTCCAGGACGACAAGCGCCTGCAGCAATTCTTCCTCGTCAAGCATTACCCGACCGCACAGGAATTGCGCGAGGTGTATGAAGCGGCGGCGGCACGGGTACCTTGCCAGTCGTCCGTGATCTGCGAGGCGGTGGCCGACATCCCCGATGCGCAGCTGAAGGTGTGCCTGAAGTTGCTGAAGGATGGCAAGCTGCTGCGCCAGAACCGCAAGCTCGACTGGTTGCTGACGAACCGCGACGCGAAAGCGGCCGACTTCGCGCAACTGGCTACGGTCTACGAGCAAAAGCAGGAGCGCGACCACGAGTCGCTGGAGCAGATGGTGGCGTATGCCCAGAGCGGCTACTGCCGCTGGAAGCTGCTGCTCGACTACTTCGGCGACGAGACGGAAGGGCGCAAGGCCGCCGGCTGGTCGTGCGGCTGCTGCGACAACTGCGTATCGCCCCCCGCGGTGCAACCGATCGAGGATGAGGAGCCGCTGTTCGAGGACCCTCCCGAACCGGTCGCGCCACAGCCCCCCGCGTTTACCGTGGGCAGCCAGGTGAAGGTGCCGAAGTTCGATATCGGCACCGTGCTCGCGGTGGCCGGCGACCAGATCACCATCGAGTTCCCGGAAAATACGACCAAGACCTTCATGGCGGAGTTCGTGCAGCCGGTTTGAGGGCGCTGCGGTTGAAACGCCGGCTTCGCATGATGTAACCCCGACAGCGAAGAGCCGGGGCCAGAGAGGAGTGCAGGCATGCATGCCTGCACCGTTTCCCAGGCGCGGAGCATGCTCCGCGAAACCCCTGCTGCACCCCGGCGGCGCATAGCCCGGAATTCAAGGAGCACCGCTCCTTGCCCGCGCAGCGATGCTGGCCCGCAGGCGGGCATACCTCGCTGACCCCTGCTTTGCAGCGGGTGAAATGGCTTGACCCGGAATCGACCCGCCCAGAAGTTTGCCCGTGCGACACTGTGCGCTGGCGGACAGATCACCAACCTTCCGCTGGCTAGAATGGCTATAAGGAGGAGCACTTTATGGCCGGGGACATGGTCGTGGTGCGCAGGGAAGGGCTGTACTGCGTGCCGGGAGATTTCTATATCGATCCTTGGCGGCCCGTCGACCGTGCCGTCATCACCCATGGCCATGGCGACCATGCCCGCGTGGGCCACGGCCACTATCTGGCGGCCGAAGGCGGCGTGGGCATCCTCAAGTCGCGCCTTGGCGACATTGCCGTGCAGGGCTTGCAGTACGGCGAGACGGTCGAGCACAACGGCGTGCGCATCTCGCTGCATCCGGCCGGCCACGTGCTGGGCTCGAGCCAGGTGCGCATGGAATGCGGCGGCGAAGTCTGGGTCGCTTCCGGCGACTACAAGGTGGAGGGCGACGCCACTTGCGCGCCGTTCGAACCGGTGCGCTGCCATACCTTCATCACCGAATCCACGTTCGGCCTGCCGATCTACCGCTGGGAACCGCAACAGCAGATTTTCGACGACATCAACGCCTGGTGGCGCCGCAACGCCGAGCAGGGGCGCGCCAGCCTGATGCTGTGCTATGCGTTCGGCAAGGCGCAGCGCATCCTCTCGGGCCTCGACCCGTCGATCGGGCCCATCGTCTGCCATGGCGCCGTCGAGCCGCTGAACCGCGTGTACCGCGAGGCAGGCGTGCCGCTGCCGGAAACGCGCATGGTCAGCGAGGTGGACAAGGCCGACCTGAAGCGCGCGATCGTCATCGCACCGCCCTCGGCCGGCGGCTCGCCCTGGGTGCGCCGTTTCGGCGACTTTTCCGACGCCTTCGCCAGCGGCTGGATGCTGCTGCGCGGTGCGCGGCGCCGGCGCGGCGTCGACCGCGGCTTCGTGCTGTCCGATCACGCCGACTGGCCGGGGCTGATGTCCGCCATCAAGGCCACCGGCGCCGAGCGCGTGGTGGTCACGCACGGCTCGATCCCGATCATGGTGCGCTGGCTGTGCCAGAACGGCTACGACGCCAAGGGCTTCGATACCGAATACGGCGACGACGAGGCCGAGGATGCGGCGGCCGCCGGGCCGGCTGCGGATGGCGTGAAGGCGCAGCCCGTGGTCCCGCCCGATCCCCACCCGGACGCCAAGCGCTGGGCCGTGCCGGAGAAGGCGGAAGCGGCCCGCGCCGCCGGTACCGCCGACCGGTCCACGGCCGACGGGGAGGAGGACGCCGATGCGTGAATTCGCGCGCCTGTACGCGGAGCTGGACGAGACCACCGCCACCAACCGCAAGCTCGAGGCGCTGAAGAGCTACTTCAGCCATGCCGCGCCCGAGAACGCCGCGTGGGCCGTGTATTTCCTGGCCGGCGGCAAGCCGCGGCAGGCCATTCCCGTGAAATTGCTGCGGCAATACGCGACCGAATACGCGATGCTCGACGAATGGCTGTTCGACGAGTGCTACAACGCGGTGGGCGACCTGGCCGAGACCATCGCCCACATCCTCCCGGAGCCGAAACAGCGCAGCGACATCGGCCTGGCCGAATGGATCGAGCAGCGCATCGCGCCGCTGCGGGGCGCCGCGCCGGAAACCATCCGCGCCGCGCTGTTCCAGTACTGGGACGAGCTGGAAACCCGTGAGCGCTTCCTGCTCGTGAAGCTGATCGGCGGGGGCTTTCGCGTGGGGGTGTCCAAGCTGCTCGTGACGCGCGCCCTGTCCGGCATTGCCGCCGTCGATGCGAAGCTGATCGCCCAGCGCCTGATGGGCTGGACCGACGGCAGCGTGCGGCCGACCGCGAAAGGTTTCCTGCAACTGATCGCGCAGGAGTCGCCGGACGAGCATGCGCAGCGGGGCGGCCAGCCGTACCCATTTTTCCTGGCGCACCAGCTCAATGCCGATCCGGCCACGCTGGGCGAGCTCGATCGCTGGCAGGTCGAATGGAAGTACGACGGCATGCGCGCACAGATCGTCAACCGGGGCGGCAGCTGGGTATGGTCGCGCGGCGAAGACCTGATCACCGAGCGCTTTCCCGAACTGGCCGCGCTGCGCCTCCCTGATGGCACGGTAGTCGACGGTGAAATCCTGGTCTGGCGGGACGGCGATTCACCGGCGCCGTTCGCCGACCTGCAAAAGCGCATCGGCCGCAAATCGCTGTCGCCCAAGTTCCTGGCCGAGTATCCGGCCGTGCTGGTGGCCTACGACCTGCTTGAGCGCGATGGCGTCGATTTGCGCAAGCTGCCCCAGTGCGAACGCCGCACCCTGCTCGAGCAGCTGGTGGCGGAGATGAACGTGCCGCAACTGCGCCTGTCGCCACTGGTGGAGGCGCAGAGCTGGGAAGAACTGGCGACGATCCGCGAAGAATCGCGCGGGCGCGGTGTCGAGGGCATGATGCTCAAGGCCAAGGAGGCGCAATATGGCGTGGGGCGCACGAAGGACGTGGGCACGTGGTGGAAATGGAAGATCGACCCCTACAGCGTGGATGCGGTGCTGATCTACGCCCAGGCCGGCCATGGCCGCCGCGCCTCGCTGTACACGGATTACACGTTCGCGGTGTGGGCCAGCGACGGCAATGGCGGCCGCCAGCTGGTACCGTTCGCGAAGGCGTATTCCGGCCTCACGGATGCCGAGATCGCCCAGGTGGACAATGCGGTGCGCCGCACCACGGTCGAGCGCTTCGGCCCCGTGCGCCACGTGCGGCCGACGATGGTGTTCGAGATCGGCTTCGAAGGCATCCAGGCTTCGCCGCGCCACAAGTCGGGCATCGCCGTGCGCTTCCCGCGCATCCTGCGGCGGCGCGACGACAAGGCCGTGGAGGAGGCGGACACGCTCGACATGCTGCAAGGCTTGCTGGCGCAGGCATCGGGCGCATGACGGCGGTCGACGACTGGTTCGCCGCGCGTGGCTGGACGGTCTTCCCGTTCCAGCGCGCGGTGTGGGATGCCGCGCTGGCCGGGGAGTCGGGCATGCTGCACGCCACCACGGGTTCGGGCAAGACCTATGCCGTGTGGTTCGCCGCGCTGCTGCGGGCCATGGCCGCGCCGCAACGCCGGAAGGCGGGCTTGCGGGTGCTGTGGCTGACGCCGATGCGGGCGCTCGCCGCCGACACGTTGCGGGCGCTTGGCGAATCGGCGGCGGACCTGATGCCGGGGTGGAGCATCGACGCGCGCACCGGCGATACCTCGTCGGCCGCCCGGGCGCGGCAGGCGAAACGCTTGCCCGACGCGCTGGTGACGACGCCGGAAAGCCTGTCGCTGATGCTGTCGAAGGCCGACGCGCAGGAACAGTTCTCGCTGCTGGACATGGTGATCGTCGACGAATGGCACGAACTGATGGGCAACAAGCGGGGCGTGCAGGCGCAGCTCGCGCTGGCGCGGCTGCGGCGCTGGAATCCGAGCCTCGTCGTGTGGGGCCTGTCCGCCACGCTGGGAAACCTGCAACGGGCCCGGGAAGTGCTGCTGGGGCCCGAACTGCCCGGCACGATCGTCGAGGGCAGCCTGCGCAAGGAAATCGTCGTCGACACGCTGATTCCGGCGAATCCGTCGCGCTTTCCGTGGGCCGGCCACCTGGGCATCCAGATGCTGGGGCCCGTGATCGGCGAAATCGAGCGGCACGCCACCACGCTGGTGTTCTGCAACACCCGCTCGCAGGCCGAGCTGTGGTACCAGAACATGCTCGATGCGCGGCCCGACTGGGCCGGCCTGATCGCGCTGCACCACGGCTCGCTGGACAAGGAAGTGCGCGACTGGGTCGAGCTGGGCTTGAAGAAAGGGCAGCTCAAGGCCGTGGTGTGCACGTCGAGCCTCGACCTGGGCGTCGACTTCCTGCCCGTCGAGCGGGTATTGCAGATCGGCAGCGCCAAGGGCATCGCCCGCCTGTTGCAACGGGCCGGCCGCTCCGGCCATGCCCCCGGGCGCGTGTCGCGGGTGACCCTGGTGCCCACGCAAAGCCTGGAATTGCTGGAAGCGGCGGCCGCCATCCAGGCCGTGAAGGACCGCGACATCGAATCGCGCCCCGTGCCGGACAAGCCGCTCGACGTGCTCGTGCAGCACCTGGTGACCGTGGCGCTGGGCGGCGGCTTCCGTTCCGAGGCGCTGTACGAGGAAGTGCGCACGGCCTGGTCCTACCGCGACCTGACGCCGGAGGAATGGCAATGGGCGCTCGATTTCGTGGCCCGTGGCGGGCAGAGCCTGACCGTATATCCGGAATACCGGCGCGTGCTGCCGGACGAGGAGGGCGTCTACCGCGTGCCGGACGCGGCCATTGGGCGGCGGCACCGGATGGGCATCGGCACCATCGTCTCGGAGGCCATGATCCAGGTGAAGTTCCAGAGCGGCGGGCGGATCGGCACCGTCGAGGAAGGGTTTATCGCCCGGCTGAACAAGGGCGACCACTTCCTGTTCGGCGGGCGCATCCTCGAATTCATCCGCGTGCACGAGATGACGGCCTATGTGAAGCGCGCCACGGGCGCGAAGGGCGCGGTGCCGCGCTGGCAGGGCGGCAAGATGCCGATGTCGTCGGAACTGGCGCACGCCGCGCTGGAACAGATGCGGCTGGCCACGGAAGGCATCTACCGGGGCCCGGAGATGGAAGCGGTGCGGCCCTTGCTGGAAATCCAGGCGCGCTGGTCGGCATTGCCGACGCCGCAGCGCACCGTCATCGAAAGCGTGCACAGCCGCGAGGGACATCACCTGTTCATGTATCCGTTCGCCGGGCGTTCGGTGCACATCGGGCTGGCTTCGCTGCTGTCCTATCGGGTGGGGCGCATGCGGCCGGCCACGTTTTCGATCGCCGTCAACGACTACGGCTTCGAATTGCTGGCGCCGGAAGACATTCCTTGGCCGGACGTGTTCGCCGCCAGCGCGGGGCGGGACGTGGGCCTGTTCACGACGGAAGGCTTGCTGGAAGACGTGCTGGCCAGCCTGAACGCCACCGAGCTGTCGCAGCGGCGCTTCCGGGAGATCGCCCGCATTGCCGGACTGATCTTCCAGGGTTACCCGGGGCAGCCGAAAAGCAACCGGCAATTGCAGGCATCGTCATCGCTGTTCTTCGAAGTGTTCCGCAAGCATGACGCGGGCAACCTGCTGCTGACGCAGGCCCAGCGCGAAGTGCTGGAGCAGGAGCTGGAACTGAAGCGCCTGCGCGCCACGCTGGAGCAATTGCAGTCCCGCGCCGTCAGCTACCATGAGACGAAGCGGGCGACGCCATTCGGCTTCGCACTGATGGTGGAACGCTTCCGCGAAAAACTCAGTACCGAAAAGCTGTCGGACCGCGTGGTGCGCGTGCTGCGCGAACTGGAGAAGGCGGCCGGGCCATGAAGGAAGCGGCGGCGAACGGGGGCAAGGCGATCGAACTGGCCGGGGAGCAGGTAGCGCTGCTGCCGCAGAAGGCCCTGTACTGGCCACGGGCGCGCATGCTGGTGGTGGCCGACATTCACTTCGGCAAGGCCGCCTCGTTTCGCGCGCTCGGCGTGCCGGTGCCGCGCGGCACCACGAGCGAAAACCTGGCGGGCCTGGACGCGTTGCTGGCGGCCCACGATACCGGGCACATCCTGTTCCTGGGCGACTTCCTGCACGCGCGGGCGGCGCATGCCAGCGCCACGCTGCAGGCGATGCTGGCATGGCGCGAGCGCCACCCCACGCTGGCGCTGACGCTGGTGCGCGGCAACCACGACCGGCATGCGGGCGACCCGTCGCGCCTGCTGCGGATCGACCTGGTCGACGAGCCGCACCGGATCGGCCCGTTCGCGTTTTGCCACCACCCTGACCTGCCCGATGAACAGGTGGGTGACGGCTATGTGCTGGCGGGCCATGTGCATCCCGTGTACCGCCTGGCCGGGCGCCGCGAGAGCTTGCGGCTGCCCTGTTTCGCCGTCGGCGTGCGGCGCGCGATCCTGCCGTCGTTCGGCGCGTTCACTGGCGGGCATCCGGTCGAACCGGGGCCGGGCGAGCGGTTTTTTCTCGTGGCCGATGACGATATCCACTCGATAAGTCTTTAGTAGGCATTCTCCTACAGGTAGACATGTAGCCGTCCTATATTTGCTGTTCAGTGCTTCCACTACCATGAAGTCTCCTGTTGCCCGAACGTTATTACAAAGATCGTCGCTGGTCGGTATCCCGCTCGGGCACGGGAGCCTTCCTCACTGCACCCACGTCAACGTTCCCCCAATGCGTCACTTCAGGAGAATCCATCATGGCTTCAAATCAGGGTAACAATCGAGGCAATCGACAAGGCGAAGGACAAGGCAACAAGCAAAGCACGACCCGCAACCGCGGCTTCGCGTCGATGGACCCCCAGCGGCAGCGTGAAATCGCTTCCGAAGGCGGCCGCGCCGCGCACGCCAAGGGCACCGCCCACGAGTTCACCTCGGAAGAGGCACGCCGCGCCGGGGCCATGAGCCACAAGAACGGCAACCGCCAGAGCGCCGCGCGCTCGAACGCCAACAGCGACCAGGGCAACCAGGCCGGACAAAACGACACCCGCAACGACAATCGCCAGGGCTGATCCCACCGCAGGAACAGGCGCAGGAGAATTGCATGACTCCACCTGACACCTCCCGCAAGAACAAAAACAGCGAAGATACGTTCGTTCTGGTCGATACCGAGCACCCCGGCATCGGCAATGTCGACCTGCCCGAGACGGAAGTACGCCGCCTGGACAAGCCCATTCCCGGCAACCGCCAGGGAGCGGACCAGGGTTCACAGGGTTCACGACAGGGCGGCGACCACTCGTCCCGCCAGGGCGCGAATCCACCGGGTACCGAAGGCGGTGCCCCAGGACCGGAAGCCAGTTCCGGCGTATGACGATGCCCCGGCCACGCGCCGGGGTTTTTGCTTGGCTACAGGCTGACTACAGGCGCGGGAGACAGCGCCTTTCGTGTGCGCTGCCCGCGACGAGCAGCGCCTTCCTTTCAGTGCCCCAGGTGGCGGTGTTCGCCCACATTGGTCGGCGGCTTGCCGGTGATGGCGGCTTTCGCCATCGCGAACAGCGTGACCATCTTGCTGTTGGCGGTGTCCCAATATTCCGCCGCCTGCACGCGCACGCGCAGCAGGGCCAGATGCGGATCGTCCAATCCTTGCGGGAACCAGGCCTTCACCGCCGGATTCCACAGTTCTTCCGCCTTGGCGCGGTCGCGCAGCAGTTCGGCGCGGCCCGAGACGGAGACGTACAGGTGGTCGCCGACATCGGCGAACGACACATTGACCGACGGGTTGTCCACCAGTTCAAGGGTGAACGCTTCCTGGTCCGAGACGAAGAACCAGATGCTGCCTTCGTCATCGAGCTGCTGGGTGGTCAGGGGGCGGCTCGTCAGCAAGCCCGATGCGTCCTGCGTCGTTAACATGCCGAACTTCACGTCCTTGATACGGTCGCGCAACTCGTGCAATTCCTCGGTTGTGAATGTGGTCATGGTGCATCCTTTCAAATTGTCCAGTACAAGCAACGAGGGTAAGCCGCAACGGCTGGTACATCTGTACGCTGGCGTACTTAGCCCCCCGGCGGTCCGCGGAGATTTGTTTCGTTTGTAACAGCCGGGCTGCCGTCGGTTGACGCTCCAAATGATAATCATTATCATCTACTGATTAATACAAGATGCTATCGGGGAAAATTTGAGTAACAAGGAAACGCAGGCGGCGGCGAAGAGCGCCAGCCGGGCCGTCTGGTTGAAGCAATTGCACCAGTGGCATTGGATTTCCTCGGCGCTGTGCCTGCTCGGCATGTTCCTGTTCAGTATCACCGGCATCACGTTGAACCACGCCGCGCAGATCGAGGCCAAGCCGGTCGTCGTGCGCAAGCAGGCCGAGGCGCCCGCCGCGCTGGTGGCCCAACTCAAGGCGTTCGGCGAGCAGCGCGACGGCGAAAAGGCGCCGTTGCCCGAGACGGCCGAGCGCTGGCTGCTCGATACCTGGTCGGTAAAAGCCGGCGGCCGCGAAGCCGAATGGTCGGTCGACGAGGTGTATCTGCCGATGCCGAAGGCGGGCGGCGACGCCTGGGTGCGCATCGGCTTCGAGGACGGTGCCGCCGAATTCGAGAACACCGACCGCGGCTGGATCTCCTGGCTGAACGATGTGCACAAGGGCCGCAACACCGGCACCGCATGGAACTGGTTCATCGATATCTTCGCCGTCATCTGCCTGGTCTTTTGCATCACCGGTTTCCTGATCCTGAAATTCCATGCGGCCAACCGGCCATCGACCTGGCCCGTGGTCGGACTGGGCATGCTGGTGCCCATCGTCATCGCTTTGTTGTTCATCCATTAATAAAAAAGGCAAACCATGAAATTAAGCTATTCCATCGCGCTCGCCATGCCCCTGGCCGGTGCGCAGGCGATGGCGGCCGACCTGGCCCTGAAGCTCGATATCCCGCAGTTGAACGTGGCCGAATACCACAAGCCGTACATCGCCGCGTGGCTGGAAAACGCCGACCAGAAGGTGGTGACGAACCTGGCGGTGCTGTACGACATCAAGAAGAAGGACAAGGCCGGCGAGAAGTGGCTGAAGGACATGCGCCAGTGGTGGCGCAAGTCGGGCCGCGACCTGGCCATGCCGGTCGACGGCGTTTCCGGCGCCACGCGCGCGCCGGGCGAGCATACGCTGACATTCCCGGCCGCCAAGGATGCGCTGGCCAAGCTGCCGGCCGGCCAGTACACGGTGGTGGTCGAAGCTGCCCGCGAAGCCGGCGGCCGCGAGTTGGTGAAGGTGCCGGTGGCCTGGCCGCCGAAGGGCGCCAAGGAGTTCTCCGCCAAGGGCAAGGAAGAACTGGGCAATGTGGTGGTGCAGGTCAAGCCATAAGGAGAAAACGATGAATATGCAAAAAACCCTGATCGCGCTGGCACTGGCTGGCGCCGCCTTCAGCGCCCACGCGCACAAGCCCTGGATCCTGCCGTCGTCGACGTTCGTCGAGAACGACCGCGAGGCGTGGGTAACGGTCGACGCCGCCATCTCGGAAGGCTTGTTCGACATCGACCACGTGCCGCTCAAGCTCGATGGCTTGACGATCACCGGGCCGGATGGCGCGACGCTGCAACCGGAAAACGTGGCCAACGGCAAGCTGCGCAATTCCTTCGACGTGAAGATGGCGAAGAACGGCACCTACAAGATCGCCCTGGTGAACACGAACGTGTTCGCCAGCTACAAGGTGAATGGCGAGACGAAGCGCTGGCGCGGCCTGGAAGCGAACCTGTCCAAGGAAGTGCCGGCCGATGCGCAAGAGCTGAAGGTGACGCGCACGAACAGCCGCATCGAGACTTTCGTGACGGCCAACGAGCCGAGCAACGCCGTGCTGAAGCCGAGCGGCAATGGCCTGGAACTGGTGCCGGTGACGAACCCGACCGAGATGCGTGCGGGCGAGAAGGCCACGTGGCGCTTCCTGCTCGACGGCAAACCGGCCGCCAACCTGCCGTTCAGCCTGATTCCGGGCGGCGTGCGCTATCGCGGCACGTTGAACGAAGTGCGCTTCGCAACCGATGCCAAGGGCGAGATCACGTTCACGATCCCGGCCGCAGGCATGTACCTGGCCACGGCCAGCTGGCCAGCGCCGCCGCAGGGTCAAGCACAAGGCCAGGCACAGGGCCAGCCGCAGCAGCCGCCGGCACGCCGCGTGAGCTACGCGGCCACGGTGGAAGTGCTGCCCGAGTAATGCGCCCGCAGTTGCGCCGAACTCTGCTGCCGCACGCGATCTCGTCCGAGCCGCCCCCCGCGGGGGCAACCGTGCGCGAGTATCGCGGCCTCAGCATGGGTACCACCTGGTCGGCGCGCGTGGCGCAGGCGCCCGCCGCGCAGGATCTGGCTGAAGGCTTGCAGGCGCGGTTGGACGAAGTGGTGGCGCAGATGAGCCACTGGGAACCGGGTTCCGACCTGGGCCGCTTCAACCGCGCGCCGGCCGGCACCTGGCAGGTGCTGCCGCCGGCCTTCTTCCAGGTGCTGGCGTATGCGCTGGACGTGTGCCGCGATACCGGCGGCGCCTGCGATCCCTGTGCGGGGGCGCTGGTCAACCTGTGGGGCTTCGGCCCCGTCAACCGTCATGACGAACCGGGGTTTGCGCCGCCCACGCAGCAAGCCGTGCAGGCCGCGCTACGGCCGCGGGATATGCCGCGCGTGCGCCTCGATCCCGTCAGCCGCAGTGCGTTCCAGCCGGGTGGCGTGCAGCTCGACCTGTCCGCCGTGGCCAAGGGTTATGGCGTCGATTGCCTGGCGCGCTGGCTGGAAGGGCAGGGCATCCGCGACTACCTCGTCGAAGTAGGGGGAGAACTGCGCGGGGCCGGCGTGAAACCGGATGGCCAGCCCTGGTGGGTGGCGCTGGAAGAGGTCGATGACGGTGGCGCGCACGATGCCATCGTGGCCGCCCTGCACGGGCTGGCGGTGGCCACGTCCGGCGATTACCGCCGCTTTTTCCTGCACGACGGCCAGCGCCGTCCGCACACGATCGATCCCCGGACCGGCCTGCCGATCGATAATGGCCTCGCCTCGGTGACCGTGGTGGACGCCAGCTGCATGGCGTGCGATGCCTGGTCGACCGCACTGACCGTGCTGGGCCCGGTGGAAGGCCTGGCCCTGGCCGAACGGCGCGGCATCGCGGCCCGTTTCGTGGTGCGCACGCCCGATGGCCTCGTTGAATACCTGAGCTCGCACATGCGGGCGATGCTCGACCAAGCATGATCCTCACAAACGACACCACCCGGCTGGCGCTGACCGCCGCCTGCTTCGCCGCCTATGGCATCACCTGTTTCCTGCCGTGGCTGCGCTTGCGCCGCAAACGCGCCGCGGCCGGGGTGGCCGACCCGGCCGGCTGGATCGTCGCGTACGCCAGCCAGACCGGCAATGGCGAGGAACTGGCGCAGCAGACCGCGGCCACGCTGCGGCTGGCCGGCATCGGCGTGCGGGTGATGGAGCTGGGCGACGTGAATGCCGCCACCCTGCAAGGCGCCGAGCGGGCGCTGTTCATTGCCAGCACGTATGGCGAAGGCGATGCGCCCGACGGCGGCGCCGCGTTTGCCGGCAAACTGATGACACGCTCGCTGCCGCTGGCGCAGCTGCACTATGGAGTGCTGGCGCTGGGCGACAGCAGCTATGCCCACTTCTGCGGCTTCGGCCGCGCGCTCGACCGCTGGCTGGCAGCGCAGGGCGCGCAGCCGCTGTTCCCCCGCGTGGACGTGGACCGGGGCGCGACGGCCGACTTGGCGCCGTGGCGCCAGCACCTGTCGCACCTGGCCGGCACCAGCGACGCGCCGGACTGGGAAGCGCCGGCCTTCACGCCCTGGCGGCTGGCGCAACGCCGGGTGCTGAATCCGGGCAGCGCTGGTGCCCCGGTCTGCCACCTCGAGCTGGAACCGGCCGCGGGGCCGTTGCCGCCGTGGCAGTCGGGCGACCTGGTGCAGGTGGTGCCTCCCCGGCAGCCGGACCAGCCGCGCGAATTCTCGATCGCCTCGGTGCCGGGCGACGGCCGTGTCCACCTGCTGGTGCGCCTGCACCGGCATGACGATGGCAGCACCGGTGTCGCATCGGGCTGGCTGTGCGAGGAAGCGGAGGTGGGCGCGCTGGTGCCGCTGCGGCTGCGCCAGCACCGCCGCTTCCGGCTGGAAGGCAATGCAAGCCGGCCCTTGATCCTGATCGGCAACGGCAGCGGCATCGCCGGCTTGCGTGGCCACCTGCGCGCCCGCATCGCGGCCGGGCAGGAACGCAACTGGCTGCTGTTCGGCGAGCGCCAGCGCGCGCACGACCTGCATTACGGCGACGAACTGGCGGCCTGGCAGGCGCAGGGCATGCTGGAGCGCCTCGACCTGGCGTTCTCGCGCGACGGCGCCGAGCGCCTTTACGTGCAGGATCTGCTGCCACCGGCCGCCGCCACGCTGCGCGCGTGGATCGCGGACGGCGCCGCCATCTACGTCTGCGGCAGCCTGGAAGGCATGGCCGGCGGCGTCGACCGCGCCCTGCGCGACCTGCTCGGCACCGCCACCGTCGATGCGCTCGCCGCCGAAGGCCGCTACCGGCGCGACGTCTACTGACGCCTCCCACGCTGTCGTCCCCCAACAACAGGGGACTGTCCCCTTTTTTCCGGAAATATTTGCCACGAGCGGGTCGGCCCCGGTTCCAGGAAAAACTGGCTCCACCAGCGTCGCTTCTGAACAACAGGGACAGTCCCCGAATTTTTACAACACTTTGTGTGGGAAAAAAAAAGCCCCGCGTGAGCGGGGCCGAGGGAGTTCCGCGGAGAATGCGGACGAGAGGTATCAGGGGGCCAGCTCCTCGAGCCCGCGCTGCAGGCTGGAGATGCTCGGGTTGTCGATGAATACGCAGCGCTTGCCGGTGCGCTTGCAGAAGTCCTTCACGCGCCAGTAGGCGCTGTGGCTGATGCAGCCTGTCTGGCAGATCACCAGGTCGGCGGCGGCAAGGCTGGCTTCGAGCTTGCCGGCATTGTCTTCCAGGCCGCCGTCGTGGTGGGCGAACTGGGCGCCGGCGCGCTCGATCAGCGTGCGGTACGACGCGACGTTGCCGCTGCGGCCGCCCACGCACAGGATGCTGCGTTCGGCTAGGCGGATCGGCATGCGGATCACGTGTTCGACCGGCTCGGGCCGTGGCGGCTCCTCGTCGCGCACGGGTGCCTGGGCCTGGGCCTGGCCCAGTTCGCGGCGCAGTTCGGCAACCTGCTCGCGCAGCAGCCGCTCGCGCTCGTCGCTTTGTTCCAGCCTTTGCATCAGCCGCTCGCGCGCCGGCAGGTCCGGTACCGTGTTACGCAATTGCTCGAGTTCCTGGCGCAGGGCGTCGATGGTGCTGTCGCGGCTCACCAGTTGCGCGCGCAGTTGCATCAGCGCGCTCGCATGGCGCTCCTGTTCCGCCGTGCGCTCGATCTGCACGGCGGCGCTGCGTTGCTGCACCTTCGCCAGTTCCCGCGCCAGCTGGCCGTTTTCCTCGACCACCGCGTTGAAGCGGTTGATGTCGGCCCGGGCGCAGGCGCCGGCCTGGTGCTGGATCATGTGCAGGTCGCGGCACATGCGTTCTTCCAGTTCGGGCACGCAACGCGGATGGGTCAGGCCCGCCCAGAAGGCGCCGGCCACGTCGCCGCCCGCCACCGCGGCCTGCCACAGCTCGGCCACCGCCTCGGCGGTGCGCGCCGCACGAAAGCGCGCGATGATGGTTGCATAGCGCCGTTCCAGTTCCTTCTGCAAGGCTTCGGACAGCCGGTTGCGCGTGCCGCATTCACTGACGGCGCCGACGTGGATTTCGTAATCGTCCGCGATCACCTTGCCGGCGGTGACCTTGCCGACCAGCTTGCGCAAGGTGGCGAGCGGCAGCGAGACACCAACCAGCGGACAGTGGCACGTATGGCCCAGTTCCCAGATACGGCGCCGGCGCGACGTTTGCGCTTCCTGCGGCGGCATGGCCGCGTGCTTGTCGCACATGGTCACACCGCCTGGGGCGCCGTGCGGCCACGGGCCATCAGGCGGGAAAGGAAACCGTCGTCCTTCTTCTGCGGCGGCGGCAGCGAGCGCTCGACGACGCCGGCCCATTGTTCGGACAAATGCTGGCACGTGGCGGCCAGCACGGGCGACAGCCCGGGCAGCGTGGCCAGCGCCTTCAAGTGGCGCTCGATGACGGACGCGAGCTTCACGCAGCCCTTCCCGTCGGCCGTATAGTGGGACATCAGGTGCAGCACGGCGGACAGCATCAGCTCCGGCTGCTGCCCGCCGGTCGCGGGCGCCAGGTAGATCGGATCGGTATGGTCGATAGCCATCGGACTCTCCACGAAACTATGCAGCTGGCGGCGGCTGGCTGGAATGAAGTTCAGGCGGTAAGGATCAGCTTGTTCAGCTGCGTGATGCGCAAACGGTAGATGCGGCCCGCGTGCTCGATTTCGACTTCGCGCTGGTCCTGCATCAGGCCAGCGGTGGTGAGCCGGCGAACGGGAGCGGGCTGCCGGGGAGCAGGCGCCGGCTTGGTTTGGTTGGCTTGGGTCTGCATGGTCATTTGGCCTTAAATAAGAATGATTCGCATTTGCATTATTGGTCACCCCTGCCGGAAATGCAAGTGTTTTTTGGCGAACCCATGCAGAAATCGCCATGCGCGGCCGCCACGAAAAAAAGGCCCGCCGAAGCGGGCCCAAGCTGGGTAAGAGAAGGTGCCGGCGCGCCGCATTCGCTATCGCGGCGCGTCAGTCGGCAGTGCGATCAAACGGCGGCCACGAGTTGCACAGGCGGCGTGGGCGCGGCTTCGGCGGTGGCCGCCTTGTTACGCGACGGCGACTTGCTGCGCGAGCGGGAAGGCGGCAGGCGGCGCAGCGTTTTCAGCGCATCCGGATCCTTGATGCCGATCGTGCGCTGGTCGACCGTGATCAGGCCGATTTCATTGAAGGCGGACAAGGTGCGGCTCACGGTTTCCAGGGTCAGGCCCAGGTAGCTGCCGATTTCATGGCGCGTCATGCGCAGATTGAACAACTTGCTCGAATAGCCCATCTGCGCGAAGCGGTCGGCCAGCGAGACGAGGAAACGTGCAACACGGGCTTCGGCGCTCAGCGCACCCAGCATGCCGATCATTGCCTGTTCGCGCACCAGTTCGCGGCTCATCACGCCATACATCATGTGTTCCAGTTCCACGTGCACACGGCCCAGCGCGGTCAGCTTCTTGAACGGCAGCAGGATCAGGTCGCAATCGGACAGGGCCACGGCTTCGGACGAGTAATGGCGGCTGTGGATGCCATCGACGCCCAGCATGTCGCCCTTCATCGGGAAGCTCAGCACCTGTTCGTTGCCGAACTCGTCGATGAGGACGGTTTTCAGGAAGCCGGAATTGACGATGTACAGCGTATCGAATGGCTGGCCGATCGTGTGGATGCGCTGGCCGGTCTTGAACTGGACGTGCTGGAACAACAGTTCTTCGGCGTTGACGGAGCAGGCCGCCGGGATATGCAGGAGGTCGCAGACTTCCTTCAGGTTCGACCAGAGGCGGCCCTGGCGCTGGCGGCCCGCCTCCATGGCGGGCGATGGTGCGGCCTGGGCTGCGGCTCGGGCTTCGGACATTTGCGTGGGGAGCATGCTTATCTCCTGGTTTCAGGTCATGTGTGTTCGGATTTAAATCGTTTTTGCTCGAAACGACTTTCGAAACTACTTTGGAACTAGTCTGGACCCAAGCCCGGTTTTTTGAACTACCGGTTATTGTTTGCAATCGCTGCTCGCCGTGGTGGGTATGGGGCAACTACGCAGCAACTCGCTTGGAATGGTTTCAGTATGCCAACCGGGGTGGGGGATGGATATCGGTATGCGCTGAATATGCTCGTAGGAGCTAGCGTCAACCTGTAGGAATACTCCTACCGGCAGATATCGTTCTTCAGAGTGGAGAGGGTGGGGTGCCGTGCCGGCCGCGGCAGGTCAGGATTTGAACGGCGACAGTAGCTTGTGCGCAACTGCGTATTGGACCATTTCCGACAGCGAGCTCATTCCCATTTTCTGCATGATTCGCGTTTTATGTGTACTGACGGTTTTTACCGACAGGTGCAGGCTATTGGCGATCTCGGTAATCGACTTGCCGGATACGAGCAAGGAGAAAACCTCGAATTCGCGGTCGGATAACTGCTTATGCAACAGGCTTTCGTTGGGCATCATGATATTGAGCGCCAACTGTTCGGCCACTTCGGTGCTGATATAGGGCCGGCCGGAAGCGACCTTGCGGATGGCGCCCACGAGTTGCGTGCCGGCGCTTTCCTTCGTGAGGTAGCCCTGCGCGCCGGCGCGGATCGCGCGTACGGCATACTGTTCCTCTTCGTGCATCGTGAGGATCAGGACATTCAATTTCGGCGCTTCGCTGCGAATCTGCCGAATCAGGTCCACGCCGCTGCGGCCAGGCATCGACAAATCGAGCAGCAGCAGGTCGAAGCCGCCCTGGCGCACGTGACGCAATACTTCAAAGCCATCGACGGCCTCGCCGACAATGTCGATGTCGGGGGCGCCGTCGAGGATGCGCTTGAGGCCCTCGCGCATGATGGTGTGGTCGTCTGCGATGACTATTCTGATCATGGGTGGTTCGGTGACACTCCGGTGTTGCCAATCGTTCCGATGGCCCTTTTCGTATCGGCGCCATCGGGCAGCTTGAAGTGCAAGTGCAACATCAATCCGGCAGGGGTTCTTTCAGCAGGCGGTGCACGAGCACCGGGATCTTCGAGTGCGAGAGTACCTTGTTGGTAACACTGCCCAGCAATAATTGCCCCCAACCGCTGCGGCCGTGGGAGCCGATGAAGATCAGGTCGCAACCTTTCTGTTCGGCGATCTCGACGATCTTTAGCGCAGCGCTCTCGGAAAAGGCGGTCATGCTTTCGCAGCGCACGCCTTTCTTGTCGCACGAGGTCACGATCGACTGCACGTGGTCGCTGCCGGCCCGGCTCATCGCGGCGCGGTATTCCTCCTCGCTGGGATAGCTGGGCGGAATGATCTCGACGTAGATGGGGTACTGATATTCAGGCGCGACAAACAATGCGAGTACTTCGGCGCCGAGCTGCTGGGCGAACGAGACGCCGGCGCAGGCAGTCATGCGGGACACGGCGGACCCGTCTGTAGTAATCAGAATTTTCCGGTACATACCCGCTCCCAAGAATGCATGCGCTCTCACATTGTAGTCCCGAATCGCGCTCTTGTCTGGTTGTAAAGACTTGATCTTCCTCAATAGAGAGATGAGCTTGGCGCAAGCTTGTCTCCCAGGCCATGTTTGTACAAGACAAACATGTGCTCGCACGCGGCGACCCAAATACAACAGAAAGCGCCGCTTTTGCTGTTGCCGCACAGGATTGCCCCAACCGAGATTGAACAAGCGGACGACCCCCTGCTACACTCGCGGAAGTGCGTTAATATTGCCGGACGTCATCATGACCGACAGATAGGCAGTTGATACGAAAGCATTTTTTGATATGGAGAAGCAGGGAAATGACCGACGCCGCTGATGATTTCGACGCATTATTCGAGGAAGTGTCCGCGCAGCGTGCCAACGCCACCCCGGCACCGGCCCCGGCGCCCGCGCCGGCCGCCGCCGCAGCTGAAGACGACCTGGAAAGTCTGTTCGACGAAATCGCCTCGACCCGAAGCGAGCCCGCGGCACCCGCCGCCGCGCCCGCGGCCGTCCAGCCGGCCCACGCGCCGGCCGCCGAGGAAGGCCAGCACGATGGCACGATGTTCGAACGCCTGGGCGGCATCGTGCGCCTGTTGCACGACTCGCTGCGCGAACTGGGTTACGACAAGGCGCTGACCGAAGCGTCGTCGCAGATCGTCGACGCGCAGGACCGCCTGGAATACGTGGCCTCGCTGACCGAGCAGGCTGCCAACAAGGTGTTGAACACGCTGGACGATGGCATGCCGGCACAGGACGTGCTGTCGAAGAAGTCCAAGGAAATGGAAGACCGCTGGGCCGCGCTGTTCGCGGGCAAGCTCAGCATCGAAGAATTCAAGACGCTGGCCGGCGACTCGCGCGCGTTCGCGCAGGCGGTGTCCGAAGCCACGGAAGCCGAGAAGGCGCGCCTGCTGGAAATCATGATGGCACAGGACTTCCAGGATATCACCGGCCAGCTGATCAAGAAGGTGGTCGTGATCACCAAGACGGTCGAGCAGGAACTGGCGCAGCTGTTGAAGGACAACGCCCCGGCTGACAAGCGCGAGAAGATCGCGCAGAAAGAGGCCCTGGAAGTCGAGCTGATGAGCGGCCCCTCGGCCCCGTCGGTGGCGCTGAACCAGGACAGTGTGGACGATCTGCTTGCCGATCTGGGGTTCTGATGGACGATATGCTCAAGGAGTTCGTCGTCGAGGCGATGGACCTGGCGGTCAATGTCGAGGAGCACCTGCTGCGCCTCGAACGCGACCCCGACAACAAGGAAACGCTGAACGCCGTGTTCCGTTCGTTCCACACCATCAAGGGTGGCGCGGGCTTCATGAACCTGGGCGCGCTCGTTTCCGCCTGCCACCTGACGGAAAACCTGTTCGACGCGCTGCGCACCGGCGCCGCGCCGGTCACGCCGCTGTCGATCGAGGCGGCGCTGCAGGCGTCCGGCTTCGTGGCCGACCAGCTGGCTGAACTGAATAACGGTGCTGCCCCGGACAGCCTGGGCCCGATGCCGGCCGATCTGGAAGCGATCCTGACGGACGCCATCAGTGGCAAGGAAAGCTCGGCCAAGCCGGCCGCGAAGGCTGCTCCCGCCCCGGCACCGGCACCGGCACCGGCCCCTGTGGCAACGCCGGTCGCTGCACCCGTGCCATCCGCCGACGGCCTGGACTGGGAATCGATGTACGAAGCGGTAGTGCCGCCGGGCACGTTCCAGCGTCAGGCCGCCGTGCCGGCTGCTGCTGCCGTGGCCGCCGCCGCTGCTCCCGCGCCCGTTGCACCGGCTGCCGAAGCGCCGGCGCCCGCCGCCGCTTCCGCCGACGCCGCGTCCGGCAAGAAATGGGACGGCGTCGAGCGCCGCGAGGAAAACAAGGCCGCCCATGCCGCGCCTGTGAAAGAGGAAAGCATCCGTATCGACGCGGTCAAGCTGGACGCGCTCCTGGAAGTGGCCGGCGAGTCCGTGCAGGCCGCCAACCAGGCCGCCGTGCTGCTGGAGCGCCTGCAACAGTTCAAGTTCGAAGGCCAGGCGGCCACGTTGATGTCGGCACTGACCGAAACGCTGGAACGCGCCTCGCGCTATTCCACCGAACTGCAGCGCGCCACGCTGGCGACCCGCATGCAGCCGGTCGGCCGCCTGTTCCAGAAGTTCCCGCGCCTGGTGCGCGAGCTGGCGAAGGACCTGGGCAAGGAAGTCGAACTGGTGATCGAGGGCGCGGAAACGGAAGTGGACCGCGTCGTCGTCGACAGCCTGTACGATCCTCTCGTGCACATGCTGCGCAATGCGCTGGACCACGGCGTGGAAGGCCCGGATGCGCGCGTTGCCGCCGGCAAGAACCCCAAGGCAACGATCCTGCTGAAAGCGTGGCAGGAAGCCAACAGCGTAATGATCGTGCTGCAGGACGACGGCAAGGGCATGGACCCGGTCGCGCTGCGCCGCAAGGCGGGCGAAAAGGGCCTGATCTCGCCGACCGCCAGCATGACGGACGAAGAGTCCTACCAGCTGGTATTCCTGCCGGGCTTCTCGACGAAGGAAGTGGCGTCGTCGGTGTCCGGCCGCGGCGTGGGCATGGACGTGGTGAAGACCGCCGTGGAAAAGAACCGTGGCGCGATCCACATCGACTCCGCGCTGGGCAAGGGCACCAAGTTCGCGATCCGCCTGCCGATCGAACTGTCGATCGTGCCGACCATGCTGGTATCGACCTCCGGCGCGCTGCTGGCGCTGCCGATGGCCGTCGTCGAACGCGTGGTGGAGCTGCCGGAAACCTTCAACGAGGTGGGCGGCGCCCCCGTGATGAAGGATCAGGGCCGTCCGCTGCCGGTACGCTCGCTGGCGAATGCGCTGGGCTACGAGCTGTCCACCGAGCGCGTGGGCATCGTCATCAATGCACCGCAGCCATACATCCTCGCCGTGGGCGCCGTCGATGGCACCGCCGACCTGGTGATCAAGCCGATGACCGCGCTGACCGTGGAAGGCGTGACCGGTACCGCGCGCTCGGCCGAAGGCGAGCTGGTGCTCGTCGTGGGCCTATCGTTCCTGATGGATGGTTGCAGGAGCAGCGTGCGCATGGCAGCATAAGCGGTTTGCCAAGCAAGTCACCCCGAAAAGCCTGCGACCGCAATCGCAGGCTTTTTTGCTTTCTAAACTAAAATATTGCTGGAAAAATGGGGACGTACCCCATTTTCTCAGCAACATTGGCCAGAGATGCGCGGGCGGTTCGATCGCGGCTATCGGCTGCTCGGCAGGCAAGAGCATGGTCTTTCTGGAAATGTTGCCTGAAAAATGGGGTCTGTCCCCATTTTTCAGGCATTAAATTGCAACACCGGCGCCCTAGGCGCGCAGCAGGGAAATGCAAGAGGCAGCGGCCCAAAAGGCGGAAAGTCGGCTTGTTTTGCAGCGCACAAACTGTGGCATAATCAAAATGGAACTTTCTACACACAGGCAGCAAGCAGCACTATGAAGACGCTTTACGACAAACTCTGGGAGTCGCATGTGGTGCGTACCGAGGAAGACGGTACCGCCATCCTGTATATCGACCGCCACCTCGTGCACGAAGTCACCAGCCCGCAAGCCTTCGATGGCCTGCGTACCGCCGGCCGCAAGCCGTGGCGCCTGTCCGCCAACCTGGCCGTGGCCGACCACAATGTGCCCACCACCGACCGTTCGCACGGCATCGAGGACCCGGTGTCCCGCCTGCAGGTCGAAACGCTGGACCACAACACCAAGGAGTACGGCGTCACGTACTTCAACATGAACGACAAGCGCCAGGGCATCGTCCACGTGATCGGGCCGGAGCAGGGCGCCACCTTGCCGGGCATGACGGTGGTGTGCGGCGACTCGCACACGTCCACCCACGGCGCGTTCGGCGCGCTGGCGCACGGCATCGGCACTTCCGAAGTGGAGCACGTGCTGGCCACGCAGACGCTGCTGGCGAAGAAATCGAAGGCCATGCTGGTGCAGGTCGACGGCGAGCTGCCGCCCGGCGTGACGGCGAAGGACATCGTGCTGGCCATCATCGGCAAAATCGGCACCGCCGGCGGCACGGGTTACGCAATCGAGTTCGCCGGCTCGGCGATCCGCGCGCTGTCGATGGAAGGCCGCATGACGGTCTGTAACATGGCGATCGAGGCCGGCGCGCGCGCAGGCATGGTCGCGGTGGACGACACCACGATCGAGTACGTGAAAGGCCGCCCGTTCTCGCCGGCGGGCCCGCACTGGGACCGCGCCGTCGAATACTGGCGCACGCTGCACAGCGACCCGGGCGCGAAGTTCGACATGGTCGTCACCCTCGATGCCGCCGAGATCAAGCCGCAGGTCACCTGGGGCACGTCGCCCGAGATGGTCGTGCCGGTCGACGGCCGCGTGCCCGATCCGGACCAGGAAAAGGACACGGTCAAGCGCGAGGCGATGGAAAAGGCGCTCGTCTACATGCACCTCAAGCCCAATACGGCGATCGAGGATATTCGCATCGACAAGGTGTTCATCGGGTCCTGCACCAATTCGCGCATCGAGGACTTGCGCGCCGCCGCCGCCGTCGTGCGCGGCAAGCAGCGTGCCTCGAACGTGAAGCTGGCGATGGTGGTGCCGGGTTCGGGCCTCGTCAAGGAACAGGCCGAGCGCGAAGGGCTGGACGCGATCTTCAAGGCCGCCGGCTTCGAGTGGCGCGAACCGGGCTGCTCGATGTGCCTGGCAATGAACGCCGACCGGCTGGAGCCGGGCGAGCGCTGCGCCTCCACGTCGAACCGCAACTTCGAAGGCCGCCAGGGCCAGGGTGGCCGTACGCACCTGGTGTCGCCGGCCATGGCCGCCGCGGCCGGTATCGCCGGCCACTTCGTCGACGTTCGCGCGATCCGCTGAACCAAGACCCGGTTCGGCTGCGGGCCAATGGCCCGCAATCGAACCACGAAGCAAACCCTGCGGTCGGAAAGGAGTGACCGCTTATAAGCGGTCACCGCTGCGCAGGCGCGAAGCAGGCTTCACGAAACCCCTGCTACGCCCCGCCGGTCCGGCCCCGGCCTTCGCCGTGGGTTTTTGCGTAAATGCAGAAAACACTTTCACAAGAAGTCCCGAATATCATGAAAACCCTGTTCGCCATCGCCATCGCCACCATCGTCCTCACCGGCTGCAACACGGTCGCCGGCTTCGGCAAGGACGTCCAGAAAGTCGGCCAGGCCGTCGAAGGCGCCGGCAGAAAATAACATCGCGGCGCGGCCAGGTGCCGCGCCCCACCGAAAGAGCAGCATGGAAAAATTTACGATCTACGAGGGCCTCGTGGCCCCGCTCGACCGCTCGAACGTCGATACCGACGCGATTATCCCGAAGCAGTTCCTGAAATCGATCCGCCGCACCGGCTTCGGCCCCAACCTGTTCGACGAGTGGCGCTACCTGGATCACGGCGAGCCCGGCATGGACAATTCGAAGCGTCCGGTCAACCCGGACTTCGTGCTGAACCAGCCCCGCTACCAGGGCGCCTCGATCCTCCTCACGCGCAAGAACTTCGGCTGCGGCTCCTCGCGCGAGCACGCCCCGTGGGCGCTGGAACAATACGGCTTCCGCGCGATCCTGGCGCCGAGTTTCGCCGACATCTTCTTCAACAACTGCTTCAAGAACGGCCTGCTGCCCGTCGTGCTCACCGAAGCACAGATCGATCATCTGTTCGACGAAGTCAAGGCCTTCCCCGGTTACCGGCTGGTGGTCGACCTTGAGCAGCAAGTCATCCGCTCCCAGGACGGCAAGATCTCCTACCCCTTCCAGGTCGACGCCTTCCGTAAATACTGCCTGATGAACGGCCTCGACGACATCGGCCTGACGCTGCGCCACGCCGACAGCATCCGTGCCTTCGAAGAACGTCATCTGGCAAGCCAGCCCTGGCTGGCCAACTCGATCTGAAAACAACCATGAAAATCGCAATCCTGCCGGGCGACGGCATCGGCCCCGAGATCGTCACCCAGGCCGTCAAGGTGCTGAACGCACTGGACGAGAAGTTCGAACTGGAGACCGCACCCGTCGGCGGCGCAGGCTACGAGGCTGCCGGCCACCCGCTGCCGGAAGCCACGCTGGCGCTGGCGAAGGCGGCCGACGCCGTGCTGTTCGGCGCCGTCGGCGACTGGAAGTACGACACGCTCGACCGTCCGCTGCGCCCGGAACAGGCGATCCTCGGCCTGCGCAAGAACCTGGGCCTGTTCGCCAACCTGCGTCCGGCGATCCTGTACCCGGAACTGGCCGGCGCCTCCACGCTGAAACCCGAAGTGGTGTCGGGCCTGGATATCCTGATCATCCGCGAACTGACCGGCGACATCTACTTCGGCCAGCCGCGCGGCGTGCGCGAATGCCCGGACGGCCCCTTCAAGGGCCAGCGCGAAGGCTTCGACACGATGCGCTACGCCGAAGGCGAGATCCGCCGCATCGCCCACGTGGCCTTCCAGGCCGCGCAAAAGCGCGGCAAGCGCCTGACCAGCGTCGACAAGGCGAACGTCCTGGAGACCTTCCAGTTCTGGAAGGACATCGTGACCGACGTGCACAAGGAATACCCGGATGTCGCGCTGGACCACATGTACGTCGACAACGCCGCTATGCAGCTGGTCCGTGCCCCAAAGAAGTTCGACGTGATCGTCACCGGCAACATGTTCGGCGACATCCTGTCCGACGCGGCGGCCATGCTGACCGGTTCGATCGGCATGCTGCCGTCGGCCTCGCTGGACGCGAACAACAAGGGCCTGTACGAACCGTCGCACGGCTCGGCGCCGGACATCGCCGGCAAGGGCGTCGCCAATCCGCTGGCCACGATCCTCTCAAGCGCGATGATGCTGCGCTTCTCGCTGGGCCGCGCCGAACAGGCCGACCGCATCGAGAACGCCGTGAAGGCCGTGCTGGCGCAGGGCCTGCGCACGCCGGACATCCACGAGGAAGGCACCACCAGGGTGGGCACCGAGCAGATGGGCGACGCCGTCGTGAAGGCGCTGGCGAAATAATGTGCACCGAACGCGCGGGCTGCGCGTTCAACGAAAACATCCAAAACATCCGAGGGTAATCAAATGAAACTAGTAGGTCTGGTAGGCTGGCGCGGCATGGTCGGTTCCGTGCTGATGCAGCGCATGCAGGAAGAGGGCGACTTCGAGCACATCGAGCCGGTGTTCTTCTCCACTTCGAACACGGGCGGCAAGGCCCCGGCGATGGCGAAGAACGAAACCACGCTGAAGGATGCGACGAATATCGACGAACTGAAGCGCTGCGAGATCATTATCTCCTGCCAGGGCGGCGACTACACGAGCGAGGTATTCCCGAAGCTGCGCGCGGCAGGCTGGAACGGCTACTGGATCGACGCGGCTTCCACGCTGCGCATGGACAAGGAAGCCGTGATCGTGCTGGACCCGGTCAACCTGAACGTCATCAAGGATGCGATGACGAAGGGCGTGAAGAACTTCATCGGCGGTAACTGCACCGTGTCGTGCATGCTGATGGGCCTGGGCGGCCTGTTCAAGCAGGACCTGGTGGAGTGGATGACGTCGATGACGTACCAGGCCGCGTCGGGCGGCGGTGCGCAGCACATGCGCGAACTGCTGACGCAGTTCGGCACCATCAACGCTTCCGTGAAATCGCTGCTGGACAACCCGGCTTCGGCGATCCTGGAAATCGACCGCCAGGTGCTGGCGACCCAGCACGGCCTGTCGGCGGAAGAGACCAAGCAGTTCGGCGTGCCGCTGGCCGGCAACCTGATCCCGTGGATCGACAAGGACCTGAACAACGGCCAGTCGAAGGAAGAGTGGAAGGGCGGCGCCGAGACCAACAAGATCCTCGGCCGCGGCGAAGGCTTCGGTTCCAAGGCGATCTCGGTCGACGGCCTGTGCGTGCGCATCGGCGCGATGCGCTGCCATTCGCAGGCGCTGACCATCAAGCTGAAGAAGGACGTGCCGCTGGACGAGATCAACGACATCATCGCGGGCGACAACCAGTGGGTGAAGTTCGTGCCGAACACGCGCGAAGCGTCGGTGCGCGACCTGACCCCGGCCGCCGTCACGGGCAGCCTGACGATCCCGGTTGGCCGTGTGCGCAAGCTGTCGATGGGCCCGGAATACATTTCCGCGTTCACCGTCGGCGACCAGCTGCTGTGGGGTGCCGCCGAACCGCTGCGCCGCATGCTGCGCATCGTGCTGGACAAGTAATTGCCCTGCCGGGGCCCCGGCAGACATGAAGACCGGCTCCCAGTGGGCCGGTTTTTTTTGGGCGCTGTTCGCGGACGCTAGGCTTTCCCCTAATCACGGAACTTCTGAATCCGGTCGCTGTCAGTAGCGGCCTGAGCCTTGCTTGCCCGGCGCCACCCCGACGCGCAGCCAGTGCGACGGCGTGGTGAGCGCGGCAGCGTCCAGCACGCGTTGCCAGCCGGTGTAATTGGCCAGGTAGCGGCTGGCCACACCGTTGAACCGGCGCAGCCACGTCTTGAAGCGCCCATGCCATCCGTTAACATTTTGAATGTGGATGGCCTCTCGAACCCTCTCGCCGCGCTGCACGTTGACCGATTCGTGCGTGATGCCGGCCTGCCGCGCGAACGCCTGGTAGGCATTGGCGCCATCGCTGATGAGAATGACGTCTTGCGCCAATACGGGCAGCAGGTGCTTGGCCAGTTGCCCCGCGCTGACCGGTCCGCGCCCGGTCACGAAGTCGTACGTGAGCTTGTTGCGGTCGCGGGCGACGAGGATACAGTCGAGCTCGCGGCTGATGCCGCGCCGGGTCGCCTTGCCGCCGCGCTTGCGGGCCGGGCGATCCAAGTGGCGCGATCCCTTCTGCGATTCCAGGTGATAGGTTTCGTCGGCCTCCACGACCGTTGACAACTCGGCGCGCCGCTCCCGCCGGACGGCGGCAATGAACCGGTGCCGCCATCGAAAACTGGTCGACTTCGCCACCGCCACGCGTTTGGCCGCCGTGCGCACCGTCGTCGATTCGATCAGGCATTGCAGGTACGCCAGCCATTTGTCGCGCCGCTTGAGGTGGGCCAGGGGCGTGGCGGTCAGCGCGTTATAAGTGCTGCCGCATCCCGTGCACCGATAGCGTTGCAGGCCGTTGGCCTTGCCGCTGCGGTGGCAATGGGCGCAGGCGCAGTGCGGGCATGGCGGTCTTCCCGCTGCCGCCTCGATCAGGGCAAGGCATTGTCCAGGATGCGTGACCGTGGCCAGGTATTCACGCAAAGCTGCGATTTCGTCCGGCCCCAGCTGTAGCTGGACCAGTGCCTTGAACAAAAACTGGAAATCCGCAGTCCCCATTTCGGCCTCCTGATATGCATGAAGTAGCTCAACAGGAGGTCAGACAGCGTTGCGCGGAGGAAGTTCCCATAGCATTGGCGAACAGCGCCTTTTTTTGCCCGCGAGGCATGCAGGTGGCAACTCGTTGCATTGCGAACACAGCTTCCGATCCGCTACCGTTGCCGCCGATGGGCTGGCGGGTGCAAGCCGCCGTGCCGTTCCGGTTCCGCGACCCTCGCGTCCCACAGCGGAGCGTCGCTTGCATGCTCACGGGCATGATGTTATGTTGGGATGTCCGGGAGAGCATCCGGATGCCCGTTGCCAACTTAACACCACATAATATGCCCGTACAAAAACGCTCCAGGGTCGCTTCATTCGCGTTGTCTGCACTGGCCAGCGCCGTCATCGGCGCAGCCATTCTTCCGCCGGCGCATGCAGCCGGCCTCGGCAAGCTCACCGTACTGTCCGCCCTGGGGCAGCCGTTGCGCGCCGAGATCGAGCTGACGGCCGTGACGCCCGAGGAGGCCAACGGCCTGGCCGTGAAGCTGGCGCCGCCCGAAGCGTTCAAGGCCGCGAACATCGAATTCAATCCGGCGCTGAAGAACCTGCGGTTCGACATCGAACAGCGCGACGGGCGCCGCTTCATCCGCGTGACGTCCGCCCAGCCGGTCAACGAACCCTTCGTCGACATGCTGCTGGAGCTGACCTGGGCCAACGGGCGCCTGGTGCGTGAATACACCTTCCTGCTCGATCCGGCCGAGATGCGCAATGCGCAAGCGCCGCAGGTCGCGGCGCCGACGGAGGTCAACCGCGGCGCGGCGCAGGCGCCGGCGGCACCGCCCGCGCAGGCTCCGGCACGCCCCGCGGAGACCGCCCAAACCGACGATGTCCGCGTCAAGCGCGGCGATACGCTGTCGGGCATCGCCAGCGAGATCAAGCCGGCGGATGTGTCGCTGGACATGATGCTGGTGGCGCTGTACCGCGCCAACCCCGAGGCATTCATCGGCAAGAACATGAACCGGCTGCGGTCCGGCAAGATCCTGTCCGTGCCCGACGCCGACACGGTGCGTGCCACCGACCGCTCCGAGGCGCGCCGCGTCGTGGTCGCGCATGCGGCGGACTTCAATGCCTACCGCAACCGGCTTGCCGCCCAGGTCGAGGCCGCCACGCCGGCGCAGGCGCCGGAGGCGCAGCAGAGCGCTGGCGGCAAGATCACCGCCAAGGTCGAGGAGCGCCCCAGTGCCGTGACCGAGGCGCAGGACAAGTTGAAGCTGTCGAAGGCCGGCGAAACGTCCGGCAAGGCAGGCGGCACGGAAGACAAGATCGCCAAGGACCAGCAGGTGGCCGATGCCGCCGCGCGCGTCAAGGAACTGGAAAAGAACGTCAGCGACCTCGAGAAGCTGATGGCGGTGAAGAGCCAGACGGGCGCGGACGCGCAGAACAGCGCCACCGTGCCGGAAATGGATGGGCGGGGCGACGCGGTCGCGGCCGCACCCCAGCCGATGGCGCCAAGCGTGGCAGCCCCGGCCCCGGCGCCGGCCAAGCCGGCCGCGCCACCGCCCGTGATTGCTCCGGAGCGCATGGAGCCGGGCGTCATGGATGCGCTGAAGGACAATATGCAGGCGCTCGGCATCGCGCTCGCCGCGATCCTCGGCGGCACGGCGCTGATCCTGGCGCGGCGCCGCAAGGCGGGGAAAGCGACCACCGTCGTGCCGCGCGAGCCGGCGCCGCCGGCCGCGCCGGTCGAGCAGGAATCGCCCTCGCTGTTCGCCGAGCCGGGCGGCCAGAGCGTGGATACGAGCCACAGCGTGTTCAATTCGAACTTCGCCCCGTCGGCCAGCCAGCTGGACATGAACGAGGTCGATCCGGTGGCCGAGGCCGACGTGTATATCGCCTACGGCCGCGATGCGCAGGCCGAGGAAATCCTGAAGGAAGCGCTGCGCACGCATCCCGAACGCCACGCGGCGCGCCTGAAGCTGATGGAGATCTACGCCAACCGGAAGGACCTGCGCGCGTTCGAAGTACAGGCCAACGAGTTGCTCGCGCTGACCAGGGGGCAGGGCGATGAATGGGCGCAGGCGGCCGCGCTGGGCCGCTCGATCGATCCGGGCAACGCGCTGTATGCCGCGCCGGGTGGCGCCGGCCCGCTGGCCGCCACTGCCGCGGCGGCCGGCGCTGCCGCACTGGCCGCCGACGCGGCCGCGTCCGCCGACCTTGCCCCGCCGGCCCCGGCGCACGGAGATTTCGCGTCGGTGCTGGACGATGCTGCGCGCGCCCGTGCCGCCGAGCCGGCGCACGAGGGCCTCGATCTCGACCTTTCCAGCGAACCGGCGCCCGAGGCGGCCGTCAATGCGCTCGACTTCGATTTCGCCGATACCCCGGCGCCGAACCGGCAAGACGGCCTGGCCGACTTCGATGTCAGCGACGCCACCGCGCAGCCGGACTTCGCGCAGCCGCCCACGACGCCGGCGCAGCCGAAGGTGGAAGATGCCGAGCACTACCTCGACTTCGACCTGGGCGGCCTGGGCACCGAGCCGGCTGCCGAGGCTGGCGAGCCACCGGCCGCGAAGGCCGAGGCGCCGGCCGACCCGCTCGACTTCGGCTTCGACTTCCCGCCCGAACCGGCCCGGCCGGCCTCCGCGCCGGCCGACTCCGACTTCGACCTCGACCTGACGGCCGACGCGAAAGCCGCGCCGGCCCCGGCGGCGGCGCCCGGTACCGACCCGTTGGCCAAGCTGGACCTGATGGACTTCGACGTCGCCGGTACGACGCCGCCTGCCGCGAACCCGGCGCCGGCGCCGGACGACCCCGACTTCAACGTGGCCGACGTGCCGCCGGCGCCGGCTGCCGCGCCGCCGCCGCCGGAATTCGACCTGTCCGGCATCGACCTGGACCTGGATGAAACCGCCGCACCGCAAGGCGAGGCGGCACCTGCCCCTGCCGCGTTGACGCCGCTGCAGATGGAAATGGACACCAAGCTCGATCTGGCCGTCGCCTACCAGGAGATCGGCGACAAGGAAGGGGCCCGCGAACTGCTGGACGAAGTGCTGCGCGGCGGTACCGCGGAACAGGTGGCGCGCGCCAACCAGATGCTGGCGCAACTGGGCTGACGCGGCCATCCCCGGCCCCGCCGGCTCATGGGCCCATGCATGCGCGTATAATGCCCGCTCTTTCAACACACTCGGGCAGGCATTGAAACGCATCGCATTGGGCGTCCAGTACAACGGCGCCGACTGGCAGGGATACCAGGTCCAGCCCCACGGCCAGACCGTGCAGGACAAGCTGGAGGAGGCGATCGAGCGCTTCGCCTGCGTGCGCATCGGCACCACCTGCGCCGGCCGCACCGACGCGGGCGTGCACGCCTTGGGCCAGGTCGTCCACTTCGATACCGACCTGCGGCGCGAGCCGCATGCCTGGGTGCGCGGCATCAACGCCTTCCTGCCCGATTCGATCGGCGTTCGCTGGGCCAAGGAACTGCATGACGTGGTGCAGTTCGGCGACGCCGAATTCCAGCCCGAGCAGGATTTCCATGCACGCTTCTCGGCGCGCTCCCGCACCTACCACTACCTGCTGTACAACCATCCGGTGCGCGCGCCGCTGCTGGCCGGCCGCGCCGGCTTCACGCACCGGCCGCTGGACGTGGAACGCATGCGCGAGGCGGTCCGCCCGCTGCTGGGCCGGCACGACTTTTCCGCGTTCCGCGCCGCCGGCTGCCAGGCGAAGACGCCGGTCAAGGACATGTACGAGATCGGCATCGAGCGGCACGGCGACATGATCCTGTTCACGCTGCGCGCCAGCGCCTTTCTCCACCACATGGTGCGCAACCTGGTCGGTTCGCTGGTCTACGTGGGGCAGGGGCGCGAGAACACCGATTGGCTCGGTGAACTGCTGGAAGGGCGCAACCGCACGCTGGCCGCGCCCACGTTCATGCCGGACGGACTGTACCTGGCGCAGATCGAATACGATGCGAAGTGGGGCCTGCCGCAGGAAACGCCGCGCATCCTCCCCGCCTTCTGAAGGAACCATCATGCAGCGTACCCGCATCAAGATCTGCGGCCTGACCCGCGAAGAGGACGTAGCCGCCGCCGTGGCGGCCGGTGCCGACGCGATCGGCTTCGTGTTCTACCCGAAGAGCCCGCGCTACGTGACGCCGCAGCGCGCGGCCGAGCTGATCGCGACCCTGCCGCCGTTCGTGACGGCGGTCGGGCTGTTCGTCAACCATGCGCCGGAAGAGGTGGCCGGGATCGTGCGCGTGGCGCCGGTCGGCCTGCTGCAGTTCCACGGCGACGAGACGGCCGAACAATGCGCCCGGGCCGCCGCTGCCGCGCAGCGGCCCTACGTGCGGGTGTTCCGCGTAAAACCGTCCACGACCGGGACCGAGCTGCTAGAATATGACGCTCAATGCCGCGCCTCCTCGCCTCTTTTCACTGGAGTGCTGCTCGACACGTTCGTCGATGCCTATGGCGGCGCAGGAAAGGTTTTCGATTGGTCTCTCATTCCAAAAGAACTCGCGCATCGGGCCGTTTTGAGTGGTGGCTTGAGCGTGCAAAATGCGACTGGCGCGGTGGCGCAGGTTCGCCCCTACGCGGTTGACGTCAGTTCCGGCGTCGAGTCCGCGAAGGGCATCAAGGATGCCGGCCTGATCGCGCAATTCATTGCCGCGGTGAGGGCCGGCGATGCCACCCCCGGGAACGTCGCATAAGCTTCATGCAGCAACGGCGTTCCCAGTAACCGAGAGAACGCCAACATGACTTCCGCAAATTCGAAGGCGCTGTTCCACGCCACCGACTATCAACTGCCCGACGCCACCGGCCACTTCGGCCCCTACGGCGGTTCCTTCGTCGCCGAAACGCTCACCTATGCGCTGGCCGAGCTGAACGAGGCCTATGCCCGCTACAGCAAGGACCCCGAATTCCTCGACGAATTCCGCTACGAGCTGAAGCACTTCGTCGGCCGCCCGTCGCCGATCTACCACGCCAAGCGCTGGTCCGAGATCGCCGGCGGCGCGCAGATCTACTTCAAGCGCGAAGACCTGAACCACACGGGCGCGCACAAGATCAACAACGTGATCGGCCAGGCGCTGCTGGCCAAGCGCATGGGCAAGCCGCGCATCATCGCCGAAACGGGCGCCGGCCAGCACGGCGTGGCCACGGCCACGATCTGCGCCCGCTTCGGCCTGGAATGCGTGGTCTACATGGGCGCCGAGGACGTGAAACGCCAGGCCCAGAACGTCTACCGCATGAAGCTGCTGGGCGCCACCGTCGTGCCCGTCGAATCCGGCTCGAAGACGCTGAAGGATGCGCTGAACGAGGCGATGCGCGACTGGGTCACGAATATCGAGAACACGTTCTACATCATCGGCACCGTCGCCGGCCCGCACCCGTATCCGATGCTGGTGCGCGACTTCCAGTCCGTGATCGGCGAGGAATGCCTCGTGCAGATGCCGGAAATGGCGGGCCGCCAGCCCGACTACGTACTGGCCTGCATCGGCGGCGGCTCGAACGCGATGGGTATCTTCTATCCATACATCGACCAGAAGGACACGCAGCTGATCGGCGTGGAAGCGGCGGGCGAGGGTCTGGACACCGCCAAGCACGCCGCCTCGCTGACGAAGGGCTACCCGGGCGTCCTGCACGGCAACCGCACCTACCTGCTGCAGAGCGACGATGGCCAGATCATCGAAACCCACTCGGTCTCGGCCGGCCTCGACTATCCGGGCGTGGGCCCCGAACACGCGTGGCTGAAGGATTCCGGCCGCGCCCAGTACGTGTCGATCACCGACGAGGAAGCGCTGCAGGCTTTCCACGACTGCTGCCACATCGAAGGCATCATCCCCGCGCTGGAATCGTCGCACGCACTGGCCTACGCGGCCAAGCTGGCCGCCACGCTGCCGAAGGACAAGATCGTGCTGGCGAACCTGTCCGGGCGGGGTGACAAGGACATGCATACCGTTGCCGAGCGCATGGGGTTGAAGTTCGGGTAATCGTTGCCTGAAGCCGGGGTGAAGCAGGGAATTCGCGGAGCATGGCTGCGCGCCTGCGGAACGATATGGGCCTGCAGGCCCGTGCTCCTTCCGACCCCATTTCGAGGAAGCATTGCCTGATACCGGGGTCAGACCCCGGTTCCGAGAAACATTGCCTGGAACCTGGGTCAGACCCCGGTTCCGAGAAACATTTGCCGAGAACAACATGTCCCGTATCGCCCAGACTTTCGCCGCGCTGAAAGCGCACAACAAGACCGGTCTCGTGACCTTCATTACCGCCGGCGACCCGTCGCCCGCGCTGACGGTGCCGCTGCTGCACGCCCTGGTGGCGGGCGGTGCCGATGTGCTGGAACTCGGCGTGCCGTTTTCCGACCCGATGGCCGAGGGCCCCGTCATCCAGCGCGCCTGCGAGCGCGCGCTGGTGCACGGGATCGGCATCCGCCACGTGTTCGAGTACGTGCGCGAGTTCCGCAAGACCAACCAGCACACGCCCGTGGTGCTGATGGGCTATGCCAATCCGATCGAGCGCATCGGGGTCGATGCCTTTGTCGAGCAATCGCGCGAGGTGGGCGCCGACGGCGCGATCGTCGTCGACTACCCGCCCGAGGAGTGCGAGGAATTCGCCGCCAGGATGCGTGCCGCCGGCCTCGACCTGATCTTCCTGCTCGCGCCCACCTCGACCGAGGAGCGCGTGGCGCAGGTGGCCAAGGTCGGTAGCGGCTTCTCGTATTACGTGTCGCTGAAGGGCGTGACCGGCGCCGGCCACATCGACACCGCCCAGGTGGCCGAACGGATCGCCGCCATTCGCCGGCATGTGAGCCTGCCGATCGGCGTGGGCTTCGGCATCCGCGACGCCGCGACCGCCAAGGTCCTTGCCGGCGTGGCCGACGCGGTCGTGATCGGCAGCCGCATCATCCAGGAAATCGAAGCGTCCGAGCCCGAGCAGGCACCGGCCGCCGTGCAGGCCTTCGTCGCCGGCATCCGGCGAGCGCTGGACGAGTAAGCGCTAAAGCCGGGCTCGTGTCCCGTGGCCAGGCACCAAGGGACACAGCCTCAGCCATTCGTATTCGGCTAGGCGCGCCGCCAGACGGCGGCTTGTGCTCTGTCCATCGCGATCGGGCGGGCTTCAGATGACCACGGACAAGGCTGAGCTCGTGTCCCTCGGTGCCTGGCACCGTGAGACACAAGCTCAGCCATTAGAGCCCTGCGGACCGCATGAAATCTCACGTGCGTGCTAAAAATTGCCAATTTTGAATGTTCGACACGGCTGGCATAAACGGCTACACTTCGCCCCTAAGTTAGAGCAACAGGAGAAAATATGAGCTGGTTGGAAAAACTGCTTCCCCCCCGCATCCAGCGCTCGGAAGCTGCCGCTCGCAAGACGATGCCGGAAGGCCTGTGGGTCAAGTGCCCCTCCTGCGAGGCCGTCCTGTACCGTACGGACCTCGAGTCGAACCTGCACGTTTGCCCGAAGTGCGACCACCACATGCGCATCCGCGCCCGTGAGCGCCTCGACGCGCTGCTGGACGCCGGCGGCCGCTATGAAATCGGCCAGGAAACGCTGCCCGTCGATTCGCTGAAGTTCAAGGACAGCAAGAAATACCCGGATCGCCTGAAGCAAGCCATGGAAGCCACGGGCGAGACCGATGCGCTCGTGTGCCTGGGCGGTTCCATCATGAGCCTGCCGGTTGTCGTGGCATGTTTCGAGTTCGAATTCATGGGCGGCTCGATGGGTTCCGTCGTCGGCGAGCGCTTCGCCCGCGCGGCCCAGGTCGCCCTGGAACAGAAGGTGCCGTTCATCTGCATCACGGCTACCGGCGGTGCGCGCATGCAGGAAGGCTTGCTGTCGCTGATGCAGATGGCCAAGACCACCTCGATGCTGACCAAGCTGTCCGAGAAGAAGCTGCCGTTCATCAGCGTGCTGACCGACCCGACCATGGGCGGCGTGTCCGCCTCGTTCGCCTTCATGGGCGACGTGGTGATGGCCGAGCCGAAGGCGCTGATCGGCTTCGCCGGCCCGCGCGTGATCGAGAACACGGTGCGCGAAAAGCTGCCGGAAGGCTTCCAGCGCAGCGAATTCCTGCTGACCAAGGGCGCCATCGACATGATCGTCGACCGCCGCAAGATGCGCGAGGAAATCGCGCGCCTGCTGGCCTTGCTGCAGAACCAGGCTGCCGAAGTCATCGCCTGACCGTGCCGGCCTGACAAGGCCATGGTGCATGCCTGAAACGCATGCCTGAAACGCATGCTGATACAAGCCCGAACGGGGCCGGGTCCGCGAGGACCCGGCCCCGTTCTTCATGGTGCGCTAGAATGGCGCCTTTCCTGGTTTTTGCCGTTTTTCTCCCGACCCAATGCCCACCCCGACCACCCTGCCAGAATGGCTCGCGCTGCTCGAATCGCGCCATGCCGAAACCGTCATCAACATGGGCCTCGACCGCGTGCGCGCCGTCAAGGAACGCCTGCAACTGCAATTTTCCTGCCCGGTGATCATGGTGGCGGGCACCAATGGCAAGGGCTCCACCTGCGCGATGCTGGAGTCGATCCTGTTGCGCGCCGGCTACCGCGTCGGGCTGTACATCAAGCCGCACTTCCTCGACTTCAATGAGCGCGCCCGCGTCAATGGCGACCTGGCCACCGACGCGATGCTGGTCGAGGCCTTCGATGCCGTCGAGGCGGTGCGCGGCGATACGCCGCTGACGTATTTCGAGTTCACCACGCTGGCGATCCTGCACCTGATGAGCCGCGCGAACCTGGATGTGGCGATCCTCGAGGTAGGCCTGGGCGGCCGGCTGGATGCCGTCAACGTTGTCGATGCCGACGTGGCGATCGTCACCTCCGTCGACATCGACCACGTCGACTACCTGGGCGGCACGCGCGAGCAGATTGGCTTCGAGAAGGCCGGCATTTTCCGGCCGGGCAAGGCGGCCATCTGCAGCGACCCGGTGCCGCCGCAGGCGCTCATCGATCATGCGGCTGCGATTGGTGCGGACCTGTGGCTGATGGGCCGCGACTTCAACTACTCCGGCGACAAGCAGCAGTGGAACTACGGCGGCCGTTCGATGCGCCGCAATTCGCTGGCCTATCCGAGCCTGCGCGGCGCGAACCAGTTGCTCAACGCCTCGGCCGCACTGGCCGTGCTCGAAGTGCTCAAGCATGAGCTGCCGGTGGGCGCCCAGGAAGTGCGGCACGGCCTCGTCACCGTCGAGCTGCCGGGGCGCTTCCAGGTGCTGCCGGGCCGCCCGACCGTGATCCTGGACGTGGCGCACAATCCGCACGCAGCCTCGGCGCTGCACCAGAACCTGGGCAATATGGGCTTCCACCCGTACACGTTCGCGGTGTTCGGGTCCATGCACGACAAGGATATCGATGGCGTGATCAAGGCCATCGGCGGCTCGATCGACCACTGGTGCGTGACCACGCTGCCGTCGCCGCGCGCCGCGTCCGCGTCGGAACTGGCCGCCAAGGTGCAGGCAACCGTGCCGGACATGCATGAAAAGACCGTCAATATATTCGATACCCCGGCACAAGCTTTTGCAAATGCAATGAGCCGGGCGGGGGAGAATGATAGAATTGTGGTCTTTGGCTCGTTCCTGACGGTGGCTGGCGTCATGGCCGCCCGAAAATCCTCCCTTCACTGATTGATACATGGGCTTGTTCTCGAAATTCGGCAAAAACAAGCAGCAGTCCCCCGAAGACAGCGGCTATTACCGCGCCGCGGATGACCGCGCGATGACGGAGCGGGCCCGTTCCAAGCGCGCCTCCTCGAACGAGGCCGGGGCGGTCCCGGGCGCAACCCGTGGCCGCGGCCGCAAGGATGCGGCCGATCCCGTACTGCCCGAGAAGAAGCGCGCGCGCCGCCGCCTGGTAGGCGCCATCGCGCTGGCGCTCGCCGTGGCGATCGGCTTGCCGATGGTGCTGGACTCGGAGCCGAAGCCGCTGGCCAACGATATCGCGATCCAGATTCCTTCCAAGGAAAAGCCGCAGGCCGCGAAGCCCACGGTCGAGCCGGAGCCGGCAGTGGACCCGGCCGTCGAGGCGAAGACGGCCCAGGCCGAGGCGCTCGACCAGAGCGAGGAAATCGTCGAGCCGGAAGACAATACGCCGGTGGTGACGCCGCCGCCGCGCCGGGCCGAGCCGCCGCAGGCCGTGGCGCAGAAGGCCGAACCGAAGGCCGGGGCACCGAAGCTGGCCGAGCACAAGCCGGAACCGAAGCACGAGACCAAGCCCGAACAGAAGCCCGAACCCAAGCCGGAACCCAAGCCCGAGCCGAAGAAGGTGGCCGAAGCCAAGCCTGAACCGAAGAAGCCGGAAGCCAAGCCCGAAGCGAAGCCGAAGACGGATGACGCCGCCCGCGCATTGGCGCTGCTGGAGGGCAAGCCAGCCCCGGCGCCCGCCGACTCAGGGCGCTACGTGATCCAGGTGGCCGCGCTGGCCGCCAAGGACAAGGTCGAGGAATTGCAGGGCAAGCTGCGCGACGCCGGCATCAAGTCGTTCACGCAGAAGTCGCCATCGGGCGAGTTGACCCGCGTGAAAGTGGGCCCGTTCAGCAGCCGCGAAGAAGCGGAAAAGGCCAAGGCCAAGCTACAGAAGATCGGCCTGTCCGGCAGCCTGAGCCCCGCCTGACGCATCCCGATATTGCCCGTTATCCTGTCTTTACCGTGATAGACCGCTGTGACGATTTTCGATTACGTGGTGTTGTTCGTGCTGATCACTTCCATCATCGTCAGCACCTTGCGCGGCTTGGTGCGGGAGATGCTCTCGCTGCTGGGCTGGATCGTGGCCTTCGTGGTGGCCAACGCCTACGGCCCCGCGCTCGCCGACATGCTGCCGGACGCGATTCCTGGCGCGACCATCCGGCTGATCGTCGCATTCCTGGCCCTGTTCATCGGCGTGCGTATCCTGATGGGCTTGCTCTCCATGGCCGTGTCGGCCCTGGTCGAGGCGGGCGGCCTGAGCCTGGCGGACCGTGGCCTGGGCGGCCTGTTCGGCCTGGGGCGCGGGCTTGTAATCGTGCTGGCGGGCGTCATATTGTGTGGGATGACGTCGATCCCGCAACAGGACTTCTGGCGCCAGGCGCTGTTTTCCCCGATCGCGGAAACGGGCGTGCGCACCGTGAAACCATTCCTGCCAGCTGCCGTGGCGCAGCACGTGCAATTTTAGAATCAGTCAACTAAGTTCCAATCGAGTTTTCCAATCTTGTAGCACCTTTAGGAGCACAGCTTATGTGTGGCATCGTCGGCGTCGTTTCCCATCAACCTGTCAACCAGCTGCTGTATGACGCGCTGCTGCTGTTGCAACACCGCGGCCAGGACGCGGCCGGTATCGCAACGAACCACAGCAGCATGTTTACGATGCACAAGGCCAACGGCCTCGTGCGTGACGTGTTCCGCACCCGGAACATGCGTTCGCTGATGGGCAATTCTGGCATCGGCCACTGCCGCTACCCGACGGCCGGTTCGTCGTCGGAAGAGGAAGCGCAGCCGTTCTACGTCAACGCGCCGTTCGGCATCACGCTGGCGCATAACGGCAATCTCACCAATTGGGAACAGCTCAAGAACGAGATGTTCAAGAACGATCGCCGCCACATCAATACCGACTCGGATTCGGAAGTACTGCTGAATGTGCTGGCCCACGAAATCATGCGCGCCACCACTGGCTATGTGCTCGATTCGGGCACGCTGTTCGAAGCGGTCACGGCGGTGAACCGCCGCGTGCGCGGCGGCTACGCGGCCGTGGCGCAGATTGCCGGCGTGGGCCTGCTGGGCTTCCGCGATCCGTTCGGCATCCGCCCGCTGTGCCTGGGCATCAATGAAACGGAGCAAGGCACCGAGTACATGCTGGCCTCGGAATCGGTGGCGCTCGAAGGCGCCGGCTTCCGCTTCGAGCGCGACGTGAAGCCGGGCGAAGCCGTGTTCATCGATGCCGACAACCAGCTGCACAGCCGCATCTGCGCCGATAACCCGACGCTCAATCCCTGCGTGTTCGAATACGTGTACCTGGCGCGGCCGGACTCCGTGATCGACGGCGCCTCGGTCTACAACACGCGCCTGAAGATGGGCGAGTACCTGGCCGAGAAGATCAAGCGCGAAGGCCTGGCGGACGATATCGATGTCGTGATGCCTATCCCCGATTCCTCGCGCCCCGCCGCCATCCAGCTGGCGCTGCGCCTGGGCAAGGAATACCGCGAAGGCTTCATCAAGAACCGCTACATCGGCCGCACCTTCATCATGCCCGGCCAGGCGCTGCGCAAGAAATCGGTGCGCCAGAAGCTGAACGCGATCGGCGACGAGTTCAAGGGCAAGAACGTGCTGCTGGTCGACGATTCCATCGTGCGCGGTACCACCAGCCGCGAGATCGTGCAGATGGCGCGCGATTCCGGCGCCAAGAAGGTCATCTTCGCCTCCGCCGCGCCGCCGGTGCTGTACCCGAACGTGTACGGCATCGACATGCCGACCCGCGACGAACTGATTGCCCACGGCCGGACCGTCGAGGAAGTGTGCAAGGAAATCACGGCCGACGCGCTGGTCTACCAGGACCTGGACGACCTGAAGAAGGCGATCTCCGACGTCAACCCGGCACTGACGAGCTTCGAGGCTTCCTGCTTCGACGGCCACTACATCACCGGCGACGTGTCGCCCGATTACCTGGACCGCATCGAGCACGCCCGCCACAATCCGAAGACCAAGGTGGTCGAGGACGCCGCGCGCACGCAGCTGAACCTGAATCGGGTCGCGACCGAAGCATAAGCCCAGGGCTCCTCGCGGAGCCCTTTTTGTTGCGGAACCACCGAATGTCAAATCGGGGACAGTCCCTGCCGTTGTAATACAACCGAAATGTAAATTCGGGGACAGTCCCCTTGGGGCCTGTCCCCGTTGTTAAAACCACATTGCGCACGACATGAACGACAAGAAAAACTACGGTTTCACCACCACGATCCTGCACGGCGACCGCCAGAAGACCATCGAGCAGGGGTCGCTGCACAAGCCCGTGCACACGTCTGTCGCGTTCGGCTACACGGATGCGCGCCAGCTCGCTTCCGTGTTCCAGGGCCGCGAGCCGGGTTTCCGTTATGGCCGCCAGGGCAATCCCACGGTGTCCGCGCTGGAAGAGAAGGTCAACAAGATGGAGGGCGGCGTGGCCACGCTGTGCTTCGCCACCGGCATGGGCGCCATCGGCGCCGTATTCCAGGCGCTGCTGCGCGCCGGCGATCATGTGGTCTCGTCCTCGTTCCTGTTCGGTAACACGAACTCCCTGTGGCAGACGGTGGCGGGGCAGGGCGTCGGCGTCGATTTCGTCGACGCGACCGATGTCGCCAACGTCGAAGCCGCGCTGAAGGAAAACACGCGCATCGTGTTCGTCGAAACGATCGCCAATCCGCGCACGCAGATCGCCGACCTGAAGCGCATCGGCGAGCTGTGCGCGCAAAAAGGCATCCTGTACATCGTCGACAACACGATGACCACGCCCTACCTGTTCCGCCCGAAGGCGGTCGGTGCCGGGCTCGTCATCAACTCGCTGACGAAGTCGATCGCCGGCCACGGCAATGCGCTGGGCGGCAGCCTCACCGATACCGGCGCCTATGACTGGAACCGCTATCCGAACATCTTCGAGAACTACAAGAAGGCCGCGCCCGCCATGTGGGGCATCACGCAGGTCCGCGCCAAGGGCTTGCGCGACTTCGGCGCTTCGCTGGGGCCTGAGGCGGCGCACCACATCGCCGTCGGCGCCGAAACGCTGGCCCTGCGCATGGAGCGCACCTGCGCCAATGCCAAGGCGCTGGCCGAGATGCTGGAAGCCGATCCGCGCGTGGCCGCCGTCCACTATCCCGGCCTGCCGTCGCACCCGCAGCACGGTATCGCCACCGAGCTGTTCAAGGCCTATGGCTCGCTGTTCAGCTTTGAATTGAAGGAAGGAATCGACTGCTTCGATTACCTGAACCGCCTGAAGATCGCCGTGCCGGCGTCCAACCTGGGCGACACCCGCACGCTCGTCATCCCGGTCGCGCACACGATTTTCTACGAAATGGGCACGGAGCGCCGCGCGTCGATGGGCATCGCCGAATCGCTGATCCGCGTATCGGTCGGCATCGAGGATACGGCCGACCTGGTGGACGATTTCCGCCTGGCGCTGGACGCATGAGGCGCCGCTGGCTAGGCGCGGCGGCGCTGTGTGCCGCCGTGGCGGCGCACGCCGAAGTCTCGGTGCCGCTGGCGCTGGAGAAGGGCATTCCGGTCGTGCAGCTGACGGTCGGCGGCGCCACTTATCCATTCACGTTCGACATCGGCTCGTCGCGCACGCTGCACCTGACGCAGGAGGTGATGGCCAAGATCCCCAACCTGAAACTGACGGGCCGGAAAGTGAAAAGCGCCGACCTGGCCGGCAAGGTGCGCGAGGAGGAGGAATTCGTGATTCCCGACCTCGTCGTGAACGGCGTCTCGTTCGGCGAAGTGACGGGAGTGTCCCACGAGCCGTGGGGCTTGAGCATCGGCGAGGGTGCCGGGCCGCCGCCGCATTCCGTCGTCGGCCTCGGCCTGTTCGCGCGGCAGCCGTTCGTCTACGACCAGTCGAGCCGCACGCTGCGCTTCGGCGCGCCGCTCGACCCGGGGCCCGGCTGGCAGGCGCTGCCGCACGAGCGGGTCCATGAAAGCATCGTTGTCGCGCTGGCGAACGAGCGGGCGCGCTACCGCCTGGTGTTCGATTCGGCAGCGAATATTTCTCTGGTCAAGCCGCAGGCCGTGGAAAGACAGAAAGACCAGCGCTCGCCATGCGACCTGTTCGGGCCCGACAAGCCGTGCCAGACGGTAACGGTGGCGTTGCCGGGCGGCGTGGCGATCCAGCCCTACCTGATGCCGCTGCCCGACTTCTTCCAGCCGGACGGCATCCTGGGCGCCGACTTCTTCGGCCGCTATGCCGTGTTCGTGGACCAGGCCAACGGCAATGTCGCGGTGCGGCCGCCGTCGAAATAGGCGGCTGGCCGAGAGCCGGCGGCAGGACGATGCGGCAGCTGGAAGAGCGCCGCAGCACGCACCTGCCGAAATGAACCTGCCGAAATGAACCTGCCGGAATGACGTGCAAAGAAAGCGCGCCGCGGCGTGGCCGCAGCACTTGCGAAACGCGTGCTCGGCCGGCTAGTGCAAGCCGGCCACGGCAGGGGAAACGGTGACGATCAGTGCCGATTCAGCGCTTCACCAGTGCCAAAGCAGGTGCTGATCAGTGCCAGGTGCGCAGCAGGCCGACGGCCAGGCCTTCCAGCGCGAATTCGTCTTCCGGCGTGACCGTGATTACCTTGAAGTCCGGGTTTTCCGGCAGCAGTTCGATCGTGGAACCGGTGCGGCGGTAGCGCTTGACCGTCACTTCGTTGCCGATGCGCGCCACCACGATCTGGCCATTCTTGGCGTTGTCGACCTTTTTCACGGCCAGCAGGTCGCCGTCCATGATGCCCACGTCGCGCATCGATTCCCCGCGGACCTTCAACAGGAAATCGGGCTTCGCGGAAAACAGGGCCGGGTCGACGCTGTAGCTGTTTTCCAGGTTTTCCTGTGCCAGGATCGGCGAACCGGCGGCCACGCGGCCGATCAGCGGCAGCTGCATCAGCAGGCCGGCCGGCACTTGCGGAAGCTGGTCGGAAAGCGCGGGTGCCGGGCCCGACGAGGCCCCGGCGGACGGCGCGACGCGCTCGCCCAGCAGCCGGATGCCGCGCGAGGTGCCCGCGGTGATCTCGATCGCGCCCTTGCGCGCGAGCGCCTTCAGGTGTTCCTCGGCCGCATTGGCCGACTTGAAACCCAACTCGGCGGCAATCTCGGCGCGCGTCGGCGGGAAGCCGGTGGACTCGATGGCATCCCTGATCAGGTTGAGAATTTGTTCCTGCCTTGCGGTGAGCTTGATCATGATGCGATATCTGTGTATATAGACAGCCTGTATTTTTGTACAGTACCAAATGGAATGCAAGGGGAAACGTGCTTCAGTTGTGAAAAAATTCTGAAAAACCCGTGACAGGCACCGGTTTTCTGGAAATATTTCCTGCAGCGCCCTTTCCGAGGGGGCGCATGACTGGGGCCTGGCTGCACCGGCAGATGGCTCGCAGCCGGGTCTGGCGCCAGCTTGGCGGCTGGTAATCCCCCTAAAAACCTGCTATGCTTGCGGGCTTACCTCTTCCCACACCCGTCATGACGCCGGGGTGGGCTATCAACAGTCCTTAAGGGAGTTTGCATGCGTCACTACGAAATCGTATTTATCGTCCATCCGGACCAAAGCGAGCAAGTGCCCGCGATGATCGAACGTTACAAGGCCAGCGTGACCTCGCGCGGCGGTAACGTGCACCGCGTGGAAGATTGGGGCCGCCGTCAAATGGCGTACTCGATCCAGAAGCTGGCCAAGGCACACTACATCTGCATGAACATCGAGTGCGACAACGACACTCTGGTCGAACTGGAAACCGCGTTCAAATTCAATGATGCCGTGCTGCGCCACCTGACCGTCAAGATGAAGAAAGCGGAAACCGCTCCTTCGCCGATGATGAAGTCGGTCCAGCGTGAAGACGCCGCCAAGAGCCACCGCGCCGAAGCCGCGGCCGCTCCGGCAGCTGCAGCCTAATTCCGGGGAGTCTTGCTGAACGAGCTGAAGGTCACCGGCCTCATCGCCGAGCGGGAAGTGATTCGCTATACCCCCGCCGGGCTGCCGATCGTGAATGCAGTATTGCAGCACAGTTCGCAGCAGATCGAGGCAGGCATCGCGCGCCAGACGGAGTTCGAGATCGCCGCGGTCGCCGCGGGAGAAATCTCCGGCCGGTTCAGCGCGGCGCCGCTGGGAGGCACCTACGAATTCTCGGGGTTCCTCGCCCGGCGCAGCCGCAACAGCAAGAGCCTGGTATTTCACATCATTGATTTTCGTGCCGCCCCGGCGACACAACATTTAGATACAGGAGCCTAAAATGGCATTCGGTAAAAAGTTCGACAAAAACAAAGCCAAGCTGAAAGAAAAGCGCAAACAGCAAAACCCGCTGTTCAAGCGTAAGAAGTTCTGCCGCTTCACCGCCGCCGGCGTTGAGCAAGTGGACTACAAGGACGTCGACACGCTGAAAGATTTCATCCAGGAAAACGGCAAGATCATGCCGGCACGCCTGACCGGCACCAAGGCGCACTACCAGCGCCAAGTGGATACCGCCATCAAGCGCGCACGCTACCTGGCCCTGCTGCCGTACACCGATCTGCACCACGCCTAATCGGCAGCAGTACAGATAGAACTGGAGAACATTATGCAAATCATTCTGCTGGAAAAAGTTATCAACGTCGGCAACCTGGGCGACGTGGTGAAGGTCAAGGACGGCTACGCACGTAACTTCCTGATCCCGCAAAAGCTGGCACGCCGTGCCACCACGGCCGCCGTGGCCGAGTTCGAAGCCAAGCGCGCCGACCTGGAAAAGGCCGCAGCTGAAAAGCTGGCCGCTGCACAGGGCCAGGGCGAAAAGCTGAACGGCATGACCGTGACCGTGTCGCAGAAGGCCGGCGTCGACGGCCGCCTGTTCGGTTCCGTGACCAACTACGACATCGCCGAAGCCCTGACCAAGGCCGGCTTCGCCGTGGAAAAAGCTGCCGTGCGCATGCCGAACGGCCCGCTGAAGACCACCGGCGAGCACCCGGTGTCGGTGTCGCTGCACACGGACGTGGTGGTCGACGTGACCGTCGCCGTCGTGGGCGAAGCCGCCTAAGCCTGTCGGGAATCTTTCCGCGTCAGGATTGTCGTACACATGAAGAAGCCGGGTTCGCCCGGCTTTTTTATTGCCGCCACGCCGCGCGGCGCCGATGCCCCACGAGGGCGACAAGGCGGCGGCCCGGCTGTTATAAATGACGGGTACAAGCCCTTCCCAAGGCGATGACAACGCTGCCGCCAGGGCAGCGATCTTGCCAACCATTATGAACTTTGGCCTGCTTATGCAGGTATAATGCGCGCCATGAATTCCCCATCCGACCCGCAAGTCGATTCCCTCCGCATCCCGCCGCACTCCATCGAAGCCGAGCAATCGGTGATCGGCGGCCTGCTGCGCGACAATGCCGCCTGGGACCGCATCGCCGACTTCATGCATGCGGAGGATTTCTATCGCTACGACCACCGGATCATCTTCGAACAGATGATCCGCCTGATCAACTCCGGCAAACCGGCGGACGTGATTACCGTGTTCGAGGCGCTCTCGATGCTGGGCAAGGCCGATGAGGTCGGCGGTTTGCAATACCTGAACGCGATGGCGCAAAACACGCCGTCGGCGGCGAACATCCGCCGTTACGCCGAGATCGTGCGCGACCGCGGCGTGCTGCGCAAGCTGATCACGGTGGCCGATGAAATCTCCGGCAACGCCTTCAGCCCGCAGGGCAAGGAAGTCAAGCAGATGCTCGACGAGGCGGAGTCGAAGATCTTCGCGATCGCCGAGCAGGGCGCGCGCGGCGCGCAGGGCTGGCTGGCCGTGCAGCCGCTGCTGACGCAGGTGGTCGAACGCATCGACGAGCTGTACAGCCGCGACAGCGGCAGCGAGATCACCGGCGTACCGACCGGTTTCGCCGACCTGGACAAGATGACATCCGGCCTGCAGCCCGGCGACCTGGTCATCGTGGCCGGCCGCCCGTCGATGGGCAAGACGGCGTTTTCCGTCAACATCGGCGAGAACGTCGCGATCGAGGCAGGCTTGCCCGTCGCCGTGTTCTCGATGGAGATGGGCGGCGCGCAGCTGGCGATGCGTATGCTGGGCTCCGTTGGCCAGCTCGACCAGCATCGCCTGCGTACCGGCAAGCTGAACGACGAAGACTGGCCGCGGCTCACGCACGCGATCCAGAAAATGAATGAAGCCCAGCTCTACATCGACGAGACGCCGGCGCTGAACCCCATCGAGATGCGCGCGCGCGCGCGCCGCCTGGCGCGCCAGTGTGGCAAGCTGGGGCTGATCATCGTCGACTACCTGCAGCTGATGCAGGGTTCGCAGCCGGGCGACAACCGCGCCGCCGAGATCTCGGAAATCTCGCGCTCGCTGAAGGGCCTGGCGAAGGAATTGCACTGCCCGGTCATCGCGCTGTCGCAGCTGAACCGCTCGCTGGAACAGCGGCCCAACAAACGTCCCGTGATGTCCGACCTGCGCGAATCCGGCGCTATCGAACAGGATGCGGACGTGATCATCTTCCTTTACCGCGACGAGGTCTACAACCCCGACTCGCCGGACAAGGGCACCGCCGAAATCATCATCGGCAAGCAACGTAATGGCCCCATCGGCGCCATTCGCCTGACCTGGATGGGCATGTACACCAAGTTCGGCAACTACACCGGTAATCTGTCGATCTATCAGGGCGACTGATACCAGCACCAAGAGGGGCCGCTTAGAGCAACGGCCCCGGCAGCACCCCCGAATCAACCAACGGAGAATAAAATGTTTGGACGCCTGATGCCCACCGAGGGCAAATTCTTTGACCTGTTCAACCAGCATGCTGAACTGTGCGTCAAGGGCGCGAAAGAAATGCTGGGCCTGATGACCAATTTCGACGATCTGGAAAACCGGGTCCATGCCATCGAGAGCATCGAAAAACAGGCGGACAAGATCACGTACACCACGGTGGACCTGCTGCACAAGACGTTCATCACCCCGATCGACCGTGACGACATCCACAAGCTGATCACGAAGATGGATGACATCCTGGACATGATGGAAGACGCCGGCCAGACCGTGTCGCTGTACGACCTGCATGCCGTCACGCCGGAAGCGAAGCGCCTGGCCGAGCTGGTGCTGGCCTGCTGCGAGAAGGTGAAGGAAGCCGTGGCGCTGCTGTCGAACATGGACAATGCGCGCGACATCGTCGGCATCTGCGAAGAGATCGACCGCCTGGAGTCGGACGCAGACCACGTGATGCGCGCCGCGATGTCCAAGCTGTTCCGCGACGAGCCGGACGTGCGCAACCTGATCAAGATGAAGGCAATCTACGAGATCCTAGAAACCGTCACCGACCGCTGCGAAGACGTGGCCAACATCATCGAAGGCATCATCGTCGAGAACGCGTAAGCGCCGCACGATCAAAACAACAATATGCAGACCTTAGAAATCAGCATTTACGCGCTGGGGCTCCTGATCGCCCTCGCGCTGATCTTCGACTTCATGAACGGCTTCCATGACGCGGCGAATGCCATCGCCACCGTCGTGTCCACGGGCGTCCTGAAACCGCAGACCGCGGTGGCGATGGCCGCCTTCTTCAACTTCATCGCCATCTTCGTCGTCGGCCTGCACGTGGCCACCACGATCGGCAAGGGCACCATCGATCCGCACGTGGTCGACCATCATGTGATCTTCGGGGCACTCGTCGGCGCCATCGTGTGGAACGTGATTACCTGGTACTACGGCATCCCGTCGTCGTCGTCTCACGCGCTGATCGGCGGCCTGGTGGGCGCCGCCGTCGCCAAGGCCGGCACCGGCGCGCTGATCGCCGGCGGCTTGATCAAGACGGTGGTGTTCATCGTCGTGGCGCCGCTCCTGGGCTTCTTCCTGGGCACGCTGATCATGCTGCTGGTGTCGTGGGTGTTCGTGAAGTCCACGCCGCGCCGCATCGACACGTGGTTCCGCCGCCTGCAGCTGGCTTCCGCGGCAGCCTACAGCCTGGGCCATGGTGGCAACGACGCGCAAAAGACCATGGGCATCATCTGGATGCTGCTGATCGCTTCCGGCCACGTGGCCGCCGACGCGACCGAGCCGCCGACCTGGGTGATCGTGGCCTGCTACGGCATGATTTCCTTCGGCACGCTGTTCGGCGGCTGGCGCATCGTCAAGACGATGGGCCAGAAGATCACCAAGCTCAAACCCGTCGGCGGCTTCTGCGCCGAGACGGGCGGCGCGATCACGCTGCTGATGGCATCGGGCCTGGGCGTGCCCGTGTCCACCACGCACACGATCACCGGCGCCATCGTCGGCGTCGGTTCCGCGCAGCGCCTGTCGGCGGTGCGCTGGGGCGTGGCCGGCAATATCGTGTGGGCGTGGGTCTTCACGATTCCCGCCTCCGCCTTCGTGGCGGCGATCGGCTGGTGGATCGGCACGCAGATCCTGTAAGCGCGAGCCGCTTCGGAAAGAAAGGGAGCCGCGGCTCCCTTTTTTCTTATGCGATAAAATCCCTGGATGCCTTCCGTTCTCTCCTCTCTCTCCCAGTTCAAGCCCGACAATTTCACGCTGGTCCTGCTCGCCACCGTCGCCGTCGCCACCGTGCTGCCGGTCACCGGCCAGACGGCCGTGGTCCTTGGCGACGTCACCGCGGTCGTCATCGGCCTGCTGTTCTTCCTGCACGGCGCCAAGCTGTCGCGCCAGGCGGTCATTGCCGGCATCACGCACTGGCGCCTGCACCTGACCGTGCTGTGCTCCACCTTCGTGCTGTTCCCCATCCTCGGCCTGGCCATGAAGCCGCTTGCGCTGGCGGTGCTCACGCCCGAGTTGTACGTGGGCCTGCTGTTCCTGTGCATGCTGCCATCGACCGTGCAATCGTCGATCGCGCTGACGGCGATGGGGCGCGGCAACGTGCCGGCCGCGATCTGCAGCGCCTCGGCCTCGAACTTCCTCGGCATCTTCATCACGCCGCTCCTGGTCTCGGCCTTCATCGTGCAAGGCCCCACGGGCCGCTCGACCGGCGACGCGGTGCTGGCCATCGTGCTGCAGTTGCTGGTGCCGTTCCTGGCCGGCCAGCTGCTGCGCCCGGTCATCGGCGGCTGGGTCGACCGGCACAAACCGATGCTCAGGTTCGTCGACCAGGGCTCGATCCTGCTGGTCATCTATACCGCCTTTTCCGAAGCGGTCAACGAGGGGCTGTGGCACAAGCTGTCGACGCAAGTGCTGGTCACGCTGGGCGTGATCTGCTGCGTGCTGCTGGCGGTCGTGCTGGCGCTGACGACGCTCGCCAGCCGCAAGTTCGGTTTTTCCCGCGAGGACGAGGTGACGATCGTGTTCTGCGGCTCCAAGAAAAGCCTCGCCTCCGGCGTGCCGATGGCGAAAGTGCTGTTCGCCTCTTCGTCGCTGGGCATGGTCATCCTGCCCGTCATGCTGTTTCACCAGATCCAGCTGATGGTGTGCGCCGTGCTGGCCCAGCGCTTCGCCCGGCGCGCGGAGCTCGCCGAGCCCCACGTTGCGCATCCCGTCCCCCAGGCGCCACGCCGCCCTTGATTTTCTTCTCATATTCGAGATATTCTCTCGAATATGAGAAATGACGAACGCTTCGAACAAAAACTGGTGGCCCGGCTGGCCGCGCTGCGCGAGGGCCGTGGCTGGTCGCTGGAACAGCTGGCGCAGGCGAGCGGCATCAGCCGCGCCACCTTGTCGCGCATGGAGCGCGGCGAATCGAGTCCGACGGCGGCGCTGCTGGGCAAGCTGTGCGCCGCCTACGGCTTGCCGATGTCGCGCCTCATTGCCGAGGTGGAGGAGCAGGGCGCCCAGCTGATCAAGTCGGTCGACCAGGCCACCTGGACGGACCCTGCCACCGGCTTCACGCGCCGCATGGTGTCGCCGCCGGCGAAAGGCTTGCGCGGCGAATTGATCGAAGGCCGGCTGCCTGCCGGTGCGGTGATCGACTACGAACAGCCGCCGCAGCCGGGCCTGGAGCAGCACATCTGGATGCTGGACGGGCTGCTCGACTACACGCTCGATGGCGTCACGTACCGGCTGCAGGTGGGCGACTGCCTGCGCTTTCGCCTGTACGGTCCCACGCGCTTTTCCTGCCCCGGGCCGCTGGGTGCCCATTACCTGATAGCGATCTGCGAACCATGATCACGATAGCCGAACTCGATGGCGAGGGCGTGCGCGCCGCCGCCGATGCCCTGGCCGATGTGCTGCACGACTGCGTCGCACATGGCGCCAGCGTCGGCTTCCTGCCGCCGTTCACGGTGGACGATGCGCGGCGCTTCTGGCTGGACGTGGCCGCGCAGGTCGATGCCCGTGCGCGCACCTTGTTCGCGGCGCGCGACGAGGCAGGCACGGTCTGCGGCACCGTGCAGTTGGCGCTGGCCACGCCGGCCAACGGCGCGCACCGCGCCGAAGTGAACAAGATGCTGGTACACACGCGTTGGCGGCGCCGCGGCGTCGGGCGAAGGCTGCTGCAGGCGGCCGAAGCGCGCGCCAGGGAGCTGGGGCGCACGCTGCTGGTGCTCGACACCTGGGTGGGCAGCGGCGCCCAGCACCTGTATGCAGGCCTCGGTTACCGCACCAGCGGCGACATCCCGCGCTACGCGATCCTGCGCGAGAACACGCTGGGCGCCACGCGCGTGATGTACAAGCTGCTCGGACCGGAGTTCGACGTGGCAGCGGCCGATCCCGCCTCGCCGGATGCCGTCGCGCTGATGCGCGAACTGTCCGAGACCCTGCGCGGCATCACGGGCGACGATGGCACGGCCTCGTTCGATCCCGCCGGCTGCACCCTGTTCGCGATCGCCCGCGACGATCGGGGCCGGGCGGTCGGCTGCGGCGCGCTGCGGCCCATCGATGGCGAGATCGCCGAGATCAAGCGCATGTACGCGCGGCCCGGCGCGGGGGCCGGCATCGGCTCGGCCGTGCTGGCCTTCCTGGAAGCGCAGGCCGCGGCGCTGGGTTGCCGGGGGCTATGGCTGGAAACGCGCAAGGTCAACGAGCGGGCGATCCGGTTCTACGACGCGCAAGGCTACCTGCGCATCCCGAACTTCGGCAAGTACGTGGGCAATGACGCGGCGGTGTGCTTCGGCAAGCGGCTGTAGGCACCGTCAATGGTGGCACACCACGCACAGCTTGTTGCCGTCCGGGTCGCGGAAGTAGGCGCCGTAATAGTGCGCGTGGTACTCGGGCCGCGGGCCCGGTGGGCCTTCGCAGGTGCCGCCGTTCGCCAGCGCCGCGGCGTGCGCGCGGTCGACCGTGGCGTGGTCGGGCGCCAGCAGCGCCGTCATCGCGCCATTGCCCACGGTGGCGGGCATGCCGTCGAAGGGCGCGCCGACCAGCAGCAGCGGTCGCGGTGCATCGCACGGCATCCAGCCGGCCCATGGGCGGCTGTCGTCGCGAAAGCGCAGCGGCTGGCCCAGTGTCTCCATCAGGGCGGAATAAAAGGCGAAGGCGCGTTCGAAGTCCGTCACGCCGATGAATACATGGGACAGCATCTTTTCCTCCTGCGTCAGCGGCGCAACATGACCAGCGCCTGCACCACTTCCAGCGAACGCCAGGCCATGGCGATGCCGAGCGCGACGAAGGTGGCGCCGAACACCACCGCATAGTCGCCGCCCATCAGGCTGCCCAGCCACAGCGCGCCCGTCACCACGAGGATCGTCACCACGAGCCGCGTGGCCCAGCCTTCGTGCCCTTCCTGGCCCGTGGTGAGATTGCGGTGGGCATAGGCCGTGAACAGCTTGGCGCGGCGGCGGCCCACCACCACCAGTTCCTGCCCCTCGGCGATCACGAGCGGCGCGTTCGAGACGATCTTCACCAGTTGCCCGTCGAGCCGGAACACGGCCGCGTGGATGGTGCTGGTGCCTGTGCTGGGGTTGTACGATACGGTCTTTCCACGCCGCAGCTCGCTCACGGTACCTCTCAGTTTCTCCATGTGTTTCCTTACCTGGCGCAGGCCGCGCGCACCGACCCGATATCGGTGATCCCGGCCAGCACCTTGTCGATGCCATCCATCTTCAGCGTGCGCATGCCGTCATCCTGCGCCGCCGTGGCCAGGCGTGCCGCGTCCGGCCGCTGCGCCAGCAGCCGGGCCATGCCCGCGCCGCCCGCCATCAGCTCGAACAGGGCGCTGCGGCCCCGGTAGCCGCCCGCGCATGCGGCGCAGCCGACCTGGCGATACAGCGTGATGCTGCCACCATCGCCGTGGAGCCGGCGCCAGCTCGCCAGCAGGTGGTCGCGCATGGCGGCGGTGGCGGCCTCGCCGGCCGCCGGCATTTCCGCGCAATATTCCGTCAGCAGCAGTTCCAGTTCGGCCGCACCGGGGTGGTAGGGCTGCCGGCATGCAGTGCACAGTCGCCGCACCAGCCGCTGCGCCAGCACGCCGGCCAGCGCGTCGCCCACCGCGAACGGGTCGGCAACCAGGTCCAGCAGCCGCAACGCGCCCTCCGCGGCACCGCGTGCGGGCAGCGCGGCCAGTACCAGCCGGCCGGCGAGGGCCGCCTCGATGGCCAGCCCTGCCGCCACGCCCCCACGCAGCGCATCGACCATGATCACGTCGGCATCGGCCTGCCGGAACGCTTCGAGCGCGGCGGCGGCGTCGAGCCCGGCGGCGCCGCCGAGCCGCACCTGGCACAGGCCGGGCTGCGGTGGCGCCGGATCGTCTTCGGCCGTGCAGACCTTGCGGTGCGGGCCGGCCAGGCCGCCCAGCAGCGCATGCAGGGTAGTGCTCTTGCCGGCATCCTGCGGGCCGCATACCAGCAGCAGGCCGCGCGGCAGTTCCAGGATGGCCTGCAGGCGGGCGAGATCGTCCGGCGCCATGTCCAGTTGCGCCAGCGGTATCGGTGGCCGCGCCTCGGCCAACCGCAGCACCAGGTCCATGCCGGCCGCGGACGGGATCGCGGTGGCGTGCAGCAGCACGTCCGGCCAGCCGTGCGCGCGGCCGTCGAGGGTGCCCTGGCGCGGCTGGCCCGGCCCACCGCGGGCAAGGCCGCCGGCAGCCGCCAGGTGCTGCACGAGGGCGTCGGCACGCCCGGCGGGCAGGGTGGCATAGGGGGCCAGGACGCCGTCGCGGCGCAGGCGAATCATGGCGCCGCCGGGTGCCGGCTCGATATGGATCGCGCGGGCCCCGAGGCGCCGCGCATCGGCCACGATGCGGGCAAGCAGGCGCGCCGCATCGCCGCCCGCCCGTGCCGGCGCGGCGGCAGGCAGGGCGGGCGGCTGCTCCACCGCCTGCGCCGCCGCCTGTCGCGCGTGGGGCGCGTGGGGCGCCAATCGCGGCGCGAGCGCTTCGCCCAGGCGTGCCGCCGCCTCGGCGGCCAGGGCCGGGAAGGGATCGCCGTCGCGCGTGTTGACGAGCTGGATCACGCCCAGCAGCGCGCCGCTGTCCGGTGCCACGAGCGGCACGGCCAGCACCTGCCTGGTGCGGTAACCGGTGCGCTCGTCCACGCCGCGCGGGAAGCGCAGGCCGGGCGCGATGCGCGCCAGTTCGGCATCGTCATGGGCGTCCGCCACGTGGACGGGGTTGCGCGTCTGCGCCGCCAGGCCGGCGATGCTGTGCGGCCCGATCGCCACCTTCACGTCGCGGCAGGCATCCTGCGTCCTTGCCTTCGAGATGAGGTAATCGCCGTCGGCGTCCACGGCATACAGCGTGAGCCGGTCGCAGCCGAACACGGCGGCGGCGTCATGCGCAGCGAGCATGATCTCGTCCAGGCTGGCCGTCTGCCGCCACTGCGCGGCCAGTGCCGCCACGGCCGGCTGGAACGGGTCCGCAAGCGTGTTCATCCCGCCATCGGCGCGTCCACGCCGCGCGCCGGCCGGTCGATCGCGCCGCGCATCGCCCAAAATCTGAATTTCATGCGTTGTCCATTCCTGTTTCGTTACGGCCCGGCAAGGCCGGCGAATCTCCCCGGATGATAGCGTTTTTTTCAACGCCTCTGGCCGCTTTCAGGGAAATGATTTCTTGTGGCAAGGATGTGCTGACGAACCGGCTCGCATGCACACCATGCGTCCTTGCAATGCTCGAGCCCGTGTCCCGCGGTGCCTGGCACCGGGAGACACCGCGGGACTCGGGCTCGGCAATAAGAACGCCTTTGAAAACCGCTTGACCTTCCCATCATGGGATACTCCATCCTGACGACATCATGGCAGCAGGAGTATCGAGATGAGCACTGAACTTTCCCAGGACGTCCGCATCGGCGGCATGAGTTGCGCGGCTTGCGTCGGCCGCGTCGAGAGGGCGCTGGCCGCCGTGCCGGGCGTCACGAGCGCCAGCGTCAACCTGGCGACCGAGACGGCGCGTGTGGAAACCGAGGCGCCGCTGGCGTTCGACGCGTTGCGCGCCGCCGTCGAGAAGGCGGGCTACGAGGCCGAGCCGGTCGCCGCGGCAGCCGCCCCGGTGCCGGCACCGGAACGACCGGCCGATGCGAAGGCCACCCTGCAGGGCTGGCTGCGCGGCGCCAACGAAGGCTTGCCGGTGCTGCTGTCCGCGCTGCTGTCGCTGCCGCTGGTGCTGCCGATGCTGCTGGCGCCGCTGGGCGTGACATGGGCGGCGGCGCCCTGGGTGCAATGGCTGCTGGCCACGCCCGTGCAGTTCCTGTTCGGTGCCCGGTTCTACCGTGCCGGCTGGAAGGCGGCGCGCGCAGGCGCGGGCAATATGGACCTGCTGGTGGCGCTCGGCACCAGCGCGGCGTACGGCCTGTCCGGGTACCTGCTGCTGGCCGGGCACGGCGGGCACCTGTATTTCGAGGCCGCCTCGGTCGTCATCACGCTGGTCCTTCTCGGCAAGTGGCTGGAAGCGCGCGCCAAGCGCCAGACCACGGCGGCGATCCGCGCGCTGCGCACGCTGCGCCCCGAGTCGGCGCGCGTGCGGCGCGGCGGCCAGGACGTCGACGTGCCGGTGGCCAGCGTGCGCCCGGGTGACCTCGTGGTGGTGCGTCCCGGTGAGCGCATCGCCGTCGATGGCGAAGTGGTGGAAGGGGCGAGCGATGTCGACGAATCGCTGATCACCGGCGAGAGCCTGCCGGTGGCGCGCCGGCAGGGCGAACGGGTGACTGGCGGCGCGATCAATGGCGCCGGCCTGCTGGTCGTGCGCACCACGGCCACGGGCGCCGAGAGCACGCTGGAACGCATCATCCGCCTCGTCGAGGATGCCCAGGCGGCCAAGGCGCCGGTGCAGCAGCTGGTGGACCGTGTCAGCGCCGTGTTCGTGCCCGTCGTGCTGGGAATCGCCGCGCTCACGCTGCTCGGCTGGTGGTTCGTGTCCGGCAGCCTGGAAACGGCCACGATCAACGCGGTGGCCGTGCTGGTGATCGCCTGTCCATGTGCGCTGGGGCTGGCCACGCCCGCGGCGATCATGGCCGGCACCGGCGTGGCGGCCCGCCACGGCATCCTGATCAAGGATGCCCAGGCGCTGGAGACGGCGCACGGGGTCACGGCGGTGGTGTTCGACAAGACCGGAACGCTGACCCAGGGCCGCCCCGCGCTGGCGGGCCTGCGCGCGCACGGCATCGGTGAAGCGGACCTGCTGGCGCTGGCGGCCGCGGTGCAACAGGGCAGCGAGCACTCACTGGCGCGCGCCGTGCTGGACGCGGCGCGCGAACGGGTGCTCGCCGTGCCGGTGGCCCAGGCGGTGACGGCATTGCCGGGCCGCGGCCTGGCAGCCGCCGTCGGCGAGCGCGAGCTCGTGCTGGGCAGCACGCGGCTGATGGGCGAGCGGCACATCGATCTCGAGCCGCTGCGGGCGGACGCTGTTGCGCTCGAGCAGTCCGGCCATACCGTATCGTGGCTCGCCGATGCCGGCAAGCGCCAGCTGCTGGGGCTCGTGGCCTTCAACGATCCGCCCAAGCCCACGGCGCGGGCAGCGGTGGCGCGCCTGCACGCGCAGGGCATCGCCACCACCATGCTGACCGGCGATAACGCAGGCAGCGCGGCCGCCGTGGCGACGGCCGTTGGCATCGGCGGCGTGGCGGCAAACCTGCTCCCGGCTGACAAGACCGCCCATATCGCCGGCCTGAAGGCGCAGGGCGCCCGGGTGGCGATGGTGGGCGACGGCATCAACGACGCACCGGCACTGGCCGCGGCCGACGTGGGCATCGCGATGTCCACCGGTACCGACGTGGCGATGCACGCGGCCGGCATCACGCTGATGCGCGGCGACCCGGCGCTGGTGGCCGACGCGCTCGACATCTCGCGGCGCACGTTCGCAAAGATCCGCCAGAACCTGTTCTGGGCGTTCGTCTACAACCTGGCAGGCATTCCGCTGGCGGCGCTCGGCATGCTGAACCCCGTGGTGGCAGGTGCGGCGATGGCGCTGTCGTCGGTCAGCGTCATCACCAATGCATTGCTGCTGCGCCGCTGGCAGCCGAAGAAGGAGGGAGCATGAATATCGGGCAGGCCGCCACCGCCTCGGGCGTGACGGCGAAGATGATCCGCTACTATGAAAGCATCGGCCTGGTGCCTGCGGCGCAGCGCACCGACAGCGGCTACCGCGTGTATGGCCAGCGCGAAGTGCACACGCTGCGCTTCATCCGGCGCGCGCGCAAGCTGGGGTTCTCGCTGGAGCGCATCGCCGAGCTGCTGTCGCTGTGGCAGGACGGCAGCCGCGCCAGCGCCGACGTGAAGCGCATCGCGCTGGACCACGTGGCCGAACTGGAGGAGCGCATCCGCGAGCTGACGGAAATGCGCGACACGATCGCCACGCTGGCTGCGTGCTGCCATGGCGACGAGCGGCCCGATTGCCCGATCCTGCAGGGGATCGCCAGCAGCGCCGCGTAGCATTCCCGAAGCTTCCAGCGATGCGCCGCCGGCCAGCGCGGCCGGGCTAGAATCGCCATATTCAATGGAGGCGCTGTGGAACCCTACACCCTGTATTACTGGCCCACGATCCAGGGCCGCGGCGAATTCGTGCGGCTGGCGCTGGAAGAAGCGGGCGTGCCTTACCGCGACGTGGCGCGCGCCCCGAAAGGCATGCCGCAACTGGAAGCCTCGCTCGACTTTCGTTGCGAGCCGCTGGCCGCGTTCGCGCCGCCCGTGCTGCGCGCCGGCGAACTGCTGATCGGGCAGACCACCAACATCCTGCTGTTCCTTGGTGCCCGTCACGGCCTTGCGCCGCGCAACGAAAAAGGGCGCCTGTGGTGCAATCAGTTGCAGCTGACGATCGCCGACATCGTGGCCGAGGCGCACGACACCCACCACCCCATCTCGGTGAACAGCTATTACGAGGAACAGAAGAAGGAAGCGAAGGCGCGCGCCAGGGACTTCTGCGCGGCGCGCATACCGAAGTTCCTGGGGTATTTCGAGAACGTGCTGGCGGCCAATCCGGGCCGCGGCAATTTCGCGGTGGGCTCGAAGCTCACTTATGTGGACCTGTCGCTGTTCCAGCTTGTGGCGGGCTTGCGCTATGCGTTCCCGAAGACGATGGCGCGGCTGGAGCCGCAGTGGCCGCGCCTGGCGGCGCTGCACGACGAGGTGGCCGCGCGGCCGAACATCGCCGCCTACCTGAAGTCGAAGCGGCGGATTTCCTTCAACGAGGAAGGGATATTCCGCCGCTATCCGGAGCTGGAGAAGTAGTGTTCAGCGGGCGCTGGTGACGGGGTAGCCCGCGTCCACGATCGCCGCCTTCACGGCGTCCAGCGGCGCGCCGGATTGCACCTTCACGCCCTTGGCTGCCAGGTCGACGTCGACCTGGGCATTGCCGTCGACCGCCTTGACGGCTTTCGTGACGGCCGCGACGCAGTGGCCGCAGCTCATGTTTTCCACTTGCAGTTCGTACATGCGATACTCCTTTCAATGTCGATGGGCGTACTGTAAGCCTTCCCATGGGGGGAAGGTCAAGCGCGCGCGCTGAAGGGAGACGGATGAAACAGGCGATCGTACACATTGCCCTCGTGGTGCGCGATTACGACGAAGCGATCGACTTCTACGTGAACAAGCTCGGTTTCGAGCTGCTCGACGATACCTACCAGCCCGCGCAGGACAAGCGCTGGGTCGTCGTGGCGCCGCAGGGCGGCGCGGGGACGACCATCCTGCTGGCACGCGCGGCACGGCCGGAGCAGGAGGCGGCGATCGGCAACCAGGCCGGCGGGAGGGTGTTCCTGTTCCTGAACACCGACGACTTCTGGCGCGATATCGAACGCTTGCGCACCCAGGGCGTGCGCTTCGTTCGCGAGCCGAAGGAAGAGGATTACGGCCTGGTGGCCGTTTTCGAGGATTTGTACGGCAACCTGTGGGACCTGCTGCAACTGAAGGATGGGCATCCGATCGCCCGCAGGGTCGCCATGGCGTAACTGGTCGGGGCGACGGGGGCGCCCGAGCCGGCGGCCTGCCTCAAGCTGCCATGGCCGCCTTGAGCGCAGCCAGGTAGCTGGCGCTGACGGGCACCACGCCGCCGCAGCGCAGCATCAGCTTGTGGCTGCCCTCGCCGCCGGTGACGAGGCTGCCGATCTGGTCGCGGCGCACGATCGCGCCGCGATGCACACGCAGGAAGAGCGCCGGGTCGAGCAGGGCTTCCAGGCGGTTCAGCGTGATCCGGTGCAGCACGGTGCGGCCCGGCAGGCGCAGCTCGACATAGTTGCCGGCCGCTTCCATCCACAGGATATCGGCGACGAGCACCTGCTCGATGCGGCCCACGGAGCGCACGCCGATGCGTTCCGGATAGGTGGCGGCTTCGGCATGGTCGCGCAGGGCCGTGCCGTAGGCTTCGCGCTGGCGCTGCCGCAGCATCGCCGCCGCGCGCTCGACGGCCTGGGCCAGCCGCGCGTCGTCCAGGGGCTTCAGCAGGTAGTCCAGCGCATGCACCTCGAACGCATCGATCGCATGTTCGCTGAAAGCGGTGACGAACACGATGAGCGGCGGCTCGCGCAGCCGCGACAGCTCGCGGGCCAGCGCCAGGCCCGGTTCTCTGGGCATCTGCACGTCGAGGAAGATCACGTCGACGTCATGCCGCGCCAGGCAGGCGCGCGCTTGCGCGTTGCCGTCGCATTCGGCGGCCAGCTCCCAGCCGGGGTGGTCGGCCAGGGCCATGCGCAGGTTGGCACGGCCGGGTTCCTCGTCGTCGACGATCAGGTAGCGGATCGCCATGTCACTCTTTCGCCAACGGCAGCCGCACTTCGGCCACGAAGCGCGTGCCGCGCACGCCGGCATGCAGCGCGGCGCCGGGCGTGAGCCGCTCCAGCCGGTCGCGCGTGTTGGCCAGCCCGAGGCCGGCGCCGGGATTCGGCGACGCCTGTGTGCTCACGGGATTGGTGACCGTCACGACCATCTCGTTGACCTCGCGGGCGAACGATAGCGTGATGTCGCCCGGGCCTTCGTGGCAATCGAGGTCGTGGCGCAGCGCGTTCTCCACGAGCGGCTGCAGGGACAGCGGCGGGCAGTCGACGTCGTGCAGCAGCGTGTCGTCGGCGCCTTCGATGGCCACGCGCAGCCGGTCGCCGTAGCGCAGCCGTTGCAGGTCGAGGTAGTCGCGCACGAATTGCAACTCCGCCGCCAGCGTCGCCGTCTGGTCCGTGCTGGCCGCCAGCGCATAGCGCAGCAGCGTGCTGAGGCGGCCGATGCCGGCCAGCGCCACCGGCTTGTCGCCGGCGCGCACCAGGGCGCTGATGGCGTTGAGCGCGTTGAACAGGAAGTGCGGCTCGAGCTGGGCGCGCAGCGCCAGCATGCGCTGTTCCTCCAGTTGCAGGCGCAGGTTGAGCATGTCGTTCTGGGCGCGCTGCCACGCGAGCTCGCGCTCCTTGGCCTGGCGCCAGTAGTGGATCGCCAGGATGGCGGCGAAGGTGGCGGTGGTGGTGAACCAGCCGACCAGCAGCATCTTCATCAGCAGGCGGCGCGCGTCGTCCAGGCTGGCGATATCGAGGTAGCCGCGCAGCCAGGCGATGTACAGCCATTGCGCCGGCTGGAACAGCAGCACCAGGCCGACGAAGAGCAGCACCACGTGGCGGGGGCGTGCCACCAGCACGGGCCAGCGGCCCAGCGCCGTGACCAGCACGGCCGACAGCACCATCAGCGGGATCGCATATTCGATGAACCAGGTGGCCAGCAGCACCGGGTAGCGGCTGGCCACGCCCGTGCGCAGGTTGTCGCTGTACGTTTGCAGGGCGCCCAGGGCACTGATCGCCGTCCAGACCAGGGCGCTCAGGATCACGGTGCGCGCCGCGGGTTTCGGCATGCTGGAAGGGCGGGGAAGGGCGGGCGTGTTCATCGGCCAAAAGTATAGCAGCGGGCTCGATGGCTCCAGGCGGCGGCCATCCCCGGGATAGGCAATTCCATCCCAGGGATATCGGCTGCGGCAACGAAGCGCGGCACAATCGCCCGCTTACTTCTGGAGGAATACCTTGACATTGCCGATGATCCTGCTCGCCGCATGGTGCGTTGTCGCGCCTGCCGCCGCCGCCAACGCTGCCACGTCCACCGCCCCGGCACCTGCCGGACCAGCACTCGCCCCTGCCCAGCCGCTGCCCGCGTATGTCCTCGACAATACGGAGGTGCGCGACATCCGCGCCACGGCGCTCAAGCGCGACTACCAGCTTTTCGTGGCGCTGCCCGATTCCTACCGCACGTCCGGCAGGCGCTATCCGGTGATCTTCGTTGTCGACGCCAATTATGCGTTTCCCCTGGCGCGCAGCATCGCGTCGCGTTTGCACAAGCATGCCGGACTGGAGGAGTCGATCGTGGTGGGCCTCTCGTATGCGATGGGCGACACACCGGTGTACAGCCGCCGCCGCGACTACACGCCCAGTGTGCCGCGCAACGCCGACTTCCGCGGCTACCGCGCCGACATGCCGGGCCGCCCGGTGGTACTGGGCGAGGCCGGCGCCTACGCCCGCTTCATCGCCGATGACGTGTTCCCGCATATCGCGTCTGCCTATCGGGCCGACATGGGCCGCAAGATCTTCATGGGCCATTCCTACGGCAGCCTGCTGGGTTTGCAAGTGCTGCTGACGCGCCCGCGCACTTTCGAGCATTACATCCTCGGCAGCCCGTCACTCTGGTTCGACCGCGGCGTGATGTTCGACCGCTTGCGGGACTACGCCGGCGCGCACAGGGACTTGCCGGCTTCGGTCTTCTTCGGCATCGGCAGCCGCGAAACGCTGGCGCCGGGCAAGCGGCGCTCGCGCAGCGAGGAGCAGGCCGACATGGTCGCCGACCTGCGCGATTTTCACGGAGCCCTGGCCGCGCACCGCTACGCGGGTTTGACCACGAGGCTGAAGGTGTTCGCGGATGAAGACCACGCCAGCGTGTTTCCCCTCGTGCTGACCCACGGCCTGCGCGCGTATCTCAAGAAAGAGAAATAGTTGCCTAAAACCGGGGGGGAGCAGGGGTTTCAAGGAGCATCGCTCCCTGCCGGCGCAGCGGTACCGCCATGCATGGCGGTACTCCTTCCAGACCCCGGTCTTTGGAACATTGCGGCAAGAAAAAGCCCCGCCGGCTTGCGCGGGCGGGGCTTGGGGGAGCGAAGAGGCTTACAGCACGTCGCTGGCGTGGTCGGCCAGGCGCGAGCGTTCGCCGCGCGCCAGGGTGACGTGGCCGCTGTGCGCCCAGCCCTTGAAGCGGTCGACTACGTAGGTCAGGCCGCTCGAGCCTTCGGTCAGGTACGGCGTGTCGATCTGGGCGATATTGCCCAGGCAAAGGATCTTCGTGCCCGGACCGGCGCGCGTCACCAGGGTCTTGATCTGCTTCGGCGTCAGGTTCTGCGCCTCGTCGATGATGAGGAACTTGTTGACGAAGGTGCGGCCCCGCATGAAGTTCAGCGACTTGATCTTGATGCGCGAGCGGATCAGGTCCTGCGTGGCGGCGCGGCCCCACTCGCCGGCGTCGTTGTCGGACTTGTTCAGCACTTCCAGGTTGTCGTCGAAGGCACCCATCCACGGGCCCATCTTCTCTTCCTCGGTGCCCGGCAGGAAGCCGATGTCCTCGCCCACCGGCACGGTGACGCGGGTGACGATGATTTCGTTGTACAGCTTCGTTTCCAGCACCTGCGCCAGGCCGGACGCCAGCGCCAGCAGGGTTTTACCCGTGCCGGCCTGGCCCAGCAGCGTGACGAAGTCGCATTCCGGGTCCATCAGCAGGTTCAGCGCGAAGTTCTGCTCGCGGTTGCGCGCCGTGACGCCCCACACATTGTTCTTGTTGTGCGAGTAGTCGCGCAGCACGCGGATCACGGCCGTCTTGCCGTTCAGCTGCTTGACCTGGCCGTAGAACGAAGCCTCGCCATTGTTCGGCTCCAGGTAGACGAACTGGTTCACCAGCAGCGAAGGCACGAACGGCCCCGTCACGCGGTAGTACGTGGTGCTGTAGCCGTTCTTGTTTTCCTGCCAGGACTCCATGTCCTTGCCGTGCTTGTTCCAGAAGTCGTCCGGCAGCTGCACGATGCCGGAGTACAGCAGGTCCGTGTCTTCCAGCACGTGGTCGTTGAAGTAATCCTCGGCCGGCAGGCCCAGGGCGCGCGCCTTGATGCGCATGTTGATGTCCTTCGACACCAGCACCACGGCACGGCCCGGCTGGTCGCCCTCGAGCGAGCGCACCACGGCCAGGATCTGGTTGTCCGCCTTCCCTTGCGGCAGGCCTTCCGGCAGGTCGGCGATCTGCAGCTTGGTCTGGAAGAACAGGCGGCCCTTGGCATCCTTGTTGCCCAGCTTGGACAGGGGAATGCCCTGCTCGATCGCGTCGTCGTCGGTGTTGGCAACGAGCGCGTCCAGCGTGCGCGAGACCTGGCGCGCATTGCGCGCGACTTCGGACATGCCCTTCTTGTGGTTGTCCAGTTCTTCCAGCGTCATCATCGGCAGGTACACATCGTGTTCCTCGAAGCGGAACAGCGACGTCGGGTCGTGCATCAGCACGTTCGTATCGAGCACGAACAGCTTGGTGCCGCCGATCTGGTCGGCGTGGCGGCTCGTCGAGGACTTGATCGTGACCTCGACCGGCTTGTGCTTGGCCGGGTGCGGCGCCTCGGCCTTGATCGGGGTGACCTTCGCGCGCGGCGCCTTGGCGGTGGCGGGAGCAGCTTCGGCGGCTGCGGGATATTCGACCGTCGCGGGCGGCACGGCGGCGACGGCGGGGACAGCGGGGACAGCGGCAGGAGCTTCGGCCGCGGTCTTCGCGGCGCTCTTGCGCGTGGTCTTCTTCGCGGGCGGCGCCGGCGGCAACGCCTCGGCCAGCACGGTCGGCGTCACGGTGTCCAGCACCTCGGCGGTGCGGCCACGGGTCGATTTCTTCTGTGGCGCCGTGTCATGCTCGGGGAACGGAACCGGGTTGGCGCCGCTCGCCTTCGGGTAATCTTTTGCCAGCAGCAGGGTGGCCGGCTTGGTAGGCAGTTTTGGCAGTGGCATCAGGATCTCGTCTTAAAAAAGTCCACCATGGCCGGTACGGGCCACGAAAGACAGGTCGATGGGGAATACAGGGGATGCCAAGAGGGCAGCAGGGTGCCCGGATAGCGAAGTCACCGCGGTGACTACAGTAGGGAGAGGAGAACGCTGTAGACTCAAAAGCTGTAGACTCAAAAGCTCCAGACTCAAAAGCTCCAGACTCGAAAACTCTAGACTCTAAATCTGGCTGCAAGAACATCCGTTTAGGGAAGCCGGATCGCTCGCGCCGCGCCTTGTCGGTGACGACAATTAGCCCCGGCGCGCTACAAATTCCAGCACTTCATCGACGTGACCGGGTACCTTCACGCCACGCCATTCTTTCACCAACCTGCCTTGGGCGTCAATGACAAACGTACTGCGCTCGACCCCCCGTACTTCCTTGCCGTACATCTTCTTCTGCTTCATCACGCCAAACGCCTGGCATACCGCTTCGTCCGGGTCGGAGATCAGCTCGAACGGCAGTCCCAGCTTGGCCTTGAAATTCTCGTGCGAACGCAGCGAATCGCGCGAAACGCCGTAGATTTCCACTCCAGCGGCCTTGAACTGGTCGTGCAGGTCGCGAAACGCCATGTTTTCCGTCGTGCAGCCGGGCGTGTTGTCCTTCGGGTAAAAGAACAGCACGGTCGCCTGTGCCGGGCGGCCGGACAGCGTGAAGGTCTGGCCGCTCGTCATGGCGGCGGAGAAATCGGGCAAGGCCGAATGGGACGATACTTCGGCGGGCAGGGGGGCGGTGGTTTGGTCGGGGCTATCGGCCACGCTTTTTCTCCTGGAAGGCATGTGGTGCGCAACGCCGGATGGGCGGCGATGCAGTATTGATATGGCGGCGCCCCCGCGCTAAATCAAGGGCGGCCGAAGTTGGCTTACTTTTGTTCGCTTACTTTTCGATGATCAGGGCGAGCAGGGCCTTGCGGCCTTCGCCCATCAGGATGTTGTAGGTGCGGCAGGCGGCATTCGTGTCCATGCACTCGACGCCGATCCGCTCCGAGGTCAGCGGCGCCGACAGGCGCGGGTGCACGAAGCGCTGGCGCTCCCCGGTGCCGAGGATCACCACGTCCGGCCGCTCCGCCAGCAACTGCTCGAAGTGCTCCACCTTCAGTTCGGCGAAGCTGGCCACGGGCCAGGGCTGGGGCGCCTTTTCGGGCAACACGACCAGGCTGTGGTCGAAGGGCTGGGCATTGATCTCGACGCCGCCGGCGAAATAACCGGTGACGGTCTGGTATTGCTGGGTATTACTGGAATGAAGCTTCATGGGTTTCGCCGTTCTCGAATGCAGTCTGGTCGCGAAGAGGCTCTATTGTAACGTTTTGCCATCGGCACCGGCCTCTCGCGGTTGCCTAATCGAACTTTATTCGGCAGAATGGGTCATTTTCGCATTGCAGCAATGGTGTGCGCGGGCGCGCCGCACCAGTACTTTCGGGGATAGATTTTGCGACCGATTCAGAAATCGAACAAGCTGGCAGAAGTCTGTTATGAAATCCGTGGTCCGGTGCCGGAAAAGGCCCGGCAGATGGAAGAGGAAGGCCACAAGATCACCAAGCTCAACATCGGCAACCTGGCCGTGTTCGGCTTCGATCCTCCGGACGAGATCGTGCAGGACATGAAGATCCAGCTGCCGAACGCGGCCGGCTACACGGATTCGAAAGGCATGTTCGCGCCGCGCAAGGCGGTGGTGCACTACACGCAGGGCAAGAACATCGCCGGCGTGACGATCGACGACGTCTATCTGGGCAATGGCGCCTCCGAGCTGATCGTGATGTCGATGAACGCGCTGCTCAACAACGGCGACGAAGTGCTGGTGCCCGCGCCCGACTACCCGCTGTGGACGGCCGCCGTGAGCCTGTCCGGCGGCCGCCCCGTGCACTATATCTGCGACGAGCAGCAGGACTGGTACCCGGACATCGACGATATCCGCAAGAAGATCACGCCGAACACGCGCGCGATCGTCGTCATCAACCCGAACAACCCCACCGGCGCGCTGTACCCGGACGAGGTGCTGCTGCAGATCATCGAGCTGGCGCGCCAGCACCAGCTGATCATCTATGCCGACGAAATCTACGACAAGGTGCTGTACGACGGAGCGAAGCACACGTCGATCGCCTCGCTGTGCGAGGACGTGCTGTGCGTGACCTTCAACGGCCTGTCGAAGAATTACCGCGCCTGCGGCTACCGCGCCGGCTGGATGGTCGTCTCGGGCGAGAAGAAACATGCGAAGGATTACATCGAAGGCTTGAACATGCTCGCCTCGATGCGCCTTTGCGCCAATGCACCGGGCCAGTTTGCGATCCAGACTGCGCTCGGCGGCTACCAGAGCATTCACGACCTGGTCGGCCCCGGCGGGCGCCTGCTCAAGCAGCGCGACCTCGCCTACAAACTGCTGACGGAAATCCCCGGCGTCAGCGTGGTGAAACCGAAGGCGGCGCTGTACATGTTCCCCCGCCTCGATCCGAAGATCTACCCGATCGCGGATGACCAGCAATTCGCATACGACCTGCTGGCCGAAACCAAGGTGCTGATCGTCCAGGGCACGGGCTTCAACTGGATCGCGCCGGATCATTTCCGCGTCGTGTTCCTGCCCAACACGGACGACATGACGGAAGCGTTCGGCCGCATCGCGCGCTTCCTCGAAAGCTATCGCCGCAAGCATGGACATGCATAAACAGGGACACGGCTGACCGATCAATCCGGCGCGCGGCCAGCGCGCCAGCAATGAAATGTAGAACATGAACTCGATCAAAATTGGCTTGCTGGGTGTGGGCAATGTCGGAGGCGGTACCTTCGACGTCCTGAAACGTAACCAGGAAGAGATCCGCCGCCGCGCCGGCCGCGGCATCGAAGTGGTGGCCGTCTCGGCCCGCAACCTGGAACGCGCCAGGACGCGTACCCATGGCGAAGTGAAGGTGGTTGCCGATCCGTTCGAGATCGTCGACGATCCGTCCATCGACATCGTCGTCGAACTGATCGGCGGCTATGACATTGCCCGCGAGCTGGTGATGCGCGCGATCGCCAACGGCAAGCACGTGGTCACCGCCAACAAGGCGCTGCTCGCCGTGCACGGCAACGAAATCTTCAAGGCCGCCCAGGAAAAGGGTGTGATGGTGGCATTCGAGGCGGCGGTGGCCGGCGGGATCCCCATCATCAAGGCGCTGCGCGAAGGCTTGACGGCCAACCGCGTGCAGTGGCTGGCCGGCATCATCAACGGCACCACGAACTTCATCCTGTCCGAGATGCGCGACAAGGGCCTGGACTTCGACACGGTGCTGAAGGAAGCGCAGGCGCTGGGCTACGCCGAAGCCGATCCCACCTTCGACATCGAAGGCGTGGACGCGGCGCACAAGGCCACGATTCTCTCGGCCATCGCCTTCGGCATTCCCGTGCAGTTCGCGAAGGCGCACGTGGAAGGCATCACCAAGCTGGAAGCGGTGGACATCAAGTACGCCGAGCAGCTGGGCTACCGCATCAAGCTGCTGGGCATCGCCAAGCGCACCCGCGTGGACGGCAACGAAGGCATCGAATTGCGCGTGCACCCCACGCTGATCCCGGCCAAGCGCCTGATCGCCAACGTGGAGGGCGCGATGAACGCTGTGCTGGTGCAGGGCGACGCCATCGGCGCCACGCTGTACTACGGCAAGGGCGCAGGCGCGGAACCGACCGCCTCGGCCGTGATCGCCGACCTGGTCGACATCACCCGCCTGGCCACGGCCGACCCGGAGCACCGCGTGCCGCACCTGGCGTTCCAGCCGGACGAGCTGGCCGATATCGCCATCGTGCCGATGGCCGAGATCACCACCAGCTACTACCTGCGCATGCGCGTGGCCGACCAGCCGGGCGTGCTGGCGGACCTGACCCGCATCCTGGCCGACAGCGAAATCTCCATCGACGCGATGATGCAGAAGGAGCCGGCGGAAGGGGAGACCCAGGCCGACATCATCATGCTCACGCACCAGACGCAGGAAAAGAAGGTGCTGGCCGCCATCGCCCGCATGGAAGGCCTGCCGACCGTGCTGGGCAGCGTGACCAAGATCCGCCTGGAAAACCTGAGCTGACGCGGCCGGGCGCCGGCGATGAAGGACGGCCGAGGCCGTCCTTTTTTTCGTCCCTTTGCCTACCTGTGGGCGGCCGCCCCGTTGCGGCGGCGTGCGCAGGTGCCGATGGTCAACAGGCCGGCACCCAGCATCAGCCAGGTGGTGGGTTCGGGCACCTGGCTGACCGAGCCGACTACCCGCGTGTTGGCAGTGAGCGTGAGGTATACAGATTGTGCGGTCGTGTTGGCGAAGGCCATGACGAAGGTATCGCTGGACTCGAATACGCTTCGGCTGATCAGGTTGTAGTAATTCGATTCGAACGTCCAATGGTCCAGCTTGATGTCGATCAGCGAAGACACGAGGAACGGACCGTCGCCGACCGCGGTGGCGGACTGGAACACGTCGCCCGTAATGACGATCCTCGAATTGGCATCGAGCCTGATGAACGACTCGTGCTGCGACAACGCCGTGGCGATGCCATCGAGATTGTCCTGCAGATGGATGGACAGCTCGCTCTCGCCCGGTACGCCGGTCCAGCCTGCCGCCACCTCCGAGCCTTTGCGATCCACGCTGATCACGCCATCGAGCCGCTCGCCCGTGTCCGTGAAATGCAGCTGCCCCGTGCTGTGCGTGATGTCCACCTCGCGCCGGTAATCCGTGTAGGTGGTGAAGCCGGCGGCAATGCCGTCGTCCGGCGTCAGGTCGATGACCTGATAGCTCAGCCCGACGCGGGTCGTAATATCCAGTTCCGATGGCTGGGGCCCGGCGGCGGACGCGGCGCCGGGAATCAGGAATGCGGCAAGGGCCGCAAGGCAAAGCAAACGTTGCATGAATGTCTCCTGGAGCGGCCGCACGGCAGCCGCGATCGATGAGGGAAATGAGCCACCGGGGCGCTGGCCGGTCAGGCGCGGTCCATGGTTGTCTTGCGCCGGCGCGCGTGCAGGGCGAGCAGGGACAGGCCCGCACCCAGCATCAGGTAAGCGCCCGGCTCGGGAACGGCACTGACCGCGCCGGCGGCGGGTGCCCGCGCGGCACCATACACCTTGAAGCGGAGGGACAGCTCGCGAGCGCTGTCGCTATCGTTGAGATATGTCAGGTTGAACGGGTCGGCGATATCGTAAGCGGCACTGGTCACATCTTCGCCGCTGAATTGCTTGTTGTATCGGATCTCGTTGAACGGGTCGAGCGGGTCGTACAGCGACATATTGATATACGACGAATAATTCGATGGCCAGGGCGCCGCGGCCGCCGGCGCGCTGGCGAACTGCGAGGCGAGGCCGGTGAAGGCGAACCCCGTGTTGGCCGACAGGATGAGCTTCACGGAGTAGGTGACTTCGCCCTCGAGGTAGGTTGCCGGACTGTCGCTGTGCACCGATACGGCGATCTCGGCCGGGAGCCCGAGCCAGCTCGCATGCACCGCGGCGTCGCCGCGCTCGAGCCCGACGGTTCCGGCCTCGGTCAGGTTCTCGTGCGCGGTGCCGATCAGGTTCTGTCGAAAACCGCGCTCGCTCGTGAAGCGCGTGTATGCGTATGCCTGGCCGGGATCGATCGTATAGCCCGGCGCAACGCCGTCCATCGTGTTCAAGTCGAACGTGAACATTTGAACGTTGGAAATATTGACGTTCGTGACGCCACTGGGGGCGGCTGCGGCCATGCCTGCCAGCATCAGGCCGGCGAGCAGCGTGGGGTAGGTTGCATTTCTCAAGGCGACTCCTTCCAAACGGCTATATTGGACAATGAATGCAGCGGAAAACAGCGGACGGCGCGCGCCGGCTGCCGTGCTGCCAAAGTGGGGTTATCGTTCCCGCAGTGGCGCGTGCCGGATGTGGCGCAGCCGCCAGCCGACCGCCAGCAGGCCGGACGCGAGCATCCACCAGGTCGACGGCTCGGGCACGCCAGGCAGTGGCTGGCTCAGGTACCCATACGCAGACAAGCGGTAACTGAGCGTGACGTTGCGTACGGTGTCGGTGGCGTTCGTGAAGCCTATGCTGAACGGAATGCTCATGTCGAAGTCCGGGTATGCCGGAGACGAGCTGAAGAATCTCGAAATGGTGGATGCGCCGTCATGCGGATCGATCCGCAGCGCAAGGCTCGACTGGAACGAGCCGCCCTGCCGCGTGCCATAGCCGTCACCGGTCAGCAGCGACAGGCCGCTGAAGACAAACGCGGTGTGCGGCGCGATGGCGATCGCGACAGTCTGGCGCCCATCGGCGTACATTTCGACGGTCGTGCCGGCCGGTCCGGCGGCCGCCTCGACCGAAAAATCGCCGGGGCCGCCCCAGCTTGCCCCCATATGGATGTGTGCGCCATCCAAGGCGAATGTTCCGGGCGCGTCGAAGGTTCCCCAGTCCGAGTCGCGCACGCCCGCGGCGCTGTACAAAAACGAGACGGAATTGCTGACGGCACCGATCGTATATCCCGCCGCCATGCCATCGGCTGGCGTCAGGTCATAGACGTGCATGCGAACGTTGCCGAGACTTGAACCGTAACGTATCAAGGCCGGCTCGGCCAGCGGCTCGGCTGCGTGCGCAGCGCTCGCGAAAACCGGTCCGCACAACAGGACAGCAGCGATCTTGTTCTTCATTGTCCCCCCAAGGCACGGTGCTGCCGCAAGCACCGTCGGTTTGCTTGGCTGCCACGGCGGCAGGAAGTGTCGCAGTTGCTATTAAAACGATAGCAAAATGACATCATTCCCAACCATTCTACGCCCTGAAAAGCGCTTCTCGACAAGGTTTTGTGTGCCGCTGGCGGCCGAGTGCGCGCTTACAACACGGCGGGGTGGTGGCGCGGTGCGTGAGGGAAAGTGGTGCGAACGTTTGCAAGAAAAAAAAAGCGGGCAACACTTGCGTGCGCCCGCTGGAAGGGGAGGTACTTCTGCTACTCTCAGATGCTACTTACTACCGTACTACTACTACTTCCAACCGGCCCCTGCTCCGGGGCCGGCAAAAACCGGAATTCGGGGAATGCTCTCCTGGGTTACTTGGACGCGACGGTCAGTTCGCTCTTCACTTCCTTCACGCCTTCCACGGCGGAGGCAGCCTGGATAGCCTTGGTGCCCTCGTCGGTGGTCGGCACGGAGCCGGTCAGCGTAACGATGCCTTGATTAGCGGAAACACCGATCTGTTTCTGGTCGGCCAGGGCGGCCTTGACCTTCGCGGTCAGCGCGCTGTCGCCGGCGGCGGCAGCTGCGCCTGCCATGGCGGCATCCTGTTGCGGTTCGGCGGCGAAAGCGGCGGAACCGAAGGACAGGGAAGCTGCTGCCAGCACGGATGCGATCAGTTTGGTGTTCGTCATGGTATGAATCTCCATCGTAGTTTAAGGAACGCCGTGTGACGTTGCGCTACTACTTGCAAGCCCCGTGCCAGCTCAAATAAACCGAGTGAAATCAAGGGGTTGGAGATTCTACCGTAGGAATGTTTCCGAGGGGAATTGAAATCGGTGCGATGCGGGACCGGTTTTGTCGTGACACGGCGACAGGTTCCGGTCCAGCTAAGCCAACTATTTGATTATTAACAACTTATTCTTGTCGCTCCTCGGCGACAGTGCCCCCTTCGCGGAATTGCGCGGCGTTCAGGTCATACTTCGATAGCAAGCGGTAGAACTCGGTGCGGTTGCGCTCGGCCAGCCGCGCGGCATCCGAGACGTTGCCGTCGGTGAGCTTGAGCAGTTGCACGAGATAGTTGCGCTCGAAGCGCTGCTTCGCTTCCGTGTAGCTGAGCACCTCCAGCGTCGGCACGCGCAGTGCCCGCTGCACCAGCGTCAACGGTACCAGCGGCGCGGTAGCGAGGGCGCACACGTGTTCGACCACGTTGTACAGCTGCCGCACATTGCCTGGCCAGGCGGCGCGCGTAAGCGCCTCCAGCGCGTCCGGCGCGAAGCCGTTGACGGTCTTGCCGTATTTCGAGGCAAGCATCTGCAGGAAGCGCGTGGCGAGCAGGCCGATATCCTCGCGGCGCTGCGCCAGCGGCGGCAGCGTCAGCGTGATCACGTTCAGCCGGTAATACAGGTCTTCGCGGAACTGCCCCTCGAGCATCGCCGCGTCCAGGTCGCGGTGCGTGGCGGAGAGCACGCGCACGTCGACCGGCCGGCCCACGTCGGAACCGAGCTGGCGTACCACGCGTTCCTGCAGCACGCGCAGCAGCTTCACCTGCAGGAGCAGCGGCATGTCGCCGATCTCGTCGAGGAACAGGGTGCCGCCGTCGGCCGCCTGCACCAGGCCCTCGCGGCTGCTCACGGCGCCCGTGTAGGCACCCTTGACGTGGCCGAACAGCTCCGATTCCAGCAACTGCTCGGGAATCGCGCCGCAATTGACCGCGATGAACGGCGCGCTGGCGCGGCGGCTGGCGCGGTGGATCGCGCGCGCCAGCAATTCCTTGCCGGTACCGCTCTCGCCGCGGATCAACACGCTGGCATCGGAAGCGGCCACCAGCCGCGCCTCCGCCAGCAGTTCGGCCATCGCATGGCTGCGGCTGATGATCTCGGCGCGCCAGGCGTCGTCGCCCTCGGCGCCGGCCGTGGCGGGGGCCGTCAGCGCCAGGGCCTGGCTGATCCGGTCCAGCAGCACCTTCGCGTCGAAGGGTTTCGTCAGGTAGGCGTAGGCCCCCAGCGTGGTGGCCTCGACCGCGTCGGGAATCGTGCCGTGCGCGGTCAGCAGGATCACGGGCAGCGCCGGATATTGGCTGCGGATTTCCTGGAACAGCGCCATGCCGTCGCGGTCCGGCAGCCGGATGTCGCTGATGACGAGCGAGGGCAGTTCGATGGAGAGGCGGGCCAGCGCGGCTTCGGCGCTCCCCACGGCCGTCACGCGGTAGCCGTTGGCCGTCAGCCGCATCGACAGCAGGCGCAGCAGGTCATCGTCGTCGTCGACCAGCAGCAGGTGCGCGGAGCGCGCCATGGTAGTCGTCATCATCGTCCTCCCGGCGCCGCCGCGCCGTTCGCGCCGTTGGCCGGCCGCACCGGCAGGCCCCGTTCGATGGCTTTCAGCGCCTCGACCGTGTCGCTCAATTGTTCCGTTCTCTTGGTCGTGTCCTTCAGCTGCACGGATAGCCGGTCGGCCTGGTCATACAGCCGGCGCGCTTCCGCGCAATGGCTCCCCAGCAGCTGCGCGAAGGCGCGCAAGCCCTGCGAGCCCGGGTCGTTCGAGGCGGCCACGCCGTCGAACAGGCCCTGGGCGCGCGCCAGGTCGCCGCCGCCGCGCGTGAGCATCAGGATCATGCCGGTCTGCAGCGTCACTTTCGGCGTGCGCTGCTGCTGCAGCAAGCCGGAAAGCTCCTTCAGCAGTTCGCCCTGCGTCATCCTGCGCAGCGACTGATGGTAGACCAGCAGCGGCATCACCTCGTCGGGCAGCGCCACCGGCTCCACCTTGATGGGCATTGGCTTGACGGGCGGCGGGGCGCCGTAGTGCGCCAGCACGCTGGGCTGCGAGCCGCAGGCCGACAGCAGCAGGAGCAGCGGCACGAGCAGGGACAACGCAAGCAGGCGATACAGCGTTGGACTCGTCATTCTTGGATCATTTTTCATAAGGCAGTTCGAGACGGAAATGGGCCCCCGGCGAGGAGGGCAGGAGTTGCAGCGTGCCGCCATGGGCAATCACGTATTCGCGCACGATCGAGAGGCCGATGCCGTTGCCGCGCCGTGCGCCGGGCGGCTGGCGTTCACCCTGGTAAAACGGTTCGAAGACCCGCTGGGCATCGGCCGGGGCCACGCCGGGACCCTGGTCGATGCAATCGAGGCGCAGCATGCCATTCTCGCGGGCGATGATGAACCGCACCGTGCCACCCTCGGGCGAGAAGCGCACGGCGTTCGACAGCAGATTGCTGGCGACGATGGAAAGCTTGGCGGCATCCACCGCGATCTCGGGCGCGCCGCCTTCGACCATCACGATCAGGCTGCGTGCCTGGTACTGCAGGCGCTGGCTGTCGACGACCCGGCGCACGAGGGCGGCCATGTCGACTGGCTCGCGCAGCAGGTGCTGCGCATCGAAACTGGCGGCATTGTAACGCAGCAGATCCTCGATCTGGTTTTGCAACGACGCCGTATTCTGCCGCAGGATCGTGGTGATTTCGTGCTGCTTCGGGCCGAGCGGGCCGGCCACTTCGTCTTCCAGCAGGGCCACGCCCTCGACCAGCGCGGCCAGCGGCGTTTTCAGCTCGTGCGAGATATGGCGCAGGAAACGCGCCTTGTCCGCTTCCAGGTCGGCCAGCCGCTGGCGCAGCCAGTCCAGGTGGCGGCCCAGCCGCCGCAGGTCGGCCGGCCCCGTCACCTCGATCGGTACGTCGTAGCGGTTGCCGCCCAGCTGGCCGATCGCGCTCTCGATCTGGCGCAAGGGCCGCGCCAGCCAGACACCGAACGCGATGGACAGCAGGGCAGCCAGCGCGATCGCCAGCGCCAGCTGGCCGCGCAGCACGTTGCGGCGCGTTTCGAGCTCCTCGGTGATCGCGGCATTGCGGCGATCCACCTCGGCCTGCACATGGTGGGCGAGCTCGCTGTTGATGGCGGGCAGCTGCGCCAGCGCGGCGTCAAGCCGCAGTTGCGCGGCGCCGTGGTGGCTGGCAGGCATGTCCAGTGCCGCGCGCGCCGCCTCGCCGTTGCGGCGCCAGTCCGCGAAGGCCGGCGGCGCCTCCCCCGGCAGTTGGGCGGCGATCGCGTCCAGCGCCGCCAGCGCATCGCGCCATGCTTCGCCGAAGCGCTCCAGGAAGGCCGGATCGTCCAGCACGAGGAACTGGCGGGCGCTGCGCTCCATCGCCACGCTGCGCTCGGCGACCCGCTGCGCATTTGCTGTCAACGCGATCGCATCGTTGCCCGTTTCACGGCTGTGCTCGGCAAGCCGGTTCAGCGTCAGGAGCGCGAGCACCGAAGCGGCGCTCAGCAGGGCGGCAATCAACAGGAAGGCCAGTAACGACAGCACGCGGAAGGAAAGCTTGATGGGCATGGATGGTAAGGCGTGTCCGTGATGAGAGTTAACCAAGGAATAATAGTTGAATTCGCCGCCGCGTTGTTGCCTTATTGATCAGCAAGCTGGTGGTGGACCGCCGTGCAATTAGCTGTCGTACCAAGTTAATAATCGAATATCGGCTTTTCATCGCGGTCGCGAATAATAGCGTGACATTTGGTGAGAATTCACCGCGGTGTGTGGCATCGTTACAAAAAAATGGACCCTTCGTGACAATTCATCGAACTTTGGCGCGGCTTGTGGCGGTAGACTCCCTTCCGTTCGCCAGGCGGCGCGACTGACCCAAAAGCAACGCCGGGAGTCGAATTTTTGTGATTTACGGCATCACTCGCTTATAATTTCCATTGATTACCTGCCACAGATTCGCTCGCAGTGGCGCACGAATGAGTTTCACCACCGCGACGGGGATAGTTAATGCACAGGCGTGTCAGTTTTTCCATTCTCGGGCATGCGGCCTGGGCACCCGGCCTGGCATCGACCGACGATTGGGCCGCCTGGGCGGCCGCACCCCGGACCATCCCCGCAGAAGGCGAACCGGGTGTCCGCGCCATGCCGCCGATGTTGCGGCGGCGCCTCGGCCAGCTCGGCAAGATGGCGCTCGAGGTCGCCTATGGCGCGCTCGACGGCCGTACCGGCGTTCCCACCGTGTTCTGTTCGCGCCATGGCGAAACGCCGCGCGCGATCGCGCTGCTGGAAGACATGGCGACCGGCACGCCGCTGTCGCCGACCGCGTTCGGCATGTCGGTGCATAACGCGAACGCCGGCCTGTTTTCCATCGCGCGCGGCGACCGGGCCAACCACATCGCGCTGGCGGCCGGCACCGCCACGCTGGAGCATGCGGTGATCGAGGCTTGCGGCTTGCTGGCGGACGGCGAACCGGCGGTGCTGCTGGTGGCGGCGGACTGCCCGTTGCCGCCGACTTTCGCCCCGTTCGCCGACCGCGCGGAACAGCCGCACGCGTTTGCCTGGCTGATGGCCGCCGATGGCGGAACGGAGCGCCTGTCGCTGGGCTGGCAGGCCGCGGACGAAGGCGAGGACCACGGCGGCCTGCCCGGCACGCTGGACGTGCTGCGGTTTTACGCCGCCGGCGCCGCGCAGCTGGAACGCGTGGCGGGCCGCCAGCGCTGGCGCTGGAGCCGCGATGGTTGAAAGGCTGGGGCGGTACTGGCGCGTTGGCGCCACCGGCCTGTCTTTCGCGTTGTTCGGTGTCGGCGGCCTGGTGCTGCGGCTGGTGGTGTTCCCGCTGCTGCACGTGATGGTGTGGCGGCGCGAGCGGCGCGTGGCGGCGGCGCGCTCGATCATCCGCCTGGCGTTTCGCGCCTATGTGGACGTGATGCGCGCCCTGGGCGTGCTGCGCTACGAAGTGCGGGGGCTGGAAAAGCTGGACCGTCAGGGGCTCTTGATCCTGGCGAACCATCCGACCCTGATCGACACGGTGTTCCTGATGGCCTTCGTGCGCAATGCCGATTGCATCGTCAAGGGCGCGCTGTGGAACAACCCGTTTACGCGGGGGCCCGTGCGGGCGGCAGGTTACATCAGCAATGAAGGTGGAAAAAACGGCAGCGATGCCGACGCCCTGGTGAAGGATTGCATCGCCTCACTGGAGGGCGGCAACAACCTGATCGTGTTCCCGGAAGGGACGCGTACCCCGGCCAGCGGCGTGATCAGCCTGAAGCGGGGTGCCGCTAATGTCGCGGTGCGCGGCGCGCGCCCGATCACGCCGGTGGTGATCCGCTGCGATCCGCCCACGCTCGGCAAGGGTGAAAAGTGGTGGCGGGTACCGCCGCGCCGCGTGCGCTTCTCGCTCCACGTGCAGGACGACGTGGCCGTGGAGCCGTTTTTGCAGGACACGAGCGACGTGCTGGCAGCGCGCCGCTTGACGGAGTTTTTACAAGATTATTTTACGGGGAAGTACCAAGGCCATGCTTGAACAGGAAGTGAAGGAACTGATCATCGACGTGCTCCAGCTGGAGGACATCAGCCCGAAGGAGATCGACACGGACGCGCCGCTGTTCGTGGACGGGCTGGGGCTCGATTCGATCGACGCGCTGGAACTGGGCGTGGCCCTGCAGAAGAAGTACGGCATCTCGCTGTCGGCCGACTCGGAAGAAACGCGCCGCCATTTCGCCTCGGTGCGTGCATTGGCGGCCATGATCGAAGCCCATCGCAAGGCGTGAGGAGAGCAACATGATTGATTTGAACGCAATGAGCAGCGACGAACTGCAGGCCTGGGTGATCGACCTGCTGGCCGAGATGTTCGAACTGGACAAGGCCGACCTGTCCGCCGAGTCGAACCTGTACGAAGACCTGGACATCGACAGCATCGACGCCGTCGACCTGGCCGTGAAGCTGAAACAGCTGACGGGCAAGCGCCTGCAGCCCGAAGTGTTCAAGACGATCCGCACGATCGGCGACGTGGTCGACGCGCTGGCCGGCATGACGGAGCCGGTGGCCTGATCGGATGCTGGGCAATGTCGTGGCCGCGGCCATCACGGTGCTGTACCCGCTCGCGATCTGGCTGGGGCACGGCCGTTTCGAGCCGCGCTGGCTCGCGCTGCTGCTGCTCGTTGCCGCCGCGGCCCGGCTGCCGGCCCTGAAGATTTCGGCCGGGGCGCGCTGGTCGGCCGGCGGCGCCCTGGTGCTGGTGGCGTGCGCGGCGTGGAGCAATGTGCTGCTGCCGCTGAAACTGTACCCGGTGCTGGTGAATCTGGCGCTGCTGGCGGCCTTCGGCGCCAGCCTCGCCACGCCCGTTTCCGCGATCGAGCGCATGGCGCGCCTGTCCGGACAGGCGCAGTCATCGTCCGGATTTCCGGCCATCGCCAGCGCCTACATGCGCACCGTCACGCAGGTGTGGTGCGGCTTCTTCGTTGTCAACGGCGCGCTGGCGCTCGGAACGGCGCTATGGGCGAGCGAAGCGGTATGGTCGCTGTACACGGGCCTCGTTTCCTACATCCTGATGGGAGTGCTGTTCGGCGGCGAATACCTGGTCCGCCTGCGCTTCAAGCGACTGCATCATATTTGATAATCCATGTCTGATTCGTTGGCCCTCGTTGCCGTGCGCCTTGCCGCGCGGGCGTCCTCCATTCCCGTCGGCGTGCGCGCCGGCGCGGGCGTCGGCACGGCCGCCTTCCTGGCGCGCCTGCACGCATGGCGTGCGCTGCTGGTCAGCCACCCCGGCACCCGCTTCGCGCTCTACATCGAGGACAGCATCGAATTCGCCGCGGCCCTGCTGGGCGCCTGGCAGGCCGGCAAGACAGTCTGGCTGGCGGCCGATACGCTGCCGGCCACCTGTGCCAACCTGCGCGGGCACGTGCACGGCTTCCTCGGCGAATTTCCCGCCCCGCATGAGCCGATGAACCCCTTCGGCGAGGCCGCGGCCGCGCCGCTGGGCGAACTCGATCCCGAAAGCGACGCGCTGGTGGTGTTCACGTCCGGCAGTACCGGCGCGGCCCAGGCGATTCCGAAGAAGCTGCGCCAGCTGGCCAGCGAGGTGGCCACGCTCGAAGTGTTGTTCGGCGCGCGCACGCAAGGCGCCGAAATCATCGCCACCGTCTCCCACCAGCACATCTACGGCCTGCTGTTCAAAGTGCTGTGGCCGCTCGATACGGGACGGCCCATCCACGCGGCCGGCATTGCCTTCCCGGAAGCCCTGGCGCCGGCGCTGGCCGCGCAGCGCAGCGTGCTGGTCGCCAGCCCGGCGCACCTGAAGCGCCTGCCGGCGCACCTGGACTGGCAGGGCGCCCGCGCGCGGCTGGCCGCCGTGTTCTCGTCCGGCGGCCCGCTGCCGGCCGACACGGCGCAAGCCTGCGGCAGCCTGCTCGGCAGCGTGCCGATCGAAGTATTCGGCAGCTCGGAAACGGGCGGCATCGCCTGGCGCCAGCGCGCCGCCTTGCCGGCCGTGGACGATGACGCCTGGACGCCGTTCCCGACCGTGGCCTGGCGCCTGGTCGACGGTTTCCTCGAAGTGCGCTCGCCGCACCTGCCCGACGATGAATGGCTGGCGCTGGCCGACCGCGCCCGCGCGTGGCAGGGCAAGCGCTTCCAGCTGCTGGGCCGCGGCGACCGCATTGCCAAGATCGAGGAAAAGCGCATCTCGCTCGACGCCATGGAAGGGGCCTTGCTGGCCACCGGACTGGCGCTTGAGGCGCGCGTGGTGCTGTGCGAGCCGGAAGGCCACCAGCGCCAGGTGTTGGCCGCCTTCGTGGTGCCCAGCGCCGCCGGGCGTGCCTTGCTCGATGGCGACGGCAAGCTGGCGCTGAACGGCCGCCTGCGGGCCGCGCTGGCCGGCGTGGTCGATGCGGTGGCGCTGCCGCGCCGCTGGCGCTACCTCGACGCCATGCCCGTCAACGCGCAGGGCAAGACCACCGTGGCCGCATTGCTGGCGCTGCTGGCGCCGCCGCCGCGCCTGCCGCGCGTGCGCGAGCTGGAGCGCGGCAACGAGGGCCGCCGCGTGCTGCTGGAGGTCGTCGCTCCCGCCGATCTCGTCTACTTCGATGGCCATTTCACCGAGGCGCCGATCCTGCCCGGCGTGGCGCAGGTGGACTGGGCGATGCGTTACGGCCGCGAGCTGTTCGCGCTGCCGCCCGTGTTCCGTGCCATGCACGCACTGAAGTTCCAGCATGTGATCCAGCCCGGCCTGCCGGTGCAGCTGGAATTGCTGCACGACCCCGCGAAAGGGCAGCTGACGTTCGCCTACCGTTCCGCGGCCGGCCAGCATGCCAGCGGCCGGATCCTGTTCCAGGCGGAGGCCGGCGATGTTTAAGGCCTGCGCCGTCGTCCCCGTCTATAACCACGAAGGCGCCATCGGCGCCGTCGCGCGCCGCCTGCTGGCGCACGGCCTGCATTGCGTGCTCGTCGACGACGGCAGCACGGCCCCGTGCGCGCGCGTGCTCGACGACATCGCCGCCGCGCACCCCGGCCGCGTGACGCTGGTGCGCCTTGCCGTCAACGGCGGCAAGGGTGCCGCCGTGATGGCCGGCATCGCCCGCGCCACGGAGCTTGGCTACAGCCATGTGCTGCAGATCGACGCCGACGGCCAGCACGACACGGCCGACGTGCCGCGCTTCCTGGAGCGGGGCGCGGCGCAGCCGGACGCAGTGATCTGCGGCTGCCCGGTGTACGACGACTCGGTGCCGAAGGCGCGGCTGTATGGCCGCTATGCCACCCACATCTGGGTATGGATCAACACGCTGTCGTTCGACATCAAGGATTCCATGTGCGGTTTCCGCATCTACCCGGTGGGGGCCATCAACGCGCTGGCGGCACGCACGCGGCTGGGCCGCCGCATGAACTTCGATACCGACGTGCTGGTGCGGCTGCACTGGCAGGGCGTGAAGATCGTCAACCAGCCCACGCGCGTGCGCTATCCGGAGGACGGCGTGTCGCACTTCCTCGTCTGGCGCGACAACCTCCTGATCTCCGCCATGCACACGGCGCTGTTCTTTGGCATGCTGCCGCGCATTCCCATGCTGCTGGCCCGGAAGTGGAGGCGCCGATGAGCGGGACACGCACCGCGGCGAACGACACCCGCCGCCACTGGGCCTCGATCGACGAAGTCAGCTTCGTCGCCGGCATGCGCTTCCTGTTCTGGATCTGCCGCCGCTTCGGCCGCTGGCCGTTCCGCATGGCCCTGTATCCCGTGCTGGCGTGGTACCTGGCCACGCAGGGGCGGGCACGGCGCGCCTCGCGCGACTACCTGCGCCGCGTGCGGGCCCACACGGGAAAGCCGGTGCCCGGCGTGCTTGCGCACTTCGCCAGCTTCGGCGAAAACCTGCTGGACAAGCTGCTGCTGTGGGGCGGCCTGTACCGGCTCGACGACGTGAAGTTCCACGGGGCCGACGTGATCGAGCGCTCCATCGCACAGGGCAATGGCGGCGTGCTGATCTGCGCCCACCTGGGCAACGTCGAACTGACGCGCGTGCTGTCGCGCCAGCGCAATGACATCCGCTCCACGGTGCTGGTGCATACCAAGCATGCGCAAGCCTTCAACCGCCTGATGGGCAAGCTCAATCCCGAGAGCCAGACGGATTTGCTGCAGGTGACGGAGATGACGCCGGCCACGGCGATGATGCTGTCCGAGCGCGTGGGCCGCGGCGAATTCGTCGTCATCGCCGGCGACCGCGTGCCAGTGTCCGGCAACGAGCATGTGGCCACCGCCGAATTCATGGGCGAGCCGGCACCGTTCCCGGTCGGCCCCTATCTGCTGGCCGGCATCCTCCAGTGCCCGGTCTACCTGTTGTTCACGGTGCGCGTGGGCGGTGTCACCGAGGTGCACATCGAACATTTCCGCGACGGGGTGCGGCTGCCCCGCAAGAACCGGAAGGAAGCACTCGCGGAACTGGCGCGCGCCTATGCGCGCCGGCTGGAATACCATGCCGCCCGCGCGCCGCTGCAGTGGTTCAATTTCTTCGACTTCTGGCACCTGCCGGAGCCGGGCACGCCGCCAGCGGCACCGCGGGCAGAAACGCAAGTAGAAAAACAAGCAGAAAAACAATCAGACACACAGGACGACTACGATGCAACTCGCTGACATTCAATCCGCGCGCCGCGCGGTCCGCTTCGACCGCGATCGCCTGACGATCGAGGACATCGTCGACATCGCGCAGGGCCGCGCCAGCGCCGAGCTGTCGCCGGACCCGGCGTTCCGCGCCGCGATCGCGCGCGGCGCGGACTTCCTCGACCGCCTGCTGCGCGAGGATGGCACCGTGTACGGCGTGACGACCGGCTACGGCGATTCCTGCACCGTGACCGTGCCGCCCGAGCTGGTGCCGGAACTGCCGCATCACCTGTACACGTACCACGGCTGCGGCCTCGGCCAGCATTTCGACCCGGCGCAGACGCGTGCGATCCTGGGCGCGCGCCTGGCTTCGCTGGCCAAGGGCTATTCGGGCGTGTCGGTCGATCTGCTGCTGCAGATTACCCGCCTGCTCGACGCCGGCCTGCTGCCGCTGATCCCTTCCGAGGGCTCGGTGGGCGCCTCGGGCGACCTGACGCCCCTGTCCTACCTGGCGGCCGTGATGTGCGGCGAGCGCGAGGTGTGGCGCAACGGCGACATCGTCGACGCGGCGGTGGCGCTGCGCGAAGCGGGCATCACGCCGCTCAAGCTGCGCCCGAAGGAAGGCCTGGCGATCATGAACGGCACCGCCGTGATGACGGCGCTGGCCTGCCTGGCCTACGACCGCGCCGAATACCTGGTGAAGCTGGCCACCCGCATCACGGCGCTCGCTTCCTACACGCTGGACGGCAATGCCCATCACTTCGACGAGGTGCTGTTCTCGGTGAAGCCCCATCCGGGCATGGGGCGCGTGGCCGCCATGCTGCGCGAGGACTTGCCCACCACCGTCTGGGAGCGCAACGGCAAGCGGCTGCAGGACCGCTACTCGATCCGCTGCGCGCCGCACGTGATCGGCGTGCTGGCCGATGCGATGCCGCTGTTCCGCGCCAATATCGAAAATGAGCTCAACAGCGCCAACGACAACCCGCTGATCGATGGCGACAACGAACGCGTGCTGCACGGCGGCCATTTCTACGGCGGCCACGTGGCGTTCGCCATGGATGGCATGAAGAACGCGCTGGCCAATGTGGCGGACCTGCTGGACCGCCAGATGGCGCTCCTGGTCGATGCCCGCTACAACAACGGCCTGCCGGCGAACCTGTCCGGCAGCCGCGGCCCGCGCGCGCCCATCAACCACGGCCTGAAGGCCCTGCAGATCAGCGCTTCCGCCTGGACGGCCGAGGCGTTGAAACTGACGATGCCGGCTTCCGTGTTCTCCCGCTCGACCGAATGCCATAACCAGGACAAGGTGAGCATGGGCACCATCGCCGCGCGTGACTGCCTGCGCGTGCTGGAATTGACGGAACAGGTCGTGGCGGCGCTGCTGATCACCGTGCGCCAGGGCGCCTGGCTGCGCGGCCTGGCAAGCCCGGACCTGGCGTTGCAGCCGCACCTGGCGGCGATGATCGAGGCGCTGGACATCGCGCCGATCGATGAAGACCGCCGGCTCGACGGCGAGCTGCGCTCGCTGGTGAACCGTATCCGCGGCAAGGCCTGGGAACTGTATGCGTAACGGTGTACAAAGGGGAGCACGAGCGCGCGAGGAAAGCCGCTGGTTCGCCGAGGTCGACATGGAAGTCCAGTTCTTCGACCTGGACCCGATGGAGATCGTCTGGCACGGCAACTATGTGAAGTACCTCGAAGTGGTGCGCTGCGCGCTGCTCGACAAGATCGGCTACAACTACCCGCAGATGAAGGAATCGGGCTATGCCTGGCCGGTGGTCGACATGCACCTGCGCTACGTGGCGCCGGCCACGTTCGGCCAGAAGATCCGGCTGCGCGCCGACATCGTGGAGTGGGAGAACTGCCTGAAGATCGATTACCTGATCACGGATGCGGCATCGGGCAAGCGCCTGAACCGGGCCACCACGACGATGGTGGCGGTGAACATGGCCACGCAGGAAATGTGCTACGTGTCGCCGCCCGTGCTGATGAAGAAACTGGGACTGGCATGAAGGAATCCGGCATGACGATGAAACTGAGGAAGAAACTGACGATGACGCTGGCGCTGGCCGTTGCCGCCGCGGGCGCGCAGGCCGCCGTGCCGGTCGCGAAGATCCAGGCGATGCTGGCCAAGCCGAAGGTGATGTGCGGCCGCTTCGACCAGAGCAAGACGCTGGCCGGCATGAAGAAGCCGCTGGCCGCGAACGGCCGCTTCTGCGTGGTGCAGGAGAAGGGCGTACTGTGGCGGACGCTGGCGCCGTTCCCGAACACGCTGCGCCTGACCAAGGGCGAGATCGTCCACTACCAGGGCGACCGCGTGGCGATGCGGCTCGATGCAAAGACGGAGCCGACGGTGCGCATGATCAACCAGGTGCTGTTCTCGCTGCTGGCCGGCGACCTCGCGCAGCTGGAGCAATTGTTCAAGGTCGACGGCACCGTGGGGGCGGACAGCTGGAACGTGACGCTGGAAGCGCGCGAGCCGGCGCTGGCCAAGGCAATCGGCACCATCAAGCTCGATGGCGGCGCCTACGTGAACAATATCGTTATCAGCGAGGCCTCGGGTGACCGCACCAGCATCGTGTTCTCGAAGATCGAGTCGGGCGACAGGGCATTGAGCCCCGAAGAGGCGGCGCTGTTCTGATGATGAACAAGGGACGCTCGCTGGCGCTGCTCTGGCTCGTGGCCGTTGCCCTGCTGCTGGGGCATAACGGCTACCTGTGGCTGGTGAAGCGCATCGTGCCGGATACGGACATCATGGCCCTCCTGCCCGTGCAGGAGCGCGATCCGATCCTGCAGCGCTCGTTCGCCCACATGGTGGATGCGGCGCAGCAGCGCGTGATCGTGCTGGTGGGCGCCGCCGAATGGGACGACGCGAAGCGTGCCGCCGACGCTTACTCGGCCGTGCTGGCGCAGCGTCCCGACCTGTTCGACACCGCCAACGCCTCCGACTCCGTGCAGGCCGAATGGCTGTCGCTGTTCCAGCGCCACCGGCTGGTGCTGATGACGCCCGGCCAGCAGGAGCAGTTGCAGAAGGAAGGCGCCGCCTTCTGGACGCAGGCGGCGCTGGCCAAGCTGTATGCGCCGTTCGGTGGCCCCAAGCTGAGCGCCTGGCAGGATGACCCGTTCGGCCTGTTCTCCGGCTGGGTGCAGGAGCGCGCGCAGGAAACGCCCGTGCGGCCGCGCGACGGGCACCTGTTCGTGGCCGACAATGAAAAGCAGTACGTACTGTTGCCGCTGACCCTGAAGGTGCCCGCGCTGTCGATGACGGCCCAGGGCCGGGTGCTGCCGTTGCTGGAGGAAGCCGTGGCCGCCGCCCGCAAGGCCGCGCCGCAGGCCCGCGTGATCCAGGCCGGCGTGATCCTGCACGCGGCCAATGCCGGGTCGCAGGCCAGCCGCGAGATGCACACGATCGGCGTGGGATCGATTGCCGGCATCGTCCTCCTCATCTGGTTCACGTTCCGCACCCTGAAGCCCATCGCACTGATCCTGCTGTCGATCGGTGTCGGCGTGCTGGGCGCGCTGTCGGTCTGCTGGCTGCTGTTCGGACAGATCCACCTGATGACGCTCGTGTTCGGTGCCAGCCTGGTGGGCGTGGCGCAGGACTACGGCATCTACTACCTGTGCAACCGCCTCTCTGCTTTCCCCGTGCTCGATTCGCGCGCGCTGCTGAAAAAGCTGCTGCCGGGCCTGTCGCTGACCCTGCTGGCCGCCGTGATCGGCTACATGGGCCTGGCCTTCACGCCGTTCCCCGGCCTGCGCCAGATGGCCGTGTTCTCCGCACTGGGCCTCGTGTTCGCCTGGCTCACCGTCGTCTTCTGGTTCCCCCAGCTGATCGGACCCCACAGCCTGAAGGGGGGAGCACTGGTGCGGCGCTATGGCGCATTGCTGTACCGCTGGCCGGTGCTGCGCGCCAATGCCGGCACGTGGCTGGCCGTGGCGATGTTCGCCGTTCTGGCCGCCTTCGGCATCGCCCGGCTGGGCGCCAACGACGATATCCGCCTGCTGCAAAACCCGCCGAAGCACCTGGTGGACGACCAGATCAAGCTGGGCAAGCTGCTCGACGCGCCCACGCCGGTGCAATTCTTCCTCGTGCGCGGTGCATCGGCCGAAACGGTGCTGCAGCGTGAAGAGGCGCTGAAGCGGCGGCTCGACAAACTGATCGGAGAGGGCAGGCTGACCGGCTACCAGGCGCTGTCGAACTGGGTGCCGTCGGCCCGCACGCAGGCCGAGCGCCGCGCGCTCGTCGACCTGAAGCTGCTCGGGCCGGGCGGCCCGCTGGCTGCCGTCGCGCAGCAGGCCGGCGAAGACGACGCCTGGGTGCAAGCCACCGCCGCCGCGCTGCGCGCCGCCGGCGCGCCGCTCGACATCGATACCTTCCTGGCGGCGCCCGCCAGCGAACCGTGGCGCCACCTGTGGCTGGGCAAGGAACATGGCGAATTCGCGAGCATTGTCGCACTGCGCGGCCTGTCGATGGCTGACGTGCCGCGGGTGCGGCCGCTGGCCGACGGCCTGGCCGGCGTGCAGTGGGTCGACAAGGTCGAGGAAATCTCCTCGGTGCTGGGCCGCTACCGGGTCAACATGGGCTTCGTCGTGCTGGGTGCCTACGGCGTGGTGTTCGTGCTGCTGCTGCCGCGCTACCGGGGCCGCGCCTGGCGCGTGCTCGCGCCGACCGCGCTGGCCAGCGTCGCCACGCTGGCGATCCTCGGCTACGCGGGTCAGGACCTGCAATTGTTCCACGTGCTGGCGCTGATGCTGTTGCTCGGCGTGGGCGTCGACTACGGCATCTTCATGCAGGAAGGCGCGGAGAAAAGCGATGAAGGGAAGGACACGACACCCTGGCTGGCGGTCGGCCTGTCGGCGGCCAACACGCTGCTGGCGTTCGGCCTGCTCGGCCTGTCGAACACCCCGGCGCTGCGCGCTTTCGGGCTGACGATGTTGCTGGGCACGCTGCTGGTGTGGCTGGCGGTTCCCTGTTTCGCACTAACGATTATCAAAAAAGAGAAAGCACATGCAGATGCAATTGGAATCAGCTGAGATCCTCATCGTCGGCGCCGGCCCGGCCGGCTCCGTGGCCGCCGCGCTGCTGCGCAAGCAGGGCCGCCAGGTGCTCGTGATCGAGCGCGAGGCGTTCCCGCGCTTTTCGATCGGCGAGAGCCTGCTGCCGCAGAGCATGCAGTACCTGGAGGAGGCGGGCATGCTGCGCGCCGTCGTCGAGGCAGGGTTCCAGTACAAGAACGGCGCCGCGTTCATGAAGAACGGCGTGTACACGGACTTCGATTTCCGCGACAAGCATTCGGAAGGCTGGGGCACGACGTACCAGGTGCAGCGCGCCGATTTCGACCACCTGCTGGCGAAGGAAGCCGAGAAGCAGGGCGCCGAGATCCGCTTCCGGCACGAGGTGCTGGACATCGCGCTGGGGCAGCCGGGCGGGCGCTCGCTCGTCACGGTGAAGCGGCCGGACGGCGAACAGTACCAGGTCGACGCGGGCTTCATCCTCGACGCCAGCGGGTTCGGCCGCATCCTGCCGCGCCTGCTGAAGCTGGAGACGCCGTCGAACTTCCCGGTGCGCGGCGCGATCTTCACGCACGTGGCCGATGGGATCGGACCGCGGGCGGGCTTCGACCGCAACAAGATCCGCGTCACCGTGCACCCGAAACATTGCAATGTGTGGTTCTGGACCATCCCGTTCGCCGGCGGCCGCTGCTCGCTGGGCGTCGTCGCCGAAACGGCCTTCCTGGAACAGTACAAGGGCTCGCCGACCGAGCGCCTGCAGATGATCGTGGCCGAGGAACCGTCGCTGGCCGAACTGCTCAAGGACGCCACGTGGGATACGCCGGCGCGCCAGATCGTGGGCTACTCGGCCAACGTCGACAAGCTGTGGGGCGAAGGCTACGCACTGCTGGGCAATGCGGGCGAGTTCCTCGATCCCGTGTTCTCGTCCGGCGTGACGATCGCGGTGCGCTCGGCCAGCCTGGCCGCGGCCGCGCTGAAACGCCAGTTCGCCGGTGAGGCGGTGGACTGGCAGGCGGACTACGGCACCCCGCTGCGCCGCGGCGTCGACACCTTCCGCGCCTTCGTCGAGTCCTGGTACCGGGGCGGTTTCCAGACCATCATCTTCCACGACCGCCAGCAGCCGGAAATCCGGCGCATGATCTCGGCGATCCTGGCCGGCTATGCCTGGGACCTGACCAACCCCTATGTCAAGGAGACGGCACGGCGGCTGGCTGCGCTGGAGGCAACGTGCGAGCTTACGTAATCGCCGCCCTGCTGGCCACGCTGGCCGGTTGCGCCTCGGCGCCGCCTCCGCCGGCCCGGTTGGGCCTGAGGCTGGCGCCGGCCGCGCTGGGCGAGTCGATCAGCGTGCAGCAGCACCTGAAGGTGGAGCGCGAAGGCCGAACCGACGACCTGGACGTGGCCTTGCAGGTCGAGCCGGACGCGGTCGACGTGGTCGGCCTGGCGTTCGGCCAGCGCGTGCTGTCGCTGCACTACGACGGCAAGGACATGAAGGAATGGCGGCACGTGATGCTGCCGCGCCAGGTACGCGCGGAAGACGTGCTGGAAGACATGCAGCTCACGCTGTGGCCGGTGGACGCGGTGGCGCGCGCGCTGCCGCCCGGCTGGCGCATCGCCGAGGAAGGCTTGCGCCGCACGCTGTACCTGGATGAGCAACCGATCATGCGGATCGCCTACAGCGGCAGCCCGCGCTGGAGCGGCACCGTGGTGCTGGAAAACCTGCGCTACAAATACCGGCTGACGATCCAGTTCGCCGAATGACAGAGATGAATACGATGAACGTCTACCTGAACGAATGCGGCATCGTCTGCGCCCTGGGCAGCGGCATCGACGAGGTGCGCGCGAACCTGTTCGCCGGGGCCTCCGGCGTGCTGCCCACGACGGGGTGCCTGCCCGGCCGCGAATTGCCGCTGGGGCAGGTGCGCGGCGTGCTGCCGTCGCTGGCGCACCTGCCGCTGGAACGCCGCAGCCGCAACAACGCGCTGGCGCTGGCCGCGCTGGCGCAGATCCGGCCGGCCGTGGACGCGGCGGTGGCGCGCCATGGCGCCGACCGGGTGGGCGTCATCATCGGCACCAGCACCTCCGGCATCGCCGAAACGGAAGCGGCGTTCCTGCACCGCGCCGCGCATGGCGAACTGCCGGAAAGCTTCCATTACGGCCAGCAGGAAATGGGTTCGCCGGCCGCGATGCTGGCCGACGAGCTGGGCATCGCCGGGCCGGCCTACGTGCATTCGAGCGCGTGCTCGTCCAGCGCGAAGGCCATGGCCAGCGCGGCGCGCCTGATCCGCATGGGCCTGTGCGACGCGGTCGTGACCGGCGGCGCCGACTCGCTGTGCGGCTTCACGGTGGCCGGCTTCGCGTCCCTGGAATCGGTCAGCGCGGCGCGCTGCAATCCGATGAGCGCGAACCGCAACGGCATCAATATCGGCGAAGGCGCCGCGCTGTTCCTGCTCACCCGCGAACCGGCGCCCGTGCTGCTGGCCGGCTGGGGGGAATCGTCGGACGGGCACCACATGTCGGCGCCCGACCCGGAAGGCGCCGGCGCGCGGATCGCCATGATCGATGCGCTGCGCCGCGCCGGGCTGCAGCCGGGGGATATCGACTACATCAACATGCACGGCACCGCCACGCCGCAGAACGATGCGATGGAATCGAAGGTGATCGCCGGCCTGTTCGGCTGCGAGGTGCCGGCCAGCTCGACCAAGCCGCTGACGGGCCACACGCTGGGCGCGGCGGCCGCCATCGAGGCGGCGCTGTGCTGGCTGGCGCTGCAGCCGGAGAACGGGCAGGGCGCCTTGCCGCCGCATCTGTACGACGGCGCCGCCGATGCCGCGCTGCCGGCGCTGAACCTGGTGCCCACCGGCGCCACGCTGGGCCGCCCGCTGCGCAACGTGATGAGCAATTCGTTTGCGTTCGGCGGCTCGAACGCGGTACTGGTGCTGGGGAGGGCGCGATGAGCGACACGACATTACCGCCCATCGCGGATCTGTTGCCGCATTCCGGCAAGATGGTGCTGCTCGACGCCGTCGTCAGCGCCGGCGACGACGACCTGTGCGCCGAGGTGACGATCCGGCCAGACAGCATGTTCAGCGACGGCTCCGCCGTCGGCGCCTGGGTCGGCATCGAGTACATGGCGCAAGCCATCGCCGCGCACGCGGGCTGGCTGGCGCTGCGCCGCGGCGATCCCGTCAAGGTGGGCTTCCTGCTGGGATCGCGCAAGTATGAAGCGAAGGTGCCGGCGTTCGCCGCCGGCAGCGTGCTGCGGGTGCATGCGCACCGCGCGCTGCAGGGCGAGAACGGCCTGGGCGCCTTCGAATGCAGGATAGAACAAGGGGGCGGCACGGTGGCCACGGCGACGGTGACGGTGTACCAGCCCGAGAATGTCAATGAGTTTCTTTCAGGTGGAACAGCAGTATGAATGAGTCCAATGGCGCGTCGAACGGCGCAGGCAATGGTGGTGGCAACAGCGGTGGCAACAGCGCCGGCAACAGCGCCGGCAACAGCAAGAGCGTACTCGTGACGGGTTCGTCGCGCGGCATCGGCAAGGCGGTCGCACTGCGCCTGGCGCGCGACGGCTACGATGTGGTGATCCATTGCCGCAGCGGCCGCGCCGAGGCTGAGGCGGTGGCCGCGCAGGTCGCCGACCTGGGGCGCGCTTCCCGTGTCCTGCAATTCGACGTGGGCGACCGGGCTGCGGCGGCGGCTGTGCTGGAGGCCGATATCGCCGAACACGGTTGCTACTACGGCGTGGTGACCAACGCGGGCATCGCGCGCGACAACGCGTTTCCCGCAATGAGCGGCGAAGACTGGGATCTCGTGCTGCGTACCAACCTGGATGGGTTCTACAATGTGCTCAATCCACTGGTGATGCCGATGGTACAGCGGCGCAAGCCGGGCCGCATCGTCACGCTCGCTTCCGTGTCGGGCCTGGTCGGCAACCGCGGCCAGGTGAACTACAGTGCCGCCAAGGCCGGCATCATCGGCGCCACGAAGGCGCTGGCGCTGGAACTGGCCAAGCGCGCCATCACGGTGAACTGCGTGGCCCCAGGCCTGATCGAGACCGACATGACGAGCGAGGTGCCGATGGACGAGGCATTGAAGATGATTCCCGCGCGCCGCGTGGGCAAGCCGCACGAGGTGGCCGCCGCCGTCAGCTTCCTGATGAGCGAGGATGCCGGCTACGTCACCCGGCAGGTCATCTCCGTCAATGGTGGCCTGGCATGAGCCGGCGCGTCGTCGTCACCGGCATGGCCGGGATCAGCCCGATCGGCAACGACTGGGCCAGCGTGCGCCAGCGGCTGGGCGAATACCGCAATGCGGTCCAGCGCATGGAAGAGTGGGCCCACTACGAGGGCTTGAACACGAACCTGGCCGCGCCGGCCGCGCCGTTCGAACTCTCGGCGCGCTACAACCGCAAGACCACGCGCAGCATGGGCCGCGTGGCGCTGATGGCCACGCGCGCCAGCGAACTGGCCCTGCAGGATGCTGGCCTGGAGGGCCATCCGCTGCTCACGTCCGGCCGCATGGGTGTCTCGTTCGGGTCCTCGGCCGGCACGCCCAGCGCCATCGGCGACTTCGGCCGCATGATGGACGAGCGCAGCACGAAGGGCATCAATGCCACCACCTACATCAAGATGATGGCCCACACGGCCCCCGTCAACATCGGCGTGTTCTTCGGCATGACGGGGCGGGTCTACACCACCTCGTCGGCCTGCACTTCGGGCAGCCAGGGCATCGGCTATGCCTACGAGGCGATCAAGAGCGGCGCGCAGACGGCGATGCTGGCCGGCGGCGCCGAGGAACTGGACGCCACCGAGGCGGCCGTGTTCGACACGCTGTTCGCCACCAGCACGCGCAACGACGCGCCGCACACGTCGCCGCGGCCGTTCGACGCCAGCCGCGACGGCCTGGTGATCGGCGAAGGCGCCGGCGCGCTGGTACTGGAAGAGCGCGAGCACGCGCTGGCGCGCGGCGCCACGATCCACGCCGAACTGGTGGGCTTCGGCACCAACAGCGACGGTGTGCACGTGACGCAGCCGAACGCCGACACGATGAAGACGGCCATGCTGCTGGCGCTGGAGGATGCCGGGCTGGCACCCTCCGCCATCGGTTACGTCAATGCGCACGGCACCGGCACGGCGCAGGGCGACGTGGCCGAGTCCCACGCCACGCAACAGGTGTTCGGCGCGGGCGTGCCGATCAGCTCACTGAAGAGCTATATGGGCCACACGCTGGGCGCCTGCGGCGCGCTGGAAGCCTGGATCAGCATCGAGATGATGCGCGAGGGCTGGTTCGCGCCCACGCTGAACCTGGACGGCGTGGACCCGGAATGCGCGGCGCTCGACTACATCGCCGGCGCGGGCCGCGCGCTGCAATGCGAGTATGTGATGTCGAATAACTTCGCGTTCGGCGGCATCAACACTTCGCTCATCTTCAAGCGCGTGTCCTGAAAAATTTACCCACCACAGCAAAGGAAGAAAAATGAAAAAAACGATGTTGACGTTGGTCCTGGCAGCCTCCGCTGCCGCTTCGCTGCCGGCCGCCGCCGCGGACCGCCAGATGATGATGCCGATCGAAGGCGCCTTCAATGTGAACGACGCCAAGGGCCGCCTGGGCGACGACGTGAAGTTCTTCTTTGGCGACCAGAAGACGCCGAAGGTGCTGTCCAAGATCACGTCCGACAGCACGAGCCAGAAGACCAACAGCGTGGGCAAGTCGCCGGAAGAGGCGTGCAACTGGGCCTTCCTGTCCGCCATGCTGGCATTGAAGAAGAAGGCCGAGTCGGTGGGCGCCAACGGCGTGATCAACATCGTGAGCAACTACAAGCACAAGGAAATGTCGAGCCAGACCGAATTCGAATGCCATGACGGCAATATCGTCAGCGGCGTGGCCTTGAAGGCGGACTTCGTCAAGCTCGCCGAGTAAGTGGACCATGCCGCCGGCGTGTGGCTGGCCGCGATCGACAGCCTCGACGATGCGCGCATTGCGCGCTACGAAGGCTGGCTGAGCGCCACCGAGCGGGCGCGCTCCTTCACGCGGCCGGCGCGCCGGCGGCAGTTCATCGCTGCTCGCGCGCTGCTGCGGATCGCCATCGGCGAAGTGCTTGGCGCGGCGCCGTCCGAGGTGGAGCTGGGCGGGCAGTCCGGGCGAGCGCCATGGCTGATCGCGCCGGCCGTGCCGATGCCCGGCCTGTCGGTGTCGCACAGCGGGCACTGGGTGGCTTGCGCGGTCAGTACGACGACGGCGCTGGGACTGGATATCGAAGTCGAGGATGCCGGGCGGGATGTCGGTGCGCTCGCGGAGCATGCGTTCGATGCCGAGACGTGTGCGCGGCTGGCGGCGCTGCCGGCCCGCGAGCGGGTCGCGGCGTTCTATCGGGAATGGAGCGGGCAGGAGGCGCGGATCAAGCTGGGCGCGCAGGCGGGTGCGTGTTACGCATTGCCGCACGCCGGGCTGGCGGTGGAGGTGTGCAGTGCTGACGAACTGAGCGCCGTGCCTCGGCTGGCGGTGGTGTCGCTGTAGCGAATCTGGGCCGGCGGCACTCGCGGGTTGGTGTCTGACACTATTTTCGCAAGCGAAAATAGTGTCAGACACCGGTTTTCTCGTGAGGCTTCCATGGACGGACGCGAACACCGGTGTCGTACACCTTTTCCGTGCCGGAAAAGGTGTACGACACCAGGGCCGGGGAACGCTACTGCCACAACCAGTTCCAGAACCCCGGCAATTTCGGATGCTCCGCCGCGCTCTTCACGGTACTGGCCAATGCCGCCCGCTCGAGCGCGTCGTGCTCGTCGTAGAAGGGATTGTCGGCCACCGGCATGTCGAGTTCGCGGGCGACGTCGAGCAGGATCCGCAGGTAGACCTCGAGATTGCGCGCCGTGTAGCTGTTCACGTCGTGGAAGGTGACGACGACGGGGGTGTTCCCGTCGACCGTGTGCATGGCGCCGGCCGCCCAGCGGGCCCGCGTTTCCGTGAGCATCTTGAGCATGTTGGAACGCTTGTGCCAGTTGAAGTTGACGCCCCAGATCTTGCCGTCGTTGGCGTTCAGGTCCGTCAGCAGCATGTGCAAGCCATGGCGGTGATAGCCTTCCAGCGTGGCGGCGTCGTAGGCCCAGAAAGGGGGACGCACGAGGACCGGTGCCACGCCGGTCAGCGTGCGCAGGTCGTCCACGCCGCGCCGCAGCGATTCGTCGAGCTCCTCGGCGGCCATGAAGCGGTGGTTCGCGTGCGTGGCGGTGGCCGAATGCAGCGCAACGACGTGGCCGGCTTCGTGCTCGCGCCGGATCAGCGCACGGCCCACGCGGGTGCCGCCGCCGCGCCAGTGGCGCGTCTGGGTGAAGAACACCGCCTTGATGCCGTCCTGCACGCCGTTCCGGGCGAGGGTGTCGAGGATGCGCACCGTGGGGTTGTCGCCGGCCGAGGCGCTGGGGCCGTCGTCAAAGGTGAGCAGGAAGCGGATCGGCGCCGGAACGGAAGGCGCCGCCGCCGGGGGCGAAATTGAAGCCGGCGCGGACGGCGCGGAAACAAAAGCTGGCGCGGCCGGCGCGAGAGAGGAAGCTGGCGCAGCCGGCGCGGGAGTGGCAGCCGGCGCGGCCGGCGCCAGTGGAACAGGTGCCGGCGCGGCGCCGTCGGGAGCGGCATGCGCGAGGTGCGCGGCGGCGGCAAGGGTGAAAGACAGCAGCAGGCGGTACGACACGTTTGAGGCTCCCGATGAAAACGGGCAGCATTATAGATTGGCAACGCGGGCAGGCCCGCACCAAAGTTGAGGGAAATTGTATGAATATTCAGTCACACCGCCTGCAGCCGCCGGCCGATCCGCATGTGCCGGAAACGGAATTCGGCAAATGGTTCCTGCGCACCGAAACGTGGACCGTGCACGTGCTGGAGCGCGCACTCGACGACCTCGAGCGCCTGATGCCGGCGGGCCCCAGGAGCTACGAGGTGGTCGCCGACGTCGGCTGCGGCTACGGGCGCTCGCTGCCCCGGCTGCACGCGCGCTTCGCGCCCCGCCGGCTGATCGGCATGGATATCGACCCCGAGATGATCGAGGCTTCCGGCAAGGAGGTGGCGCAGCATGGCGTTCCGGCCGAATTCGTTTGCTGCTCCAGCTCGAACATCGCCCTGCCGGATGCGTCGGTGGACCTGCTGTTCTGCCACCAGACGTTCCACCACCTGATCGACCAGGAGCGGGCCATCGCCGAATTCTTCCGCGTGCTCAAGCCCGGCGGCGTGCTGCTGTTCGCGGAATCGACGCGGCGCTACATCCACTCGTGGATCATCCGCCTGCTGTTCCGCCACCCGATGGACGTGCAGAAGACGGCGCCCGAATATCTCGCCATGGTGCGCGACGCCGGCTTCCACGTGCCGGACAGCGCGGTATCCTACCCGTTCCTGTGGTGGAGTCGCGAAGACCTGGGCCTGCTGGAGCGGGTTTTCAAGATCAAGCCCCCGGCGGTGCGCGAGGAAACGCTGATCAACCTGGTGGCGAGGAAGCCTTGACCCCCTGTCGCGACCATGCGCAGGCTTGCAGTCCGGGAGGCGGGCACGGGTTGTCGGTGCTCCGGTTGTGCTGTATTTTGTGCATCTCATTTCATTCTTAACGCGTGCCCATGAGCCAGTCGCATCACGCCCAATCGAGCCATGTCAGCCAGTTCAAGCTGCTGGCGCAGCGCCGTTTCGCGCCCTTCTTCTGGACCCAGTTCCTGGGTGCCTTCAACGACAACCTGTTCAAGACGGCGCTGATCGTCGTGCTCACGTTCGACGCGGCCAGCTGGACGACGCTGTCGCCGTCGATGGTGACGAACCTGATTCCGGGTCTCTTCATCCTGCCGTACGTGCTGTTCTCGGCCACGTCCGGCCAGATCGCCGAGAAGTTCGAGAAATCGGCGCTGGTGCGCTTCGTCAAGTGGGCCGAGATCGCCATCATGGGCATTGCCGCCCTCGGATGGATGACGCATACCTTGTGGCTGCTGGTGCTGGCCGTGTTCGCGATGGGCACGCACTCCACGCTGTTCGGGCCGGTGAAGTACTCGTACATGCCGCAACAGCTCAAGGCCGAGGAGCTCACCGGCGGCAACGGCATGGTGGAGATGGGTACCTTCGTGGGCATCCTGCTCGGGCAGGTGTTCGGTGACGTGCTGGTGATGCACGGCGGGATGGGCATCCCCGTGGTGGCCGCGGGCACCGTGGGCTTCGCGGTACTGGGCCTGCTGGCGAGCTACCAGATTCCCGTCACGCCGGCCAGCGCGCCCGACCTGCGGATCTCCTGGAATCCGCTCATGGAAACGGTGCGCAACCTGAAGTACTCGTCCGGCAATCGTACCGTGTTCCTGTCGATGCTGGGCAATTCCTGGTTCTGGTTCTATGGCGCGATGGTGCTGGCCCAGTTCCCCGTGTACGCGATGAACGACCTGAAGGGCGACCACAGCGTGTTCGTGCTGCTGCTCACGGTGTTCTCGCTGGGCATCGGCGTGGGCTCCCTGCTGTGCGAGAAGCTATCGGGCCGCAAGGTGGAGATCGGCCTGGTGCCGTTCGGGTCGATCGGCCTGACCCTGTTCGGCATCGACCTGTATTTCGCCAGCCGTGGTTACGGCGCTCCCGCTGCCGGTACCGTGGATGCGCTGGGCATGCTGGCGCAGCCGGGCAGCTGGCGCATCCTGTTCGACGTGGTGATGATCGGCGTGTTCGGCGGCTTCTTCATCGTGCCGTTGTTCGCGCTGATCCAGCTGCGTTGCGATCCCAGGCACCTGTCCCGCACGATCGCCGGGATGAATATCCTGAACGCGCTGTTCATGGTGGCCGCGGCCGGCGTGGCGATCCTGCTGCTGGGGCAGGGCCTCACGATTCCCGAACTGTTCCTCGCCACTGCGATCATGAACGGCCTGGTGGCCGTGTACATCTTCTCGCTGGTGCCGGAATTCCTGATGCGCTTCCTGGCCTGGCTGCTGATCCACACGGTGCACAAGGTGAAGGTGATCGAGCCTGGCCGCATCCCGGAGGAAGGCGCGGCGGTCCTCGTCTGCAACCATGTCAGTTACGTGGATGCGGTCGTGATCATGGCCGCCAGCCCGCGCCCGATCCGCTTCGTGATGGACCATCGCATCTTCAAGACGCCCGTGCTGGGCTGGATCTTCCGTACCGGGAAGGCGATTCCGATCGCCCCGGCCAAGGAAGACCCGTGGCTGCTGGAAAAGGCCTACGTGGACATCGCCCATGCATTGCACGAAGGTGAACTGGTATGCATCTTCCCCGAGGGGCGCCTGACGACGACTGGCGAGATAAACGAATTCAAGGGCGGGATCGCCAAGATTGTGGAGCGCTCGCACGTGCCGGTAATCCCGATGGCACTGCGCGGCCTGTGGGGCCACCTGCTCTCGCGCAGCAAGGACAATGTGTTCGAACGCGCGTTCCGCAAGGGCTTGCGTTCGCGCCTGGCGCTGGCGGTGGGCCAGCCGGTGGCGCCGCATGCGGCCACGCCGGAGCGCTTGCAGCAGGAAGTGCTGGCGCTGCGTGGCGAATGGAAGTAGGGCGGAGATAGGCAAAATACAACTAGTTACAATAAGCTCACACGAGTTGCATTTTGTTTCTTAAAATGGCCGCTTTCGTTCCCACGTAAAGAGAAGAGACCATTACGATGATCCGTACCTGGAAAGCCGCTTTGTCGGTAGCGACCCTGGCCTTGCTGGCCGCCTGTGGCGGCGATGACGACGATCCGGCGGGCACCTCGACGGGCACCGGCGGCACGACCGCCTACTCCGTGCTGCTGACGCAGGATTTCAGGGCCGAGACGGGCGGCTGGACCGGCGAGTCGAGCGACTACACGGCTGCCACAGCACCGACCGACGTCGTCTTCGAACTGCGCGATATCTACCGCATCAACAACGTCGAGAACGCGGCCTACAAGGACACCAAGGCGTACTACGTCAGCGGCACCAACCGCAGCGACGATCTGCTGCTGTATGTGAAAAAGCAGGTCACGGGCCTGGTGGCCAATACGGAATACACCTTCACCGTGGCGTCGCTGAACCTGCTGTCCAACGCGCCGTCCGGCTGCGCGGGAGCCGGCGGCGCGCCCGGCGAATCCGTGCACGTGATCGCCGCAGCTTCGGCGACCGAGCCGAAAGCCGTCACCACGAATGGCGAAACGCGCCTGAACATCGACCGCGGCAACCAGGCCACGGCGGGTGCCGCTTCGGTGGTGCTGGGCGATATCGCCAACGGCCTGCAGTGCCAGGGTGATCGGAAATACGCTTCGAAACTGATTCGCGGCGGCACCGGCGTCAAGGTCAAGACCGATGGAGAAGGCAAGGCGTGGGTATTGCTGGGCATCGATTCCGGCTTCGAGGGCACGACCAGCATTTATCTGCAGAACGTGACGATGACGTTCGTGCCGGTGACGACCACGGCGACCTGAGCGGCAACAGCTGAACACGGAGCCTCCCCGCCGCATGGCCGGGAGGCTTTTTCTTTCGCGCTGTTCGCCGTACAGCACCTTTTCTTTGACGATGTTCTGCGCGCAGCGCCTTTCCCTTGCGCTGCTGCCAGTGCCGGGGGCTTCATCCGAATCCTGGCGCGCCGCTCGGGAATCCGGGCGACACTCGCGGGCACCTGCAGGCCGACAGCGCTTGGCGGTACCGCTGCGGCAACAGGCAATACTGTTGCTTCGTTACTTTAATCGTTGCCCATATACAACTTGTGCGCAACAACGCCTGGCAGGGAGGCGCTTCATGGCTCGCCCTCCCGCCAGCTCGACTATAGTCAATGCGCCGCTTCTTCATGCGGCATCCTTTGTGATAGCGCTCCCGTAGATACATGACTCTAAAGTCAGTTAATGCACGGGTTTCCGATTTGTATTAGAATGATCGTTCATTCTATTGCGCGCTACCCCTTACAACAGAAAGACCAGGTATGGAACACACGCTCTCCCGCCCGCCGCTGCGTTCGGCCGGCATTCTTTTCCTCGCATGCGCGGCGGCGCTGACCGCCGGCTGCGACTCCAACAAGCAACAGGCCGGCGCGCCGGCCGGCAAGATGCCGCCGCCGCAGGTGGCCGTGTACACGATCCAGCCGCAGGCGCTGCCGGTCGTCACCGAGCTGCCGGGCCGTACGTCGGCCTACCAGATCGCCGAGGTGCGCCCGCAGGTCGCCGGCATCGTGCAGAAACGCCTGTTCACCGAGGGCGCCGACGTGAAGGCGGGCACCCAGCTGTACCAGATCGACCCGGCCACTTACCAGGCCGCGTTCAACAGTGCGAAAGCCGCGCTGGCGCGCGCCGAGGCGAACCTGCTGACGGCTGGCCCGAAAGTGAAGCGCTACAAGGAGCTGGTGGAGATCGAAGGCGTGAGCCGCCAGGACTATGACGATGCGGTTGCCGCCGAAGCGCAGGCACGCGCCGACGTGGAATCGGCCAAGGCCCAGCTGCAGACCGCGCGCATCAACCTCGATTACACCAAGGTGCACGCGCCGATCTCCGGCCGCATCAGCCGCTCGAACGTGACGCCTGGCGCGCTGGTGACCGCCGGCCAGGAAACGGCACTGACGACCGTGCAGCAGCTCGATCCGATCTATGTCGACGTCACGCAGTCTTCCGAAGAACTGCTGCGCCTGAAGAAATCGCTGGAGAGCGGCGGCGTGAAGAAGGCGGAAGGCAAGGTCACGCTGAAGCTGGCCGACGGCACCACCTACGCCCAGGAAGGCAAGCTGCAGTTCGCCGACGCGGCCGTGGATCCGGGCACGGGCAACGTCACGCTGCGCGCACTGTTCCCGAATCCGAAACATGACCTGCTGCCGGGCATGTTCGTGCGAGCCATCGTGGAAAACGGCGTGAACGAGCAGGCCATCGCCGTGCCGCAGCAGGGCGTGACGCGCAACCAGAAAGGCGAAGCCACCACGCTGGTGCTGAACCAGCAGGGCATCGTGGAGCAGCGCGTGATCGCCACCACCGGCACGCTGGGCGACAAGTGGCTGGTGAAATCCGGCCTGAATGCCGGCGACCGCGTGATCGTCGAAGGCATCCAGAAGGTGAAGCCGGGCGCGCCCGCAACCGTGGCACAGAACGCAGCACCTGCCGCCGCCAATACGGCAGCCGCCAAGCCCGCTGCCGCCGCTCACTAAGCAGGAGTCCATTCCATGGCAAGATTTTTCATCGATCGCCCCATCTTCGCGTGGGTGATCGCCATCGTCATCATGCTCGGCGGCGCGCTCGCGATCTGGAGCCTGCCGATCGCGCAGTACCCCAGCATCGCCCCGCCTTCGATCTCGATCACCGGTTCGTATCCGGGCGCTTCCGCGAAGACCGTGGAAGACGCCGTCACGCAGGTCATCGAACAGAAGATGAAGGGCATCGACGGGCTGCGCTACATGAGCTCGTCCTCCGACTCGACCGGCGGCATCAACATCACGCTCACGTTCAAGAGCGGCACCAACCCCGACATCGCGCAGGTGCAGGTGCAGAACAAGCTGCAGCTGGCCACGCCGCTGCTGCCGACCGCCGTCACGCAACAGGGCCTGGTGGTGTCGAAAGCCACCAAGAACTTCCTGCTGGTGATCGGCTTCGTGTCGGAAGACGGCAGCATGAACAACGCCGACCTGGGCGATTACGTGGCGGCCAACGTGCTCGACCCGCTGTCGCGCGTGGAAGGCGTGGGCGACGTCACGCTGTTCGGTTCCCAGTACGCGATGCGCATCTGGCTCGACCCGACCAAGCTCACGAGCTATCAACTCACCCCGGCGGACGTGATCACGGCCGTGCAGGCGCAGAACGCCGAAGTCTCGGCCGGTGAACTGGGCGGCGCGCCCGCCGTGCCGGGCCAGCAGCTGAACGCCACCGTGACGGCGCAAAGCCGCCTGCAGACTGCCGAGCAGTTCGGCGCCATCCTGCTCAAGACCGAAGCCAACGGCGCCACCGTGCACCTGCGCGACGTGGCGAAGATGGAACTGGGCCGCGAGAACTACGCCACCGTGGCGCGTTTCAACGGCAAGCCGGCCACCGGTATCGCCCTGAAGCTGGCCACCGGCGCCAACGCGCTGGACACCGCCGAGCTGGTGAAAGCCCGCGTCGACGAGATGAGCAAGCTGTTCCCGAAAGGCATGAAGGCCGTGGTGGCCTTCGACACCACGCCGTTCGTCGAACTGTCCATCGAGGAAGTGGTGAAGACGCTGGCCGAGGCCATCGTGCTGGTGTTCCTCGTGATGTACCTGTTCCTGCAGAACTTCCGCGCCACGCTGATCCCGACGATGGCGGTGCCGGTCGTGCTGCTGGGTACCTTCGCCGTGCTGTCGTCGCTGGGTTATTCGATCAACACGCTGACGATGTTCGCCATGGTCCTGGCCATTGGCCTCCTGGTCGACGATGCGATCGTGGTGGTGGAAAACGTCGAGCGCGTGATGACGGAAGAGGGCTTGTCGCCGAAGGAAGCGACCAAGAAATCGATGGGCCAGATCTCCGGCGCCCTGGTCGGTATCGCCATGGTGCTGTCCGCCGTGTTCGTGCCGATGGCGTTCTTCGGCGGCTCCACCGGCGTGATCTACCGCCAGTTCTCGATCACGATCGTGTCGGCCATGGTGCTGTCCGTGCTGGTGGCGATGATCTTCACGCCGGCGCTGTGCGCGACCATCCTGAAACCGGTCGAGAAAGGCCACCACCTGACCAACCGCGGCTTCTTCGGCTGGTTCAACCGCACGTTCGAGAAGAGCACCGACAAGTACCAGGGCGTGGTGGCCGGCATGATCCGCCGCCGCGCGCCGTCGATGCTCATGTATGCCGTGCTGCTGGCCGTGCTGGCCGTGGTGTTCATGCGCCTCCCGACTTCCTTCCTGCCGGAAGAAGACCAGGGCGTGCTGTTCTCGCAGATCCAGCTGCCGACCGGCGCCACCCAGGAACGCACGCTGAAGACCATCGAGAAGGTCGAGAATTATTTCCTTGAGCAGGAAAAGGCCAACGTGGCTTCCGTGTTCGCCGTGGCCGGCTTCTCGTTCGGCGGCAATGGCCAGAACACCGGTATCGCCTTCGTGCGGATGAAGGACTGGTCCGAGCGCCAGGGCGCCGAGAACAAGGTCGGTGCCATCGCCGGCCGCGCCATGGGCGCGCTGATGCAGCTGCGCGATTCGATGGTGTTCGCGTTCGCTCCGCCGGCCGTGCTCGAGCTGGGTAACGCCTCGGGCTTCGACCTGCAGCTGCAGGACGTGGGCGGCGTAGGCCACCAGGCGCTGATGGCCGCGCGCAACCAGCTGCTCGGCATGGCCGCGCAGAACAAGATGCTGGCGGGCGTGCGCCCGAACGGCCAGGAAGACACGCCGCAGTACAAGGTGACGATCGACCAGCAGAAGGCGACCGCGCTGGGCCTGACCGTGGCCGACGTGAACAAGGTGCTGTCGGTGGGCTGGGGTTCCTCGTACGTGAACGACTTCGTCGACCGCGGCCGCGTGAAGAAGGTGTTCATGCAGGGCCAGGCCGACTCGCGCATGGTGCCCGAAGACCTCAACAAATGGTTCGTGCGCAACAGCGCCGGCGAGATGGTGCCGTTCTCCGCCTTCGCCAGCGGCGAGTGGATCTACGCATCGCCGCGCCTGGAGCGCTACAACGGCCTGTCGTCGGTGAACATCCAGGGCAGCCCGGCACCGGGTGTGAGCTCGGGCGCCGCCATGGCCGAAGTGGAAAAGATGATCGCGCAACTGCCGCCGGGCATCGGCTTCGAATGGACCGGCCTGTCGGTGGAAGAACGCGAATCCGGTTCGCAGACGCCGATGCTGTATACGATCTCGATCCTCATCGTGTTCCTGTGCCTGGCCGCGCTGTATGAAAGCTGGTCGGTGCCGTTCTCCGTGCTGCTGGTGATCCCGCTGGGCATCATCGGTACCGTGATCGCGACGTGGGGCTTCCACCTGGCGAACGACGTGTACTTCCAGGTCGGCCTGCTGACCGTGGTGGGCCTGTCGGCGAAGAACGCGATCCTGATCGTGGAATTCGCCAAGGAACTGCAGGAATCGGGCCGCGACCTGCGCGAAGCGACACTGGAAGCCGTGAAGCTGCGCCTGCGCCCGATCCTGATGACGTCGATCGCCTTTGGCCTGGGCGTGCTGCCGCTGGCCTTGGCGAGCGGCGCCGGGTCCGGCAGCCAGAACGCCATCGGCGTGGGCGTGCTGGGCGGGATGTTGACGGCCACGTTCCTCGGCATCTTCTTCGTGCCGGTGTTCTTCGTGCTGGTGCGCAGCTGGTTCGCCCCGAAGGGCGAGAAGCACGCGCAGGCGGCCGCTGGCAGCAACGTATAAGAGAGTGAGAAATATGAGCAAGACATTGATTACCCTGGCCGTGACGGCACTGCTGGCCGGTTGCAGCCTGGCGCCCGTGTATGAGCGCCCGGCAGCGCCGGTGACGCCGAGCTGGCCGCAGGGCGACGCATACAAGCCGGCCGCCGCGCCGGCCGACGCCAAACAGGCCTACGACATCGGCTGGCGCGAGTTCATCGCCAACGAGCAGCTGGAACAGCTGGTTGCGCTGGCGTTGGAGAACAACCGCGACCTGCGCGTGTCGATCCTCAATATCGAGGCCGCGCGCGCCCAGTACGGCGTGACCCGCGCCGAGCGCGTGCCTGGCGTGAACGCCTCGGTGGGGCAGACGGCCCAGCGCGTGCCGTCCAATTCCTCGGCCACCGGCGAAGGCTATATCACGCGCCAGTACACGGCGGGCCTGGGCATCCCGGCCTTCGAACTGGACTTCTTCGGCCGGGTGAAGAACCTGTCCGAAGCAGCGCTGCAACAGTACCTGGGCACCGAAGAGGCCCGCCGCTCTCAGCAGATCAGCCTGGTGGCTGAAGTGGCCAACGCCTGGCTGACGCTGGCGGCGGACCAGGAGCGCCTGCGCCTGGCGCAGGACACGCTGAAGAGCCAGCAGATCACCTTCGAGCTCAGCAAGCGCCGCTTCGAGGCGGGCGCCACGTCGGGCCTGGACATGTACGAGGCGCAAACCAGCGTGGAAACGGCGCGCAGCGACGTGGCCGTGTACACGGCGCAGGTGGCGGCCGACCAGAACGCGCTGGCGCTGCTGGCCGGCGCCCCGGTGCCTGCCGAGCTGCTGCCGCAAGGGTCGCTGGAATCGGTGACTCAGCTGGCTCAGCTGCCGGAAGGCGTGCCGTCCGAAGTGCTGGCTCGCCGGCCGGACGTGCTGTCCGCCGAGCGCACGCTGCAGGCGCAAAATGCCAATATCGGCGTGGCCCGTGCCGCGTTCTTCCCACGCATCTCGCTGACGGCGTCGGCCGGCGCGGCGAGCGGCGACCTGTCGAACCTGTTCAAGGCCGGCGCGGGTACGTGGTCGTTCATTCCGCAGCTGACCCTGCCGATCTTCGCGGGCGGCGCAAACCAGGCCAACCTGGACCTGGCCAAGGCCAACCGCGACATCGCCGTGGCGCAGTATGAAAAGGCCATCCAGTCGGCATTCCGCGAAGTGGCGGACGCGCTGGCCCAGCGCGGCACGCTCGATGAGCGCGTGGCTTCGCAGGCCGCACTGGTGGAGGCTTCGGGCAAGAGCTACCGCATCCACGAGCAGCGCTACCAGAAAGGCGCGGAGTCATACCTGAACGCGCTGGTATCGCAGCGCACGCTGTATGGGGCGCAGCAGAGCCTCATCAGTGCAAGGCTCGCGCAGGCGAGCAACCAGGTGACGCTCTACAAAGTGCTGGGTGGGGGCTGGCAGTAAACGCCGGCGAGCCCGTCAACACTGTAGAGGTTGACGGCCTTGATCTGGTGTCAGACACCCTGCAAGGGTGTCTGACACCGGTTTTCAAAACCGGCAGTCCGAACGGCTGAGTAGCCGGGTCAAGTCAACAACGGCGGCGTCCACTCCATACACAGAAACAGCCCATTCGCTCCGTTGAGCGTAAAGCCGCAGCGCTGGAACAAGCGCTGCGCGCGGGTGCCGGGCAGCACGTCCAGCCGCACGGGCACGCGCATGCGCACACCCTGGGCTTGCAGGCTGCGCAGCAGCCCGAGGCCGATGCCGCGGCTGCGGCATTCCGGGAGCAGGCTGATGTCGAGGATGCGGATTTCGTCGGAGCCGTAATTGACGTGCAGGGCGCCGATGGGGCGCTCGCGCTCGACGATGACGGCGGCGTCGGCATAGGGGTAGAGCGCGTGCAGCTGCGTCTGGCGCGCGCGGCATTGCAGGGCCATCAGCAGCGCCTCCGTGTGCGCATCGCAGGCGCCCATCCGCTGGTCGGCGGTGCGGGTGCTCGCGTAGAGCTGCTCCATGAAGGCCTGGTCGGCGGCTTCCGCCGGCCGCATTTCGATCGTGCGGGAGGTCCTGGTAGACATGGTCGTCCTTGCGCAAGTAGCGGTCGTAGAAAATGATAGCATCCGTGCGCACGCACGGGCGATCCGTTTGACAAACCCGGGGTGGCCAGCCGCCAGCGCAGCCGCCAGCACCCCTGAAAGGCAGTATGAGCAATACCGAAAAACGCCATCACGATCCGGAAAAGGCGCGCCACCGGCGCCGCCAGGTGCTCGATGCTGCGGCCGCGTGCTTTGGCCGCAGCGGCTTCCATGGTGCGAGCATGGCCGAGATCTCGAAGGCGGCCGGGATGAGCGCCGGCCATATCTATAACTATTTCGACAGCAAGGATGCGATCATTGCCGCGTTCGTCGAGGAAAACGTGGAGCGCGTGTCCGCGCTGATGCGCGACCTGGAATTGAAGGACGATCCGCTGCAGGCGCTGCTGGACGAAGTGCCGCGCAGCGTGCGTGACGACCTCGATCCGCAGACCTGGATCCTGCCGCTGGAAATCACGGCCGAAGCGTCGCGCAACCCGAAGATCGCGGCGGTGGCGCGCGACGCGGACCGCCGCACGCGCGAACAGTTCCGCAAGATCCTGAAGGCGGGGCGGATGAAACACGGCCTGCCGGTCGACGACGCCGTGCTGGAAGCGCGCATGAACGTTATCATCACGATGTTCCAGGGGCTGCCCGTGCGCGCCGTGCACAACCCGGAAATGAATGCGGAAATGCTGATCGACTCGTTCCGCATGGCGTTGCGGCCCCTGTTGTTCAGCTGACTTCCAGGCAATCGAGCATCTAACAGAGGATCAACCGGAGCACCATGACCAACTACGTCTTCCCGCCGCACCAGGCGGCCGCGCTGGCGATTGCCGGCAGCGACGCCCGCTTCCCCGTCCGCCGCGTCTACTGCGTAGGCCGCAACTATGCCGGCCATGCACGCGAAATGGGTTCCGACCCGAACCGCGAACCGCCGTTCTTCTTCACCAAGCCGGGCGATGCGAACGCCGTCGTGGCGGTGGCGCCGGGCACCACGGCCGAGCTGCCGTTCCCGCCGCTCACGAGCGATTTTCACCATGAATGCGAACTGGTGGTCGCGATCGGCAAGGGGGGGCACGAACATTGCCGTGGAAGACGCGGCATCGCATGTCTTCGGCTATGCAGTCGGCTTCGACATGACGCGCCGCGACCTGCAAGCCAAGATGAAGGAAGCGGGCCGTCCCTGGGAAATCGGCAAGGCGTTCGATTTTTCGGCGCCGGTCGGCACCGTGCATCCCGCCGCCGGCGTGCCCGCCATCGGGCAGGCGGCGATCACCCTGCAAGTGGACGACGTAACGAAACAGTCGGGCCACGTCGCCGACATGATCTGGTCGATCCCCGAAACGATCGCCAATCTCTCCACCTATTTCACGCTGCAGCCGGGCGACCTGATTTTCACGGGCACGCCCGAGGGCGTGGGCGCCGTGCAACGCGGCCAGGTGCTGGCGGGCCATGTCGATGGCCTGACCGATATCGCCGTCCGCTACGTGTGATCACAGGCGCGCGGCGATGGCCGACAGGCCGTCGAGCGCGCCGCTCGCCAGTCCCACGTCATGCCGCGTGGGCACTTCCGGCTCGCGCGGATTGATCCGCACGAGCCGGCCGCCGCGCCGGATCACCTGGTGGCTGAAGTGCCGCACCGAGGGAATCGCCGTGCCGGCGCCCAGCTCGATGACCACCGGCCGCTCCACCCCGTCCAGCCAGCGCTCCAGGCGCGCCCCCTGCCGCGCGCTGCGCCGCTCGATCCAGCCCCAGTCGCCGAACATCAGTATGTTAGGCCGCGCCAGGCCGCCGCAGTGCGGGCAGCGCGGCGCCGCGTTCGCGAGCCGGCAAGCCCGTTCATCGACCGACGGCGCAAAATCGTCCGCCGGCCAGATCGCGTCGCCGCACGGTTCCAGGCATTGCAGGTGGTGGATCGAACCGTGGCATTCGTGGATGCGCTTCGGGTCGAAGCCGGCCTTCTGGAACTGGCCGTCCACATTGCTGGTAAAGACGTGGCAGCCATGCGGCATGCGTTCCCCCCAGCGCTTCAGCAGCGCGAAGCCCGCGTGGGGAATCGTGTTCCGGTAGAGGGCCAGGCGGTGGCCGTAGAAACCCCAGGCCAGGCCGGGGTTCTCATGGAACGTGGCAGGGGAGGCGGCGCTGGCGAAATCGATGCGCGCTGCGCCGAGGGCCGGGTAGGCGCGCCAGAAGCCTTCGTTGCCGCGAAAATCCGGCAAGCCGGAATCGACGCCCATGCCGGCGCCGGCGGCCACGACCAGGCCGTCGGCCTGGCGGATCAGTTCCGCCGCGCGGTCGAGCAGGATAGGGTCGATTGGGTCCGTCATGCCCGCAATTCTAGCGCCGTCCATGATTCCGGCGGCGGAGCGGCACTGCTGCGGACAGGCAAGCCTTCTCACGTGCAAAATGGCATGGCAAAAACTCAACCTGGCTGCTATAATGCGCCACTCGTCGGGGCGTAGCGCAGCCTGGTAGCGTACCTGCATGGGGTGCAGGGGGTCGGAGGTTCGAATCCTCTCGCCCCGACCAGTAGATTCAATGACATACGGCATTTGCTGTACATAACCCACCACTGTATATTAGACAGTTGTCTAATTTTCGGATGGTGGGTTTGTCATTTCTGGCCTCCCGAAATGTAGTCGTCTAGCCTCGGCACTCCTCAGGTGCCGAGATCCCGGCAAGCACTGTCACACTTGGTAAGCTAGCGATGCGCGTCATCAATGTTGAATCGCCACCGGCGACATGGCATCGCTGAAGCGGTGCCGTCGTTTCGGATCGTAGAACATCTCGATATAGTCGAAGATGTCTTGGCATCGTCTCAGTAACGTAGATGGGCGGCGAACGCGCTCCACTACGAGCGTCGGGTATCCGATTGTGCCAGAGGTGGCTGGCGACATTCTCAGCCTCGCCGCAGATACAGGACGAGTCGTGCGGAAGTACCAGCGCTTGGTCGGGCGATTCGAAGCCTGCCGAGCGCTGAATAACGAGCCGCATCTGGCGCAGGTGGCCGAAGAGTGAGATTACCCTTTTCGCCAGCGCGCTGCGCAGCTAATAAGGCCTAGGCCGCCCAGCAGCATGGCGTACGTGCTGGGCTCGGGCACAGCAGAGGAAATGTCGAATGTTGTGGCATCCACAAAACTGTATGTGTAACCGTCCCCTAAATTCGCAGGGTACATCGTTATAGAATGTTCTGGCCAGAAGGAATACTCATAGAGCGGATAGCCACCCGTTGTGATTTGATACGCAGCGCTGAAAGTCAGAGGGCCGCCTATCTGGTAGCTGAACGCTGAAAACTTGCAATCGGTGGGGCCAATGCCGTCGACACCCGCCGGAGGGCAGCCAACGACGAAGTCGGGCGGGAATGGCGTGTCAACAATCAAGCTCGAAATTTCATCCAGCATAATGAAGCCGTCACTATTGGTATCTTCGCCCCGGAAGGTACCGCCGAACGTGACATTAGGATGCCAAACTGCAACGTCGCCCCACGCGCCAAGATATTCCATGAACCCAGTCCATCGGAATGTGTAAATTCGTTCGCTTGCATGTGTGGCACCCATACTCGCGAACAAGCAGCCCGACAAAACAAGTTGCCTTAGCATATACCCTCCACTGTATCGATGGTCGGCCTCGCAGTGCACCATGTGTGACGCGCTGCTACGATCAACATACACCTGCGTGGTCGCGAGGTGGCTCGACCGGAAAATATTCATGCGCCTATGTGCACGAACAGCCCACCGTTGTGGCAGGACCAAGTCACGATATCTCCTCCGATATGCTGTAGTTACGCACAGTATTCCCTCAATGCAACATGAACGGCAGTACCGCGACAGTTCATCCAGGGAATGGCAAGCGCGTTGAAACGCGCGGCCGCTCGTTCGCACCTCACCTGCGGCGCCGTAAGGGCGCGCTTGCGTTTCTCACGCGTTCGTTTACAGTTCGGCCATACGCACAGCTGGAGAGACCCATGAAGCGATCCCTCGCCGTTGCCCTGGCCCTCGGCGCCGCCGCCACTGCTTTTGCCCACCATGGCTGGAGCGAATACGACGCCGACAAACCCCTCACCCTCACCGGCACCATCACCGAAAGCGGCTACTCGCAGCCGCACGGCCACGTCGCGCTGAAAACGGCGGACAAGACCTGGCACGTGGTCCTGGCGCCGCCGTCGCGCATGGAAAGCCGCGGCTTGCCGAAGGAAGCGCTTGCCGCGGGCGGGCAGGCCACCGTGGTCGGCTACCCGCACCGCAGCAAGGGTGACGAACTGCGCGCCGAGCGCATCACCATCAGGGACAAGACGACCGAGCTGCGCTGATGGCGGGCGGTGCGCTCGCCACCTGGGCAGCCTGGCTGGCCGCCACGCCCGTGGCGGCGGCAATGCGCGACGGCGTGTGGCTGTATCCGATCGTCGAAACGGTCCACATCGCCGGCTTCGCGGTGCTCGTGGGTGCCGTAGCGATGTTCGACCTGCGCGTGCTGGGTTGTGCGCGCAACCTCCCTGTACGCGGACTGGGCGCGCACCTGCTGCCGTGGGCGGTGGCAAGTCTGCTGCTGGTGGTGCCGGCCGGCCTGCTGATGTTCGCCACCCAGCCCGCCGATTTCATCGACAACCCCACCTTCCGGCTGAAGCTGGCGCTGATCGCGCTGGCGGGCGTAAACGCGCTGGCCTTTCACCTTGGCGTCTATCGCCGGGTGGCTGCGTGGGACGTGGCAACGCCTGCGCCGGCGGGCGCAAAGGCGCACGCGGCACTGTCGCTGCTGCTGTGGTTCGGCGTGATCGCCTGCGGCCGGCTGCTGGCCTATACCTGAGCGTTTCCCTGCCCGGAGCCGGCCAGCTTCGCGTCGACATATTCGCGCGCAATGGCGGCGGCGCCTTGCTCGGCGGCGGCAAGGCTGCCGAACCGCTGCTCGGCAGTGAAGCGGTCGCGCCAGGTGTCGACGTGCCCGGTGACATTGATGGTGCAGTGCCACGCGTGATCGTGCACGGCGGCCGTGTCCTCATAGGCCTCGATGCGGATCGTGTAACCCCGGTATTCGAATTCCATCGCCAGTTCCTCGTGAATGATGGGCTACTGTAGCATCGCGAGCGGGCGGACGCCGCCCGCTTATCTGCTCCGCCCTTGTTCTTCACATGGCACGAACCCGTGGGGTATCGTCAGGCGGTGTTGCGGCGCCTTGCCGCAAAGCCCAGCGCCGCCAGGCCGGCGAGCAGCATGGCATAGGTTCCGGGTTCGGGTACCGGGCTGACGGTCATGCCCAGGCTGGAAGTACGCAAGATGACGCCGTTGTCCTGTGAGCCCAGGCTGTCCCACATGGTGATCTTCGATTCTCCGACGCGCGGCCCGGTGTAGGAGACCGACATCGGGGCGGTCGGTAGAGCGAATGGCAACACCTGGGCGGGGAAGGCCAGGCTGACGTCGATGGAGCGCCCGGTCGCCTCGCTCCAGAATGTCGGCGACACCACTGTTGGCGATTGGGCCTGGTCCCACGTCGCGCGATACATCGATACGCCGGTGTACTGATACAGCTCGTCCAGGTAGAGGCGGTTGCCGATAGTGATCTTGAGTTCCCCGGACAGGGCGGGAGCCGAGGTGCCGCTCGGACGAATCTGGTCCGTGTCGTACACCGCGCTCCACTCGACATGGAACGGCGTGTCCGCTCCCTGCCAGCCGAATTCGACGGAGTCCAGGGAATTGAATAAGGTACCCGTGGCCGTCACGGTCATTTTCAGGTTTTCCGCCATGGCAGCCGGCAACACAGCCGTGAATGCGAGGGCGATCAGCGCGTTTTTATAGCTCATTTGTTTTCCGGAAGGGGGGAGGAATGATCGAGGTAGCTCAGCCGACAGATGATACGGAAGAGTTAGTTGGTTGTAAATAAACTAACATTTTGCAAGTTAGCGGGAGACGATCAAAATAGCGGAAGGTCCAACAAAAGGGGAATGGGATGAAGATCGCGGCAATCTCGGATATCCATGGCAACCTCGGCGCACTGGAGGCGGTGCTGGCCGATATCGAACGGCGCGGCGCGACCGTGACAGTGAACCTGGGCGACATCGTCTCCGGCCCGCTGCAGCCGCGCGAGACGGCCGAACGGCTGATGGCACTGGACATGCCCACCATCGCGGGCAACCATGAGCGGCAAGTGCTGATGCACGTGCCGGAAAAGATGGGGACGTCCGACCGTTACGCGCATGAGCAGATCACCGAGGTGCAGCGGGCCTGGCTGCATTCGCTGCCGGCCACGCTGAAGCTGACGGACGATGTGCTGCTGGTGCATGGCACACCCTCGTCGGACCTGGTCTACTGGACCGAAACGGTCACCGAGGCCGGCATGCGCCGCGCCACCCACGACGAAGTGCTGGAACGCGCCGGGGATGCACTGGCCTCGCTGATCCTGTGTGGCCACACGCACGTGCCGCGCAGCATGCTGCTGGACGACGGGCGCCTCATTGTCAATCCCGGCAGCGTGGGGCTGCAGGCGTTCAATCACGACCAACCCTTACCGCACCAGTCGCAGAACTTCACGCCACAGGCGAAATACGCCATCGTCGAGCGCACGGCCGCCGGCTGGCTCGTCGAGCACATCGCCGTGCCGTACGACTACGAATTCGCGGCGCAGCTGGCCGAGGGCAACGGCCGGCCCGATTGGGGGCACGCGCTGCGCACGGGGCGCATGCCGTAGCCGGACGCCGGGTCCTTCATGGTCTTCGCCGAGCTGCCGCGCCGCGCATCGCGAGGGCAAGCATGGCGGCACGCAGGTCCAGGCCGATGTCGGCGCCGCGTGAACCCTCACGCGCGACTGCCAGGTCGACGCCATGTATTGGCGGGGGGGTGAACGGCCGCACGCCGGATCACGCCATTACCGACGGCCTGTCGTTCCGCGTGTAACCGCGCCGCGGCCGGAGCGGACCGGCCGCGTACAATGGCGCCATGGAGCTCATCGACCTCGTACTGAAAGCCGGCCGTTCGGCCGTCGAACTGTCGCTGTTCGTGCTGCTGCCCATCATGGTCCTGATGCTGTGCGTGATGCGCCTGCTGGAAGCGCGCGGCGTGATGGACTGGGTGGTGGCAAGGCTGGCACCGGTACTGAGGCCGGTCGGCCTCACGGGCCTTTCCGTGTTCGCGGCCTTGCAGATCAGCTTCGTAAGCTTTGCCGCGCCGCTGGCCACGCTGGCGATGATGGAGCAGCGCGGCGTGTCGGACCGCCACCTCGCGGCCACGCTCGCGATGGTCTTCGCCATGGGCCAAGCCAACGTGATGTTTCCCATGGCGGCGCTGGACCTGCGGCTTGGCGCGGCGCTCGTGTTCTCGCTGGCCGGCGGACTGCTTGCCGCGGCCGCGACCTACCACGTCTTCGGCCGGAACCTGCCCGCCTTCGAAAAACCCTTCGATGAAACCGTGAAGCACCCGACCGCCGAGGATGGCAAGGGCGTGCTGGACGTGATCAACCGGGCCGGCGCGGAAGCATTCCGGATCGCGGTGGGCGTGATCCCGATGCTCGTGCTGTCGCTCGTCGCCATCACCTTCCTGCGCCAGCTCGGGCTGTTCGCCTGGCTCACCGGCCTGCTCGGGCCGCTCTTGCAGGCGGTTGCCATCGACCCGAACATGATCGTGCTGACGCTGACGAAAGCGCTGGCTGGCGGCACGGCGGTGCTCGGCCTGGTGGACGACATGCTGCGCGAAGGAGCCATCGGCACGCCCCTCGTCAACCAGAGCGCGGGATGGCTCGTCCACACGCTGGACGTACCTGGGTTCGCGATCCTCATCTCGGCGGGGAAGCGGGTAGCGAGGGTCGCCCGGCCCGCCGTGCTCGGCGCATGCGTGGGCATTGCGCTGCGTACCGTGGCGCACTTGGCGGTGGGGTAGCCCGGCAAGGCGCGACCGCTGCCGTAGCCATCGATTGCCGTCGGATCGCAGAAGCACTCGTCACGCGCGTCGAGAGTAGTTACTTCATTGATGAAAGTATTGTTTTATTTACATTTTTTGAATAGGCTGGCGTAGAATTGCTCGGCTCGGCTGTGATCGGTCCGGATCGCGGCGAGTACCCACATCTCATCAATGCACATGGAGCTATCTATGCGGTTTTCCGTTACTTTCGCGGCATGCGCGATCCTGGCGCTTGCATCCACATTGCCGGCGCACGCCGCATCCCGAATCGAAGCGAGTACTGCCTACAGTAACGTCCAGCTGAGCGTCGTGGACCTGACTCCCGGTGACGGCGTCGAGGCAGGTTACACGATCGTCCCGACGTCGTACACTTCCCTTGCCTCGTTTGCCGCGCTCGGCCCGAACGACGACGAGTTGATCCGCTACGACGAAGAAAGCAGGGCAGCACTTGGCCAGGCCGGCAGCACGGTGTTGTCCGAGGGGCAGGCCAGCACGTGGGCCCGGACCGATGGCAACCTGGGAAGCCTGCAGACGTATGCTTCCTACCCCGGCCCGTCGCCGGCCGGCCACCTGTACAGCAGCGGCATCCAGTACTTCCAGGTCGTCCTGGGCGCGCATAGCGAAGTGCGCCTGTCGGGCGACTATGCGCTGTCCATCCTGCGCGAAGGCGATGACCTGGGCACGCAGAGCGGCAGCGTGTCCATGCTCGCCTCGTTCTACGCCAACGGCACGACCGTCGAGGACCGGCAGTCCCTCCTGGTCTACCAGGAAGAGCCGGGCGCCCAACGGTCCGGCAGCTTCGACATCGGTTTCGCCAACGACAGCGACACGTCGACCACCGTTTACCTGTACATGACATCGGGCTCGAGCACATACGGCAACGAGCCGCTAGTGCCTGTGCCCGAGCCGGAGACCTATGCCATGTTCGGTGCCGGCCTGCTGTTGCTGGCTGCGCGTCGCAAATTCTTCCGCAAGTAAGCAGCACCGCGCGGTGGCCTCGGCGCGCTTCGCGCCGGGGCGCCAGGCCGCGCGAGCGGGACGAATGCCGCGCTAGCCCAGCACCTCGCCACACACGTCCAGCCAGGCCCGCGCAAGAGGGACGAATGCCGCGCTAGCCCAGCACCTCCCCACATACCTCCAGCCAGGCCCGCGCAAGAGGGACGAATGCCGCGCTAGCCCAGCACCTCCCCACATACCTCCAGCCAGGCCCGCGCAAGAGGGACGAATGCCGCGCTAGCCCAGCACCTCGCCACGCACGTCCAGCCAGGCCCGCGCGGCGTGCGACAGGTATCGCCCGCTCCACACGTGTGCCACCTGCCACGGCAGGTCGGGCTCCACGATCCGCACCGCGTGCAGCGCCTCGTCGGCCAGCCGGTCGATGAAAGGTTCCGGCAGCAGCGCCACGCCGATGCCGGCCGAGGCCATCTCCACCAGCCAATCCCATTGGCCGCTTTGCGCCGCCACGACAGGCTCGAATCCCGCCTGGGCGAAAGCGCGGCGCAGGGAACGGGTCAGCGCGAAATCGTCGGTGAGCATCACCAGCGGCAAGTCCTTCAGTGCCGCCAGCTTCAGCGTGCGCCGCTGGCGCTGGAAGGTACCGTGCGCGGCCAGTGCCCACATCGGGTAGCTGGCCACCGGCAGCGTTTCGACCGGCAGGCTGGGCTCGGCCGGCAACACCGTCATCCCGATTTCCAGTTCTCCGGAAGCGACCAGCCGTTCCACGTCCTGCCCGGTGACTTCGCGCAGCACCAGCCGGATATCGGGGTGGCGCTCGCGGAACGCTTTCAGCACGGGCGTGAACAGCAGGTTGATCATCGGCGGAATGCCGACCGTGAGCGTGCCGCGGCGCACGGCCTGGATATCGCGCACCTCGGCCGCCAGCGTGCGCATGGTCGCCAGCATTTCCTGGCCGCGCTCGTAGACCACGCGGCCGGTATCCGTCAGGCCCAGGCGGCGGCCGTCGCGCACGAACAGCGGCGTGCCCAGCTCTTCCTCGAGCTGGTGCACCATCTTGCTGATCGTCGATTGCGTCACGTGCAGCAGTTCGGCCGCCTGGGTGAAGCTGGAGAGGCGCGCGGTTTCGATGAAGTAGCGCAGGGAGCGGATATCCATGCTGCGAGTCCCATGAATTTTTCGAATGGAAGCGGTGAATATAAGTCATATTCCCCATGAATAGCGATTCTATACTGCCCTCATTCGATCAAGAATAGTGGAGGACAGGATGGTGGAGAACGAGGCGAAGAACAGCGCGGCCGATACCGATGTGAGCGCACGGATCCGCCGCGCCGAACTGCTGGCCCGCATCCAGCCCGCCGGGCGGGCCGCGCGCCTCTTCAAGCCCGGCATGACGGTCGGCATGAGCGGCTTCACGAAAGCGGGCGACGCGAAGGCATTGCCGCGCGCGCTGGTGGAGCGGGCGCGCGAACAGCCGCTCGATCTCACCCTGATCACCGGCGCCTCGCTGGGCAACGACAGCGACGGCCTGATGGCCAATGCCGGCGTGATCGCGCGCCGGCTGCCGTTCCAGGCCGACGCCTCGCTGCGCCGCAAGATCAATACGGGCGAGGTGATGTTCATCGACCAGCACCTGTCGGAGACGGCCGAACAGCTGCGCAGCGGCGCGCTGCCGCGCATCGACATTGCCGTTATCGAAGCCTGCGCGATCCGCGAGGATGGGGCCATCGTGCCCACCATGGCCGTGGGGAACAGCGCCAGCTTCGTGCAGAGTGCCCGGCAGGTGATCGTGGAACTGAACCTGGCCGCGCCGGCGGCGCTGGAAGGGCTGCACGACATCTACGTGCCGCGCCCGCGCCCGGAGCGCGAGCCGATCCCGCTCACGCATCCAGGCCAGCGCATCGGTTCCACCGCGATCGCGCTCGACCCGGAACGCATCGCCGCGATCGTGGTCACCGACAGCCCGGACAGCCCATCCTCGGTGCTGCCGCCGGATGCCGGAACCGATGCGATCGCGCGCCACGTGATAGCTTTCCTCGAAGGCGAAGTGGAGGCGGGCCGCATGACGCCTGAACTGCTGCCCCTGCAGGCCGGCATCGGCACCATCGCCAACGCGGTGCTGCACGGGCTCACGCAATCGTCGTTCCGCAACCTGTCGATGTATTCCGAAGTGCTCCAGGACAGCGCGATCGCCCTGCTCGAATCCGGCCAGCTGGCGCTGGCGTCGGCATCGTCGATCACGCTCTCGGGGCCGATGCACGAGCGTTTCCTCGCCAACCTGGAGCGCTACCGCGACCGCATCGTGCTGCGGCCGCAGGAGATCAGCAACCACCCCGAGATCGTGCGCCGGCTCGGCATCATCGGCCTGAACACGGCGCTGGAGTTCGACATCTACGGCAACGTGAACTCCACCCACGTTGGCGGCACGAACATGATGAACGGTATCGGCGGCTCGGGCGACTTCGCCCGCAACGGCGAGCTGGCGATCTTCGTCAGCAAGTCCGAGGCGAAGGATGGCGCGATCTCCAGCGTGGTGCCGATGGTGGCGCACGTGGACCACACCGAACACGACGTGGACGTGCTGGTGACCGAATGGGGCCTGGCGGACCTGCGCGGGCTGGCGCCGCGCGAACGCGCGCCGCGGATCATCGAGAAGTGCGCACACCCGGATTACCGGCCGCTCTTGCGCGACTACTACGAACGCGCGCTGCTGCGCGGCGGGCAGACGCCGCACGTGCTGGAAGAAGCGCTGTCGTGGCATGAAAGGTATCGGACCGGCAGGCACATGCGGGCCGGATGAGCGCCCCGCGCGTGGTGACATAAGCACGACAAACGATTACGCCTGCCGGCAAGCCTTCATGTGACCATGCTTGCTTTCCAACCAGGGGGAAGCATGGAAGTTTATCTCGGACAGGTCATCGTTTGGCCCGGCAGCTGGATCCCGAAAGGCTTTGCTGCCTGCGACGGCAGGCTGCTGCCGATCAATCAGCACCAGGCACTCTTCTCGCTGCTGGGGACGACCTACGGCGGCGACGGCAAATCCACTTTCGCGCTGCCGAACCTGGCGCCTGTCGTCTCGCGCAAGCCGAAGGGCGAAGGCTTCGGCATCACCGAGCGCGATGCCGCCGGTTTCGACCGGGTGGGCATCGACAAGGGCAGCCAGCCGGGGGCACGCTATCTCATCGCCATGTACGGCGAGTATCCGCCGCACCCGTGACATCCTTGCAACAGCGCCCCGGGTGCTTGGGGGATAGGCAGCTCTTCCATTGGAAATAGCTATGACATTGATTTAATCAATTAGCTTTTCCAATGCTGAGTGGGCACGTAGAATTTCCCTACGTTCACACCACCGAGGAGCCAAACATGAGCCAGCCGCCAATCACTACCGCATCGGGCATTCCGGTCGCCGACAACCAGAACTCGGCCAGCGCCGGCGCACGTGGCCCGCTGTTGCTGCAGGACTTCCACCTGATCGAGAAGCTGCAGCACTTCAACCGTGAGCGCATTCCCGAGCGCGTCGTCCACGCCAAGGGCTCCGGCGCCTACGGCACGTTCACGGTCACGCACGACATCACGCGATTCACGAAGGCCAGGCTGTTCTCGGCCATCGGCAAACAGACCGAGACGTTCCTGCGCTTCTCGACCGTGGGCGGCGAGAAGGGCAGCGCCGACACCGAGCGCGATCCACGCGGCTTCGCGGTGCGCTTCTATACCGAGGAAGGCAACTGGGACCTGGTGGGCAACAACACGCCCGTGTTCTTCCTGAAGGATGGCATCAAGTTCCCCGACTTCATCCACACGCAGAAGCGCGACCCGCAAACGAACCTGAAGTCGGCCACGATGATGTTCGACTTCTGGAGCAAGGCGCCGGAAAGCCTGCACCAGGTGACCACGCTGTTCTCCAGCCGCGGCACGCCGGACGGCTACCGCCACATGCACGGCTTCGGCAGCCACACCTACAGCCTGATCAACGATGCGGGCGAGCGCGTGTACGTGAAGTGGCACTTCCTGACGCAGCAGGGCATCAAGAACCTGACCGCGGCCGATGCCGTGCGGATCGCCGGCGAAGACCCGGACTACGCACAGCGCGACCTGTTCAACGCCATTGCACGGGGCGAGTTCCCGCGCTGGACCGTGTCGATCCAGGTGGCGACCGAAGCGGAACTGGCCGCATGGGAGCAGCGCACCGGCTGGAACCCGTTCGACCTGACGAAAGTCTGGCCGCATGGCGACTTCCCGCTGCGGCAGGTGGGAGTGCTGGAACTGAACCGCAACCCGCTCAACTACCACGCCGAAGTGGAGCAGGCCGCGCTGTCGCCCGCGAACGTGGTGCCGGGCATGGGCTACTCGCCGGACAAGATGCTGCAGGCCCGCCTGTTCGCCTACCACGACGCGCAGCTGTACCGCGTGGGCACGAACCACCAGTACCTGCCGGTGAACGCTCCGCGCTGCCCGGTGCACAACCAGCAACGCGACGGCGCCATGGCCTTCGCCAACGGCGGCGCCGAGCAGAATTATCACACGGTGCAGGCTGGCGGCTCGGGCGTGCAGGGCCTGGGGCACGGCGAACCGGCCCTGGCGCTGAGCGGCCCGGCCGGCATCTACGACCCGCGCGGCACGGATGACGACTACACGCAGGCAGGCAACCTGTTCCGCGTGCTGGACGCTGCCGAGCAGCAGAACCTGTTCGACAACCTGGCCGGCCCGCTGTCGCAGGTGTCCGACGAGATCATCGCCCGCCAGCTGGGGCATTTCGACAAGGCGGACAAGGCCTATGGCGCCGGTGTGCGCGCGGCGCTGAAGAAGCGGGGGCGCAACGTCGACTGATCCAGCGCGGCTGGTTCGGTCGAGGAAAACCGGTGTCGGACCTCAGGCTTTGCCTGGATGTCCGACACCAGCGGATCGGGCGCCTCGACAAGGCGGGCCAGGTGGCCCGCCTTTTGCGTTAACGCCCCAAACCAAGGACAATAACGCCATCCAAACCCAACGGATTCCACAATGACCATCAAAATCAGTCAGAACTTCGACTCCGGCGCGATCGACGTCGTGAGCGCGGAGGATCCCGCCAACATCGAGCTGAAGCTGCGCAGCGATTCGCATGCCGACATCCATCAGTGGTTCCACTTCCGGGTGCAGGGCGCGCGCGGTACGGGGCTCGTGCTGCGCTTCCTGAACGCCGGCCAGGCAACCTATGCCAAGGGCTTCGAGGACTACAACGCGGTGGCCAGCTACGATGGCGAGAACTGGTTCCGGGTGCCGACCTCGTTCGATGGCGAAGTGATGACGATCCGGCACACGCCGGACCTGGACAGCGTGTACTACGCCTACTTCGAGCCGTACTCGTGGGACCGCCACCTGCGCCTCCTGGGCGAAGTGGCCGAGAATCCGGTGGCGCGCGTGCTCGACCTGGGTTCTTCCGTCGACGGGCGCGACATGAACCTGGTGGTGATCGGCGACCAGCAGGCGGAAAAGAAGATCTGGTTCATCGCCCGCCAGCATCCGGGCGAATCGATGGCCGAATGGTTCATCGAGGGTTTGATCGATGCGCTGCTGGACGATGCCAATCCCATCGCCCGCAAACTGCTGCAACGCTGTGTGTTCTACATCGTGCCGAACATGAACCCGGACGGTTCGGTGCGCGGCAACCTGCGCACGAACGCGGCCGGCGCCAACCTGAACCGCGAGTGGATGACGCCGACGCAGGAGCGTTCGCCGGAAGTGCTGTGCGTGCGGCAGAAGATCCACGAAACGGGCGTGGACATGTTCTTCGACATCCATGGCGACGAGGCGCTGCCGTACAACTTCGTCGCCGGCAACGAGATGCTGGAAACCTTCACGCCGGAGCAGGCCGCCGCGCAGAAGGCCTTCATCGAGCGCTACAAGAATGCCAGCCCGGACTTCCAGGACGCGGTGGGCTATCCGATCAGCAAGTACAAGGCGGATGTGCTGACCCTGGCCTCGAAATACATCGGCCACCACTTCGGCTGCCTGTCGCTGACGCTGGAAATGCCGTTCAAGGACAACGCCGACCTGCCCGTGCCGCACATGGGCTGGAACGGCGCGCGCAGCGCCGCGCTGGGCGCCGCGATCCTGCAACCGATCCTGCTGTCACTGGACGACTGATGGGCATCGAGATCGAACGCAAGTTCCTGGTACTGGGGGACGGCTGGCTGAAGGAGGGCGAGCCCGTGTTGTTGCGCCAGGGGTACCTGTCCTCGCATCCGGAGCGCGTGGTCCGGGTGCGGATAGAGGGCGACCATGCCGTCATGACGATCAAGAGCAAGGCCGTGGGCGTGTCGCGCGGAGAGTGGGAGTATCCGCTGCCGATGGCCGACGCGATGGAATTCCTCGACCGGCTGTGCGAGCAGCCGATCATCGAGAAGTACCGGCGCCGCATCGCGCATGCCGGCTTCGTGTGGGAGGTCGACGAGTTCCTCGGCGTGAACGCGGGCCTGGTCGTGGCGGAGATCGAGTTGCCTTCGGAAGATACGGTGTTCGACAAGCCGGACTGGGTGGGCGAAGAGGTCACGCACGACAAGCGCTACCTGAACTCGAACCTGATCGGTCATCCGTACAAGGACTGGTAGGGCTTACTGTCGGGGCAGGTAGGAGCCTTCCGACCCCGTGACGGTGTCGGCTCCGATGCTGCGCGCATGGCGAAGGGGCTACTCTGGTTGTCCACGGTCCTTCGTGACCGCTGAACCAGATCGGACCTCAACAGGAGCTCTACCATGCGCAAAACCTTGATCGCAGCAGTCCTTGCAACGATGGCCACCGTCGCCTATGCCCAGACCGGCGCGGGCAGCAGCACCTCGACCGACCCGCAGCGCACGTCGGGCGCTTCGTCGAACAACGCCACCTCCGGCAGCTCGTCGTCGGACCAGCAGTCCACCAAGAAATCCAAGCGCAACAAGCAGTCGGGCTCCAGCTCCGGCTCGCAACAAAGTGGTTCGTCCGGAAGCTCCTCGGGCGGCATGTCGGGCGGCACCTCGGGCGGCACGTCGGGGAGTGGTGCTTCCGGCACGTCCGGTGCCGGCGGTGCTTCGGGGACCGGCGGCTCGTCCGGCACCGGCACTTCGGGGGGCAGCGGTTCCTCCGGCACCGGCACTTCGGGTGGCAGCGGTTCCTCCGGCACCAGCGGCTCGTCGGGCATGAGCGGCGGTACCGGGACGGGCAGCAGCAGCGGTTCCACGTCGGGTTCGCAAAACAGCTCGTCCGGCAGCACCGGTCGCTGATGCGGCGGCGCCGGCCAACAGACCAGGAGGCACTATGCGACGGAACTTCATCATATTGGGACTCTTCATGGCCGCACTGGCCGGCACCGCGCACGCGCAGTCGACTGTCGGCGACGCGCTGAAGAACAAGCCGGGCAGCGTCGGCCTGCAGGATACCGCCGCCAATAGCAGCGGCACGGACAGCAAGGATGGCCGCGCGCAATCCACGGGCACGGCGCCGAAAACGAGCGACAAGACGCGCCCCGTCCCCGGCAAGGATCCCGCACCGCTGGGCAGTACCGCGAACCGGGCAGGGCGGGACAAGGCCGCGGCGGACGATACGTCCGGCCATGGCACCGCGCATACCGACAGCCGCAAGTCCAGCAACGGCAAGCAGACCACGGGCAACAGCAACCTGACACACTGATCCGGCCTGAACGAAAAAAAACCTCGCGCGATGCGAGGTTTTTTCATTTGGCGTTGCCGGTCAGTGGAAGTGCTCGGTGCCGGCCGGCGCGTCTTCCGGCATTTCAGCATGCACCAGTTCGCCGGCAGGGTCGGCGAACAGCGGGGCGCCGCAATCGTCGCAGTACTCGGCCACGTAGCGCTCCGACAGTTTCTTGACGACGGAAACGCCCGCGGCACCCAGGTGCTCGACGATTTCCTCGACTGGCGTGCGCGGCTGCAGCAGGTTGGCCAGGCCGCCCGCCAGCGGGCCTTCCGGCGGCGTGCCTTCCTCGTCTTCCTGGCCGTACAGCGGCCACACGACCCCGTAGATCACATCGGTATCCGAACGGCGCGTGAACGCCACGCGGTATTCGTCGATCTGGCCGTCGGCCGATTCCTCGCCGAAGCCGGCGATCACGGCACGCAGGTCGGATGGCTCGCAGGCCAGCGTATGCGTGAGGTAGTGCACGGCGGCGCGGATCGAGACAGGGCGGATCAGCTTGTCCGCCTCGCGGCAAGCCATGTAATACGCTTCCGGCAGCAGCAGCTCGATGCCGCAGCCCGGCAGCAGGCGCGCCACGGTCGGCGTGGCCTGCGTGCGCCACGCGTCCAGCGCGTTGCGGCGCTCGTCCGCCTGGTGCAGGTGGGCGGCCGGCATCTGCCAGCGGAACATCGGGCCGCCGGCGGGCGCAACGATCGCCACGATCAGGTAGCGCGTATCGGCCAGGAACGGCGCCGTCTCGGGCGGCTTCACGTCCGTCTTCACGGCCACGCCCTTCACGGCGGCCTGGGCCAGCTTGTGCATCTTGGCATAGGTTTCGGCGTGCGTGCGCGGCAGCTGGTCGATCGAGAACAGGTTCGACGCCATGGCCATCTTCGTGCCATCGGCCAGCAGGTGGGCGGAGAAGTGGGCGGAGAGGGTGTTCAGGATGTCGGCCGGGACGGGGCCGGAAGCGATCGAATAACGCGTCCATGCCAGAATCGGCGCGGCCACGAGCAGCACGTCGTACTGGACCGGCGCGCCGTCGGTCTCGACCGTGATGGTGGCCGATTCGCTGACGGCTTCCACGCTGTCCATCAGCACGTCGTAGGCGGCCAGGTCGACCGCGAACAGGCTGTTCAGCGCGGCGTCGACGGTGTCCTGGTGGCTCGTCTTCAGGAGCTTGGTCAGCTGCACGTCCAGCGCACGCTCCCAGCTGCGCTCCTCGATACGGCTGCCCGCCTGGCCCACGGCCTGGGCAAGAGTGGAAAGGCGCTGGCTGTCGGCAGACAATTTTTGGGATGAATCTTTGGATGGGCGACGCATAGCGCTAGCAATCTCGGTAGTGGTGAAAAACTTATCAGACGTATTGTAGTTGATTCGCCGGGGGCTGTCCGACACTCCCGAACGGATGAGCAGGCGCATGCCTGGTGTCGTACATCATTCATGGTGTACGACACCAGTTTTCCCGTGAGGCATCTACCCTGCAGCGAGGGAAACCCGGCTGCCCGGCCCTCATGCACGGGATGCCTGCGGAGAAATCCGGTGTCGCACACCGATGAACCCGGTGTCCGACACCCGCGGATCTGCGGCCAACAATAAAAAACGCCGGGCGAACCCGGCGTTTTGGAGCGAAGCAGCTGGAGCTTAAGCAGCCAGCAGCTGGCGCAGCACGAACGGCAGGATGCCGCCATGCTTGTAGTAGTCGACTTCGATCGGCGTGTCGATGCGCAGCAGCACTTTCACTTCCTGCTTCGAGCCGTCTTCGCGGTTGATCACCAGGGTGGCCAGTTGCTGCGGCTTGATCTCGCCTTCCAGGCCGATCAGGTCGTAGGTTTCCTTGCCGGTGATGCCCAGCGATTCCACGCTGTCGTTGCCGATGAATTGCAGCGGCAGCACGCCCATGCCCACCAGGTTCGAGCGGTGGATACGCTCGAAGGAACGGGTGATCACGGCCTTCACGCCCAGCAGCTGGGTGCCCTTCGCGGCCCAGTCGCGCGACGAGCCGGTGCCGTATTCTTCACCGCCGAAGATCATGGTCGGGGTGCCGTCGGCGACGTATTTCATGGCGGCGTCGTAGATCGACATCTGTTCGCCGGTCGGCTGGTGAATCGTGATGCCGCCTTCCACCGCGGAACCGTCGGCCTTCGGCGGGATCATCTTGTTCTTGATGCGCACGTTGGCGAAGGTGCCGCGCATCATGATCTCGTGGTTGCCGCGGCGCGAGCCATAGGAGTTGAAGTCGGCCTTCGATACGCCGTGTTCCTTCAGCCACTTGCCTGCCGGGCCGTCTTCCTTGATCGAGCCGGCCGGGGAGATGTGGTCGGTCGTGATCGAGTCGCCGAACACGCCCAGCGCGCGGGCGCCGGTGATGTTGGCGTTATCCGACGATTTCGGCTGCATCTCGAAGCCTTCGAAGAACGGCGGCTCGGCGATGTAGGTCGATTCCGGCCAGTTGTACACCTGGCCTTCGACGGACGACACGGCTTCCCACAGCTTGCCCGGGTTGCTCTTCACCTGGGCGTAGTTGGCCTTGAACACTTCCGAGTTCATCGCGAACTTCATCAGGCCTTCGATCTCGGCCGAGGTCGGCCAGATGTCGCCCAGGTACACGTCGCGGCCGCCCGTGCCCTTGCCCACCGGCTCGGTCATCAGGTCGCGCGTCACGTTGCCGGCGATCGCGTAGGCGACGACCAGCGGCGGCGAAGCCAGGAAGTTGGCGCGGATGTTCGGGTGGATACGCGCTTCGAAGTTGCGGTTGCCGGACAGCACGGCGGCGGCCACGATATCGTTGCTCGTGATGGCGGCGTTCAGTTCCGGCGTCAGGTCGCCCGCGTTACCGATGCAGGTGGTGCAGCCGTAGGCGGTCACGCCGAAGCCCAGCTTGTCCAGGTACGGCAAGAGGCCTGCCGCTTCCAGGTACTCGGTCACCACGCGCGAGCCGGGGGCCAGCGAGGACTTGATGTGCGGTGCCACGGTCAGGCCGGCTTCGACAGCCTTCTTGGCCAGCAGGCCGGCGGCAAGCAGCACGCTCGGGTTCGACGTGTTGGTGCACGAGGTGATGGCGGCGATCAGAATGTCGCCGTTCTTCACCTGCACGCCGTTGGTCGTTTCGTAGGTGGCGGTCAGGTCTGCCGGGTTCTTGTTGAAGCCGTTCTGCGTGGTCGGCTTGGAGAACAGGTCGGTGAAGGTGGCCTTCACGTTGCCGATCTCGATACGGTCCTGCGGGCGCTTCGGGCCGGCCAGCGACGGGGTCACCGTGGCCAGGTCCAGGTGCAGTTCGCGGGTGTAGTCGATTTCGCCGGCGCGGGGCACGCCGTACATGTTCTGGGCCTTGAAGTAGGCCTGGAACGCGTCGATTTCCTCGCGCGTGCGGCCGGTGCCTTCGAAGTATTCGATGGTCTTGTCGTCGACCGGGAAGAAGCCCATCGTGGCGCCGTATTCCGGTGCCATGTTGCCGATGGTGGCGCGGTCCGTCACGGACAGCGACGCGGTACCTTCGCCGAAGAACTCGACGAACTTGCCCACGACCTTCTCTTTACGCAGCATCTCGGTGATCGTCAGCACCAGGTCGGTCGCCGTGCAGCCTTCGCGCAGCTGGCCGGTCAGGTTCACGCCGATCACGTCCGGCGTCAGGAAGTACACGGGCTGGCCCAGCATGCCGGCTTCCGCCTCGATGCCGCCCACGCCCCAGCCCACCACGCCGATACCGTTGATCATGGTGGTGTGGGAGTCGGTACCCACCAGCGAGTCCGGGTAGTACACGCCATCGGCGTTGTGCACGCCGCGTGCCAGGTATTCCAGGTTCACCTGGTGGACGATGCCGAAGCCCGGCGGCACCACGCCGAACGTGTCGAAGGCCTGCATGCCCCACTTCATGAACTGGTAGCGCTCGTTATTGCGCTGGAATTCCAGCTTCATGTTCAGGTCCAGCGCCTTCGGCTCGCGGAAGTGGTCGATCGTGACCGAGTGGTCGACAACCAGGTCGACCGGCACCAGCGGTTCGATCTTCTTCGGGTTCGCGCCCTGCTTGTAGGCGACGTTGCGCATGGCGGCCAGGTCGGCCAGCAGCGGCACGCCGGTGAAGTCCTGCAGCACCACGCGGGCCACCACGAACGGGATCTCGTCGGTGCGTTCGCCGGTCGGCGCCCAATTGGCCAGCTGCTTCACGTGCTCTTCGGTCACCTTCTTGCCGTCGCAGTTGCGCAGCACGGATTCCAGCACCACGCGGATCGACACCGGCAGGCGGGAGATCTTGGCGCCCAGGGCCTGTTCCAGCGCGGGCAGGGAGTACAGTTTGCCCTTGGTCTTGCCGGAAATCGGGAATTCCTTGAGCGTGTTGAATGTGTTACTTGACATGACCTCTCCTTCAGGTGGGCGTCTTTATTGATCGAGGGTGTTGCTATAACAGTCTTGCGTGACTTGTCGATTACATCTGGCCCGACGGCGCGGCCGGTGGCACGGGCACGGCGGCCGAGGTTGCCGGTGCGGCCGGCGCCGCGGCCTCGATGATCGCGGGCGGTTCGGCCGGCTTCAACTGCTCGGCATTGCGGCACTCGTTGGCCAGCTGGCGGTTCTTCTTCGAGTCCAGCAGCATGCCCTTGGCGGGAATGCCAATCCAGATCAGGCCGTAATGCTTGTTCTCGAAGCGTTGCGCGCCCGTCGTCGTGGCCACGCGGGTCAGGCGGTGCAGGCGCGTCTTCCAGCGCAGCGCGACGTGGCTGTCGTCGCCGGCGTTCTGGTAGATCGTAACTTTGTTGCCGAGCTCGCAGTCGTAATCGACCACGGCCGAACCCAGTACGTCGGGCTCGTCCGCCTCGGGATCGGGGGCGGCGGGAACCGGAGCCGGCTTGGCTTTCGACTTCGCCTTTTTCGCCTCGGACTTCTTGGCGGCGGGCTTTTTCTTCGCCTCTGCCTTCGGCTTGGCGGTATCGACGGCGGCGTGGGCGGCCGGGGCGCAGGCCAGCGTGCACGCGGCGGCGCAGGCGGCAATGAGTTTCAGGATGGACATCAGGTGTTTTCCGTTGCGTTGGGTTGTGGTTCCAACAGCGCGCTTGCCACCTCTGGCAGATTCAAGCCCGCAAGCCTGGCGCGCTGCAGCACCGTCCAATAGTAGCGATAGCTCGCGCGGTCGTGCAAGCGGCCATGCTGGCTGATCGGGCCCCAGTTGACCTTCGCCGCCTCCTGCAGGATCGCCGCCGCCTCGTTCACTTCCGAAAGCCGTGGCGTAAACGCCTTCACGATCGGCTTGATCTGGCTCGGGTGGATGCTCCACATGCGCGTATAGCCGAATTCGACGAATGCGCGCTGCGCGTCGTTGGCGACCACGGCCGAATCCTTGATATCGGTCGTGACGTTGTGCGACGGCACCTTGCCATGCGCATGGCAGGCGGCCGCGATTTCCAGCTTGGCCCGCACCACCAGCGGGTGCCCGAACTGGTTCGGCGTGCGCATCGCGTTGGCGGGAATGGCGCCGTAATGGCTGGAGACGAAATCCATGATCCCGAACGACAGGCATTCGACCTGGGGCAGGGCGGCGATGGCGAACACGCCGCGCAGCGCGCCGTGGGTTTCGATCAGCACGTGCACGGGTAAATTGTCGCGCCCGGCCTGCACCGCGTGCACGTTGATGAAGTCGATGGCCTTCATCACGTCCTGCACGCTGTCGGGCTTGGGCAGCACGATATAAGCGAGCCGATTTGCCGCCGCGCCGACGATGATCTCGACATCGCGGGCGAAATGCGCGCTGGTCACGTCGTGCACGCGCACGCCGATGCGGTTGAAACGGTTGTCGTCGGAATTGACCAGCTCGGCCACGAGGCGCGCATGCGCTTCCTCGTTGCCGGCCGCGGCGCCGTCCTCGCAGTCGAAGGTGATGTCGAATACGGGGCCAAGCTCTTGTTGCAGGGCCATCGACTTGCGCATCAGTTTTTCGGAACCTGCGTAGTGATCGCAGGCCGGCAACAGCAGCGGCTGGCGTTCGCCCTGGAATAAGACCTCGGATGGATGCATCGTGGATGTTCCGGATGAAGAGACCGCCGCGCGGCCGGAAACGGCGGCGCGGCGAGCTGTGTGGAGCGGCGGATCGGCTACCGGGTCCACGGAAGGGATAATTACGGCAGCAGGTGCTTCACGCCGTCACGCTCTTCCAGCAGTTCCTTCAGCGTGAGGTTGATGCGTTCCTGGGAGAATTCGTCGATTTCCAGGCCCTGAACGATCTTGTATTCGCCGTTCTCGGTGGTGACCGGGAAGCCGAACATCACGCCTTCCGGAATGCCGTAGGAACCGTTGGACGGCACGCCCATCGTGGTCCACTTGCCGTTGGTGCCCAGCACCCAGTCACGCACGTGGTCGATGGCGGCGTTGGCGGCCGAAGCAGCCGACGACAGGCCGCGCGCCTCGATGATGGCGGCGCCGCGCTTGCCCACGGTCGGCAGGAACGTGTTGGCGTTCCATTCCTGGTCGTTGATCAGGTCCTTCACGGACTGGCCGTCGACGGTGGCGAAGCGGTAGTCGGCGTACATCGTCGGCGAGTGGTTGCCCCACACGGTCAGCTTCTCGATGTCCTTGACGGCCTTGCCGGTCTTGGCGGCCACTTGCGACAGGGCGCGGTTGTGATCCAGGCGCAGCATGGCGGTGAAGTTCTTGGCCGGCAGGGAAGGTGCCGATTTCATGGCGATGTAGGCGTTGGTGTTGGCCGGGTTGCCCACCACCAGCACTTTCACGTTGCGCGAAGCAACGGCGTCCAGCGCCTTGCCCTGCACCGTGAAGATCTGCGCATTGGCTTCCAGCAGGTCCTTGCGCTCCATGCCCGGGCCGCGCGGACGCGCGCCGACCAGCAGGGCCACGTCGACATCCTTGAAGGCGGTCATCGGGTCCGAGTGGGCGGTCATGCCTGCCAGCAGCGGGAATGCGCAGTCGTCGATTTCCATCATGACGCCCTTCAGCGCCTTCTGTGCCTTTTCGTTGTCGATCTCGAGCAGTTGCAGGATGACCGGCTGGTCTTTGCCCAGCATGTCGCCGTTGGCGATGCGGAACAGCAGGGAATAGCCGATCTGGCCGGCGGCGCCGGTAACGGCAACACGCATTGGGGTTTTAGCCATGATGAATCTCCATTGTGGAATAAAGAAGCTGGACGGACCTGGAGTGCAGGACCTGTACCGGCAACCACCTGGCGAGCGGTGTGCTGGTAAAACTGCAATGATACCAAATTCGCCCCTGCGCAAGGCTCGACATTGCAAGCCAAGTTTAGCCAACTGAGCAGCTTATTGAGCAGCCAACCGAGCACCCAACTGAGCACCCAACTAAGCCACTGACTGAGCAGCGAATTCCGTTCATCCAGGGCTGCCGCGGGACCTGGTGATGAAATCCTGTCCGGTGCGCCATCGGAGCGTCGCCAGGACTAACATCGACGGCGAGTGTAGGCTGGCGGAGTCCTTCTGTCAATGCTATCTTATGTCTTATATAAGACATATAACTTAGTAGGTTTATTACTAGACGGACAGTGCCTTTTGTGGTGAAATCGCGGTCTATGAATCCCGTCACGCCCAACCAGCCCAGCCCAGGCAGCAGTGCGAACGCGCCGGCTGCGCCGGGCGCGGGCGCGACCCCGAGCAATCCCGCGCCGACCGGGGGCGCCGCGCCGGCTCCCACCTTTTCGCCGCTCTATCAGCAGATCAAGGCCCTGATCACGCAGAGCCTGCAGTCCGGCGAGTGGAAACCGGGCGAAATGATCCCCAGCGAAGTGGAACTGGCCAACCGCTACAAGGTCAGCCAGGGCACCGTGCGCAAGGCGATCGACGAACTGGCCGCCGAGAACCTGGTGATGCGCCGGCAGGGCAAGGGCACGTTCGTGTCCACCCACCACGAGGCGCGCGCCCATATCCGGTTCCTGCGGCTGCGGCCCGACGAGGGGCAGCCCCATTATCCTGAGAGCCGCTTCCTGGAAGTGAAGCGCCTGCGCGCCCCGGCGGACGTGGCGCGGCTGCTGGACATGAAGTCCGGGGACGCCACCGTCTACATCAAGCGCGTGCAATCCTTCGATGGCGTGCCGACGATCGTCGAGGAGTTGTGGCTGCCGGGCCAGCTGTTCAAGGGTCTTACGGCCGAGCGGCTGTCCGAGTACAAGGGTCCGATGTACGGCTTGTTCGAATCCGAATTCGGCACGCGCATGATCCGCGCCGACGAAAAAGTGCGTGCCGTGCTGGCCAGTGCCGAGGATGCCGCGCTGTTGGGCGTGGAGGCGGGCACGCCGCTGCTGCTGGCCGAACGCGTGTCGTTCACGTACGGCGACAAGCCCGTGGAATTGCGCCGCGGCCTGTACCTGACCACTCGCCACCACTACCAGAACGATCTGAACTAAGCGATCTGAACTAAGCGATCTGAACTAAGCGATCTGAACTAAGCGATCTGAACTGGGCGAATGGGAGAGGTTGGCACCGCCCGGAAGGGTGGGGAATGCGCTTGAATAGCGGAAATGAATGGAGCGGTGCAACATCGATTTGGTTATATGTAAGAATAGCAGTCGTTGCGGCGGTCGTTGTGGGGAAAAGAGCGAAAGATGAAGGTGTTTCGCAGCAAGGCTCTGCAATTTGCCGTCAGATGCAATCACACAGCGCAGTAGTCAAAAAAGCGCGCACCGGATGAATCCACACGCTAGGGCCCCTGGGCGGCGACAAAAATTCACGGGTAGCAACAAAAAGCAATATCAACTGGGAGGTAAATCATGTCTGACGCCGTCACGGACCCGCGCCGCAAGCCGCGCCGCGAGTTCCGCAACATCCACGTTACCGAGCTGTCGAACTACCGGATGCCGTTCTCGGCCATCGTGTCGATCCTGCACCGCATCAGCGGCCTGCTGCTGTTCGTGCTGCTGCCCTTCATCCTGTACCTGCTGCAGGAAAGCATCCGCTCCGAAATCTCCTTCGCCCACTTCCAGGGCATTGCCTCGCACCCGTTCTCGAAACTGGTGATCCTGGCGCTGGTCTGGGGCTATATGCACCACTTCTGCGCCGGCATCCGCCACCTGGTGATGGATACGCACATCGGCCTGGACAAGGATTCGGCCCGCCAGACGTCCGTCGCCGTGCTGGTCATCAGCCTGGCCGTAACGTTCCTGGTCGCCCTGAAACTGTTCGGAGTGTTCTAAATGAAAAACAATGTCGGACCGAAGCGCATCGTCGTCGGCGCCCACTACGGCCTGGGCGAATTCCTGGCCCAGCGCGCCACCGCCGTGGTGATGGTGGTGTACACCCTCGTGCTGCTGATCGCCTTTTTGACCGGTTCCAACTTCAGCTATGAAGGCTGGGCCGGCCTGTTCGCCAAAACGTGGTTCAAGCTGTTCACCCTGGCCACCCTGATCGGCCTGTTCTATCACGCGTGGGTCGGCGTCGTCTCCGTCTACCAGGACTACATCAAGAACGTGGGCGTTCGCTTCCTCATCCAAACCGCGTCGGCCATGTGGCTGATCGCGTGCGCCGTGTGGTCGGTGCAGATACTCTGGAGTGTGTAAATCGTGGCAGCAATCAAATCTTCTCTCCCTGTCCGCCGCTTCGACGCGGTGATCGTCGGCGCCGGCGGTTCCGGCATGCGCGCCTCCCTGCAACTGGCGGAAGCTGGCCTGAACGTGGCCGTGCTGTCGAAGGTATTCCCGACCCGCTCGCACACCGTGGCGGCGCAGGGCGGCATCGGCGCATCGCTGGGCAACATGGCCGAGGACAACTGGTTCTGGCACATGTTCGACACCGTGAAGGGTGGCGACTACCTGGGCGACCAGGACGCGATCGAATTCATGTGCCGCGAGGCACCGAAGGTCGTCTACGAGCTCGAACACTTCGGCATGCCGTTCGACCGCAACCCCGACGGCACGATCTACCAGCGTCCGTTCGGCGGCCACACAGCGAACTTCGGCGAGAAGGCCGTGCAGCGCGCCTGCGCCGCGGCCGACCGTACCGGCCATGCGCTGCTGCACACGCTGTACCAGCGTAACGTGCGTGCCCGCACCCACTTCTTCGTCGAGTGGATGGCGCTGGACCTGATCCGCGACTCGGAAGGCGATGTGATCGGCGTGGTCGCGCTCGAAATGGAGACGGGCGACGTGATGATCCTGCAGGCGAAGACGACGATCTTCGCCACCGGCGGTGCCGGCCGGATCTTCGCAGCATCGACCAACGCGTTCATCAACACCGGCGACGGCATGGGCATGGCGGCACGCGCCGGCCTGCCGCTGCAGGACATGGAATTCTGGCAGTTCCACCCGACCGGCGTGGCCGGCGCGGGCGTCCTGATCACCGAAGGCGTGCGCGGCGAAGGCGGCATCCTGATCAACTCGCAGGGCGAGCGCTTCATGGAACGCTATGCGCCGACGCTGAAGGACCTGGCGCCGCGCGACTTCGTGTCCCGCTCGATGGACCAGGAAATCAAGGAAGGCCGCGGCGTGGGCCCGAACAAGGACCACGTGCTGCTCGACCTGCGCCACATCGGCAAGGAGACGATCGAGAAGCGCCTGCCGTCGATCCTGGAAATCGGCCACAAGTTCGCCAACGTCGATGCGACGAAGGAACCGATCCCCGTCGTGCCGACCATCCACTACCAGATGGGCGGTATTCCGACGAACATCCACGGCCAGGTCGTGGTGCCAAGCGGCGACGGTTCGCAGAAAGTGGTCAACGGCCTGTACGCGATCGGCGAATGCGCCTGCGTGTCGGTGCACGGCGCGAACCGCCTGGGCACGAACTCGCTGCTGGACCTGGTGGTGTTCGGCCGCGCGGCCGGCAACCACGTGGTGGCATCGAACCTCAAGCAGAAGGAACACAAGGACCTGCCGAAGGATGCCGGCGACTTTGCGATGGACCGTCTGAACCGCCTCGAAACGTCGACCGGCGGCGAGCGCGTGCAGGGCGTGGCGAACGACATCCGCGCCACGATGCAGAAATACTGCGGCGTGTTCCGTACCGACGACCTGCTCAAGCAAGGTTTCGACGAGATCATGAAGCTGGACGAACGCCGCAAGCACGTGTCGTTCAAGGACAAGTCCAAGGTGTTCAACACCGCCCGCGTCGAAGCGCTGGAACTGGACAACCTGATCGAGACGGCCAAGGCGACCATCACGTCGGCCGTGGCGCGCAAGGAATCGCGCGGCGCGCACGCGCACAGCGACTTCCCGAACCGCGACGACGAAAACTGGATGAAGCACACGCTGTGGTTCTCCGAAGGCTGCCGCCTGGAGTACAAGCCGGTCGTCACCAAGCCGCTGACGGTGGAAACCTTCAAGCCAAAAGCACGTACTTTCTAAGGGCCTCATACCATGGCACGCACTCTCAAATTCAAGATCTACCGCTACGATCCGGACAAGGATGAAAAGCCGTACATGCAAGACCTGACGGTCGAGCTGAAGGACACCGACAAGATGCTGCTGGACGCGATCCAGCGCATCAAGTCCGACGTGGACGATTCGCTGGCCCTGCGCCGCTCCTGCCGCGAAGGCGTGTGCGGTTCCGACGCGATGAACGTGAACGGCAAGAACCGCCTGGCTTGCACGACGAACCTGAACGAGCTGACCGAACCGATCATCCTGCGCCCGCTGCCTGGCCTGCCCGTGATCCGCGACCTGATCGTGGACATGACGCAATTCTTCAAGCAATATGATTCGATCAAGCCGTTCCTGATCAACGACTCGATTCCGCCGGAGAAGGAACGCCTGCAGACCCCGGCCGAGCGCGAAGAGCTCGACGGCTTGTACGAATGTATCCTGTGCGCCTGCTGCTCCACGTCCTGCCCGTCGTTCTGGTGGAACCCGGACAAGTTCGTGGGCCCGGCTGGCCTCTTGCAAGCCTACCGCTTCATCGCCGACTCGCGCGACGAAGCTACAGCTGCGCGCCTGGATAACCTGGAAGACCCGTACCGCCTGTTCCGCTGCCACTCGATCATGAACTGCGTGGACGTCTGCCCGAAGGGCCTGAACCCGAACAAGGCCATCGGCAAGATCAAGGAATTGCTCGTACGCCGGGCGATTTGAGCACTATGAGTATTGATAACAACCGTACGCATCAATCGGACCCCGCCAACCGTGCCCGCTTGCGCTGGCGCTCCCGGCGGGGCCTGCTGGAAAACGACCTGATCTTGACCCGTTTTCTCGATGCGCACGAAACGGAATTGACCGACGAGGAAGTGGACGCGCTGACGCGGCTCCTGGACTTGTCGGACAATGCGCTGATGGATCTGGTGCTGGCGCGCAGCGAGCCGGAAGGCGAGCTCGATCTGCCGCACGTGCATGCACTGCTTGGTCGTCTGCGCCACGCCTGATTTTTTGACAATAGCCGCACCTCATCCAGGAAGGAAGAGCCATGAATACTTCTGAAAACAAAGCCACCCTGTCGTTCTCCGATGGCAGCCAGTCGATCGAGTTCCCGATCTACAAGGGCACCGTGGGCCCGGACGTCATCGACATCCGCAAGCTGTACGGCGCCACCGGCAAGTTCACCTACGACCCGGGCTTCATGTCCACCGCGGCGTGCAACTCGTCGATCACCTACATCGACGGCGACAAGGGTGAGCTGCAGTACCGCGGCTACCCGATCGAGCAGCTGGCCGTGAACGCCGACTTCATGGAAACCTGCTACCTGCTGCTGAACGGCGAACTGCCGAACGAAGCGCAGAAGAACGAATTCGTGAACACGGTGACCAAGCACACGATGGTCCACGAACAGATGCAGTTCTTCTTCCGCGGTTTCCGTCGCGACGCGCACCCGATGTCGGTGCTGGTCGGTACGGTCGGCGCGCTGGCCTCGTTCTATCACGACTCGCTGGACATCAACGATGCCAAGCAGCGCGAAATCTCGGCAATCCGCCTGATCGCGAAGATGCCGACCCTGGTCGCCATGGCGTACAAGTACTCGATCGGCCAGCCGTTCATGTACCCGCGCAACGACCTGTCGTACAGCGCCAATTTCATGCGCATGATGTTCGGTAACCCGTGCGAAGAGTACAAGGTGAACGACGTGCTGGTGCGCGCGCTGGACCGCATCCTGATCCTGCACGCCGACCACGAGCAGAACGCTTCCACGTCGACCGTCCGCCTGGCCGGTTCGTCGGGCGCGAACCCGTTCGCGTGTATCGCGGCCGGCATCGCCTGCCTGTGGGGCCCGGCACACGGCGGCGCCAACGAAGCGGCACTGACGATGCTGAAGGAAATCGGCTCGGTCGACAACATCCCGTCGTTCATCGAGAAGGTCAAGGACAAGAACTCCGGCGTGAAGCTGATGGGCTTCGGTCACCGCGTGTACAAGAACTTCGACCCGCGTGCAACGCTGATGCGCGAAACCTGCCACGAAGTGCTGAACGAACTGGGCCTGCAGGACGACCCGCTGTTCAAGCTGGCCATGGAACTGGAAAAGATCGCCCTGAACGACGAGTACTTCGTGTCCCGCAAGCTGTACCCGAACGTGGACTTCTACTCGGGCATCGTGCAGTCGGCCCTGGGCATCCCGGTCTCGATGTTCACCGGTATCTTCGCGATGGCCCGTACCATCGGCTGGATCGCCCAGTGGAACGAAATGATCGCCGACCCGGAACAGAAGATCGGCCGCCCGCGCCAGCTGTTCGTGGGCGCGACCGCGCGCGATGTGCCGCCGCTGAAAGAGCGCAAGTAATCCATCAGGATGGCCGCAAAACGAGAAGCGGGCTTCGGCCCGCTTTTTTTCGTTTGCGCGGCAAGTAGCGCCGGACGTGCAGGTCGTTCGACCGTGCGGCGAACGTTTGACTCAGCTGGGTAAAGCGCAGTCTTGCAGCGGGGCCGGCTCAGGTCACGCTGGCCAGTATCCGCGCCTGCTCCTCCTCCGGCCCCGGTCGCTGCCGCGCCCAGTAATCGATCACGAGCGAGCGTTCTAGGCAGGTGCCCAGCGTTTTCACGAAAGCCACGTGGGCCGGGTGGTTCAGGTAGTCGTCGCGCGCTTCTGCGCTGGTGAAGGTGAGGGTGAAGCAGTGGGTGAAGCCGTCGTTCAAGCCTTCCGGGCTCACATTGGTCCCCGATTCATACCCGACGATGCCTGGAATCTCGTCGGGCAATTTGCCAAAGCCCGTGACGACGGCATCGACGGCCTCGGCCGGGGCATCGTTCTTGAACGCAAACAGCACGACGTGACGCAAGACTAATGTGGAGATCTCGGCAAGCATGGCGGTCCAGTAGAGTAATTGACAAGCCATCCTACACCGCCGCCCTGGAACGCCGCGCGCGAGTCCGCCCTGTCGTACCAGCGTTGCGCAATTGTCGGAAAATTTTCTCCAAGGTATTCATTGGCTTGCCGTTCTGGTATCTTCTTTCCCGCACTTTTTCGACCAGGATTTTCACGCCGCAAGCCACCCATGGTCGGTGCACGACAAGGAGAACACGATGCACATGGGTACCACCGAACTGTTCCTGATCGCCATGACGGCGATCGTGGGCATTCCCTACCTCGTCTGGCGGCTGGGCGACACGGATTACTGGGCACCATTGGTGGTCGTGCAGACGGTCACGGGCATCATCCTCGGGCCCGGCATCCTCGGCAAGGCATTCCCCGAGTACTACACGTTCGTGTTCACGCCGGCCGTGATCAATTGCCTGAACGGCCTGGCGTGGTGGGCCGTCATGCTGTTCGTCATGCTGGCCGGGATCGAACTGGACCTCAAGAAAGCATGGGCGCACCGCCGTGAGAGCACGGTCACCGCCGGGCTCGCGCTGGGTACGCCGCTGGTGATGGGTTGTCTGGCCGCCGCCGGCATGCTGGCGTTCGACGGCTGGACGGGTGCCCGGGCGGCCGACTGGCAGTTCGTCACGGGCGTGGGCATGGCATGTGCCGTGACGGCGTTGCCGGTGCTGATCATGCTGATGGAAAAATTGGAGATCCTGCGCCAGCCGCTGGGCCAGCGCGTGCTGCGCTACGCCAGCCTGGACGACCTCTTGATCTGGGGCGTGCTGGCGCTGATCCTGCTGGAGTGGGAGCGGGTAGGGCGGCAGGCCGGCTTCATCGTACTGTTCGTGCCGGTGACGATGCTATTCCGGCGGCTGATGGAGCGCCTGGCCGAGCGCGACCGCTGGTTCGTGGCGCTGATCTGGCTGTGCGTGTGCTCGTTCGCTGCGGACTGGGCCGGTCTTCACTTCATGGTGGGTGCTTACCTGGCCGGCGCCGTGATGGATGCGGAATGGTTCGGCGAGGAAAAGCTGGACAAGATGCGGCAGGTGCTGCTGCTCACGCTGATGCCGGTCTACTTCCTCAGCACCGGCCTGCGCACCAACTGGGCCGTGGGCGGGTATGCGGTCTTCGTGGCGGCCGGCGTGCTGCTGTTCGTGTCGACGGCCGGCAAGCTCGCCGGCGCGCACGTGGCCGGCAAGATGCTGGGCTGGAGCCGGACCGAATCCTCGGTGATCGGCTGGCTGTTGCAGACGAAGGGGCTCGTGATGATCATCTTCGCCAATATCCTGCTCGACAAGGGGATCATCTCCAGCGAGACGTTTACGGCGCTGCTGCTGATGGCCGTGGGGAGCACGATGTTGACGGTGCCGGCCGTGTATCCGAAGCTGCGCGCGGCGGTGCAACTGATTTTCAAGCCGGCGTGAGGGGCTGTTCCGCCTGGTGTCGTACACCTTTTCCTGGGTGCCTCATCCAGGAAAAGGTGTACGACACCGGTTTTCTCGTCCGGCATCGAGACCTCGAGGGAAAACCGGTGTCAGACACCTTTTCCGGATGAAGCGCCCGGAAAAGGTGTCTGACACCAGGGTAACGCCTGTGCGGCCAGCACTCAATGCGCCGCCAGCCACTGCTCCAGCATCGGCCGCGTCATCGGCTGGCTGATGTAATTGCCCTGCACGCTGCTGCACCCGTTGGCCGCCAGGAAGTCGTGCTGGTCGCGCGTTTCCACGCCGGTGGCGACGACGCGGATGTTCAGGTTGTTGCCGATGTCGAGCATCGTCTTGGCCAGCGCGCCGCTGCCGGGATGGCCGTTGATCTCCTGCACGCGCTGGCGCGTCATCTTCAACTGGCTGACGGGAAGCTGGCGCAGACAGGTGAGGTTGTTCATGCCGGCGCCGAACTCATCCACCGAGAGGCAGATGCCCAGTTCCTGCAGGCCGTTGGCCAGCCGGGTGGCCTGTTCAGGGTTGTTCATCAACTGTTCCTCGCGCAATTCCAGCGTGAGTCGCGAAGGGTTCACGCCGTGGTGCGCCACGCGGTTGGCGATGTAGGGCAGGTAGTCGCGCTGGGTGAACTCGCGCGACGATGCATTGATCGAGATGGGGACGTCGCCGAAGCCCAGGTCCGCCAGCCGGCGCAGCGTGGAGCACACGTCTTCCAGCACGCGCCGCCCCAGCGGCACGATCAGGCCGCTTTCTTCGGCATCGGGCAGGAAATCCGCCGGCAGCAGCTCGCCGCGCTCGGGATGCCGCCAGCGCAGCAGCGCCTCCACGCCAAGGATCTTGCCCGTGCCGACGGCCACGCTCGGCTGGAACAGCAGGTACAGGTCGTCCCGTTCCAGCGCGTCGCGCAGCGCCTGTTCCATGCGCTGCCGGGCGGCCGAGCTGTCGGCCATGCCGGGCGAATAGAAATGCACGGCGTCCGGTCCGCCATGCTTGCCCTCGTACATGGCCACATCCGCGGCGTGCATCAGGTCGCCGGGCGTGCGCCCGTCATCGGGCCACACCGCCACGCCCATGCTGGCGCCGACCGACAGCAGGCGGCCATCGACTTCCATCTCGGGTGCCATGGCGCGCCGGATCCGCTCGATCATCCGCAACGTGTAGCGCAGGCTCGGCTGCGCGGCCAGCACCATCACGAACTCGTCGCCGCCCAGGCGCGCCACCGTGTCGGACTCGCGCAGTGCCGATTGCAGGCGCTGCGCGACCTGCTTGAGCACCTGGTCCCCCGAGTTGTGGCCCATCGTGTCGTTGATTTCCTTGAACTTGTTCAAGTCCATGAGGATCAGGGCCACCTTCTCGTCGCTGCGCTGGGCCGCCTGCAAGGCGTGTTCCAGCCGGTCGCGCAGCAACAGCCGGTTCGCCAGTCCAGTGAGCGGATCGTGCGTGACGAGGTGTTCGAGCTGCGTGGTGCGCTGCTTCATCGCGGTAATGTCCTCGATGATGCCGATGAAGTGCGTGACCTGGCCGGCGTGGTCGCGCACCGGCGTTACCGACAGGTGGTTCCAGAACAGCTCGCCGTTCTTGCGCTTGTTGCGGAACACCACGGTGGCCGGGCGCTGGGCGAGAATCGCACCGGCCAGGTGGGCGCGCTGGTCGTCGTCCATGCCGGGCGCGGCCATGAAGCGCGAGTCGTGGTTGATCGCTTCCACGGTCGAGTAGCCGCTGATGCGCTCGAACGCGGGATTCACGTATTCGATCGGATTGTCGCGGCCTTCGTGGCGGGCGATCACGATGCCGTTGCTGGCCGCCATCAGCGCACGCTCGAACAGTTCGAGCCGGTCGCGCTGCTCGTAGTGCCGGGCGAGATCGACACCCATGCCGCACAGGTAGCGGCCGTCGCCCACGATCGACAGCCGCGAACTGATGAACAGGAAGGGCGTGGTGCCGCCCTTGCCGTCGCGCAGGCGCGCTTCCAGCTGCACCTTTTCATCGCTCTGGAACACGGTGCAGAAGGCGCGGGCCACCTTCGAGCGTGTGTCGGGCTCGAACAATTCGAGCATATGGACCGAGCGCAGCCGCTCGGACGACAATCCCGTCACGTGCTCCAGCTGGCGATTCCACAGCACAAAATAACCGGACTCGTCCAGGACATAAAAGGCGCCCGAGAGCAAATCCATCACCTCCCGCAACGGCAAATCGCCGACCAGGGTGGCCGCGCTATCCACCATGTCACTCCCCACTTATGTTGTTATATCGGGTTGCCGGCGAGCCGTTGCAAGCCTGGGGCCGGCAGCCAGGCTTGCTGAAACATTCAAACGTGAAGCACGGGAAAAGTGTGGACGAAAACTCAAAAGAGTGACGCGCGGTTGCAAAATATGGCTGAGCACCGGTTTCAATCGGGAAGCCGGTCTTCTCCCAGGAGGGCGGAGATTTCGGCGCGCTCGCGCGCCGTCACGTGGCCGCCGCGCAGGGCCGCCAGCACGAGCGCCTTGCCGGAGCCGGCGAAGGCCTTCTGGATCAAGTCCTTTAACAGACTGGTCTGGATCGAAGCCTGTTCCTGGGCGGGCGCGTAGACGTGGGCGCGGGCACTTTCGTCGCGCGTCACGATTCCCTTGCCATGCATGACCTGCAACTGGCGCAGCACGTTTGCATAGGTCAGTTCGGGCCGGGCGGCGAGGGCGGCCGCATGGACCTGCTTCGCGGTAGCCGGGCCCAGTTCGTACAGCAGCCGCAGCATCTCGAGTTCGGCGGGAGTCGGTTTCGGTGGGGAGTTCATGGCGCTCTTCCTGGTGGGCACGGAAGTAGAATAAATGATCTAGAACATGCTGTCTATCTTGCGCCGGCGCGCCGCCCATGCCGGACGGAAGAAACGTTCGATTAACTCGTTGGTGGTTGTTCCATCTCAACGCAGCGTGCTATGCTAGGTGGCTATTTATGGAAGCTCGTAGGTCGATTGTCTTTCGGGCAACCAAAGAGGTCCTTCCCCCCACAACTTGATGTGCGATCCGCTAACCGGTCAGGCCGTGTCGCGGAAGGTTTGTATAACCCGCCCCAACCTCGCGAAGCGCGAAGAAAGGTGAGCAAGAATGATGCAGCAACTGACGTCCAACTCCTACCTGTTTGGTGGGAATGCGCCGTACGTAGAAGAACTCTACGAAGCGTACCTGGAAAACCCCGGCTCGGTGCCGGATAACTGGCGCGCTTATTTCGACGCCATGCAGCACGTGCCTGCCGTCGACGGTTCCAACAAGCCCGACGTCAACCACTCCTCCGTGATCGCCTCGTTTGCCGAGCGCGCGAAAGCCGGCCCGATCCGGACCGTGACCGCGACCGCCGATGTCGAAATGGGCCGCAAGCGCGTGGCCGCCACCCAGCTGATCGCAGCCTACCGCTACCTGGGCTCTCGCTGGGCCAACCTCGACCCGCTGCAGCGCCAGGAACGCCCGGCCATCCCGGAACTGGACCCTGCCTCCTACGGCTTCACCGACGCCGACCTGGACACCGTATTTAACATCAGCAACACGTACTTCGGCCCGGAAACCGCGTCGCTGCGCGACCTGCTGAACTACCTGCGCGAAACGTACACCCGCTCCATCGGCGCGGAATTCATGTACATCTCCGATCCGGCCGAGAAGCGCTGGCTGCAGGAACGCCTGGAATCGATCCGCTCCACGCCGAACTTCTCGCCGGAAAAGAAAAAGCACATCCTGGAACGCCTGACCGCGGCCGAAGGCCTCGAGCGCTACCTGCACACCAAGTACGTGGGCCAGAAACGCTTCTCGCTGGAAGGCGGCGAAACGTTCATCGCCTCGATGGATGAGATCATCCAGCGCGCCGGCGAAAAGGGCGTGCAGGAAATCGTGATCGGCATGGCCCACCGTGGCCGCCTGAACGTGCTGGTCAACACCCTGGGCAAGGCACCGAAGGACCTGTTCGAGGAATTCGAAGGCAAGCACGGCGACGACCTGCCGGCCGGCGACGTGAAATACCACCAGGGCTTCTCGTCCGACATCTCCACCGCCGGTGGCCCCGTCCACCTGTCGCTGGCGTTCAACCCGTCGCACCTGGAAATCGTCAATCCGGTGGTCGAAGGTTCCGTCAAGGCGCGCATGGACCGCCGCGGCGACACCCAGGGCGCGCAGGTGCTGCCGATCCTGGTGCACGGCGACGCGGCATTCGCCGGCCAGGGCGTGGTGATGGAAACGCTGAACCTGGCGCAGACCCGCGGCTATGGCACGGGCGGCACGGTGCACGTCGTGATCAACAACCAGATCGGCTTCACCACGTCCGACCCGCGCGACGCGCGTTCGACGATCTATGCCACCGACGTCGTCAAGATGATCGAGGCGCCGGTGCTGCACGTGAACGCCGACGATCCGGAAGCGGTCGTGCTGGCTTCGCAGATCGCCCTGGACTACCGCGCGCAGTTCCAGAAGGACATCGTGGTCGACATCATCTGCTACCGCAAGCTGGGCCACAACGAGCAGGACACGCCGGCGCTGACGCAGCCGCTGATGTACAAGAAGATCGCGCAACACCCGGGCACCCGCCGCCTGTACGCCGACAAGCTGGCGGCCCAGGGCGTGATCCCGGCCGACGGCGGCGACCAGATGGTGGCCGCGTACCGCGCCGCCATGGACGCCGGCAAGCACACCGTCGACCCGGTCATCTCGAACTTCAAGAACAAGTTCGCCGTCGACTGGCTGCCGTTCCTGAACCGCAAGTGGACCGACGCGGCCGATACCGCCGTGCCGCTCACGGAACTGAAGCGCCTGGCTACCCGCATCACCACCGTGCCGGAAGGCTTCAAGGTGCACTCGCTGGTGGAAAAAGTACTGGCCGACCGCGCCAACATGGGCAAAGGTGAACTGAACCTGGACTGGGGCATGGGCGAACACCTGGCCTACGCGTCGCTGGTCTCGTCCGGCTACGCCGTGCGCCTGACCGGCCAGGACGCCGGCCGCGGCACGTTCACGCACCGCCACGCGGTGCTGCACGACCAGAACCGCGAACGCTGGGATGCCGGCACCTACGTGCCGCTGCAGAACGTGTCCGACAACCAGGCACCGTTCACCGTCATCGACTCCGTGCTGTCGGAAGAAGCGGTGCTGGGCTTCGAATACGGTTACTCGACCGCCGAGCCGAACACGCTGACGATCTGGGAAGCCCAGTTCGGCGACTTCGTGAACGGCGCCCAGGTGGTGATCGACCAGTTCATCTCGTCCGGCGAAGTGAAGTGGGGCCGCGCTTCGGGCCTCGTGATGCTGCTGCCGCACGGCTATGAAGGCCAGGGTCCGGAGCACTCCTCCGCCCGCCCGGAACGCTTCCTGCAGCTGTGCGCCGAGAACAATATGCAGGTGGTGCAGCCGACGACGGCCGCGCAGATCTTCCACCTGCTGCGCCGCCAGATGGTGCGCCAGTTCCGCAAGCCGCTCGTCGTGCTCACGCCGAAGTCGCTGCTGCGCAACAAGGATGCCGGCTCGCCGCTGAACGACCTGGCCAAGGGTGCGTTCCAGACCGTGATCGGCGAAGTGGACGACAAGATCGATGCGAAGAAGGTCAAGCGCGTGATCGCCTGCTCCGGCAAGGTGTATTACGACCTGGCCAATGCCCGCAAGACCCGCGGCCAGACCGATACGGCCATCATCCGTGTCGAACAGCTGTACCCGTTCCCGCACAAGGCATTCGCCGCCGAACTGAAGAAGTTCCCGGCCGCCACCGAAGTGGTGTGGGCGCAGGACGAGCCGCAGAACCAGGGTCCATGGTTCCAGATCCAGCACAACATCTTCGAGTCGATGGAAGCGGGCCAGCGCCTGGCGTATGCCGGCCGTCCGGCTTCCGCCTCGCCGGCTGTCGGCTACTACGACAAGCACTACGCCCAGCAGAAAGAGCTGCTGGAAACGGCGTTCTCGAAGCTGAAGGGCTTCATCCTGACCAAGTAAAAGCAAGGCAAGCCGCGCGGACTCCGAGGAGGTCTGCGCGGCCTCTACGCATCTATCGAATACGGAGTAACAACAAATGGCACAAATCGAAGTCAAAGTTCCACAACTGTCGGAATCCGTCGCTGAAGCGACCCTGCTGGCCTGGCACAAGAAGGTCGGCGACACCGTGGCGCGCGACGAGAACCTGATCGACATCGAAACCGACAAAGTGGTCCTGGAACTTCCCGCACCGGCCGCCGGCGTGATCGTGCAGATCATCAAGAACGATGGCGCGACCGTCGTTGCCGATGAAGTGATCGCCATCATCGATACGGAAGGCACCGCAAAAGTTTCGCCGATCCCCGTGACGGCAGCCCCGGTGGAAACCGCGGCCGCACCGGCACCTGCCGCAGCGCCGGCAGCCGCCACCGGTGGCTCGAAGGGCGACGTGGCCATGCCGGCCGCCGCCAAGATCCTGTCCGAGAAAGGCCTGTCCGCTTCCGACGTGACCGGCTCCGGCAAGGATGGCCGCGTGACCAAGGGCGATGCCCTGGCCGCTTCCGCCGCATCTGCCAAACCCGCAGCCGCCGCACCGGCACCCGCCGCTCCTGCTGCCGCCGCCAAGCCGGCCCTGCAGAAAGTGGCCGCACCGGTCACGCTCAACCTGGGCGACCGTCCGGAAGAGCGCGTGCCGATGAGCCGCCTGCGCGCCCGTATCGCCGAGCGCCTGGTCGAATCGCAATCCACCAACGCCATCCTGACCACCTTCAACGAGGTGAACATGAAGCCGGTGATGGACCTGCGTAACAAGTACAAGGACAAGTTCGAGAAAGAGCACGGCGTGAAGCTGGGCTTCATGTCCTTCTTCGTCAAGGCCGCCGTGGCAGCCCTGAAGAAGTACCCGATCCTGAACGCATCGGTCGACGGTAACGACATCGTCTACCACGGCTACTTCGACATCGGTATCGCCGTCGGTTCGCCGCGCGGCCTGGTGGTGCCGATCCTGCGCAACGCCGACCAGATGACGATCGCCGAGATCGAGAAGAAGATCGGCGAATTCGGCGCGAAGGCCAAGGAAGGCAAGCTGACCCTGGACGACCTGACCGGCGGCACGTTCTCGATCTCCAACGGCGGCACCTTCGGCTCCATGCTGTCGACCCCGATCATCAACCCGCCGCAGTCGGCGATCCTGGGCGTGCACGCGACCAAGGACCGCGCCGTGGTGGAAGACGGCCAGATCGTCATCCGCCCGATGAACTACCTGGCGATGTCCTACGACCACCGCATCATCGACGGCCGCGAAGCCGTGCTGGGCCTGGTGGCGATGAAGGAAGCGCTGGAAGATCCGGCGCGCCTGCTGCTGGACCTGTAATCGAGCGTAGGTAGATCACCGGCCGGCTGCGTACCCCGCAATCGGCCGTAGCCTGCGGCTCCAGCCTTGGTGTCGGACATCTTTTCGCGCAGCGAAAAGGTGCCCGACACCGGTTTTCCGCCCCCACTTCGGCTTCGTTCGGCCGCAGTGGTGAAAACCGTGGTTAGCCCCCATCTGGGAACTGACCCCACGACCTCAGGAGCCGACGGCCATGACCATCTCCGACGAAATCCGCCGCCTGCACGAGTTGCACCAGGCCGGCGCCCTGACCGACGCGGAGTTTGCCCGCGCCAAGGAGCGCCTGCTGAACGGCGCCCCGCCCCCCGCGGCCGGTGACGGCGACCTGGCCAGCGAGTTCTCGCGGCTGCGCCGTTCGCGCGCCGACCGCTGGCTGGGCGGCGTGTGCGGCGGGATCGGCAAGGCTTCCGGCGTGGCGTCGTGGATCTGGCGCATCGTGTTCGTGTTGTTCACGATCTCGTTCGGCTTCGGGCTGGTGATTTACATTCTGTTGTGGATATTCGTCCCGGAAGAAGAGCGTCTCCCGGGTAACGACATAATTGGGAAATCAGACACATGAGCAACAAACAATTCGACGTAGTGGTGATCGGCGCCGGCCCCGGCGGCTATATCGCGGCCATCCGCGCTGCACAGCTGGGCTTCTCGGTCGCGTGTATCGACGAGTGGGCCAATGAAAAGGGCGGCCCGGCACCGGGCGGCACCTGCACCAACGTCGGCTGCATCCCGTCCAAGGCGCTGCTGCAATCGTCCGAGCACTTCGAGCATGCCGGTCACGCGTTCAAGGAGCACGGCATCGAGGTGTCCGGCCTGGCGCTGAACCTGGGCCAGATGCTCAAGCGTAAGAACAACGTCGTGAAGCAGAACAACGACGGCATCCTGTACCTGTTCAAGAAGAACAAGGTGACGTTCTTCCACGGCCGCGGCGCATTCGGCGGCGCAGCCGGCGCGGAAGGCTATCCGATCGAGATCACCGGGCAGACGACCGAAACGATCAACGCGAAGCAGGTGATCGTGGCCACGGGTTCCAACGCCCGTGCGCTGCCGGGCGCACCGTTCGATGAAAAGCTGATCCTGTCGAACACGGGCGCGCTGGCCATCGAGGCAGTGCCGGCCAAGCTGGGCGTGATCGGCGCCGGCGTGATCGGCCTGGAAATGGGTTCCGTATGGCGCCGCCTGGGCGCCGACGTGACCGTGCTGGAAGGCCTGCCGACCTTCCTGGGCGCCGTGGACGAGCAGATCGCCAAGGAAGCGCACAAGATGTTCACCAAGCAGGGCCTGAAGATCAGCCTGGGCGTGAAGGTGGAGTCGGTGACCGCCGGCGAGAACAACGTGACCGTGAAGTACGCGGATGCGTCGGGCGCCGCACAGGAAGCCGTGTTCGACAAGCTGATCGTCTCGATCGGCCGCACCCCGAACACCAACGGCCTGAACGCCGAGAAGGCCGGCCTGGCGCTGGACGAGCGTGGCTTCATCGCCGTGGACGACGACTGCAAGACCAACCTGCCGAACGTGTGGGCGATCGGCGACGTGGTGCGCGGCCCGATGCTGGCGCACAAGGCCGAGGAAGAGGGCGTTGCCGTGGCCGAGCGTATCGCCGGCCAGCACGGCCACACCAACTTCGACACAATCCCCTGGGTCATCTACACCTCGCCGGAAATCGCCTGGGTCGGCAAGACCGAGCAGCAGCTGAAGGCGGCCGGCGTGGCGTACAAGGCCGGCACCTTCCCGTTCCTGGCCAACGGCCGCGCACGCGCGCTGGGCGACACGTCCGGCATGGTGAAGTTCCTGGCCGATGCCACGACCGACGAGATCCTGGGCGTGCACATCGTGGGCCCGATGGCTTCCGAGCTGATCTCCGAAGCCGTCGTGGCGATGGAATTCAAGGCTTCGGCCGAGGACATCGCGCGCATCTGCCACGCTCACCCGTCGCTGTCCGAAGCGACCAAGGAAGCTGCACTGGCCGTCGACAAGCGCACGCTGAACTTCTAACTGTTGCTTGAAGCCTTACCTGGGCCGGCCAAGCGAGCCACTTGGCCGGCCCGGCGTTTTTGTACGAAGCGAATCTTTCATGAACGTCCTCGAGTTTTACCAGCACGCGCTGGAACAGCGCAACTTCAAGCCCGACGAAGCCCAGCGCCGCGCCGTGGAACGGCTGCAGCACTGCTACGACGAATGGGTGGAGTACAAGGCCCAGCGCTCGAACAGCTTCAAGCGCCTGATCAACCGCCCGGACCCGCCACGCGGCGTGTACATGTGGGGCGGCGTGGGGCGCGGCAAGTCGTTCCTGATGGATTCGTTCTATTCGGTCGTGCCGGTGGTGCGCAAGACGCGCCTGCACTTCCATGAATTCATGCGCGCCGTGCATATCCAGCTCGACGAGCTGATGGGCATCGCCGACCCGCTCGACGAGGTGGCGAAACGGATCGCCAAGAAATACCGGCTGATCTGCTTCGACGAATTCCACGTCTCGGACGTGGCCGACGCGATGATCCTGTATAACCTGATGAAGGCGCTGTACGACAATGGCGTGTCGTTCATCATGACCTCGAACTACGAACCGTCCACGCTGTATCCGGACGGGCTGCACCGCGACCGTATCCTGCCCACCATCGCGCTCCTGAAGGAAAAGATGGATGTGCTCAACGTGGATGCGGGCGTGGACTACCGCGGCCGCGCGCTGGAGCAGGTGCACGCCTACTACATGCCGCTCAATGCGGCCACCGACGCCAAGCTGCGCGAAGCTTTCACCAAGCTCGCCGACACGCAGGAAGAAGACAAGCACGTCACGATCGAAGGCCGTGAACTGACGGCGCTGCGCCGCGCCGGCACCGTGATCTGGTTCGATTTCCAGACGCTGTGCGGCGGTCCCCGTTCGCAGAACGACTACCTGGAAATCGCCAGCCGTTTCCATACCGTGATATTGTCCGGAGTGCCGATGATGTCCGCCGGCCAGTCGTCCGAGGCACGCCGCTTCACGTGGCTGATCGACGTGTTCTACGACCAGGGCGTGAAGCTGATCATGTCCGCCGAGGTGGAGCCGGAAGAGCTGTACACTTCGGGCATGCTGGCCAATGAATTCCACCGCACCGTGTCGCGCATCGTGGAGATGCAGTCGCGCGAGTACATGGAAAAGGCACAGCGGGGCGGCGCCGCCGCACTGACCTGAACTACGGATGAGGATGATGGGGAAAGTATTGACGTTGATGGGCGGCCTGCTGCTGGCCGGTGGCGCGCTGGCGCAGGCGACGATCGGGTCGGTGGAGCAGGCCGACACGCTGCTGGCGCAGGTGGCGAAGGACCGCGCGGCGGTCGAGGCCGAATTCGCCGAGAGCGAACAGGTGTGCTACACGAAGTTCTTCGTCAATAACTGCCTGGACAAGGCGAAGGATAAACGCCGCGAGCGGCTGGCGGAACTGCGCGCGATCGAGATCGACGCGAACTACTTCAAGCGCAAGAGCGCCGTCGAACAGCGCGACCGCGAACTGACCGACCGCAACCAGCGCGACGCGGCCGAGGACGCAAAGCGCGCCGCCAACCCGCCGGCCCCACGCGTCACCCCCGAGGAAAAGCCGCGCCCGCAGCCGATCAAGACACTGCCGGCCCAGCGCCAGGCCGAGCACGCCGCCCGCGAACAGCAGCGCGCCGCGCGGGATGCCGCCGAGGCGAGCGAGCGCGCGAAGAAGGTCGAGGACTACAACCGCAAGCAGGCCGAAGCGGCCGAGCGGCAAAAACGCGTGGCCGAGAAAAAGGCCGAACGCGAAGCCAAGCGCGCCCAGCGCGAAGCCGACGAGGCCGCGAAAAAGGCGGCCGAGGCGGAAAAGGCAAAGCAGCACGGGCAGGGCAAGTAAGCTTTCCCTTCCATCACGAACAGCCGGCAGCCACGCCGGCTTTTTTCTTGCCAGCAGCGCTTGCATCTCCGACACCGGCGTTCCTCACGAAGTCAGCAGCATCCGGCGAAAACCATGGTGGCTTCCGCCAAGGCCTGTCTCGCCGCGCTCGACAGGCTGCATGCCAGGGAGCGGTGAAGACCGAGCGGACTTGATCCGTGCCGCCGAACTTTGGTGTCGGACACTATTTTTCGTAGAAAAATAGTGTCCGACACCGGTTGTCTCCCGAGGCACTGTTGCTGCATGGGAAAACCGGTGTCGCACATATTTTCCGGGATGAGGCCCGGAAAATATGTCCGACACCAGGCCAGCGGCCGGCGATTACTTCTGCGCCAGCAGCGCACGGATCGTCGCCTCGGTCTTGTCGTACGCGCCTTCGCCGAAGTGCGTGTAGACGATGCGGCCCTGCTTGTCGATCAGGTAGACCGCCGGCCAGAACTGGTTGTCGTAGGCTTTCCATGTGGCGTAGCGGTTGTCCTGCGCGACCGGGTAGGTGATGTCGAAGCGCCCGATGGCTTTCCTGACATTGTCGGCGCTGCGCTCGAACGGGAATTCGGGCGTGTGCACACCCACCACCACGAGCCCCTGGTCCTTGTACTTGCGGTGCCAGTCGGTCACATGCGGCAGCGTGCGGATGCAGTTGATGCAGGTGTAGGTCCAGAAATCCACCAGCACCACCTTGCCGCGCAGCTGCTGCATCGTCAGGGGCGCGCTGTTGTGCCATCGCTCGATGCCGGCGAATTCGGGGGCGGTGACGGGAGCGGCGGCGGCACTGCTGGCGACGATGGCGGCGGCGATGAAGGTCAGTACGGTTTTCATGTCAGAGTCCTTTCAGTTGGGGGAAGAAGTCGGCGGCCTTGGCATAGACCAGCACGTCGTATTGCAGGTACATCGCCAGCGCGGTGAGCACGATCAGCACCCCGAACACCTGCTGCAGCAGTGCGCCGTGCCGGGCCAGCAGCCGCACGCGCTGCGTGACGGCCTGGCCGCCCAGCAGGATCGCCAGCATCGGCACGGCGGCACCGACGGCGTACAGGAACAGCAGCCAGGCCGAGCGCGCCACGTCCTGCGCACCGGCGACCAGCACGAGGATCGAGGCAAGGACGGGGCCGGCGCAGGGCGTCCACACGGCGCCCAGCGAGGCGCCGAGCAGGAAGCCACCGCCCGCAGGCACGGGGAAGGACGGCAGCTTCGCCATCAACCAGTCATACGGCCGGCTCCAGATGCGCAGCAGCCCGAAGGCGCCGAGCAGCAGCAGCGAGGCATTGCGCAGCGTTTCCTGCGCCACGTGCACGGCGCTCGAGGCGGCGCCGAGCAGCAGGCCGAACGCGGTGAAGGTGACGATGAAGCCGGCCATCGTCATGAAAGGCCGGCGGCGGTCGGCATCGCCGGCGGCGCTGCCGAACAGGATGGGCAGCACGGGCAGGATGCAGGGTGAGGCGACGGTGAAGACGCCGGCGGCCAGCGCCAGCGGTGCTTCCAGCAGGTGGTTCATTGCGTTCTCCGTTGAATGGGCATGTGCTCATTGGACGGCCGCCACGTATCGCGGATGTGTACCGCCACGGGGAGAATTGCAACCGTGTATGTCCACGCTCGGGCCGGATACATTGGCATACAAAGGCCAGTCGCCGTTTCGCTATAAAGACACTCATGCACCAGGATCGGAGACAACCATGAACCGCATTGCAAGAATCAGGCACCTGCTGGCGACGCTCCTGTTCGCGGCCGCCGGCATCGCCGCCGAGCTGCGCCACCCCGGACCCTGTCCTTTGGTGGCAATACAAGTGAAACGCCGTACGCTAAGATGAGCCCATGAAAACAACGATGAACGACAGTGACCACGTATTGATCGTCGACGACGACCGCGGCATCCGCGAGCTGCTCGCCACCTACCTGGAAAAAGAAGGCATGCGCACCTCGCTGGCCGCGAACGGCCGCGAGATGCGCGCCGCGCTGGAAGCGGCCACGCCCGACCTCGTCGTGCTGGACCTGATGCTGCCCGGAGAGGATGGACTGATCCTGTGCCGCGAGCTGCGCGCCGGCCGGCACCGGCACGTGCCCGTGCTGATGCTGACCGCGCGCGGCGACGAGGTGGACCGCATCATCGGCCTGGAGATGGGCGCGGACGACTACCTGGCCAAGCCGTTCGGCGTGCGCGAGCTGCTGGCGCGCATCCGCGCCGTGCTGCGCCGCACGCGCATGCTGCCGCCGAACATCCAGGTGACGGAAAGCGCGCAACTGATCGGTTTTGGCGACTGGAGGCTCGACACCACGCACCGCCACTTGCTCGACGCGAACGGCATCATGGTCGACCTGTCCGGCGCCGAGTACCGCCTGCTGCGCGTATTCCTCGACCATCCGCAGCGCGTGCTCACGCGCGACCAGCTGATGAACCTCACGCAGGGCCGCAATGCGGACATCTACGACCGTTCGATCGACCTGCTGGTAAGCCGCCTGCGCCAGCGGCTCGGCGACGGCGCGCGCGAGCCCCGCTATATCAAGACGCTGCGCAACGAGGGCTATGTGTTCTCGTCGGCCGTCACGCTGCTGGCCGATCCGCCATGATGCCGCGCAGCCTGTTCGCGCGCATCACGCTGATCCTGTGCATCGGCCTGGCCGCCGCCCAGGGCCTGTCGACCTGGCTGACGGTGATGGAGCGCGACCGCGCCACCCTCGACATCATGACGGGCTACGTGGAACGCGAAGTAGTCACCTCGGTGGCATTGCTCGACCACCTGCCGGCGGCCGAGCGGGAGCGGTGGCTGCCGCAACTGGCGCGGCGCAGCTACCGGTTCATCCTGGGCCCCGGCATTCCCGGCCTGGCCCCCGACGCGGAACTGTCGCAGCGCTTCGCGGGCGCGATCACGGACGGCATAGGCAAGCACTACCCGCTGACGGTGAACGCGGTGCCGGGTGACGCCGAGCGCTTCCAGGTTCACCTGAAGCTGGCCGACGGCGCGCCGCTGACGATCGACATGCGCCCGATGCGGGGCGCGCCGCTGGCGGGCTGGCTGCCGGCGCTGCTGGCGGTACAGCTGGTGGTACTGGGCCTGTGCTGCTGGATCGCCGTGCGCCTGGCCACGCGGCCGCTGCACCAGCTGGCCCAGGCCGCCGACGGCCTCGGGCCGGACATGAAAACGACACGGCTGGCGGAAACGGGTCCTTCGGAAGTGGTGCGCGCGGCGCGGGCATTCAACGCCATGCAGGAACGCATTGCGCTGTACGTGGCGGAACGCATCCGCATCCTCGCCGCGATCTCCCACGACTTGCAGACGCCGATCACGCGCATGCGCATGCGGGTGGACATGATGGACGAGAGCCCCGAGCAGGGCAAGCTGCGGCAGGACCTGCACGAGCTGGAAACGCTGGTGAAGGAGGGCGTCGCCTACGCGAAGACCCTGCACGGCACGCAGGAAGAAGCGTGCCGCATCGACCCGGATGCGCTGATCGACAGCCTGGTATGCGACTACCTCGACGCCGGACAGCAGGTCACGCTCACGGGGAAGGTCGGCACGGCGATCGTCTCGAAACCGAAGGCATTGAAACGCATCCTCGGCAACCTGGTCGACAATGCGCTCAAATTCGGCGGCGCGGCCGAGATCGAGGTGGGCCGGGCGCCCGATGGCCGCGTGATGCTGGCCGTGCTCGATCGGGGGCCGGGCATTCCGGAAGACCAGCTGGCCGCCGTATTCGAACCCTTCGTGCGGCTGGAGGCGTCGCGCAACCGGGAGACGGGCGGCACCGGCCTCGGCCTGTCGATCGTGCGGCAGCTGGCCACCACGCTGGGCGCCGAGATCGTGCTGCGCAACCGGGAAGGCGGTGGGTTGGAGGCGCGCCTGCTGCTGCCGGTCTAAGAGCGCCTAACAAAACCCCCATGGCAGCGTTGCAGCGTCTCGCCGTACAGGTGTACTGTCTTCGACGCCGCGCCTTGCCCTGTGGGTTTTGTTAGGCGCTCTAAGCCGGCGCGACGAGCCGCACGATCGCCATCGTGCAATTGTCACCCTGGCCCTGCGCCCGTTCGCGTGCCTTTTCAACCAAAAGTCCGGCGGCCTGGCGCGGCGTGCGGCGCGAGACGGCGGCGGCCAGTTCGTTGTCGGCGAACCAGGGCCATACGCCATCCGTGCACAGCAGGAAGGCGTCGCCGGGTTGCAGGTTCTCATGCGTGCCGATGCAGATGAACGGCGGCTTCAACGGGTTGCCGAGCACATTGTTCAGCAGCCGGGAGGCCCGGTGCCGCCGTGCCACGTCCGGCGCCAGGCCATCGGCGGTGACGAGATGGTCGATGTAGGCCGCATCGTCCGACCTGGCGGCCGGGGCGCCGTTGGCAAAACGATACAGCCGGGTATCGCCGACGGTGGCCCAGACGGCCTGGCGCGCGGGCGTCAGCACGAGCAGGGCCATGGCCGACTGGGCACCGTGGCCGGCGGACAACGGGTTCATCAGCAGTACGTCGTGCGTTTCGCGGGCGATGGCGCGCAGCAGGTCCGCGATGCGTTCCACACCGGGCGCATCGCCCATCCGGTAGTCGTCGAATAATTGCTTGGCGGTATGCAGCAATTGCTCGGCGCCCAGCGCATTGGCGGCGCCCCCGTCGCCCACCACGGCCAGCACGCAGCCGGGGGCGGTCGGGGTGGTCAGCAAGGCCGCGCGGTCGTTCTGGCGGGGGCGGTTGCCGACATGCTGGGCGGTGCCGGCTTCGATTTTATACATGTTGATGGTTGGGCAAAAAATGGCCCCAGCTTCTTTCTGTTGCTCACCTGAGTTAAACTATGCACCGGTAAGCAGTTTGATGGCAAGTAAAAATGTTGCCCCACGGATTGTTGTGGTTTCGGCAATCTCACACAGTAGCGAATTCCCATGAAGAACGAAGAAGAGATCCGGCGCCGCATCGTCGAACTGGACGTGGAGCATCGCGACCTCGACGCCGTGATCGAAATGCTCACGCGCGACGGCCATCACGACCAGCTCCAGCTGCGCCGTTTGAAGAAGCGCAAGCTGCAATTGAAGGACTACATCACGCTGTTGAAAATGCAGCTGGTGCCCGACGTACCCGCCTGACGCGCGCCCGACCGCCGCATTTTCTTCGCCGCATTTCTTTGCCGCATTTCTTTGCATTTTCTTTCTTAAATAGCAGGAACCCAATTGACCGACCATGACCAGGCGCCAGCCGTCCCCGACGGCACTGGCGACGAACCCGCTTCCGCCTCCACCCCCGGCAAGTACGATGCCGAGGTGGAGCGGCTGTTCGGCGTCGGCGGCCCGCTGGGGCCGGCGGTCGGCGGTTTTCGTCCGCGCAAGTCGCAAACCGAAATGGCGAAGGCGATCGCCAACGCGATCGCCGAACAGCAGACGCTGATCGCCGAGGCAGGCACCGGCACCGGCAAGACCTTCGCCTACCTGGTGCCGGCGCTGATGTGGGGCGGCAAGACCATCGTTTCCACCGGCACGAAGAACCTGCAGGACCAGCTGTTCCTGCGCGATATCCCCACCGTGCGCGCGGCACTGAAGGCGCCCGTCTCGGTGGCGCTGCTGAAGGGACGCGGCAACTACCTGTGCCACTACCACCTCGAGCGCACGCTGGCCAACGGCCGCATGACGTCGCGCGAGGACGTGGGCTATCTGCGCGAGATCTCGCGCTTCCTGAAGATGACGCAGACCGGCGACAAGGCCGAACTGGCGCGCGTGCCGGAAAACGCGCCGGTGTGGAACCTCGTCACGTCCACGCGCGAGAACTGCATCGGGCAGGAGTGCCAGTACAACCAGGATTGCTTCGTGATGAAGGCGCGCCGCGAGGCGCAGCAGGCCGACGTGGTGGTCGTCAACCACCACCTGTTCTTCGCCGACGTGGCGCTGAAGGATACCGGCGTGGCCGAACTGCTGCCGTCGGCAAACACCATCATCTTCGACGAGGCGCACCAGCTGCCCGACACGGCCACGCTGTTCTTCGGCGAAACCGTCTCCACGAGCCAGGTACTGGAATTGTGCCGCGACGTGCTGGCCGAAGGCCTGGCGCATGCGCGCGACGGCGCCAACTGGGCCAGCGTGGTCTCCGTGGTGGAAAAGGCGGCGCGCGACCTGCGGCTCACTTTCCCGCAGGACGTGGTGCGGCTGTCGCTGCCGCAGATCGCGCCGTCGTCCGACTTCTTCCCGGCGCTGGAAAAGCTGAAGGAAGAGCTGGACGGCATGCTGGAAGTACTGGAAGGGCAGGCGCAGCGCGCCGAAACGATCGAGCATTGCCGCACCCGGGGCCTGGAACTGGCGCAGAAGTACAAGGACTGGACCTACGACCCGAAGGTGAAGGTGCCGCCGGGCCAGGAGGCGGTGTACTGGGTCGAGGCGTTCGCCAGCTCGCTGCAGCTGCACAAGACGCCGCTGTCGATCGCGCAGATCTTTTCCAACCAGCGAGAAGGCACGCCGCGCAGCTGGATCTTCACGTCCGCCACGCTGGCGGTGAAGAACGACTTCAAGCACTTCGCCCACCAGCTCGGGTTGTACGACGAACCGGCGATGTCCTGGCCCAGCCCGTTCAACTACGGCGAGCAGGGCATCCTGTACGTGCCGCAGGGCTTGCCCGACCCGAATTCGATGGGTTACACGGATGCCGTGCTCGACTGCGCGCTGCCCGTCATCGAGGCCGCCGGCGGGCGCACCTTCCTGCTGTGCACCACGCTGCGCGCCGTGAAACGCGCGGCCGAGCGCCTGCGCGACGAATTCGAGCGGCGCGGCCTGAAATTCCCGCTGTTCGTGCAGGGCGACCGTGGCCGCACCGAGCTGCTCGATCAATTCCGCAAGGCCGGCAACGGCGTGCTGATCGGCAGCCAGAGCTTCTGGGAAGGCGTGGACGTGCGGGGCGAAGCGCTGTCGCTCGTCATCATCGACAAGCTGCCGTTCGCGCCGCCGGACGACCCGGTGCTGGCCGCGCGCATCGAGGTGATGGAAAAAAAGGGCATGAACGGCTTCGTCCACCACACGCTGCCCGAGGCGATCATCAACCTGAAGCAGGGTGCCGGCCGCCTGATCCGCGACGAGGGCGACCGCGGCGTGCTGATGCTGTGCGACCCGCGCGTGATCACCAAGCCCTATGGCCGGCGCATCTGGCAAAGCCTGCCCCCCTTCAAGCGCACCCGCGACCAGGCGGAAGTGATCGCCTTCTTCCAGCCGCCGGCGGCGGAATAATCCGTTCTTTCGCGCCTTGTACTAGGGAAGCGCTGATTTATTCATGGCGGCGATCTTGGCCCTGAAAAACGCGCCCAGCTGCGGCACAAATGGCCCGCCATACCTCGGTATGCCGGGCCATTTGCGTCTTGCTGGACACGTTTTTCAGGACTAATCTCATCCACCAGCAATAAATCAGCGCTTCCCTAGGCAGTCGTCTGACTGCGCAGTCAACAAGAAAATGAGGTTTGCGCCAGCGCAAAGTAACCGTTGACCAGCTTGTTACAGTGGGCCGCAGTAGTTACACAAAAAAATACAATCAGGGGAGAAACAGGAGAGGACGACATGACGATCCGCTATGGCTGTTTCTTCAGCTATGCCCATGGCCAGCATGCCTACATGAGGGAGTTCCGCAATGCCCTCGTCGACGCGCTGCGCTGCTACCTCGAGCCGCACCTCGATACCGAAGCCGAGTTGTTCATCGACAGCGAACAACTGGGCGGCGGCGACGATCTGGACCAGAAAATCGCCCGCGCCATGTGTGAAAGCGTCTGCATGATCATGATCTACACGCCCAAGTACGAGGCGCATGCGTACACCCGGCGTGAATTCGCCGCCATGCAGATGATCGAGGCGGAGCGCCGCACGTGGTATCCGCTGCCCAGCCACCTGATCATCCCCGTGATCATGACCCGCCACCCGATCGGCCTGCCGCCGCAGGTGTCCGAGCCGGGCTTCTACGTGGATTTCTCGCGCTACACGCTGGCGACGGGCGACCTGAAGACGAATCCCGACTACCTGCCCGATATCGACAAGATCGTGCAGCGCATCGTCGCCCATTATCACTACCTGAAGTACTGCATCCCGCCGGGGCACGAGTGCGGCCGCTTCGTGCTGCCACCCGTGCCGCCCGAGTGGCGCCCGATGCCGCCGCCCCATTTTCCCCGCTGATTTTTCCGCCATCGATCCGTCATCACGGCCAATCCACGCGCATTGCGCGCGCATTTTCCGATCTCACGATAAGGGCCCGCTATGGAACCGCACCGACTGTCTCTCCCGCCCCTGGACGAACCGGGCGAAGTCGTCACCTTCTATTCCCACAAGGGTGGGGCCGGGCGCACCATGGCGCTGGCCAATCTTGCCGTGATGCTGGCGCGGCGCCACAACGCGACGGTGCCGACCCTCATGATCGACTGGGACATGGAAGCACCGGGCCTGCACCATTACTTCAGGGCGGCGGAAGCGGGGGCAACAGAGGGGCCGGGGGTGCTGGAACTGTTCGAGGCATGCCGCGACCAGCTGCTGCGCCGCGCGCGGCTGGCGGCCGGCGGCGACGATACCGCCCTCGCGCAGGCCGTGCTGGACGCGGTGGGGTGGGAGCAGTACGTGAGCCGGGCCGATAACGGCCGGCCCCTGTACCTGATGCGCGCGGGCCGGCAGGATGCGAGCTACGCCGAGCGCCTCGCCCGGCTGGACTGGGAAGCCCTGTTCGATGCCTGCCCGGCGCTGTTCCGCGTGTTCGCGGAAAACCTGGCGCGCCGCTTCCGCTACGTGCTGGTCGATTCGCGCGCCGGGCGCGGCGGCACGTCCGGCATCTGCACCACGCTGCTGCCCACGAAGCTCGTGCTCGTGTTCGCACCGAACCGCCAGAGCCTGGAAGGCGTCGAGGACCTGATCCAGCGCGCCACCACGTGGCGCCGCAGCCACGAGGAGGAGCAGCGGCAGATGCTGATCTACCCGCTGCCGTCGCGCATCGAAATGGACGACTCGGCGCGCCGTGCCCTGTGGCGGCGCGGCGACCCCGAGCGCGGCATTGCCGGCTACCAGCCGCTGTTCGAGCGGGCGTTCACCGAGGCTTACGGCCTGTCCCGCATCTCGCTGGAAAGCTATTTCGACGAGGTGCAGTTGCAGCAGGCGCGCAGTCTCGCGTTCGGCGAGCCCTTGCCCGTGCATGCGGACGAAGAGGATGACCGCTTCTCCGTGACCCGCACGTTCCAGGCGTTCCTGAACTGGTTCATCGGCGGCTACCAGCCATGGCAGTCGCGCGACGAGTTGCCGCTGCTCTGCACGGTGGCGCAGGGGCGGGCGGCAATGGAGCGCGGCGGCGGCCGCGGCGTCTCGCTGCCGCTGGCGCGCGACCTGGCCCGCCTGGGCGAGCTGTATCGCCGGGAAGGCCGTCTCGACGCAGCCGTGGGCTGCCTGGAGGAGAGCCTGGCGCTGCACGTGCTGATCCTGGGTGACGACCATGTGGACACGCTGGACAGCAAGGCCGCCCTGGCCGACCTGCTGTTCGAACAGGAGAAATACCAGGAAGCGCATTTCCTGCAGGAGGGGGTGCTGGAGGTCCGCGAGCGGCTGTTCGGCGCTGGCGCGCCGGTGACCCTGGAGGCGGCGTCGGCGCTGGCGGCCACGCTGGCGCAGTTGAACCAGATTCCCGAGGCGCTGGCGCTTCAGGACGCCGTCATCGACGCGCACCAGCGCCAGCTGGGCAGCGAACACCTGGCGACGATCGAAAGCCTCGCGGTGCGGGCCGATATCCTGTGCCATGGCGAACAGGTCGGGAGCGCCATCGAACTGCTCGAGCAGGTGCTGGCATTGCGCAGCCGCCTGCTGGGCCCCGAACATGCCGACACGGCGCGCACGCGCAAGGTGCTGGCCCAGGCGCGCAGCCGGCTCAAGCAGCCCGAGCCGCCAGCCGCGCGCGACGTGCATGGCTGCGATCACCACATCCTCGGCGTGGAGCAGGCCCGGGCCGGTTACCTGGCTGGCCGCGGCCCCCGTATCACACCGGACGAACTCGCGGTGGATGGTGACCTGTCGCCGTCGCGCATGCGCTGAATGCGCCACATTTTTGGGCATTCGGCGAACCGCGCATGCGCTGGGCGGGCGTTGCTTCAGGTAAAATCCCCTTCATGAGGATCCTTATCAGTAATGACGACGGCTACCTGGCGCCCGGCATCAATGCGCTGGCGGACGCGCTGGCCGCCATCGCCGACATCGTGGTCGTGGCACCGGACAGCAACCGTTCCGGCGCATCGAATTCCCTGTCGCTGGATCGCCCGCTGTCCGTTCAGCAGGCGGCGAACGGTTTCTATTTTGTCAATGGCACCCCGACCGATTGCGTGCACGTGGCCCTGACCGGCATGCTGATCGAGCGGCCGGACCTGGTGGTTTCCGGCATCAACAACGGCCCGAACATGGGCGACGATACGCTGTATTCCGGTACGGTGGCGGCGGCGACCGAAGGTTATCTGTTCGGCATTCCCGCCATCGCCTTTTCGCAGGGCGAGTGGGGCTGGGCGCACATCGACGATGCGGCAAAGGCCGCGCGCGATATCGTGCAGCGCTACGCGGACGCGCTGGAAAAGCCCTACCTGCTGAACGTGAACATTCCCAACCGGCCGTATGAAGCGCTGGGCCAGCCGGTGGCGACACGGCTGGGCCGGCGCCACCAGGCCGAGCCGGTGATCAAGTCGCATGATCCGCGCGGGCGTGAAATCTTCTGGATCGGCCCGCCCGGCGCCTGCAAGGATGCCGGCGAGGGTACCGATTTCCACGCCGTGCAGCACGGGCGCATCTCGATGACGCCGCTGCAGATCGACCTCACCCACAGAACGCAACTCGACCTCCTGGCAAAGGCCCTCGGATGACCGACAAGCCCCGAACCTTCCCGCTGCCCCTGTCGTCGGTGACGGACAAGGGGCTGAAGAAGCAACCCGTGTTCGGCCCGGTGGCCACGCCCCAGACGGCGACGCGCAATGCCGCCCAGAATGCGGCCACCCAGGGCATGACGCAGCACGCCGCGCAGAACCCCGGGCATGGCCCGGCCCATCATGCTCCCGGTGCCATGGCGAAGAGCACGGTCCACGCCGCGGTGCGCGGCACGCTGCACGGCGTGGCGGGTGGCACGGCGGGCGGCACGGCCGGCAACGGTGCCCAGGCGCGCCAGCCGCGCGCGGCGCATGGCATGCCCGAGCGGGTCCAGCCGGCCATGCGGCAGGATGCGCTGGTGTCGGGAGCGGTGCGCCGGGCCATGGTGGCGCGGGTGGCGAAGCAGGGCGTGCAGGACCCGGTGGTGCTGGCGGCGCTCGAAGCGGTGCCGCGCCACCTGTTCGTGGAGGAAGGACTGGCGCCGCAGGCGTATATCGACGCCTCGCTGCCGATCGGCCACCACCAGACGATCTCGCAGCCCTACATCGTGGCGCGGATGATCGAGGTGATGCGGCAGGGCACGCAGATGAAGCAAGTCCTCGAAATCGGCACCGGTTGCGGCTACCAGGCAGCCGTTCTTGCATGTATTGCACAAGACGTGTATTCCATTGAGCGCATCAAACCGTTACATGAGCTGGCGAAAGCCAACCTGCGGCCGCTGCGGGTACCGAACCTGCGGTTGCACTACGGAGATGGTATGCTTGGGTTGCCACAGGCAGCGCCTTTCGACGGCATCATCCTCGCCGCCGCGGGTCTGGAAGTACCCCGGGCACTGCTGGAACAACTGACTATCGGCGGCCGATTGGTGGCGCCGGTGGGCGAACGCTCCCAGCACCTCGAGCTGGTGACGCGTGTGGCGAAGAGCGAATGGCGACGCCAGACGCTCGAAGATTGCCACTTCGTACCGCTGCGGCCCGGTACTGTGTAAGTGGCCACGCTTGTGTAGAAGCAAGCTTGTGAAGAACAATGAATAGCGAATAGCTAGCCCGCCTGGCCGCATGAAACGCACCGTTCGCAGGAGCGGTGCCTACCATGCTGCTCGTCAGGCGTAGCCGAGAGATATGAATCAGATGAGCATGACGAAAAAAAGTTCCCTGTTGGTGTTGTTGCCCCTGGCGGTGCTGACCGCCTGTACTACCACCCCGAACCAGGCACCGGTGGTCGAACGCCAGATCACGCGCCGCGCGCCCCCGCCGGCCCCGGCGCCGGCACCTGTGCAGGAAGTCCGCGAGGGCTACTATATGGTGAAGAAGGGCGATACGCTGATCCGGATCGCGCTCGATCATGGCCAGAACTACCGCGACATCGTGGCCTGGAATAACCTCGCCAATCCGAACGACATCAAGGTGGACCAGGTGTTGCGCGTGGCGCCGCCGGAAGACGCGCCAGGCGTGCGCACGGCCGCTGTGGTAATGCCGCCGGATTTGACCAAGGCGCCGCCGGCACCGAAGAAGACGGAACCGAAAGGCGACAAGAAGCCGTACACCGATGCCGAGCTGAAGGCCGACAAGGATGCCGATCCCAAGCCGGCGACGCCGCCGCGGGTCGACAAGCCCGTGCAGCTGGCAAGCGTGAAACCGTCGGTGCCGGCGGCCGCGCCGGCACCGACCCTGTCGGCCGAAGACCGCGAAGTGAGCTGGATGTGGCCGGCCGAAGGCAAGGTCGTCGGCCAGTTCGACGAAGGCCGGAACAAGGGCATCGACATCGCCGGCCGGGCCGGACAGCAAGTGCTTGCGGCAGGTGCAGGAAAGGTGATGTATGCCGGTAGCGGCATCCGCGGTTATGGTAATCTCGTCATTGTGAAACACAGTAACGGCCTGCTGTCCGCATACGCCCACAACCGGTCCATCCTCGTGAAGGAAGGCCAGACGGTGAACAAGGGGCAGGCGATCGCCGAGATGGGGGATTCCGATTCGGATAGCGTCAAGCTGCACTTTGAAATCAGGCAGCAGGGCAAGCCGGTCGATCCTTCCAAGTTCCTGCCGAACCGCTGAGTACCGGTCCGTAGTGTAGTCGCGCAAGTGTAGTCGCGCAGTGCTGTCGATGATGTTTCCATATCGCCAGCACTCACTGTCGGGCAGGTACCGCCCTTGAGGTAACGCCCATGACGAGCTCGCCGAACGATCCTCTGGAAGAAGACCCGCTCCAGGACGACATGTCGGACGAGCCATTCGGCAGCGACGAGCTGGCCGATGGCGCGGACGAAGACGGCGGCGACGACGCCGCCAACATGCCGATCGATGGCCGCAGCGCCGCGCTCGTCACCGTCGACGAGCTGAAGAAGGTGCTGGCGGCCGAGCTGTCTACCGACACCACCCAGCATTACCTGAACCAGATCGGCACCCGCCCGCTGCTGACGGCGCCGCAGGAAGTGCATTACGCCACGCTGGCCAAGGCCGGCGATTTCGCCGCCCGGCAAACGATGATCGAGCACAATCTGCGGCTCGTCGTCTCGATTGCCAAGCACTACATCAATCGCGGCGTGGTGCTGCTCGACCTGATCGAGGAAGGCAATATCGGCCTCATGCGGGCGATCGACAAATTCGAGCCCGAGCGGGGCTTCCGCTTCTCCACCTACGCCACCTGGTGGATCCGCCAGAGCATCGAACGCGCCATCATGAACCAGGCGCGCACGGTGCGCCTGCCCGTGCACATGGTGCGCGAGCTGAACCAGATCCTGCGCGGCAAATACCATCTCGAGGCCCAGCACCACAACGGCAAGGATGCGACGGCCGAGGATATCGCCGACCTCGTCGGCCGCCCGGTCGAAGAGGTGCAGGATATCCTCGCGCTGTCCGAGCATGCCACCTCGCTGGACGCGCCGCTGGACAACGATCCCCAGTCCTCGCTGATGGACATGCTGCCGGGCGATGCGGACGACAGCCCGGATGCGCGCGCCGAACACCAGGAAATGACGCAGCTGGTGCGCGACTGGCTGTCGCGGCTGCCGGACAAGCAGCGCATCGTCATCATGCGCCGCTTCGGCCTCGACAACGACGATCCCGCCACCCTGGAAACGCTGGCCGAGGAAATGGGCGTTACGCGCGAGCGCGTGCGGCAGATCCAGCAGGAGGCGCTCGTCAAGCTGAAGCGGGCGATGGCCGCGCGCGGCGTGGTGCGCGACTCGCTGCTCTGAACTTGAAAAAACAGCCTGGAAAACGGGGGCACACTCCCTTTTCCAGGCAATTTTTTTGCAGCGCCGGCGGCGGCGCCGCAGCGATGCCGTCCCCACTCTCTGCTATCATATCGGCCTTCCGAATCGCGGTCCTCCACCACGCCGCCGGCCAACCGATAGACACTCATGCAAGACAACACCATCGAAATCAAATCGCTCGACATGGACGCGCGCGGCGTCGGCCACATGCAGGATAACGAAGACGGCACGCCGGGCAAGGTGGTGTTTGTGGAAGGCGCATTGCCAGGCGAGCGCGTCAGTTTCGAGATGCTGCGCAAGAAGAAGAACTGGGAATCGGGCCGCGTGACCGAGATCCACCGCGAATCGGCCATGCGCGTGGAGCCGAAGTGCGTGCACTTCGATTATTGCGGCGGCTGCTCGATGCAGCACCTCGAGGCATCGGCCCAGGTGGCGATCAAGCAGCGCGTGCTGGAAGACAATCTGTGGCACCTGTCGAAGGTGAAGGCCGATGTGATGATGCGTCCGCTGCACGGGCCGACCTGGGGCTACCGCTACCGCGCCCGCCTGTCGTCGCGCTACGTGGCGAAGAAGAGCACGGTCCTCGTCGGCTTCCATGAGAAGAAATCCGTGTACGTGGCCGACATCCAGAGCTGCCAGATCCTGCCCAAGCATGTGTCGGACATGATGATGCCGCTCCGTGCCCTGATCGGTTCGCTGTCGATCTTCGACAAGGTGCCGCAGATCGAACTGGCGATCGGCGAGGACCTGACGGTGCTCGTGATGCGCAATATGGAGCCGCTCACGAAGGATGACGAAGCGAAGGTGAAGGCGTTCGCCGACGAATACGGCATCCAGTGGTGGCTGCAGCCGAAAGGCCCGGACACCGCCTATCCGTTCTACCCGCTGGACAAGGAACTGCACTACCTGCTGCCGGAATTCGGCATTCGCATGCCGTTCAAGCCGGTCGACTTCACGCAGGTGAACCACCAGATCAACCGCGTGCTGGTGCACAAGGCGCTGCGCCACCTGGACGTGCAGCCGGGCGAGCGCGTGGCCGATCTGTTCTGCGGCATCGGCAACTTCACGCTGCCGCTGGCTACGCAGGCGCGTGAAGTGGTGGGTATCGAAGGCAGCACGGCGCTCACGGAGCGCGCGCAGCAGAACGCCGTCGTCAATGGCGTCGGCGAGAAGACCACGTTCTACTGCCGTAACCTCTTCGAAGTGACGAAGGACGACCTGATCGCGCTGGGCAAGTTCGACCGCATGCTGATCGATCCGCCACGCGACGGCGCGATGGCGCTGTCGCTGGCCCTGGCCGAGCTGAAGGAAAGCAATCCGGAGCTGCTGCCGAAGCGGCTCGTCTACGTATCGTGCAGCCCGTCCACGCTGGCGCGCGATGCCGGCGTGCTGGTGCACCGCGCCGGCTACCAGCTGTCGCAGGCGGGGGTGATGAACATGTTCCCGCATACCTCGCACGTCGAATCGATGGCGGTGTTCGATCTCGCCTGATGCCCGGCGCCGCGGTGAGGGCGGCGCCGTATCTGCATCGATTCATCGCCCGCGGCGGCGCGCTTCTGCCGCGATGCCCAGCATCAGGAGTCCTGCCGTGAGCAGCCAGCCTGGCGCCGGTTCGGGTACCGGCGTGGCGAGCCGCATGACGTTCGACAGCGCCTGGAAATACACCGACACGGGCCGGTAATCCGCGCTGCCGTTGGCGAAGGCCAGCATGAAGTCGTCTTCCACCGTCATCCTGTCGGGCCAATCCGCGAAGGACAGGCTCTGGCGGGTGAACTGCGTGAACGTATACCCATCGCCATCGACGATGCCGACATAGGCCATGCCCACCACGTCGTAATATTCCGCCGGCCTGCTTGATCGCTCCGCCAGCGTCGCCAGGCGGCCGCTGATCGTCAGCACCGTGTGCGGGCTCAGCATGAAGTGCACTGCCTGGTTCGCCGTGCCGCCCAGGGACCCGAATTCGCCGAGGCTCGCGTCGCCGCCAGCCATGCTTGACACATCGGCCAGCGCTCCGCTCGTGCGGGCCGCAACCGCCGCCGTTCCCAGGTCCAGTTGCACCGCCGCTTCGGTCAGCGCGGTCGGGTAGCCGGTCACATAGTACTCGGCGGTCAAGGTATGCACGCCGGCGAACAGCGAGGGCTGGACCGAAAGGATGTCAAAGCCGGCCGCGCTGCCGTCGCCCTGTGTCAGGTCGAGCGCGCCGAAGCGGACATTGCTGATCGATGCCGTGGCGGTACCGTTTGCCGCAGCTCCGGCCGAGGCCAGCAGCAGCGCCAGCGCCAGCGCCACGTTGATTGAGCGTAGTGAATGAACCACGAAGCCTCCATGCGAGGGGTTGGACGGGGAACTCAAGCGTGTTCGAGCTGGCGCATGATACGTACTGCTCAGTCCGCCCCCTTTGACATCGCCCACAGCACCGCACGGAACTTCCGAAAGTTGCCTAAAACCGGGGTCGGACCCCTTTTCAGGAAATATTTCCGGAAATTGGGGTCTGACCCCGATTCTGGGAAATATTTCTCCAACTGCGGCCCCCTACGGTTGCAGGAAACATTTCCTGGAAAAAGGGGACTGTCCCCAGTGTTGTATTGCGACCAGCTCTGCGGTACGGGCGTAAATACGGGCGTAAAAAAAGCCGGCGCGAGGCCGGCTTTTCGATGATGCGGGTGGAGCTTAGTCGCGGTCGCCGCTCGTGAAGCCCAGGATCGACAGCAGGCTGGTGAAGATGTTGTACACGTCCAGGTACAACGCCAGCGTGGCGCTGATGTAGTTGGTTTCGCCGCCGTTGACGATACGTTGCACGTCATACAGGATGAAGGCGGAGAAGATGCCGATGGCCAGCACGGAGATCGTCAGCGACAGCGCCGGGATCGCGAAGAAGATGTTCGCCAGCGATGCCAGGATGATCAGCACCAGGCCGATGAACGCGAACTTCGCCACGCCGGAGAAATCGCGCTTCGACACGGTGGCGATGCTTGCCAGCACGGCAAAGATCGCCGCGGTACCGCCGCCGGCCAGCATGACCAGCGTGCCGCCGTTCGCGAACGCCAGCGTGCGCGACAGCAGCGGCGTCAGCATCAAGCCCATGAAGAACGTGAAGCCGAGCAGCAGGGCAACGCCCAGCCCGCTGTTCTTGTTCTTCTCGATCGCCCACATGAAGCCGAACGCAATGCCCAGGAAGAGCAGGGCGCCCAGGAAACCGCCCGGCATCGGCACGCCGAGCGTCATGCCGGCAGCTGCGCCCAGCACGGTGGGAACCAGCGACAGCGACAGCAGCCAGTAGGTGTTGCGCAGGACACGATTCTGGGCGACCGCTCGCCCGCCTGCATATTGATAAGTTTTTTCCAAGTTAGCCATTTTGCACTCCTTTTGTCGGTACGGTGTACCCTTGCCAAAGCTTAGCACGCGAGGTGCCGAAAAGGGCTGATGCCCGCCGGGATGGTCTATTGATTGATTTCTCTCTTGAAATCCACCGGAAACCGCCCAACTGCCTGCGAACGGCTGGGCTTCCCAGCCAAAACCGCTCGCGATGATGCGCTTTCCAGGGTTTCGATGCGGCTATCCGCCGCTTGTTACGCCATCTTCCGCCCCAACACGCATAGTATATGGGGTGTTGTATGCTAAAATCAAAGGTTGATCGAGAAATCAATTTCGTTTTAACCCTTTCTTTTTACTGGAGTTTTTAATAATGGCAATCGAACGCACCCTGTCCATCATCAAACCGGACGCAGTGGCGAAGAACGTGATCGGCCAGATCTACAGCCGTTTCGAAGGTGCCGGCCTGAAAGTCGTGGCTGCCCGCATGACCCAACTGTCGCGCGCCGAAGCCGAAGGTTTCTACGCCGTGCACGCTGCCCGTCCGTTCTTCAAGGACCTGGTGGACTTCATGGTGTCCGGCCCGGTCATGATCCAGGTTCTGGAAGGCGAAGGCGCCATTGCCAAGAACCGCGACCTGATGGGCGCGACCGACCCGAAGAAGGCTGAAAAAGGCACCATCCGCGCCGATTTCGCCGACTCCATCGATGCCAACGCCGTTCACGGTTCGGACGCTGCCGAAACCGCCGCCACGGAAATCGCTTACTTCTTCCCGGCACTGAACGTGTACTCCCGCTAATCGCTCGGCGATAGCGGCGCTCCAAGCTGTAACCAAAGCTGTACCGCCTGGCGCCCCGGCATGTCCGGGGCGAAGGCGTTTTGAATTGAAGATTAAAGATATGGAAACGACCCTCACCAACCTGCTGGACCTCGATCCCGCGCAACTGATCGACTACTGCGCGCAGTTGGGTGAGAAGCCGTTCCGCGCCAAGCAATTGCAACGGTGGATCCACCAGTTCGGCGCGTCGGACTTCGACAGCATGACCGATCTCGCCAAGTCGCTGCGCGAGAAGCTGAAGACGCGCGCCCATATCACGGCGCCGGCGATCATCAGCGACCACACGTCGAGCGACGGCACGCGCAAGTGGCTGGTGGACGTGGGCAACGGCAACGCCGTCGAAACCGTCTACATCCCCGAGGAAAACCGCGGCACGCTGTGCATTTCCACGCAGGCCGGCTGCGCCGTCAACTGCCGCTTCTGTTCGACCGGCAAGCAGGGCTTCAACCGTAACCTGACGGTGGCCGAGATCATCGGCCAGCTGTGGATGGCCGAGTTCGAGCTGCGCAAGACGAAAGGCATCGAGCCGGGCCCGAAAGGCGAGCGCCAGATCACCAACGTGGTGATGATGGGCATGGGCGAGCCGCTGCTGAACTACGAGCCGACCGCCACCGCCTTGAAACTGATGCTGGACGATAACGCCTACGGCCTGTCGCGCCGCCGCGTCACGCTCTCGACCTCGGGCGTGGTGCCGATGATCGACAAGCTGTCGCAGGATGTGCCGGTGGCGCTGGCCGTGTCGCTGCACGCATCCAACGACGAGCTGCGCAACGGCCTGGTGCCATTGAACAAGAAGTATCCGCTGGCCGAGCTGTTGGCGGCCTGCAAGCGCTACCTGGAATTCGCCCCGCGCGACTTCATCACCTTCGAATACTGCATGCTGGACGGTTTCAACGATACCGACGAGCATGCGCGCGAACTGGTGGCGCTGGTGAATCACCCGCAGTATGGCGTCAATTGCAAGTTCAACCTGATTCCGTTCAACCCCTTCCCGGAATCGGGCCTGACGCGCTCGAAGAACCCCCGCATCAAGGCTTTCTCGGAAATCCTGATGAATGCCGGCATCGTCACGACGATCCGCAAGACCCGTGGCGACGACATCGATGCCGCGTGCGGCCAGCTTGCCGGCGAGGTCAAGGACCGTACCCGCGTGGCGGAGCGCATGGAAAAGATGGCCGAGTATCAAAACAAGTTCGGTGCCGATTTCGGCAAGATCGTGGAGATTCGTTCCTGATGGCCAAGCCCGTCCAGAGCCGCGCGCGCCTGGCAGCCCTCGGCATGGCCGTGGTGCTGGCGACGCAGCTGGCTGCCTGTACGGGCGGGCCGGGCGGGGCTGCCGCCACGAGCGGCAAGGCCGAGTTGCCCACGCTGTCGGATGCGACGGCCGCGCAAAAGCGCGCCCAGATCCGCATGCAGCTGGCGGTCGGCTACTACGAAGCGGGCCAGTTGCCGGTCGCGCTCGACGAGATCAAGAAGGCGATCGACGCCGACCCGCAGTACGCGGATGCCTACGGCATGCGCGCGCTGATCTACATGGGCATGGGCGAAACGACGCTGGCGGACGATAACTTCAAGCGCGCGCTGCAACTGGCGCCGAACAACCCGGACGTCGCCAACAACTATGGCTCGTTCCTGTGCCAGAGCGGGCGGGTGGCGGAGTCGTTCCGCTGGTTCGACGCCGCCCTGGCCAGCCGGCAGTACGCGTCGCCCGCGAAGGCGCTGAACAATGCGGGCAATTGCGCGCTGAAGAGCAAGGATTACGACCGGGCCGAGCAATATCTGCTGCAGGCACTGCAGCTGGCGCCGGACCAGCCATCGACCAGCGCCAACCTGGCGCGGGTTTATTTCGAGCGACGCGACTACGCGCGCGCCAACTTCTTTATCACCCGGCTGGGCAAGGTGGCCCGGCCCGACAGCCTGCCGGCCGACGTGCTGTGGCTGGCGATCCGGGTGCAGCATCGCCTTGGCGACAAGGCGGCGGAAGAGGAATGGGCGGCCGGGTTGCGTCGTCACCAAGCCTCGCCCGAGTATGCTGCGTATCAACGTGGGGCGTTTGATGAGTGAGACAGGGGTAACAATGGATTCAGAAGGGCAAAAAAAGCCGCAGAGCCAGCCACCAGCGCAGCCGGCCGGAGCAATGCTCGCCGCGCAACGCGAGGCCATGGGCCTCTCGGTGGAACAGATTGCTGACCAGCTGAAACTGGCGCCGCGCCAGGTGGTGGCGATCGAGCAGGGCGACTACGCGTCGCTGCCGAACATGGCCGTCACGCGCGGTTTCATCCGCGCCTACGCGAAGGTGGTGCGGCTCGACCCCGCGCCGCTGGTGGCCCAGATCGAGGTGACGCCCGCCGTCACCGCGACCGACCATCACCCGGTGCGCCGCGAGAAGATCACGACCACGTTCTCCGAGTCGCGTTTCCCCACGCTGACCGAGCGGCATTCGAAGCCGAAGATGTGGATCATCGGCGGCGTGGTGGCCTTGGCCGTCGTCGGCGTGGCCGCCGCGTGGCAGGCCGGCCTGCTGTCGCCGGCCGCGCTGACCAAGCCCGGCACCGCTACCCCGGCCGTCGTCGGCACGCCGGCCGCGCCTGGCACTGCCGCGACGACGGCGCCCGCCCCGGCCACCGCCGCGACCACGCCGCCGCTGCTGTCGCCGAACGTGCCGCTGGTCTCCACGCCGGGGCCGGCAACGCCCGAGAATACGGCACCGCTGGTGACGACGCCGGCGCCGAACACGGCTGCCGCGTCAGGCGCCGCGGCAACGGCCCCCGCGGCAACGCCGCCGGCCGCTGTCACGCCGCCGGCGGGCACTCCCGCGACGGCTGCGGCCGTGCCCGCCCCGGCCGCGACGCCGGCCGCGCCCGCCGCGCAGGGCGCGAATACGCTGACGATGGTGTTCACGGCCGATTCCTGGGTCGAGATTCGCCGTCCCGGCGCGTCGCCGCTGATTTCCCGCCTGGTGAAGGCGGGCAGCACCGAGAGTTTTGAAATCGACCGCCAGTCCACGCTGATCGTCGGCGCGCCCGACGGCGTGCGCGCCACGCTGCGCGGCCAGCCGCTGCCGTTGCCGAAGGTGGCGAACGGCACCATTTCCCGCGTCCAGATCAAGTAATGAGCATGACCGAAACGAACAACGCGATCCCGTCCGGCCCCGCATCCGGCCCAGCCGCGCGCCGCTCCAGCAAGGGTGTGCTGGTCGCCCATGGCGACCGCAAGGTGTGGGTCGGCGGCGACCACCCGGTCGTCGTGCAATCGATGACGAACACCGATACCGCCGATGCCGTCGGTACCGCCATCCAGATCAAGGAGCTGGCCCGCGCCGGCTCCGAGCTGGTGCGCCTGACGGTCGACCGGCCGGAAGCGGCGCAAGCCGTGCCGTATATCCGCGAGCAGCTCGACAAGATGGGTGTCGACGTGCCGCTGGTGGGCGACTTCCACTACAACGGCCACACGCTGCTGACCGAATATCCGGACTGCGCCGCCGCGCTGTCGAAGTACCGCATCAACCCCGGCAACGTCGGCAAGGGCGCCAAGCGCGACACGCAGTTCGCCCAGATGATCGAAGTGGCGATCCGCCACGACAAGCCGGTGCGCATCGGCGTCAACTGGGGTTCGCTCGACCAGGCACTGCTGGCGCGCATCATGGACGAGAACGCGGCGCGCACGAATCCCTGGACCGCCCAGCACGTGATGTACGAGGCGCTGATCACGTCGGCCATCGAGAATGCCCGGCGCGCCGAGGATATCGGCCTGGGGCGCGACAAGATCGTCCTGTCGTGCAAGGTCTCCGGCGTGCAGGACCTGATCGCCGTCTACCGCGAGCTGGCCAAGCGCTGCGACTACGCGCTGCACCTGGGCCTCACGGAAGCGGGCATGGGCAGCAAGGGCATCGTCGCCTCGACGGCCGCGCTGTCCGTGCTGCTGCAGGAAGGCATCGGCGACACGATCCGCATCTCGCTCACGCCGGAACCGGGCGGCGACCGCACCAAGGAAGTCGTGGTCGGCCAGGAAATCCTGCAGACGATGGGCTTGCGCAAGTTCATGCCGATGGTGATCGCCTGCCCGGGCTGCGGCCGCACCACGTCGACCACGTTCCAGGAACTGGCCGACGATATCCAGACCTACCTGCGCGAGCAGATGCCCGAGTGGAAGAAGAGCTATCCGGGCGTGGAAGCGATGAACGTGGCCGTGATGGGCTGCATCGTCAACGGCCCGGGCGAGTCGAAGCACGCCAATATCGGCATCAGCCTGCCGGGCACCGGCGAATCGCCGGCCGCGCCGGTGTTCGTCGACGGCCAGAAGGTGGCCACCCTGCGCGGCGACACGATCGTGCAGGAATTCCAGCAGATCGTGCTGGATTACGTAAAAAAGAATTACTCCAAACAGGCAGCTTAAATGAGCGACAAGAAAGCAGACAAAATCACAGCGGTGAAGGGGATGCCCGACATCCTGCCGGCCGATGCCCACCTGTGGGAAATCTTCGAGAACACCGCGCAGTCCATCCTGCAAAGCTACGGCTACCAGAACATCCGCACGCCGATCGTCGAGGAAACCCGCCTGTTCGCGCGCGCGATCGGCGCCGTGACCGATATCGTCGAAAAGGAAATGTATTCGTTCGAGGATTCGATGAACGGCGACCAGCTTACGCTGCGCCCGGAAGGCACGGCCGGCGTGGTGCGCGCCGTGCTCGAACACAACCTGGTGTACGACGGCCCGAAGCGCCTGTGGTACAAGGGCCAGATGTTCCGCCACGAGCGCCCGCAGCGCGGCCGCTACCGCCAGTTCCACCAGTTCGGCGCCGAGGCCGTCGGCTTCACGGGCCCGGACATCGACGCGGAACTGATCATGCTGTGCCGCCGCCTGTGGGACGACCTGGGCCTGCCGAACATCCGCCTGGAACTGAACTCGATCGGCGATGCCGAGGAGCGCGCGCGCCACCGCGTGGACTTGATCGCCTACCTGCAACACCACGAGGAATTGCTGGACGCGGACGCCAAGCGCCGCCTGCACACCAACCCGCTGCGCATCCTGGATACGAAGAATCCTGCCCTGCAGGAGATCGTCGAGAACGCGCCGAAGCTGCTGGACTATTTGGGCGAAGAATCGCTCAAGCACTTCGACGGCGTGCGCAAGATCCTCGACAAGAACGCTGTGCAGTACACGGTCAACACGCGCCTGGTGCGCGGCATCGACTACTACAACCGCACCGTGTTCGAATGGGTCACCGACGAGCTGGGCGCGCAGGGCACCGTGTGCGCCGGCGGCCGCTATGACCCGCTGATCGAGCAGTTCGGCGGCAAGCCCACGCCGGCCGTGGGCTTCGCGATGGGCATCGAGCGCCTGATCGAATTGATGAAGTCGGCCGGCGACATCGCCGCGCCCAACCAGTGCGACGTATACCTGGTGCACCAGGGCGAGGAAGCGCAATCGCAGGCGTTCATCCTGGGCGAGCGCCTGCGCGACGCCGGGCTGGACGTGATCCTGCACTGCGCCACCGCGGCCGGCGCCGGGTCCTTCAAGAGCCAGATGAAGAAGGCCGACGGCAGCGGCGCGTCCTTCGCCGTGATCATCGGCGAAGACGAAGTGGCCAACAACACTGCCGCCGTGAAGGCGATGCGCGGCGTCGAAGGCGAGCAGCAGCAGGCCACCGTGCCGTTCGAGGAAGTCGTCGACTACGTGGTCGAGCAGATCACCGGCGGCCACGAGTGCGGCGACGATTGCACCGATCACCACCACCATCACTGATCCCGAAGGAAGAATTTCATGGCATTCGATCACCAAGAAGAAGAACAGCTCGCTTCCCTGAAGGCGTGGTGGGCTAAGTACGGCAACGCGGCAACCTGGGTGCTGGTGGCCGGCCTGGCCGCCTATTCGGGCTGGGCGGGCTGGCAGTACTACCAGCGCACGCAGGCCGTCGAAGCCTCCGCGCTGTATGACGAGCTGCAGGCTTCGGTCGGCAAGGACAACGCCAAGGTGCAGCGCGCCGCCGGCGATATCGAAAGCCGCTACGGCCGCACGCTGTATGCGCAGATGGCCGCGCTGACGGCGGCGAAGAGCGCCTTCGAGGCCAACGACCTGAAGACCGCGAAAGCGAAGCTGCAGTGGGTGATCGAGCACGGCAACGACGAGTACAAGGCGGTCGCGAAGATCCGCCTGGCCGGCCTGCAGCTGGACGAGAAAGCCTATGCCGACGCCTTGAAGACGCTGGAGGGCGAGGTGCCCGAGCAGTTCAAGGCCGCCGTGAGCGACCGCAAGGGCGACGTGCTGGCCGCGCAGAACAAGCTGGCCGAAGCGCGCGCCGCCTACCAGGCCGCGCTGGCCGGCACGGACGAGAAGAACCCCGCCCGCCAGCTGATCGAGCTGAAGCTCGAAGCCGTGGGCGGCACGGTGCCGGAAGCGAAACCGGCCGCCGCCTGATCAGCGGGGGCGGCGTGGCCGCCCCTTCACCCGCGGCCGGGATGGCGCGCGGGCGTGATCGTCTCGTAGCGACTTCCATTGTCAGGAGCAAGGTTTAATTTATGCGTATCACCAGTAAAGTCATCGGCGTGGGCCTGCTGTCCATGACGACCGCGTGCAGTTCCCTCAGCTGGCTGAACCCGTTCAAGGAAAAGGACAAGAATCCTCCGGCCGCGCTGGTGGACATCAAGTCGCCGATCCCGGCCAAGACCGTGTGGAAGCACTCCGTGGGCAAGGCGGGCCTGTACGTGTTCTCGCCGGCGCTCGCCGACAATGCACTGTTCGTGGCCGACAACGACGGCACCATCGAACGCCTGGACGCGGCCACTGGCCGCTCGCAGTGGAAGATCAAGGCCGGTACCGACCTGACCGCGGGCGTGGGCGCCAACGGCAAGCTGGTGGCCGTCGGCGGCACCAAGGGCGCCGTGCTGGCCTTCGACGCCGCCACGGGCGCGCAGCTGTGGAAGGTGCAGGCTTCGTCCGAAGTGCTGTCGGCACCCGCCGTCACCGACGAGCTGGTGATCGTGCGCAGCATGGACAACAAGATCACCGCGTACGACGCGAAGACGGGCGACCGTAAATGGTTCCTGCAGCGCACCACGCCGCCGCTCACCCTGCGCAACGCGCCGGGCATGGTGGTGGCGCAACCGAACGTGTACGTGGCCCAGCCGGCCGGCAAGCTGCTGGCGCTGGCCCTGGCCAACGGCGTGCCGCGCTTCGAGGTGTCCGTGGCCGAGCCGCGCGGCGCCACCGAGCTGGAACGCGTGTCCGACATCGGCGGCACGCCCATCGTGGTGGGCAGCGACATCTGCGCCGTCACGTACCAGGGCAAGGTCGGCTGCTTCGATCTCTCCACGGGCGTGGCCAAGTGGAGCAAACCCGCATCGTCCGACGTGGGCGTGGGCGCCGATCAGCGCTTCGTCTTCGTGGCCGACGACAAGGGTCACGTCTCCGCGTTCAGCCGCGAAGGCGGGCAGAGCGCGTGGAAGAACGATTCGCTGGGCAACCGCGTGCTGTCCACGCCGCTGTCCTATGGCCGCGTGGTGGCCGTGGGCGACTTCCAGGGCTATGTGCACCTGCTGTCGCGCGAGGATGGCTCGATGCTGGGCCGCGTGGCCACCGACGGCAGCCCGATCAGGTCGGCGCCGGTCGTCGCTGGCTCGAACATGATCTTCCAGACGCAGTCGGGAACGATCACCGCGATCGCGGTCGAGTAAGCCCGACGATTTTTATAACGTAGTAATGATGGCCGCCCCGGCGGCCGAGCAGAAAACAAATGAAGCCGGTAATTGCACTCGTGGGTCGCCCGAACGTCGGGAAGTCGACCCTTTTCAATCGTCTGACCCGCTCGCGCGACGCGCTGGTGGCGGACTTGCCTGGTCTGACGCGCGATCGTCACTATGGCGAGGGCCGCGTCGGCGACCGTCCCTTCCTGGTCATCGATACCGGCGGTTTCGAACCGGTCGCCAAGGAAGGCATCATGTTCCAGATGGCCCTGCAGACCAAGCAGGCCGTCGCCGAGGCGGATGTCGTCATCTTCCTCGTCGATGGCCGCCAGGGGATGACGCCGCACGACAAGACCATCACCGACTTCCTGCGCCGCAGCGGCCGCCCCGTGCTGCTGGTGGTGAACAAGGCGGAAGGCATGAAGTACACCTCCGCCGTGTCGGACTTCTACGAACTGGGCCTGGGCGATCCGTATGCGATCTCCGGTGCGCACGGCGACGGCGTGCACGACCTGGTGCAGGAGGCGCTCGACAAGGCGTTCGCTTCGCGCCCGGCCGATGCCGAGGAACTGTTGCCGTCCGAGCGCGGCATCAAGCTGGCCCTCGTCGGCCGCCCGAACGTGGGCAAGTCCACGCTGATCAACACGCTGCTCGGCGAGGAGCGCGTGATCGCCTTCGACATGCCGGGCACCACGCGCGATTCGATCGAGATCCCGTTCGAGCGCGACGGCAAGCACTACACGCTGATCGACACCGCCGGCATCCGCCGCCGCGGCAAGGTGTTCGAGGCGATCGAGAAATTCTCGGTCGTGAAGACCCTGCAGTCGATTTCGGAAGCGAACGTGGTGATCCTGATGCTGGACGCCCAGCAGGATATCTCCGAGCAGGACGCCCATATCGCCGGCTTCATTCTTGAAAGTGGCCGCGCCCTGGTGCTGGCCGTGAACAAGTGGGATGGCCTGCAATCGCACCAGCGCGACCAGGTGAAAAACGACATGGACCGCAAGCTCGACTTCCTCAGCTTCGCCAAGACGCATTTCATCTCGGCGCTGAAGGGCACCGGCATCGGCCCGTTGATGAAGTCCGTCGACGCCGCCTACGCGGCCGCCACGGCCGACCTGTCGACGCCGAAGCTGACGCGCGCCCTGCAGGAAGCGATCGAAAAGCAGGAGCCGAAGCGCAAGGCGGGCCTGCGCCCGAAGATGCGCTACGCCCACCAGGGCGGCATGAACCCGCCGGTGATCGTCATCCACGGCAACTCGCTCGACGCCGTGAGCGAGCCGTACAAGCGTTACCTGGAAAAGCACTTCCGGGATACGTTCTCGCTGGTCGGCACGCCGCTGCGGATCGAGTTGCGGACGGGTAAGAATCCGTTCGACAAGCGCGAGAAAAACTGACCCCCCGGTCGCCGGCATAAGCAAACCGGTGTCGGACACCATTTCCCCGTGGGGAAATGGTGTCCGACACCGGTGTTCGGCGGCCGACGGCCACCGGTCGAGCAGTCAATTTCGCAAGCGCACCGGCTTCACATTCCGAATGCATTTTTTCCACGATTTTCATTCGGACACCCCTGCATGAATCACAAAAAACGGTTACAGTAGCTTCGAAGCATTTCCGTCTGGCGGAGGGGTCATTTACCTCTGCAATAAGGAGTAGCCGGCACTTGAAATCAAGCGTTTCGCCTCCAATTCCAACACAACAACATAAACTGGAGCTGTTATGAGCAATAAAGGGCAATTGTTACAAGACCCATTCCTGAACGCGCTGCGCAAGGAGCACGTTCCCGTCTCGATCTACCTCGTCAACGGCATCAAGTTGCAGGGCCATATCGAGTCGTTCGACCAATACGTCGTCCTGCTGCGTAACACGGTTACGCAGATGGTGTACAAGCATGCCATTTCGACCGTGGTGCCGGCCCGCGCCGTCAACCTCAATATCGATTCCGAGGCAGAGTAACGTTGATCGTTGAGACAACGCCCAAGCTTTGCCTTCCGCTTCATCGTTCCCGGCCCAGTCCATGCGCGCAGCTTTAGTCGGTGTGGATTTCGGCCAGGGTGACTTCGCCGCCAGTATCGAGGAATTGATGCTGCTCGCGCGTTCCGCGGGGGTGGAGCCCATCACGACGATCACCGGCAAGCGTTCCAGCCCCGATGCCGCCTATTTCGTCGGCAGCGGCAAGGCCGACGAGATCGGCCACGCCGTGCAGGACCACCAGGTGGAGATCGTCATCTTCAACCATGCGCTGTCGCCCGCGCAGCAGCGCAACCTCGAAAAGCGCCTCAATGTGCGGGTGCTCGACCGTACCAGCCTGATCCTCGACATCTTCGCCCAGCGGGCCCAGAGCCACGAGGGCAAGCTGCAGGTCGAGCTGGCGCAGCTGCAGCACCTTTCCACCCGCCTGATCCGCGGCTGGACCCACCTGGAGCGGCAAAAGGGCGGTATTGGCCTGCGCGGCCCGGGTGAAACCCAGCTCGAGACCGACCGCCGGCTGATCGGCGAACGGGTGCGCATGCTGCGTGCCCGCCTGGCCAAGCTGCGCAAGCAGCATGAAACGCAGCGCCGTTCTCGCGGCCGCAACAATGCCTTTTCCGTGTCGCTGGTCGGCTATACCAACGCCGGCAAGTCGACGCTGTTCAATACCATGACCAAGGCCGGCGTTTACGTCGCGGACCAGTTGTTCGCCACGCTGGACACGACGTCGCGCCGGGTGTTCATGGGCGAGGAAGCCGGCAATGTCGTGATCTCCGATACGGTCGGCTTCGTGCGCGAACTGCCGCACCAGCTGGTCGCGGCATTTCGCGCCACGCTGGAGGAAACCATCCATGCCGACCTGCTGCTGCATGTCGTCGATGGCGCGAGCCCCGTGCGCATGGAGCAGATCGAGGAAGTCAACGCCGTGCTGCGCGAGATCGGCGCCGATCATATTCCCCAGATCCTCGTCTGGAACAAGATCGACGCGGCCGGCCTGGAGCCGGCGGTGGAACGTGATGAGCATGATAAGATTTCACGCGTTTTCATCAGTGCCCGCACGGGTGACGGCCTCGATCTGCTGCGCGCGGCCATCACCGAGGCAGCCCAGGAACAACGGGAAGCGAACCTGCGTCCGAAGGACGACACGCCGCCCGATGCCATTTCCACATTCACCGATGTTTAAAACATGCCTCTTTCCTCACTAGCGAAAAGATTAGGCTTGAAGCTGTCCCTGAACGACCCCCGCTGGGGCCAGGACAAGGATGGCAACAGGCAGGCCCAGGAAGGCAAAAAGCCCGGCGACGGACCGCCGGATCTCGACCAGTTGTGGCGCGATTTCAACCAGCGCCTGAACGGCCTGTTCGGCAACAAGAACCGCAACAATAACGGAGGCGGCGGCGGTGGCAGCGGTGGCGGCGGCGAAATGAAAGGCGCCGGCGTGACCGTTGGCGCGGTCGCCGTCATCGCGCTGCTGGTCTGGTTGGCCAGCGGCGCGTTCATCGTGCAGGAAGGCCAGAAGGGCATCGTCACCACGTTCGGCCGCTTCAGCCACGAGACCCCGGCCGGCTTCAACTGGCGCTGGCCGTATCCGTTCCAGGCCAACGAGGTCGTCAACGTGTCGCAGGTGCGCACGGTGGAAGTGGGCTATCGCGGCAATATCCGCAACAAGCAGGCGCGCGAATCGCTGATGCTGACCGACGACGAGAACATCATCGACATCCAGTTCGCCGTGCAGTACCAGCTGAGCGATCCGGTGGCCTGGCTGTACAACAACCGCGACGCGGAAGACACCGTTCGCCAGGTGGCCGAGACGGCAATCCGCGAGATCGTCGGCCGCAGCAAGATGGACTACGTGCTGTACGAAGGCCGCGAGAAGGTGGCCTACGACACGCAGCAGCTGATGCAGCAGATCCTCGATCGCTACGCGTCCGGTGCCGCCATCACCAACGTGACGATGCAGGGCGTGCAGCCGCCGGAGCAGGTACAGACCGCGTTCGACGACGCCGTGAAGGCCGGCCAGGACCGCGAACGCCTGAAGAACGAAGGCCAGGCCTATGCGAACCAGGTGGTGCCGACGGCGCGCGGCGCCGCCTTCCGCCTGTTGCAGGAAGCGGAAGCCTACCGCTCGATGGTGGTGGAGAACGCGACCGGTAACGCCGACCGCTTCAAGGCCGTGCTGACCGAGTACCAGAAGGCGCCGGGCGTGACGCGCGACCGCATGTACCTGGACACGATGCAGCAGATCTTCGCCAACACCAGCAAGGTGATGGTCGACTCGAAGGCCGGCAGCAACCTGCTGTACCTGCCGCTGGATAAACTGATCGCGCAGGTGGCCGCCACCGAGGCGCAGCGCGCCAATGTGACGGCGCCGCCGCCATCGGCCGTGCTGCTGCCGCAACCGTCGGAACCCGCCTATAACGGGGATTCGAACCGGGCGCGTGAATCGTCCCGTAGCCGGGAGGGCCGTTAATGAACCGTATCGTAACTTTTGCCGTCACCGCGTTCATCGCGCTGATGCTGCTGTCGTCCACCGTGTTCGTGGTGGACCAGCGCAAATTCGCCATCGTCTTCGCCCTGGGTGAGGTGAAGCAGGTGATCCGCGAACCGGGCCTGCACTTCAAGCTGCCGCCGCCGTTCCAAAACGTGATCTACCTGGACAAGCGCATCCAGACGCTCGATTCGCCCGAAGCGGACCGCTTCATCACGGCCGAGAAGATGAACATCCTCGTCGATTCGTTCGTGAAGTGGCGCGTGGTCGACCCGCGCCTGTACTTCGTGCGCTTCGGCGGGGACGAAGGCCGGGCCGGCAACCGCATGTCGCAGATCGTGAAGGCGGCGCTGAACGAGGAAATTACCAAGCGCACCGTGCGCGAAGTGATCTCGGGCCAGCGCGGCAAGGTGATGGAAGGCCTGCGGGCCAAGGTCGACGCCGAAGCGAAGGAGATCGGCGTGCAGATCCTGGACGTGCGCCTGAAGCGTGTCGACTACGTCGAGCAGATCAACAACTCCGTCTACGAGCGGATGAAGGCCGAGCGCCTGCGCGTGGCCAACGAGCTGCGCTCGACCGGTTCGGCCGACTCCGAGAAGATCCGCGCCGACGCCGACAAGCAGCGCTCCGTGATCCTGGCCGAAGCCTACCGCGAGGCCGAGAAGATCAAGGGCGAGGGCGACGCGAAAGCCACGGCGATCTACGCCGAGGCATTCGGCCGCAACCCCGAGTTCTACAAGTTCTACCGCAGCCTGGAAGCCTATCGCGCGTCGTTCAAGACCAAGGCCGACGTGATGCTGGTGGACCCGAACTCGGAGTTCTTCAAGTACTTCAAGGGCAGCGGCTCGGCTGGCAAGTAAGCCGCCGCCGTGAGCGAGCAGCAGGGGCCGGATCCTCGGATCCGGCCCCTGTTTTTTTCCTTCGCGGCTTGCCGCAGAGCGGCGGAAAACCGGTGGCGTAGCAGGGGTTTCGGGGAGCATCGCTCCCTGCCTGCGCAGCGGAGATGGCCTGCAGGCCATCTTCCTTCCAGGCTCCGATTTTTGAAACATTTCCGGAAAAGCGGTGCCTGTCACCGGTTTTTGCTTGTCGTTTTTTCCTGTCGAGCCACGTTTTCGCGTAAAATATGCGGTTCGGTTTGCGCCGCCGCGTTTGCGCGCCAATCCGATTGAACGAATTTCAACAAACCGGTTCTCCCATGCCGAATTGGCTTTTGCCCGAACATATCGCGGACGTTCTGCCGTCCGAGGCGCGCAAGATCGAGGAATTGCGCCGCCTGATGCTGGATAACTTCCGCCGCTACGGCTACGAACTCGTGATGCCGCCGCTGCTCGAATACGTCGAGTCGCTGATGACAGGTGCCGGCCTGGATACCGACCTGCGCACCTTCAAGCTGGTGGACCAGATTTCCGGCCGCATGCTGGGCCTGCGCGCCGACATGACGACCCAGGTCGCCCGCATCGACGCCCACCTGCTCAACCGCGCCTCCGTCACCCGCCTGTGCTATGCCGGCCCGGTGCTGCATACCCGTCCTTCGGGCTTGCACGCCACCCGCGAGCCGCTGCAGATCGGCGCCGAGATCTATGGCCACGCCGGCCTGGAAGCGGATGCCGAGATCCAGGAGCTGGCGCTGGCGTCGCTCGAGATGGCCGGCTTCACCGAAGTGCGCCTGGACCTGGCCCACGTGGGCGTGCTGCGCGCGATCCTCGAACAGGATGCGCTTGCCAAGCGCGACCACGACGCCATCGTGCAACTGCTGCGCGCCAAGGACGTGCCCGGCCTGCGCACCCTGACCGAGGGCTATGCCGCGGCCACGCGCGACGCATTGCTGGCGCTGCCCAACCTGTATGGCGATGTCGATGTGCTGGCCACCGCCAGGCACGCGCTGCCGGACCTGCCGGGCATCGCCAAGGCGCTGGCCGAGCTGGCTGCGCTGGCAGCTTCCGCCATCGGCCGTGCCGAAGTGGCGATCGACCTGGCCGACCTGCGCGGCTACCAGTACGAGAGCGGCGCCACGTTCGCGCTGTACGTGCCGGGCCTGCCGAACGCCGTGGCGCGCGGTGGCCGCTACGACCACGTAGGCGAGGCCTTCGGCCGCGCCCGCCCGGCGACGGGTTACTCGATGGACTTGCGCGAACTGGCGCGCCTGTTGCCGACGGCCGACCGCAAGCACGCGATCCGCGCGCCGTGGGGCAATTCCCCCGAACTGAAGGAACGTATCGCCGAGCTGCGCAAGTCCGGCGAGGTTGTGATCCAGTCCCTGCCGGGTCACAGCAATGAACAGGACGAGTTCGAGTGCGACCGCGCGCTGGTGCTCGACGAGAGTGGTAGTAACTGGATTCTTAAAAACTTAGGTTAGTGTGATGTCAAAAAAAATCACTGCAACAAACGTGGTCGTCATCGGCACCCAGTGGGGCGATGAAGGCAAGGGCAAAATCGTCGACTGGCTGACGGAACACGCGCAAGGCGTGGTGCGCTTCCAGGGCGGCCACAACGCCGGTCACACGCTGGTGATCGGCGGCGTGAAGACGGCGCTGCAGCTGATCCCTTCGGGCATCATGCGCCCGGGCGTGGCCTGCTACATCGGCAACGGCGTCGTCGTTTCCGTGCCCGACGTGCTGCGCGAGATCGACAAGCTCGAAGCGGTGGGCGTGGAAGTGGCATCGCGCCTGAAGGTTTCCGAAGCCTGCCCGGTGATCCTGCCTTACCACACCGCGCTGGACGCGGCCCGTGAAGCGGCCCGCGGTGCCGCCAAGATCGGCACCACCGGCAAGGGCATCGGCCCGGCCTACGAAGACAAGGTGGCGCGCCGCGCCATCCGCGTCGCCGACCTGCTGAACGAGAAGCGCTTCGCCGAAAAGCTGGCCGAGAACCTGGACTACCACAACTTCGTGCTGGAAAACTACCTGAAGGCACCGAAGGTCGAGTACCAGAAGACCCTCGACGATGCGCTGGCCTACGTGCCGCGCCTGCGTCCCATGGTGGCCGACGTGTCGAGCGCGCTGTACGCCGCGCACAAGGCCGGCGCCAACCTGCTGTTCGAAGGCGCGCAGGGCTCGCTGCTGGACGTGGACCACGGCACCTATCCGTTCGTCACCTCGTCGAACTGCGTGGCCGGCAATGCCGCCGCCGGTGCCGGCGTGGGCCCGAACATGCTGCACTACATCCTGGGCATCACCAAGGCCTACACGACGCGCGTGGGTTCCGGCCCGTTCCCGTCGGAGCTGCCGACCGACGCCGGCGTGGGCCACCACCTGGCGCAAGTGGGCCACGAGTTCGGCACCGTGACGGGCCGCGCCCGCCGCTGCGGCTGGTTCGACGCCGCGCTGCTGCGCCGTTCCGTGCAGATCAACGGCGTGTCCGGCATGTGCCTGACGAAGCTGGACGTGCTGGACGGCATCGAGTCCCTGAAGCTGTGCACCGGCTACATGCTGGACGGCCGCAAGGTCGACGTCTTCCCGGTCGGCGCCGAAGACGCGGCGCGTTGCGAGCCGATCTACGAAGAAATGCCGGGCTGGAAAGAAAGCACGGTCGGCGCGAAATCGCTGGCGGCCCTGCCGGCCAATGCCCGCGCCTACATCAAGCGCATCGAGGAACTGGTCGGCGTACCCGTCGACATGGTTTCCACGGGGCCGGATCGCGAAGAAACCATCGTGCTCCGTCATCCGTTCGAATAATAAGCAGTACCGCCACAAGCAAGAAGGAAACAAATGAGCACCCCTCAATCCGACAACAAGCACCTGTGGGTGACCTGGGATGAGTACAACCGCCTGGTCGAAGGCCTGGCACTGAAGGTCTACGAATCGGGCTTCAAGTTCGACATGGTGCTGTGCCTGGCGCGCGGCGGCGTGCGCCCCGGCGACGTGTTCTCGCGCATCTTCGACGTGCCGCTGGCAATCCTGTCGACGAGCTCCTACCGCGCCGACAAGGGCACGGTGCAGGGCGACCTCGATATCGCCAAGTACATCACGGTCACGCGCGGCTCCCTGGCCGGCAAGATCCTCCTGATCGACGACCTGGCCGATTCCGGCGTCACGCTGATGAAGGTCATCGAGCACCTGAAGGCCAACTACCAGGATGTCGAAGAGGTGCGTTCCGCCGTGATCTGGACCAAGGGCAGCTCGGCCTTCAAGCCGGACTACCAGATGCAGGAACTGCCGCACAACCCGTGGATCCACCAGCCGTTCGAGGATTACGACGGCCTGCGTCCGCACCAGCTGGCGGCGTGGCTCAAGAAGGGCGAAACGAACGCATAAGCATTCGTGCTTGCGCGACAATGGCGGAGGGCCGGAAGGCCTTCCGCCATTTTTTATTCCGGCCGCTTCCCTCGCGAATAACAACAAAGAGAAATCCCGATGACCGAAAACTTCTTCCAGACTTTCATCCTGCTGCTGCTCGTGACCGACCCGTTCGGCAACGTGCCGCTGTTCGCCGCCGCGCTGCAACCCGTGGCGCCGGCGCGCCGGCCGCGCATCGTCGTGCGCGAATGCCTGATCGCGTTCGCAGTGCTGCTGGTGTTCATGTTCTTCGGCCGGCCCTTCCTGCATGCGCTGAGCCTTTCCGAAGTGTCGCTGCGCATCGCCGGCAGCGTGATCCTCCTGATGATCGCGATCCGCATGGTGTTCCCGCACCCGGACGGGGTGCTGGGCAAGAACGAGGGCGGCGAGCCGTTCATCGTGCCGCTGGCGATTCCCGCGCTGGCCGGGCCGTCGGCGCTGGCGACCGTGCTGCTGTTCTCCAGCGAGACCCGCGGCGACGTGATGATCCACGTGGCGGCGCTGGCCGCCGTGGTCGTGGTCTGGCTGGCCGTGTTCCTCGGTGCCGACCGCTTGCAGCGGGTGCTGGGTACGCAGGTGATGACGGCGTTCGAACGGCTGATGGGCCTGATCCTGGCCGCCATGTCGATCGAGATGCTGCTGGGCGGGATTCGCGAGTTCGTGAAGACCTTGTGACCATGAGCGAACTGCTGGCGCTCCCCATCCTGGGCCTTGCCTTCGTGGCGCTGTTCACGCGGGAAGTGATCGCTCCCGCCTCGCGCAACCACTGCGACCGGCGCTGGCTGCTGCTCGCCAGCGCGACCGGCGCGGCCACCGTGGCCGTCACGCTGGCGGCCGGCTACTTTTTCAGTACCGCCATCCATGAAGCGGCGCTGCTCGACACCAGCGCCTGGCCCGATCCGCTGACGGGCCTGGCCAGCTTCCTCGTCACCAGCTTCCTGTTCTACTGGTGGCACCGGGCCACCCACCGTTCCGACCTGCTGTGGCGTATCTTCCACCAGCTGCACCACAGCGCCCGGCGAGTGGAGGCGCTCACGGCATTCTATGCCCACCCGCTGGACTCGGCCGCGGCCATCTGCATCAGCGGCGGCGTCAGCTACCTGCTGCTGGGCGCCAGCCCGGCCGCCGCCGGCGTGGCCTTGCTCCTGACCGGCATTTTCGACCTGTTCCTGCACAGCGATATCGCGACACCGCGCTGGCTTGGCTATCTCGTGCAGCGCCCGGAAATGCATACGGTTCACCACCAGCTTCACCACCACGCGCAGAACTACGGCTTGCCGATCTGGGACCTGCTGTTCGGCACGTGGACGAATCCCGCGCGGCGCGTGACCGAGCTTGGATTCGACGGCGACAAATCCGACCGGATCGCCGACATGCTGCTGTTCCGCGACGTGCACCGCACCAACTGAATATTTCAGGCATTGCTTGCGGGCGCGCGCTTTTTCGGCGTATATTTAGATCATCATCTAATTAGCCGTTTCTCGAAATACGATGCCAGCCCCCACCGACGCCTTCAAGGCCATGGCCGACCCCGCGCGGCGCGAGATCCTGCGCCTGCTGCGCGATGGCGAAATGACGGCGGGCCAGCTGGCCGAGCATTTCGACATGACGCGCCCGACGATGTCGCATCACTTCGCCGTGCTGGCGGAAGCCGACCTGATCACCCGCCGCCGCGAGGGCCAGACGATCTGGTATGGCTTGAACACCACGGTGCTGCAGGACGTGGCGGCATGGATGATGGACCTTACCCAACCACAGACCAGAAGGAGGAAGGCATGAACCGGCAACACCTGATTGCAAGCGTTATCCTGATCCTGGCGGCCACGGTGCTCACGGCTCTGTGCTGGCCCAGCCTGGCCGAGACCATTCCCATCCATTGGAACACGCACGGAAGGGCGGACGGCTTCGGCCCGCGCTGGGTCGTGTGGCTGACCGGGCCGGGTGCCATGGTGTTTGCGCTGCTGGCGGGGGGCGCGTTGCCTTACCTGTCGCCAAAGGGTTATGACGTGAACGCGTTCCGTTCGACCGCCGGCTACATCGTGGCGGTGGTCGTCGGCATGATGGGCCTGCTGCACGCGGTGTTCCTCACTGCGCTCTTCAACGAAGGGTTCGACGTGAGCCGCGCGGTCCCGGCCGCCATTTGCGTGATGCTGGCCGTGATCGGCAATTCGCTGGGCAAGGTACGCCGCAACTTCTACATCGGCATTCGCACTCCCTGGACCCTGGCGAGCGAGCGGGTGTGGTACGCGACGCACCGGGTGGGAGCCAGGCTGATGGTGGCTTCGGGCCTGCTGGGATTGCTCGCGGTGCTGCTTGGCGCGCCGGGGCATTATGCGATCGGGCTCGTCGTCATCGGCGCGTTGTTGCCGGTGTTGTATTCGCTGGTGCTGTACAAGCGGCTGGAGCGGGCAGGGGAGCTGTAAGAAAAAACGCCGCGTCGAACGCGGCGTTTTTCTTGACGGGCAGGCTTACTTTCCAGTGATCGAAATCACGTCCGCCCCCGGTGCACCGAAGGCTTGCTCCTTCAGCAGGTGCAACTGGTCCCGCACCTGCGCGGCCTTCTCGAACTCCAGGTTCTTCGCGTGTTCGACCATGAGCTTTTCGAGGCGCTTGATTTCCTTCGCCACCTGCTTCTCGCTCATCGTCTCGTACTTGGCAGTCTCCTGCGCGGCCTTCAGCTGCGTCGATTCGCGGTTCGGATCGTACACACCGTCGATCATGTCCTTGATGACCTTGTTGACGCCGCGGGCGATGATGCCGTGCTTCTCGTTGTGGGCGATCTGCTTGGCGCGGCGCCGCTCCGTTTCATCGATCGCGCGCTTCATCGAATCGGTCATCTGGTCCGCATACAGCAGGGCCACGCCGTTCAGGTTACGGGCCGCGCGGCCGATCGTCTGGATCAGCGAACGCTCGGAACGCAGGAAGCCTTCCTTGTCCGCGTCCAGGATCGCCACCAGCGACACTTCCGGCAAGTCCAGGCCCTCGCGCAGCAGGTTGATGCCGACCACCACGTCGAACGTGCCGATACGCAGGTCGCGCAGGATTTCCACGCGCTCGACCGTCTCGATATCGCTGTGCAGGTAGCGCACCTTGATGCCGTGGTCGGACAGGTATTCCGTGAGTTGCTCGGACATGCGCTTGGTCAGCGTCGTGACCAGCACGCGCTCGTTCTTGGCGATGCGGTCGTTGATCTCGGAAAGCAGGTCGTCCACCTGGGTGCGCGCCGGGCGCACGATGACTTGCGGGTCGACGAGGCCCGTCGGGCGCACCACCTGTTCCACCACCTGGTCGGCATGCTTCTGCTCGTACTCGGCCGGCGTGGCGGACACGAAGATCGTCTGCCGCATCTTGTTCTCGAATTCCTCGAACTTCAGCGGGCGGTTGTCGAGCGCGGAGGGCAGGCGGAAGCCGTAATCCACCAGGTTCGTCTTGCGCGAACGGTCGCCGTTGTACATGGCCGACAGCTGGCCGATGAGCACGTGCGACTCATCCATGAACATCAGCGCATCCTTCGGCAGGTAGTCGATCAGCGTCGGCGGCGGCTCCCCAGGCATCGCGCCGGACAGGTGCCGCGAGTAGTTCTCGATGCCTTTCGTGAAGCCGATCTCGGCCATCATTTCCAAGTCGAAACGGGTGCGCTGCTCGAGGCGCTGTTCCTCGATCAGTTTTCCTTCCTTGCGGAAGAATTCCAGGCGGTCGCGCAGTTCGGCCTTGATGCTCTCGATGGCGCGCAGCACCGTCGAGCGCGGCGTCACATAGTGCGAGCCGGGATAGACGGTGAAGCGGGGGATCTTCTGGCGCACGCGACCCGTCAGCGGGTCGAACAGCTGGATCGATTCCAGCTCGTCGTCCCACATTTCCAGGCGCACGGCCAGTTCCGCGTGTTCGGCCGGGAAGATGTCGATCGTGTCGCCGCGTACGCGGAAGGTGCCGCGGCCGAAGTCGACCTCGTTGCGCGTGTACTGCATCTGGATCAGGCGGGCGATGATGTCGCGCTGGCTCACCTTGTCCTTGGCGCGCAATGTCAGGATCATCTGGTGGTATTCGTTCGGATTACCGATACCGTAGATGGCCGACACGGTGGCCACGATGACGACGTCGCGCCGTTCCATCAGCGACTTCGTGCACGACAGGCGCATCTGCTCGATATGCTCGTTGATCGACGAGTCCTTCTCGATGAACAGGTCGCGCTGCGGCACATAGGCTTCCGGCTGGTAATAATCGTAATACGACACGAAGTACTCGACGGCATTCTGCGGGAAGAATTCGCGAAATTCGCTGTAGAGCTGCGCGGCCAGCGTCTTGTTGGGGGCGAATACGATGGCCGGCCGCCCCATGCGGGCGATCACGTTGGCCATCGTGTAGGTCTTGCCGGAGCCGGTCACGCCGAGCAGCGTCTGGAACGACAGGCCGTCGGCGATGCCTTCGCACAGCTGCTCGATGGCGGTCGGCTGGTCGCCGGCCGGCGGGAACGGCTGGTGCAGCTTGAAAGGGGAATCCGGGAACGTCAGCACGGTGGGCTCGGGGGCGCCAGCCAGTGATAAATCAGCCATGTGGTCAGACCTTTGCTAGAATAGGGAGTTGCACGTCACAACGTGCAGCCTTTGCGCGGCGACCTGCATACCTGGTCAATGCCGCGCACCGGAATTGCCGAGCACCGTGATCGCGGTACCTCCGCAGTGCCCGGACACGTGCCGTTGAAGTTGCTGCCGTTGAAGTTATAACGCTCACCCGCTGCGAATCGCATTCACTCGAATCCAATCCTATCATGACGAATCCTTCCGTTTTCAGTGCCATCGAGATGGCTCCGCGCGACCCGATCCTGGGCATCACCGAAGCTTTTAACGCCGACACCAACCCCAACAAGATCAACCTGGGCGTGGGCGTCTATTATGACGACAATGGCAAGGTGCCGCTGCTGTCGTGCGTGCAGAAAGCTGAAAACATCCTGATTGAACAGCCGGCCCCGCGCACCTACCTGCCGATCGAAGGCCTGGCCGCGTATGACAAGGCGGTGCAGGAACTGGTATTTGGGGCTGACAGTGCCGTAGTTCAAGAGCGCCGCGCGATCACCGTGCAGGCCCTGGGCGGCACCGGCGCCCTGAAGCTGGGCGCGGACTTCCTGAAGCGCTTCTCGCCGAATTCCGAAGTCTTCATCAGCGATCCAAGCTGGGAAAACCACCGCGCGCTGTTCGAAAGCGCCGGCTTCAAGGTCAACAACTACGCCTACTACGATCCCGCCACCCATGGCGTGAACTTCGAAGGCATGCTGGCCGCGCTGAAGGCGATGCCGCAGGGCGCCGTCGTGGTGCTGCACGCCTGCTGCCACAATCCGACCGGTGCCGACCTGACTGCCCAGCAGTGGGACCAGGTGATCGACGCCGTCGTGACCCGCGGCCTGATCCCGTTCCTGGACATGGCTTACCAGGGCTTCGGCGCCGGCATCGCCGAAGACGGTGCCGTGGTGCGCCGCTTCGCCGCCACGGGCGTGCCGCTGCTGGTGTCGAACTCGTTCTCGAAGTCGTTCTCGCTGTACGGCGAGCGCGTGGGCGCCCTGTCGGTCGTCGCGTCGACGGCCGACGAAGCTTCCCGCCTGCTGTCGCAGCTCAAGCGCGTGGTGCGCACCAACTACTCGAACCCGCCGGTGCACGGCGGCAAGGTGGTTGCGACCGTGCTGTCCACGCCGGAACTGCGCCAGCTGTGGGAAGACGAGCTGGCGGCGATGCGCGTGCGCATCAAGGCCACCCGCGACCAGTTCGTGCAGAAGCTGAAAGAGAAGGCTCCAGGCCACGACTTCGAATTCGTGCGCCAGCAGGTGGGGATGTTCTCGTACTCGGGCCTGACGAAAGAGCAGGTCGCCAAGCTGCGCGAACAGTCGATCTACGCCGTGGACACGGGCCGCATCTGCGTAGCTGCGATGAACTCGAAGAACATCGATATCGTTGTTGACGCGATCGCCAAAGTTCTCTAAAATCCTGCTTCTTCGTTGACGCACGTCAGCGAAGCAGTAGTAAAGAGCAGCAAACGATACCGATAAGCAAGCTTGCAAATGTTGCTTTCGCTGTATAAAATGCTGCTTCTAATCCCTGATAGCTCAGTCGGTAGAGCGACGGACTGTTAATCCGCAGGTCCCTGGTTCGAGTCCAGGTCGGGGAGCCAGAATACTGAAAAGCCCAGCGCAGCCCGCTGGGCTTTTTGCATTCCGGGTCGCATTATTCATCTGCGACGGCCCGCGTTTCATGTCCCTTAAACAATTCCCGCGTACGATATCCCTGCTGTTCGTGCCCGCGCCGCGCGCACGCAGCCATGAACCGACAGGAGATGGAATGACGGATATCTACCAGCAAATCTGGGACGCGGACCAGCAGCACGCCGGCCTGAAGGCGGTACACAAGGGCGAGTCAATCGACGCCTTCCGGGAGACGGGCCACGTGGTCGTCAACGAACTCGAGGAGGCGAGCAGGACGCACAAGCTCATCGAGGAAGTGCACATCCCGGCGCACAAGCAGCAGTCATACGACCTGGTGAATGCGCTGCTGAACAATTACACGCTCGACCAGACCAAGGCCGAAGTCAATTTCCCGGAAGAGCAGGACGAAGTCCAGCGCTTCCTCGACTACGCCCACAAGACCCCGCCGATGGAGGTGGCGCGCGCCTATGTCAACGAGCGCCTGGACCAGCCCTTGAGCACCGACCAGTGGTGGGCCGTGCTGCAGCGCGTGTGGTTCGAGCAGTACAGCGACGGCAAAAACCGCGACCTGAGCGGCTTCGAGCACGTGGTCGTGGGCGAGCAGAGGCAGGCGAAGGTGCAGGGCTACCACAGCTGGTACAAGTACTACCTGGACGAGCATTTCCAGCTGAACGGCGTCGACCGCGACAGCATCGAGTTCCTCGACTGGCGCAATTCGGAAGAGGACACGACGCCGGACGTGGCGACGCTGTCGTTCGTGTGGGAGGCGTTCGATTACCAGCGCAAGGAGTTCCGCAAGCTGACCAAGCCGATCGGCGGCTTCTGGATCGGGCCCAGCGTGGAAGGCTTGCTGGCGCTCGGGACCGTGCGGTTCATGGCCGAGGTGCTGGCGCCAAGGCATGCGGTGATCAATGGCTTCAAGTACAACCTGCCGCTGTTCCGCAGCGCGAACAATCGCCACCTGCGCACGTTCTATCCGGAGTTCTCCGCCCGCGTGTGATACGTCAGCAGGCTGGCCCCAGAGGATCAAGACCGCTGGCAAAGTCGAGAACTCGCGATACAAGCGGTTGCTGGAAAGCGCCAGACAGCGTTAAAGCAGCCGCCGTCCCGCCACGGTTTCCACGTCGATGGCGCCGCTGCCGGTCGTGTACACCACCGTCACCGCCAGTTCCGCCGTGCTGATGATCTCGACAATGCCCGAGCTCAGCGGCACATGGTCGCCGGCCGGCCCGCCCAGCAGCAGTTCCTGCAGGCGGCAGCAATCGTCCATGGTTGCGCTATGCGCCGACAGGAGGACCGCATCGCGCGCCGCGACCTGCGCCACGCGCGGTTCGCGGCCGCGCACGGCGCCCGCCGGCACCAGGGGAATGACCTGCTCGAGGACCGGGGCGCGCTCGCCGGTCGCGTTATGGATATTGATCTCCTTGGCGTAGCGCCCCGGCCGCACCGGCGCGCAGGCGCAGCAATCGTCGTGCTGCCGGCCGCAGACGAAGGGCACCCTCCAGATGAAGAGCCTGTTGTCGGAAGCGCCCGCCGTGACGGTCAGGCGCATGCAGTCGCGACCGTCGGCATCCGGGTCCAGCGGATCGGCCGTGACGACCGTGCTGCCGGCGTCGATGCCGACGTCGACGTGTTCGGTCCACACCAGTTCGCGCATGCCGTCGCACTCGCCATGTCGCAGCTGGGCATGGAAGGTGTAGTTGCCTTCCATGCGCAGGTAATCGGCCAGCAGGATGCGGCCCGGGTCCTGCAAGGCACCTGGCTTCATGACGACACCCCTGTTTATACGGGCCTGTGCCTTCACTATTGGCAGCGGGCCCATTGGTTGCCATTTCTCTTTGCGGCTCCGTTGTGCGCATGTCGATGGGCCGCTTGAGTGATTGCCGCAACCATGTGAAGGGTGCTTGCGTGGCATCATGGCGCCACATTTGAAAATGATGTTGTCGTCTTTGCCGAGCACCGCTATAATTCGGCCTCCTTTCCCTGATAGCTCAGTCGGTAGAGCGACGGACTGTTAATCCGCAGGTCCCTGGTTCGAGTCCAGGTCGGGGAGCCAGAATTCCAGAGAGCCGCGTTTCGACGCGGCTTTTTGTTATCCGCGGCGATGACAGAATTTCAGGTAGTTGGCAGCACGACCAGGCAGCGGGGCCACTTGACGAGCATCCGCGAGAGAAGACGGAGACAGCGTTGACCACCTTTGCAGCTTTATTTTTAACCCAGGAAGGCAAATGATGAAACTGTCCAAGATGCACAAGCGTCTCCTCGCGCTGACGGCCGTGCTGCCGATGGCCGCCATGGCCCAGGATGCAACCCAGGCAAACACCGAACAATCCACGCAGCAGGCCGCCCAGCAGCCGGTCGCCAGCGGCCAGCTGGAAACGGTGACGGTGACGGCCCAGCGCCGTGCCGAAAACATCAAGGAAGTGCCGGTGTCAGTCTCGATGCTGCAACACGAGAAGCTGGACGTGATCCTGTCCGGCGGCCAGGACGTGCGCGTGCTTGCCGGCAAGACCCCCAGCCTGAACGTGGAATCGTCGACGGGCCGCGTGTTCCCGCGCTTCTACATCCGTGGCTACGGCAATGCCGACTTCTCGATCTTCGCTTCGCAGCCCGTCTCGCTGATCTATGACGACGTGGTGCAGGAAAACCCGATCCTGAAGGGTTATCCGATGTTCGACCTGGCGAACATTGAAGTGCTGCGTGGCCCGCAGGGCACCCTGTTCGGCCGCAACACCCCGGCCGGCGTGGTGAAGTTCGAATCCGCCAAGCCCAGCCTGAAGGGCGTGGAAGGTTACTACAATTTCTCCGTCGCTTCGCACGGCACCACCAACGTGGAAGGCGCGGCCAACATTCCGCTGTCGAACGAATGGGCGATGCGCGTTTCCACGCTGCGCCAGCACCGCGACGACTACATCCGCAATGAGTTCATCGACGGCCGCGAGACGCTGGACGGCTACAACGAGCACGCCGAGCGCGTGCAGGTGCTGTACCAGCCGAGCGGCACGTTCAACGCGCTGTTCAACGTGCACCAGCGCACGACCTCCGGCAACTCGCGCCTGTTCCAGGCCAACATCATCAAGAAGGGCAGCAACCAGCTGGTCGACAACTACGATGAAGGCGCGGTGTACACCAACGGCCAGAACTACCAGAACCTGACCACGCGCGGCGGCAACGTGCGCCTGTCGTGGGACCTGGGCGCCGTGAAGCTGTACTCCGTGACGGGCTACGAGTCGATCGCCGAGTACAACAGCCGCGGCGACATCGACGGCGGCAACCCGGTCTACGGCCCGGGTGTGGTGCCGTTCCAGGTGGAGACGGCTTCCGTGCTGCCGGACCTGAAGCAGTACACGCAGGAATTCCGTATCGAATCGAAGAAGGCTGGCCCGCTGAGCTGGCAGGCCGGCGTGTACTACTTCGATGAAGACGCCACCGGCGGGAGCGACAACTTCAACACCGCCGGCGTGCGCACCAGCCGCGTGATCAGCAACCAGCGCAACAAGGCGTGGGCGGCATTCGGTTCCGTGAACTACGCCGTGACCGATGCGCTGACCGTGCGCGGCGGCCTGCGCTACACGAACGACAAGAAGGACTTCGAGACGATCGAAGCCACCGGTACCACGCTGCAGGGTCCATCGACGATCAACTCGGAACGTCACAAGACCAACTGGGACCTGTCGGCCACGTATGCGATCAACCCGGACGTGTCGGCCTACGCCCGCGTTGCGACGGGCTTCCGCGCACCGTCGATCGGCGCGCCGTCCGCTTCCGGCCCGGCCACCATTGCCGATGCGGAAACCATCACCTCGTTCGAAGCCGGCATCAAGGCCGACCTGCTGAACCGCCGCGCGCGCGCTTCGCTGTCGATCTTCGACTACGACGTGAAGAACCAGCAGCTGACGGTCGTGGGCGGTAACTCGAACATCACCGCGCTGATCAACGCCGACAAGACCAAGGGCCGCGGTATCGAGGCCGAGATCGAAGGTTTCGTCACGCCGGACTTCAAGGTGGCGGCTTCGACCAGCTACAACTACACGAAGATCCAGGACCCGTCGCTGTCCGTGAACCGCTGCGCGCAGTGCACGGTGCTGGACCCGATCAACGCGGCCGGCCGCGTCGTCATCGACGGCAACGCGCTGCCGCAGGCACCGAAGTGGATCGTCAACCTGTCGGCCCGCTACAACTGGCCGCTGGCCGAAGGCAACCTGTTCGTGCTGACCGACTGGTCGTACCGCAGCAAGGTCAACTTCTTCCTGTACGAGGCCACCGAGTTCACCGGCGCGCCGCTGACGGAAGGCGGCCTGCGCATCGGCTACAACTGGCAGGGCGGCAAGTATGAAATCGCCGCGTTCGGCCGCAACATCACCGACCAGCGCCGCGTGACGGGTGCCATCGACTTCAACAACCTGACCGGCTTCGTCAACGAGCCGCGCCAGTGGGGTGTGCAGCTGAAGGGCCTGTTCTAATACCCGGCCCCCTGGTTCGCCAGGCTTGCAAGTCCGAAAGCCCAACCTTTGCAGGTTGGGCTTTTTGCTTTTAATCTGGCGCCGCGCATCGCACGATCCGTCGTGCACCGGTGCTTGCGATCGGCACATTGCACCTTCAGCAGTGTTGGCAACTTGTAAGCGCTTTCGGCATTTTCGCCACGCGAAGCCTGGTTTTTATACGGGTTTTCATCGAACGCTTACTTGAAAGCAACTAAACTCTTCCATCAGGAATCCACGCGCTGCATGCGTAATCGTAGGGAAGAGAAAGATGAAGTTCGCTTACAAGTTCAGTTCCATCAAGGCCCGCCTGACGGGGGCCGGGGTTGGCATCGTGGTCGTCGCGCTGATGGCGGTGGCGGCAGCCAATTTCATGACGATCCGCGTGAATACGATGGAAGCCATCAACAGCCAGCTCAGCCAGATCCTCGACAGCCAGTCCAGGATGATTGCCGAGTGGGCCAAGGTGCAACGCGCCGTCGTGTCGTCCGTGGCCTTGAACGCGGGCGCCAGCGACATCCTGCCGTTCCTGCGCGCCGCCAAGGTGGCTGGAGCGAGCGAGAGCAATTACATCGGCTATGCCGACAAGCGCTACCTGTTCGAGCCGGTGGAGCCCGGCTTGCCGAAGGATTACGATCCTACCGCGCGCCCCTGGTACCAGGAGGCCATGCGGACGAAGGGGCCGATCCTGACCGCACCCTATGTCAGTGCTTCCAACGGGCGCGTGGTAGTGACCTTCGCCGAGCCGGCCAAGGATGGCAGTGCCGTCGCCGCCATCGACGTGATGCTCGATGCCGTGGTCCGCACCGTCGCCTCCATCAAGCCGACGCCGCACAGCTACGGCATCCTCACTGACGGTTCCGGCATGATCATTGCCCATCCGGACAGCAAGCTGGCGCTCAAGCCGCTCAGCGACAACGCCGCCGAACTGTCGGGCAAGGCGCTGCAGGAACTCGTGTCGTCCCAGCAGGTACGGGAAGTCACGCTGCATGGCCGTGCCGCACTGTTGCGCGCCAGCCGCGTGGAAGGCACCGAATGGATACTGATCGTTGCGCTGGACAAGGAAGAAGCCACGGCGGCATTGAGCGGCATCCTGACGAGCTCCCTGGTCACGGCGATCGGCGCCGCCGGCGCGGCGGCCCTGGTTCTCGGCCTGATCATCAGCCGCATCCTGCGCCGCATGGACGAAGTGCGCGACGCGCTCGAGGATATCGCTTCGGGCGACCGCGACCTGACGCGCCGCCTCGACGCCGGCGGCAGCGACGAGCTGTCGCAGATCGCCCGCGCTTTCAACAACTTTGCCGACCAGATCGCCAGCGTGCTGGTCGAGATCCGGCAGTCCAGCGATTCGGTCAAGGTGGCCGCCAAGGAAATCGCCGCGGGCAACCTGGACCTGTCGACGCGTACCGAACACCAGGCCGGCTCCCTGCAGGAAACCGCTTCGGCGATGGAAGAGCTGACCTCCACGGTCAAGGCCAATGCCGAGAATGCGCGCCAGGCCAACAAGCTGGCCGAAAGCGCGTCGGCGGTGGCGGTGCAGGGCGGATCGGTCGTCTCGAACGTGATCAGCACCATGAACGATATCAGCGCGGCCTCGCAGAAGATCAGCGACATCATCGGCGTCATCGATGGCATTGCGTTCCAGACCAATATCCTGGCATTGAACGCGGCCGTGGAAGCGGCGCGGGCAGGCGAGCAGGGGCGCGGCTTCGCCGTGGTCGCGTCCGAGGTGCGCAACCTGGCGCAACGCTCGGCCGGGGCGGCCAAGGAAATCAAGGAACTGATCGGTAACTCGGTCGGCCGCGTCGAGGCAGGCAGCCTGCTCGTCAACCAGGCCGGCCAGACGATGGATGAAGTGCTTGCCAGCGTGCAGCGCGTGACCGGCATCATGCGCGAAATCCTCGGGGCGACCGAGGAGCAGTCGGCCGGCATCGAGCAAGTCAACCTGTCGATCGGCGAGATGGATAGCGTGACCCAGCAAAACGCCGCGCTGGTCGAGGAGGCGGCCGCCGCCGCCGGTTCGCTGCAGCAGCAGGCAACGGTCCTGGCCGATGTGGTCGGCGCCTTCAAGCTGGACCATGCCGCAAGCACGACACGGACGGGCGTAGCGCTGCTGAACTGATAAGCACGAAAAATCCAGGCCGTTGACTGGACAGTTGCTTACGGCCTGACTATAATACGGCCTCTTTTCCCTGATAGCTCAGTCGGTAGAGCGACGGACTGTTAATCCGCAGGTCCCTGGTTCGAGTCCAGGTCGGGGAGCCAGAATACTGCACGAAGCGAAAAGCCCAGCCCTGACCGGTTGGGCTTTTGGCATTTCAGGGGCGCCTGTTTGCATATAGGGCCCATGGGCTGCTGACGAGTGGGGGCTAACTCCCTTAGGCTGGCCTCGCGTGGCGCAGCGGGGCACTCTGCCGGACGGTCATGCCGCGCCTGGATGCGGGATGCTGCAGCATGAGAGAAATCCTGGCGATTGCACCGTGGTCAGCAATGGACTAGACAATACGTCTTCACCTTTGTTCGCTTGATCATGAACCTCCTATCCAACATCTCTGATGAGTCACGCCGGCAGATTCACCGTTGATCCTCCTCGCAGCGGACTGGTCGCGTCGAGCGCGGGAACTAGGCAAACTTTGCGCGAGACCTTTTCTTCTCGGGCGAAACGCCTTCACGAGCTTGGCCAACGGTCGACGGGTCCTTAAACGCTCGCCCTGAGCGCGGATCTACGTCGCGGACGTACAATGTGAAGAGCCCGGCAGCGATGTCGGGCTATCCACTTACGTTTGTTGGGCCACCCATATCCCGATTGCTAAAGTGCCTCGTTAGCTCCAGTCCTGGTATTGCGTCACGATTCAAGTGACGCCCACGGCCAAGGCGAACCGATGTCGCGGAGCGCTGCCTTCACTGATACGTGCATATGATGCGTGTGACCGTTCTTGCCGTCGTATGGCCGCCATCCTTTGTCCGGCATCTCGGCGTTGTAAATCTTCCGGTTCCAGATTACGTAGCTTACTCGAAAGTCCAACAATACTAGCTTGGCAAAGAAGTGGCAATCGACACCGTTGTCGGGATCGTGCGTCAGGTCGAAGGCATTACCGTCGTTATGATCGCTTTTCCTATTCTGATGTGAGGTGTCTCCCATGATGCCGTCCGCAACACGGCTGCGGTTGGGGCAGAGTGCAGTCGCATCTGCGAGCGCGCGTTTGCATGCTGCTGAAGGCTGTGCCATAGGTCATCCTTTCGTTGAAGTTATAACGTTTGAATTACGTGGAAGGCATGCCGCGTGCACGTCGTCGGCAAATTGCCTGGCTCGATCATTAGCATGAGGAGTCTTGGCATCGACAGTATGTGTAACGCAAGCGGAATTCTGGGATATTCTCGCTACTACCAAGATGGATCGGCGTTTTGGCGTACCAGGATCGCTTTGATCCAGAGTGTTAAGACGCACTATCAAAGCGACAGGAAATGATTGTTGTGCTTGCCGATACAAGCGCCATTCGGCTTTATTGCCCAGGCTGGAAAAACCTGGCGTTACAACGTCCCAGTAGTCGAGCGGAAATGTCTTCTTGTCCGGTGTGACGATGTTGACCGAGCTGCGCTCGTCGTCATTCAGTACTTGCAGCCGGTAACCGCGGATTCCGGTGCAATCCAGGGTGTACGCGCCGGTCAACTCATCGTCAATATGCTTGATACAAGTCTTGCCGGAAACATCTGTGTAGACGCTGGTCGAGCGCTGTTGCTCGGCGAAACTGCCGGTGGAGGCAACAAGGGCCACGGACGTCAATAAAATCATATCGGATCGCATGGGTTTATCCTGGTGGTGGCCATCGATCATAGCGAACGGTTTTCTCAGGTTCATTGACGCCTGACACGCTATGGCGTGCCGGGCTTTCACCTATCTGAGTTGTAACAACATACAATGTTTCGCGCTAGCCGAAAATCGAACTCAGCTTATTTTCTATGTTCGACAATTCCTGACTTCTGGAGGACGCATGGCAATCGATGTCTATTTACAGATTGACGGTATCAAAGGCGAATCTGCGGACGATCGGCACAAGGATTGGATCGAGTGTACGTCTGCCGTTTGGAGCGTAACTCAGCCCAAATCAGCGACTTCTTCTACTGGTGGCGGGCACACTGCGGAACGCTGCGAGCATGGTGGTGTTGTGATATCGAAATTGGCTGATCTCGCATCGCCACTGTTGCTTCAGACTTGCTCAGCTGGGAAAACGATTCCGAAAGCGAAACTCGAATTCATGCGTGCGGATGGGCAGGGCGAAAGAGTGAAGTACTTCGAGGTCGAACTTGAAAATGTGCTAATCGGTGCGGTTGTACCGAACATCATGGGCGGGAATATATTGTCGGAATTTGTCAGCTTAAAATTCTCGAAAGTGAAATGGAAGTATGCCCAGCAGAAGGTAACCGGCGGACTTGGAGGAAACACTGCGGGAGGCTGGGATCTGTCCAGGAATCGAATCTGCTAAAACCGGCTGTTCGACGCCTGCTGACCGCGCGACGCGTTTGATCGGGTAGCCTTGAATATCGAATCGGATGTGTAGAACTGTCCAAAGAAGCCCGGCGCAGGTGCCGGGCTTTTTACATTGGCTGTGCCGCCGGTCAGGCAGCCAGCTGCTTCAGGATCGCCTCATTGAACGCCGGAATGTCGTCCGGCTTGCGACTGGTTACGAGCTTGCCGTCCACGACCACCTGCTGATCGGTCCATTGGGCGCCGGCGTTGGCCAGGTCGAGCTGCAAGGTCGGCCAGCTGGTCACGCGCTTGCCCTTCACGAGGTCGGCGTCGATCAAGGTCCAGGGGCCGTGGCAGATCGCGGCGATCGGCTTGTTCTCGCGGCCGAATTCTCGGATGAAGGTGATCGCTTCCGTCGACAGGCGCAGCTGGTCCGGGTTGGCCACGCCGCCGGGCAGCACCAGCGCGTCGAAGTCGATCGGACGGGCGGCGCGCAGATCGAGTTCCACGTCGAATTTCTCGGCCGGATCGAGGTGGTTGAAACCCTGGACCTGTTCGCCCTTGGCCTTCGGCGACACCAGCGTCACCTGCGCGCCGTGCTGCTCCAGGAACTTGCGCGGTTCCGTGTATTCGACCTGTTCCACGCCATCGGTCATCAGTACCGCCACTTTCTTGCCGTTGAGTTGTTGCGTCATCGTGTTCTCCTGTGTGAATACGAGGGCGACAGGATGCCACGGTCCTGCTCAGCGCGATGTGCGCGCGCGAACGTTTCTGGCAAGTGGAAGAGCCGACCGCGCGGAGTGCGGCCGGTGGAGGATGGCTATTCGACGTGGCAGGCCTGGTCGCCCGCCCGGGTGGCGCAGATGCGCAGCCCGCACAGCCGGCCTTCCTCGCCGCCGACACGGCGACACCGCTGCAGCAGGCTTGCCGTGCTGTCGCCGGCACGCGCCTCGATCACGTCATGCTCGGCCGCATGGGCAACGATCGCGGATAGCAGGGCCACGTCCGTGTCCGGCGCTGCACGTGGCGGGCTGCGCGGCTGTTCCCGTCGGGCGGCGGTGACCTGCTTTGGTTTGGGTTTCGGTTTCGGATGGGCACGCGCGGCCACCTGTTCGCGACGCATCACGACCGTGGCGATCGGCGTGGGAGCGAGCACCGCGGCCAGGGCGGGCGACGGGGCGCTGGCCGGCGGAGGGGCCTCGTCGACGATGGCGGCGGCTTCGGTATCGGCGCTGGGGGCGCTCGCCGGTGCCGGCACCGGCGCGGCCTGGCTGAAGGCGGGTGGCGACGGCAGCACTTCATCCACCATCAGCGGCGATGGGCCGCTGTACAGCCACCAGGCCAGGACCGCGCTGACCATGATGCCGCCGCTTACGACCATGAGGGCGCCCCGCGCGGCCGATGGCGCGGCGATGCCGGGGCGCCGCGGCGGTTCCGCGGCCTTGTGTTCGAGGCTGGCCAGTATGCCCCTGGGTTTTGATGAATCCAAGGTAGTCCTCCAAAGCTTGATGTAGGCGTCCTGCCCGGACATGGCCATGTTCTACGATGGGCGGCCCGTCCGCCGGCCAGTGTCGCGCGGGCGGTTCCCGATGGTCTTGACGGAGCGCACCCATGTTTCTCGTTTCCATGCTGCTGTTGTTTGTCGCCGCCTGCGCGGCCGGCTGGCTGCTGGTCTTCCCGTCCGGGCGGGATCTTGCCGGCATGGCGCTGATGCGCTTTGCCCGCGATATCGACCGTGCCTGGCACGGGGCGAATGCGCAGGGAGCGCAGGGTCTGCTCTCGGTCTGGAGGGCCTTGCGCCGCCAGGGCCAACGGGCGCCGCACGTGGCGCGGCGGCACCCGTGGCTGACCTGCGGCTGTGCCGCGCTGGTGCTGATGCCGCCGCTGCTGGCCCTATTGCTGGCCGGACGCGCGGAGCTGCCGGGCGTGCCCGCCCCCGACCATGCGGTGAACGAGCAGGTGGCCGAGCTGCTGCGCGGCGAACGGCTGATCGCGCCGACGCCGCTGCCGCCGGCCGTGTTCACCACCGCCGAAGTCACGCTGGTACGGCCGCAACTGGCCAGCGCCAACCGCAACTGGGACTTGCTCGACCCGGACTTCACGCAGCGGCTGCTGATGGTGTTCAAGGTGATGCGCGACCAGTATGGCTACGAGATGGTGCTGCTGGAAGGGTATCGGAGCCCCGAACGCCAGAACGAGCTGGCCGACGCTGGCGGCCACGTTACCAATGCGCGTGCTTTCCAGAGCTGGCACCAGTTCGGCCTGGCCGGCGATTGCGCCTTCCTGCGCAACGGCAAGGTGGTGATCTCGGAAAAGGACCCGTGGGCGATGCGCGGCTACGAGCTGTATGGCCAGGTGGCCGAAGCGGCCGGCCTGACCTGGGGCGGGCGCTGGAAAATGATGGATTTCGGCCACGTGGAACTGCGCACACGCCGCCGCTGACATTGCGTGAGGTTGCGGACTATCAATTAATTTCCGTAAGGATAGTGGCACCATCATCCGATCCGAAACCAACGGGTGCCACATGATGCGACGAATCTGGCTGTTCCTGACGGACTCCCGTCACCTTGCGATCGTAGGCCTGGTCGCGATGGCGGGTCTTTACTATCTCGGCGCCGAGCTCCTCGAGCTCGCGCTGATATGGGTCATCGGCGCCACGTGCGCGACAGTACTGGTCTGGCTGTTCGTGCGATGGCTGCGGCGCCACCTGGCGGCGCGCAGCGCGGCCCGGCTGCAACAGGCGATCGAGGCGGAGCCGTCCAGCACCGCCAATGGCGACGTGGACGTACTGCGCGCCGGCTTGCTCGATGCGATCGAGACGATCCGCGGCTCGAAGCTCGGCATCACGACCGGCAGCCGCGCCCTGTACGAACTGCCGTGGTACATGATCATCGGGAACCCGGCCGCCGGCAAGAGCAGCGCGGTCGTCAACTCGGGCCTGCAGTTTCCCATCGCCGACAACAAGGTGGTGCAGGGCGTGGGCGGCACCCGCAACTGCGACTGGTTCTTCACCACCGAGGGCATCGTGCTCGATACCGCGGGCCGGTATTCGGTGGACGACGAGCACCGCGGCGAGTGGCACGGCTTCCTCGACCTGCTGAAGAAGCACCGCGCGCGGGCACCCATCAACGGCATCCTGATCGCCGTCAGCATCGCCGAGCTGCGCGGGCCCGATGCCGATGCCGGCATCCGCCTCGCGCGCAGCCTGCGCAAGCGCGTGCAGGACCTGATCGAACGGCTCGAAGTGTTCGCCCCGGTCTATGTGGTCTTCACGAAGGCCGACCTGATCGCCGGCTTCGCCGAATTCTTCGCGCCGTTCGAACGGACCGAGCGCGAACGCCCCTGGGGCGCGACGATGCCTTACCAGCGCAAGGCCGGCACCCAGGAAATCCTGGCGTTCTTCGACCAGGCCTTCGACGAACTGCACGAGGGCCTGAAGGAAACCTGCATCGCCAACATGACGTTGCAGCGCCGCGACCGCCTGCCTTCGGGCACGTTTACGTTCCCCCTCGAGTTCTCGTCGCTGCGGGTGCCGTTGCGTGCCTTCCTGGCCACGCTGTTCGAGGAAAACCCGTTCCAGTTCAAGCCGGTGTTCCGCGGCTTCTACTTCACCAGCGCGCTGCAGGAAGGCGTGCCCGAATGCGCGCAGTCGCGGCACGTGGTGCAGCGCTTTGCCCTCACGGGCCGGTCGGAACCGGAGCCGCAGCATGACCTGCGCCAGACCGGCTACTTCCTGCTCGACCTGTTCCGCAAGGTGATCTTCGAAGACCGCAACCTCGTTTCGCAATACGCCAGCCGCAGCAAGATGCAGCTCAAGTACGGCGCCTTCGTCGTGGTCGCCGTCGCGCTGGGCATGTCGCTGGCCGGCTGGAGCTGGTCGTACCTGGGCAACCGGCAGTTGCTGGCGACCGTGCAGGGGGACCTGGACAAGGTGGTGCGGCTGCAGGATGGCCGCCTCGACCTGCAATCCCGGCTGGAGGCGCTCGACGTGCTGCAGCGGCGCATCGAGCAGCTGGAGAAATACCGCCAGGATCGGCCGTGGGCGCTGTCGCTCGGCCTGTACCAGGGCGCGCTGCTGGAGCGCAAGCTGCGCGAGGAATTCTTCGGCGGCGTGCGTGAAGTGTTGGTCAAGCCGGTGGCTGCCAACCTGGAAGCGCTGCTGTATGAAATGAACGCGAACGCCGCCCAGCTCTCCGCTCTGGCCGCGGCGGCGCAGCAGAGCGCGCAAGGCACCGCGCGGGCCTACGCGGATGCCTCGCCCACCAATGTGGAAGATGCGTACAACGCGCTGAAGACCTACCTGATGCTGGCCGATCCCGCGCACGCCGAGCCGGGCCACCTGAACGACCAGCTGACGCGCTTCTGGCGCGGCTGGCTGGAAGCGAACCGGGGCACGATGCCGCGCGAGCAGATGATCCGCAGCGCCGAGCGGCTGTTGACGTTCCACCTCGCGCAGGTCGGCGACCCGTCGTGGCCACGCATCGAGCAAAAGCTGGCGCTGGTGGACACGGCGCGCGAGAACCTGCGGCGCGTGGTGCGCGGCATGCCGGCGCGCGACCGCGTGTATGCCGAGATCCGGGCCCGCGCCGCCACCCGCTTCCCGGCCATGACGGTCGGGCGCATCGTCGGCGAGCAGGATGCGGTGCTGGTGCAGGGCAGCCATGCCATCTCCGGCACGTTCACCCGCGAGGCATGGGACAAGTACGTGGCCGGCGCGATCCGCGATGTGTCGGCGAAGGAGCTGCAAAGCACCGACTGGGTGCTCAAGACATCCAGCCGCGACGACCTCACGCTGGAAGGAAGCCCGGAGCAGATCGAGAAGAACCTGGTCGACATGTACAAGGCCGACTACACGCGCGAATGGCAGAAGTTCGTGCAGGGTATCGCGATCGCCGACATGAACGGCTTCAACGGCGCCGTGGTGGCGATGAACCGGCTGGGCGATCCGCAGGCGTCGCCGATCGCCAAGATCCTGAACACGATCCATGAACAGACGGCATGGGACAACCCCACGGCGATCAATGCCCAGATGAAGGAGGCGCAGACCGGCTTCGTCAACTGGATCAAGACGCGCGTGATGCAACGCGCGCCGTCGTCGGTGAACTCGAACGTGAACGTCAACATCCAGCTGGGCGGCGCGGGCTTCGACAAGGCACTTGGCCCCATCGGCCGCGAGTTCGCGCCGGTGGCGCGCATCGTCGGCAAGCACGACAGGGACGCCTCGCTGCTGCGCTCCTACCTGGACACGCTGTCGCGCCTGCGCACCCGGCTGAACCAGCTGAAGAACCAGGGCGATCCCGGGCCCGGCGCCAAGGCCTTCATGCAGCAGACGCTGGAGGGCAGCGGTTCCGAGCTGGCCGACGCGCTGCGCTTCGTCGACGAGCAGATGCTCAACGGGATCAGCGACACGCAGAAGGGCGCCATCCGGCCGCTGCTGGTGCGCCCGCTGATGCAGACCTTCGCCGTGATCGTCGGCCCGGCCGAGACGGAAATCAACAAGACCTGGCTGGCGCAGGTGTACGAACCGTTCAACCGCACGCTGGCGAACAAATATCCGTTCGCGCCGTCGGCCCGCATCGAGGCGAGCCAGGCGGAGATCGCCCAGTTCTTCGGGCCGGAAGGGCTGGTGGCGAAGTTCGTCACCACCGCCATGGGGCCCCTGGTGGTGCGGCGCGGCGACGTGCTGGCGCCGCGCACCTGGGCCGACATGGGCATCACCTTGCAGCCGCAGGCCATGCAGCGCTTCCCCAGTTGGGTGGCGGCGGGCGGCGCCGGCGCATCGGCCGGTGCGGCGCAGACCGTGTTCCAGATCCTGCCGATTCCTTCGCCCGGCACCATCGAGTACACGGTGGAGATCGACGGCCAGCAACTGCGTTACCGGAACACGCCGCCGCAGTGGACCAGCATGGTCCATCCGGGCCCCCAGGGCGTGCCCGGTGCCCGCATCACGGCCGTGGCGTTCGACGGGCGCAATGTGGAACTGTTCAACGAGGCGGGGCAGTTCGGCCTGAAGCGCATGATCGACGCGGCCGAGAAGAAGCGCAAGGAGGGCGGGGTGCACGAGCTGCGCTGGAGCGCCGAGGGCCTCTCGGTAGCGGTCGACTTGCGCATCACCAGCAGCCCGGCCGTCAGCAGCGACGCGGCCACGCCGCAGCAAGGCTTCACGGGCATGCGGCTGCCCGAAACGATCGTCGGCGGCGCGCCGGCGATGGCGACCCAGGGCATGCCGGCCGCGCCGCCCCCGGTCACGCAGGCCACCGCGCCCGCGATTGTTGGAGGAGTACAGTAATGAGCACATTCCGCATCGGCTATTTCGGCAAGCTGCCGGCCCGCTCCGATTTCGTGAAGGGCGGCACGCAGTACGAACTGACCACCCTGATCGACGAATGGCTGGCCGGCATGATGAACCAGCTGACGACCAATCCGCGCTGGAAGCAGCATTACGATGCCGCGCAGCCGCTGCATTTCGCCTTCGTCGGACCGCGCAACCACGTGGCGGTCGCCGGGCACCTGGCGGCGAGCAACGACCAGTCGGGCCGCCGCTATCCATTCATCGCGATGGGCACGCTGGAAGTGCCGCAACCGGCATCCTTCCTTGCCGTGAGCCCGTTTGCGCTGGCGCCGCTGTGGCAACGGCTCGGCACCCTGGCGGACGACGTGCTGACCGCCGCCGATCCGACGGTGCCGCTGCAAGCGCTCAACAAGGCGGTGCTCGATACCGATGCCCCCGGCAACGGCCACGCGGCGGCCCTGGACCGCTTTACCGCCGGCACCGATATCGCCACGCTGGAAGCCATGCTGGCGCACGGCGAGCAGCGCTGTTCGGTACGCGGCATCGTTCTGGGCATCGGGCTGCTGCTCCAGCCTTTCGCCTGGAGCGGCGGCAAGGAACTCGACCGCGGGTTTGCCTTGCCGCTGCCACGCCAGCCCGAGCAGCGGCCCGCGGCGGCAGCCTTCTGGCTGGCGCTGATCGCGCCCTTCCTGCAGCGCACGGACATCGAGCTGGCCCTGTTCGTGGCCGAGATCGGCGAGCGGGCGATGCTGGTGGTCGGGTTTTCCGGCGCGTCGTCCGGCGCGCTGCAGGCCATCCTCGATCCCGAGGCGGCCGCCGCCCATTTGATCGGTTTCGACGACACGGGATGGGTGGACGGCATGATCGCCGCCGATCACGCCGTGCTGCGCCTGTCCGCCTGCCTGGCGCAGGGCAGCCTGTCGCTGGCCGCCGTGCGCGACCTGTTCCGCGAAACCTTTGCCTGACGGGAGATCGACGATGAAGACCATGATGCTGGGTGTGGTGGCCCTGCTGGCAACGGTGGGGAACATGGCCGGCGCACAGGTGCCGGTGCCGGTGAGCCCGATGCCGGGCCAGGTGCTGGTCAGTGGCACGGTACCCGACGAATCGTCGAAGGCGACCCTGCTGGCCCGCGTGCGCGAACTGTACGGCGCCGAGCGCGTGGTGGACCAGGTCGCGATCGGCAATGTGGTGCAGCCGCCCAACTGGAACGGCTACGTGCAGAAGCTGATCGGCCCGAACTTGAAGCTCATCACCAAGGGGCAGCTGAAGGTGGATGGCAACAACGTGAGCGTGCAGGGCGAAGTGGCGAACGAGGCGCAACGGCAGCAGATCGCCGGCGATATCGCGGCCAGCCTGAATCCGACCTATCTCGTCAAGAACGGCTTGCGCGTCAGCGCGGCCGAGCAGAACCTGCTCGACACCGCGCTGGCCAGGCGCATCATCGAATTCGAGAGCGGCCAGGCGGTCATCCGGCCTTCCGGCACGCTGATCCTGGACGAAATGGCGGCCGCGCTCTTGAAGGTGAAGGGCAAGAAGGTCGAGGTGATCGGCCATACGGACAACACGGGCCTGCGCGAGAGCAATCTGTCGCTGTCGCTGGCGCGCGCCGAGGCCGTGCGCACCTACCTGGCCGGCAAGGCCATCGACCCGGCGATGATCACCGTGTCGGGCCAGGGACCGGACCGCCCGGTGGCCGACAATGCGACGGCCGAAGGGCGGGCCCGCAACCGCCGGATCGAGTTCCGGGTCGCGGATTGAGCCGCAGGTCAGGGCAGGGTGATCGTCAGGCTGGCGGCGCGGGGCGCCAGCTTGACGAGGTCGGAATAGGCCGCCATCGCGTGCTGGGTATCGCGGTTCAGCGACGCCCGCAGCCCCGTAAACACTCCCAGCCCCACCAGCGCGAACACGGCGGAGACGGCCCATAACGGCACGTCGCTGCGAAGCTTGTTCACCACCTGGTCCGGCCGCGCCGCGCGCGGCGCGAAGCCGGCGCTCTTGCCCTTGATGTGGGCGATCTCGTCGCCCAGGCGCGCGGTCATGTAGGCCAGGCGGTCGTTGCCGTCGAGCGCATGCTTGCCCTTGAAGCCCAGCAGCAGGCACATATGGAACACTTGCAGCGCCTGCAGCCGCGCGCCGCCCTTGCCGCGCAATTCCTCGAGCCGGTCGAAGAAGTGTTCGCCCGCGAGCTGGTCGCCGAACACCGTCAGTTGCAGCGGGTGCCGCTCCCACGTGTCGCGCAAGGGCGACGACGATGCCAGCAGGATCTCGTCCAGCGCCGCGCACCACGCGTACTTCGCCGCCTCGATATCCTCGCCCTGCGCGCGCAGCTTCTTCGCCTCGCGCTCGAAGTCGCCAAGGAAGGCGCTCACGCGCTGCATGAAGTCTTCCTCGGCGGGGGGCTCGCAGCCCGTCTTGAGCAGGAACAGCAGGTGAAAGCCTTCATGCATCAGGTCCAGCAGCGAATGGATGCGCATCCCGTCCGGCGCGACGGGACGGGCTCCGAACAGGGATGGCGCGGCGCGCCGTTCGATCTGCGTCGTCATGGTGTTCTCCAGGTTGAAATCATGCGCATTGCGCCTGGCCCGCCGGGCGGGCCACTTGCTGCTGCCGCGCGCTGGCGCCCTGGCCGACTGCCAGCGCGCAGGCATGCAGGCCGACCGTGATGCCGGCCTTCTCCGCGTCCCCGGCGGGGAAGGCGGCCCGCCAGCGCTGGCCATCCGGCGCGCGGAACAGCGCGACGATACCGACGAAGCCAGCCTCCCGGCTGACCTTTTCGGTGACCTCGTAGCGCTGGCCGGGAATCAGCAGCACTTCCTTCACTTCGAGCAGGTCCGGGCCCAGGAGCTCGCGTTCGGTGCCGGCATTCGTGAAGCCCGCGTAAGACACGCGTTCGAAGGCTTCGGCCTGGCGCAGCTTGTAGATGCGCGCGACCAGCGCGAGCGGCGGGCCAGCCTTGCCGCTGTTGAGCGTGGGCGCGGCATGCAGCCGGATGCTCACATTGCGCGGCGGTTTCTGCGCGTCGGGCACTTCGGGCGGGCGGTTGACGCCGGCGATCTGCAGCACGGCGCCGGCGAGCGTGGCACCGGTGCCGCAGCCGGCCATCGCGGCCATCGCGACGCCGGCCGCGATGGCGCTGGCCACGTTCCTTGCTGTTGCCTTCATGGGGGCTCCTTGGATTGGACGGTCACCCATTAAACCGAACGCGCCCGTGGCCGAACTTGCGTTAACGCAAGTACCCCGGTGAGGGCTTGCGTCAACGCAACTCCTGCCGGGAGTAAGTCTTCAATAATCGCCTCCACCGTTCGCAAGGAGGAAAACCATGAAACCCCACCTGATTCCCTGCCTCGCCGGCGCGCTGCTGTTGTCGGCGTGCGCCAGCACCACCCCCACCACCAGCGCGGTTCCGACCGCGGCAACGCTCGAAGCCGCGATGGCCGATGCCGAACGCAGCGTCGCGGCCGGCGAAGCCGACAAGGCCTACACGATCCTGCGCAATGCCGGCACCCGGTTCCCCGCCGAGAAAGCGCCGTGGGTGCAGATCGCGCAACTGAAGTTCGACCGCGGCGTCTATGGCGACGCGATCACGAACGCGCTGGAAGCGCTGCAGCGCGATCCCAACGACCGCCAGGGCAACAGCATTGTCGCCGTGGCGGGCCTGCGGCTGTCCACGAAGGCCGTGGCCGACCTGAGCCAGCAGAACAACCTGGCCGGTCCGCTGCGCACCGAGGCCCAGCAACTGGCCACCCTGCTGCGCAACACGCTGGGCGAGGACGTGCTGGTGCCGGTGAAGGGCGCGAAGCCGCCGGTGAAAAAGCCCGTCACGAACGGCGCCAAGCCGCCGAAGGTGGCCAACCAAACGACCAGCGCCGACCCGTTCGGCGCCCTGAAATAGGAGCGAGACATGGCAAACGGCGACAGCGTGCAGAAGCGCCTCAACAAGGTCCGGCCGCCGCGCGTGCAGATGACCTACGACGTGGAAATCGGCGACGCGATCGAGAACAAGGAACTGCCTTTCGTGCTCGGCGTGATCGGCGACTACGGCAGCAACCCGGAGCGCGAGCAAAAACGCCTGAAGGAGCGCAGCTTCGTCAACATCGACAACGACAACTTCGACGAAGTGCTGGCCGGCGTCGCCCCGACGGTGCAGTTCCAGGCCCCGAACCGGCTGACGGGCGAAGGCAATCTCGCGCTCGAACTGCAATTTCGCGCGATGGACGATTTCCGCCCGGAGGCCATCGTGCGCCAGGTCGACCCGCTGGCCAAGCTGCTCGATGCGCGCACCAAGCTGGCCGACCTGCGCAACAAGCTGGCCGGCAACGACAAGCTGGAAGACATCCTCACCGATGTGCTGCAAAACACCGAGCAGCTGGCGAAGCTGAAGCCCGCGGACGGGGAGGAATGACATGTCGGCACAACTGCAAGCAGGGGGCATCCCGCAGGTCGCCGACAGCGCCGCGCTGCTCGATGAAATCGTCGAGCGCAGCAAGGTCGCCAGGTCCAGTGCCGAACACGCGCGCGCCAAGGACATCATCGGCGAACTGGTGAACCAGGTGCTGGAAGGCACCGTGATCGTCTCGCACAACCTGTCGGCCACGATCGATGCGCGCGTCGCGGAACTGGACAGGCTGATTTCCGATCAGCTGTCCGCCATCATGCATGCACCAGCGTTCCAGAAGCTGGAGCAGAGCTGGACCGGCCTGCACTACCTGGTGCGCAACACGGCCACCAGTTCCGGCCTGAAGATCCGCATGATGAACGCCACCAAGCGCGAGCTGGTGCGCGACTTCCAGAGCGCGCTCGAATTCGACCAGAGCGCGATGTTCCGCAAGATCTACGAAGAGGAATTCGGCACCTTCGGCGGCGCGCCCTACGCGGCGCTGCTGGGCGACTTCGAGATCACGCGCCAGCCGGAAGACATGTACTTCATCGAGCAGATGTCGCACGTGGCGGCCGCCGCCCACGCGCCCTTCATCAGCGCCGCCGCGCCCGAGCTGTTCGGCCTGGAAGGCTTCGGCGACCTGGGCAAGCCGCGCGACCTGGCCAAGGTGTTCGACACGATGGAATACGCGAAGTGGAAGGCGTTTCGCGAGTCCGAGGATTCGCGTTACGTGGGCCTGACCCTGCCGCGCTTCCTGGGCCGCCTGCCGTTCAACCCCGTCGACGGCACCACGGTGGACGGCTTCAACTTCGTCGAGGACGTGGACGGCACCGACCACCAGAAGTACCTGTGGTGCAACGCGGCCTACGCGTTCGGCGCCAAGCTGACCCGCGCCTTCGAGGAATTCGGCTGGTGCGCCGCGATCCGCGGCGTGGAAGGCGGCGGCCTGGTGGACGACCTGCCCACCCACACGTTCAAGACCGACGAAGGCGAGGTCGCGCTGAAATGCCCGACCGAGGTGGCGATCACGGACCGCCGCGAGAAGGAATTGTCGGACCTGGGCTTCATCTCGCTGGTGCACTGCAAGAACACGTCGTACGCCGCGTTCTTCGGCGCGCAGTCCACGCAGAAGGCGCGCCGCTACAGCAGCGAGGCGGCCAACGCGAATGCCGTGCTGTCTTCGCAGCTGCAGTACATCTTCGCCGTTTCGCGCATCGCGCATTACATGAAAGCCATGATGCGCGACAAGATCGGCAGCTTCGCTTCCGCGTCCAATGTCGAGGACTTCCTGAACCGCTGGCTGATGAAGTACGTGCTGCTGGACGATAACGCCAGCCAGGAACAGAAGGCGCAATTCCCGCTGCGGGAAGCGTCCGTGCAAGTGCATGAAGTACCGGGCCGGCCCGGCGTCTACCGCGCCGTCAGCTTCCTGCGCCCGCATTTCCAGCTCGACGAGCTGACCGTTTCGCTGCGCCTGGTGGCGGAACTGCCGAAAACCCCGAGTTGATCAACCCACGTAACAGGAGAATGGCATGGCAATCGACGTCTATCTGCAAATCGACGGCATCAAGGGCGAGTCCGCGGACGACCGCCACAAGGATTGGATCGAATGCAAATCGGTCAGCTGGGGCGTGTCGCAGCCGAAATCGGCGACCTCGTCCACGGGCGGCGGCCACACCGCGGAACGCTGCGAACACCAGGATATCGTGCTCGAGAAACTTGCCGACCTGGCGTCGCCGGTGCTGCTGCAGACCTGCTCGGCCGGCCGCACGATCCCGAAGGCCAAGTTCGAATTCATGCGTGCCGATGCGCAGGGCGAGCGTGTCAAGTACTACGAAATCGAAATCGAAAACGTGCTGATCGGCGCGGTGACGCCGTCGGTCGCCGAAGGCGACATCCTCACCGAGTCGGTGGCGCTGAAATTCTCGAAAATCCGCTGGCGCTACACGCAGCAAAAAATCACCGGTGGCGCTGGCGGCAACACGTCCGGCGGCTGGGATCTGGCAGCGAACCGGATCGTCTGATTTGCGACGGCGACTTTGCCGCGGCTCACGCCGCGGTTTTTTTTTGAGGAGGTCCCCATGAACGGCTACACGCCCGGCCTGTTCGACCGGCTGCTCGGCGACCGCGGCCATGGCAACCGGCTGTCGCTGGAACAGCTGAAGGATGCGGTGGCACGCGACCTCGAAGATTTGCTGAACACCCGCATGGCGCTGCCCGAGGAGATGCTGGAAGGCTGGCCCGAATGCGCCGCCTCGATCCTCACCTACGGCCTGGTCGACATCGCCGGCATGTGCCTGTCCAGCGTGGACGACCGCACCCGCATCTGCGACAGCCTGCGCACCACCATCGAACGCCACGAACCCCGTCTGCGCAACGTGGTGGCGCGGGTCGAACAACAGACCGGCACCGTCAACCGGGTCAACTTCGTCATCACGGGCGTGCTGCACGCGCCCGGGGTGACAGAACCCATCAATTTCGACGCAGTACTGCAGCCGTCGACGCTGCATTACTCGATCCGCCGCAACGCAAGGAAAAGTGCATGAACAACCTGAAAACGCTGATCGGAAAACTGAGCGACATCACGCGGCAGGCCGCCACGCGGGCTGCCAATATGTGTCTCGGCATGGGCCACTACGAAGTCGACCTGGAACACCTGTTCCTGGCATTGCTGGAAGAACCGCGCAGCGACTTCGCCGCGATCGCGCGCCGCTGCGGCATCGCCGTCGACGCGCTGGAAGCGGACCTGCGCGCCGAACTGGCCCGCTTCGAGACGGGCAGCAGCCGCGTTCCCGTCTTCTCGCGGCACCTGCCACCGCTGCTCGAACACGCCTGGCTGCTCGCGTCGCTGGGCCAGCAGCAGCCGGCCCAGATCCGCAGCGGCCACCTGCTGCTTGCGCTGCTGACCGAACCGGAGCTGGCGCAGCTCGCCCACCGCGGCTCGCGGCTGTTCGACCGCTTTCCCGTCGACGAGCTGAAACACAACCTGGAAAAATTCACGCGCGACTCGGCCGAAACGCAGGTCGCCGCGGCCACGGAAGAGCCGGCCGTCGCGGACCCGGTGCAGCAGGTCGCGGCGAAAACGCCGGCACTGGACCAGTTCACCACCGACCTCACGCAGCTGGCGCGCGACGGCGGGATCGATCCCGTCGTGGGCCGCGAGGCCGAGATCCGCCAGGCGGTCGACATCCTCATGCGCCGCCGCCAGAACAATCCGATCCTCACGGGCGAAGCGGGCGTGGGCAAGACCGCCGTCGTCGAAGGGCTGGCGCTGCGCATCGCCGAAGGCAGCGTGCCCGAAGTGCTGCGGGGCGTGCACATCCATGCGCTGGACATGGGCCTGCTGCAGGCCGGCGCCAGCGTGAAGGGCGAATTCGAGAACCGCCTGAAGAACGTGATCGCCGAAGTGAAGAAAAGCCCGCACCCCATCGTGCTGTTCATCGACGAGGCGCACACGATGATCGGCGCCGGCGGCCAGGCCGGCCAGAACGATGCCGCCAACCTGCTCAAGCCGGCGCTGGCACGCGGCGAGCTGCGCACCATCGCCGCCACGACGTGGAGCGAGTACAAGAAGTACTTCGAAAAGGATGCCGCGCTGGCGCGCCGCTTCCAGGTCGTCAAGGTCGAGGAGCCGGACGAGGCGACGGCATGCGCGATGCTGCGTGCCATGGTGCCGCTGATGGAAAAGCACTTCAACATCCGCGTGCTGGACGAGGCGATCGTCGATGCCGTGCGGCTGTCGCACCGCTACATCGCCGGGCGCCAGTTGCCGGACAAGGCCGTGGGCGTGCTCGATACCGCCTGCGCGCAGGTCGCGCTCGGGCAGAGCACCGTGCCCGCGCAACTGGAGGCTTGCCATCGGCGGCTGGCGGCGCTGGCCAGCGAGATCGCGGCGCTGGAGCGCGACGTCGCCGAAGGCTGCGTGGCGGCGAACTTCTGCGGCAAGCGCCTGCCGGCCCTGCGCGACGAGCGCGGCTTGCTGCTGGCACGCCAGGAAGAGCTGGCGCAGCGGTGGGAGCGCGAGAAGTCGCTCGGCGCGCGCATCCGGCACCTGCGCGCCGAGGCCGGGGACGCGGCCGGGGCGCGCGCCGCCGAGCAGGAGCTGGGCGCGCTGCAGGGCGACTCGCCGCTGGTGCAATTGCAGGTCGATGCCGCCACCGTGGCCGGCGTCGTCTCCGGCTGGACCGGCATTCCGCTGGGGCGCATGGTCAAGGATGAAATCGACACGGTGCGCCAGTTGCACCTGCAATTGGGCGAACGGGTGCTGGGGCAGGCGCACGCGATTGCCGCCGTCGCCCAGCGCGTGCGCACCGCGCGCGCGAACCTGGACGATCCGAACAAGCCGAAGGGCGTATTCCTGTTCGCCGGCCCGTCCGGCGTGGGCAAGACGGAGACGGCGCTGGCCCTGGCCGACCTGCTGTACGGCGGCGAGCGCAAGCTCGTCACCATCAATATGAGCGAGTACCAGGAGGCGCACAGCGTGTCGGGCCTGAAGGGGTCGCCGCCGGGCTATGTCGGCTACGGGGAGGGCGGCGTGCTGACGGAGGCGGTGCGGCGCAATCCCTACAGCGTGGTACTGCTCGACGAGATCGAGAAGGCGCACCCCGACGTCGTCGAACTGTTCTTCCAGGTGTTCGACAAGGGCGTGATGGAAGATGCGGAAGGCCGCGAGATCGATTTTCGCAACACCATCGTCATCGCCACCTCGAACGCCGGATCGGCCACCCTGATGGGGGCTTGCCTGAACAAGCCGGCGGCCGAACTGCCGGCACCCGGGCAATTGCTCGAGCTGGTTCGCCCGCAGTTGATGAAGCACTTCAAGCCGGCCTTCCTGGGCCGGCTGCAGATCGTGCCGTTCTACCCGCTGGGCGACGACGTGCTGGCCGGCGTCATCGAAGCGAAGCTCGCGCGCATCGCCGCGCGCGTGCGGGCCAACCACCAGGCCGAGTTCACGTGGGATGGCGCGCTCGTCGAAGCCGTGCTGGCGCGCTGCACCGAAGTCGATTCCGGCGCCCGCAACGTCGACAACATCCTGAACGGCACGCTGCTGCCGGAAATCGCCGACGCCGTGCTGGGCCGCATGGCCGAAGGCGCCGGCATCGCGAAGATCAAGGCCGGCGCCACCCGCCAGGGCCAGTTCCGCTACACCATTCGATAAGGAGACCATCATGCTCGACATTGCACAATTGCTTGTTCCAATCAGCGTCGCCCAGGTCTGCGGCGAGGACCTTAGTTTTTCCTCGGAGGTGGACACGATCGCCAACGCCCGAAAATACGACGATCCGGCGCTCGACCAGGGCGAATGGGTCGAGGCGCTGAAGGAAGCCGACTGGCCCTACGTGGCCAGCCACTGCGAAAAGCTGATCCGCTCGCGCAGCAAGGACCTGCGGCTGGCCGTATGGCTGGCGGAGGCGCACGCGAAGACGCGCCATTTCCGCGGCCTGGGCGACGGCTATGCGCTGCTGGCCGGCCTGTGCGAGCGCTTCTGGGACGGCCTGTACCCGGTCGCCGAGGCGGGCGACCACGAGCAGCGCATCGGCAACCTGTTCTGGCTGTTGAAGCGTTCGCCGCAACTCGTCAAGGAAGTCCCCCTTACGGAGGACGGCAGCGTGTGCCTGGCCGATTTCGACGCGGCGCGCCAGCGCGCGGCCAACGTGCAGGCGCCGGACGAGTGGGGTAACCGTCCGGCCGTCGCCGGCCCCACGGTGGAGGAACTCGATGCGCGCCGCCGCCGCAATACCAGCGCGTTCAATGCGAAGCTGCTGGCCGATGCCCAGTACTGCCTGGAGTCCTTGCAGGCGTTCGAGCAGGCCGTCGACCGCCAGCTGGGCGGGGAAGGCCCCAGCTTCACCCCCGCCCGCGAGGCGCTGCAGCATGCGATCGACTTCATCGGCCTGCTGGCGCCGGACCAGCCGGCCGCCCCGGCCGAGGAGGCGGCCGGCGCGCAACCGGCACAAAAGGCGCGCGCGGATGGCTCGATCGCGTCGCGGCAACAGGCCATCGACCAGTTGCACAGGGTTGCGGAATACTTCCGCCGCACGGAGCCGCACAGCCCCGTGGCTTATCTTGCCGACAAGGCTGCGGCCTGGGCGGCGATGCCATTGCATCAATGGCTGCGCGCCGTCGTCAAGGACCCCGGCCAGATGGCCCAGCTGGACGAGCTGCTGGGCACTGTCGGGCCGGAAGTCGACAACTGAGCGACAACTAAGGGACAACTGAGGGACGACTGAGGGAGAACTGATCCGCGAAGCCGTGATCCGCTTGATTTATCCCTGCGTTATGGGCAGACTGGCCTGGAAAAGATAATGCAAGGAGGCAATTGTGGGCAATCTCCGGATCGGTGCGCGCCTGGCGCTCGGCTTCGCGCTCGTGCTGGCGCTGCTGGCGGCCATGACGGTCACAGGCGTGTTGCGGATGCACAGCGCCAGCCGGCTGACCGATGAACTGGTCGCCGAGCGGGTACACAACGAGCGCCTGATGGCCGAGTGGAACAAGGTCATCGAAGTCAATGCGGCGCGCACCAGCGCCGCCTTCCTCGCCCCGGACGCGGCCACGCAGAAGGCCATCGAAGCCACGATGGCCGTGTCGTCGAAGCGGGCCACCGAGATCCAGGACCTGCTGGGCCGCACCCTCGTCGACGAGGAATCGCGCCGCGGCCATGCGGCCGTGATGGCGGCACGCAAGCAGTATTCGGACACGCGCAAGACGATGCTGGCGGCGAAGGCCGCCGGCGACGTGGCCACCGCGCAACGGATTTACGCATCCGAACTGAACACCACCCGCGAAGCCTACCTCGCGGCGCTGGCAAGCCTGTTGAAAACGCAGCAGGCAGCCCTCGATGCCACCGCCGCCGAGATCCACGCCAACAATGCCGCCGGGCGCAACCTGCTGCTCGCGCTGGGCCTTGGCGCCATCGTGGCCGGCATCGTGGTCGCATGGCGGCTCACCCGCACGATTACGGCGCCGCTGCAGCAGGCCGTCCAGGTGGCGGAGAGCGTGTCGTCCGGCGACCTTACCAGCACCATCGATGCGCTCCAGGCCGACGAGACGGGGCAGCTGATGCGCGCCTTGAAGAAAATGAACGGCAGCCTGCTGACGATCGTCGGCCAGGTGCGCAACGGCACGGAGACGATCGCCACCACGTCCGCCGAGCTCGCGGCGGGCAACCAGGACCTGTCGTCGCGCACCGAGCAGCAGGCCAGTGCGCTGCAGCAGACCGCGGCGACGATGGAAGAACTGACGTCGACGGTGCGCTCGAACGCCGAGAATGCCCGGGAGGCGCGCGCGCTTGCCGACGGCGCCGCCACCATCGCGGGCCAGGGCGGGGCCGTGGTTGCGGACGTGGTGCGCACGATGGAAGCAATCAGCGCTTCGTCCGGCCGCATCGTCGATATCATCGGCGTCATCGACGGCATTGCGTTCCAGACCAATATCCTGGCGCTGAACGCGGCGGTGGAAGCGGCGCGCGCGGGCGAGCAGGGCAGGGGCTTCGCCGTCGTCGCGGCCGAGGTGCGCGCGCTGGCAGGGCGGTCGGCGGCGGCAGCGCGCGAAATCAAGGAGCTGATCGGCAATTCGGCGCAGCAGGTGCAGGCGGGCAGCGCGCTGGTCGACCAGGCCGGCACGACGATGCGCGAGATCGTGCAAGCGATCGGCAAGGTCACGCAGATCATGAACGGCATCGCGGACGCCAGCGCCCAGCAGCAGGATGGCATCGAGCAGGTCAACACGGCGATCACGCAGATGGACCATGTAACGCAGCAGAACGCGGCGTTGGTCGAACAGGCCGCCGCCGCGGCTGCCGCCATGCAGGAACAGGCGGCGCGGCTGGCCGACGCGGTGGCCGTGTTCCGGCTCGACGCCACGCCGCCGGCGCGGCGCCGCGAGGATCACGGGCTGGCCCTGCTGACGTGAGCGCGCTTACAATGCGCGGATGACGAAACGCCAGCAATGCCCCACCTGCCTGCGCGCGGCCAGCGCGTGCATCTGCCGGTGGGTCCACCCGGTCGAAAGCCGTACTCCGGTCCTGATCCTCCAGCATCCGATGGAAGTGGCCAATGCGAAGAACAGCGCCAGGCTGCTGCACCTGTGCCTGCCCGGCAGCACGCTCGCCGTCGGGGAGGCGTTTGACAATCTCGGCGAATTATTGCGCGGCCCGCGCCAGCCGGTGTTGCTGTACCCCGACACGCCAGGCGACCGCTCGCTCGGCATCGCGCCACCGCCACCGTTCGATTGCGCCTGCGCCAGCGATGTGCTGCTGGTGGTGCTTGACGCCACTTGGCGCAAGAGCCGCAAGATGCTGTACCTGAACGCGGCCTTGCAGGCGCTGCCGCGGCTGGCGCTGCGCGACGTGCCGGCCTCCCACTACCTGATTCGCAAGGCCCATGCGCCGGGCCAGCTGTCCACGCTGGAAGCGACGGCGTACGCGCTGGGCCAGTTGGAGAACGATGCGGCGCGCTACGCGCCGCTGATCGATGCGTTCGACGGTTTCGTCGGCCAGCAGCAGGCACTGGCCGACGCACCTCGCGACAACTGAGCGGGGTGAACCGAGCGGGTTGGCTGAGCGGATCAGCCGAGCAGCTTCAATCCCGGCGGCAGCGCATCGCCGAACATGCGCTGCTCGCTCGCCTGGTCCAGCTCCACCACGTCGCGCACCATCGCGCTCCAGGTCGGCGGTGCGCCGACACCCGTCAGCCGGCGCAGCACTTCCTCGCGCAGGGAAGGGTTGATATCGCGCGAGCGGTCGCCCGTCATGCGCGCCAGATGGGCGGCGGCGAAGCCCGCCGGCTCGATCTTCTTCCAATCCAGCTTCAGGATCTCGCCCAGCCAGCTCTCGACGGAAGCCGTCGGTGCCACTTCATGCGCGCTGCCGTGGAACGGCCGGCGCGCGCCCACGCGGCCCAGCGCCCACAGGTAGCGGGTGAAGCTGGCGGCGGCCTTTGCATCGAATTTCGGCCCCGTTGACGGCAGCTTGCCGATGGTGCCGATCATCCAGTCGCCGATCTCAGCCTTGTAGGCGGCGGGAATGCGCTCCAGCGAGGCGCCCAGCCGCAGCATGTCTTCCTCGCTGCCGTCGACCAGCGTGGCCGGCCGGCGGCCGCGTTCGGCGGCCTCGGCTTGCAGGTTGAAGGCGAAGTCGTCCAGCAACCGCAATTGCATTTCCGTCGTCAGGCCGCCCGCCACGCGGCGCCACAAGGTCCACCATTCGGCCCGCACCTGGCTGTCCTTGAAGTACTGGGCGCCGCTGTCGAACAGCGCCCACAACTGGCCGATGCGCCAGTCGTCGAGCGGGGCGCCGAAGCCCGGGCGCAGGCACCAGCCGGCCAGGTTCAGCCACACGCGTTCGTGTTCGGGCGAGCGGCGGCGGCCCTTGGCGCGCTGCATCAGCGCGTCGAACAGGTGCCGCAGCAGCGGCGTGGGCCACCGCTCGCGGCTGCCGAGCAGGTGTTCGAGCTGGCCGCGCAACTGGCGCACTTCCTTGCTTTCCACCTGCAATACGCGCGAGCCGAAGATGCGGTCGATTTTCTCCACCGCCTCGGCGAAGCGGGGCGGCGGCGCTTCCGCCTGCGGCTCTGCCGCTTCTTCTTCTCCGCGCAGCTGGAATTCCAGCAGCCAGCGGCGACCGCTGGCCGCGTCCACGCAATGCACTTCGAGCGTGCCGATCTCAGACAGCGCCGCCGCCAGCCGCACCGGAACCTCCTTCGGCACCCTGGTGTCGTCCGTCTTCAGCACCGTGGAAATCGCCGGCAGGGCCACATACTCGGCCGGGTCGAGGTCGGCCAGGTCGCCGGCGCCATGGCGCAGGTCCGTCACCGTCGAAACGAGATGGAAGCGCACCGGGCGGCCGACGCGCAACCCGAAGGTGCGGTCGGCCAGCGTGACTTCCGTGCCCGGCTGCGCGCCGCGCGGCAGGATGCAGACGGCGCGGCGCTTCACTCCCGGCGATTTCTCGGTATCGAGCAGCAGGTAGTAGGCGCGCGCCGAACCGCCGGCGATCGACGGCGCCATGCCTTGCCGCGACAGCGAGTAGGCGACGCCGCCGCGGGCAACGGCCACGTCGGGGTTATCGTTGTGCAGCACCTTTACGGGTGCGCCCCGCCAGCCGGTCAGCGTATCGGCCAGCCGTCGCGCCAGCACGTCGGCGCGGAACACGCCGCCATTGAGCAGCAGCGTATCGGGAACGGGGAAGGTGGTGTCGTCGTCGATGCCAAGGGCGGCGCGGGCCGCGCGCGCATGCTGGCGCAGGAAGCTGGCCAGGTGACGCGTCACGGCCGCGTCGCTCGCGTAGGGCAGGCCGAATTCGACGATGCCGCCGCGGGAGCGGCGCGCGTCGAGCTGCTCGGCATTCAATGGGAAGAAGCCATCGACCACGACCTGCTCGATGTCCGCGCGCGTGAGCGCCACCGAGCGGCTGCCGCCGATCAGCTTGGAGCCGCTACCCAGCAGCGTGACATTGACCGATTCCGGGCCATGCGCCGCCAGCAGCTGTTCCTTGGCGGCGCGGCAGCGTTCCGTCAGCTGGGCCAGGCGGCCGCTGGACAGGCGCTGCTGGGCGTCCGGCCCCGCCAGGCGCGTTTCGGCCAGGTGAGCGAGGGCCAGGTCCATATTGTCGCCGCCCAGGATCAGGTGGTTGCCGACGCCGATCCGCTCCAGCACCGGTTCGCCGTTCTTGACGGCCACCTGCACCAGCGAAAAGTCGGTGGTGCCGCCGCCCACGTCGGCCACCAGCACCAGCCGGGCATTGGCCAGTTCCTCGGCCAGGGTGGCGCGGTGCCGGTACAGCCAGTCGTACAGTGCGGCCTGCGGTTCTTCCAGCAGGCGCACGCCGTGCAGGCCGGCCAGCTTGGCCGCCTCCAGCGTCAACGCGCGCGCGCCTTCGTCGAACGACGCGGGCACGGTGAGCACGATGCGCTGGTCTTCCAGCAGGTGATCGGGGAAGCGGCTATTCCAGGCGCCGCGCAGGTGCGCCAGGTAGCTGGCGCTGGCGGCGACTGGTGAAACCTTTGGCACGGTGTCGTCCGCGCCCCAAGGCAGGATGGGCGCCGTGCGGTCGACACCCGGATGCGACAGCCAGCTCTTGGCGCTGGCGACATAGCGCCCGGTCACCTGGGCGCCCAGCGTGCGTGCCAGCCGGCCCACGATGAAGCGTTCGACGCCGGCCACGTCGGCCTGCACCCACGGCAGTTGCAGTTCGCCCGGCGCCAGTTCTCCCTCGGCCGGGTGATAGCGCACGGAGGGCAGCAGCAGCGCGCCGTGCACCTCGCCCGGCGCGGTCAACTGCTCGATATCGAGCAACTGGATATCGGTGGCGCCCGGCGGCGCATAAGCCAGCACCGTGTTGGTGGTGCCGAGGTCGATGCTGACCAGGTAAGGCGTCATTGCCCTTCGCCGGCGCCGCGCACGTCGAATTCCACCTTCCAGCGCTGGCCGTCATCGGCCACCGCCAGCAGTTCCAGCGTGCCCGCCTCGGTGGCGCGGGCGTGCAGGCGCACCTGCACCACGTCGCCCGGCTGGCGGCCTTCCGGCGACAGTTCGGCGTGGATCTCGTTCAGTTCGGTCAGCTCGTCCGGCGCCCAGAAATCGAGCACGGTGCCGATCTGGTCCTGGCGGCGCGTGGAGGAACCGAAGAAGCGGAAGTTCACGGGTTCGCCCACGATGAGGCCGAATTCCTGGCCCGGCAGTTCCAGCTCGCTGCCTTCTTCCATGCCGAACGGCGCCACGCAGAGCGCCTGGATCGGCGGTTCCATGCCGGGAATGGCCGGCATCGACGATTCCACCGCCACGTAGTACGAACGGGCCGTGCCGCCGCGGATGCGCACGCCGGCGCCGCGCCGCACGTAGCTGTAATACGCCGCGCCGCGCGCCACGGCCAGGTCCAGGTCCGCGCCGCCCAGCATGCGGGCCGGTTCCGCGCCTTCCATGTATAGCCACTCGTTGATCGTGTCCATCACGCGCTGGGCGAGCAGCGCCGACTTGAACACGCCGCCGTTGAACAGCACCGCGCTCGGGTGCAGGAACGAGTGGTCGGGGTTCTGGCGGTCCGCGAAGCCCGGCACCTCGGCCGTGGCGCCTTTCTGGCGGCCCAGGAAGGCGGCCAGGTGGCGCGTGATTGCCGCATCCTGCGCATAGGGCAGGCCCAGTTGCGTCAGGCCGGCGCGGGTACGCACGGCCGGGCGGGCCGTCGCCTCGACCTTGGGGAAGAAGCCGTCGGTGATGAACGCCGTCACCTCGTCGCGCGTCAGCTCGGTGCGGATCGAGCCGCCGATCAGCTTCGAGCCGCGGCTCGGCACGACGATCGGCCAGCTCTCCGCGCTGGCGTCGGCCAGCAGGTTTTCCTTGGCGGCGCGGCAGCCGTAGGTCAGCGCGCGCAGCTGCCACGGGTCGAGCTGGGTGCCGTTGGCGGCGAGTTTGCGGGCCACCAGGTGGGCCAGCGCCAGGTCCATGTTGTCGCCGCCCAGCAGGATATGGTCGCCCACGGCCACGCGGTGCGGTTCCAGCACGCCGTCGCGCTCGGTGATGGCGATCAGCGAGAAGTCGCTGGTGCCGCCGCCCACGTCGACGACGAGGATGATGTCGCCCGGTTTCACTTCCTTGCGCCAGCGGCCTTCGCTGCCCTGGATCCAGCTGTACAGCGCGGCCTGGGGTTCTTCCAGCAAGGTCACGCCGTCATAGCCCGCGGCGCGCGCCGCCTCGGCGGTCAGCTCGCGCGCGGCCGGGTCGAACGATGCGGGGATCGTTACCGTCACGGCCTGCTGGCCGAACGGCGCTTCCGGGTGCGCCGCATTCCATGCCTGGCGCAGGTGGGCCAGGTAGCGCGTGGAAGCTTCCAGCGGCGAGACCCGCGTCACTTCTTCCGGCGCATCGTTGGGCAGGATCGCGGCGCGGCGGTCCACCCCGGGATGGCACAGCCAGCTCTTGGCGCTGGAGACGAGGCGGATCGGCGTGGTGGCGCCGCGGCTGCGCGCCATTTCGCCGGCGATGGCGCGTTTGCCATCTTCGCCGCCCTCGGTGCTCCACGGCAGCGCCAGCTCGCCGGGCGCCAGTTCGTCGGGGTGCGGCAGGTACAGGAAGGAGGGCAGCAGCGGCAGGTTTTCCACGGTGCCCGGGGCGGTCAGCTGGGGCACGCCCAGCACGGACTGCTGCGTCTTCTCGCCATCGCTGGCGGCCAGGTCGACATAGGACAGCGCGCTGTGCGTGGTGCCAAGGTCGATGCCGATCGCGTAGCGCGCGATGTTACCAGTGTCCTTGGTCGTGTCGTTCACAGTTCCACCTCCGCCGGCGCCAGGATCTTCGCATCGTGCGCCTCGGCCAGCTTCGGCAGGCGCACGCCGGTGGCGCGCCAGCCGCGGTGGCTCAGCGTGCCTTTGAACGGCGGCTTGCCCACCACGTTGCCGGTCAGGCGCACGGCGGCGGCATCGAAGCCTTCTTCCAGCGTCACGCGGCTGCCTTCGGCTTCGGCGCGCGCCGGTTCGATCGTGAAGTGTTCCTTCAGCACCTTGCTGCACCCCTCGTGCACGACGCGCGCCGCGGCGCCGATGTCGGCATCGGAGTAGCCGGCCAGGTTTTCCTGCGTGAAGTCGATCAGGCGCGCTTCGCGCTGCAGCAGCGACAGCAGTTGCAGAGCCGCGTCCGGCGTGGCTTCGCGCAGCGGCGGCGCGACAGGCGCGGGCGCGGGTGCAGGAACAGGGGCGGGTGCCGGAGCAGGCGCGGGCGGCGCGGCCACCGGGCCGACCTGGTCGTTCTGGTAACGGGCGGCGAACTCGGCATTACCCAGCGTCTTGAAGAAGGCGCTGAACGCCAGCGGAATCCTGGCCAGGAAGGACGGAGTAGTCGTAGTCATATTGCTCTTGTAGGGTGGGGTCCGGACCGGTGCCGGACGGGCAATTGCGAATCATACCAGTTGGCGTCTAGTCAACGCACGCGCGGCGGTTGCAAGCCCTTGAAAACGGGCCTAGAATACTGTATATACATACAGTAATAGTGAAACGCGGAGTTCTTCATGCACCGAGACAATTTCGATCCCCAGGCCGAGCAAGTCATCATGATGCCCCGTTCGCTGCGGGCGCTGAAAGGGCGCGGCGCGGTCACGAACCTGCAGGGGCGCTATGAAGTGAACGTGCGCGAAGCGTTCGACGACGGCTGGCTGCGCGAAGACGAGGAACCGCGCACCTGGCGCACCCACGTCACCGAGGAAACGGCGAAGTCGATCCTGTCGCGCAACCAGTCCCCGGATATTCCGTTCGGGGTGTCGCTGAACCCGTATCGGGGCTGCGAGCATGGCTGCATCTATTGCTTCGCCCGGCCCTCGCACAGCTACCTGGGCCTGTCGCCGGGGCTCGATTTCGAGAGCAAGCTGTATGCGAAGGTCAACGCGCCGGATCTGCTGCGCAGCGAGCTGTCGAAACCCGGTTATACGGTCGAGCCGATTGCGCTCGGCGTCAATACCGATGCCTATCAGCCGGTGGAGCGGGAATTGCAAATCACGCGCCGCGTGCTCGAGGTGTTGCAGGAGTGCCAGCACCCGGTGGGGCTGATCACGAAATCGTCGCTGATCGAGCGCGATATCGACATTCTTGCGCCCATGGCCGAAAAGCGGCTGGCGGCGGCGTCGATCACGCTGACCACGCTCGATCCGAAGATCGCCCGCACGCTGGAACCGCGCGCTGCGGCGCCCGAGCGGCGCCTGCGCACCATCCGCACGTTGGCCGAGGCTGGCATTCCCGTCGGCGTGTCCGTCGCACCGATCATCCCCTTCGTCACGGAACCGGAAATCGAAAAGATCATCGAGGCGGCATTCGATGCCGGCGCCGTGCAAGCCAGCTACGTGGTGCTGCGGCTGCCGTGGGAAGTCAACCCGCTGTTCAAGGAATGGCTGGAGGCGCATTTCCCCGAGCGGGCGCAGCGGGTGATGAACCGGGTGCGCGAAATGCACGGTGGGAAGGATTACGATGCCACGTTCGCCACCCGCATGGCCGGCCAGGGGCTGTGGGCCGACCTGATACGCCAGCGTGTCGAAAAAGCCACGCAGCGTTGCGGCATGGCGGGGCGCGGTACGCGTTTCAAGCAGCTCGATTGCACGCTGTTCCGGCGGCCGGTCGTGGTGCCGCCGCAGGGAGCGAAGGCGAAGCGGGCAGAGGCGATGGGGCAACTGAGCCTGTTCTAACACGCGCGCCCTTGAAGGCGCTCAAACGTTATTTCCTTGCTGCATGATCCAATGCCGGTTCCCTGCCGTTCGACGAACGGCGGGATTACCAGTGAGGAGCATGATCATGCAGTCAATTGCATCGCCTATCGTACATTTGCACCCGGCCTGGCGTTATCTCCTGCCGGTCCAGTCGAAGAGCCAGTTGTTCATGTTCGGCGCGATCGTGGCGGCCGGCCTGGCGATCCTGGCTGCCATCGGGGCGCACATGGATCCGGCGCCACCGCTGGCGCTCACCGTGGCGTGCGTGGTCGTCAGCGCCAGCATTCCCCTGTATGCACTGTTGCCGGGCAGGATGGACATCAACGCGGTCTTCGGTGCGACCGATATGTTCGATCTCCTGCACGAGCACATCGTTGCCACCGGATACGTGCAAACGGGTGCCGGCGACTCGGTCCGTTGCTATGGTTCCGGCAGCCCGCGCTGGCAGCGCTGGCCCGAAAGCCGGGTTTCGTTGTGCATCCGCGACAGTTCGACGATACGCGTCGAAGGCGCCAAACTGGTCCTGAAGGAAATCAGGCGCTGGCTGGAATCCGTGCAGAGTGAGGCGACCGCTGCCGTTCAGCGATCGGCCTGACGCCGCGCCGCGGCGCCGAGCGCAAAAAGGTGCCGCTCGATGGCAAACACGTGCTCATCCTCGTGCCCCATCTCGCGCAGCGCCTGCGCGAGATGCAGCAGGTATTCCGCATTCGGCCCGCTCGGGCCGCGCGCGGCGGCGATGTGCCGCGCGATCTCCAGTTCCGAAGCTTCGCCCAGGTAGGCGGCATTGTCGTGGCGGGCGATGTAGACGAGGCCTTCCTCGCTGCCGCCGCCATCGAAGCGGATGTCGATCGGCAGCCGCAGGTAGCCGTTCTTTTCGCGATGGTCGAGGTGCGCGAATTCTTCCGGCGTCACCAGGTAGGCCATGCCGTGGCAAACGGCGCCCTCCTGCGGCACCAGCGTGGCGACGCGGCCCGGGGCGTCCGGCGTGCCGCGATGGTCGTGCGAGCCTTGCCAGAAACGCCGCATCCAGCCCGCGATGCTGGCGGGGCGTCGCTCGATGAACGGGAAGTCGGCCTTCCAGATCAGGGAACCGTAACCAAACAGCCACACGCTGTGGTGGCCGTCGAACCGTGACATCGCGCGGTTGATTTCGATGGTGTTGTGCGACATCGGGGCAGGTCAGTGCTTCGGGATGGCCATTATAGAGTTGTACGGCGAAGTCGCACGGCTGGATGCTGGGCGACCGTCAATACCGCACCACCCGGTCGCGGCCTGCCTGCTTGGCGCGGTACATCGCCTTGTCCGAGCGCAGCAGCAAGGCCGATGGCGTGTCGCCGTCGACCAGCGAGGTCACGCCGATGCTGATCGTCAGGCCGACTTCGCCGCCATCCTCGGTGCGCACGCGCAGCATGGAAGCCGCCATGCGCAGCCGCTCCGCCGCCAGCGCGGCCACCCCTTCTTCCGTCTCCGGCATCAGCACCACGAATTCCTCGCCGCCGAAGCGGGCCGCCGTGTCGATGGCGCGCAGCGAGACGGTCAGCAGGTTGGCCACCGCCACGATGGCCCGGTCGCCGGTTTCATGGCCATGTGTGTCGTTGATGCGCTTGAAGAGATCGATATCCACCATGAGCACGGAGAGCGGATGACGGAAGCGGCATGCGCGTTCCAGCTCGGCGGCGATGCGCTCGGTCATGTGGCGGCGGTTGGCGATGCCGGTCAGCGGGTCGGTCGTGGCCAGCTGTTCCAGGCGCCGGTTCGCGCACTGCAATTCGCCCGTGCGCTGCTGGACGCGTTCTTCGAGATGGTCGCGCTCGTCGTTCAGCGCTGCCAGCGTGCGGCGGCGTGCGCGCAGCGCGGCCACCAGTGCCCAGATCAGCGCGCCCTGCAACACGATCAGCGTGAGGCCGGCGACGATCTGCCAGCGGTAACGGTCCCAGACGTTGTCCGGGCGGTTCAGCAGCTTCGCCTCGGCGGGGAGGTTGCGCAGGCCGTACCGGTTCGCGGTGGGCACGTCGAACACGTAGCGCTGCAGCGGCACGTCGTCGGTGCGCTGGCCCAGCATGATGCGGCCGATCACCCGGCCGATGCCTTCGCCGCTGACGACGTAGCCGCCCGCCATGCCCGGCAATACCAATGAGTCGAGGTGCGTGAACACGGGCACCGTACTGGCGGCAACGATGCGGTGGGCGATACCCTGCGGGTCCAGCCGGCCACCCATGTCGCTCATGCCGGCGGCCAGCAGCAGCAGGGCGCTGCGCCCATCCAGCGAGGCCAGGCGGGGGGCGAGGCGGTCGAAGTCCCGCTCGCTCCAGTATTCGAACGACAGCGTGCCGGCGTAGCGGGCCGACGCCGCCTGGATCATGGCGATCCACTCCCCGGTGCGCGGGCTCCCGTCGCCGACCACGATCAGGCGCCGCACCTGCGGAGCGATGCGCGGCACGATGCCGACCGAGCGCGCGAAGTCCGGCGCCGCATCGATTCCGGCGCCATCCGCCGGGCGCCAGCCGGGACGCCCATGATTGACATAGAAGCGCGGCACGCCGGGAAACAGTTCGGGGTGGTCGGCCAGGTACCCGGCCGCGGCGTGCCCCTCGGCCACCACGGCGTTCAAGCCCACACCGGCGTACTTGGCAGCCAGGTAGGGTGCCATGCCGGCACCGGCCGCCGCGGCGCCCACCCGGCTCGCGTCGAACCGTTCCTCGTACATCGCGGGCATGCTCTCGGGGCCGCGGCCGGCCAGCTCCTGGTACAGGCCGCTGTGCACCAGCCGCTGCCAATTCGACGCGGCGTCCGGCCCCAGCGAATACAGCACCAGCACGCGGCGTTCGCCCGCCTGCGCGGTGTTCGAGAGCAGGAGGGAAAACACCAGCACCAGCCAGCAGCCGGCAAGCAGCAGGGGACGCGGAATCGACATGATGAAGGCTGGATGGAAGAGAGTGGCTGGTGAAAAGGCGCTGAAAAAAGTCTACCACGGCCACGTTCGGTGCGTTTCTTTATGGAAATTATCCGTGGTGGTGCTGCAACATGATCGCGTCCCCATCCATCAATTGATATCGCCTGGTCAAGAACTTGAGCGATCGGCAACAGCGCTTCCCTAGCCGGCGCGTGCCCATGATTCGCCGCCGCAGGCGACGTCATGGCGCGTCCGGCGGTCGGGCACGCGTACTGTCGTCATTTTCACGCCGGCGCGGCGGTACATCGATCGACTGCAAGGGGGCCTGGCTCATACGGGACGATAGCTCTGGCGCGGCTTGCTGCCGTGCCGCGGTTCCGGCCATATCACGATGGCTGGCAGCGCCCGGCATCCTGGGGCGTTGGATCGTGCGGGCCATTTCATGCCTTGGAGGACAGTCGACGCGTTTGACACGGCCAAGCGGGCGCAGGATACTTCCTCCGCCATCGATACCCACACCATGACGCCGCCATTCCCGATCCGCAAGGAATGCCCGCCCGGCGCTTGCGACTGCAAGCGCGAACTGCTGGAGAACGATCCGCAGGCGGACCTGCGCGTGCTGCGTCTGACGAAAGAGGAGGAAAAGCGGCTGCTCGCGCGGATCGAGGCGATCGGCACTTACGGCGAGCTGATGCGGGTGGGCCAGCGCCTGGAGGAACAGCTGGGCGTGACGCTGAAGATCACACCTGGCCCGAACGAGGTGCGCACGATGCGCGGCTTCGCCATCGAGTTGTCGCCCCGGCCCGGCCTGTGCCGCAAGACCCGGCAGGCCGTGCCCGCCGCGATCCGGCGTTGCCTGGAAGCGCACCCGGAAATCGCCTTCGCCATCCTGGACGCCCACGACCTGTTCGGCCGCCCTGAATAAACCCGAACTCGTGCCTTCGGGTAACATTGCCTGAAAAATGGGGACGTACCCCATTTTTCAGGCAACTATTGCCTCAAAATGGGGACGTACCCCATTTCCTGGCAACTATTGCCTCAAAAATGGGGTCTGTCCCCATTTTCGAGGCAACGCTGGCGGGGCGCTGCGGTAAAATCCGGCCCTTTGCCTTCCCGCCGCGCCATGACGATCCCCCAGCATTTCCTTTCCGCCCTCGACAAGGCCGATCCCTCCTGGCATCCCGTCCTGGTAAAGGGCCTGGAAGCCATCGCCGCCGCCGATCCGGCCTACCTGCCGGCACTGGCCGAGGATTCCTACCTGCCCACCGAGCTGCGCCTGTTCGCCGCGTTCGCGCTGCCGTTCGAGCGGGTGCGCTATGTGCTGGTGGGGGAGGGGCCGTATCCGCGCGAGGAAAGTGCCACCGGTGTCGGCTTCATGGACGGGGCCGTGGGCAGCCTGTGGTCGGACGAGGCCGACGGCGGCCTGTCCAAGCGAGTCAACCGCGCCACGTCGCTGCGCAACTTCATGAAGATGCTGCTGGTGGCCGATGGGCAATTGCATGAGGCGGACACGGCCGGCACCGCGCTGGCCGCTTGCGCCACCCGGGCGCGCGGCGGGGCGGCCATCGGCACGCTTGCCGAGCTGCAGGCGCGGCTGATGGGACACGGCTTCCTGTTATTGAACGCCTCGCTGGTGTTCCGGCCTCACGTGGCACCCGTCAAGGATGCCAAGGCCTGGCTGCCGTTCTTCGCTACCGTGATCGACGCCCTTGCGGCACGCGCGGAGCGTCCCAAGCTGGTGCTGTGGGGGAAGATTGCCGAGCAATTGAACAAGCTGCCGGCGGTGCGGGCCATGCCGCAGGCGGTGGCCGAGCACCCGTACAACCTGAGCTTCATTGCGAACAAGGACATGCACGCCCTGTTCGGGCCGCTGCAGTTGTTGCAACGAGAGTGATTTTCGGCGGGACCGGCAAGGGGCGAGGGCGCAGGGCGACCTGCAAGCGAAAACGAAGCCGCCCCCGGCAAGGATTTTTGGAAGCTGTTATACTTGACTAAATCGTTCAACTAATCAGGTTTTGTCTGATGCGCCGCAGGGTGTTTCCGCGGGATCGATTGGCTGAAGCACGAGATTTTACCTGAATTCAATAACGCACCAAGAATTTGAGCTGATCGAGGTCGTATGCGTCTGACTACCAAAGGCCGCTTTGCCGTGACGGCGATGATCGACCTGGCGATGCGCCAGGGCAAAGGTCCCGTCACGCTCTCTGGCATCAGCCAGCGGCAAGCCATTTCGCTGTCTTACCTGGAACAGTTGTTCGGCAAGCTGCGCCGGCACGAGATCGTGGAATCGATCCGTGGGCCGGGCGGCGGCTACAGCCTGGCGCGCCGCGCCGACAAGGTGACGGTGGCCGACATCATCATCGCCGTCGACGAGCCGCTGGACGCGACCCAGTGCGGTGGCAAGGAAAACTGCCATGGCGCGGACCACGCCAACGGCGCCCGCTGCATGACCCACGAACTGTGGACCACGCTGAACGAAAAGATGGTCGATTACCTCGACTCGGTCTCGCTGCAGGACCTGGTCGACCAGCAGAAACAGAAGCATGCCGAGCAGAGCGTGGTGGTCGTGCACCGCAACGAGCCCGCCGCCTTGGCCAAATAAACCCACACACGCCGCACTGCATTGGAGTGAAAGATGAACGCCCCTGAAAAAAACGTCCCCAAGGTTGCACCGGTCGATTTCAAGACCGCGCCGCACTTCCCGATCTACATGGACTATTCGGCCACCACGCCGATCGACCCGCGGGTGGCGGACAAGATGATCCCGTACCTGCGCGAGCAGTTCGGCAACCCGGCGTCGCGCAGCCACATGTACGGCTGGACGGCGGAAGCGGCCGTGGAAGAGGCGCGCGGCCACGTGGCGGCGCTGATCAATGCCGATCCGCGTGAAATCATCTGGACCTCCGGCGCCACCGAAAGCAACAACCTGGCGATCAAGG